>NZ_JBIOAL010000001.1:0-3692763 GCF_044452285.1 Pedobacter sp. UC225_61
TTTCGATTTGGAAAGGCATTAAAGTTTATTAAGAAGTAATGTACTCCTGCTTTTATAGGACTACCTTATATTGTCAATCTTTTTATTCCATATTGAAATTGTGTATAAACAAGAAAGCCCTGCAACTTTCGTTACAGGGCTTCTTTAGGATCTGGCACCGACCTACTCTCCCACATGTTACTGCAGTACCATCGGCTCTGGCGGGCTTAACTTCTCTGTTCGGAATGGGAAGAGGTGGACACCGCCGATATAGGCACCTGAATATCGTTAATAGGTGGACAAGGGTCCAGCCTAGAATGACATATTATTGAAAGAAGTTAGTTTGGAAGAGCAAACAACGTGTTGCTCTTGAAAGCTTCGGATGATTAGTATTACTCGACTGTGCTGTCACCAGCTTTACATCTGTAACCTATCGACGTAGTAGTCTTCTACGGTCCTATATGGAATTCTCATCTCGTGGCTAGTTTCGCACTTAGATGCTTTCAGCGCTTATCTATCCCCAGCGTAGCTACTCTGCAATGCCCCTGGCGGAACAACAAATTCACTAGAGGCTAGTCCAACCCGGTCCTCTCGTACTAAGGTCAGCCCCACTCAAAATTCCTACGCCCACAACAGATAGGGACCGAACTGTCTCGCGACGTTCTGAACCCAGCTCGCGTGCCACTTTAATCGGCGAACAGCCGAACCCTTGGGACCTTCTCCAGCCCCAGGATGTGACGAGCCGACATCGAGGTGCCAAACCTCCCCGTCGATATGAGCTCTTGGGGGAGATCAGCCTGTTATCCCCAGCGTACCTTTTATCCTTTGAGCGATGGCCCTTCCATGCAGAACCACCGGATCACTATATCCGTCTTTCGACCCTGCTCGGCTTGTCTGCCTCACAGTCAAGCAAGCTTATGCTATTGCACTCCACGTACGGTTACCAAGCGTACTGAGCTTACCTTTGAAAGCCTCCGTTACCTTTTTGGAGGCGACCACCCCAGTCAAACTACCCATCAAACAATGTCTCCCGCTGGGCGGGATTAGACACCGAATACAAAAAGGGTGGTATTTCAACGTTGGCTCCACGACGCCTAGCGACGCCGCTTCAAAGCCTCCCACCTATCCTACACATCCTGTATCCAATGTCAATGTTAAATTGTAGTGAAGGTGCATGGGGTCTTTCCGTCCCGTTGCGGGTACCCGGCGTCTTCACCGGGACCACAATTTCACCGAGCTCATGGCTGAGACAGCGCCCAGATCGTTACACCATTCGTGCAGGTCGGAACTTACCCGACAAGGAATTTCGCTACCTTAGGACCGTTATAGTTACGGCCGCCGTTTACTGGGGCTTCGATTCAATGCTTCTCCTTGCGGATGACATCCCCTCTTAACCTTCCAGCACCGGGCAGGTGTCAGGCCTTATACTTCATCTTTCGATTTTGCAAAGCCATGTGTTTTTGTTAAACAGTCGCCTGGGCCTTTTCACTGCGGCTGATATTGCTACCAGCGCCCCTTCTCCCGAAGTTACAGGGCCATTTTGCCGAGTTCCTTAGCCATGATTCACTCGAGCACCTTAGAATTCTCTTCCCGGATACCTGTGTCGGTTTGCGGTACGGGTTTTTATAGACTGGAGCTTAGCGGTTTTTCTTGGAAGTCTGATTACCTGCGCTATCCACTCACCCGAAGGCTTGCGGTACTATCGACGTTCAGCTAGATTGGCGGATTTGCCTACCATTCTAATACCTACAGTCTTTAACGAACTATTCCGTCAGTTCGCGGCAGTGTCACTACTCCGTCCCCACATCGCATCTATAAAAAGTACGGTAATATTAAACCGTTGTCCATCGAATATCCCCTTCGGGTTCTCCTTAGGCCCCGACTAACCCTGATCCGATTAGCGTTGATCAGGAAACCTTATCCTTTCGGTGGGCGGGTTTCTCTCCCGCCTTATCGTTACTTATGCCTACATTTGCTTTTCCAGAAGCTCCACCATAGCTCACGCTACAACTTCGCTGCCGCTGGAATGCTCCCCTACCGTAATATTAATATTACCCATAGCTTCGGTATACCACTTAATGCCCGTTTATTATCCATGCACGATCGCTCGACTAGTGAGCTGTTACGCACTCTTTAAATGAATGGCTGCTTCCAAGCCAACATCCTAGCTGTCTATGCAATCGCACCTCGTTAGTTCAACTTAGCGGTAATTTAGGGACCTTAGCTGATGGTCTGGGTTCTTTCCCTCTCGGCCCGTGACCTTAGCACCCCGGGCCTCACTGCAGTGTATATTATATAGCATTCGGAGTTTGTCTGGATTTGGTAGGATTTGACTTCCCCGCACCCAATCAGTAGCTCTACCTCTATATAACTTAACCACCACGCTGTTCCTAAAAACATTTCGGGGAGTACGAGCTATTTCCCAGTTTGATTAGCCTTTCACCCCTACCCACAGATCATCCGGAAACTTTTCAACGTTTATCGGTTCGGTCCTCCAGTACGTGTTACCGCACCTTCAACCTGTCCATGGGTAGATCACAAGGTTTCGCGTCTACCTCCCCTGACTATACGCCCTATTCAGACTCGCTTTCGCTTCGGATCCGTGTCTTAAACACTTAACCTTGCCAGAGAAGAGTAACTCGTAGGCTCATTATGCAAAAGGCACGCCGTCACGCCACCTGGACGCTCCGACCGCTTGTAAGTATACGGTTTCAGGTTCTATTTCACTCCCCTGTTCGGGGTTCTTTTCACCTTTCCCTCACGGTACTGGTTCACTATCGGTCTCTCAGGAGTATTTAGCCTTACCGGATGGTGCCGGCAAATTCCCACAAGGCGTCTCCGACCTCGCGGTACTCAGGATACTACTAGACTAATGGTACTTACGTGTACGAGGCTATCACTCTATTTTGCCGGGCTTCCCATCCCGTTCCACTTCATTGCATTATAATCACATCGTAGTCCTACAACCCCAGCTATGCCGTAACATAACTGGTTTGGGCTCTTTCCCTTTCGCTCGCCACTACTTAGGAAATCATTATTATTTTCTCTTCCTCTGCTTACTTAGATGTTTCAGTTCGGCAGGTTTGCGCACTATGTGCGACATGTCTTCAACATGCCAGGTTTCCCCATTCGGAAATCGCCGGATCAATTCATATTTGCTGATCCCCAGCGCTTATCGCAGCTTATCACGTCCTTCATCGCCTCTGAGAGCCAAGGCATCCCCCGTATACTCTTTCTTACTTTCTTCTCTATACAGCCTTTTGCGCCTGTATAAATGCTTTTTTTGATCTGTCGTTACCTCTTCGTCCCCGAGGGAACTCCAAGCTAACAACGTCTCTATTGTTGTTTGCTCTTCTTATTAACTTCTTCCAATATGTCAAAGAACTTTTCAATCCCGAGGCTGCATTGCTGCATCCTTATTATAAACGTACCTTTTGTAACAGGTACCGGTGATGGTGGAGAATAACGGAGTTGAACCGTTGACCTCCTGCGTGCAAGGCAGGCGCTCTAGCCAGCTGAGCTAATCCCCCAAAAAAACTTAGCGTTTGTAGTCCCGTCCAGATTTGAACTGGAGACCCCTACATTATCAGTGTAGTGCTCTAACCAGGCTGAGCTACGGGACTGTTAATCTCGCCCCTGCAGACCTGAGTCGTGCCGATGGCTCGTCTTCTTGGTGTTTCCTTTTAGAGATATGTATCATTTTTTACGCAGCGAGTAGTCTTTCCTACTCCAGAAAGGAGGTATTCCAGCCGCACCTTCCGGTACGGCTACCTTGTTACGACTTAGCCCCAGTTATCGGTTTTACCCTAGGACGCTCCTTGCGGTTACGTACTTTAGGTACCCCCAACTTCCATGGCTTGACGGGCGGTGTGTACAAGGCCCGGGAACGTATTCACCGCATCATTGCTGATATGCGATTACTAGCGAATCCAACTTCAAGAGGTCGAGTTGCAGACCTCTATCCGAACTGTGAATGGCTTTTTGAGATTTGCTTGCTGTTGCCAGCTTGCTGCCCTCTGTACCATCCATTGTAGCACGTGTGTAGCCCCGGACGTAAGGGCCATGATGACTTGACGTCGTCCCCTCCTTCCTCTCTGTTTGCACAGGCAGTCTGTTTAGAGTCCCCACCATTACGTGCTGGCAACTAAACATAGGGGTTGCGCTCGTTGCGGGACTTAACCCAACACCTCACGGCACGAGCTGACGACAGCCATGCAGCACCTAGTTTCGTGTCCTTGCGGACGCATCCATCTCTGGATACTTCACTAACTTTCAAGCCCGGGTAAGGTTCCTCGCGTATCATCGAATTAAACCACATGCTCCTCCGCTTGTGCGGGCCCCCGTCAATTCCTTTGAGTTTCACTCTTGCGAGCGTACTCCCCAGGTGGAATACTTAACGCTTTCGCTTAGCCGCTGACTGTGTATCGCCAACAGCGAGTATTCATCGTTTAGGGCGTGGACTACCAGGGTATCTAATCCTGTTTGATCCCCACGCTTTCGTGCCTCAGCGTCAATGACACCATAGTAAGCTGCCTTCGCAATCGGTGTTCTGTGACATATCTATGCATTTCACCGCTACTTGTCACATTCCGCCTACCTCTAGTGTATTCAAGCCCATCAGTATCAAGGGCACTGCGATAGTTGAGCTACCGTCTTTCACCCCTGACTTAACAGGCCGCCTACGCACCCTTTAAACCCAATAAATCCGGATAACGCTTGGATCCTCCGTATTACCGCGGCTGCTGGCACGGAGTTAGCCGATCCTTATTCCTTCGGTACATTCAGCTACTTACACGTAAGTAGGTTTATTCCCGAATAAAAGCAGTTTACGACCCAGAGGGCTGTCTTCCTGCACGCGGCATGGCTGGTTCAGAGTTGCCTCCATTGACCAATATTCCTTACTGCTGCCTCCCGTAGGAGTCTGGTCCGTGTCTCAGTACCAGTGTGGGGGGTCATCCTCTCAGATCCCCTAGTCATCGTGGTCTTGGTGGGCCGTTACCCCGCCAACTAACTAATGACACGCATGCTCATCCCTATCCTATAAATATTTGATCATTGTACGATGCCGTACTGTGATTTTATGCGGTGTTAATCCGAATTTCTTCGGGCTATCCCCCAGATAGAGGTAGATTGCATACGCGTTACGCACCCGTGCGCCGGTCTCATGGTTGCAAGCAACCACTACCCCTCGACTTGCATGTATTAGGCCTGCCGCTAGCGTTCATCCTGAGCCAGGATCAAACTCTCCATTGTAAAATGTGTTGTTTGAACACTGACCATTCTTATTCTAGTGTTATTAAAAATTAAATAGTCTTGTATTCTATTATGTTGTCTGATAGAATAGACTTAAGAAACAGCTTGGTGTCATGTACTTTGAAATCGTACTGTTTGCCCCGCTGCGTTGTATAAATGATATCTCTTTAATGAACTTTTCGATCGTGCCTCGCGGTGATCTGTATATGTTGCAATGTCAATGTCCTGCTTTGTTCCGGTCTTTGTTGTTCCGAACCGCCACTCGACGTTTTCATTGTTTCAATCTTGTTTATTCTGCCTTCTCAACATCCGCTGATCGGCTCCCGTTTTGTTTGGGACTGCAAAGGTAGGAAACTTTTTTATTCCTGCAAACTTTTTTTAAAAAAAATCGAAACTTTTTTTCCGCTCCGTTGTTTGCTTTCCATATAGCCTCCCTATTTCAAAATCCCTCTCCTCCTTCATCCCTTTCTTCCTGTGCCGTTACCTCCGTAGCGGGTTGCAAAGGTAGGAAACTTTTCCGCTTCCCAAAACTTTTTTTTCAAGTTTTTTGAGGTTTGTTCTAAGTGGCTATAAATAAGCCGCTTTGTTTTCATCCCTCCCCCCTGCACTACCAGAGCCGTTTCCGGCATCCATCCCCCTTCCTCCGAAGCGGGACGCAAAGGTAGAAAATCTATCCCAAAACACCAAGACCCACCTAACTATTTCCCCAGGAAAAACCCTAAGTGCATGGAACACACCCAGAAAAAGTTTGATTAGGCCTTTCCAGCAAGTGGCTTGCACCCGCAGCAGTCCGGAACACAACAGCCCTACCATCGGACCGGATCCACCCGCACATGGTTCGGGCCTTGGTCGGATCCGATTGTCACAAGCCCGACCAAACCCCGAACCAACCCCGACCAGACCCCGTTTTAACATAACCTGTTTAAAGACATTTACTAAAGCATTTGTTAATTTGCTTCAGAAATGGTCAGGACCAAAACGAAGCACTATTACATCTACGAAAACTTATCTAATAAAAACACGATATAAATAGTTTCTGTAATCAACATAGCGGCTGTATAGCGGATAAAGATTGGAACAGCTATCCTTATATATATAAGCTTAGTTCCTAGTATTAACCAATACTTATATAGTATTGATAAAGATGAAATATGGCAGAGGTTATTCTACTATGATACTGAATTTTATTTTTGTTAATCTAATATAAAAACCACTTTATAACTTGACCCATAGTGTTTATTTAAAGCTTTATGTTAAAAATTGTTAAGTGTTTGATAGGTTGAAAGCCTTTAATTAGCTTAGCGGACTATTATTTTTAATTGACGTTATCGTATTATTACCTTATCTTTGCACAATGTTTAAAATTAAACACATACTTATTTTAAGTTTTATTACCATTTTATTAGGTGTAGCGGGCTGTAAAAGCCGTTTTGAAAAACTACGCCTAAGTAATGATGTTGCCAAAAAATACCAAGAGGGTATTAGACTATATAACAAGAAAGATTATTCAAAGGCTTTAATTTTATTTGAGGGCTTAGCACAAAAATATAGAGGAACTGCAGAAGCAGAAGATTTGAATTACTATTATGCTTTTACACTTTATCGTTTAAAAGACTATACAACGGCTCGTTATAAATTCAAAGAATTTGCAGATACTTATCCTGCAAGTAAAAATGCAGAAGAGTGTCGTTATATGGGAGCTTATTGCTATTATTTAGATTCTCCTAAGTCTTCTTTAGATCAAGAAAATACGTATAAGGCTATTGACGCTTTGCAGTTGTTTATCAACTTATATCCAAAAAGTGATCGTGCAACACAAGCGGCTCAATATATTGCTAATTTACGTGGTAAGTTAGAAAGCAAAGCTTTTGATAACGCTAAATTATATTATGATTTAGGTGGTTATGATATTACAAATTATAAATCGGCTGTAATAGCTTTAAAAAATGCTCAAATTGAATTCCCAGACATTAAGTATGCTGAGGAAATGAATTTATTAATTGTTAAATCGCAATATATGTATGCGAAAAACAGTTATGCAGTTAGACAAGAGGATCGTTTTAACGAAGCTATTGGCTATTATAATGAATTTATTGAAGCTTATCCAAATAGTAAATATGCAAAAGAAGCTAAACAGTTGAAGGATGATAGCGAAGCTGGAATTGTTACTGCTAGAAAACTTATTGCTGAAGAAGCAGCTTTAGTAGCTAAATATAATGCCCTACAAAAGAAAGGTGAAAAACAAAGAGATAGTACAACTAATAAAGTAGAGATTAAAAACCCATAGGATAATGAATACACCAAAACCCGCTATACCAAATACTACGGTAACTAGAAATGTACATGATTTAGATCAAAATACTGATAATATTTATGAGTCTTTAGTGATAATTTCAAAAAGGGCTAATCAGATTTCTAACAACATGAAAGAAGAGTTGCACGGTAAATTAGCAGAGTTTGCTTCATCAAACGACAACTTGGAGGAAATTTTCGAAAACAGAGAACAAATTGAAATAAGCAAGCACTATGAGCGTATGCCTAAGCCTAGCTTAATTGCAATTGATGAATTTTTGAATGATAAAATTTACTACAGAAATCCGGCTAAAGAGCAACAAAAATAATTAGCTATTGGCTAAATATTGAAGCCGCAGATATGCAGATTACATTTAATTTGCATATCTGCGGCTTAAAGCTTTAATACGTTTTGGTAAGCCAACTTAATTTCTAATCTTTGGTTATCATGCTTAGCAAAAAAAATATCATTCTTGGTGTTTGTGGCAGTATAGCCGCATATAAGTCAGCTCTATTAGTTAGAGCGCTTATAAAAAGTGGTGCAAACGTTAAGGTTATTCTTACTGCTGATGCGAGTAATTTCATTACTCCTCTCACATTGGCTACTCTTTCTAAAAATCCTGTTTATACTCAATATTTCGAAGCCGAAACTGGCGTTTGGAGTAATCATGTGGAATTAGGTCTTTGGGCAGACTACATGATTATTGCTCCTGCATCTGCCAACACCATTGGCAAAATGGCGAATGGCTTGTGCGATAATTTGCTTACCGCAGTTTACCTTTCTGCTAAGTGCCCAGTGTTTTTAGCTCCTGCAATGGACTTAGATATGTGGAAGCATGAAAGCACTCAAGAAAATATTGAAAAACTAAAAAGCTTTGGTAATACTGTTATTGCACCAAATAAAGGCGAGTTAGCTAGTGGTTTATATGGCGAAGGTCGGATGGCTGAACCAGATGAGATTGTTGAATTTTTAACAAAGGAAATAAAGAAGAATTTACCCTTGCTTGGCAAAAAAGTTCTAGTTACTGCTGGTCCAACTTATGAAGCCATAGATCCAGTTCGCTTTATTGGCAATCATTCCTCTGGTAAAATGGGGTTTGCCTTAGCTAATGAAATGGTTGCTTTAGGCGCTGATGTAACGTTAATTACAGGCCCTACATCCGAAAAGACAACTACCCAATTACAACGGATTGATGTTATAAGTGCTGCAGATATGCTGTCTGCCTGTATGGAAAAATTTTCACAAAGTGATATTACTATTATGAGTGCTGCTGTTGCAGACTACACTCCTACTGAAGTTGCTCCGCAGAAAATCAAAAAGAAGGATAGTGAATTCAGTATCAATCTTAAAAAAACTATAGATATTTTAGCAAGCTTAGGCAATATTAAAAGAGATAATCAGTTTTTAGTTGGATTTGCATTAGAAACTGAACAGGAAGAATCCTATGCACAAGAAAAATTGCAGAAAAAGAATTTAGATCTTATTGTATTAAACTCATTAAATGATAAAGGGGCTGGTTTTAAAACAGAGACCAATAAAATCACCTTATTTAATAGAGCATTTGATAAAACTAGTTTTGAAACAAAATCTAAGACTGAAGTCGCAAAAGATATTTGTGCTGAAATACTTAAATTAATACATAAATGAAGAAAATTATAGGTTTTATCTTTTCACTACTAATTTGTGGCTTTGTACATGCACAAGAATTAAATACTCGAGTACAAGTTTTAGCTCCAAACATTTCTAATATCAATAAGAAAAACCTAGAAGTACTACAAAATACAATTAGAGATTTTTTGAATAATAATAAGTGGACTACTGAAACTTATTTACCACAAGAGAGAATCGAATGCAACCTTGTACTTACCATAACTTCATGGGATGGCAGTTCTGCTTATACCGCAGAGGCACAAATACAATCTAGCAGACCAGTTTATGCTAGTTCTTATTACAGTACTTTATTAAATATTAACGATAAAGATTTTGATTTTAATTACAATGATGGACAGTCTTTAGATTTTTCTGATCAGAATTTCATCACTAATTTAAGTTCACTTTTAGGTTATTATGCCTATACAATTATCGGTTTAGATAAGGATAGCTTTAGCAAATTAGGAGGTACGCCTTATTATAATAAAGCTCAAAACGTTTTAAATGTTGCGCAAATTTCTGGCAACAAAGGTTGGAAAGCATTCGATGGTTTACGTAATCGTTATTGGTTAAATGAAAATCTGCTGAATGCTACGTTTAAAGAACTTCGTGTTTTTATTTATAACTATCACTTTAATGGATTGGATAAACTGCAAGATAATGTATCTAATGGCGCAAAAAATATACTCGCATTATTGCCAGCTCTACAACAAATGGATAAGCAAAAGTTAGGATCTATTTTCCCTAATGTTTATTTTGCAACCAAGGCTGATGAGATTACCAATGTATTATCCACAATCGATTTACAAGAAAAAATCAAAGCTTATAATCTATTAAGTGATATCGACCCAGCTAATATCAGCAAATACGAAGCCTTAAAAAAGGCTCGTTAAGTCACTTTTTTTACTCTCTTCAAAAAAAAATGTTAAATTTTCGTTAAAATATTTTGTTTATACGAATACATTCGTACATTTGAATACGAAAAAATTCGTAGTGTAACAAAATGAGCAATTCAAACATCAAACCAACAGAAGGCGAAATGGAAATTTTACAGGTACTTTGGCAAAAAGGAACCTGTACCGTTCGAGAAGTTCATGAGGATTTAAATAAAAAAGATGCTGGTTATACCACTACTTTAAAACTAATGCAAATTATGCATGAGAAAGGTTTAGTGGACAGGGATACTAGCGCTAAAACGCATATTTATCGTGCATTAATTAACCAAGAAAAAACTCAACAACAATTGGTTAATAAAATGATAGATAATGTTTTTAATGGCTCTGCTGCTCGTTTAGTAATGCAGGCCTTAGGAAATAAAACAGCAAGCCAGGAGGAGATAGATTTGATTAAGGAATATTTGGAAAAACTTGAAAACAAATAATCATGGAAGCAATGATAAATAATCTTATTAAGGCTATTGGATGGAGCATTCTTCATTCTTTATGGCAAGGCGCAATCATTTATGCTATGCTATTCATCGTTCTGATGGCTTGGCCTAAAATGAATTCGAGATTAAAACATAACCTTGCTTTTGGTTCTTTGTTTCTAATTTTTGCTAGTTTTTGTTTTACTTTTTTTACGGTGTTCGAGTTGCCAACAACAAGCACGTCTATAGAAAGTATAGCATTTAACGAAGCTGCTTATCAGAATTTATCGGAGCTAAGTCGAAATTTTAATTTTAAAACTGAAGCATATTTCCCAATGGTGGTTACGGTGTATTTAGTTGGAATTATTTTTCAATTGCTCATCCTTTTATCAAGTTATGTAAAACTTAAAAAATTAAAGCAGGTAAGTACCTTATCTGTGCCTGCAGAGTGGAGTAGAATTTTCGAATTAACACTTACTCAATTAAAGATCAATAAAACAGTTAAATTCTTCTTATCGTCTAAAGTGAATGTGCCTTTGGTGATTGGATTTTTTAAACCTGTTGTATTATTTCCTGTTGCATTAGCTACGCAATTGGATTTGAAACAAGTTGAAGCGATTTTAATACACGAGTTATCACACATTCGTCGTAATGATTATCTAATCAACCTTGTTAAAACCTGTATAGAAACGTTATTGTTCTTCAATCCATTTGTATGGCTTACCACCAAATTCATACATATAGAAAGAGAACATGCCTGCGATGACTTGGTGGTTAATTTCACGGGAACACCGTTAACCTATGCACATGCATTACTGAAATTAGAATTATTAAAAGACAAACAAACGCCGTCGCTGTCACTTGCAGCAACGGGTAAAAATCAACATTTGTACCAACGAATTAAAAGAATCACAGATATGAAAACGAATTATATGAATGCTAAGCAGCAATTCTTCATCCTGACCTTAACGATTGCCACCGTTGTTTCATTGGCATGGATTAACCCAACCAAAAAACCAGCAGAAAAAACCAAGAAGGCTATTTCTTTAACATTAATTAAAGCAGCCCCAAGTGAAACAAAAAATTTAAGTAAACATTTAGTTGTTAGAGCTGACACCGATACAACCAAAAAGAAAAAGCAATTTAAAATGATTGTTAAAGGAAATGATGGCAAAGAAGTAATCTATACTACGATGGATGATATGCCAGATAGTTTGAAGAAAAAAATGGCCGAGCTAGACAAAAAGTTCAATTCTCCTGAGTGGAAAGCTAAAATGGATAAAATTAAATTAAATGCCGAAGCAATGGAGAAAAAATTCAACTCTCCTGAATGGAAAGATAAGATGGCAAAGATTGAATTTGATTCTAAAAAGATGGAGAAAAAGTTCAATTCCCCAGAATGGAAAGATAAAATGGCTAAGATTAAATTAAGTGCTGAAGCGATGGAGAAAAAATTCAACTCTCCTGAATGGAAAGATAAGATGGCGAAGATTGAATTTGATTCTAAAGAGATGGAGAAAAAGTTCAATTCTCCCGAATGGAAAGATAAAATGGCTAAGATTAAACTAAATGCCGAAGCGATGGAGAAAAAATTTAACTCTCCTGAATGGAAAGATAAGATGGCAAAGATTGAATTTGACTCTAAAGAAATGGAAAAAAAGTTTAATTCTCCTGAATGGAAAGATAAATTGGCTAAGATTAAACTAAATGCCGAAGCGATGGAGAAAAAATTTAACTCTCCTGAATGGAAAAGCAAAATGGCCGATATCCAAAAAAATGCTGAAGAAATGAATAAAAAATTCAACTCTAAAGAGTGGAAAGATAAAATGGAAGAGCTTAAAAAGCTTCAAGATTCACCAGAATACAAAGAGTTGAGAAAAAAATATGAACAAGATTTAGAGGAATTAAAAAAAGCCAAAGGAATTAAAACTGACAAAGCTTTCTTATTATTTGACAGTAACTTAGATGTACAAAAGGCTTTTTTGCCTTTAACTGCTAAACTTTCGACTATTACCAATTTGAAGTTAAACACTCCAGATGCTATTTTAGAAACTCCAAGTATAAAGCTTAATGCTACTACTCCTTTAAAACTTGAATTAGAAAAGGCTTTTGAATTAAAACTTAAAAACAAAGAGAATTAATAACAACAAACAAATGATACACTAAGGGTAAGAACTAATTTTCTTACCCTTTTTTATTTTACTAAACTCGAATCTATTCTTGAAAGCTAAAAGCTTTTATGTTAATTTAGCATCACGATATGCTACAAAAACTTTCTATACATAACTATGCTTTAATTGATAGTTTAGACATTGAATTTGATCAGGGTTTAAACATTATTACAGGTGAAACTGGTGCTGGAAAATCTATCATTTTAGGGGCACTTTCATTAATTTTAGGTCAAAGGGCAGAAAGCAAGTACTTTTTTAATCAAAATAAAAAGTGTGTAATAGAAGGTATTTTTTTATTGGCAGATGAAAAGCTAAAACCCATTTTTGAAACGAATGATTTAGATTTTCTTAATGAAAGCATCTTGAGAAGAGAGATTTCTATAGATGGAAAATCGAGGTCATTTATTAATGATACACCGGTTAATCTTACTATCTTAAAACAAATTGGGGAGCAACTCATTGATATTCATTCTCAACATGCTACACAAGAAATTAATGATGCAGATTTTCAGCTATTGATTGTAGATTCTTTAGCTAATCATTCCTCGCTTTTAGCAACCTATAGAACTGGTTTTAAACAGTTAAAACAAAATAGCTTGCAGTTAAAAACTTTAATTAGCAAAGCTGATGAAGCTCGAAGCAAGCAAGATTACGAACAATTTTTATTCAATGAACTAGAGCAAGCAGGATTAAAAGAAGGTGAGCAAGAAGAATTAGAGCAAGAACTCGAGCGGTTAACTCATGCAGAAAGTATTAAAAGAAGTTTATTGGCTGCTACTTCCCTACTTACTGAAAATGAAGTTTCTGCAACTAGCATTTTAAAAGAAGCATCTTTGCAACTCCAAAGTATCGAAAAATTTGCTCCTGAAATTAATGTACTCTATGAGCGGTTGCGTTCTAGCATAATTGAACTTAAAGACATTTCAGATGAAACTGCTGGCATTGAAGAAAAAACACTACATAGTGCAGAGCGATTAACAATTATTCAACAACGATTAGATGTTTTGTATACTTTACAACAAAAACATCGTGTAGCAAATAACAGCGAATTATTGACCATTCAACAACAGCTAGAAGATAATTTAAGCCAATTAATTAATTCTGATGAAGAGATTGAACAGTTGAAAAAAGACATCGTTTCACTTACCGCTGAATTAAAAAAGCAAGCAAATGAATTAAGCTTAAATCGTAAAAAAGCCATTAAAATAGTTGAGGAACAAACTACTTTAACTTTAAAACAAGTTGGTATGCCAAATGCCAAATTGATTTTTAATCAAAACGCACTAACGGATTTAACTAAAGATGGTTTAGATGAAATTAATTTACTTTTCACGGCAAATGCTGGACAAGCACCTGCTCCACTAAATAAAGTTGCATCTGGGGGTGAATTATCTCGATTAATGTTAACTATTAAAGCTTTATTAGCTAAGTACACCTCCCTGCCTACTTTAATTTTTGATGAAATTGACACGGGAATTTCTGGCGAAACTGCGTTAAAAGTTGGTGAAGTAATTGCAAGTTTGGGAGAAGATATGCAAGTATTATCTATTACCCATTTACCTCAAATTGCAGCTAAAGGTAATTCACATTACTTTGTTTATAAACACGAAGAAAGCAATAAAACAACTACAGGTATTCGTAAATTAAACTCTGAAGATAGAATTTACGCGATTGCGGAAATGCTAAGCGGCAAAAATCCAGGAGCTTCTGCTTTACAAAATGCAAAAGACTTATTAGGATAGTTCTCTTTTTTCTATTGTCACGTTTATTTTATTTTTTAACACCTAATTATTTAGTTAAGTTTACAGCATGGTTAAAAAATTGTTGTTAAATTTTATACTGATTACTTGTATTAGCCTTTATTCTTTTGCCCAAAACACTTATTCTATTACTGGAATTGTTAAAGACAAAAAAGAAACGCTTCCTGGTGCTTCTGTATTTATTAGTGGTTACAAAATAGCTACATCAACTAATAGTGAAGGACAATTTGCATTGCCAAAACTTGCGCCTGGTAATTATGATATTTTAGTGCAAATGATAGGTTATCTTCCCTATTCGAAAAATATAATCATCTCAGATAAGTCGATAAATATTGAAGTTTTACTAACTGAGAATACGACCTTATTGAATGAAGTGGTCATTAAGCCTGATCCAAATAGAGCATATTATATCGCTTTATTTAAAGATTTCTTTATTGGAAAAACTCCAAATGCAAGTGAGTGTAAAATACTAAATGAGAATATTTTAGGTGTTGATGACGATATTCCAAATAGCTTATTAACTATCCGAGCAAGCGACTTTCTATTAATCGAAAACAAAGCGCTAGGCTATCGCATAAAATACTTGCTAAAAAACTTTGAGTATAACTACAGAACTAAAATATTTTATTATGCAGGGCTTCCATCCTTTGAAGAATTAAAAGGAGGTAGTGCTAAACAAAAAAAATGGAAGAAGAACAGAGAAATTGCTTACAATGGCTCTATTCAGCATTTTTTCAAATCATTGTATGCAAACAGAATTAAGGAAGAAGGTTTTGTTATTAATAAATTGGGTACAATTCCAAATCCTGGAAGAAAACCTGATAGCTTGATTAATGCAACTATTAAAAGGTTAACTAGTGGACAAAGTGGATTAAATCGAGTAATTACATTTAATGGATCTGATTCACTATCGTATTGGTTGAAGCAAAGAAATGAACCCAAAGAGATAAATATATTAATCCGTGGAGATGTTTTAATAGATACTTTAGTAAAATCGTTTAATGCTGACTTAAAACAGATGAATTATAAGGATGCTTTATATATCATTTACAAAAACGAACTCGAATCATCTTCATATAATAGTTCAGGGCTTAAACAATCCCGTCCACCTGACTTGGCTAATTATCAAATTTCTGTCCTTGATTTAATGGTGCCTCCTGTACTATTTTATGCAAATGGAGGCATATACGACCCTAGAAGTTTACTTTACAAAGGTTATTTAGCATATGAAAAAGTTGCAGATTTGGTCCCTATGGATTATATACCTACGACGAAAAAGTAGTAAATGTTAAAAAAGTTAAATTTCTCTTCATTATTAAATAATATATAGCTGATTTACTACATTAGTTGCCATGTTTAGAGCGCTCTTGCTATCCTGTCTTATTTTATTTTTAAGTATTCAAGGATTTTCACAAAACACATTTTCCATAACAGGTGTAGTTAAAGACAAAAAGGAAACTTTACCTGGCGCCGGTGTGTATGTGAGTGGATATAAAATTGCTACCGCTACCGATGCTGAAGGAAAATTTAGACTCCCAAACTTAAAACCTGGCAGCTACGATATTTTAGTTCAAATGATTGGTTATCTTCCTTTCTCAAAAAACATCATCATTTCTGATAAATCAGTTCAGGTAGAGTTTGTTTTAAAAGAAAATGCAGTAATGCTAAACGAAGTTGTAATTCGGGCTGATCCTAATCGACAAAAATACATCAACCAGTTTAAGCAATATTTTATTGGAACTTCACCAAACGCTAAAGCTTGTAAAATCATAAACCCGCAAGTGTTAAGAGTTGATTATGATATTACGACAAGCACATTAACCGTTAAAACCGATGAATTTTTAATTGTAGAGAATAAGGCACTTGGTTATAGAATAAAATATATGCTAGATTATTTTGAATATAACAAGCGCACAAATATTATTTACTATGCTGGTAAACCTTTCTTTGAGGAATTAAAAGCATCCAATGCAAAAAATAAAAAATATATTGATCTAAGAGAAATTGCTTATTATGGTTCTGCACAACATTTTTTCAAATCACTTTATAAAGGCACAAGCCAAGCAGAGGGTTTTATTATCAATAAAATAATAAAAGTACCTAATCCAAATCGAGCTCCAGATAGTATCATTAACAAAAATATTTTAGCACTTAAAAATCCACCCGGAAAAACTGGTATACGAAAAAACGCTGCAAAAGTTGATACCTCTCTATTAGCATATTGGCAAAAGCAACAAGCGCTGCCAAAATTCATAGATAAATTTAACAATGCAGAAGTGCTTCCAGATACTTTGGTACATTATTATAACAAGGATTTAAAGCTGTTAAATTACACCAATTCATTATGTGTAATGTATACGAAAGAACGAGAATCAACAGTATATGCTAACTCTGGCTTTTGGATATTCAGACCTTTATACATTCCTGATTACGAACTATCTGTAGCTAAACTGACCGATGGGCCAATTCGTTTTTATGAAGGTGGAGGGATTTTAGATTCTCGCTCTCTCCTATTTGAAGGTTTTTGGGCGTATGAAAAAGTAGCCGATATGGTACCTATGGATTATATTCCTTTGGCTAAACGTTCTACATCTCCATAATTACAGCATTATAGTTACAATTCTCTACTTTATGATTTAAATTGCATTTTAGTGCAACATATATTAATTAGTAGATGCACGTTTTTAGAATTGTACTTTTCGTTTTTGTCTTTTTGGCAACCAATTTCACCTTGCTAGCCCAAACAACTTCTTTCAAAATAAATGGCAAAATTTTAAATGAAACTCAACAAGCAATAGCTGATGCAACAGTTTCTCTCGTAAATTCCGAAAATAAAGAGGTAGCAAAAACTGTCTCTACAACTAATGGATTATTTGAATTAAGTTTCAATGTAAAAGGTGTATATAATTTAATCATAAAGCATACTGGTTTTACAACCTATAAAGTTGCTTTCGAGCTTGCCAACAAAGATTTTGACATCATTTATTTAGTTTCTACCTCGCAAACATTAGATGAAGTTGTAGTCCAGTCTAAGCAAAATTTAATTGAAGTAGATGCAAATAGTATCACTTATAATGTTGCAAAAAGTATTACAGCACAAGGTGGAAATGCGCTAGACGCATTAAAGAATGCGCCGGGGATATTTATTGACAACAATAATTCAATTACCCTAAATGGAAAACAAGGTGCTATGATTTTATTAGATGGAAAACAAACTTACTTATCTAGTAGAGAAATAGTTGATTTATTGAGAGCAATGCCAGCATCTGGAATTAAATCCGTTGAAATTATTAATAGTCCTACTGCAAAATATGACGCTGCAGGTTCTTCCGGAATTATCAATATTAAAACACTAAAATCTCAAGTGAAAGGATTTAATGGTACAACTACAGCTGGCATTTCTTACGGAGTTTATGTAAGGCAAAATCAAGATTTATCTTTTAATTATAGAAATGATAAGTTGAATATTTATGGAAGTTACAACCACTTTTTTGGTTATTATTCTTATTTATACGGCTCTGATAGAATTCAGAATGGAAAAACTTATGATAGCTTTACCGATGATGTAGATAAGCGAAAGAAAATGGGCGCTCGTTTGGGCGCAGATTATACAATTGACAACAAAAACACAGTGGGTATTTTAGTGAATGGAAATTTTATTTTTGGTGGTGGCATTACAGATACCAGAACAGATATTGGTTTGCCAAATTCATCAACTATTGATCAAACATTAAAGGCTATAAACGATTATTATCATCAGAATACCGAAAGATATAACATAAATCTAAATTATAAATACGAAGATACTTTAGGTAAAATTTTTAATATCGATGCAGACTATGGATTTTACGAAAAGGGAGCTGGTAATCTTCAATCTAACATTTATTCGACCCAGAATAATGTAACACAAGAAAATTATTACAGAACTTTAAACGGCGCAAAAATCTACTTAAAAGCAGTTAAAGCAGATTATACAACAAATCTCTGGAAAGGCAAGCTAGAAACTGGTATTAAATATTCTGCAATTGAAACGAGTAATAATTCAAGATTTTATCAAGTATTTAATACAAATGAAGTATTTGATGAACGTAGATCTAATACATTTAATTTTAATGAGAACATTGCAAGCGCCTATGTGAATTATAAAAAGTCGTTTGGTAAATGGGTTTTGCAAGGAGGCTTACGTATCGAAAACTCTGCTTCAGAAGGTGAATTAGCTTTTAAAATAAATGGAAAAGATTCGCTAGAGAATATCAAGAGAAATTATACCAATCTTTTCCCATCTTTTAGTGCATCGGTTAAACCTTCAGAAAATCATAATTTCTCATTTGGTTACTCGAGGAGGATTGACAGACCAGCTTATAATGACTTAAATCCTTTTGTTTATTTATTAGATGAACTTTCTTTTTGGCAAGGAAATCCATTTTTAAAACCCCAACTAAGTCATCGTTTTACATTTCAATACGCCTATAAAAGTAATACTATAGTTAGCTTAAACTTTGCACACACAAGCGATTTTAGCGCAAGTATTACAGATACAATAGCTAAAACTAGTATTGTAATGATCCCTAGAAACCTTGGCGTACAACAAAATATTTCACTTTCCCTAACCCAGTTATATACTCCAACTAAATGGTGGGACATTACCTTTAACGGCACAGTTTATCATATTCAAAATAAAATCTCATTTGATCAATATCGAGATTTAAATCTAAAACAGTTTGCAGGTCGCTTAAATATTCAGCAACGCTTTAAAATGCCGTATCAAGTTACAGGAGAAATTTTAGGTTTTTTAAATTCTAAAAGACTGATTGGTGGTAACCAAATTATGAAAGCTACAAGTCAGATAGATTTAGGTTTACAAAAAAACTTCTTTAAAAATAGCGCAACAGTCAGACTAGCATTTACAGATATTTATAAAGGAAGTAAGGCTTATTCTACTCAGAATTTTGAGGGTTTTTACATGAAGAATTACAGTTATTTTGAAACCCGTCAACTTAAACTAAACATCACATATAAATTTGCAGATAGTAAAGCAAAAGGTCCAAGAACAAGAAATTCTGCTTTAGAAAACGAAAATGGTCGTATTAAATAATAAACATTTTGTTGAAAATTCAAAATTAAAATTACTAAAAATATTAGTAATTTTAATTCATGAGCATTAGAGAAGAGAATCAAGATAATTATTTAAATGGACGTGGCGCACAGTTTAACACATCCAATAAATTTCTTAAAAATTCTTTAGCAAAAGAGCATCCAGAAGGGATTGATGATTGGGAAGAGCCAAATGCTAAAACAACTTTCATCATCGGAAAATCTAAATCCGTTGTCAACAAAGTGGATAGTCCGGATGTGGGCATGGCCTATTCTTTAAATCCTTACCAAGGTTGTGAACATGGTTGTATTTATTGTTATGCTCGTAATTCTCATGAATATTGGGGTTTTAGTGCGGGCTTAGATTTTGAACGAAAAATAATCGTTAAAAAAGATGCACCTGAACTTTTTAAGAAATTTTTAGAACGAAAAGGTTGGGATGCCTATCCAATATCTTTATCTGGCAATACCGATTGCTATCAACCCGCTGAACGGAAATTTAAGCTTACTCGTCAACTTTTGGAAATCGCATTAGCCTACAAGCAACCCATCGCTATGATCACAAAAAATGCTTTGATTTTAAGAGATTTAGATATTCTACAAGAGATGGCAAAACTCAAATTAGCCATGGTTTACGTTTCAATTACCAGTTTAGATGAAAAATTACGCTTGAAACTTGAACCTAGAACGACTACTGCTAAACAGAGGTTAAAAATTATTGAAGAATTAAGCAAAGTTGGATTGCCAACTGGTGTAATGGCAGCTCCAATGATTCCAGGTTTAAATGACCATGAAATGCCAGCCATTCTAAAAGCAAGTGCAATTAATGGCGCTAAACGTGCAGGTTATACTGTGGTTAGATTAAATGGAGTAATTAACAAAATATTTGAAGACTGGTTGCGCAAAAATTTTCCAGATCGATTTGATAAAGTTTGGCATCAAATACAAAATTGTCATAACGGAAATGTAAACGATAGTCGTTTTGGAACACGAATGCGTGGAGAAGGGAATTTTGCAGAAATGATTAGGAACACGTTTAAACTCCATTGCAAACTGAATGGATTGAATATAGAAAACATTGAATTAGATAGCTCGTTATTTAGCATACCTAGTGCACAACTCAATTTGTTTTAAATCTCAACTCATCATTGCTTCGTTCCTCGCAATGACTTGAAAGAGAAATTTCTTACCTTCGAAATTCAAACCAATTACATGAACATTGCCCTCGTAACTTATCAAGATAAAGGTGCTTATGCCTCTCCCACTGCAGAAAATGAAGATGATTCACTTTTAAAATTCCTTCAATCGAAAAATTTAAAAATCGAAAAGGTAATTTGGAACGATCCCCAAGTTATTTGGGAAAACTATGATTTAGCTATTCTAAAATCACCTTGGGATTATTTTGATTTAGTAGCAGATTTTTATAATTGGCTAGCAAATTTAGAAGGCAAAAATATCAGACTTTTAAATCCAATAGATATTGTAAAGTGGAATGCCGATAAACACTATTTGCATGATATTGAAAAAGCTGGATTAAAAGTAACACAAAGCATTTTTATAGACAAGGGGCAAAAAATCAACTTACAAGATTACTTCGAGGAGCTACGTTCAGATAAAATAATTGTTAAACCAGCTGTGAGTGGAGGTTCTAAAAACACGTTTAAAGTTACCACATCAACTGCTGAAGAAATAAGCACAAAACTCAATGAGCTATTACAAGAAGAAGATTTTATTCTTCAGCCATTTTTGACTGAAATTGAACAAGCCGGCGAATGGTCTTTTCTGTTTTTTGGCGGGAAATTTAGTCATGCATTATTGAAAAAAGCAAAATCAGGAGATTTTAGAGTACAACATTCTTTTGGTGGAACAATTCATCCGCAACAACCGCCGAAACATTTATTAACAACTGCGCAGCAGTATATAGATCAATTTGCAAAAAATTGTTTGTACGCTAGAGTTGATGGTGCGGTTGTAAATGGCGAATTTTTATTAATGGAATTAGAGCTCATTGAACCTTTCCTTTTTCTGGCGACAGAGGAAAAAGCTTTTGAAAATTATTATGAAGCGTTAATGAAACTAGTTTAAAATCAAGTTCTTCTTCCTAATGTAAACAAAACCCAATCCACCGAAAGATACTAAAATCAACCAAGTATAATTATCTATCGGACAATTTAATATAGCTGTATCTCCTAAAAATGCAGGACCAGAGCCACTTACTGTACATGGACTCGTAGTTTGTTTATATGTACAGCCTGCTAATGCAGTAGAAGATGAGTTTGATTTATAATTAGTACCATTTTGTACTGAAGTATAAATTTTTGTAAGATTAGAATTAAGAATACATCCAGTTGTAGCCTTTACGGAAAGAACCATTCCAAAAGCAAATAAAAATACAATGAAAAATTTAATCATGAGAGCGGGATAAAATCTATCTACAAAGATAATATTCCATGCATTAATAGTATGAAATTTTAGTGAAAAAGCTTTAGTTGACTATTATAAGAGGTTTTTGAAAGGAATAAGTGAACTTTTCTTACGAATATGCATAAAACCTAATCCACCCAAAGACAATAAGATTAACCATACATAATTATCTATAGGACAATTCAATATAGTTGTATCACCTTTAAAACCTGCACCTAAACCACTCACAGTACAAGAATTTGTTGTTTGTTTATAAACACAACCTGAAAGTGCAGTTGAAGAAGTAGTTGACCTATAAGTTGTACCACTTTGTAATGAAGTATATATTTTTGTAAGATTGGAATTCAG
Organism: Pedobacter sp. UC225_61; assembly: GCF_044452285.1. Lineage (NCBI taxonomy): Bacteria > Pseudomonadati > Bacteroidota > Sphingobacteriia > Sphingobacteriales > Sphingobacteriaceae > Pedobacter > Pedobacter sp. UC225_61. The sequence continues at coordinate 22,339 of NZ_JBIOAL010000001.1, forward strand.
AACACAGCCAGTTGCTCCATTTACGGAAATAACCATTCCGAAAGCAACTAGAAATACGATGAAAAATTTTAACATGAGCGTTAGATCATTATATCGTACTAAGATACACATTCCTTTTCATTAAAATATTATGCTATTTTCTATAAAAAGCTTAAATGACCTATTTTTCAAGGGTTTTCTAATGGATTAAGCCAAGCCTTATTGCGAACATGAACAAAACCAAATCCACCAAAAAACAGTAAAACTAACCAAACATAGTCATCTATTGGACAATTAAGTACAGTTGTATCACCTAAAAATCCTGGACCAGAACCATCTACTGTGCAAGAAGTTGTAGTTTGCGCATATACACAACCTGAAAGTGCGGTAGAAACATTTGTTGTTCTGTAATCTGTACTACTAGCTCCACCATTTTTCTTCGTATAAATTTTTGTCAAATTAGAATTAAGGACGCAGCCAGTTGCTGCTTTGACCGTTACTGAAAGTAAAGAAATGGTCAAAAGAAAAACAATGAACTTTAACATAACGAATTGAGTTTCGGCTATAAATAGAGCTCAAAGCTATAAAATGTTCTTTTTTAGAAATAGTTTATAACAAAAAAATCACCCAATTGGGTGATTTTTTAAGTTAAGCTCCTTCTTCTTTTTTCTTCTTTTTACCGTTGCTTTTGTGTGCAACTGTAATTTCTTCTTTCTCTTTATCGTAATCAATTTCTAAAGTATCTCCATCATGGATATCACCTTTCAAGATTTCTTCAGCAATTGGATCTTCCAAATATTTCTGAATAGCTCTTTTTAACGGACGAGCACCAAAATTACTATCGAAACCTTTATCTGCTATAAACTCTTTCGCAGGATCAGTCAATTTCACTTCATAACCTAAGTTATGAACACGACCAAATAATGATTTCAGTTCGATATCAATAATTTTAAAGATTTCTTCTTTACCTAAACTGTTAAACACTACTACATCATCAACTCTATTTAAAAATTCAGGAGCAAAAGCACGTTTTAATGCATTTTCAATTACACCACGACTATGTGCATCGCTTTGATTAATCTTTGCTGAAGTAGAGAAACCAACACCTGCTCCGAAATCTTTCAATTGACGAGCGCCAATGTTGGAAGTCATGATGATAATTGTATTTCTAAAATCAACCTTTCTACCTAAACTATCTGTCAACTGACCTTCATCCAATACTTGTAACAAGATATTAAATACATCAGGGTGAGCTTTCTCAATTTCATCTAATAAGATAACAGCATATGGTTTTCTACGTACTTTCTCAGTTAATTGACCACCTTCTTCATAACCAACGTATCCTGGAGGCGCTCCTACTAAACGAGAAACAGCAAATTTTTCCATGTATTCACTCATGTCAATTTGAATGAGTGAATCATCACTATCAAACATAAAACGAGCTAGTTCTTTTGCCAACTCAGTCTTACCAACACCTGTTGGACCTAAGAAAATAAATGAACCAATTGGTTTTTTAGGATCTTTTAATCCGGCTCTTGTACGTTGGATCGCTTTTGTTAATTTCTTAATCGCATCATCTTGACCAATGATTTTTTCCGCAACAGTTTCGTACATATTCAATAGTTTCACACTATCGGTTTGTCCAACACGTTGCAACGGAATACCAGTCATCATCGAAACCACTTCAGCAACGTTATCTTCAGTAACCTCGTAACGTTTAGTTTTAGTTTCAGCTTCCCATTCTGCTTTAGCACGATCCAATTCTTCTAAGAGATTTTTTTCAGTGTCACGCAATTTGGCTGCTTCTTCGTACTTCTGGCTTTTAACTACTTTATTCTTTTCAATTTTAATATCCTCTATCTTACTTTCAATAGTGATAATGTTTTCTGGAACATGAATATTAGTTAAATGCACTCTCGAACCCGCTTCGTCTAATGCATCAATTGCTTTATCTGGTAAAAAACGATCAGTTATATATCTAGATGTTAATGCAACACAGGCATTTATTGCCTCATCTGTGTACGTAACACCATGATGTTCCTCATATTTTTCTTTAATGCGGTTTAAAATTTCGATGGTTTCATCAGGCGTAGCTGGCTCAATCATTACTTTTTGGAAACGACGATCTAATGCACCATCTTTTTCAATATACTGACGATATTCATCTAAAGTTGTCGCACCAATACATTGTATTTCGCCTCTGGCCAATGCAGGTTTAAACATATTCGATGCATCTAATGAACCAGATGCACCACCAGCACCAACAATCGTATGAATCTCATCAATAAACAAAATAACGTCAGTAGATTTCTCTAACTCGTTCATTACCGCTTTCATACGCTCCTCAAACTGACCACGGTATTTTGTACCTGCCACCAATGAGGCTAAATCTAGTGTAACTACACGTTTGTTAAATAAAACTCTTGAAACTTTACGTTGAACAATTCTTAAAGCCAAACCTTCTGCAATTGCACTTTTACCAACGCCAGGTTCTCCAATTAAAATCGGATTGTTCTTTTTACGACGTGATAAAATTTGAGAAACACGTTCAATCTCTTTCTCACGACCAACAATTGGGTCTAATCTACCTTCTTCAGCTGCACGTGTTAAATCACGACCAAAATTATCTAATACAGGAGTTTTAGATTTAATGTCAGAAACTTTTTTAGGCGCACTAAAACTTTCTTCTTCTTGAAAATCGTCATCGCCACCGCCGGCAGTACCACCACCTTGAGCTTCGTCTCTAAAGCCGTTTTTGTTAACCTCAACCTCTTGTTTAAAAATTTCGTACGTAACGCTGTACTGCAATAAAATTTGCGACGCGATATTGTCATCATCTCTTAAAATAGATAACAATAAATGCTCTGTACCAATTAAATCGCTTTTAAATATTTTCGCTTCTAAATAGGTGATTTTTAAAACTTTTTCTGCTTGTTTAGTTAAAGGGATGTTGCCCAAATTAACCGTAACGCTAGATGTGCCACGAACAGCTTCTTCAATAGAGCGACGAAGTTTAGCAGTATCAACCCCTAATGATCTTAAAATCTTTATGGCCATACCATCGCCTTCGCGAATAAGGCCCAATAACAAATGCTCTGCGCCTATATAATCGTGTCCTAATCTCAGGGCTTCTTCCCTGCTAAAAGAAATCACGTCTTTTACTTGTGGAGAAAATTTAGCTTCCATAATATGTGTGTAATCGGGTTGACTTTAAACTATAAATTACTTTTATAAATATAGCTTCCCAATTTTTATATTTTATCAACAATTACGCCATTTCGGTGGATAAAGATTTCTAGGATGACGATATTTCCTAAAACTTACCATGTTCTGACTAAATATACAAATTAGTATAATAAACACGCAATAATGGCAGATGGTTTGAATACTCAGATTTTGTTTGTTAAATCGTGGACAAAGATTTCTCCGCTACGGTCGAAATGACGCCACCGTCATACAACCAATCCCCAAACCACAAGCCACTGCCAAGAACGAGGGCTGGCCTTGTAGCATCCCGAAGGAGAAAGCATTAAAACTTCAGCAATACCTTTCAAAAACCGCTTCCAAAACAATGAGCCAGTTCGATACGATACCTATCGGATTAAATCGAACCTGCTGCTTGTTGCCAAAAAAGTTTTAATAGCTTAATCCTAGAGATGATACTAAGCCTTGATCTTTTGTTTCTTTTCTATCAAGAGAAAAGAAAGAGCCATAGCGGCGGCGAGCTAAAAAGAAAAAAACAACTAATTAGTGTAGATACTTCGACAGCTCAGGATTACAAAACAAAAACCCATCTCAATAACTTTCAACTCTCTTCACTTTTAAGCATCTTTGCACAAATACTAATCATTATGTCAGACGAGAAAATAATCTTTTCAATGGCTGGAGTGAGTAAAATCTATCCACCACAAAAACAGGTTTTAAAAAATATTTACTTATCATTCTTTTACGGTGCTAAAATAGGCGTTGTAGGTTTAAACGGTTCTGGTAAATCATCCTTATTAAAAATCATTGCTGGTTTAGATAAATCATTTCTAGGTGAAGTAGTTTTTAATGCTGGATATAGCGTTGGTTACTTAGCTCAAGAGCCAATTTTAGATGAGAGCAAAACCGTTCGTGAGGTTGTAGAAGAAGGTGTTGCAGAAATTACTGCTATCCTTAAAGAATACGAAGAAGTTAATGAGGCATTTGGCTTAGAAGAAAATTATTCTGATGCCGATAAAATGGAAAAATTAATGACTCGTCAAGGCGAGTTGCAAGATAAAATCGATGCAGTAAATGCTTGGGAATTAGATACCAAGTTAGAAAGAGCAATGGATGCTTTACGTTGTCCAGAGCCAGATACAAAGATTGGCGTACTTTCTGGAGGAGAGCGTCGTAGAGTAGCAATGTGTCGATTATTGCTGCAAGAACCAGATGTTTTATTGTTAGATGAGCCTACCAACCACTTGGATGCAGAAAGTATCGATTGGTTAGAGCAATTTTTACAAAACTATAAAGGAACAGTTATCGCTGTTACCCACGATAGGTATTTCTTAGATAACGTTGCAGGCTGGATTTTAGAACTAGATCGTGGTGAGGGTATTCCTTGGAAAGGAAATTATTCTTCATGGTTAGATCAAAAAGCAAAACGTTTAGCGCAAGAAGATAAGACAGAAAGCAAACGTCAAAAAGCATTAGAGCGTGAGTTGGAATGGGTTCGTATGGCGCCAAAAGCTCGTCATGCAAAATCTAAAGCTCGTTTAGCAAATTATGATAAATTGGCATCTGAAGACGGGAAAGAACGTGAAGATAAATTGGAATTATTTATTCCAGCTGGGCCGCGTTTAGGTAATGTAGTAATTGAAGCTACAGACGTAACTAAAGCTTATGGTGACAAAATCTTATTCGAAAACTTAAACTTCTCTTTACCTCCTGCCGGGATTGTTGGTATAATTGGTCCAAATGGTGCGGGTAAAACTACCTTGTTTCGTTTAATTACCGGACAAGAGACACCTGACAAAGGTACTTTTAGAGTGGGTGAAACTGTTGAATTGGGTTATGTAGATCAGATGCATAATGATTTAGAGCCAGAAAAAACAGTTTATGAAAACATTACCGACGGTTTAGATAATATTCAATTAGGCAATAAGGCTGTAAACGGTCGTGCTTATGTTTCTAAATTTAATTTTAATGGTGGCGATCAGCAGAAAAAAGTTGGCGTTTTGTCTGGTGGCGAGCGTAACCGCGTTCACTTGGCCATTACATTAAAAAAAGGTGCCAATGTTTTATTACTCGATGAGCCTACCAATGATATTGATGTGAATACTTTACGTGCTTTGGAAGAAGCTTTGGAAAACTTTGGGGGTTGTGCAGTAGTAATTAGTCACGATAGATGGTTCTTAGATCGTATTTGTACCCACATTTTAGCTTTTGAAGGAAACTCGGAAGTTTATTTTTTTGAAGGTAACTATTCTGATTACGAAGAAAACCGTAAGAAAAGATTAGGAGATGTAACACCACATAGAATTAGATACAAAAAACTAGTTTAAATAGAAAAAGCTCCAAATGGAGCTTTTTCTATTATATCAAAACTGTATTAATTCTTTGTAAGCCAACTTTCTAATATTCTTCGTTGTAAATCAGTTAAATTTTCTTTTCTGCTAATTGTAAATGATCTATTCAACTTATTTTCCAATTTCAGATTTACCTCTTTTTTTACTCCCCCTTGTAAAATATTAAATGTTATAATTTCATTAGCTTTTTTATTTTTTTCAATATCTAAAATACTCTCCGCATTCACTGCAGTTTGTCCCACGGTTAAAATAACATCTCTGTTTCTTATTCCCGCTTTCCATGCGGGAGATTCATAATCTACATTGCTAACCACTAAACTATCATTACGCATACGTGTTCTTATTCCTGTATAACTTGTAGGTAATACTCTAGTTACTGTATCGATATTTAAACCTGCATAATTCAAGTATTTCTGATAGTCTAATTCTTTTGTTGTGGTAGTATATTCAAAAAGTTCAGTTAAATCTGTTCCTGCAATTTTTTCAGTTTCAGTTCTAAATTCTGCTTCTGTAAATCCTCTTTTTAATTGTTGATAGTATTTAGTATACATTTTCCTCATCACATCATCTAAAGATTTCTGATTGTTAGTGGCATTTCTAATTTTAAAATCAAGTAACATCCCTACAACTGGTCCTTTATCATAATAAGATATTGTTCTATTTATTTCATCTTCGTTTCTACCAAATGGCCCATCAGACCAAGTATTGTAACTCGCTTGTATAAGAGATTGAAAATGTCTACCAGGCTTATTTTCAAAAGCGATGATATTATTTTTAAAATTATCATACAATTGACCTTCTGTCATTAAGCCCGCTCTTTTAACAACTAAATATTCATAATAAACAGATAATCCTTCAGAAACCCACAGCATGTTGGTTCTGCTACCTTTTTTATAATCAAAAGGGCCCAACTCAATTGGTCTTATTCTTTTCACATTATAATGATGAAAATATTCATGTGCAATAAAATTGTATAATTTATTTCTACCATCCGCAGTTGTTAGCCCTCCTCCGTCGAAACTAATAGTTGTAGAATTCAAATGTTCGATACCTCCTTGTCCTGGACCAATAGCAATAAATGTATAGTCTTGATAAGGAATATAGCCGATTAAATCTGAAGCAGATTCAACAATTTTTTTAACATCGGCAATAAATTTTTCCTTATCAAAATCACCCAATTTATAACCTACAAAATAATGCGGAATTCCTTTAACCTTAAAAGAAGGCAACGATTCCAAAGGACCTACTAATAATGGACTATCATACAAAATATCATAATCTGATGCATAATAAGTAAATGGTTTATCCTTTAGTTTTAACAAACCAGTAGCTACAGTCCAATTATTAATGGGCTTAATTTGAACTCTAGATGCTTCATTTATTTTACCTTCTGGATAAAGAAATAAAGCTCCCGGAATAATATATCCCCTATCTATGCCTAAATAACTCGACGCAACAAAAGCTCTTGTTGCTTTAACAGTATAGGTAATAGTAACCAAAGTTTGTTTATCAGCACTAATCGTCCAGGTATTTTCATCTCTTTTTTTCCATGCCACTGCTGAGCCAGCTTTATCCCTTACATCAAAATCTGATACATATTGGGCAAAATTCATCTTTTGATAATAGCCAGGAGTCCAAACAGGCATTACAAAATCTGAAGCTTCGGTTATTGTTGTTTCCATAGCTACCTGAAATTTGTGTTGTTCAGGGTTTTCCATTGATACTGTATAATTAATAGATGTCTTCTGCTGTGCTTTTATATTGTCTATATTAAACACAATTAAGCCGAGGAATAAGATATAGAGAAAGGATATTTTCATTATAAAAATTTTAATGATCTAAACTAGAAAAAATTAAGTGCAAATTAAATTAAACCCTATTGTATTTATGTTGTTATATAATCATCTTACAATAGTATATATTTGCCGTTATGAAGAAAATACTCGTAGTTGACGATGATGATGAAGTTTTAGAAACTATTCAGCTTATTTTAGAAATTGGTGGGTACGAAGTTGAGCCCCTAAACGATGCAGAACTAGTTTTTGATCGTATAGATGAGTTTAAACCAGATTTAATTTTACTTGATGTTGTTTTAGGAAGAATCGACGGAAGAGTAATATGTAGTCAACTCAAATCTCATGAGGACACTAAGTATGTTCCGGTTTTAATGATGTCGGGTCTGTATGATTTAAAAGAAGTACAAGACATGGAATGTGCGCCAGACGATTTCATGTCTAAACCATTTAAAATGGATATTCTTTTAGAGAAAATAGAAAAACTAGTTAACAGAAAGATTATTTCGAGATACGATATTAATTAATTTACTTTTTCTCTTCTCTTGGACCGCGTTTATAAATAACTAAACCGTTTAAGAAGTTACGTAAAATCTGGTCGCCACATTTCTTAAAATTAGGATGTTCATCATTCCTAAAAATATCGCCTAGTTCACTTTTAGTAACTGTAAAGTTTACCAGTTTACAAATTTCTATAATTTGATCGCTATTTAAGGATAAAGCTACCCTTAGTTTTTTCATGATATCGTTGTTACTCATTTTAGTATTTAGTAATTAATATATTAGTAGTTAGAAATTTCAAGTCAGACTCCCTGACTTTTCATACTTCCCCAACTTCCTTTACATTGCTGTTTCTATTTTTACTTTTTTATTCTTTACTCTTTCATTGGCCAAAGTTCTCAAAACTTGAGGAACCAATTTCCTTTTAATTGCCACATAACTTGCCTGGTCTTTTACTTCAATTAATCCAACATCATCTTTTTGCAATCCGCCCTTCTTGAGCAATAAACCAACAATATCAATTTTATTGACCTTATGTTTTTTTCCTGCACTAATGTACAAGGTCTGCCAAACGCTATCCTGGGGTAATTTATATGGTCCTTTTAATTTTTCCGTTTCAATATCAGCTTTTAAGAATGGATATTTCTCATCATCTGCTAAAATCAGGTAAGCTGTACCTTTTGCATTCATTCTCGCAGTACGCCCGTTTCTATGCAAAAAAGCATCTTCTGTGTACGGCAATTGATAATGGATAATATATTCTACTTCCGGAATATCTAAACCTCTAGCCGCTAAGTCAGTAGTTATTAAAATTTTAATGCTCCCATTTCTGAATTTTAATAAGGCTCTTTCACGTTCATCTTGTTCCATGCCACCATGAAAAATATCATGAGCTAAATCTTTATCAATTAATAAATCGCTAATTCGGTCGACGGTTTCTCTATGGTTACAGAAGATTAGAGTGGTTTTACTTCCTATTTTACAAATTAATTCAAATAAAGTATCTAACTTATCCTCTGCTGTAGTTTGTACCTTTTTCAATTTTAAATCTGGAGCGATCTGAACATCTTTTAAAAAATCAATTTCTGTATGATCTTTTAAACCAGTAAACGAAGGAATTTCTTCCATAGCAGTAGCTGATGTTAAAATCCGTCTTTTTAAAGATAGCAGATTACCGATGATGTAAGACATGTCTTCCGTAAATCCAAACTCGAGAGCTTTATCAAACTCATCTAATACTAAAGTGGTAATAGTAGATTCATCAAAATTTTGATGACGCAAATGATAAGCAATGCGACCAGGCGTACCTATTAATACTGCCGGTGCCTGTTCTAAATTATTGCGCTCGGTTTTAATTGGATGTCCACCATAACAGCAATTCACTTTAAAACCCGTACCCATTTGTTTAAAAACCTGCTCTATTTGAAGCGCTAATTCCCTTGAAGGAACTAAAATTAAACACTGAACTCCTTTACTATCTTTAACTAGGTTTGTTAAAACTGGTAGCAAAAAGGCTAAGGTTTTACCAGAACCAGTTGGTGCCAACACCAAAATATCGTTACCTTTTTGTGTTGCAGAAATTGCTGCCTCTTGCATTTGATTAAGTGCAGTAATTTTTAGGTTATCGAGTATGGGTTGTAGCATCATGTTGCAAAGGTAATTATAAGTTTCCAGTTGTCAGTTTTCAGTTCACATTGACCTCCCTTTTCCATTTCACATCCCACATCTTACACACAAAAATCGTATCTTGTTGATAACCAATTTAATGTTGACAAATAAACAACATAGATTTAATCATTATCTAATATTAACCTCTTAATTTTAAGAAACCTGATTACGGGTTGTTAACCTTAACACCAATAACGTATGACCTGGAAAAAATTTAGTGGCGAAGTTATCCACTCGTCTATTTTAGAAGAAGTTGAACAAGCGATTATCCGCGAAACCGAAAACGGTTACAAATTAAAAGTTTGTATTGGTACCGACTCACAAGTTAAAGGTGCAACGACCGATTTTGCAACCGTAATTGTTTTGCTTAGAGAACATCATGGTGGTTTTATGTACATTAACCAAGATAAAACCACACAACAAATGGGCATTAAGGAAAGAATGTTAGTAGAAGTGCAAAAATCTATTGAAACAGCTTATTCTATTTGCGATTTATTGGATATTTATGATGTGGATTTAGAAGTTCATGCAGATATTAACACCAATCCTATGTTTAAAAGCAACAAAGCATTAAACGAGGCAATGGGTTATATTTTAAGTATGGGCTTTATCTTCAAGGCTAAACCAGAAGCGTTTGCAAGTTCGACATGTGCTGACAAGATGGTCCACTAAGATTGCAAATCAACAAGATATCGTATATTTGATTCATAAAATTAATTTATGAAAAAGATATTTCTATCTCTTATGGTCATCGTTTATTCGGTTACCGTTTTTGCTCAAACAGTAGATAAAGACAGCTATACAAAAATTGGTGATCCTATTCCATCATTTACTTTCGAGATTGAAAAAGGGAAGACCATAAACATAGCAGATTATAAAGGAAAATTAATCTTAATTAATCTATTTGCAACATGGTGTCCGCCATGTAATGTAGAATTGCCCGAAGTACAAACTAAAATTTGGAATAAATACAAAGACAATAAAGATTTTGCATTTTTTGTTTTTGGAAGAGAAGAAGGTTGGGATAAATTGATTCCGTACAAAGCAAGCAGAGGTTTCACTTTTCCCATTTTACCAGATGTAGATAGAGGTGTTTTCAGCAAATTTGCTAAGCAATCCATTCCCAGAAATATTCTCATAAATCAAGAGGGGAAAATTATTTACCAGTCGATGGGATATGAAGAAAAGGAATTTAAGGTGATGTTAAAGTTGATTGAAAAAGAATTAGGCTCAAAAAATTCTAAGTAATTACCAATTTTTACTAATCACTTTTTTCTCTGGTAAAGGTTCGGATATTAAGGTTTTACCTGCCATAAATTGCTTAAATTTAAAAGCAAAGTCTTTTGTATATTTTGCAGCTTGAACCTGATACTCTTTCCACTGAGCCGCATTTAATTTACCCGGGTCTCTTTCTAAAGGCACACCAATGGTAGTGCTCGCTACAAAATTTCCATATCGATCGCGTTGATACGGAATAAAGCTAAAATCACTTAACCAAAAACGATACTTTCCTTCTTTTACTTCCGCCTGAAAGCGATACAAAATTTCTCCGGATGGATGTGACATCACCAATAAAGTTTTGTTAACGACCATTTTGCCAGTGGCGATGAATGCCGTATCACCCTGTAAAGACTTAAACTGAATTTCCTTATGTTGTTTTTTGAGATAATTGACTACCCTATCCACAAGTGTATCTTTAGTAGTCCCTTCTAATGGCACTACTTCATAATAAATGAATTTACCTTGTTCATCTACAGGCAATAAACTTTCGCTTTGCGCATGTACATACACAAAACAATTAAGCAATAAGAAAACGCTAGTTATAAATTTCATCTGTTATTTATAAATATAAAAAACGCCAGAACTCAGCTCTGGCGTCCTAGTTTGTTTGGTTATTAAAAAGCGTAAACTGCAGCTAAAGAAAATTGAGAAGCTGACTTTGCAGGGTTTATTCCATTAGTTTTGGTAAATCCTTGAGAAAAATCTTTATCACTATCAAAGCGAACTTCCGGAATAAATGTTAAACCACCAGATTTAATATTGGCAGAAAAAGTTAACGAAGCTACACTTACATCTGCAGCAGTACCCACTCCTTTATAGTTAAAATATTCGCCTCTTAAACCTAAAGCAACTGCTTTGTTAAACGCATATTGCGGATATAATGCCACACCCGAATAACCGCCATTATCGTTTGAAACAGTATAATCAGCTGCGTTTAAGCCTAATTTAAATTGTTCAGTAATTTGATAAGCAGTGGTTAAATCTAAGATTGTGCCTGTTCCTGCCGCACCTGCAGAACGACCAGAAAGCACATTCAAATAAGCCGTCCAACCTGTAACCGGTGATATAGTTAATTGCGCACCAACATGAGAAACACCATTAAAATCTTGATATACATTCCAATCGTTAAACAAACCTGCCATTAAACTCACCTTATCAGAAAATGCATAACTCGCTTTTATCCCTGCATTTTGAAAAGGGCCAGAACCGAATAAATAAGATGTAGAATAGTTAAAATTAGCCGCAGGCGAAATCACCTCGTACCCAATAAAAGTACCCATATAGCCTGCAGTCATACTGAACTTATCTGTAAAAGCATAACTCACGTATAAATTCTGAATGTTAAAACTGTTTGTAGCTTCATCGTAAAGACCTGCTGCATTGGGTATAGATTGCGACTGTCCGCGTGGGCCAAAAGATAACTCGCCTACAAATGAAGCTTTACCTGTCGTCTTTTTCAAAGCCAGATCAATCATTCCTAATGAAATAGAATTTTGTTCGTTCGCAAAATAGGTATTAATGTTAGCCGACTTAGCGAAATCATATTTGTAATAGGTATCAACTGAACCAGATATTTGCAAAGGCGAACCTGCCTCTTGTGCAAAGGTAGCTGTCGTACATCCGAGGGTAGCGATAAAAAGTAGAGCTTTAATTTTCATAATTTTAGTTTTAAGGTTTATTATTATTCCATTATCTACGAATTGAAAGGGCAATATTCGGGCTACCCACTTAAAATGTGGTTCAATTTTTATGAATAGCCCGAAATAATATGTTTGCCTAAATGTTTGGAACTTCTTGTCCGGCAACAATTAAAGTACCTTGAGTATACTTTTCGTCGTGCTGACTTGCATCTAATCCTTCTTCTTCCTCTTCGGCACTTACACGAATTGGTTGTACTAAGTTGATCAGTTTAAAAATGGCAAATGAAACTACAAAACTGAATACTACAACAATAAATGCACCTTTTAACTGCGTAAAGAAAAACTCAGGATTACCATACAACAAGCCGTCTGCACCCAAGCTGTTTACTGTTTTAGTAGCAAAAACCCCTGTAAGCAACATACCTACTATACCACCCACACCATGACAAGGAAATACATCTAAGGTATCATCCAAACTTGTTTTTTGTTTCCAAGAAACAACTAAATTAGAGATAACAGCTGCAACCGCTCCAATAAAAATACTTGATGGAATGCTCACAAAACCTGCACCAGGCGTGATAGCAACTAAACCGACAACTGCTCCGATACAGAAACCTAACACCGAAGGCTTTTTACCTCTAGCTACATCAAAAAACATCCATGATAAACCAGCAGCACCCGCAGCTGTATTGGTAGTTAAGAAGGCAGAAACAGCTAAACTATTTGCACCTAAGGCAGAGCCCGCATTAAAACCGAACCAACCAAACCATAATAAACCTGTACCAATTAATACATATGGAATATTAGCAGGTGGTACTTCCCGGTGTTCGATATGAGATTTTCTACGTTTTAATACTAGCGCTCCAGCTAATGCAGCCATACCTGCTGAAATGTGTACAACTGTACCTCCAGCAAAATCTAACACACCTAATTTTAATAAGAAACCATCTGGCGACCATGTCATGTGTGCCAACGGCGAATACACAAATAAGGCAAAAAGTACAATAAATAAAATATATGATGTAAAGCGGATACGCTCCGCAACTGCTCCTACCACCAAACCTGGTGTAATAATGGCAAACATTAGTTGGAAAACAGCAAACAATGAAAGTGGAATGGTTCCCCATGCCGGACCTGAATTAACGCCTTGAAAAAATAAGAACGTTCTAGGATCTCCAATAAATCCTCCAATTGATTTTCCAAAAGCAAGACTGAAACCTACAACAGTCCAAAGTACTGTAATTACACCTGCAGCTACTACACTTTTAATCATGGTAGAAAGTACGTTTTTACGATGTACCATTCCACCATAGAAGAAAGCAAGCCCTGGAGTCATTAGAAATACAAGGGCAGCAGAGAATAATACAAATGCAATATCGGGAGCGCTGTATTTTCCTTCATCAAAATTAGGAAGTAATGGAATAAAAAGAGCTAACACTGCGATTATCATTAAAATCACAAATGGAGAATACTGTTTAAATAAAATTTTACCCATAGTTTTTAGTTTTATTGTTGATTTTTTATTAATTATTTAAAATTAAGCATAAATTCTTAATAATTATCACAATTATTTACCAAAAAATATTAAATATATTCATTTTAAACAAAAAAAAACTTAAAAAAGTAAAATAAAACTTAAATATCACAACAAAAACAACAAAATGAAACATAATTAAAGCAATTAATCATAATTTTTATGAGTTTACAGAAAAAAATGGACGATTTTTATTAAAAAAACAAAAAATAACACCTTAAAAACTTAATTTTTAACAAATTTTCAATAGATAAAACAAATTGTACCTTTATTTCATGAAATCATACCAACTAAAGTTCAAGCAAGTCCTCCCAATTACGCTGTCAGCAGCTTGGGATTTCTTCTCCTCACCAGCCAATCTTGCCAAAATAACCCCAGATGATATGGAATTCATCGTCACTTCCGATGATAGTCAGGGTAAAATGTACCCTGGGATGATTATTACTTATAAAGTCTCCCCTTTGTTTGGCATACATTTAAATTGGATGACAGAAATTACTCAAGTTGCGCCAGAAAAGTACTTTATCGACGAACAACGCTTCGGACCTTTTAAGTTTTGGCATCATCAACATCATTTCAAAGCAATTGAAGGCGGTGTTGAAATGACGGATATTTTAACATATGCACTGCCGCTAGGTGTATTAGGTACAATAGCGCATAACTTGATGGTAAGAAATAAAGTAAAGGAGATATTTACGTTTAGAGAAAACAAGGTGATTGAACTATTTGGTTCATTTGTTCATTAGTATCATTGGTTCATTTGTGTCATTTGTTCATTTGACAATGATGCTACTTTTTCGTCATTGCGAGGCACGAAGCAATCTTAATTCTGTAGTAGGCTTTATCATCGCTTTATGATTTCCCGTTTTCACCGGAATGACGACCAAAGTCACTTACTGTAGTAAATTAACTGAGTGTTTAGCTGCTATACTCGTCATGCTCAGCTTGACTGGGCATCGTAATGCATAAGTAGTTTTTTTTACAGCGCTTTAAGATTCCCGTTTTCACGGGAATGACGAGAAAAAAACCTTTGGATTAAGATTGGGTATAACTTGAGCCTTGTACAATCTCTCTCCGTTCAATTTCTTTATCAATGTAGGTTTGGATAGCCGATTTGTTTAATCCCCAGTTAGGAGCAATTAATAAATCCCAGTCTGAAATACCGAATAAACGCTGAATTACGATATCTGGTCGTAGCAGGGGAATTAATTCACATAATAAATCGGTGTATTCTTCGAGTGTAAATAACTTAAAAGGGTTCTTTTTGTATTTAGCACCCATAATAGAACCTTCCACGATGTGCAAATGGTGAAATTTAACAAACTTGATTTGAGGAAAACGATTGATTTCGTGAATGTAACCGTACATCATTTCTCTAGTTTCCCAAGGGAAGCCAAAAATAGTGTGTACGCAAAGGTCTAGTTTAGAGTTCTCCAGCAATTCAACTGCTTTAACAAATTCTCCATGACTGCAACCTCTGTTAATTTGGTCTAAGGTTTCATCATATATCGACTCCATGCCCATTTCTAAATCCACATCAAAACGATCGGTATAACTTTCTAATAAAGCTACTTTTTCAGCA
Organism: Pedobacter sp. UC225_61; assembly: GCF_044452285.1. NCBI lineage: Bacteria > Pseudomonadati > Bacteroidota > Sphingobacteriia > Sphingobacteriales > Sphingobacteriaceae > Pedobacter > Pedobacter sp. UC225_61. The sequence continues at coordinate 37,872 of NZ_JBIOAL010000001.1, forward strand.
TCGATGCAATCTGGTCGGGTACCTACAGCAAAGCCAACTACATCTTCTGTTTGTATGGATAAGGCTTCATCGTACATCATTTTTAAATAATGTACGGGTGCATAGGTATTTGTATTGGGCTGAAAGTAAACAATGAACTTATCGGCTTTGTACGAAGTTTTTGCTCTGCGCATGCCTTCTTCCAACTGTTCTTTGATATTAGGATTTTTGCGAGAAGGTTCTGGGGTAAATGAATCTACATTGCAATAGGTGCAACCGCCATAACCTTTACTTCCATCACGATTAGGGCAGGTAAAACCTCCATCTACAATCACTTTAAACACACGTTGTCCATTGTATTTTTCACGTAAGTGTACACCGTAGTTGTTATATCCCTTTATACCCGAATCTAATGCTGTTCCCATTTGGAGACAAAGATAAGGATATTTGGCAGTTTACTAGTAAAGCGTTCGTCATTTCGACCCATCGGAGAAATCTTTGTCTTTGCAATTTTCTATTTATAGGTCTGTCATCCTGAGCTTATCGAAGGATCTATTTTAGCTTGCGCTCAGATTTGCCTCGGCTCTTGATAGCCGATGGATCAAGTTGTTTCCCGGTAAGCATGTATTGATTTTGTCCTCGAGATTGCTTCGCAATATTCTCTTGATGGAAAAAGGGACTAATCTTGAGCTTGCGAAAGCATGAATACCAATAAAAACAAAAGATGAATAACATCAAGAAAGAACGATGCTTCCACGCACTTGCTTACGACGGCCCGCCGTTCTTTCTGCCAATCGCTCTTTTTGGATAGTGCAAAGAAATTTAAGTTGTAATTCTGGATCAAAAACCAATTCACAACCTTTTTAGTGCGGTAATTTATCTCTTAAATAACCGTAAACCCAAGTACCAGCAATAGCACTTAAAAGAGTTACCGCAATAACGGTTGCACCAGTTCCAATTTGTGCAAACAATGGACCAGGACATGCGCCCGTAATTGCCCATCCTAAACCAAAAATCAATCCACCATATATTTGTCCCTTGTTAAATTTCTTTGGATGAAATGTGATCGTTTCTCCATATATAGTCTTAATGTTGAATTTCTTTATCAGAAAAACAGAAATCATCCCTACTAAAACGGCACTACCAATTATTCCATACATATGAAAGGATTGCAAGCGAAACATTTCCTGTATACGGAACCAACTTACTACTTCTGCTTTTACGAATAAAATACCAAATAGTGTTCCCACAACTAGATACTTTAAATTATGATACCACTTATGTTCCAAGCTGCTTTCATTTACGCATATTGAATCTAGCTCACGAAGTTGTAGATCATTTTCAGTCTTTATATTTTGTTGCATTATTGTTTTGTGTTAAAGTGAAAGAATATACGGTAAAATCAAATTTGCCATTGTAAAACCACCCACCATAAAACATAAGGTAGCTATTAATGATGACCATTGTAAGGTAGACAATCCCATAATAGAGTGCCCACTAGTGCAACCTCCTGCATACCGTGTCCCAAAACCAACTAAAAATCCTCCAACTATCATTATCAATGAGCCTTTTAGGGTAAAAAGTGATTGCCAATTCATTATATCTTCAGCAACGAGGTTGTTGAAGTTTGTAATCCCATAGGTTGCAAGTTCTTCAGCCAATTTCGAATTAACATTAATGGGATTAGGATTTGATAAAAGGTTAATAGCTATTGCTCCGCCCAAGAATATGCCAAATACAAAAAATAAATTCCATATTTCTTTTTTCCAATCGTATTTAAAGAAAGGAATGTTAGCTGGCATACACGATGCACAAATATGTCGGAGCGAAGAGCTAATACCAAACGATTTGTTGCCAATAATTAACAATATTGGAACAGTTAATCCTATTAAAGGCCCCGCTACATACCAAGGCCAGGGCTGTTTTAAAAAATCTATCATTTTATTTTATTAAAAATGTAATGTCGGAAAAATTGGAAAGGCTAAGAAATTTCCTTGGTTATGCTTTAATAGTCATTTCGAAAAGGTTTGGGTAGTCAACAACCAATCCTTGCTCATCAATTTTTATTTGCGCTTGAAAACTTGTGTCCTCATTTTCATAAGTATATAAGCTGGCGTTAACTCTTTTATAAATCTGCTTAACAGGTTTCATCTTTCGGTGCAGAACATCAAAATACAGTACATCAATAATTTTTTGCTCGTTGTCGTTTAGTTTGAGGCGGTTAATCGGCAAAGTATTCGTAAATGGAGTTAGTGAAATGTCGATATCAAAAATATTTTTTAGTTCTTCATCAGGTTTACCGTTTAATAACTAAGTTCCATTCTTCCTTTCTAAAGTCAGCAATTCATCTGAATTATCTAAACAAGTTCTTAAAGTTAAAAATGTTGTTTCCCAATCTTTATTGGTCTTAATATGATATTCGACCTTATAAATATGATTCTCGTGAACTCCTATTATTGTCGAATTTATTTCATTCCCCAAGTCAGAATTTGTCATAAGACAATTTTCTATAGCGTGATAAAACTTTCCTGTCCAGATAATATTTGTTTGCATAATTTTTTATTTGTGTTGACCTTGTTTCTTTCTTGCGCAAGCGTCTCGCTTATGACTAATATATACAGGACTGATACTTACAGCATCGGGGTTTGTTTGTTGTCTTTTCCTTTTGAAAATATGTCTTTATTCCACTTACGGAAATCATAATACTTACTCTTTGGCTCTCCCGTCCAACCATTAATGCCTTTTTTCTTTGGCAAATAATACCCATGTATATATAAAAGTGGTATAATAAATAGTGATAACAAAGTCATTGATGTTGCCCTATCAACGTAAACAGAGATACAACAGACCAATAAAACCGTTGATAGATATTTTGCAACTCTACGAATTTTCGGGGTTTGTTCTTCAAAGTGTCCCATAAGTATATTTCCTAAAGCATATACTATGCTTACGACCGCTATTTCAAACCACAATGATTCTGTTGTCCACATATTCTTTATTAGCTTATTTAGGTTTGTTTCTAGTTTATTTACTCCTTTTATTAGATTTCATTGCTTTTAGTTTCTCAGTTTTGGGATCGTCTAGATACTTTTGATACTCGGATGTCTCCATGCCAAAAATAGCTACTTTGCCACTACTATTGCTATGAATGCCAAAACCGTAAGTCTTAGCTAAGGGAGATGTTCTTAAACAAGCTTGTCCCTTTGCAAAAAATACTTCTCTTGCCTGTTTATATTCTGATTTAGTTAAGTCCTTTCTGTCGGCAAATACTTGAAACACGATATCATCGGAAGTATATTTATATGGATTTTGGGCAATCAGTTCATACTGCATTTCTGCAATAGTCTTTTTATCTTTAGCAGGCGGTTTGGATCCGCTTGTTGCTTTAGTGTCTTCAGACACTTCAATAAGAGTGTTAAAGTAATTTGTGGTATGAACTTCCATTTTTCTAAGTTATAAAATGATTTCCTGAATAATTACCGTCGTGCGAGGTTGTCCGTTACAATAACCAATAACGTGCCACACCCTTGTGAGTTGCGATAAGTTGGAATGAGTTGATCGCTGGAGAAAGTAATTTACTGTCAATCTTTAATAACTGCTTTTAGCTTAAAGGTTTGCTGCCCCCTATCAGACATTACCGAATTAATTCTATTTGCGAAAAAGTCTTGAATAAACTCCCAGTCACTTGCGTTCATGCTTCCATTCCCGTTTTTGTCAAGGTGATCTACAATATTTAAGTTACCAATAATTTCAAAATTGTCTCGAAACATCATAAAATCTTTTCTCCAAATTATAAATCCATAAGAACCTAAAAGGCATGGTTTAATCTCAGGTTGAATTGACCACATTTTATGTAGTTCGTTATCGGAATATTTGAAATCATTCTTTCCATTTCCTATCCCAAAGAATTCGGTATCCATAACATTTGCAGTTGTTGGCTTTTCCAAACTGTCGTAAGTCAAAGCCGAAAAAGTAAAGTTTTGCGGACTTTTCTCCTTGTAAGTACTTGTACAAAGCAACACTTTATATTTATTGTCATTCGCTTTAAATGTCAGCAAGTCACCTTGATTGATATCTGTTATTGTTGGCATATAATGGTCTTATAATAGTATACAGCGTTTTATTCAATTGGTATATAAAAGTCAACAATAGCCTTTCTTTCAGGATGTTCCTTAAAGTTATTATGATAAATCTCAAAAGGATTACTATCAGCCTTTTTATATCCGTTTTCATTCATCCATAAATATAGCCCTGTCCACGCTTTTTCAAATTCATCCAAGCCTATCTCATATTTACCTCTTATAAATCTCCCTGCTTTAATTGCGGTCAATCCAATTTCCCCAGTTGTTTCTACAGGTTTATTTAATACAATTGAAGCACTCATTCTAACTTTGTTGGCCTCAGTAACTTTAAAACTGTCATGATAAATGGTTACCATTTTTGTTTGGTCGTTCATCAATCCCTGAGGTGTTGCCCATTTAATTAATGTTGCATAAGCGTTTTCAAGGTTTTGCGGCCCGATACTTGAAACATAAGCCAAATCCATTTTTGGCATTTCTTTAATCTCAATTTTTGCATTCATTTTTATCCAATTTTTAAGGTGATCAATGATGCAAATGTATTGGTCATAGTCTGGATACTCTTGTCCTTTCTTGCTTTCCAGTTGACTAATCTTGCTATGTCGATTTGGATTTTGCCTTTTAAATTCAGTCGGGCTTAGTCCATAATATTTCTTAAATGCTCTGGAAAAGGAAGAATTATCGCTAAATCCAAATTTGTGAGCAATTGCTGTTACCGCGATGTTTTTATGCAACAAGTCTGATGCTGACTTTTCTATCCTTCGTCTTATGATATACTCATTTAAGGTTTCTCCTGTAATGAATTTAAAAACGCGGTGGAAGTGGAATGGCGAAAAAAAGGCGATTGCTGAAACTGTATTTAAGGAAAGATCGGATTCTAAGTTTTCGTCAATAAATTCAAAAACCCGATTGATCCGTTTCTTATAGTCAGCTTGTATTTCTTTAGCTATAATTGTCATTTTTTAAAACCTTTATTATAGGATCATCGCTTCTTAGCTGTCAATATAGTGTGTATATCAAAGTCTGTTTCTGATGTTTTATACTTTACCTTAAAAGTCTCTATTTCGGCAAATTTTGTTTTAATCAATTGTGTCTTTAAGTCCTCTAAATTATGAAACTGAAAGTAAACTCGCCCACCGCTACCAATTTTAAAGTCAGATTTATCAGGGTCGCCTTCAACAAAACTCAAATAAATCAATCCGTTTTCGTTTAGTAAATTGTAGGCGTTTAAAATTAATTCATTACTTTCTGTAGGCGATAAATATGGCAAACAAAACCCACAAATAATCCCATCATACTTGCTGCTAAGACTCTTGATTTGCCGACTGTCCATAGCGGCAAAATCTGCTTGTGGATTATTTTTCTTTGCCAATTCAATCATATTTGATGCAATGTCAATTCCGAAAATATCAAAGTCTGGTCTTTTGGACAGTAGATATTTAGTTATATTTCCAGGACCGCAACCAATTTCTAACAGTTTTGCTTTTTGTTTAGAAACAGAAACACAGATATAATCGTAGGTATCATTATATAAGGTTAAGTCCATAAACTTATCTTGGTAAATAGAAGCTACGTTATTCCAAGTTTCAAATGTTTCTTTATATCTGTCCATGTTGTTGTCGTTTTAAAATGCTGCTAATGCTTTAAGTTTTGCGACTGACGTGAAATTGAAATGTCATTGCAACCCTTATCCTTACTAAAAATTATTTTGTCAGGTATTTAGAAACTTCCATCAATTATAATTATTTGTTTTCACTATTGTTTCTATCCAGTAAAATATCTCATTGAAACGTTCAGTGTTAACACCATTCCTTTTCACCTACCTTAAGACAAAATAACGTCTCAACGATGTGTCATATGTTAAAAATAGTTAAGATCAAGGCTTCATCAAATCACCCGTAAATAAAAATATAAAAGCTCCAGTTATAGCCGGGTATGATGGGAACCATAAAGAAATACCGTCTTTGAGAGGAACGAAGCAATCTTACTGTAGGTTTTGGTTTTATAAATTTTGATTATTCAATTTGAAGTTCGGCATTACGGTTAACCGTAATGAATTATAATATTAAATGAAGTTTTTTACATTTCATTTAATAAATAAAAATCATTATGACAAAAGTAGCTGCATTTCATTCAATTAAACAAAGCGTTTATCATGACAACAACAAGTGTACAGAAGGTAACAACATTGAAAAAGAGAATTTACGTCAAGGAACAGGTGGTAAACCTAAATGCTCTCATTGTACTAAATTGAATTAGTTCAGATGATTCCCAATTTATGATGACTGCCCTTGATGATGAATCAAGGGCTTTATTAATCAATGTTCCTATTTGCACCGCTAGCCCTAACCAAGATCAGCAAGGTATTTTGCCAATTAACGTCATTGTCATATCCGTGTTTTTTAAGTAAGTTGCTAACTGTTGGCACTCTTCTTTTTATTAGTTTTTCTAATATTATTTAAATAAACAGTATATGGCTTAATATCCAAGTTAGATGCAATTTCTAATTTCGATTTTTCGATTATCTTTTCTGGAGCATCAATTTTGTTTAGAAATACATCAATTCCAGTAATTGTTTGATTACCGCTATATTGGGTTTTTCTATAACTTAATTTAAAATCGCCTGATATAACAATATCCAGAATTTCATTTAGCAGATGCCTAAAATCCTTTTGTGATGAGAATGTCAAGTCGTCTACGTAACGAGTGTAAGTAAGCCCATGAAGATTAGATAGTTCGATAAGTTTTTTATCTGTTTCGAGGAATACCAAATTTGATATATGAGTACTAGTTGGTGTTCCCTGTGGAAGTTCATATTTCCAAGTAGTAAGTTTAGTTAGCCAATGCGAGTAATGGTGAGAAAAGCCAAGTACCATAAAAGTTTCATAAACTCTTTGGTGATTAATATTTGGATAGAACTCTTGAAGGTCCGTAGTGAACTGAAATTTATTTCCTTGATGCGGTTTTGCGTTAGTAATATTACTTCTTTTTTTTACTCCTCCATGAACATTATTTGGCAATGGAATAGGAGATAAAATCCTATTTTTTATATTTTTTTGAATAGCTTTTAAGTCATTTAAAGATGGTCTAATTATTCTTTGTTTGACAGTTCCATCTCTATAGGTTTTAAATTCTCCAGTTTTTTTATTCGTCTTTTTTTCTATCCATTCGTGGTAGTAATTATCAATATCCAATATTAATTTCTCAACCTCAACTGGTTTATGGCCAATAATTGCACATAATTTCTTGAACTCGTTTTTTTTAAACTGCAAAGAATTCATTTACTAATGATTTTACTGAAGGACTTACGATTTTGAAAGCATTTCTTTTGCTTGGTTTAACATCTTCTTCAGTCATTGATAAAAAAAACAATATTGGTAACGGCATATCCAATTTTTCACTAATAGTTTTTAATGTAGAAAGGTTAGGTTCTTTTAAATTCCCTTCAATTTGAGAAAGGTAAGTTTGTGTAATTCCACAAAGCGAAGAAAACTCCGTTTGGGTCATGCCCTTTTTCTTTCTAATATTTTTTATAATACTTCCTAAGTCCATTTTAATAGATTTTTGAAAAAAATTAAGGAGTGTTCGGTTTTTTAATCAACATCTTGTGGCGTCTAATCTGTATTCAAACGAAAAATTTAATCAACAACTCAATTATTACAGCAATTTCTTCTTGAATTTGCTTATTGGTCTTGCCTTTTTTTCGTTTCAGATTTTGAAGTCTTTGTAATGCTTCATTCAAGACAATTAAGTCTTGTTCCGAAAGAGAACACTGGCTCTTTGTGATAATAGTGATACCTTGTATCACGTTTTCAATGTTTTGAATTTGTTTTAATCTTGACATTTTACTTGTTTTACGACAACGACATTGTTGCCTGCTTATTCAACAAGAGGTCTAGTAAAATATCTAGTTAAAGCCTATACACTTAATGTGTAGCGTCAATGTTCTCATACACTCACTTAAATTTCCTGCTTAATAATTGCTTACATCGCAACAACTATCAGAATTCATCAATCCGAACATCTCCAAGACGGCAAAGCGGTTTCGGTGTGGTCAGGCAGGTTGAATTGCTGTGCTGTTTATTAACCCGTTAGGGTTGCCTTTTCAGACATTCAAATGAACTCCATTAAGAGTATAGACATCAAAACACTTTTCAAAGAACTAATACAGTACAAATATAAGTAATATTCCTGACAGTTAATAATATATTTGAAAATATTTTTAATGCCAATTGTAAGTTATTCTGTAAATGGTCCATTCACTTACTGCATAGATGTAATGGAAGCTTAGCATACCACCTACTTATGATGTACTATAAAGCCTAGTCCTATCAGCGCATATATGTTAAAAATAGTTAAGATTAAGGCTAAATCAAATTACCCTTAAATAAAAATACAAAAGCTCCGTTATAGGTGCTTTAAAATATTTCAATTAAGCTCAAATGGAAAATCAACAAGACCGAGTAATTATTTATCCTTCAGACATCATGCGCTGGTACGGTTATGATCCGTTGTCAAGAAGTGCCTATCTTAAGCATCGCGAAATTAAAAAAGCAATGGGCATCGTTGGTAAACGACCGCTCACCATTTTCCATTTAAGCGAATACTTCGGCATTTCGACAGAAGACATCGCTAAGAAATTGTTTGCCTAAGTCGTGCATTTCTTAATCCTATTTAAAAAATCTACGCCCTAAATTCTAGTGCTTGCACTCTTTTCGTCTGTATCCTTTGGTTTTTCCCAATGGGAAAAGGGCTTTGCGTAACGGGAGATGTCTTTTGCATGATAGGAAAAGTCCTTCGCGTAACAAGAAATGTCCTTTGCGTGATGGGAAAAACCCTTTGCGTGACGGGAAATGCTCTTTGCGTGATAGGAAAAGTCCTTTGCGTGATGGGAAATGTCCTTTGCGTGATGGGAAAAGTCCTTTGCGCAATGGGAAATTGACATTTCCTATCGGGAAAAACCAAATTTCCATATTGAAACGTGCCTAAACGACAGCGTTTTGATCAAATTAAACTGGTTTTGTAGCGAATGGTATAGGAATAATATACAAACAACAAATTTCGACTATTTATACCCACTTTATACTGATTTTAAACGAATTGATTAAAATGGTATTAATAGTAATACATTATGCATCAGCGTGTTGCAAAGTCATATTCCCTTATTTACTTTGGTATCGGTTTAGGGGAATACACCCCTGCCTTAATATGAAAACATGAAAATTGCGAAATTAATTTTAAGCTATTCGAAGCTATCGGATGCACAATTGAACTTAAAAGCACAAAACATTGTAGATGCATTAACCAACAATGCTTATTTCCCCACTACCACGCCCTCTTTGGCACAACTTACTTCGAATGTAACTGCGTTCAATTTAGCGCTCAATAAAGCAGCTACGGGTGATCGTCAGCAGATTGCCTTAAAAAATCAAACAAGATTAACTTTGATCTCCGATATGCGCCAAATGGCATTGGATATTTCTTCTCAAGCTAATGGCGATAAAGCTCAATTAATTAGTAGCGGTTTTGATATTGCGAAAGAAGGTGAAGGAAGCAGTGCCATAGAAAATCCAATAGATTTTTCGATGAGCGACGGCGCTAACCCAGGGGAAATGATTTTCTGCTGCAAAGCGGTAAAGGGTGCGTTGAGTTATAATTTCCAATACACGGATGAATTGCCTACAGCAGATAGTCAATGGAAAACTCAACCTTGTAGTTCCTGTCAGTTTACCTTTAAGGGTTTAAAAAGTGGCACACGTTTATATGGTCGTATCACTGCCGTGGGCAGAAAAGGGCAAATGGCAGATTCTGATATTATTTCTAGAATGGTGCAGTAAGGGGTTTGGGGGGTCGCGTCATTTGGACCGTAGCGGAGAACCACGAAGTGCTCAGCGAAGCTAAATCTTTGGACTTTTCCAATGCTTGAGCCTACCCCATGATCGTCTTTGCGATCCCGATTTTTCATCGGGAGTGGCAATCTCCTAATTTCCATACTTGTCATCCTGAGCGTAGCGAAGGATCTATTTTCTTCCTATGCTCAGTCTTGCCTCGGCTCTTGATAGCCGAAGGATCAAGTCCCTTTTTTCACTAGTGCTTATTTTGGGGGTGTTCAAGAGTGCTACGCAGTTTTCCTTGATGAAAAAGGAACAATCCCGAGCTTGCGAGAGCATGAATACCGATAAAAAAATAAAGGCTAATGAATAACATCAAGGCTGTGAATCATTGCTCGGATTACACTATCCAAACTTTTAAAGCGACAGAAAAAGGTTCGATAAAAATCCGATAAAATCGGATCGAACTGCTTTCTGTCTTGGATAGTGGTTGTTTTAAGTTTGTGCAAAAGTTCGAATGCGTTCTCCTTCGGAATGCTTCAAGGCCGGTTGTAGCTCTTAGGAATGGTTTTGGAAGGTTGGATCCCCGCCGCGTCATTGGCCAACCTTATCCCCCTAAAAGACTACAAAATAAATGCTAGATAATACTTATCTTGACTTTAATTTCTATATAAATTACTTTAATGTCAATTTAGAATATACTAGATAATAACCTTACTATCAATATGAAAACTAATCTCTTAATCTGTAGCTCCTTAAGGAAGACTTTTCTTTATGTATTACTGTCATTAAGCCTTTGTTTTTCTTGCAAGAAGAACGAAGGAACTGACGTTGAACTTGACAGCCTTATAGCAGCTAAATCATGGTATCTGAAACAGAACAAGGAATCTTATAAAAGAAATACAGAGTCCTTTTTAATGACAAAGGACAAATCAGTCCGTGTAAAAAAGGAAATCGATTGGAGTGGCGCTAAATCATATAAATTATCAGATGGAACTGACATTACAGGCATTCCAGTAGATTTGCGTTTTTCGGATGGAAAACTAGCAAATGGTAACTTTCTACTTTTAATAACAAATTCGGAAAAAGGTTTTAAAAGCATCATCACCAAGGACCAAAAGACTGAATCCTCAGACACTTCCCTAGGTTCAGCAAGTACTCTTGAAAATCTTTACAGAAAATCAAATGCTAACCTAGAAAAAGGAGGTGGAATTAATAAGATCAGAGCGAAACTGATGAATGCACCAATTGTCACATGTATAGACTGGTACTATGTTGAAACTACTTATGACGAAGAAGGAAACATCATAGATGTCTATATAGAGTTTCTGTATACCGAATGCCTTGAAACAACAGGAGGAGGAGGAGGAGGAACGCTAGAGCCTACCGAGCAACAAGATTGGGGAGCAACGACAGATGAAGATTATTCGGAAAACATAGTAGAAGAGGAAAATAATGAAGTTGACACAAGATACTTTATTCACTACTACAAATGGACCTTTCATAAGGCGTATCAAGACTTGTGGGTTTTTAGAAGTTATGAGAAAGGGCGGACAAAAAAGATTGGCACTGGTAATGAGAAATTTTGGAGCTTTGTACATCTTAATCACTTTCCTGTAGGAGTGCCATTAGGGAAAACAATAAATATTCAAATGATTGATGCTTATACCTATTTTTCACCAGAAGCTGGCACTGTTAATCTGTACTATAAAGTCCAAAAAGTATTTAATGTAGAAGGGACAACATCAGAATACTACTCGGGAGAATATACTAAATCAAAAACATTTGGCCCTCAACAATATGAGTAAGTATCTAATTATTATTTTACTAATTGTAGGTTGCTCACGCGAGAAAAAGATAATAACAAATAATATCTCAATCGTAGACTTTAGTTCGCATGCTCGGTCAGAGGATGGATTTGAAGGTTTTGACATCAATAATGAAGTGAGGATTGCATTCTATAAGGATTATATCCTGTACAGAACCTCATTAACTTCAACTGTTGACACCAATAGGAATAATGAGGCACATATTTACCTGAATGAGCCCGTTGGTAAAAAGGTCCACTCTTATTTTGTTATAAAGAACGGAGATCAAAAAGGAATAGTTTATGGATCCACTATAAGAAACCGAATTATTGATGTGAATATTTTTCTACGTGACCACGGGTTAAATTTTGATGGCTCTTCATTTTTTAAAATGCAGCTTAATAGAGAACCAGATACAATTATAAGAGATTTAAAATCCAAAGAAATTGTGATGGATAAATATGCTGTCAAGAATAAGCAGCATGGCCAACCAGACTCTGTGTATAGGTACTACAATAAAGATCTTAGTGGCCTCCAATGTTCCTTCAATAAGCCCCTAGATAAAAAGATGAATAGTAAAATGTGGAAAATATCATTAATATTTGTTAAAAGTCACAATTCAGGTGCTAAAGACGCATTAAGATCACAAAATGAGGCCTATTGGAAGTTTGACAAAACTTCCCTTAGCAAATCTGAAATCAAAGAATTGATGGGCATCTTTAACATATTTATTAAGGAACGCTCTAAGATAGATTTACGTAATTAAGATTAGACTAAGTTGGAAATGCAATAAAAGAAAGGCCAAATTATCAAGCCCTTAAAAACTATTTTGATGGAAAAATAACTTTGCAACAACTAAAAGATTTAAAAGGACGTCAAGAAACATGCAATCAAAAGGATTAAGCTTATTAAAAGCACTATTATTATTTATCCTATTAATTGGTGTTATTAGTTACTTATACGACTGTATTGTAAATTTTGAATATGCTATTAAAAACCTAAACTTTCTCCTTTTATATATAGTTGACTATCTATTTAGAAGCTGGCTGTTTATACTCGTATTTATCTGCTATTTTTTAATTTTCAAAAATTTAGATGAAAAAAGGTTTCTTTTATTTAAAATCATCTACATGATCTTATTTTCTGCTCTATATGCAAGATGTTTTTACATGGATGATTATAGTTTAAGTAATTTAATAAACAAAGGATTTAAACTCTTTGTATGCTGTTCTATAAGTAGCATGATGAGTATGTTATATTTAGAGCTTTATATGTATAAAGGTAGAAAACAAGATTAATTATCCCTGCTGTTCAACATGAGCTAACAATTCAAAGGGTAGTTATTACAATTTAGATTAAGTTTTATGAAAAGAAAAGTATTAGCATTGATAGTGATCGTTTTTAACTTCTTAATTATAAATAATAGTAAAGCTCAAGAAGATTATCAATTAAAATTTAAAATTGAGAACTCATTGTATTCATTTTTTAACACTTATGGACATGATGTTTTCTCAAACCCAAAGTATAAGGATAAAGCATACACTTTTGGTTTTGCTATAAGTATCAATCAACATGGCTTAGTGGAAGAGGTCATATTTTCGAACAAAACAAAAACCCTAGATAGTTTAGTTTCTTTTGCAGAAATAACAAAAAAATTAAAAGCGCAAAAAACCGCCTTCAAAAGTTACAGGAATACTGTTTTAATAAGTTTTGTGCTAGTGCGAAGAGGTTGGGATAAAAATATAGCTAATTTTTATGATAAAGATGATTTAGAGAGAAATCCAGAACTACCTGATTTTGATACTTATTTTTATAAAATAATGCCTAACATAGATCGTATTAATAAGGATAAAAAAATAAAATTTTTACAACCTTTTAGTATGATCCAAGTACAAGGACATCGTTAGGTAAATTAAATGCCGTTAGAGCATCTTGCTGGTGCACGTCTGCGACGTTTACTTTTCTTTTAAGATCTATTATGATTTCACACAGCACAGGCGTGTGCTTACGAGGATCGTCATTTCGACCGCAGCGGAGAACCATGAAGTGCTCAGCGTAGCTAAACCTTTGAACTTTCAATTTCTATTTACGCTCTTGTCATCCTGAGCAAGCTTGCACTGAGCGTCGCAGAATAAACGACCTTTCCTTTCTTCAACGCTCGGGCTTGCCCCCATGCCCGTCTTTGCGAGGCTTGTTTTTCACAAGCCTGGCAATCTCCTAACTGCAGATTACTTTGGCACAAGCGGGACGCTTGCGCTAGAGGGTTGTTTTTCACAAGCCGTGGCAATCTCCTAATTGTATTTACTCCATACTTGTCATCCTGAGCACAGCTAAGGACAAATATTCTAGCTCACGCTTTGGCTTGCCTCGGTTAGCCACCGATTCGGGTCTCTTCTTTTCCATTGATGAAAAGAAGCAAAAATCTAGGCTGCGAATCATTGCTCGGATTACGCTATCCAAACTTTTAAAGCGACAGAAAAAGGTTCGATAAAATCCGATAAAATCGGATCGAACTGCTTTCTGTCTTGGATAGTGGTTGTTGTAAGGTAGTGCAAAAGTTCGAATGCGTTCCCCTTCGGAATGATTCAAGGCCGGGTGGCGTTCTTGGGGATGGTTTGTGGTTTGGGAAAGGTTGTAGGGCCTTATATCCCCCAAAAAGACTACAAAATCAACATTAGACAATACTTATCTTGCTTTAAGTCGAAATGTTCAGCGAATTTCAAAGAACAGGTTATAGAAGACAATAATTAATTAGGTGCAACCTTAAAATACTTGATAGTTAATATTAGATAAATAACCTTATGGATGAACTTAATACCAAACTTGTGTGAATATGACAATAAAAAGAATGATAAAGCTTTTGTCTTTTGCGTTGGTCTTACTAATTGTTAGCGGTATTTCTTTTGTAAACATAATAAGGCAGAGCAAGGAGCTAATCATTCCTGTTCTTGGTGCTACTATAAATAGTTGGGATTGTAAAAGTTATTGGCATTCTCCTTGGGGGAAGTCTATAGTTCATAAAGGCATTGATATATTTGCTCCACATAAAACTGAGATACTAAGTCCTATAACAGGTTTTATACTTTCAGCTGGTTACAGTGAAAATGGGGGGAATTATCTTTATATTTTTGGACCAAAATTACGAATCTATTATTTCGCTCATCTCAACACTTCAGAAAAGCACTCCTATACCTTTATTAACAAAGGACAGCGTATAGGGGCGGTTGGTAATTCTGGTAACGCAATTAGCTCACCATATCATCTGCATTTCTCTATATTTTCTCTTTTTCCAATTGTAAAGTACTACACTACAAATGAACCGAAAGGTTGGATGAAGATGTTCTACCTCGATCCTGTTAAATCCCTTATCACAAGCTAATGGTTAATGATTACTTAAGGCGATATCCGTTCATCATAAGCTTTGCTTTACTTTCTTCGGTACTTGCTATTTCACTAGTTATGTTAAACCGAGCATTTCTTGTTGGTGCAGTGCTAGGAATTATTTTCTTGTTATTTTCTTTTGAAAAGTTATCATTAAACAAAAAAACAATTGGTCTCTCCTTCCTTTTTGTCTTAGTTGCAATTGCTGTAGTTACTATTTTTCTAAAAAGTGATTCTAGTCTAGGTAGACTACTCATCTATAAAATTTCGTGGAACATGTTTACTGAATATCCAATTACAGGAATTGGTTGGGGTAATTTCCAAAGGGAATACGGTTTGCATCAAGCAACATATTTTCAAGCAGGAAACTATAGCCAAAAGGAATTTCTTTTAGCAGACAATACATTCTATGCTTTTAACGATTATTGGGAGTTGATAGTTGAAACAGGAAGTATTGGTGCAGGTTGTTTATTTACTTTCCTTTACTTTATAGTTCGACTGGCTTATCATCGCCTCCATACTACCCCAAATGATGATTTATTAAAATTTCTCTTAGCTCTTTTACTGGTCATTGGTATTGCGGCACTGTTTACCCATGTATTTGAGCATGGCCCTTTTAAAATCATACTCGCATTTATCTTGTCATATTTATTGCTAGCAAAACGCAAAAACTTTAAAATCGTTGCTACACTAACTATTACAGTAACATACGCTGCTTGCCATTACTATTTTAAGCTTAACAACATCAGCAATTACAAAAAATGGGAGCATGCTAAGATTTTGTCTTCAACTGGATACATTTTAGAAAGCCAAAAAACATACGAATATTTATACAAAAAGTTTTATGACAATCTCGAATTTCTGCAGAACTACAATAGTGTGCTTGGATTTAACAATCCTGACAAAAAGATTTTCATTCTAAAAGAAATCCTTAAACGGTATACCCATCATGCCTGCTATTTAGAAATGGCAAAGATTTATGAAGAAATAGGTATGAGAAAAGAGTCAGAAAATGCATTTCTAAAAGCTGTTTATATGGTACCTAATCGGTTTGTAACAAAAGAGGCAATCTATAATTTTTATATCAATCACAAGCAATTCGATCAAGCTGCCTACTGGCGCCACATCATACTCACCATGCCAGTCAAGGTCCCTTCAGAAAGGATTGAGGCGATTAAGCAAACTGTAAAATCAAAACATTTATTAACCTTAAAAACTAAAATTTATGATTAAAAACAAAAATCCGTACATTATTATTACGGCAATCTGTATGCTTTCCATTGGAATCTATTCCTGTCGGAAAGAAATGACAAGTATTCCCGAAATGAAGCATGAAGCTCAATGGGCAAAAAGTTATTTTAACGATGTACTTTTACCAAAGAGTGGTAATCAAGTCTCATATAAAATGGCAAACAAATTATCATCTATAAAAGAGAGGGAAACAAAACCAAATCAAAAAACGCCCTTATGGACTCGTGCATCCATTGGTAAAACTGCTTTGTATGAATTTGTGGAAGTCCCTTTGTCTTACAATAGGAAGATTGTAACGTTAATTGGTCCAAAAGATATGAAAGCAGATCCTGAAATAATAAAGGCAAGTTTTAATCGATTAATTATTTTCAAGGATAAAAAAGGGAAAATCAATCAAAGAATTGTCTCATTCATCCCCGACAAGGACTATCTACGAAGACATAATGGGGATATTAGCCATAATAAGATCGATCACCTAGATCCTGATTTTAATGGTTTCCTTGTATATAAAACATGGGATGATGTCACTGTAAATAGATTACGAATTGTAAATGGAAAAGCGGTTAGTTTAAAAAAAGTGAAGGCAACGTCCTCATCATTTAAACTAAACAAATCTGCCAGCACGGACAGAACTACATCAGAACGTCCAGGATATGAAGGTGAACCTGGATGCATCGATTGGTATGACGTTACATGGGAAATAATTTGTTATTACATGGGTGATGACCCCATTCCATACTACTGTAGTGATCCGATAATAGTATCAGAAATTTATTTAAAAACAACTTGTCCAGATGGAGAAGAAGGTCCAGACTGCGAAGATCCTGTAAATTTCACCAACCCAGACTGTGAAACTGGATGCAGAGGATGCGATACTGACCCTGATTTTAGCCCAGATTTTGGATCTCCAACTAATATTGATAAAAGTAGCACTGGAGAAACATATGAGGTAATGGGTATAGATACATTTAAAGTGAGAAACGTATCTTGGCTATATCATTATGGGCTAGAGTATAGCTTTGAAAGTACGGAGAGAGCTGCCGTTAAAATTAGTGGTGGTCCAAGAAAATTTCATTCTTTAGTGCATCAAGGCGTTGATTACACTGGGAGTACTACAAATTATGAGGTTACGTTAGACAAGGAAACTTTTACTCCTCAAGTACAGGACAGTTCGGGGCAAATGCATGCAAGATATAAAATTATGATTGATGCAGAAGTTGCGGGTATTAAAAAACATTATGTATCAGAATATTATGATTCTTATGGTCATTGGGATACATACTTTCAATTTTTTTAAATGAGACAATTTATTTTTTATTTATTCTTATGCTCAATAAGTATTTCGTGTAGGACAAAACAAAGTGTAATTGAGATTATAGAAATAAAGGACTATGGACAATTTTTTGATCTTGAGCGAAAGTCTCTGTTTAAAATGGGACATACTTCAAATCTTGTATTTAGTGGTAATGACAGATTGTTCATTGAATCGAAGGATCTCCTTGACGACAAAAGACATTCTAGACAATACCGGCAAAAAGATAGACAACGTGGTTACAAAGCAGGATACATCGTACATAGTGCATGTTTTTCAAAAGGGGAGTAAAAATGGATTAAGTTATCACTTGGATTCTTTTAAAGAAGAAAAAGGAATAGTATTTAATATCGACTCTTTATTGCAAACCCTAGGCTTGGACAAACAGAACATGCTTTTACTCAATCTCGACTTAGGAAAGCCAGATAAAGTAATAAAAGAAAAAAATGTTGTGATTGAAAAATTCTCTTTTACTAAGAAAAGTGCCTCCGACCCAGACTCGGCATATCGATATTATGATCGAAGATTAAGAAATGTTGACTTTTCATTTTCCGAAAGGTTAGATAAACAAAAGAACAGCAAACTGGTCAAAACTTTATTTATCTACAATCAGACAAGTGGTATTGATGGGCCTAAAAAATATACCATTCCAAGAAGAGTAATGGGGACTTCAATGGCTAGAGTTAATCTGAACGTTGATCGTATTAAAGAAGTTTTTGAGAAATTCAGAAAGGAGATTGAAAAATAGAAGGATTGCAAATGCTAATTCCGTAGTTCGAGGTGGGTTTTAACAAAAAAAAGATGTCACCTAATTAGTTTTACTACGATTTATATTTCATAAAAAGCCACTCATTTGAGCGGCTTTTTATGATTAATAGTATTACTCCCTTCTTATACAAACTTCTAATAGTGGGATTTCTACCTTTTAGTATTCATACATTAAGTAGCAGCAGCAATTGATATACAATACGTAAAACTACGTGTTGTAAGCGGTGATCTTTTTTGCGATTAAACAAAAAAGGATGGCAAGATTAAATCCTACCATCCTTTAGCTATTGAATTTTATTCGTCGTTACATCATTTTACAGGGCCTTTTTCCGATTAAGGAAAAGGTAAACCGGAACGCCTAATACTACAATGATCAAACCTGGCCACGTATATTGCTGTTTATACATGAGCAGTAAACCACAAAATGCAGCACCAATTAATAAGTAAACAATTGGAGTAATTGGGTATAACCATGTTTTGTACGGTCTCTCTAAATTAGGTTGCTTTATTCTTAAATAAATGACACCAAAAACAGTAATCATGTAAAACAGTACAATCACAAAAGAGATCATATCCAATAGATTACCATACTGTCCGCTTAAACATAAAACGGCAGCCCAAATTCCTTGCATCCAAAGTGATTTTTCTGGCACTCCGTTTTTGTTATTGGCAATCGCTGCTTTAAAAAACATTCCATCCTTGGCCATGGTTTGGAAAACCCTTGAGCCTGCAAGTACCAATCCGTTAATGCAACCAAAGGTCGAAATCATCACTAAAACCGCCATTATGATTGTACCAATGCCCGTACCGAAAATTTGCTCGGAAGCTACCACAGCAACTCTATCGTTTGTTGCAAAAGCAATTCCATCTCTGTTTAAGGTATTCAGGTATACAAAATTGACCAATAAATAAAGGATCATTACTGCAGAAGTACCTAAAACCATAGCACGTACGATATTTTTTTTAGGGTTTTCTATTTCTCCAGAAACAAAGGTTACGTTTTCCCAAGCCACACTAGAAAATACCGAGCCTACCATTGCCGCTGCAATACCGCCCATAATGGTTAGTCCAGAAATAGATTCCCATCCCGATTTCAAAAAGTTTCCAGCTGCATCTGTTTTCAGGTTATTAAATGCTTTCCAGCCAAGACCCATATTCTCGTTCCAAAAATTGTTTTTTACCAACAAGAAACCTAAAACAATTAAACCAATTAACGCAACGATTTTAGATCCAGTAAAGATATTTTGTAAGAGTTTACCACCTTCTACTCCTTTGGTATTGATATACGTTAACAGCAAAATAACGACAATCGCCAAAATCTGTATCCAGGTAATTTTATAGCCACCACTTTGAAAAAGTGGCGCAGCATCGTTTAATGTTGGGATGAGATAGGCTGTAAATTTACCAAAGGCAACTCCAACAGCGGCAATAGTTCCGGTTTGGATGACCGTAAACATACCCCAACCGTACAGAAAGCCCATCATCTTTCCGAAGATTTCTTTTAAGTAGGTATATTGTCCACCCGCCTTCGGAAACATCGCAGAAAGTTCTCCATACGAAATCGCGGCAGCAATGGTCATTACCCCAGTAATTACCCAAACTACAATTAACCAATATCCGGAACCTAAATTCCGCATGATATCGGCGCTTACAATAAAAATTCCGCTGCCAATCATAGATCCCATCACCAGCATTATCGCGTCAAATAGGCCTAATTTTCTTTTTACAGCACCTTCTTCTTTTTGATTCTCCATTAGTTTTTTTGTTTTTATTTGGTTTTCCCGATCGCTATCGGATGGTTTATAGTGGCTAATATATATCAAATAAAATATAAAAAGAATAGCGATGAACGAGGATAGCTTCAGATTATTACCTAAAAAGAAAAAATGTTGACAATCATTTTGATAAAAATTTGGTTATTAGTTAAACACGCTTATTTTTGCAAGCCGTGTATTATTTTTATTTCATCTGTTATATTATTTCTTAACAATGAGATGCGGCCAAAGAATTGCAACTAAAACAACCAAAATATAAAATTAAACTATGGATTTTCTACAAAACAATTTAATCTATTCCATTCCTCTATTGGGCCTAATCGGTATTCTGGTTATGGCTGTGAAAAGTGCGTGGGTAAACAAACAAGATGCAGGTGATGCAAACATGCAAGAACTTGCGGGCTACATTGCCGATGGTGCAATGGCCTTTTTAAAAGCAGAATGGAAAGTATTAAGTATTTTCGTTGCCTTTACTGCTGTTATTTTAGCCTATTCGGGTACCATACACGAAATTAATGGTGTAGCCATGCACTCGAGCTGGATTATTGCAGTTGCCTTTATTATTGGTGCTGTTTTTTCTGCAACTGCAGGATATATCGGTATGAAAGCCGCTACTAAAGCAAACGTTCGTACTACGCAAGCTGCAAGAACGAGTTTAAAACAAGCCTTAAAAGTTAGTTTTACAGGTGGTACTGTAATGGGACTTGGTGTGGCTGGTTTGGCTGTATTAGGTTTAGGTGGATTATTTATTGTTTTCTTACAAGTGTTTCATGTGATTGCACCAAACAGTGTAGAGATGAGAACTGCCATTGAGGTGTTAACAGGTTTCTCTTTAGGTGCTGAATCTATTGCTTTATTTGCTCGTGTTGGTGGTGGTATTTATACCAAAGCTGCCGATGTAGGTGCAGATTTAGTGGGTAAAGTAGAGGCTGGTATTCCAGAAGATGATGTGCGTAACCCTGCAACCATTGCCGATAACGTGGGCGATAACGTAGGTGACGTAGCAGGTATGGGTGCCGATTTATTCGGTTCGTATGTGGCGACTATTCTTGCTACCATGGTGTTAGGACAAGAAATTGTAGTGGAGAAACTAAATGGTATTTACTCAGATGGATTAAATGGCTTCTCTCCAGTGTTATTACCGATGGTTATTTGCGGATTGGGCATTATATTCTCTATCGTGGGTACGTGGTTTGTTCGCATTAAAGGCGAGGATTCGAATGTACAAACAGCCTTAAACTTAGGTAACTGGGGGTCGATAGTGTTAACAGGTATTGCTTCTTTCTTTATTGTAAAAGCAATGTTGCCAGCTACTTTACATTTAAGAGGGGTAGATTTCACGAGCATGGATGTATTTTACGCCATCGTGGTTGGTTTAGTGGTAGGTACCTTAATGAGTATCATTACTGAATACTATACCGCAATGGGTAAAGGTCCAGTAAATTCAATTATTCAACAATCGGGTACAGGTCACGCGACAAATATTATTGGTGGTTTATCGGTAGGGATGAAATCTACAGTTGCGCCAATTTTAGTGTTAGCTGGCGGAATTATTTGTTCATATTCATTTGCAGGTTTATACGGAGTAGCGATTGCTGCAGCAGGTATGATGGCTACAACGGCTATGCAATTAGCCATTGATGCTTTCGGTCCAATTGCAGATAATGCAGGTGGTATTGCAGAAATGAGCCAATTACCTCCAGAAGTTCGTGAGCGTACCGATAATTTAGATGCAGTGGGTAACACCACCGCAGCAACTGGTAAAGGATTTGCAATTGCTTCTGCAGCCTTAACATCTTTAGCTTTATTTGCAGCGTTTGTGGGTGTAGCAGGTATTTCGGCAATCGATATTTACAAAGCACCTGTATTGGCTGGTTTGTTTGTGGGCGCCATGATCCCTTTCATTTTCTCAGCTTTGTGTATTGCAGCAGTAGGTAAAGCAGCCATGGATATGGTACAAGAAGTGCGTCGTCAGTTCCGTGAAATTCCTGGAATTATGGAATACAAAGCGAAACCAGAATATGAAAAATGTGTAGCCATCTCTACTAAAGCGTCTATTCGTGAAATGATGTTGCCTGGGGCAATTGCCTTATTGGTACCAATATTAGTTGGTTTTGGCTTTAAAGGTGTGTTTCCAGCAGTAAGTTCGGCCGAGATTTTAGGTGGTTTATTAGCAGGTGTTACCGTATCGGGTGTATTGATGGGAATTTTCCAATCAAACGCTGGTGGTGCATGGGACAACGCTAAAAAGTCATTCGAAAAAGGAGTAAAAATTAATGGTGAGATGTTCTACAAAAAATCAGAACCACACAAAGCTTCTGTAACGGGTGATACAGTTGGTGATCCATTTAAAGATACTTCAGGTCCATCAATGAATATTTTAATTAAATTGATGTCTATCGTTTCATTGGTAATTGCGCCATATATCGCTGTTAGTCCTTCAAATGCTCAAACCGCAGCTGAGGTTAAAAAAGAAATCATAGAGCTGGTAAAATCGGTTGATTCTTAGGAACAGTTAAGATAGATACCATTACAAATAGTGTGGATACGCTAACTCATCCTTAGTATATTTATAATTGTTACCAAATAAAGGGGGTTTGAATAAAAATCCCCTTTATTTTTACCTAATTTTTATTTAGGTTTGAACCTATATTTAATAAAACTGAAAACGTATTGAAACACTTTAACTAAACCTTAAACTATGAATTTTAGAAAGTCAATTGACTTACTTACAAAAGAAGCAGAAGAGAGCGGAGAAGGCACGCTGAAGCGGACCCTTGGCCCCGTAAATCTAGTTGCTTTGGGAATTGGTGCTATTATTGGTGCTGGTTTATTCTCTATTACAGGTTCTGCGGCAGCTAACAATGCTGGTCCTGCAATTACCATTTCATTCATTATTGCAGCTGTTGGTTGTGCTTTTGCAGGTTTATGCTATGCAGAATTTGCATCAATGATACCAGTTGCTGGTAGTGCTTATACTTATTCTTATGCCACCATGGGCGAATTTGTTGCCTGGATTATTGGTTGGGATTTAGTACTTGAATATGCTGTTGGTGCCGCTACGGTTTCCATTAGTTGGAGTCGATACCTGGTCAAGTTCCTCGGATATTTTAACGTCGGGCTACCCCATGAGTTAACCATGTCTCCTTTTGATTCTACTGCAACTGGGGGTGAAATCATGAATTTACCTGCTGTATTTATTGTTGTGTTAATGTCTTTAATATTAATTAAAGGAACTAAAGAATCGGCAGTAATTAATGGTGTAATTGTAGCAGTTAAAGTTGTAATCGTATTAATCTTCATCTTCTTAGGTTGGAAATATATTAATACTGAAAACTATACACCTTACATCCCTTCAAATACTGGGAAATTTGGTGAATATGGTATTTCGGGAATTATTAGAGCTGCTGGTATTGTATTCTTTGCCTACATCGGTTTCGATGCGGTATCTACTGCTGCGCAGGAAGCAAAAAACCCTAAAAAAGATATGCCTATCGGTATTTTAGTTTCACTGTTTATCTGTACCATTTTATATATCTTATTTGCTCACGTAATGACAGGTGTTGCAAATTATGAATTATTTAAAGGTCAGGATGGTATTGCACCAGTTGCTGTTGCTATTGATAACATGGGCGTTAAAAATGCCGCAGGTGTTGTTGCTCCAGCATATCCTTGGTTAAACAAAGCAATTATCTTAGCTATTTTGGGCGGTTATGCATCAGTAATCTTAGTGATGTTAATGGGTCAATCGAGAGTATTCTTCTCTATGAGTAAAGATGGTTTATTACCAAAAGTATTCTCTAATGTTCACTCTAAATTCGGTACACCAGCAAAAAGCAATTTATTGTTTATGGTATTTGTAAGTTTATTTGCTGCATTTGTACCTGCAAATGTGGTTGGTGAAATGACGAGTATCGGTACCTTATTTGCGTTTATCTTGGTATGTATTGGTATTATGATCTTGAGAAAACGTATGCCAGATTTACCTAGAGCATTTAAAGTTCCTTTGGTACCACTTATTCCAATTTTAGGGGTATTGGTATGTTTAGGAATGATGGTATTCTTACCACTTGATACTTGGGTTCGTTTATTGGTATGGATGATTATCGGTATTAATGTTTACCTTTTCTATGGTATTAAAAACAGTTTGTTGTCTGATAATGTTCCAGCAACAATGTCAAAAAGCAGCAAGACTGTTTCATACATCGGATTAGTATTAGCTGTATTGTTGATTATCGTGGCAATTTTACACCACCATTTATCATTACAAGCCTTAGAACTTGATCCAACTGTTAAATTAGATGTAGGTTTATATTACTTCTCATTAGGTTTTGCAGCTTTACACGTTGTTATTTATATATTCAGAATAGCAACTGCAAAAAATATCCAAGCAAAATAATTTAACTTAAAATAAGTTAAAGCCATCTCATTAAATTGAGGTGGCTTTTTTGTTGATATATAATTTTAGCTCACGCTCTGGCTTGCCTCGGCTCTTGATAGCCGAAGATCAATTTACTTTTTCCTTGATGAAAAAGTAACCAAAAAATCAAGGCTGTGAAATCATTCCTTGGATTACGCTATCCAAACTTCTAGGGCAACAAGCAGCTTGTTCGATGAAGGATCGAACTGGCTCATTGTTTTGGGCTGTGGTTTTTGAACAGTAGTGCAAAAGTTTGCATGCGTTCTCCTTCGGAATGCTTCAAGGCCGGCCAAAGTTCTTGGGACTGGTTTGTGGTTTGGAAAGGGTTGTAAATCGCTCGCGTCATTACCTCTATGTCGGTCTTTGCTAGTCTTGTTTTTCACAAGCCTTGGCAATCTCCTATTTGCAGTTTACTTGTTGTCGTTATTGCGTGAAGAGATTGCCACAGTCGGTGAAGGACCCCCTTCGCAAAGGCGAGTGTTTTTTGGCTCGCTGCCGCTAAGGCTATCGTCATTGCGAGGAGAGAAACGACGAAGCAATCTTAAAACATATACAAATATGATAACCTATCGCTTTAAGATTGCTTCGTACATCGCAATGACGACAATTCTAATACAAACAATATTAATCGAACTAAGATTAATATCTACACATAAATCTTACATTTGTGATAAACCATCCCGATTATGGAACATTTACAATTCGATTTCAGTCAAATACTATCTACTACAATGGTGTTGTTTGCCATTATTGATATTTTAGGATCTATTCCTATTGTAATTGAATTGCGTAAAAAGGCAGGACATATTCAATCTGAAAAGGCAGCAATAGTAGCCACAGCCTTAATGATTGTCTTCTTATTTGCTGGTAAAACGTTGTTAAGCGTAATTGGCGTAGATGTGCAATCTTTTGCTATTGCAGGTTCTTTTGTAATTTTTGCCTTAGCCATGGAAATGGTGTTAGGCTTAACTATTTTTAAAGAAGATGCACCAGAAACGGTATCGATAGTACCCTTAGCTTTTCCTTTAATTGCTGGTGCAGGAACAATGACTACCCTACTCTCCTTGAAAACAGAGTACGCTACCCAGAATATTATTGTAGGTATTATCCTAAACATGATTTTCGTTTATTTTGTCTTAAAGAATACAGACAGACTAGAAAGGCTTTTCGGTAAAACCGGATTGAATATTCTTAGAAAAGCATTTGGTATTATTCTATTAGCAATCGCTATAAAATTATTCAGGACGAATACGGGATTGTAGTTATAAAACTAATGCTATTTCCAGTACGAAAGTTACAAGCAATTCATGACGCCAAACTCACAACAAAGCATATCCGCAAAAAAAGTATACGAAGCTATAGCTGAAGGTCTGCCTTTAAACGACTTAATAATTTATGGAGATTTAGAAATTAATGGAGATGAAGATTTTGAAAACCCTCTGATAATTGAAAATTGTATTGTTGAGAATTTAAAATGTATGATGGTTCGATTTATTAAGCCAGTTATATTCAAAAGCTGTCATTTTAAGGATGCATCATTTAGCTTCTGTTACTTTATAAAGGGTCTTTTAATCGAAGACTGCATCTTTGACAAAGATCTAGACTTCCAAGCTGGAGGACACAATGAACTAGAACATCCTATTCTTTTTAGCAACAATGAATTTAAAGGATTTGTTAACTTTTGCGACTGTTGGTTTAATGGAGAAATAGTATTTAATAATAATAAATTTAATACGGGGACGAATATTGAAAGTAAGCGTCAGTACCTAACTTTTGATATTCCATTACTTATGATAAATAATTCAGGACTAACAAATATTGAAAGTGAATATAGAGAATGAGATACGACTTATATATTATTTCAACCCATATGGGATTGTAACAAATATTCAGTAAATTGGTCTTATAGTAGTAATCATTTGTAATGAACAGTTTTGAGCAATTTACGGTAATCATTGGCGCATTAGCCATTCTTTTCGAAGCCATTAGGCATTTGAAAGGAAAGCTTAAACATTGGCATCACTAGCCAACCTTTTCTTGCTTGATTAATCGAGCAACAAACATACTGTCTGCTTTAGCTCCATATCCTTTAATCAATTCCATTTTCTCTAGTTTCAACTCAAAATTATCGACTAGATAATTTACTACATCTTCGTTTTCTGCTTTAAAAACAGAACAGGTCATGTAAATTAATGGTTTGCCTGGTTTTAGGTACTTTACTACGTTTGCTGCGATTGCTTTTTGCAACTTTACATAGTTCTCTATTTTATACTTTTCGAAATAATATAACATCTCAGGTGTACGTCTCCACGTTCCAGAACCCGAACATGGGGCATCTAACAAAATGCCATCAAACTCGTAATGGTGTAAAATCTGATCGTTATTTTGTAAGAGGTCAATTACTTTTAAATGGTATTTCTTAATGCCCGCTTGCAGAAAACGTTCTTGTAAATTCGATAGGCTGTTTTCTCGTACATCACTCACTAAAAGTTCCAAATTAGGCTCCAAACTATGGAGTAAGATTGACTTTCCGCCAGATGCAGCACAACAGTCCCACCAATAATCGTACTTTTTAGGTTCAAAATACGCACCAGTTTGTTGCGAAGAAAGATCTTGAATTTGATACAATCTTGGATCGTTAATGACCTGTTCCAATTTTGTCCCGTTAGGTAATGCCAACGTAGTTGAAGAAATTTCTTGATATGGAACCTCATTCGCCTTTAGTTGATTAAAGATGGCTTGTATATGGGTTTCTTTTACTCTAATAAATAAGTCTGGCTGAACAAAGAAGGCTGGATAAAACTCATCTTTTGCAATTCCTGCTGAAAGCTCTGCAGTAAAAGGAAAAACTTCTTCTAGTTTAAACGCTGGATAGTGCTGTTTAACTAAGGCTATTTTATCATCAACCGATTTAGAAATTGATTCTTCTAATTTTGGTAAATAAGTGGAGACGATTAAACTCCTGGTGTCATGACATAAAAAATCAGCAATTGCCAATCTTTCTAAATCGGCTAGTTTACTTAAAGCCTTTCCTAATCTAAAAAAGCTATAAATATAACGTGTTGCCCATCGCCTATCCGACGAGCCCATTTGTTTGTTCTGCTTAAAATAACTGAATAAATGTCGATGCAAAGGCAACACCCCATCGTAACTTTTTAAAAGTTGTTCAAATGCTCTTACCTGATGTTCTACCCTCATATGTTATTTACTCAACTGTGTTCAAGTTAAAATTTTTGTACTGCACTAACATTAACTCGGTGTTATAATATCCATATTGTGGATTAAAACCAAACTCGAATGAGTTATGCAATCCTTTATATTTCTCTTTCGTTAAATAAGCAAGGTAATCTGCGCCATGCTTCGCTAATAGTTTGCCAAAGTAAAATCCAATATCAAATCCTTTAAAGGAGTATTCGCTTGGTTCGAAGTTAAATTGAGCACGGTACTTTTTGATGAAATTAATTACTGCAGAACTTTTATAATCAATTTTATACGATGTACTTATAATGGTATTTAAACCCTGCAATTGATCTAAGTTATACGTTTGCTTTATCCAGTTCGGGTGACCGAAAAGGTTAATATCATAGTCGATCGTTTTTAAGTTTTTTAACTTAAATAATTTATCAATACTCGGCTTTACAAATGCCATTTCAGAGGAACAAACAACCACTGCATACCGTTTACCTTTAATCATTCTGGTTTCAAAGGCATAAGTGGATGTAAATTCTTGAACAATAAACGATGGGTATTTTGCTTTAAACTGATTTTTTATTGGCATAGCAAATTGTTCATCCGCTGTTTTTTTAGGGTTAATTAAAACCACAATCGAATTGCTACTTTGGTAATGATCTGCAATATAATCGGCTATTTTAGCACCGTGCTGATCTATATTATTTACAATGGAAATTAATTTTGGGTTGTTAAAATCGCTAGGTTTAGACGCTGCCAATGGCGAAACGATAGCTAAATCATTTGCAATAGCATAGGTCGTTATGTATTTTATACCCTCAGGAAAAACAGGACCAATGATAAGATTACTATTTTTTAGATCTCCTTTTTTAAGAAGAACCGATAATTGGCTGTTATCATCTCTCGTATCAAAAACATTCAATTTAAAATTAAGACCTAAAGCAGCAGCAAAGTCTATCCCCAATTTTACACCTTGGTAAAAATCAATAGCCATATCAGCTCTTTGAAGCTGGGCTTTTGTAGCCGTTTCTAAATTGATCTGGTTTAACTTAAATGGAATTAATACCGATATATCAGCTGCTGTAAATCGCTTTACAGGTTTCTCCACTTTTACAACCGGTGGCGCATCCTTACTTGGTTTAATTACACCACTATTCACTTTTGGCGAACAGGATGCAATGAATACAGCGCTAAAAATTAGCAGCCAAATTCTATTCCCACTCAATAGTAGCTGGCGGTTTTGAACTAATATCATATACAACTCGGTTAATTCCTTTTACTTTATTAATAATTTCATTAGAAATTTTTGCGAGCACGTTATAAGGTAAATGGCACCAATCTGCCGTCATTCCGTCTACAGATTCAACTGCACGAAGACAGATTACATTTTCGTAGGTTCGCTCATCGCCCATTACCCCAACAGATTGTACTGGAAGGAAAATAGCGCCAGCTTGCCATACTTTATCATATAACCCAGCTTCTTTTAAATTGTTTATATAAATAGCATCTGCTTCTTGCAAAATAGCTACTTTCTCTGGAGTTACATCTCCTAAAATTCGAATTGCTAAACCTGGACCAGGAAAAGGGTGACGACCTAAAATAAATCCTTCGATGCCTAACGTTTTCCCTACTCTTCTTACTTCGTCTTTAAACAAGGTATTTAACGGTTCAACTACTTTTAGCTTCATGAAATCTGGCAATCCACCTACATTATGATGTGATTTAATGGTTGCAGATGGTCCTTTTACAGAAACTGATTCAATAATATCTGGGTAAATTGTTCCTTGAGCTAACCACACTACGTCTTGTACTTCATGCGCTGCATCATCAAACACTTCTATAAATACTCTACCAATCGCTTTGCGTTTTAATTCGGGGTCTTTTACACCTGCCAACTGGCTTAAAAACCTCTCTTTTGCATCAATACCTTTGATGTTTAAACCCATGTCTTTGTATTGCTCCAACACGCTTTCAAACTCATCTTTTCTCAACAATCCATTATCTACAAAGATGCAGTGCAAGTTTTTGCCAATGGCTTTATGCAATAATATCGCTGCCACACTCGAGTCGACACCACCAGATAAACCTAAAACTACTTTATCATTTCCTATTTTAGCTTTAAGCTCGGCAATAGTCGTTTCAACAAATGCATCTGCTGTCCAATCTTGTGAACAACCACAAATATCTACTAAAAAGTTCTCTAATAATATTTTGCCATCTGTACTGTGTGTCACTTCTGGGTGGAATTGAATAGCATACGTATCGGTATCTTTTACTTGATACCCTGCTACTTTCACTTCTGATGTGCTGGCAATAATCTCAAAATTATCTGGTACATGTTTAATTGTATCGCCATGGCTCATCCATACTTGAGAATCAATGTTAATCCCTTTAAATAACTTATTTGCGTTATTTACAAAGTTCAAATTTGCTCTACCATATTCTCTTGTTGATGAAGCTTGAACATCTCCTCCGCTTTGTTGTGCAATAAATTGAGCACCATAACAAACCGCCAATAATGGAAAGGCTGTAAATAAAGATAAATCTACAAATGGTGCATCTTCTTGACGAACAGAATAAGGACTACCTGATAAAATAATTCCTTTTACGGTAGAATCTAAGGCAGGGATATGATTAAATGGATGGATTTCGCAGTAAACATTTAGTTCGCGAACGCGACGGGCAATAAGCTGTGTAAACTGAGAACCAAAATCGAGAATGATGATTTTTTCTAGCATGGGCAAAGATAACGTTTTAAGCTGAAAGGGCAAAGGGATTGTAGACCTTCGCTACCAATCTTACCTAACTTAACCTGTAAAAATTAATGGATTTATAGAAAAGATATAAAAATAGTAGCTTTAGGATAAAAACTTATTCTTACTAAATTAATATCTTATTCAAAACTAAAAATTAAGAATATCCCCATGAAAAGATTACTATTCTTATGCCTACTATTGCCATTTACAACATTTGCCCAAAAAGAAATTCCTAGCAATGCCAATAGTATTATCCTTTTAAATAAGAATACCGCCTATGCAAATTTTACAGATGTTAGATTATTATTGACAAAAATGAACATCGAAATTGCAGATTTAGATAAAGATCGATTTCAGATTAAAACAGGTTCCATTTCCGTTAAAGATCAAGCGACTGCCTACTTTGATTTTGATTGTAGAGACGATAAAATTACGGTGACCGGTAAATGGAAATCAAATACCGAAGTAGATGCTTCAGGTGTACCTATTAAAAACAGTTATTTAAGAATTGATCATAGTGGTATTGCAAATAGTATCCATAAAGCAGCATTTGAAAAAATGAATGACCTTGCAAAGAAGTTTGGAACTGTACTAACGTATGAATTTTCGAAATATTTGGATTAGGTATATTTAACTAAGCAAAGCCTACTATCCCTCTATTTTATGCTGCATCACCTTCACCCCAAAACGAACTAAGAAATCTACACCTTCATCGCTTGCTAAGCCTTTGTAAGCTGCATACGAATCTTTAAAGTAAACTTTCTTTATTCCTGAGGATAAAATTAATCGAGCACAAGCAATACAAGGTGAAAGTGTGGTGTAAATGGTAGCTCCTTCTATCTTCGATCCATTTTTTACGGCGTACAAAATCGCATTTTCTTCAGCATGTAAGGCTAAAGAACAACTTCCTTTGCTATCTCTAGCACAACCTGTTTCTGGCCATTCTTCATCGCAATTATGTGTACCCGCTGGTGGACCGTTATAACCGATGGAGATGATCCGTGTATCTTTTGTTAAAACTGCACCAACATGTGCCCGTACACAATGCGAACGCGTAGCTAAATCTGATGCCAAATTCATAAATATTTCGTTGAAAGCTTGTTTTGCCATTTGTGTAAATTAAAAAGCGCTCCGAAGATATCAGAGCGCTTTCAAAATTAGTGTTTTTTCCTTAAATGATAAGGCTAATTTATTTCGGTAATTGCCTTTCTTTATTTCTTTAAGCCTGCCTTATGCCCTTTAATTGCAAAAAATATAATATATAGGTAAGCTGGCAATAGCGTATATAAAAATGCATGTTGAAAATCTATATTTAACCTATCTTTTAAGAAACCATAAATTGGCAAAACCAAGGCGCCGCCAGCAATTCCCATGATCATAATTGCAGAACCTGTTTTGGTAAATCTTCCCAAACCTTTAATGCCTAATGGGAAAATGGCTGGCCACATTAGCGAGTTCGCTAAACCTAATAATGCTACCGAATAGAAAGATACATTGCCTGTTGAAAAAGCTGACACGAAGGTTAATGTAACGCCTAAAACAGCACAGC
The DNA here is from genome assembly GCF_044452285.1 of Pedobacter sp. UC225_61. Taxonomy (NCBI): domain Bacteria; kingdom Pseudomonadati; phylum Bacteroidota; class Sphingobacteriia; order Sphingobacteriales; family Sphingobacteriaceae; genus Pedobacter; species Pedobacter sp. UC225_61. The sequence goes on from NZ_JBIOAL010000001.1 coordinate 69,970, forward strand.
TACGTAGTGCCATTTGCTGACTAATAATTTTAGGAATGGCAATAACTCCAATTACGTAACCTACTAACATACAAATCAATGTGAAAGAAGTAGAGAAACGTACAATATTTGGATTTATATTTAACTCACGCCCGTAGGTTGCAATCCCATCTCCAGCCATCACTTCTACAGCTACGCAACAGAATATAGCAAAAGCACCTAAAAACAAGTGTGGGTATTGAAATATGCTCGACTTCGCTTTTACTTTACTGGTTTCATCAATTACCTCTTCTTCAGCTTCTACTTCGGGAAGATTGACAAACTTAATTAATACCGCAAAGAGCACAAAAACTACTGCTAACACAATGTAAGGTGTATGCACTCGTTGCAATAATTCATCTAAAATTGCATTTTTTGCATTGATATCGGTAGTTGCCTTAATCTTTGCCGTCGTTTCTGCCGAGTTCTTTAAAAACAATACACCAAAGATAATAGGAACCAATACACCTGCTCCTTTATTACACAAACCCGCAATGGAAATTCGTGCAGCAGCGCTATCAATTGGCCCAATAATGCTTAGGTATGGATTTACTGCAGTTTGCAACAAAGCCATCGCAGAACCCTGAATAAAGATGCCCGTTAAAAACAAACCATAGCTTCTATTATCTGCAGCGGGTATAAATATGAGCGAACCTACGCCTAATATGACCATGCCTAGAACCAATCCGTTTTTAAAACCAATTTTTTGCAAAATCCAAGAACTTGGTAAAGCGAGAAAAAAGTAAGCAATATAAGAAGCGAAGGTTACAAAAAATGCTTTTAAATCTGTTTCTAGGTTTAAAGCTAGTTTTAAGAAAGGGATTAATGTGCCATTTGCCCAAGTTACGAAGCCGAAAATGAAAAACAGAGCACAGCAAATTACCATAGGCAATAATGCCGTTCTGTTTTGGTTTGAAATAGAAGTCATTGTTTAGTTTAGGTTTAAATTTTATCTAACATAAGAAAAAATTAAAGGCATCTTGCACTAAAAAACTGCGCAAACGTTTGATTAAAAGCAAAAAAAAAGCCCCGATTATATCGGGGCTCTAAATAAAATATATTTCGGTTTAATGTCCGCCAGAAATCTTTTCATCAAAATTAATTCCTTGCGCTCTAAGTATTCCGCTTACTTTCCAAGCATAAAATGCTAAATATACAAAGCATAAAATACCTACAATGTAACTGTATTGAATACCAATAAATGGAATTTGTGAAACGTAACCTTGTAACCAGCTTACAATACCACCACCCATAATCATCATAATTAAATAACTACTTCCTTGACTTGTATGTTTACCTAAACCGCTTACTGCAAGTGTGAAAATACATGGCCATAAGGTACTGCAGAATAAACCTACACTTGTAAATGCATATACACTTACCATACCTGTAGTGAACATTCCGATTAGTAATGCTAAAATTCCAATGCCAGAGAAGATTAATAACATTCTAGCTGGGTTACCTTTACTGATGAAATCTGCAATAATTAATACTAAAATGATTAATGCATATACATAAAACGGTTGTAAATCGTGACCAAATGCAGCATTAACACCTAAGAATATAGCAAAAGCTAAATAAGGAGCTATAAATCTTAAAATCTTTTGAGTGCCTACGTTATCTGTAAAAGCTTCAACAGCACCTGTCCATCTACCAATCATCATACTTGCCCAATACAAAGAAATGTATGGTGCAATATCTTTAATCGCAAAACCTAAATCTTTTTCCATATATGCAGGTAAATTACTTGCTGTAGATACTTCAACACCTACATACACAAAAATACCAATCATACCTAGCAATAATTGAGGGTATTTCAACGCAGATCCTTTTACCGAAGCATCGTCTAATTTAGCCTCAACTAAAGCTGGTTTATCTGGAAGTGGAGATAATTTCAAAAAAAGTGCTACTGCTAAAAATGCAGCGCCTAAACATAGATATGGAATTTTAACACTTTCAATGCTCACGTCGTTGGTTGCACTTGATATTGATCCGAAAATAGCAAAACTTACAATTAACGGCCCAATTGTAGTCCCTAAGTTATTAATCCCCCCTGCTAAGGTTAAACGTTGTGAGCCTGTTTTAATTGGCCCTAAAGCAATAGCAAGCGGATTTGCAACAGTTTGCTGCAATGAGAAACCAAGTGCTACAATAAATAAACCTGAAAGCATTAAAGGAAATGAACCTAAATTTGCAGCTGGATAAAATAATAATGTCCCCACAGCAGAAATAGTAAGTCCCAAGGCTAAACTGTTTTTGTATCCAATCGTATTAATTAAATCTTTTTTCATTAAGCCCGAAATACCGACATAGATTAATGAACCCACGGTATATGCTACATAAAATGCAATAGAAACCAGCTGGCTTTCGCTTTGCGATAAATCAAATGCTTTTTTAAATACCGGAATTAATATGTCATTACTGGCTGCTACGAAGCCCCAAAAAAAGAATACCGTAACTAAGGGAATGAACTGCCCCCATTTGGTTTGTGAATTTTGTTCCATACTAGGATTTAGAGTTTAAGTAAGTCTAATTTTAAATTTAGTTTGTTAAACATAAATAAAATTTATTGCTTACTAAAGTGTAATTTTTACACAGTTGGTATTTGATGCTTTTAGCAAGTAATATGACTGTTATGTTTAGACTATTAAAAAAAATTAAATGAAAAATCAAACCAAAAAATGGAGAGATTTTAGCTTAAAAAGTCGCATATTAGCATAACTAATATGTTAGGCTAATGTTTGAAGCGATTTTATTGGGCATGGGAGCTGGGCTAATTTCCTCATTCTTAACTGGTCCTGTTTTTTTTGCGATGATTAAGACCAGTATCGAAAAAGGGTTTAAAGCCGGATTTTCGTTAGCGATTGGTGTAATCATTAGCGATGTTATTTTGATTGGACTGGTGTTGTATGGAAGTCAGTTCTTAGTATATCAGGAAAGTTTTGACAAATACGTTGGTATTATAGGTGGTTTGTTTTTATTTGCTGTTGGTATCTATTACCTATACTCAAAGGTTTCTATTAATTACGAAAACAATACCCTAATAAAGGTGAGCAAAAGAGGTTATCTGCTCAAAGGATTTCTGATGTGCATTTTAACACCTTCTACCCTCATGTTTTGGATTATTGTAAGTGGAATTATCTCCGCTAAACTAAATTCACTTGATGAGAAGTTGTTCTGCTTTTTTATTGCCATGGCTACACAATTAACCATAGATGGCTTAAAAAGTTATTATTCTAGTAAATTACGTTACAGGATAAAAGAGGACTCTTTAAAGAAGCTAAATAAGATTGCTGGCATTATTATCATTGCCTTTGCTATATGGCTCATCTATAAAACTTATCATCAATATTATTAAGGGTTATAGGTATTTATCTATAGTGTACACATCTACATAATCAACCACTCTTCCCCCTTCGCAATTTCCCATATTTTGTAACCTATAATAACTGCGATTATCCTTTTTCAGGAAAACTTGTTCTCCAGTTTTTTCACATGGTTTACCGCCATTATTATACTTGATATAAGTGATGATTGTTCCAATGAATTTCAGATGGTCTTTATCAATTCTACTGATTTTCCCATCAATTTTTAGGTATTCATTGTTGACGTTGGTTTGTTCGCCTTTGAGGGTGTACCAGTTGTTTTCTGCTTTTACTAATTTAGCAGAGCCGGTTTTATCAAAACTTATCCATTGTAAACTAATCGGAATTTCTTGGTACTTTTCTATTTTAACCTTTGGGATATTTTTTTCAATCTTCTCTTTTACTCCCTTTAAGCTATCATTTACCTTATCCAACTTAGATACTAGACTATCGCTTGTTTTAGCGATAGCATCGTCAACTTTTTTCTGATTGGAATCTGAACAAGAAAAGTTCAACAAAACCAACATACATATAACTATCCTTTTCATCATCAACTATTTTAATTGATAACAGATAGGATACTTTAAAAGTTTTAATACGCTCTCTGGTTATTTCCTTCTTTCCAGTTTACAAATGCTTTGTTTACTACTTTATTACCACCTGGTGTAGGGTAATTTCCTGAAAAATACCAATCGCCGGTATGGTCAGGGCAAGCGATATGTAAGTTATCCAACGTTTGATAAATTACTTCTACTTCAGCAACTGTTCCTTCTGGGGTAATAATTTTAGCAATCTGATCAGAAATTTCTTGTTGTTGGAATGGTCTATAAATCTCTTTTACATGATTTACGATTTCTTCTTTAGGTAGCAATAACGAAGCTTTACATTTCTCATAAACTTCTTCTATAATATGCTCCATTCCACGTTGTTTCAACAATTGAATTGCCGCATCAAAAGCAACAAATTGCCCCATCTTAGACATATCAATTCCATAACAATCTGGATAGCGAATTTGAGGTGCTGAAGAAACGATAACGATTTTTTTAGGATGTAACCGATCTATAATCTTAATGATACTTTGCTTTAAAGTTGTACCTCTAACTATAGAGTCATCCACAGCTACTAAAGTATCGGTATGATTTTTTATAACACCGTAAGTAGTATCGTACACATGAGCTACCATTTCTCCTCTATCCGCATCTTGCGTGATAAAAGTGCGGAGTTTTACATCTTTAATCGCTAATTTCTCTACTCTTGGCGACATCGACAACAATTCATCTAGCTCAGCATCATTAAGTTTCTCCTTACGGTTTAACAGCGCATCTTTCTGAATTTCTCTCACATGATTATGTAACCCTTCTACCATGCCGTAAAACGAAACTTCGGCAGTATTAGGAATGAAGGAGAATACCGTATTCTTTAAATCATTCTTTACTGAAGATAAAACCTGAGGAATTAATAAATCACCTAGTTTTTTTCGTTCTTTATAAATATCTGCATCACTTCCTCTTGAGAAATAGATGCGCTCAAATGAACATGCTCTTTTTTCTACAGGTTCACGATACATTTCTTGTGTAACTGTACCGTCTTTTTTAACGATTAATGCATGTCCAGGTTCAATTTCTTTTACCTGTTTAATTTGAACATTAAAGGCTGTCTGTATAGCAGGTCTTTCTGAAGCCGCTACAACAATTTCATCATCTGCATAATAAAACGCAGGGCGGATGCCTGAAGGATCTCTTAAAACAAATGCATCGCCATTACCAACAATACCAGAGATCGTATACCCACCATCCCAATCTTTCGCAGAGCGACGAAGGATGTTGGCCATATTTAAATTTTCTGATATCTTATGCGTGATCTCTACATTCGATAATCCTTCTTTTTTGTATTCGTCAAATAGCTCTTGATTTTCATCATCTAGAAAATGACCAATTTTTTCAAGAACTGTAACTGTATCTGCTTTTTCTTTTGGATGTTGACCTAACTCGTATAATTGTTCTAAAAGTTCATCAACATTTGTCATGTTAAAATTACCAGCAATCACTAAATTTCTGGTCATCCAATTATTTTGACGTAAGAAAGGGTGGCAATTTTCTATGCTATTTTTTCCGTGTGTACCATAACGCAAGTGACCCAATAAAACTTCGCCAATAAAGCTTACGTTTTGTTTAAGGTACTCTGTATCTTTCATCAATTCCGGTGTTTCATTCTGAATATCTACAAATTTATTTTGTACATATCCAAAAATATCAGCCACTGCATTTTGAGCCATGGAACGGTAACGGCTAATGTAGCGACTACCAGGTTTCATGTCTAATTTAATAGTTGCTATACCTGCTCCATCCTGTCCACGATTGTGCTGTTTTTCCATCAATAAATACAACTTATTGAGGCCGTAGAGTGCTGTACCGTATTTTTCTTGGTAGTATGAGAGAGGTTTTAACAAGCGGATAAAGGCTATCCCGCATTCGTGTTTGATCTGATCGCTCATTGATTGTGATTGAGCTGCAAATTTACCCTTTTAAAATTTTAAAACCTAACAAGAAATATACTGATTCTTAACATTCTGATCATCTGAATGTTAATTTTTGAACTATGGCAAAAGTGCGTTATTCATTTTTTGAGCTTCGATTTCTTGTCCTAAAAATACAGATGCATGGGCATTAAATGTGTTAACATCTCCTGATGTGTAAAATGTTTTCTTAGCCTGTTTTGCTAATTTATTTTCTATTTCAGCATGTCTTTGGAGATAATCCGCTAAGCTATTCGCTACAATTTCACCTTGCGAGAGTACTTGAATATGCTTTGGGAGTTGCTGCTCGATTTTTGGAATTAATAAGGGATAATGTGTACATGCTAATAAAATACAATCTATCTCAGATGATTTTTCCAACAGTTGCTGGATGTATTCTTTCACAAAGAAATCTGCTCCTTCTCCTAAATGTTCGCCATTCTCTATAATAGGAACCCACATTGGACAACTTTGCTGATGCACTTTTAACGTTGGGAAGAAGTGACTAATTTCTATTGGATAAGAATTCGAATTAATGGTTCCACGAGTGCCCATAACACCAATATTTTTAGTCTTGGTGAAATCCCCTATAACTTCGGCGGTTGGTCTAATTACGCCTAAAACTCTGTTATTTGGATATTTTTGAGGCAGATCTAACTGCTGAATACTTCTCAACGCTTTTGCGGAAGCTGTATTACAAGCCAAAATAACTAACGGACAACCTTGTGCGAAAAGCCACTCAACACATTCTAGGGTATATTGATAAACGGTTTCAAAAGAGTGATCACCATAAGGAGAACGAGCGTTATCACCCAGATAAATATAATTATAGGTTGGAAGTTTTTCGGCAATAGATTTAAATACGGTCAGTCCGCCAAAACCCGAATCGAAAACCCCAATTGAACCGATGTTATCCATAATATACTTGTAAGGTTGGAAGGCTGAAAAATTGGAATGTTCTGGATCCAAAACATTCCAACGTTAAAATTCCAACATTCAAACAATAAAAAAAGCGGAACTAAGTATTAAACTCAGTTCCGCTAAAGATATTAAATTATATCTAATTAGTTCTTTTTACCTGGTGTTGCTGCTGGTTTTGTAGCCGCAGGAGTATTAGAAATACCTAATTTAGTTTTAACTGCAGCAGTAATATCTTCGCCACCATCAAAATAAACTAAGTTATTAAAACCTTGAGCTACTGACGTATCGAAAACATAAGCTAAGCCTTTTTCTTTAGCAACAGCGCTCATTGCACTAGCTAATTTTTGGTTAATTGGAGGGAATAATTCTCCTTGTTTAGCTTGCACATCATTAGTCGCTTTAGTACGAGCCTCTCCAATTCTTTTCTCAAGATCTTGCAAATCTGTTTGTGCAGCTTGAAGTTCTTTAATAACTACATCTTTATTAGCCTCACTTAAAGTTTTTTGTTTTGCTTCTGCAGCTGAAGCTTTAGTCTGATATTCAGCTATCATTTTATCAATTTCAGCTTGTTTTGTTTTCGCCAATGTTTCTAATGTAGTTTGTGCGTTTTTAGCTTCTGGCATATTCGCATAAATATCATCAGAATTAAGGTGACCAAATTTTTGTTGAGCATTCGCAACATTCGCAGTAAGCAATAATCCAGCTGCAACAAAAAATACGTTAATTAACTTTCTCATTTTTCTATTTTACTTAATAATTGTTTTATAATTTATATGTTTTGTTTCTATTTTACAAGTGTACCAGGTTTATAACCTAACCTAGTAATAACGTCATTACTAATATCATAATTGCTACTTGCGTAAATCATCATGGTAGATTCGCTGCTTTTATCAAATACAAAGTCAATAAATTTGTTCTTCGCTGTTTCCCCAATCACAGTTGATACCTTATCTTGAATGGGCTTTAACAGTTTTGTACGTGTTTGAAAAAGTTCTCCTTCTGGCCCAAATTTTTGACGCTGTAATTCTTTAGCTTTCTTTTCCTTTTCAATAATATCATTTTCTCTGCGCTTACGCATATCATCTGTTAGTAAAACTTGATCTGCCTGATACGCTTTGTACATTTTATCAATTTCACTAAAACTATCATCAACTTGTTTTTGATATTGTTGAGATAATCCGTCTAATTGACTTAATGCAGATTTATATTCCGGTAAATGCTTAAGGATGTATTCCGTATCCACATAAGCAAACTTTTGTGCTGATGCCCCTAATCCAATTAGAAGTAAAAAGCTAGCTAATATATATTTTTTCATAGTTGATAGATGCAAATTAATTAAATCCTCCGAGTTGTTGCGCAATGCTAAAGTGGAACTGACCTTTATTCGCATCTGGAATACCAGGTATTTTGTCAAACCCGTATCCATAATCAATACCTAATAAACCAAATATAGGCAAGAATATTTTTGCACCAACACCAACCGAACGTCTCACATTAAACGGATTAAAATCGCTAAACTTATTCCATGTGTTACCACCTTCTGCAAATACCGTCATAAACGCTGTTGCTTGTTGAGATGATATTACTGGATATCTTAATTCCATTACATATTTATTAAAAATTGGACTTCCAGAGCTTTGTGCTATAGTTGGGTTTGAACCTACCGGGATAACTGAGTTGTTTGAATAACCACGCATAGCGATTAACTCAGAACCTTGTAAGAAATCAAAACCTTGCATACCATCTCCTCCTAATTTAAAACGTTCAAATGCCGATTCTCCAACCGCACTATTATAGGTTCCTAAGAAACCAAACTGTGCTTGTCCTTTAAATACCAATTTACCAATTAATGTCTCAAACCACTGCGCTTCAAATTTCCATTTGTGGTATTCGGTAAACTTGTAACGTAATTTATCTGAAGCTATTTTATAGTTCACATTATTTAATAATGAATAAGGTGGTGTAGCTTGTATTGTAAATTTAATATAAGAACCTCCAGTAGGGAAAATCTGACTTCCGTTTCTAGAATCTCTTGCAATTTCTTGTGTTAAATTCAAGTTGTAAGAAGTACCAGTACTAAATAAGTAACCTGGGTAGTTATTTAAAATGTATTGGTTTAAATTCACACTATGAACTAATGAGAACCAGTTATCTGGCCATTTCAATTTTCTACCTAAACTAATAGATACTCCATTTAAACGAATCTTCTGATAACTAGCATCTGCTGCAGTTAAACCATTAGACTGTAATGATGTAAATGCACTCAATCCAAAACTGATTGGTTTTTTACCACCAAACCAAGGCTCAGAAAATGAGAAACTATACGATTGGTAATATTTACCATTTGTTTGTCCACGTAAGCTTAATTTTTGACCATCACCTTTTGGTAGTGGTTTGTACGCTTCACCATTAAATAAATTCCTTAAAGAGAAATTATTGAAAGTTAAACCTAATGTACCAATTACACGGCCTCCACCAAAACCACCTGATAATTCAATTTGATCTGAAGGTTTTTCTTCTACATGATATACAATGTCTACAGTACCATCTGCAGGGTTAGGTTTTGGAACTGGATTAGTTTTAGATTCATCGAAGTTACCTAATGCACCAATTTCACGTACAGTTCTTACCAATAATTCTTTAGAGAATTTTTCTCCTGGTTTAGTACGGATTTCACGCAAAACAACTCTATCGTTAGTAATGGTATTTCCTTCAATGGTAATTTTGTTGTTAGTATATTGTGGACCTTCATAAATACGCATCTCTACATCTACTGTATCGTTGTGTATTTTAGTTTGTACCGGATCAATGTTAAAGGTTAAATATCCATCGTTTAAGTAAACACTAGAAACATCATCACCATTGGCACTACCACGTAATTTCTTTTCTAATTTTTCTTCGCTAAATAATTCTCCCTTTTCAATACCTAATACTTTCTCTAGGTATGCAGTTGTATATTTTGCATTACCCACCCAATTAATGTTACCGAAATAATATTTAGGACCTTCATAAACATCTAGTTTAATGCCGATAGATTTATCATTGTACTTATAAATGCTATCTTTTAAAATGGTTGCATCTCTGTAACCCTTTTCTTGCATTTTAGCAACTAATTTCAGTTTATCCTCTTCGTATTTTTCTTTGTTGAATTTACCACTACCAAATACTTTATAAAAAGCTTGTTGCTTTGTCTTTTTAAGGTATTTCCTAAGTTTTGATGATTTAAAATCTTTATTGCCAGTAAATGTAATTTCGTGAACTTTTACTCTTTTACCTTTATTAATTAATACTTGAAGAATAACGCTATTCTCTTGATTAGGATCTGGTTTAGATTTAAAATCAATTGTGGTATAAAAATACCCTTTATCTAATAGGTATTTATTAATGATAGATCTTGTAGTATTGTATAAGTTATCGTTAATAATGGTTTTGCCAGCTTTATCAGCTAATTTTTCACCAATATCAGTTTTTTGTGACTTGCTAACACCAATAAATTCAAACGAACTTAGGCGTGGACGTTCTACCACTTCAATATCAAAATAAACTGTATCTGCATTTATTTTGGTTACAAATAATTGTACATCATCAAATAAGCCTTGGGCCCATAAGTTTTTAATTGCATTTGAAGTTGCTTCTCCTGGCAAAATAACATGCTCTCCTTTGGTCAGTTTAGAAAGTGTAATAATTACTTCTTTATCAAGGTATTGAGTTCCTGTTAAAGTTGTGCCACCAATTACATATTCTTTCGGGCTAAAATAATCGATATTTAAGCCTTGAACTTTTAAGGAAGGTGCTGCAGGTGCAGGTTGTGTACGGATCTGAGCTAGTGTTGGCAAGCCAATCAATAACAAAAATATGAGTTGGTATATTCTTTTCATTTACAATCTAAAAAACGTTGCTAAGTTAATTTAAACACATGTTAAAAAGTGTTAAAAGTAAAATTAGTTCAATTGTTCACTAATTTTCCCGAAGCGACGTTCGCGTTTTTGGTAATCTACTATGGCTTCAAAAAGGTGTTCTCTTCTAAAGTCAGGCCATAAAGTTTCGGTAAAATACAATTCGGTGTAAGCAAGTTGCCATAATAAAAAATTGCTTACTCTATGCTCTCCGCTGGTACGGATCATTAACTCTGGATCTGGTATTTGAGCAGTAGTTAATTGAGCAGCAAAGGCTTCTTCACTAATATCGTCTACAGTTATTTTTTGCTCTTGCACTTGTTGCGCTAATTTTTTAGCAGCTTCAATTATTTCCCATTTTGCACTATAACTTAGGGCTAATGTTAAGGTGCATTTGGTGTTTTTGCTAGTTATTTCCATTACGTTAGCTAAATCATCAATGCATTTCTGTGGTAATGATTTTAAGTCACCAATGGCATTTAACCTTACGTTATTCTTATTTAAAGTTTCGGCTTGCTCATTAATGGTAGAAATTAACAATTCCATTAAAGCGTTTACCTCATCTACTGGACGGTTCCAGTTTTCTGTAGAAAAAGCATATACCGTTAAGTATTTTACGCCAATGTCCACGCAACCTTCAACAATATCTTTTACAGATAATACGCCACTTTCATGACCAAAAACGCGAAATTTACCTTGATTTTTTGCCCATCTCCCATTACCATCCATAATAATGGCAATGTGCTCTGGTAAGCGTTTAATATCTATTTGTTCTTTAAATCCCATTAATGTATTATCGGCGCCCTAAAAAGTAAAGCATTTTTGGCTCACAAAGGTATAAGATATCCCAATACTTACAAACATGTAGGTATCTCTTTTTCTTAAATCTCCTCGTTGAGTACCTGGAACACCAACACTTGCAGCTGTTGAAGCATTATATGGCGGAAAATATCTTGAAGTTCCAGGAGAGCTAGGCATAGTATTTAAGTAATAATAATCTCCAACATCGTCAATATAGTCTGTAAACGTTGTCCTATAGCCTATTTCTGAAAATAGCGTTAAATAATCTGTCAATTTATATTTAATTCCTACTCCATATGGAACTGAAATAGCATATTGTTTATAGGTCACAGGAGTTCCATCCTTCTTTGCATTAGTTGTATAATCTGACAAGGTATACTTTACATTATCATAAGTTGCTTTTGGGTTAAAATAAAAGCCACCAACACCAGCAAAAATATATGGCGTTAATTTACGTTTGGAGCTCGCAGAATAAATATCAAAAAAATTAAGGTTTGCTAATAAGCTCACTTCATGAATAGAAGTATTAAAATTTAAAGCCCGTTGTTGGAACTGTTCATTTGAAGATTTCAAATCATCACCTTTTATTTCACCATAGGTATAATGCAAACCAAGTCCTAAATAAGGATTGAAATTTATCCTACCGAAAGCTCCTGCAGAAATGCCGCTAATTTTTATTGGGTTATTTTGATTGAGATCTCCTAAATAACCTGCGCCACCAGCATTTACACCAATTTCTGCTCGCTGAGCGAGAACTGATATGCTTAAAGCTAATGAGATTACGAAAATTAAGACTGCTTTTATATACCGCATTTTAATAATTACGGGTATCAATACCCCAAAGTAATTTATTCCTTAACGTAGTAAGGTAACTTTCATTGTTAAGGCGGATAAGATTGATATTAAATTTGGCTTTATTGATGGTAATTTTAACAGATCTGTCGACAGTTTCTGTTCTCGAATCACATGAAAGAAGGAATTTTGTGCTTCTAGCTTCAATTTCGAAGGTTAATTGAACATCATCAGGAATTATAACTGGCCTTACATTTAAATTATGAGGTGCAACCGGTGTTATTACAAAATTTTGTGCGTTTGGCAATATAATTGGTCCACCGCAGCTCAAAGAATAAGCGGTAGAACCAGTTGGTGTGGCTATAATTAAGCCATCTGCCCAGTATGAGTTAATAAATTCGCCATTCATAAATGCATGAATAATCATCATTGCAGAATTATCCCTTCTGTGGATGGTCATGTCATTTAAAGCAAAGTTTTCATCTCCAAATAAATTGTTTTGAGATTCTAAATTTAAAATACTCCTTTTATCTAATGAATACTCCCCTTTAACCAATGCTTCAATCGCATTTTTAATTTCATTTTTATTGATACTTGCTAAAAAACCTAAGCGTCCAAAATTTATCCCAATTACTGGAATTTGAGAATCGCGAACTAAAGCCAATGTATCTAATAATGTACCATCGCCACCTAAGCTTAATAGCACATCTGCTGCATTTAATAATTCTTTGTGGTTAGAAAAAGTATGAATATTTGAAGGAAGATTTACTTTGTTCCGTATAAAATTGTTAAACTTTAAGTAAACTGAAATCTCTACTTCATAGTTCGCTAAAGCATCAAATACTTCTTGTACAAAAGGTAAAACGCTATCGTTAAAATCTCTACCGTAAATTGCTATTTTCATTAAGCTTTATACGTTTAAATAGTTCATAAAAGAATTGAATCTATCTGCTGAACCATCGTCGTTTTGCGTATTATTAAAAACAGCTTTAACTTCATAATTATATCTTTCAAAAGATGAAATGATACCCGAAAGTTCTGTTTTATTTATTTTTAAGGTAATTTCTAGTCGTGTAGAATCAGGGAAAGAGCTTACATACGATGATAAAATCTGTGCATTATCTGCCTCTACAATTTGTGCCATGTGAGCCAATGAATTATTTCTATTGCTGATAGATAAAACAATAATTCCACCTGGTTCTTTTACAGCATAGGTATCTGCGGTATATTCTAGCAAATTATTGATAGAAACCACACCCAAATAATTTTTCTGTTGATCCAATACCGGTACTAATGATAATTGCAATTGATTAAACAATCGTATCACATCGTAAATATGCGAATCTTCAAAAACAAAGGGATTCATGATGGTTAGAGACAAACTACCAAGTGGGGTATCCTGATCTCTAACTTCTATCAGCTCATCTTCAGAAACTAGTCCTAAAAATTGTGCTTCATTTACAATAGGTAAATGGTACAATTTAAACTCACTCATCCTTTCTAAAGCTTTCCGAACACTATCGGAAGTTTTTAGTGGAGGTATTACGTTAGATATGAGTTCTACTGCAAACATTATTTTAATAAAATCCTATTCAAAAATGTATCTAAATACGCATTAAATTCTGTTGGTCTTTCCATCATTGGGGCATGCCCACATTTATCAATCCAGTTTAATTCTGAATTAGGTAAAAGTTCATGAAATTCAACTGCCACATCTGGTGGAGTGATTTTATCTTGCTTACCCCAAATTAGAGATACTGGAATTGTTATTCTTGATAATTCCTTACTCATATTGTGGCGTATAGCCGATTTGGCCAATGCTAAAATACGAATTACTCTAGAACGATCATTTACAGATTTAAACACTTCATCAACTAATTCATCTGTAGCAGTTGCAGGATCATAAAAAGTATATTCTACTTTTTCTTTTACATAATCACGACTTCCTCTACGTGGAAATGAGCCTCCAAATGCATTTTCATACAAGCCAGAACTTCCTGTTAATACCAAAGCTTTCACAAATTCTTGATGAGCAGCTGTAAAAACCAAACCTACGTGTCCGCCTAATGAATTTCCAATTAATACCACCTGACTTAACTTTTTAAATTTCAAAAAGCGGTGTATATATTTAGAAAGACTTTTCACACCAAGGGTAAGTAAAGGCAAATCATAAATTGGTAAAATTGGCACCAAAACACGATAGTTCTTTTTAAAATGATCTATAGCCGGCTCCCAATTACTCAACTCGCCCATTAGCCCATGAAGTAATACCAAGGTTTCTCCTTCGCCTTCTTGAATGTACTTAAACCCGTCTTCTTCAATTACTTCGTATTTCATATATAGTGTTATGATGTTTGGTATGTGCTACTAAGTTAATAGAGTAAAATTAAATTATGGCAATTAATCTGATATTTTTAAGAAAAAGATCAAACTCAACTAGGAAAATGATTATCCTAATTGTGTTTTTACAAGTTCACCAATTAATTTTCCATCGGCTTTACCAGCTAATTCTTTATTTGCTAAACCCATTACTTTACCCATTTCTTTAATTGATGTAGCGCCTGATTCTGAGATAATTCTTGCTATTATTTTTTCAATATCAGCCTGTTCTAGTTGCTGTGGCAAAAACTGACTGATTACATCAATTTCTTCTTGCTCAACTGTATATAAATCTTCACGACCTTGTTCTTTATAAATAGTGGCAGACTTTTTACGTTGTTTTACCAATTTTTGCAAAATTTTCATCTCAGCATCTTCAGAAATTTCTTCAGCATGACCTTTTTCTGTTTTTGCCAATAACAAAGCCGCTTTAATAGCTCTTAAACCTCTAAGCTTTGCTTGATCTTTAGCCAACATGGCTTGTTTTATTTCTTGATCTATTGTTGTTGATATCATTTTCTTATTTGTTTTTTGGTTTTTTTCTTTGTTAGGTATTGTCTTAGATTTCCTAAAAACTAACACCAAAACAACTAACCAACCTTGTTTAATCTCTCTTTACAGTTGTTGCAGTTGCTTGGGCAGTTGGCATAATTAACATATCGTTAATGTTTACATGTGGTGGACGACTTACGGCAAACCAAATCGCTTCTGCTATATCTTGTGCAATTAAAGGTTCAAAACCATCGTATACTTTTTTTGCTCTACTCTCATCACCTTTAAAACGCACAATAGAAAACTCCGTTTCTACCATACCTGGATGAATTGCCGTAACTTTTATCCCATGAGGTAAAAGGTCGATCCGCATCCCTTGATTTAAAGCCTCTACTGCATGTTTTGTAGCACAATACACATTTCCATTAGCGTAAACTTCTTTGCCTGCAATAGAACCGATATTAATGATATGACCTTTTTTTTGCTCCACCATCCAACTACTTACTACTTTGGAAACATACAATAAACCTTTAATATTTGTGTCTATCATGGTATCCCAATCATCAGTATTACCTTTATCAATAGGATCTAAACCTTGACTTAAACCTGCGTTATTTATCAATACGTCAACGTTTTTCCAAGCAGCAGGAAGTGTTTCTAACACATAATTGATGTTTTCTTTATCTCTCACATCAGCCTGAATTTTTTTCACTTCTATTGCGTACTTATCCGCCAAATGATGTGCTATCTTTTCTAGCAAATTTTCTCTTCTTCCTAACAGGATAAGGTGATAACCTTGTTGAGCGAAAAGGTGTGCGCAAGCCTCGCCAATACCTGAGCTTGCACCAGTAATTAATGCAATTTTAGCCATTTGTTAATTTATTTGATGTTAACAAAGGTATAAATTTTTGACTGCGGAACTTACTCGAAAAATAAACTGAAAGTAAAATGTCTGAGTTTAGCTTTATCTATTGGATTAGCATAAGGTGTGTTATCGTGTTTTAAAATATCTTTAAACGAGTACGACATTTTTAACTCTGGCGACATTTTAAACCATTCGAAGTAAATATCGAAACCGATGCCTGCTTCGTACGACAAAAAGTTCTTATTGTTCTTTATCAATTTATCTATTGGCGCAGCCGAAGCATCGTTATTTTTTTTACCAGATGCTAAATCAATTGAATATTTTAATCCGCCCAACATATATGCTCTAAAATTCATCATCCGATCTGATTTAACTTTTAAACCTAGCGGAAGATCAATCATTGTGGCTTGAAACTTTTTTTGAATTAATGGATTTCCAGGATTGTAGATGCCAGGTTCAACATAATAGTAATTAATCAATCTGTCGTTAAAAACCAATGTTGGTGTAAAACGAACATCTACATTATTGTTCACTCTAGTATTAACAACAAACCCAATTCCAAAGCCAACAGATGTTGGGGAAGAAATAGCAGATAACGAATCTGTAACGTAATTGCCTAAGCCAGTATCGAAATAGGGATTTCTCCAATCTACTTTTTTAAGAATTTTGTATTCTGATGAGATATATTGAAAACTAAATCCGAAGTTAAAATTCTCATCATCAATTCCTCCACCCCAATTTTGAGCCTTCGCAAAGTTACTTACTGTTAAAAAGACTAGTAATAGGAGCGTTAGTTTTTTTCTCATTTAATACCGGTATAAATAGCACTTATACCAAACGTTAAAGGGCGATGTTTGGTATTTTTATAACCAACTTTTTCCATCAAAGTCGTAAATGATTTCCCATCTGGAAAAGCGGCAACCGATTCTGGCAAATACGTGTATGCTCTGTCATCCTTAGAAAATAACTTACCAAAGAATGGTGTAACGTATTTAAAATAGAAATTATAACCTTGCTTTACTGGAAAAACTTTAGGTTTTGAGAATTCTAGAATTACAATTTTCCCTTCTGGTTTTAAAACTCGAAGCATATCAGCTAAACCTTTTTCTAAGTTTTCGTAATTACGTACACCAAATGCTACCGTAATCGCATCGAAGGTGTTATCCTCAAAATGTAAACCTTCTGAATCTCCTAATTGTACAGAAAAAATGTGACCAAGATTACGTTCTTTAATTTTCTTTTTAGCTACTTCCAACATTCCTTCAGAAATATCTACCCCAATTATTTTATCAGGATGCAAAATACTAATCGATTCGAAAGCAAAATCTCCCGTACCAGTTGCTACATCTAAAATAATTCTGGGTTGTATAGCAGACAATTCTCTTATCGCCTTACGACGCCAAATGATATCTATACCTAATGATAAAAAGTGATTTAGAAAATCGTAAGTGCCAGAAATGTTATTGAACATTGTAGCTACTTGTTCTTTTTTAGTTGCTGTACCTGAGTATGGAGTTACTTCTTGATTCATAATTATGTGTCAAAGATATAAATTGTAATTGAAGATGTGCGATTTGAACTGTGAACTGAAAACTATCAACTGCAAACTTTATTATTACCTTTGCGCTATGATTATAAAATCTGCCACTTTTGTTGTTAGTAATACCAAAGTTTCTGCTTTACCACTACCAGAAATGCCCGAATATGCTTTTATTGGTCGTTCTAACGTTGGTAAATCATCACTAATTAATATGTTGGTGAATGTACAAGGTTTAGCAAAAACATCTCAAAGACCCGGAAAAACGCAATTAATTAATCACTTTCTAATTAACGAAAAATGGTACATTGTAGATTTGCCTGGTTATGGTTATGCTAAAGTAAGTAAAAGTAGCAGAGAAAAATGGGAGAAATTCATTAGAAACTATTTAACTAAAAGAGAAAGTTTACAATGCGTTTTTGTATTGATAGATAGTCGTTTAGAGCCTCAAAAGATCGATTTAGAATTTTGTTCTTGGCTTGGCGAATGCCAAATTCCTTTTGCACTAGTCTATACAAAAGCAGATAAACAATCCGGACCAAAAACTGACCAAAACGTTGCGAAATTTAATAAAGCTTTGTTGGGTTGGTTTGAAGAAGTTCCTCCATTTTTTATTACCTCAGCAGAAAAAGGACAAGGCAGAGATAAAGTTTTAGGGTTTATTGGCGAAGTAAATGAAGACTTTGTAAAACCAATTATCGACCCACAGTTTTATAGCGCCAACAAGAACGAATACTAATTGACTACGAAACTTTGACAAAGTTTTTTGCATTCTGTTATTAACTTTGCCAAAGTTGAATCAGTTTTATATTGGCAGTAAAAATTGCTCTGTCATTGCGAGGCACGAAGCAATCTTAATGCAATTCAAACCTTAGTTGTAAGATTGCCTTGTACCTCGCAATGACGATAAACTTAAGATAAATGAAAAAATACTTTTCACTCGTATTATTTGCACACTCCATATTTGCAATGCCTTTTGCCTTAATTGGTTTCTTTTTAGGCGTTACTACCACCGAAAATCCATTTAATTGGTATTTATTAGCCTTGGTAATTTTATGTATGGTGTTTGCCCGCAATGCGGCAATGGCATTTAATCGCTATTTAGATCGCAATATTGATGCAAAAAATCCACGTACTGTCATGCGAGATATTCCTGCTGGTAAAGTTTCTGCAAGCGAAGCACTTACATTCGTCATCGTTAACTGCATTTTGTTTGTCATTGCAACAGCTTTTATCAATCCATTGTGTTTGTATTTATCGCCTGTGGCTTTATTTGTGGTGCTTTTTTATAGTTACACCAAACGTTTTACAGCATTATGCCATTTAGTTTTAGGCTTAGGGCTTGCCTTAGCACCAATTGGAGCCTACATTGCAGTTACAGGGGCATTTAATATTGTTCCATTATTTTATTCCTTCGCTGTTTTATTTTGGGTAAGCGGGTTCGATATTATTTATGCATTGCAAGATGAAAGTTTTGATCGTGAAGAAAACTTACACTCTATCCCTGCTGCACTTGGCATAAAAAATGCGTTGCGTTTATCAGTTGTATTACATGTTTTTTCCGCATTATGCGTGATATTACCTTTGTTTTTTGCTGAATTTAGTTGGGTATATTATATTGGGATTTTATTTTTCTGTGCCATGTTAACCTATCAGCATTTGCTAGTTAAACCAACAGATATCAGTAAAGTTGATCGGGCTTTTGCAACTACAAATGGATTTGCATCTGTCATTTTTGCACTTTGCTTTTTAATTGATGCTTTTTTAAGAACACATACTTTTTAATAATGAATAACTTAATCATACCTAAGAAAACCAGAACGTACATTCCTCAAGATTTAAAAATGGAATGGGAAAGTCTATCTCCAATTTTAGATGAGCTTGTAAAAAGAGAAATCCACAGTGTGGAAGAATTGGAAAAATGGTTAAAAGATAAAAGCGAATTAGAAGCTGCGCTTGAAGAAGATTTTGCGTGGCGCTATATTAAGATGAGTTGCGATACGGCTAATGAAAATTTAGTGAAAGATTTTCAGTATTTCGCAACAGAAATTGAACCTAAAATTTCGCCAATAGCTAATGACTTGAATAAGAAATTTAGCGAAAGTCCATTTATAGACCAATTAGATCAAGAGAAATATTTTGTCTATATCCGTGCAGTTAAAAAAGCGTTAGAGTTATATCGCGAAGAAAACATTGAGCTTTTTACGCAATTACAAGTAACTCAACAAAAATACCAAGGCATTACTGGTGCCATGAGCGTTACGATAAACGATCAAGAATATACATTAGAACAAGCAGCGAACTTTTTAAAGGATACCAATAGAAGCGTTAGACAAAATGCCTGGGAAACCATTCAACAATGTCGTTTAGCAGCTAAGGACGAATTGAACATTTTGTTTGATGAACTAGTTGTTATGCGCCATAAGGTTGCTTTAAACGCAGGATTTGAAAACTACCGAGACTACATGTTTCAAGCTTTAGGTCGTTTCGATTATAGGCCAAAAGATTGTTACGATTTTGCAGAGGCGATTGAAAAGGAAGTTGTTCCAGTTTTAAGAGAGCAAGCAGAAAAAAGACAAGCAGCTTTAGGTTTAGACACCTTAAAACCTTGGGATATGGAAGTAAGCACTACCGGAAAACCAATGTTAAAACCATTTAATAATGGACAAGAATTAATTGATAAAAGCATTTCTTGTTTTACAGCCATAAACCCATCTTTAGGAGAAAAATTGACCATTATGAAAGCAAATGGGCTTTTTGACGTGGAAAGCAGAATGGGAAAAGCTCCAGGGGGTTACAATTATCCGTTAGCAGAAACAGGTGCGCCATTTATTTTTATGAATTCGGCAAATTCTTTACGCGATTTAACCACAATGGTTCATGAAGGTGGCCATGCGATACATACTTTTTTAACAGCCAATTTAGAATTAAATGATTTTAAACATTGCCCATCAGAAGTTGCTGAATTAGCATCGATGAGCATGGAATTAATCTCTATGGACAATTGGGATGTTTATTTCGATAACGAAGAAGAATTAAATCGTGCTAAAAAAGAGCAATTGGCTGATGTGTTAAAAACCCTACCTTGGGTTGCAGTAATTGATCAATTTCAACATTGGATTTACACCAATCCTAATCATAATGCAGCCGATAGAGAAACTGCCTTTAAACAAATCTATACTCGTTTTGGTGCTGGCTTTGCAGATTGGACAGGTTTTGAACAACAATTTGGTAATCTATGGCAAAAACAATTGCATTTATTTGAAGTCCCTTTTTATTATATCGAATATGCCATTGCTCAATTAGGTGCCATTGCTGTTTGGAAAAATTACAAAGAAAATCCAGATAAAGCATTAAAGCAATATTTAGCGGCTTTAAGTTTAGGTTACACTAAACCTATGAATGAAATTTACGAAACTGCAGGAATTAAATTTGATTTCAGTGCTGATTACGTAAAAGAACTAGCCACATTTGTAAAAGAAGAATTGAATAAATTGGGATAGTCAGCGAATCTTATTTTTAAGAGCCAAGCCAAATAGCTTGGCTTTTTTTATGGAGATGATTTAACTAATAGTTAATTATTGAAGCATTATTTTAATAGAACGACAAAAACAGTACTTATTTAGTTCACATATCATTCGGAGCTTATTCGGACTTTAGTCGGGTTTATCCGATGTAACTCCGAACGAACTCCGAAGAAGCTCCGAACAAACTCCGAAGAAGCTATGGGTAAATGAACTATATTTGACGGCAGCTTTAACTCATAAAGGATTTAACATTAAAGAAACTTATTGAATGATGTATTCAGAATTTCTTCAGAATTTAAATCTAATTTTGCACATTCGTATAACCAAACGAAGCTTATCTCATGCTTAAGAAAATATTTGCCACTCGTTTTAAACTATTGGCAATCGTATATCTATTTATTATTTCTGTATCTTTTTTAACACGACTTGTTCTTTTTATCAAATCGTTTAGCCAATTAGACACTAATCCACTTCAAATTATAGGCATTTTTTTAATTGGCTTAGTGAATGATACATTGATGAGTACATTTTTTCTCATCCCGTTTGTACTGTATCTATGGTTGGTACCAAATAAAATCTATTTTAAAAAATGGCATCGGTTCATATTATACGGCTTGTGTCTTTTAGCATTTACCATCCTTGTTTTTAATGCAGTTTCTGAATGGTTTTTTTGGGATGAATTCTCAACTCGCTATAATTTTATTGCGGTAGATTATCTTATTTATACAACAGAAGTAGTTGGCAATATTTGGCAATCGTACCCTATTGTAAAGTTAATAATTGGGATTTTTGTGTTGAGTATTTTAGTTTTATTATTGACAAAAAAATACATCAAAGCAGAAGTAACCAACAGAATATCATTTAAATACAGAACATTAATAGCACTTATTTTATTGCTTTTGCCTATTTTGGTATTTTTATTTGGCAGCAATGGCGCAAAACAATTTAGTAAAAATCAATACGCCTCAGAGCTTTCTGGAAACGGTATGTATGATTTTGGAGCAGCCTTTATCAACAACCAATTAGATTACGATAAATTTTATAAAACTGATTCTGTGAATGCTATTTTCAGTACAGTTAAAAAAGATTTTTTAAGTAGTAACAGTCAATTTCAAAGTGATTCTTCAACTTCAATTACAAGGACAATCACCTATCCTGGAGATCAAAAGAACTATAATCTAATTATGATTAGCGTGGAAAGTTTAAGTGGCGATTTCCTTTCGAGGTTTGGCAACACGGAACACATTACACCTAATTTAGATAGTTTAGCCAATCAGGGTTTATTCTTTTCAAATCTATTCGCTACTGGTACAAGAACCGTTCGCGGATTGGAAGCTTTGTCGTTAAGTCTTCCTCCTACTCCTGGACAATCTGAAGTGAAAAGACCAAATAACGAAGGCAGATTTTCGCTAGGGAATGTGCTAAGAAGCAAAGGCTATACTACTCAATATCTATATGGCGGCTATGGTTATTTCGATAACATGAATTACTTTTTTAGCAATAACGGATATGATGTAATTGATCGTTCTGCCATTACAAATGAAAAAGACATCCACTACGAAAACATTTGGGGCGTAGCTGATGAAGACTTATTCACTTTAGCTGTTAAAACTTTTGATGCAAATTACAAGTTAAAAAAACCATTTTTCAGTCAAATCATGACTACTTCTAATCATCGTCCATATACGTATCCAGAGGGAAGAATAGATATTCCTTCGCATACTGGGCGTTCTGGAGCAGTGAAATACACAGATTATGCCATTGGAAAATTCATTAATGATTGTAGAAGTAAACCTTGGTTCAATAATACCATATTTGTAATAGTAGCCGATCATTGTGCCTCAAGTGCTGGCAAAACCGAATTACCCATTAAAAATTATCGCATCCCGATGATTGTGTATGCTCCATCGATTATAAAACCAAGTACGTTTAGTGGATTAACTTCTCAAATTGATATTCCACCGACTTTATTAGGGATGTTAAATGTAAGTTACACATCTAAATTTTTCGGATTTGATATATTTAATACGCCAGCAAATCAGCGGAGAGCATTTATAAGCACCTATCAAAATTTGGGCTATTATAAAGGAAATCAATTAATTATTCTATCGCCACAGCAAAAAGTAGAGGCTTTTACTGTAGATTCTACAAATTTTACCACCACTGCGATAAAATCCTCGCCTGCTTTAGAAAAAGAAGCAATTTCTTATTATCAGTCTGCTAGCTATTTACTTCATCACAGACTTTATCAATTTAAAAAGTAACAAAACGATTTTAGGAACAGTAGTTTTAAACTTAATTTTTTAAGTTTGAGAAACTAAACCAGAATTGCGCTTCACTCCTTTTTAGTAAAAGTGTAGTTATTAAAAAACCAAACATGTTCGAAAAACTATTTAGAAAGAAATCCATTAGCAAAATTTTAGAAGATGCTGCAAAAGGGTATGGAGATCACGGAGATTCATTACATAAAACATTAGGTGTAAGAGATTTAACAGCTTTCGGTATTGCGGCTATTATTGGTGCTGGTATTTTCAGTACCATTGGTAAAGCAAGTGCAGATGGCGGTCCGGCAGTTATTTTCTTATTCATTTTTACAGCGGTAGCCTGTAGCTTTGCTGCCTTTGCCTATGCAGAATTTGCCTCAATGGTTCCTGTTTCCGGTAGTGCTTACACGTATTCTTATGTAGCCTTTGGCGAGTTAGTCGCATGGATTATTGGTTGGTCGTTAATTATGGAATATGCCATTGGTAATATCACCGTTGCTATTTCTTGGTCAGATTATTTTACAGGACTACTCTCCTCTATTCGAATACCGGCATTAGGTATAGACGGTATAAATATCCCTGATTGGGCAACAATGGATTATTTAACGGCTTTTAATGGTCATAAGCATGCGGATGCTTTAGTAAGTGCAGGGAAAAGCATGGCCAATTTAGACGATGCTACTCGTATTGCTAATCATGCATGGACATCTGCTCCAAAAATTGGCAACTTTCATTTAGTGGCAGATTTACCTGCATTGGGTATTATAATATTTATCACCTGGTTGGTTTATCGCGGCATGAAGGAATCAAGGAACGCTAGTAACGCAATGGTTGTGGTTAAATTGGCTGTTATTTTATTGGTGTTATCAGTTGGTGTTTTTTATATCGATACTAAAAATTGGAATCCATTTGCTCCAAATGGAGTATCAGGTGTACTGAAAGGAGTATCAGCGGTATTCTTTGCTTACATAGGTTTTGATGCTATTTCTACCACTGCCGAAGAATGTAAAAATCCGCAGCGAGATTTACCTCGAGGAATGATGTGGGCCATTATTATCTGTACCGTTTTATACGTTGCCATTGCTTTGGTATTAACAGGAATTGTAAAATCAGATACGTTAGCCGTGGGCGATCCATTAGCATTTGTTTTTGATCAAATAGATTTAAAATTGATGAGTGGTATTATTGCTGTAAGTGCGGTATTTGCAATGGCGAGTGTATTGTTAGTTTTCCAAATGGGTCAACCACGTATTTGGATGAGCATGAGCCGTGATGGCCTATTACCAAAATCGTTTTCTAAAATACATCCAAAATATAAAACTCCATCTTTTGCAACAATTGTAGTAGGCTTTGTAGTAGCAGTTCCATCGTTATTTATGAACTTAACTATTGTAACCGATTTATGTTCTATTGGTACTTTATTTGCCTTTGTATTGGTTTGTGCTGGTGTTTTAGTATTACAAAATAGACCTGGTGTACAAAGAGGGAAATTCAAAATACCTTATGCTAATTCTAAATTCATAATTCCAATTGTATTTATTGCTGTACTAGCATTAGCATTCACAAAATACAAAGAAGAAACTACTGCTTTCATTACCAACAAAACAAAGACAAATGGCCCAGTGGCGTTTATCACTTCACTATCTGCTCCAGAATTAGAAACAGTTAAAAAAGAAATCAGCGCAAGCCCCGTGGTTTTACAGGGAAAACAAATAGATGCTGAAGCTTATTTAAATAGTTTAACACCAGCGCAGTACGATGAGTTTATGACTAAATCATCTATTTCATTTGATAAAAAATATGAAAGTGGTTGGGGCTTATTTAAACACAAAATCCCAATGTGGATTTTCTTGATCATTTGTTTAGTAATTACCTACTATTGCATCACTAAAAACCTATCCTTAATTCCTGTTTTGGGTTTAATTAGCTGTTTGTACATGATGTGCGAGTTAGGTATTTCGAACTGGATTGGCTTTGGAATTTGGTTGGTAGTTGGTTTAATTGTTTACTTCGCTTACGGTTTTCATCATAGTAAATTAGGGCAACAGCAACGCAATAATTAAATTATTAATCTGTTATTGCCGTGGATGAGCGATTTTAAACAAAAAGAAGACACTTCCTGGCTAGACAATTTAAGGGTCTTTGCAACCATTAGCGTTATATTTTTACATGTTGCAGCTCCATTTGTTACTAAATTTGGCAAAATTTCAATGCCTAATTGGTGGTGGGCAAATACGTATGATGGATTAGTAAGATTCTGTGTTCCGGTATTTGTAATGCTAACAGGCGCACTTTTACTCCCAAGAGCTCATACACTTAAAGCTTATTTAAAAAACAGATTGGTTAGAATTGTAATTCCTTTCGCCTTTTGGACAGCGATCTACATCTGTCATGCTATTTATGAAAAACCTAACAATTACAATTTAACGTTTATTGTAGATAAGTTAATAAACGGAGCTGCCTATCATCTTTGGTATATTTATATGATAATTGGAATTTACTTGATTATCCCAATTATTAGCACTTGGATAAGAAAAGCAAGCGAAAAAGAGATTTTATATTTCTTAGCACTTTGGCTAATCTCCATTTTAGCAACTCAACCAATTATTTCGAATTATACACCAGATTTTAATCTCAAATACTTTTCTGGTTTTATCGGCTATTTGGTTTTAGGGCACTATTTATCAAGCATGAAATTTGAAAATATCAAGCACATCAAGCTGGTTTCTTTTTCTATATTTTTTGCTGGCGTATTACTTACGATAATTGGCACTTACCTTTTGTCAAGTCAAAAAGGCAAATTTATAGTAGATTTATATACTTATTTCTCATTAAACGTAGTGATTGCTGCAATAGGAATATTCTTGTTCTTTAAACAGTTTACGTTAAAAAATAAACATCTGTTAAAGTTTCGGAATTTTATCAACAGAAATAGCTTTGGGATCTATTTCGTACATATTTTGGTGTTGTTTTATTTAAATAAAGCAGGGATTAATGGCAGTATTTTAACCCCTAAATTTGGTATATTTATAACTACTGGGCTTTGTTTATTTTGTTCTTGTGTAATTATCCATTTCCTCAAAAAGATTCCATTAGGACATAAATTAGTTGGATAGCATTGTTTGATTAATATAAAACCCCAGCTTTTGGCTGAGGTTTTTATATCTATTTCTAAACAGCTAACCTGTTTAACTCTATATCATCAGGAGTAACAAAAATCAATGGTACTTTTTCTACATCTACGTAACTAGAATCTAGTCCAAAACTGCTTACTTCTGATAAGCTTAAGCGTTTTAAAACGAAATAGTAATCCATTATGCTACGCTCGTAAAAACTCAGATTGGTAAATTTAGAAAGATGTTTTTCTAACAATACAAACCGGAAATCACCAGCAATTTTATGTTTATTTAAAGAAGTGTATTGACTTGTAATATCCACCTCTCCATTTTTCACTAATTCTTCAACAACCTTACGGTACAATAAATTTACGCGTTGCTCAATTCTAAAACCTAATTTAAAATCAATGCGAATTAACTTACCAGGAATTAAGAATTCCACTTTATAATCCATTGTATATGGTTCATCCATTACATCAACGTGAACCAACCAATATACATCTGCACGTTTAGGCTCTTTCTGAATAATCGAATAAATAATTTTCGATTCGATCTCTGTTTTGAAATTTGCACTTGTTAAATACACCAGTTGTGACGAAAATTTAGGAACAGACTCATCATTACTTAACTCCGTTAAAATGGTATAATAATCTTCTATTTCAACATATTTTACAAAACGATTTTTGATCTTTCTTGAGTTGTACCATGTCCACATTACGCTTAACAAGGCACATCCAATAAGTAAGGTTACCCATCCGCCATGCACAAATTTGAACAAGTTACCCGCCAAGAAAGAAAATTCAATCAATCCATAAATAACTACAAAGATTACGATTATATATTTCGGGAATTTCTTTCTTAACATATAAACTGCCACTAACACAGTTGTCATTAGGAAAGTTAGATTAATTGCTAAACCGTAAGCACCCTCCATATCATCAGATCTTCTGAAAATCAGCACAATAATAATACAGCCAACACACAGTAACCAGTTAATAGAAGGCACATATAGTTGTCCTTTTTGTATACTTGGATAGTTAATTCTAACCTTTGGCCAAAGATTTAAACGAACGGCTTCAGAAATAAGCGTAAATGAACCAGAAATCATGGCTTGAGATGCAATAACAGCTGCTGTTGTCGCTAATATTACCATTGGCAACACCAAAGAATGCGGTACTAATTCGAAAAATGGATTTGTATTATGCGGATCATAATTTGTATTTTTCAATACCCAAGCTCCTTGACCTAAGTAATTAAGTATCAGCATGATTTTTACAAAAATCCAGCTTACTCGTATATTATCCTTACCGCAGTGCCCCAAATCAGAATATAAGGCCTCCGCTCCTGTTGTACATAAAAATACACCACCCAAAATAGCCAATGCCCCCGGATTTGACACTAATAAATTATAGGCGTAATATGGATTTAATGCTTTAAAAATCCACGGATCATGAATTACTTGCCCTAACCCTGCAATACCAAGCGCAGCAAACCATAAAAACATGATTGGCCCAAAAAGCTTGCCCACTAAATTTGTTCCGAACTGTTGGATAATAAAAAGCAATGCAATAATGGCAATTACAATTGGAACAACTTGTACCGTTGGAAACTTCAATTTTAACCCTTCAATTGCAGATGTTACTGTAATACTGGGCGTAATCATCCCATCGGCTAAAAGTGCTGCCCCCCCAATAATGGCTGGAATTACTAACCATTTTGCTTTTTTGCGTACCAAAGAATACAAAGAAAAAATACCCCCCTCACCTTTATTATCAGCTCTTAGCGTAATAATTACATATTTTATGGTAGTTTGCAAAGTCAATGTCCAGAATATACAAGACAGTGCTCCAAGCACTAGAGCTGGAGTAATATAATTTCCTGCTACCCCACTTGGTCCTTCAGCTATTTCTTTTGCAGTTTTGAAAATTGCTTTTAAGGTGTATAGAGGTGACGTACCAATGTCTCCAAAAACTATCCCTAAACTTACTAGAACCCCACCGGCTGTGAGCGCATTAACGTTTTTATGATTTGACACGGTTATAAAATTTGACTGCAAAATTAATTAAATAAATAATATTAAAGTCATTAATATTTACATCGTTATGTGCAGCAAAAACAAGTAAAATTTAATGAAAAACAACTGTTGTTAAATAGTGTTAAATATTGGTTTATTACCTAAAATGTTTGATTTCTTTGTTTAATTATTTATATTTTTGCCAGCATAAAGGATGATTTCAAAGCCAAAAATAGCGTTCTCATGGAGTTTACTATGCACAATTTGCATGGTAATTTTGATGGGTTCTTCTGTTTTCGCTCAAAAAATAGATACTTCTAAAATTTCTATTAAGCCTAAAGCAAAAGTAGTTAGCCGAGTTCCCCAAATTAAAGCAAACATTCAACCTTACAAACCAAACACTATTGGCTACGGTTCATCCAGCACTACATTGTCAAACAGTACACCTACAAAACGCGGTAAAGTCTTAACTGTTTTAAAAGTTTATCCAAATCCTGTTGTAGATCAAATTAACATCAGCCTTAAGCTTGATAGAGAAACTTTACTTTCCATAAAAATAACAGATTTATTGGGTAATGACGTGGTTACCTTAGCAAATGAACGTGTTTCTGCAGGTGAACAAACCAAAACCTATACTATTAATAAGCTAAATCCAGGAATTTATTTTTTAAGGATATTAGCGAGTGGAGAGCCTGTTGTAAAGAAGATTTCTGTATTATAAATTATCCTTATCTTTTCTATTTTTGTTTTATGAAGATTATTGCAATTGGTCGCAACTATGCTGCGCATGCTAAAGAACTGAATAATGCTGTTCCAACAAAACCTATTATATTTTTAAAACCAGATACTGCTGTTTTAAAAGACAATAAACCTTTTTACATTCCAGATTTCTCATCTGATATTCATTATGAGCTAGAAGTGGTTTTAAAAATCTGTAAAGAAGGAAAGCATATTTCCGAAAAATTTGCTGCTAATTATTACGATGAAGTAGGTTTAGGAATAGATTTTACTGCAAGAGATATTCAGAGCGAGCACAAAGAAAAGGGTTTGCCTTGGGAACTAGCAAAAGCTTTTGATAATTCTGCTGCGATTAGTAGTTTCTTCCCAAAAGCAGATTATCCTGATATGTACGATTTAAAATTCGAACTACAAATCAATAAAGAAACTCGCCAAAAGGGGCATACGGCTAATCTTTTATTCTCATTTGAGAAAATTATTTCATTCGTTTCTCAATATATTACTTTAAAAAAAGGCGACCTTATTTTCACTGGAACACCAGAAGGTGTTGGTAAAGTAAAACAAGGTGACCAGTTGGAGTGTTGGTTAGAGGATAAACAATTACTCAATTTTAGTATTAAATAATAAGAATGTTCCTAACTACAAAGTCAGCCACACTAAAACTTCCACTTTTAATTCTCTTTCTTTTTTTAGCCTTTAAGGCTAATGCCCAACAAGTTTTCAGCAATACTATTTATCCGCTTACAGATTTTAGGCATCCTTTAGATATTGTACCGCCAGCATTGGCAGGTTCTTTTGGAGAACTTAGGGCAAATCATTTTCATTCAGGAACAGATTTTAAAACAAATCAAAGAATTGGCTATCCAGTTTACGCAACTGCGGATGGCTATATTTCACGTTTACGTGTACAAAATAGCGGATTTGGTTTGGCCTTGTATATTAACCATCCAAATGGTTACACCTCAGTTTATGGGCATTTATCGCGGTTTAGTCCTAAAATTGCACAACAAGTAAAGAGCATTCAATACAAAAATAAATCTTACGAAATAGACGAGTTTCCGAATGCTGATTTAATTCCTGTTCGCAAAGGAGAAGTGATAGCCTATTCTGGTAATACAGGCAGTTCTGGTGGTCCGCATTTGCATTTTGAGTTAAGGGATACTAAAACTGAGTTAACAATAAATCCTCAATTATTAGGAATTCAAATTCCAGATAATATTCCACCAGTTATTTACTCAATGTATGTATATCGCCTAAATGGCAAACCTTTTAATGAATTTACACCTAAACAATATTTCCAAGTAGTAGGTGCTAACGGAAAATACAATTTAAACAAAGTAAACACCATTAATTTAAGCGGAGAAGTTGGCTTTGGCATTATAACTACGGATAAACACAACGGTCTTTCTGGTACAAATGGGGTGTATTCCATAGAACTCGAAGTTGATGACAAGATCATTTTCACTTCTGCGTTAGAAAAATTTAGTTTTGAGAATAGCAAAGCGATCAATTCTCATATAGATTATCCAGCACTTATTACACTAAAACGCAGTGTTCAAAAGAGTTTTGTAGATCCTGGTAATCCACTTCAGATTTACAGTAATTTGGTGAATAGTGGCCGTATTAATTTTAATGATGATAAATTACATCAAGTAAAGTATATCATTACCGATTCTAAGGGTAATAAAAGCACACTCTTATTTAATGTAAAAGCAGATGCAAAAGCGGTGATTAATACCCCAACTCAACCAGCAGGAATTCCGTTTAGTTATACAAAACTAAATGATTATACTGGCGATGACATTAGAGTAATTGTACCAAAGGGAACGTTGTATAACGACCTAAACTTTACATATAAAAAGTTGCCAAAACCTCAGCATAATGCATTTTCTGCAATTCATCAAGTTCACAATAATTTAACACCCCTACATATTGGTTTCGAACTTTGGATTAAAGCGGATAGTACGTTAACTAACTATCGAAACAAAGCTTTAATTGTAAATACAAACCGTTCATCACAAGGTGGATATTTTGAAAATGGTTATGTAAAAGCCCTACCAAAAAATTTCGGTAGCTTTTTTATTGCTATTGATACGATTGCCCCTACTATAGTCCCTGTAAATATTGCCAATGGCAAAAACATGGCAGGGATTAGTAAAATGAGTTTTAGAATTAGCGATGGACTTTCTGGAATTAAGAGTTTTAATGGTTATATTGATGGCAAATGGGTTTTAATGGAGTTTGATGCAAAAACAGCTAATTTATGGCATAGCTTTGATGAGCGCACTTTAGCAGGAAAACATAGATTTGAGTTAATTGTAGTTGACATGAAAGAAAATGTTAGACGATACACCATCGATTTTTATAGATAATAGAAAGCAGTGTTGAATTCGATAAATGACTATATTGCTAGCAATTACAATCAACAATAGAACAATTTACAAATAGCAAAATGAGCACTACACTTAAAGCGGGCGATAAAGCCCCAATGTTCACTTCAAAAGATCAAAATGGAAATACAGTTTCTTTAGATCAGTTTAAAGGCAAAAAGGTTGTTTTATATTTTTATCCAAAAGATGATACGCCAGGATGCACTACAGAGGCTTGTGATTTTCGCGACAATTATCAAGGCTTAAAAGCTAAAGGAATAGAAGTTTTAGGGGTAAGTATAGACGATGAAAAATCACATCAAAAATTTATTAACAAACACAGTTTACCATTTACACTTTTAGCCGATACAGATAAAACTATTGTAGAAGCCTATGGCGTTTGGGGTGAAAAAAATATGTATGGTAAAAAATATATGGGTACGGTTCGTACTACGTTTATTATAGACGAAGAAGGGAAAATTGCACACGTAATTTCTAAAGTAGATACTAAAAGCCCAACTGCACAGGTTTTAGATTTACTTAAATAGAATTTTAGTACATAAACAGTTTATTTTCGCTTACACCTTATTTATAAATACATTACCTTTGGAAGGTAACAACAACACTTTATTTTAATGAAACATACAATTAGTGAATTAGAAGATATCGCCTCACAAGTTAGGAGAGATTGTTTGAGAATGGTTCATGCTGTTCAATCAGGTCATCCTGGTGCATCTTTAGGTTGCGCAGATTTCTTTACGGCTTTATATTTTGAAGTATTAAACCATAATCCTAAGTTTTCGATGGCTGGAGTTGGAGAAGATTTATTTTTCCTTTCAAACGGTCACATTTCGCCAGTTTGGTATAGCGTTTTAGCAAGATCAGGTTATTTTAAAGTAAGTGAGTTAGCTACTTTCAGAAAATTGGATTCGAGGTTACAAGGTCACCCAACTACGCATGAAGGATTACCAGGCATTCGTATTGCATCTGGATCATTAGGACAAGGTTTATCTGTTGCTATTGGTGCTGCTTTAGGTAAAAAAATTGATGGTGATAAAGGCTTAGTTTACGCTTTAATGGGCGATGGTGAGTTACAAGAAGGTCAAAATTGGGAAGCTTTAATGTTCGC
This sequence comes from Pedobacter sp. UC225_61, assembly GCF_044452285.1. Lineage (NCBI taxonomy): Bacteria > Pseudomonadati > Bacteroidota > Sphingobacteriia > Sphingobacteriales > Sphingobacteriaceae > Pedobacter > Pedobacter sp. UC225_61. Next base: position 102,708 of record NZ_JBIOAL010000001.1, read on the forward strand.
TCCTTTTCACAAAGTAGATAATTTAATTGCGAGTGTAGATTATAACGGGCAACAAATTGATGGTCCAACTGAAAAAGTACTTTCATTAGAAAATCTTCAAGCAAAATTTGAAGCTTTTGGCTGGCATGTAATTACTTCAGATGGTAATGATATGGCAGAAATTACTAAAGCATTACATTATGCAAAATCATTAACTGGAAAAGGGAAACCAATTTTAAACTTAATGAGCACTCAAATGGGTTATGGTGTTGATTTTATGGTTGGAACACACAAATGGCATGGTTCTGCACCAAGTGATGCACAATTAGAAGTGGCATTAGGTCAACTTAAAGAAACAGCTGGGGATTACTAAGATCTGAGACTTCCAAACAATTAATCTCATATCTAAATAAAAATTAAAACATCGTGAAAAAATATACATATACAGAAAAGAAAGATACACGTTCGGGTTTTGGAGCTGGATTGCATGAAGCAGGTAAACGCAATGAAAATGTGGTTGCCCTTTGTGCTGATTTAGTAGGCTCTTTAAAAATGGATGCTTTCATTAAAGATTTTCCAGAAAGATTTGTACAAGTTGGTATTGCAGAGGCTAATATGATGGGTATTGCGGCAGGTTTAACCATTAATGGAAAAATTCCTTTTACAGGTACTTTTGCTAACTTTTCTACTGGCCGAGTGTACGATCAAATTCGTCAATCAATTGCGTATTCAGGTAAAAATGTAAAAATTTGTGCATCACATGCGGGTTTAACACTAGGCGAAGATGGAGCAACGCACCAAATTTTAGAAGATATTGGCTTGATGAAAATGTTGCCAGGAATGGTGGTGATCAATCCTTGCGATTATAACCAAACCAAAGCCGCAACACTTGCTATCATGGATTATGAAGGACCAGTTTACCTACGTTTTGGCCGTCCTGTTATTCCTGTGTTTACAGCAGAAGATCAAAAATTTGAGATTGGTAAAGCATGGATGGTTAATGAAGGAAAAGATGTAACTATTGTTGCAACTGGCCACATGGTTTGGAGAGCAATTGAAGCTGGAGAAAAATTAGCAGAGCTAGGAATTGATGCGGAAATTATAAATATTCATACTATTAAACCTTTAGATGATGAGGCAATCCTTAAATCTGTTAAAAAAACAGGTTGTATTGTAACTTGCGAAGAACACAATAAATTTGGTGGCTTAGGTGAAAGTGTTGCTCGTTTATTAACTACAGAATATTTGGCACCACAAGAATTTGTGGCAGTAAATGATAGCTTCGGCGAAAGTGCTACACCAGATCAGTTAATGACTAAATACAAATTAGATCCATCTGATATTGTTGCTGCTGCACAAAAAGTAATGAAAAGAAAAGCATAAAAATAGATGAAGCAAGTTGAAGATGCCGAAATACTGCAAAAGTTTAGTGTAGAAAAAACACGAAATGAAGCCTTCAACTTGCTTTTATCTAAATATCAACAAAAAATATATTGGCACATTCGTAGATTGGTTATCGATCACGATGATACGGATGATTTAGTGCAAGAAACCTTTGTTAAGGTTTGGAAAAATCTAGCCAATTTCAGAAGCGACTCACAGCTTTACACTTGGATTTATAGAATTGCGACTAACGAATCCATCACCTTCTTGAATAAGAAGAAACTAAAAAATAATATTTCATTAGATGATGTAAGTGGCGAATTAGCAGAAAGCCTTGCTGCTTCCTCTTACTTTGATGGCGATAAAGCTCAACGAAAACTTCAGGAAGCAATTTTAACGCTACCAGAAAAGCAGCGCATTATTTTTAACATGAAGTATTTTGATGACATGAAATATGATGAGATTTCTGAGGTTTTAGGCACTAGTGTAGGTGCATTAAAAGCTTCATTTCATATTGCAGTAAAAAAAATTGAAAGTATTTTGCTAAATGAAGATTAAGTATTAAACCTTTTACATTAAAATCTATCAATAGGTTATCATGAAGAAAAAAGATGAAGATATGGAATGGGAAATGGAAGCTCCTTACTTAGCGAGTTTGCCAAGAACTACACCATATAGTGCGCCAGATAAATATTTCAACGATTTAACAACACGTATTAATCAATCTGTTTTTGTAGATGGGTTAATGCAAAAAGAAAATCAAGGTTTTACGATTCCACAAAATTATTTTGAAGATTTAAGTATTCAAATAGAAAGCCGCATTGCCGTGGAGCAATTAAATGCATTGGTAAAAAACGATGGATTTAAAACTCCTGTTAATTATTTTGATAAACTAAATGCAGATATTTTAAGTAAAACTTCGGGTACAGCTCAAAAAACAAAAGTTGTTCGTCTATGGCAGACAGATTTTATGAAATATGCTTCTGCAGCTTGCTTTATTTTAATAACCGCATCTGGTTTATATTTTAATCAGCAAAGTACATTAAAGGAAGATCGTAAAGTAGAATTAGCTAACGAGCAATTACTATATGATATTGATGAGAGTGTAATTATTGATCATATACAAGAAAGCCAAGCACCTACAACAATTTCTGCGTCAGATACGGAAATGGAAAACTATATTTTAAATCATTTTTCATCAAGTGATTTATCAAATAACTTATAAAACTTAGAGATGAAAAACATAATTATCGCACTGTTTATTTTATTGCCAAGTTTAGCTTTTGCACAAGGGCCAAGAATGGACGATGAAAAAATGGAAGCTTACAAAATAACTTGGCTAACCACAAAACTTGATCTATCTGCAGATGAAGCGAAAGTTTTTTGGCCTATTTATAACGATTTTACCAGAGAACAAAATGCATTGCGAAAAGAACGTATGCAAAAAATGATAAGCTTTAGAAAAATCAAGGAAATTGAAGATTTAACAGATGTTCAAATTCAGACATTAATTGTGAATGACTTTGATTTTAAACAAAGAGAACTTAATATAGAGAAAAAATACTACAATAAGTTCAAATCAAATTTACCAATTAAAATTGTAGGTAAGTTTTATAGAGCACAAGAAGCGTTTAAAAAAGAATTACTTAATCGTTTTAGAAGCGGTCAACCAAAACAATAATAATTAATTAATTTTTAGAAAATCCCATATGTATTCACGTATGGGATTTTTTATTTTACATTATTCTGCTAGGATAAAATAATTAAGATTTCAAAAAAGCTTAATTTGCACCATGCAAACACAACGTCAGTTATTTTTAAAATATAATGCTCAAACCTCTGAAACCCCACTTTTATTAGAGTTTGTAAAAGCAAAAGGCATGTACATGTATGGTCAATCTGGCAAAAAATACATGGATTTAATTGCTGGCATTGGCGTTAGCAATGTTGGGCATTGTCATCCCACAGTTGTTGAAGCAGTAAAAAAGCAAGCAGAAACCTATATGCATTTAATGGTATATGGAGAATATGTTCAAAGCCCACAAGTTGATTTTGCAAAAGCTTTGGCATCGGTTTTACCAGAAAATTTAAGCTGCACTTACTTTGTAAACTCTGGTGCTGAAGCCGTTGAAGGAGCAATGAAACTGGCAAAGAGATACACCAATCGAACCGAGCTAATAGCTTGCAAAAATAGCTATCACGGGAGTACGCAAGGTGCATTGAGTTTAATGGGAAATGAGGAATTTAAGCAAGCATATCGCCCTTTATTACCTGACATTCAATTTATTGCATTTAATAAGGTTGACGATTTAGAAAAAATAACTACTAAAACCGCAGCCGTTTTTATAGAGACAATGCAAGGCGAAGCAGGGATAAGAATTCCAGATGCAGATTATGTAAAAGCTTTACGGAAAAAATGTACAGCAACAGGAACGCTTTTAGTTTTTGATGAAATACAATGTGGATTTGGTCGTACAGGTAAGATGTTTGGCTTTGAACATTTTGGCGTTGTTCCTGATATTTTATTGTTGGCAAAGGGCATTGGAGGCGGGATGCCGATTGGTGCCTTCATCAGTTCTTCACAAATAATGTCGGTATTTACAAATAATCCGATTTTAGGACACATTACTACGTTTGGCGGACATCCTGTGAGTTGTGCAGCTGGGTTAGCTACTTTAGAAACCATATTAGCTGAAGATTTAATTACTGGAGTGGAACAAAAAGGAGAATTATTTAAATCATTGCTAAAACATCCTGCAATTGTAGAAATTAGAGGAAAAGGGTTGATGCTAGCCGTTGAGTTTGACAGTTATGAAACTAATAAAAAAATTATTGATGGCTGTATTGAAAATGGTTTAATTACCGATTGGTTTTTACATTGCAGTAATTCTATGCGTATTGCACCACCTTTAATTATTACTGAAGATGAAATTACTACAGCTTGTGAAATCATCTTAAAAAACATAAATTCAGTATGCAATCCTAAAGAATAATTGAACTAATGAATGTATTAATAGTTGAAGACGAAAAAGGCTTAGCGCTTGAAATGAATGAATTTTTAAGCAGAGAAGGATATATTGTTGAGCATGCTTGGAAAAAAGCATCAGCTGAAGAAAAAATTTTCGTTAATAATTACGATTTCATTCTCTTGGATTTAGGTTTGCCAGATGGCGATGGTTTTGAAGTGCTTAAGCAATTGAAAAACTTAAAAGATCGAGATGATGCTGTAATTATTTTAACAGCGAGAAGCGCAGTTGACGATCGTATTAAGGGTTTGGATACCGGTGCTGATGATTATTTAGCAAAACCGTTTTCATTAAATGAATTACTTGCCAGAATGCATGCAATTATTCGTCGCAAACATAAATTAGAAAAAAACGAAGTTAAAATTCATGATTTCGTGTTAGATATTCAAAATCATACTGTTTCATTTCAAGGTGAAAGAGTTCCACTAACTAAAAAAGAGTATGAAATTTTTAACTATTTAGTATTAAATAAAAATAGAGTGGTTTCTCGAATAAGCTTAACAGAACACGTTTGGGGTGATATTTTAGAGGTAAATTCTGATTCTAATTTTGTAGATGTGCATGTAAAAAATCTTCGAAAAAAATTAACTCAATGCACTAAAACCGATTGGTTTGAAACTGTCCGCAGCATTGGCTACCGAATTAATTATTAATAATGAAACTGCAAGCGAAATTTGCTTTATACAATGCCATCACCAAAATAGCGGTGATTTTGGTGTTAGGAGCAATTATCTTGCTTTCTTTAGAAACCATTTCTTCTCATCATTTAGATGGACGTTTAACTAAAAAGAGGTTAAAAGTAATCGAGAATTTAAGTGACAACGAAATTGATAGTTTGCTAAGAAATCAACATTCATTTACAGATTATAACATCTTAAAAGATGAATTTATAGTTTTAAATGCAATTCCTAATGTTGGAAAAATTGATACAAGCATTTTCTTTACCACAGAACGAAGAGAAATTGAAGGTGACACAGAAATTTATCGAATTCTTAACGATCAATTCGAATACAATAACAAACGTTATAAATTGGAATTAGGAGAAGCCATGACGGCTATGGAATCTATCAAAACAACTATTCGATTTTACATGCTAATTGTGTTAATTGGATCTTTGCTGGTTACACTACTTACTGATTACGCATTTACAAATCTTATATTAAAACCATTTTATAAAATTATTGATCAGAAACTAAATAAAGTAAATGATCCTACTTCTTATAATTACGAAAATATCCCTACTAACACTACTGATTTCAAAATACTAGATAATAGTATTAATTCGCTCATGCGAAAAATTGCAAATTTATTCTTGTTAGAAAAACAGTTTATCGCCAATGTTTCTCATGAATTACTCACACCAATTTCCATTTTAAGTGGTCGATTAGAAAACATTCTGTCCGCAGAAAATTTACCTATTGAGCACGAGAATAAAATTTTAGCTTCTTTAAAAACACTAAATCGTTTAAAAGTTATCATCAATAGTTTGTTATTGATTTCTAAGGTAGAAAACGAACAGTACCTTAAAAAAGATCAGGTTTCAATTCAACAGGAGTTGATTGATATTTATGAAGATTTAGAAGACCGCATTATAGACAAACAAATTGTTTATAAAAATGAAATTAAAGAACATTTCACCCTCACAGGAAATCAAGCATTGATTCATACTTTATTAATTAACATTATTAATAATGCAACAAAATACAATGTAACTAAAGGTTCTATCACTATACATGATGAACTAACACCTACAAAATATATCCTAACCATTGAAGATAGTGGAATAGGGATGGAAAAAGAGAACGTAGCTAATGCTTTTAATCGATTTGAGCGGGAAAACAATGATAAGGAAGATGGCTTTGGATTAGGGTTATCTATTGTAAATAGTATAGCTAAATTTCATCAACTCAACATTTTTATTCAGTCCAAAAAAGACAAAGGAACTGTGGTTACTGTTGAATTTCCGATTATTTAGCAATTATCTACCTGATATACAATACACTGCAAACTTCATAAAATCTTCATAATTGAACAGCATCTTTGATTAACAAAACATCAGAAGCGATTTCCGTTTTGTTATCTAATAAAACTCATCAATAGTTTTTTAGTTTTCCGGTTACCCTTATCTGAACCTTCCTGTATTGAAAAATATAGGAAGGTTTTTGTTTATCTATCCTTCGACAAACTCAGAATGACAAATGGGTTAATGAACAAGTTAACCAATAAACTAACCTATCCCATTTTTTGTCGCTTAATTAAGTATGCTTGCAACACCTGATTAAAACCTGCATTAATATCTGCATCAATCATATCAATTTTATATTGAGCACATTTTAACATTAGCTTTTGACGATAATTACTCATTTGTTCTATATAAGCAGCTGCAACTTTAGATGTATGAGTTTTTAAAGTTGCACCCGTTTCCATATCAATAAATTGATGCGGGCGATTAGCAAAATCGAAATCTACTTCTTTATTTTTATCTGTAACATTAAAAATAACAACCTCATGTTTATTAAACTTCAAATGTTGAAGAGAAGAAAACAAGGCTGAGATTTTATCTTCATCATGCACAGTTTGTAACATATCGCTAAACACAATGACCAATGAACGCTTGTGAATTAACTCTGCGATTTGATGTAATGCTAAAGCTAAATTAGTTTGCACATTCATTTTCGGCGCTTGTAAAATCTGCTCTAACTGTGAAAACAAATATTTTTGATGTGTACCAGTAGATTTTGCTGGTGTATTTAAACTCAATTGGTCTGTAAATAAGCTTAAACCAAAAGCATCTCGTTGTTTTTTCAATAAATAAATTAATGCAGCTGCACTTTGAACTGAAAAAGTTAACTTATTGTACTCGTTATTAGGGAAATACATGGATGATGATGTATCAATTACAAATTGACAACGCAGATTAGTTTCTTCTTCATATCGTTTACTAAATAGCTTATCTGTTTTAGCAAATAACTTCCAGTCGATGTTTTTAACACTATCTCCAGTATTATACAATCGATGCTCGGCAAATTCTACAGAAAACCCGTGGAAAGGACTTTTGTGCAAACCTGTAATAAACCCTTCAACCACTTGTCGGGCCAAAAGTTCTAAGTTGCCTAAACTTCCTTCATTTTGATAATTGATTTGCTGCATTAAGTAAAACTAATAAATTATTGCATTGAATATATCGTTATGCCGATTAAATGCATTGTTAGCTTATCTCAAATTATGATTAATATTTAATCGGCTGTTGTATTGACGTAACGAAATTTTACTAAATTTATCATGTCGATTAGACAATATTATTTTATAACCAATGAAAAAAGCTATTTTTATTACTCTAATCACAGCCATAGCATTTTGTTCTGGCTTCGCATTTAAAACTATATTATCACAAAATAAAAATTCAAGAATGAAAAAAGTAACAGGCATTGGCGGCATTTTTTTCAAATGCAAAGACCCGAAGAAGATGACAGAGTGGTATCAAAAACATTTGGGCTTAAATACAAACCCTTATGGTGCAACCTTTGAGTGGTTTGAAGGTACAGATAGCACAAAGAAAGCTCAAACGCAATGGACTCCATTTTCTGAAAAGACAACATACTTCGAACCATCAACCAGAGAGTTTATGATTAATTATAGGGTTGAAAATTTAGAAGCACTCGTTGAAGAATTAAAAAAAGAAGGCGTAACTATAGTGGACACTATTGAAACTTATGATTACGGTAAATTTGTACACATTCTTGATGCAGAAGGAAACAAAGTTGAATTATGGGAACCTAAAGATTAAAAATGAAAATAACCACAGATAAAGAGTTACAGATTATTAAATCAGTATTTCTCTTATCTGTGGTTAAATCTTACTTCTTAGTTATTTTATATAAATTACCACTATCAGTAACAGCATATAAAGCGCCGTCTTTACCTTCTACTAAATCTCTAAAACGCTCACCTTTATCTTCTAATAATCTTTCTTCGCCAACTACTTTATTATTTTTAAGTACCAAGCGAATAATATGCGAGCCGCTTAAAGCGCCAACAAATAAATTTCCTTTCCACTCAGCAATGTGATTGCTATTGTAAAATGCAATGCTTCCTGGAGAAATAACCGGATTCCAATAATAAACTGGCTGTTCCATGCCAGCTTTTTGCTGAATGCCATCTCCCACTTTTTGTCCACTATATTCTGTTCCGTAAGTTATAACCGGCCAGCCGTAATTTTTGCCTGGTTTAATTAAGTTAATTTCATCACCACCCTTTGGACCAAATTCTGCTTCCCATAAATCGCCAGTTTGTGGATTAATAGCCAAACCATCTGGGTTGCGATGTCCATAAGAATAAATTTCTGGTCTAGCATCTGCCTTTCCCGCAAATGGTCCATTCGGAACTGCTTTTCCCGCTGGTGTTAAATGAAGAATTTTCCCTAAAGAAGAATTCAAATATTGTGCTTGAACTCTAATTTCTTTATCCGAACGTTCTCCTGTACTTACAAATAAGTTTCCATTTTTATCAAACACTATTCTTGAGCCATATTGAAGTTTACCAGTATGGGCTGGTGTTGCTCTATAAATAATGGTTTGATTTTCTAAAGTCGTTTCATTAGCTGATAATTTTCCTTTCGCTATAGCCAACAAAACACCCTTGCTTTGCGGTTCCGAATAAGCCCAATACACCATCTTACTTTTTGCGAAATCTGGAGCCAACGTTACATCTAAAAGACCTCCTTGTCCAGAATCATCTACTTTAGGAAGTGCGGTAATTGTTTTAGACAATGTTCCATTTGCTGATAAAATAACCATTGATCCACTTTTCTGAGTGATAAAAAATCTTCCATCCGGCATTATAGAAATTGCCCAAGGATTTTCAAGTTTCTTATTAATGACAGATACAGCAAGTGGTGTTGCTGTTTTCACTGCCTTAATTCTAGTTTGGCTTTCAAATGCAGGTTTATAATCTGCCGAAGGCTTTCCTTTTTCAACGGAATTTTGTGCTGAAACATTCGTTTCATTTACACAACTAAATAAAAAGCTTACTGAAAGTAAACTTAATATAGGATATTTAACTATTTTCATAAACTGGGATTTACTTAAAAGAACAAAAAATTATTTATAATAAAAAATCCGATCTTAATGAGATCGGATTTAAATATATATTCTCTTAAAAATAATTTTTAAGATTATTTCTATAAAATGAGATAGCTTATAATTGCTTATCTAATTTACCAGCCAACACTGATTTAGGTACTGCACCAACTTGTTTATCAACAACTTCACCATTTTTAAAGAACAATAAAGCAGGAATATTTCTAATACCAAATTGAGTTGAAATTTGTGGGTTGTTATCAACGTTCACTTTTCCAACTAATGCTTTTCCTTCGTATTCTTTTCCAATTTCATCTACAATTGGACCAACCATACGACATGGACCACACCATTCTGCCCAAAAATCTACTAATACTGGTTTATCTGATTTTAATACAACTTCCTCGAAGTTCGCATCTGTTATTTCTAAAGCCATAACTTATTTTTAAATTTATATACAAATATATTATCAATTGTAATGCCATCAATAGGTTACTGTCAATTTGACAATTTACCTACTTTAGTATTAGTTTAGTTTATAGTTTACAACATTCAGTTTGGTCAATTGTTCTAAAAACTGGTTGTTAGGATTTATTTTTAAAGATTTTGAAGGGAGTTCCAATTTCAAATTCTGCTCTCTATCGTAAACCTCAAAATTTAACTTACAATTATGGCGCTCGCTACTTTCTTTGTTTTCTTGCAAAAGCACATCAATTTTTTGCATTAACTCATCGTTAATTTCTTCAATAGGCACTTGAATAGTAATGCATTTAGTTAGTTTATCACGTAATTCCGATAATAAATCTATCGATGTAACTTTAAACTCCCAATCGCCTTCTTTTCTAAAACGTTCTCCTACTCTACCTCTAATTTGCAAGAAATATCCTTCTGTTAAAAACTGTTTAAATTTCAAGAAATCATCTCCAAACAAAGCAATTTCACAGCTATCGTCGTAATCTTCAAAAACAAAAGTACCAAATGGCTTGCCTGTTTTAGTAATTCGTTGCGATGCCAAAACAACTAATCCACCTACTACCAAATCTCTATTCTTTAAGGTTTCGAACTCGGCTAAAATTTCTTCGTTGGTATCGCCACTTCTAATTTTATTGACAATAGCTAAGTGTTTAACAGAATGCTGGCAAAAATGATTCAACTCAAAACGATAATCATCTAATGGATGGCCTGATAAGAAAATTCCAATCGCATCCTTTTCATATTTTAATCGATCAATTAATCCCCATTCTGGAGAAACTGGAAAAGTAGGTTCTAAAATTAAATCCGCTTTTGAACCTCCAAAAAGTGAAGCTTGGGATGAACTTTCATTATTCTGGAAATCATTAGCATATTTAATCAACTTTTCAATTCCATTCATTTTATCGTTAGCGCCAATATAAAAATATTGCGCTCTATGAAAACCATAGGCATCAAATGCACCACTATATACAAAACTTTCGTATGCTTTTTTATTTACAATACGCGTGTTTGAACGTTTAGCAAAATCGAAAACCGAAGTATAAGGGCCATTTTCCAAACGTTCTTCAATGATACTTTCTACCGCTTTTTCGCCAACTCCTTTTACTGCCGACATACCAAAACGAACTTCGCCTTTGGCATTTACCGAGAACTTCAAATCAGATTCATTTACATCTGGCCCTAAAACAGTCACGCCCATTTGCCTACATTCTTCCATAAAGAAAGCAACTTGCTTAATATCGCTCATGTTATTGGAAAGTACCGCAGCCATATATTCCGCTGGATAATTTGCCTTTAAGTAAGCAGTTTGGTACGCAATCCAAGCGTAACAGGTAGAGTGAGATTTATTAAACGCATATTCAGCAAAAGCTTCCCAATCTTTCCATATCTTCTCTAAAACTTTATCATCATGACCCTTTGCTGCAGCCTGTTTAATAAATTTGGGCTTCATTTTATCTAACACATCGCGTTGTTTCTTACCCATCGCTTTACGCAACACATCGGCCTCACCTTTGGTAAAATCTGCTAATTTTTGCGACAAAAGCATTACCTGCTCTTGATAAACTGTAATTCCGTATGTTTCTTTTAGTAATTCCTCACAAGCTTCTAAATCGTATTTAATTTCCTCTTCACCATTTTTACGTTTTACGAAACTAGGAATATATGCAATTGGACCAGGGCGATATAATGCATTCATGGCAATTAAATCTCCAAAAACTGTTGGCTTTAACTCTTTCATGTACTTTTGCATACCCGCACTCTCGTACTGGAAAATGCCTACCGTTTCGCCACGTTGAAAAAGTTCGTAAGTTTTTACATCATCTATCGGAAAACTATCTGGATCTAAATCAATACCATGTCTTTTCTTTACCAGTTTTACAGTATCCTTAATTAGAGTTAATGTTTTTAACCCCAAAAAGTCCATTTTTAGTAAACCTGCACTCTCTACAACAGAGTTATCAAATTGGGTAACATATAAATCTGAATCTTTTGCAGTAGCTACTGGAACAAAATTGGTAATGTCATCTGGTGTAATAATTACTCCACATGCATGAATACCTGTATTTCTTAATGATCCTTCTAAAATGATAGCTTGCTCAATCGTTTCTGCACTTAAATTTTTGGCTGCCGCTAAAGCTTTTAACTCTATAATTTTTTCATATTCATCTGGTCGCAAAGCGGATTTTAAAGACTTTTCATCTAAGTTAAAAATCTTTGCCAGTTTCATATTTGGTATCAGCTTTGCGATTTTATCAGCCTCAAAAAGTGGTAAATCTAAAACCCTTGCCGTATCACGGATGGATGATTTTGCCGCCATTGTTCCATACGTAATAATCTGCGCTACTTGACTTGATCCATACTTATTGATTACGTAATCCATTACACGACCACGACCCTCATCGTCAAAGTCAATATCAATATCGGGCATGGAAACACGATCTGGATTCAAGAAACGCTCAAATAGCAAATCATACTTTAAAGGATCAATATTTGTAATCCACAAACAATATGCTACTACTGACCCTGCAGCAGAACCACGACCAGGTCCAACAGAAACATCACGACGACGAGCTTCTGCAATAAAATCTTGTACAATCAAGAAATATCCTGGGTAACCCGTTTTTTCAATGGTAGCTAATTCAAAATCTAACCGTTCAATGATTTCTTCGGTTAATTCACCATATCTTTTCTTAGCACCTTCGTAACTTAAGTGTCGTAAATATTTATTCTCACCACGTTTACCACCATCTGCTAGGTCTTCTTCTACTAAAAATTCAGCTGGAATATCAAACTTTGGTAATAGAACTTCACGAGCCAATTCATAAGCTTCAATTTTATCTGCAATTTCCTGTGTATTCAAAATCGCTTCTGGCAAATCCGCAAAAAGCGCTTTCATTTCCTCTGCAGATTTAAAATAATACTCTTGATTTGGCAAACCATAGCGGTATCCACGACCACGACCAATTGGCGTTGCTTGTTTTTCTGCATCCTTTACACACAACAAAATATCGTGTGCATTTGAATCCTTTTTATTGATGTAATAGGTATTGTTAGTTGCTACTAATTTAATTGAGTGTTTGTTCGATAAAGCAATTAAATCAGCATTTACACGGTCTTCATTTTCCTGACCATGGCGCATTAGTTCTACATAAAAGTCATCATTAAATTGTTCTTTCCACCAAATTAAAGCGTCTTCCGCTTGTTTCTCACCCATGTTTAATAATTTACTTGGAATTTCTCCTTGTAAATTACCAGAAAGCACAATGATATCGCTTTTATACTGTTCAACTACCTTTCTATCAATACGAGGAACATAATAAAAACCTTTGGTATAGGCAATTGATGACATTTTGGCAAGGTTGTGATACCCATTTTTATTCTTTGCCAATAGTACAACTTGGTACCCGTTATCTTGTCTGGTTTTATCTAAATGATTATCACAAACAAAAAATTCAACCCCAACAATGGGTTTTACAATTTGAGCCATTGGTTCTTCGCCTTTGGCTAATGCCTCCTCGTTTTTTGCTTTAACTTCCTTATTGTATTTGCTTACTGCACTCACAAAGTGAAAAGCACCCATCATATTTGCATGATCTGTTAGTGCAACAGCAGGCATATTTTGAACGGCCGCAGCTTTAACTAAATCCGGAACACTGATGGTACTTTGTAAAACTGAAAATTGAGTATGATTATGCAAATGCACAAAGTTTGCATTTGCTAATTCTTGTTTATTTCCCGCTAAAGTTTGTTTAGAAATGCCACCAGTTTCTGTTCCTTGTAAGTGTTTTCTAATTTCAGCCGATGCTGCCTTTAAATTGATATGCTGTAAGCCAACAGCTTCTATAAGTGGGTTATTTTCTTTAAAACGAAGGAAATAATCGGTATCAACCAACAGCTCTTCTTTTTTAAAGACCTCCTTTTTAATCAACTCTAAAAAGCAACGCGTAGTTGCTTCTACATCAGCAGTTGCATTGTGCGCTTCGGCAAATGGAACCCCGAAAAGATAGTAGTGTAATTCAGTTAAAGTTGGTAATTTAAATCGTCCATTTCTACCTCCAGGCAGTTTTAACAAATTAGCTGTAATCTCAGTACAGGTATCTAAAACAGGCATCTCAGCCATTGGATTTGCTACGCCCAAACGATGAAATTCGCAACCCATTATATTTACATCAAACCCTATGTTTTGACCAACTACAAATTTTGCTTTACCAAGTGCAGTATTAAATTTTTCTAAAACTTCGGCTAATACAATTCCCCGATCTTGCGCCAATTCCGTCGAAATTCCATGAATTCGTTCTGCATCATAAGGAATATTAAATCCTTCAGGCTTTACTAAATAGTCTTGATGCTCAATCATTTTCCCCATTTCATCGTGCAACTGCCAAGCGATTTGAATACAACGTGGCCAATTATCAGTATCGGTAATAGGCGCATTGTAATTACGTGGCAAGCCAGTTGTTTCAGTATCAAAAATCAGGTACATAATTGGGAATTGATTGAGATCAAAAATAGAGAAATTACCTTGTTAACTTGTCAGTAAATTATCAACATCTACAATGGAAAAAATGGCAAAAGGGTATGAATAAGCAAAATAAAGAAGAGATAATACTGAATGCATAAGGTTTACGTTATTGTTCGTAACTTCAAATAAAAGATTTTACTGAGATTAGCCATATACATGGTATAGCACCAATAATAAATGACGTATATGGTGCATAAAAAGGTTAAGAAGTTTTTAACTTCTTAACCTTTAATTCGTTATGAATAGCTATTTTATCCTTTTAAAGTATCCAATAACACGTTGGCCGCTTCTTCTGAAGAACCTGGATTTTGTCCAGTAATCAGTAATCCATCTTTTTTAACATAGGATCCCCAATCTGGTCCTTTACTGTAATTTCCACCTAATTTTTTAAACTCATCTTCTAACAAGAAGGGAACCACATCAGTAAGTTGTACTGCTGCTTCTTCTGTATTTGAGAAACCCGTAACATCCTTATTTTTAACTAGCGCTTCACCATTGGCATCTTTAACGTTAATTAAAACACCAGGAGCATGGCAAACCAAAGCAACAGGCTTGTGTGCACTTAAAAATTCTTGGATAAGCGCTATTGACTTCTCATCATTTGCCAAATCCCATAATGGACCGTGACCACCTGGGTAAAAAACGGCATCGAAATCTTGCTCTTTAATTTCAGACAATTTTATCGATTTGCTCAATTTTTCTTTTAAACCTGCATCATTTTTAAATCTTTTGGTAGCTTCGGTTTGTGAGTCTTGCTCATCACTTTTTGGGTCAATAGGTGGCTGTCCACCTTTTGGTGATGCTATGGTAATTTCAGCGCCAGCATCTGATAAAACATAATATGGTGCCGCAAATTCTTCAATCCAGAATCCAGTTTTTTTACCTGTATTACCAAGTTCGCTATGTGATGTTAAAACAAATAATATTTTCATTTTGATATATTTTTTGAGATAGAAACCATTATTATGCCTAATTTCTCATCTTGGGCATATAATGACAAAAGAACTACTTAAGCATGCTCTTGACTTACCAGACTTCCAGTATCATAACCCATTTGCCTGCATCTTTCTATAATATCTTTTAATAAGATTGGATCCATTTTTGGTTCTCTTGCCATAATAAAAAGATATTTTTCTTCAGGATGACCGACAACTACATAGCTATAATCATCTGCTAATTCAATTACCCAATATCCTATTTTAAAGGGCCAAAAAAATTGAGCTTTCATATCACCATCTAGCTTTTCTTTATCAAAAAATAGTTTTGAAGTAATAGATTTTTCTTCTGGCTTCCCTTCTTTATGGTAAGTGGTATAAACATCAAAATGTTCACCATCAATTAAAGTATACGTTTCTGTGGTTTGCTTCCAATTCTTATCCATCAATGTGGGAATTGAATATAAAGAATACCATTTTCCAGCAAATGCTGAATAATCTATGGCTTTTACAGGTTGATTTTCCATTTCTAATCCTTTACTATTTAACCATTTCTTGCTAATAAAGTTTTAAAAAATGAGAAAGCATTTTGGTAAGCTAATACAAATCTATATCTTGGGCATGTAAAAACAATTTCAACTAAAATTCCAAAATATAATATCAAATGAAAATAACGGTAGTAGGTGCAGGTGCTGTTGGTGCCACTTGTGCAGATAACATTGCAAGAAAAGAATTAGCAGAAGAATTAGTGTTGCTAGATATAAAAGAAGGTTTTGCTGAAGGTAAGGCTATTGACATGATGCAAACTGCTACTTTGTTAGGTTTTGATACGAAGATTAAAGGTGTAACAAATGATTATAGTCAAACTGCAGGTTCTGCTGTTGCTGTAATTACATCGGGTTTACCACGCAAACCAGGGATGACTCGTGAGGAGTTAATCGGTATAAATGCTGGCATTGTAAAAGGCGTAGCAGAAAACATTTTAAAATATTCTCCAGATGCGATTATTGTAGTGATTAGTAATCCGATGGACACAATGACTTATTTAGCATTAAAATCTCTAGGCTTACCTAAAAACCGTATTATTGGCATGGGTGGAACATTAGATAGCGCTCGTTTCAAATACTATTTAAGTGTTGCATTAAACTGTAATTCTAACGATTTACAAGGATTTGTAATTGGAGGTCATGGTGATACAACTATGATCCCATTAACTCGCTATGCAACTTACCAAAGTTTACCTGTTAGCAATTTGTTAGATGAAGCTACTTTAGCAAAGGTTGCCGCTGATACAATGGTTGGAGGAGCTACATTAACTGGTTTATTGGGTACATCTGCTTGGTATGCTCCAGGTGCTGCAGGTGCTGCTTTAGTGGAAGCAATTGTACGTGATGAGAAAAAATTATTCACTTGTTGCGTTGCTTTAGATGGTGAATATGGTCAGAAAGATATTTGCTTAGGAGTTCCTGTAATTATTGGTCGCAATGGCTGGGAAAAAATCATCGATTATAAATTAAATGAAACAGAACAAGCTACATTCAATAAAAGTGCTGATGCAGTACGCAACATGAATAATGTATTGGCTGAAATGAAATTAATATAATTCATATTTTAACATTAAGGAACTAAGAAAACAAGGAAAATTTCTTCATTGGCCTTAACTTCTTAATGGTAAAAACATAAAATGAGAACAATAACTGTTCCTTTAACCCTAATTAATTTACAAGACAATGGTTTCCATCTTTTGGTGGAAATTGTTGTTTTTGGCGAAAAATTATTCGCAGTTTTAGATACTGGAGCTTCAAGATCTGTTTTTGATAAAGGGTTAATGGAAAAGCATATTCAAGAGCTTACCATAAGTGATGAAACACAAGCAGCTACCATTTTTAGTAGCGCCACAACTTTACAAGGTTTTATTCCAACGCTCAAAATTGGCAGTTTGATATTAAAGCAATACCATGCAATTGCTTTAGATTTACAAAGTGTAACCGACACTTATTTGCTGTTGGGACACCCTCCGATTTCTGCAATTATTGGTGGTGATATTTTAACAGAATTTAACGCTAAAATAGATTACCAGAAAAAAATAATAAGATTTTACAAGTAATTTCTAGTTGGTTGATGTGCATTTTCAAAAAACTACTTTCATTTCTTTTACTTTTTAGCTCGTTTACAAGTTTTGCACAACAAATTGAGATTATCAATAAACATATCATTTTTGATGAAACTAGAGCTCAACTCTCTTTAGATTATTTGAAAATAAGACATAATCTCATTCAACAAACACCAACAATTAATCCTAAAATGATTGTATTGCATTGGACAGCTTCTAAAAGTTTGATGGGAACTTATAATACTTTTAATAGATCTATTTTACCGAGTTCACGCAAAGCATTAGTGCATGCAAGTAGCTTAAATGTTTCTTCACATTATTTAGTAGATCGTGATGGTTCTATTTATCAGTTATTGCCAGATACCGTTTTTGCTCGCCACGTAATTGGTTTAAATTATTGTGCTATTGGAATTGAAAACGTGGGAAGTGATAATTATCCATTAACACAAGCGCAGCTTTTTGCGAATGAAAAATTAGTCCGTTACTTAACAAAAAAGTATAATATTCAATATTTGATTGGTCATTACGAGCATACTTGGTTTAAAAACACCTCATTATGGCGAGAAACTAATCCTTATTATTTTTCTCAAAAAACCGATCCTGGGATATCATTTATGAAAAAAATTAGAGAAGAATTAAAAGATTTAAATTTAAAAGGAGCTCCTGCTAAAAAATAACACTTGCATTTTCATTTCGTTTATGATTAACTTTAAGTAAACCAAACAAATAAAAATATGAAAGTGTTAAAAGTTTTACTAGGCATAATTGCCGTATTAGTAATTATTTTCTTTGTAGGCGGAATGTTCTTGCCTAAAACCTATTCTGTAAGTCGTACTACGACCATAAATGCACCTGATAGTGTAGTTTTTAAAAACGTAGCGGATTTTAATGAATTTTTAAAATGGAATCCATGGACTAAAATGGAACCAGCTGCTAAAGTTACAATCACAGGAAATGCAGGTAAACCAGGGCATTTATACCAATGGGTGGGTGATAAAGTTGGTACTGGTCAGATGAAATTAACTGAAGCTATGCCAAATCAATCTATTGTAGAAGAAATGAAATTTATTAAACCAATGGAAAGTTCATCGATAGTTCGTTTTGACATTGCCAAAGAAGGCAATTCTAATAAAGTAACATGGACTATCAGCGGCGAAAGTGATGGAGCTATGAATAAATGGATGGGTTTATTTATGGATAAAATGATGGGAAAAGACTTTGAAAATGGTCTAAAATCTTTGAAAGAAAAATCTGAAAAAGGAGAATAAGTTAAAAATTTTTGAGGCCCTCTTAGAAATAATACCTAGGAGGGCTTTTTTTATTAATCTAGCTTATATTGTTTTTCTAATGTTAGAGAGGACATTTTAAGAATTAATAGCATAGGCTGATTTATTTAGTCAGCACTTTTAGTTTCTGATTATAAAACTTGATAAAGGCCCTTACATATACACTACTAAAAAAGAACAGGGATAAAGCAATGATCAATTTGGTATTAGCACTTATTTCAAATAAACTACTTTTACCAAGAAAATTACTAAAAATTCCATTCACCATAATAAAGCCAAATGAACAAGAATAGCCAAAGTAATTATCTAAAATGGAATATTTTGAATATTGATATTTATTTTTTAAAATTATAGTAAAACCAAATGCGGCAACCAAGATACAACAACCAATAGACGACAAAATTATTGGCTTTATATTAAACAACAAGCCTTTTTTGTTACAATATAGAGTTAAGCACAAAGCCAATACAATTAAGTTATTAAAAATATTAGGCCACCTAAAGCTGTTTACCATTTCCATTCGAAAACCCTTGTTATATTGCTTACTTAATTCCTTTTGATAGCTTTTTTCTTGATATACGATTTCAGAAAAACCGCCAAAATCTTTATTTACAATATTTATTACCTCGTCGATACTAAAAGTAACTTTACTATCTTCAAATGAATTTACGATATGGTCAAACAATTCATTATAGGTTTCCCTATATTTAGGTACCGTTATAATATAATCCTTAATCTCGGCCTTTTGCTCATCTGTTAATTTCATTGCAACGCAGTATTTAAGTTTAACAATAGTTGTAACTGAGCGATAAAATCTTTTGCTTCTTGTAATTTGTTTACAACTTCTTTCTCTCCATTTTGAGATAATGCATAATATTTACGAACACGATTTTCAACAACTTCGGTTGATGTTTCTAAAAAACCTTCTGCTTCTAATTTATGTAGTGCGGGATAAAGCGCTCCTTCTTTTAAAATAAGTTCTCCACCTGTAATGGATTTTACCTTTTGCGTAATTTCGTAACCATACATCCGATTATTTTCTGCCAATAGATTAAGAATAATGGTTTGTAAAGTCCCTTTAAACAGTTCGTTATTTATAGCCATAATACGAATATAACATTTTTTATATACATAAGAAAATTATGTATATAAATTAAAAACATAAAAGCCTTCGAGATAATTCTCAAAGGCTTTTTTATTGTTTTATAAACTTATGACTAGTTATGCATCAATCTTAGCATATTTTGCATTGCGCTCAATAAATTCTCTACGTGGTGCAACTTCATCACCCATTAACATAGAAAAAGTATGATCACATTCTGCAGCGTTTTCTATTGTTGCTTTCAATAATGTACGTCTAGCTGGATCAAGAGTAGTTTCCCATAATTGCTCTGCGTTCATCTCACCCAAACCTTTGTAACGTTGAATGTGTACGCTTTCTTCTTTACCAGCACCTTTTAAACGTTGAACTGCTTGATCACGCTGCATATCGTTCCAGCAATATTCAAAATCTTTACCTTTTTTAACTTGATACAGCGGTGGAGCTGCAATGTAAACGTAACCAGCTTCAATTAATGCTTTCATGTAGCGGAAGAAGAATGTTAAAATCAAAGTTGTAATGTGCGATCCGTCAATATCAGCATCCGTCATGATCACAATCTTGTGGTAACGAAGTTTAGTTAAATTTAATGCTTTATCATCTTCTGGCGTTCCAATACTTACACCCAAAGCGGTGAACATGTTTTTAATCTCATCGTTCTCGTAAATTTTATGTTCCATTGCTTTTTCCACATTCAGGATTTTTCCTTTCAACGGCAAAATAGCTTGGAAATTACGATCACGACCTTGTTTAGCAGTACCACCCGCCGAGTCTCCCTCAACTAGGTACAATTCGCATTTTTCTGGATCACTATCAGAGCAATCGGCAAGTTTTCCTGGCAAACCAGAACCACCCATTACACTTTTACGTTGTACCATTTCGCGAGCTTTACGAGCCGCTGCTCTAGCTGTAGCTGCTAAAATAACCTTGTTAACGATCATCTTAGCTTCTCTAGGGTATTCTTCTAAATAAATACCTAAAGCTTCTCCTACGGCAATATCTACCGCACCCATTACCTCGCTATTTCCTAATTTGGTTTTAGTTTGACCTTCAAACTGTGGCTCTTGTACTTTTACAGAAACAACAGCGGTTAATCCTTCTCTAAAGTCATCACCGGTAATTTCGAATTTTACATTCTTAAGCAAACCCGATTTTTCAGCATAAGCTTTCAATGTACGTGTTAAACCACGTCTAAAACCTGCAATGTGTGTTCCACCCTCGTGGGTATTAATGTTATTTACGTAAGAGTGAACGTTTTCTGAATAACTATCGTTGTATTGCAAAGCCAACTCAACCGGAATACCATTTTTAATTCCTTCAACATAAATTGGTTCAGGAATTAATGCAGGACGAGTTCCATCCAAAAATGTAACAAACTCTTTTAATCCACCTTCAGATTTAAATAATTCAGATAAATAAGTACCATCTTCATTTACTTCACGTTCGTCTGTTAATGTTAAACTAATCCCTTTATTTAAAAAAGATAATTCACGTAAACGAGATGCTAATGTATCATAACGATATTCTGTAGTTTGAGTAAAAATGGTACCATCAGGAGTAAAAGTTACAATTGTACCACGTTTTTCAGTAGTTCCAATCTTTTTTACATCATATAAAGGCTTACCAATATTGTACTCCTGCACCCATATCTCTCCATCGCGGTGTACTTCTGCTCTTAAGTGTGTAGATAATGCGTTAACACAACTTACCCCTACACCATGTAACCCACCAGAAACTTTATAGGTGTCTTTATCAAATTTACCACCAGCATGTAAAACCGTCATTACGATTTCTAATGCAGATTTATTTTCTTTTTTATTTATTCCAGTTGGAATACCACGACCATTATCTTCAACCCTAATTGAATTGTCTTTAAGGATATTTACATAAATGGTGTCAGCATGACCAGCTAATGCCTCATCAATTGAGTTATCTACTACTTCGTAAACTAAGTGGTGCAAACCTTTAATTCCGGTATCACCGATATACATGGAAGGACGCTTACGTACAGCCTCTAAACCCTCTAAAACCTGTATATTATCGGCACCATAATTTGAGTTTGGATCTTTTTCTTCGCTCATAATTTTATTTAATACATAAAGAATCAAAAATAACCATTTTTTACCTAATTAGGGCAGATGTGGATAACTATTTGGGTGTTAAAATCACATTAAAATTGATTAAAAAACGTATGTTTTTAGGATAGTCCATTTTGATTTTTATATTTGCTAAAATTTATTAAAATAGAATGAAAGTAACTACATTAAAAGTAAGCAGTTTAGCTACTGCAATAGCAATAGTTTCGGTACTAACTGCTTGTGGAAATAAGGATAATAAAACTGAGGCAACAGCTACCAAAACTACAACTGTATCAGCTGATGAGAAAATCGTTTACGTTAACTCTGACTCATTGTTAACCAAATACGAATATTTTAAAGACCTTAAAGCCAAAATGGAAGTTAAAGGTAAAGCTGCTGAAAGTGATTTAGCTTCAAAAACTCAGGCTTTCCAAAGAGAAGTACAACAGTATCAACAAACACAAAATACATTACCTGCTGATCAAAGAGCTGCAACTGAACAAAGATTGCAACGTAAACAACAAGAGTTGCAAGCGTACCAACAAAATGCAGGTGCTGCTTTACAAAACGAGCAAGCTAAAGAACAAGAAGCTTTATATAACAAAGTAGCAGAATATTTGAAAGGATATGCTAAAACTAAAGGTTATAAAATGGTGTTAACCTACTCTAAAGGTAATAGTGCAATTTTATTTGCTGATGAAAGCCTTGATGTAACTAGTGCTGTAATTGTTGGCTTAAATGAAGCATATACAAAAGATAAAAAATAATTATTATGCTAAGTTTAGCCTAGAATTTTAGAAATAAAAATGCTCCGAATAATCGGGGCATTTTTTTTGTACATTAATACCCATGAGTTACGAAGAACAATTGAATTACGAACTTCAGTTTTGGAAAATGGAGTTAATGAAAAAGCCATCGGTGCTTGGAAATTTAGCGACTAAAATTCAAACGAAAATCAACAGTTACATTCCAACGAAAGTTCATAAAGCAATTACTACAACTATTAAACAAATGGTTAAGGCTGTTTTATTTGGCTCTACATACACCACATCAGCTATGCCAGCTAGTGATATGAGCTTACTTCATAGAGAAGCGCTAGTAAAAGCAAAAATTGAAAATTATAGTAAAACTGGCGCAGCCGAAGGTGGTATAACGGGCGCTGGTGGGTTTTTGATGAGTATGACAGATTTTCCAATCTTAATTGGCATTAAAATTAAAATGCTTTTTGAAATTGCTTCATTGTACGGTTTTGATGTAAAAGATTACCGTGAAAGACTATACATTCTTCATATTTTTCAATTAGCATTCTCTAGCAAAATAGGTACACAAAATGTATTTAAACAAATGCAAAACTGGGATGAAAAACTAATCGTATTACCAGAAAGCGCAGATCAGTTTGATTGGCAAACTTTTCAACAAGAATACAGAGATTATATAGATTTAGCTAAAATAGCACAGTTACTTCCTGTTGTTGGTGCAGCTGTTGGCGCAGTTGCAAATTATAAATTGATACAAAAATTAGGTAAAACAGCAATGATGGCTTATCGGTTAAGGATTTTAAGGTCCGAAAGTTGGGAAGTCCAACAGTCCGAGGAGTAATGATATAAAATTTAACTTTCTACTATTTTTTGCCAATATTGTCTTTCGGACTTTCCGACTCTCAAACTTTGGACTATTCCTCAAACATTCCGCCTATTAAATCATCCGTTTCTCGTCTATCTTTTTTAGTTGGTCTTCCTGTACCACGATCTCTTTTTAAACTTGGTGCATGAAATACAGATTTAAATGCATGAGTTTCTTCCATTGGTGTGAGATCTTTATATTTTGTTACCGCAATTTTAGCCTCAACTCTGTTGTATAAAAGTTCTACCACTTCTATTATCTTCTTCTCTATTCCTTTTGACACTTGGTAAACTTCACCAACTTTAACGATAGCTGATGGCTTAAGATTTTGGCCATTCAATTTTACACGACCCGCTTTACATGCATCAGTTGCAAGGCTACGGGTTTTAAATAATCGTATTGCCCATAGGTATTTATCAATCCTTAATTTCTCTTTTTCCATCATAAAAAATCAAAAATACAATGCTCAATACATAAAATTGACTTATTTTGTAAAAAAATAAAAAATACAATGACTGAAGATTTAAAGAAATTAATAGAAGCCGCATGGGAAGACAGATCTTTATTAGCTTACAATAACTATTGTGAAGCAATTGAAGAGGTAATTTTAAGATTAGATAGAGGTACATTGCGTGTTGCAGAGCCTGTTTTAAATAGCTGGGGAATTAATGAATGGATCAAGAAAGCTGTGATTTTATATTTCCCAATTAACGAAATGAAAGAAATTAAAGTTGGTCCTTTCGTATACCATGATAAAATGGATTTGAAAACCAATTATAAAGACCAAGGTGTACGTGTTGTTCCTATGGCTAGCGCTCGCTATGGCGCTTATTTAGCCAAAGGAGTAATTATGATGCCATCTTATGTAAACATTGGTGCTTATATAGATGAAGGTACAATGGTAGATACTTGGGCAACTGTAGGCTCGTGTGCACAAATTGGCAAACGCGTACACTTAAGTGGTGGAGTAGGTATTGGAGGCGTGTTGGAACCTGTTCAAGCTTCTCCAGTTATTATAGAGGATGATTGTTTCCTTGGATCAAGAGCTATCGTAGTTGAAGGTGTTAAATTAGAAAAAGAAGTTGTTTTAGGTGCGAACGTTGTTTTAACAGCATCTACAAAAATTATAGATGTAACTGGAGAAAAACCAATCGAATATAAAGGCGTTGTTCCTGCCCGTTCGGTAGTAATTCCAGGTTCATATACTAAAAAATTCCCTGCTGGAGATTTTCAAGTTCCATGTGCTTTAATTATTGGAAAACGCAAAGAATCAACCGATAAAAAAACTTCGCTTAATGATGCATTAAGAGAAAATAATGTAGCTGTTTAATGATTTCTAGTAAAGGATCAGAAATTGTATCAATATCAATTGCAATGTGCACCTATAATGGTGCAAAATACATCAATGAGCAATTGGAAACAATTATAGCGCAAGATTATCCTTTACACGAAATCATTGTAGTTGACGACCGCTCATCCGACGATACTTTTAAAATTTTAGAAGATTGGAAGGCGAAACATCCTGCTCTGTTTAAGCTTTATTTAAATGAGGAAAATTTAGGTTTCGACAAAAATTTTGAAAAAGCAATTTCTCTTTGCACTGGAGATTTAATTGCAATTGCGGATCAAGACGATGTTTGGATGAAAGACAAATTAAGTTCTTTAGTCAAATTATTTGCTGATGAGAATGTAATGTTAGCACATGGCGCTTCAATTACCCTTAAGAATGGTAATTTACATCACTTTTCGGGGCAGTTGAAGCGTTATAAGCTTTTTGAAGGAAGTGATAGCCGAAAATTATTTCTTTTAAATCAATTAAGTGGACATAATATCATGTTCAGAAAATCAATTTTAAATCAGGCTATACCTATTCCAGATTTTATGCCTTATGATTGGTGGTTAGCGTTAAATGCAACTGCATTGGGCGAAATTAAAGCTGTTAAAAGATATCTTGTTCACCATAGAAAACATGGAGACAATGCATTTTTCAGCAAAAAAAGGATAAAAAATCCCTTAACATTACGATCAAGATTGCTGTTGTTTAAGCGAATACAAAATCTAAATTCAGAAAGCAGTTTATTTCTGGATGAGTTTATCTCATATGCAGAACAACATGAACAAGCGCCATCATCCAAAATTGATTGGAAGTTTTTTAAATTTCTACTGAAGTACAGTAAAATTATTTTCGGTCATAAAAAAAGGATTTTTCCTGCTTTTACCTATTTAACGAACTCCATAAAATTTGCCAAATGAAGGTATCCTTAATCATTGCAACCTATAATTGGCCTCAAGCATTAGAACTTGCCGTTTTAAGTGCACTTAAACAAAGTAGATTGCCTGATGAAATAATTATAGCTGATGATGGTTCGACAGAAGAAACTCGATTAGAAATTACGAAATTAACTGAGAAGAGCAAAATACCAATCATTCATCTTTGGCAAGAAGATAACGGCTTTCAAAAAACATCGATTCTAAATAAGGCGTTTGCAAAAAGTACTGGAGAATATGTTATTCAAATAGATGGAGATATTATTCTTCACCATCATTTTATTAAAGATCATTTAGGCTTAGCGAAAAAGAATGCTTTCATTCAAGGTGGTAGAGTATTATTAGGACCAGAAATATCACGCAAAATCTTATCCGATAAAAATATCAATATCAATATTTTCAATAGTGATATTAAAAGAAGAAAAGATGGAATCCGGTTTTTAGCACTTTCAAATTTTATTGCTAGTGGATATAGAAATAGGCACCCAAAGTATTTTGCAAGGGGTGCAAATATGTCTTTCTGGAGAGAGGATTTAGTATTAACAAATGGTTATAATGAAGATTTTTCTGGATGGGGCCATGAAGATAGTGAGCTAACCATTCGATTAATGAATGCGGGCAAACAGAAACTTCAACTTAAATTCGGGGGCATCGCTTATCACATTTACCACAAAGAAGAAGCCTCCAAACAACACGATCAACAAAATAAGGAGCTGTTAGAAAACACGGTTAAATCAGGAATAGTTTTTACACCAAAAGGTTTAAATCAATATTTAGATGCTTAGAGAAGAAGTTAATAAAGCCTTAGAAATTTTAAAAAATGGAGGGGTAATCCTCTACCCCACTGATACAGTTTGGGGTTTAGGTTGCGATGCAACAAACGAAGAAGCTGTGGTTAAAGTAAATGCAATTAAAGGTCGTGCTGCTGATAAAAGCCTAATTGTGCTTTTAGAAAACGATAATAAATTACAGAGCTATGTTACAGAAATTCCAGACGTTGCCTATGAGTTAATTGAATATGCTGAAAATCCATTAACTATTGTTTTTTCTGGCGCAAAAAATTTAGCTAAAAGTGTAATTAATTCAGACGGTACTGTAGGAATTAGAGTGGTAAAACACGATTTCTGTGGGCAATTAATTCAACGATTTCGCAGGCCAATTGTCTCCACTTCTGCTAATATAAGTGGTCAACCAACTCCTAAATTTTTCGATGAGATTAGCGATGAAATTAAAGACGCCGTTGACTACATTGTAGACCTTGAACAAGAAAATCGTATTGCAAAAAAACCTTCTACTATTATTAAGTTGGGTCCATCTGGTCAATTTGAATTTATACGTAAGTAATTTTACTATTTTTGCATAAATTTTAAACAAAATCGTCACCCTAAATTTATTCAGGGTCTGCCTATTAAAAAGATGCTGAAATAAATTAAGCATGGCGACACATCTAATCATGCAGCAACATCTACAAAATCCAATATTTAAAGTTTTAGCCAGTATAGCTGATCAAACCAAAACAGAAATTTACGTTATTGGAGGATTTGTGCGTGATTTATTTTTAAATCGTCCATCAAAAGATATTGATATTGTAGTAGTTGGCAACGGAATTGAATTTGCTGAGAAAGTTGGCATACATTTAAAAACGAAGGTGGCAGTATTTAAAAATTTTGGCACCGCCATGCTTAAATACAACGATTTGGAAATCGAATTTGTAGGTGCTCGAAAGGAATCATATCGTTCCAATTCTCGTAAACCCATTGTAGAAAATGGCACTGTAGAAGATGATCAGTTACGAAGAGATTTTACCATTAATGCCTTAGCGATAAGTTTAAATGCAACAAACTATGGCGATTTAATCGATCCATTTGACGGATTAGGAGATTTAGAACAAAAGCTAATTCGAACTCCACTAGATCCTGCACTTACCTTTTCTGATGACCCGCTTCGCATGATGAGAGCCATCCGCTTTGCAACTCAATTAAATTTTGAGATTGATAGAAAGGCGATTGAAGCAATTAAAAAACAGAAAGAACGAATTAGCATTGTATCAAAAGAACGAATTACAGATGAGCTGAATAAAATCATTTTGGCTAAGACTCCGTCAATTGGGTTTAATTATTTGTTCGATACAGGTTTATTACAACTTATTTTTCCGCAAATGGCGGCTTTATATGGGGTAGAAATTATAAAAGGAAAAGGTCATAAAGATAATTTTTATCACACTTTACAAGTTTTAGATAACATTTGCACCACAACAGATGATCTATGGTTAAGGTGGGCAGCCATCTTACACGATATTGCAAAACCTCCAACTAAAAGATTTGAAGA
This sequence comes from Pedobacter sp. UC225_61, assembly GCF_044452285.1. Taxonomy (NCBI): domain Bacteria; kingdom Pseudomonadati; phylum Bacteroidota; class Sphingobacteriia; order Sphingobacteriales; family Sphingobacteriaceae; genus Pedobacter; species Pedobacter sp. UC225_61. The sequence continues at coordinate 130,900 of NZ_JBIOAL010000001.1, forward strand.
AGGTCATGGCTGGACTTTTCATGGGCATGAAGACAAAGGAGCTAGAATGGTACCTCAAATTTTTGCTCAATTAAAACTGCCGTTAAATGAAAAAATGAAGTTTGTGCAAAAATTAGTTCAACTTCATTTACGTCCAATTGTTTTAGCACAAGAAAAAGTAACGGACTCTGCGGTAAGAAGATTACTTTTTGAAGCTGGCGAAGAAATTGAAAGTTTAATGTTGTTATGTAATGCAGATATAACCACTAAAAACGAATATAAAATCAAAAAATACCGCAATAATTTCGAGCTTGTTAAACAGAAATTAAAAGATGTTGAAGAGCGTGATCAATTACGAAATTGGCAACCTCCTATTTCTGGAAACGACATTATGCAAACATTTGATTTAAATGCTGGAAAGGAAGTTGGAATACTGAAAAATGCAATCCGAGAAGCTATTTTAGAAGGTGAAATAACAAACAATTATGAGGAAGCGTTTAACTTTATGTTAAAGAAAGCTAACGAATTAGGTTTAAAACCAATTACTAGATAGGTTTAACTCCTAAAATTATTTTTTATTTTCTTAATTTTACAAACAGAAACAGTACACTGAAAATGGCAATTTATAGATTTAAAATTTCTTTTGAAGATTTTGACGACGTAGTAAGAGAAATCGATATTAAAACCAATCAAACGTTTGAAGATTTACACAGAGCGATTCATCGTTCTACTGGCTACAATGCTGATAAATCATCGTCATTTTATGTAAGTACAGATAATTGGATTAAAGGTGATGAGATTGCCTTATTACCCAACGAACGTAAAATAAACAATGGTGTAACGTTGATGGAGAATGCCAAGCTGAGTAGTTTTATTGAAGATCCACATCAAAAATTTTATTACATCTACAATTTCGAACGTCCTTTTGATTTCCATGTAGAGCTGATTAAAATTATACTTGAAAATGATCCAAATATCGAATATCCATTCCTAGTAAAAAGCACAGGCGAAGCTCCTAAAATTATTGATAAAACCGCAGGTGGTTTTGCAGTGAGTAGTGCTGCAGCGTCAAGCGATTTTGATTTCTTAAATGAAATGGATTTTGTTCCTGAAGATACCGAAGAATTGGAAGCAATGGGTGGAAGAGGTATAAATGCAGAAGAAGTTGATGAAGAAGCCGAAGAAGAGGAAGAAAAAGATGATTTTGCTGACGGTGATGATTTTGCAGATGAAGAATACGGAAGCGGCAAAGAAGAAGACTATTAGGAAATTATAAATACGCGTCACCCTGAATTTATTTCAGCGTCTGATGTTCAGTAAGATGCTGAAATAATTCAGCATGAAGACAAAAAGAAAAGCCCTATGCCACAAAAAACTTTAATTGTAGTAGTTGGGCCAACCGCTATCGGTAAAACTGGATTAGCTATTGAACTGGCCAAATTTTATGATAGCGAAATTATTTCTGCAGATTCTCGTCAATTTTTTAAGGAAATGAATATTGGCACTGCTAAACCTTCAAAAGAGGAATTAGCTGCCGCACCACATCATTTTATTAATTCGCACAATGTAAAAACACTGTTTAGCACAGGAGATTTTGAAGTTCAAGCGCTTCAATTAATGGAAGAACTTTTTAAAAAGCATGATGCATTAATCATGGTTGGAGGTTCTGGTTTATATATTAATGCCGTTTGCAAAGGTTTGGACGATTTACCTGAAATTGATTTAGTAATTCGTGAAAAATTAAATCAACAGTTTGAGGAAGAAGGTATTGAGGCGATCAGAACACAGTTAAGGGAACTAGACCCTGAATATTTTGCTAAAGTGGATCAATCTAATCCTCAACGAATGATCAGAGGATTAGAAGTTGTCCTTAGTACAGGTAAGAAATTGAGCTCTTTCTTAACTGCTAACAAAAAAGAAAGACCTTTCAATATTGTCAAAATTGGTTTAAACACAGATAGGGCTCTACTTTATGAACGTATTAATCACCGTGTAGATGTAATGATGGAAGCAGGTCAACTCGCTGAAGCTGAAAGTTTGCTTCCTTACCGTCAATACAATGCACTAAACACTGTTGGTTATTCAGAGTTATTCGATTATTTGGATGGAAAAACTGATTTAGCTTCCGCAGTAGCGATGATTAAACAAAATACACGCAGATTTGCTAAACGTCAGCTTACATGGTTTAGACGAGATGAAAACACAACTTGGTTTGAGCCAAATCAAATCAACGAAATTATACAATATCTTAATTCGTCAATCTAAAATCGTAAATACACTAGGCCTGGGCTGTTGGACCGCCAAAATTCATTGGGAAACCTGGAGGTTCTTCTTGAGTTTTTATTCTTCCGTTTATCGCTTCAAATTTTTCAACATTATCTAACATTGCATGAACTAATCTTTTAGCATGCTCTGGTGTTAAAATAATTCTAGATTTGACCTTCGCTTTTGGCACTCCTGGCATTACACGTATAAAATCTAAAACAAATTCTGTGTTAGAATGAGTTATGATGGCTAGATTTGAAAAAATACCTTCTGCAATTTCTTCGGATAATTCTATATTTAATTGGTTTTCGTTTTGCTGCTCTTCCATAAAAACAAAACTAGCAATTAAATGATTAATTGCTAGTCAGAATAATTGGTTTTTTATTTACCTATTTATTGTAATAGAACTTTTGTCCCTCATTACTCCCATCAAGTAATTTTAAACTTACAGCATAGCCAGATGCACTATACTCATAACTTCTTTTTTGTACTGAAGTAGTTGAACCCATATTTGTGCTTAACTCCGTAAAATTATTTTTTGATGCAGGGCTACCTGATATAATAGCAGCAATTCCATCGCCTAAACTATATGGATTAAGTTTAGTATCATAACTTACATAAGTACTTGTAGAAACCGTAGCTCCATTGGTAACCTTGCTTGTAGCGATATTATCACCATTCCAAGTATATTCTACAATGTATGGGCTACTGCCAGCAGATGCACCAGCACTTAATGAACTTGTTTTAATTACTTTACCAGCAGCATTATATTCGAATGTTTTGGTATAGCCAAAATCTTTTGGATTCATATAAACATAAATCACTTTACTAATTTGTCCAGCCGCATTATATTCTAAAGAATAACTTACTTCACCACCAGTAGAATTTAACCCTTTGATATTCGAAACTTTGCCATTTGTAGCATAATTAACTGCTAGATTTACTCTACTACTAACAACAGTTTTCAGCTTCCCACTATTATCATAAGTAAATTCTGTGCTTGCAGTTTCTGCACCTGTGGTTGGATTCCAGCTTGAAATTTTAAGTAACTGAACATCGTTTGATGTTGGTTCTTCTGTTTTGTCCTTTTTACAAGAAGTTAAGGCAACCATTGCAACAGTTAATAGGATTAAAGATCTTTTTAAGAATTGGTCTTTCATTGTTTGTGATTTTGATTTTGTAAATATCCATCCAAAAAATCACTTCATATATACCACGAACAGGGCATATTTAGCTCAGGGTTATTGGGTACAAAAAAATCCCTAGTGAATTAACGCTAGGGATTTCTAATTACATTTTCCTTTCAGAAAATAGTATGATTAATTAAGCTTCTACTTCTTCTTCCGCTTTAGAAGCTAATAATTTATCGTATTCTTCTTGAGAACCAACAATGATACGCTCATAGCCACGAACACCAGTACCTGAAGGAATCAAGTGACCAACAATTACGTTTTCTTTTAAGCCTAACATGTTATCACGTTTACCTGCGATAGCTGCTTCATTCAGTACTTTAGTAGTTTCCTGGAATGATGCTGCAGAGATAAACGATTTGGTACCTAATGATGCTCTAGTAATACCTTGCAAAATTGAACTCGCTGTTGCAGGTTGTGCATCACGTACTTCAATTTGCTTCAAATCTTTACGTTTCAATTGAGAATTTTCATCTCTTAATTTACGTAATGACAAGATTTGACCTGGTTTTACTGTTTCAGAATCACCTGCATCTACTACAACTTTTTTGTCGTAGATTTCGTCGTTCTCAACCATAAAGTCCCATCTATCAACAAAGTCATTTTCTAAGAAACGAGTATCACCCGGATCTTCGATGTGAACTTTCTGCATCATTTGGTGTACAATTACTTCAAAGTGTTTATCGTTAATTTTCACACCTTGTAAACGGTAAACCTCTTGGATACCATTCACTAAGTATTCTTGTACAGCCGCAGGGCCTTTAATTGCTAAAATATCAGCTGGAGAAATTGATCCGTCAGATAATGGCATACCTGCTTTCACAAAGTCATTATCTTGTACCAAAATGTGTTTAGACAATGGAACTAGATATTTTTTAACTTCTCCATCTTTACTCTCGATAGTCATCTCACGATTACCACGTTTAACGCCACCTAAAGTTACCACACCATCAATTTCAGTTACTACCGCTGGGTTAGATGGGTTACGTGCTTCGAATAACTCAGTTACACGTGGTAAACCACCCGTAATATCTCGAGTTTTACCTGTTGCACGAGGTATTTTAACTAAGATTTGACCAGTTTGAACTGCTTCTCCTTCATCAATAGCAATGTGAGCTCCTACTGGAATGTTATATCCTCTAATTAGTTCACCTTTTTTATCTACTACTCTGATAGATGGATTTTTAGTTTTATCACGTGTATCGATAATTACTTTCTCACGGTGACCAGTTTGTTCATCTGATTCTTCACGGAAAGTTACACCTTCAACAATCGCATCAAACTCGATTTTACCTGCAAATTCTGAGATAATAACCGCGTTATATGGATCCCATGAACAAATCTTATCGCCTTTAGAGATTTTATCACCTTCTTTAACGAATAAGAATGCGCCATAAGGAACGTTGTTAGTTACAATTACTTTACCAGTTCCTGGCTCTGTAATTTTAAATTCACCCGAACGACCTAATACGATATCAACTACACCATCTTCTGTTGTTGTTGGTACAGTACGTAAGTTTTCAAACTCGATAACACCATCAAATTTAGCATTGATTTGAGATTCTGCAGCAATGTTTGATGCAGTACCACCCACGTGGAATGTACGTAAGGTTAACTGCGTACCCGGCTCACCGATTGACTGTGCAGCAATTACACCAACAGCCTCACCTTTTTGAACACGTTTACCAGATGCTAAGTTACGTCCATAACATAATGCACAAACACCACGTTTATTTTCGCAAGTTAATACCGAACGAATTTCAATACCTTCTAATGGAGATTCTTCAATAGTTTTTGCAATCTCTTCAGAAATATCTTCACCGGCAGCAACTAATAATTTACCATCTAATGGATTAAATACATCATGAAGCGAAATACGACCTAAAATTCTGTCATATAATGGTTCAACGATATCTTCATTATCTTTTAATGCAGTAGTGTACATGCCTCTTAACGTACCACAATCAACTGCGTTAACAATCATATCTTGTGCAACGTCATGTAAACGACGAGTTAAGTAACCCGCATCCGCTGTTTTTAACGCCGTATCCGCCAAACCTTTACGAGCACCGTGAGTAGAGATAAAGTATTCTAATACCGATAATCCTTCTTTAAAGTTAGATAAAATCGGGTTTTCGATAATCTCACCACCTGAACCAGATTTTTGAGGCTTAGCCATCAAACCACGCATACCTGCTAACTGACGAATTTGCTCTTTCGAACCACGGGCCCCAGAAGTCAAGCATCATGTAAACAGAGTTAAAACCTTGATTATCGCTAGACAATTGGTTCATTACAAACGTAGTTAAACGGTTGTTGATACGTGTCCAGATATCGATAATTTGGTTGTAACGCTCGTTGTTGGTAATGAAACCCATGTTATAGTTGTTTCTTACCTCTTCAACTTCACCAGCTGCTTGTTCTAATAAAGTATGTTTCTCTACAGGAATGTTAACATCTTGTAAGTTAAACGATAATCCTCCTTGGAATGCCATTTTAAATCCAAGTTCTTTGATATCATCCAAGAATCTTGCAGAACGAGCCATACCAGTCATTTTCACTACTTCACCAATAATATCTCTTAAAGATTTTTTCGTTAATAGTTCATTGATATAACCCACTTCTTCTGGCACCATTTGGTTGAACAATACTCTACCAACAGTAGTTTCAGTTAATTTATTTACGATTGTTCCATCTTCTTGTTTTACATTAACTTTCACTTTAATGAAAGCGTGTAAATCAATTTTCTTCTCGTTGTAAGCAATAATAACTTCTTCTGGAGAATAGAATGATGAAATCTTGTCCTTTAACAACACGACCAGCATCAGTTCTACGGCCTTTAGTAATATAATAAAGACCTAAAACCATATCCTGAGATGGAACCGTAATCGGTGTACCATTTGCAGGGTTTAGAATGTTATGTGCTGCCAACATTAGAACTTGGGCTTCCAAAATCGCTGCATGACCTAAAGGTAAATGCACCGCCATCTGGTCACCGTCAAAATCCGCGTTAAACGCTGTACACACTAAAGGGTGTAATTGAATTGCTTTACCTTCTACTAATTTTGGTTGGAAAGATTGGATACCTAATCTGTGCAACGTAGGCGCACGGTTTAGCAATACAGGGTGCCCTTTTAATACGTTTTCAAGGATATCCCATACTAATGGATCTTTTCTGTCAACAATTTTCTTAGCAGATTTAACTGTTTTCACAATTCCACGCTCAATCATTTTACGAATGATAAACGGTTTGAAAAGCTCAGCAGCCATATCTTTAGGTAAACCACACTCATGGAGTTTAAGGTTTGGTCCTACAACAATTACCGAACGAGCAGAATAATCTACACGTTTACCTAGTAAGTTTTGACGGAAACGACCTTGTTTACCTTTTAAAATATCTGATAAAGATTTTAATGCTCTGTTACCTTCAGTTTTAACAGCATTTACTTTACGTGAGTTATCGAATAACGAATCTACAGCTTCCTGTAACATACGTTTCTCGTTACGTAAAATAACTTCCGGTGCTTTAATCTCGATCAAACGTTTTAAACGGTTGTTACGGATAATCACACGACGATATAAATCGTTCAAATCTGAAGTTGCAAAACGACCACCTTCTAGAGGTACTAAAGGACGTAATTCCGGTGGAATAACAGGAACGATTTTAATAATCATCCACTCTGGGTTATTCTCGATACGAGTTCTAGCACCACGGAAAGCTTCTACAACTTGAAGACGTTTTAAGGCCTCATTTTTACGTTGTTGAGAAGTTTCGTTAGCAGCTTGGTGACGTAAATTGTATGATAAGCTATCTAAATCAATACGTTTTAATAAATCTTCTAACGCTTCCGCTCCCATTTTGGCAACGAATTTATTAGGGTCTTTATCATCTAAATATTGATTTTCTTTAGGTAATTTATCTAAGATATCTAAATATTCTTCCTCAGTTAAGAAGTCCATATAGTTGATACCTTGCTCTGCCATTAAACCAGCTTGAATTACTACATAACGTTCGTAGTAAATAATCAAATCTAGTCTTTTGGTAGGTAAACCTAAAAGATAACCAATTTTGTTAGGTAAAGAACGGAAATACCAGATATGCGCAACAGGAACCACTAAGTTAATGTGACCCATACGCTCTCTACGTACCTTTTTCTCAGTTACCTCAACACCACAACGGTCGCAAACAATACCTTTATAACGGATACGTTTGTATTTACCGCAATGACATTCGTAATCTTTTACTGGACCAAAAATACGCTCGCAAAACAAACCGTCACGTTCTGGTTTGTAAGTACGATAATTGATAGTCTCAGGTTTTAACACCTCACCACTTGAACGCTCTAAGATATTCTCAGGCGATGCCAAGCTAATGGTAATCGAGGTGAAATTGCTTTTTAATTTATTATCCTTTTTGTAAGACATACTAATGTGTTTAAATGTTGGAAGGTTTAAAAAGTTGGAATGTTCAGGCTAACCTTTCAACATTCCAACCTTACAACTTTTCAACGTTAGTCTAACGTAATATCTAAACCTAAACCGCGTAACTCATGTACCAATACATTAAATGATTCTGGTACACCTGGAGTTGGTAGGTTTTCGCCTTTAACGATGGCTTCGTAAGTTTTGGCTCTTCCAATAACATCATCAGATTTAACTGTTAAGATCTCTTGTAGGATATTAGCTGCACCGAATGCCTCTAATGCCCAAACCTCCATCTCACCAAAACGCTGACCACCAAATTGAGCTTTACCACCCAATGGTTGTTGTGTAATTAATGAGTATGGTCCGATAGAACGAGCGTGCATCTTATCATCAACCATGTGACCCAGTTTAAGCATATAAATAATACCTACTGTAGTCGGTTGATCAAATTTCTCGCCTGTTAAACCATTGTGTAAGTAAGTTCTACCAGAAGCTGGTACACCTGCTTTAGCGATCCACTCTTCAACCTCATCAGATTTAGCACCATCAAAAATTGGAGTTGCAAATTTTACACCCAATTCTTTACCAGCCCAAGCCAATACAGTTTCATAGATCTGGCCTAAGTTCATACGTGAAGGTACACCCAGTGGGTTCAACACGATATCAACTGGTGTTCCATCTTCTAAGAATGGCATATCCTCATCACGTACAATACGAGCAACAATACCCTTATTACCGTGACGACCAGCCATCTTATCACCTACTTTTAATTTACGTTTTTTAGCTACATAAACTTTCGCCATTTGAACAATTCCTGATGGTAACTCATCACCAACACTAATTGCAAATTTATCGCGTTTGTAAGCACCCAATTCTTCATTTACACGGATACCATAGTTGTGTAATAACAATTTGATTTGATCATTTTTATCATCATCAGTTGTCCACTTATATGGGTTAATATGAGCATACTCTAAGTCTGCTAATATTTTCTGAGTAAACTTAGCACCTTTAGCGATTAACAATTCTTTGTAAACATTGAATACACCTTGAGATGTTTTACCGTTTACAATTTGGAATAATTTATCAACTAATTCGTTTTTAAGGTTCTCTGTAGCTAAATTATATCTCTTATCTAATTTCTCAATAGCTGATTTTTCTTCAGCTTTCGTAGTTTTCTTAGCTCTTGAGAATAATTTAGTATCAATTACCACACCTTTAATTGAAGGTGGAGTTTTTAATGAAGCATCTTTAACATCACCGGCTTTATCACCAAAGATTGCACGAAGTAATTTCTCTTCTGGAGAAGGATCAAACTCACCTTTTGGTGTAATTTTACCAATTAGGATATCGCCTTCTTTTACCTCAGCACCAATACGGATGATACCGTTTTCATCTAAATCTTTAGTCGCTTCTTCAGAAACGTTAGGAATATCTGGAGTTAACTCCTCTTCACCACGTTTGGTATCACGTACTTCTAATTCAAACTCCTCAATATGTAAAGAGGTAAAAATATCATCTCTAACAATACGCTCGTTAATTACAATCGCATCCTCAAAGTTATATCCTTGCCAAGGCATGAAAGCAACTTTTAAGTTTCTTCCTAATGCCAACTCTCCATTTTCAGTTGCATAACCTTCACATAATACTTGTCCTTTACTAACTTTCTCACCTTTTTTAACAATTGGTTTTAAGTTAATACATGTATTTTGGTTGGTTTTTTTGAACTTCGTTAATTTGTATGTTTTGCTATCACCCTCAAATGATACTAAACGATCTCCATCGTTACGTACATATTTAATAGTGATTTCGTTTGCATCTACATATTCTACTACACCATCACCTTCAGCATTGATCAATGTTCTTGAGTTCACGAGCAACGCGACCTTCTAAACCTGTACCAACAATTGGAGCTTCTGGGCGCAATAAAGGCACTGCCTGACGTTGCATGTTCGATCCCATCAAAGCCCTGTTCGCATCATCATGTTCCAAGAAAGGAATTAATGAAGCAGCGATAGAGGTAATTTGATTTGGAGCAATATCCATTAAGTCTAATTTCTCAGGCTCAATAATCGGGAAGTCACCCTCATAACGTGCTTTAACACGAGCAGTTGTAAAGTTACCTTTATCATCATACTCAGCGTTTGCTTGTGCAATAGTTTTACCATCCTCATCCTCAGCAGAAAGATAGATTACATCTTTATCCATTGCCACAACACCATTCTCAACAATTTTATAAGGAGTTTCGATAAAACCTAAATTGTTAATTTTAGCGTGTACACAAAGTGATGAAATCAAACCAATGTTTGGTCCCTCTGGAGTTTCAATGGTACATAAACGACCATAGTGAGTATAGTGAACGTCACGAACCTCGAAACCAGCACGCTCACGTGATAAACCACCTGGGCCTAAAGCTGACAAACGACGTTTGTGTGTAATCTCTGCCAAAGGATTGGTTTGATCCATGAACTGAGATAGTTGGTTTGTACCAAAGAAAGAGTTAATAACCGACGATAAGGTACGGGCATTAATCAAATCTGTTGGTGTAAACACCTCATTATCACGAATATTCATACGCTCACGAATTGTTCTAGCCATACGAGCTAAACCAACACCGAATTGCGCATATAATTGCTCACCTACTGTACGAACACGACGGTTTGACAAGTGATCAATATCATCCACTTCTTCTTTAGAGTTGATCAATTTGATCAAGTATTTAACGATAGCAATAATATCTGCTTTAGTTAATACTTTCACATGATCTGGAGTATCCATTTTTAACTTACGGTTGATACGGTATCTACCTACATCACCTAAGTCATAACGTTTATCTGAGAAGAATAAACGCTCAATGATACCTCTTGCAGTTTCCTCATCAGGTGGTTCTGCGTTACGCAAAGCACGATAGATGTTTTCAACAGCCTCTTTTTCAGAGTTTGAAGTATCTTTTTGTAAAGTATTGTATATAATGGTATAATCAGCTTGAGATGCACCATCTTCTTTAGACAAGATGATAGTTTTAACACCTGCATCGATGATCATATCGATATGGTCGTCTTCAAGAACGGTATCCCTATCTAAGATAACTTCGTTACGATCTATAGAAACAACTTCACCTGTATCCTCATCTACAAAATCTTCAGTCCATTTTCTTAAAACTCTTGCAGCAAGCTTACGACCTGTATACTTCTTCAAACCAGATTTACTAACTTTTACTTCGTCAGCAAGATCAAATAGTTCTAAGATGTCTTTATCAGAATCATAACCGATTGCACGTAATAAGGTGGTTACCGGGAATTTTTTCTTACGGTCGATGTACGCATACATTACGTTATTAACATCTGTAGCGAACTCAATCCAAGAACCTTTGAAAGGAATCACACGAGCAGAGTACAGTTTAGTTCCATTTGTGTGACGGCTTTGGCCGAAAAACACACCTGGAGATCTATGCAATTGAGAAACAATTACACGTTCTGCACCGTTGATCACGAATGTACCTTTTGGAGTCATATAAGGTATGGTTCCTAAGTATACATCTTGAATGATGGTTTCAAAATCCTCGTGTTCTGCATCGTTACAAGAAAGCTTTAGCTTCGCTTTTAACGGAACACTATAAGTTAACCCACGATCAATACATTCAGGAATGTCATAACGTGGTGGGTCAATAAAATAATCTAAAAATTCTAAAACGAATATGTTTCTAGAATCAGTGATTGGAAAGTTTTCAGCAAACACCTTAAATAAACCTTCTGTATGACGGTTATCTGAAGTTGTTTCTATTTGAAAAAATTCTCTAAATGATTGCAACTGCACATCCAGAAAATCTGGATAATCAATGATGTGCTTACTACGTGCAAAATTTACTCTTTGGTCTACGACTTTATTTGCCAAGGGACTAAATTTAATTTAGTTTAAGAATAAACTATTTGCTTGGTTTGCCTCGAAGCATTTCACCAACCAAACAAGATGAAATGTTTATAAACAGGAATAGACTCCGACTTTGCAGTCGGAAGTCTTTTCTTAAAGGTTCGTTAAAATTAAGTAATTACTTAATCTCAACTACAGCTCCAGCTTCTTCTAATTGTTTTTTCAAAGCTTCAGCTTCGTCTTTAGCAACACCAGCTTTTAATTCTTTTGGTGCACCATCAACTAAGTCTTTTGCTTCTTTCAAACCTAAACCAGTTAAGTCTTTAACAAGTTTTACAACTGCTAATTTCTGACCACCAGCTTCTTTCAAAATTACATCGAAAGTTGATTTTTCTTCAGCTGCAGGAGCATCAGCACCAGCAGCAGGACCTGCAACAGCAACTGCCGCAGCAGCTGGTTCGATACCATACTCGTCTTTTAAGATTTGAGCTAATTCGTTAACTTCTTTAACTGTTAAGTTTACTAATTGCTCAGCAAACGCTTTTAAATCTGCCATTTTATTAAGATTTTAAAAATTTACGTAAAATAATATTGTTTAATTGCGAACTTCAGGTGTTCGTTAACCTCTTTCTTGTAGTGTTTTAACTATACCTGCAAGTTTTCCGCCACTCGATTTTAATGCCGAAACAACGTTCTTAGCTGGTGATTGTAATAATCCAATGATATCGCCAATAAGCTCTTCTCTTGATTTAAGACTTACTAATGAATCTAAGTGATTATCGCCAACAAATATTGCTGAATCGATATAAGCAGCTTTAAGCACTGGTTTTTCTTCTTTACCTTTTCTTAAGGCTTTGATCAGCTTAGCTGGACCATTACCTACTTTTGAAAATAATAAAGCCGATTGACCTTTTAATGCTGTGAATATCTCAGATGAGTCACCTTCTAATCCATCAATCGCAATTTTGATTAATGTATTTTTTGCAACTTTCATTTCGATACCGCTTTCGAAACATTTGCGACGGATGTTATTTACTTTCTCAACAGATAAGCCTGAGGTATCAGCAATATAAAAATTGCCATACTCTTGCATTTTCTCTTGTAGAGCTAAAACTACTTCTTGTTTTTCTTCTCTGTTCATAATTAGATCCCCGCTACTGATTTAGTTTCGATTGCAATTCCAGGACTCATTGTAGAAGACACGTGAATGCTTTTAAAATAAGTTCCTTTTGCAGCAGAAGGTTTTAATTTTGAAATCGTTTGAAGAACTTCCAACGCATTTTCATATATTTTCTCTGCTGAGAATGATACTTTTCCTATTGAAGCATGGATGATACCAGTTTTGTCAACTTTAAAATCAATCTTACCGCCTTTTACGTCAGTTACAGCTTTACCAACTTCGTTAGTTACTGTACCTGATTTTGGGTTTGGCATAAGGTTTCTTGGCCCTAAAACACGGCCCAATTTACCTACTTTTGCCATACAAGCAGGAGTAGTGATAATAATGTCAACATCTGTCCAACCACCTTCAATCTTAGCCACATATTCGTCTAAACCCACGAAATCTGCTCCTGCAGCTTTAGCCTCTTCTTCCTTATCAGGAGTACAAAGTACTAAAACACGTACAGTTTTACCTGTACCATGAGGTAAAGTAGCAATACCACGTACCATTTGATTAGCCTTACGTGGATCAACACCTAAACTCACATCGATATCAACCGATGCATCAAATTTAGTTGTAGTGATTTCTTTTACCAAAGCAGCCGCATCCTGTAAAGAATACGATTTACCGATTTCTAGTTTAGCGTGTGCCAGTTTTTGATTTTTTGTTAATTTCGCCACTGTTGTAAACTGTTTTTTGTTAATTAATTTGTCCAGGGTGCATCACCACTAACGGTGATTCCCATACTGCGTGCTGTACCTGCTACCATTTTCATAGCAGATTCGATAGTGAATGCATTTAAATCAGTCATCTTATCTTCAGCAATTGACTTAACTTGATCCCAAGTCACCGAACCAACTTTCTTACGGTTGGGCTCAGCAGAACCACTCTGTAATTTAGTAGCATCCAATAATTGAATCGCCACAGGAGGGGTTTTGATGATGAATTCGAAAGACTTGTCCACATATACAGTAATCACAACTGGTAATACTTTACCTGGCTTATCTTGGGTACGAGCATTGAATTGTTTACAAAACTCCATGATATTAACACCTTTAGCACCTAATGCAGGTCCTACTGGTGGTGATGGGTTTGCAGCTCCGCCTTTGATTTGTAATTTAACAAGTGCACCGACTTCTTTTGCCATTTTCTGATTTGTTAATTGTAATACTCAATGTTAAATATTGGAAGCATGTAACATTTAAGACCTTATTTACTATTATAAAATAGCAAAAGGACTGCAAAGATATGAATAATCTTGCAGTCCTCAAATAATTTTTTATAAAAAAGATGTTATTCTTTTTCTACTTGCATATAGTTAAGCTCCAGTGGTGTTTTACGACCAAAGATTTTAACCATAACTTTTAATTTTTTCTTTTCTTCGTTAACTTCTTCAATTACTCCAGTAAAACCGTTGAAAGGTCCATCCATTACTTTAATGTTCTCACCTACATAGTAAGCGATATTCATTGTTTCACCTTGTTGGCTCATTTCATCAACCTTACCTAAAATACGGTTAACTTCTGCTTGGCGCATTGGAATTGCATTTCCGGCTTTATCGCCTAAAAATCCAATTACACTATTTACACCTTTAATAATATGCTCTAGCTCTCCATCTAAAACTGCTTCAATCAAAACATAACCTGGATAAAAGTTACGTTCTTTAGCAATTTTCTTACCCTCTTTCATTTGATAGTATTTCTCCATAGGGATTAATACTTGAGGTACCAAATGAGAAAGACCTAAACGGCTTATTTCAGAATCGATATACTGTTTTACTTTTTTCTCTTTACCACTTACCGCTCTAACTACATACCACTTTAACTGATCGTTCATCTAGTATTATTGATTTTAAAGTGATTTATAAAAAGTTGATAATATATAGTTCGCACCGTTATCCATTGCATAAATTACGATTGCAATAATTAGGGATGCGACTAGAACCAATACTGCCGAATTTTGTAATTCGCCCCAAGTAGGCCAAGTTACCTTTTGGGTCATTTCTTCGTACGATTCTTTAATAAATTGAACTACACCAGCCATATTTATATAAATTAATTAGCTAATTAGCTAATGAGCTAATTCTCACATTTGTTTGCACGGGCACTAAAATTCGAACTCAGATCAAAGGTTTTGGAGACCCGTATGCTACCATTGCACCATGCCCGTAATTAGAAAGCAAAGCACTCAAGATTTAACTTAAGCGCTTTGCAATCTGATATTCTCTTCCCCTAAAGGAATTAGGTTACTATTTTAAAATTTCAGTTACCTGACCAGCACCTACTGTTCTACCACCTTCACGGATAGCGAAACGTAGACCTTTTTCCATTGCGATTGCGTTAATTAACTTTACAGTAATTGTAACGTTATCACCTGGCATTACCATTTCAGTTCCTTCAGCTAATGAAATCTCACCAGTTACGTCTGTAGTACGGAAATAGAATTGTGGACGGTATTTGTTAAAGAATGGAGTGTGACGTCCACCTTCTGCTTTTGATAATACATAGATCTCAGCTTTGAAATCAGTGTGTGGAGTTACTGAACCTGGTTTACAGATTACCATACCACGACGGATATCAGTTTTCTCAATACCACGTAACAATAAACCTACGTTATCACCTGCTTCACCATAATCAAGGATCTTACGGAACATCTCAACACCAGTTACTGTAGATTTTAAGTTCTCAGCACCCATACCTAAGATTTCAACTGGATCACCAGAGTTGATTACACCACGCTCAATACGACCAGTTGCAACAGTACCACGACCAGTGATCGAGAATACATCTTCAACAGGCATTAAGAATGGAAGATCAGTCAAACGTGGAGGAATTGGAATGTAGCTATCAACAGCATCCATTAATTCCATAATTTTAGCTACCCATTTTGGATCACCATTTAAACCACCAAGAGCTGAACCTTGAATTACAGGAATATCATCACCAGGGAATTCATAGAAAGATAATAATTCACGAACTTCCATCTCTACTAATTCTAGTAATTCTGGATCATCCACCATATCAACTTTGTTCATGAAAACAACTAACGAAGGTACACCTACCTGACGAGCCAATAGAATGTGCTCGCGAGTTTGTGGCATCGGACCATCTGTAGCTGCAACAACGATAATTGCACCGTCCATTTGAGCAGCACCAGTAACCATGTTTTTCACGTAATCCGCGTGACCTGGACAGTCAACGTGTGCATAGTGACGGTTAGCTGTTGAATACTCAACGTGAGCTGTGTTAATCGTGATACCTCTTTCTTTTTCCTCTGGAGCAGAGTCAATCGAATCAAATGAACGCGCCTCAGATAAACCAGCATCAGATAACACTTTAGTGATAGCTGCTGTTAAGGTTGTTTTACCGTGGTCAACGTGACCGATAGTGCCGATATTTAAGTGCGGCTTGCTGCGGTCAAACTTTTCTTTTGCCATGTTTTTATACTTATTAGTAGGTTAACTTTTTTTTATTTATTTATTGTTTGATACAAATTCAATACAAAAAACCTTGCTCATTCTGTTAGTACAGATTTAACAAAGTGTTTTTTCTTTATTATTACCAGAGCCAACTATGGGAATTGAACCCATGACCTCTTCCTTACCAAGGAAGTGCTCTACCGCTGAGCTAAGTCGGCTTATTCTTTTAGCTCACTAGTTCATTTGTTCATTTGGCTATTATTGAACCATCTTAACTAATGAACTTCCAAGAGCGGAAGACGAGGTTCGAACTCGCGACCTATAGCTTGGAAGGCTATCGCTCTACCAACTGAGCTACTTCCGCTTTTTCAATTTTCAGTTTACAATTCTTAGTTTTCAGTTAATTTAACTACTAACTCCAAACCGTTTACCACAAAACTGATGGTGGGGAGAGAAGGATTCGAACCTTCGAAATCTTGCGATAACAGAGTTACAGTCTGTCCCATTTGGCCGCTCTGGAATCTCCCCGCTTCTAGTTTAACAACTTATCACTAAGTCTATAAACTAAAAGAGCCTCCTATCGGGATCGAACCAATGACCTACTGATTACAAGTCAGTTGCTCTACCAGCTGAGCTAAGGAGGCTTATATCTTTCGTTAATTCAATAAAATCAACGTTTTCGATATTATTTTAATCTTTCATAGAACTTCCAATTTCTTCAGAACCAACGCCCCTTCCGAAATGGAATGCAAATCTACAAAAATTAATCTTTGAAAAAAATATATTTTAAAAAAAAATTTGGCGAGTTCTTACCCGCCAAACCTTATCTAATGTGATATGAAAATATCACCTTAGTAATCAGACACTTCGTCTGCACTTAATATTGCCTTGTGCTCACTTAATTTTGCACGAGTTTTATCTTTATGTTTAGTAATTTGCTTTTTTAAGGATTCTATAGCCAAATCTGTAGCTTCTTCGAAAGATTTACATTGTTCTTTGGCAAAGAGCGTAATTCCGGGAACCATTAATTTTATCTCTGATATTTTGTTTTCTTCATCTTCTACATTTTCCAATTTCAAATAAACTTCTCCTCCAATAATCTGATCAAAAAACTGATCTAACTTATCTACTTTCTTTTGAATAAACTCTAACAATTTTTTGTCCGCGTTAAAATGGATCGACTGTACTCTAATTTTCATTTTTCCTCCTTTTTATGCCTTTGGATGGGCTTGTTTATATATAGACTTTAAACGTTCTACTGAATTGTGTGTGTACACTTGTGTGGCAGCCAAGCTTGCGTGCCCTAGTAATTCTTTTATTGCATTTAAATCTGCACCTCTATTCAGTAGGCTACTCGCAAATGAGTGCCTCAATACATGTGGGCTTTTTTTATCTTGGGTTGATATTAATGTCAAATAACGATTTACTATACGATAGATTAACTTCGGATATGCCGAAGCTCCTGTATTGGTAACGATTAATGTAGTGGTTTTGTTATCAAATTTTTCAATAGATTTTATAGCAAGGTAATCTTTTAGTTGCTTAATTAATTCGGCATGTAAAGGGATAATTCTTTCTTTGTTTCTCTTACCCAGCACTTTAATTGTTCCTTCATAAAAATTTAGGTCGGTTTCTTTTACCCGTAACAATTCTGCTAAACGCACTCCTGTACCAAATAACAATTCTAAAACTATTTTATTCCGTTTTCCAGAAAAATCATCGTCAAAATTTGCTTCATTATCTAAGAGGCTATCCATTTTAACTTCTTCAATAAACACTGGCAAACGTTTAGGAACTTTTGGTGCTTTTATTAATAACATTGGATTTACTTTCAGTTCTTTTTCACGAAGTAAATACTTATAAAAGCTACGTAGTGTAGATATTTTTCGCCCTACGGCATTTTCGGAAATTTGATGATCTAGTAGATGAACTATAAAACTACGAACATGTTGAGTTTGAACAGCGTTTAGCTCTAATTCAAAACTCACTTGTAAATAATCTTTAAATTGAAGTAGATCTGTCTTGTATGATTGTACAGTGTGTGGAGAGTAGCGCTTCTCGGTGTGTAGATATGTTAAGAAACTGCTAATAAGCATAGGCCTTACTTGTTATTCGTATGGTGAATATACAAAAAATTAGTGGATGAAAAATTAATTTCGACATAAAATTTATACGCATAAAAAAAGATTTTATTCCTCCTTTATTTGTGGTTTTAGTTTATTCTTAATCCTACTAAGTCCGCATAGAGTTCCGCGTATAGTCCGCATTTTTATGGATAAATGCGGACTTACCTTGGATTTACTGCGGAAGTAATGTAGCTTAGTCTTAGACAACTCTTAAACATTGTCTATACAGGAATGGCAACATATAACGGAAAGAACCTTAAGGGTTCGTTTGGAAATTTAACTTTTGCTAAACATGGTGAGATTAATGTTGTAAAATCTAAGATCAAGAGTGTAAAACAGACTAAGGCTACCAAAAAATCTGCCTCTGTTTTTGGGAAATTTATTAGCCCTTTTTCTAAATTCATCAGACAGTCTTTCAATACGCTAATAAATGGTAATGCCGACAGCACAATGGTGAACCGGATGAATTCTGATATTTCTACCCTAATTTACCAGCATATTGATGCGAATGGGAAATTCAATTTTAAGGAGACTAGCTTCAATAGGTTGTTAGATTTTGATTTCAACCTCTCATCCCCATTAAATAATAGTTTAT
The DNA here is from genome assembly GCF_044452285.1 of Pedobacter sp. UC225_61. Taxonomy (NCBI): domain Bacteria; kingdom Pseudomonadati; phylum Bacteroidota; class Sphingobacteriia; order Sphingobacteriales; family Sphingobacteriaceae; genus Pedobacter; species Pedobacter sp. UC225_61. The sequence continues at coordinate 149,930 of NZ_JBIOAL010000001.1, forward strand.
TGATTAAGCCTACGGTTAATTTTACAACTGGATATGTTGAAATTACATGGCCAGAATTTTTGATTGCCAAAAACTTGCGTTTTCCTGTTAAAGCAGTCAGCTGCATGGTGAGTTTTCGTTTTGTGTATTTTTCTCTAGCTCATCAAAAATGGAATGTTTTGAACGTAGAAGAAATAGAGATCAAGAAAAATCAATCATCCTCCATCGCTCAAAGTTTTAATCTGCCAATTCCCGCGGGCTCACTTTTTTTACTTGGCGTAGGGATTACTTATTTCACAGGAACGCCTAAAATAGAGCTTAATAATAAGACTTTTAATCCTGCAGCTATTTGTGGAGTAGGTTTTGTGCCTGGAAGCTGTTCACCGAATGAGATAGCAGATTGGGATATACTACCACTTGCTGCAATGCAGTAATTTTTGCTTAAATAAAAAAGCCTCCAGATTTTACATCTGAAGGCTTCTATATCAATGATAGAACTATAAAGTTCCTTCTTGGTTCATGTTCTGAATATAAACAGCGTGTTTAATTTCTGTACGACGAGCTACGGATTTTTTCTCGTATGCTTGACGACTACGTAATTCTCTCAATACACCAGTTTTTTCAAACTTTTTCTTGAAACGTTTAAGCGCTTTATCTAATGATTCGCCGTCTTTAATGTTAATAATAATCATAACGTTGAAATACCTCCTCTCGTTGTTTTAAATCCCGTGTTTTGCTTGGGGTTGCAAATGTAGGTAAAATATTGGAAGAGAGAAAGTTTTTTAGGAAATCTTCTGTTAATTTATTTTAAGATTTCTCTCGCAATCACGATTTTCTGTATTTCAGAGGTTCCTTCGCCTATGGTACATAATTTACTATCACGATAAAATTTCTCTACAGGAAAATCTTTAGTATATCCATAACCGCCAAATATTTGAACGGCTTCTGTTGCGCATCTAACAGCAACTTCAGAAGCATAGTATTTTGCCATTGCCGATTCTTTGGTCATTGGTAAATGGCGATTTTTCAAATCTGCAGCTTGGCGAATTAACAATTCTGCAGCTTCTATTTCTGTCGCCATATCAGCTAATTTAAAGCTTATACCTTGGAAACTTGAAATAGGCACACCAAATTGATGGCGTTCTTTTGCATAACCTAAAGCAGCTAGATAAGCACCTTTCGCAATACCTAGTGATAAGGCTGCAATCGAAATACGCCCACCATCTAACACTTTCATGGCTTGTTTAAAACCATCGCCTTCGTTACCTAGCAAGTTTTCTTTTGGAACTCTGCAATTATCAAAAACCATCTCTGTAGTTTCTGATGCACGCATGCCCAATTTATTTTCTTTTTTACCAGCAGAGAACCCTAGTGTACCTCGTTCTACTACAATTGCCGAAATTCCTTTAGAACTACCGGCTTCACCTGTACGAACCATAACTACAGCCACATCTCCAGATTTACCATGAGTAATCCAGTTTTTAGCTCCATTAATTACATACTCTTCACCATCTAAAACTGCTGTTGTACGCATACGTAACGCATCTGAGCCTGTATTTGCTTCAGTTAAGCCCCAGGCACCAATCCATTCTGCTGTGGCGAGTTTTGGCAGCCATCTTAGTTTTTGTTCTTCATTCGCGAAAGCTAAAATATGACCAGTACATAAAGAATTATGTGCTGCGAGCGATAAACCGATTGAGCCACAAACTTTTGAGATTTCTACAATAACATCTACATACTCTTGGTAACCCAAACCAGAACCACCATAGCTTTCGGGAACTAAAACGCCCATTAAACCAAGTTCTCCTAGTTGTTTAAAAATTTCTATTGGAAAATGCTGTGCTTCATCCCATTCCATTACATTTTGACGAATGTTTCTTTCGGCAAAATCACTCACCATCTTCTTAATAATTTCTTGATTTTCGGCTACTTCAAAGCTAAAGCCTGTATTCATATAGGTAGGGTTTAAAAAAAGAAAAGCTTAAATCTTACGCCTTATGAGCGTTTGGGATTTAAACTTTTCTTAAGATTTATATTTGGTTAGGAACAATGATAAGCAAATAATAGAATAGAATCAACATATTTTTATTCGCTAAAAAGTAGAATGTTTTGGTATTTGGTTCAATAACTTAATTCATTTAATTATTGACAGGGAATGCACTGGAAAATTTAATTGAAAAATAGTTTAAAATTGCTTTATAATTAATTTCCAATACATTAAAACTTCGCCAAAGAAAAGGTATTAGGACTAAAGAGAGCTAATCGGTCTTTGCCATTTAAAAAATCTAAACTGATTAAAAAAGAGTATGCAGCAACATTTGCTTGTAATAAATTAACCAATTTTGAAGCTGCCACAACTGTTCCACCTGTAGCCAGTAAATCATCATGAATTAATACATTTTGCCCTGGTTTAAAAGCGTCTTCGTGTACCTCTAACGTTGCGCTTCCATATTCTAAATCATACGATTGCTGAATAGTTTTGTAAGGTAGCTTACCAACTTTACGAATGGGAACAAAGGGAACTTTTAATGCTTGTGCTAAAGCTAAACCAAACAAAAACCCTCGACTTTCAATTCCAGCAACTACATCTATTTTAATATCAGAAAGTTGCAAAGCTAAAGCTTGAGTAATTTCAGCACACAATACTGGATCATGCAAGACTGGAGTTATATCTTTAAAAACAATTCCAGGTTTAGGAAAGTCGGCTACATCTCGTAAGGTTTGTTTAATTTTAGCTTCAATCATTTAGAAAATAAGATAAGGTGCTATGGTTTGGATAATTTGTGGCGTTAAGATAGCTACTTTCTTTAAATCGGCAACATCATTATATTTTCCGTGCTGTTTTCTATATTGAATAATTGCATTAATTTGTTTGTACTTTAAGTATGGGTGATTTTTAAGATCATCAAATTCTGCCGTATTAATTTTAATCTTTTTCAGATGAGTAGCATCTATTTTAATTTGATCCTTTATTTCATTAAACTTAATACTATCCAATCCGTAAACTTCCAATAATTGCTCTTTTTTATAAAATCCTCCGAGCTTATCTCGGTATTTTGCAATCCTTCTTGCAAAAGCTGCACCTACTCCTTTTATTTCATCTAGTTGTAGTGTATCTGCACTATTAATTTCTACAATAACCAATTCCTTTTTAACGTATGGTGCTTGCTTTGCATATTCTTGCTTTATATACTTCGTATTTGTATTTTCAATAGTAATATAAGGAGCCAATTGCTCGAACTTTTTTGATGAAATGGTGTACATCTTCTTCAAATCTTCAGGCTTATAGAATTTCCCGCCTTTGTTTCTATAATTCACTATTGATTGCGCTTGTTTTACAGATAAACCTAGCTTTTGCCAGTCTGCAACATCAATTACATTTGGGTCGAACTTGAAAAGTGTTGTAGTTGGGTTAGCTTCACCATCTTCAACTTGTTTACGCATATTAGCATAATAGTTAGGCTCTTGCTGATTAACTAAAATCAACTTTTGTATAGCGACATGTTCTTCATTTGAAATTAGGGCAGTGTTAACCCAAAATTTGGCATACGCATACGGAAGCATGCTTATTAACAATAAAATAATCATTAACGCCAATAATCCGTTGTACTCTCGCTTTGTAAAGCCAAAGTAGTTATTTAACCATTTTTTCATAGATAGCATAGGTACTATAAATATAAATCTTATTTTTGATATTGCTTTATAAATTAAACACCCGTCATTATAAATGAAGATTATTACTACAAAAGAGTTTGCCAAAGCCACTAAAATAGATAAATTAGGCGTTCCAGGTCTTGCAGCTTTATTAATGGAAGTAATGAAGTTAAACGATATCAACAAAGTATTTTCTAAGAATGAGCATTTTGCTGGATTAGAATTTGTTGATAAAATATTAGAAACTATAGGTGTTACCATAGATTTTGACGAAGAGGATTTAAAGAATATCCCCAAAACAGGAGGCTTTATTGCGATTGCAAATCATCCGTATGGTGGTGTAGAAGGCTTGGCGCTAGTAAAGCTTTTGTGCATGGTTAGACCAGAAGCAAAAGTAATGGTGAATTTCATTCTTAAGAAAATACCTAATCTTAGTGAGTTTTTTGTGGCTGTAAATCCATTTGAAAATGTACAGCACTCATCGAGTATTAGCGGTTTAAAGGCAACTTTTGATTTACTTCAAAGTGGAACTCCGATTGGAATTTTCCCAGCTGGTGAGGTTTCTACTTTCAATTTAGAAAGCCAGGAAGTTACGGATAGATTATGGCATCCAGTAGTTGGAAAATTAATTGCGAGAGCTAAATTACCTGTGGTTCCGATCTATTTTCATGGCAATAATGGCGTGTTATTTAACATTTTAAGTTTTATCCACCCCACATTACGAACAGCTAAATTACCTTCAGAATTTTTAAATAAACACGGTTTAAAAATTAAAGTTAGAATTGGAAAGCCGATTAAAATTGAAGATGTTTCTTATAAAAATAACAGCAATAAATTACTAGATTTTCTACGAGCAAGAACCTATGCACTAGGCACAAGTTTAGAGGAAGAGAAGAAATTATTTAACCCTATTAATCTTTTTAAAAGAAAGAAAAAACCTGCGCAAATTGTAGAAGAAACTGATAGAAATTTAATTGTAAAAGAGGTTGAAAAGCTAGAAGATTTTAGAGTTTGGGAAGAGAAAAATTATGAAGTTTATATTACCCCTACTTCTAGTATTCCAAATATTTTAAGAGAAATTGGTCGCTTACGTGAAATTACTTTTAGAGAAGTTGGTGAGGGAACAAATAAAAAAATTGACTTAGACAATTACGATATTTATTATAACCATTTATTTATTTGGGATAAAGATTTACAAAATATTGTAGGTGCTTATCGTATTGGTAAAGGAGATGAAATTTTAAATACAATGGGGCGTAGAGGTTTTTATCTATCGGAATTGTTTAAAATTAGGGAGCCTTTTTATCCTGTTTTACGCCAGGGAATAGAATTAGGGCGTTCATGGATTAGAAAAGAATACCAACAAAAACCATTACCATTATTTTTACTATGGAAAGGGATTTTAAAATATCTGATTTTAAACCCACAATACAGGTACTTGTTTGGCCCCGTTAGTATCAGCAATAATTTTTCTAAATTATCTAAATCCATCATTGTAGATTATATTACTAAAAATCATTTCGATTATGATTTGGCAGCATATGTTAAACCAAAAAACAAATTCAAGGCCGATTTAACTGGAATTGATAGAGATTTACTAGTAGAAAGTAGTGATTCTTTAAAAGATTTAGATGGTTTAATTGGTGATATTGAGAATTCACATATTAAAATACCAGTGCTATTGCGTCAGTACATGAATTTAAACGCGAAAATTATTTGCTTTAACATAGATCCTAAATTTTCTGATTGTTTAGATGGGTTTTTGGTGGTTGATGCACATAAAATTCCAACAGATATGCTGGAAAAGATTGGTAAGAATTTCTAAACTAAAAACTAACATAAAAACAAAAGCCCCGACATCCATCGGGGCTTTTTGTTATCAACTAACCTAAACTGTTCTGTTAAATATTAACCAGATATTTAACATTGCAAAAGTAAGCTGGGTATGTTAAGTCTCTATAAAATCGAGATTATCTTAAGATTATTTAACATGAGATTTAAGAAAAACTCATTTTCGTGAAGATTTCAGATTTTACACGCAATAAAGTAAATTAATAAGTGTTAATTTTATGTATATTTAATATATCCTAAATGTTAACAGTTGAAAAATTCGTTTAAACACATTCAGTTTAAAGCATTAATTATCACCATATTAGTGTTTTCATTTGCTCTTGCTAAAGCCCAACACTATAGCTTTGAGTTTTATGATGGCACTTTTAATTTTGAAGCTGATTATACTGTAAATATTAGTTTTGATCAGGCGCTGAGTAATCAATCCGTAACTGCATTTTATAACAAAGTTAATTCAAGTCATTACGAGCAAGTAGTGAAATCTTTATTGGCTTATAAAGAAAAAAACAAGCTGAACGATTGGCTTTATTATCAATTAATTAGAAGGACAGCTCAACAGATTAGTCCTAAAGCTGAGAATTATAATCGGTATACATTGTATAAATGGTTTTTAATGTCGAAATCTGGTTATGATGCGAAAGTTGCTGTAGGAAATGATCAAATCATATTTTATGTGCGCAACGATGAAGATATTTCCGACATTCCTTTCTTTATGATCAATCAGAAAAAGTACATGTGTTTGAATTACCATGATTATGGTAAGCTATTTAAAAGAGAAGATGTGTACAAACCAGTTGATATTGTTGTACCAAATGCTACGGAAGCGTTTAGCTATAAGGTTACGCGAATGCCAGATTTTAAACCTGAAGATTATGTAGAAAAACAAATCGCATTTAATTACAAGCATAAAGATTACCACTTTAAGGTTAAATTAAATACTGAAGTAGAAACAATTTTTGCGAATTATCCTGTTGTGGATTTTGAATCTTACTTTAATATTCCCCTTAGCCATGAAACTTATCAATCTCTTATTCCACTGCTGAAAGAAAATTTAAAAGGAATGAGCAAAAAAAATGGGGTAGATTATTTAATGCGTTTTACTCGCTATGCTTTTTTATATGAAGATGATGATATGAATTTTGGTAGAGAAAAACGCTTATCACCTGAACAGACGTTATTAACAAAATATAGCGATTGCGATGATCGGGCTGCATTGTTCTTTTATCTGGTAAAGGAAATTTATAATTTACCGATGATAGCCTTGCTTTATCCTACACATATTACAATGGCTGTGCAATTTGATAAACCAATTGGTAATCCTGTTATTTATAATGGAAAATCTTATACTGTGTGTGAACCTACTCCACAAAAACAAAATTTACGTATTGGTGAATTATCTGCTAGTTTAAAAAATAAACCGTACGAGGTTGTTTATCATTATGATCCTTTAAACAGATAAAAATAAAAAAGCCATCTAACAAACGTTAAATGGCTTTTAAGAAAGATATTTTATACTATTTTACAGCACCTGGGGTTGTGTAAGCTAAAGATTGAGGATTAAAACTTGCCCAACCAGCTGTCCAATCATCAGCTCCAAATGCACCTCTGTAAGCTACTTGTGTAAAGAAAGATCCTGATACTTTAGCATTGGTAAATGATGCACCACTTGCTGCAGCAGAACCTGCTAAAACCGTAAAGTTAGTTGTTCCTACTGTACTACCTGGAGTACCAAGATCTGCACCGTACATATATGGAGCACTAAATACAGCAGTAGCATATACTAATTTATCAAAAATATTATCAGCACGTAATTTAGTTTCAATTGCAGCAGCAACACCTGCAGTACTCACATTTACTTCTAAACCTTTTGTACCATAAATTAAATTGTTAGCTAATACTAATGAACCAGAAGTAAAGTTTGTTGAAGTTGAACCTGCAGTTGTAACTTTAGTATCATCAATATAAAGACCTACTGGGAAACCTGAAATTACTGAGTTTAAAATACTAATAGAAGAATTACGTCTAATTTGTGCACCATTTTGATAATTTGCATCAATAGCTAGACCAGATTTTTGAATTGGGCCTAAGATAGTTACGTTTGAGAATACAGCAGAAGTTTTTGGAAGATCATCAGTACCATTTGCATTATTATCTGATTCGAAACCATTAGAACCTGATTGATCTGCTTTTAAGGGTACACGTTGCGCTAAAGCAAACTGAACGTTTCCTGAATAACCAAAATCAGTATCAAAATCATCATCCCAAGTACCAATAGCTAATAAATGTTTAGCATTTACTGTTCCACCGAACCACTCAAAAGCATCATCACCTGATCTGTAAATTTGGATATAATCTAAAGTTGTACCATTACCAACACCACCTAATGTTAAACCATTTATTTCACTGTTAACTGTATATTCTACACCTGCATATTCTATACGTACATATTTTAAGGTACCTGAATTATCTGCAGCATCTGTTCCGCCGAAGAATGTATACACTTTTTCGTCTTTTCCTGTAGGAGCAACCGGACCGCCTTCAATTTTCACATCTGTACCTTGGTTTGTTGGAGCTTTACCTAAAAGGATAACACCACCCCAATCACCTTTATCTCTTGCTCCAGCTGGCAAAGCTGAGGTAAATACAATTGGTTTTTCTGCTGTACCTGTTGCATTAATTTTTGAACCACGAGTTACAATTAAAGTAGCTTTACTTGCTTTGTCACCTTTAATAATTGTACCTGGCTCAATAGTTAAAGTTGCGCCATTGCTTACATAAACAAAACCTTTTAATAAATATATTTTACTCGCAGACCAAGTAGTGTTTGTACTAATCTCACCACTCACTTCTACCGTGTTTGAAGGAGTAACTGGATCTGTATCGTCATCTACTACTGTAGTTTTTTTACATGACGTTGCAAAAAGCAAAACTGATAATGCCAATAATAAAAATTTGTTCTTCATTTCTTTTTTTATTTTTTCTTTAATGAATTTATAATGCAAATAGATTGATTTAAGTTATCCTAGCAGTTAAGCATAGATTAACATTTTGTTAACTCGTATTAAAATGTATATGAAAACGATAACGAAAGATTAGTTCCTGGTTTGTAAGATGTTATAGTTTCATCTCCACCATCTCTATCATACTTTTTGTTTTTGTTATAATCGAAGTAAATTGTACTACGTTCACTTAAAATATCACCTGCATTAAACTTGATTTCTCCTTTGTTTTTTAAAACTTTATAACCTACTTGAAAATCGAAAACATTTCGTGGAGCTTCCCAAGTACTTGGGAAATTGATTCCACTTGCCTGTATAATTCTTCTTCCAATTTTATTGTACAATAAGTTGAAATTTAATTTATTATTGAGCGCAGTATGTTGTAAACCAGCATTAACCACATAAGGAGATTGACCAACCATAGGTCGAGTTTTATCTATGTATTTTTGATCATCTGGGTTTTTTACTTCTGATTTGATTAATGATAAGTTTACATAAGCAGTTGTATTCTTTAAAGATTGACTATCATTAATAAATCCTAAATTTTTACGTGCTTCTAACTCAATACCATAAGTTGTTGCTTTTGCTGTATTGAAATAAGATATATCTGGCGTAGAATTAACATCATAACGATAAGATTCGATTGCATTTGTAAACTTTTTATAGAATACAGAGAATGATAAAACTTCTCCAGAGCCAGGATAAATTTCATACCTCAAATCTGCATTATCAATAGCTGTTCTCTTTAAATCTGGATTGCCACTTTGGTTAGCTAATAATTCATAATCATAAAATGAAAAAGGTGCTAATTCTCTAAATTCTGGTCTTGCTAAGGTGCGGTAATACGATGCTCTAAAATTACTCTTAGGATTAATGCTATAGGTGAAATTTACGGATGGCAATAAATCTAGCTTCGTATCATCAATTAGTGTTTTAGTTGTATTTAGTTGAATATGATAATTCTCTGCTCTTAAGCCATATACCACACGAACTTTTTCGCCAAATTTCTGATCTAACATCGCATAACCATAGCTAGTTAAAGAATTCGCATCATAGTTATCAGCGTCTGAACCAATTTCAGCTAATTTGTAAACTCCAGATCTGAAAAGTTCAGGAGCAAATATTTGATCTACTGGTAATTTTCTGATTGATTCAAATAAATCTGGATCAATATTAGTTGATAATTGAGCACCTAAAAATCTAGCCGTAAACGTACGTTCTCTATATTGGCTACCTACTCCAACTTTTAAGGTTGTTGAAGTATTAAACAATTTAAATGGAGTACTATAATTTACATCTCCAGAATAGATGTTTTCATCTAAATCAGTAAATAAACGACTGTTCTCTTTACCTAATGATGTTACATTTGCTTGGTAAGTAACGGTTGGATCATTTATAGCAGAAACTGGTTTTACATAAACAATTTTTAATTGATTAGGTTGGTTGTTCTTTACGTTACTTAAAGATAAAGTCCATTTTAACTTGCTGTTTTTGCCACCAATTTGATGATCTCCCTCTAAAGTGTTTTTTAACAACGATTTTTGAAGAATATCATACGCATAAAATTTATTAGCCGTGGTTGAACTGTTGTCTATCCCAATACGTTCGGTATAATTATCATCATATGTTTTGTTATAAATATTTTTAAAACTGATTTTATTCTTCCCAAAACTGTAAGCAAAGTTTGCCAATCCACCTAAGTTTGTAGAAAACTTATACTGGTTATCGGTGTAATCATATTCGTAAAAATCACGTTTTACATCTTGATTTATATTTTGTGAATTACGATATGTTAATGAAAACAAGGCCCCAAAACGGTTGTTGTTTTTAAACTGTTTAACTCTACCCAAGCTAAATTGATAGTTTTGAGATGGCAAAGCTGATGTATTGTTAATTGAAAAATCGTTAGATAAAGATCGTAAAGAAGAATTATTTCTAGCTGTTGTTAATCCATTTGCAATTTTTTTTCTTGAAGGAAAATTTGAAGCCAATTGTTTAGATCCATCATCAAAACCTAAATAATTCAGTGCACTTTTGCTAGTCCCTAAAAAATCTTTGAAAGTAGATTGTGTATTATATCCATAACCTACGCCAAAAGATATAAAGTTTTGATCTGGAATATCTTTAGTTGAAATTTGAACAGCACCTCCTGCAAAGTCTGCTGGTAAATCCGGAGTAGCTGTTTTACTAATGGTAATTTTATCTACTAAATTAGATGGTACGATATCAAATGAAAATGCTTTTCTATTAGGTTCAGTACTTGGTAAAGTTGAATTATCTAATGTTGCAGTATTATAACGATCGCTTAAACCACGTACAATAACAAATTTATTATCTTGTATGGTTGCACCACTAACTCTTTTTAAAACATCAGAAGTATTTTTATCTGGAGATTTTTTAATTTGCTCACTTGATATACCATCAGAAATTAATGCACTATTCTTTTGCTGTGCATATAATGCATTGGTAGATTCTTGTTTAAAACTAGCTGTAATTACAACCTGATTTAAGGTTTGAGAACCTCCCTCTTCCATTATCACATTTAATGAAGTAGTAGCATTATTTTTAACCTCTACATCAGTGATTTTTTTTGTTGAATATCCAATATATGATACTTCAACAATGTATTTACCTTCTGTTAATCCAGAAAGCATGTATTTACCATCTACATCTGTACCTACACCTCTTGTTGTGCCAGCAATTTTTACAGAAACACCGATAAGCGTTTCGCCAGTTTTTTTATCTGATACTGTACCTGAGATTTTTCCTGTTCCTTGAGCGAAAACAGTTGCACTAATAACTACAAATAGTAAGGTTAATAATGCTTTTTTAAGAGTTAATTGTGATTTCAATTTGCCTATTTTTTGTTTAGGCAAAACTATTACCACAATGTTAGCTACATGTTAGCTGTAAATTACTATTCGTTTACCCACAGGTTAACAAATTGTTAAATGCTAAGAGAACTAATATTTTAAGCCTACTTTTTTGCAGATGAAATGCAATAACCAAATTGGGCCAATTAACAAAAACTTAACATCATCTAAAAATGAAGGTTTTTTCCCTTCTATTTTATGACCAATAAATTGACCGATCCAAGCAAGTACAAATATAGCTGCATAAATACCATAAGAAGTTCCACTACCTAAACCAACAGCTTGCTCTATTTTCACAATAAAAAAACTCATCAGCCCTACAATCCAGATCATTAAGAAAAAAAGGACAGGTGAAAGTGTAAAATAGTAATACAAGGAAAAGGCAAGTAAGAAAGACGCCCAGTTAAAGAAAGTCTTATATTGCCCTAAAAAACTCAATTCTGGAAAAGGAATTTGCCAAACTAAACCCAATAAGCTAAACACAATTAGTGGTACACAAATCCAATGAATGGTTTCATTTGTATGGTTTTGATGGCTTTCTGCATATTTATCAAAAAGTACATCTACAGGGCGCTTTTCTATTTGTTCCATTTTGGTATAGTTATAATCGTTACGCTAATCCGATAATTATCAGATTTAATTCAATACTATAACGATAGGTTCATTCTATAAAAATAAAAAAAAGCGACGGGATATCCATCGCTTTTTATTTTTGAAATTATTCTTCTAAAGATTCTATTTAGCAAACGCCACAGATCTAGTTTCTCTAATCACTGTAACCTTAATCTGGCCAGGATAGGTCATTTCAGTTTGAATGCGATTAGAAATATCTGCTGCTAATAATTCTGCCTGTGCATCAGTAATTCTTTCACTTTCTACAATTACACGTAACTCTCTACCTGCTTGTATCGCAAAAGTCTTTTCAACTCCTGGATATGATAACGCTAGCTCTTCTAACTCTTTTAAACGTTTAATGTAGCTTTCTACTACTTCACGTCTTGCTCCAGGTCTTGCTCCCGAAATCGAGTCACAAGCTTGAATAATTGGTGAAATCATAGAAGTCATTTCAATCTCGTCGTGGTGAGCTCCAATTGCATTACAGATTTCTGGATGCTCTTTATATTTTTCTGCCAATTGCATACCCAAAATTGCGTGTGGCAATTCTGGATTATCATCAGGCACTTTACCTATATCATGCAATAAACCAGCACGTTTTGCCATTTTTGCGTTTAAGCCTAATTCTGCTGCCATCGTAGCACAGAAATTCGCAACTTCACGAGAGTGATGTAATAAATTTTGTCCGTAAGAAGAACGATAGCGCATACGTCCAACCATTCTAATTAACTCTGGGTGTAAACCGTGAATGCCTAAATCGATTACAGTACGCTCGCCAATTTCTACAATTTCATCTTCAATTTGTTTTTTTGTTTTAGCTACTACTTCCTCAATACGAGCTGGGTGAATACGACCATCTGTTACCAAACGGTGTAAAGCTAAGCGAGCAATCTCTCTTCTAACTGGATCAAATCCCGATAAAATAATTGCTTCAGGTGTATCATCTACAATAATCTCGATTCCAGTTGCCGCTTCTAAAGCACGAATATTTCTTCCTTCTCTACCAATTACACGACCTTTAATTTCGTCACTATCAATGTGAAAAATAGATACTGAATTTTCTATCGCCGCTTCTGCAGCCGTACGTTGAATGGTTTGAATAACTACTTTCTTAGCTTCTTTGCTAGCAGTTAATTTAGCCTCATCAACAATATCTTTAACTTGCATCATCGCCTGAGAACGTGCTTCAGATTTCATGTTCTCTACCAATTGGTTCTTTGCTTCCTCAGCGCTTAGACCAGCAATTGTTTCTAATTGTTGTACATGCTGACTTTTTAAAACATCAACTTCTTCTTGTTTTTTAATGGCAATAGCAGTTTGTTTTTCTAAATTAGCTTTGTGAGCATCTAATTCTTGTTCTTTACGATTCATGTTTTCCAACTTCTGGTTAAGCGATTGTTCTTTTTGCTTAACACTATTTTCTCGTTGGTTTACTTCATTATTTCTAGCATTTACTTGTTGCTCGTGTTCTGCTTTCATTTGCAAAAACTTTTCCTTTGCCTCAAGTAATCTATCTTTCTTTAAAATCTCAGCGTTGCTTTCTGCATCTTTAAGTATCTTCTTTGCTTTGCTTTGCGCTGCTACTTCTTGCTGTTTTAACAAGTTGCGCAACAGGTATCTACCAATTACAATACCAACAACTAAGCTGGCAAGTATGCATCCCGTTATTCCTAAAATCTCCATTTTTTTTTATATAAAAAAACCGTAACTAAATTATTATGTCGCATGTACCTAAACTTATTCCAGCAAAGCTGATAAATAATTTAATTAGGAAATATTGAAACATAAAAATTTAGCCACGGCCAAATTTTATTAGCTATTATAGTTTGTTTGATGAATTCATTAAACAAACTAATTATAAAGAACGTTTTATTTAGCGAAAAAACCGTTTAATAAACTATCTAATTCTTCAACTTTTTCGGCAACTGCAGTATCCTGGTTTTGCACCTTATGCTCTGTTCTTAAAACGGCAGTTGCATAATGCAACACCGCCATAGAAAGCAAATCCTGTTTATCTCTAACCGCATAATTTTCTTGGTAGTCTTTTATACGTTCATTAATAATCTTAGCCGCCCGTCTTACAATTTCTTCTTCTTCCATATTTACCTTTAAAGGGTAAATACGGTCGGAAATAGTTATTTTAATCGAGATTTCTCCCATTTTTTAGCTTAGTTTCAATTATTTATGTTACTTATTTTTTAAGCAACACTACACACTTATCAATCTCCCGCACAAATTCGTTAATTTTTTGCTTTATATCAAGTGTCTTTTCACTTGTTCCTTCAATACTCTTTGCTAATTTAAGTACCCTTAACTTCTCATCGAGATCTGTATGCTTTATTTTTGCAGCATCTAACGCTGCTTTTGTTTGCTGATTTTCTAATTTTAATAAATCATTTTCTTCTTGTAAAGCACTACAAAGCTCAATTAAGCGAGCCGTTTTTTGTAATACATTATTTAATTGATCAGCAACCGAAGACATTATTAAAATTTATAATTTATCAACTTAAGATTATTTTCTTATTTCTGCTTTCGCATTTTGGGCTAAGTTAATTATAATCTTTTGCATAATGGCATCAATTTGTTTATCGGTTAAAGTTTGCTCTTCATCCTGCAAAGTGAAATTTAATGCATAGGATTTTTTTCCTGCAGGTAATTTGTCACCTTGATACACATCAAATACCTGTACATTTTTAATTAGTTTTTTCTCTGTTTTAAATGCAATTCCCTTTAATTCATCAAAAGTGATCTGCTCATCTACCAACATTGATAAATCTCTTCGTACTGCAGGATATTTTGATACTTCTTTATTTATGATCTTATTTTTTCGAACTGCATCTAATAACAAAGCCCAATCAAAATCCGCATAAAATACTTCTTTATCCACATCAGCTTGCTTTCTATCTGCTACAGTTGCAGCACCAAATGAAACCAATGTTTTATCCCCTCTAAAATATTTTAAGCCAAAGGCAAAGTTTTCATCCTTTACTTCTTCAACTTGATAATTGTTAATACCTAATCGACTAATTATTGCATCAACTGCGGCTTTTAAATTATAAAATGTAGATGGCGTAGTTGTGTGGTTCCATTGTTCACTTTGTTTTGCACCACTAATTAAAATTAATAAACGTGGACGTTCTACATATTTTGCATCAATGTGATGATAGGTCTTACCAAATTCATATAATTTCAAATCCGAATTTTTACGATTCTGATTATAGGCTACACTTTCTAATGCTGGTTGCAATAAACTTTGACGCATTACATTTAAATCTGAACTTAACGGATTTAAAATTTGCACGGCTTCATTAGGATTTTTTGAAAAAGCTGAACGAGTTAGTGAATTACACCAAATCTCTAAAAACCCATTTGCAGTTAGCATATCGGCAATTAGATTTTGTACATTCTCTTTATTCGGCTTTGCTGTATAGGCTAAAGAAGCATTTACTTTTGTAGG
Source organism: Pedobacter sp. UC225_61 (assembly GCF_044452285.1). Lineage (NCBI taxonomy): Bacteria > Pseudomonadati > Bacteroidota > Sphingobacteriia > Sphingobacteriales > Sphingobacteriaceae > Pedobacter > Pedobacter sp. UC225_61. The sequence continues at coordinate 165,358 of NZ_JBIOAL010000001.1, forward strand.
TATATGAATATTGTTGTAGCCATAAATCCGTAAAACTTCTTCTGTAATATCACATTCGCGGGTTACATCTACTTTATAAGCTGGCACTTTTAAACTTAAACCTTCAGTGGTTTCTTTAACAACTTCTATTCCTAAAGCTAAAATAATTGCTTTAATTTCTTCAAATGGAATATCTTGACCGATCAGTTTTACAATATTCGCATAACTCATCTCAACATCAAAAGGATTTGACTTTACAGGATAGATATCTGAAATTGACGAAGAAATTTCCCCGCCAGCTATTTCTTGAATTAATAAAGCAGCACGTTTTAATGCAAAAACTGTTATTTCTGGATCAGTACCACGCTCAAATCTGAAAGATGCATCTGTTTTAAGATTATGTCTTTTAGAAGTTTTACGTACTGAAACCGAATTAAAATAGGCACTTTCTAGAAAAATAGTTGTGGTTTTTTCACTTACGCCAGATGTTTTCCCACCAAACACACCTGCAATACATAGTGGCTTTTCAATATCACAAATCATCAAATCATCTGCAGAAAGTTTACGTTCTATATCATCTAATGTTAAAAATGGAGTTCCTTCTGAACATTTTCTGACTATTATTTGGCTCCCTTTAATTTGGTCGGCATCAAATGCATGTAAGGGCTGGCCCAATTCGTGCAACACGTAATTAGTTACATCTACAATATTATTAATTGGCCTAATACCAATAACTTTCAATTTATCTTTTAGCCAATCTGGTGATGATTTTACAGTTACACCAGTAATGCTCACACTGCTATAACGTGGGCAAGCTATTGTATCTTCAACCTTAACGTCAATTTTTAAACTCTCATTCCCTGTTTTAAAAGCTGAAACGTCTGGCATTTGATAAGGGCTACGCAAATAAGCAGCTAAATCTCTAGCTACGCCTAAATGTGAAGCTGCATCTGCTCTATTTGGCGTTAAACCAATTTCAAACATAAAATCATCATCCATTTTGAAATAAGATTTTGCAGCAATACCAATTTCTGTATTCTCTGGTAAAACCATAATTCCATCATGAGATACTCCTAAGCCAATTTCATCTTCAGCACAAATCATCCCTTCAGAAACTTCTCCCCTAATTTTTGATTTATTGATTTTAAATGGCTCCCCCTCATTTGGAAAAACTGTTGTACCAACAGTAGCTACAACCACTTTCTGACCTGAAGCAACATTTGGCGCACCACAAACAATTTGTAATAATTCACCAGTACCAACATCAACTTTTGTTACGCGTAAACGATCTGCATTGGGGTGCTGACCACACTCAACCACATGACCAATCATCAAACCTTCAAGTCCACCAACAATGGGTTGAACTTTTTCTAAGCTTTCTACTTCTAAACCAATATCAGTTAAGATTAAAGAAATTTCTTGAGGAGTTTTATCGGTTTGTATAAATTGTTTTAGCCAGCTGTATGATATTTTCATTTGGATATTGCGTATATACGATAGGCGTTTAATGAGAGCTGAACGCTGTACGCTAAACGCCTATCTATTCTAATAAAGTGCAAATATATTATTTATAGCTGAAAGGTAAAGCCAGAAAGCAAACAAAATGGCCTTTGTTTTGTATATAATAAATCATAAGTTAACTTAACTAATTTAACGATGAAATCCTTTAGCACGCTACTCCTTATCTTTCTATACTTTTCTATTGCAAATGCACAAGAAATCAATTATAAATCGATAAAAGGAACATGGGAATATGAAAGTCCAAAAAAGAAAAATAAATTGAATTATAAATTTGATGTTGAGAATAAGTTTACCAGCATATTGGAACGTAAAGGAAATGAGGTACAAGCTGATGGTAGTTATGAAATTTATAAAACTGGAGATTTAGACCAACTCAAATTAATCACTTCTGATAAAGCAAACGGTGTTCGTACAGTAATTTTGTATCATTTCATTAAGTTTTTAGGTCCGGATACACTTAAAATTCAACATGTCAATGATAAACAAACGAATTGGTCAAAAGAAACGCGAAGAAATACTATGACCTTTATTAGAAAGAAAGAAAAAGTTAAAGAAGAAAATCCCAAATAGTTTTTAATTCAACTATTAAACCTCGCTAAAAAAACAATCTTGCAAAAACTGGTAAGTGGTCTGAATAATAGCGCTGATCTTTACTATCAGACAGTACTGCAAATTTTTGTACTTTAAATGCCTTATTGACAAAGATATAATCAATTTTATCTTTTAAAGGACTATCCCATTTAAACGCATTAAATGTACCAGTTGGGCCATAAGCAGGTTCGATTGAAATTTCTTTTGCATCAATTAAAAATGATTTGATTGTCGCAATTGCTTCAGTTTCTGGAGTTACATTTAGATCTCCTGTAAATACAACTGGCAATGTTGGTGCTATTTCTTGGATTTTCCTTTTGATTAACTTAGCGGATTCAATTCTTGCTTGCACGCCAATGTGATCGTAATGTGTATTAAAAACAATAAATTCCTTTTTATTTAATTTGTCATACAACTTTACCCAAGAACAAACTCTATTTAAGGCAGCATCCCAACCCTTACTTGGCACATCAGGCGTTAGCGATAACCAAAAAGTGCCTCCATCTTTTTTCACAAAACGATTTTTGTTGAAGTATACTGCAGAAAATTCCCCTTTACGTTTACCATCGTCTCTTCCAACACCAACCACATCAAAATCTGTATTAGCTAACAAATCATCAAATTGTTCTGGTAAAGCTTCTTGAACACATAAAATATCAGCGTCGTAAAACCTAACTAGCGCTTTAACATTATCCTTTCTGTTCGGCCAAGCATTAATTCCATCAGATGCTACATTTAATCTGATATTATAAGAAATAATATTTATTGGCTGATTTTTCTGTGCATTTGTTACCGACACTATCGATAAACATAGTAGTAAGATTAAAAATGTTCTTTTCATCATTCTACTAAATTACAAATTGAATGTTAAATTAGTATAAACCTGTCTTTGTTTTAAATTAATCCTTCATCAGCCATGCTTAAAAAAGAGTAATCATTAATAATAAGATGATCATAAACTGTAATTTCTAAGATTTTTCCTGCCTCAATAAGTTGTTTAGTAATTTTAATATCTGCTTCACTTGCTGTTAAATTACCAGAGGGGTGGTTGTGTGCTAATACAATTGAAGAGGCATTTTGCTCAATCGCTACTTTGAAAATAATTTTCGGATCTACTACCGTTCCAGCTTGTCCACCTTTACTAATAAATTGTTTACCTATAACAAAGTTGGCTCTATTAAGCAACAATACCCAAAATTCTTCATGTGGTAAATCTGTAAGTTCTGGTTTAAGAATAAAATAAACGTCTTTAGAGGAGGTGATTTTTATAGGTCCGTCCTCTTCAATTTCTTTTCTTCTTCTACCCAATTCTAATGCAGCAACAATAGCAATAGCTTTTGCCTCCCCAATTCCTTTAAATTTCGAAAGTTCTTTAACATTCAATTTGGATAGCTTGGCTAAATCATTTTGGTAAAAACTGAGTATTCGTTTACTTAAATCTACTGCAGTTTCAGTTCTACTACCAGAACCAATTAAGATTGCAATTAATTCTGCATCAGTCAATTGTCTTCTCCCTTGCAAAAGTAATTTTTCTCTTGGTCTATCGGCTTCTGCCCAGGCTTTGATGCCTATTTTTTGATCGTAATTATCCATTCCATTTTTTAATTATAATTTATAATGTTATTAGGGATGGATTGATTATGATAAATATAGAAAATTTTAATGGATCTAGTATAAAGGACGCTTCCATGTAATAAATAAATAGCAAGCAAATTAATTACCAAAAAACTCCTCTTTAATATTTAACAAAAGAACACTGTTTTGTCTTAATGTTTGCTTCGTGTTAAGGTGATATTAAATCCATAATAAATCCACACATAGTCCGCATTATTTTAGAATAGATGCGGACTAGATGCGGACTAGACGCGGACTTACTACGAAGAAGACTCGAACTTAATCTTAATTAGTTCATATTGACTAAACGAGTTTTAGAAACATAATTAAATGAAGTAAACTAGACAGGGAGCAAGAATTAAATAAATCTTAATGTGCTTTCAAGGTCAATTGTAAAAACTGTATGAACGCTTTAATTGAAAAAAAGTCAACACTTTTTGCTTGTTCAACCTGCAATGTTTGATATTGATCCTCTGTAATCTATTAAAATTTTAGGCACAAAAAAAACGATATCACTTAAGGTAATACCGTTCCAATATTATTAAAAAAGCGAACTATTTTAAACCGTTAACGAATTTCGTTAATTTAGATTTGTTGTTAGCAGCCTTGTTTTTGTGAATTACGTTTTTCTTAGCTAAACGATCTAACATAGAAATTACTTTAGGTAATAACTCAGCACCAGTTTTTTTATCTTCAGCAGCACGTAATCTTTTGATAAATGTACGTGTAGTTTTTGCTTGATATCTGTTACGTAGACGTTTTGTCGCGTTTGCTCTAATTCTTTTTAAAGACGATTTATGATTTGCCATTATTGTTTAGCCTTTTATATCTTCTGTGTTAACTATTTTTCGGACTGCAAATATAGAGTTTATGTTTTTAAAATGCAAAATGCTTTTGAAAATAATTTTATAGTTCATGCTAATTTGTTAAAAACTTAGCTGTCAATATAAAAATGAATGTTTAAGTAGTTACATTATTATCGCATATCCGTTAAAATGACCAACTTATATATTTAAAATTTCAAAAACTCTTTCATTAAAAGGGTAAAATGCTATTTTTGAAAAAAACATCAAAGCTTAGTGAAAAAACGCATCGCAATTTTTGCTTCAGGATCAGGGTCCAATGCCCAAAAATTAATGGAACACTTTAAACGCAACACAGAAGTGGAAGTTGCTTTAGTTTTAACAAATAATCCTGACGCCTATGTTTTACAACGTGCAGATAGTTTTGAAATCCCTTCTCATATTTTTGATAAACATGAATTTTATAAAACCGAAAACATTATTGATCTTCTAAAAAACTTAGATATTGATTTAATTGTATTGGCAGGCTTTTTATGGTTAATTCCTAAAAATTTATTGCAAGAATATCCAGGCAGGATAATAAATATACACCCTGCTATTTTACCAAAATTTGGCGGAAAAGGAATGTATGGAGATTTTGTGCACAAAGCGGTAATGGAAGCTAGTGAGCCTGAAGGCGGAATTACTATCCACTATGTAAATGAAAATTATGATGAGGGAGAATACATTTATCAAGCAAAATACCGCATTGATAAGGGCGATAACCTAGAAATGATAAAATTTAAAGGCCAGCAATTAGAGCATTTGCATTATCCACGTGTTGTAGAAAGCATTATTAAGAAAATTAAAAAATAGCAAGAATTGCTTAATTTTTGCAGTGCTAAATAGCTAAGTCCATATAGAACAATAAAGCAATTTAACACTAGAACGCTTTCTTCATTTTTCTTTAAAAAACATCTCAAAAAAACATTCGTTTTTCTTACCTTTGCGGCTTAAAATAATACCTCAATGAGCCAACCAGTTAAGATCAAAAACGCTTTAATTTCAGTTTATTACAAAGATGGTTTAGCACCTCTTGTTCAATATTTAGCCCAACAAGGCGTAACCCTGTTTTCTACAGGTGGTACAGAACAATTTATTAAGGATTTAAACCTACCAGTAACTGCTGTTGAAGATTTAACTGGATACCCTTCTATTTTGGGTGGTCGTGTAAAAACTTTGCACCCGAAAGTATTTGGTGGAATTTTAAATCGCAGAAATTTAGCTGGAGACGCAGCGCAAATTGCTCAATATGAAATTCCTGAAATTGATTTGGTGATTGTAGATCTTTATCCGTTTGAAGAAACCGTAAAAGCTGGAGGAACTGATGCCGAAATTATTGAGAAAATTGACATCGGTGGGATTTCATTAATCCGTGCTGCCGCTAAAAACTTTAATGATGTAGTAATTATTGCATCTAAAGATGATTACGGAACTTTATTAGAAGAATTACAGTCACAAGATGGCGCAACAACTTTAGCTCAACGTAAATCGTATGCTAAAAAAGCATTCCACACTTCTTCTCATTACGACACAGCAATTTTCAATTATTTTAATGCAGAAGAACCATTAAACGTATTTAAGCAAAGTGTAAAACAAGCACAAACATTACGTTATGGCGAAAATCCTCATCAACAAGGAACATTTTATGGCAATTTAGATGAAATGTTCACAAAATTAAACGGTAAAGAATTAAGTTATAACAATTTAGTTGACGTAGATGCAGCTGTTAGTTTGATTGATGAATTTACAGAACCAACTTTTGCCATTTTAAAACATACCAATGCTTGTGGTTTAGCATCAAGATCTACCGTTTTAGAAGCTTGGAAAGATGCATTAGCTTGCGATCCAGTTTCTGCTTTCGGAGGTGTTTTAATTACAAACCAGGAAGTTGATTTAGCAACGGCACAAGAAATTAACAACTTATTTTTTGAAGTTTTAATTGCTCCTTCTTATCAACCAGAAGCCGTAGAATTGTTTAAAGCAAAGAAAAACAGAGTGATTTTACAACGTAATGAAGTTGAATTAAGTAAAAAACAATTCAAAACTTTATTAAATGGTGTAATTGAGCAGGATAAAGATTTAAGTCTTGAAGGTGCTGATCAAATGACTGTTGTTACTGAAAAAGCTCCAAGTGCAGAATCTATTAAAGATTTAATTTTTGCTAATAAAATTGTAAAACATACCAAATCAAATACCATTGTTTTTGTAAAAGACAATGTGTTAATTTCAAGTGGTGTTGGACAAACTTCTAGAGTTGATGCCTTGAAACAAGCAGTTGTAAAAGCAGAAGCATTTGGATTTAGTTTAAAAGACGCAGTAATGGCATCAGATGCATTTTTCCCTTTTCCTGACTGTGTTGAGTTAGCTGCTGATGCGGGAATTATTGCTGTTTTACAACCTGGTGGATCAATTAAAGATCAGGATTCTATCGACATGTGTAATCAAAAAGGAATTGCTATGGTTACCACAGGGGTTAGACATTTTAAGCACTAATTTTTTAATTCGGAATACAATAAAAAGGTGTATTTTTACATTGTATAAGTACACATTAATTTAAGACAAAAAAACACCGCATATAAATGGGTTTATTTAATTGGTTTACACAAGAGGTTGCTATAGATTTAGGCACCGCAAACACCCTCATCATACATAACGACAAAGTAGTAGTTGACGAACCTTCGATAGTTGCTTTTGACAGGCAAACAAACAAAATCATTGCAATTGGCCGTCAGGCGATGCAAATGGAAGGTAAAACACACGATAATATTAGAACAGTTAGACCTTTAAAAGATGGTGTAATTGCAGATTTTAATGCTGCAGAAGCCATGATTAAAGGAATGATTCGCATGTTAAATGGTGGTAAAGGATGGATGTTTCCATCTTTAAGAATGGTAATTTGTATTCCTAGCGGGATTACCGAAGTTGAAAAACGTGCAGTTAGAGATAGCGCAGAAATTGCTGGAGCAAAAGAAGTTTACTTAATTCATGAGCCAATGGCTGCTGCCGTAGGTATTGGAATTGACGTAGAAGAACCAATGGGAAATATGATTATCGATATAGGCGGTGGTACAACAGAAATTGCTGTTATCGCTTTATCTGGTATTGTTTGCGATCAATCTATCCGCGTTGCAGGAGATAATTTCGATAGTGATATTGTGAATTATATTCGTCGTCAACACAACATTATGATTGGTGATCGTACTGCGGAAAAAATCAAGATTGAAGTTGGTGCAGCTTTACCAGAATTAGCTGATCCACCTGCAGATTTCGCTGTACAAGGAAGAGATTTAATGACAGGTGTGCCAAAACAAATTACGGTTTCTTACACTGAAATTGCGCATTGTTTAGATAAATCAATCTCAAAAATTGAAGAAGCGATTTTAAAAGCGTTAGAGATTACACCCCCAGAACTTTCAGCTGATATTTATCAAACGGGTATATATTTAACCGGTGGTGGTGCATTGTTGCGTGGCTTAGACAAACGTGTTGCTGCTAAAACAAAATTACCCGTTCACGTTGCAGAAGATCCACTTCGTGCAGTTGTTCGTGGTACTGGTATCGCTCTGAAAAACATTGGTAATTTTAAATTTTTAATGCAATAATAATCACGGAAAATGGAAGATGTAAAATGGAAGGATGTTTTGACCCATTTTACATCTTACTTCTTCCATCTTACATCGAGATATGCGTAACCTTTGGATTTTCATAAGCAGATATAACGCATTTTTCTTTTTCATCATTTTCTTTACTGCTGGAATTATTATTACATTAAAAAATAATGTTTTTCAACGCAGTGTAACCTTAAATTCTACAAATGAAGTAGTAGGTAGTGCTTACGAGCGTTTAAATGTTTTAAAACGTTATTTAAATTTAGGGCAAGTTAACGATAGTCTTGCTATAGAAAACGCAAAGCTTAAAACAGAGCTACTTTCCTTAAAAAACATCGACAGTAGTAAAACAGTTATTGTAAGGGACACTGTAAATCAGCAACAATACACATTACTTTCAGCCAAAGTGATTAAAAATTCCGTTACTCAACGCAATAATATTATCACAATAAATAGAGGTAGTGATGATGGTATTGTAAAAGATATGGCAGTTATTTCTCCAAATAAAGGTGTTGTTGGCTTTATATTAAATGTTTCACCGCATTTGGCTACTATTAGATCTTTATTACACAAAGAAACTTTAATAAGCGTAAATCTTAAGAAAAATAATGCGTTTGGCTCTTTGGTTTGGGGCGATGGAAATTTCGATTTCAGAAAAGCGTACGTTAAAGAAATACCAAATCATTTTAAAGTTAGTATTGGTGATACTATTGTGACTTCCGGAGCTGGCGGCTTTCCTAAAGGGATAGAAGTTGGCAAAATAAGCAAAACACAAATTAGTACAGGAGATAGCTTTATGACGTTAGAAATTAATCTTTTTAACGATTTTAGCACTTTACAATATGTGTACATTATTAAAAACCGATTAGCGGAAGAACAGAAAGTTCTAGAAACTCAAACACCTAATGAACAGTAAAACTATTTTCATCAATATATTTAGATGGTTTGTACTTTTATTTGTACAGGTTTTCCTATTGCGGAATCTTAGTTTTTATAACCTCTCTACCCCTTTTATTTACGTATTATTTATTTTGGTTCTTCCTTTCGGGATACCAAATCTATTACTTTTTATTATCGCTTTTGGTACTGGTTTAACACTAGATTCCTTTTACGATACATTAGGTGTACACACCACAGCTTGTGTTGCGTTAGCATTTGTACGGATTTTATTTATTTCTGTCAGTGTAAACCGCGATGCTTTTGATGAACCAGAACCCTCACTTGGGAATATGGGTTTCAAATGGTTTTCCATTTATGCCATTCTTTGTATTTTTGTGCATCATTTTGTAGTATTCTTTTTAGAAGCATTTAAATTAAGCGAATTCTCTTACACTTTAGGACGATGTGTTTTAAGTGTTATTTTTACTCTTTTTTTAGTTTTATTGGTCGAATTTATCTTCCATAATAGAAAATCGAATTAATGGATCAATTGTTTAATAGAAAATATATTATTCAAGGTTTATTTGTTTTGATTGCCCTCATTCTTTTGGGCAAACTTTTTTATATGCAGGTGGTTAGCGATAAATATTTTTTAAGCGCTAACAGTAATGCACTTAGAAAATATTACGTTTACCCAGCTAGAGGTGTAATTTTAGATCGAAATAATCAGATTTTAGCTCAGAACCAACCTACTTATGATCTTCTAGTTACACCAAATGAGGTAAAACCGTTTGACACATTATCGCTTTGCCAGATTATTGGAATTGATATCGTCGATTTTAGAAAGAAATTTCATAAAGCCGTCGTACAGTCTAGGTATCAAGCTTCTATTCTCCAAAAACTGTTATCGGTACAAACGTATGCGGCTTTACAAGAGAAACTCTTCAATTACAAAGGTTTTTATGTTCAAAAAAGAACCATTAGGTATTATCCAGATAGTATTGCTAGTCAGTTTTTAGGATATATGAGGGAAGTAACCCCAAAGGATATAGAAAAACATGCGGGCTACTACAAATCAGGAGATTACATTGGTAAAAGTGGTATTGAAAGAGAATACGAAGCTGTATTGCGAGGTACAAAAGGTGTTACCAACATGCTTTATAATGCACATGGTGTAGCGCAAGGAAGTTATGCAAACGGAAAACTGGATTCATTGGCAGTTTCTGGAGACCAATTAACATCAACAATTGATAGTAGAATACAAAAACTAGGTGAACAATTATTGGCTAACAAAGTCGGAAGTATCGTTGCAATAGAACCAGGTACTGGAGAAATTTTAGCTTTCGTGAGTAGCCCTGGATATGACCCAAACAAATTAGTAGGAAATAACTTTAGTCCAAATTATAGGGAAATTTTTGCTAACCCTAATCGGCCTTTTGTTGTTAGACCAATACAGGGTGGATATAGTCCTGGTTCTGCTTTTAAACCATTAGATGCGTTAATTGCATTGAGTGAAGGAGTTGTAGACCCAAATACCACATTTAATTGCCCTGGGTATTACATAGCAGGAAATAGAAAGTTTAAATGTGAGCACGTTGATGGTAATATTAGCTTGCGCCGAGGAATTGCTCGTTCATGCAATACCTATTTCTATAACATTTTCGCAAAGCTGATGACAAAGAATGGCGGTTCTTATGCAAAACAACATAATACATATGAGACATGGCAGAATAAGGTTAGAAAGTTCGGCATTGGTGATACATTAGGGATAGATTTTCCTGGCGAAAAAGCATATAAATTGTTTAGAGCTGCCGATTATGATAAACTACATCGCGGCAAATATTGGGGTAACACTTCTATTATGTCAGTAGCTATTGGGCAAGGAGAAATTAATACTACACCTTTGCAAATGGCTAATATCATGGCAATTATTGCCAATAGAGGCTATTATTTAAAACCACATGTAGTTAAAGCTATTGGAAATGGAAAGAATATCGCACCTAGATATAAAGAAAAACATTTTGTAGGCATTGATGCTCGTTTTTTTGAGCCGGTAATTGATGGTATGGAAGATGCTGTAAATCAATCATGGGGTACTGCTACGGAGTCGAGATTGCAGAATATCATTATGTGCGGAAAAACTGGTACTGTACAAAACAGCCGAGGTAAAAATCACTCTGTATTTATCGGCTTTGCCCCAAGAGATAATCCAAAAATTGCCATTGCTGTAATTGTCGAAAATGGTGGTTATGGCGGTGCTTATGCAGCTCCAATTGCAAGTTATATAACCGAAAAGTATTTAACCGATTCCCTTTCAGGAAGAAGAATAAACGGCAGTACGATAGAAATGTATAAAGAAGCTAATTTATTACCTGTTTTTGTGACCAAACCATTAGTAAAACCACTTAGTAAGCCAGATAGTTTAAAAAAAACCGATAGTTTAAAAAAGGCTTTACCCGCAAAAGCAAGAGTTGCTCAAAATCAATTTAATAAATTAGCTATTAAACCAAAAAGCAATGCAACATCAAAGTAATCGGTTTTTCTTTAATGTAGATTGGATAACCATATTGATTTACATCGCTTTGTGTGCAATAGGAGTTGCAAATATTTATTCTACAGAATACAATCCTGATAAAACCACAGCTTTTAGTTTTAGTGCGAGTTATGGGAAACAACTCATATTTGCAGGAACTGGTTTAATTTTAGGCTTATCTATTTTACTATTCGACGCCAAATTTTTTAGTGTATTTGCTCCAATAATTTATGGAGTAACCATTTTTTTATTGCTCGTTGTATTAGTTGTTGGTAGAAATGTAGGCGGAAATCAAGCTTGGATTCCTATCGGTTCATTTAGATTACAACCTTCGGAGTTTGCTAAATTTGGTACAGCTCTGCTTTTAGCAAGATATATCAGTTCCTTTAACGTTAAGCTTAATTCTTTAAAGCCAATTGTTATTTCAGGAGCAATTATAATACTACCAATGATGTTAATCATATTGCAACCAGATGCAGGTTCCATGTTGGTATTTTTATCTTTTATGTTTCCTTTATATAGAGAAGGTTTACCTGGTAATCTATTAATTATATTTTGGGGAGCTGTTTTACTATTTATTCTGAATCTTTTCCTATCACCACTTATACTCATTTCCTCTATCTTACTAATTGGAGCTTTGTTTATTTATACGAATAGAAAGCGTCAACAAAAAATGATTAGTATAGGCGTAATCACACTAATTGCTATTGCTTATCTATTTGTTGCTAAATTTATGTTCAACAACGTTTTGCAACCGCACCAGCGCACACGCATAGAGTTGATACTGGGTTTAGCGAAAGATAATAAAGGTGCTGGCTATAATGTTATTCAATCTAAAATTGCTATAGGTTCTGGACAAGTAACAGGAAGGGGGTTTTTACAAGGAACACAAACAAAATTAAAATATGTTCCAGCACAAAGTACCGATTTTATTTTTTCAACAGTAGGTGAAGAATGGGGGTTTGTAGGTTGCTTTGTAGTAATTGGACTGTATATCTTTTTACTCTTAAGAATTGTAAATATTGCAGAGCGACAACGTTCTTCTTTTTCTAGAATTTATGGTTATTGCATTGCTTGCATTCTCTTCTTTCATGTATTTATTAATATAGGGATGGCTATTGGTTTAATGCCAGTAATTGGAATTCCATTACCATTTATTAGTTATGGCGGGTCATCTTTATGGAGCTTTACGATTTTGTTATTTATCTTCTTAAAACTCGATTCGAATAGAATGGGATTTATTTAAACCGTTGATTTAACAGTTCGTAAAATTTATCAACCGTCGTTTGTTTCTCTGCCCAATTATTTTTGACAGCATAATTCTTTTTAAAGAAATTATCTGCAGCTTCAAAATTTGGTAGTTTATTAGCTAAATCAATTGCTTCGGCATAAGCCAAATTATAACCATTAAAAAGATCTTTAATATAAAGTAATTTATCATTTAAGTTAATTGCTTGTTTTAAATCTGAAATACCTGCTGTTGAACTAGCATTTAGATTAGTTGCTGATCTATTTGCCAACAAATCATTTAAAGTTGGCTTATAGTTTGGATCTTCAACAGGTTCATTTTTGTCAACTTTAACTTCTAGAGTTGGAGCTTCTTCTAATTCAATATCTTTTGGCATTATTGGAAAATCTTCCTCTTTTCGAACTAAAAATGGTTCAGGGCCAATTTCATCTTCATCAGTCTCTATAATTTCTTCTATCAGATGCTCTCTTAATTTTCTTTTTTGTGCTAAAATACGTTCTTCTTCCTCGCTTAAAGGCCTATCAAAAATTTCATCAACGCTTTTTTCTTCAAAATCAAATTTCTCATGTTCAGAGTGGTCATTTAAAATAAACTCAAATTTTGAAGGTTCATTATCCAATTTAAAAACCTCTTCTTCTATTTCTGATAAATCTGGACTCTGTTTTTCTTCTATAGGAGATTCAAACTCTTCAGATTGATTTGCAAAAGCTATTTCTTCCATTTGTTGCTCATCCTGAATATCATCTATTACAGTTGTATTTTCAGATAGTTCTTGATTTTCATCAGCAGGTGCTAATGCAAGAGGAGTTTGCGGACTAAGGTTTATTTTCTTTATGATTTGAACATGGTCTGCTAAGAAATTTGCATTAGCATGAAAAAGCTCCAATTCTAACTCATTGAGTTGTTGTGGGTTTTGCGCCAAAAATTGATATTGTTCATTCAATTCATTTAATATCAATCCTAATTTCTTAAAGAGATCTTCTTGTTTCATCATAACTGTGTAACGAAAAAATGGGAGATTTATGTTAATAAATGACAATCAAAAGTACTATAAAATTCTTTTATATTTGGCTAAAATACCTTTACAAATGTTATTCAGCGAGCAAAACTTTAGAAGAGGAGAATTTTGTGGAAGCATCGAAGTAATTTGCGGCTCCATGTTCTCAGGCAAAACAGAAGAATTAATTAGACGGCTAAAAAGAGCGCAAATTGCAAAACTGAATGTAGAGATATTTAAACCTAAAACCGATACACGTTACGATGAAACCGCAGTAGTTTCTCATGATTTAAATTCTATACAATCAACTCCTGTTAATAGTTCATCGGCTATTTTATTATTAGGTGCCAACACGCAAGTTGTAGGTATAGATGAAGCACAATTTTTCGACGAAGACCTTCCTGAAGTGTGTAATAAACTTGCCTTGAAAGGAATTAGAGTTATTATTGCTGGCTTAGACATGGATTTTTTAGGCAAACCTTTTGGCCCAATGCCTGCTCTATTAGCTATTGCAGAGCATGTGACCAAAGTAAATGCAGTTTGTATGCGTTGTGGTAGTCCGGCGGTTTATTCATACCGTACCGTAGCTAATGATGCAAAGATTTTATTAGGAGAAAAAGACAGTTACGAGCCTCGTTGCAGAGCTTGTTACAATGCGCTTGGGTAAAATGTCGTCATTACACCTTTAAAATGTCTTATCCCACCTTCTTTTTTATGGATTAATTACTGAACTTTAGTTTGTTAACTAAAACGAAAAATTATGACAAAAGATATTTGGATTAATCTTCCAGTAAAGAACATTAATAAATCAGTCGCTTTCTTTACCCAAATGGGATTTACGCTTAATGAACATAATCCTATTACCAAAACAATGGCATCTTTTTTTATTGGTGATAGAAAATTAGTACTCATGTTATTTACAGATGACGTGCTTGCTGGTTTTAGCGGAAACAAAGTTGCTGATACGACTGTTGGCACTGAAGTACTTTTCTCTATCGATGCAGAAAGTCCTCAGGAAGTAGATCAAATGCTAAAAAGAGCCGAAGATGCTGGTGGTAAAATTTATGCCAATGGCGGAGAAAAAGATGGCTGGATGTATGGCGGCGGTTTTATCGATGTAGATGGACATAGATGGAATGTACTGTACATGGATTTTAGCAAAATGGGTAGATAGCTTTTATTATTACATATAACCAAAAACTTAAAACTCTTTTTATCATGGAATTTAAAATTGAAATTAATGCACCTAAAGAAAAAGTATGGAATGTACTTTGGGGTGAAAAAACGTATCCAATGTGGACTGCAGCTTTTAGTGAAGGATCTCGAGTAGAAACGGATTGGAAAAAAGGAAGTAAAGCCTTATTCTTAGGAGCTGAAAATAGCGGAATGGTTTCTAGAATTGTAGAAAACATCCCTTATGATTATATGTCAATTGAACATTTAGGAATGGTGATGAACGGGATCGAAGATTTCGAAAGCGATGAAGTAAAGAAATGGGCAGGAGCTAAAGAGAACTATACATTGATAGATTTAGATGGCAAAACAGAATTACACGTCTTTATGGAGATGGATGATACTGAAGATAATAAAGCAATGATTGAAATGTTTGCAGAAATTTGGCCTAAAGCCTTAGCAAATGTAAAATCACTAGCAGAACAGGATGCAATTATTCCTCCAGTAGTTGTTTAAGGGAATATATCATTAATAGTTTTTGCTATCAGTTTCTAACTAAATTTAATTTATTTACGTCTTGTTTACGACATCTTTACGACATACGTGTCAGCGATAAATTCTACGCCAAATTAGGCTCAAATCTTATTCAATATAAAAATTCTCCAAACGAAAAAACCCCAGATTTCTCTGAGGTTTTAAAGTGGTATGGGCCGGGATCGAACCGGCGACACATGGATTTTCAGTCCATTGCTCTACCGACTGAGCTACCGTACCTACTTCCCGTTTGGGATTGCAAATGTAGTGTCTTTTTTTAA
Organism: Pedobacter sp. UC225_61; assembly: GCF_044452285.1. Taxonomy (NCBI): domain Bacteria; kingdom Pseudomonadati; phylum Bacteroidota; class Sphingobacteriia; order Sphingobacteriales; family Sphingobacteriaceae; genus Pedobacter; species Pedobacter sp. UC225_61. The sequence continues at coordinate 181,162 of NZ_JBIOAL010000001.1, forward strand.
AGCTACCAACATTTTTTCATTTTTCTTTTCTTGTAAAATATTTATAAGACTATTTTAACTCTAAATCAATCGTTTACAAACGATAAAAAACTAAAATTTATTCATATCCATTCTAAATTTTTAATTTTATGCATGCATAATAAATTTTTTAAAACTAAATATTTTAACTTAGCTAAACCATTACAGCAAATTAACTATGGCATCACAACTAATATTCTTAATTCTTACGCTTGCGGGAATTGCGCTATTTACATTTAACGCCCGTAAAGTAATTCGTAATATTAAGCTAGGTAAACCACAAAATCGTACAGATCAGCCTGCAAAAAGATTATCGACCATGCTCAAAGTAGCTTTTGGTCAAACCAAAATGGCGGTTAGACCAATACCCTTTTTACTGCATCTAGTGGTGTACTTAGGTTTCGTTATTATCAATCTTGAGGTTTTAGAAATCATGATTGATGGTATTTTTGGTTCACACAGAGTATTTGCTGGCCTAGGTAGTTTTTACAACTTCCTAATTGGCTCATTTGAACTCTTAGCTTTAGGTGTATGGTTGGCTTGTGCCATTTTTCTTATCAGAAGAAATGTTTTAAAATTAAAACGCTTTAGTGGTGTTGAAATGAAATCTTGGCCAAAATCTGATGCGAATTATATTTTAATTACCGAAATTTTATTAATGACTGCGTTTTTATTCATGAATGCTTCGGATGCTAAATTGCAATCTTTAGGAGAAGGTCATTATATAAGTGCAGGCGCCTTTCCAGTAAGCGTTTATTTGCAAGGTTTATTACCAACATCAGCAAGTAGCTTAATATTAGTAGAAAGGGTATGTTGGTGGTTTCACATTGTGGGTATTTTTGCTTTCTTAAATTACCTTCCCTATTCAAAACATTTTCACATTCTTTTTGCATTTCCGAACACTTATTTTTCGAATTTGGAACCTAAAGGCGAATTTACAAATATGGCAAGCGTTACTAATGAGGTAAAAGCAATGCTTGATCCTTCTTTCGCACCTGCAGAAACTGCTCCTGGTAAATTTGGCGCTAAAGATGTGAATGATTTAACTTGGGTAAATTTGATGAACGCCTACACCTGCACAGAATGTGGTCGTTGTACTTCGGTATGTCCAGCTAATCTAACGGGAAAATTATTGTCACCCCGTAAAATTATGATGGACACCCGCGATCGTGTAGAAGAAGTAGGTAAAAACATAGATAAGCATGGTGTTGATCATCAAGATGGAAAATCTCTATTAGATGATTACATCAGCCGAGAAGAAATTTGGGCATGCACAAGTTGTAATGCTTGTACCGAAGCTTGTCCTATTAATATTGATCCATTAGCTATAATTGTAGAGTTACGTAGATTTGCTGTAATGGAAGAATCTATTGCTCCAACAAGCATTAATGCGATGTTAGGGAACGTAGAAAATAACGGCGCACCTTGGAAATATTCTCCATCGGATCGTTTTAATTGGGCGCAAGAAGGATAAGATAAAGATTAAGGAAGTTTCAAGTCTACTACTTGATGCGAACTACTAAATACTAAAAAATGGAATTTAAAGTACCAACAATGGCCGAATTAATGGCTATGGGCGAAGAGCCTGAAATATTATTCTGGGTGGGATGTGCTGGTAGTTATGACGAAAGAGCTCAGAAAATTACTAGGGATATTTGCAAAATTCTACATCATGTAGGCATTAAATATGCTGTATTAGGCACAGAAGAAAGCTGCACTGGAGATCCGGCTAAAAGAGCTGGAAACGAATTCCTCTTCCAAATGCAGGCAATGACAAATATTGAGGTGTTGAATGGTTATAATATCAAAAAAATTGTAACGGGTTGTCCACATTGCTTCAATACCATCAAAAATGAATATCCTGGTTTAGGTGGCACATATGAGGTGATACATCATACTCAATTAATACAAGATTTGATTAATGAAGGTAAACTTAAAGCTGAAGGTGGCGAAAGCTTTAAAGGTCGTAAAATTACCTTTCATGATCCATGTTATTTAGGCAGAGGAAATGGAGTTTATGAAGCTCCACGTAAGGCACTTGAAGTTCTAGATGCACAATTGGTAGAGATGAAACGTTGCAAAAGTAACGGACTTTGTTGTGGAGCTGGTGGTGCACAAATGTTTAAAGAACCTGAAAGAGGAAATAAAGACATCAATATAGAAAGAATTGAAGAGGCATTAGAAACTGAACCACAAATTATTGCTGCTGGTTGTCCTTTTTGCATGACAATGTTAAGTGATGGCGTTAAATTGAAGGATAAAGACCAAGAAGTTAAAGTTTTGGATATTGCAGAAATTACAGTTAAAGCGAACGGGTTGTAAATTTTTATTTACTGCTTGCTAATAGCGTTTGATTTATTTTTTTAAAATTCTCTGCCAAAGCATTTAATTCTGCTACATCAATATTTTTTAAAGGAATAACTACATAAGTCCCCATCGAATCGATCTCCCCTTTGCTATCGTTACGTGTTTGAATTATTACGTCATCATTTTTTGTACGCAAATATAAATCACCTTTGGTGGATGTACCGTAATAATCCATTGTTTTAAAACGAGATAAATTAAAGGCAAAATATTCTTCCTTTCCATTCGTATAAACTCTCCTATAACGACAAAAACCAGTGTTAGTAACATTAATTTCATACCGCTTAATTTCTTGATTTTGCCCCTCCTTGTCGTAATATTTTGTGAGCATATTTTGGATGAAAACTGTATTCTCTTCAGGTAAGTCAAATCCTGAAAAAACACAAAAAGCTAGGCATACAAGAATGAAAACACACTTTTTTAAGTTCAATGTAAACTTTTTCATTAGAAGGGAGTTTTTAGAGAAGTAAATTAAATAAAATGATAAATTTGAAATATGATTTTTTCTCCACATTCTAAAGTTTGGATTTACCAAAGTAACCGTGAGTTTACAGCTGCAGAGGCTGAAGAAATACAGCAAAAATTGGATGCTTTTACTATGCAATGGAAAGCCCATGGCCATCAGCTCAAAGCAAAAGCAGAAATACGTTACAATTTTTTTATTGTTTTAATTGTAGATCAGGATTCAGCATCGGCTACAGGCTGTTCTATAGATTCATCGGTTCGTGTAATTAAAGAAATTGAAACTACGTATGGCATTGATTTATTTGATCGATTTAATATGGCTTATAAATTAGATGGCCATATTTATGTAAATACAAAAGAAGATTTCGAGACTTTAATTACCATCAAAAAAATTGGTCCACAAACTATCGTATTTAATAATATGGTACAAACCTTGGCAGAATATGAGCAAAAATGGGAAGTACCATTAGAAAACAGTTGGCATCAACATATTTTTGCAGAACAGTTAGGAATTTAATCACTATAATACATTTGGACATTCTTAACCATCTAAAAAACAGACTATTGAATTAATGATTCAATGGACGAGGAATCCTGTTGTCCTAATCAAACTTTAAAGGGTTTAATTTGTTATCTTTAATAACATCAAAACCCATCTATGTCTCGCTGGCTCAAAATTTCCATTAAAATACTTGCATCTTTTTTTGTTTTAATCCTATTAATTTGGTTAGGTGCGGCTTATTATATTAATCATAATAATAAAGCTATTTTAAGTACAATTCTCAATCAATTGAATGCCAATGTAAGTGGAAAAATAGATGTGGAGAGTATGGAAACTACATTGTTAAAAGGATTTCCAGGTGTTTCAGTTTCTTTAAAAAAAGTACAACTTAGAGATAGTTTGTGGGTAAAACACAAACATGATTTATTGAATGCAAATGATATAGATGTTTCTTTAAATATTTTTTCGCTTATTGCAGGAAGCATTAAAATCAATAAGATAGGAATAAATAATGCCGCTATTTACCTCTATACCGATAGTTCTGGCTATAGCAATACGAGCATGTTTAAATCTAAAAAAGACGCTAAACCTACAAATACAAAATCTTCAAATGATTTTGAAATTAAACGAGTTGATTTTAATAACGTTAATTTAATTGTAGATAACCAAAAACGATTTAAGCTTTTTCACTTTTTAGTAGATGATCTTAAAGGGAAAATAGATTATCCAGATTCTGGCTGGAATGGGAGTTTAAAACTCAACACCACAATTAAAAGTTTTGCTTTTAATACTAAAAAAGGAAGTTTTTTGAAGGATAGAACATTAACTGGGACTTTAATAGCGCATTACAATAACAAAAGCAAAGTAGTTACTATTGATCAGGAAAAACTAAATATCGGTGAGGATGAATTTTTTATTGGGGCTAAGATAGATCTAGCGAAAAACGATTTTGCATTTTCTATTGACATTAGGGCTGACAAGATCTTATACAAAAACATCGCTTTGTTATTGTCACCAAATATTTCATCCAAATTATTAAAATTTGCCATCGATAAACCCATTGCAGTAACTGGCCATATTATAGATGATGGTAATAAAAGCGGTAAAGATCCGCTTATTAATGTACGAATGATTGTTAAAGATAATACAGTAACCATTCCCTCTGGTCAATTGACTAAATGTAATTTCACTGGAACATTTACTAACAAAGACACACTAAACAAAGCCATTGGTGATGAAAATTCGGCAATTAAATTTTATGCCTTAACTGGCAATTATTACAATGCGCCACTGAAAGTTGATACTTTTTTAATTAGCAATTTAGCTAGACCAGTTGCTGCTGGATTCGTAACTTCTCAATTCCCTTTAGAAAAATTAAATAGCTCCCTTGGCGGAGAAACTTTTAGATTTAAGAAAGGCACAGCAGATGTCAGATTATATTGCAAAGCAGATATTGATAATTTTAGATTTACCAAGCCTGTTTTAACCGGAAATGTTGCTATTAAAGATGCAGACATTACCTATTTGCCTCGCAATATGAACTTGGTAAATAGCTCTTTGATGCTCAATTTTAATCAAAAAGATTTAAACATTACAGGCAGTAGATTTCAATTGGGGAAGAGCATCTTGAACATGAATTGTTCTATTGAAAATTTCCTTAATTTCTACTATACGGCTCCTGAGAAGATATTGGTTAACTTAAAATTAAGCAGTCCACAATTATATTTAAGTGAATTTATGCCACTTTTAGGTGTAAGAAAATCTGTAAAAAGAAAACCTGCTATTAACAATTCTATAAAAGAAGTTTCAGACCAACTAAGTGCGGTATTAGAAGCAGCTAAAATCCAAATTCAACTCAATGTTAACAAAGCAATTTATAATCGCTTTGTCGCTAATAATTTGAGTGCTAACATTTCCATGGTAGGTGATGGAATTTATTTTAACAAAATTAATGTCAGTCATGCAGGCGGAAATTTGAATTTAACAGGAAACGTTAAACAATCTGGAGCTATAAATAAATTTACCATCAACTCTATAATTAGCAAAGTAAATGTGAAAGATTTCTTTTATGCATTTGAGAATTTTGGGCAGACTTCCATTACTAATCAAAATATAAAAGGTTATCTTTCCGCAAAAGTAAACGCTGTTGGCAGTATAACTGATAAAGGAAACGTAGTTTCCAGATCTATGTACGGTCAAGTGATTTTCAGCTTAAATAATGCAGCGCTTATTGGTTTTCAACCTTTAGAAAAGGTACAAAAACTTGCTTTTGCAAACAGAGATTTTTCTAATATAGCTATTGATAATTTAGATGGCACTTTAACTTTAAACGGAGATAAAATTATAATTAGTCCTATGCAGTTTAATACCAGCGTATTAAATTTTAACATGAAAGGAATATACGGCTTGGGCCTAGGAACTGATATTGCGATGGATATTCCATTAAGAAACCCTAAAAAAGATGAGAATATAACAGATAAAGCAGCTAAAGAACAAGCTCGTATGAAAGGTATTGTTTTACACCTTAAAGCAGTTGACGATGGTAAAGGGGGAATAAAAGTGCGCTGGAATAAAGATCACGATTAATGTAAGATATGAAGTGTAAAATTGAATGTAGCACAGCCATCCATCTTACCTCTTATATTTCCATCAAAAGTCAAGCGGCCCTAACCTTCTCATATTTCGCATAATTAAATACTGACGGTGTCTAATATATCCTGTTGGTCTTTTAGGTGTCCATCGTAATGGATTAGGAAAACAAGCAGCAATTAAAGATGCCTCACTCCTACTTAAACTACTACATGATTTGCCATAATATGCCTGTGATGCAGCTTCAGCTCCGTAAATACCATCGCCCATTTCTATTACATTCAGATACACTTCTAAAATTCGTTCTTTGCTCCACAACAATTCGATTAATAAGGTGAAATAAGCCTCAAAACCTTTCCTAATGTATGATCTTCCTGGCCATAGAAATACATTTTTAGCAGTTTGTTGTGAAATAGTACTTCCGCCTTTTACCTTTTTGCCTTTTGCGTTACTCGCATATGCCTTTTCGATAGCTTTAATATCAAAACCCATGTGCTGTAAAAAGAGCTGATCTTCTGCAGAAACAGCAGCACGTTTCATATTATCGGAAATATCTTCGAACTTAACCCATTTCTGAGCCATTTTCCTTGGTTTGTCATCCGCTTTGCGCTCCCAATTACGTTGCACCATTAACAAAGTTATTGGTGGGTTGATAAAACGATAAGCTAATACCCAAATCACACTAAATAGAAAAAACCATATTAAGACTTTACCTGCAATTATGCTGATGCGTTTTAGTAAAGATTGCTTTTTTTTGCTAGTAGGTTTTGCTCTTTTTGTCATTAAAAGTAAAGGTATATAATTATTTAAATTTTAACATTCTCTTAGTTACCAGCAAGAAGTTAAGGAACATAAGCTTTAATTCCTTAATGTTAAAATTGATACATAAAAAAACCGCTCCGACATTAATCGGAACGGTCTATACTATCTGTGTAGATAAATTACTCAGCTACAACTTCGAAAGGAACTTTCACTTTCACTTCTTTGTGTAAGTTTAAGTTAGCTACGTATTCGCCAACCATTTTAGGTTCAGTTTCGAAAGTAATACGACGACGATCTACATCAAAACCTTGAGCTTTTAATGCATCAGCAATCATGATAGTGTTTACAGCACCGAAAATCTTACCTGTTTCGCCAGCTTTAGCACCAATCGTTAATTTAACATCAGTTAAACGAGTAGCGATACCCTCAGCATCTTTTTTAATTTTATCTTGTTTAAAAGCAGCTTGCTTTAAGTTTTCTGCCAATACTTTCTTAGCAGATGGTGTAGCCAATTGACCAAATCCTTGAGGGATTAAGTAATTACGACCGTAACCTGGTTTTACCGTAACGATATCATCTTTCTCACCTAGTGATTTGATATCTTGCTTTAAAATAATTTCCATTTCTCTGCGCTTATTTTAATTGGTCAGTAACGAAAGGCAACAAACCGATGTGACGTGCACGTTTAACCGCTTGAGCCACTTTACGTTGAAATTTCAATGAAGTACCAGTTAAGCGGCGAGGTAAAATTTTACCTTGATCATTGATGAATTTTAACAAGAAGTTTGCGTCTTTGTAATCGATATACTTAATACCATTTTTTCTGAAACGGCAGTATTTTTTTCTGTTATCATCCACTTTTGGAGCGGTAACATATTGTATTTGATCCTTTGCCATTATGCTCCAGCCTCCTCTTTCTTAGGTTTTTTGTTAAAAGCTCCACTGCGTTTTTTCTCGCTATAAGCAATCGCATGGCGATCTAATCTTACAGTTAAGAAACGTAAAACACGCTCGTCGCGTTTCAATTCTAACTCTAACTTGTTAATTAATTCTCCTTCAGCTTTGTATTCTGTAAGGTGGAAAAATCCGCTTGCTTTTTTTTCAATCGGATACGCTAATTTTCTCAAACCCCAATTATCTTCTGCGATAATTTCGGCTCCGCTATCAGTAATAATGCCTTTAAATTTAGCTAAAGCCTCTTTTGCAACATCTTCTGACAACAACGGGGTAAGAACGATAACAGTTTCGTACTGATTCATCATTGTTTTTTAAAGTGATTTATAATTTATTTCCGCTATTAAAACGGGTTGCAAATGTAGTGAGATTATTCTTAAAATCAAAATGTTAGAGAGAAAAACATGTAGTCCTCAAATCTAAAAAGTTAGAAATCTAGATCTGAATGTTTTCGGACTTAATACTGCAATACTTTAACTCTGTATTTACCCTTAAAATATTCTTTCATTTTAATCACTTCTTTATTCTTTTCGGTTAACCAAAATGTGGCATAACTATCTGGCGTATAATTAATTTTAAGCAACCAACATTTTGTTTTTACCTCATTATTTAGCACTAAATCTTCCTTACCAACTACCTCATATCTGTGGTAACTTGGTTTGGCTTCATTTGGATCAAAAAATGAGATATCGAATTTTTGCCCTACTTTTTTAATGGGCAATAAAGCATACGTTTCTAAATCTAACTCCCAGCTTATTATCGGAATATTTAATTGAACCTTTCCCTTTTTAATTGCCAAATTATTTTTTACAGTATCCGTAGGCAACATGAAATCATCTTTATAATCATAAGCAAAAATCCCCCTGCCCTTGTAATTTCCATGCCTATAAATTGGCGCCAATGTTTTACTATCACAGATATTAATGATCGTAGCTAACAAAGTATCAGCATGCATCCATTCCCACCTAAACTCTATTACCGGTTGCTGATGAAATGTAGTTAATTTGGTTGTTCTTTTCCAAATGTCTCCAATACTTCTCTTCGCCATTAAAGAATCTGTCATATAAACCAAATAAGTATTGGTTCCTTCTTTTAAATTCTGAAGCAACAACTTGTTGTTTTTAGCATTTATGGTGTCAATTTGAGCATTTACACCTAAACTAAATACTAAGAGTGGCAGAGCCAATAGTAATTTTCTTTTCATGTTTTAGGGATTTTACTTTTTAGACATAAAAGTTATACCCATAGTTACAATAATGACCAAAATTAGATGTAATTAATACAGTCAATATATATCCGAAATTAGATTAATTATTTAGCTAATTTATAGAGGTAAACAACAAACCCACCTATTAATTTTAAAAATGCAATTAGTTTTTCCATAGGAGATGATATTTACTACAAAAATCGACATCTATTCTCACTAATTTATCCGTAGTACTACGCATTTTTTAAAAAATACCTAAAACTAGGTACTAAATTTTCAATCAACCACTTGTAATTTCCACCCTCTCTTAGCAATTTTTCAACATTTCAATTTTTCAATCTCTACAACAATTAAAAAATTCCTATTTTCGTTGCGATGGAAAATTTTATTGTTTCGGCACGTAAATATCGTCCAGCTACGTTCGAAACCGTAGTTGGCCAACAGCATATTACGGGCACTTTACAAAATGCCATTAAGAATAATCAGCTGGCACAAGCATTTTTGTTTTGTGGACCACGTGGTGTAGGGAAAACTACTTGCGCTCGTATTTTAGCAAAAACCATTAATTGCACTAATCTTACACCCGAACAAGAAGCGTGTGGAACTTGTGAAAGTTGTGTTTCTTTTCAAACTGGCCATTCTTTTAACTTCCATGAATTAGATGCAGCTTCCAACAACTCTGTTGATGACATTAGAAGTTTAATTGAGCAAGTACGCATACCGCCACAAGCTGGCAAATACAAAATCTATATTATTGATGAGGTTCACATGCTTTCTGCGAATGCGTTTAATGCGTTTCTTAAAACATTAGAAGAACCTCCTTCTTACGCTATCTTTATTTTAGCAACTACTGAGAAACATAAGATTTTGCCAACTATTTTATCTCGTTGTCAGATTTTTGATTTTAATCGTATACAAGTAGAAGACATAGCTAACCATTTAAACAAAATTGCTACAAGAGAAAATATCTCGGTAGATAGCGATGGTTTACACATTATTGCTCAAAAAGCAGATGGTGGTTTACGCGATGCGCTTTCTATGTTTGATCAAATTGTAAGCTACACCAACAAAAATTTAACTTACAAGGCAGTAATTGATAACCTTAATATTTTAGACTACGACTACTATTTTAAGTTAGTTGATTTTTTAAGCAATGGCGATGTAAGTCAAACCTTATTGTTATTTAATGAAGTTTTAAATAATGGTTTCGATGGCAATAACTTCATCAATGGTTTGGCCAGTCACTTCAGGAATTTATTAGTGGGCAAGGATAGTCAAACGTTGCAATTGCTGGAAGTAAGTGAAAATATCAAACAAAAATATTTAGCTCAAAGTAAATTAACTGATCTTGGTTTTATCTTAACTGCCTTAAACTTAGCTAACCAATGCGATTTGATTTACAAAAACAGTAAAAATCAGCGTTTGCAAGTCGAATTAGCCCTAATTAAAATGTGTCACATTCCATCGGTGATACAATTAGCGCAACAACCTAAAGCAACTGACCTAGATCAGGATAAAAAAAAAACTTTAATTAGTTCTGACGTAAAGAAACCAGAGAACTCAAAAATTGAGGAACAATTAAAGGTGCCTACAGCAGTTGAGGAACCCAAAAACCTTAAAGTCGAAAATGCTAGCATAGCTGATCTTAAAGATTTTCTTGACCAAGAAGACTTACAAGATTTACCAGATCACTTAGATGTTGCTTTACCGACAGAGATTCCTGTTCAAATTCCGAAAACACCTTCGGTAAATAGACCATCTTCTGGTTCGATTAAGATTCAGCCACTTCATACCACTAAAATAACCTCTCTAATTCCATCACTTACAGATTTAGAGCGTGTTGCCAATGGCGAAGAAGATAAGGGCCCACAATATGTTACTGGCAATGAAAAGCAGGAATTTACCGCAGAACAATTTTTAGAGTTTTGGAAAATCTATACACAAAAGGCAAAAGATGCAGATAAAATTCATCTGTATACTTTAATGAATAATGATCCGATTATAAATGGGACAGAAATCACCGTATTAGTTGAAAATTTAGCCTTAGAAAGCACACTTCAAGATGAAAAAATTGAATTACTAAACTTTCTTCGCACAGCATTAAAAAACTTCGATTTACAAATAGTATCGAAACGAGCAGAAAACACACAAAAGAAACGCATTTATACCAATAAGGATAAATATAGCTACATGGTAGAGAAAAATCCTCAACTAGAAGAAATGCGTAAACGTTTTAATTTAGATATTAATCCGTAGTCAGTTCTCAACTCATAATTCTCATCTTTCAAAACTATCAACTGAAAATTGCAACCCGCTAATTGCTATTCGGCGCATCATTTTTAGGATACCCTTCTTCGTCCAAATCGTCTCTTTCATCCTCTTCTGTACGAGCCAAAATTTCATCTTCAGGACTTAACAATACGCTATCTCCAGTATTGTCAACATGCATACCAAGTTCTTCTAATTTATCGCTTACCTTTTCTTGGTCAGTCGCGTATTCATCGCCCACATAAGGATTAGCCTCATCGAAAGTAGAATTATCATCTACAGAACCTGTAGCAACTGTTTCATAAGGCATTGGGTGATCATAATCTTTGTCCTCCCCTTTTACATCTAGTTCATAACTTTGCTTCTCTTCATCAAAAGATAAGTCGTTAAAATCTTTCGTTTCCCCAAGATCACTTGGATGCAATTTATCTGTGGCTTTTTGCGGATTGTTGTTTGAATTTTCGCTCATAATCTTTTCATTTACTATATAAATATAACGAAATGAGCAGAGTAATTGTTTGAAATTAATACAATACCATCATTCTCATTTTACGCTCCTGCTTTTCAATTTTTAATCCAAGTGCTTCGATAGACTTTATCACATTGGCTTGCGTTCGCATTTCTATAGCAGTTTTAATATCAAATTTACCTTTTAAGTTAGTTTCATTTACAACAGGAAGAGATAACTCATTGCTCAAATAATCGTTAGCAAAATCATCAATAGTAACCGCTTCGCCCTCATAGCCTCGCCCACTAAAGCCATAACTTGTTTCTTTAGTTGACAATGGTTGTTTAAACCCATTATCCATTAATACATACACAGGGATAGTTTTGTATTCAATTCGAGCTTTAACAGGCAAAATAGCATTCAATTTTTGTTGCAAAATAACATTCAAACTATCTTTTTCTTCTGGTTTAACCAAAATATCTACACAATATAAATTACTTCTATCTTCATAATTATCAAGTTTTTTCTCATCAACCTCGTATATAATTTGATTACTCGATACAATATTATAAGCATCTTTATACATAGAAATTATACCTGTATTGACAAAACTTCGTCTTCTTTTTGCAAAAACACTTTTTCCCCCGTATCTCTTTCCCATCGATCGTTGACCAATCATATAACTACGGACAGTAAAATTTGAAGAAAGTGTAGAATCTACCGCAAAAATATCTGCCGATGTATTTGCAGGTTTTTCCTTAACGTTAGCATTAGATACAATTTTTTTGCCTGCATATAAACTATCTAATAAACCTTGTGTAATGGAATGTGTTTTCATTACTGCAACAATTTGTTTATCAGCGTTTACAATTGCACACTGACTTACAGAAGCCAAATTAAATAAAGTGTATAAAAGATAACTCGTATCAGTTGATAGCCAAATTGAAGTGGGTTTATTTTTAAGGTATTTTTGGAGTTTTAATGGGTCGTCATCAGAAATTGCAATGACCTGTATTCTATCAGCATTAGCCTTTTGCAGTTTAGTCAACTCATCCATTTCGGGTATGCAAGGGCTACACCAGGTGCCCCAGAAATTTAAGATGTAAAATTTTTTATCCTTGCTTTCATTTAGATTAACACGCTTAACAGGTGCATTTATAATCTGATTAATCGGAATGTTTGGAAATTGGTCGCCAGCTTTAAGTACCATACCTTGTCCAAACGCAAAAATTGGAGACAGGAAAAACAAATAAGTAAGTATTTTTTTCATCAGTATATAGTTTATTTTCTTCGATACAAATGTGATTATTGTTAAGCTAAAACAGAGTTAACAGCATGTTATGCAATGTTATATTATGTTAACAGCAAAATAATAATGGGCTTTATGATTAGATTTGAACATGCGTCAAAAACACCAATTACTTCCGGCACTCTGCTTTATAGCCATGCTTATTCTTTTAGGCTTACAAGTTTATTGGATTAGCAAATACTATAACATTACCAAGCAAAACTTTGAAAAAGAAGTAAATCTTGCTTTCGAAGATGCCTTTAAAAAGGAATTTAGCCTTCGGGCTGATAGCATTCAGCACATTTTAAAAAGGAGGTTGTTAGATACCACTTTATTTACCATTACAAGCAAGTTCGACAAAAAAGAAAAAAAAGTTATTTATACAGTTGGCGAAACCAAAAGACCAAAAGATAAGTTCTCCAGTTCTTTCTCTCTTCATGATATTGATGTTCTAATTAACAAAGAAAATAAAAAACAGATTACTACTCTTATTGCCCAGCGATTTTCTGAATTGCTTAGAAATGAAGACCTAAACAATCATATTGTATATTACAGAACGCAGGAGTTAGGTAAATACATGGTAGAGCTTACTAACAAAATAGAATTTGATACGACGAATTTGCGGCCAATTTTAAACAAATATCTTTCCAAGAGATCAATTTTTGTAAAGTATAATTTTTACGCAAAACAAAAAGACAGCACTACTAATAGTAGCACTTTTAATCAAGCGCTATTAAAAAAGTATCCTATTATTACGCATTCACTTCCTACCTACAAGCACAATCCTGGACAAAATTATGTAAGGGTCATGTTTAAAGATCCATTTCCCTATATCCTATCAAATATGTGGTTAATTCTGTTTAGCTCTATATTTTTGGTATTCTTAATTGCTTTTTGTTTGTATTATTTATTAAAAAGCCTAAGAAAAGAGAAAAAGCTATCCTTGATAAAAAATGACTTCATCAGTAACATTACGCATGAATTTAAAACCCCAATCGCCACAACTATGCTTGCTGTTGAGGAGCTAACTAATAAAACGGTACGACAAGATGAGGAAAAAGCAACACGTTATTTAAAACATGCGAAAAATGAACTAAAACGCATTAGTGAACTCACTGATAAAATATTAAAAATCTCGTTGTACGATACAGAGAACTATAAGATTAAAAAAGAGAAAATCGAGATTGAAGCAATACTCAAAGAAATTATTGATATCTACAGTCTTTCTGAAAAAGATGTGAAAATTACGTTAAAAAATAACACTGGAATTGTAGAGATACTTGCAGATAAATCTCAATTTCAACATGCAGTAGCTAACATTATAGATAATGCCATTAAATATGGGCGAGATGAGGTAGAAATTGATGTTAATGTATTGGGAGATTCAGGCTATCTCATTACCGCTTTTAAAGACAATGGGCCAGGCATTGTTAAATCTGACTTACCTTTTGTTTTTGAAAAATTCTATAGAGCTAAGCAGAATCAATCCACAGTAGTAAAAGGATATGGATTAGGCTTAAATTACGTGAAGCAAATTATGGATCAACACCATGGCTGGTACACCATCATCAGCAATCAAAATGGAACTGAATTAAAATTAGGTTGGCCTTTATGAGTACAGTAAAAATTCTCTTTGTAGAAGATGAGCCAGCTCTTGCGGAGATTATCAAAGAAAGTTTAGAAAGCAAAGGCTTTGAGGTAACTCATGTAACTACAGTAGCTGCAAGTTTGCAAGCACATGCTTCAACTCCCTTTGATTTACTCATTCTCGATGTCATGTTACCAGATGGCGATGGATTTTCATTATTAAAGAGAATACGTTTAAAAGATTTGATCACCCCAGCATTATTTTTAACTTCAAAATCACTGGCTACAGATGTAGTGAATGGATTTGAAAGTGGTGCTAACGATTACCTTAAAAAACCTTTTAGTATAGAGGAATTAGTGATTAGAATAAAATCACTATTGGGAATGGTAAACACTAGACCTATTGATATTAAAAAAACAGGCCCATTTACCATTGGAGAGTATGTATTCCATTATCCTGAAGGAGTTTTAGTGTATAAGGGCGCAAAGAAGCAGCTTACTTTTCGTGAAGCAGAAATATTAAATGTACTCCAAACTCGTCACGAACAAATGGTTCCACGTCAAGAGCTACTTTTAACGCACTGGGGAAATGATGATTATTTCTCAGGGAGAAGTCTAGATGTATTTATCACAAAGCTGAGGAAATACCTGAAGCAAGATCCTTCCATTGCTATTTTAAACTTTAGAGGACAAGGGTATAAGTTAATTTTTTAACAGCCCATAAAAAACCCATTTGCTTAGCATTTGGGCTTCTTAATTCATAGGTAGAATGTTTTAAACTCGTTAATACTTAATAACTTTCATAGGTATAAGTGGTTTTAACAACGCTTTGAGTAATGGAATTATTTAATGTTGCTGCTAATACAGTTTTTATTCTACCCATATCGTCCAAATCATAAGTTTGGATGAAACTATTCTTGTTCTGACTTGATGTAGCATTTTTAAGCAAAAATTTACTTTCACTTATAGAATAGTTAAGAAAATAAGATGTTGGATCTAAGACATTATTATAATATTCATTTGACCCACTGTATGCAGGAGTAGCTGGCGCACCATTAACTGCTTGTGGAACATTATCAGTGGTTACAACAGGATTTGTACCATTTAAACTATAATTGAAGGTACGAATACTGAAAACTGTATTTTGGTCATCTTTTAACACCGATTTAATAACATTACCATTTAAATAATTATATTCTTGGTTGAATTTTGAAGTTACTACTGGCTGCGCTGTATTTTGATAATTAGTAGCGGTAAAAGTTGTACTCTCAATAAGATCTGTATTACCTTGATATTTATAGTCGGTAACATATTTCATTGAATTGGCGCTTTCAGAAACCATCTGCACAAGTTTACCATTCAAGTACGAATATGTTTGTGTGCTGTAAACCACTCCAGGTTTTTTAAAATACTCTACTTTTGAAAGCTGATTTGCGGTATTATAAGAATATTTATATAAAGTACCATCATCACTGCTCGCTTCAACAAGACGAGAATGCTTGTATGGATCAGGTGGAACCGTTACAATTGGTTTTATAGGTTCCTTTTTGCAGGCTGTAAATAATGCCATCAAGGCAATTAAACTGTAGATAATAATTTTTTTCATTTTGCTAGGGATTATATTCACTGGCAAACCTAGCTATTCCTAAAACCTCAAAAAATCATCTTTTAGGGGCGTTCAAAAATAAACTAAGGATTTAAATAGCGATAAATAAAAAAGAATAACCTTAAAAGACGAGGTGACTAAAAAGGTTAAGAAAAGTGTGACAACAAAAAAGCCCAAATGCGAATGCAAATGGGCTTGTTATATTTTAAAACATTAGACTTATAAACTTGCCAAGGTAGTATTCAAGGTTTCACTTGGGCGCATGGCTTTACTTGCCAAGTCATCATTTGGATGATAGTAACCACCAATATTTTGCGGTTTACCTTGTGCGCCAATTAACTCGTCCACTATTTTACTTTCATTTTCTGTTAATGCTTTTGCTAGCGGCGTAAATCTCGCTTTTAAATCTGCATCTTTTGTTTGATTGGCTAAAGCCTCTGCCCAATACAAAGCCAAGTAAAAATGAGAACCACGATTGTCAATTGTACCTAGTTTTCTACCAGGAGATTTATCTGTTGCTAAGAATTTCGCATTTGCTTCATCCAATGCATCTGCTAAAACTTGTGCTTTTGTATTATTTTGGGTTTGCGATAAATGCTCTAACGAAGCTTGTAAAGCTAAGAACTCACCTAATGAATCCCAACGCAAATACCCTTCTTCTATAAACTGCTCAATGTGTTTTGGAGCAGAACCACCAGCACCAGTTTCAAACAAACCACCGCCATTCATTAACGGAACAATAGATAACATTTTTGCAGAAGTTCCTAATTCTAAAATTGGGAATAAATCTGTTAAATAATCACGCAATACGTTTCCGGTAACCGAGATGGTGTCTTGTCCTTTTCTAATTCTTTCTAAGGTGTATTTAGTCGCTTCTATTGGCGCAAGGATTTGAATATCCAATCCGTTTGTATCATGATCAGCTAAATATTTTTTCACTTTCGCAATGATTTCTCTATCGTGTGCTCTGTTTTCATCTAACCAAAAAACTGCTGGCGTAGCAGATAAACGAGCTCTATTTACAGCTAATTTTACCCAATCTTGAATTGGTGCATCTTTAGTTTGGCACATTCTAAAAATATCGCCAGTTGAAACTTTCTGATCAAAGAAAACTTTACCGTTTGCATCTGTTACACGGATAGTACCGTTTGCTTTTGCTTGGAAAGTTTTATCATGAGAACCATATTCTTCAGCTTTTTGAGCCATTAAACCCACATTAGGTACAGAGCCCATCGTAGTTACGTCAAAAGCACCATGTTTTTTACAATCTTCTATTGTAGCAGTATATACACCAGCATAACAACGATCTGGAATTAACGCTGTCGTATCTTGAGGCTTTCCGTCTTTGTTCCACATCTGCCCAGAAGTACGGATCATAGCAGGCATCGAAGCATCTACAATCACATCCGATGGTACATGAAGGTTGGTAATTCCTTTATCAGAATTCACCATCGCCAATGCCGGCCCGTTTGCAATCGCCGCAGCTAAATCTGCTTCCACTTCAGCTTGTTTTGGGTGGCCAGCAATTTTCGCATATACATCACCCAAACCGTTACTGGTATCCACATTCAATTCCTTAAATAAATCTGCGTATTTTGTAAATACATCTGCAAAGTACACTTCTACTATTGCACCAAAAATAAGCGGATCTGAAACTTTCATCATCGTTGCTTTTAAGTGTGCAGACAATAACGTTCCAGCTGCTCTTGTTGCAACAATTTCTTTTGCTACAAATGCTTTCAATGCAGAAAGACTTAATGCAGAGCTATCAATTACTTCACCAGCTTTTAAATTAGCTAAACCTTTTAATTCGGTTACCGCACCATCTTCCGCTACAAATTCTATTTTAAATTGCGTAGGTTCTGCAACTGTTAAAGATTTCTCTGAACCGTAAAAATCGCCTTCAGTCATGCTTGCCACTCTAGTTTTAGAATCTGCAGACCAAGCACCCATCGAGTGTGGATTTACTTTTGCATAATTCTTAACCGCTTTTGGCGCTCTTCTATCTGAGTTACCTTCACGTAAAACCGGATTTACGGCAGATCCTAATACTTTACCATATTTCGCTTTAATGGCTTTTCCTTCCTCACTTTGTGCATTATCAGGATAGTTTGGTAAGGCATAACCTTGCGCTTGTAATTCTGTAATCGCATCCACCAATTGCGGAATTGACGCAGAGATATTTGGTAATTTGATAATATTTGCCTCAGGTGTGGTTGCTAATGCGCCTAATTCAGCTAAGGCATCGCCTATTTTTTGATCGTCTTTTAAAAACTCTGGGAAGTTGGCTAAAATTCTTCCTGCCAATGAAATATCTCTAGTTTCTACATCAATACCTGCCGAAGCAGTAAAAGCCTGAACAATAGGTAATAAGGAATACGTAGCCAACATTGGCGCCTCGTCTGTTTTGGTGTAGATGATCTTAGATGTATTTGACATAATTTTAGTATTTGTTTAGGTGGATTGGGCCTTGAAATTAACCCTTTTCTTAAAATCGCCTAAAGATAAAATAATCAGATGAATTTAAAGACATTGAATTGTTAATAAAGGATTTTGAGTAAAAGCTATGATATTTTAACCCATATTATGAATAAGAAAAGCTAATGAATGTAACCTCATTCTAAAATTAAGCGTCACAAGAGCTATCAAATCTATTTTATGTGTTATAAATATCTTTTTGCATTCCTTTTTTTTTGTTTACGGAGTAAGTCACGCTCAACAAAAGTCCGTATCAAGAAATGAATTGTATCCATATGAAGGAACCTATGAGTTTGAAAATGGCTACAGAATTACTCTTGGCATTTTTGACGAACTCAATCAGAGCTTGGTTTATTTAAATCTTAACACGTTAAAACTTGGTGCATTGATTCCTGTTGCGGCAAATAAGTTTAGAGATATGAACGACAGCACCAAAATATTTTCTTTTAAATTTAAAAACAATAAAATTGATCGTTTAGAGATAGGTTATAACACTGTAAAATCCACTGGTAAAAAAGTGGCTCCTCATCAAGTAAAGCAGGTGTCTTTTCAAAGTGGTACTAACTTAATCAAAGGTGATCTTTACCTACCTGCAGGCGAAGGGAAACATCCTGTTGTTATATTTGCCCATGGCTCTGGTCCATCAACTAGAGGGGTTGGTTTTTTTACTACTTTTTTCCTGCAGTTGGGAATTGGTGTACTTACGTTTGATAAACAAGGCGCAGGAGAATCTACCTGGCGATTGGGAAACCGCAAGTTTTGATGAATTGGCTAACGACTTAATATCGGGTGTTAATTTTTTAAAATCCCAACCAAATGTTAACCCTAATAAAATAGGCATTATGGGAAATAGCCAAGGTGGATGGACCGGAAGCATTGCGGCATCTAAAATCAAAGATTTAGCCTTTTTTATAGTTAGAGTTGGAGCTGGTGAAAATGTTTTAAATACGATTAGCCATGAATATAAATGTTCTTTAATGGCTGATGGTTTTACGACTGCAGAAACAAATGAGATCATGGAGATGTACAATGCAAACTGGAATATGGCAAAAAGCAATACTTGGGAAGAAGGAAACAACCAAGTATTGAGTTATAAAACTAAGGATTGGTTTAAAAAAGTATATCCACAAGAACCAACCAAAACTTTGAGTGCTCAACAATGGTGGACTTGGCTAAGCAAAAATTTAAGTTACGATAGCTACGATTATTTAAAACGCATTAAAACACCAACCTTGTGGCTAATGGGCGAAAAAGATGGAAATGTTAATTCTCAGAAAGGCTATCCTAGAATTAAATCTGCTCTTCAATTAGCTCGTAATTCTGATTTCATTGTTGCTATTATTCCGAATATGGCACACAATGGTATGATTGCTAAAAATGGGTTTTATAACGAGCCTTTAAGCTTTGAATATGCTGCAGGTTTTTGGGAAAGACTTGAGAAATGGCTAATTGATAGAAAAATTGGTAAAAAGTTAAACTAATTTTGCAAATCCTACTTTGGTTCAATATCATACGGAACCAAAATGCTTAATTGTATTCAAAACCATTCTTTTATTTGCATTATGTTTTTTAATCGCAGGTTTGGTTCAAGATTATTTAATTGAAACTTTCTAAAACAAAAGCCTGCTTAACTAGGTCTCATACAAGTCTATCCTACATAATTTTAAGAAAAGACCTACCTTTAATGCAAATTGTAAAAAGATGTCAATAAACAATGCCGAAGAGCTTGCAGGAATGCAAAAAATAAGTGATGCCGTAGCCATTACACTCAAAGAAATGAGAGCGTATGTAAAACCAGGCATGACTGCTAAACAATTAGATGATTTTGGCGGTGCTATTTTAAATGATTTAGGTGCAAAATCTGCCCCACGTTTAACCTACGACTTCCCTGGTTGGACCTGCATTAGTGTGAATAATGAAATTGCACATGGCATACCGAGCGAACAAAAGATATTTAAAGAAGGCGATTTAATCAATATTGATGTTTCTGCAGAATTAGATGGTTTTTGGTCAGACAATGGCGGTTCTTTTGTATTGGGCGAAGATATTTACCACTACCAAAAATTAGTTACTGCTTCTAAAAACATTTTAAAGAAAGCCATCAACCAAATAAAAGGAGGTGTTAAAATCTCTGAAATTGGAAAACTGATTGAAACGGAAGCAAAGAAATCTGGTTATACCGTAATTAAGAATTTAACCGGACATGGTGTGGGCAGAAGTTTACACGAAGAACCCCATGAAATTGCCAACTTTCAAGACCGCTATAACTTTGAACGCTTTAGAAAAAACACCACCGTTGCTGTGGAAACCTTTATCTCCACCAAATCTACTATAGCCAATACCGAAAAAGATGGCTGGACATTAGTGGGCAACAGAGGTGGATTTGTAGCGCAACACGAACACACCATTATGGTTACAGACGGAATACCATTAATTCTAACAAGTCAAAACGAAATTTGGAACTAAACACTATGATCGAAAGCAAACGCCTCATCCTACAACCCCTCACTCACGACCAATTAGTAAAATACATTAAAAATGATAATTCGTTAGAGGCAGAGTTAAAGTTAAATCCTACTCACAAAATAATTAGTCCAGCGCTCAAAGAAGCTTTAGAAGAAACCATTTTACCCAATGTAGCCGATACCGGTAAAAACCATTTATTCTCTACCCTTTGAACTCTATTCTAAAGGCCGAAAACAAAATGATTGGCGATGTATGCTTTGTAGGTGAACCCGATGAAAATGGAGAAATTGAAATTGGGTATGGCACTTACGAAGAGTTTAGGGGCCAAGGCTATATGACCGAAGCCGTCGCCTGTATTATTGGGTGGGCAAAAAGCCAAGAAAACGTGAAATCTATATTTGCCCAAACCGCAAAAGATAATCCAGCCTCCTTTGAGATATTAGAAAGAAACCATTTCGAAAAAGTGGGCGAAGTTGAGAATGTGTTTAATTGGAGGTTGGTTTTTTAAGACAACCAACTTTGACAAGCTGCAAAACGTTACAATTGTGGGATAAATTTCAAAATCTGCAGGTCAATATTAGACTCCAAGATAAAATTGGTGGAGAAATTTCATCTTCGTACTTCCTATTGCATAGGAATTAATACAAGCAAATCACCTATAGCTAGCTGCTACATCATTGACACATAATATGGCTAACCCAAACAAAAACTTATGGGATTATTTGATTTTTTTAAAATAAACAAAAAACGAAATTATGAGCCAGAGAATATTGACGAAATATTTAATCTAGCTGCAAAAGATATTACTTATAGACCTCTTTTCTACAGAACAATTTTAGACACAAACCTTTACCTTTTGACGGTTACAGATGAAGAAGGTAATAATGAAACAAGCAAACTAAAAGTCAAAAATTGGGATGATGGAAAAATTCCCGTCTTTACTTCTACAGATAAGATTTTTGAGAATAATATTATTACTGAAGAAGAAAACTATATAATGGTGAAAGGAAGATCAGTATTTGAAAACTGTCCAGATGACACAACTTTTATCCTTAATCCTTACTCTATTCCATCCAAAGTGTTTACCCCTTCAGAAATAAAAAAACTAATTAATGGAGAACTCTTTAAACCTGATGAAGAAAGACAAATAAAGGCTGGGAAAAACATTCTGATATCTTCCCCCAAAGAAAGTACTACTGTAATTGCGGAAGCAATAAGAAAATATTGCTCCACAAGAAGAGAAATAAATGGAGCTTATTTAGCTTTAATGGAAGATACTTCAAGCACGGAACTTCCACATTTGATAGTTGGTTTAGAAGTCAAATCAAACATACATGAGATATTTGGAGAACTTACTGAAGTTATTAGACCAAATATTGCCAATGGAGAACCTGTTGATATGATTGATATTTCGAGAGACACAAAAATATCAAGGAAATTAAAAAAGTATATATTCAAAGTATATGAATTATGAAATATTCCTTTTGATTTAGTGAAATTAAAGGGTATAATAATTTTAGAAATATGCCTAGCTTCTTCGGAGCTTCTTCGGAGCTTCTTCGGAGTTTGTTCGGAGTTGATACGGATAGTGTCCGAAGAAACTCCGATTAATATACGTCTTAGATTCGGTTTTGTACATAAAATAACTTAGCTTTAATAAAGCGTTTCACTTTATTAATTGACAAATGGCACAAGCAAAGAATGGTATAAATGGTGGTTTTTCGGGAAAAGCGGGTTCTGTGATTGGTTACACCGTAAGAGGTAAGCAAGTGATGAGGAGTGTACCTCGTAAAATTAGCAAGAACCCTTCAGAAAAACAGTTAGCTGCGAGAGCTAGGTTCGGGTTATTACAGCAATGGCGTTCGCCCCTCACCTCTTTTTTTGCTATTACGTTTAAAAACCACACGCACGAGCGTTCAGCACAAAATGCTGCACACCATTTTAATTCGGGAATTGTAAAAGGGGAATACCCAAATTATGTGATAGACTACAGTTCGATAGTCATTAGCAGCGGAAACCTTCCGTTTCTTCCCAACTTACAACTTGATGCAAGTGATAAGCAAAACATACACCTAACTTGGGAACATAACTTTGAGCATGATGCAGCCACAAATGATTTGGTTGCTTATGTGATTTTGTACGAACAGCACGATTACTTTGATGGCGATCTAAATGTTGCAGAAAGAGTAGCCGGGAAATGTACGTTAAAGTTGAATTATCCAGAGGGCTGTAAAACTGCGCACATCTATGTTACAGTATTGTCTAACGATAGAGAAAGGGCGGCAAACAGCAAATATTTAGGCGAAATTGAATTGCCGTAACAGCATAGCTTTAATCGCTGTTTGTAGCTATTATATGGTAACCAAATGAATAGAGGCATGCTTAAGTGACTTGTTATAAGTCATAACATCAAAAAAATTCACTTGCTAGTCTGTAGCAAGTGAATCTAAATTAAACTAACCTGCCACTTGTGTTTCTTTGAGTAGTATTTCTTCTACTACTATTTCTGTGGTGTACCGTTTTGTACCATCTTTAGCTTCGTAGTTATTGTTCTGTAATCTACCTTCTATGGAGAAACGTGTACCCTTTTTAATTTTTAATTCTGCGATGTCAGCCTTTGCGCCCCAAAAAGTTAAAGAAAACCAGTGTGTTTTTTTCACTTCTTCTCCTGCTGCGTTTTTATAACTCTCGTTTACCGCCATATTTACACGAGCCAATTTGCTGTTTCCGCTTACTGTTTTTAATTCTGCATCGTTGCCTGCAATACCACTTAATACTACTTTGTTCATTCCATTTTCCATCATCTTAAAATTTAAGTTTCTAACTATTTTAACGACCAATAGTCACCACGACTACCGACAGTACAAAGGTGCAAACACCCAAAAAATCTAGTCGGATTTTAAACAGTTATAAGCGTGTATAATCGTTTAAACACGACTAAGCAGCTTTTATTCCTAAGGAGAGGCTTCAACAAAAAAATCTTAAAATTCTTTGGTTTGATATTTTTCTGTAGCTTTAAACATCATCCCAGTAAAACAAAAACAGTATGGAACGTATATGTCTAGACTGCAATGCTGTTATTAATGGCAGGGCTGATAAAAAATTCTGCGACGATCAATGTCGCACACATTACAATAACCGGATAAGAACTGAAGACAACAGTTTTTTAAATGAGGTTAATCGGATTTTAAAAAAGAATAGAGCTATTCTTAACACAAAAAATCCTACTGGGAAAATTAAAGTGAAGCGAGAATCATTACTTCGTAAGGGTTTCGATTTTACTTACCATACCCACACCTACTCCACTCAAAAAGGTCAGGTTTATTTCTTTTGTTATGAGCAAGGATATCTCTTCTTAGAAAATGATGAAATTTTATTGGTAAAGAGAGATACAGAAATTACTCGGGCACAATAACAGTGAAATAACTGAAATTTACACTCATGTGAGCACGAAAAGCCTGCAACAAATTAAAAGTCCTTTTGATGATTTGTAGTTTTTTTCAATACTTTTATAGTAGAAAAGGATAACATTTATCAGAGCTATCTACTGAAAAATGGGTGGATAGATCTGATGACGTCAGACCTATATACAAGTTAGCTGCAACTCTGGGCTCATACCCCTCATAGCCCAAACCTTCCAGTTTTTATGCAAACTGCCGGCACCTTTATAAGTGTCGACAGCTCTGATGAATTACTATTCCGTTTCTAGGTTGATAATTATCTGTCCCTTCTTTTCTGAAACAATGACATGGTCTTTAACATTAAAACCAAGTTTACGTATCCATTCACCTTGTAGTAAAATTACAGGAATTGTTTCGGTCTGCCTTATAGTAAACTTTGAGCCTGCGCATTCCGCTAGGAAGTTTGGGCTTTCTTGGTTCACAAGCACCGCATTTACAGATTTTGTTGGGTTGGAGTTCTTGGATGAATTTTTGATTTTTCAGGTTTCGCATAATTGAAAATTTTTAAAAGCCTGGGTCGCTGCGAAACCTGTCGGTGACCGATAGAATGTGGTACTTTCAACCACTCGCCTAGGATATTGTAAATAAAGTAATAATTGTTGGATATTCACCAACTGGTTTCGCATTATAAAGATGGGTAATAGAAATTTATTAGTCGGATGTTATCCGTTTAAAATCGGGTAATTATACCTGCTATTTTCTCGAATGAAATTGCGTAATTTTACTGAATATCAATAATTTATAAAATGCTATTTAATAAATTGTTCCTGTAACATTAAACCTAATAATTTTTATCAATTAATTAAAAATCCTTTAAACTAGATAGATATGCCAAACTTAGACTTGTTAATTGTTGCAATAAAAAACAGAAAACCAATTTCTTTTGAATATAACAAAGAAGGTAAAATCCGAGGAACGAGAATAGGCAATCCTCATGCCGTGTTCATCTTTACCTCAAAAACGAATGTAACCAGTACAAAAATTCATATCGTTCAAACTGATGGCGTTTCTGATAGTAAAGAACTGAAGCCTTTCCCTGATTTTAGAATGTTTAATATCGAAGATCTAACCAGCATGGTTGTTTTAGAAGATAGTCTTTCATTCGAACCACATTATGAAAAATATAATCCGGAATGGGAAGGATATATAAATGCAATAGAAAAAATATAAATCACTCTAAAAAATGCCATGTCTATTCAAAATGCAATCACTAGACTTTTAAGGACTAAACAATTAAACCAAATTAATGGAGCTAACTATTACAAATTGCAATAATATTGACAGTGGTAAAATTGAAATCACAAACAATAAATTAAATATCAAATTTGGAATTAATGGTACCGGAAAAAGTACAATTACAAGAGCTATAAAATATGGTATCGATTCTCCTGAACTTTTAAAGGAATTAATTCCTTTTAAACATAGAAATTCAGAGATTGAAGTCGTCCCAGAGATTATAATGAATGAAGAAATTAAAAGTGTTCTGATTTTTAACGAGGAATATCTAAATCAATTTCTTTTTAAAGAAGATGAATTAATTTCAAATAGTTATGAGATTTTCATTAATACACCAGAGTATAAGGTTTCTACTGAACAGATCGAGCAACTATTATCTGAAATCAAGAAAGTTTTTTCAGAAAATGACGACCTAAATAAAACTATATTAGACTTTGAAAATTTATCAAAAAGTTTTGCCACAACACAAACAGGACTTTCAAAATCTTCTGCTTTATACAAAGGATTAAAAGAAGGAAATAAAATTCAACATATTCCTGATTCATTAAAAGGATATAGTAAATTAATCAAAGACAAAAGCTGTGTGAAATGGTTAGATTGGCAAAATAACGGGGAACAGTTTCTTGAGATATCTGACGATTGCCCGTATTGCACTTCTCCAACCACCGAAAATAAAGAGACAATTAAATCTATCTCAACGTTTTACGATAAAAATGTAATAAAAAATTTTACAGTTATTATTGAAGCACTCAAAAACCTAGGAGAATATTTTTCAGAAAACGCTAATTTGACTCTTCAAACAATAACAGAAAAACAAACCGGATTAGAAGAATCCGAAATGAACTATATTGTTGCAGTAAAACAACAAATTGATGATTTGTTATTGAAGCTTAAAGCTTTAAAAAATATATCTTCTGTAAGTTTTAGTGAAGATGATAAAGTAGAAGAAAAGTTAAAAAATCTCAAAATTAATATTGAGCTATTTGATAGGTTCAAAGCTGAAAAGACTATCACGATAATTGAATCACTGAATACTTCACTTGATACAGTTCTGGAAAAGGTTGGATTACTTCAAGGTGAAATTAATAAACAAAAGCGATTGGTTAAAATATTAATAGAAAAGCACAGAAAAAGTATAAACTCATTTCTTACTAATGCGGGTTATAAATATACTGTTGAAATAATAAATGATAATTCTAATAATTATAAACTTTTATTACGGCATATCGAATCAGACGGAATCATTAATGGAGGTAAACAACACCTAAGTTTTGGTGAAAAAAATGCATTTTCACTTGTCTTATTTATGTATGAAGCATTGTATAAAAAACCTGATTTAATAGTCCTTGACGATCCAATTTCTTCTTTTGACAAGAGCAAAAAATATGCAATTATGCATATGTTATTTAGAGGAAAGAGTGGAGAATGTTTTTTAAATAAGACTGTACTAATGCTAACTCACGATCTTGACCCTGTTGTTGACACAGTAAAAGTACTAAGAGAGTTTAATAATTTGTGTGAGGCAGATTTCTTAACTACAAAAAAAGGTGTACTTACAGAAACAAAAATTAAAAAACAAAATTTACTATCGTTTGCTCAAATTTGTAAAAGCGCATTAGAATCCGATTTAGACGAAATTGTAAAACTCATCTATTTAAGACGCCATTTCGAAATAATTGATGATTTGGGAAATGAATATCAAATTCTTTCAAATCTTTTTCACAAACGGAAAAGAGAAGAATGTACGGACCAAAGAAAAGAAATAGGAAACGATTTAATGTCGGAAACCGATTTTAACTCTGGAACAGATAAAATTAAAAGTCATGTTAATAGTTTCAATTATGGCACAAATTTAACCAAATTAGAAGATTTAAATACTTTAAAGGCCTTATACAATGAGGTAGAAAACAGTTATGCAAAGTTGAATATATTTAGACTTATCTATGATGATAGCCTTGCTGAAATACCAAGTGTTTTAAGGAAATTCATAAACGAAACCTTTCATATCGAAAATGAACTCATTTGCCAGTTAGACCCCAATGAATACGGCCTAATTCCTGATTTTATTTTGGAAGAATGTGACAAATTTATTTCAGAATAATAATTATCCTTTGTTTTGCTAAATATTTTAGTATTTTTACATTTCAAGAGCGTTAAAAATATTTATGTCACATTTTTTGGTTATTGTTTAATAATTTAAAAATGTTGAAAAAAACTAATGTCGTTATTAACAATGTTTTATGTTTAAAATATTGTTGTTAAAAGTTAGTATCGCCCTGAATTAAATATGATTAATTACATTTATAAATGATACCTGAACTATCAAGTTTAGCACCTAACAATTAAATTAATGGAGACAGTAGCAGTTGCGAATAGCGTATTTTCATCAGTAAGAAAAAAATCTAAGGAGTTAGAGACCCCAGTCCTCAAAAGTGATATCGCAAGAATTAATGATTACAATGTTATCGATGGGTTATCCTTATTAGAGAATATCCATGATGAAGTAATTACTGCGGCTTTTTTTGATCCTCAATATAGAGGAATAATGGATAAAATGAAATATGGTAATGAGGGTGATGGTAGGCAGAAAGCAAGAATTGAACTTTCGCAAATGAGCGATGAAATGATAAAACTTTTCATTGAAGAAATTGATCGCACACTTATTAAAAGTGGGCATTTATTTTTATGGATTGATAAATTTCATTTATGTGAGGGAACAAGTGCATGGTTCAAAAATACTTCATTAAATGTTGTTGACTTAATTACCTGGGACAAAGGGAAAATAGGAATGGGTTATCGTACTAGAAGAAAGAGCGAATATCTACTTGTTCTTCAGAAAAGTCCTTCAAGAGCTAAAGGTGTTTGGACACGTCATGATATTCCTGATGTTTGGACTGAAAAAATTGTAAACAAAAGGCATCCGCATCAAAAACCCGAACTCCTTCAAAAGAACCTTATAGATGCAGTATCATCAAAGGATGATTTTATTCTAGATCCTTGTTCGGGAAGTTATTCTGTTTTTGAGGCATGTTATTCAACTGGACGTAACTTTATTGGCTGCGACCTTAAACAAATAGAAGGTAATGGCTTTAATAGAGAAAAGTAAAGGCAGGGCTGAGGGAAGTGGTTATGAAAGATTGTTCGGTCATCAAGAACTAGGGCATCTTCTATCTAAAGTCCAAGCTACAGTTATTTCTTCCGGCACAGAGCTAGAAAAGATTATTGTTGGCTTGGCTGAAAACATAACAAACGTTGATGCTTTTTTGGATAACCAAATTTTGCAAAATGGTGTTTATTTGATAAGCAAAGGAGCTATAAAAAACTCTAGACTACGTAGTACCCGCGAACCTGATTTGATAGTTTTTCAAATTACGGACACTAAAAGGCATTGCTATATAATTGAACTAAAGGATGGTGATACTTTTGACACAAAAAAAGCGTCGGGTGAAGTTCAAAATCTAATAGACTTTCAATCTCATCTTTCAACCAAAATACAATTTACTACTTCTATTCATGTATGCTCTTTCAATCAATTAGATAAGGATAAAATCGTTTATGGTTTTAAGAAAAAGATAACTGTTGACATGGCAATGACTGGACTGGAATTATGCAATTTATTAGGTTTGAATTATAATGAGATAATTGGATCAAGAGTTCATGAGCAAGTACAAAATATAAGTCATTTTCTTGATGTCCTGCTAAGCATTGATAGTATTAAATCGTTAGTTGAAGCAAAATTAAGTAACATCAATTCTTAACTTTCCTTTTGAACATAGATTCAATAATTAGTTTAAACTTGTGCCTTTCTGAAGCATAGTGCTTTGAATATCTGTATCATAACTTTATGATGCTTATGACGGCATTTTTGCTGCAGCTAACAAAGGTTTGCCAAAATTGGTGGGAAATTCAACTTCAACCTGTTATATTGCATAGGAATTTAACGCAAGCCCACCAACTTCGGCAAGCCTCGGGGCGTTAGCGGTAAGCTTAAATAAAAATCTTTTAAACTGGACAGTATGAAATGGATATTCTCATTATTAGCGCTTTGCATTAGCATCACTTCATTAGCTCAAGTTGAAAACACTTCATACGTCAATAAGTCAAATGAGAAAGTACTTCAGCTTTCTATTGTTGTTCCATTGGAAGTGAAAGAGGTGTGGAAATACTTTTCGACAAATTCCAAACTTTCCGAATGGATAGCTCCTATTGCACATATTGAATTAAAGAACGGGGGCTACATTGTTACAAACTATGACAAGACGAAAACACTCTCTGACAGTAGCTCAATCAAACTAGGAATTATTAGCTACTTAGAAAATGAACTTTTGATTTTGAAAGTAGACTTAAATGGTAACTTTTCTAAAAAGTTGCAAGACGAAGATCAGAACCTGCAAGAGATAATTCAATTTGTCTCTATTGGCCGTGGAAAAACAAAAATTATCTCTTCAATGATTGGATGGGGGCAAGGAAAAGATTGGGATAAAACTTATGATTTCTTTTTGAAGGGCAATGAGTGGACTTACAAAGAACTTTTGAAAGTAATCAAATAATTAACTGTAAAAGCTATACCGCTAACAGGGGTTTTGCTCTACTGGGGGTTTACGAAATAACAATCGGCTGTAAAATCGCTACTGTACTGCATCTCAGCTTGATGGAATTTTGTTGTGCCTTTGGTTGTTTAACACTGACTCAGAATAGAGAAAAAAACTACAACTTATCGAAATAAGAGAAGCAATAGAAGTTCTTAATTTTGTTTCAATACTACTACTTGCAAGTTATCAAGAAATAATACAATGTCACCTCTTGTCAATTTTATAAACCCACTACATTACCGACAACCTACTTTCTTTATTGTACTTTGATTTATAATCTAAAGGTGATAAACCAGTTATACGATTAAAAACTTCTCGAAAAGCTTTTGCATCATTGTAGCCTACTTCATACATGATTTCATTCACAGTTTTTCGAGTGGTTTCACACATCTTTTTTGCAGCTTCAATCTTTACGCGTTGCAAATAATCAAGAGGCGTAAGACCAGTTGCTTTAATAAATCTACGGTCGAAATTCCTTCTGCCAATGTTTAAGTTGGAGGCTAATTTTTCAATGGAAATTTTAGTTTGATAGTTCTCTTCAATAAATTGTTGTGCCGTTAAAACTTCATCGTCACTATGTTTTTTATGGCCATTAAAAATTGAGAACTCAGCTTGAAAACTTCTGTCTAAATCGATCTGGAAATATTTGGCACAATGAATAACAGTTTGTCTTCCATAAAATTTTTCGACCAAATACAACAGCAAGTGCAAAAACGAATACGCACCACCATTGGTGTACATTCCGTTTTCATCAGTAATGAGCTTATCCGTTTGCAAGTTTACATCAGGATGCAATTCTCTAAAGTTTTCAGCTAAAGCCCAATGCGTAGAACAGGTTTTCCCTGCAAGCAATCCCGTAGAAGCAAGCATAAAACTCCCTGCGCACATACTTGCAATTTCTGCACCTTGTGTGTACTGTTTTGTGAGCCAATCGATTAATAGTTTATTATTTGTAGTAGCCGTATCATAACTCCGAATAGACGATGCAGGAATGAGAATAAGATCGGTCTTATCTATTTCATGGATGGCGAATTGGTGTTTAATGGAAAGTAAGTTGTTGTTTAAAAAGTCGTTGTTTGTAGCGCCAATCAACTCGATTTTGAAAACCGCCGCTTCACCCCTGCTAACTAGATAGTTATTGGCAGCACCAAATACTTGGAATGCGCCTATGATACAAGCAATTGTACTCATGGTGGTTTGCTCGTCAGGAACTACTATCGACAAATGTTTCATTCTCTTTTTTCAACAAAGTTAGCTAACTTAATTGTCCAAATCAACCCTTCGTAATGTCTATATCGCAACTTATGAATTTACATTTTGGACATTACCTTTGATCCTATAAAATTTAAAAGCTATGACAACAACTGATTTATGCGTAAAAATGGTGATCGATAGATGGAACGGATCGATTGATAATTTAAATAAACATTTAACTGCTTTAAGTGATGAGCAATTACAAAATGAGATTGCACCAGGCAAAAATAGAGGGATTTACCTGTTGGGGCATCTGATTGCAGTTCATGACGATATGCTAAGACTGATGAACATGGGCGAAAAAATGTTTCCAGAATTGTATGAGCCCTTTATTAAACAACCCGATAAAGTAGTTACTCAAATTCCTTCTGTGGCTGAACTTAGAGCAATGTGGGCAAAACAAAATGATATGCTTCAAGCAATATTTGCTAAAACAACTACAGATGAATGGTTTTCAAAACACACAGCCGTATCTGCAGAAGAATTTTCAAAAGAACCTCATCGCAACAAGTTAAATATCGTGATCACCAGAACCTCACATTTACAATACCATACCGGTCAATTGGTTTTACTTAATTAAAACGAAACAGTGATGGCTAAACAAAATTTTCAATATAGTTTTACAACGTCGAAAGAAATAAGCCAAGTATTTACACATTTAATGGATCCTAAAAATTGGTGGGTAGGTTTATTTGGCGAAACCATAGCAGGAAAAAGCCAGCTTATAAATGACGAGTTTTCTTTCAGGGCTGGTGATGGTGTGCATTATTCTAATCAGAAACTAATAGAACGTGTTGTAAACAAAAAAATTAGTTGGCTGGTGACCGAAAGCAATTTGTCGTTTTTAAAAAACACAAATGAATGGGCTGAGACAAAAATTTGCTTTGATCTCGAAAAAGAAGGCAACCACACCAAAGTAACACTTACACATGATGGGTTACTGCCGCAAATTGAATGTTACGAAAGTTGTTCGAGCGCATGGACACAGTATCTGCAAAATCTTAAAGCGTATCTCAAATGAAAAATTTAGTAGCGATTACTTTACTACTTGTATTAGTTTCTTGCAATGAAAGAAAAACATCTTCAAATCAAAACGTTAAAATAAGCACTATGAAAGATAAAAGTTTCACAACAACAATCACTGTTAATAAAGGTGTGACCAGCACATTCAATGCCATTACCAATTTTAGAGGTTGGTGGTCAGAGGATATTGAAGGTAACACCGACCAGCTAAACGATACATTTTTTTATCACTATAAAGATGTGCATTTATGCAAGCTCAAGCTTATAGAATTAATACCAGATAAAAAATTGGTGTATCAAGTTATTGCTAATGAATTCAATTTTACAAAAGATAAAACAGAATGGGTGAATACTCAACTTGTTTTTGATTTATCAACAGCAGACGGCAAAACTAAAGTTGTATTTACGCATGAAGGTTTAGTACCTGAATATGAATGCTACAAAGTTTGCAACGATGCTTGGACAAGCTATATACAGGGCAGTTTAAAAAATTACATTGAAACAGGTAAAGGAAAACCTAATGGTAAAGAAGGTGGACTTAATGCTGAATTAGTTGCAAAATGGGGCCTGCCAGATAAATAAATCAACAGGCTCTACTTGGGTAAATTGAATTGCCCAAACTAGTAACTCGAAAACAATTGTTATATTTGCAAACCAAAAATAGTCAAGAACACATGTAAAACATAATCTCTTTCACAAAATTAAAGACGGTCTAACTGCAAGCAGTTGATCATTTATTCATCTTTAACAGAAAGACATTATGCTTATTTTACAACATATATCCTATACCCTTCCTACTAAAAA
Organism: Pedobacter sp. UC225_61; assembly: GCF_044452285.1. Classification (NCBI taxonomy): domain Bacteria; kingdom Pseudomonadati; phylum Bacteroidota; class Sphingobacteriia; order Sphingobacteriales; family Sphingobacteriaceae; genus Pedobacter; species Pedobacter sp. UC225_61. Next base: position 214,534 of record NZ_JBIOAL010000001.1, read on the forward strand.
GCTGTTGTTTGGTTCTATCGATCTAACAGTAAATCGTCACGATAAAATAGCGCTCATCGGCAATAATGGCTCGGGAAAATCGACTCTATTGAAAATTATTGCAAAGGAATTACAGCCTTTGGATGGGCAGTTTGTAGTGAATGCAGACCCCTATTATATTCCTCAAATTTTTGGGCAGTATAATCAGCTCACCATTGCACAAGCCTTAAAAGTTGATAACAAACTTCATGCATTGCAAGAAATTCTTAATGGTAACGTAACAGAAGAAAATTATACGGCACTGAATGACGATTGGACAATTGAAGAACGCTGCATAGAAGCGTTAAACTATTGGCAATTGGATAATTTGGATTTATCGCAAAAAATGGAAACCTTAAGTGGTGGACAAAAAACAAAAGTATTTTTAGCTGGAATAGCTATTCATCAACCTGAATTGATTTTGTTAGATGAACCCAGCAATCATTTAGATAGTGCAGGCCGAAAATTGTTGTACAATTTTATTCAATCTACAGCAAGTACGTTACTCATTGTAAGTCACGACAGAAAACTACTAAACCTTTTGGATAGGGTTGCTGAATTAAATAAACGCGGTATTACCATGTACGGTGGCAATTACGATTTTTGTGTTGCACAAAAGCATTTAGAAAACAATGCATTAAGTCAGGATGTGCAAAACAAGGAAAAGGCATTACGCAAAGCCAAAGAAAAAGAACGGGAAACACTAGAGCGACAACACAAATTAGATAGTCGTGGAAAAGGAAAACAAGAAAAGGCTGGCGTAGCGAGAATTATGATGAATACCTTACGGAACAATGCCGAAAATAGTTCCTCCAAGCTAAAAGGCATTCACGCAGAAAAAATAGGTGGCATAAAAGAAGAATTGCAACAGCTGCGTTCGGCTTTGCCAGATCTAGATAAGATGAAATTTGGCTTTGACGATGCTCCATTGCATCGAGGCAAAATTCTATGTAAAGTCACCGCCATTAATTACAGCTATACCCATCATTTCTTATGGAATAACGATTTGACTTTTCAAATTACAAGTGGCGAACGCCTGGTGCTAAAGGGCTTGAATGGTTCGGGCAAGACCACTTTAATCAAACTTATTTTAGGAACGTTAGCTCCACAAAAAGGTACGCTTTATCGAGCTGACCATAAAGCGGTGTATATCGATCAAGAGTACTCCTTGATTGACAATCAGCTCACAATTTATGAACAAGCCCAACAATTCAATGTTTCAGCCTTACAAGAACATGAAATTAAAATAAGGCTTAATCGGTTTTTATTTACCAAAGAGGAATGGGATAAACCGTGTAATGCTTTAAGTGGTGGCGAAAAAATGCGTTTAATTCTTTGTTGCTTAACTATTAATAATCAATCACCGGACATCATTGTACTAGACGAGCCAACAAACAATTTGGATCTTCAAAACATCGAAATTTTAACAGCGGCCCTCAACCAATACCAAGGAACATTGTTAGTGGTTTCTCATGATGAAGTATTTTTGGAGCAGATTAACATTGAACAGGTTATTCAACTTTGATAGAATGGAAAAATCGCTTCTAAACCTTCTAAATTTCCTGTAACTTTATTGAGCTATCAAACATAAAACTATGTCACAAAATAAATTACTACGAATGGATAATATGGGTATCGTTGTAGAATCTCTCGACGATGCTATTTCTTTTTTCTCAGAGATAGGATTGAAACTTGAAGGACGAGCCACGATTGAAGGAGAATGGGCAGGTAGCGTTACTGGGCTAGGTGATCAACGTGTAGAGATTGCAATGATGGTTACTCCAGATGGTCATAGTAGATTGGAGCTTTCGCGATTTCTCGCTCCGCAAACTATTTCAGATCACCGGACTGATCCTGTAAACTCTTTAGGTTATCTTCGAGTGATGTTTACGGTGCAAGACATTGACGAACTCGTAGCAAGATTGATCAAGAAAGGCGCTCAGCTTGTCGGCGAAGTGGTTAAATATGGAGAGTCGTATAAGCTCTGCTATATTCGTGGAACAGAAGGACTACTTGTGGGTTTAGCAGAAGAACTTGGGAAGAAATAAATTACCGAATAGCATATGAAAGACAACACTAACGGAATAGATGGGGCTGACGTTTTAGATAAAGGTCCCTTTTATCACGGAACAAAAGCAGATTTGAAACCTGGCGATTTGCTTACAGCAGGTTTCAACTCAAATTACTACACAGAGGTAATTATGAATCACATTTATTTTACCGCTTTACCTAACGGTGCTGGACTTGCTGCCGAATTAGCCAAAGGCGATGGAGATGGACGGGTTTACATTGTTGAACCTACTGGGAGTTTTGAGAACGATCCGAACGTTACAGATAAAAAATTTCCTGGCAATCCAACTCGTTCTTACCGCAGTAAAGCACCCTTAAAAATAGTTGGCGAAGTAACAGATTGGGTAAAGTTAACGCCAGAAGAATTACAACAATGGCGAGAAAGAATAGCCAATCTTAAAGCAGATTCAAGTGCAAAAATCATTAATTAAACTAACTTATGAATACTAAAAAAGGACTATCTTTTCCATTAATCATTGTAGCTATCGTTTTAGGAGCGACAATTTTCAAACAATTCGATTTTAAAACCTCTAAGTTTGAAAGCCCTGCCATGGCAGTGATCTATATTTTAACTTTTGTGATGACCGTTTATTTTATATTTAAAAACACCAAAGAAGAACAAGAATAGTTTGGCGAAGTGGAGCGTTACTGAATTTGCGATTGCAAGTATTCATCTTCCTTGTAGCGTTTAACAGATTACATGCGTATATACTGGAAACCAACCAAAAAACTCATCATGAAAAAAATTTTACTTACTGCATTCAGTCTATTTTCTTTATCCGGTGCATTTGCCCAAACCGAAGTTGCTGTTGCCTTCAATTCAGGCTTATTTTCTTTTGGGGGAAGCTCTGCTGCCAAAACTTCTTTTATAATTGTAGGTAGTGAGAATAATTACACCAACAATCCTTACGGAGAAAAAAACGGTTTTGTTTATGGTTTATCAGCCAATGCAAAACGTATTTTCGCTAATCATTTCTTAGTGGGATTAGATGTTGGTTACGAAGCGATGAGTAGTAAAATTGACATTCCTGTCGCTTCTACCTATGCTATAGGATCTTCATATGTGAAAGCAAGCGGGGAAACTAAGTTAACTACCCAATTTTTAAACCTTCACCCTAATTTCGGTTTTCGTTTTGGTAAATCTAAAACAACGCTCGACTTAACTGCCGGAATGGACGTAGGCTTTATTTTAAAAGCCCAAGAAAAAGGGGAAGCTAAAATAGCAGATGGAACAGTATATGCTACAGACGGAGATAGAAAAAACTTAAAAACAGATCTAAGACCACGTATTCAATTAACAGCAAATTATCAGACGTTTGGTGTGTACGCTGGTTATTCATATGGCTTAAGCAATTACCTGGAAGGAATGATTGGCGGTGGGCCATGGGATGCCAATTCAAGAGTAATCAGATTTGGCATAGCCTACCGAATTAACTAATTTTATGGTTAATTCATATCAACTGTAAACTTTGAAATCATCCCTTACCTTTTTACTTGCCCTATTTTCCTTTACAGTTACCGCTCAAATTAAGCCAATAGATAGCGTTAAAAAACTAAATGAAGTTACTGTAAAAGGATATTACAATCCGCAGCCCTTACTCAGATCTGTTGGCACAGTCAGCATTTTAGATAGCAATCAACTTCAAAACCAGCCAAACAGTTCGTTAGTCAGTAGTATGAACACGGCACCCGGCGTACGCATGGAAGAACGATCGCCAGGTAGTTATCGGTTATCTCTACGAGGAAGTTTATTGCGTTCACCTTTTGGCGTAAGGAACATTAAAATCTATATCGATGATTTTCCTTTAACTGATGCTAGTGGAAATACGTATCTCAACGCTTTAGATGTAGCAGGAATTGGCTCCATAGAAATCTACAAAGGACCAGAAGCAAGTATTTTTGGTGCAAATACTGGTGGAGTAGTGCTGCTAAATTCTCCTACCAAGCCCATTAACGAAGTTGAGCTTGGTCTAACTGCAGGATCATATGGATTATTGCATCAAACAGCAAGCCTACAACAACTAAATAAAAATTACAATTTTAGCATTATCCAAGGGTATCAGCAAAGCGATGGCTATAGAGAAAACAGCGCACTTAAAAGAAAGTATATTCAAACATCCCACCAATGGGGCTATAGTGCAAAAGGTTTAGTAAAGGCTTTTCTTTTTTACAGTGATTTAGGCTACGAAACTCCAGGGGGATTAACCGCAGCACAGTTAACAGCAAATCCAAGATCGGCTAGGCCAGCAACCCCAACTCTACCAAGCGCAGTACAACAACAAGCAGCCATTTATAATAAAACCTTTTTTGGAGGTTTAGCACATAGTTATAGGTTTAATGAACATTTTAAACATGTACTAGCCGTATTTACTTCTTTTACCGATTTCAAAAACCCTTTCATTACCAATTATGAAAAACGAAAAGAAAGCACCATCGGTTTAAGAACGTTTGTAGAATATGCAAAGGCAAGTCAGCATATAAATTATACCATTCAGGCAGGTTTAGAAAGTGCCAAAACCAAAAACGACATTACTAATTACGGCAACGATAAAGGAATGGCAACTGCATTAATGGCTGCAGACGATTTAACTGCTCATCAAGATTTTGGCTTTCTGCGTTTCAACTTCGACATTAATCAGAAACTGCTCATCGAATTGGGTTCAAGCTTAAACTTCTTTAATTATAGGTATTTAAGTAAGTTCCCTATGGCTATTGCAGAAAGGAAGAGAAGCTTTAAAACGAGATTGATGCCTAAATTTGCAGCATCCTATCTTATCAGTACTAATTTTACGGTAAGAGGATCCTTAAGTAAGGGATATTCTCCACCCACCTTAGCAGAAGTTCGATCATCCGATAATATCATTAATAACAATTTACAAGCCGAAGCAGGATGGAATTACGAAGGTGGTGTACGCTATTTAGCTAACAATAAACGCTTTTATGTAGATGGAAGCCTATTTTATTTCCATCTGCAAGATGCCATTGTAAGAAGATTGAATGAAAACGATATTGAATATTTTATAAATGCAGGTGGTACTAAACAACTAGGCACAGAAGTACAACTCTCAGGCTGGTTAGTACAAACGGATATAAATCGCTTTTTAAATGGCATACAACTACGAACTAGTTATACATACAGTCATTTTAGGTTCGAAGACTTTAAAAATGCAACACAAGATTTTTCTGGTAACAAATTAGCTGGAGTGCCCAATACTACTTTGCTAACTAGTTTGGAGTTTACGTTCAAAAAAGGATTTTATTTCTTTGCTCAACACAATTATACTTCAGCTATTCCATTAAACGATGCAAATACAGTATTTGCAACACAGTATCATTTAGCAGATGTGAAAACAGGACTTCGTAATTTACAGGTAGGCAAAAGTACACTGAGCATTTCAGCAGGCATTAACAATGTTTTAAATCAACGTTACAGTTTGGGAAATGATTTAAATGCCGCAAGCAATAGATATTTTAATGCTGCAGCAGGCATTAATTATTATTCTAGTTTAGCGGTTAAGTTTTAGGGGTTGCCACAGATTACACAGACTTTTATCATGCTTTTAACATCACGTCATTTCGAGAAACGAAGCAATCTTTCTTGCAAAGGCTCCCTACTAAAAACTTATATCCCTTATATGGTTTAAAATGATAACCATTTCTTTTATATTTGATTCAGCGGTAATTAGAAAACCATGAACTTGGAAATTCAAACCTACAACAACAAACAAACAGCTGTTGATAAAGAGATTTGTAATCTCTTGGCAACGATAATTAACCATGAACTCACTGAAGCTGAAAGTAAAATTTGGCATGCACATCCGGTTTGGTTTTTAAATGGCAACCCAATTGTTGGGTACAGCAAACAAAAAGCGGGTATTAGATTGATGTTTTGGAGTGGAGCTGATTTTGAAGAAGAAGAGTTAAACGTACTTGGTAAGAAATTTAAAGATGCTTCTATTTTTTACAGCACTACTTCCCAAGTTGAAGAAAGCAATTTAAAACGTTGGCTACAAAAATCAAAGGAAATTCAGTGGGATTATAAAAACATAGTAAAAAGAAAAGGACAATTAGACCGATTGAAATAACCGAATTTATACGTTATGAACAACACAAATAATCACGATGAGCGTATTCAAAAAATGACGTTCTCATCAGTTTACCCACATTACGTATCAAAAGTTGAAAGAAAAGGTAGAACTAAAGATGAATTGCACCAAGTAATTGAATGGCTTACTGGTTATGATGAAAAAAAGCTACAAGAGCTCATTGAAAAAAAAGTAACCTTTGAAGAGTTCTTTCAACAAGCTACTCTAAATCCTAATGCACACCTCATTACTGGTGTAATTTGTGGTTACCGAATAGAAGACATCGAAAACCCTTTAACACAACAGGTACGGTATTTAGACAAAATAATAGACGAATTAGCAAAGGGGCGTAAGATGGAAAAGATTTTACGAGTTTAATAAATACTACTTAATGGGCTCATATTATAATCCTATATATAAAATAACTTTCATTAATAGAATTGCACAACAAACACTTGGTAACGAAACTATAATTAGCGCTAAATAAGCTATTGTTTTTCTGCTTTGCTTTAATTTAAAAGCCACAAATAGTAATGCGCTATTCAAAATTAATAGAATTAAGAAATAAAAAGATTGAGTATTAGTCAATAAAAAATGTCCGAATGCAAGATAAAGCAGCGTAGCAAATAAACATGTTATCAACACATTTACAGACCATAGGCATTTGAAAATTGTTATCATTAAATCAGTAGTATATAAAAGATGTTGAAATTCAGTCAACCGAAAAAAAAGAAATCATCCCTAACTCTTTTCGCAGAACGCGAAAGTTGACCGAACGTTTCAACATTGACAAATGTAGGGTAAAGCACTTTTCTGTAAAATCATCTTTTAGGGGCTTTATTTTATCATAAAATCTAAAGAAAGGATTAGAAAACGTTATATTTAATCTTATTTATGCCAAAGGTTAATGTAGGTAACCTATTCCATCTTCAATAGAAATTAATTAATTGCGATAAACTATTTTTTATGATTGTCGAGAATTTAAAAACCATTTTCAATAGAGATTTAAACAAGCTAAAGGAAGAAATAGCAGCATATCAAGATGAAGCTAATCTTTGGAAAACCACTGGGGATATTAAAAATTCTGCTGGGAACTTGTGTCTACATTTAATAGGAAATTTAAATACTTATATTGGTGCAGCAATTGGCAATTCTGGATATATCAGAAATAGGGAATTAGAGTTTTCTTTAAAAGATATTCGAAAGTCGGCACTGATAGTAATGATTGAACAAACCATTACAACTGTAGAAGAAACATTAAATCAACTTAAAGAAGAAGAGCTACAAAAAGAATACGAACTAAAAGTTTTTGAAAATAAAACCACAACTGGTTTTTTTCTTATTCATTTAGCTACTCATTTAGGGTATCATTTAGGTCAGATCAATTACCATAGGCGACTTATTGATTAATGCTACCTGCATTTAACCACTACAAGAATTGTTTTTTTAACGTATCAAAATTATTATTAACTTTTAAAAAAAGTAGGCTTTAATACTAATCAAGTGCCAAAATATCATTTAATATGAATGCGGTTATACCGTAAAATCCCACACAAACACGAACTCACACTTAAAAATAAGTTATATAATAAGGTTTAATTCTGCTAATTTGGGTGTATCCAAATATATAGTAAAAATGAAAATCTTATCTGCCGTACCCCTAGCATTTGCCATAATTCTGGTTTCATGTGCTTGCAAAAAAGGAACTAAAACCACTACCGATAACGGAACCCCTATTATCCCTCCTATAACTACACCAGTAGTGAGCGATGTTAGCTTTTGGTTAACCACTGGAGATAAATCAGCGCTGCTACAAAAACAAAATGTAGCATTAAACTTTACAGCTACAAATAATAGCAACACTACAATAGAAGTAGATGAGGCACAAGTATTTCAATCTATTGATGGGTTTGGCTATACATTAACAGGGGGAAGTGCCACCTTATTAAATAGTTTGGGTACTACCGAAAAGGATGCATTACTAAAAGAATTATTTTCTACTGAAGATGGAGCAATTGGGGTAAGCTATTTGCGCATTAGCATTGGTGCATCAGATTTAAGTGCGAATGTTTTCACCTATAACGAAAGACCAGCAGGGCAAACGGATATCAATCAGGATAATTTCTCTATCGCTGCAGAAATGACAGATTTAGTTCCTATCCTTAAAAAGATTTTAGCAATAAATCCAAATATCAAAATTTTAGGCTCACCATGGACAGCACCAACCTGGATGAAAACAAACAATGCTTACAAAGGCGGAAGTTTAAAACCAGAATATTATCAGTCATATGCGACGTATTTCGTAAAGTACATTCAAGCAATGAAAGCGCAAGGCATTCCTATTGATGCTATTACAATACAAAATGAGCCTTTACATCCAGGCAATACGCCAAGTATGTATATGGAAGCGGCAGATCAAGCTATCTTTATTAAAACAGCATTAGGGCCAGCTTTTCAAACAGCAGGGATAACTACTAAAATAATTGTGTACGATCACAATGCAGATCGACCAGATTATCCAATGGCTATCTTAGCAGACCCTGCAGCCAATGCCTATGTAGATGGTTCTGCATTCCACTTATATGGTGGTAACATTTCTGCCCTTACTCAAGTTCATAATGCATACCCAACTAAAAATGTGTATTTCACGGAGCAATGGGTTGGTGGGCCTGGTAATTTTGGTGAAGATTTAAAATGGCATGTTTCTACCTTAATTATTGGTGCTACTCGTAATTGGAGCAGGAATGTATTAGAATGGAATTTAGCAGCAGATGCAAACTACAATCCACATACTCCAGATGGTGGTTGTACTACTTGTTTAGGAGCTTTAACTATTAGTCCAGCAGTAACCAGAAATGTGGCTTATTATATTATTGCTCATGCTTCTAAATTTGTTAGACCTGGATCTGTACGAATTGGATCTACCTTAAATAGCACATTAGCCAACGTAGCGTTTAAAACTACAGATGGTAAACGAGCATTAATTGTCACTAATACGAGTACTACAGCACAAACGTTTAACATTAAACACAACAGTAGAATAGTAACAACCACTTTACCAGGTGGTGCAGTAGGAACATATGTTTGGTAGTTAAAATCTTATACATAAGTTTGTTGATTTAGTTAGTCCCAGTTTTACTGGGATTTTCTATTTGGAGGAAATCTCATTAGCAAGCTCATCATTCCAAACTCGGTTAGGAATTTATGCAATAACTCTTTTATTCGCTTTATGATTCCCATTTTCATGGGAATCACACTATATGTAGTGTAGTTATAAGTAAATCCAAACTTTAATTCCTATTAATTGTTCCTATTTAAATTAAAAAATACAGTATGAAAAAAATAGCTTTTCTTTTAATCGGCTGTGCCGGATTAATCTTTGCTTGTCAGAATAATAAAACAGAGCAAAACGGGAATGATGTAGTTGCGTTAGATACGAATGTACAAGCTGGAACACAGCAGTTTTGTTATTCTTATATAAAAAACAAAGATACCGCAACCTTAAAAGTAATGACTAGTGGGACCATTACCACTGGAGAATTAAGCTATAACTTATACGAGAAAGATAAAAACAATGGTATTGTTGAAGGTGAACTTCATGGCGATACCTTATTGGCAGAATATACATTTAACTCCGAAGGAAAGGAATCTGTAAGACAAGTTGCTTTTCTAAAAAAAGGAGATCAACTATTAGAAGGTTTTGGTGATGTTGTTGAGGGTAAAAATGGTAAAATGATGTTTAAAGATACGTCTAAATTAACTTTTGGCCAGTCTATTGTTTTTACCAAAGTAGATTGTCAGTAAGACAATTAATAGTTGGTATTGGGTCTATTCCCCGAAAGCGGAAATCGTAATGCAATGGAAGGCTTTTATAGCATTACGATACCCAATCGAATTTGGTATCTTACGAACTTACTTTAAACCCTTCAAATCTTTCCCAAAAACCATCAACTGGTAATTTGGCAAATATTTTAATGGGCTCTTTTTGTACAGGATGGATAAATTCTAATTGTCGAGCATGTAAACAAATGCTTCCTTTTCTGCTACCCCTCGGATAACCATATTTATTATCGCCCACAATTGGGCAGTCCATAGTAGAAAGTTGCACTCTAATTTGATGCGAACGTCCGGTTAATGGATTTACTTGTAGCAAATAAAATCCACCAAGTTCTCCTATTAATTTATAATCCAATTCTGAACGTTGGCTATCGGGCACTTCTTTATTATACGCAGTTACGAGATTTTTTTGTGGGTTTTTAATCAACCAATGTACTAAATTCCCTTCCACTCGAGCGGGTTTGTTACGCACTACTGCAAAATACGTTTTTCGCACTTCACGGTTTTTGAAAATTGCGTTCATCCGTTCCAGAGCCTTGCTAGTTTTAGCAAATAAAATTACACCACTTACTGGCCTATCTAAACGATGAATAACCCCTAAAAAAGCACCGTTTGGTTTATTGTATTTAGTGGCAATGAATTTCTTAACCTGTTCGTCTAATGGTTCATCACCTGTTTCATCAACCTGTACAATATCACCAGCACGTTTATTAACTGCTATCAGGTGGTTATCTTCATATAAAATATCGGCTTCGGTAATTGGCATTTCTAGTATTGCTCCTTTTCGTTCGGAAAATCTTTTGCTTTTACATCTTTAATATAAGATTGAGCTGCACCTAAAATTCCATCGTATAAATTAACATATTGACGTAAGAAACGAGGTTTAAATCCTTTTGTTAAGCCAATCATATCGTTCACCACCAAAACCTGACCATCGCAACTTGGACCAGCGCCAATACCAATGGTTGGAATACTTACACTTTCCGTTACTTCTTTAGCCAACTTAGCGGGAATTTTTTCTAGCACAACCGCAAAACAACCTGCATTTTGCAAAGCGATAATATCGGTTTTTAATTTATTAGCTTCTTCTTCGTCTTTTGCCCTAACAGTATAGGTTCCAAACTTATAAATAGATTGTGGGGTTAAACCTAAATGTCCCATAACAGGAATACCTGCAGTTATAATTCTTTGAATAGATTCTACAACTTCCACCCCGCCTTCTAGTTTTACACCATGTGCGCCAGACTCTTTCATAATACGAATAGCTGAATTTAAAGCTTCTTTTGAGTTTCCTTGGTACGAACCAAAAGGTAAATCGACTACCACAAAAGCACGACTAGCTCCTCTCACTACTCCTTGCGCATGATAAATCATTTGATCTAAGGTAATTGGCAACGTAGTTTCGTGACCGGCCATTACATTAGATGCAGAGTCTCCTACCAATAAAACATCTAAACCGGCATCATCTAAAATGGTGGCCATAGAATAATCATAAGCAGTTAGCATCGCGATTTTTTCACCACGTTGTTTCATCTCTTGCAAAATGTGAGTGGTAATTCGCTTTATTTCTTTGTTTACAGACATGTTCTTTGTTTTGTAAAGCAAAATTAGGTTTTATTATTGTAAAAGGAACAGGGTAAAAAATTATTTAGAGATGATTAAAATTTGAAAAAATATATTGAAAAAACCATTGAAAAAACTACCTTTGTATCCTGAAATGAATGAGTTCGATCAGATTTCTTTACCTTCTTACAAAAACGGCATAACCGTTACGAAATTCCATTCTTTTTTCTCTTTTTTCACCTTCCATATTTATTGTACACATGACTAACTACACCAAGTTACCTGCGATTTTGTTATTAGCCGATGGCACCGTTTTTTATGGCAAAGCTGCCGGTAAAATAGGAACTACAACTGGCGAAATTTGTTTTAACACAGGCATGACAGGCTATCAAGAAGTATTTACCGATCCTTCTTATTTTGGTCAGATTATGGTAACTACCAATGCACATATTGGTAATTATGGAATGCACAAAGAAGAAATCGAGTCAGGGTCGATAAAAATTGCTGGTTTAGTTTGTAAAAACTACAACATTCTATATAGTAGAAAAGAAGCGTCAGAATCAATACAAGATAACTTCCAGAATGAAAACATTGTAGGTATTTCTGAAATTGATACCCGTGCTTTGGTTCGTCACATTCGTAATAAAGGAGCAATGAATGCCATCATTTCTTCAGAAATTACAGATTTACAGGAATTAAAAAAGAGATTAGCTGATGTACCAGATATGGATGGATTAGAGCTTTCATCTCAAGTTTCTACAACCGAGCCTTATTATTACGGCAATCCAGATGCTAATTATAAAATTGCTGCTCTAGATTTAGGTATCAAGAAAAACATCTTGCGTAATTTTGACGATAGAGATATTTACGTAAAAGTATACCCAGCTAAAACAACATTTGATGAAATGGACAAATGGGGCGCAAACGGATATTTCATTTCTAATGGCCCTGGAGATCCGGCAGCAATGGAGTATGCAATTGATACAGTTAAATCTATTTTAGCAGCCGACAAGCCGTTATTTGGGATTTGCTTAGGTCATCAGTTATTAGCAGAAGCAAATGGAATTGGTACTATGAAAATGTTTAACGGACACCGTGGATTAAATCACCCTGTTAAAAACATTATTAAAAACCACTGTGAAGTAACTTCTCAAAATCATGGTTTCGGTGTAATTCCGGAAGAAGTAAGAAAGTCTGATAAAGTAGAAATTACACACATTAACTTAAACGATCAATCAATAGAAGGTATTCGCGTAAAAGGCAAAAAAGCATTCTCGGTACAGTATCACCCTGAGTCTTCACCAGGCCCACATGATTCTCGTTATTTATTTGATGATTTTGTTGACTTGATAAAAGGCAATTTAGTTTGGTAGGTTTTTTTACCTGCACTAAATACTAAATATAACTAAAAGATGTTAGCATTAAAATCTAACATCTTTTTTGTTTTTATACAAGTTGGCACATTAAAAAACTTACTACATCAATTTAACCTTCTTAAAACATCATTTCACCGACATTTTTCTGTTTTTAATAAAAATTCATTTTCTATTCATATAAACCTTCTTACATTTATCCCCATGGAAAATAGAAATGCCATTATCAGTGTAAAAAACCTGGTAAAAAATTACGACGATTTTAAAGCAGTTCAAGGGTTAAGCTTTGATGTGTATGAAAATGAAATCTTTGGTTTACTTGGCCCCAACGGCGCTGGAAAAACAACTACCTTGGAGATTATTGAAACACTTCGTCCTAAAACTTCAGGCGAAGTAACTGTAGATGGTTTTTCTATTGATAAAGATCAAAATGCTATTAAACGAATTATTGGTGTGCAATTACAAGCTGCAGGTTATTATCCTAATTTAAACTTAGTAGAGTTGCTTGAATTATTTTCTGGTTTATATGGTGTAAGTATAAAACCAATGGAAATGCTAGAGAAAGTAAATTTACAAGATAAAGCCAAAGCAAAATATAAAGCTTTATCTGGCGGACAAAAACAACGGTTTTCTATTGCAACAACGCTTATCAATTCACCAAAAATTATCTTTTTGGATGAACCAACCACTGGTTTAGACCCGCAAGCTCGTAGAAACTTGTGGGATTTGATTACCGAAATTCGTAATAATGGAACAACAATAGTAATCACTACCCATTATATGGATGAAGCTGAGCAATTATGCGATCGTGTTGCTTTTGTAGAACGTGGACAAATTATCGCGTTAGATACACCAGACCAATTAATAGACAACTTAATTGCAGGTGGTTTTGAGCGCAAAAAAGAGGTAAAAAAAGCAAATTTAGAAGATGTTTTTATCAATTTAACAGGCAAAGAGTGGCGTGAAGATTAAATTAAACTCTTAAACATTCCAATTATTTTAACCTTTCAACCTTAAAAAATGCAAACATCATATAGTAATACCAAAGCCACTTTAGCATTAGCAAAAGCAAGTTTCAGATCAATTATGCGCAGCCCATCAGCAGTAGTTTTCACCTTAGCTTTCCCATTAATTTTTATTCTTGTATTCGGATTTTTAGGTGGTGGTGGCACTAAGATAGATGTTGCAGTAGCGCCAGGTTCAAATTTACAAAATCCAATTATAGCTGCTTTAGAAAAAATTCCAGTTATCAGATTAACCAAAAATGGTGATTTGGCAAGCATTAATAAAGGATTAGAAAAGGGCGATTACGATGCAGTGATTGATGTAGAACAAAATCCAGCACATGTACCAGCCTATTTTACAAATGTTAAATACACTTCAGCATCTTTAGATAAAGGCAATATTTTAAAATCGGTTTTAAATGAACTATCGTATAATCTAAACACACAGCATTTAAAACCAACAGTTACAGAAATTAGAGCAAGTACAGTAAATGGCCGGTTGTATCGTACTATAGATTTTATCTTACCAGGACAATTAGGTTTCTCTTTATTGAGTACAGGCGTATTTGGTACTGCTTTCGTGTTTTTTAGTTTACGTCAAAATTTAGTGATTAAGCGCTTCTTTGCTACGCCGGTTAAACGTTCGAGCATTGTATTGGGCGAAGGTATGGCTCGTATTGGTTTTGCTTTATTAGGTGCTTTATTTATTATTTTAATCGGGCACTTTGGCTTTAAATTCACTTTAATTAATGGTGCGGTCACGGTTATAAATATGCTCGTTTTAGCAATGATGGGTGTAATTGTATTTATGGGTTTTGGTTTCGTCGTTTCTGGATTAGCAAAAAGCGAGAGTACCATTCCGCCAATTTCTAATATCATTACGTTACCTCAATTCCTATTATCCGGCACTTTCTTTTCGATAGACGCTTTTCCGAACTGGCTACAACCAATTAGCAGGGCCTTGCCACTAACCTATTTAAATGATGCAATGCGTAAAGTAGCTTTTGAAGGCGCAAATCTTTGGGATGTAAAACACCAAATGCTGATTATGTTAATTTGGGGCATTGGGATTTATGCAGTAGCGGTTAAAACATTTAAATGGGAGTTTTGATTTTAAAAGCCTAATCGTATCTTAGGCCTTAAAAAAGTTATTCCCATGAAAAACATATCCATTTTATCCGCCAGTGTTAGAAATGGCCGAAATAGTCATCGCGTAGCACTTTATTTTAAGCAATATTTAGAAGCAAATAAATTAGCGAATGTTACCATCATCGATTTAAAAGAATATAATTTCCCAATTTTTGAAGAACGATTACGTTTCATTCCAAATCCTTCAGAAGCTATGCTTTCTTTCGCTAGCGAAGTAAACAAAGCAGATGGAATTATCTTAGTCACACCAGAATACAATGGCGGTTATCCTGCTAGTTTAAAAAATGCAATTGATTTATTGTACGCAGAGTGGAAACGCAAGCCTATTGCCATAGCATCAGTTTCAGCAGGAGCATTTGCTGGCACCCAAGTGCTTACATCTTTACAGTTTAGTTTATGGAAAATTGGCGCACTCACAATCCCAGCACTATTTCCAGTAGGTACTGTAGAGAAAACATTTGATGAAAACGGCATACCAAGTGATACAATAGCTACCGATAAAAGAGCGGCAGTATTTGTAAATGAGTTATTATATTGGATAGATGCCAAACATAAAATGGAAGCCGAATAAGTAGAATTTATTTCCCCTATATTACTGACTTTCTTTGATTTATTAAAAAATAAAGCAGATACCTCGGTATAATTTAAAAATTATTTTAACTTTGAAAACGCCCTAGGTAATTGTACTTTTTACACTAAGGGATTTTTTAATCAAAACCAAAATAAAATGAGTTTAATAATTGATGTCCACGCAAGACAAATCCTTGATTCTAGAGGAAACCCAACAATAGAAGTTGAAGTAGTTACAGAAAATGGCCAAATGGGTCGTGCAGCCGTTCCGTCAGGAGCAAGTACTGGCCAACATGAGGCAGTTGAATTACGTGATGGCGACAAGAAAACCTATATGGGTAAAGGTGTTTTAAAAGCTGTTGAAAATGTAAATACCAAAATTGCTCAAGCGTTACAAGGCGTTGATGTTTTTGAACAAAATTTAATTGACAAGTTAATGATTGACTTGGACGGAACTGAAAATAAAGGAAATTTAGGTGCAAATGCAATTTTAGGTGTTTCTTTAGCGGTAGCAAAAGCAGCAGCTGCAGAAAGCAGACAACCTTTATATCGTTATGTTGGTGGTGTAAATGCAAATACATTACCTATTCCGATGATGAACATTATTAACGGTGGTTCTCACTCTGATGCTCCAATCGCTTTTCAAGAATTTATGATTATGCCAGTTGGTGCACCTTCATTCTCTGAAGCGTTACGTTGGGGAACCGAGGTATTCCATAATTTAAAAGCAATTTTACACGATAGAGGTTTATCTACTGCCGTAGGTGATGAAGGTGGTTTTGCTCCAACTTTTGACGGCACTGAAGATGCAATTGAAACTGTATTAAAAGCGATTGAAAAAGCGGGTTACAAACCAGGTTCTGATATTTACTTGGCTTTAGATTGTGCTTCATCTGAGTTTTACAAAGATGGTAAATATGATTATACCAAATTTGAAGGTGCAACTGGCGTAATTCGCACTAGCGAAGAGCAAGCACAATATTTAGCAGATCTATCAGCAAAATATCCAATTATCTCTATTGAAGATGGTATGGATGAAAATGACTGGACAGGTTGGAAAAGCTTAACCGATAAAATTGGAGGTAAGGTTCAATTGGTTGGTGATGATTTATTTGTTACTAATGTAAAACGTTTACAACAAGGTATTGATAGTGCAACTGCAAACTCAATTTTAGTAAAAGTGAACCAAATTGGTTCTTTAACTGAAACTATTAATGCAGTGAGTTTAGCGCAAAACAATGGATATACTTCGGTAATGAGCCATAGAAGTGGCGAAACTGAAGATACTACTATTGCAGATTTAGCAGTGGCTTTAAACTGCGGTCAAATTAAAACTGGTTCTGCTTCACGTTCTGATAGGATTGCAAAATACAATCAGTTATTACGTATTGAAGAAGAATTAGGTGCTGCAGCACGTTTCATTGGTAAAAATTTCAAATACGCCAAAAAATAATTTCATGTGCATTGACTTAAGTTAGTAACACGTTGTTAACAAGTTGATAAACATATTTGCAAAACATCCGAAGATTTAAAACCTTCGGATGTTTTTATTTAATTATATATTTGTGCTGATGAAACGGTTATTAGAACTTTTGCGAAACAAATACTTTTTAGCTATCGTGGCTTTTGCCGTATGGATGTTATTTTTTGATAAAAATGATATGCTTTCTCAATATGAGTATCGTGCAGAAGTACACAAATTGCAGCAAGAGAAAGATTTCTATACAAAGGAAACTGCATCCGTTAAAAAAGATCTTAAAGAACTAGATAGTAACTTAGTTACAGCCGAAAAATTCGCCCGTGAAAAATATTTCATGAAAAAAGACAACGAAGATGTCTTTGTAATTGTTAAAGACGATACCAAAAAATAACCATCAGGTTAATAAAATATTTTCATAACTATTTTCATGGTAATATTTTATATTCGCATTGAAAAGAATGTAAATTAAACTCTACAAGAGTGTTATGAAAAAAATAATCCTATTTTTCTTATTGTTTTTTACAAGCATTTATTATTCTTATTCACAAGAATTACCCAACTTAAAGCATATAAAGCTAAATAAAAAGGCTCATTATAAGGATGCTGAACCCACAGCGTTAAAAGTTACCACTTATTTATTCGAAACTCCCATCAATAAAAAAAACAGTTCAAGAACAGAAGCAGGACAGTTTTTAATTAAATGGATGAATGGTACACTTGATTACACTTTCTTCTTAGGAGAAAAAGAAACAAATTACTTTAACACCGATTCTGATTTGATGTTAATGTACATGGCTGGTTTAACCAAATTCACATTAGAAAACAGCACAATCAAAGATCAAAAGGAGCTAGTTTTAGGAACTATGCGCTTAGTTCTTCCCTATTTGGATAAACAAGAAGATAAAAAGAGTTGGTCTAAGGAGCTTTGGCAATTAAACGATGCCAACCAAAAAGGTAAACTAGAGGAATTTTTATATAACTAATACCCAAATTTTGGCAAGGCTAATTTATAGCGCACCACAATTATCCTTAAAGTAAAAATAAACGCAATTACAATAATTTTAGCAACATCTGCTTTGAGATTAAAATAGAGTAGAGCGAAGTAAAGAATCCCACCTAAAATACAAGCAGTAGCATAAATTTCCTTTCTAAAAATTAAAGGAATTGTATTTAATAAGGTATCACGAATTACACCTCCAAAACATCCGGTAATTGTTCCTAGCGCTACACAAATACCTGGACTTAACCCGAAAACAATTCCTTTTTGTACGCCAACTAAGGTAAATAATCCTAAACCTAGCGAATCGAATAAGAAGAGTGTTACCTTAAATTTTTTAATTTGGGTTTTAAAGAACACCGTTAACAAAGATGTTACCAGGATAAGCAGACAATAATTTACATCCCTCATCCAAGCTACTGGTGTATCTCCAAGTAATAAATCGCGAACCGTTCCACCCCCAATTGATGTTACAAAAGCAATAATTAGCACACCAAATGGATCTAAACGTCTTTGCATAGCCGCAAATGAACCTGAAATAGCAAAGGAGATGGTCCCTAAGATTTCAATTACATACGTAGTGTTAACATCTATCATATTTCTCCATTACGTTTTCTTAAAAACCATTCTGTGCTCAATAAAAGTACAATCAATCCAAATAACCATTTTAGATTGATGAGCTCTTCGTATTTACGATCTTCATAACTTATCGTTTTTAATTGACCGCTTTTTTCTAGTTCGTTCATCAAACTTAATAAATTACCTGGCATAATCATCTTACCACCACTTTGTTGTGCCATGGTATACAATAATTGATGATTAGCTGTAGTTTGTTGGTATTCAGCGATAAGTGCATTTACATAAAAAGCTCCTGAAGCAGTATATTTCTTATCGCCCAAAATGGTATTGGCTACGTAGGTATAATTTCCTTGCGACATAGTACCTGCATCTAAACGATAAGCAGTTCCAAACTTAGAAAATGTGTAATTAAAGGTTTTGCCATCTGTATTTTTAATTTGAACATTAACATCAGGCGCATTTACAGGTTCATAAGCATCATTATATAAGGTTGCATTTAACACGACGTTCTCATTTTCATCAAAAGTACTTTTTGTGCTATATACTTTAAACTTTCGTTTATCATCCTTAACAGAAAGATATTGTACAGTTTTAGAAATTAACTCATTAAATAGCGGGAAACTTTGTTCATTTTTCGCTTCTTCCAACTTCCATTTCCAAATCCCCTCGCCAAGTAGAAAACCTAGTTTCTTGCCATTATCTTCTGTAAAAAACCAAAGTGGGGTTTGTGTATTAATTTTACCAATACGTTGATTTAATACTGCAGTATAATTTCCATTCACACTTAAATTAGCAAAAGGCATTTGTAATGGATCATACTCATTTAATTGCTTTAAAGAATTTGCATCTAAATTAAAAGCAGTAAAATTGACATCTGAGTATGGGAAAACTTCTTGTAACGATCCGTTAGCTCTACTAAAATTCAGTATTTTTTGTACTTGATTTAAAGTACCAATATTGGTTTGTGCACCTAAAATATACCACAGGGATAATTTTGCTTCTTGTAGTTTAGTAATTAAAGAGGTAGCCGTATTTACACTATTAGGCAACTGGTATAAAACTGCTAAACTGTATTTAGTTGGGTCAATTGTATTCAATTCATCTGCCAAAGCAACCGTAACTTCGTAATGCTTATTTAATTCGATAGCTTGTTTTATAGCTGTAATATCTGGATGCGGAGCCGCTGCAGCTAATAGTATCTTTTGACGAGCATCAATGACTTCTATAAAAATAGTTTGACTATTGTTTTTGGTTGTAATTTCGTTCTTTAAGGATGATAAATTGATGGTATATTTCTGTATACCGATCTTATTCGCTTTCAATTTTACCTGTACATCTTTCACAAAGCTATTTGAATTAATAGCTATGCTTTGTTCTTTAGCTTTCGTCCCATTTTCTAACACCGAAAGTTGAGTAGTTTCGCCTTTACTTTCATAAGCTTGCACCTGCACATCTAACGTAAATTCATTATCTAAATAAACCAAATTGTTATAGTTTACGTTGGCAATTAAAATATCTCGTTTAGGAATGGTATCGCCCATGGCAATTGTGTAAATAGGCGTTTTTATTTTACTTAATTCATATAACGGATTACCGCCACGATTAAAAATACCATCACTCCCTAAAATTATAGCGCCTACATTCCTGTTTAATAATTCATCATTTAACTGATTAAATAGTAAAGAAGCATTGCTCAATTTTCCTTGTCCAGAGAAATTTAAGCCACTTTTAACACTATCACTAAAGCTGTAAGTTTTAACCTCGTACTTAGCAGAAAGTTTATCTACTAATTGCTGTAAATCTTGTTGGTATTTGCGTTTATTAAACCCTACTGGTTCAATCTGATCAACAGAAATAGAATTATCATGTGCTAAAACAACAATTGGTTTTTCTGGAGTATAAGAAATTAGTTTTATTAGTGGTGCAAAAAATAACCATGCAATAGCTGCAATTGTCAGTATTCTTAAAGCGGTAAGTGTATATTTTAAATTCTTATGGAGACTTTTATTTTTTCGATATAAAAGCCAAGCATACAAGCAACCTAATAAAAGGCAGGCAAGGAAAGTAAGTATCGAAGAAGCGGAAAAAAAATTATCCATAAGCTTAAACGTAAAGATGCTAATTTTCTAAAAAAATCAACGTAATTTGTTAGCGAAATAGATGCTCTAATGAAAATATTTATAAAGTTAATGCTCGTTCTTATGATGGCCATATCTGCATCCGCTCAAAGCACTTTTAAGCAAAATCAACTAAAATTTGAACGCGTTAAAAATGCATATGCTGAGAAATGGAAATCGCTACAAACTGAATTACAAAGTGCTGGACTAACTGGAAATTTTAGCTTATACTTGGCAGCATATAAAAGCTGAAGGAAAATTAGAAGTTTGGCTAAAAACACCTAACCAAACCCATTATAAATTATTTAAAACTTATGATTTCTGTGCACATTCTGGTACTTTAGGACCCAAAGTAATTGAAGGTGATGGACAAACTCCAGAAGGGTTTTACAAGATTAATGTGTTTAATCCCGAAAGTAGTTTCCATTTATCTTTAGGAATAGATTACCCAAACAAAGTTGATGCAATGCGTACTGGTACAGGTAATAAAACTGGTGGTGACATTTATATTCATGGCAATTGCGTAACTGTTGGTTGTATTCCTTTAACTGATGAAAAAATAAAGGAAGTTTACGTTTTAGCTGTCGAGGCTCGCAACGGTGGACAAGAAGAAATTCCTGTAACTATTTTTCCATTTAAAATGACCAATGCAAATTTGAAAAAATACAGTGTTCAATTTCCACAACAAGTTAATTTTTGGCAAACCTTACAAAAAGGCTATGCAGTATTTGATAAGGATAAAAGCTTAGTACAAGTTGATCAAGTGAATGGAAATTATATGGTAAAATAAAAGCCCTCCAAATTGGAGAGCTTTATGTTAGAGAACTAGTCTTAATTCTTTTAACTTTTCTATAGCATTCCGCCGCAAACAGACAATGTTTGTCCAGTTACATAAGCACTCATATCTGATGCTAAGAAAACACAAACATTAGCAATGTCTTCTGTTTCACCAGCACGTTTAAGTGGGATATCTTTTTCCCAACCTGCAACTACTGCTGGATCTAAAACTTCCGTCATTTCTGTACGAATAAACCCAGGTGCAACTACATTTGCACGAATATTACGAGAACCTAATTCTTTAGCTACTGATTTGGTGAAACCAATAATACCAGCTTTTGAAGCTGCATAATTTGCTTGACCAGCGTTTCCTGTTACTCCAACTACAGAACTCATATTAATGAATACACCTTTCCGGGCCTTCATCATTATTTTAGAAACTGCTTTGGTTACATTAAAGATTGATTTAAGGTTAACATTCATTACATCATCCCAATTTTCCTCCGTCATACGCATTAACAAACCATCTTTTGTAATACCGGCGTTGTTAACCACAATATCAATAGTACCAAATTCAGCCACAATATCATTTATCAATTGCTCAGCTTCATCGAATTTAGAAGCATCAGAGCGATAGCCTTTAACTTTAGTACCAAAACTTTGTAACTCTTGTTCTAATGCTTGTCCCTTTTCAACTGATGATAAATACGTGAATGCGACATTAGCACCTTGTTCTGCAAATTTTTCAGCTATTTTGCGACCTATTCCTTTTGAGGCACCTGTGATAAGTGCTGTTTTTCCTTCTAGTAATTTCATTATGAAATGTTGTAAAGTTGAACTGTTTATGTTGTAAAGTTAATAATATTGCTTAATTGTTTTCCTTCTGTGTTAAAATTGTGAACTACACAGCAGGTTCTTGTTGACTTAAGCAATGAAAGCTTCCTAGACCCCAAATAATATCTGTAGAATCAATACCTACAACTGGCCTATCAGTAAAAGCTTTTTGAATAATTTCTAACGCAATTTTATCATTTACATCTCTAAAGGTGGGTACGATAACCGCAGCATTTGCGATATAAAAGTTAGCATAAGATGCTGGCAAGCGTGTATCTTCATAAATTACTGGCGATGGCATTGGCAATTTGATGATGTTTAATCGTCTGCCGTCATGTAATCTCATTTCTTTTAATGCTTCGTAGTTTTCTTGCAATAGAATATGATTTTCATCTAATGGATTACTTTCCAAAACCGTTAAAACAGTATCCTCATTTACAAAACGGGTAATGTCGTCGATATGACCATCAGTATCATCTCCAATTATTCCATCTCCAACCCATAAAACCTGTTCTGCACCGTAAAACTCTTTTAAATAGGTTTCTATTTGCTCCTTATTTAAATGAGGATTTCTATTTTCATTCAATAAGCAAGCAGTACTAGTTAAAATAGTTCCGGCACCGTTAAATTCTACAGAGCCACCTTCCATTACGATATCAGGAGTAAATAGTGGCAGATTAAAATGTTTAGCAATCTTTGTTGGTATTACATCATCCAAATCAAACGGTGGATATTTTCCTCCCCAAGCATTGTAGCCCCAATCTATAACAGCCTTTTCATTTCCTTTAACAACAAATGCCGGTCCATGATCGCGGCACCAAGCATCATTGCTTTCGTTGAAGTAAAACTCTATTTGCGATAAATCTGCATCAACTTTCTGCAATTCTGAGATTGCAAAAACTTTCATCTCTTCATCTTTCACATTAATGCGCACTTTTTCGCCTGTTGCAACTATTTTGATGAATTGACAATAAGGCTCGTAAATCGTTTCGATTTTACCAGGCCAACTTTCCTCTTTATGTGGCCAACTTAACCAAGTCGCTTCATGTTTAGCCCACTCCGCAGGAAACGAATAACCTTGTTTTTTCGGCGAGTTCGCAAATTCTGGTTGCTCGGAAGTATTTATCACACTAATCGCCATCAATATATCTTTTTGTAATTGGCTGATAAGAATCTATCCTCCTATCTCTTAAAAAAGGCCAATGTTTACGCATATAATCACTTTGACTTAAATCCAACTCCACTACTTCTGTTTCTTCTTTATCATGTGAAGCTAAATAAAGCAGTTTACCTTGTGCATTAGTTGCAAAACTTCCACCCCAAAACTTCATAGCACCATCTTGCTCAAAACCTACACGATTAACACTTACAACTGGAACTCCATTTGCAACCGAATGAGAACGTTGTATGGTTTGCCAAGCATTGTATTGATCTTGATTGGTTTCTTCATCTTGATCAGTCGCCCAACCAATGGCAGTTGGATAAAACATAATATCAGCGCCCATTAAAGCGGTAATACGAGAAGCTTCTGGATACCATTGATCCCAACAAATTAAAATACCGATTTTAGCAAATTTAGTTTCGAAAACTTTGTAACCTAAATCACCTGGTGTAAAATAAAATTTCTCATAAAAAGCTGGATCATCAGGGATATGCATTTTACGATATTTACCCAAATAACTTCCATCAGCATCTAAAACTGCGGTTGTATTATGGTATAAACCTTCTGCTCTTTTTTCGAATAATGAAGCAATAATTACCACCCCTAGTTCTTTAGCAACCACTTGCAAAGCATCTGTAGATGGGCCAGGAATTTTCTCTGCTAAATCAAAGTTGTCATAATCCTCTACATCACAAAAGTATAAAGAAGTAAACAGCTCTTGCAAGCACACAATTTGTGCACCTTTTGCCGCAGCTTCTCTAACTTTAACAATCGCTTTATCTAAATTTTCTTGCTTATCCTTTGTACAGCTCATTTGCACTAAGCCAACTTTTACTTTACTCATCTGTATAAAAATTTAAGACAAAGTTAAGGAAAAAGGTGGAGGGTAAAAAGGTAAAAGGTTAAGGTTTGTAATACTTTACAACTAACTTGCAGTTAAACCTTCTCTATATTCTTGTTGTAACTCAAAAAGACATTTGGCACACAAGCAACCATCGTACAACTCGCTAATGTATTGTACTTCATTAATGGTAAGTTGTACTGCACTGCATTGACATTTGGTATAAGAATTTGCCTTACATTCTATTGCAGTTCCACAACGCTCGCATGGAATAATTTCGTGTTTTGTCATGTACTAATACAAAGATATAACCTTTTAATCTAAGAATGGAGCAACAAATCTAACCGCAAAGTAAAACAAAAAAGGAGCAAGATGTTTCCATCTTAACTCCTTCATATTTATTTGGCAAACTAAAAAACTAGCCTGAACAGCTGATACAGCCTTCTTCCATTGAGCAAACTGGCCCATCAACAATTTCTTCAGCTACTTGATCTTGAGGAATTGTATCTGGAATTACAGCTTCAATTGCTTTACCACCTTGATTTTCTACTGTGAATTTAACAGCTTGAGAAGCAGCTTGTGTACGTAAATAGTACATACCTGTTTTCAATCCTTTTTTCCAAGCATAGAAATGCATTGAAGTTAATTTAGAAGTATTTGGTGCATTGATAAACAAGTTTAGCGATTGCGATTGGCAAATATAAGCACCTCTATCGGCAGCCATATCTATGATGTTACGCATTTTAATTTCCCAAACTGTTTTGTACAATTCTTTAATGTAATCAGGAATTTCTGCAATATCTTGAATTGAACCATTCGCTAAAATAATTCTATCCTTCATTGCTGGTGTCCATAAACCTAAAGAAACCAAGTCTTTTAATAGGTGTTTGTTCACTACTACAAACTCTCCACTTAATACACGACGTGTATAGATATTCGAAGTGTATGGTTCGAAACATTCGTTGTTTCCTAAAATTTGTGAAGTAGATGCGGTTGGCATTGGTGCTACCAATAATGAATTGTACACACCAGTTTTTACTACGCGTTTACGTAAACTTTCCCAATCCCAACGTTTACTTTTTGGAGTTACATTCCACAGATCAAATTGGAATTTACCTTTAGATAATGGAGAACCTTTAAAGCTTTCGTAATGACCATGTTTAACTGCTAAATCAGCCGATGCTGTCATTGCAGCAAAGTAAATGGTTTCAAAAATATCGGTATTTAATTCTTTAGCTGCATCACTTTCAAAAGGTAAACGCATTAAAATAAATGCATCTGCCAAACCTTGTACACCTAATCCAACTGGACGGTGACGGAAGTTAGAGTTTTGCGCTTCAATAACTGGGTAATAGTTATGATCGATGATTTTGTTTAAGTTTAATGTAGCTTGATAGGTTACATCGTATAATTTTTGGTGATCAAATTCACCATTAATTACAAATCGTGGTAACGCTAATGAAGCTAAATTACAAACCGCAACTTCATCTTTAGACGTATACTCAATAATTTCAGTACATAAGTTAGATGACTTAATTGTACCTAAATTTTGCTGATTCGATTTACCATTCGCAGCATCTTTGTACAATAAATATGGTGTACCCGTTTCAATTTGAGCATCTAAAATAGCAAACCAAAGTTCTTGCGCTTTTATCGTTTTACGAGCTCTACCTTCTTGTTCGTATTTAGTGTATAATTTATTAAACTCTTCGCCATGGCAATCTGCTAAACCTGGCGCCTCATCTGGAGAGAATAAGCTCCAATCGCCATTGTCTTCTACACGTTGCATAAATAAATCGCAAATCCAAAGTGCATAGAATAAATCACGAGCTCTCATTTCTTCCTTACCATGATTTTTACGTAAGTCTAAGAAAGCAAAAATATCAGCATGCCAAGGCTCTAAATAAATAGCAAACGCACCTTTACGTTTACCTCCACCTTGATCTACATAACGAGCTGTATCGTTAAATACTTTTAACATTGGCACGATACCGTTACTTGTACCGTTTGTTCCGCCAATATAAGCTCCCGTAGCACGGATGTTGTGAATGCTTAATCCAATACCACCAGCACTTTGAGAAATTTTAGCAGTTTGTTTTAGCGTATCGTAAATACCTTCAATGCTATCGTCTTGCATGGTTAACAAGAAACATGATGACATTTGAGGTTTTGGTGTAGCTGCATTAAATAAGGTTGGTGTAGCATGTGTAAACCAACGCTCGCTCATCAAGTTATATGTTTTAATAGCACTTTCGATATCTTCTTTGTGAATACCAACCGACACACGCATAAATAAGTGTTGTGGGCGCTCTACAATTACACCATTTACTTTTAATAAATAGGATTTTTCTAAAGTTTTGAAACCGAAATAATCAAAACCAAAATCTCTATCGTAAATGATTGTACTATCTAAAATATCAGCGTTGTTTTTAATCACTTCCCAAACATCTTCTGCAATAAGCGATGAAGGTTTTTCTGTTTTAGGGTCTACATAAGTATACAGCATTTCCATTGTTTTAGAGAACGATTTTACTGTATTCTTGTGCAAGTTAGAAACTGCAATACGCGATGCTAACAATGCATAATCTGGGTGTTTTGTAGTTAGGGAAGCAGCCGTTTCAGCTGCAAGATTATCAAGCTCTGAAGTTGTAACGCCATCGTACAATCCTTCAATTACCTTTTTGGCAACATCTATAGGGTCTACTAATTCCGCGTTAAAACCATAACACAACTTCTCAATGCGAGCGGTTATCTTATCAAACTTTACCGCTTCTTGGCGGCCATCTCTTTTTATTACAAACATCCTAATCAAGTATTAATGGTGCGTATTAGATAATAGCGGCACCAGGTTTTAAATTATTTTTATTATATAGTTTCAAGTACCAGACAAAGCCCTAACCTTTTGCCCTTAACTCTAATTAAAAATCATCATCTAGTGAAAATGCAGCTGCTTTATCTTCTGTAGAGGTTAATACTCCACTTTTTTGATAATCACCTACTCTTTTCTCAAAGAAATTTGTTTTTCCTTGTAATGAAATCATCTCCATAAAATCGAATGGATTTGATGCATTATATATTTTTTTGTATCCTAATTCACTAATCCATCTATCGGCTACAAATTCAATGTATTGACTCATTAATTTAGCGTTCATTCCAATTAATGCTACTGGCAACGCATCGGTAATAAATTCTTTTTCAATTTCTACTGCATCGCGAATAATATCATGCACTTGTTTTTCGCTCAATTTATTTTCTAGCATACTGTATAGCAAACAAGCAAATTCGCAGTGCATACCCTCATCTCTAGAAATTAATTCGTTACTAAACGTCAAGCCTGGCATTAAACCACGTTTTTTCAACCAAAAGATAGAACAAAAACTACCGCTAAAGAAAATTCCTTCTACCGCAGCAAAAGCAACTAAACGTTCTGCAAAAGTTCCGTTTTCAATCCAACGTAAAGCCCATTCTGCTTTTCTTTTCACCGCCGGAACAGTATCAATTGCATGGAATAAACGATCTTTTTCATCTGGATCTTTAATGTACGTGTCAATTAACAACGCATACGTTTCAGCATGGATGTTTTCCATCATAATTTGGAAACCATAAAAACAACGTGCTTCTGGTAACTGCACCTCGCTCATAAAGTTAACAGCTAAGTTTTCGTTTACAATACCATCACTAGCAGAGAAAAAAGCTAAAATGTGAGAAATGAAATGTCTTTCGCCATCATTTAAATTATCCCAATGTTTTTGATCATCGGATAAGTCAATTTCTTCTGCTGTCCAAAAACTTGCCTCACTTTTTTTATACATCTCCCAAATGGCTGGATATTTAATTGGGAGTAGAACAAAACGATCTTTGTTTTCTTTTAATAATAATTCTTGTTCTTGCTGCATAGTTTAGTTTTTTAACGTTTAGAAATTGTTACTATAGGTTTTCTAGTTTTAGTGCAAGTCTGCTGTTATCCCTAAAAACTGTTAAACCCCTTAACCTAAAAGCTTTATCAAAATCACGCCGCCAACATCACAAGTACTTAGCTAAAACATTTAAAAAACATTGAATTTTTAACGCTTTTTAAACAACTAAATATTAAGTATTTAAATAATATTTTGAGTGGATTCCTTTAAAGAACTTTCTTTAACAAATATAGAAGTTGAGCGATTTTTTGAGTTACAAAGTTGTTAACATGTTGTTGATTTGAATGGAAATTCTCATCAAAATTTGGTCATAAACAACTTAGAAAAAAGCTAATTATTTCTTTTTAAGGACTTAGAGAATCAAAACGAGTGTTAATAATTTTAAAAAATGTGTTATAACACGAGAATTATTAAAATTATTTAGGGAGCACATATGTGATTTCTACTTTGGCATAACCTAGTCTATAAATGCCTATGGCTTTGGCCGCTGACTGCGATAAGTCTAATGAAAATTTCTTGCTATGTGGTCCCCGATCGTTTACTCTAACAGTAACCGTTTTGCCATTCACTAAATTTCTCACCGTAATTAATGTACCAAAAGGAAGAGTAAGATGAGCAGCCGTTAATTTCGCTCCTCTATACCTTTCGCCACTTGATGTTTTTCGGCCTTCAAATTTTTTAGCATAATAAGATGTAAAAATAGTTTTTACAACAGTATCGGGGTGTTTTGTTGGTAAAGATGTGGCTTTTACTGTCAAGGAAGCAATGCAAAAGAGCAGCAAAAGTTTCATTTTATTTCTCATAGGTAAATCAAATATACAAAATGAGTTCTATTTACATAAAAGCTCATTTATTCATCGTCCCTACAAGCAAAAAAAATGCCCAGATTAATCTGAGCATTTATAAAATCGATTTTTCGACTTATTTTTTATCAGGCACAAAGTTCATTGAAATTGAATTTACACAATGACGTGTGTTCTTAGAAGTTAAACCTTCGCCTACAAATACGTGGCCTAAGTGAGCGCCACAATTTGCACAAACAATCTCTGTACGTTGTCCATCAGCATCTGGCACACGTTTTACTGCACCTTTAATTTCATCATCAAAAGATGGCCATCCACAATGTGCATCAAATTTAGAATCTGATTTATACAACGCCGCATTGCAACGTTTGCAGGTGTAAGTGCCCTTTTCATTAAACTTATCATATTTACCCGTTCCTGGGTATTCTGTTCCTTTACGAACAATTACGTCTTCTTCTTCTTTGGTTAATTTATTGTATTCCATTTTCTTAGTAGTTTTAGATGGAGGTGTTTTTTCTTGTTTTTGTGCGCAAGCAACTAAGCTTGTTAAAAATAACAGACTTAATGCAAATACTGTTTTATTGATTGTTCTTTTCATGTGTGTTATGCTTTTAAACATATACGTTTTGCGTTAACATTTGGATTTTATCTCGCTTAACAAATATAACTAATTGCAAGACTTTGTTTTTCATGCAAACGTAAGGTTTTGATAACTTTTTAGGCACAAAAAAAGCGTTCCATAGTATGGAACGCTTTTAAAAGATTTAAAAAATCAATTTTATTTTTTTAGCGCATTCGCCATTGCTTCACCAATTTCTGCTGGGCTTTCTACTACAATAATTCCGCACTCTGCCATAATTTTCATTTTAGCAGCTGCAGTATCATCGGCACCGCCAACAATTGCACCAGCATGACCCATTCTACGTCCTGGAGGCGCAGTTTGACCAGCGATGAAACCTACAACTGGTTTAGTGCCATTTGCTTTAATCCACAATGCAGCTTCAGCTTCCATGCCACCACCAATTTCACCAATCATAATGATACCTTCAGTTTCTGGATCGTTCATTAACAATTCTACAGCTTCTTTAGTCGTTGTTCCGATAATTGGATCACCGCCAATACCAATTGCAGTTGTAATACCCAAACCAGCTTTTACTACTTGATCTACCGCCTCGTAAGTTAACGTACCTGATTTAGAAACTACACCAACTGTACCTTTTTTGAAAATAAAGCCTGGCATAATACCAATTTTAGCTTCATCAGCAGTAATTACACCTGGACAGTTAGGGCCAATTAAACGGCAATCTCTACCTTTTATATAAGATTTTACAGCAATCATATCCTTAGTTGGAATACCTTCTGTAATACACACGATAACTTTAATACCAGCTTCTGCAGCTTCCATAATTGCATCTGCAGCAAATGCAGGTGGTACAAATATAATAGATACATTAGCACCAGCCTTATCAACAGCGTCTTTTACAGTGTTAAATACTGGTCTGTCTAAGTGCGTTTGACCGCCTTTACCAGGTGTTACCCCGCCAACAACGTTTGTACCGTATGCTATCATTTGCTCTGCATGGTACGTACCTTCATTACCGGTAAACCCTTGAACAATTACTTTTGAATCTTTATTTACTAAAACACTCATTATATCTATTTTTTTGTGCAAATCTAAGGTAATTGAAATGGATTGTCAAATGCAATTGGCAGATAATTTCTTATATCGGTATTTATTACTAGTATGCTGATACTATGCACTTATTAAACAGCCTTGCAGTAGATACAATCCACTAAAAAAAGGAGTGATAACAACTAAAATTTAAATTTATCAGATTGATGAACAAGAATAACTCATGTTAATCATAACTCATACTTTAGTCGCAGTTAAAACGGAGTTCCTTCGGACTCAATTGTCACAAGTCCGACCAAACCCCGAACAAAATCCGAACTAAGTCCGTCTCAACTAATACCCAGTTTATTAATTATTTTCAGGTTTGACATTAAGAAGATGAAAAAGAAATCACATTTTTTTCTTAAGAAAGTTATTGCAGATTTATTTGTTTAAACATATACTTTGACAAATAAAGTTCAAATGTCTATTTTTATTCTAAACAGAATCATACTCAATGAAAATCTCCCCTCGCTTTTACTCCGTTTTATTTTGTACAGCTTTTCTATGTGTTTTTCAGCATACTGCTAAATCACAAACAATAGATACCAGTAAATATATACTACAAAATGATGTAAATGTTGCCAAAGAAGAATCTGGCACACACAATGGTGGAGGTAAAACTATTGGGTATAACTTTTTTGGTGATGCTAAAAACTTAAAAACAGCTTTCAGAAAAAGAACATTAAAAGCGGGTTCATCAATTGGTTATCACTTACAAAAGGAGGATGAAATTTATTATGTGTTGAGCGGTACCGGTAAGATGAAAATGAATGGCGAAACTTTCTCGGTAAAACCTGGCGATGCAATTTTAACCAGACCAGGAAGCTCTCATGGCATAGAACCAGACCCAAATACTGATTTAACGATTCTAATTGTTTACGGGAAGAAGTAAATGAGTTGAATAAGCTCTTTTATAACCTTCATCATGCTGAATTTATTTTAGCACCTAACTTGCAGGAAAGACCCTGAAATAAATTCAGGGTGATGGATGATAAAGATTAAAAATGATCTTCCTCTGCTTTTTCTATTGATGCAGGGCTAACTGCTTTTAAATATTTTTGTTGATCAAATTCATTTTCACTTTTAGCGATAACAATAGTGGCAATTCCATTTCCAATCATGTTGGTAATTGCTCTTGCTTCACTCATAAAGCGATCAACACCTAATAAAATCGCAATATGTTCTACCGGCATAATTTTTAAAGCCGTAAGTGTACTAGCCAACACAATAAATCCACTTCCCGTAACACCTGCCGCTCCTTTTGAAGTAACCATCAATACAGCCATGATGGAAATCTGTTCACCAATGGATAAATCAACATTAAAAACTTGGGTTAAAAAGATCACTGCCATTGCTAAATAAATAGCTGTACCATCCAGGTTAAAAGAATAGCCTGTCGGGATAACTAAGCCTACTACAGATTTATCACAACCGATATCTTCCATCTTTTTCATCATACTTGGCAGTACCGATTCTGATGAAGATGTACCTAAAACAATTAATATTTCTTGTCGGATGTATTTTAAATATTGCCACAAACTGAATTTGTAATACCTACAAATACCATTTAATATTACAAAAATAAATAAGAAACAGGTTAGATAAACCGAACCCATCAGTTTTGCCATTGGCAATAATGTACCTAAACCATATTTGCCAACACTAAAAGCCATTCCACCGAAAGCACCAATTGGCGCAAAGCGCATCACCACTTTCATAATGTTGAATAATACTTTTGAAATTTTATCGAAGCTACTAATTAGAGAATGACCTTTTTCTCCCATCTTACTTAAACCATAGCCAAATAAAATAGCAAAGAATAAGATCTGTAAAATTTCACCTTTGGTAAACGCTTCAAAAATATTCTTAGGGATGATATGAGCAATAAATTCTAACCAGTTAATTTCTCCAGCTTGTGCAGTATAAGTAGCAATTTTAGCAACATCGCCTGGTGGCACTTGCACATTTATACCTGGTTTTAAAACATTGGCGACTACCAAACCGATGATAATGGCAATGGTCGTTACGATTTCAAAATACAATAATGCCTTACCACCAACTCGACCAACTTTTTTCATATCACCCATGTGAGCAATACCTAAAACAATAGTGAAAAATATAATTGGGGCAATTAACATGCTAATCATGTTAATGAAACTCTTGCTAATTAACTCTGCATGAGGGGCAAATGCGGGATAAAAAACGCCCATTAAAACGCCTAAAGTGATGGCTACTAAAACTTGAAAGGTTAAATTAGATAAAATTGACTTCATTTTAGTTGAATAAGAATTGAAGATAGGAACATTTTTTATTGACATCCTATTTTTTAAGAAATTACATCTGCATTGGATAAGATAGTATTGTTTATTGGTCATTAGTATAACGTACTATGCTTTATGAGCCTTGAACAAATGAACTAATACATTATCTTTGTGATTACCATGAAAAAATTGAATCTAGTAATGATCTTTCTAGCTGGCTTAACGTTTACTATTTACGCCTGTAAAAAAGAAGATTTTGATGCGAAAGAATTGGTGCAAAAACAACTAATTGGTAAGTGGCCGCTTAAGTACACCATAAAAACAATTTACACCAATAATGTTGCTGGTAACCCTGATACGGTAAAATACAATCCGATTGATACTTTAGTTTTTAGTGCCGATGGAAAAGTAGTTAAACAGAATAAAACTGCAATCACGACTAGAACGTATAGTATTGATGCGACAGGTGATAACATTACTTTTTCAGGAACTCCTGCATATACGCAAAAATTGAGTTTTGTCAGAAATACAAGTATTGGCTTGTCTACAGAAACTACAGTAACTAGCGGTACTACGGTAACGAAAACTGTTATTGAAGATCAGTTGATTAAATAAATTAATTTTTAGCGATACCTACTGATGAAAATTGTAAATCGTACAAACGTTTATAATAACCATCTAGTTTCAACAATTGTTGATGTGTACCCTTTTCCTTAATTTCTCCTTTATCTAATACGATAATTAAATTGGCTTTTTGAATGGTAGATAAACGGTGTGCAATTACAATGGATGTTCTGCCTTGCATTAATTTTTCTATAGCACTTTGTATTAACATTTCTGTTTCGGTATCAACCGATGAAGTAGCTTCATCAAGCACCAAAATTGAAGGTTGATAAACTAACGCTCTAATAAATGAAATGAGTTGAGCCTGCCCTGCAGAAAGTGTTGCCCCACGTTCCATCACATTGTAATGATAACCTCCTGGTAAGCGTTCGATAAAATCATGAGCGCCCACTTTTTTAGCGGCATCAACCACTTCATCAAACGTAATTGATGGGTTGTTAAGCGTTATATTATTGAAAATTGTATCCGAAAATAGAAAAACATCTTGTAATACTGTGGCTATATGGCTACGTAAATAACCTAATTCATATGCTTTAATAGGTATACCATCTACTTTAATTTCGCCTTTTTGTATTTCGTAGAAACGATTTAAAATATTGATAGTTGACGATTTACCTGCGCCAGTTGCGCCCACTAAAGCAACAGTTTGACCTGCTTTTACCTCGAAAGAAATATCTTTTAGCACATAATTTTCTTGTTCAATTTCTCCATCCTGATTATAACTAAACCAAACTTTATCAAAGCTAATGGCTCCTTGCATTTTTTCTGGGGTATATGTCCCTTTATTTTCTGTGGTTTCTTTGGTATCTAAAACTTTAAACACACGTTCTGCCCCAACCATACCCATTTGCAAGGTGTTAAATTTATCGGCAAGCTCTCTAATCGGCCTAAAAAGCATGTTGATAAACATAATAAACGTTGTAATTGTTCCTGGTTCAACATCAAGTGGTTTTTCTAAAATCATTTTAGACCCATACCAAATCAATAAGCCTAAAGACAAGGCAGAAATAAGCTCAACAACCGGAAAGAAAATAGAATAATACCAATTCGAGCGTATATTGGCATCACGGTAACGAGAATTAATTTTTTTAAACTTATTATATTCTTGTTCTTCTCTAGCAAAATATTGGATAATGGAAATTCCACTGATATGTTCCTGCAAATAGGTATTTAAATTGGAAACTTCCGTTCTAATTTCTTGAAAAGCAACTTTAATAGACTTTTGAAAAATACGAGTAGCAACAATTAAAAATGGAATTGGCAATAAAACAATGAGTGTTAATTCCCAATCTATCCATAACATACAAGCTATAATTACCACTACTTGTAATAAATCGCCCACCATTGCAATTAATCCTTCCGAGAAAATATCTGCTATAGTTTCCAAATCAGATACTGTTCGAGTAATTAATTGTCCAATTGGTGTTTGATCGAAATATTTAAGCCGTAAACGGCTAATATGATTAAACACATTTATTCTTAAATCTTTAATAGCTGATTGACCTAAAGTATTGGTCAGTAAGGTTTGGCTGTATTGAATTACCGTTTGCAAAAGCAGTAAAACCACCATTAAAATGGTCATTTGTACCAAGCCTTTGTAATTTCCTAAAAGGATAAATTTATCCAGTGCATATCCTATTAAAAATGGTCTAACAGGAGTAATAATTGCTAGTGAGAGTGTTAAAACCACCGACCATACAAATGTTTTTCGATACGGTTTTACATACTCAAAAACTCTTTTAAGTAAATTAACATTAAACGCATCTCCTGTTATTTTAGACATTCTTTTAGTTTTTTAATGCTTGAATAAATGGATATTCAATTGCTACTAGATACAATCCACAAGCCGGTACAGATTGCCCTGCATTACTTCTGTTTTTACTTTCTATAATCTGTGCTACTTCTGCTATTTCAATATCTCCTTTACCCACTAAAATTAAGGTTCCAACAATTGCTCTTACCATATTTCTTAGAAAGCGATCGGCTTTAATAGTGAAAATTAGTCCTCCTTCTATCTTTTCAAAATTGGCTTTTGTTATTTTACAATTGTTCGTAAAGGTTTGGGTTTTAGATTTGCTAAAGCAAGAGAAATCAGTAAAATTCAATAATAATTGAGCTGCTTCATTCATTTTATCTAAATTCAATTCTCCTTTAAACATCCATGAGCGATTGATTTTAAATGGATCTTTTTCAAAGTGTAGATGATATTGATATGCTCGGGCAGTAGCATCAAATCGAGCATGCGCCTCATTATTTACAGTTAATATCTGTTTTATAGCAATACTATAAGGCAATAATGCATTAATACTTGTGACAGCATTAACAACTGTTGTTTCAGGTAAATCAACCACATCAAAATGCGCATAAAATTGAGTCGCATGTACGCCGGCATCAGTTCTACCGCAGCCGAGTGAAGTAATATTTTGTCTAAAACAAGTAGTTAAAGCTTTATCTAAACACTCTTGCACAGTTATTCCGTTAGGTTGTGTTTGCCAACCGTGGAAATCTGTACCATCATAACTTAATTCTATAAAATATCTCAAGGTCACAAAAATACTTTTTTCTACCTATTTGCACATCCTACTATTTACCTTTTAATCTATATTTGTTAAAATATTTCAGACTTATGATACAAAGAATACAATCGATATGGCTTTTATTGGCAGCCGTAACCATTTGCTGTCTACTTTTTATTCCCATGGTTATCGCAAATACTGGCGGTGCAGAATATTACATCATTGCAAGTGGTTTATATCAGAAAACTGGTGACCATACTACGCAAGTTGAATCTTTTTTACCGTTATTTATAAGCACTATTGCAGTTGCAATTATGTGTTTTGTTAATATTTTTAACTTCAAAAAAAGAACTATTCAGAAGAGAATTTGCATTGCATCGGCGGTTTTAGTTATTGGATTATCTTTTTGGTGTAGTCAATACGCTAAAAAAATTCCAGAAGGATTAGAAACAGCAAATTATAGCGCAGGTATGTTTTTACCAGTTATTGCCATCTTTTTTATCATTTTAGCCATAAGGGGAATTAATAATGATGAGAAATTATTGAGATCTGCAGATAGATTGAGGTAATGACAAACTGCTTCATCAATTTTGCGCAAACAATACAAGACTATGCTTTGCCCGCAAAATTTATGTTAATGCAAGATTTTGAACCTCATCCACTTTGTTTAATTGCGGCTAAGGAATTACAAAATCATTTACAAAATCAAAAAGAATGGCTACATAATTTTGGTTTAAATGATGAAAATGGAGCGGTAATTGGCAAAATGTTTGGTGTTTTGGTGGTGCGCAATCCAAAAAATGAAATTGGATATTTAGTAGCGTTTTCTGGAAAATTAGCTGGTTCGAATAGTCATTCAAAATTTGTTCCACCGATAGTTGATTTATTGACAGAAAACAGCTTCCTTAATAAAGGAATGAAAGAATTAGATGCGATTAATCTAAATATAAAAGAATTAAGCGCTGAAAATAATAAGGAAGAAGTCAGCAAATTAAAATCCAGACGCAAGCAACATTCTATTGCTTTGCAAAAGGAAATATTTAATCAATACTATTTTTTAAATCAAGCTGGCGAAGAAAAAAGTTTAATAGCTATTTTTAAAAGTGCAGGCTATAAAAATCCTCCCGCAGGTGCAGGAGAATGTGCTGGGCCAAAATTGCTGCAATATGCTTTTCAACACCAATTGAAACCTTTAGCTTTAACAGAGTTTTGGTGGGGATTATCGCCAAAATCTGCTACTTGGAAACACAAAGAATTTTATCCATGTTGCAAGGAAAAATGTGAACCTATATTAGCACATATGCTGAAAGGGATTTAATTTGACCTTTCTATCAAAACAAATTATCATTTGTAACTTGTATATTTAAAGAAGCCTAAGTCACATTATGAGAAGTCTTGCATTTCATTTTAATTCTATTCATTGTAGCTTTTTTCACAGCTTGTAATCACAATAAAATAATGAAAGATGAAGAACCAATTCAGGTAATAAATGGATCCTTTACAGTGGAAGAAGATGATGTAGAACCACCTCCTCCAGTATTTACATCTCGCTTTAAGACAGTAAATGAATGGTTAAGTTTTATTGTTGATAACGAAAAACCAAAAAAAGAAATTTCAACCTATCATATTGATGTGTTTGAGGGAGATGACGAATGTATACTTGCATTAACTGGAACAAATACTTACAAAATTTCTAACACACATCAGCGAGTTAAGATTGAATATACCCCTGATGAGATGTATTTTAATTTACCCAAAAGTGAACATCAAGGATTGACAAGGGCACAAGTATTTGAACATCTAACCGAACGAATAAACCACTTTATTTCAAGCGAAAAATTCAAAACCTCTTTTTTTAATCAAGCAAAATCTATCAAAACTAGCTGGCAAGGTGAAATATGGTCGGCCAAATAAATTAAAAAACCTCAACCCTCTCTTTATCAACAAATTCCTTTCTTAAACTATTTGCTTGACACTCTGTAAAATACCGATTATTAACCGTACCTTTGCGGCTTAATTAAAAAATGTTATAATGATAAACCCATTTAGTAAATTGGGGATAAGTGATGACGTTGTTAGTGCCGTAAAAGAGCTAGGTTTTGAAAACCCTACGCCTATTCAGGAGCAATCTATTCCTGTACTGTTAGAAGGCAATAACGATTTTGTTGGTTTGGCCCAAACAGGAACAGGAAAAACAGCCGCATTTGGATTGCCGCTGTTAGAATTAATAGACTTTAAGAGCAATAAGCCGCAAGCACTAATTTTGTGCCCAACGCGTGAGCTATGTCTACAGATTACAAACGACATCAAGAATTTCTCAAAAAACACGCCTAATGCACACGTGGTTGCCGTTTACGGTGGCGCTAACATTATGCAACAACTACGTGAAATACGCAATGGCGTACAAATAGTAGTGGCCACGCCCGGCCGTATGTTAGATATTATTGGCCGTAAAGCCATTGATTTCTCTAGCGTTAAATATGTAGTATTGGATGAAGCCGACGAAATGTTGAACATGGGCTTCCAAGAAGACATTAACGACATTTTATCAACTACTCCAGATGATAAAAAAACATGGTTATTCTCTGCAACTATGCCTCCAGAGGTTCGTCGCATTGCAAGAAACTACATGGAAAATCCTGTAGAATTAACCATGGGCACAAAAAACACAGGTAACGTAAACATTGAACACGAATATTATATTGTTCGTGCTCGTGATAAATATGCTGCCTTAAAACGTATTGTAGATTTTAACCCTGAAATTTTTGCTGTAGTATTTTGTAAAACCAAATTGGATACTCAAGATGTTGCTGAGCACTTAATTAAAGATGGCTACAATGCGGGATTCATTACACGGAGATTTATCTCAACAACAACGTGATAAAGTAATGCAACGTTTCCGCGATCGAAACATGCAATTATTAATTGCTACCGATGTTGCAGCTCGTGGTATCGATGTAAACAACGTAACTCACGTTATCAATTATTCTTTACCTGACGAAATAGAAAGTTATACTCACCGCTCTGGCCGTACTGGTCGTGCTGGTAAAACTGGTATTTCCATCTGTATCGTTAACTCAAAAGAAATTGGCAAAATTCGTCAGATTGAACGGATTATTGGTAAACAATTTACAAAAGCAGAATTACCTACAGGTTTTGATGTTTGCGAAAAACAATTGTTCTCTTTAATTCACAAAGTTCATAATGTGGAAGTAAATAATGAGCAAATTGATCAGTATATTCCTCGCATTATGGATGAATTTGCAGAATTAAGCAAAGAAGAAGTAATCAAAAAATTCGCTTCATTAGAGTTTAATCGTTTCTTAGATTACTATTCTAAAGCACCTGATTTAAACGCACCTGATGAGCGTAGCGAAAGAGGTGAACGTGGCGAAAGAGGTGAACGCGGAGAACGTGGTGGCAGAAACTTTGACAACAGTAATTATACTCGTTTATTTATCAATGTAGGTTCTGTAGACGATTTTACAAGAGGTGATTTATTAGGTTTTGTATGTAACAATGGCAAAATTTCTGGTAAAGCAGTTGGTAAAATAGATTTGAAAGGTGTTTATTCATTCATTGAAGTAGAAAATGATACTGTTGACGCTTTATTTACCAACTTTAAAGATATTAAATTTAACAATCGTGAAGTAAGAATTGAAAAAAGCGGTGATGCACCAGTCGGTGGTAGAGGTGATGGCGGTGAAAGAAGAGGTGGTGGTGAGAGAAGAGGTGGCTTTAGTGGTGGCGAAAGAAGAAGCGGTGGCGGTGGCTTTGGTGGAGAGAGAAGAAGTGGTGGCGGAGACAGAAGAAGCAGCGGTGGTAGCGGAAGACGTGAAGGTGGTAACAGCGGTGGGGGTTTCAGAGATTTCTCTGGTCGTAGCCGTGATGATAAAGGTGGAAATACTGGCGGTAGCGGAAGACGCGAAGGCGGTAGTGGCGAAAGAAGACGTAGATCTTAATCTTCACAAACCTTATAAAACCAAAAAAGCCTCGACAAATTGTCGAGGCTTTTTTGGTTTACACTACACATTTCCAAATTACTTCTCAGCTGGTCTATTTCTAATCTGACTAGCTTTTAAATAAATCTTAGCTCCTTTGCTATTGATGTAATATTTATTGTTTTTACCATCAATATAAACATCAGAACCATCTGGCGCCATTTTACCTTTAAATTTTGCATCAACAACTTTTGCTGTACCTTTTACGGCAACCTCAGCAGTTTTATTCCCTACACTTTTAACAGCTTTTCCTGTTTTTTGTAATACTTTCCCAGCTTCAGTTTTTTTCTCTTGGGCACTTGCATTAAAGCTCACTGAAGCGATCATTGCCATGGCAGCCAAACTACCTATTAAATATTTTTTCGTTTTCATAGCATTTCATTTTCATATATAACAGCGTTGATAACGTATTGTTTCAAAATCTGTCTGAAAAGAAAATCTTTGGAATATCTCTTACTTCAACTTCTCTGTCAGCAATGCCATTTCAATATGGGGAGAATGTTTTTCATACAAAATAGCATACACGGCACGACTGATGGGCATTTCAACTTTATATTTTTTATTGATGTGGTGCATGCAAGTCGCTGCGTAATACCCTTCAGCAATCATATTCATTTCTAATTGGGCAGATTTAACGGTATAACCCTTCCCTATCATGTTCCCAAAAGTGCGATTACGGCTAAATTGCGAATATGCAGTTACCAATAAATCACCTAAATATGCTGATTCCTTAATGTCCCTATCTATTGGATGGACTGCATCAACAAAATCTTTTATTTCCTTTATCGCATTAGAAATTAACACTGCTTGAAAATTATCACCATAGCCTAATCCATGACAAATCCCACTCGCTACTGCATAAATATTCTTCAATACCGCAGCGTATTCTGTTCCAAAAATATCATCAGATACATTGGTTTTGATATATCTAGTATTTAAAAACTTGGCAAAACGATCAGCTAAATCAACGTCTACACTTGCAATGGTTAAATAAGATAGTTTCTCAAGCGCAACTTCTTCTGCATGGCAAGGTCCGCTAATTACCAGAATATCCGTTAGTGGAACATTATACTTTTCATGAATAAATTCACCAATGATTTGATTTTCATCTGGCACAATACCTTTAATGGCCGAAACAATTTTCTTTCCTTTTAAATCTTCTGGCTTTACATCCTTTAAACTTTCCTTTAAAAAAGCCGCTGGAACATTTAAAATCAGATAATCAGCCGCTTCGATAATGCTACAAATATCTGATGAGATATTTTCTTGAGGTACTTTAATTTCTACAGAACTTAGATAATTAGGATTGTGTTTAAATGCTTTAATATGCGATATCGCTTCTTCATTTCGCATCCACCAAAAAATTTCTTTTTCAGCAAAATTATCCGACAACATTTTAATAATCGCGGTAGCCCAACTTCCGCCACCAATCATTGCAATTTTAGGTATCATAATTATTAAGGTTAAGAATAAGAGCAAATACGTATGCTCAAAACTATTCTAAAGGCAAAAGGTTTAAAATAAATTACTACACGAGCATTTATTTTAAACCTTACCTAAGCGTCAAAAATACTTAATAAATATGATTTTGGATATTACTTTTTCTTCTCAGTAGTAAATAGCTTATCCTTAGTGGTTTTCTCTACTTTCATTCCATCTTTAAGCTTGTTCTGAATGGCAGAGTATGGACCAGAAACAATTTCTTGACCATCTTTTAATCCTGTTTTAACAATTATAAATTGATCGTTCTGAATACCAGTTGTTACTTCAGCCTGTTTTACAGTAGATGTTTTGCTATCGAATAAATACACAAACTGTTTAACTTTTTTATCAGTCAATTTCGTTTTTTGTTTATCCTGATTTTGATCATTTCCTGCATTTGCCATTGGATCAGTAGATTTATCCTTATCGCTAGTAAATACAGACTGAATAGGAACTGCTAATCCAGTTACCGATTCGCTTTCAATATCTACCGTTGCAGAAAGACCTGGTCTAAATGGAGATGGCAAATCTTTTGCACCTCCTTTAACAGCGCTATATGAATCTGCGATTAAACGAACTTTTACAGAGAAGTTAGTTACCTGATCTACAGAAGTAGTTGCAGTACCTACGCTAGTTGATGAGCTTGCAATTTCGGTAACTACACCTTTAAATTTCTTATCTGCAAAAGCATCAACCTCAACTGTAGCGCTATCGCCTACATTTACACGGTTAATATCATTCTCATTTACATCCACA
Source organism: Pedobacter sp. UC225_61 (assembly GCF_044452285.1). Taxonomy (NCBI): domain Bacteria; kingdom Pseudomonadati; phylum Bacteroidota; class Sphingobacteriia; order Sphingobacteriales; family Sphingobacteriaceae; genus Pedobacter; species Pedobacter sp. UC225_61. The sequence goes on from NZ_JBIOAL010000001.1 coordinate 257,025, forward strand.
TTTACTTCCATGGTTGTTAAATTAGATATGCGCATAATTTCTGTACCTGCCATTTGCGAAGTTCCCAAAATACGATCTCCTAATTCAATTGACAATTTAGAAACCACACCATCAACTGGAGAATAAATGGTTGTTTTAGCTAAGTTTGCACCTGCTTCTTTAACATTTGCACCGTTTTGCTCTAAACCAAATTTTGCACCAGTAACGTTTTCTTTTGCGCTCGCCAAATTTGCTTTTGCAGTTAAATAAGCTGCTTTTGCCGCATCAAATTCTGCAGCAGAAATAACTTTTTTATTGTACAATTCCACATTACGTTTGTAAGTAGCCTCTGCATTTACAAAATTGGCTTGTGTTTGGATTAACTGTTGTTGAGAAGCTGCAACACTTGCTTTTTGAGAGTTGTATGAAGCAACTGCTCTTTCATAACCAGATTGCAAAACGTCTGGTCTAACTTTACAAAGTAATTGACCTTTCTTAACTACATCGCCTTCTTTAACTAAAAGCTGAGTAACTTCTCCTGAAACTTCCGAACTTAATTTAACTTCTGTTTCTGGTTGTATTTTTCCACTTGCAGTTACTGTTTCTACTACTTTTTTACTGCCTGCTTTTTCTACAGTTACTTTTTCAATTTGTTCGCCACCAATAAGGCCTGTAAATTTTGCAACTATTAACAGTACAAGTAGTACACCAACGCCAATTAAAATGTGTTTAAGTTTCATAATTATGTATAAGTATTATTTATTTTCTTTTATTAAAATACAATTTGTTTACCCAAATAGTAGTCAATCACTTTAGCTCTAAATATTAAATCATATTTAGCTTGTATCATATCTATTTCTGCTTTGTTTTTATTTGTTAAAGCAGTGCTATAATCTAACGAATTTACCAAGCCTACGTTGTAACGTTGTTCTATTACATAATATGCATCCTTTTGTGCTGTAAATGCATTAGTTGTAGATGCATAACGGCCTTCTGCCGCTTTTAAATCTGCAACTGCCTGATAAATAACTTTATTCAGGTTATTTTTTGCCAACTGCTCCTCAGTTTCAGTTTGCATCAAATTTATTTTAGCCCTTCTATAATTAGATTTTATCTGAAGTCCATTAAATATCGGAATAGATAAACTCATACCGATACCTTTTGAGATATTATTACTCAATTGATTTGAAAACGATGGATTTGGGTATTGTGGATTAAAATTATAATTGTAAAAATAACCTGTTCCATAGCTCGCATTAAATGAAAGTGTTGGCAACAAATTTCCTTTAGCAATTTTAACAGCAATTTTTGCGGCTTCTGTATTCAAACTTGCTAATTTGATATCTGGGAACATAGCACTTGCATTTGTATAAATCTCCTCTGCATTGTATTTTCCATTTGGAGTGTTTATGTTATCGATAACAGGAGCTTGCACATCATACACTGTTGATGAAGGAATATCCATCAATTGTGCTAATGTTAAATAAGAAATCGATAATGCATTTTCTGCATTAGTGGCATTTAATTCAGCTGTTGCAACTTGAGATTTAGCTTGTGAAAGATCTGCCAATGTCTTGTTCCCCACATCCAATAATTGTTGTTGCTGATTTAATTGTTGTTTAGCTACTGTTAATTGATCGTTTGCGGCCTTTAAAAAATCTTTATTGTAAAGTATTTGAAGATATGAAGTAATTACAGATAGAATTAAATCGTTTTTGATCTTGCTAGTATTTGTTTTACTAGCCTCAAGTAAAACCTTATTTTGTTTGATTTGGTTCATTTTTGTTAAACCGCTAAATAGATCAACGTTAGAACTTGCACCACCATTTACACTATAATTCTGGGTGTTTTCATAAACACCAGATGCACCCTGATTATTACGTCCCCAACGCATATCTTGAGATAAATTTGCACCTAAGGTTGGAAGCAAAGCATATTTAGATTGCTTTAGATTGATATCAGATAGACTTTCACTAAAGTTAGCCTGTTTAACTTGTAAATTATTAGTTAGCGTTTTATCTACAGCTTGTTGTATAGTAATTACTTCTTGCGCAAAGCTTTTTTGGCTAAACCCCGTTATAACTAAAGATAAAATAAATGTAAGCTTGGTTAAAAAGCTAAAATTGGCAACTTGTTTCATAAAAATTAGTTTCACAATAATAAATAAACAATTAATTGATTTTTTAAATTTCTTAAGTGCAACCTAAATATTACTTTTGGGTATGTACCTAGTTAAATCTCCACTTTTACTCAAATGGTTTTATCCATCTTTAACATGGAACAAATCCCGCTCGGAAAAAATTGTTTATTTAACCTTTGACGATGGACCTATACCCAATGTTACAGACTTTGTATTAAATACTTTAAAAAGCTTTGGTATAAAAGCCACTTTCTTTTGTATTGGAGATAATATTAGCAAACATCCATCGGTATTTGAACGAATAAAGAATGAAGGTCATGCTATTGGAAACCATACTTTTAATCACCTAAAAGGATGGAAAACCGATGATGAAACCTACATTCAAAACATACTAAAATGCCAACAACTTACACAAACTAACTTATTTCGTCCACCTTACGGAAGAGTTAAGAAAAGTCAAATCAGTAAACTGAAATCAGTTTTCAGTTCTCATTTTTTAGTTCTCAAAGCTCAGACCGAAAAACGCCAACTACAAATTGTAATGTGGGATGTTCTTAGCGGCGATTTCGATCTCAAACTCTCTCCAGAAAAATGTTATCAAAACGTTATCAAAAATACTCAAAACGGCTCTATTATCGTTTTTCATGATAGCTTAAAAGCTTTTGATCGTTTACACCATACCCTTCCAAAAGTATTAAAATATTTAAGTGAAAAAGGGTACCAATTTGGCACACTTTAACATCGAGCCTATAGGCTAAGTTTATGCCAAAATCATAAATCCTTTTAATATCACTCAATTTCAACACTTTATCTTTTAAACAAGCGAAATAACTGTTCGTAAATGCACAAAACTGTTCAATAGCGAACAATGGATTTACATTTCTTTAAGAGTAATCAATTATTTAGAATAATGCTAAATAAAATTAGGAGATAGATATGATACCATTAAGCCTATTTTTTTTGTAAATTCGCTCTCAATTAGACGAATAGATTACCTTTAAACCAAGTTATCAATGGCTTTTGATATAGAAATGATTAAAAAGGTGTATGCAAACTTTAGCAGTCGTATAGAAGCGGCTCGTAAAGTAGTTGGTAGACCTTTAACGCTTTCAGAGAAAATATTATACACACACCTTTGGGATGGAAATGCAAATACAGCATTTATCCGTGGTACTGATTATGTAGATTTTGCACCAGATAGAGTTGCTATGCAAGATGCGACAGCGCAAATGGCGTTGTTACAATTTATGCAAGCTGGTAGACCACAAGTTGCTGTTCCTTCTACGGTACATTGCGATCACTTAATTACTGCTAAAGACGGCGCTGCTATAGATTTACCTCATGCTAACACAGAAAGCAAAGAGGTTTTTGATTTCTTAGCTTCTGTTTCTAATAAATATGGTATTGGTTTTTGGAAACCTGGTGCCGGAATTATTCATCAAGTGGTATTAGAAAATTATGCTTTCCCAGGGGGGATGATGATTGGAACAGATAGTCATACCGTAAATGCCGGCGGTTTAGGAATGGTTGCAATTGGTGTTGGTGGTGCTGACGCTTGCGATGTGATGGCTGGCTTACCTTGGGAGCTTAAATTCCCTAAATTAATTGGGGTAAAGTTAACTGGTAAATTAAACGGTTGGACTTCTGCTAAAGATGTCATTTTAAAAGTTGCTGGTATTTTAACTGTAAAAGGTGGTACTGGAGCTATTGTAGAATACTTTGGCGATGGTGCTGAAAACTTAAGCTGTACTGGTAAGGGAACAATTTGTAACATGGGTGCAGAAGTTGGGGCGACTACTTCTACATTTGGTTACGATGAGAGCATGGAACGTTATTTACGTGCAACTAATCGTGCTGATGTTGCTGATGAAGCAAATAAAATAAAAGAACACTTAACTGGTGATGCTGAAGTGTATGCAGATCCTGAAAAATATTTCGATCAATTAATAGAAATTAATTTAGATGAATTAGAACCTTACTTGAATGGCCCTTTCACACCAGATTTAGCTACACCTATTTCTCAAATGAAAGAAGTTGCGGTTGCTAATGGATGGCCATTAAAAGTAGAATGGGGATTAATTGGTTCTTGTACAAATTCATCTTACGAAGATTTATCTCGTGCTGCATCTATCGCAAAACAAGCTATAGATAAAGGATTAACTACTAAAGCAGAATTTGGTATAAACCCTGGATCTGAACAAGTACGTTATACTGCAAATCGCGATGGTTTATTAGGAACTTTCGAGAATTTGAACGCTACAATTTTTACTAATGCTTGTGGTCCATGTATTGGAATGTGGGATAGAGTTGGTGCAGAGAAAGCAGAAAAAAATACAATCGTTCACTCTTTTAACAGAAACTTCGCTAAACGTGCCGATGGTAATCCAAATACGTTTGCGTTTGTAACTTCTCCAGAAATTGTTGCAGCTATTGCAATTGCAGGTGATTTAGGTTTCAATCCATTAACAGATACGTTAACAAACGATAAAGGTGAGCAAGTAAAATTAGATCCACCAGTTGGCGATGAATTACCAGTAAATGGCTATGCTGTTGAAGATGCAGGTTTCCAAGCTCCGGCTGCCGATGGTTCTGGTGTACAGGTTTTAGTATCTCCAACTTCACACCGTTTACAATTGTTAGATCCATTTACACCTTGGGAAGGCACTGACTTAAAAGGCTTAAAACTATTAATTAAAGCCAAAGGGAAATGTACTACCGATCATATTTCTATGGCAGGACCTTGGTTAAAATTCCGTGGCCACTTAGATAACATTTCTAATAACATGTTAATTGGCGCTGTTAACTACTTTAACGACAAAACTGATACTGTTAAAAACGAATTAACTGGCGAATATGGCCCAGTTCCAGCAACTCAACGTGCCTATAAAGCTGCAGGCTTAGGCTCTGTAGTTGTAGGTGATGAGAATTATGGTGAAGGTTCATCTCGTGAACACGCTGCAATGGAACCTCGTCACTTAGGTGTTCGTGCTGTATTGGTTAAATCTTTTGCACGTATTCACGAAACTAACTTGAAGAAACAAGGTATGTTAGGTTTAACTTTTGCGGATAAAAACGATTATGACAAAATTCGCGAAGATGATACATTAGATATTATTGGTTTAACCACTTTTACACCAAGTGTACCTTTACAAATCGTTTTACACCATTCAGATGGAACTAGTGAAACTATTAGTGTTAACCATAGTTATAATGCACAACAAATTGAATGGTTTAAAGCTGGTGGCGCATTAAATATTATAAGAAGAGAAGCAGCTGCTAGATCGTAGCATTTGATTTTCTAATCATAAAAAAACCGTTTAGAGTTAATCCTAAACGGTTTTTTTGCTTATTGTCATTCCTAGGAACGAGGAATCTATTATAAGCATTAGATTCTTCTCTATCACCCTTACAAAGGCATCAGTTTTACAATCCGTCCAAAGCCTCATCCTCAGCTAATAGTTTATCAATCGCTCCAACTTCATTTTCAAAAACGTGTAATTGCACTCCACTTACAGAAATATCAAAAACAGGATAAACCAATGCTGTATTTTCTCCCGTTAGGAAACAATTAAACCCAGCGTCTTTTAGTCGGGTTAATATAATATTCGCTTCCATTGGGTTTTCGAACGTTTTATACACTACAATTTTATCTTCCATGGTACAAAGCTAGATTATTTTTAATTAGTTGGCTTTAAAAAATCTTGCCACCATAACCCGGAGTCTTTAATAGTTCGCTCTTGGGTTTTAAAATTAGTGTACACTAACCCAAAACGAGCATCATACCCTTCTGCCCATTCAAAATTATCCATTAATGTCCATGCCATATAGCCAGTAATGTTTACACCTTCATTTTTAGCCTTAAGCATAGCCTCTAGGTACAATTTAAAATAAGCAATCCGCTCTTCATCATGTACTCGACCAGCGATCAATTTATCGTGAAAGGCAGCGCCGTTTTCGGTAATCATTATATTTTTAATTTTCGGATAAGCTGCAAACTGTTTAATAATATGATAAAAACTATCTGCATTAATTTCCCAACCCATTGCAGTATGTGGTTTCTTACGGTTTTTCGCCTTTACTTCCCAAGCTTGGATTACTGGTATAAATGCATTGTATTTTATCACCAAAGGGAAATAATTTTGCAATCCAATGTAATCAAAATCAAAAGCCATTCTTTCTTGATAACGCCATAAAGAGTGACTAACTGCAAACTTCTCCAACACATCCCATCCTGCTGTTGGGAAACCCATCCCCAATGTTGGCTCGATAAATAAACGGTTCATTAAACAATCTATCCGCTTTGCAGCTGATAAATCTGTTGCATTTTGTGTATATGGAATAATCTCTGAGCAAGAAAATGTTGTGCCAATAGTTGCATTCTGCACTTCAGCTCTTAAAATTTTACCTCCATCTGCTTGTGCTATAGCGGTGTGTTTAACAGCAGAAAAGAAATTGGTTAATCCAGTTTCACCAGGTGCATGAATACCTAACATGTATCCTAAAGATGTAAAACCAAAAGGTTCATTAATTACGATCCAGTTTTTAACTTTGTCGCCATAAGTTTTAGCACATACTGTCACAAAAGCATTAAAATCTGCATTAATACTGAAAGCAGTCCAGCCACCATGCTTAGCTAAAGCTTCAGGTAAATCCCAATGATATAAGGTAACGTAAGGAATAATATCTTGTCTTAAACATTCATCTATCACATGGTGATAAAATTGTATTCCTTCTGGATTAATAGAGCCTGTACCTTCGGGCAGAATACGTGACCATGAGATAGAAAAACGGAAAATTTTAAATCCTAATGTTTTAACTAAAGCAATGTCCGTTTTATACTGATGATAAAAATTGCAGGCAATTTCAGGGTTATGACCTCCTTTAATCTTGCCATTTCTTTTGCTAAACGAATCCCAAATGGATGCTCCTCTTCCATAGGTATTTGCTGCGCCTTCAATTTGAGTAGCGGCTGTAGCAACACCCCATAAAAAATCATCACCAAAATCTTTCGCTGTTAGCATACTCATTTGCTTAAAACATTGCTAAGGTCTAACATTCCTGTTAAGTTAATATTAAGAAAGGTTAATAACAACCAAAACTATTAATAAGTCAAAAACACAACTATACTGGTTCGAAATAATTAGGTAAATTTGATCTTTAACTTTAATAAAATATTATCCATTGAAAATAACTTTAATAGCTGTTGGCAAAACTGAAGACAAATACCTTATTGAAGGGATTGATAAATATTTAAATAGATTAAAACATTACATCAATTTTACTACTTTAATTATTCCCGACATTAAGAATACTAAAAATTTAACCGAAGCACAGCAAAAAAATAAAGAGGCTGAGTTTATTGCTAAGCAACTAAATTCCACAGATGTTGTAGTATTATTAGACGAAAAAGGCAAAAAACATAGCTCAGTTTCTTTTGCTGAATATTTAAATAAGCAAATGATTGGTAGTGTACAAAATTTGGTTTTTATAATTGGTGGCCCATATGGTTTTGATGAAAGCATATACAAACGAGCTAATACTAGCGTTTCGCTTTCAGACATGACATTTTCTCACCAAATGGTGCGGTTATTTTTTGTAGAACAATTGTATAGGGCTTTTACTATTTTAAAAAATGAACCTTATCATCATGCTTAGCTAACAAGTTTTTATGGAAAAACATCCCATTTTTCATCATTAAAGAAAGGAGAAAATATTATGTTACCCAGTGATTATAAACGAAAATATAAGTTCAGAACGGATACCACTAAAGAACGCAAATACATGAAAATTGCTATAATTATCTCATTAATTATGGTAATTATACTATGGTATTTAATAAACTAAAGCCAGTTCTTTCGAACTAGCTTTTCAATAATAACTTTTAAAATATACTACTAAACGCCTTTTTTGCTGGTCATACTTGCCTTTTTAGCAGGAGCCGATGATTTTGCAGTAGGTGCTTTTGCATTAGATGGTTTAGCTTTTGGTGCTGCTTTAGGCTTCGCATCAAGCTTATCATCCGCTTTTACGCCTTCTACTTCTGCGCTAGGTGCAGTTTCAGTGAATAAAGGCATGTCTTTTAATGAATGATACCATGTTAAAATTTTCTTCATATCAGAAGTATAAACTTTCTCTTGGTCATGCCCTGGAGCAACTTCTAAAAAGAAATTCTTCAATGTTGTACCGTCAGCTTTAGCATCTGGAACTGAGGTTTTTGTTGCCGCAATAGTGGCTAAAACATCTGTCAATTTCAATTCCTCATCTTCACCATAAATGGTAATATCTTCTAAAGAAGCTAATTTTGTTGTAGAAATATTAGCCACAATTTTTAATTTTTGTGCATCTAAACTTTCTAAAACGTAGCCCGCTTTATTTTGTCCAACAAGTTTAAATAAACCTGGTCTGCCAGATACGGCTACAATTCCTCTTAAATTCATATTCTTTTGAGATTCTAATCTTCTAAAACTTCTATCGATAAAATCTTATCGCCTTGTCTAATATCGTCAACAATATCTACATTTTCTACCACCTTACCAAAAACGGTATGTACACGGTCTAAATGTGCAGTATTTGCTCTGCTATGGCAGATGAAAAATTGTGATCCTCCAGTGTTTCTTCCAGCGTGAGCCATTGATAAAACACCACGATCGTGGAATTGGTTTTCACCATCTAATTCACAATCAATTTTATAACCAGGACCACCGGTACCAGCCATACCTGTTGCACCATCTTTTGAGTTAGGACAACCGCCTTGAACCACAAAATTAGGGATTACACGGTGAAATGCGATTCCATCATAAAAGCCTTCGTTGGCTAACTTTTTAAAATTTGCAACTGCTTTAGGAGCGTCTTTTTCGTAGAACTCAACCGTCATGTCGCCTTTTTCAGTTTTTATTATTGCTTTGCTCATTGTATAATTTTTCGTTGGGAGGCAAATTTAGCAAAATGAAACGAAAGCCCTAACTAATACAGTATAAATCCTGTCAAGAAATTATAAATCTATATGAAATACTGTATTTTAACGTTTAATCAGCATAATAATTTTAGAATGGTCTTCAAAAAATATACATTCGTATAGCTTGTCCTATTATGATTCTGAAAAAATATATTTTCTTATTTATCATCCTTCTTTTTTCTGTTGCTGCAAAAGCATCTTCTATCTTAATTTATATGGATGAAAATCAGAAAAATCATTTAAAAGCTTATGGAATTGCCTATTGGAGCATAAAACAACAGGCAGAAGTAGATTGGCTTTTAAATTATAGAGGTGGTAGCTTTTTAGTAAAATATGTAAAAGCTGTTGAAGATGAATGTAAGATAAGAGGTGTTTCTTATGAGATTTTAGCAGATGGAAAAGTAAACGCGATTTTAAATGAAATCAATAATCCTGATGTAAATATGGAAATGGTAAAATTGGAGAAAACTCCGAAAATTGCCGTTTATTCGCCAAAAAGCAAATTACCTTGGGATGATGCCGTAACATTAGTTTTAACCTATGCCGAGATTCCTTACGATATTATTTACGATGATGAGGTTTTAAAAGATAAATTAACTGGTTATGATTGGTTGCATTTGCACCATGAAGATTTCACTGGCCAATATGGGCGGTTTTGGTCTTCATTTAGAAATGCAACATGGTACCGAGAAGATGTAAAAAACCAAGAGGCTGCCGCCAAAAGAAATGGATTTAAAAAGGTTTCTGAAATGAAATTAGCTGTTGCAAAACGCATTAAAGAGTTTTGCGCTGGTGGTGGATTTCTATTTGCCATGTGTTCGGGCACTGATAGTTTTGATATTGCACTTGCAGCAGAAGGAGTTGATATTGCAGAAAGCATGTTTGATGGCGATGGTACTGATGCAAACGCTCAATCAAAACTTAATTATAATAATAGTGTAGCCTTTAAGGACTTTAAGATTGACATGAACCCCGAGCGATACGAATTTTCGGATATTGATGTTACACAAACTCGTAATTTTATTGAAAGTAATGACTATTTCACGTTATTCGATTTTTCTGCCAAGTGGGATTTAGTTCCAACCATGCTTACACAAGATCATGATAAAGTGATTAAAGGCTTTATGGGGCAAACGACTGCTTTTAGAAAGAGTTTGGTAAAACCTAGTATTACTGTTTTGGGAGAAAACAAAGGTGGCAATGAAGTGCGTTATTTGCATGGTGAAATTGGCAAGGGGCAATTTACTTTTTATGGAGGTCACGATCCAGAAGATTACCAACATCAAGTTAACGATCCACCTACAGATTTAAGTTTACATCCAAATTCTCCAGGTTATCGGTTAATTCTAAATAATGTTTTATTTCCAGCAGCAAAGAAAAAACCTCAGAAGACCTAATCAACAACTAATCGTAGAAATTCCAGCTTACACCAAATTTCAATAATCGATCTGGCATTGGATAACGATTTACAGTATAAAAACCATTGCTAAATAATCCTTGATTTACATAATCGTATTTAAGGAATAGATTAGCTCTACGTAAACCCGCTTTTATCCAAACATCCACAACTGGCTTAGAGCCAAAAGTGATATTATCTCCGTTATAAAATTGACTTGCAGCTGGAGAATATGAGGAAGCTAGAAAAGGTGTATTGTATCTAATATCGAAACCGATTTGTGTTTTAAGTCTTTTGAAAAAGGTTTGCTCTTTATAAATACTATTAAATGTATACACATCTGGCGTTCTTAATGTGTTTTTGCTATCCGTTTTTTGATACACCACATACGCATCTAAATGATAGGTTTTATACGTAAACCGTTTACCTAAACTCAATTTAAGCATGTTAATATCACCAGTTTCTTGAGTAGGCTCAATACTATTTGTTCCGCTTTTTATAAAATACAGATAATTGGAAACTAAATAATAAGAGGCAGAAGCATCTATATTAAACCGTTCGTTTATATAATTGAAAGATAGGTTTGCAGTTTTAGTCCGATCGAAATCTTTATCCCAACTATAGTGATTGCCATCATACCTGTTATAAATTTCTTCAGGAGATTTATTTTGCAAATAAGCACCTAAAACAATGCGTCCAGCAGTTTTACTTAACAACAAGTTACTTTTAGCCTCGTATAAAAAATCGCCTGTATTTTCTCCTTGAAAAATTTGTTGTACGTCTAAGTTGAAATCCACTCTGTTGCTAAAGCGATAGCCCAAATTACCTAATAAACTAATGTTTTGGAATGTATTTGTATTTTCAGAAAAGTTGGTTTTATCTCTTCGAATACTGGATTGAGCATAATTGTAAAAATCATGACGGATACCAACATCAATTTTCAGCTCATTTTTAATAAGAGAATTCCCTTTAGCCCTTAAAAAGAAACTATAAATAAATTCATTTTGAATATGTTTCACATTAGTAGAGTCATTCGTGAAAACCGTATCTGCTAAACCTTTAGGTAAAACTTTGTAAGCATCAATCTCATCCTTTTTAAAAGAATAAGAGCTATTGGTATACGTTAATGTGTATGTTATTTTATTTGTTGGTAAAATATTTTGTGTGGTACTTTTACCCGTACTATCTATACGGCCAACAAAATAACTTTGTTTTAACATAAATGAATTTTTACGCCAAAGTTGTTTAGCAGAATTTAAGCGAACCGATTCTGCTTGTTTATCTACCAATGCTGTACTATTTTCCGTAAAGATATTTTCTTTAACAATAGAGCCATTTTCTTGTGCTTTTAAAGTATTAAACACACCATCTAGCCATAAATTATAACGCTTATTAGGCGATTGATACCAGGTAAAAATTGCAGCATTTAAATCATCTCCACGTTGATGAGTATAAAACCCATTTGCCCCAATTCTATTAAAGTTAGCTCCAAAATTCCAGTTTCTTTTGATATTTTGTGAGTGTGTAAGCTTTAAGACTTGCTCTTTATCAGATCCATTTACATAATATAAACTGGTAAAAGGTGTGCGAGCTTGATAAAATTTAACGTCTTCGTGATTTAAGATGTAAATATCTAAGGCATGAAAACCTGCATCAAATCCTATGGTTTTTGCAGGTTCGAACAGTAAAGATCTTGCTGCTAAACCCATAACCCCAGTACCAACTGTTGGACGACGAGGTTGAGCCAATACGCTAAAGTTTTGTATGCCCGTTAAACCAGTATCTATTGGTAATGTCTGGATACTATCTTTAGTAAGCCTATGCGTAGTGTATCTAATGTATTTGGAGCTAAAAACCACCGAATCAGTGCCCCCTTCTTCTTTCTTTCGTAAAGAATCTAACTCTTTGTTATTTGTAACCTTTGTCTTTAAATCCTGTGCAAATACATTTGTACAACATAAAATGAAGCAGCAAAAAAGAATGGATATGCTAGTTTTCTGCATTATAAATTAGAGATTAGCTGACTAAGAATGCGTGTCATTTTTGGTTCTGCTTGTGCCGCAGTTTCTAAAATTTCTTCTAGACTAAAAGGCAACAACTCTTCTGGAAACCCTTCGTCAGTTAAAACAGAAATTGCAAAAACAGGTAAGCCCATATGGTTTGCTACAATTACTTCAGGTACTGTGCTCATTCCTACTGCGTCACCGCCAATTATGCGTAAATACTTGTATTCTGCTTTAGTTTCTAAGTTTGGTCCAGTTACTGCAACATAAACTCCTTGATGGCAGGTAATTTTTTCTTCTGCCGCAATTTTTAATCCTTGTGCAATTAACTTACGGTTATATGGCTGGCTCATATCTGGAAAACGAGGACCTAAATCAGAATCATTAATTCCACGAAGTGGACTTTCTGGTTGCAAGTTAATATGATCATTAATAATCATTAAATCGCCTTTTTTAAAGTCTTTGTTTAAAGAACCGGCAGCATTTGAAACAAACAAATGCTGAATACCCAATGCTTTTAACACCCGAATTGGAAAAGTAATTTGCTGCATCGAATAGCCTTCGTAATAATGTAATCTGCCTTGCATGGCAACTACTTTTTTCCCTTTTAAGGTTCCAAAAATTAACTTTCCAGAGTGAAATTCCAAAGTAGAGATGGGAAAATTAGGAATACTAGCGTACATAATACTGTGAACCACCTCAATATCTTTTACTAAGCCACCAAGACCTGTACCTAAAACAATTCCTATTTCGGGCTCAAATTCCCCTATTTTATTTTTTAGGTATTCAACTGATTCTTTTAGTACTTGCAACATAATCTAGTATATTTTTATCAAAGGTAAATTTATCTTTTGGGGCCAATTCTATTTCAATTGGAAGATAGTATATTGGCAAATTTAACAGTAAATCTTTTAAATTATCACCTAATAAACGTTGACTATCCTTTTCTGTTGTAATTATAATTTTTTCTTTGGCAGGATGTTCATTAAATGCCTTAATAAGCTCGTTAATATTTCGTTGACTAAAATCATGATGATCTGGGTATTCAAACGAATGAATATACTGCGAAAACTGATTTAGATATGTTAATAATGGTTTTGGATTTGCAATTCCTGTCAATAAAAAAATCTCAAAAGAAATAATATCATGTTTAATTTCTTTCGTAAATAAATGTGTCAACTCTCCATATTTTATGGACGAAAATGAAATTCGTAGATCTAGACTGGTATCAATTTTTCGTCTCACCTCAACCTGATCAACCATATTTACAGGGTTTGGACTTTTGGTAATTAGCACCGCATTTGCCCTATCGTAATTACGTAAAGGTTCTCTTAAATTCCCCATTGGAAGAAGGAATTGCATCTTCATTAATTTATCAAATTCAAAAAGCAAAATATTAAACCCTGCTTTTACCTCTCTATGTTGGTATGCATCATCCAATAAAATCACATCGTGAGTGTCTTTCAAAACATTAATTCCTTTCACCCTGTCTTCACAAACTGCTACGGTAATAGTTGGAAATTTCTGAAAGTACTGCATTGGTTCATCACCTATTATTTTTGCAGTAGAATTTTTATCCGCCAGTAAAAAGCCTTTCGTTTCTCTACCGTAACCCCTACTTAAAATCGCAATTTTATAATCGGCCAATAGCCTAACTATATATTCTGTTGTAGGAGTTTTACCAGATCCGCCAACTACTAAATTACCAATACAAATTACTGGCAAATCAAATTCATAAGATTTGAAAATGCCCCAATCGTATAGTTTATTCCTTAACAGAATCACAAAACCATATAGTATAGCAAATGGAAAAAGTAAAAGGCGTACGTAATTTATCATGTTCGACCTCAAAAATAGGGATAATTTAAAAAACAACAGCAAGTCTTTAAGTTTATGCAAAATCGGTCTATTTCCGGTTAATATTTTTGACATGCAACACACATAGGCTTTAGCCAAAAAACCTATCTTTGTATAAACAAGAATTTAATTTATGCTTAAAGGATTTTTTAACGTACCAGCACCTGTTAACGAGACCATTTTGGGTTATGCACCAGGCAGCAAAGAACGCGAATTATTAAAAGAAGCATTGGCTGATAGTCGCTCAAAAGTGATTGATATTCCAATGTATATTGGTGGAGAAGAAGTTTATACCGAACAAAAAGGAAAGATTACTCCTCCTCACGATCATCAACATGTTTTGGCTAATTATAGCAAAGGAAATAAGAACCATGTAACCATGGCAATTGATGCTGCCTTAGCTGCAAAAGCAGATTGGGAAAACTTAGCTTGGGAACATAGAGCTGCTATCTTCTTAAAAGCGGCAGATTTAATTGCTGGTCCTTACCGCTATAAATTAAACGCTGCAACCATGTTGGGGCAAAGCAAAAATGCATATCAAGCAGAAATTGATTCGGCTTGTGAATTGATTGACTTTTTACGCTTCAACGTAGAATACATGTCTCAAATTTACAAACAACAACCTCCAGTTTCACCTCGTGGTAGCTGGAATAGACTAGAGCAACGCCCGTTAGAGGGATTTGTATTTGCTTTAACTCCTTTTAACTTTACAGCAATTGCTGGAAACTTACCTACTTCTGCTGCCATGATGGGTAATGTGGTTGTTTGGAAACCAGCAAATACGCAAATTTTTGCAGCTAATGTGTTAATGCAAATTTTTCGCGAAGCTGGATTACCTGATGGCGTTATTAACTTAGTATACGTTTCGGGTCCAGATGCTGGTGATGTAATTTTCTCTCACCCAGATTTTGCAGGAATTCACTTTACAGGTTCTACTGGTGTGTTTCAAGATATTTGGAAAACGATTGGTAATAACATTCATAAATTTAAAACCTATCCAAGAATTGTTGGTGAAACAGGCGGAAAAGATTTTATTCTAGTTCATGGCTCTGCAGATGCAGAAGTTTCTAGCACAGCAATTATTCGTGGTGCTTTCGAATATCAAGGACAAAAATGTTCTGCTGCAAGTAGAGTTTACATTGCTAAAAGTATTTGGCCAGAAGTTAAGAAATTTATGCTTCGCGATTTGGCTACTTTCAAAATGGGCGGAACAGAAGATTTCAGCAATTTCATTAATGCGGTGATTGACGAGAAATCGTTTAATAGTTTAGCAAAATATATTGATGCGGCTAAAAAAGATAAAGGTGTAGAAATTATTGCCGGCGGAAATTACGATAACAGCAAAGGTTATTTCATTGAGCCAACTGTTTTAGTGGTTGATGATCCGAAATACACTACCATGTGCGAAGAATTATTCGGCCCTGTTTTAACCGTATTTGTGTACGATGATAAAGACTTTGATAAAACTTTAGATATTATCGACAGCACTTCTATTTATGCCTTAACTGGAGCTGTAATTGGTCAAGATAGATACGCATTAGAGAAAGCTACACATCGTTTACGTAACGCTGCTGGTAATTTCTACATCAATGATAAATGTACTGGAGCAGTTGTTGGTCAACAGCCGTTTGGTGGTGCAAGAGGAAGCGGTACAAATGATAAAGCAGGTTCGATGATTAATTTATTACGTTGGGTTTCTCCAAGAACAATTAAGGAAACATTTGATCCACCTAAGGATTACCGTTACCCATTTTTAGCGGAGTAACTAGGTCTTAAAAATAAAAGCCGTTCTGATAAATCAGAACGGCTTTTTAATGTCTAAAGGTTTTAGAACAATCATCTCCAATTACCTATTTATTTCTTTAATTATTCTATAACATGTTTTAGTATTCTCTTCATTAATTAATGAATAAAAATTGCATGTATTGAAAGTCAATTAAGAATTTAATAGTGAGCAATAGGATACTAAATACAAACTACTTCTTGACCGTGCATGCCTATATGCCAAAGCATATCAAATCCAAAGCAAGTCCGCATCTAATGCGGACTTTACGCGGACTAGATGCGGACTAGATGCGGATTGACCAACTAGGAAACTAAATGAAAAAGATAACTACTCCTAAGTGAATATTAACTAAAACTCAAATGAATATACCAATATATGGGCTCTGCATAAACACATAAATAGCAGGTTTTATAGTAGGAGAAGTTCAATATCTTAAAAAAAAATCCCAAGCCTAAGCTTGGGATTTTCTATTTCAACTCGTTTACTTAAAGGCCTACTTTAAAAGCTGGCGAAACATCATCTAGACTGTGACTGCTTACTTTCAAATCTTTAATTCTACCAGTTTTTAAACTATAAACCCATGCATGAATTGAAAGTTCTTGACCATTTGCCCAAGCATTTTGAACGATTGATGTGTTCATCACGTTGGCTGCACCTTCAATAGCATTTAATTCTACCATTCTATTAGATCTTTGTTCTGGATCTTTTATGGTAGACATTTCTCTTTCATGCATACGATAAACATCTCTAATATTTCTTAACCAATTATCGATAATACCTACTTGTTTGTTCCCTAAAGCGGCATTAACACCGCCACAACCATAATGACCGCAAACAATTACATGTTTTACTTTTAACACATTAACCGAATAATCGAGCACACTTAACATATTCATATCAGTATGTACTACAACGTTAGCTATATTTCTGTGTACAAAAATATCACCAGGTAATGTATTTGTAATTTGATTTGCAGGAACCCTACTATCAGAACAGCCTATCCATAAAACTGGAGGATTTTGTCCAGCAGATAATTTATCGAAGTAAGTTGGATCAGTTTTTATCATATCCTCAACCCAGTCAGAATTGCCTTGTAAAAGGCTATCGTATGTTATATCTTTTGTTTCTATCGTTTTTGCACACATATTTTAATTATTAAACTCTAATTTTTAACAGCAACCACACAAATAAACAACAAAGCCTTCAAAATATCATGAAGGCTTTGTTGTTTTTGTATGTTTTAAATACTATAACCAGCTTACAACACCAGTTTCTACATTATAATTAGCACCAACTATTTTTATCTTTCCATCTTTTTCCATTTGGTTTAAAGTGGCACTTTGGTTACGGATATCAGTAATTGTTTGTTTTACATTATGTACGTTCAATCTTTCCAACAAATCATCATTTTTAGAAGAACGTTCTTCTCCCTCATTAATAATTTCATCAATAATTGGAGTAAAATGACCTACTAAATGGCTAAGATTCTCCATCCCTGTTTGTTGGATCGCAGCAGCGTCTAAGCCACCTTTTAAAGCACCACATTTGGAGTGTCCTAAAACTACAATTAATTTTGAACCTGCAACATTACAACCAAACTCCATTGAACCCAAAATGTCTTGGTTTGCAAAATTTCCCGCAATTCTAACGCTAAAAATATCTCCTAGTCCTTGGTCAAAAATTAATTCAGCAGAAGTACGACTATCAATGCAGCTCAATATTACTGCAAATGGCCATTGTCCTGCTCTTGTATCATTTACTTGAGCAAGTAAATCACGATTGGCTTTTAAATTTTGTACAAATCTATCATTACCTTCCTTTAGTATTTCAAATGCTCTTTCTGGGGTAATTGTTGCTTGTGTTTCTAAAGTATGTGCCTTCATTATTCTTAGTTATTATTAATTTCTTCTACAATTTTGTTAGTTAATTTAGGCACAACATAATGACTTTTAATGTGCTCTAAAGTTACGATAATGCCTTTAGTATAGGCATTATGCTTGTAATTAAATATCGTTTCTAAAACATCGGGATCTATGTATCGTGCATTAGAACCATCAATAATTACATTGGTTTCTTTAGGAATTCCTGTTAATAATACTTGAATTGCCGCTTTATTTAAAAATGAAACTTCTTCTGCTAATTTAATTCTAATATTCTTTTTATTACCTTCTTCTTGCACTTTATAGAAGAAAGGATTACGCATATTTGTACGCAATAAATAGAAAATTGAAAAAGCCATACCGATAGCAACTCCTTTTAATAAGTCGGTTAAAACTACAGCTAAAACTGTAACTAAAAACGGAATAAATTGATCCCATCCTTTTTGATACATATCCTTAAACAAAGAAATACGTGTCAATTTATAACCTGTAAATAATAAAATTGCTGCTAAGCAGGCTAAAGGAATCATATTTATAATACCAGGAATTAAAATAAGTGATAAAAGCAACATCAATCCGTGAAACACGGCCGACATTTTAGTTCTTGCACCTGCATTAACGTTTGCAGAACTTCTTACAATTACAGATGTCATTGGCAATCCACCCAACATACCACTGGTAATATTCCCCAAACCTTGAGCGATAAGCTCTCGATTGGTTGGCGTTACACGTTTAATAGGATCCATTTTATCTACCGCTTCTATTCCTAATAAAGTTTCTAAACTTGCTACAACAGCTATTGTAGCAGCGACTATCCAAACATCCAATCGGCCAATTGCTGCAAAATCTGGACTAGTAAACAAACCTTTAAATTCTGTCCAGCCATTAAATATAGGTATGTTAACCATATGATCTTGAGCTAGCGCATAATTTGAGTTCTTAGAAAGAAGTGCAGTAGTTATACCTAATGCAACTACTACAAATGGTGCAGGAATAACATTAAGTTTTTTGATTTTTGGCCAATAAATAAGAATAAGTATAGATACCACACTAATTACAGTTGCAGTTAAACTTATTGCATTTAGGGCATTTTCAATTGCTGACATTGCATTTTCCGCTCCTTTCTGGCTTATGCTTTCGTCTAGAAAATAATCCTTGTCATATCCAACGGCATGAGAAAGTTGCTTACGGATAAGCAATAATCCAATTCCGGCCAACATTCCTGTGATCACACTTGAAGGGAAATAATTTCCAATGGTGCCGGCCTTAATAAGACCGAGCACCAATTGAAAAACTCCTGCCAAAACCAACGCAAGCAGAAATGTCTGGTAATTACCTAAACTAGCAATTGCACCTAATACAATAGCAGTTAAACCTGCCGCCGGACCACTAACACTTAATTGAGACCCACTTAACAAACCAACAACAACACCACCAACTATACCAGCAATTAAACCCGCAAATAAGGGTGCGCCTGAGGCTAATGCAATACCTAAACAGAGCGGTAATGCTACTAAAAAGACAACCACACTTGAAGGCAAATCTTTCTTTAAATTCTTTTTTAAGATATATTTTTTTACTTCGAACCTAGAGGAGGTCGAATTTCTATTTTCCATAAAAACCTATTAAATTTTAATAATTTTAATACACGTCATCGCCATGCAAAAAATATTTGCATATAAAACCGATGAAAATAAAACTAAGAAAAGTTAGGAGGCGGTGTTGGAACTGAAGGGTGATAAGGATCTACGTATCGCCGAGAATGTTCAATAAAACTATTAGTTACACCATAATCTATTAAAACTGGCACATATGTTAAATCGTAGCGTTGAAACATTAACTTATGATCAGCGAATTTAACATTCGCTTTTCCTGCATCATCGCCATGATTTTCTGCTTCCAGCTGCATAATTACAGCATTCATAAAGTATTTATCAAAGTGAGCGAAAAATACAGGTGCTCCAGAAATTACCATCTTTGATGTAAAGATGCCCATAAAGGCTAGCACAATAAGTACACGGTATTTTCTTAAAAACATAAATCAGTTAATTTTCCAGATTTCTCCAAAAATAGCTCCAAAACATGCAAATCATCAAATAAAATAGTAATTAAAATGTAATTTAATACTAGGTTTTTAAATTGGATGAAATAGTAACCATGCTTAAAAGTTTTAAATCTGTGCAGAAAAACAGTGGATTAACCGTAATTTAACCGCCTCAAAACAACGTTGATTTTCATGAGAAAAACTCTACTTTCTTTACTCCTCTTTTATCCGTTTTTAACGTTAGCGCAAAGTAATAATGCACCATCATCTTACGATTTGCACGACATCAAAATAACTGGCTATCTACAAACACAATATCAAAAAGCACAATCTGCTGGAATTACTTCTTTTTCTGGCGGAGACTTTTCTACTAACAGTGATAGCCGTTTCATCATACGTAGAGGTAGGTTAAAAATTGATAGGGTTGACAAATACTCCAATATTGTTTTTCAAATAGACGCTACGCAAAATGGCGTGAATTTAATGGATGCTTTTATTCAACTGCATACCCCAGAAATACCAGAATTAACATTAACTGCTGGCTTATTCAATCGCCCTTTTGGGTATTCGATTGTATACTCATCTGGTTACAGAGATTTTCCAGAACGAGCAAGAGTATTCCAAACGTTAATGCCAAGAGAAAGAGATTTAGGCGCTATGCTTACGTTTAATTCTAAAAAAATTGCCAAGTTTTTAACGGCAGATATTGCTATTGTGAATGGTAGCGGACTTTCGGCTAGAGACTATGATTCTAGAAAAGATATTATAGGCAGCTTAAATTTTAAGTTCGATAGTTTGGCCAGTAATAAATTGCATATAGGTTTTGGTGCATCGTTATATAAAGGAACCGTTCGTAGCAATACAGATACTTATTTTACTTCAAATAGCAGTGGTTTTGTTGCCAATGTAAAACCAGAAAACATAAATAAAAATTTAAACCGTGAGTATTACGGTGCTAACTTGCAACTGCAATACGATAACTCTTTTGGCGCCACAACTTTCAAAACAGAATATGTACAAGGCACACAACCTGGTGTTGCCAATTCAACTAGCCTTGCTGGTCCTTATGCTAGTCAGAGTTTTGCAACACAGCCTTTAACCAATTTATATCTCCGTAAGTTTAACGGATATTATTTTTGGCTTACGCAGCAAATTGCAAAAAGTAGATTTACAGCGTTGTTAGCTTATGATGTTTATGACCCTAACACCAAGGTTAAAGAAAATGTAATCGGCTTTGCTGGAAACAATACCACGGGTGGCGACATTAAATACAGCACTTTTGGCTATGGAATTACATGTGCCGTAAACGCAAGATTAAAATTCACGGTATATAATGAGCGTGTAGTTAATCATGGTACTATGTTAACAGCTTATCAAGCAGATTTAAAAGATGATGTATTTACAACACGTTTGCAATATCGTTGGTAATGTTTATTTTTAAAAAATTGATACTTTGAGATGAAAAACAAAATTGAAATCCTTCAAGATAAAATAAAAAGTGCACACCTTGGTGGCGGACAAACTCGTATAGATAGTCAACACAAAAAAGGAAAATTAACTGCTCGTGAACGTATTCATTTTCTACTAGATGAAGGTTCTTTCGAAGAAATTGGAATGCTAGTTACACACCGCAGCACTGATTTTGGGATGGAGCAAGAAAAGTATTTTGGTGATGGCGTAATTACAGGCTATGGAACTATTAACGGTAGGTTAACTTACGTTTTCTCTCAAGACTTTACCGTTTTTGGTGGATCACTCTCAGAAACTCATGCAGAGAAAATCTGTAAAGTAATGGAAATGGCTATGAAAAACGGCGCTCCTATTATTGGATTAAATGATAGTGGTGGTGCCCGAATTCAAGAAGGTGTCGTTTCTTTAGGCGGTTACGCCGACATCTTTTACCGCAATGTACAAGCCTCGGGTGTCATCCCTCAATTGTCTGCAATAATGGGTCCTTGTGCAGGTGGTGCTGTGTATTCTCCAGCTATTACCGATTTCATTTTAATGGTCGAAAACACTTCGTACATGTTTGTAACAGGTCCAAATGTGGTAAAAACCGTTACACATGAAGAAGTAAGCTCTGAAGAATTGGGTGGTGCAACAACACATGCTACAAAATCTGGCGTAACACATTTTGCCTGTGCAAACGAGCTTGACGCTATAAGCCACGTTAAAAAGTTATTAAGCTACGTTCCTCAAAACTGCGAAGAACTTCCACCAAGTTTACCATACGAAATTGCTGATGAAAATCGCCCTACATTAAATGAGGTATTACCTCAAAATGTTTCACAACCGTATGATGTTCGCGACATCATTTCTACAGTTACTGATGCCGATAGTTTTTTAGAAGTGCATAAAGATTACGCCGAAAATATGGTAGTAGGTTTTGCCCGCTTAGCAGGCAGAAGTTTAGGGATTGTAGCAAATCAGCCTGCCTATTTAGCAGGAGTTTTAGATAACCATGCTTCAGTAAAAGCAGCTCGTTTTGTCCGCTTTTGCGATAGCTTTAATATTCCATTGTTAGTTTTTGAAGATGTACCTGGTTTCTTACCTGGAACAGATCAAGAATGGAATGGCATCATTAATAATGGAGCAAAATTATTATATGCTTTTAGCGAAGCTACTGTGCCTCGCATTACTGTAATTACCCGTAAGGCCTATGGTGGCGCATACGATGTCATGAACTCTAAACACATTGGTGCAGATATGAATTATGCATGGCCATCAGCAGAAATTGCTGTGATGGGTGCTAAAGGTGCTGCCGAAATCATTTTTAAACGAGAAATTACTGCCGCACAAAATCCTCAAGATAAATGGTTAGAAAAAGAAAAGCTGTATTCAGAAATTTTCGCTAACCCTTACCGTGCAGCCGAACGTGGTTTTGTAGATGAAGTGATTGAACCATCACAAACACGAGTTAAATTAATCAAAGCTTTTAAAATGTTAGAGAACAAAGTGGTTAATAATCCCCGTAAAAAACACGGAAACATCCCTTTGTAAAACTAATGGCAGTAGTCGAACAAATATTTCCATCACTAACTTGGCGTATTCGGCATATTGCAATGTATCCCGAGCATTCGTATGATTTTGTAAAACTAGAAAATGACTTTGATGGAATACACTTTGGTATTTACGTAGATTATGAACTATCAGGTGTAGTTTCATTATTTATACATGGCAATGTGGGTCAGTTTCGTAAACTCGCAGTTTTACCAGATTTGCAAGGAAGGGGCTTAGGCAAACAACTAATGGAATACCTAATCGATTTTTGTAAAATTCAAAAACTGACAAAACTCTGGTGCAATGCTAGAGTAAATGCAAAGGAATTTTATATTAAATTTGGCTTCCACGAAACAGATAAAACCTATACAGCAGATGGTTTTGATTTTGTAATGATGGAACTAGACATTTAAACCTTGCGTCATGCTTATCCGATAGTTATCTGATTTAGTTCAGCATCTATTAAAAGATCCTAGACAAGTTTAGGATGGCGTTATAAATAAAAAACAATGGCAAAGAAAAAAGAAGAAGAAAATAAAAAGAAACACGTTCCAGTAGTAACTAAAAAATCACTGCAGTTTTTCGAGAAATATATTAATAACCCAGCACCAACTGGTTACGAGTGGGAAGGACAAAAATTGTGGTTAGATTATTTAAAACCATACATCGATGAACATTTTATAGATAACTACGGTACAGCAGTTGGTGTAATTAATCCAAAAGCAGCGTATAAAGTCGTTATCGAAGCACATGCTGATGAAATTTCATGGTATGTAAATTATATAACTGCCGATGGTTTAATCTATGTTATTCGTAATGGTGGTTCAGATCATCAAATTGCACCATCAAAACGCGTAAATATCCATACTGAAAAAGGATTAGTGAAAGCCGTTTTCGGTTGGCCAGCAATCCACACTCGTCATGGTGAAAAAGAACAAGCACCGGAATTAAAAAACATCTTTTTAGATTGTGGTTGTACCTCTAAAGAAGAAGTAGAAAAACTAGGTATCCATGTGGGCTGTGTAATTACCTATGAAGATGAGTTTATGATTTTAAACGATCGTTACTATGTAGGTAGAGCATTAGATAATCGTGCTGGTGGTTTTATGATTGCCGAAGTAGCTCGTTTATTAAAAGAGAACAAGAAAAAACTTCCTTTTGGTTTATACATTGTAAACTCAGTACAAGAAGAAATTGGTTTACGTGGGGCCGAAATGATTGCTCAACGCATTAAACCTAATGTGGCTATTGTAACTGATGTAACGCATGATACCACTACCCCAATGATTAATAAAATTACGCAAGGCGATTTAGCCTGTGGTAAAGGCCCAGTAGTTTCTTATGCTCCAGCGGTACAAACTAACCTTAATAAATTATTAATTAAAACGGCCGAGAAAAACGATATTCCATTCCAACGCCAAGCCTCTTCTCGTTCTACTGGAACAGATACAGATGCATTTGCTTATTCAAATGGTGGTGTACCCTCGGCATTAATTTCCTTGCCATTGCGCTACATGCACACTACTGTAGAAATGGTACATAAAGAAGATGTAGATAATGTAATTAGCTTAATTTACGAAAGCTTGCTAAACATTAAAGCAGATCAAGATTTTAGAGAGTTTAAATAACTCTCCTTCCCCATCATTCCGGTGAAAACTGGAATTGTGATGCAGTGAAAAATTTTTAATTAAGGTCTACGATTAACTTCTTAGACCTTTTTTATTTTACATTTATCATGCTGATTGTAATTTCAACCTTCCAAGTCACAGTTGTGACTTGGAAGCTACTGTTTCCATTAATCTGCTCCGATAGCTATCGGTTGGAGTGGAAAGCGAGGACAAGATTGAAATGAAATATTCACTTTCTTTTTCAGAAATACTAAACTCCTATTAAAAATTAAATAGCTTTATAAGTAGATAACTAATTAACCCTAAAACAAAACTCATGAAAAAAATTTTAGCGCTACTAACGTTTTTCGTCCTATCTACAAGCGTATGTTTTAGTCAAACTAGTACGGAATACAAAACTGCATTAAAAAAAATGATGGTTGCATCTGGTGCCGAAAACACGTACAAAGTTGTGATCGATCAAATGGTAGCTGCTTTTAAAACTCAAAAATCTAATGTACCTGAAGAATTTTGGACTGAGATGGGTGCAGAGATGGTAAAAACATCCATGACAGATTTAGTAGATATGTTAGCTCCTGTATATGAAAAGCACTTAACTATTGCTGATATCAATGGACTAATTGCATTTTATGAATCACCAATAGGTAAAAAGTTTGCCGAAAAAACTCCGTTTATTACGCAGGAATCTATGCAAATTGGACAGCAATGGGGTATGAAACTTGGTCAGAAAATAGTTGACAAACTAAAAGAGAAATATAATTAATATAACTCTTGGGGCTTTCGGTATTTAAGATGGATAAGCTGCTTTCTTCAGTTTCTCCTATTTCTTTCTTAATTTAAACGCTGAAAAACATTTACATTATGAGCGATAAAAAATCTTTATACATTGAGAAAATAAATGCATCGTACGCACCTACCAGCTCATCTATCTATTTAGGCGCAGGAATTTTAGACGGTGAAGTATTAAGTGAAGCAGAGGTAAATTTACCTTTGCGGATGATGAACCGACATGGCTTGATTGCAGGAGCAACTGGAACAGGTAAAACCAGGACCTTACAATTATTGGCTGAACAGCTTTCTGATGCTGGTGTGCCCGTGTTTATGTTGGATGTAAAGGGTGATCTTTCTGGTTTAAATCAACCTGGAACGACCAATCCAAAGATAGAGGATAGAGCAACACAGTTAAACAAACCTTTCTCTCCTAGTGGATTTCCAATAGAGTTATATTCGTTAAGTGGTAAACTCGGTGCTCAGATGAGAGCTACTGTTACTGAATTTGGACCTGTTTTGCTGGCTAAAATTTTGGAGTTAAATGACACGCAAACTGGTGTATTAGCGGTGATTTTTAAATATGCCGATGACACTAAAATGCCTATTGTAGATTTAAACGATTTAAAGAAACTATTAGGTTATTTATCTGAAGGGGAAGGCGCAGCCGAAATTAAAAGCAGTTATGGATCTATCTCTGCGGCAACTTCGAGCACTATTTTAAGAAAAATAGTTGCGATAGAACAGCAAGGTTTAGGTAGTATGTTTGGCGAAACATCTTATGATATTGAGGATCTTTTTAATCGGATAGACGGCAAGGGAGTAATTAGTTTATTAAACATTTCTGATGTTCAAAATCAGCCTGTTTTGTATTCTACATTCCTGTTAAGCTTGTTGGCGGAGATTTATCATGCTATGCCTGAGGCTGGTGATTTGGATAAACCTAAATTGGTTTTCTTCTTTGATGAAGCACATTTGCTTTTTAACGATGCACCTAAAGCATTTTTAGAGCAGGTAAATACAATTATTAGATTAATTCGCTCTAAAGGAATTGGTGTTTTCTTTTGTACTCAATCGCCAATGGATGTGCCTGAAAGTGTGTTGGCGCAGTTGGGTAATCGGGTGCAACATGCGTTAAGAGCATTTACACCAAATGATGTTGATGCGTTGAAAAAAACAGTAAACACCTATCCGAAATCTGATTTTTACGAGATTGATAAAATACTTACTGGATTAGGTACTGGACAGGCATTAGTAACTGTACTAAACGAAAAAGGTATTCCGACGGAAGTTGCTGCCACTATGCTTACACCACCAAGGGCAGTAATGGGACCAATGGCAGCTATAGATTGCGAAAAATTGATGCAGGCTAGCCCGTTGTTTACTAAATATCAAGCAGCAATTGATCCTGTTAGTGCTTTTGAAATGCTTACTGATAGAATTAATAAAAAATTAGCTGAAGAGAATGAAGTTAAAGCCGCTGCTGAAGAACAAAAGCGCATTGAGATTGAAAGCAAACCTAAACCCGGAGAAAAAAGTATTGTGGAACAAGTGATGGGTGCTACCATAACTCGCCAAATTGGGAAAGAAATTGTTCGCGGTTTATTTGGAATGTTAACGGGCAAAAAACCTAGGTCAGGCGGTGGTTTATTTGGCTTTTAGTATTATCTTAGCGCAATTAAACTACTATTACTAATAAAAATATTTTCTATAAATGAAACCTACTTTATTAATATTGGCGGCTGGGATGGCAAGCCGTTACGGAAGCATGAAACAAATTGATGGTTTTGGACCTAATGGTGAAACTATTATCGATTACTCTATTTATGATGCTATTAAAGCAGGTTTTGGCAAAGTAGTATTTATCATTAAAGAAGAATTTGTAGATAATTTTAAAGCTATTTTCGAGCCTAAATTGAATGGTAAGATTGAAACTGACTATGTTTTTCAGAACTTCGATTTAAAGCAATTTGGCATTGAAGAAGAAATTTATAGAGAAAAACCTTGGGGTACAGCGCATGCCATTCTATCGGGAAGAAATGTAGTTAAAGAGCCTTTTTGCGTTATTAATGCGGATGATTTTTATGGCTTTGATGCTTACGAGAAAATGGTTCATTTTTTAAACACCGAAGCTACAGACAGCAATTATTCTATTATCGGTTATCAGATAGGAAAAACATTATCAGATTTCGGAGCAGTTTCTCGTGGCGTTTGTAAAGTTGATGCAGGTGGCAATTTAGAAGAGATTGTTGAGCGCACTAAAGTTTATCAAAAAGATGGGACTATTGTGTACGAAGAGGATGAGAAAGAATATCCATTAGCGTATGAAACGCCTGTTTCTATGAATTTTTGGGGCTTTACCCCTGCTGTTTTTAAAATTACAGAAGATTTATTTAAAGCTTTTGCATTGGAAAACAAAGATAAACCAAAGGCTGAGTTCTTTATTCCGTTAATTGGAGAGAATTTGGTAAAAAGCAATACTGCAACTTTTAAAGTTGTACCAACCTCTAACCAATGGTTCGGCGTAACTTATAAAGAAGATAAACCTTTTGTGCAGAATAGCATCGATCAATTGATAAAAGACGGAATGTATCCTGAAAGTTTATGGAGCTAAGTATTGCTGAAGAACTAATAGAGGCTTACGGATTTACAGCCGACACAGTATCTTTACAACAAATAGGTTCAGGACATATTAACCAAACCTATTTGCTTTCATCTTTAAAAGACAACAAAAAATATATTCTTCAAAATATCAATACAGAGGTTTTTAAAGAACCTTTTGCTATTGCAAACAACATTAAAGCAGTAGCTGATTATTTAAAAGAGCATTATCCAGATTATCTTTTCCCTGCTCCAATTACCACTTTAAATGGTGATTTAATGGCGCATCATGATAACGGATACTGGCGTTTACTTCCATTTGTAGAAGACACATCTGCTTTTGATACCTTAAGCGAAACTAAACAAGCTTACGAAGCAGCAAAACAATTCGGCAAGTTAAGTAGACTTTTAAATGAATTTGATACTTCCATTTTAAGTATTACCATTCCTGGTTTTCATGATTTAGCTTGGCGTTATGAGCAATTTACTTTTGCATTAAATCAAGCAGCAACTAATCTAAAAATTACTGCAAATGAAGTAATCGAAACTGCTTTACATCATCATTTTATTATTGATTATTACCGTTCTTATGAGCGCAGTAAAGAATTTCCTGATCGTGTAATGCACCATGATACAAAAATTAGTAATGTATTGTTAAGTTCTTCTACAAACAGTGGAGTTTGTGTAATTGATTTAGATACGTTAATGCCAGGTAAATTCATCTCCGATTTAGGAGATATGATACGCACATATATTTGTGCTTTTTCTGAAAACGAAACTGATCTTACCAAAATAGAAATCAGGTTACCTTATTTCGAAGCTACTGTTAAAGGCTATTTATCTGAAATGGCTTCCATCTTAACGCCAACAGAAAAGGAATTGATTTTATTTTCGGGCAAATATATTGTGTATATGCAAGCTTTACGCTTTTTAACTGATTTCTTAAGTGGAAATATATATTATCCAATTACCTATCCAACACAAAACTTAGATAGAGCTAAAAATCAGTTTAAGCTTTTGAGTGAGCTATTTGAGGATGAAAAGATTTTACAAGATATAATTGAAGAGTGTTTATCCTAATTTTCTAGTCATATGTCGCAAATTAATAACGAATTAAAGAAAGAATTTCAAATTGAAAGAATGATTCTCTTTACAGATGCTGTATTTGCTATTGCAATAACACTTCTGATAATAGAGATTAAACCACCTCATATTCATGAAGGAATGAATGCTAATCAAATGTTAAATCAGTTGATGGAATTAGTGCCTTTATTTATTGGTTTTATCATTAGCTTTTTTGTTATTGCTATTTACTGGCGTTCGCATCACCGTTTATTTTCTTTTATTAAGGATTACGATGATAAACTTATTTGGCTAAACTTTTTCTTTCTTTTCACCATTATATTAATGCCTTTTAGTTCGGCTTATTATAGTGAGCAAACTATTTATTCGTTGCCATTTTATTTCTATTGTGCAAACGTTGCAGCGACTGGTCTTTTAAATTATGCTTTATTATCTTACATTATAAAACATAGAGGGCGGGTTTCTGAAGGATTTGAAGATCTTAAAGTCAGACAATTGGCTCGTTGGAGAACATTAGTTGTTCCCTCTATTTTTATAATTGGCGCAATCTTAAATTTTTGCTTACCTAGAGAAAACCATTTAAACATGTTGAGCAGATTTAGTCCGATGTTGATTTGGCCTGCGATCATGATATTGAATAGATATTTTGGGAAAAAGAAAGAATTAGAGTTTGTGCATAAGCCTAGCACAAAACGTAAAAAGTAATTGATTTTGCTAGTAGCAGATATGTGTAAAACAAAGCCATAATAGCGGAATTTTTTGTCATGCTGAGCTTGTCGAAGCAAAAAATCGCAAAGAATTACTAGCTGATTTTGCCATAAAACACATAAATTAATTTTCTGGGAATCATAGCTTTAATATTGCTAATACCTTGCAATGAACATAGCTTAAAAACAAAAAGCGTCACTGAATTTAATCAGTAACGCTTTTTATATTTATTATCTTCGGACTTTCGGTCTCCAGAGTTTCTGACTATTTTTTCTCGTCGTCTTTTACTTCTTCAAAATCAACATCAGTAACCGTATCGCCACCTTGTTGAGCATCAGCCTGTGGTGCTCCATCTTGTGGTTGACCATCTTGACCTGCTTTGTACATTTCTTCTGAAGCTACGTTCCAAGCATTTTGCAATTCTTCTTGAGCTGCATCAATATCTGCAAAGTTACGAGATGAATGAGCTGCTTTTAATTTCTCTAAACCAGCTTCAATTGGTGCTTTTTTATCAGCAGATAATTTATCACCAAACTCTTTCAATTGTTTCTCTGTAGAGAAGATTAAAGCATCAGCACCGTTAATTTTATCTGCTTCTTCTTTTGCTTTAGCATCTGCTTCAGCGTTAGCTTCAGCTTCTTCTTTCATTTTTTTGATTTCTTCATCAGTTAAACCAGATGAAGCTTCAATACGGATTTTTTGCTCTTTACCTGTAGCTTTATCTTTAGCGCTTACGTGTAAAATACCGTTAGCATCGATATCAAAAGCAACTTCTACTTGAGGCACACCACGAGGTGCAGGTGGAATTCCATCTAAAATGAAACGACCAATTGTACGATTTTGAGCAGCCATTGGACGCTCACCTTGTAAAATATGGATTTCTACCGATGGCTGATTATCAGCAGCTGTAGAGAAAGTTTCTGCTTTTTTAGAAGGGATAGTTGTATTAGCTTCAATTAATTTTGTCATTACACCACCCATAGTTTCAATACCTAAAGAAAGTGGAGTAACATCTAATAACAATACATCTTTAACTTCACCAGTTAAAACACCACCTTGAATAGCAGCACCAATTGCTACAACTTCATCAGGGTTTACACCTTTACTTGGATCTTTACCGAAGAAAGATTTAACTGCATCTTGAATTGCAGGAATACGAGTTGAACCACCAACTAAGATAATTTCGTCAATATCACTAACTTTTAAACCAGCGTTTTTCAAAGCAGATTTACAAGGATCAATTGTACGTTTAATTAAATCACCAGCCAATTGCTCAAATTTAGCACGACTTAATGTTCTAACTAAGTGTTTTGGTCCACTAGCATCAGCAGTAATATATGGTAAGTTAACTTCTGTAGAAGTTGTGCTTGATAATTCAATTTTTGCTTTTTCAGCAGCTTCTTTTAAACGTTGTAACGCCATTGGATCTTGACTTAAATCCATTCCATTCTCGTTTTTAAATTCAGCAGCTAACCAATCGATAATTACGTGATCAAAGTCATCACCACCTAAGTGTGTATCACCATCAGTAGATTTCACTTCAAAAACGCCATCACCTAATTCTAAAACAGAAACATCATGCGTACCACCACCACAATCAAACACAACAATTTTCATGTCTTTGTGTGCTTTATCTAAACCATAAGCTAAAGCAGCTGCAGTTGGCTCATTAATAATACGTTTTACACTTAAACCAGCAATTTCACCAGCTTCTTTAGTCGCTTGACGTTGAGCATCGTTAAAGTAAGCAGGTACTGTAATAACCGCTTCTGTTACTTCTTGTCCTAAAAAATCTTCAGCAGTTTTCTTCATTTTTTGTAAAATGATTGCCGAAATCTCTTGTGGAGTATATTTACGATCATCAATTTCTACACGTGGAGTGTTGTTATCACCTTTAACTACTTTATAAGGTACTCTAGCAATTTCTTTAGCAACCTCAGCATAGCTGCTGCCCATAAAGCGTTTAATAGAATAAATTGTTTTTGTAGGGTTAGTTATCGCCTGACGTTTAGCAGGTTCACCTACTTTACGCTCGCCATTTTCTGCAAAAGCAACAATAGATGGCGTAGTACGTTTACCCTCACTGTTGGCTATAACTACAGGTTCGTTACCTTCCATTACAGAAACGCAAGAGTTCGTTGTTCCTAAGTCTATACCAATTATTTTTCCCATTTTATTTTGTATTTCTTGTAAATTTTATTGTTTACAAGCTAATAACAAGCAATGTGCCAATTAGGTTTTGGCAGAAATAACGCTCAAAAGACTGTTAAAATGTAAAAAAGATTAGTAAAAATTGCTGACACGTTGGCAGAATTATAATAAAAAGCAACAGGATTAAGGAATTAGCTTCTGCAACTGATATAATCGAGCCGTAACATATCCCTTAAACCTAAGTCGAAATGTAAATTACTCTATATGAAATTATTTTTATTTCTTTCCCTCACAATTTTACTAATAGGCTGCGTTGATCCATTTAGAAATAAATCGATAAAAGTCAGAATTCTAAATTCCTCAAATTCTGTTATTTCAAATGTTAAAATTACCACCTCAGAAAATTTAGATTCTTTGTATTTTCCAGATATAGCTATTTATGAGAGAAAATCTAAAAATTTAAATATGACAAAAAATAAAATAGATGGTGAATATCGATTAACCTATAAGAAAAATGGTAAATATCATTTTGCAAAAGGCGGGTATTATACTAATGGCAGATCGTTAAATTACTCCATGAATATTGTAATAAAAAGTGATACAGTATTTATCAAATTCTAATTAGATCTTCATCAATCTTTCCAAATGGTGATAATCTATTCCGAAATAAGCTTTAGTCTCTTTAATTTTCTGTAGGATTTCTTCTTTATTCTTTGCTCCTTTATCCTTGTTCTTCACTCCCACTACCAAAACATTTTTTGGAGTATGTGCATCAGAAATAAACTCGAATACTTTAGTTTTATAACCATAGTATTCTAAAATCAAAGCTCTTATTCCATCAGTAACCATTTCGGCTTGACGCTCTAGAAAAATTCCATATTTAGTTAAAAAAGAAACATCATTTTTCACTTTGTGCTTTTCAATTTCTCTTCTAATCTGTTTATGACAACATGGTGCAACGACAATTAATTCGGCGCCAGCATTTATTCCCTTAAAAATTGCATCGTCAGTCGCAGTATCACAAGCATGCAAAGCGATTAATAAATTAATGTCTTTTACGTTATAATCTTCAATCGTTCCTTGAACAAAATTTAATTGATCAAAACTCGATTGCTTGGCAATATCATTACATAAAGCCACTAAATCCTCTCGAAATTCTACTCCAGTAACTTTAGTTTTTATGTTAAGTTGTTGATGTAGATAATCATACAAAGCAAAAGTTAAATACCCTTTTCCAGAACCCATATCAACCACATTTCTAACCGTTCCTTGTGGTAACTCCTTAATTAAAGAGCTTAGTATTTCAATATATTGATTAATCTGTTTGTATTTATCTTGTGCATTTTTAAACACATTCCCTTCTACATCAGTAATCTTCAATGCATGCAAATACGCATTTCCCTCTGGTTTGATAATGCGTTTTTTCTCTTTATTATGGTTTAAATTTGGTTGTAGTGTGGTATTTAAATCTCTTTCTCTAATCTTTATCACACCTTTCTTATCGTGCTCTATTATCACTTCTTTATTGACAGAAAATAAAGTACAAATCTTGAAATCGTTACTTAATAAATTATCAATTAAGTAAAGTCCATCCCCAATTGCATAATTTTTAAAAATGTCTCTAGTTTTATATCGATAATTAAAAGAAAGCATATCAAGTTTCTTAATCTTTACCTTTTTTACGTACAGATTTTTTAACTCTTTATCGTTACCCTGATAGTTACCAAGCGATAGTTTTACAAAGCTACCATTTGCAATAATTTCACTTAAAAGACTACTAAATTTTGCTAATGCTTGGCTGTTACTCATAATTCTAGATTAATTTGTTACATCCATTTTATTAAAATAGTAGGTGTAACATTTCCATTTGACAAAATTAAGCTTAAATTAGGATATCGTTAAATTTCTAACCATTTATAATGAGTGACTTTCAAATAAAAAAATCCTCTACGGTTTACGATGCCATTATAGTTGGCTCAGGAGCAGGTGGAGGAATGGCAGCATATGTATTAGCAAATGCTGGACAAAAAGTTTTAATGCTTGAAGCTGGTCAATATTTCGACCCAAGAATTGATGCCCAACAAATGAAATGGCCATGGGAATCGCCTCGACGTGGGGCAGGCACAACACGGCCTTTTGGAGACTTTGATGCTTCTTATGGTGGTTGGCAATTAGATGGAGAACCTTATACAACAAAAGATAAAACAGAGTTCGAATGGTTTAGATCACGTATGTTAGGTGGTCGTACAAACCATTGGGGAAGGATTTCTTTACGAATGGGACCAATAGATTTTAAACCAACAGACGGGTTAACAGATCCATGGCCTATTACCTATGCTGATGTGAAACCATTTTACGATAAAGTTGATCGAATGATAGGAATTTATGGCACCGCAGAAGGAATAGAAAATGAGCCTGATGGGATTTTCATGAAACCACCTAAACCAAGATTGAATGAACTTTTCATTAAAAAGGGTGCTCAAAAAGCAGGTGTTCCTGTAATTACGGGTCGAGGGGCAGTAATGACCGAAGAAATTAAAGGAAATAAAGATCGTGCACCTTGTTTTTATTGCGGTCAGTGCGGAAGAAGTTGCAAAGTGTATGGTGATTTTTCTGCATCCTCATGTTTGGTCATTCCAGCAGTAAATACTGGTAATCTAACTGTAATTACTGATGCAATGGTTAGGGAAGTAATTACAGCTAAAGATGGAACTGCAAAAGGCGTTTCTTATGTGAATAGAAAAGATTTACAAGAATATCAAGTAAATGCAAAATTGGTGATTTTAGGCGCCAGTGCTTGCGAATCAGCCAGGATATTATTGAATTCAAAGTCATCACAACATCCAAATGGCTTAGCTAATAATAGTGGAGTAGTAGGGAAATATCTTCACGATTCAACCGGTGCAAGTGTTTCTGGGTTTCTTCCTCAATTATTAGATAGGAAAAGATATAACGAAGATGGTGTTGGTAGTGTTCATATTTACTCGCCATGGTGGTTAGATAATAAAAAATTAGATTTCCCTCGAGGTTACCATATCGAATATGGAGGTGGGATGCGAATGCCTTCTTATGGCTTTGGTGGAGGAGTGCCTACTCAAAATGGAATGGTTCCAGACCGAAATGGAAAAATGAAAGAAGCTGGTGGCTATGGTGCATCGTTAAAAGATGATTATCGTCGCTTTTATGGCACAGGTGTTGGTATGGCAGGTCGTGGAACCGCAATTGCCAGAGAAGACAATTATTGTGAAATTGACCCTAATATAGTTGACAAATATGGAATTCCAGTATTGAGATTTCATTACAAATGGGCAAAAGAGGAAATTTTGCAAGCTAAACATATGCAAGAAACTTTCTTATCAATAATGAAAGAAATGGGTGCCGTTGTAACTTCAAAAATTGAAGGCCCAGAAACCAATTATGGATTAGAAGCACCAGGAAAAATCATACACGAGGTTGGAACAATTCGGATGGGCGATGATCCTAAAAAATCAGCATTAAATAAATATTGTCAGGCACACGACTGTAAAAATTTATTTGTGGTAGATGCTGGACCATTTGTACAACAGGGTGACAAAAATGCAACATGGACCATTCTTGCATTAGCAATGAGAACAGCAGAATATATTTTAGCGGAAAAGAAAAAACAAAATATTTAAACATGAATAGACGTGATTCCTTAAAAGCAATAGGTCTAACAGCACTAAGTACAACTGTACTGATAGAAGCATGTAAACAACCAGGGGCAAATACTGAAACTTCAATAGAAGACGGTGCAAAAGAAGCAGGAAGAGAGCAATGGGAAACTGACAGAGATAAAAAATTAAAGGCGGAAACTTTTTTCACCAAACATGAGATGGCTACCATTACTGTTTTGGCAGACATAATCATTCCAAAAGATGGCGTTTCAGGAAGTGCTTCTGATGCAAAAGTTCCAGAATTTATAGAATTTATTGTAAAGGATATGCCAGATCATCAAATTCCAATGCGTGGTGGTTTGAAATGGTTAGATATTCAATGTTTCAATAGATATGAAAAACCTTTTATAGAAGCATCAGCTACACAACAAATTAGCATTGTTGATGAAATTGCTTATCCTGCAAAAGCAAAACCAGAAATGCAAGCTGGAGTAGCATTTTTCAATAGAATGAGAAGCCTTACCGCCTCTGGTTTTTACACCACTGAAATGGGAGTTAAAGATATTGGATATGTAGGAAATGTTCCAAATCAATGGGCAGGTGTTCCAGCTGATGTTTTAAAACAGTATGGAATGGAAAATGTAAAAATCTAAAAAAGCAATTTTCAACCTAACAAAAAAGCCCTCTGGATGTAAAATCAGGAGGGCTTTTATATTTTTAGTTAAGATTAACTAACTATGCTTTTGGAGCTTCTTCGTCAGCAGCTGGTGCTTCAGGAGTTGCTTCTTCAGTTGCAGGAGTTTCTTCAACAACTGCAGCAGCTGGTGCGGCTTCTTGTTCAACTACTACCGCATCTTCAACAACAGCTTCAGCTTTTGATGCTTTAGCCTCAGCAGCAGGAGCAGCAGCTTTAGCTGATTTGCTTCTACCTCTACGTGTAGTTTTCTTCTCTGCAGCAGCTGTATCTTGACCGTAAACTTCGTTATAATCAACTAACTCAATTAACGCCATTTCAGCATTATCACCTAAACGATTGTTTAATTTGATAATACGAGTATAACCACCTGGACGGTTAGCAACTTTCGCAGCTACATCACGAAACAATTCAGTTACTGTTTCTTTATCTTGTAAGTAAGAGAATACAATACGACGAGAGTGCGTAGTATCGTTTTTAGATTTTGTAATAATTGGCTCAACATACACACGTAAAGCTTTTGCTTTCGCTAAAGTAGTTGAAATTCTCTTGTGTTTAATTAATGATGATGCCATGTTAGCCAACATCGCTTTTCTGTGCGATGTAGTTCTGCCTAAATGGTTGTGTTTTTTACCGTGTCTCATTTTTTGTTTTGTAAAGTGTATACCGTCTCTTTGAAATTAATCTGAGGGAATTATACACAGTGAATATTTAATTAATACTATATTCCTAGCCTTGAATAGAATTTCACAACTGCAACTCAAAACTGAAAACTGTTTTTATTCTTCGTCTAACTTGAATTTAGAAAGGTTCATTCCAAACGATAATTGTTTAGATTTCACCAATTCTTGAATTTCAGTTAAAGATTTTTTACCGAAGTTTCTGAATTTTAACATATCAGCAACATCGTAAGAAACTAAATCAGCTAAAGTGCGAATATCTGCTGCTTTTAAGCAGTTTAAAGCACGAACTGAAAGATCTAAATCAACCAATTCTGTTTTAAGGATTTTACGCATGTGTAAAATTTCTTCATCAACTTCTTTAGTTTCTTCTTTGGCTTGAGATTCTAATACTAAATTCTCATCTGAGAACAACATAAAGTGTTGGATCAAAATTTTAGCTGCTTCTTTTAAAGCTTCTTCTGGGTGGATAGATCCATCAGTAGAAATATCTAAAATTAATTTCTCGTAATCTGTTTTTTGTTCAACACGATAATTTTCAATCGTATATTTTACATTTTTCATTGGAGTAAAAATCGAATCGATTGCAATTACACCAACTACTGTATCAGTAATTTTGTTCTCCTCAGCAGGCACATAACCACGTCCTTTATTAATAGTTAATTCTACTTCTAAAGTAACTGACTTCTCCATGTTACAGATTACAAAGTCAGGGTTTAAAACCTCGAAATTGTTAGAGAATTTTGTAATATCACCAGCTAAGAATTGATCTTGACCGTTTACAATGATGAATACTTTTTCTGAATCTCCAGAATCACCTACTTTTTTAAAACGAACCTGTTTTAAGTTTAAGATGATTTCTGTTAAATCTTCTACAACACCTTTCATAGTAGAAAATTCGTGAGAAACGCCTGAAAAACGAATACTTGTAATAGCAAAACCTTCTAAAGAAGAAAGTAAAATTCTTCTCAAGGCGTTACCAATTGTTACACCGAAACCGGGCTCTAAAGGACGAAATTCAAATTGACCATCGAAATCAGTTGATTTCTGCATGATTACCTTATCGGGTTTCTGAAATGCTAAAATTGCCATTTATAATGTTTTTAGATCGTTATTAATTTTGTGTAACGTAAAAAAGTTAAAGCCATTAAGGCTTTAACTAAATTTATTACTTCGAGTACAACTCGACGATTAAATTCTCTTTAATGTTTTCTGGGATCTCATCACGGTTAGGATAAGCTAAAAACTTACCTGTTAACTCGCTTGCATTCCAATCTAACCAATTAAATTTATTGATTATTCTTCCTGCTACAGAATTTGTGATTGCTTCTAATGATTTAGATTTATCACGTACTGCGATTACGTCACCAGCTCTTAATTGATATGATGGAATATTTACTACCTCACCATTAACAGTTACATGTTTGTGGCTAACCAGTTGACGTGCACCTGAACGGGTTGGAGCAATACCTAATCTATAAACGGTATTATCTAAACGTGCTTCTAATAATTGCAATAAGTTATCACCAGTGATACCTTCGCGAGATGAAGCTTTAGTAAACAAGTTACGGAATTGTTTTTCTAACACACCATAAGTGTATTTTACTTTTTGTTTTTCCATTAACTGTACTGCGTACTCAGATTGTTTTCCTCTTCTTTTTGAAGCGCCATGTTGGCCTGGAGGATAGTTTTTTCTGTCTAATACTTTATCAGGGCCGAAAATTGGCTCTCTGAACTTACGGGCTATTTTGGACTTTGGTCCTGTATATCTTGCCATTGTTGTTTTTGATTTTAAAGTATCTTCCCAACTTAAATCAGGAGACTCTTAGCTTTAAAAATAATTAATTAAACTCTTCTTTTCTTAGGAGGACGACATCCATTGTGTGGAAGTGGAGTGATATCTTTAATTGAAGTCACTTCGATACCAGCTACTTGCAAAGTTCTGATTGCAGACTCACGGCCTGAACCTGGACCTTTAACAAATACTTCTACTTTACGTAAACCTAAATCAAATGCTACTTTACCGCAATCAGATGCAGCTTGGCCAGCAGCGTATGGAGTGTTCTTTTTAGAACCTTTAAATCCCATTTTACCTGCAGACGACCATGAAATAGTTTGACCGTTGTTGTTTGTTAAAGTAACGATGATGTTGTTGAACGTAGCATTGATATGTGCCTGACCAACAAACTCTATTACAACAATACGTTTTTTGGTAACTTTTTTACTTTTAGCCATTTTGCTTTAATTATCAGTTACTGAATTACTGGATTAACGAATAACCCGGACTCATTAACTATTTTAATTGATTTTATTCCAAGTAACCTTACAATTACTTATCAGTTATTATTTAGTAGCTTTTTTCTTGTTAGCAACTGTTTTTCTCTTTCCTTTACGAGTACGAGAATTATTTTTAGTACGTTGACCACGAACAGGTAAACCTTTTCTGTGACGTAAACCACGGTAGCAACCGATATCCATTAAACGTTTGATGTTCAATTGAACTTCAGAACGCAATGCACCTTCTACTTTAATACCGTCGTTAATAATAGTACGAATAGCCGACAATTCATCATCTGACCAATCTTGTACCTTTTTATTGAAATCAATTCCTGCTTCAGTTAAAATATTCTGTGCAGTAGTTTTACCTATTCCGTAGATATAAGTTAATCCGATCTCACCTCTTTTGTTTCTTGGTAAATCAATACCTGAAATCCTTGCCATATTTATTTGTGTTTTTAAGTAATTCCGAACGGCGGGCCACCGTTGTGCGGTACATTACAATATTCTTTAATTACCCTTGACGTTGTTTGTATTTAGGATTTTTCTTGTTAATTACGTAAAGTTTTCCTTTACGGCGAATAATCTTACAATCAGCGCTACGTTTTTTAATTGATGACCTAACTTTCATTATAATATTTATTTATATCTATAAGTGATCCTACCCTTTGATAAATCGTAAGGCGACATCTCTAATTTAACTTTATCTCCAGGTAAAATTTTGATGTAGTGCATCCTCATTTTTCCTGAAATATGAGCAATAATCTCATGGCCATTTTCAAGTTCAACTCGAAACATAGCATTCGATAATGCTTCTCTTATTACTCCGTCTTGTTCAATTGAGGCTTGTTTAGCCATATTATATTGATTTTTACTTAATTAGCTGCTACTAAACAGGGTTGCAAAATTAAATAAAAATTTTTAATTTTTTACTTTTTTTCTTTTAAAACTTCTTCAATCAGTGAAAAGGTCGATAAAACATCTGCTTTCCCCTTTTTGACAGCAACCGTATGTTCAAAATGTGCTGAAGGTTTATTATCTACTGTGGTAACCGTCCACCCGTCAGACCAAAACTTAACACCAGCTTTACCAGCATTAATCATTGGCTCAATAGCGATAACCATTCCCTCTTCTAATTTAATTCCACTCCCTCGTTTACCATAATTAGGCACTTCGGGTTTTTCATGTAGTTTCACTCCAACACCATGTCCAACAAGTTCTCTTACTACACCAAAGCCATTAGTTTCTGCATGATTTTGTACTGCAAAAGCGACATCACCTATCCGCATACCAACCACTGCTTTTTCTATTGCTAGAGCTAAACATTCTTGAGTTACCTTAGTCAATTTTTGCTTATCGCTATCAACTTCGCCAATAGAAAATGTGTAAGCAGAATCTCCGAAGAAATTATTTTTGATTACACCGCAATCAACAGATATTAGATCTCCTTCTTTGATGATATAATCATTTGGAAAACCATGTACAACTTGCTCATTAGGAGATATACATAATGAATTAGGAAAACCGCCGTAGTTTAAAAAAGCTGGTATTGCACCATGATC
Source organism: Pedobacter sp. UC225_61 (assembly GCF_044452285.1). Classification (NCBI taxonomy): domain Bacteria; kingdom Pseudomonadati; phylum Bacteroidota; class Sphingobacteriia; order Sphingobacteriales; family Sphingobacteriaceae; genus Pedobacter; species Pedobacter sp. UC225_61. Next base: position 297,852 of record NZ_JBIOAL010000001.1, read on the forward strand.
CTTAATAAACTCAAAAGCTAGTTTATCTAACGCAAGTGTAGTAACTCCAGGTGCAATTATCTTCGCAACTTCGGCTAGTGTTTTTGAAACAAGTAAAGAACTTTCTCTTATTAATTCGATCTCCTCCGGAGATTTATAATAAATTTTTGACATACTTATTTTTTACAACACAGCATTGCTACCGCTTGCAGGAATACCTGTACGTCCAGTAACTCTACCAGTTTTCATTAATCCATCGTAATGACGCATTAAAAGATAACTTTCAATCTGTTGCAAAGTATCTAATACTACACCTACTAAAATCAATAAAGAAGTACCTCCAAAGAAATGAGCAAATTCCTGTTGTATTCCAACTTTAACTGCAAACGACGGAAGAATAGCAATAATAGCTAAGAACAACGATCCTGGGAAAGTAATCTTAGAAATTACATCATCTATAAAAGAAGAAGTAGCTAAACCTGGTTTAATACCTGGAATAAACCCTCCATTCTTCTTCATATCATCAGACATTTGAGTTGGATTAACTGTAATTGCTGTATAAAAGAAAGTAAATGCAATAATCAAAAATGCAAAAGTTAAACTGTACGTCGCTGAAGTAATATCAGTGTACTGGTGCAACCAACTATCTGTCAATTTAGGGAACAAACCAATTAAAGCATTTGGAATAAACATTAATGCTTGAGCAAAAATGATTGGCATAACACCAGCTGCATTTACTTTTAATGGAATGTACTGTCTTACACCACCAACTTGTCTGTTGCCAACAATTCTCTTGGCATACTGTACAGGTACTTTACGTACACCTTGTACAATAAGAATAGTGAACATCACGACAGCAAATAAAGCAACGATTTCTAAAACAAGCATAATCATCCCACCTTCATTCCCAGTAAATCTTGATTCAATCTCTTGCTTCAATGCTAATGGTAAACGAGCAATAATACCCACCATAATAATTAATGATGTGCCATTACCAATACCTTTATCTGTTATTTTCTCACCTAACCACATTACAAACAATGTACCTGCTGTTAAAACAAATCCAGAAAGAACATAGAACATAGTATGATCTATCAATATTGCCTCTACAGGGACTTGTGTTTTAACATATCCAACAGCTTGTACTGCTGTAATAGCTACGGTTAAATAGCGAGTAATTTGAGTTAATTTTTTTCTGCCACTCTCACCTTCTTTTTGCATTTTTTGGAAAGAAGGCACTGCAATACCTAATAACTGAACAACGATAGATGCTGAGATATATGGCATTACACCTAATGCAAGAATTGATACTTTAGAAAAAGCACCACCTGCAAACATATCTAACAAACCTAAAATGCCTGTTTTTTGAGTATTCACTAACTGAGCTGGATCTACACCTGGTAAAACCACTTGACAAACGAACCTGTAAATAACAAGAATCATTAACGTAAAAAGAATACGTTCTTTTAATTCTTGTATTTTCCAAATATTACTGAAAGTAGTAAATAGCTTCTTCATTAATTACAATTTTACGATTGAGCCTCCAGCAGCTTCAATAGCTTTCTGTGCTGTTGCAGAAAAAGCATGAGCTGTAACTTCTAATTTAGCTTTAACTTCACCACGGCCTAAGATTTTCACTAAGTCATTTTTTGAAGCTAAACCATGCTCTTGAATAGCAGCAAAATCTATACTAGTTAAGTTGAATTTTTCTGCTAAACCTTGTAATACGTCTAAGTTAACACCAACATATTCAGTACGATTAATAGGTTTGAAACCTACTTTAGGCACACGACGTTGTAGTGGCATTTGACCACCTTCGAAACCAATTTTAGTTGAGTGACCAGAACGTGAACCAGCTCCTTTATGACCACGAGTAGATGTACCACCACGACCAGAACCTTGACCACGACCAATTCTTTTAATTTTTTTAATAGACCCTTTTGCAGGTTTTAAATTACTTAAGTTCATTTTTAAACTTGTTGTGTTGCCCTTCGCTTTCACTAATCAGGGACAACGATAAATAAATAAAAATCTGTTTAAAAGAAAGACTCCTTCAAACAGATTTTAATAATTAAATAGTCTCTATAGCTACTAAGTGATTAACTTTTCTTACCATCCCAATAATGGCAGCGTTGGCCTCAACTTCTACACTTTGGTTCATTTTAGTTAAACCTAAAGCTTTCATTGTTCTTTTTTGGCGCTCGCTTCTATCGATAATGCTTTTTACTTGGGTAATTTTAATTTTAGCCATGATATTATCCGTTAAAAACTTTATTTAAATCTACACCACGGTGCTGAGCTACTGTATAAGCATCACGCATTTTAGTTAAAGCATCTACTGTTGCTTTTACCACGTTGTGTGGATTTGATGAACCTTTTGACTTTGCTAATACGTTATGAATACCAGCACTCTCTAATACAGCACGCATTGCACCACCAGCAATTACACCAGTACCCACAGCTGCAGGTTTGATTAAAACAAAACCTCCAGAGAATTTACCAATTTGCTCATGTGGAACAGTACCATGCAAGATTGGAACTTTAACTAAGTTCTTTTTTGCATCATCAATTCCTTTAGCAATTGCTTCAGTAACCTCTTTCGCTTTACCTAAACCATAACCTACAACACCTTGCTCATCTCCAACAACCACAATGGCTGAGAAGCTGAAAGTACGACCACCTTTGGTTACTTTGGCAACACGTTGTATGCTAACTAAACGATCTTTCAATTCGATTTCGCTAGTCTTAACTCTTTTTATATTGATAGTTGACATCTTATCCTATTTCTTAGATTAAAATACTAAACCAGCTTCGCGAGCACCCTCTGCTAGCGATTTAACACGACCATGGTATAAGTAACCATTTCTGTCGAAAACAACTTCTTTAACACCAGCTGCGATTGCTTTTTCGGCAACTAACTTGCCTACTGCAACAGACTGATCAGATTTGTTTCCTTTACCAGTAAAATCTTTAGATAAAGAAGATGCTGAAACTATTGTATTACCAGTTACATCGTTAATGATTTGAGCATAAATACCTTTATTGCTTCTATAAACTGATAAACGTGGACGGCTCTCAGAACCAGTAAGTCTTTTTCTGATACCTTTTTTGATACGATCTCTACGAGATAATTTTTTTCCTGCCATTTTGATTATTTTTTAGAAGCTGATTTACCTGCTTTTCTTCTTAACACTTCACCAACAAACTTGATACCTTTACCTTTATATGGCTCTGGTGCACGTAACGAACGGATTTTTGCTGCTACTTGACCTATCAATTGTTTATCAATACTCTCTAAAATAATTTTAGGAGTTTGACCTTTTTCAGATGTGGTGGTTACTTTAATCTCTACTGGTAATTGAAATACATAGTGGTGAGAATAACCTAAAACTAGATCCAAAGTATTACCTTGGTTAGTAGCACGGTAACCCACACCTACTAATTCTTGTTCTATTTTATAACCTTCTGTAACACCAACAACCATGTTGTTAATTAAAGAACGATATAACCCGTGAAGGGCTTTATGTCTTTTTTGTTCAGTTGGACGACTAACAGTTAAAACATTATCTTCTTGTTTAACTATAATATCTGTATCTACTTGTTGAGATAACTCTCCTTTTGGACCTTTAACAGTTACTAAATTATCATTAGCAACAGTTATAGTTACGCCTGCTGGGATATTAATTGGATTTTTTCCTATTCTTGACATTGTGCTATCCTCCTTTAATTAATAAACGTGACACAATACCTCACCGCCAATGTTTAATTTGGCTGCTTCCTTATCGGTCATTACACCTTTAGAAGTAGATAAGATTGCTATACCTAAACCATTTAATACTCTTGGCATGTTTTCTACACCAGCATATTGACGTAAACCTGGTTTACTGATACGAGTTAACGTACGGATAGCCGAGATTTTAGTAATTGCATTGTACTTTAAAGCGATTTTAATTACGCCTTGAGCATTCGTCTCTTCAAACTTGTAGTTTGCGATGTAACCTTTATCAAAAAGAACTTTTGTAATTTCTTTTTTAAGGTTTGATGCAGGGATTTCTACAATTCTGTGATTAGCTTTGATAGCATTTCTCACTCGTGTCAGATAATCTGCGATTGGATCTGTATTCATTATTATTTATTTGTGATAGTGGTATCCTTTTTGCCACTCGGCTTGGGACCTGCTATCGGTTAAAATTCTATTTGTAGCTATATATACAATGAGCTATAAGTTGTAAGGGCTGCAAAAATACAACTTACAACTTATAACTCAAAATTTATAACTCCGTAATTACCAGCTAGCTTTTCTAACTCCTGGTATTTTACCGTCTAAAGCCATTTCGCGGAAAGTTACCCTTGATATACCAAAAGTACGCATATATCCACGAGGACGACCTGTTAATTTGCAACGGTTATGCAAACGCACTGCCGATGAATTTTTAGGTAATTTATCTAATCCTGCGAAATCACCTGCTGCTTTTAATTCAGCACGCTTATCTGCATATTTAGCAACCAATTTTTGACGCTTAACTTCGCGAGCTTTTACACCTTCTTTTGCCATTATTGCTCTGTTTTTTGATTTTTAAATGGTAATCCAAATTGTTTTAAAAGTTCCAATGCTTCAACATCAGTAGTAGCAGACGTTACAAATGTAATGTCCATACCTAAAATCTTATTGATTTTGTCAATGTTGATCTCTGGGAAAATGATTTGTTCAGTAATACCTAATGTATAGTTACCTTTTCCATCAAATCCTTTATCATTGATACCTTTGAAATCACGGATACGAGGCAAAGCTACTGAAATTAATCGATCTAAAAACTCATACATGTTATTATCACGTAAAGTTACTCTTACACCAACTGGCATACCTTTACGTAATTTAAAGTTTGAGATATCTTTTTTAGATTTTGCTCCAACAGCTTGTTGACCAGCGATTGTGCTCATTTCTAAGATAGAGCTATCCATAACTTTCTTATCAGTTACAGAATAACGGCCAACACCTTGGTTAATGGCAATTTTCTCTAATTTAGGAACTTGCATGATGCTTTTGTAATTGAACTTATCTTTAAGAGCAGTTACAATTTCCTCTTTATATTTACTTTTTAATCTTGGTACGTATGCCATTATTTGATTTCCTCCCCTGAAATTTTAGCAACTCTAACTAATTTTCCGTCAGCGTTTAATTTACGACCAACACGAGTAGTTTTACCAGATTTTGGATCAACTAACTGAACGTTAGAAATATGAAGAGCAGCTTCTTTTTTAATTATACCACCGTTTGGTGTAGCAGCATTTGGTTTAGTATGTTTTGATACAAGGTTAATACCTTCAACAACAACTCTACTTTTGGCAACCAATACTTCTTGTACTTTACCTTGTTGGCCTTTTGAAATCGCCAGCTATCACCTTTACTAAATCTCCTTTACGGATTTTTACTTTGGCTTGTGTTACTTCTTTTTTCATATTATAATACCTCCGGTGCTAATGATACAATTTTCATGAATTGTTTTTCACGCAGTTCTCTTGCAACCGGGCCAAAAATACGTGTACCACGTGGCTCGTCTTGTGCATTTAACAATACTGCTGCATTGTCATCAAAACGAATATAAGAACCATCCTTACGCCTGATTTCTTTTTTAGTTCTTACTACAACTGCTTTAGAAACTGTTCCTTTTTTAATGTTACCAGATGGCAAAGCGCTTTTTACAGTAACAACAATTTTGTCACCTATTGAAGCATATCTTTTGCCAGTTCCACCAAGTACACGGATAACCAGTACTTGTTTTGCGCCGCTATTATCGGCTACGTTTAATCGTGATTCCTGTTGTACCATCTTATTTAGCTCTTTCTAAAATTTGTACCAATCTCCAGTTCTTGTTTTTACTCAGCGGACGAGTTTCTTGAATTAATACAGTATCACCGATACCACATTCATTCTTTTCGTCATGAGCCATAAATTTGGTAGTTTTCTTAACAAACTTACCATAAATCGGGTGTTTCACTTTACGCTCAACCGCTACAACAACAGATTTATCCATTTTGTTGCTTACCACCAACCCGGTTCTTGTTTTTCTTAATTGTCTTTCCATTTCGACTCTAAAGTTATTTAGTTTCAGTTGCAGACTGAGCATTAAGCTTAGTCAATTCAGTGTTTAATCGGGCAATGTCTTTTCTTACCTTAGTAATACGGGTAGGATTTTCTATAGCCGAAATTGTATGTGCAAATTTTAACTTTACTAAGTTTTCTCTTTCTTCTGCAATCTTAGCTACTAGTTCTTCTTTTGAAAGCCCTATGATTTCTGAGTTCTTCATTTTATTAATTTTTATGTTCGGGTCTAGCGGTTATAACAACAAGTTATTTACAACATTGATCCCAAAACTTTTTTATGCTTCTACGTAATCTCTACGTACTACAAATTTTGTTTGAATAGGTAATTTTTGAGCTGCAAGTCTTAATGCTTCTTTGGCAATTTCCATTGGAACACCTTCTGCTTCAAAAATTATACGTCCGGGTCTAACAACAGCTACCCAATATTCTGGAGCACCTTTACCTTTACCCATACGTACCTCAGCTGGTTTCTTAGTTACCGGTTTGTCCGGGAATATTCTAATCCAAACTTGACCTTCACGTTTCATGAAACGAGTTACCGCAATACGGGCTGCTTCTATCTGGCGACTTGTAATCCAAGTTGCCTCTAAAGATTTAATCCCGAAAGATCCGAATGATAATTCAGCACCACGAGTTGCTAAACCTTTCATTCTGCCTTTTTGCATCTTTCTGAACTTCGTTCTTTTTGGCTGTAACATTTTATTTTAATATTATCGTTAAACGATCTTGTTAACTATTTGCGTGGACCTCTGTTGGCACCACCACCTTTATTATCTCTTCCGGCTCCACCTTGACCTGGACGACCACCACCTGGGCGTTTGTCGTTTCTTCTGTCTCCACCGCCTCTATTATCTCTACCGCCATCTCTGCCACCAAAAGCACCTTGAGGTCTGTCGCCACCTTTGCCTGGAGCATTGCTCGCAGCGCCGATGTTTGGAGAAAGATCACGTTTACCGTAAACTTCACCTTTACAGATCCAAACTTTAACACCTATTTTACCATAAGTTGTTAATGCTTCTGCTAATGCATAATCAATATCTGCACGGAAAGTATGCAAAGGAATTCTTCCTTCTTTATACTGTTCGCTACGAGCCATCTCAGCACCACCTAAACGACCTGAAGTCATTATTTTGATACCTTCTGCACCCATACGCATTGTTGATGCGATAGTAGATTTCATTGCTCTACGGAATGAGATTCTAGCCTCAAGTTGTTTTGCAACACCTTCTGCAACTAATTGTGCATCAAGTTCTGGGCGTTTAATTTCAAAAATGTTAATTTGAATTTCCTTTTTAGTCAATTTCTTTAACTCTTCTTTGATTTTATCAACCTCTTGACCTGCTTTACCGATTACAATACCTGGACGAGCTGTATGAATAGTAACAGTAATACGTTTTAACGTACGTTCAATTACTACTTTAGCTACTCCACCTTTTGCAATACGTGCTGAAAGGTATTTTCTTATTTGTTCGTCTTCAACTAATTTATCAGCATAGTTGTTGCCTCCGAACCAGTTAGAATCCCATCCTCTGATAATTCCTAATCTAGCACCTATTGGATTTGCTTTTTGTCCCATGTTTATGAATTAGTTTGAGTTTCAACGTTTTTACTATCTACTACCAAAGTAACATGGTTTGAACGCTTACGTATTCTATAACCACGACCTTGAGGAGCTGGTCTTAATCTTTTTAATTGACGACCACCGCCTACCATTATCGTTTTCACGTATAATTGGTTTTCTTCAGGGCGAGAACCTTCATTTTTAGATTCCCAATTTTTGATTGCTGATAACAAAAGTTTCTCAACTCTTATTGCTGCTTCTTTATTGGTAAATTTCAAAATGCTTAATGCTTTCTCAACACGCTCACCTCTGATTAGATCTACAACCAAACGCATTTTACGTGGTGAGGTTGGACAATTGTTTAATTTCGCTAGTGCTTCCATCTCTTAATTATTTTTTCTTATCAGAGTGACCCCTAAATGTTCTGGTTGGAGCAAATTCTCCTAGTTTGTGACCAACCATGTTTTCTGTTACGTATACCGGAATAAATTTATTTCCGTTGTGTACTGCAAATGTATGACCCACAAAATCTGGTGAGATCATTGATCTGCGAGACCAAGTTTTGATCACAGACTTTTTGCCTGAAATCATTCATAGAGACTACTTTCTTCTCTACGTTATGGTCAATATAAGGTCCTTTTTTTATCGAACGAGCCATTATTTCTTCCTTTTCTCTATGATGAAACGATTTGAGTATTTTTTCAGTGTACGGGTTTTGAAGCCTTTAGAGTAAACTCCGTTTCTTGAACGAGGTTGACCTCCTGAAGAGCGACCTTCACCACCACCCATCGGGTGATCTACTGGGTTCATCGCTACTGGACGAGTTCTAGGGCGACGACCTAACCAACGGCTACGTCCTGCTTTACCTAATACTTCATTAGCGTGATCTGAGTTAGAAACTGCACCAATTGTTGCTAAACAAGTAACTAAGATAGATCTTACTTCACCTGATGGCATTTTAATAGTTGCATATTTACCATCTCTAGCTGCAAGCTGTGCATAAGCACCTGCGCTACGTGCCAATTGAGCACCTTTACCAGGATGAATTTCTAAATTGTGTACAATAGATCCCAAAGGGATATTTGCCAATTTCAAAGTGTTGCCTACTTCTGGAGTAGCTTTGTCACCCGAAAGCACTGTCTGTCCTACTTGCAATCCCTCAGGAGCAATAATGTAACGCTTCTCGCCATCTGCGTAATGCAATAATGCAATACGAGCGGTACGGTTTGGATCGTATTCAACAGTAGCTACTGTTGCAGGGATATCAAACTTATCACGTTTAAAATCGATTAAACGGTAAGATTTTTTGTGACCTCCGCCCATGTAGCGCATTGTCATCTTTCCTGTATTGTTACGACCTCCCCGATTTCTTAGAAGATACAACCAATGATTTTTCGGGCTTGGTTGCTGTAATCTCCGAAAAGCTTGCGCCTACCCTAAAACGGGTTCCCGGAGTGACTGGTTTAAATTTTCTTAAGCCCATAGTTATATATTATTCAATTCTTATTAAATATTCGCGTAATAATCTATTGTTTCGCCATCTTTCAATGTTACAATAGCTTTCTTATATTTCGGGCTACGTCCCGATACTAAACCACCTTTAGTATTTCTTGATTTCATTTTACCTACAACCACCATGGTGTTTAAGGCAACAATGTTCACTCCATACATTTTTTCGATGGCCGATTTAATCTGCAACTTGTTAGCTCTGTGATCTACTCTAAAAGTAAAACGGTTAGCTTTTTCAGTTAATGCAGAAGCTTTTTCAGTTAATATTGGTTTTTGTAAAATTTCCATATTACTTGGCAAATGCCTCCTCCAATGTTTTAAGCGAATCTGCAGTTAACAAAAGTTTACCAGCGTTTAATACATCATAAGTATTTAACTGATCAGCAGTAGTTACTTTTGCTTTCTGAATATTTCTGCTTGATAAATAGATATTGTTATTTTGTGCAGGTAAAACTAATAACGTTTTCTCTCCAGCTAAATTCAATGCATTAACTAAATTGATATAGTTTTTAGTTTTAATGTTATCAAACGTGAAATCTTCTAAAACTACCACGCTGTTATCAATTGCTTTGTATGATAAAGCTGATTTACGTGCTAATGATTTTAATTTCTTGTTTAATTTAAAACTATAGTCTCTTGGTTGTGGACCAAAAACACGACCACCACCATTGAATAATGGAGATTTAATGCTTCCGGCACGTGCACCACCAGTACCTTTTTGTTTGTATAATTTACGGGTCGAACCTGCAATTTCGTTACGTTGTTTAGATTTATGAGTTCCTTGACGTTGATTAGCCAAGTACTGTTTTACATCTAAATAAATCGCGTGATCGCTTGGAGTAATTCCAAATACCGACTCAGGAAGTTGCACCTTGGCACCTGTCTCTTTTCCTGTTATGTTTACTACTTTAACTTCCATCTGCTTACTTATCTAAGATTACGTAAGAACCTTTAGCTCCTGGAATGGAACCACTAACTACAACTAGGTTTTGCTCAGCATAAACTTTCAATACTTGTAAGTTTTGAATTTTTACTCTGTCTCCACCAGTTCTTCCTGCCATACGCATACCTTTAAATACACGAGCTGGATAAGATGCAGCACCCAATGAACCTGGAGCACGCAATCTGTTATGTTGACCGTGAGTTTGACCACCCACACCACCAAAACCGTGACGTTTAACTACACCTTGAAAACCTTTACCTTTTGAAGTACCTACAACATCAACAAAATCGCCTTCGGCAAAAATATCAACAGTAACTGTATCACCTAAACTAAGTGATGCTTCAAACTGTTCAAATTCTACCAATTTACGTTTTGGAGTTGTGTTTGCTTTCGCAAAGTGACCTTTTAAGGGCTGTGTAGTGTTTTTTGCTTTGGCTTCATCGTATCCTAGTTGAACTGATACGTAACCATCTTTCTCTTCGGTCTTAACTTGTGTTACAACACAAGGTCCAGCTTCGATCACCGTACAAGGAATATTCTTTCCTTCGGCGTCAAAAATGCTGGTCATTCCTACTTTTTTTCCAATAATACCTGACATTTTCTATTTTAAATTTAACACCCATCGAAGCAGTAGGGCTTCGTTCAAGGTGGATATACATTCCCCGCTAAGGGACGGCAAAAATAGGAAAGAATTCTTAATTTTCAAATAGTTAGCTCATTATTTTTTCAAATAATTGAGATTATTTTTCTAAGTGTCAGCACAATAGCTTAAAAAAGGCCTTTAATGTACCACGTCGAGGTATAAACTGGTGATAATCACGCACAATACAATTATGCCTATAAGCACATACATATAATCTTTTTCCATTAAGAAACTAAAAATAGAAAAAACTACTCTAGCTATCGGCGTAAAGATGAGCAGTAAAACTCCAAACTGAATAATGGCAAGCCCATCAAGTGTTTTTAACCCCTTAAATATTTCGGCTACTGATGAAAATTTTGCTTCCTCTGGTTTAAAATCTGCGTAAGAAATAGATTGATGCGTATGATTCATTAAAAAAATTATTCCACCTAATAAAACAACACTAGTAGATACTATAACACCTACCCGCAAAAGTGTTCCAAGAATAATTTGAACATCTTTATCTCCTAAGTAATGTTTAATTTGTCTACTCATGCCGCTCCTGTTAGTCCTTTATAAATCATTTGAAGTGCCAAAAAGGTGACTACAATCGCAAATATTACTTTCAATTTATCGGTTTTAGTTCTAATTAGAATTTTCGCACCGATGGTAGCTCCAGTAATAACCCCAATTGTTACTGGCATTGCTATAGCTGGATCGATTTGACCTTTATGCAAATAAACCAGTGCACTTGCTGATGCTGTAACACCTATCATGAAGTTGCTAGTGGTAGTAGAGACCTTAAAAGGTATTTTCATGATGTTATCCATACCTATTACTTTTAGAGCGCCTGAACCAATCCCTAAAAGTCCAGAAAGCGTGCCTGCAATAAACATCATTGAAAAACCACCAACTACATGATGAACTGCATATTGTTTTGGTCCATTTTCGGTTGGATAACTGCCATTCAATTTAAAATAATTGGCCAGAATGCTTGTTTTTTCATTATTAGAGTGATCCACCTTCTTACGAAGCATCATAAATGCGGAAAACAATAAGATTAATCCAAAAATAACAATGATATAATCTGCTTTAATATAGGTAGCAATAATTACTCCTACTATGGCACTTGCTGTAGTTGCTATCTCTAAAAACATCCCAATTCGCACGTTCGTAATTCCTTCTTTAACATAAGCCGCAGCAGAACCTGAAGAAGTTGCAATAACCGAAATGATTGAGGCACCAATTGCATAATGAATATCAACACCTAAACCTAAGGTTAATAATGGTATAATGATCACACCCCCACCAAGACCGGTTAAAGAACCTAATAATCCTGCTAGGAAAGCTCCAACTAATACAATAATGGTAAAAAGCAATACCGACATGCTGGCAAATATACCCGCCTTACTTCGCTTAACCTAGAATAATTTGCATTAAGTAAACTACCAAAAAGGTGTGCTTAATAGGCTTAAGCATATGAATAGACCAAAGGATGAGTAAATTTTGAACTGTTTCAAATTAGGCAAACACAATATTTTTTGATTATACTTGTTAAAGTTAACAACGATATTAAACTATGAAACAAAGATTACTTTCTATTACTACCATTTTAATTTTAGGAATCTTTGCTCAAAATATTTGGGCACAAACTCCAATTAAACCTCAAAAAGCGGTTGTTAAAACGCAAAAGGTTTATACAAAAGTACCAGACACTACAAAAAACACTGATCCTAGTTTAAAAGGGCAATACTTATTTATGTTGTCTAGATCAAAAAGCTTAAATGGTTATAAATTAATTAATCCTTATCGATTATCAACAGTTTGGCAAAGTGTAACTGACACATTGCGCAAAGAGCGTATAGAGCTAAAAAATGCAAAAAACAAGGTCACTGAGCAAGAAAAAACCATTTCTAGTTTAAAAACTGAGATCAGTGGAAAAGAAAATACCTTAAATGATACGACTGCTAAAGCTGATGAAATTAATTTTCTTGGCATTTCCTTCACTAAAGGAACTTATAGTATCATTGTTTGGTCTATCATCATCATATTAGCTATTTCTTTATTTATTGTGATAGCAAGATCTGCTAAAAACATATTAGAAGCCAAGCACAGAACACAGCTTTACGATGAAATTTCTGCTGAATATCAAGCGTTTAAAGCAAAATCTAATGAACAGCAACGTAAACTAGCAAGAGAACTTCAAGATGAACGCAACATTATTGAAGAGATGAAAAGTCGAGGTAAGTAAGTGACACAAAAATAACTCACAAAAAAGACCCTTGGAAACTCCAAGGGTCTTTTTTATTTTATAAAATCATTAAACTTTGATTTCTACTTCAACACCGCTAGGTAATTCAAGTTTCATCAATGCATCAACAGTTTTAGAGTTAGAGCTATAAATATCTAAAAGACGTTTATAAGCACACAATTGAAACTGCTCACGTGCTTTTTTGTTTACGTGTGGTGAACGCAAAACAGTGAAGATTTTCTTTTCTGTTGGCAACGGAATTGGTCCGCTAACTACTGCACCCGTAGGTTTAACAGTTTTAACGATTTTCTCAGCAGATTTATCTACTAAGTTGTAATCGTATGATTTTAACTTAATTCTAATTCTTTGGCTCATCTTATTTTAAATTATGACTTCTTGTTAGAGCTATTAATAACAAGAAGTCGGTTTTTATTTTATTTAGTCTTCTGACTTAACTTTACCTTTTGATTTAGCAATTACCTCATCTTGTACGTTTTTCGGTGCTGCTTCATAATGATCAAATTCCATTGTTGAAGTTGCACGTCCAGAAGTAATGGTACGTAATTGAGTTACATAACCAAACATTTCTGACAAAGGAACAGTTGCTTTAATTACTTGAGAACCAGCACGAGTATCCATACCTAAAAGTTGACCACGACGACGGTTCATGTCACCGATAACATCACCCATGTTTTCTTCAGGGGTTAAGATTTCGATTTTCATGATTGGCTCCATCAATGTAGGTTTACATTTTGGCAATGCTTCTCGATACGCCATTCTAGCTGCTAACTCAAATGACAATGCATCTGAATCGACCGCGTGGAATGAACCATCAATTAAACGAACTTTCATATCAGGTAGTGGATAACCAGCTAATACACCGTTCGACATTGCAGATGCAAAACCTTTCTCTACTGAAGGAATAAATTCACGAGGAATTGCACCACCAGTAATTTCGTTTACAAACTGTAAACCACCTTTTTCGTAGTCAGCATCAATTGGAGAAATGATAACTTGGATATCCGCAAATTTACCACGACCACCAGATTGTTTTTTATAAGTTTCACGGTGTTGAGTTGAACCAAAGATTGCTTCTTTGTAAGCAACTTGCGGAGCACCTTGATTAACTTCTACTTTAAATTCGCGTTTTAAACGATCAATTAAAATATCTAAGTGAAGCTCACCCATACCTGAGATAACTGTTTGACCAGTTTCCTCATCAGTTTGAACTCTAAATGTTGGATCTTCTTCAGCTAATTTACCTAAAGCCATACCTAATTTATCAACGTCTGCCTGAGTTTTAGGCTCAATTGCTAAACCGATTACTGGCTCAGGGAAGTTCATTGATTCAAGAATGATTGGATTTTTCTCATCACAAAGTGTATCTCCAGTTTTGATATCTTTAAAACCTACAACCGCAGCAATATCACCAGCACCTACATTAGGAATTGGATTTTGCTTGTTTGCATGCATTTGGAAGATACGAGAAATACGCTCTTTGTTTTCAGAACGTGTATTGTAAACGTATGAACCTGCTTCTAAGTTACCTGAATATACACGGATAAAGCATAAACGACCTACAAAAGGATCTGTTGCAATTTTAAATGCTAAAGCTGCAAACGGCTCTTTTTCAGATGGTTTTAATAATACTTCTTGATCAGTGTTTGGGTTAATACCGGTTACACCTTCGCTATCCAATGGTGAAGGCAATAATTCCATCACATAATCAAGCATAGTTTGTACACCTTTGTTTTTGAAAGATGAACCACAAACCATAGGAACGATTTTAGCATCTAAAACAGCTGCACGTAAAGCGTCTAAAATTTCACGCTCAGTGATTGAATTAGGATCTTCGAAGAATTTCTCCATCAAAGTTTCATCATAATCAGCAACTGATTCTAGTAATTTTTCTCTCCATTCAGCAACTTCATCTAACATATCATCAGGAATTGGCACTTCAGTAAAGGTCATCCCTTTATCATGTTCATTCCAAACAATACCACGGTTGTTAATTAAATCAACCACACCTTTAAATGAATCTTCAGCACCGATAGGTAATTGCAATGGAACTGCATTAGAACCTAACATATCTTTAACTTGCTTAACAACTTTTAAGAAGTCAGCACCAGAACGGTCCATTTTGTTAACGAAACCGATACGAGCTACATTATAGTTGTTAGCTAAACGCCAGTTAGTTTCAGATTGAGGCTCAACACCATCAACAGCTGAAAACAAAAATACTAAGCCATCTAATACACGTAATGAACGGTTTACCTCTACGGTAAAATCCACGTGTCCTGGTGTATCGATAATGTTAATATGATATTTGCTACCTCTATAGTTCCAATTAACTGTTGTTGCAGCAGAAGTAATGGTGATACCACGCTCTTGCTCTTGTGCCATCCAGTCCATTGTTGCAGCACCTTCATGCACCTCTCCAATTTTGTGACTAACACCAGCATAATAAAGAATACGCTCAGTTGTTGTAGTTTTACCCGCATCAATGTGAGCAGCGATTCCGATATTTCTTGTAAATTTTAAATCTCTTGACATTATAATCTTATTAGAATCTAAAGTGTGAGAACGCCTTGTTAGCCTCAGCCATTTTATGCGTATCTTCTTTCTTTTTAACTGCTGCGCCTTCGCCTTTAGCTGCTGAAACGATTTCACCTGCTAATTTCTCTTTCATGGTTTTTTCACCACGTTTACGAGCGTAAGAGATTAACCATTTCATGCCTAAAGCAATTTTACGATCTGGTCTTACCTCTGTAGGAACCTGGAAGTTTGCACCACCAACACGACGAGATTTAACCTCTACTGCTGGCATAATGTTAGTTAAAGCACGTTTAAATACTTCTAATCCGTTCTCGCTAGTTTTTTTCTCTGCGATTTCAACTGCATCATAAAAAATAGAGTAAGCGATAGATTTTTTACCATCGAACATCATATTGTTTACAAATCTTGTAACCTGAACATCGTTAAATTTAGGATCAGGAAGAATAATTCTCTTTTTTGGTTTTGATTTTCTCATTTCTGTTTCCTCCTAATTATTTTTTCTTTCCCTTAGTTGGTGCTGCAGCTGCTTGTCCTGGCTTAGGACGCTTAGTACCATATTTACTACGACGTTGGTTACGACCAGCTACACCTGATGTATCTAATGCACCACGAATGATGTGATAACGTACACCTGGTAAATCTTTAACACGACCACCACGAATTAACACGATCGAGTGCTCTTGTAAGTTGTGACCTTCTCCAGGAATATAGGCATTCACCTCTTTTCCATTGGTTAAACGTACACGGGCAACTTTACGCATTGCTGAGTTTGGTTTTTTAGGGGTAGTAGTATATACACGTGTACATACACCTCTTCGCTGTGGACAGCTGTCCAACGCCGGAGACTTACTCTTGAACTCCAGTGCTACTCTACCTTTTCTAACTAATTGTTGAATGGTTGGCATTTCTTGCTTTTTGTTTTTTCTATTTTATTTAAAAACTTCCCTTAATGGCCAGCCTACAATAAGGCCACATTAAGGGACTGCAAAAGTAGGAACTTAATTTGTGATAATCAAGGTCTTGCAAAAGATTTTTTTCTTTTATCGTTTTGCATCCTTTAAGAAGACCAACAAATCAAGCTCCTTATGTAAAACTCTAAATCTGCAGGTAGTAAATAAGCTAGAAATGTGGCTTTTCCAAAAAATCATTGCCATTGAATAGTAGAAACTAAACAAAAAAGTCCTAAACATTTTCAACAAAAGCTTTCGCCCAGTTTTGAATTAAGGTTTATCATTTAACTCTTGCTTTACCCACTTCTTCTTTTATTAAGTTTTTCTTATTAAACTCGTTTAACAATTGCGAACAACTTTAACATTCTCTAATTACATTGTGATTTCTTTAGTCTTCGTTATAGCAAGTCCGCATCTAGTCCGCATCTAGTCCGCATTAATTCGCAAAAACGCGGAGTATAGGCGGATTTATTATGGTCTTATTATTACTTTAACACGAAGCAACCTTTAAGGGAAAAACCATGTTCTCTTTTTGGTTAACTTTTAAGTTGAAGCATTTTCGATAATTAATCTAAATTTGAATTGTTAATTTAACTATTAGAGAGAAGTCTTATTCAAACTGAATTTTTCATTTTATCAACTAGAATAAATAAGAGTTTAAGAGAAAGGATATTTTTAGTAGACTGTCATCTTTTTGTTTTAATAACTCTTCCTGTAATTAAATGAAATTCGTAAATTTTATACAAACCGTCATCGGTTGTTTCTATACGTTCAACTAAACTCGTTTTACTAAAGCCATCTGTTACTAAATCACCAATTTTAATAGTTTGAAGTACTTCGTCAGGTGTTTCATCATTTATTCTAATCATGGCTTAATTTTTCATTACAAAGTTAACTCTTTAAATTAATACCTAATTTTAAATTATGGTAGCTTTAGAAACAATGCGGAAAATTGCTTTAAGTTTTCCTGAGACTAGTGAACAACCTCATTTCGATAAAATTTCTTTTCGTGTAGGTAAAAAAATATTTGCAACCTATGATGGTAAAAAGAACCAAGCTTGCTTACTGTTATCTCCAATAGATCAATCAGTTTTTTCAGCATTTGATTCAAGTATTATTTTTCCAGTTCCCAATAAGTGGGGACAAAATGGTGCGACATTATTTAATTTAGACAAAGTAAGAGTTGATTTATTTACTGATGCATTAACAACTGCTTATTGCAAAGTAGCTCCAAAGCAACTTGCTGAAAGATATAAACAATAAAAAACTCCCTAGTAAATTTATACTAGAGAGTTTTATAAACAAAACTTAATTATTGACTATTTTTTAGTCGCTGCTTTTTTAGCTACTTTTTTTGCTTTTTTAGCAGTTTTTTTTGCAGATGTAGTGTCTGCTTTTTTCTCAACTTTAGCTGGTTTAACAGTTTTTGCTGTTTGTTTAGCTGGCGCAGTTTGTGCGCTTACTGTGTTTACTGTAAATGCTGCTACTAAGGCGATCATTAGAACTTTAATTGCTTTCATTTTTTTATGATTTAGTGATTGTTATAATTATTTAACACTGCTAAATTCTATATCTAAAATGAAGATTTTGTGAAGTTTTTAATTAAGCTCAAAATTTGCTAATTATTTCAATACCCATTTGATACCAGCTAATAAATGCTGCAAAAATAAAGGGTCTGTGTAGCATTCCTTAGTATGACCAAGTGCAGTATAAAACACCTTTCCGCCCTCAAAATTATGATACCAGCTAATGGGATGATCATTTTTCATAGTACCACCTTGATATGAGGTTTCATCTACTTTAATTAATACGTTAACAGAAGTATTAAAAGATTTAAAATTATACCATTCATCTTTATGCGGCCAAGGTTGAGGCAAACCCTTTACTATTTTATTCTTAGGCTCAATAATATTCAATTTTGCATCTTGTACTTTTGGATGGCTATCAAAAAAACCACCTACCATTTTCCCGTACCATTCCCATTCAAAATTACAATCAGTTGCTGCATGAATACCAATAAAACCACCACCGTTATTTATGTATTGTTTAAAGGCAGCTTTTTGTTCATTATTAAAAACACTACTTCCTGTAGGGCTTAAAAACACGAGTGCTTTGTATTTTTTCAGATTTTCTGGAGTAAATAATCTGACATCAGTTGTTGTATCTACTGTAATTCTATTTTCTAAACCTAGTTTTTTAATAGCAATAATTCCATCTGCTATTGAAGCATGATGATATCCTTTAGTTAAAGAAAAAATAAGAATAACTGGTTTTTTTGCTACTTTTTTCTTTTCTATTTTAAAACCAAAAAATAGAATGCATAATAAAAACAAGATTATTTTTGATTGGAATTTCATGTTAACCCGGCTAATTAATGGAAGGTATTTAAGTATAGTTTTTCTACTTTCTTTCTAGCCCACTCAGTTTTACGCAAAAACTTAAGGCTCGATTTTAAGGATGGATCATTTTTGAAACAAGCAATTTTAACTAGATTTCCCAGCTCTTCCCATCCATAATGGAAAAACAACTGCTTTACGATAAACTCGAGTGTTAAACCGTGTAGTGGGTTATTTTTTTGTTCTTGTATTGCCATTAAAACAAAGATAATAGTTTAAGCTGAAAGCAAAAAAGGCGCAAGGTTTAGTTACCTAATCCTTGCGCCTTTTAGAAAATTTAATATTCTTTATTTAGCTTTAGTTAAAACAAAGCTTTGACCTTGTGCTCCTAATGTAAGTTCATTTTTAGCTGTATTAAAATCAAATTCTAAATCATTTGCTTCTTGAACAAATTTAGTACCACTTGAAAAAGTTATTGGGAAAGCAGGGTTTGTGCCTATTTGAGCCATTAATTTACCATCAGCTTTAGTAATTACAATTTTAACTGGTATATCTGGAGAAGAGTAAGTACCTAAAAATACATCTAAATTAGCTGGTGGAGTAGTTGAAACAGCTGCAGTTCCTTCAGAAGTCCATTTGTTATTATCTGGATTTCCATCTGGCAATACTTTTTCTGGATCTAATGTTACTTCCGTAATTTCTTCTGTTGTAGGGTAACGTACCAACCAAGTTGTATTTTTCATCCAAACATCTACCGGAACTTTAACAATTTCGGTTTTACCACTTTTCGATTTAATTTGTAATATAATTGGCATTGGCATTTTTTCCAAGTTTTTAACTTGAATGGTATAACCAGTCAATTTTCCATCTTTCATTACTGGTTTAACATCTCCTAATCCTTGGTCATTTTTCCAGCTGTTTAAGAACCAACTTCTCCAGAACCATGCTAAATCTTCACCAGCACCATTTTCCATTGAGCGGAAGAAATCAAAAGGAGTTGGATGTTTAAATGCCCAGTTTTTGATGTATTGTCTAAATGCGTAATCAAAACGATCTTTACCTAAAATTTGGTTTCTTAAAATATCTAAACCCCATCCTGGTTTGCTGTATAAGTTAATACCGATGTTGGCTTCAGCCATTCCATCAGGCATTTGCATAATGTTTTCATAACGAGGATTACCAATATTAGCTTTCCCAATACGGTTCATATCTGCTGGACGTTGTTTGTATTCGCCATTGTTAAAGTTTTGAGAAGAAATACCATTAATGAATGTATTAAAACCTTCGTCCATCCAACCGTATTTACGTTCATTTGAACCAACAATCATTGGGAACCAAGAGTGACCAAATTCATGATCAATTACGCCCCAAGCACCACCTTTTTTAGCAGTCCAACCACAAAAAACAATACCAGGATATTCCATACCACCAATATTTGTAGCTACGTTAACTGCCATAGGATATGGGTACTCATACCACATTTTTGAATAATGCTCAATAGTAGATTTAACATATTCAACACCACGACCATAACTATCTACACCATTGCTTTCTACAGGATGTGCAGAAACCGCTAAGCCTTTTCTTCCGCTAGGGAAATTGATACGAGCAGCATCTAACACAAATGCTTTTGAAGAAGCCCAAGCTGCATCTCGAGCATTTGTAATTTTAAATTTCCAAGTCAATTTATCTTTTGCAGGACGAGATTTAGGATCTAAAACCTCCGCTTCTGAACGAATATGAACGGTTGCATCACTTAATTTAGCTGCATTCCATCTTTTTAATTGTTCTGCTGTGAATACTTCTTGTGGATTTAATAATTCTCCAGAACCCATTACAATGTGACTTGCTGGTGCAGTAATTGCATAGGTGATATCACCATATTCGCAATAAAACTCACCACCACCCCAATAAGGTAATGTATTCCATCCTAACACATCATCATACACACACATACGCGGAAACCATTGGGCAATTGCAAAAATTTCTCCGTTTTTTGTAGTTAAATGACCTGTTCTATCCGAACCTTCTTTTGGAAGAATGTAAGAATAATCCATTTTAACTGTGATGATATCGCCATTTGCAGCCATTGGCTGATCTAAACGAATTTGCATACGTGTATCCTCCACAATTGAGGTGAATTTTACAGCAGCAGCTTTTTGCGAAACACTAATGTTTTGGATTTTGTAACCACCATCAAATTTCTCACCTTGTGCACCATAACGACTACGTGAAGGTGTAATTGCATAACCACGTGAAGTTTCTTTAAATGTATTTTGATCTAATTGCAACCATAAATACGGTAATTTATCAGGGCTATTATTTTTGTAAGTAAGGGTTACAGTTCCGCTAACCATATTTTTGGCTTCATCAAGACTAGCAGTAATGTTGTAATCTACTCTGTTTTGCCAGTATTTAGCGCTAGGTGCACCATTAGCCGAGCGAAATTCGTTTCCATTTTGTGTATAGAATAATGGTCCGAATGCATCTGCAGGGACATAGTTTGTTGCGGGTGGAGTTGTTGATTGTTGTGCAAAGCTGGTAAGGCTACACGCACTAATAACCACCGCACATAAAAAGGGTTTAGTTATAAATTTAAGCATGTTAATTGTTTTTTGTGCTAAAGGTAATTTCTAATTGAATAAATTCAAATATATATTCAATATTGTTACGCCCATAATTTTTATCTAATGAACTAGGCAAAAACTTAGTTAAAAGTTTTAGGCTTAATTAGTGGTGGGAGTTTTCTTTGATCTAAAGGCAATTTTAACCAAGCATGATATGATTTTACAATATAATATGAATAATTAAAAGGTCTCTCTGCTTTAATCTGATCTACAGTTGGGCGAAATAAATCTATAAAATTCTTTATATCTGCTCCTTCAAACTTCAATGCGTTTTTAATGGTTTGTTCATTAAAATTTTTAGTAATTTCTTCTTGGTAATTCTCTTGCTCTGTTAGTTCCTGAATTTTCAATTTCTCTTTGCGCCATTTACCATATCCTAAATTAAGGCGTAAACCTCCCTTTTCTTTGGAATAATCTAATTGACGTGTAGGAGGTTTATTATCTGGATTACCTAAATTGCCTAACATTGGAGACATTTTAGTAGAATTAATATCCACTGCGTTTAAATTATTTACTTGTACTCGCAGATATATATTTTTAGGAAAAAGATTGGTTAAATACACTGTATCGGTTTGATAACCTACCATGCCAAAAGAAATTAAATCGCCAATTTTTGCAGGTATTGCAAAATTACCATTTTTATCTGTTAACACTAATGCTTTGGTACTTAGGTTTTTTATAGATGCTCCTTCTAAACTTGTTGCTCTATTATCATTGTCAAAAATATTTCCTGTTAAGATATTATTCTGAGCCCATATTTTAATTGGAGCAATAAGTAATAGTATTAAAATTAACTTTTTAAGCATATTCAAATTTAAAGCTCTTTTAACTTAAGCTTGCCTATTTAACAAAATTTAACAGAATGACCAATTTATGAACAGGCAGCAGACTACTTTAGTTTTTCTTTATATGTATCTTCTACAAATCCAATTAAAATGGCTTTCCCATTTTGTTCTATAATTGGGCGTTTAATAGCACTAGTATTTTGCATCAAATAAACAATGGCTTTATCTGCCGAATTAATTTCTGCCTGCTCTTCTTTAGCCAATTTCTTAAAGGTTAATCCGTTTTTATTGATTACTTTCTCCCAACCAAAAGTGTTAAACCATTCTGTTAATTTCTCGGCAGTTATACCCTTCTTTTTAAAATCGTGAAATTCAAAATCTTGTTGATGTGCTTTTAGCCAATCTTGTGCTTTTTTAACCGTGTTGCAATTCGGGATACCGTATACTATCATTTGAGTTTTAAATTAATAGGCCTAAGTTATAAGTCTGAGAACAAAATCATTACTAATTAGTTCAATTCTTACTAAAACTTACAATTTCATCACATTTTTATACTGGTTTATCACATTTTTATATTCAATAGATTTAGAGTTCTTAAAATTGCGCTATCAAACTCACAATTATGAAATTAAAAGATTTACAAAAGGCAGAATTTTGGATAGCAACTATTTTATATGCATTTGCCATTATAGTGCTTATATCTAATACAAGTAATAGACATCACGATTTTGACTACTATTCTTTTAAAGAAGCAAAAGTTTCTTATTCCTATTTTTCAAATTACTTTGTACCTGGAATTTTTCGAATTTCAATTATATATTTTACTTTTTTATTGCTTAATTTCTGCATCATTCCAGCTCTTATTCAACGAAAAAATGAAATTCTTAATTACTCGTTAATCTTAATTTTTATTGCATTTATTGGCTTGGTTAATGGTGTATGTACAACCTATACAGATGCTTATTTATTAGTTCAATACGATACATTGCAACAGGCCTACAATCGCATTTTCTTTAGCAGTTTTAGTTATTCAATCTGGCTAATTATTTTAATATCAGCCTATGCTTGTGCAAAAGCTTTCATCATGTACATGGTTGAAAACAAGGATAAAAATACCCAAAGCCAAAATCAAATGAGATTAGACGTGGGCGTAGGATTAGCATTTTGGTTTGTTGGAATGTTATTATGGCTAACCACAAGATCGCCATTTGAAATAATTATTGTGTGGACTTTAGTGATCTTCTCAACCATTGGTATCATCGTTTATTCAATCTATTATTTGCTCCCTTATATTTACGCTCAAAACAAAAAATTTAAATCGTTTTTCTGGCAAGTATTTTTTATCAGTATTCTTTTAGCAGTGCCGATGAGTTTTATTTCGATGTTCTTTTTTTACACCAGACCAGAAGGTGTTTTAGTTGTGTTTTTATTTCATTTACCTACACAATTAATTATTAGTGCACCACTAGCTTGGTATGTTTATAAAAGGCGTTTAGCAAGTAACAACGAATTAACTTCTTTAAGAACGGAGTTAGGAAAATCTGATGCTTCTTTAAGCTTCTTACAATCTCAAATCAATCCGCACTTTTTGTTTAATGCATTAAATACTCTTTATGGCACAGCTTTACAGGAAAATGCAGAAAGAACTGGCGAAGGAATTCAAAAATTAGGTGATATGATGCGCTTTATGCTGCATGAAAATGTGCAAGATAAAATTTCGCTAACGCGGGATGTTGATTATCTAGAAAATTACATCTCTCTTCAAAAATTAAGAACATCAAGATCTGCAGATATTGTAATTGAAACTCAAATTGATGAACAATTGAATAATTTACAAATTGCACCAATGTTGTTAATTCCTTTTGTAGAAAATGCATTTAAACATGGCATCAGTTTACAACACCCTTCGCATATTAAAGTAACCCTACAAACCAAAGAGAATACACTTTATTTTGATGTACATAATAGCATTCATATTAAACCAGATAACGATCCTGAAAAACTGAAAAGTGGCATTGGCTTAGCAAATGTGAAACAACGTTTGGCCCTATTATATGTAGGAAGACATGAATTAATTATTCGCGAAAGTGCGAAAGAGTTTTTCATTCATTTAACTATTCAGTTATAAACAAATAATCTTTAAAAGATGAATTCAAAAATTGTTAAATCTGAAAGTATTTGTATTTTAACGATGAAATAAATGCAGAAAATGATTGCAATTGCAATAGATGATGAGCCTATAGCTTTAGATATAGTTGCAGCGCATGCTAGCAAAGTGCCTTTTGTTGATTTGAGTGCTCAATTCACTAATGCTTTTGAGGCTATCACGTATTTACAGCAACATAAGGTTGATTTGATTTTTTTGGATATTAAAATGCCCGACATCAATGGCATTGATTTTTTAAAGGCGCTGAGCAAACCTCCAATGGTAATTTTTACCACAGCTTATAGTGAACACGCTGTACAAAGTTTTGAACTTGATGCTGTTGATTATTTGTTAAAACCTTTTTCATTATCTAGGTTTTTAAAAGCCTGCAACAAAGCAAAAGAACTTTTCGATTTGCGCAATCAAATTCCAGAAAGCAAAGCTGATTTTATTTTTATAAAGGATGGCTATGAGCAGGTAAAAGTGTTTTTATCAGATATTTTATATATTGAAGCATCCGGAAATTACACACAAATCCATTTGGCAAATGATAAATTGTTAAGCTCAAGAATTACAATAAATGAGTTGACAGATCTTTTACCAAGCAAACAATTTATTCGTACACATCGGGCATTTATTATTGCAAAAGATAAAATTAGCAAATATGACCGTTCGCAAGTTTGGATAGGTAAAGAATCGCTTCCAATTGGCACAACCTATCTGCCAAATCTTAAACTTTTTTAATCAAAAAACTAACTGTTTAAACTTTTATTTTTTCCGAAAACAGAATATCTTTAGTCAACATTTAGCTAAAGTATTATCTTAGTGCTTTAAAATTTGGCCATCCCTCATTCCGTTTAAAAAAATGTTTAAACTCTCATTCAAACAACAAGTATTAACTGGCTTTGCGGTTTCTCTGATATTTGTTTTTATAGCTGCATTAGTATCTTATTTAAGCATAAAATCCTTTAATGAAAGTTCTAATTGGATTGAGCATACTTACAAGGTTATAAGCACTGCTGAAAAGACAAAGACAGAATTAATTAATGCAGAAACGGGGTTAAGAGGATATATCATCACTCAAAGAGTATCTTATAAAAATCCATATAATAAGAGTATAAATGAAGTTTTAAAGAACGTAGATGCTTTAAAAACACTAGTTAAAGACAACCCTAACCAATCTGTAAAAGCCGATAGCATTGAATATTATGCTATACAAAAGGTTGATGACATGAAAAGCATTATGGAAAAAGCCGAAACTATTGGCTTTGAAGCTGGGCGAAATCAAATTTTAACTAATCAGGGTCAAATAGCTAAAATTAATTTTTTACGAATTACCGAAACCTTCACTAATGTAGAATTAGCATTATTACAGCAACGGAAAAAGGATAATGAAGAAAAAAGTAAACAAACTATTGCTATCGTTTTATCAAGTTCTTTCATCATTTTCGTTTTAATCTTATTTCTTCTTTCCTATATCAGGAGAACATTTGATCAGCAAAAAGAAACTGAACGACAAATTTTAAGTACAAATACAGAATTAGCTCAAGTTTCTGCATTAAATGAACACCACAACTGGCTTTTAACTGGAGCAGCCGAAATTAATGAGGCAATGCAAGGAGAGCAAGAGATTGAGGAGCTTTCTTCTAATATCATTTCAAAAATTGGAAACTACATTGATGCCGTAATTGGAGCTTTATATTTAGTAGATGATAAAAGAAAAATCCTATACCTCACAGGTTCTTATGCTTATCAAAGCAAACAAAAAAATCATATCAAATTTGGCGAGGGATTAGTGGGTCAAACTGCTGTAGAAAAAAAATCGAAGTTCATTAGTGATATTCCAAAAGACTACGTTAAAGTGAATTCTGCACTAGGAAATACTCATCCTGCATACATATTTTTAGTACCTATTATTTTTGAGAATAAAACAATTGCAGTAGCAGAACTTGGATTTTTAATAAAACCTCAAGAAAACAAACTACAACTCATTAGCAATATTGCAGAAAATATTGGGATAGCATTACACAGCGCATTAGCACATTTACAATTAAGAGAATTGTTTGAGCAAACTCAACAACAGGCAGAAGAGTTAGCTAGTCAGCAAGAAGAATTACGAACGACCAATGAAGAATTGATGTATAAAACAGATGCGCTACAAGCATCTGAAGAAGAACTTAGAGTACAACAAGAAGAGTTGCAACAAACAAATGCTGAGTTAGAAGAAAAAGCACAACTGCTCGAAGAACGTAATATTTTAATTAATGAAGCTAAAGAAGCCATTAGTGTTAAAGCTGAAGAATTAGAATTAAGTAGTAAATACAAATCTGAATTTTTAGCCAACATGAGCCATGAGCTCAGAACTCCTTTAAATAGTATTTTAATTTTAGCTAGAATTTTAAAGGAAAACAGACCCAATAATTTATCAGAAGAGCAAATAAAATATGCTGGTGTAATTCACAATGCTGGTAACGACCTCTTAAATTTAATTAACGACATCTTAGATTTATCAAAAATAGAGTCTGGTAATATTGATTTGCACATAGAGAAAATTAAACCAATTGAAATCAAAAACAATCTCGAGTCGTTGTTTACCGAATTGGCAAATCATAAGAAAATAGATTTTAACATTAATTTAAGCACAGATTTACCAGCTAATTTCACATCAGATCAAACTAGATTAGAACAGATTATTAAAAATCTATTATCAAATGCATTTAAGTTTACGCCAGAAAAAGGTAAAATTAGTTTAACTGTTGGATTAGCTAATTCAAATCAACTTAAAAACGATATTAATTCAAAAAACAACAAAGGAAAGTATTTATCTTTTGCTGTTAGCGACACTGGGATTGGAATCTCTAAAGACAAACAAAAGGTAATTTTTGAAGCATTTCAGCAAGAAGATGGCTCTACAAGTAGAAAATTTGGAGGAACGGGTTTAGGTTTATCCATTAGTAAAGAATTAGCAAGCTTATTAGGCGGAGAAATTCAGGTAGAAAGCGAACAAGGCATTGGTAGTACATTCACTTTATTTATCGTTCAAGATTTAGATACAGAGGTTACAGAATCTGTTGATTCGCCTGAAGAAGCTCAAAATGTTCACACTATTATATCAGAAATCAATCCTAATCCGACTTCAACCACCAGTAAAACAAATAATTTATTAATTATAGAAGATGATATTGAATTTGCAGATATCCTAAAAACTTACGCATTAGAGAAAGGATTTAATCCAATTTTAGCACACAGTGGTGATAAAGGGTTAGAAATGGCGACTGAATTATTACCTGATGCTATTGTTTTAGATGTAATGTTGCCAATTATGGATGGATGGACTATCCTTAAAAAATTAAAGTCAAATCCAGCAACGCAACACATCCCTGTGCATATGATGTCTGCAGGTGATGAGAAAGAAACAAAAGCAAAAAAAGAAGGTGCAATTGGCTTTCTTAAAAAACCTATTGAAAAAGAAAAACTAGATCAGGCTTTAGATTTATTAAGTGTTCAACATCAGTACGATTTTAAAAATGTATTGGTAATTGAAGATCAAGTTTTACAAAACAACAATTTAACAGAACAATTAGAAAAAAAAGGTGCAAAAGTAGCACAAGCTTTTACTGGTAAAGATGCTCTGGAGCTATTAAAAGACCATCATTTCGACTGTATTATATTAGATTTAAAACTTCCAGATATCAATGGTTTCGATCTTTTAGATCAAATTAAGATGAAAGAAGAGCTAAAACACATTCCAGTTATTATCAATACAGCAATGGAATTGGATAGAAATGAAATGGCCCATATTATGCAGTATACGGAAGCCATGGTGTTAAAAACAAATAAATCTAACGATAGATTATTAGATGAGGTAAGTTTGTTTATTAACAAACTAAAAAGTCCTGCACTTGTATCAAATAGCTCGCAAAATAATGCGACAAAAAGACCAGCAGCAACTACATTAGAAAAAGCATTGAAAGAAAAAGTAATCCTAATTACTGACGATGATATGCGCAATATATTTGCGTTATCAAGTGCGTTACAGGCTTATGATATAAAAATAATCATTGCAAATAATGGTATAGAAGCGCTTCAAAAATTGGAAGAGCATCCAGAAATTAATTTAGTATTAATGGATATCATGATGCCAGAAATGGATGGATATGAGGCTATGCGTAAAATTAGAGAGCAAAAAAAACTCGCGAACCTCCCTATTATCGCATTAACTGCAAAAGCAATGAAATACGATCGTGAAAAATGTATTGAAGCAGGAGCAAATGATTACGTATCTAAGCCTGTCGATGTAGATAAACTGTTATCAATGCTTCGTGTTTGGTTAAGTTAAAAGTAAATGAAAAATATACCTAAGAAAAGTGCAGAAGGTATTTCTGATGAAGAATTACAGGCGCTAATTTTTCTGATTAAAAAAGTATATGGCTTTGATTTTAGCAATTATACGATGGCTTCTCTTAAAAGACGCGTCAATCGTATAATGGACTTGCAAAAATTAGATTATTTCAATTTGAGCAATCAACTTATAAATGACACTAGTTATTTCGATTTTTTCTTAACAGAGGTTACAGTAAATGTTACTGAAATGTTTAGAGATCCTCCATTTTTCAAATCGATAAAAGAAAAAGTCTTCCCCTATTTAAAATCTTATCAGCATATTAAAATTTGGAGTGCTGGGTGTTCTACTGGAGAAGAAATCTATTCCTTATCCATTTTACTTTTTGAAGAAAAGCTATACGAACGTAGTTTTTTATACGGAACGGATATTAATCAGGATGTTTTGATGAAAGCAAAGGAAGGAATTTATGACCTCAAAAAAATGAAAAGTTATTCAGAAAACTATATTCAAATTGGTTCAGGGATCTCTTTAGCAAATTATTATACAGCTAAATATGATGCTGCTTCAATGAGTAGAAAGCTTAAAAAGAATATCTTTTTTTCTATGCACAACTTAGTTTGTGATGGTCCATTTAATGAATTTCAACTAATTTGCTGTCGAAATGTGCTAATATACTTTAACACAGAACTACAATCGAACGTAATCCGGTTATTCTATAATAGTTTAGCAAATTTTGGTTTTTTATGCCTTGGCACAAAAGAAAGCATTAGAGATAATGAGCTGCTGAAAAAATTTAAAATAATTGACAAAAAGAATAATATCTACCAAAAAATTAATTAAAATCAATTTAAAATGAATAAAGTCAATCTTTTAATTGTAGATGATAAACCTGAAAATATTATTGCATTAGAAGCAGTTTTAGATCAACAGGATATTAATATTATATCCACAACTTCGCCTAATGAAGCACTAAGAATTTGCTGGGAAAAAGATATTGCACTTGCGCTTGTAGATGTACAAATGCCAGGCATGAATGGTTTTGAATTGGTAGAAATATTGAAAAGTAATGCAAAGACTCAAGATATCATGGTAATTTTTGTAACTGCCATATCTCTAGAAGTTAAATACGCACTTAAAGGTTTAAATGCTGGAGCAATTGACTACTTATATAAGCCGCTTGATCCTTACGTTACTTCTGCAAAAGTAGATTCATTCATTCAGCTTATTCGTAATCAACGAGAAATAAAAGATAAAAACCAACAGCTAGAAAAGTTTCAAAAAGAGCTAATTAAAGCTAAAAACGAAGCAGAACTAAGCAAAAAAGCTAAAGAAAATTTCATGGCAAACATGAGCCACGAAATTCGAACGCCCATAAATGGAATTATTGGTTTAATTAACCTCTTAAAAAAAACTGAATTAAATAATGATCAAAAAGAAATGTTAAGCCTTTTAGAAGTGTCATCAGAATCATTGCTTGGAGTAATTAATGATATTTTGGACATTTCTAAAATTGAAGCGGGTAAATTCAGAATTAATTATGCTGAAACAAATATCAGGCTTATTTTAACGCAAGCTACAAACCTATTAGACATTAGAGCAAAGGAAAAAAAGCTAAACTTAAAATTAGAAATAGATGATGATTTGCCAGAAATCATTATCGCAGATTCACTTCGTTTGAATCAAATTTTCATGAATTTATTAAGCAATGCTGTCAAATTCACCCAAAAGGGAGAAATTAAACTTAAAGCAGAAGTTCTAGGTAAAAAAACCAATACGGTACAAATTCGTTTTTCCGTTATAGATTCTGGAATAGGTATTTCATCGGCAGATCAGGCCAAAATATTTGATAAATTCGAACAAATCGAAGATCACACCATTGCCCAACATGGTGGAACTGGATTAGGTCTATCTATTGTGAAGAAATTAGTTGAATTAAAAGGTGGAACACTTGAATTAATCAGCAAAGAAGGTGAAGGAAGTACGTTTAGTTTTACAAAATGGTATGAATTTATAGCTGATGATAAAGCAAAACAAGATGCTGAAAAAACAAATGAAACGAGAGCTTTATCATCCTTAAAAGGATTAAAAGTTTTGGTTGCGGAAGATAATGTGATTAATAAATTCGTATTATTAAAGGTTTTAGATGGATGGGAAGTAACATCTGACGTTGTAGTTAATGGATTAGATGTTCTAGAAATACTTAAGACAAATGACTATGATGTAATTTTAATGGATACTTATATGCCAGGAATGAATGGCTTAGAAGCAACAGAAAAAATTAGAGCTGGCTACATTCCTGGTAAAGAAAATATACCAATTATTACTTTTACAGCTGGTGTACTTGAAACAGATAAAGAGACTTCTGTAAAAGCTGGAGCTAATGATATTTTAAGTAAACCTTTCAAACCAGCTGTTTTATATCAAAAGATTAAACTTTACTTAAAATAAAACTATTTATTAAATAAGGTCATGGTTTGGGCAGGGCCGATGGTTACAAAACTTTTAATCATGGTTACGCCCCTATTTATTAGAGTTGGCAATTCTTTTTGTTCATCTTTGTCAAACAAACCCAATACATAATCAGCTTGCTGACCTTTTCTAAAATTATCACTAATCCCAAAACGCAAGCGGGCATAATTTTGTCCGCCACATACTTCTTCAATACTTTTTAAGCCATTATGTCCAGCGCTGCTGCCTTGTAATTTCATTCGCAATTTCCCTAAAGGCAAAGCCAAATCATCCACCAAAACCAAAACATTCTCTGGTGCAATTTTCAAGTCTTTCATCCAATAGTTAACCGCTTTACCACTTAAATTCATAAATGTGGTAGGCTTTATCACATGCAATTTTTTGCCTTTAAAACTTACTTCAGCATAATAAGCCAATCGCAAAAGTTCAAAACTCCCGTTTAAATCTTTCACTAATTCATCAGCAATATTAAAACCAATATTATGTCGAGTGTTAGCATATTCTGGACCAATATTTCCTAAGCCAACAATAAGGTATTTCATTCTATAAATATAAAAAGAAGTTTGTAGTTTTCTATTCTGAATAATCAAACTAAACAAAAAAGCGATCCAAGATTTCTCTTGCATCGCTTTTTTTGAAAACTTCAAGCTAAATTATTTACCTTTAGCTGCTTCAGTTTCTGCTTGTTTTAATGCTCTAGACATACCAACAGAAACAATTGTATCTTCAGGAGTGTTAGTAACAACATAATCACCTTTTTGCAAATCACGAACGCGGAATAAATTTCCAACTTCCATTTTAGCAATACTTACTTCAACTACTTGAGGCATGTTTTTAGGCAATGATTTAACACGTAATTTACGTAGTTTTTGAACTAATTTACCACCCATTTTAACACCTGGAGAAGTTCCAGTTAATTTAACAGGGATTTCCATTACAATTTCTTTATCATCAAATAATTGAAGAAAGTCTACGTGTAATAATAAATCTGTTAATGGATGAAATTGAGCTTCTTTAATGATAGCTTTAGTTTTAGTACCACCAATAGTGATTTCTAAAAAGTTAGCTTCTGGAGTGTAAATAGCTTCGTTTAAATCGGTACTTAATACAGCAAAGTGCACTTGCTCTTTACCACCATACAATACTGCAGGAACTTTACCTTCATAGCGAAGCTCTTTAGCATCGCGTTTCCCTACGTTCTCTCTTGGAGAACCGCTAATTGCGATTGTTTTCATTTTATATTTATTTATTGTTAAAATTCTTAATTAAACCCTAAATAGGTCACTTATCGAGCCATGCTCATTAACATTTGCAATCGCTTTTGCAAATAGTTTTGCAGTACTCAATACTTTAATTTTAGCGCTCTCTTGTTTTAGAGGAATAGTATCAGTTACGATTAATTCTTCTAACATTGAGTTTTCTATTGTTTCGTATGCCTTGCCAGATAAAACGGCATGCGTACAAACTGCTCTTACACTATTTGCTCCGTTTTCCATAATTAAAGCTGCTGCTTTAGCTAAGGTTCCAGCGGTATCACAAATATCATCCATCAACACTACATCTAATCCCTTTACATCTCCAATAATCGACATTGATTCGATTTCATTGGCACGTAAACGACGTTTATCACAAATTACAACCTCCGCGTTAAAAAACTTTGCAAAGGTACGAGCTCTGTAAGATCCACCCATATCTGGCGAAGCAATTGTTAAATTTTTTAAGCCTAAGCTTTTGATATAAGGCACAAAAATAACCGATCCATCTAAGTGATCAACCGGAATATCAAAGAAACCTTGTATCTGAGCTGCATGCAAATCCATTGTCATGATACGATGAATACCTGCGGACTTTAATAAGTTAGCAACCAATTTTGCCCCGATCGCCACACGTGGCTTATCTTTTCTATCTTGTCTAGCTAAACCATAATAAGGTACAACTGCCGTGATGTAATGTGCTGATGCTCTTTTAGCTGCATCAACCATTAGCAATAGTTCCATTAAATTATCGCTTGGCTGATAGGTAGATTGTACTAAGAAAACATCACATCCCCTAATTGATTCATCAAAAGAAGGTTGAAACTCACCATCGCTAAACCGACTTAAAGTTACATCTCCTAGTGGTTTGCCGTAAGCTTCGGCAATTTTTTTTGCTAAATCTTTTGTACCGCTTCCGGCAAAAATTTTAACTGGGTTAAATTGCAATGGCATGATTTCGCGGGTATCAATGCTGGTTAAAAAAAATCGGATTGCGGTTTTATTCACAATCCGAAAAAAATTTGTTGTCCGACCTGGATTCGAACCAAGACAAACGGTACCAAAAACCGTTGTACTACCCTTATACTATCGGACAATCATTTCCCATATCGTTGTTCTGAAATGGAATGCAAATTTACGCTTATTTTTTATAGCTGCAAGTCCCAAATCAAAAAAATTTCAAATAATTTTAAAAGCTTATTTGTTACGTTAAAAAAGGGTTAATTTTTGTTAAAAGACCTTAACTATTTGTATTTATATCAATCTATTTCTTTATTTTCGGCAGCATTTTTATGTATTAAGGCATTTATTTTTATCCATTTTATACAATGAACTATTCAAAAATAAACAACATAGTTGGCTGGATTTGTTTCTTTATAGCCACTTTAACCTACATTTTAACTTTAGAACCATCAGTAAGTTTTTGGGATTGTGGAGAATTCATTGCTTCGGCCTTAAAAATGCAGGTAGTGCATCAACCAGGCGCACCTTTATTCTTAATGATTCAACGGTTCTTTTCTATTTTCGCCATGGGCGATGTAACTAAAGTAGCTTATTTCATGAATTTAGGTTCCGCAATTGCCAGTGGAGCTACTATTTTATTCTTGTTTTGGACAATTACAGCACTCGCAAAAAAAGTCTTAATAAAAGCGAATGAGAAAATTAGCACAGGCAATTTAATCAGCATAATGGGTGCTGGAGCTGTTGGCGCATTAGCTTATACTTTTTCTGATAGTTTTTGGTTCTCTGCAGTAGAATCAGAAGTTTATGCACTTTCATCATTATTTACAGCAATAGTTTTTTGGGCTATTTTAAAATGGGAAGCCATTTCAGATGAGCCAAGAGCAGATAAGTGGTTACTTTTTATTGCCTACATTATGGGGCTTTCCATTGGTATTCACTTACTAAATTTACTTACTATACCAGCTATTGCTTTTGTTTATTATTTCAAAAAAACAGCCAAACCAACTACAGCTGGCGTTCTTAAAACTTTTGGAATCGGTGTTGTAATATTAGCTATTATACAATATGGTATTATCCAATATTTAGTTTCTGCTGGCGCTTATTTCGATCTTTTCTTTGTTAACACTTTAGGTTTAGGTTTTGGTACTGGGGTACTTTTCTTTGCTCTTTTATTAATTGGAGGGTTAGTTTGGGGCATTCGTTATTCTATTAAACACCAAAAGAAGATTTTAAATCTGGCTTTATTATCAACTGCATTAGTAATTTTTGGTTATGGTTCTTTTGCCATGATTGTAATTAGAGCACAGGCTAAACCCAATCTAAATAACAGCGATCCTGATAATGCATTCTCGTTTTTAAGTTACTTAAACCGTGAACAATATGGAGATAGACCATTATTAGTTGGACCAAATTACAATTCAATTCCTAAATATAATGATGATGGTAGTAACCCTATTAATATCCCGGGTGGGAAAATTTATAGAAAGGGCGAAACTAAATATGAAGTAGCAGGTATAAAATCCGATCATATTTATGGCGAAAACGAAAATTTCCCTGATAGTATTAAACGCTTACAGCATGAAGTTTTGTTCCCAAGAATGTATAGTGATGATGAAAGACATGTAAAATATTATCAGGATATGATGGGTTTTGACCAAACTCATTTCCCAACGTTTTTTGATAATGTTGGCTTTTTTGCCCGTTACCAAGTTGGGTTAATGTATATGCGTTATTTCATGTGGAATTTCGTGGGTCGTCAAAATGAAATACAAGGTCAAGGGAGTTTATATGAAGGTAGATCTTTAAGTGGAATTAAACCTATTGACGCTTTAAATCTAGGAGATCAAACTAATTTACCTCCTTCTATTAAAGAAAGTACTGCTTACAACCGCTTTTTCTTTTTACCACTGATTTTAGGTTTATTAGGTGCAATTTGGCATTTTAAACGTAAACCAGAAGATGGTGGTATCATAGGTTTATTATTTTTCTGTACTGGTTTAGCTATTGTTTTATACCTCAACCAAAAACCTATGGAACCAAGAGAAAGAGATTATGCTTATGTAGGTTCATTTTA
Source organism: Pedobacter sp. UC225_61 (assembly GCF_044452285.1). Lineage (NCBI taxonomy): Bacteria > Pseudomonadati > Bacteroidota > Sphingobacteriia > Sphingobacteriales > Sphingobacteriaceae > Pedobacter > Pedobacter sp. UC225_61. The sequence goes on from NZ_JBIOAL010000001.1 coordinate 333,327, forward strand.
TGCCTTTGCAATTTGGATAGGGCTTGGAGTTTTAGCAATAAAGGAATGGGTGTTTAAGAAATTAAGTGCAAAAAATGCAGCAATTGGCGCTACAGCAATTGCTTTACTTTGTGCTCCAGTTTTAATGGCTAGCCAAGGTTGGGATGACCATAATCGTTCTACAAAAATGGTGGCACATGATATTGCAGTAAGTTATATGGAATCTTGCGCACCAAATGCCATTTTGTTTACTTATGGAGATAATGACACATATCCATTATGGTACATACAAGAAGTGGAAGGTGTTCGTCCGGATATACGTTTGGTGAATTTAAGTTTGTTTGATACAGATTGGTACATTAACGGAATGAGAAGAAAAGTACATCAATCAGAACCATTGCCTATTACGATGAAACCATCTCAATATGTTTCCGGTGTAAGGGATGTGATGTATTATAAGGAATTCCAAATTCAAGGTTCTGTTGAATTGAAACAACTTGTAGATCTTTTATTGTCAGATAATCCAGAGGATAAAGTTCCATTGGTAGATGGTAGTAAAACCAACTTCATTCCGACTAAAAATTGGAAATTAACGGTAAATCCACAAGATGTGATTAGCTCGGGCACTTTACCTGCTTCGGCAATGGGTAATATTACGCCTGTAATGGAATGGAAATTTAACAAAGGAATTGTTACTAAAGGCACATTAGCCATGATGGATATTTTGGCGCACAACAACTGGAAAAGACCTGTCTATTTCTGTAGCACTGTTCCGTCTGAACAATTTAATGGTTTAGATAATTATTTATATAGTGAAGGTTTGACATTGCGTTTATTGCCTTTGAAACAAGATAGTATTGCAAACACTGGAGAGCAGCCTATTAATTTAGACCCAATGTATTCACACATCATGAATAAATTTAAATGGGGAAATATTAAAAATGCATCTTATTTAGATGAACAATCTTCTGATGATGTTTCTATTTTTAATAATATGTTTAACAGTTTGATTACTGGTTTGATTAAAGCTGGCAGACTTGAAGATGCTAAAAAGGTTGTTCGTAGATATGATGAGGTAATGCCTACCAAAATTTATAGCCTTCGTACTATGATGGGCGTACCAACTATGGCTCAAAACTTGTACATTTTAGGTGAAACTGAAAAGGCAAACAATTTGCTTAAAAAATCGGCTGATTATATACAAAAAGAGATTTCGTATTTGGCAGATGTTTCGAAAAGTAAGAACCAATTGGTAGGCGGCCAGAATTTACAAATTGGATTAATGTACGGTTTAGAACCAATGGTTAAGGTAGCTGCTCAATACAAGCAACAAAAACTTGCAGATCAATTGAATAAGCAGTACGACGAATTGTATAACAGATTTAGTCAATTCTTTGGTCCTGCACCACAACAATAAATTATGTAGTAAGTCAGCATGATGCTGATTCGAAATAAAAGCCATCAAAGTTAATTTGATGGCTTTTTTATGTCGCTATTAATTTTAAAGCAGTTGATAGTTCTAGTGTAGCAGTTTCCAGTTCGAACTTAGCAGTTGACAGTTCGAGCTTAGCAGTTGACAGTTCTAGTGTAGCAGTTAATAGTTCGAGCATAGCAGTTAATAGTTCGAGCGTAGCAGTTGTCAGTTTTAGTATAGCAATTGTCATTTCGAACTTAGCAGTTGATAGTTCGAGTAATGTAGTTGTCTATTCTTGCCTTAATCTAGGCGAGATTGCATACTCGGGAAAAAATACTTATCTATGATAAGGATTAAAACTAAAAAAGCCATCACGTTAAACATGATGGCTTTTCTTTATTAGATAGAACAGAATTAGTTTTCGACTACTACACCCATTGCACAGAATTTTTCAATTCTAGTTTCTATTAGCTTATCAGCATTTACATTTTTCAATTCTTTTAAATCTTTTACAATTTGTACTTTAAGAGTTTGAGCCATTAATTCTGGGTTTTGATGCGCACCACCCAATGGTTCTTTTACAATACCATCAATTAAATGGTTTTTGTACATATCATCTGATGTTAGTTTTAAGCACTCTGCTGCTTTTTCTTTAAAATCCCAGCTTCTCCATAAAATAGAAGAACAAGATTCTGGTGAAATTACTGAATACCAAGTGTGCTCTAACATATATACTTTATCGCCTATTCCAATACCCAAAGCACCTCCTGATGCGCCCTCTCCTACTACAAAACATAAGATTGGCACTCTTAAAACAGACATTTCTAATAAATTACGTGCGATTGCTTCCCCTTGTCCGCGTTCTTCTGCTTCTAAACCTGGATAAGCTCCCATTGTATCTATAAAAGAAATTACAGGTTTATTAAATTTTTCGGCCAATCGCATTAAGCGTAAGGCTTTTCTATAACCTTCTGGATTTGCCATTCCAAAATTACGGTACTGTCGTTCTTTGGTGTTTTTTCCTTTTTGGTGACCAATAATCATCACGGTTTGACCATCGATAGTTGCAAAACCACCAATAATCGCCTTGTCATCTTTTACAGTTCTATCACCATGCATTTCGATGAAATCATCGCATATCAAGGAAATATAATCTAAGGTTTGCGGTCTTTCTGCATGGCGAGACATTTGAACTTTTTGCCATCCAGTTAAGTTTGTATATAATTTCTTACTTGTGGTAGCTACCTTTTCGTCAAGCTCTGCTAAAGTTGCAGACATATCTACTTTAGTTTTATCGGCAACTTGCTTTACCTTTTCAATTTGCTGCATTAAATCAGCTAAAGGTTTTTCGAAATCGAATGATGTTTTTATCTGTTCCATAAGCGGGATACAAAAATAAGTAATTATCCCGAAACATAATGCAATAAAATTTCTCTAAAAGGTTTTACATTATTTAGCCACAGATTTGCCTATTTCTTCCTGAAATAACATTAAGGAATTAAGTTAGATTAAGAATTATGACTTGTTTGTTATAAACATGATAAGGAATTTATGTTAGTGTACACCGAAAGCGTAAGGTCTTTTCATTATCAAATAAAAATTGTAGCTTTATTTAAACTTAAAATCAAACATTTAATTATGAAAATTACAAAATTACAAAATTACAAAATTACAAAATTACAAAATTACAAAATTACAAAATTAAAATTTTTGTTCCATTAATCCTTTTATTATTTATTACGTGTAAAAAGGAGCAAACAAGTCCTATTGAAAGCCTTTCTGATTTAACCAAAGAAGTGCTTGCAAAAACTTCCCTTTTAGAGTTAAAACAAGGTCAATCTTTACTTTCCTATGAAGAAAGAGAGATACTATGGAAAACAAAATTAGATTTTATCCTATCAAATGGGAATGAGAAGTTCACTTCTGAGCAGAGAAAAATAGTTATTATGCTCAAAGAATTCCTTGATAAAACAGGAATAAAAAAATTGATTCAAAATCATTCGATTAGCGCTGAATTCATGAACTCTAATCTCCCTTATTTTGAACAACATTTTTCTAAAGAGCAATTAAATATTTTAATTGAAAGTCCATATTTTAAACAAAACATGTTAATATCGACTTTCTCCTTAAAAGAAATGCAAGCATTAAAGTCTCCTACACAAGCAATGTTAATAGCACCTGTTCATTGTACCTGTAATTATGATATGGGTTGTTCTGGACTTGGAAATGATTGTGATGTGAAAGGTTGTACTACGGATAGCGACCTAGAAAGTTGTGGTTTATTTGGAACGGAAGACTGCAAGAAAAGATGTGAAGGCATTCAACCAGATTTAGACTAATGAATCTCAATAAAAGATTATTAGTTAATATTGTTATTTCTATAGTATTTACAATAGTAATAAACATAATTATCTATAACTACAGGATTCTAATAGAAAATATTTTTGCAATTAAAGTAGAGCCACTGAAACATTATGTGGCTCGCTTTTGTGTTTATTTTGTTTTTACACTTTTATTCGTAAAGCCAAAAAATACGCCTAACCAATTCTGGATAATTTTTATTCCAGTACTCTTATTAGATATTGTTACAATATTTACTGGGAGGGCATTAATTCCGTTACGTTTCCCATTTGACACGCTATATCCGTTATTTGGAATTCTATCCGGGTGTTTTTTCAGGAACAGAAATAGATTTGTAATTATATTTACTTTTTCTATAATTTTTATAGTTATATCTGACATATATATAAGGCCCAGCTTGTTATGGTATAGAAGGGAGTATAATAATAAAACGAAATACCAGCCCCAAAACATTTCTATAATGGAAAAGAAATTTATGACGGTTGATAGCACTCACATCACATTATCAGACACACTAAAAACATCAGCAAAGCTTATTGATTTATACTTTGTTGGATGTGCTCCATGCGAAGAAAAGTATGAGGTTTTAAAAATTCTTTCAACTACTTACAAGAAATCAGATTTACAAATAGCATTAATATGTGATGGAGCAATATCTTCTTATACAAACTTTATTAAGCATGCAAAAAAAAATAAATTTGATGGGATTATTTTTTTATTTGATGACAATAAGATAATAAGTAACTACAACTGGGTCAAGGGTTATCCAATAGAAATTCTATTCTCAGGAAAAAAAATAAAAAACATAGATTTTGGTTTTGGAGAACCCATTAAAGAAAAATGGATCGAAAAAGAAAAATCATTAATTAACAATATAATAAATCATGAAAAGTAAAATAAGTTTTATTTTAATCATTTTTGCATTAGCGGCTTGCAAACAAAAAAAACCTCAAATATTTGTAGACTATAAGGATGTTAACAAGTCTGATACAATCAGGCATTTCACAATTTATAACAAAGGAAACGCACCACTTATTATAGAAAATTTTACTACAAGTTGCGAATGTACTCTTTTAAAACTTGAAAAAAATCAAATAATTAACCCCAATGAAAAGATAATAGCGGATATTAAAATTGATAAATCAAAAGTTGGAACTGGCAATCAAATATTTTTAACGATAAAAACAAATGCGGTACCTAGATTAACATCTTTTCATTTCAACCTATAAAAAAGATTAAACCTCACAGGTTTTAAAAACCTGTGAGGTTTCTTATGCACAACTAAAACTTAGCTGGAACTCCAGGTTTTGGTAAAGCTTTTTCTATAAATTCTCTAATATGATCGTTACCCATTTTTAAATCTGGTTTACGAAGGTACATCATGTGTCCACTTTCATAACCTTCCCAACTCATTCTATCTTTTAATTTACCACTCGGATCCATTTGCCACATGTTATATTTAGCATTGAAATAGTCGCAAGCACCATCAAAATATCCAGATTGAACCAGTACATGTAGGTATGGATTTTGAGCCATTGCAGATCGTAAATTTTCTCCAGTACGATCGCCAGTGTTATCCCATGGATAAACAGAGCCAAACATGTTGTATTTTAAATCGGTTTTATAATTGAGTTCATTACGGATATACATATTTATAGCTGGTGTAAACGAATGCAGCCATGATGTTAATTCTGCATTGTAATCTGGACCATCACCAGCATCAGCTCTATCTATTCCTTTATATCTCGAATCTAAACGCCCAACGGTAAATCCTTGATCGCGTAGTAGCTCTTTCCAAAATAAATTGGTAGATATATCTAGATTATTTTGCATAATTACTTTTTCAGATATTCCTGAAAACCTGGCCATTTTTGCAGCTATCTTTTGCTTATCAGCTTGCGGTAAAAAACCACCTTTAGTAATTGCAGGAATAAGTTCATTAACGGTAAAGTTTTCAACTTCTGGCAACATATCCGTTAATTTTTTGCTTTGTAAATCGGTAGGTAATTTTTTATGATACCACGCCGTTGCAGCAAAATATGGCAAACGTAACGCGGCATCCAAAACTGTACCCCTTTCCATACCTAATTCTGTTGGTGATACCAAAATAACACCGTTTAGATACATCCATTGGTTACTTTGTAACTCTAAAGCTAAGCCAGAAACTCGTGTTGTTCCGTAACTTTCTCCAATTAAAAACTTCGGCGATGCCCAACGATTATTACGAGTTACAAATGTATTTAACCATTCCGCCAAATATTTAATATCAGCTCTTACACCAAAAAATTTAGTGCCTGGAACATCTTTACTTGTTGCACGAGAATACCCTGTGTTTACTGGATCTATGTAAACGATATCAGCAACATCTAAAATAGATGAACTATTGTCTTTGTAACCATACGGCTGAATTGGATATCCTTCATCATCTATATTTAAAACAACTGGGCCAGTATAGGCAATATGCATCCAAACTGATGCAGAACCTGGTCCACCATTAAAAGAAATAACTAAAGGTCTGCTTTCCCTGTTTTGAACATCTGAACGTTCATAATAGGTATAAAATAAGCCAGCAATTGGCTTTCCATCTTCATCCCAAACTGGTAAAGTACCTGTTGTGGCTTTGTAAGGAACAGCTTTTCCTCTAATAGTTACCGTATGATTGGTTACTACGGAGCTCTCTGGAACAATTGTTCTTGAGGCAATATTTGTGTTAATTTTGGACTCTTCTTTAACAGGAGCTGTTGCTGTCGGAGTTCCAGCTTGAGTTGGTTTTACACCTTGAGAACGTTGTTGAGCTTGAACAAAACTCACAAAACTTAATGCAATAAGTGTTGAGGTAAAAAATTTCTTCATTTGAGTTTTTAGTTTGGTTGCTATAAATATCAAAAATTGAAACCCATATTTAGCATCAAACACGAAATTGTTACGGATGTATAGCCGTAGATGCACAGATTAAAAATTTATAGCCAAAGATTTAGCTGATTTAATAGTCTTAATTTATACATCAAGAATATCATTTATTATTTTAATCTGCGCATCTGCGGCAAAACCAAAATTACTATTTCAAAATTGGCGCTAACACTTTTGCTTGACCATCAATCTTTTGGGTATAGGTTAACCCCAAAATTTTCGCGATTAGTGGATAAACATTTACATTTTCGAACGCAGGAATTTTTAAATTTTGTTTAAAATTGGGTCCCCAAGCATAAAAAATTGCATGCATATCGGTTAGCGCTGGATCAAAACCATGCTGACCAAAATCAGGTTTTACACCGTTTATATTAAATACTTTTGGCAAATACGGGACTAATACTATATCTCCAACTCTGTTGTAAGTATCTTCTTTTTTATTGTAATGCCATGCTTTTGGAATATTCTTACTCAAATAAACATCGTAGTCTAGCGCTTCGGCCTTTAAAGCTTTATATGTTGATTTAATAAATGCTTTATTATTTGCATACACATGTAATAAGGCATTGCCAGGTGTAACTTTAAAATGTGTTAAATCTATTGCTTTTGGCAGCGGAATTGTGTTTACATTATCAATTGCTGACATACCGTGATCTGATAAAAGAATAAAATTAACTGCTAAACCTGTTGATTTAGCGGCATCAACCAGCTTACCGACGGCGTCATCTACTAATTGAACAGCTTTTCTTGTTTCTTCTGATTCTGGTTTGTATTTATGCGCTGCTTGGTCTACTTGAGGGAAATATAAAGCAATAAAGTGTGGTCTCTTTTCTTCAGGTAATTGAAGCCAATTTTTCACAACAGCTACTCGCTTATTTATTGGAATAATTTCGCTGTAATTGTACAAATAAGTTGGTTTTATACCATCCATAGAAATTTCTGAACCTGGCCAATAAAAGATAGCACTTAACATTTTTTGCTGTTCTGCTATTACCCAAAGGGGGGTTCCTCCATACCAAGAGCTATCGGCAGCCATGGTTTTATCAGATTTCCTGTAAATAACGTCTCTCTTTTTATCGTAAAAAATGTTATCTACCACCCCATGATGCACTGGATACAATCCAGTTACAATACTATAATGATTAGGGAATGTAAGTGAAGGAAAAGAAGGTTTTAAATATTCCGCTTGTATTCCAGTTTCTCTTAATTGAATTAAATTTTTAGCGTTGTATTTATCTGCTAAATCCCATCTAAATGCATCTATAGAAATTAGAATTACGTACGGTTTTTTCTGTTGTTCAATACTATTTACTCTGTTAGGAACTATCTTCTGAGTAGTGTCTTGTGCATGAGCAGATACATTTATAAATGAAAATAATAGAACTACAAATACTAACTTCTTAATGAGCATTGTTAAATTAATTTAAAGCTTGTTTACTATAAATATGGTATTCTCCAGGAGTTAAAGTTGCACCATATGTAGTACTTGCTAAATTAATAGTTGAACCACCGGTTGCATCAATCCAAGATCCATTTGCTCCAAAATCAATGTTTGCGGTTTGATTAATTACATCGAAATTACCTACTACAACCACTGTGTTTGTGCTATTAGTTAATTTAATATATTTAAGTCCACCGTTAACGCTGTATGTATATGTTGGGCTCGTAAAAATAGTATTATTCTTTTTTAGTTTGATGAATTTACTGTAAGCATCGTATAAAGCTTTCCTACGGCTATCCGCAAAATAATCCCACTTAATTGGTTTATCGCCTGTTCGACCATTAAAATCTATACTTATATCGTATCCAAGTTCACCAAACTGCCATATCATTTTCGGACCAGGAACTGCAAATAAAAATGCTGCAGCCATTTCTTCGCGTTTTAAAGCTGTAGTTAAATCCTTAACAGAATATCCACTAACAACATTTCCATAGGTGATATTTTTAAAGTTCAATCGTTCTTCATCATGGCTTTCTATGTAATCAACCAAATTTTCAGATTTGCTAAACCCATGCTTCGTATAAAATGCCCAAGAAAAGTCTGAAGTTCCTATCCAGCCCATTGTTGCTTCGTTCATGTTATAATTCAAATTATTCCACAGCATCATCCCTTCATCTGCTAATACTTTTTCTTCACTTGCTTCTGCAAAATGTTCTAAAATCACATAAAAATTATTTGGATCTATACTTTTGATGTAATTGTTGTATTCTTTCCAAATCGCAATTCGACTTGCATCATAAGCAGCAAAACCTGCATCATTTGTAGAGTAATTTTGTGTAAATCCTTTCGATAAATCAAATCTAAATCCATCAATTTTATATTGTTGCATCCAAAATTTAACCACATTTTTAACAAAATATTTAGTCGCTGCATTCTCGTGATTAAAATCATAACCCACATTATACGGATGTTTAGCATCTACATTAAACCAAGGACTATTTGAAGTGGGTTTACTACCATCAAAATACAATTGTACCATAGGTGATTGACCAAAAGAATGGTTTAGTACCATATCCATAATTACAGCAATTCCTTTACCATGACATTCGTCTATGAAGTTTTGCAAAGCAGTTTTAGACCCATAATATTTATCAGGTGCGAAATAATAAGATATATTATAACCCCAACTTAAATTGCCTTCAAACTCTGTTACAGGCATTAATTCGATTGCATTAATACCTAAGTCTTTTAAATAATCTAATTTTTGAAGTGTTGATGTATAACTATGATCCGTTGTAAAATCGCGAATTAACAATTCATATACTACTAAATTATCTTTTGCTGGCCTAGTAAAACTTCCATTTTTCCATGTATAAACTGCCTGATTTGCTTGCATTAGACTTACAATTCCAGTTGTCTTTCCAGTTGGATATGCTTTTAAATTTGGATAGGTTACTGATGAAATATAACTGTCATTGTTAGGGTCTAACACTTTCTCGCAGTAAGGATCTGCAACTTTCAATGTTCCATCTACAAAAAATTGATATGAATATTCTGTATTCGGATTTAAGTTATCAATTTGAACCCACCAAGTTGTATTGTCTGGTGCCAACTTCATTTGATAAGCGGGTAAAGTTTGCCAATCGTTAAAATCGCCAATTACATATACGGTTGATTTTGAGGGTGCATATAAAGTTACAATTGCTGATGTACCACCATTTATAAATACTACACCATCTTTAGCTGCACTTGGTAATGGATAGGTTGGAGTTGTTGGTACTGTAGGTGTAGGTGGTGTTGGATCTGGTTCTGGGAACGTTCCCGATTTTTTGCAATTAAAAAGCAAAGCGACAATTGCAAACAATAAAGGATAAATCAATTTTTTCATACGTGGGATTATATTTGGACTCAAAAATACTTAATATTAGGTATTTATGTCTATAAAATTAACTGTAATTTTCATTTAAATAGTTATTTAAAAAAACATTCACAGCATGAGCCATCAATTAATGTCTGTCATTATTCGTAAATATGGCTTGATTAATTCAATTGAGCATTTAATAAATGGCTTTAATACCTCAGGCAAAATTCACATTGAACATTTAATTTATGGTTTCGATGATCTTTCTAAATATCCAGAAGATTTTCAGCTTAGTTTTTATCATATTGTGCAAAAAATTTTCCAAAATATTATAGAACATGCCAAGGCTACAAATGCAATTTTTCAATTGATAGAACATCCAGATTCTATTAATTTATGTATAGAAAATAATGGAAAAGAAATAAATAGCGATATATACGATCGCAATGTAAAAAAGGTTGGTCTATTACCTGATCGGATAGATTATTATGAAGGAAAAATAAGTATTGAAAGACAGCATGGTGAAGGAATGCTTATTGTAATTGATATTCCAACTCAGCATATGATTTCTCTTCATCTTAATTAATTAAAAAACATGCACTACATCCTTTGTTTAAGCTTTTGCGTAAATAAGTACTAAACAGCTAAAATTAAACTAGTATTTGTGTGACATAACTCATTAATTAGACTACATTAGCTAAAATTAAAAAACCGCACCTACCACACTTTACATAAAATATGACAAAGAAAGTCAAGTTTACGAATACCAATAAATCTACCTTTTATGCTACCCTACGTAAACGTGTTGATGAACATTTTGATCAAAAACAAATAAGTGTGCATGCCAATGGCGCTATGTGGTTTAAAGCAGTTTTCTTTTTAGGAACCTTTATTACCTTGTATCTTTTGATTTTATTAGGTGGTTTTAATCCGATATTAATGTTGGGCATGGCTATTTTGTTAGGCATGTTTGGTGCTTTTGTTGGTTTTAACATTTGTCATGATGCTATTCACAAGGCTTTTTCTGATAAGCCCTCTATTAATAAATCATTTAGTTTTTTATTTAGTTTAATTGGCGCTAGCGCTTATGTTTGGAGCATTTGCCATAACATTGTACATCATACTTACACCAACATTTCAGGACATGATGAAGATATTGATGTGGCACCAGGCTTAATTCGCTTTTGCGAAAATGAACCTGTGAATAAATTACAACGCTATCAGCATTTTTATGCTTTTGGACTGTATAGTTTAGCTATGTTATCTTGGGTTTTTAGAAAGGATTATAAGAAATTTTTCCAAACAAAAATTGGTTGCCAAGTGGCAAATCATCCAAAAATTGAATATTTTAATCTGTTTTTCTTCAAATTTCTATATTATTTCCTATTCATAATTTTACCCTTATTTGTTGTAGATATCACATGGTGGCAATTTTTAATTGGGTTTTTAGCTATGCAATTTGCACAAGGTTTGGTATTGGGTTTAGTTTTTCAATTGGCTCATGTAGTGGAGGGAACTAGTTTTCCTCATCCAAATAACGAAGGAAATATTGAAGAAGCTTGGGCAGCACATCAAATGATGACTACTGCTAATTTTGCAGTAAATAGTAAACTTGCTGGTTTTATATGTGGCGGTTTAAACAGACAGGTAGAGCATCATCTTTTTCCAAAAATATGTCATATTCATTATCCTGCTATTGGCAAAATTGTTAAGGATACCGCTTTAGAGTTTAATCTTCCTTATATAGAAAGTCCAACTTTTTTAAGTGCATTAAGTTCTCATTATCGTATGTTGAGGAAATTAGGTAAAGAAGCATATATAGCGAAAGAGAAATTAGCCATAATACCTTGTATTCTTACACCAAAAATTAGCACGCCTTTATAACTAGCTAATTTCTTTCAATCAATCGAACAAAAAAATATATTATTTGTTAATTGGGGATATAAAATTTCTTAATTTACAATGAACTATTTTAACAACGCATGAATTTTGGCTTCATTAGTAGAGGTGGAGAATGTGGTGAACTAATCCGTTCTATTGATTGGATTAAAAACCCTCTTGGGCCTATAGAAAAGTGGCCTCAAAGCTTACGTACTACACTTAGCATTCTGCTAAATTCTAAATTTCCAATGTTTTTATTTTGGGGGCCAGAATTAATTTGCTTTTATAATGATGCTTATCGCCCTAGTTTAGGTAACGAAGGAAAACATCCAGAAGCTATGGGTCAACCTGGCATAAAGGTATGGCCAGAAATTTGGGAAATTATTAAACCGTTAATTGATCAGGTACTTTCTGGAGGTGATGCCACTTGGAGTGAGGACCAACTAATTCCAATTTATCGTAACGGCAAAATTGAAGATGTATATTGGACTTTTAGTTATAGTCCAGCTTATGATGAAACTGGAGAACCTGCTGGGGTTTTTGTCACCTGTACGGAGAGTACACCAAAGGTAAAAACCTTAAAAGCCTTAAGTGAGAGTAAAGATGAGCTTGAATTTGCCTTAAATGCAGCAGAATTAGGCACATGGGACTATAACCCAATTACTAATAAATTTACTAGTAATGCTCGCTTAAAAAAGTGGTTTGGCATTTCTTCGCATACTGAAATCGACTTATCTATTGCACTTAACTCTATTGCTGAAAGAGATAGAGAAAAAGTAAACGAAGCCATCTCAAAAGCTCTTGATCACTCATCTGGAGGAACTTATACTGCAAAGTACACCATTGTCAATGCAAAAACTGGAAAAGAACGGATTGTAAAAGCAAAAGGTAAAGCATTATTTAATGATCAAAATATAGCCTATCGTTTAAATGGTACATTGCAAGATATTACAGAAGAAGTTGCCGCTCAAAATGCATTTAAAGAAAGTGAGGAAAATTTTCGCAAGTTAATTTTACAGGCTCCAGTAGGAATGATTATTTTGAAGGGGGAGCAGCTTTTTGTAGAATTAGTGAACGATGCTTATCTAAATATTGCGGGTAAAAACAGGGAAGAATTTGCTGATAAAACGCTATGGGAGGCTCTCCCAGAATCTAAAACATTAGGATTTGATAATATCCTTAAAAAAATAATGCAAACTGGCGTTGCTCATCATGGTAATGAACAACCAATCACTTTAATCAAAAATGGTCAGAAACAAACAGTTTACATCAACTATGTGTATGAGCCATTGAAAGATGCAGACGGAAGCATTAATAGGATTATGGTTGTGGCGATTGATGTGACTGAAATGCTCGAAAGCAAACGCAAAATTCAAGATGCGGAAGAAAGAGCTCGGTTATCAGCTGTTGCTGCAGGATTAGGCACTTTTGACCTGGATTTACGTACTGGAGAAATGAATACCTCTGAACGTTTTGATGAGATTTTTGGTTATAAACATCACGTTCCAAGAGCTAGCTATGTAGCCGCCATTCATCCTGATGATCATGAATTACGCTTAAATGCCCATAGACGGGCTTTAGATATTGGACAAATATATTATGAAGTAAGAGTTATTTGGGAAGATAAATCTATCCATTGGATAAAAGTTCAAGGAAAAATTTATTACGACGCAGATGGAAAAGCGTTACGGATGTTGGGTACAGTTATGGACACTACGCAACAGCGAAATGCCAAAGAAGAGCTAATACGAATTAATCAAAGATTAGAAATTGCCTTAGAAGCTGGAAGATTAGGGTCCTATGAGTTAGATATTAAAACAAACAAAATTAGATTTTCTGATCAATTCAATAAGAATTATGGCGTTTTACCCAAAAAGAAGTTAACCTATGCTGAATTACTTAATTTTATTGAGCCACATTTTAAAGAGAGCGTAGTTAATGCAATAAATACTGCAATTTTAGATGGAACTATTTACCAAGCTGAATATCAAATTCGGTGGCCAGATGATTCCATTCATTGGATTAAAGAATCTGGCAAGGCTCAATATGACGAGAAAGGAAATCCGCTAACATTTATCGGTGTATCTTTTGATATCACTGAAACCAAACAATTGCAACAACAAAAAGATGATTTTATTGGTATTGCCAGCCATGAATTAAAAACACCAGTAACTAGTATTAAAGCTTATACTCAAGTATTAGAGCGAATTTTGTTGAAAAAAGGCGATGTAATGGAGGCTGGTTTGATGAAAAAGATGGATTTACAACTTAATCGTCTTACTAATTTAATTGGGGATTTATTAGATGTAACTAAAGTAAATTCAGGAAAATTACAATATAACCTCACTCATTTCGATTTTAATGAAATGGTTAGATCTGAGGTAGAAGAATTACAACGTGCCACAGAAAAACATGAAATTGTAGAGAATTTAGAAGAAGTGGGTCTAGTTTATGCAGATAAAGAGAGAATAAGTCAGGTGGTTACAAATTTAATGACCAACGCCATTAAATATTCTCCAAATTCTGAAAAGATTATAGTGCATACTACAATAGAAAGTGATAATGTTTTGCTGTGTGTAGAAGATTTTGGCATTGGTATAGCCGAAAATAATTTAAATAAAGTATTTGAGCAATTTTATCGCGTGAGTGGAAGTATGCAGCATACATTCCCAGGTTTGGGATTGGGGCTTTATATCTCTTCTGAAATTATTAAACGTGAAGGAGGGAAAATTTGGGTAAGTAGTAAAGAAGGAGAAGGATCTAAATTTTGGTTTTCTATTCCATTACAACGACCAATTGGTTAATTAACAATGTAGGCTCGATTTTTGCGCATAAATTAAAGATGAACAACCCAAAACGAATTACTGTTGCTGACGATGATCCTGGTATTTTAGATGCAGTTGGAATGATGCTAGAAATGGAAGGTTACATTGTAAATGCTACACTAAATGGAAATACTATACTTACTTCTCAAAATGAATTACCAGACATTTATGTCTTAGATATTTGGATGTCTGGTTCTGATGGTAGAGAATTGTGTAAAAAACTGAAAAGTGAAGAACGCACTAAACATATTCCAGTTATTTTAATTTCAGCAAGTAACGATTTAAAACATTCTGCCGAAATTGCTGGGGCTGATGATTTTTTACCTAAACCTTTCGAAATAGATATGCTGTTAGCCAAAATAGAAAAAGCCTTGCTTAATTAAACAAGGCTTTTTGGGGATAATTAGTATTATGTAGTGTACTTCTTAAACAAACTGCTAGCAGTATGTCCACCAAACCCAAAGGTGTTGTTTAGCACATAATTAACAGTTTGGAAGATGGGCTTACCTAAAACAATTTTTAAACCATTAGGCACTTCATCAGCTAGTTTTTGAGTATTTATTGTTGGAGGAATGATATCGTTTTTAACGGACAACACTGAAATAATACTTTCGACAGCACCCGCAGCACCTAACAGATGACCAGTCATAGATTTCGTTCCGCTTATAGCAACTGGTAAATCACCAAATAAATTTTTAATGGCTACCAATTCACTAATATCGCCGATACCTGTAGAAGTTGCATGTGCATTAATGTAATCTACTTCTGCTAAACTAATGCCTGCCTCTTCCACTGCTTTTTTCATACCTAAAACAGCACCTAATCCTTCGGGGTGTGTACCAGTTAAATGATAGGCGTCAGCAGCCATTCCACCACCTACTAATTCTGCATAAATATGTGCACCTCTAGCTAAAGCATACTCTAAATCTTCAAAAATTAATGCGCCTGCGCCCTCTCCCATTACAAAACCATCTCTATCTACATCAAATGGTCTTGAAGCTTGTTGTGGATTTTCATTATTTTTAGATAAAGCTTGAGCAGAATTAAAGCCTCCTACTGAAGCCTCAGTAATCGCTGCTTCAGATCCACCAGCTATCATTACTTTCGCTTTGCCTAATCTAATGGTATCAAAGGCATTGATGATTGCTGTATTTGAAGATGCACAAGCAGATACTGTACAATAATTTGGTCCATGCAGTTGATGACGAATTGATATTACACCTGCTGCAATGTCAACAATCATTTTGGGAATAAAATAAGGATTGAATCTAGGTGTGCCATCGCCAGTATTGAACTCTTTTAACTGACTTTCAAAAGTAGCAATACCGCCATTTCCAGTTGCCCAAATTACGCCAATTTCATAGCGCTCTTTTTCATCCATTGATTCAAAATCAAGTCCTGAATCTTTAATTGCTTGATCACTTGCTGCAATAGCGTATTGAGTAAATAGATCATACTTTTTGGTTTCTTTTTTATCCAAATAGGTTTCAATCTCAAAATCTTTAACTTCGCAAGCAAAATGGGTTTTGAATTTAGTACTATCAAATTTTGTAATTGGTCCAGCCGCACTTTTCCCAGCAACTATATTATCCCAAAATTCATTTACTGTATTTCCTAAAGGTGTAATTGCCCCTAGGCCAGTAATCACAACTCTTTTCATGTTTTAGTGATTAGTCTTTATCTTTTCTTTAACTACTTTTTGCACCAATTGTTCTATTAATGGTCCTGCAATTAAAATACAAGGCACTGCAATCAAATAGGCAATGAGCCACGATTTAATCCATATGTGTAAAAAATCGTTTATAAAACCCAAATTAACACCTATTACTGTGAAAGAAATAATACCAGTCGTCAATAATGCCATTAATAAGGCAAAGGCTATTTTCCTTTTTAGATGAAATGACATCTTTTTAAGAGTTAACGCTCTCTAACCATGCTTCTCTGTTTGCATTCATTACATTCAAAGCATCAGTAGGTGAAGAAAGGAACAATTCGTAAATTTTAGCGGTATCACCTACTCGTATTTCAAAATCGTTATTGGCAAATGCTACTAAAAACTCATTAGCAACTTGTGATGGATGAATACCATTATGGCCACCTATTGCTGCTGAAAGTTGTGTGTCAACTAAAGGGGGCATTAATTCGAATACTTTAATTGCTGTATTTTCTAAACTTAATCTTAATGAAGTAGTATATGAATGCAAGGCAGCTTTACTTGCAGCATACGTCGGCAAAGTAATACCTGGCACATAAGCCACAACTGATGATACATTTATAATTGCAGCCGCTTCTTGTTTTAACAATACCGGTAACAATGCTTGGTTTAATTTAATAATAGAAAGATAATTGGTCAACATTTCTTCTTCTGCAATGCTAGAAGCATCTTTACTTTGGTCAGCCAAATTATAAGCCTCAGCTCTACCTGCATTATTAATCAATACATTTAAATTTGGAAAATCTTGGTTAATGGTAGCAACCAATCGTTTTACATCGTCTGCATTACTTACATCTGCTTGAATAGCACTTACATTGCCTAGTTTAGCTTTTGCACTAGCTAATCGATTTTCATCTCTGCCCACTATGATTACATGATTTCCTTTTTCACTTAATAATTTTGCTGTTTCGAAACCAATACCTGCACTACCGCCGGTAATTAATATGGTGTTGTTTGTAGTTTTCATTTTTTATTGTTTTTAAATTTTAATTTATCTTTATATACCAATCGGTATATTTTGTTTCAAATTTTTTTAATCGATGCTTTGGATCATTTTTTTCATAGATTGAAGCACCATGGTTACATACTGTTTGTTATCTAGCAATTTTGCAATCATCATAGATCCTTCTATCATTGCAATCATTGTAAAGGCAATTTGTTCTGCATTCGTGTCAGATTTAAACTCTTTGTCTTTTATACCTTGTTCTATAATCTTTACAATTGTTTTTTTCCAGCTAAGAATAGCTTCGGTAGCTTTTGTTCTTAATCCTGCATGGGTATCATCTGCTTCTACTGCAGTATTTAAAACGGGGCATCCACCTTCTGTAAATGGTGGATTTAAAAACTTCTCATATTGCTCTGCATAAACTAACAATTTGTTTCTAGCACCTTTTTGTTGAGATAGGTCACTATTAATAATATCGGTTAGTTTTTTAAGATTATAATCAAAAACAGCTAAAGCTACCTCATCTTTATTCGCAAAATTGCCATAAATGCTTCCTTTGGTTAAACCTGTTGCAGCAGTCATATCATTTAATGAAGTACCAGCAAACCCTTTTTTATTAAAGATTGGCGCTGTTTTTTCAATAATGTATGCTTTCGTTTTTTCTGCTTTTGTCATGACATTTAAATTGACAGCACAAATATATACCGATTGGTATTATCTTGCAAATTTATTTTATCAAAATGATTTTGAACAGACAAATGAAATCTTAAAATGAGGAATCTCATTGCGTATTAAACAAAGAGATTCCCTTAAATTGCTAAGATTATAATTTAAATTTTATTCCTCCATTCATTACAAAACCATCAAGTGGAGCATAGATATCTCTAAATTGAGGATTGGTTAATGTACCTGTGTAAATGGAATCAAAACGTGTTTGGCGTACATCTAAAAAATTCTCAAAGTTGATGTAAATTGAGAAACGATCCCAAATCTTCTCCGCCATAAAACCTGTGGTTACAAAACTTTTACCAAGCGAACCATCACTTAATAATTGCTTGCTAAATGAATAAGCTTCTAAACCAATTTTCCACTCATCCTCTAATTCGTACATTAGAACAGCATTAACTCGATGTTTAGCCGTTAACGTATTTTCCATTTTCACTCCGTTTTGATGCTGATGTGCATCGGTATACGTATAGCCTAAAAACAATTTAAAATCTTTGTAGCCCAATTTTACATTTGTTTCAGTCCCCTTACTTTCTATATTTCCTTTCACGTTTACGAACTGATAATTTCCATTGCCAACAGATAATAATTGCAACGGATTTCTAAGATGGGTGAAGAAAAATAGATGATTAATAGTAAAAGAAATCGTTTGGTTAAATAGTGCAGTGCGATAATTAATGTCCAAATTAGCGCCATAACTTTTCTCTAACTGATTTTCTGTTTTATTAATCGGTAATACATTTCTATACTGAATTCTTTCGCTATCTTCTGTAAAAATTGTAGGCGCTTTATAACCTAAACCTCCACCTAAACGAGAAGTAAGTTTAGGATTAATTTTAAACAGCGTTGATATCCTTGGTAAAAAAGCAAACCCATAATCACTCACATGATCTACTCGCATTCCTGTTTCTACATGCAACCAAGGATTAGCTTTCCATGTATTTTGCACAAAAGCTCCAGCAGTTGTTTGATTGTAATTGCGCAAAGCGGAAGATGATAATCCTTGCTCCTTAAAGCGATCTGTCCATAAATTTATACCACCAATCCATTCTATCTCTTCGCCATGATTTGCATAATTAGCTTCAGTAAAAGTGGAATATTGAGTGCCATTAAACTCATATCCTGGTGTATTTAATACTCGGTTAAAATAACTCAAGCTATTTTTTACTGTAAAATGTCCGCATTTACCTAAATCATGATCTAGTGAAAATTGGGTACTGATGCGTTGGGTTTTATTTTGCTCGAAATAAGTGTGTAGTGCATCGGCATCTCCTTTTATATAGTGCATATCTCCGCCAATTCGATCTTCAAAAGTGGTATTTACACCTAATATTAGTGTGGTTTTAGCATTTGGATATAAGAATAATTTTGGATTGAATGTAAAACGTTCCGATTTAGGAATGGCTGATAAATCGATATTTGCAGGATCATAAGCAGCATTATTTTGATACGCAGCAAATAAAGTAGTCCCTATTTTCTCATTACGCTTGCTATAAAACCCATTCAGGCTTAAGCCTAATGCATCTGTCCCATCAAAATGGAAATTCAATTCTTTTTCCTTACCCGGAGTTTTAGAAATCAAGTTAACTAAACCAGCAATTGCACCCCCGCCATACAAAGTAGATGCCGATCCTTTAATTAATTCGACTTGTTTTAAATCTAATGGTGGAATTTGTAATAAACCCAAACCACTAGCAGCGCCAGCGTATAATGGAAATCCATCCTTTAAAATTTGGGTATATCGACCATCTAAACCCTGAATACGAATGGCAGCATTAGCTGATGTTGCGGAAGTTTGTTGCGTTTGAATACCTGTACTTTCACTCAACATCATCCGAATATCTCCAGGTTTCATATTCGCTTTTTCTTCCAATTCTTCTCCAGCAATAAATTCAACTCTTGTAGGAATATCTTGTATGCTTCTTGAGCTTCGGGTAGAAGAAATAGTTACTTCTTCTAATTCATCCTCAGTTGCTTTCAATAAAATTGTGGTTACTTCAGTTTGAGTAAAAGGAAATTTTAAAACAATCGTGTTTTCCTCATATCCAACCAATTTAATAAGGATGGTTTGTGTTCCATCTGGAATAGCATTTAAGGTGATTAGACCTTCATTATCTGCCTTTGCACCTACAGAAGTTCCTTTTAAAAACGCGGTTGCAGTAGGTAATGGCTCTTTGGTTTCGTTATCAATAATGCGGGCTCGCCATGTATTTTGCCCAAAAGTTAGTGTCGTTATAAATAATGCCAGTATTGACAATATGATTTTTTTCATCTGTATTTTAATAATTGATGTAATAGAATTATGCATTGCTACATTGTTCTATTATTAAATGGATAATGATATTATTTTGAACTGCCATACAGATGCTTCGACAAGCTCAGCATGACAAACTTAAATTGCATTATCCGAATTTTGGCGGCTGCCAAATATTATCTGCTCTTTGCTCAAGAGAAAATTGATGTGTAGAAATTTCATTTTCTACTTTAAATGTTGTGATTTTTGATTGAAATGCAACAAAGTGAGGTTCAACCACACTTTGCCCGCAACACGAACATAAACAAATTGGAGAACAGTTTTCTGCGCTACCCTTTGCTTTACCATGATCTACCTTAACAATCGTGTGTTGCGTAAATTCTTGTGCTTCTAACTCATCACTACATGGCAATACCGAAAGCAATACCACAAAGATTAAATAAAAGACAGCTAGGTTTTTCACCTCGCAAAAGTAAGAATTAAAGATGAATTTTAGGGCCCTACTTCAAATAAGGCTCCATAATTTTTGCCCAAATCGCATATCCTTTGGCATTCATATGCAGCTTATCCGACAGAAAAATATCTTCCATTATTTTGCCATCGGCGTTAAACATAGCATCATAGGTGTTGATGTAAGCTGCACGTTTCATCCCCTTAATCATTTCGGCTATCTTTTGATTTGCTTCTACCATTAACGGCCAATATTTCTCTCTTGAAGGACTTGGTTTAATAGAAATATAGGCTATTCGAACTCTTGGATATTTTGCTCGAATCAAATCTATCAACTTTTTAACTCGGTCTACCACCATTTGTGCAGTAGCATTTCCTGTAAAATCATTTTCTCCACAGTAAATTACCACTTGTTTTGGGTGGTAAGGATAAACAATATCACCGATGTAATTAATGACATTTGGCAAAGAAGATCCTCCAAAACCACGATTTAAAATTACGTGATCAGGAAAATAAGCTTGTGCATCTTTCCATTTGGTAAAGGTTGAACTCCCTATAAAAAGCACTGCCTTTTTTGGTGGAAATTTAATACTGTCTTGCTTTTTAAAGTATTGAATTTCATTATAAAATGCATCTTTCTGTTGTGCTTGCGCAGTAATAAATACGAAAAGGAATAAGGCAATTAATTTTAAAGTCTTCATAAATTAAGTTAATTTATAGTTTTTAAGTTGTAAGTACGTATATAAATTGGTTGTAAACTTGGTAAAGTGTGAGTTGGCTTATCCAAATAAAAATAACTTGTTGCAGAATAATCATCAACTCTGTAAAACAATACACCACCTGGCCTAAACTGTTCATCTGTAATTTTGGGTGCAGAATTCATCGCATTTAATTTTAAATAACCTGTTTTAGAATTAGCAATAACGGGTTTAATTTTCACTCCTTTTTTATATAAATCTCTTGCTATTTCTAAGCTAGTACCACCTAGTTCTTGAATAGTTACTTTAATGCTGTTGTTAAAATAAATTTCATCAGGAACGTGATATCTATAGAATGCGAAATAACCTAATTTATTATCTGCCACTAAACATCCTTGAAATTGATGATTAAAAGTTCCTAAACCCCAGGCAGCACCAACATAATCTTCTGTGCCTGTTCCATTAATAGTGGGATATTTGGTATCTTCATCAATATACATTTTCACTTCTCCCTCACCCCACCATGTACCACGATAAACAGAGTCGGTAATTACGCCAACATTTGTCCCTAAAAATCTTCCCCTGCCTTTTATGAGAGGTAATAGTTCAAAATCTTCACCTAACTCGCTGGTAATTTTTCTATTCCAATAGGCATGAAAATACAATGCATCAGTCGCATGTGGTGGAGTATCTAAAATATCGACGTCAAAAAATAGGTTTACGTTTAATTTACTTTCATTAATGAAAAGAATTTTTACTTGTTTACGAAATGGCATTGGGATAATACAATTAAATGATTTTCCTTCTGGATCACTAAAAAAAGCAGATTCAAATGGTTTTTTCTGACCTAAACCAATCCCAAAAAAATCGCCAAATGGCACGTCAACTGCGGGTGTTGTGGCACCGTCCCAAAATATTTGCAATCGAATGGAGCGTAATACTTCTGGACTGCGTTCACTAATGGTGTACCACATTCTTTGTACTATTCCTATACCATTGTAATCTACAAGTGTTCTTGTAGCGCCTGGCAATATAGTTTCTGTCGCATGACCTTTTGCACCATTATTTTCCTTGCCACCATTACTACTTGCGCCACTTAAGTTCTCAAAACTGATGAGTTTGGATTTCACATTACTCTTCATTTTAAAAAGCTCTTGTGCATTCGTCACTATGCTTAAACTCAAAAGAAGTAAGGAAATTGTAATTCTTAGCTTTACCATTTCATTGTTTTTTTAACATAAGCCGTCAGTTCATCGGCAATCTCTTTGTGCTCTGCTAGAGAAGGATGTCCACCACAGCCTTTATTAGCTTGTTTTGTAAAGAAATAAGAGCCAATATTGTGTTCGCCTTGGGCATATAAGTTCTTTTTAACAGCAGTGATATACTTTACTAATGCTGTTTTCAATTCTTTATTCGCCATTGGGCTAGTTAAAAAAATCAGCTTTGCTTTAGGATAATAACTCCGCAATGTTTTCGCAAATTTCACATAAGCATTGCAAAATTTGGCTGAGTCTTGTACGCCATCATTTTGCCCTAAACATACAGTCACCACATCGGGTTGGTATTTACTAAAATCCCATTTTATGGTATCTCTTGCCATGCTTACTTTATCAAAAACCTGTGGCATCACTATTTTTTTATCACAACAGCTATGCATTAATCCAATGCCCGAAACAGAAGACAAATGCCATTGTGCATTTAAATTTCGAGCAGTAGTAGGACCATAAGCAAGCCAAGCATTGTGTTGATCGTGCCATTCTCCTTTTCCGCAAGTAATTACACTTTCATCACTTCCTGCGCCACAGGTAATCGAATCGCCAATAAATTCCATTTTCCGTTTTTGCTTTGCCGGTAGTGGCACCAATTTTTCGCAGGTGAAACCTACAATTTCTACATAGCCATTTTCAGCTTCTGAATTTTTGCAAATAGTGATTACATGATCTCCTTTTGTTAATTTTTCGGCTAATACTAACGTATTTTCTTTTCCTTTTAATTGAATTCGGTAAGCCGGCTGATCATCAACTTTTATTTCTAGATAGTTCAGGATTTTACCCCAAATCATTTCATCATTAATTTGAAGTGTACATGAAGTTCCATTAAACTTTACTTGCACATAAGCACCAGAAGCCCAAAATTTAGGTTTTGCTGGGTTTGTAAAATCTACTCTACCCGTGTATTGAATATATGGGTTATCTGCACTGAAAAATTGCTCTTTCTGATGTACAGTAAAGCTGCCGCAAATTGTTAGCAATAAAATTGAAAATAATAGTCTCATACCATTAAACGAAAACTCTATGACCAGAAAGATTTTCTCTAAACTCTTTTGGTGTACAACCTTTTTTCTTTTTAAATATTCTATTAAAATTAGAGATGTTATTAAAACCACAATTGTATGCGACTTCTGCGACAGCTTCTGTGGTGTCGATTAATTTTCTTGACGCATGACCCAATCTAATTTCTATTAAACTGTCAATAAAACTAATGCCCGTACGACTTTTGAAAAACCGACTAAATGAAACTTCAGTCATGTTTGCTATTCTTGCAACCTCAGCAAGGCTAACCTGTTTATCAAAATTGACATTAATGTATTCCATCACTTTTTCTACTCTTCTACTATTATAAGAAAACTCAGCATTGCTAAATGTAGAATCAGAAAGCGTACGCATGTTTCTAGAAGTAGAAAGATCATGTAGAATAGACATTAATTCTAATACCGAATCAAAACCATGTTTCTTATTTAGCTTTACCAATCGCGGACCAATTGCTAATGCTGTTTCTTTAGAAAATAAAATACCACATTTCGATTTTTCAAATAGTTCTCTAATTACACGCAACTGATTTCTGCGTAGAAATTTTTCATCAAAAAGATCTTTGTGAAATTGAATGGTTACTTCATGAATTTCTTTGCCATTTAACTTATAGGTTTCCCAAACATGTGGTAAATTAGAACCAACCAACACCAACTCAATGTCGCCAATCTCTTCAATATGATCGCCAACAACTCTACGTGCTCCACTAGCATTAGAAATAAAATTCAATTCCATCTCTTCATGATAATGCAAAGGAAAATCAAAATCTTGTTTCTTCCTTTCAAAAATGGTGAAACAATCGCTATTAGTAAGCGGAGTAATTTCTTTTATTATAGTTGAATGCACAATAAATGATTAAATAATATCAATAAACAGGATAAAATAATATCAATGTTCAAATATAGAACAACTATAGCTAATTTGCTAATTAAAAGAGCATAACGAAAGTTAAATGGCAGCTATTTTGAATAAAACGAACAGTAAGGCGATAAAAATATTATAAATGGATAAAATAGTATTATTTTACGCAACGCATTGAACACTACTTTTGATATAAACCAAATAAAACGCTTATGCTTAATAAACTATCTACTAATTTATTGGCAATACTTGTATGCCTGTTATCTATTACTACTTGTTTTGCTCAAGATAAGAAGATCTCAGGCAGAGTAGCTGATGAAAATGGATTAGCACTTCCAGGTGTTTCCGTTAGTATTAAGAACACCAAAGTAGCCACAGTTACCGATGGTAATGGTAATTTCTCCTTAAACATTCCTGCTACTGCACAAACCTTAGTCATTACATTTTTAGGAATGGAAGGACAACAACTTGCTATTGGCACTAAAACCTCCTTCAACATAGTTTTAAAATCTAAAAGCACTACGCTTTCTGATGTTGTAATTGTTGGCTATGGAACGGTTAAAAAATCAGACCTTACTGGTTCCGTATCAAGAATTGAGCGAGAAGACTTAATCAAAGATGCACCAACTAACGTTTTACAAGCTTTGCAAGGAAAAATTGCTGGCGTAAATGTAACACAAAATGATGGCGCACCAGGTGCTGGCTTAAGTATTCGCGTTAGAGGATCAAACTCGTTTTTAGGCGGAACAGAACCTCTTTATGTAATTGATGGAGTTCCCTTTAATAACAATAGCAGTGGTTCTACACCTTTATCTATTGGCGACGATGAGAAACAGACTTTAAATGCAATGTCTTTTTTAAATCCAGATGATATTGAAAGTATTGACATCCTTAAAGATGCGTCTGCAACAGCAATTTATGGTTCACGTGGCGCTAATGGCGTGGTATTAATCACAACCAGAAAAGGAAAAAGTGGCAAAGACAGAGTGGAAGCTAATTTTACGTTTGGACAAGCAGAGGTGTCTAGAAAAATAGATGTACTTAATGCATCAGAATATGCTGCCTATCAAAATTTAGCATATACGAATTCGAATAAATATACTGGTACAGCTTATACTCTACCTTATAGAGGCGAAACTATTCCTGATCCATTAAACCCTGGACAAACGTATTATAATAAAAGTCCACAAGATTATATAGGGGATAACAACAACTGGCAAGATCAAATTTTTCGTCGTGGCTTATATCAGAACTACTCGGTAAATATTTCTGGAGGTGGTGATGCTGGTAGTCATAGTTTAACATTTAGCTACCTTGATCAGGAAGGGACCATTTCAAATTCCGATTATAATAGATTTAGCTTAGGCTTAAACCTAAACAGAAACGTTAGCAAAACATTTAAAGTAGGCACAAGCACTTCTATCGCCCGCACAATTAACAACGGCGTAAAAACGGGAACAGATAAATCTGATGCGGCAAGTGCAGGCGTTATCCGTTCGGCGTTAACATTTCCTTCTACCTTATCTGAGCCAATAGCATATGATGGTGTTGGCGATGCTTTTATTACAAACCCTTACATCTACGTAAATGATGTTTTAAATAGAGTAAAAGGATTAAATATTTTCACTTCAAACTATTTAGAAGCAACTTTCTTAAAAGATTTCAAATTTAGACAGAACATTGGATTTAGTTATGCCGGCAGTACCAGAGATCAGTATTATCCAAGAAGTGTGTACGAAGGATTTGCGGTAAAAGGCTGGGGATTAAAATCTGATAACGTTTGGAATAGCGGTGTGGCAGAAAGTATTCTTACCTATGCTAAAAAAATTGACAAGCATAGCTTAAACATAGTTGGCGCTGGCACTTTTGAGCGCACTAATGGAAATAGCAAAAGAGCGGAAGCAAAAACTTTCCCAAATGATGCCTTAGAAAATGAAAATCTGGCAGCTGGAGAAGTTGTACTGCCAATTATTACCTACCGCTACCAATCTACTTTAATTTCATTTTTAGGTAGAGCTAACTATAGCTATGACGATCGCTATTTGTTAACGTTCTCTTATCGCCAAGATGGCTCAAGTAAATTTGGAAAAGACAATAAATGGGCGGGTTTTTCATCAGCTGCTGCTGCTTGGAAAATATCGAATGAAGAGTTCATGAAAAACGTTAAAGCCATTAGCGATTTAAAATTGCGTATTAGCTATGGTCAAACAGGTAATCAAGGAATTGGCTCTTATGCTTCGTTAGCTAAATTAAGTGTATACAATTATCCTTTTGGAGGATCTGTTCAAACTGGTTTAGCCAACGATTTATATGCTGGCCCTGCAAATGAGAAATTGAAATGGGAAACCACTACTTCATACAATTTAGGTTTAGACCTAGGGCTATTTAAAAACAGATTAAACCTACATGTAGATCTATACAAAAAGATAACCGACGATCTTTTACAAAACTTAATTATCCCTTCATCTACCGGATTTCAAACCAAGTTGGTTAATTCAGGATCGATTGAGAACAAAGGTTTAGAGTTAACTTTAAATGGTATTGTCTTAAAAAACAAAGATTTTGAATGGAATTCTAATTTTAATATCTCATTTAACAGAAATAAAATTTTAAGCCTAAGTCCAGATGTAACCGAACAATATGGACGAAATATTTCTACTGGTGATGCACCATTCATTCAAACTGTTGGCAAGCCAATTGGTGCATTATACGGCTATGTTGAAGATGGCTATTACGACAACGAAGCAGAAGTAAGAAGCGATCCAGCATACAGCGGATTAGGTGATGCTATTATTTTAAGAACGATTGGAGAGGTTAAATACAAAAATTTAGATAACGATAGAACTTCAATAGCGCAAAGCGACAGAACATTTATTGGCGATGTAAATCCTGATTATACCTTCGGTTTTACCAATAATTTTAAATACAAAAGATTTGATTTGAGTGTATTCATTAATGGTGTACAAGGAAATGATATCATTAACATGAATACTAGATTTAGTGGCAACTTAGGTACCAATAAAAATATCACTCAAGAAATGGCTGATGGTGCTTGGGCACAAGGCAATGACAATACGAATGCCACTGGTCCAAAAATTATGCGTCAGTTCTTTAGAAACCTATTGTTTAGCAGAAGATTTGTAGAAGATGGAAGTTTTGTAAGAATTAAAAACATCACATTCGGCTATAACGTTCCGCTAAAATCTAAAACAATTTCTAATTTAAAAGTTTCATTAGGCGTTAACAATCTTTATACGTTTACCAATTATTCTGGTTACGATCCTGAGATTAACAGCTATGGCGATAACCCTGCTTTATTTGGTGTAGACCTTGGAGGCTATCCAAATTCGAGAACTTATAATCTTTCTTTACGTTGCAATTTTTAACCTTATTAAAAATATAATATGAAAGCGATTTCAACATATTTTATAGCATTTGTAACTGGCTTAAGTGTACTTAGCCTTAGCTCTTGCAAAAAAGCATTACAAGAAACACCCTATTCTTTTTATTCACCAGAAAACTTTTATAAAAACGAAAGTGATGCAAAAGCAGCAATTAATGGGGTATATGCCGAATTGTATACGTATGATTTGTATTTACAGCCGTTTTGGAACATCACTATTTTAGATGATGATCATGTATCTGGAGCCGATTGGTTTTTAGGAACAACTGGTGCTGGAAATCCACAAGCTTATTTTGGCTGGCAAGCACCT
Organism: Pedobacter sp. UC225_61; assembly: GCF_044452285.1. NCBI lineage: Bacteria > Pseudomonadati > Bacteroidota > Sphingobacteriia > Sphingobacteriales > Sphingobacteriaceae > Pedobacter > Pedobacter sp. UC225_61. The sequence goes on from NZ_JBIOAL010000001.1 coordinate 361,670, forward strand.
TGGATTGGGTGTTATACCATTATCGCAAGAGCAAATACGGTATTAGAAAACGTTCCTTCCATCACCAATATGGATGCTGATGTAAAGAAAAGGATTTTGGGAGAAGCTTACTTTTTAAGAGGATGGGCTTATTTCCAGTTGGTGCAATTATATGGCGGCGTACCCCTACGTTTGAAATCTTTATCGGCAGAAAACCCAGAAGTAAATGTGCCTCGTGCTACGGTTAAAGAAACTTACGATGTGATCATTAGTGATTTCAAATCTGCCGAAACCAATTTATTCCCATTAGGACATCCTAAAGCGGGTGAAGCCGGTAGAGTAAATCAAGGTGTGGCCAAAGCTTTCTTAGCCAAAACGTATTTAACAATGGCTTCTGGTGCAGCAACAGGCAATGTTACTGTACGTGGGGGAACTGATAATGGGTATTATACATACGCTAAAAATGTAGTAGCTGGTCATGAAGGAATGGATGCGAAAGCACTTTATACCTTAGCAAGAGATAAAGCTGGAGAAATAATTACTAGCAATACATACTCACTAACACCAAGCTGGAAAGATTTATGGAGTATCGCAGGCAGAAATAGTAAAGAACAAATGTGGGAGTTACAATCACTAGCTGGAACTGCATTTATTAATAATTTAAGTGCTTATTTCCCTGCTCGTTCTACCTTCGGACAAGGTGCTGTTTGGACCACCAATAACCATTACAACGATTACGATATTGAGGATAAAAGAGTATTGGATGGAATTACGCACAATTACACTACACTACAAGGAACCAATATTTTTTATCCTTTTGCACAATCTGCATTGTATAAAGTAGTCAATGGAGTAACGTATAATAATAGCAATACCGCCACTTCAGAAAGAGCGTATACTATTAAATATAGTGCTGTTGCAGACCCAACCGTGGCAAATAGCGATGCTTTCTTCCCTTTGTTACGATATGCTGAAGTATTATTAATGTATGCAGAGGCAGAAAACGAAGTAAATGGTGCTACAACTGCAGCATACGATGCATTGAACACTGTTCGTTTCCGTTCTTATCCAACTACTGGAACCCCAGCAATGCCAGTTGCATCAGCTTACGCTCCAGCCGGAATGACTCCAGAGCAATTCCGTAGTTATGTGTTAGCAGAACGTGCTCGTGAACTTAATTTAGAAGGAATCAGACGTTTTGATTTAATCCGTTGGGGAATTTATTTACAGGTAATGAATAAAATTGGAACTGGACAAAACAACATCTCGAAGGTTCGTACTAGAAAAAATTTATTATTGCCTCTCCCATTAAACGAATTGAATTCTAATAAGGCCCTTGGAGGAAAAAACAACCTTGATTGGTAAATTAAACTAGTTAATAAAATCATAACTTAAATTTATGAACATGAAAAGATCGCTATTCATAAGCCCCCTCGCTCTCTGTGCGATGCTATTTCTGCTTTTGGGAGCTTGTAAAAAGGATAAAGTAGTAGATACTGCACCTCCTACATTAAGTGCAGTAACTAATTTGACGGATAGGAATACAGCCTTAACCTCGATTGGATATGGAGAATGGATTGTGATTAAAGGCACAAATCTGAGCACCACCTATAAAGTTGATTTTAATGGTACGTTAGCTAAAAATTCGTTAATTTATGGCGATGACAATACCATAACGGTTAAAATCCCAGCGCAATTAACCGACCCAATCAATAACCCGATTACGGTTACCACGAAATATGGCACAGCAACCTTAAATTTCCAAATTAAACAACCGCCTCCAACCATTACAGGTTTTGATCCTGCGGCAGGAAATCCTGGCGACGATATGACCATTAATGGAAATTACTTTAAAGGTGTTACCGGCGTTACTATAAATGGTGCTAATGCGACGGTTGTGTCTAGCACTCAAACAGAAATTAAAGTAAAAGTACCTACTGGTGTTACCTATGGTGCAGTAGTGGTTACCACCCCAGTTGGCACAGTGACTACTGATAAAACCTTCGGGTTGAAGCACTTTATTTTTGATGACGCTTTAAGAAATGTGTGGACAAACACCTCTTACTCTTTTACTTCTTTAGATCTTGCCAACAGCGAAATTGTAAGGAGAGGTACTACATCCATAAAAGTGGTACACAAAGCATTTTCTGCGGTAAGGTTTAGGTTAGTAGCCAAACTTCCAATGACTGGGTATGCTTTCGTGAAACTATCCATGTATGGTGGTGCTGGTACACAAGGCAAAAAAGTTAGGGTATCATCTTCTAATTTAGGTGTAACTTCAGGTACGTATGATGTAATTTTAAATGAAGGAAAGTGGACCGAATATCAAATTCCTTTAATCAATATCGCAAATCCTGCAACCATCGAATACCTTACTTTTCAAGAATTTAGTGGTTTTGCCTCTACCATTTATATTGATGATGTTGGTTTCTATTAATTAAAGAATAGATGAGTTTGAAGAAATTGATTATCCTGAGTTTACTTTTTAGTTTTAACATCGCGTTAGCACAAAAAACAAAAAATGTAGTCATCATTACATTTGACGGTTACCGATGGAAAGACCTATTTAACGGTGCCGATTCAAGTCATCTATTTGGAAAGAAATTTACATCTCAAGACTCAACATGGCGAGTTAAAAAATATTGGGGTAAAACTGAGCAAGAAAGAAGGGCAAAACTAATGCCTTTCTTTTGGAGCACCATAGCTTCCAAAGGTCAAATTTATGGCAACCGAAAATATGGCAATTTTGTAAATGTAACCAATCGGTATTGGTTTTCTTATCCTGGCTACAACGAAATATTTACAGGCTATCCAGATACGTTAATTAACTCCAATTCACATTCTGCAAATCATAACATCAACGTATTAGAGTTTTTAAATAAAATACCTGCATTTAAAGGTAAAGTTGCCACATTCACTTCGTGGGATGCTTTTTATAAAATTTTAAATGAAGAAAGATCTGGTTTGCCCATTAATTCTGGCTACACCAATATGAAAGGCGACAAATTAAGCGATGTTCAAAAAACATTAAACGATTTGCAGTGGTGGTTACCAAAAGATTACGGAATGGGCGAAAGACACGATGGCATCACTTATTCTTTTGCGAAGGAGTATGTAAAATTAAATCATCCTCGGGTATTACAAGTAAGCTTTATAGAAACAGATGCCCTAGCGCACAGCAGAAAATATGATTATTACTTAGATGCGGCCAATTACAACGATAAAATGATTGAAGACATTTGGAAATATATGCAAAGCGATCCTTTTTATAAAGACAACACCACTTTTATCATTACAGAAGATCATGGTAGAGGATATTTAGACAATTGGCAACACCATTATTATACGGTTGAGCATAGTAATGAAATATTCTTTGCGGTGATGGGTCCAGATACCAAACCACTCGGAGAAATTAAAACCCAAGGACAACTCTATCAAAATCAATTCGCCCAGACTATCGCTACCTTTTTGGGAGTAAAGTTTGAAAACGGTCATGAAATTGGTAACCCAATTAAAGCGGTTTTACCTCAAAAATAGCAGCATCCCTATATGAAACTAAACAGGATTATTTTAACCAGCATTTTAAGCAGCTTACTATTTTTAGCAAGTAGTGCAACCTATGCTCAATCCTTAAGCGATAAACTCGCCACAAAAGAAACTAGTGCGCTCTATAAAAATCTACACAAATTAAGTAAACGCTACACGTTATTTGGGCATCAGGATGATTTAGCCTATGGTGTAAACTGGAAATATGTTGCGGGCAAAAGCGACATCAAAGACATTGTAAATGATTATCCTGCGGTGTATGGTTGGGATATAGCTCGAATTGAACACGATTCATTAAAAAACATCGATGGTGTTCCTTTTAGCAACATGAAAAAATACATTCAGTGTGGGTATAAAAAAGGAGCTGCAATTACCTTAAGTTGGCACTTTGATAATCCCTTAACGGGTGGCTCATCTTGGGACACCACTAAAAATTCCCTAGCGTCTATTTTACCTGGAGGTTCAAAACACCTACTGTATGTTTCTTGGTTAGATAAAGCAGCCAAATTTATGGGCAGTTTAAAAGGCAGTAAAAATGAAGCTATTCCGATTCTCTTTCGCCCTTTTCACGAGTTAACGGGCGATTGGTTTTGGTGGGGCAAAAATACCTCCTCACCTGCCGAATTAAAAAAAGCTTGGCGTTTTACTGTAGAGTATTTACGGAACAAGAAAAAATTGCACAACCTCATTATCGTGTATAACACGAATGGTTTTGCCAATGAAAAAGAATTTTTAGAACGCTATCCTGGAGATGATGTGGTAGATGTAGTGAGCTTTGATTTGTATCAATTCGAAAATCAAGATAAAAAGGCATTTGTAGATACCGTTCGATACGAACTAAACATTCTTTCTAAGATTGCGAAACAGAAAAACAAATTAACCGCATTTGCAGAGACTGGATACGAGGCTGTGCCTGATGCAACTTGGTGGACAGAAACTTTGTTACCCGCCATCAACGGTTTTGAACTTTCGTATGTGCTAGTGTGGCGCAATGCAGGCTATGTTCCTTCCATGAAGAAAATGCATTATTATGCTCCATTTAAAGGCCAAATCTCCGAAAACGATTTTAAGAAGTTTTACCAAACAGATCGCATCTTATTTGAAAAGAAAGTAGGCGCAAAGAAATTATACCAATCACATTAACGCACTCATGAAACTACAACTTATAGATATTTTAATTCTAGTTGCTTACTTGCTTACTATGGTTCTCATCGGTTTCTATATGAGAAATAAAGCAAAGCAAGATAAAGAAAGCTACCTGATGGGTGGCAAAAAACTGCCTTGGTACATGTTAGGGTTAAGCGATGCCAGCGATATGTTTGACATTAGCGGCACCATGTGGATGGTGGCACTTTGTTTTGTGTATGGCTTTAAAAGCATTTGGATTCCATGGTTATGGCCAGTTTTTAATCAAGTATTTATGATGATGTTCTTATCCAAGTGGTTAAGAAGATCAAATGCAACAACGGGTGCCGAGTGGTTAAAAACAAGATTTGGGTTAACTGGTAAAGGTGTACAAAGTTCGCATATCATTGTTATTGCTTTTGCTTTAATTAGCTGTTTAGGCTTTTTAGCCTATGGTTTTGTAGGGTTAGGTAAATTTGTACAAGTTTTCATCCCATGGGAGATGGTAAAGGACTATGTTCCTTTTCATGTAAGCGATAAGTATGTACCTCAATTCTATGGCATTGTGTTTACCTTATTTGCCATGTTCTATTCTATTATTGGTGGTATGCACAGTATCGTTTTGGGCGATGCCATTAAATATCTAATCATGACGATTGCATGTGTTGCCATTGGCGTTATTGCTGTACAACATTTACACGGACAAACTTTAAATGTGCCAAAAGGATGGAATGATCCTTTCTTTAGTTGGAAGTTAAACCTAGATTGGAGTAAGATTGCAGCTGATGCGAATAAAAAAATTGCAGATGATGGCTTTAGTCTGTTCGGTATTTTCTTTATGATGATGTTAATGAAAGGCATTTTTGCCTCACTTGCTGGTCCGGCACCAAACTACGATATGCAAAAAGTATTGAGTACACGTAGTCCTAAAGAAGCAAGTAAAATGACAGGATTTGTGAGTATAATTTTATTGCCTATTCGCTATTCTATGATTACAGGGCTAACCGTTTTAGCCTTGTTATATTACAACCAACTGTACTTAAAAGGACCCGATGGCGTAACCGATTTCGAACGCATTTTACCAGCAACAATTAATAACTTTTTACCAGTAGGCGTATTGGGTTTGGTACTTACCGGATTGCTTGGTGCGTTTATGGGTACCTTTAGCGGAACACTAAATGCCGCTCAAGCCTATATCGTCAATGATATTTATTTGAAATATGTCAATCCAAATGCCCCTACTAAAAAGATCATTTCGATGAATTATATCGTGGGCATAGTCGTGGTAATTGTAGGCATATTCTTTGGGTTTTTAGCTAAAGATGTAAATAACATTCTACAATGGATAGTGGGCGGATTATATGGGGGTTATGTAGCTGCAAACTGTTTAAAGTGGTATTGGTGGCGCTTTAATGCCAACGGATTTTTCTGGGGTATGGCGGTTGGAGTTGGTTCAGCTTTATTAATGCCGTATGTAACCACCGGACTACCTTTATACTGGTGGCCACTGCTTTTCGTCTTATCAATACTGGGGTGTTTAATTGGCACCTATACTGCGCCACCAACAGATGAAAAGGTGTTAACATCATTTTATAAAACCGTAAAACCATGGGGCTTTTGGAAACCTATCCATGCGCTAGTGGTAGCGAAAGATCCCGCTTTTGAAGCCAACAAGAATTTTAAATTAGACATGTTTAATGTCGCCCTAGGCATCCTTGCACAACTTTGCCTTACCATTTTCCCTATGTATTTAATAACAGGAATGTATAATCCTTTATGGATAACCATTGCTGTATTAGCCATCATCATTTTCATTTTAAAAAGAACGTGGTGGAACAGATTAGAAGATTAAGAAAACACGATCCTTTAAAAAACAAACTATACGAATGAAAACTATTTTCGAACAACGCATTGCCGAACTCGCTTTACATCAAGAAAAACTGATTAAAGTACCTAATAAAATGATTGAAGCTGGAAACGGCGTATTCAATCGCTATAAAAATGCTGTTTTAACTGCCGCCCATGTTCCGTTCAATTGGAAATACGATTTAAATCCACTAACGAATCCGAATTTAATAGAACGCTTCGGCATAAATGCTGTTCTGAATGCAGGGGCTATAAAGTGGAAAGATAGCTATGTTTTAGTAGCACGGGTAGAGGGCAACGACCGAAAATCTTTTTTCGCCATAGCTGAAAGCCCTAATGGGATAGACAATTTTCGCTTTTGGGAATATCCATTGGTGATGCCCGAAACAGCCATTCCAGATACCAATATTTACGATATAAGATTAGTTGCCCATGAAGATGGGTGGATCTATGGATTATTTTGTACTGAACGAAGAGATCCTTCCGCAAGTGAAGGAGATCAATCGGCAGCTATTGCACAATGCGGAATTGCCCGAACCAAAGATTTAGTACAATGGGAACGCTTAGCCGATCTTAAAACACCCTCACCGCAGCAACGTAATGTCGTTTTGCATCCAGAATTTGTAAACGGAAAATATGCTTTTTATACACGTCCACAAGATGGATTTGTAGAAGCAGGTAATGGTGGAGGAATTGGCTTTGGCCTTTCTTCAACTATAGAAAATGCAACCGTTACAGAAGAAATCGTTATTGATAAGAAAGTATACCATACCGTTTACGAGGCAAAAAACGGTCTTGGCCCTGCCCCAATAAAAACCTCTCAAGGTTGGTTACATTTAGCACATGGTGTACGAAATACCGCAGCGGGTTTACGTTATGTGTTGTATCTATTCATGACTGATTTGAACGACTTAACTAAAGTAACTCACAAACCTGCAGGTTATTTTGTAGCCCCAGAAGGCGAAGAACGTGTTGGCGATGTATCCAATGTGGTTTTTAGCAATGGCTGGATTGCCGATGATGATGGCACCGTATACATTTATTACGCTTCTTCAGATACACGTATGCATGTAGCCACCAGCAGCTTGCAGCAGCTTACAGACTATGTGATGAATAATCCAGCAGATGGTTTACGCTCTGCAGCATCCGTTGAAACGATAATCAACATCATCGACCAGAATAAAAGTTTAACCGAAAAGCATCCTATAGCTGTACATTTGAATGGAGAATCTGCTCATTAACATCAAATGAATTTAACCGTACTAACCACATTTGCCAACCAAGTCGAAACAGAATTACACGAGCTATTGCAGTGGTGGATGACCTATACCGTTGATGAAGAAAACGGCGGTTTTTATGGAAAGATTGATAACAACAATATTTCGACTCCTCAGGCCCCAAAGGGATTAGTTTTAAATGCCAGAATACTGTATACGTTTTCATCTGCTTATGCACTGACAAAAGAACCTGCCCATTTAAGTATGGCGAATAGAGCCTTTGAGTATGTAAGCACACATTTTTTAGACAAAGAATACGGTGGTTTCTATTGGTCGGTAACGGATACTGGAGCTGTATTAGATGGGAAAAAGCAAATTTACGGACAAGCTTTCGCTATCTACGCATTGGCCGAATATTATAAAATTACAGCAAACACAAAAGCCTTGTCATTAGCGCAAGGTACATTTGCATTGTTAGAGAAATACAGCTTCGACCCTATTTATTTAGGGTATTTGGAAGCTTTTTCGATAGATTGGAAATTGCAAGAAGATCTTCGCTTAAGTGATAAAGATCAGAATGAGCAAAAATCGATGAATACCCATTTGCATGTAATAGAAGCCTATGCGAATTTATATACCGTTTGGCCTGATGAAACCTTAAAAACAGCCATTAGTAAATTACTAGCTAATTTTAAGCAACACATTATTGATCAAAAAACTCATCACCTCCATTTATTCTTTACGGCCAATTGGGAAGTAAAATCTACTGTTACTTCTTTTGGGCACGACATTGAAACAGCATGGCTTTTACAAGAAGCCGCAGAAAGTATAGCAGACGAAACCGAAATTTCAACGTTTAAAACCATTGCGGTGCAACTTAGTGCTGCTACAGAAAAAGGATTAGCTAAAAATGGCGGACTTTGGTATGAGTATGATACAGCATTAAACCATTGGATTAAAGAAATGCATTGGTGGCCACAAGCAGAAGCCATGGTTGGTTTTTTCAATGCCTTTCAATTAAGTGGGGATGAGAAATACCTACAACATTCGCTACACAGTTGGGCGTTTATTAAAAACCACCTAAAAGATAAAAAGAATGGGGAATGGTTTTGGGGTATACACGAAGATTATGAATTACTACAAGATGAGGACAAAGCTGGCTTTTGGAAATGTCCATATCATAATGGCAGAGCTTGCTTAGAAATTATAAAGCGTATTAAATTACACGGAAATCATCTGGTGTAATTTGTTTTTTCCGTCATCCTGTACTTGATACGGGATTCTAATGCGGTAGTGTTCACTTAAGCCCGTCTTTGCGAGGTTTGCCCTTCGCAAACCGTGGCAATCTCCTTTTAGTATATCCAAACAACTTATAACGCAAAGAAAAGGAATACGCTAAGTGAAGAACACTTGAGTATAAATGTTTTTTTCGCCGCTATTTTTCCGTTTTTCCCAATGGGAAAAGACCTTTGCGTGATAGGAAATGTCCTTTGCACGATAGGAAATGTCTTTCGCATGATAGGAAATGTCTTTCGCACGATAGGAAATGTCCTTCGCACGATAGGAAATGCCCTTCGCACGATAGGAAATGTCCTTTACATGATGGAAAAACCAAATTTCCGTATCGAAACGTACGTAAACTACAGAGTTTTGATCAAATTAAACAGGTTTTGTATGAATGGTATAGGAATACTAAAAACAACACATTTTAATCATTTATATACGTTTATGTAACATTTAGCGACTAAGGATTAATTAAAACTCCTTAGCATCCATTTTTTAAAGTCAGCATTTTCCCGCTGACTTACATCAATTTCTAAATTTAAAGGAGACTTTAACATAATTGTTGTCTTTCTAGAATTGACAACATTCACTTTATTAATGACAGCTCTATTTACAATAAAAGAACGTTTAATCATATAAAATTGGCTTCTAGGTAAATAGTTGATACTTTTAATTAAAGTATCGTTCCAGATAATTTTTTCTCCTTGTAAATCATAGGCGAAGCAGTTTTTATCTTCAATAAAAACACAGGCTATTTGCGTAAAAGTTTCTTGTGCAGTTGATTCATGTGTGTAATCTTCTAAAAGTGCTTTTGGTACGCTTTTTTGTTTGTTGAGTATGTACCAGTGGTAAAATAAATATGCATTTAAGATAATGAGCATGAACACAATTTGTTGTAGATACCTACTAAAATACACTGTATTCAAAATGTTAATTTCATAGTAAGCAAAATACAGTGTTGCCAATATAATTGCTGGTAAAATCGGGAAAAGCACCCCGCCTACTAACTGCCTAGGCATTCTTATTTTGTAGCTTCTACCCCATGGGTAGTAATAATCTAAAAGACTAGTAATTCTAAAAACTATTGAAATTAATGCATAAGCCATACCAGCATTAATTAATAAGGCACTATAATAATATGGATTTGTAAAAATAGCTGCATACGTATGTTTTTCTTCATAAACAATAAGGAGGTGCGAAGACAAAAATGCAAATGGTAATTTTATAACATAGTTAGGGTATTTAACTGCGCCAGCAGCTCTATACCAAGGTGATTTGTTCATGTTAGCTGTATAAAAGGTAGATGTAAAAGATTACTGAAATCGATAATTGAGATTTAAACGTTTAAAAAATCTGAAGCATTGCCTAAAAATTAAGCAAATAGGTATACCAATATATAAAAGTTTTTGGAAGCGTTTAAAACAAGTACAATCGCTAAGGATTAGTTATTTGGCAAGAAATAATCTTTAAAAATTTATTAGCTGTAAACCGTTGTAAGCGGTAAATAAGATTAACTATTAGTTATTTAATTATTGCGAAACATCAGTTATCAAAAATAATGACATCGTTCAGCAAGAAATCCTATTTCTATTTTAAAAAATTTTGATGTTGATTTTAATTTAATGGCTTACTATTAACCTAATTTACAATGAAAAAATTTCCATTTACCAATGCGGGCTTTCTAGCCTTGCAACATGACCTCTATAATTTAAGTGATGAGGTTTTAAAAATCGAAGCCGATTTAGTACTTAATTATTTTGATTATTGGATGGACAATCACTTCGAGCTAAGTCATAATCAATTGTCTTATCTTAAAGCTATAGATCCTAGAGCAAAGCCACTACTAATTTTTAACACTAGTTTTGCTATCCAAAATAGATTACCTATTATTCTCAATAAAGCTAGAAATAGCAATGACAGTGAACAAGGTAAAATTATTTGGCATAAAAGTACATTAAGCGCAAGTTCTGGAGGGCATACTGGATATAAAGCAAGTGGCACATTAGAAATAAATATTGCTTATCAACTTGTAGAAATTCATCAACCCGTTTTTGCTAAACAGTTCTAATTATTAACTACGTAAGTTAATTCCCTTGACTTCATTGGCGTGAAGCAAGGGAATTTTTTATTTAAAGAATCCTTTACTCAAAAAGTTTATCCCTTCTTATATTGAAAACAAAGCAGGTGGCTATCAACTTTTACTATTAACCAATAGACTACCCACTTTGTCTAACTCAAATATATTAAAAAGCATTTAACTAAACAAATATGTTTAGTTAATTTTAACTTTATGATTGACAATAGTTAAGGCTATTTTTTTTATGTGTCGCATTTCACCCCAAAGATTGTCTTTTTTATAGCGCCATTACTTTTCATCTTCTTGATACCTTAGCTTAACTAAAAATTAAATCAGATGAAAAAAGAAAAAACAATTTTTTGGATCTCAACTACCATTATCTTCTTAATGGAAGGTGTTATGCCAGCTTTAACTTCTCAAACTGAGTTGGCAAAAGAAGGAATCAGACATTTAGGCTATCCTGAATATTTTGGAAATGCCCTAGTGGTTTTTAAAGTTTTGGGTGCCTTAATTTTAATGATTCCTCAAGTGCCGAAGCGTATTAAAGAATGGGCTTATGCAGGATTTGGATTTGACTTCATATTTGCAAGTATTAGTCACGGTGCAGTAGATGGTATTAATTTTCAAACATTTTTCCCATTGATATTCTTGGTGATTTTAGCCATTTCTTATGTGTATTATCATAAATTAAATACCGCTGCCATTAAACAAAATTAATTTTATCTAATATTAAATGGTTGATGTCACCAACCACTAGGCTAAAAGATCTCTCCGTTCCGCTACGCTTCAGTGACGAGTTTGTGTTATAAAAAAAGCTTCTCGAAAATTCGAGAAGTTTTTTTAGTTTTTGTCGTCACCTTGGATTGGAGCTAAAAACCTAAACTATTCAACGCTTTATCAACTAAAAGACTATCTACTGCTTTTAAATTAAAGGTTACTTTACGTTTTGCTTTTAATTTAATCACGAATAAATCGGTATTTCCTTTTAGCGTTTGCTTATCGCCTATGTTTACAAACGTAGGATATAAGGCTTTTTTACCATTTGTATGCAATCTATCGTAGGTTAGGTTTTCCATATCCTTAACGGCTAAGCCCTGTACACTTACAAATTCAAAGTCTTGTGGGTTGTAAGGCAAACCAAAACTCAATGCATTTACACCACTTAGATTAGTTCCTTTTACCATTATCTCTACAGTTTCTCCTTCGTTGTAACTTGATTTTGCGGTGCTTAGGGTAATGCTTCCTGTTAGTTTTTCGTTCTTATCAATTTCTACCCCACCATCTAATTGTACAGCTACGTTCGAAATATCATACACATCTATCAAGTCATTTTTGTTAATATCGCCATTGCTAATGTAACCATCAAAATCGCCATCGCCTTTACGTAAACCAGTATAATTGGTGTAAGAAGTGATATCATTTGCATCAATTAATTTATCGTTATTAATATCACCTGGAATAAAGCTTTCCGTTCCTGGCACTTTAAATACATATAATTCTCTGCCAGAACCAAAGCCACCAACACCTTCTGTCACTGCAATTTTGATGTAACGTACAGTTGGGTGATTAGCAAAATCAAATGTTTTCGTATCACCGTTTTTAGCCCACGTAAATTTACCAGCTTCTGTCCATGTTGTTTTATTGCTGCTGTAGTAGATTGTTCCTTTTAGCAACACGCCATTTCCTCCGCCTGTACGTGGTAAATAATTTAATTTTTCTAGTTGGTTTACACTTTTCAGATCTATAACTAGATCAAACGGCACTGAGTTCTGACCCCACTTGGTATGCCAGCCATTGTCTTCCTCAAAATCAAACAGTTTATTAATTCCTGCTCCACCTTGATTTTCTGCAGTAGTTTCTCCTTTTATTCCTTTAATGGCAAATTGTAACGGATTTACTGTTGTGGTAGCTTTAATATCTACCCAATTAGAATACCCATCTTTATTGGCTGCTCTTAATTTAAATGAATAAGGAGTTTCTGGTTTTAATCCATCGAATAAAAATGTAGTATCCTTAATAGTGGTGTACACCATATTGTTAAAATCAATTTCATAAAAATCAGCATTGCTTACTGCTTTCCAAGATGGTTTTAAGGTAAAAGCGGTAGTATTTTTTGCTGAAACCTGTGCTACTGTTGGAGCAGTTAATGTGCCAGATGTAATACGGTATTTATCCGCAGGTGCAAAAACGAAACCTTTAATTTGCACCGTAACTGCATTTGCACTGATATCAGTTGATGCTAACTTTACAAGAACCTGTGGATTTTTAGTCATCGCAACTTTTTCAAATTCACTGCCTTTAGTTGCAAAGCGATTTAAATTTGGTGAAGCTTCGTAAAAATATCCATTTTGCAGTTTTGCAAATTCATCAGCTGATTTTGCAGCCTCTAATTTTACACTTTTACCACCAACAGTTGCGGTAACTTTTTGAGGCTGATCGGTTACATTTATAGTAAACAAAGTCGATTTCTCTTTTACAAAACCCTCAAAATCACCTTGAGTAGGATTGATGGTTAGTGTTGCAGTAGTTTTATCTACAGAAGAGGAAATCAATGTTGTTGCTCCTTTGCCCAATTTGTAAGCTTCTGTTTTTCCATCGTCATCATATGCTGTAAAAGAGCTAGTTCCTGAGGGATAAACTTCGTAACTACGTACTGCATTATTAATTTCAGAAACATTATTATTTGCATTTACCATTGGGATAATTGCTCCGCTTTTTACAAAAACAGGCAGTTTCCAAATTGGTGTATTAAAGCTATTAATGACTGTATTTCCAGTATACTTTTCACCTGAAAAGTAATCTATCCACGTTCCCTCTGGCAGGTAAATATTGTTACGAATATCATTTCCTTTTTCATCGGCTTTTGTGGCTTGATAAATTGGCACCACCAAAAAACTAGGGCCATATAAGTATTCATATTGTGTTGCAGTACCCAATGTAAAAGCATTTGGATCAGTTAAAAATAGTGCTCTAATGATTGGTAAGCCATTTATTGCTTCTTTTGCAATACTATAACTATAGGGCAATAACTCCGATTTTAGTTTTAAATAATTACGATTGATAGAAGCAGCTGGTTCACCTTGTGCGTGTGGATATTTTTGACTTGAGCCCCAACCATCCATATTTAATTGCATTGGTGTAAATGTTTTCCATTGGAAATCTCTAATGTTTACTGGAACATTTTTACCACCAAAAATACCATCCACATCTGAAGTAATGTTTGGTTGACCGGATAAACCTGAGCCAATATACGTTGGAATGTGGAAACGAATATACTCCCAAGCACCACCGGTTTGATCTCCAGACCAAATGGTTGCATAGCGTTGTGTACCTGCCCAACCATCTAAGGAAATAATAAATGGTCGGCTGTCATTTCCATAATATGGAATGGTTTGACCAACATCGGCAACGCCATTTAATCCAAATGAATACCCCGCACCAACCCAAGCTACATCGGTTTTAAGTACTCTAACGCCTGCATCTCTAACTTCTTTTAAAATATCACGTTGTAATAAAGGACTAACTTCTGGTTTTGGGTATAAATCAGATTGGGTCCATAAACCAATCTCTACTCCGTTTTTACGGGCGTAATCACCAAAGCTTTTTAAGTTTTCAATGTTGCCATCTAAGGTTTGAGTTTGACCGTAACCAGCACCATAACCATCGTTAGGTAAAATCCAGCCTAATGGCATGTCGTGTTTTTTGTACCTATCAATTACGCCACGAGCAGAAAATTGATAGTTATTTTTTTCACCATTTAACGATTCCTTAATTCCTCCATTGTCCTTTTGGCTTTCCTTGTAGGTTTTACCATCTTCAAATAAAAGTCCTGCAGGATCTTCCTTCCAATAATCGCGATTAAAAGCGTTTAAATGACCTTCATAAAATCCGAATTTGGGTAACAATACTGGATTTCCTGTTAATTGATAGAAATCATTTAATAAAGGCACAGCCCCATCGTTTACCATAAAAAACAAATCCAAGTAATCTGTTTCGTGGAAAAGTTTAACCGTTCCTTTGCTTTTTGCGCCGAAATCATATCTACCTTGCTTAAAAGTGTACCATAATATGCCGTATCCTTTAGTTGTCCAATAATAAGGTGTTGGAGAAGCTACCCCACCATCTGTCCAACTGTTTTGGTTTTCTATGGCAATTGATTTCCCTTTGTGAGAAAAACGGCCATTTTGTACACCACCACCATAATAATATTCTTCCGGATTTTCTTTTAAGGTAAGTGTAACTCTATTTTTTTCAAACTGAATAGGTTCTGTTTCTTCGGCTACTACAGCTTGAGTTTGTAGGTTGATTACTTTAAATAAGTTTGTGTTTTTATCTAGTAAGAGTGTAATTTTTGCCGTTGAGATAAAAATTTGACCACTTTCATCTTTCAACGTAAGTTTTGAAACTGGTTTGCGTGGATTATTTACTAAAATTTGTGCAGCTGGCTTAGCTTCTGGATTTCTTAGTATACCACCATTATTATCTTGAAACATTCTGAAAATGTTCTCTCCGTAAAAATCAATGGTTAAGCGTTTATTATCGTCGTAAAGAATTTCAACAGTTGTTGGATTAATAATTTTTGCGCCGGTAATTTTAGAATCATATTTAAATCCTAATGATGATTTTACTGATCTACTTGCTTGCACATTTACTTGCGAGAGTAGCAGCATGATTACCGCAAAAATGATACCCTTAAAAGTGGTCTTATTAAGTTTCAGGTTCATGATGAATAGAGTGTATTTGTGTGTGTTGGTTAGTTGAATAAGGATGATTAAGTTGGCTAATGTAAACAACAAGATTGTTTTTTTAAGCATATTTTATACTTTAAAATCCGCTTAATTATACTTTAAAGCCAATAAATGACGAATCCAGCAATCTCAAACGTTTGTGTAAGATTTGTAAAATCTTAACATAGGTCAATGAAACTTTCACGATTTATTAAATATCTTTACAAAAACTTAAAAAAATTTATAATGAAATTAAAAATCACTTCAATCTTATTACTAGCAGTTATAGCTAGCTTTTCATTAGTTGCTTTTACAGCAAAAGATGATATTTATAAAGTAGATCTTACTAAATCTAGCATCACATGGGAAGGCAAAAAATTTGCAGGTTCTCATAATGGTACTGTAGATTTAACTTCTGGTAACTTAAATTTTAATGGCAAAAAATTAACAGGTGGTGGTTTTGTTGCAAACATGACTACAATTAAAGATGCTGATAAAAATGGTGGCTTAGAAAAACATTTAAAAGCAGATGATTTCTTTGGTGCTGATAAATTTCCTGCTGCAAACTTTGTGATTAAAAAAGTAGAAGGAAATGGTGCTAATGTAAATATCACTGGAGATTTAACTATTAAAAACGTTACTAACTCTGTTACGTTCCCTGCTACTTTAGTTTGGAATGCAGATAAATCAGTTACTGCAACTGCGGATAAAATTGTGATTGATAGAACTAAATATGGCATTCAATTTAAGTCTAAATCAGTTTTCTCTAACATTGGTGATAACTTCATTTATGACGAATTTACTATAGCGGTAAAATTAGTTGCTAAAAAATAAGGGGAATAACTAGATAAAAAAGACCCAATGGAAACATTGGGTCTTTTTGTTTTAAAGCTATTGTTATTTCAATTTGCAATATATACCTTTAACTATGTAAGAAAACGCTTTTTTACGTTACATAAGGAGCTAAATGTTAGACACTAACATCAATTTATTGGTTATAGATGACGATGATATTAACATTTTTATCATCAAAAAAATTGTAGAAAAGACAGGATATGATATTAATATGGTGTCTAAAAGTAATGGACAACAGGCAATAGCGTATTTAAATGATGTTATTTCGGCAAACCAACCCTTACCGCATCTCATTTTAATAGATATAAATATGCCAGTAATGAACGGATGGGAATTTGTAGAAGCTTATCAAACTTTAGGGATTGAACAACGGGTAGATTTATACATTCTTTCTTCTTCCGTTTACGAGAACGATATCGAAAAAACGAAAAGTTATAGCACTGTAAAAGGCTTCATTTCAAAACCACTTTCTATAGAGCGTTTAAAAGAATTAATAAAAGAGTTGGAGCATTAATTACACAATTTTAAAGCGGTCTTCTGTTAATTCAATAAAAGCTTGACTTTTTGTTTTGGAGTGATAAAACAAGCACTTCCAGTTTTCTGCAGCAGCTTTTTGCCCGAATTCTTCTCTAAGCTCCATTGCTTTACGACCATCAAAATCATATTTAGCTATGAACTTTCGTAGCAACTCTTCAGGCTCTGGTAAAACATCACCTCCAAAAAACACTTTATCTTCTCCATCATCTACTAGAAAAACTTGATGATATGGACAGTGGGCTCCAGTTAATTCGTAGCTAATTTCGTCTGTTAATTTTCCTGAACCCTCTACAAACTTCAGCTGTGCGTTACGTTGTAAAAATTCAAAAATTTCGGTGTGATAAGAAGATGAAGTACTGGTGAATGCAGTTTCCCACTCGCCTCTTTGTATAACATAAGTTGCATCTGGAAAACTCAGTTCCATTTTACCATTTAGATGATGAACCATACCGCCAGAATGGTCGAAATGTAAATGTGACATTAATACCATAGTTACATCTTCTGGATTGAAGCCTGCTTTTTTAATGTTTTCATGTAAGTGCAACTTTCCATCAGCATTGCTGTAACCTAACCCTGTATCAAATAAAATTAACGCATTTGCAAGCTTCACCAAAAAGGGTTGTACATGAATAAATAACGATGCAGGTCTATCTTTTGGATTATCTTTTGTTGGATCGAATGGAAGAAATTTTTTGGTAATATCAACTGAATAAGAACCTTCGTGTAATGTGTGAACTTGCAAAGACATGGGTTGTTTTTTGGAAAGAAATTAAATGATATATTTACGAGCAATAGGACAAATATATGGAACCTGTATGAACTTATAGTTATGGGAACCTTTGAATAATAAGAAAACTTGATGGAAAAAAGATGGGCTCAGATTGACCAAGGTGATGTAGAAACGTGTAAAACGCTTGCCCAAGAGTTAAATATAGATTACGCTTTAGCTCAGTTACTAGTTCAAAGGGGTGTTTCTAATTTTGAGGATGCTCGTTACTTTTTTAGACCAACGCTCACTCAATTGCATGATCCTTTTTTAATGAAGGATATGGAAAAAGCCATTGTTAGAATTACATCGGCTTTGCAAAACAACGAACGAATATTAGTGTATGGTGACTATGATGTAGATGGTACTACTTCAGTTGCATTGACTTATAGTTTCTTTAGTCAGTTTACTAGTGAAATTGCATATTATATTCCCGACAGACATTTAGAAGGATACGGAATTTCTACTACTGGGATTGATTTTGCAAAAGAAAATGGTTTTACCTTGATTATTGCATTAGATTGTGGAATTAGATCAGTAGACAAGATTGCTTATGCTAATTCTTTGGGCATTGATTTTATCATTTGTGATCACCATTTGCCAGGTGATGAATTGCCAAATGCCACTGCCGTATTAGATCCTAAAAGAGAAGATTGCGATTATCCATTTAAAGAATTATCTGGTTGTGGAATTGGTTTTAAATTGGCACAAGCCTATTGTCAAGCAAATGATTTACCAGATGAAAAATACGAGCAATATTTAGATTTATGCATGGTAAGCATTGCAGCTGATATTGTTCCTATTGTGGATGAAAATAGAGTAATGGCTCATTTTGGGTTAATAAAACTAAACGAAAATCCGTGTTGTGGTTTAAAAGCTTTAATGCAAATTGCTGGTAAAACCGAAAGCTATACTATAACCGATGTTGTATTTTTACTAGCTCCACGTATAAATGCCGCAGGGCGGATGGGGGATGCAAAAGATGCTGTTAAAGTTTTACTAAGCGATGAGGTTGTGTTAGCCGATGAGCAAAGTTTATTTATCAATTCACAAAATACCGAACGCAAATCTTTCGATCAAAATATTACATTAGAAGCATTAGCGATTATTGAAGAAAGTGAATTATTGAGAAATAGGAAGACTACAGTAGTTTATCAGCAAAACTGGAATAAAGGTGTGATTGGGATTGTAGCATCTCGTTTAACAGAAAAATATTACCGACCAACCATTGTGTTAACAGAATCAAATGGCAATTATACAGGTTCTGCTCGCTCTGTTGTTGGTTATGATTTATATGAAGCGCTACTTTCTTGCAGCGAATTATTAGAACAATTTGGTGGTCATAAATATGCCGCTGGTTTAACCATTAAACCTGAAAACTTAATTCCATTTTCTGAAAAATTTGAAAGTGTAGTCGCTTCAACCATTAGTCCTAATTTGCTTATTCCGGAAATAAAAATTGATTGTGAAATTGAATTGAGCCAAATTGATGCTAAATTTTATCGTGTATTAGCACAAATGGCACCATTTGGCCCACAAAATATGGCACCAGTCTTTGTAAGCAAGGGCGTAACTTTAGTTGGCCCAGCGCAAATTGTTGGTACAAATCACTTAAAGTTGAGTATAAAACAACAAAATTCGACTATTTTTGAAGGCATCGCTTTTGGTTTAGGAGAATTTGAAGCTAAACTAGATCCGAATAAAACTTTTTCTGTGTGTTATACCATTGAAGAAAATATTTGGAGAGATAAAAAACGTTTGCAATTAAATATAAAAGGAATTAAAATTGATTAATTATCATTCGTCATGCCGAACTTGTTTCGGCATCTGTTCTGTTTGTTAGAAATAGATTCTGAAATAAATTCAGGATGACGTAACATATAAAAATATGATCTTAAGAGCCGAAAATCTGGTTAAAAAATACAAGCAACGCACAGTTGTGAACCATGTATCTTTTGAAGTAAGTCAAGGAGAGATTGTGGGTTTATTAGGCCCCAATGGTGCTGGAAAAACGACTTCATTTTACATGATTGTTGGTTTAATTAAACCAAATGAAGGTACTATTTTACTAGATGGTTTAGACATTACAAAAGACCCAATGTATCGAAGGGCGCAAAAAGGAATTGGTTATTTAGCACAAGAGGCTAGTGTATTTAGAAAACTTACGGTAGAGGACAACATTATGGCCATTTTAGAAATGACCACTTTAAATAAAGAAGAAAGACACGAAAAACTTGAAGAATTAATTAACGAGTTTAGTTTACATAAAGTAAGAAAAAACCGAGGCGATTTACTTTCTGGAGGAGAACGTCGTAGAACGGAAATTGCTCGTGCTTTGGCTGCCAACCCTAACTTTATTTTATTAGATGAACCTTTCGCTGGAGTTGATCCAATTGCAGTTGAGGAAATACAAACCATTGTAGCTAAATTGAAGAAAAAAAATATCGGAATCCTAATTACAGATCATAATGTGCAAGAAACATTATCTATTACTGATAGAGCGTATTTGCTTTTTGAAGGAAAGATTTTAGAATCTGGCACACCTGAAGTATTAGCGGCCAATGAAATGGTGCGCAAAGTATATTTAGGCTCAAATTTTGTACTGCGTAGAAAAAATTTATAATCTTAGGATCTCACATGGCAATTGTAAATTCTATTTTTACTTGGTATATGAAAAAGCGCATTCATCAGATTGAGCTTTTTAAAAAATATCCACTAGATGTGCAAGAAGAGTGGTTACACACGTTGATTTCTAGTGCTCAAAATACCGAATGGGGTAAATTATACGATTATAAATCCATTCTTACCGTTGGTCACTTCAAAGAACGCGTGCCTATCCAAAATTACGAAACGTTAAAGCCTTATATCGAGCGCATGCTCAAAGGTGAACAAAATATCCTTTGGCCATCAGAAATTAAGTGGTTTGCAAAATCGTCTGGCACTACTAGCGATAGAAGTAAATTTATTCCAGTATCAGAAGAAGCCTTGGAAGAATGCCACTATAAAGGTGGAAAGGATATGATTT
Organism: Pedobacter sp. UC225_61; assembly: GCF_044452285.1. NCBI lineage: Bacteria > Pseudomonadati > Bacteroidota > Sphingobacteriia > Sphingobacteriales > Sphingobacteriaceae > Pedobacter > Pedobacter sp. UC225_61. The sequence continues at coordinate 382,674 of NZ_JBIOAL010000001.1, forward strand.
CCATTTACTGTAACAACCGACCAGACACACAGATGTTTACCGGCAAAGGATTGGTTTTAGGGGGAAGTCATCAGATAAATCAGCTATGCGAAGATATTCATTACGGGGATTTATCAGCTGTACTTATAAAGAATTTGCCCATGTGGGCTGAATATTATAGGACGCCTGATATTTCTATTGCATTAATGGATAATTACGAAGAAAAAATGGATAGAATGGCAGAAGCCACCATTAAAGAAAACGTAACTAGCATTTCGGGCGTACCAACATGGACTATTGTTTTAGCTAAAAAAGTATTAGAATTAACTGGCAAAAAAAATCTATTAGAAGTTTGGCCAAACTTGGAGCTTTATTTTCATGGTGCGGTAAACTTTACACCTTATCGTGAGCAATTTAAGGAGTTAATTCCTTCTAAGGACATGTATTATCTGGAAACATATAATGCTTCCGAAGGTTTTTTTGGCATACAAGATCAAGATGACTCAGAAGAATTATTATTGATGCTTGATTACGGTATATTTTATGAATTTCTTCCGTTAGAAAACATAGAAGAAGAAAATCCAAAAACGTTATCATTAGAGCAAGTAGAACTCCATAAAAACTATGCGATTATTATCACCACCAATGCTGGTTTATGGCGCTATTTAATTGGAGATACCATTCAATTTACTTCTCTTTCTCCTTTCAGAATTAAAATTACAGGTCGTACGAAGCACTTTATTAATGCCTTTGGTGAAGAAGTAATAATAGATAATGCCGAAAATGCATTAACCAAAGCATGTATTGAAACAGGCGCAAAAGTAAAAGATTATACAGCATGTCCTATTTATTTTAAAGGTGAAGATGTTGGTGGTCACGAATGGATTATTGAATTTGAAACACAACCAAAAGATTTTGAAAAGTTTATAGATGTTTTAGATTTAACCTTACGCGAAGTAAATTCAGATTATGACGCAAAACGTTTTAAAGATATGGCATTACGTCGCCCCAAAGTTCATAATGCACCTATAGATACTTTTTACAAATGGCTTAAAGCGAGTGGGAAATTAGGCGGCCAACACAAGGTTCCTCGCTTAGCAAATGAGCGCAAATATGTAGATGAAATATTGAAAATGCTTTAATTAGGTATGCTTATTGATAGGTAACTGAAAACGATTATCTATGGACTTTAATAAACTTACCACCAGATTTAATATCTTCAAAAAAATTGCGCAACAACTCCTTCTCAATAAAAACAATACTTTCAAAAAAGTGCAAGAAGGTTTAAAAAAAGCCGACAAGCATAAAGGAGTTTTAACTGCTATTTGGGATCAATTACAATTACTTTTTGAAGTAGCTAAAGCTTACTCTAATGGAAGTTATACCACTATTCCAAGAGGCTCCATTGTTGCAATTGTTGCCGGTTTATTGTATTTCATTTCACCATTAGACCTTGTTCCTGATTTTATTGCAGGTTTAGGTTTTGTAGATGATGCACTGATTTTAAGTTTAGTATATAAACAGGTTGCAAAGGACTTAGAGAAATATTTGAAGTGGAAAGCAGCCCAGAAAAACATCATTCATATTTAACTAACCTATTGACTTCAAGTTTTCATAATTTCTTAATTTGGAATTAAGGTTTTTTTCGCTAAATTTAAGTAGCTAATAAACAAACTATTATGAGAACTGTACAGCAAATTCTTAATACCAAACCTATTCAAATTTATAGCGTTAATGCTACTACTTCGGTTTTAGATGCGCTTAAAATAATGACAGATAAAAATATTAGTGCGTTATTAATTATGGATGATGAACGCTTATTAGGCATTTTTACAGAGCGAGATTATGCTAGAAAAATCGTTTTGCTGGGTAAGTCATCAAAAGACACGTTAATTAGTGATGCAATGACTACTAATCCTATTACCGTAAGTCCATCAGATAGTATTGAATTGTGCATGCAAATCATGACTGACAAACACATTAGGCATTTACCTGTTATGGCAGCAGATAAAGTAGCTGGAATGGTTTCAATTGGCGATGTAGTAAAGTTTATTATCGCCGATCAAAAACAAACAATTTCTCAATTAGAAAGCTATATTAACTCTTAGGTTTGTTGTTTGGTTTTTTAGTGCTATATGCTCAAAAAAACCAAACAACTAAAAACCAACAGTCTAATCTTTCCACCTCCAATCACCTGCAATTTTTAACGGCTCTTTTAAGTTTTGGCTTTCTAAAAACGCTTCCAGATCTTTTTCATTTTGTTTTGCAACAGGAATTTTTGGTGTACTTGCTAAAGCATAAGTAAGCATTGCTGAATAACGCACCGTATTTTTCAATTCTTGCTCATCTACCAATCTAAATAGATCTCCATCAGAATGATAATAAGGTCCAGAATTATTAGGTAATCTGCCACCAAAACCTCCACCAGTAGGTATTCCTTCTAACATAAATGGCTGATGATCGCTATGCAAACCAGCACCTGCTTGAAATAAGTTCTTAAAATTAGTATCAACTTGCGCTACTTCTCCACCCCAACCTTTAAACAAAGGTTCCATTTCTTTTCTTGTGGTCGAAAATCCTTTTGGATCATTAGTCATATCATAATTTAACATAAAACTAACCTGATCTAGTGTACCATTTTGTTTAGCTTGAGCAATATATGCTTTAGAACCTAATAAACCTTGCTCTTCACCCATGAATAAGACAAATTCTACTGTTCTTTTGGTTTTAAGATTTAATTTTTTAAATGTACGAGCCATATCTAGAATAGAAAAAGATCCTATCCCATTATCAATAGCTCCAGTAGCTAAATCCCAACTATCTAAGTGTCCACCAACAACAATTTTTTCTTTAGGGAATTCTGTTCCTTTAAAAGTGGCAATTACATTACGAGCTTTAATTAATCCAGAGAAATTAGTCATTTCGATCGATGCGATTTGATTAGCTGTTTTTAACTTTTCTTTTAAAGCCATTCCGTTTTCTAAACCAATACATACTGCAGGAATTGGAATTAATTTACCTGTAACCGAAGCTGTGCCTGTCAGTAAAACACCATCTTTCACGGTATTAATAATAATTACACCAATTGCACCATATTTTGTAGCAATAGCTGTTTTTTCAGAGCGATGCAGCGAGGCTGTTCCACTTGGAGAACCTGGCAATACACCTAGGTAAATTAAAGCAATTTTGCCTTTTACTTTATCGCCCAATGGCTGATAATCTGATTCCAAACCGTTACCAACATCAATTAAGTCAGCGGTTACTTTTGCAGCTACTGGCGAATGAGCCAATGTTACGGCTTTCATTGGCATTAATTCGTTGACAGAATTACCTATTTTAACAGCAATTGTTTTCCTATCCCAACTCTCTACTTCAAAAGGTTGATATTTAACATCACATCCATAAGATTTCAATAAATTGTAAGCGTATTCCTCAGCTTTTGCACCATTTGCAGAACCAGTTAAACGATGCCCAATAGTTGTCGAAGCATCTTTTAATGTGCTATACGCTTTTGAATTATTTTGTACTTCGGTATTAATCTGTTTAAAAACAGGCCCGAAATTATCTTGTGCACTGGCAGATAAACATAAACTTGTAAGTGCTACTAAAAAGAAATTCTTCATCAATCTAATTTTTTGATGAAATTAAGGTTTTTTAAGTGGAAGTTGAATTAATGCTTTTAGATTTTTACAAATGATTAAAGATTTAGGAATTATGTTGATTATTACGTCCTATTTCTCCTCTTCTTCTTTCCCGCTCACATTAATATAGAATTCCCTATCGCCCAACTTCACAAATGCTTGTCCCTGATTATTAAAAATTTCAGCGGCATCGTATTTGATCGGAATTATCACCTGACCATATTCATCTAGAAATCCGAATTTATTTTTTATTCTTACCCAACCCCTATGCCATTCTTCACTATAATAAACCTCATCATAAATGATTTCACTCACCTGTCTACCAGTTCGGTCAATAAATCCACTTTTGTACGTCTCTTTTTTAATGTTTATTACTTGCCAAACCTTTGGGCTGTATGGTGAGATTTGATCATAGTTAACATCTGCTATTTTTTCACCTTTGGTATTGATGATAAAATATTTATTCACATTTTTCACTAAGGCAGTTCCTTCATAAAAGGACTCCGCAAATTCAAAGTTAGTATCAAAAACACGTTTTCCTTTTTCGTCGATAAAAAAACTTTTTTCGTTCAAATCTACTAGAGCTAAACCACATGAATATGGATAAGCAAAATCATAATGTATTTGATTTTTGAGATAAGTCTCATCAATCTTCTCATGCAGATCAATAAAAACAAAGCCTTCACTCATTTCTACCAACGCTTTATGACCCTGAATAGTTTTTACTAAAAATTCGATACTAGCTGGCAATAATGGTTTTCTATTAATATCCATAATCTGCTCTGTATATTTATTACCTTGCCTGATGGAGGTTTTTCCATATCCAAATTCATTGGGTCTTTCATTACGTGTAAACTTTGTGTTATCATCCACCCTATCCGAACCATCTGTATTTTCTATGGATGAATACTTAAAGGATTTGTTATCTTCTTCCACCCATATATTATCAAGTACTTTACTATTACTTTTCTGTTTACAACTAGTTAAACTTATTGGGAAGATAAGCGCAGCAATATATTTATAGATTGTTTTCAATGTTTTGAAGATTAGCACTTATCTTTTTTGGTTTATGCAGATCGAAATTACTATCATGATTATAGGCTTTCATATCCGTTTCTCACCATTATGACTTTTCCGAATTAAAAAAAGGGCCCAGCGTTTTTCATTGCCAGACCCTATCCTCTCTACTTGTTAATCAGGAAACTCCTTTCCTAAAATCTTAATATTTATCTCAGCTCAAAGGTTCAGTTTGGCATAACTGTCAATAGCTGGTTTCTAATTGTAAAATTCGAAATGATTTAGAATTAACATTTCAAAAGTACATAGACTATTTTCTTTAAAAAATCATCTTTTGGGGGATAAGCCATTAAAACTGAATAAATGTTTAAACATCAGTAAGGGAGGGATTAACTTAAAACAAATGTAGAAATAAGGTATTTTTCTATTTTGCCTTAAAAGTCAGCTGATAGTGTCGCACAAAAAAACTCACCTAGATAGATGAGTTTTTAAGAATTAATCAGAATAGCTTTCTATAAATTAATCAATATGAACTCGTTTCTTCTTAGGAAAAATCAATGAGGCCACAACACTTGTCGTTAATATAAAGAGTATAATTAATAAAGAATGTTCTGTAGTAAAACCCCAAGCTTTTAAATAATCATGAGCTAGCATTTTTACACCAATAAAGGTTAACAACACCGCTAACCCTGTTTTAAGGTAATGGAATTTATGAATAATATTGATCAACAAAAAGAACATTGAGCGCAAACCCATAATAGCAAAGATGTTTGAAAAGAACACAATATACGCATCCTTAGTCACTGCGAAAATTGCAGGTATTGAATCTACTGCGAAAATTAAATCTGTAAATTCAACAATTAACAGTACTAAAAATAAGGGAGTTAGCAATGTTTTACCATTTACCTTATGGAAGAAATTATTCCCTTCATAGCGTGGATGAATAGCAAAAAATCTCGATGCGAATTTAACGACAGGATGTTTTTCTGTGTCAATTTTATCATCTCCTTCTTTAGAAAAGAACATTCGTATACCGGTAAAAATTAAGAAGGCTCCAAAAACATATAAAATCCATGAGAACTGATTAATCAAGGCCGCACCTACAAAAATGAAGATAAAGCGCATCACAATAGCTCCTAAAATACCCCAAAACAAAACACGGTGATAATATTTTTCAGGTACTGCAAAGGCAGAAAAAATAAGTACAATTACGAATATATTATCTACCGAAAGCGCATACTCAATTACATAGCCTGTCAAAAATTCTATCCCTAAATTCTGTTTATAGATTTTTAAACTCTCTTCGAAATTGCCAGAGATTAAGGTAATCTGATGCTGATGTGCTTTTACGATCTGTTCCAGTTTTGCATAATCTCGAATACCATGTAGCTCTTGCCCTTCTAAAATCAATAAAAAGTAAAAGCCTAAGGCTAGCATTACCATGATAAAACTCATGATACCTGCTTGTTTTAAGCTAATGATGTGATCTTTTTTACTAAATAAACCTAAGTCTAGTGCTAAAATAAGCACTATGAAGACTAAGAAACCACCAATGAATAATAATTCGTTCGACATTATTTTTTACGTTCAGTTGTATACCTTACTAATTGCTCTAAACCCGTTCTTGCATCGCCTTCTTCAAATTGATATAAAATATCAAAAGCTTGTTGCTGATATGCTAACATCTTTTCATTGGCATAATGCACTCCATCCTTACTATTTACAAAATCTATCACCTCTTGTATCTTTTTAGGATCATCCTGATGGTTTTTAACCAAATTTATTATTCTTTTTCGTTCTACCTTTTCTGCCCTATTTAAAGCATAAATTAAAGGTAAGGTAACTTTCTTTTCTTTAATATCAATTCCTAAAGGTTTCCCCACATCATCCGTACCAAAATCAAATGTATCATCTTTAATTTGAAAAGCGATGCCAACTTTCTCTCCAAACAAGCGCATTTTTTCAATCGTTTCTGGATCAGCACCTGCAGAAGCGGCACCACAGGCGCAACACGAAGCAATTAATGAAGCTGTTTTCTGACGAATGACCTCAAAATACAATTCTTCACTAATATCCATCCTCCTCACTTTCTCAACTTGTAGTAATTCACCCTCGCTCATTTGTTGTACCGCTTCAGATACTATTTTCAACAAAGCAAACTCGCTATTGTTTACCGAAAGTAACAAACCCTTGGCTAATAGATAATCTCCTACTAAAACCGCTATTTTATTTTTCCATAATGCGTTAATAGAGAAAAATCCACGACGTTCATAAGCGTTATCAACCACATCATCATGAACTAAAGTTGCTGTATGTAAAAGTTCTACCAATGCAGCGCCTCGATGAGTAGATTCTATAATTCCACCGCAAAGTTTAGCAGCAAAAAACACAAACATAGGTCGCATTTGTTTGCCTTTTCTTTTTACAATATAATGCGTAATTCTATTTAACAATGGCACATCACTGTGCATTGAATCTTTGAATTTTGCTTCAAATGCATCAATCTCTGCGGCTATAGGTAGTTTTATCTGATTTATTCCGGGCATTCAGCTAAAAATGTGTCTGCAAACTTACTTAAATTCCATTAAAAGCGTATTTTTAATCAAACTATTAACATGAAACCATTATGATTTTTTACAAAAATTACACTCATAGTAGCTTCATCACCTTTTTAAAAGCAAATTTCATATAGATGAAAATATTCTTAAGTGCACTATTTATCCTTGTGGTAACATTAGTTGTTGTTTATTTAGTAGGTCCTAAACCTACTAAACCAATTTATAATGCCAAACTTCCAATAGTTCCAGAATTAATTGCTCTGCAAGCCTATGTTTCATCGCAAGAAGCGCAACACAAAATTAAACCAGGTAATGAAGCCGAAATTGTTTGGGCAGATAGCACAAAACAACAGACAGAATATGCTATTGTTTATTTACATGGATTTTCAGCATCTAAACAAGAAGGGAATCCAGCTTATACTTATTTATCAAAGGCTTTACATGCAAATTTATATTTAGCTCGTTTAGCTGATCATGGCTTGGATACGATTGCACCAATGCAATATTTTACTGCAGATCGTCTTTGGGAAACTGGTAAACAAGCATATGCAATTGGTAAAAAATTAGGCAAAAAAGTAATAATAGTAGGCACGTCTACTGGCGGAAGTTTGGCTTTACAATTAGCCGCTGCCTATCCAGAAATAAACAGCTTAGTGTTACTATCACCAAACATTGCAATAAATGATAGCAAAGCATGGTTATTGAATGACCCATGGGGATTACAAATTGCTCGTAAAGTAACTGGAGGAAACGAACGAAAGGTAGACGGAAAAAGTCCAGAATATAAAAAATATTGGTATACTCATTATCGCCTTGAATCGGTAGTTCAGCTAGAAGAAATGTTAGAAAGTAGCATGACCACAACGCTATTTCAAAAGGTAAAACAACCGGTATTACTGCTTTATTATTATAAAAGTGAAACTGAACAAGATCCAGTTGTAAAGGTAGATGCTATGTTAAAAATGTTCGATGAATTAGGCACACCCAACACAGATAAACAAAAAATAGCGATTCCAAAAGCTGGCAATCATGTTATTGGTTCTTCAATCACATCAAAAGACGTAGAAGGCGTAGAACATGCAATGGATGGATTTATAAAAGCAAGGGTGGGAGGTCAGGCTAATCAGTAGTTTAGAAAAGGATAACCTTTATGAACTAAACCATTCATCCAACTATTTATTAGCTATCTACGCTAAAATACAGGCTGTTATTTCTCTAAAATTTACTTGCAGATTTAGTTTTTGATGTGTAACTTCATATAGCTTAAAGGAGATTTGTTATGAATGTTATCCAAAAAGTTGAGCACTGGGGTGATGCCCATCACGCAAAATGGCTAGATATAGTTCGCATTGTATTAGGCCTAATCATATTTACTAAAGGTATTGCACTCATTAGTGATACTGGAGCCCAGCAAGAAATTCTAATCAATAATAGCATCTTTGGTTTTTCTGGAATGATGGCAAGTGTTGCTATTCACATTGTGGCATTTGCACATTTAGTGGGTGGCATCTTAATCATTATCGGTTTAGTCACACGCTTTGCAGTCGTTATTCAAATTCCTATTTTAATTTGCGCAATTGTATTTGTTAATATATCTAATGGATTTTCTCCCTTAAATTCCGAGTTGTGGCTATCGCTATTAGTGCTTTGTCTGCTCGTTTTATTTTGGATAGTTGGCTCAGGTCCTATTTCTGTAGATCATCAGATTAAGCGGAAAAAATAAAACTCTGATACTATTGTCCCTTTGTCACATAGATTTTATTTCATTCATGATTTATTTTCAAGATAACTGATTACCTTTCGGTTTAGAAAACAAGTATGAAACCATCATGATTTTTCAATCACACCGTGACATGAACAAATCTGATAGATTCATCATAGATGAAAACAAATTATATTGATGAAAAAAATCTTTCTTTTTGCGTTAACACTATTCTCTACAGTCACATTTGCTCAAACTCAAACCGCTAACTATTTTAAGTTAACACGTGCAAGTTTTAATCAAAAAAACGCATACGAAACTACTGCTTTTGTAGAAAAGTATTTCCGAGTACCAGGCAACACTGGTTTTAACGCAAGTATCCACCGTGTGGAAGAAATATTGAAAAAAGCTGGTTATGTAGAAGAAAAAGCGAATGAATTTGAAGCTCCATTAACTTATCGAATAGAAAAACGTCCGATGAAACGCAGTACTTGGGAGCCTATAAATGCAAGTGTAACTATTGTTGGTGAAACGCAACCACTTATTGCTTTTCAAACCAATCGCAATATGATCCCTATTAATTGCCCATCAACTGTAGCTGGTGGCGTTACGGCCGAAGTAATTTTTGTAGGTAAAGGAACCGCTACTGATTTAGAAGGCAAAGACCTAAAAGGAAAAATTCTATTTGCAGATGCAGCTGCTGGAAGGTTGATTGCAACTGCTGCGAAAGCTGGCGCAATTGGAGTAATGGGTTATTCTGTACCTAAATATAATCAGCCAGAAAAATATCAAACTTCCATCTCTTTTGGCAGTATGCCAGCTAATGCAGGTATATGGTCTTTGCTTTTATCGTATGGTGTAAAAGAAAAGCTAAAAGCTGCTTGCTTAAAAGGTGCAGTAAGTTTAAAAGTTAATATTGAAACTAAAATTTATGAAGCTGATGAATTAACCATTGTTGCAAATGTAAAGGGCAGTGTAAAACCCAATGAACGTTTTGTATATAGTGCACATGTGCAAGAACCAGGTGCGAATGATAATGCTACAGGCGTAGGAACTTTAGCAGAAATGGCTCGTGTAACTGCTAACTTGGTTAAAAATGGCCAATTAAAGCCACAACGTACGTTAACCTTTTTATGGGGTGATGAAATTGTATCAACAAGAAGATATATCACCGATGATAAAGAACGTGCGAACGGAATTTTATGGGGAATGAGTTTAGATATGGTTGGTGAGGACACTAAAAAGACTGGTGGTTCTTTCTTAATTGAAAAAATGCCAGATCCTTCTGCAATTTGGACTCGAGGAGCTGACAAACATACCGAATGGGGCGCTGGCGATGTAAAAGAAAAGGATCTTTTCCCTCACTATTACAACGATTTTATTTTCGATATCTGTAAAACACAAGGTAAATTTGCCAATTGGACGGTAAACTACAACCCATTTGAGGGTGGTAGCGATCATACTCCTTTTTTACAGAATAAAATACCTGGTTTATTGATGTGGCATTTTACAGATGTATTTTACCATACGGATAACGATAGAATTGATAAAGTATCTGCAACGACCATGAAAAATGTTGGCGTTAGTGCCCTTACTGCTGCTTATACTTTAGTTACCGCAGATGAAAATACAGCAACAGCTACAGTTACTCAAGTGAAAACAGATGCTTTAACTCGTTTAAAAACTGAATTTGAGTTAAGTAAAAAAGCTATCGCCGAAGGTAAACCTGTAGCGGATGAAAAACACATTATTGAAGTTTGGGGAAAATGGTATATTGATGCTTTAGCAACGATTGGAACAATGCCTGTTGATGCAAAAACAACACGGGTAGGTTCTTCTATTAAAGTGGCTACTTTAGCGGTAGAGAAACAAGTTCAAACTTATTTAGATGAATTAAAGTAATGAAATTAGCAGTAGTTTTGGTTTCCTTAATCTTTCTATTTTTAATAGGGAGGCCAATAAATAACTATCAAGCTACTTTTACCAAAGAAACTGCTAAAAATAAATTCTTCAAAATTGCTGTGATAAGCGATTTAAATTCTGGTTATGGTTCTACAGCATATCATCCTGATGTTGCTGCTGCGCTTAAAGAAATAGACAGTCTAAAACCAGATATGATTTTATGTGCTGGAGATATGGTAGCAGGACAAAAATCTTCTCTAACTGAACAGAATCTGGCAGAAATGTGGCAGAGTTTTAAGGTGAATGTATTGTCGCCTATACAAGCGATGAAAGTACCTTTTGCTTTCACCGTTGGTAATCATGATGCTTCGGCAAATTTCAAAAAAGATAGAGCTGCCACTCAGAAGTTCTGGAATGACAATCAAGCTGATTTAGGATTAAACTTTATCGACAAGGAAAATTTCCCTTTTTATTACAGTTATACAAAAAATGATGTCTTTTTTATCAGTTGGGATGCAGCAAGCTCTACTGTTGAAGCAGATGTATACCAATGGATGGAAAAACAACTCAATTCTGAAAAAGCTAAAAAAGCGAAATTAAGAATACTATTAGGTCACTTACCAATTTATGCAATTGTAGATAGTAAAAATAAACCAGGTGAGGTTTTAGCTTCGACAAAACAGACAGCAGATTTTTTTAAGAAGAATAATATAAACTTATACATCAGCGGACATCAACATGCATATTATCCAGCTGGAGAAAATGGCTTAAGATTATTAAATACTGCATGCATTGGTGAAGGCCCGCGAAAACTTATTGGGGATTCTACTTCCGCTACTAGAGCCTATACAATCATTGAAATTCCAATTAAGTCTTATAAAGATTTTACCTACCGAACATTTATACCCAATAAAAAGGTTGAAATTAAGTTAGCTCAACTTCCTGATTCTGTAATTGGATTTAATGGAGTATCTAAACGGGAAAGAAATTAAGCTTGTTGCATTAATATGAGACTTTCTGTGCTACGTAATTGTTAACTTAGCATAAACGCAAATCATATGAATTTTCATACTCGTAAATGGATAAAACCAGAAGACCTTAATCCGAATGGCGGATTATTTGGAGGCAGCTTATTAAAATGGATTGATGAAGAAGCTGCTATTTATGCAATTGTTCAATTAGAAAATCCTAAAGTGGTAACCAAATATATGTCTGAAATAAACTTTGTGAGTTCAGGCAAGCTTGGGGATATTATTGAATTAGGAATAACAGCTACATCTTTTGGCAATACATCCATCACCATGTGTTGTGAAGTGCGAAATAAAATTACCAGAAAGAGCATTTTAACTATAGACAAAATTGTTTTCGTAAACATTAACGATTACGGCGAACCAACTCCACATGGAAAAACAAAAATTAAATATATCGAAGAGCAGTTTGATCAAGAAGGGCAAGTGTGATTGCTATCATGCTGAGCTTGTCGAAACACCTTAAATAAATTCGGCAAATATTTATACCATTACATGTTAAGTACCTTTTCCATCTCGATAAGGTTGATAACCGATACCTTTGGCTCGCCAAACCTGCCCTCGATATCCTCGAATGCAATAGAAGCTCCAGTGGACGCATAGCCATGGCGGCTGTACCAATTAATTAACTCAACTCGACTACTAATCACTGAAATGATAATCCGGGTGCAATTATTTTCTATAGCATGGTGCTCTGCCGCTATTAAAAGGGCCTTACCTATTCCATTACCTTGAGCAAGAGGTGATACAGCAAACATACCCAGGTACAACTTATGCGATTTTACCTCCAAGCAAACCGTACCCACAATTTTACCACTCTGATTGGTCAGTTTTAGGATGGTCACTTTTGGTTTAGCGATTAACAGCTCTAAAGCCTTTTCATCAATTCGGATACCATCAAGAATTTCAGCTTCGGTTGTCCAGCCTTTTTTCAACTCCTCGCCACGATAGGCGGAGTTTACTAGATTGTTCAATTCCTTAACGTCATTAAGGCTAGCCTGAGTTATTTTCATCTGAGAGATTTGAGCGGCAAAAGGATAATTAAACGGTTACTACTTACAAGTGGATTTACGAAATCTAATTCCCTTTTATTTGTTTTTCCAATACTTCTACATCTAAATCAAATGCATTTACAATGATCTGAGCTTGATTATAGAAATGATCACGCTCTGCTAATTTCATTTCTATAAAAGATAAAAGCTGTTCATCGTCCATACCTTTAAGTAATGGTCTTTTTTCTCTGTTGTGAAGCCTAGATACAAGTTGCGGTGGTGTCATGTGCAAATAAACAGTTTTACCATGTTCATTCATCCACGCCATATTATCGAAAAAACAAGGCAAACCACCTCCTGTTGCAATTACACATGTTTCTGGGTAGGGAAATGTTTTTAATGTTTGACTTTCTAATTCTCTAAAAGCGGCTTCACCATTTTCTGCGAAATAATCGGCAATTGATTTGCCCTCCTTTGCCACAATTTCGGCATCTAAATCTATTACTGAGCAATTTAATCTATTTGCTAATTGCTTTGCTTTAGTGCTTTTACCGCAGCCCATAAATCCGATTAAGAAGACTTTCATAATTGATGATCGCGTTTTAACATAATATAATCTGTAATCGGCGGGGTAATTCCATCTAACTTAAATAGGCTAGCTATTTGTGCCCTATGGTAAGTAGAATGATTTACCACATGAAATAAAATATCCTTAGCTAAACTTGTATACTGATCACCTAATGAGTTGGTATAGGTTATTTCTTTATCCAATGTGATGGTTTTAACTATTTGATCCAACAATTCAAAATTCTCAGTAGAAATCTGTTCGAACATATCAGTACCATATGTTTCCCAAACTTGATATTTTGGCAATAAGCCTAAAATTCTATTTGCCCAAATGTGTTGTGCATTTAAAACATGAGTAAATAGATCGATTGCTTTTGGAGAAATTTCTGGATGATACTTAAAAATTTCAATCAGTTTGCTATCAGCAACTTTAGTGTAGCGAATACTTTCTTCTAACATTTTAAGCTAGTTTAACTCTAGGATCTACCCAAGCATACAACAAATCGACCAATATATTTACTACTACAAATACAAACGCAATAAATAAGATGGATCCCATTACTACGGGAAAATCAGACATCTCTAAAGCAGTAACTGTGGTTCGGCCTAAACCGTTATAGCCAAAGATATATTCAACGAAGAATGATCCTGCTAGTAAAGAAGCAAACCATCCTGAAATTGCTGTAATTACGGGATTCAACGCATTTTTCAACGCATGCTTATAAATTATCGCATTACGACCTAAGCCCTTTGCTCTTGCGGTTCGAATATAATCCTGGGCCAAAACATCTAACATCGCACTTCGAGTTAATTGTACTATTATAGCCAAAGGACGTAAACCTAACGTAATCATGGGTAGCCAAAGGTTTTTCCATGAGATAACTTCGCCCTTAAATGGATCATAACTATATAAACTACCGCTCATATTTAAGCCTGTATAATCTGCCAATACAAAACCAAATAACCAAGCAATGATAATCCCTGCGAAAAAAGATGGAGCAGAAATACCTAAAATAGCAAAAGAGTTTGCGGCATTGTCTATCCATGTACCTTGATGGACAGCTGAAACTACACCCAATAAAACACCAATTATAGTAGCAAATATCATAGCGGTTAAAGCCAGTACAAAAGTATTTGGTACCGTTTCTGAAAGTATAGTAGTTACATCTCTTTTAGTTTGATAAGATCTCCGTAGGTAAGGAATCTTAACCACGACCACATCTTTACCTACACTAAATAGCTTTTGATAATGATATTTCTCTTGATTTTCAGCTGTGCTTGGATGGATGCTAATTGGAGATAAATCATTGATATACAAAAAGAATTGAACAGGTTTTGAGCGATCTAATCCAAATTCCTTGCGTACTGCTTCTAGCGATTGCACATCAGATCTCTGCCCCATTGTCATTCTCGCAGGATCTCCAGGCAAAATGTTAAATAGCACAAATACTACAAGAATAACTCCTGCCATTACTGCAAAGCCATATAACAATTTTCTAATCGCGTATGCTCCCATTTATTTTGTAAAATATTTTTCAGATAATTCATTAAACGATGGCAAATTATGATAATGCCATTTATTTATAATTACGCCATTTTTTAATAATAGTATACCAGGGTTTGCCCTTACCATACTTTTTAATGGAACAGCATCTGCATAAAAAACTTCCATAAAAAGTTTCATTCTCTTACTAAAGGTATCCGCATCTTGTGCAGAATTAGAAGTTAACAAAACGGTACGAATATTAAACTGATCTGCTGCATTTAAAGCTAAAGCATTAGTTGCTGCAATAGCATTTTCATTGGTATTTTTTAAATCGTAAGCAACTACAACTAAACTATAATATGGATTTTCTACAATTTCTTTTGTGTAATCCGTTCCAGATGCATCTGCAATTAATAAATCTTTAATTTTAACATCGTATCCCTTTTTAATCAATTTCTTTTCAGGATTACCAACTACTTCCCAATTATTATCTTTCCAAACTTCCAACTTTAAATAATCTTTATCACTCATGGTCTTAGTTTCACCAGTCGCTTTATTTTTAAGCTGGTACATGATTAGAAACTCATCAGGTGTCTCTCCTTCTGGAATTTTCATAGATTCAGGAATGTTCGATCCTATTTTATAGGGCAAGAAATCTAATATGGGTAAAAAATTATAGGTAAATAATCCAAAAAGTAAGGATACAAGTAAAACCAACAAGGCTAATCTTTTTTGCCAAGCTACATTAACTGTAATTGGTTCTATTTTAGTTCGGTGAATGAACAAATAAACAATCATCACCAATAGGATTAAATCTTTTGTAAATGATTGCCAAGGTGTAAGAGGAATGGCATCGCCGAAAACAACCGCAAGAAGTAACTACTTTAAATGCAGCCGAAACAAAAGTGAGAAAAGTGAAGAAAATAATTAGTGCTAATAAGCCCTTAGTTACTTGATTACGCCAAAAGCCAAACAATAACAGTGCACCTAAAACAATTTCTAAAACACATAGAATGATGGCAATACCTGTAGCCCAATTACTTAAAAAAGTCAGGTGAAAAACTTCAAAGTATTCTTGTAGTTTATAGCCAAAGCCAAGTGGATCATTCGCTTTTATTAAGCCAGAAAAAATGAATAAAACTCCAACAAACCAACGAGAAAAGGTTAATGCTATTTTCGACATTTTATAATTGCTTGTTTATTTTTAATTTGTTGCAACAATCCTACAACATGTAACTTGTAACTCTTATTTAACGCCTAATTTAATCAACGCAAAAACTGCATAGTTCAACATATCCTGATAATTTGCTTTTACACCTTCCGAAGCTACGGTTTGACCTAAATTATCTTCAATTTGTTTAACTCTTAAGATTTTCATCAATATCAGATCTGTTAAAGAACTAATTCGCATATCTCTCCAGGCCTCTCCATAATCATGGTTTTTGGCAAACATTAAATCTTTGGTCTCGGTAACGCGTTTATCAAACAAACTTTCTACTACCTGCACATCCATTTCGTTAGGATCGCTTTCGCTTAATTCTAATTGCAACATCGCAATTACGCAATAATTTACAATGCCAATATATTCAGATGTGATATCCTCTCCTACTTTAGAAATTTTCTTCTCTTCTAAAGTACGAATGCGTTGTGCTTTGATAAAAATTTGGTCGGTTATAGACGCTGCCCGAAGGATGCGCCAAGCAGTTCCATAATCTTTTGTCTTCTTTAAAAAAAGCGATTTACATACCGCTATAACGTTGTCGTACTCTTGTGATGTGTTTACTGCCAAAACAATTAAAATATTTAGTTTAAAGCTATTTTAATACCTATTTTTGTATTAAATGATGGCTAAAGATACATTTTTAAACCGAAAAGTAATACTAAATAGCAAAGGCAAACTGATAGATTTATGCAGTCCGGCTGTGATGGCCATTTTAAATTTAACTCCCGATTCATTTTATGCCAACAGCAGAATTAGCAGTGTTGATGAAGCCTTAAAAGCAACTGAAAAATTTTTAAATGAGGGTGCTAAATTCATAGATATTGGTGCTTATTCTTCTAGACCAGGTGCGGTAGATATTACACTAGACGAAGAATTAAAACGTCTTATTCCAGTAGTTGAGGCAATTACAAAAGAATTTCCAGATGCTTTAGTTTCCATAGATACGTTTAGAGCAAAAGTGGCGGAAGAAACTATTTCGGCTGGCGCACATATAATTAATGATATTTCAGCTGGAAATTTAGATGAACAAATGTTCGAAACAGTGGCAAAATTACAAGTTCCTTATGTGATGATGCACATGAAAGGTACGCCACAAAACATGCAACAAAATCCAACTTACCATAACATAGTTGAAGAAATAAGCACTTACTTCTCAGAGAAATTAGCTATTTTAAACAAATTAGGTGTAAAAGATATTATTATCGATCCTGGCTTTGGCTTTGCAAAGACCATTAGCCACAATTACGAGCTTTTACAGCAAATGGAACAGCTAAATTCTTTTAAATTACCAATTCTTGTTGGTTTTTCTCGAAAATCTATGGTGACAAAAGTGCTAAATAATAAATCTATTGACGCTTTGAACGGAACTACAATTTTAAATACATCTGCTTTACTAAAAGGAGCTAAAATTTTAAGAGTTCACGATGTAAAAGAAGCAATGGAGTGCATAACTTTAACAGAAAGAATAAAAAATCCTTAATAAGTTCGATTTTTATCTTTTATAGTTCGCTCTTAGTTGATGGAAAGGCTTAAATTAACTAACTTGTGCTCAATGAAAAGCCTTGACTTTGACTTTCTTAAAATTACTTGGGTTGATGGGATAGATATTGTCCTCGTCGCTATCCTTATCTATTATATTTATAGCTTAATACGGAATACATTAGCTGTGAATTTGCTATTGGGCATGTTCATAATTCTTATTTTTTATTATGTGGTAAAAGGGCTACACATGAATTTGTTGTCGGCCATTATTAATAAGTTTATGAGCGTAGGTATTATGGCGCTCATTGTTATTTTTCAACCAGAAATAAGACGTTTTTTACTCCATATTGGAAAAAATACCTTCCTCCAAAAAAATAAAGCATGGTGGGGATACTTGTTTGGGAGTAAGAATTTAGAACGTGACAATTTAATACGAATTAAACCCATCATCGATGCTTGCAAAAGCATGAAAAAAACACGTACAGGAGCATTAATCGTATTTGTTAAGTTTTATGATGATGAACTTTTCACCAATAGCTGTGAAATTATTGATTCGAAAATATCGAAACGCTTGCTAGAAAGTATATTTCAAAAACATAGTCCATTACATGATGGTGCTGTAGTTATTGCTGAAAATAAAATTAAAAGCGCAAGCTGTATTTTGCCTTTAACAGACAACGATAAATTACCTCCACAATTCGGTTTACGCCATAGAGCAGGAATTGGCGTATCTGAAACAGCTGATGCAGTTGCTGTAATTATCTCAGAAGAAACAGGTGAAATTGCTTATGCAAAGCAAGGTCGTGTGCGGATGAATGTTTCTTTTGGGGAATTGGAAAAGTTGCTGAATAAAGATTTTTAGAATAACATTTCTTAAATCCGCTACATAAAAAAAGGATAAAAATAATGGCAATCCAATATCTTTATCCCTTATTCTTTAATTTTTAGCTAATTAGCAGTATTGCTCAAATGCACCAATTAAGCTATCCGCTATCATTTGTGCAGGGCGACCTTCAATTTGATGACGCTCAATCATGTGAACCAATTTTCCATCTTTAAATAATGCCATTGCAGGCGATGAAGGCGGAAAAGGCATCATGTAAGATCTTGCTCTATCAACTGCATCTTTTTCCATACCCGCAAAAACGGTTACTAATTTATTAGGATGTTTAGCGTTAGATGCTGCAATTTTTGCCGCTGGGCGAGCATTTGCTGCTGCACAACCACATACAGAGTTTACAACTACAAATACAGTTCCTTCGCCTTTAATTGCGCCATCTACTTCTTCTGCTGTTTTTAATTCTTCAAAACCTACGTTAGTCAACTCAGCACGCATAGGTTCTACTAAATATTCAGGATACATTCTTTTCTCTTTTTATTAATAATATGCAAAGATAACAAATATGATGCGCTAAAAATTAGTACAACATAAAATAACAATTTACTGACTTACAGTCAACAAAAAAGCAACTTGCATAATCAATGCAAGTTGCTTCAAAAAATTGGTTTGAAAATATTATTGCATTCCTTTCATTATCTCCTGTAACTCTTTTGGATTACTTAAAATTCCAGCACCAAACATGATAATAATTGCAACAAAATATAATAGCGACAGAATATTTAGAATTAAGCCAATAATGGCACAAACCCTACCAGCATTTAAATTTTTATAAGAGCTTAAGGTATATGCTCCTGGATTTATTTGATATAGTCCCCTATCTTTTTTACTTAATACTAGCGCAATAATTGCGGGTATCAAGCCAAGTATACCATAGCAGCAGCAAAATACGATTGAGAGTATTCCTAATACCAAAACCACAGTTGCATTTGGTAAAGATTGTTGCATTCCATAACCAAATCCTCCATTTTGTGGTGGAAAAGGATTTTGAGAGCTTGGTTGTGGCGTAGGTTCTGGTTGAGGGTTTTCTTGTGGTTCTAATTGTTCTTCAGACATAGTGTTAGCTTAATTGATGAGTAAATATTTTATAAATATAATTGATTACAATAATTAATGTGATACCAATATAAAGCATTTTAATAAAAAACGCTCCGTTTTTAAAATCAAATTTTAAATGCACTATAGTAAACATAAATAAGGCAATAATGGGGAGCGTAGCTGGATAAAGTTTAAAAGAAGCTATAAAATTACCCTCCATCAATTCTAAAATCGAGCGCTGTATACCACAACCCGGGCAATCTATACCTAAAGTTTGTTTAAATGGGCACAATAACAAATGATTTTGTAGCCAATTTATAACGCCCTTACTTTCACTTAAAAAAAATAACGCTAGTAATATAATCGTTCCCTTCATCTACTGATAAAAATATCAATTTTTAACTAGTTACAAAAATGCTTTAATGTGGGGTGTCTCAAATAATTGATATTTGTGATATATAAGCATATATAGCATACACTTTAGCTTAGATTACATCAAAATATATTTTCAAAATTCTGAACTTTATTTTTCAATTTTATTACATTTAGAATTCAAATCAACTAAACACAAATGAATGAAAAATAACTTATTAGACACGAAGGATTACATTGTATTTCTAATCTACTTCGTAATTGTAGCTGCTTATGGTTTGTATATCTACAATAAGAAAAAATCTGCTTCTGGTGGTTCTAAAGACTATTTCCTTGCCGAAGGCTCGTTAACCTGGTGGGCGATTGGCGCATCTTTAATTGCCTCTAACATTTCTGCCGAGCAAATGATTGGCATGAGTGGTTCGGGTTTTAAACTTGGTTTAGCTATTTCTGCTTATGAATGGATGGCTGCAGCGACTTTGATTATTGTAGCTGTTTTCTTCATGCCAGTGTACCTGAAGAACAAAATTTTTACAATGCCTCAATTCCTCAGTCAACGGTACAATTCTCAAGTAGCTATGATTATGGCTGTTTTTTGGTTGATGCTTTATATCGTCGTAAACTTAATGTCTATTTTATATTTAGGCGCTTTAGCCATTAGTGGTATATCAGGTCTAAGCATTACCTTCTGTATTTTAGCCTTAGCTATATTTGCTATTTTTATTACCCTTGGTGGGATGAAAGTAATTGGCTACACGGATGTAATACAAGTATTTTTCTTAGTTCTTGGAGGTTTAGTAGCAACCTATATTGCTTTAAATCTTATTTCTGATGGAAAGGGTATTTTAAAGGGCTTCTCGATGTTGAAAGAAGGAGCATCAGAACATTTCCATTTAATCTTTAAAAAAGATAACCCCAATTATATCGATTTACCTGGATTAAGTGTGTTAATTGGAGGTATGTGGATTGCAAACTTAAGTTATTGGGGTTGTAATCAATACATTACTCAACGTGCTTTGGGCGCATCGTTACCTACTGCTAGAGCTGGATTATTATTTGCAGCATTTTTAAAAATGTTAATGCCCGTAATAGTTGTTTTACCAGGTATTGCCGTTTATTATATCATTAAAAACAATGTTGGTGTAATTAATTCGGGAGATTTATTAACCTCTTCAGGTGTACAAGATCCAAACAAAGCTTACCCTGCATTATTAACTTTATTACCAGCAGGTTTAAAAGGTTTATCGTTCGCAGCCTTAACTGCAGCTATTGTAGCTTCATTAGCAGGTAAAGCAAATAGTATAGCAACCATTTTCACTTTAGATATTTACAAAAAAGCGTTCGAACCTCAAGCTTCTGAAACCAGATTAGTGAATGTAGGTAAAATAGCTGTTGTAGTTTCTATGTTGCTAGCTGTTTTATTATCGTTTATAGTTGGCGATGCGTTAATGGGAGAAGGAAAACAAGGATTCCAATACATTCAAGAGTATACTGGATTTGTATCTCCTGGTATTTTTGCCATGTTTATTTTTGGTTTCTTTTGGAAAAAAACTACCTCAAATGCAGCTTTATTTGCAACCATTGGTGGTTTCTTAATTTCTGTTTTCTTAAAGTTTACACCTACCATGTTCGATTTATCGCCATTGTATGAGTTCGGGTGGGCTGTTAAAAACTCTGCGGGTGTTTTTGAAATTCCATTTATGGACAGAATGCTTATTGTTTTTGCATGCTGTGCCATTGGTATGTACATCATTAGCATGTACGAAAATAAAAAGGGAGTTACCCCTAATAGTTTAGAAATAGATACTAAAATGTTTAAAACAACTACTGGGTTTGCAGTAGGTGCCGTGTTAATTATAGGCTTATTAGTTGCGCTTTATACCGCTTTTTATTAAGCGCATAATCTAAAAGTAAAGCCTCTCAGAAAAACTGAGAGGCTTTTTTATTATGCAGCAAGAGGTAATTACAATTAAAACATAAATCTTTATCTTGTACCTTTTATGCAACCGACTACTTCACAGCCAAAGAAAATAATTTTACCCATTATTGTTGTCGCACAATTCTTTTGTACTTCATTATGGTTTGCTGGTAATGCAATTATCAGCGACTTAGTTAAACAATTACATTTCCCATCTTCTTATTTAGCACATCTTACAAGTGCTGTTCAGTTTGGTTTTATTAGTGGTACGTTGGTTTTTGCTGTATTGAGTATTTCAGATCGTTTTTCTCCATCTAAAATTTTCTTTAGTTGCGCTGTTGTTGCAGCATTAGTTAATCTTTGTGTAAGTTTTGATGGCATAACGGTTACTCAATTAATGAGCGTTAGATTTGTTACCGGTTTCTTTCTTGCTGGCATTTATCCAGTTGGGATGAAAATAGCTGCAGATCATTTTCAGAAAGGGTTAGGTAAATCTTTAGGTTTCTTAGTAGGTGCCTTAGTTTTGGGAACTGCTTTTCCTCATTTCTTAAAAAGTATACACGGGGTTCCTTGGCATTATATTGTGTTTTGTACGTCCTTACTTTCTTTAGTTGGAGGTTTTGCACTATTTATTCTTGTTCCTGATGGACCTTATAGAACTATCGGACAAAGATTGAGTTTAAGTGCATTCATAAAAGGATTTGGAAATAAAAAATTTAGAGCTGTTGCTTTTGGATATTTTGGACACATGTGGGAACTTTATGCTTTTTGGGTATTTGTTCCTGCTATTTTGCTAGTCTACAATAACCAACATCCAAATCAGGAGTTTAATGTTCCATTATTTTCTTTTTTAATTATTGCGGTTGGAAGTATTGCATGCGTAATTGGCGGAATGATCTCAACAACAGTTGGTGTGAAGAAAATTGCTAGCCTTTCTTTAGGGTTGTCTTGCCTTTGCTGCTTAACCTCTCCATTGTTTATACTCAATAGTTCGGCAACTGTTTTCATCGTATTTATGTTTATTTGGGGAATGGCAGTTATTGCAGACTCTCCTTTATTTTCCACTTTGGTGGCGCAAAATGCAGTAGCCGAATATAAAGGCTCTTCCTTAACCATTGTAAACTGTATTGGTTTTGCAATTACCATTGTCAGCATTCAACTCATTGATGTTTTAAAGACTGCAAACAATGTGCAATACATTTATATGCTATTAGCATTGGGACCAATTTTAGGTTTAATCGCACTGCGAAGAAGTGATTAATTATTTCTGTAACTTTAAATCTTATCTTTCATTAAATGTCTATACGATGAAATTAAATCTAAAAATAAAAAGCTGTTTTATGTTTGTATTTGCATTAGCATCCTCAGCTTTTGCACAAATCACTCCAAAGTTTAAAGAGATTCATCATCAGTTTTACGGGCAATGGCCAAAGACGATTACATTTAATCAGAAAACTGGTTTTTATAGAGCAGATACACTTAGTCGAAGCCAAATATGGTATGAGGCTGGTATTTTTCCTAATTTATTCAGAATTGATTTAGGAGATCCTAAAGATGGCAATGCTATAATTTACAGAGGTGATACCACTTACAATTTCAGGCAATCGAAAAAATTGAAGCCTGCAGTTAATCCAAACATTTTAGTCTATTTATTAGGTGGTATGTATTTTGAAACCGTAGACCAAGTAAATCAAAAACTAGCTAAAGATGGGTTCGATTTAAGTAAAGGTTTTAAAAGTAAGTGGAAGGGAAAAGAAGTTGACATTATTGGTGTAGCAAGTGCTGATACAACGAAAAGCCAATTATGGTACGATGCTAAAAATCATTATTTGGTGAGGATGATTCAACAAAATGAGAAATCTCGTTTAGAATGTCAATTTGAAGACCATCAAAAAATTGGCAAAATATGGCACGAAGGAAATGTAAAGATTTTTGTGAATGGCAAACTTGTACAAAAGGAAGAATATCACGATTTTAAAATCAATGTAGCTTTAAAACCTGAGTTTTTCGATCCTGAGAAATTTGGCTCATGGCATTGGCTAAATGCTAAATAAAAATCTTTACTGTACACTTAAATTCTTTTTCTCATCTCTTTCTATTTCTTCAAGTTCCTTTACGTATTGAACTTTCAGATGATCATATAAAGAATGTTTGTCTATCAACATCGATACTAAACTAGCTACCATTCCCGCAAGGATTAAGCTAAATATAGCTGTTTGACGGTTGGTCATTTCTAATACCAAAATCGCTGATGTAAATGGCGAACGGGTAACTCCTGTTAAAAAACCCACCATTCCTGCCAATATTAAAAGATTGGTATTTGTTTCTGATAAGTTGAACCAACCTGCAACAACAGATCCTACTGAAGCACCAGCAGCTAATGCAGGGGCAAAAATTCCTCCAGCAGCGCCCGTTGTAAAAGATACCATCGAACTACCTATTCTTAAAATTGGAATGTACCAATGAGCATGACGATCTGGGGTGAATAATACCGTTTCCATCACTTGTTTACCAGACCCCAATGCATTTGTTCCGAAAAGTATGGCAAGAGTTACCAATAGCACTGCACAACCAACTACATAGACCATATTGGCACGTACCGATTTCAATCTTGCTTTCCATCTAAGTATCAATAAAATTAATTTCCCCATCAAACTTCCCAATAAGCCAGAAATTAATGCCACTAAAAGAACTCCGAAGAATATATACCCAGAAGTATTGTCAATTTTAGGATAACCAAGATAAAGATAAGGACCTAATATAGCTTGAGCGGTTAATCCAGCAATAATTACCGATGAGAAAATAGCCGTTTTAAAAAAACTAAAGTGTGTTTTTGTTAGTTCTTCAATGGCAAATACAATTCCTCCCAATGGCGTGTTAAATGCTGCAGCTAATCCTGCGGCAGCCCCTGTTACCAGCATGTTTCTCTTTGCAACCTTAGGCCACCAGTTTGGCAACATTGAATTTACTGAACGAAATATAGAGGCAGAGATTTGAATGGTTGGCCCTTCTCTACCTATTGCTCCTCCACCCATTGCCATTACTAAACTAGATAGTACTTTGATCACCATAACTTTTAGACTAAGCAATCGACTGACTAAGTCATGCGTTTTAGGAGCAGAAATAGTTATTCCCGCCATTACCTGAGGAATACCACTACCTTTAGCATAAGGCGCAAACCTCCAAACTAAAGCCCAAGCAAGTACAAAACAAATTGGAGTTAGTGCAAATAATAACCAAGCATTATAGTTAAAAACCCAAAGTGCTACATCTTCTGCCATCACAAATAATTTAGCATAAGCAACTGCGGCTAATCCAGCAATCATCGAAGCAATCCAGAAAGGAACTGCTTGCAACAGATTCTTTTTAAATCGTTCATTGCCGATGCGATCAAATGATTTTTTTAGATGTAGACGAATGGAATGTATTATTTTCTTGAATTGCGACATAGATTTCAGAGAATTTTAATGAGCGCAGCGCAAATTACAAAAAAATAGTAGTGCCGTTTATACGTAAGTGCTATTTATTAGTTAAATACTGTAATGCTTTAGCCAAATGCATGTCTCTTGTTGCTATTAAATCTTTAACACTAGGTTTGTATACAACATCTGGAACAATACCAATGCGTTGGGTTTCTTTTCCGTTTGGATAAAAGATTCCATTTCCTGTAAACAAAAACTCATAACCACCTGGTAAGTTCAAGTGTTTCATATCGCCATCAGCTCCTGCGGTTTGATTACCAATCACTGTAGTATTGCGATTAAGTTGACGAAGCATCATGGTAAACCATTCGCCCATGCTTTGTGTGTTTTCGTCTGTTAAAATCACAATTTTGCCAGTATACAAAGGCATTTCAGTTGTTATATCCTTCGAAAGGAAAACTTCTATACCATCTTTTTTCGAGAAAACTCCAGGATTGCTGATATCAGCACCAAAATATTGTGCAAATCTAAAAGCAGGTTTACCCAATGCCATCGGTATAAAATAATAGAATAGACCTGGCGCTGCTGGATATTTACGCATATCAAAAATGATTGCTTTTTTCTTATTCAAGTTTTGCGAAAAGGTCATCATTTCATCGCCTTTAGGGAGGTTCTTATCGAAAAAGTAACCTGCTCTAATCAAGGCAATGTCGTTAGGTAAATCTTCATAACCTTTTACCAATTGTTCTTGTGCATATTTTTGTTTAAAATAGGTGTTTACTATTTCTCCAACTTTCTTATCCTTGCGATCTAAAAGCGACACTTGTACATTTAAATAGTTATGATTCCTTTTAATCCTTACATTAAGTATCGCATTGTCAATTGCACTAAAAGCAAATGCATCGTTATCGGCTAATAATCTATTTTTTACACTTTGGTTAGATGCAGGTAATAAAATAGAGCGTTGTTTAAGCCATTCTTTTGTTTTTACTCCATTTATCATTACAATTAAATCACCGGTTTTTAAACTACTTGTTTGCGCTAAAGAATCAGTTAGAAATTCTTTAACCACTATATAATTCTGATAAATTTTATAGGTAAAGGAAGGATAATATTTCAAGTTAAAGATTTCAGGTAAGCTCTTCACCTGATTTAAAAAACCCGAAGCATGGGTATCGTCTAGTGCACTTTCTAGTAAAAGAATACTTTTTTCATAAGCTGCCCTAGAATGAATACTGCTAAATATTGGAATTAATTGCTGCAGCGTAAGCTCCCATTTTTGATCCATTACATAACGATATGGAAACAAATAGGCTATGGCGTTCCAAGCTTTAGCAAGCGCCAGCAAATTCATGGCTTCACTATCAAATGCATAATTGGGATATGCATTTTCATGTGGCAGGTCACCTTCATATGCGATAGTAGGAATAAAATAATGTGTATTGCTAGGGTTATACGTTTTGGTTAATACAACCAATTGCTTTTGAATAGTAGAGGTGAATAGTTTATTTTTTATCCAGCCATAATCGATGTTTTTCGTCAATAAGCTTTTGTTAGTTGGGTGTACCCTATGTACATCAGGTTGGCCTGGATTTTCTTTCAATAGCAGTGCGATTAATTCTCTAAACTGATTTTCATCAGCTTTTTTTACGTTGTTTATTAAAGTAAGAAACACACTATCCGCCTTAAATTTACCTTGCGCACCATTTATCGACTTATATTTTACCAAACCCCAAACTTGTATAAAAGCTTTGGTGCGCTCATTTGTTGTCGAATTGTTAGTTCCATACACATTGCTAAATGAAAGAACAACTAGTAAAAAGAGGATGTTGTTGAACAGATATTTTTTCATGATATTAATTTTTGACTACTCAAAAGTCCAATCAAACATGTAAAACAAAGAAAGCGATTGACGAAAGCCTTTATTACCTTGACAAAATGAATTTTTAGTGAAAATAGATTTGGTGGATAAAGTTTAAGGCTTCGTCAGTAAGATTTAGCTTTTGATGTATTGCTTTTCTATTCACTACTATTTTAAAGTACTTTTAAGCCATGAATAAGCATAAAATAATTTATTTACACCTTGGTTACTGGTTATTGGTGGCTGTGCAAGTTTTGCTGGTGTCTTTAGGTACAGGTGTACTTGGCACACAAATCTATTGGAAGTTATTCTTTACAATTGTCATCCCTGTTAAAATCTTACAGATTGCTTGTTCTGCTGCCTTTTTCTACCTTAACTATCTCTATTTAATCCCTCGTTTTCTTAAGCAAAGAAATATTTTCCAATACCTTATCTCTATAGGTATAGCAATAGTACTATTTACACCACTCTATTATTTCTTAGAACAATCCTTCTACCCAACCCTAGGCTGGAAAACGTATGAGTTAGATTTAACATTTTGGTCTGCATTAATGATCACACTAAGTGCTAATTTCCTGCATATTTTCTTGGGCATACTTTTAAGCTACCTTATGGATTGGCGAACCATGCGAATGGAAAAGGAAATTGCAGAAAAAGAACAACTCCAAACAGAGTTAGCATTTCTTAAATCGCAAGTAAACCCGCATTTTTTATTCAATACCATTAACGATATTTATGCACTTACTCAAAAACAAGACGAACAAGCCCCAGAAGCGTTGCTTAAACTCTCAGAACTGTTACGTTACATGCTTAGAGAAAGCGATGGCCCATTTGTAGGGTTAACGAAAGAATTAGACTATTTAGAAAATGTGATAGAACTACAAAAGATTGGACAAAAGGGACTTTCACATGTAGATTTTACTATAATCGGCAATCCAGATAAATTAAAGATTGCTCCATTAATTTTGATCAATTTTATTGAAAATGCGTTTAAACATGGCATATTTACGGATAAAGAAACACCTATTCGCATTCACATTGAACTTAAACAAAGTACTTTTCATTTCAACATAGCTAATCAAGTAAACGGGTATAAGAAAGATAAAACTGGTGGAATTGGTTTGGTGAATGTAAAACGACGATTGGCATTGATTTATCCAAATAAACATCAGCTTTTAATTACACATGATCCGCTTAACTTTACTGTCGACTTAAAAATTGATTTATCATGATCAGATGTATTGTTGTAGACGATAAACCATTAGCGATTGATGTACTTACACATTATATCGCTAAAGTCTCGTTTTTAGAACTGATATATAGCACAACCAATCCTTTAGCAGCTTTAGAAAAGGTTGCCGAAGGAGAAGTAGACCTAGTCTTTTTAGATATTCAGATGCCTGAGCTAACGGGATTACAGTTTATGCAAATTATAAAAGGAAAATGCCAAGTGATATTAACTACAGCGTATACCGAATATGCATTAGAGGGTTTCGAAAATGACGCAATAGATTATTTGTTAAAGCCAGTTTCCTTTGAGCGTTTTTATAAAGCTGTAGAGAAAGCAAAGTTAATGCACAAAGGAATGTCACTCCCGTCTAGCGAAGCGCCTACTGTGAAAAAAGAAAAGGATATTGACCACATTTTTGTTAAAACAGAGTATAAGTTAATTAGGGTAGCTACTGCAGACATAGTGTACATAGAGGGTATGCAAAACTATGTGAATATTTATACCACTACCGAGAAGATAACTAGTTTACAAACCATGAAAAAGATGGAAGAATTACTATCGTATCCCCAGTTTGTACGTGTGCACAAATCTTTTATTGTAGCCGTAGACAAAATTGCTGCTATAGAACGTAATCGCATTGCCATAGGCGAGAAAGTAATTGCAGTAGGTGATAATTACCGCAGCTCATTTTATGATGCTATTGAGCACTAAGTGCTGTATAGGTCTTTACAGTACTTAATCATAAGGGTCTGATAAAGTTTACTATCGATATATATTCTAACGATACAATGGAGTATATTTACGTATGGATACTATCAAAACCAGCACTACTCAAAATATCTTAAGAATTATTTTGGGTATTTTCATGATCGCAGCCGCTATTGGGCATTTTACTTTTCAGCGAGCAGCATTCCAAGCACAAGTGCCTAACTGGATACCCATCAGCAAAGACAGTGTTGTATTAATTTCGGGCATAGTAGAAATATCACTGGGCCTAGCTATGCTCTTCTGGACAAAACAAAAGGTTAAGATAGGAATAGCTCTTGCCGTGTTTTATGTGTTAATTTTTCCAGGTAATATTGCTCAATATTTGAACCATACGGATGCATTTGGACTTGATACTGACCGTGCTCGACTTATTAGATTGTTTTTTCAACCCCCACTTATTTTAGCAGCATTGTGGTCTACAGGGGCTTTTACTTATCTTTTCAAGAAGAATAAGTAATTCTTAATCCTGCGCAACCCTTTTAGTAATCATGATTAGTCGAACGCTAATCAGCTGCGGCTAACTAAAAAGCTTTAAAAACAAGAAAGCCTTACGTTTCTGTAAGGCTTTCAATCTGCTTCCGAGCCTATTTACTTTTCTAGAAATCTACTTAATGATTGATTAGGATTTCAAAAATTGATAAATATCCTTTGTAGTAATAAGAGAATGTAATTTCGAACTTTACTGAGTTACCCAAATTTCTGCTATCTATTCTAACAACCATTTTTTCGCCGCTAAGATCACCCCATCACTTTTAGTATTAGTAAAGTCGTTCACAGTTACATCAGGCATGATTTTATCTACATAGGGTTTACCAGTTCGGTCAGCTACAAATTGGACTGCTAGCAGCAATTGCGACCCATTGGATAAAAAATAGGTTTGATTTGCCGTGGTATAACCTGCGGAGGGTTGTCCAAAAGTTTTCACATTTGGTAGTCCAATAAAGGAGATTGCCGTCATTTCTCCACTGCTTCCCGTCATGGAGTCAATAAGAACCGCAATTTTAACTTTCATATTCTCAATTTTATAATTACTGATGGTTGAGGAACCTAATTTTCCATTTTGGCTGATCCAAGGTTGTTTTTTATTTGAGTTGGGATCCACAAAGTAACCAACCGTTCCATCCTCAATGAGCGCATTCAGTCCCGCAAGCATAGGCCACATATTTCCTCCTGTGTTATGGCGAAGATCCACAATCCACCCTGAGATCTTTTGTCCAGAATCAATTCTTTTTATTTCTGACCGGATGGTATTGGCAAAGGCTTTATCCTTTACTGCATCGAAAGTTAGACACTCGGGAACTTTTACCCATGCAATTCCATCACCTAGATAGTCGGCTTGAGGAGGAATTGGTGCCTGTGCCTCCATAATTTTGGATATAGATTTCTTAGCTATAAAAAATGAGTGCTTATCTCCAGCTTTCCTTAGTTTTTGAGTAAAAAAATCGAATATAATTTTAGTGTCCGTGCTATCACTCTCATTTAATTTCAACGCATCAGATTCTTGGGCAACTTTATTCCAATCAAGGGAATCAGTGAACATTGAATTATTTTTAATTATCTTAAAAATCTCCCTTTTTAGTTTAATTACTTCAGGGCTTGGTAAATTTTTATCCTTTTGGCCGTATATAACCAAAGGAGATATGAAAAACAGGAAGAAAATATATTTAATCATTACGTACAATCAATCTAGTTAATAATAAAATCTAATAGTTGTTATTGATCTGTGTCTTTTTTATTATGATGTATTTTAACACAGAAAGGTTGCAAAGCAATATGTAAAAACACTAATCTTGATTTTGGACTTTGTGAAGGGCTATTATAAACAGTTGAAGCAATATAATCCTTATGCTTAAAGTACTAACGTAATATTCCCCACAATAAACATTTGGAATATTATATAATTAACAAAATCTATTACTACTAAAAGGTAATGGAAGATTTCAAAACTACAGTCACAATTGTTTTAGTAGAAGAAGCGGAGAAATATATTGATTTAGTTTATCTCTTCTCAGTAGCTAAACGCCGACCATGATTATTGGTGTGACCAACATAATACCTGTCTGCGTAACTTGATTAAATAATATAGATAAAACATAAAAAAGCTTTTAAAACAAGAAAGCCTTACATTTCTGTAAGGCTTTCAATCTGCTCCCTCTGCTGGGCTCGAACCAGCGACCCTCTGATTAACAGTCAGATGCTCTAACCAGCTGAGCTAAGAAGGAGTACTGGTTATTCCTAAAACGCTTTCTGGATGATGTTAAGAACATAATGCCTCGTTCGTTTTGGGAATGCAATATTAGGGCTTTTAAATTATTTATGCAATATTTGCAGAGAAAAAATTTAAAATAATTTTAATAAGATATATATGAGCCTGATAATCATAGGTAGTGTGGCTTTCGACGCCATAGAAACTCCTTTCGGAAAAACTGATAAAATTGTTGGCGGAGCCGCACCTTACGCTACTGTTGCTGCTTCTTACTTTTATAAAAACACAAAACTGGTAGCTGTTGTGGGTGAAGATTTCGGGAAAGAAAATATCGCCATCTTTGAAAAACACGGCATAGATACAGAAGGATTACAGATTAAAAAAGGGGAAAAAACATTTTTCTGGAGCGGAAAATACCACAATGACATGAATAGCCGTGATACTTTAATCACTGATTTGAATGTACTGGGCACTTTCGATCCAATCATTCCAGAGAGTTACCAAGATTGTGAGTATTTGTTATTAGGCAACTTAACCCCACAGGTACAGCAAACTGTTATTAAAAGACTTAGAAACCGTCCGAAACTAATTGTGTTAGATACCATGAATTTCTGGATGGACATTATGATGGACGACCTATTGGAAACCATTAAAATGGTTGATGTATTAACCATTAATGATTCTGAGGCTCGTCAATTATCTGGCGAATATTCATTAGTTAAAGCGGCCAATAAAATTTTAACCATGGGACCAAAATATTTGATCATCAAAAAAGGTGAACATGGTGCATTATTATTCCATGAGGATAAAATATTCTCTGCTCCTGCACTACCATTAGCTGATGTTTTTGATCCGACTGGTGCTGGCGATACGTTTGCTGGTGGCTTTATTGGCTATTTAGCACAAGTTGGCACCGTGAATTTCAATAACATGAAAAATGCATTGATTTACGGTTCTGCATTAGCATCGTTCTGCGTAGAAAAATTTGGAACGGAGCGCTTATTAGAATTAGATAAAGCTACAATTGCTGCTCGTTTACAACAGTTTGTAAACTTAAGTAGTTTTGAGATTATTCAAGATTAATTAGATTTAACTAAAAGTTAATTGCAACTAAACCCATGCAAAATTTGCATGGGTTTTTTCGTTTATTTTAACAAGGTTTTAACAGGGTAATCACAGGGTGCAAACAAGGTGAAAACAGGGTTATTTACCTTGTAAATTATTTGTTAAAACCTCATCGTTTATATTTTAACTAATAGTTAATTCTAAGTAAGAATTGTAGGCATTAGATGGCAGCATTTACATACCTATAGTGAAGAATTTTGAAAATATACAAGATTAAGTTTATTGGAGACCTATAAAAAAGGTAGGTTAAGCGATCTGCCTTTTTTATTTAGTATGCTCTACTAATTTTTTTAACCCTTTCAACACCTTTTTCCAGCCTTTAGTTGAGCGTTTATACCTCTTTTCTGCTCCTTCTCCTTGTCCAACATCATCTGTTATAGAAACCGTTGTTATTCCTTTGGCATACGTTAAGGTATCGGTTATTGTAGAAAATGATTTACCTTTTTTATCGCTACTATTTTTCAGCGTATATTTTAATAGCTTTTGTGGTTTTATTTCAAGGATTTTGCCAATCATTTCAAATTTAATGATCAAAAATAGGGTGCCTTTAAACGTTATTTTGCTTCCTTCTTTCCATTTGGAAAAGACCTTTGCGTTAAAAAAATATGCTTTTGTTTTTTCAGGGTTAGTTAATGCATCCCAAACCTGAGCAGGCTTAGCGTTGATTTTAATACTTTGCTTAACTATGTATTCCATTATATTTAATTTACTACATCCTCAATTGGAAGTTTAAATTAAAACGGAAATTAGCAGGATAATGTTTGTATTATTTTGACAATGAACTATTTACTTCAACATACCAATCACTGTAAATTTTTCGAAAACAGTTTCCGTATGCGGAGCATCAGGTAATTCATCTGTTAAATCTTGCCCAGCCCAATGTTCATAATGCTTACCATTTTTCCATAATCGACTGCTGCCTACATCATAAATTAATCCTTTGTAAGCAATCCAAATCTGAGGTTTGTCTTGTCCATTACGCAAAGCGAGTTGCTGTTTACTGTAAATAGGCAAATCCATTATTTAGCTGCTGCTCTTTTTTCGAAAAACTCTGATACATAAACCGCTAACAAAAGCATTCCCATGATATAAAAATGATTTTCGAGAGGAATATTTGATACGTTTAATTTAACGGTTTCTGTTGCTTGATATTGAATAATAGGCCAATTACAAATGATGCCATAACAGATATAAAACGGGATAAGGCAAACTACATATGCTCTGTAAAATCGATACATAAATCGTAGTTTATTTAAATATTCGATGTACAATAACAGGATAAATAGTACCGAAAAAGTGATGACTGTATACCATTTTGCATAAGCGAAAAACAAAAATGCTACACAAACGCCCAACATTAAATTGCTAACTGATAAACTAAATTTCTGTAAGTGATTATTCGGAAATTTAGCATTTAAATAGTGATAAATGCCTAAGCCCGCAAAACTGAAAGTAAATGAAAAAAGATATTGCTCTAAAGGAAGTTCTCTATAATAAACCCCAACTAAATAAGCTGGATTAAAGCTCCACACTTTAAAAATAACAAAGAATATGGCTATGGCCGAAAAAATAATTCCAGCTATTAAGGTAGCTGCAATAGTCGATTTCAATTTTTCAATTAGAAAAGCTTTTTTATCAAAAGAAAAAAATAGTGGAATGAGAAATAGAAAAAGATTTAGCAATAAAAAAATATAGTTCATTAAATACGGTGTTTAATTTTAGATTTTCAAAAGTATGATTTTGAAGCGGTTTACATCGTATAAATATTTATTAACGCATAAAAAAGGCTCCATATTGGAGCCTTTTCTGTTGTTTTTCATTCGTAGATTGTTAAACTTTTATGCATCTGCTGTTGTAAGATCTTTTGCATAAGTTTTTAAATATTTTTTTAAAATTCCACGTGCTACGTGAATACGTGTTTTTACAGTACCAATTGGAATATCTAGTTCATCCGCTATTTCATGGTATTTATATCCCTCAAAATATTTAATGAATGGCACATAATATTCTGGTTGTAACGTAGCTAAAGCTTTATGAATATCGCCCATCACAAATTTACTTTCTACCTCATTTCGTGTAGCACTATAATGTAAATTAGCTGAAGAAATATCTTCGCTTTGCGTAATTAATGTATTAGTTTTCACCATACGTCTATAGTTATTAATAAACGTATTGCGCATAATTGTAAATAACCAACCTTTTAAATTAGTTCCTTCTTTAAATTTACTGTAGTAAGTAACCGCTTTAAGCATGGTATCTTGTACCAAATCATTGGCATCCTCTACATCTTTTGTAAAATTTAAAGCGAATGACTGTAACGAACCAGAATAATCATGCAATTGGTGGTTAAATTGTAGCTGTGTCATAGTTTTTTAGTTTTAAGTTTTAAAAAAGAAACAGGGGCTTTTTTTTTGGTTCGAGCCAACTGTTTGTAATTATTAAAATCTATACAACTATGATACCAAAAAGAAAAATGAAGATTATTTTAAAGAAAAACCCTATCTGAGTGAGTAAAAATCAATGTATTACAAAATATTTACTTCTCGCTCTAGCTTAACAGCAAATTTGGTATACACAGTATTAATTATTTGTTCTGAAAAAGTGTACACCTCCTGTCCGCTTGCATGACCATGATTGACCAATACTAAAGCCTGGTTTTTCCAAGTACCCGTTTCTCCAACAACAATTCCTTTAAACCCACATTGTTCTATTAACCAACCTGCAGCAAGTTTAACCTTTCCATTTGCTGCCGGATAATTCACCACATTTGGAAATCTTTTCACTAAGCTATCAAACTCCGTTTTTTCGATAACAGGGTTTTTAAAGAAACTCCCAGCGTTACCAATTGTTTTAGGATCTGGTAATTTACTTACTCTAATAGCAGCTACAACGTTAGAAACATCTGCAATAGTTGGTGCTGCGATATTCCTTTTTTCGAGCTCTGCTGTAATAGCTCCATAATGAGTTTGCAGTTTTGCTTGCTTACTTAAATGAAATTGTACGGAGGTAATAATGTATTTATTCTTGAGTTCATTTTTAAATACACTATCTCTATATCCAAAATTACAATCAGCGTAATTAAAAATCCTTAATTCGCCAGTGGCGATTTCAAATGCTGTACAAGAAGTGAAAATATCTTTTAATTCTACACCATAAGCACCAATGTTTTGTATGGGCGATGCGCCAACTGTACCTGGTATTAAAGTTAAATTCTCTATTCCAGCGAAATTATTGTCGACGCAATACAGTACTAAATCATTCCAAACTACGCCTCCCCCAGCAGTAACAACTACATCATCACCTTGTGTTTGATAGGTAATACCTGGAATACTTACTTTTAATACAATGCCATCAAAATTTTTAGTGAAAAGCATATTACTTCCACCTCCTAATACCAATAACTTTTTAGTTTTAGCAATTGGATGATTAAAAACTTCCCTTAAATCTTCTACATTTTTAACTTCAACAAAATAATTGGCAGTAACATCAATACCAAAAGTATTATATGTTTTTAAGGATACGTTTTCTTGTAAGATCGGCATGGGTCAAAGATATTAAATTGTTGTATTGTTAAATTGCTAAATTGTTATTAAGTATTGGATATATCTAAACAACAATAAAAGCTATACATGCTAACAACTATTCTTTTTCATGTTCTTCGTGAATTACTTTTTCAATTCGTTTATCTGGAATTAACCACATAAAAGCCACTAAAATATATAGAGCTCCAGAAATCCATACATTAACAAATGCACATGGTATAGAAAGGATATAACAAGCTACCGAAAGTTTGCCTTTAAAATCATTTCCCAAAGCCCTTGCTAATAATGAATCTTCACCATGGTGTTTAACTAATAACGAAGCCAAAATTGAATAAGCAATTCCATTCATTAATAAAACAAAACCATACAATGCGATAGGTGCAGCAGCGAAATGATTTTCTCCCATCCAACCAGTGGCAAAAGGGATCATAGAAAGCCAAAACAACAAATGCAAGTTTGCCCAGAGTATAGCGCCATTTACTTTATTTACCACCATAAACATGTGATGATGATTATTCCAGTAAATGCCAACATAGATAAAACTCAATACATAACTCAAAAATACGGGCAATAATGGCATTAAATCTTTTAACGCACTTTTATCGTGTGGGATTTTTAACTCCAACACCATAATAGTAATAATGATGGCAATAACACCATCGCTAAATGCCTCTATTCTTCCTTTTTTCATTTTTTTGGTTATTTATTCCTTCTCATGCCGAATATAAAACAAATCTTTGAGTTGTTAAATTATTAAGCTAGTACGATAATACGTCCGAAAGCTGTAATCCGATTTCTTCAGAATTTCACCTACTCAAATCCTCCATTCACCGATTAAGACTGTTTCCGCCTTGCATAATTGTGTTTTTTTGTAGCATGGAAACAACACAAACAGAGCAAACGCTCATAGAAGAAATAAAAATATTAATTAGGAAACTTTGGAATTAAAAAAAGTTTCCATAGTTTTGCTCCATCATTTTTAAGAATATGTTGGGATATAAAGAAGTAGAAACTACGATAGCTGAAGAGATTACAATTTTAATCAAGAAAATTTGGGGCTAGTTTTACTACATTAATTAAGGAGCAAAATTGGAAGTTAAAGAATACATAGTTGAGGAATCGGATAAGCTTTTCTGTCAATACGGCTTTAAAAGTGTAACGATGGATGACATTGCCAAACACTTGGGCATGTCTAAAAAGACAATTTATCAGCATTTTAGAGATAAAGATGAACTGGTAAATATTCTAATAAAAGCCAAACTAGAAAATCAAAATTGTACAATGGATTTTTGTGCAACAAGTGCAGAGAATGCAGTTCATGAAATATTTTTCGCCATTACCAATATCCACGAATTATTAAGTAGCATGAACCCAAAGCTTTTTTATGATTTACAAAAATATCATCCAAAAGCATGGTTATATTTTAAGGAGTTTAAGGAAAATAATTTGGGTAAATGTATTTATGCAAATCTTGAACGAGGCATAAACGAACATTTGTATCGCCCTGAAATTAACAAAGATATTTTAACGCAGATGCGCCTTGATCAAGTTGATTTATTGTTTAATCAGCACGATCATTACACCAAGAATAAATATAATATTGCTCAGGTAATGGCTGAGATAACTGAACATTTCCTTTATGGAGTTTGCAACTCAAAGGGATTAGAAAAAATTAATTATTACAAACAACAATCGTCCCAAGTATAATCATTTATGAAAAAACAACTTTACATTTTACTTTTTGGTTTGAGTTTGGCTTTCCCAGCCTTGGCCCAACAAAAAGACACGACGGCAAGTTTTAGCTTACAAGATGCTATTTCTTACGCTCAACAACATCAAACGAGTATTATAAATGCAAAAATTGATGAGCAAATAGCTATTAATACTGTTAAAAAAACTATTGGTATTGGCTTACCACAAATTAGCGCCAATGCAGATTTTAACGATTTTCTTAAAATGCCAACATCTATTTTTCCAGATTTTATTTCGCCGTTAGTTTATAAAGCTTTCACAGACAATAATGTTAAAGATGGAAATGGAAACCCAATTACAATGCCTGCAGGCCTTGGGGGTTCAACTCCTGTTCAATTTGGCACTAAGTTTACTTCATCTGCTAGCTTACAGGTAACTCAATTATTATTTGATGGCAGCTATTTGGTAGGTTTACAGGCTTCGAAAACTTATAAAGAGTTGTCGCAAAAAAACACTACTAGAAGCAAAATTGAAACCACATTTGCAGTTACAAAAGCTTATTATTCGGTATTGGTTAGCAATGAACAGCTTGCTTTAATTGATGCCAATTTAGAGCGTTTGAAAAAATCATTAAACGATACAGAGCAAATGCTAAAAAATGGTTTTGTAGAAAAAATAGATGTTGACAGACTAAGTGTTTTAAACAACAATTTACTTACCGAGCGTGAGAATGTAATCAGATTATTAGCCTTAAACGTTAATTTGTTAAAGTTTCAAATGGGTATGACAATTGGTAGCACATTAACCCTAACAGACAGAATTAGTGATGTTAATATAGATAAAACACCAATATTAAATGACGGGCTGACTTATAATAAGAGGATTGAATATTCTTTACTACAAACACAAAAGAAATTAAATGAATTAGATGTAAAGCGTTATAAAAGTTTATACCTGCCAACGTTATCTGCATTTGGTAATACTTCAGCTAATTTCCAAGATAACAAATTTTCAAATCTCTATGATAAAAGTTTCCCAAGCACAGTAATCGGATTAAAACTTTCAATTCCATTATATGCTGGTGGTCAGAAACTTTATCAATTACGTAATGCAAAATTAGAATCTTTAAAAACTGACAACAACCTAATCAATTTAAAAAACTCTATTGATTTAGAAGTTGCACAAGCTCAAACCACTTATCTAAACGGTCAGAAATCTTTAGAAAACCAAAAAAGAAATATGGAATTGGCTAAAGAGGTTTTACGTGTTACTAAAATTAAATACGACCAAGGAGTTGGTTCTAGTTTAGAGGTAACTACTGCCGAAACTTCATTAAAAGAAGCCCAAAACAACTATATTAATGCTTTATACGATATGCTGATTAACAAAGTAAATCTAGATAAAGCTTTAGGAAACATTAACCACTAACCTTACAAACAATTTATAATGAAAAGAATATTATTTATAGCAGCAATCGCAATTTTAGCAGCGTGTTCTTCTGAGAAAAAAGATCCAAAAGCTGAATTAGCGGATCTTAAAAAACAACGCACAGAATTAGATGCGAAAATTGCAAAATTAGAAAGTACTGTTGGCGACAAGGACTCTGTATCTACTAAAGATGTAACTGTTTTCGAAGTTAAACAGACTACCTTTAATAACTATGTAGAAATTCAGGGTAAGGTTGATGCTGAACAAAATGTTCAGGTTAATCCAGAAGCACAGGGTGTAGTAACCAGAGTATATGTTAGTATTGGCCAAACAGTTAGTAAGGGACAAGTTTTAGCTCAAATTGACGACAATGTACTTCGTCAGAGCATGGCGCAGTTGCAAACACAAATTGATTTGGCTACCAATCTATTTAACCGCCAAAAAAATCTTTGGGATCAAAAAATCGGCACGGAAGTTCAATACCTAAATGCAAAAACTCAAAAAGAAGGTTTAGAGCGTCAAATGAATGTTTTACGTTCTCAACAAGCGATGTATAAAATCAAAGCTCCAATCAGTGGAAGTATTGAACAAATGGACCTAAAAGTTGGTCAGGCTGTAGCTCCAGGTGTTACAGGTATCCGAATTGTAAATGGAAATATTTTAAAAGCTAAAGCGCAGGTTGCTGAATCATACTTAGGCAAGATTAGCCAAGGTGATGATGTAAAAGTGATCTTCCCAGATATTCCAGATAGCTTAGTAACCAAGGTAAGCTTTGCAGCTAAGGTAATTGATCCTTCTTCTCGTAGTTTCAATATCGAAGTTAAACTACCATCAAATGCAAAATATCGTGCTAATATGATTGTAGTATTAAAAGTTGTCGACTATAAAAATCCAAAGGCGATTGTGATACCAGTTAGTGCCATTCAAAATGCAGAAAATGGTCAATATGTGATTACAGTAGTGGATGGAAAAGCGAAACGTACAACAATAAAAGCTGGAAGAACAATTGATGGAAAAACTGAAATTTTATCAGGCTTAACCCAAGGCGACAAGATTGTAACTACCGGAATTGATGACATCAACGAAGGCGATCCAGTTAAATATTAATCAGCTAATTAGTCTCTAACATTCAAATAAAATGAAAGACGTAAACAAAGAGTTTGGCCCATCAAGTTGGGCAATAGACAATAAAACGGCTATCTATATCATAACGATTATGATTACACTAGCTGGATTATTTGCCTATAATTCAACTCCGAAAGAGAATTTTCCGGAAGTAATTGTTCCTAAAATTTTCGTACAAACTGTATATCCTGGAACTTCTCCTGAAAACATGGAGAACCTAGTGACCAAACAACTAGAAAAACAAATCAAAGGTACGCAAGGCTTGAAAAAAGTGACCTCGAATTCTTATCAGGATTTCTCAGTTATTACTGCCGAATTTGGTACCGATGTAGATATTAAAGATGCTAAACAGCGTGTAAAAGATGCAGTTGATAAAGCTAAGACAGATTTACCAAATGACATCCCAGATGATCCGACTGTTATGGATTTCAATATGTCTGATCTACCAGTAATGTATATCAATATCTCAGGTAATTTCGATCTTAAAAAATTAAAAGACTATGCAGACGATATCCAAGACCGTATAGAGGCTTTACCGGAAATCTCGGGAGTTGATTTGGTTGGTGCCTTGGATCCTGAAATTCAGATCAATGTAGACATGAATAAAATGGCTGCTGCCCAAGTTTCTTTTACCGACATTCAAAATGCAGTTGGTTATGAAAATTTAACTGCATCTGGTGGTACTGTAAAAATGGACGGCCTACGTCGTACTTT
The DNA here is from genome assembly GCF_044452285.1 of Pedobacter sp. UC225_61. Classification (NCBI taxonomy): domain Bacteria; kingdom Pseudomonadati; phylum Bacteroidota; class Sphingobacteriia; order Sphingobacteriales; family Sphingobacteriaceae; genus Pedobacter; species Pedobacter sp. UC225_61. The sequence goes on from NZ_JBIOAL010000001.1 coordinate 423,590, forward strand.
GAACATTAAAAAGGATTTCAAAAGTGCTGAAGAAATTGCCAATCTGGTAATCAAAACACCTTCTGGTGCAGTTGTGTATTTAAGAGATATCGCTGAAGTTAAGGATGCATTTAAAGAACAGAATAGTTATGCACGTTTATATGGAAAGAATGTAATTACTTTAAATGTAAAAAAACGTTCAGGTCAAAATCTAATTGAAGCATCGGATAAAATCAATCAGATTTTAACGGAGATGAAGGCTAAATCGTTACCAAAAACTTTGGACATTAAAATAACTGGGGATCAATCTGATCAAACGCGTGTTACTTTGCACGATTTGATTAACACGATTATCATAGGTTTTATTTTGGTAACCATTATCCTCATGTTTTTCATGGGAGTAAAAAATGCCATTTTCGTAGCGTTATCTGTGCCATTATCAATGTTTATTGCTTTCCTATTCATGCCTCTATTAGGTGGAATAATGGGTTTTAACTTTACTATGAACATGATTGTACTCTTCTCCTTCCTGTTAGGGTTGGGTATTGTGGTAGATGATGCGATTGTAGTAATTGAGAACACACACCGTATTTTCGATAATGGTAAAGTTCCTATTGTAAAAGCGGCTAAAATGGCTGCTGGAGAAGTTTTTGTACCAGTATTTTCTGGAACATTAACCACTTTAGCACCTTTCTTCCCCTTATTATTTTGGCCAGGAATTATCGGTAAATTCATGTATTTCTTGCCGTTAACGCTTATTGTTACCTTGTTTGCATCATTAATTGTTGCCTATATCATTAACCCTGTTTTTGCAGTTGATTTTATGGAACATGATGATCATTCTGCTAACAAAAAACCCACTTTTGATAAAAGGACAAAGAAAATAACCCTCATTTTGGGTATTGCCACAATTGTTGCCTACGCTATTGGCGCATTGGCAGGCAGCTTCGGATTTGGTAATTTCATGGTATTTATCATTATATTATACTTATTGAACCATTATTTCTTGGAAAATTGGGTTAAGACCTTTCAAAACAAAATTTGGCCAGCTTTCCAAAACAAATATGTTAAGTTATTGCACTGGGCAGTAGACCACCCTAAAAAATTAATTTGGGGTACCTTTGGCCTATTTTTCGGGACGATTATTCTTTTTGGTGTTTTGGTAATTGCAGGTCGTCAGAAGGTTATTTTCTTCCCATCAGGAGATCCAAACTTTGTATACGTATATGTTGGTCTTCCAGTAGGAACTGATCAAGCCTATACGAATGAGGTAGTTAGAAAAGTTGAACAACGTGTTACAGGTGTACTTTCAAAAGATGGAAAGATAGATCCAGTAGTAACATCTATCATTTCAAATGTTACTAAAGGCGTTACAGATCCGCAAGATGAAGATCAAGGTGAATATCCAAATAAAGGAAAAGTGACCGTTGCCTTTGTAGAATTTGGCAAAAGAAACGGGGTGAATACCGCAGCTTATTTAGATAAGATCAGAAATGCAGTGAAAGGTATTCCTGGTGCTGAAATTTCGGTAGCCCAAGAACAAGGTGGTCCACCAACAGCTAAGCCGATTAGTATTGAGATTACTGGTGACAACTTGGATTCTATCGTTCATACCTCTGAAAGATTGAAAAAATACTTGGTGAGCAAGAATATTGCTGGAGTAGAGGAATTGAAGTCAGATTTCCAGAACAATAAGCCAGAAGTTATATTTGATATCGACAGAGAAAGAGCAAACAGAGAAGGAATTTACTCTGGACAGATTGCAATGGATCTTCGTGCAGCGCTTTATGGACGTGAATTGTCTAAGTTTAGAGATGATAAAGAAGATTATGAGATTAATGTTCGTGCTCGTGATGACCAAAAGAATAATCTTGAAGTTTTGAGAAACATGAAGATGACCTATCGTGATATGGCGATGGGTGGTCAGATCCGACAAGTTCCAATTTCTTCATTTGTAAATATCCGGTACGTAAATACTTATGGCGGTATTAAGCGTAAACAGCAAAAACGTATTATCATTCTTTCATCTAATGTTTTAAGTGATGCCAATGCAAATCAGGTAGTACAGAATGTTGCTCAAGAAGTAGCACAATTTAAAACACCTACAGGGGTTGAAATAAAAATGGCGGGAGATCAAGAAGAACAGGCAGAAACCATGGGCTTTTTAGGAATGGCATTCTTTATTGCAATTGGTACAATCCTTATCATATTAGTTACCCAATTTAACTCTATTAGCAAACCTATTATCATTTTGGTTGAGGTACTATTTAGTTTTATTGGGGTATTAGGAGGCTGTATAATTTTCAATATGCCATTCTCTGTAATGATGTCGATGTTGGGTATTGTTGCTTTAGTGGGTATTGTAGTTCGTAATGGTATTTTATTAGTAGAATTTACAGAGCTATTAATCAGCCAAGGCTCTACAGTTAAAGATGCAGTTATTGAAGCTGGTCGTACACGTATGACACCAGTATTATTAACTGCAACTGCAACCATGTTAGGGTTAATTCCATTGGCTGTAGGTTTAAATATCGATTTCGTGAAAATGTTTACAGAATTAAATCCACACATATATTTTGGTGGAGATAACGTTGCTTTCTGGGGTCCACTTTCATGGACTATGATTTTCGGATTAAGTTTCGCAACCTTCTTAACGCTAATTTTAGTTCCTTGTATGTATATCGTAATGGATAAAAATTCAAGAGCTATTAAAGGATGGTTTAAGAAAAAATCGGTAGAAGCTGATCATAATGCTAAAACAGCAGAAGAGCCAGCAGCTGAATAAAATATAATACACACAAATAGAATCCCTTTAGTCGAAAGATTAAAGGGATTTTTTATGTGTCTAACATCCGCCCAGTATAAAAAAATAGCCCGAACTATTGTTCGAGCTATTTTGTAGTTTATAAATAAGATCCTTCGAAAAGCTTAGGATGACAGAGTTGGTGACAATGACAAGCTAAACTGTTACTTCTTCTTCCATGTAGCTTTCTAATGGAGGACAAGCACAGATTAACGATCTATCTCCATGACTATCGTTTACTCTACCAACCGATGGCCAGAATTTATAAGTAGCTACATAAGGTAAAGGGAAAGCAGCAGTCTGACGGCTATATCCATGTTCCCACTCATTCGCAGTAACTACAGCAGCAGTATGCGGAGCGTTTTTCAATGGATTATCAACTTTATCTAATTCGCCTTTTTCTACAGCAGTAATTTCATTTCTAATGGCGATTAATGCATCACAGAAACGATCTAATTCATGTTTAGGCTCACTTTCAGTTGGCTCAACCATTAACGTTCCAGCAACTGGAAAAGAAACCGTTGGAGCGTGGAAACCATAATCCATTAAGCGTTTAGCAATATCAACTACTTCAATACCGAAGTTTTTGAAACCGCGACAATCTAAAATCATCTCGTGTGCACAACGACCTTGACTACCCGAATACAATACTGGATAATGAGCTTCTAAACGAGCTTTCATATAGTTTGCATTCAAAATTGCATACCTAGTAGCATCAGTTAATCCTTCACCACCCATCATAGCGATATAAGCGTGAGAAATAATTAAGATAGAAGCAGAACCCCAAGGTGCAGATGATACAGCTGGGATAGATTTTTCGTTATTGATATCTACAACCGCATGACCAGGCAAATATTTTACTAAATGTGCCGCTACACCAATTGGACCCATACCAGGACCTCCTCCACCATGTGGAATACAGAATGTTTTGTGTAAGTTTAAGTGGCAAACATCTGCACCAATATTTGCTGGGCTTGTTAACCCAACTTGTGCATTCATGTTAGCGCCATCCATGTAAACTTGTCCACCGTTTTCGTGAATGATGTTACAGATGTCGATAATACTTTCTTCGAAAACACCATGTGTAGACGGATATGTAACCATTAAGCACGAAAGATTTGCAGCATGTTCGACAGCCTTAGCCTTTAAATCTTCTACGTCAATGTTTCCATTTTCTAAAGATTTAACTACAACTATTTTCATTCCGGCCATTGCTGCAGAAGCAGGATTTGTACCGTGAGCCGAAGCAGGAATTAACGCGATGTTACGGTGAAAATCTCCCCTATCTTGGTGATAAGCACGAATAACCATTAAGCCAGCATATTCGCCTTGCGCACCAGCATTTGGCTGCAAACTCATGGCTGCAAAACCTGTAATTTCGCTTAACCATTTATCTAACTCATCAAAAACAGTATAATAACCTAATACTTGGTCTGCTGGTGCAAATGGATGCACTTTACCAAATTCTGGCCAAGTAACAGGAATCATTTCGCTAGTTGCATTTAGTTTCATGGTACACGAACCTAAAGCAATCATAGAATGACAAAGTGAGAGATCTTTAGTTTCTAACGATTTGATGTAACGCAACATTTCATGCTCAGAATGATGTGAGTTGAAAACAGGGTGCGTTAAATATTCAGAAGTACGTTGTAAACCTGCCGGGATAGTAGTTGAAACATGCTCTACAACTGTTAAATTATCAGAAGAGATCGCTTTAACCTTAGAGAAAATACGGACTAATAATTTTACATCTTCAAAAGTAGTAGTTTCATCAAAAGCGATGCTAACTGTATTTCGAGTATAATTTAGGTTGATGTTGTTATCTAAACATTCTTTATGGATAGAATCAGTTAAATCTCCTAAATCTAACTGGATGGTATCGAAGTAAGACTTGCTTAATACATTATAACCAATTTCACTTAAAGATTTTGCAAGAGTTACTGCTAATCCGTGTGTACGTTCTGCAATTAATTTTAATCCTTTTGGACCATGATAAGCAGCATAGAAACCTGCCATAATAGCCAATAAAGCTTGGGCTGTACAGATATTTGAAGTTGCTTTGTCTCTACGGATGTGTTGCTCGCGAGTTTGCAAAGCCATACGTAAAGCGTAGTTGTTATTGCTATCAATAGTTACACCAATAATACGACCGGGGATAGAGCGTTTATACTCGTCTTTAGTTGCAAAATAAGCTGCATGCGGGCCACCAAAGCCCATTGGCACACCAAAACGTTGTGTGGTACCCACAACTACATCAGCTCCCCATTCTCCCGGAGGAGTTAATAAAGTTAAGCTTAGTAAATCTGCTATAACGGTTAGTTTACTATTCTTTGTGTGTAGCGTAGCAGCAAAATTGGTGTAATCAAATACTTCTCCATTACCTGCGGGATATTGAACAATTGCACCAAAAAATTCTTCAGTTGCAGTAAATTCTTCGTGATTTCCGATTACTAATTCAATCCCGAAAGGGTTAGCACGAGTTTTTAAAATATCGATGGTTTGTGCAAAAACTAAATCAGATACAAAGTATTTAGTAGCTTGTTGATTTTTGCGCAAACTAAATTGCATAAACATCGCTTCCGCCGCTGCGGTACCTTCATCTAATAAAGATGCATTTGCAATTTCCATTCCGGTTAAATCGATAACCATAGTTTGGAAATTCAATAAAGCTTGCAAACGACCTTGTGCAATTTCTGCTTGATAAGGAGTATATTGCGTATACCATCCTGGGTTTTCCATTACATTACGCAAAATAACACCAGGTGTTAAGGTGTCGTAATAACCTTGTCCAATGTAAGATTTGAAAACTTTATTTAACGATGCAGTTTGCTTTAAACTGGTTAAATATTCAATTTCAGATTTTGCCTTTGGCAGATTTAACGGTTGCTTTAATCGTATTTTCTGAGGAATGGTTTGTTCAATCAGTTCATCAATAGATTTTACACCAACAGTGTGTAGCATTGCCGCAGTATCTTCCTTATTAGGTGCAATATGACGGTCTTGAAAGTCTTCTTGGTAATGGATGTTTAAACTCATGAAGTATAGCTATAATTGATTGCGCAAAGGTACAAAATTGTCTTGTTAAAAACATGTAAAAAAAGATTGACGAACCGTGTTTTTTGCCGCTTAAAGCCTATAATTTTAGTAGTATATTAAATCAAACGTTTGTTTAAATTTTTAAAAAAGTTAATAAACGGATCTATTCTTCTATAATCATTTGACTACAGAAAAACATTTTGCAAATAAGAAATTTGTTGTGGGATTCTTCTGGCTTAATCTATTTATTTACCTTCCAACCTTCGTCTTTACTTAGTTTTAAGCGATAGGTTTTAGTGATAAAATTACTATTATTCTCTTGATTTTTATCAAAAGCAGCAAATGGTGTATTTACCTTTTTAAGTGATACCGTTACTTTAGCATTGTTATCGTTTACTCTATTAAAATCTACAGGTTTTTCACTTGCCAATTCATACGTAACTGCTTTTACGGTTGCTTTATCTGCATCTTGTTTTAACACTAAATCACTGGCTTTATCCGTTAATTTTATCACGTACACAAAACTACTGTCTTTAGAAAGGAATTTCTTTTTAGCTTCTATTAAACTCAATGAGATATAACCATCATTAGCTAAGGCTCTATAATTAGCTAGCTCTTTCATCTCTTTTTCACTATTAAATTTCATTTCGCCGAAACTAAAGCGAGTGGTTTTATATTCAGGATTTGCTTTTAAATAATCAGTAATTACTTCGCCGGCCTCATCAGCATTAATAGTGGCAATATTTTTACATCCGCCAAAGGCGAAAAAAAAATAAACTCAATAGAATTAATAATTGGTTTTTCATATTATAGTTGTTTTTATAAATGTAATGAAGCTATGATGATTTATTAAAGATATTCCCCTTTTTTATATTTTCCAAATTCGGTAAAATCATCGCACTTAAAATTATGACCACGCCTAACCAGCGAATCCAACTTATATCTTCATGTAATACTAATGCCGACATGCTTACTGCAACAGGCAATTCTACTGAACTTAAGATGGAACTTAAAGTAAGTCCAGCTTTTGGTATACCTGATGAAAAACAAAGTGGAGGAATTACGGTTCCAAAGATGGCTAGAATTATTCCCCATTTTAATAGATTACCAGCTAAAGCACCATTGATTAAAAAGGTAGGAGGAAGAATTGCAAAAATTAATAAACAGGCTCCAGTAATCATTAATGCACTCTTTTTTAGTGGTGGATATTCGTTACCCAACTTACCGTTTAACATTAAGAATGCAGCGTAAAAAAGTGCAGCTAGCATACCGTATGCGATACCTAAAATGTTAAAACCTGTTATTTTTGTTTCCGTTAATCCACTTGCTAAAACCGTTCCTCCTAAAACAAGTAAAATTGCCAAAACTTGATTGCGATTTGGTTTCTTTTTATAAATAAAAAGTTCTAATAATACGCTGATCCATACAAATTGCATTAATAAAATGATGGCAACTGATGCTGGCACCAATTTTACACATTGGTAATACGTAATGCTGACTAATCCTGTAAAAAAACCTGCACCAATTAATTTTAGCCAATGCGTTTTTATAACTGGCTTTTTTTGCTCTTTGACTTGCGTTTTGGTTTGTACAAAATAGAGAAGCCATAATACAATAGCTCCAAATAATGCTTGTGTACCAGTTACATCACCTAAAGAATAACCTTCTGCATAAGCCAATTTTACAAAGGTAGAAAGGATGCCGAAACTGCAAGCACCAAAAAGAACAAGGATAATACCTTTGAACATAAATTTTTGATTAGTAGGAAATAGCTTAAGCACAAATACTAAGCTTTCGTTTTTCCGATTTAAGCTTATTAAGCTAATTGTTTTAAATAAAGTTGAATTGTGTTTTCCAGACCTAAATATAGTGCATCGCTAATTAAGGCATGGCCAATAGAAACTTCTAGTAAATTGGGAATATTTTGTGCGAAATACTGGAGATTGTGTAAATCTAAATCGTGACCGGCATTAATGCCTAAACCTAATTCATTTGCTTTTTTTGCCGCAGCGATGTAAGGAGCAATTGCTTTTTCCTTATTTAAAGGATATTCGCTTGCGTAAGCTTCAGTATATAATTCAATTCTGTCTGTTCCAGTTGCAAAAGCACCTTCAACCATCTCGATAACTGGATCTACAAAAATAGAAACACGAATACCTGCATCTTGAAAAAGCGAAACCATTTCTTTTAAGTAGGCTTGCTCTTTTATGGTATCCCAACCATGGTTTGATGTAATTTGACCTAAAACATCAGGTACCAAGGTTACTTGTGCAGGTTTGTTAGCTAAAACTAAATCAATAAATTTTTGCTCACGGCAATTACCTTCTATGTTAAATTCAGTTGCAATTACTGCTTTTAAGTCAAATGTATCTTGATAGCGAATATGGCGTTCGTCTGGTCTTGGATGCACCGTAATTCCTTGTGCACCAAAATGCTCACAATCTAACGCTACCTTAACTAAATCGGGATTATTACCACCACGACTGTTTCTTAAAGTAGCTATTTTATTAATATTGACGGATAGTTTTGTCATGCAGCAAAGATAAGGATTAAGCTGAAACCTAAATATCGATTAGCCCTTTTTCTTTTCTGTCAATAATTTTATCGTTGTAGCTTTAAAACGGTTATCAACAATTTCACCAGTTACTTCTGCTTTGCTAATGGTATTACAAAAACCATGTTTGCCGTGTGCATCGCCAAAATCATCTATGCCTTTTCCATCAACAAAATAAGATTTACCATCTATTCTAATGGCTAGCTCACAATCTTTACCTTTCATTTTAAACTGACATTCACCACAAGCAATTTCTACTGTTTGGTTAACAATCTTAAGTGATTTAGCAGGCTTTTGTGCATAAGAAGCAAAGCTGATGATAGCGATGATTAAAGTTCCTATTAATTTTTTCATTGCAATTTCTTTTAACCAAAGCTAAGTGTTTTAGGAGTTTTGATGCTCAATTTTTTGTAAAATAAGATGAAAATAATGAATTCTATTTATGTAATCTCAGTTATTTCGGCATCATGGTGTAAACAAACTATAAATTGATGAATAAATTCCTTTTAACCTTATTAATACTGGCCAGCATGATAGCTTTATCTAGTTGTAAGGAGCAACGAGCTGTTAAAACAAAAATTGACGAAAAGTATAGCGTTTGTTATATGGCCATAGACAAAACAGATACAGCCTGGTTAAAATTAGATACATCGGATAAGAAAAGAATATTGGGTGAAATGGTTTTTAATTACAGTAATAAAAATCGCTATGTAGGACTTATTAAGGCGGTATTTGCGGGCGATACCTTAAAGGGTAATTATTCTTTTAAATTAAATGAGGTAGATAAATGGTACAAAAACCCAATTGCTTTATTAAAGCAGGGGGATAATTTAACTATGGGGATAGGAGAGATTTACACTTTATGGGGTTCAGGTTTTTTTTTGAAAACTGTTCCAATCAATTACGAAAGGGCTAGGTTTATTTTTAAACCGATTGCTTGTAAGTAGAGGCCTTAGTTTATTTGCTATTTATAGGAGATGAATGAACAAATAAAAATTTGGTTTTATAAATTAAACTTGATTGGAGTGGCACGAAGTAAAGCGGAACGCAAGGCGAAATTGAGCAAAGCACTACTGACCTAGTTTTACTAAACCTTAAAAGGCTAGCATAAAAAAAGAGATATGCAAATTGCATATCTCTTTTTTTATATCTCAAACTGAGATTAGTATCTGTAAGTTTCTGGTTTGAAAGGACCTTCAACTGGAACACCGATATAATCTGCTTGATGTTGATCTAAAACGTCTAATTCTACACCAATTTTTTCTAAGTGTAAACGAGCAACTTTTTCGTCTAGGTGTTTAGGCAACACATACACTTTGTTTTCGTATTTACCTGGATTAGTCCACAATTCTAATTGAGCTAAAGTTTGGTTAGTAAATGAGTTACTCATTACGAAACTTGGGTGACCAGTTGCGCATCCTAAGTTAACCAAACGACCTTCAGCTAAGATAATTACATCTTTACCGTCTATTGTATATTTATCAACCTGAGGTTTAATTTCAACTTTAGTATCGCCATAATTAGCATTTAACCAAGCCATATCGATTTCGTTATCAAAGTGACCAATGTTACAAACGATAGCTTTATCTTTTAATGCTCTAAAATGTTGTTCGCGAACGATATCACAGTTACCAGTTGTAGTTACCACGATATCAGCTTCTTTAATTGCAGTAGCTAGTTTCTTCACTTCATAACCTTCCATTGCGGCTTGTAAAGCGCAAATTCGGGTCAATTTCAGTAACAATAACACGTACACCTTGAGAACTTAAAGATTCGGCAGAACCTTTACCTACATCACCATAACCGCAAACTACAGCTACTTTACCAGCCATCATTACGTCAGTTGCACGACGTATTGCATCAACTAATGATTCACGACATCCGTATTTGTTATCGAATTTAGATTTAGTTACTGAATCGTTTACGTTAATTGCTGGTAAGTGCAATGTTCCGTTTTTCATTCTTTCATATAAACGATGAACACCCGTTGTAGTTTCTTCAGATAAGCCTTTAATTGCAGCAATTAATTCTGGATATCTATCGAAAACCATATTAGTTAAATCGCCACCATCATCCAAAATCATATTTAATGGTTGACGTTCTGGACCGAAATGTAAAGTTTGCTCAATGCACCAATCGAAATCAGCTTCGTTTAAGCCTTTCCAAGCATAAACCTGAATACCTGCAGCAGCAATTGCAGCGGCAGCATGATCTTGTGTTGAGAAAATGTTGCAAGATGACCACGTAACTTCTGCGCCTAATTCCACTAAAGTTTCAATTAAAACTGCAGTTTGAATGGTCATGTGTAAGCAGCCAGCAATACGTGCACCTGCTAAAGGTTTTGATGGTCCGAATTCTTTACGTAAACTCATTAAGCCCGGCATTTCTGCTTCGGCTAATCCGATTTCTTTACGGCCCCATTCTGCCAGTGAAATGTCCTTAACTTTGTAAGGAATGTAAGTTGTCTCTACTGATGACATAATTTATTGTTTTTAAATGTGGTACAAAGGTAAGTCATTACGATATCAATAACAAAACTGCAAGCATTGGCAATTAGTATTTAAGAACAACTGATTTTAATTTGACAATATTCTGCATTTTATTTTTTTATGTACATTTAAAAAAATAACGTTCAACGCTCTCCATGACATCTCATTTTTTTAACCATTCATTGGTTAATTTACACTATTATCGTTTTGGAAATGGACCTAAAACCATGTTATGTTTTCATGGATATGGAATGCATGGAAAGCAATTCTCCATTTTAAAAGAAAAATTAGGGAGCGAGTACACATTTTATGGTTTTGATCTTTTTTTCCATAAAGAAACCTCATTGCATGATCAATCAATACAACAGGTAAAAAGAGGGATTTCAAAAATTGAATTTTGCGAGTTAATCAACTCATTTTGTACACATGAAGGAATTGATAGGTTTTGTGTTATTGGTTATTCGTTAGGATCGCATTATGCAACTGTGTTGGCCGAAAAAGAAGCTAAAAGAATTGATCAGCTTTTTATTTTAGCTCCTTCTTTTTTAAAGATTTTACCAATTTTACAACTGTTTTCTAAAAATGGGGTAGCAAATTTAACCTTCAGAAAGCTGTTTTTAAGTAAAAAAGGAATTCACATCGCATTAAGTGTTTGTAAAAAATTAGGAGTTATTGATTTAAAAAGTCATGGCATTTTAAGTAAGGAAATGGCAACAGAAGAGCTAAGATTTGCATTTTATGCTAACGTTACTTTTTTACGCCATTTACAAGTAAAACAGATAGATTTAATAACATCGTTAAATAAGCATAATGTAAAATGCTTTTTCCTTTTTGGACAAAGAGATAAAATGTATCCACAGCATTTAGCTGATAAAATGATCTCAAAATTGAATTTTGCAAGTAAAATAACGCTAGATGAAGATCATGATATGGTGAATAAAAATTTGCCAGCTAAAATTTATGAGTTAATGTATGATAATTAAGGCAAATCCTATTCGAGTTAAATATCTACTACTTGTTGGTCAATTTTTATCTTGGCTTTTTAGTTGGCGATTTAATAAAATGAAAATTAATGAGGTCGAAGTTTTAAAAAATCATTCGTACATATTAATGTGTAATCATTTTAGTTTTTGGGATGGATTTTGGGCAGGCTATTTATGCTTGAAATCTATCTATAAACAAGAGCCTAACCTAAAAGGATTTTATATTATGGTACTAGAAAAACAATTGGCACAACATAAATGGTTAACACGTTTGGGCTGCTTTTCTATTGCTCCAGGCACTATTACAGTGGGGGAAAGCTTGGATTATGCTGCTTCAATATTAGATGTTCCTGGAAATATATTTTTAATGTTCCCACAAGGAAATCTAGAATCGAATCATGTAAGGAATATTGTAGTTAAACCTGGTATTGCCGAAATTGTAAAACGAATAGAGGGAAATTGTCAGTTATTATGGAGCAGTAATTTAATTGAGTATTTTGAAAGCTTAAAACCATCTGTATATTTTCATATGCTAAATTGTGGTACGAACCACGAGTTTAATTTAGAACTGTTAACTGCAAATATTAACCAGCATCATAAATTAGCAATTCAAAAACAATTTAGGTTTACAAATTCTGATTAGTGACTATTAAAAATCAAATAACCTATTCATATCAACAGCTAATGCATCTGCAATCTCTTTCAATATATATCCCGAGGCATTTACTCGGCCATTTTCTATTCTACTGATACTTTGAAAATCTTTGTTGATAAGGGCAGATAACTGAGATTGAGTTAAACCTTTATCTTCTCTCAATTTTGCTATTTGTTTGCCCAGTTTTTTCTTAAAAATTTCTAGATCATTTGTCATGATGCAAACTCAAAAGATTTTCAACTAATCAACTAAACGCATTTGTTTAATTGCTAATTTTTATTAAGCAAAACAGCAATTAATTACATAATTAAATACAATTTATTGATTATCAATGACTTTAGCAACTAATATAGGTAAATAGAGAAACAAATAGTTTAACGAAAGCGGGTAGCTTACACTGAAATGCTTTCTTTAGTGAACTATTACTTTATTGCACTAATTTTGGCTACTAGTATAGAAATTAACAAACCAAAACAACCAATTACTGCATAAGAATAGCGTAAGTTGGATAGTGCTGATATATAGCCTATTAAGGGAGGTCCCATTAAAAATCCAAAATAACTAACCCCTGAAACCATAGCCAATGCAATACCCGGGGAGACTTTTGTGTTGCTTCCTGCTATACTGTATACCATAGGCACAATGCCAGATACGCCAATACCTACCAACATAAAACCGAATGTTGCAGGGATAATAAAAGGAAAAATGACAGAAATAAACATCCCTGTTGAAATAATGACACCACTAGTTTGTATCATTTTTTTCCTGCCATAGCGGGCAATTACTTTATCGCCTAAAAAGCGACCAGTTGCCATCATAATCATAAAAGAAGTGTAACCGAGAATTACCAAAGCATGTGGAGCCTTTACAATTTCTTTAAAATAGACACCACTCCAATCGAACATGGCTCCTTCTGTTGCCATGCTACAAAAACCTATAATTCCCAATTGAACGAGCACACCTTGAGGTTTCGTAAATAGTTTTGTTTTTTCGGTTTCTTTAGGTTTTTGCCAACCTAATAAATATCGGTAATTAATGAATATATGTATCCAAGCTAATACAGCAATTATACAAAAATGGATATATGGATTAAGGTGTAAATTGACCATAAATAAGCCTACTAACGCACCAGTAAATCCGCCTATACTCCATGCTCCATGAAAAGAAGTCATAATAGGTTTACCATAATAGGCCTCTCCTGCAACACCTTGGGTGTTTAGGGCGATATTACATAAGTTCCCAGCAACGCCAAATAGAAATAAAAATAATGCTAATTGCCATCCGGCAGTTGCCAAAGCTAAAATAGTTAAAGCAAAGGCATACAAAGGTGTAGCGATCGTTAACATTCTTCTGCTCCCAAAAATGGTGGTTAATCTACCAGAAATAGGCATGGTTACTAATTGACCTAAAGGTAAAGCTAGCAAAATGCTCCCTAATTGCGCATCGGAAAGATGCATAGTTGATTTTAAATCTGGAATTCTGCTCGCCCAAGAAGCAAAACAAACTCCTTGTCCGAAGTAAAATAAAGAAACCGCAAGTCTTACTCTTTTCTTACTATAGGGATGGTTTTGAAAAGGATTTTGTAAAACTGAAGCTTCAATAGTTTGGGACATAGTTTCTAGAAAAAAGTAGAATTCTTTAGAAGTGTAAAGTTCTTTAAATCTATTGGGAATAGAAAGGAGTTTTTATCATTTAGATAAATAGCTTTCCACAACCACTGGCTTTCCTCTTCGAAGGAGAGGGGTGGCGGCATGATGTAAATAAAAAAGCCGCAGATGGGCAGATTATTATTGTTTAATCTTTGCATCTGCGGCTAAATTAGTTATTCCGACTTCTTAAATATGTATTGCTCTATTTTCTGTTGCAGCCATTGCCGCTTCTTTTAATGCTTCTGTATAAGTTGGGTGTGCATGGCAAATTCTTGCAATATCTTCTGCAGATGCACGGAATTCCATAGCAACTACTGCTTCTGCAATCATATCGGCAGCACGTGGACCAATCATGTGTACACCTAAAATTTCATCTGTCGCTTCATCTGCCAAAACTTTTACGAAACCATCTGTATCCATACTAGCTTTTGCTCTTCCGCTGGCTTTAAAAGGGAAAGAACCAGCTTTGTATTTTATGCCAGTAGCTTTCAATTGCTCTTCAGTCTGACCAACTGATGCAACTTCTGGCCAAGTGTAAACCACACCTGGAATTAAATTATAATTGATATGAGGTCTTTGTCCAGCAATGGTTTCAGCAACATATATACCTTCATCTTCGGCTTTATGCGCCAACATAGCACCTGTAATTACATCGCCTATAGCATAAACACCTGGAACTGTAGTTTCTAAATGTGCATTTACAGGAATTTTCTTTCCTCTCTCTTCTACTGTAATTCCGATTTTATCTAAGCCTAAACCTTCACTATATGCTGTTCTGCCTACTGCAACGATGCAATAATCAGCTTCAAATTTAACAGGTTCACCTTTAGCGTTATCAGCAGTTACAGTAACGGATTTACCTTTAGTTGTTGCACCAGTTACTTTATGACCCATAAAAAATTCCATGCCTAAAGATTTCTTTAACACACGTTGTAATTCTTTGCCTAAGCCTGCATCCATTGTAGCAATAATTGATGGCATGAACTCGATTACAGAAACTTTTGTGCCTAAGCGGGCATATACAGAACCTAATTCTAGACCAATTACACCACCACCAATTACCACCATGGTTTTAGGCACTTCTTTAATGTTTAAAGCTTCAGTAGAGGTGATGATGCGTTTTTTATCGATTGGTAAAAATGGCAGTGCGGTAGGTTTAGAACCCGTTGCAATAATTACATTTTTAGCAGAAAGTGTTTCTGTCGTTCCATCTGCTTTAGTAACCAGAATGGTGTTTTTATCTACAAAGGAACCTACGCCTTCAAAGGCATCAATTTTATTTTTCTTAAAAAGATAGGTAATACCAGCAGTGTTTTGTGAAACAACATCGTCCTTACGGGCAATCATTTGTTTCATGTCAACTTTTAAATCTTTTAAATTAATACCATGGGTTGTAAAGGTGTGTGCCGCATTATGAAAGTGCTCTGAAGAATCTAATAATGCCTTTGATGGAATGCAGCCCACATTTAAGCAGGTACCACCATAGGTTTTATATTTTTCTACTACGGCTGTTTTTAAGCCTAATTGTGCACAACGGATGGCACCTACATAACCGCCCGGACCCGAGCCAATAACAACTACATCGTATTGCATATTCAAAGATTTTTTTGTGCAACAAAGTTAAGCAATAGGTTTCAATGTTGGAAGGTTGAATGTTGGAAGGTTGTAAAGTTGTAAAGTTTTTGATGCATCTTCTTGAAAATCCTTTAATCTTTAAATCCTGATAAATTGTTTAATATATTTATACTTTGTAACCTATTCTTACCGATATGACCAATTTAAAACTATTCTTATTTCTAGTTATCGTTTCATTTTCTTACTCAGTTTCTGCACAAGAAACAGACTCGGCTTATGTAAAAAGTCACTACACTAAAATAGAACGACAAATACAGATGCGAGATGGAGTGAAATTATTTACCTCGATTTATATGCCAAAAGATCAGAGTAAAAAATATCCCATGCTACTTAATCGTACTCCATATACAGTTGCGCCTTATGGTGAAGACAAATACAAAACTAGCTTAGGTAACTTTCCAGGCATGATGAGAGAAGGATTTATTTTCGTTTACCAAGATGTGCGTGGAAAATGGATGAGCGAGGGAAATTTTGAAGACGTTAGACCTCAAACTACCAGTAAAGGAAACAAAGCAATAGATGAAAGCACGGACACCTACGATACAATAGATTGGCTAGTTAAAAACGTACAAAATAACAATGGGAAAGTTGGTATTTCTGGTATTTCTTATCCAGGTTTTTATTCTACAACCTCATTACCTAATGCGCACCCTGCCTTAAAAGCGGTTTCGCCACAAGCACCCGTTACCGATTGGTTTATGGGAGATGATTTCCACCACCGTGGCACCTTATTTTTAATGGATGCTTTTAGCTTCATGACTACTTTTGGCGTTCCTCGTCCTAAACCTATTACACCAGATAAAGGTCCGAAAGGTTTTAAGTTTCCAATACAAGATAATTATCGTTTTTATTTAGAAGCAGGTTCAGTTAAAAATCTTAAAGACAAATACTTTGCAGATAGTATCAAATTTTGGAACGATTTATTTAAACATTCTAATTTAGATACGTTTTGGAAAGCTAGATTAATATTACCTCATTTAACCAATATAAAACCTGCAGTTATGGTTGTGGGCGGTTTTTTTGATGCAGAAGATGCATATGGAACTTTCGCTACATATAAAGCAATTGAAAAACAAAATCCTACTGCAAATAACATATTAGTAGCTGGCCCTTGGTTTCATGGAGGTTGGGTACGCAGCACTGGAAATAGCTTTGGTGATATCGAATTCGGACAGCCAACTAGTACCTATTACCAAGAAAACTTTGAACTACCTTTCTTTAAATATTTCTTAAAAGGAGAAGGCAATTTTAATCCTGCCGAAGCTAATATCTTTGTAACTGGTAGTAATCAATGGAAGAAATTTAATAGCTGGCCGCCTGCTGATACAGAAAGCAAAAATTTGTATTTACAACCTAATGGGAAGTTAGCATTTGAAAAAGTTGGCAGAACAGATAGCTGGGATGAATATGTGAGTGATCCTGCAAATCCAGTTCCGTACCAAGATGGAGTTCAAGCTAGACGTACTCGTGAATATATGATAGATGACCAACGTTTTGCAGCCCGCAGACCTGATGTTAAAACTTATCAAACTGATGTTTTAACAGAAGATATTACCTTAACAGGACCAGTCTTGGCAAACTTAGTAGTTTCTACCACAGGTACTGACGCCGATTATGTAGTAAAACTAATTGATGTATACCCAGAAGATGCACCGAACCCAACTCCAAATCCTAAAAACTTAATTATGGGTGGTTATGAAATGTTAGTTCGAGGAGAAATCATGAGAGGAAAATACCGCAATAGCTTCGAAAAACCCGAACCATTTGTGCCTGGTGCAATTACAAAAGTGAATTATCCTTTGCCAGATGTTGCCCACACTTTTAAAAAAGGGCATCGCATTATGATTCAAATTCAAAACTCATGGTTCCCATTGGCAGATAGAAATCCTCAAAAGTTTATGGATATATATCAGGCAGAACCTAAAGATTTTCAAAAAGCAACACATAAAATTTACCACGACACTCATAACAGTTCATTTATTACTGTGAATGTTTTAAAACCATAACTAATTTATAAACTGATGAAAACAAAAATTTTCACAATCTTAGTCTTACTGCTCGTAGGCTTTGGTGCCAAAGCTCAGCTTGGGGTAGCTAAAGAAACTTTTACCAGAGCAGATACTTTAAGAGGAATGCTTACTCCTTTACGTACCTGTTATGATATTAATTACTACCACCTAGATGTAAAAATCAATTTAGATGATAAATCGCTAAGTGGCAGTAATGAATTTGCTTTTACGGCTACGCAGGATTTTACAAAACTACAATTCGATTTATTTGCTAACCTAAAAATAGAGAAGGTAGTATATAAAGGAGCTGAATTGCCCTATACTCGTGAGTTCAATGCAGTATATATCACCTTCCCAAAAACCATAAAAAAAGGTAGCAAAGATAGTTTCACAGTATGGTACAATGGTAATCCGCCAATTGCACGTAACCCACCATGGGATGGCGGTTTTATTTTCAAAAAAGATAAAGGTGGTAATCCTTTCGTTTCGGTAGCCTGTCAAGGTTTAGGCGCTAGTGTATGGTGGCCAACAAAAGATCATCAAAGTGATGAAGTAGATAGTATGCTGATCAGCATTTCTGCACCGAAAGATTTAGACGAAGTATCTAATGGTCGTTTACGTAGCGTAGTAAATAAACCGGATGGTTATAAACAACACAATTGGTTTGTAGCAAATCCAATTAATAATTATGATGTATCGTTTCAAATTGGCAAATATGCACATTGGACAGATACTTACGCCGGAGAAAATGGACCACTAACATTAGATTTTTGGTCGTTAAAAGAAGATAGTGCAGTAGCTCGCCCGCATTGGGATGCAGATGTAAAACCAATGCTAAAATCATTTGAATACTGGTTTGGTCCATATCCTTGGTATAAGGATGGTTATAAATTAGTACAAGCACCACATTTGGGTATGGAACACCAAAGTGCAGTTGCCTATGGTAACCAATTTAAAAAAGGCTATTTAGGCAGAGATTTATCTGGAACAGGATTAGGCTTAAAATGGGATTTCATTACTGTACATGAAAGCGGACATGAATGGTTCGGCAATAATATAACGAGCAAAGATTTAGCAGACATGTGGTTACATGAAGGTTTTACAAATTATTCGGAAACTTTATTTACTGAATCAACACAAGGAAAAAAAGCTGGAGAAGCATATGTAATCGGCATTAGAAAAGGCATTGGCAATAGAGAGCCTATTATCGGCGCATACAATGTAAACAAAGAAGGTAGTGGAGATATGTATCCAAAAGGAGCAAATCTAATCCATACTATTCGTCAGTTAATAAATAACGACGAGAAATTTAGAGGAATTTTAAGAGGTATAAACAAAGTTTATTACCATAAAACAGTAACATCTGCAGAAGTAGAAAATTACATTGCTAAGCAGAGCGGTTTAAAATTGGATAAAGTATTTGATCAGTATTTACGCCATTCAAAAATCCCAGTTTTAGAGTATAAAATTGATAACGGAATCTTATCTTATCGTTGGATAACGGATGTAAAAGGTTTTGATATGCCAGTTAAAGTTTCGCTAAAAGCAGATGAATATACATTGATTAAGCCAACTAACGATTGGAAAACAAGTAAAATTGATGCATCGGTAACTATGGATAACTTTAAGACTGAGCCTAATTTTTATGTAAATACAAAGAAAGGAGAATGAATTTTTAAATAAGATGCAACGTTTAAGCAGCAATAAGCGTCTATTAACAAAAACCACGTAAACATGAAAAAAATATTTATCACATTAAGCTTCATCTTGGTACTAGCTACGATGAGCCTACAACCTGTTTTGGCAAACTATCCAATCGTTATTGGCTTATCTAGGTTTTCAAAACAAGATAGAGAAGTAAAAAACTTTAACGGTGTTGCTGCAGGCGGGCCAATAAATGTAGTCGTTACTTTAGGCAACACAGAAGGTTTAAGATTTGAAGGCGATGCAGATGCGATTTCAACTTTAATTACAGAGGTAAAAGGCAACGTTTTAATAATCAGACCTCAAAATAGTTGGACAAGCTGGAGCCACAAATACGAGAACAAAAAAATTACAGCCTATGTTAGTGCAAAAGTTATTAAAAGCCTAACCATGAGTGGTTCGGGTAAAATGAGCTTAGTAGGATCTACTAAAGGTGCTGGCTTCTCAGCAACTTTAAGTGGATCTGGTAGTATTTCGGCTAATGTAGATGTAGATAATTTTAATGGTGTAATTAGCGGTTCAGGAAATTTAAATATTTCTGGGAAAGCGGGAAGAGCAAATATTACACTTAGCGGTTCTGGCTCATTAGCTAAAAGTGGATTTTCAGTAGGTACACTTTCTACAACAATTAGCGGATCTGGCTCTGTAAATGTATATGCTAATGATAAAATTAACGCTGTAATTAGCGGCTCTGGTAGCGTAAACTACAGCGGTAATCCAAGTGTAGATCAAACAGTAATAGGTTCAGGTAGAGTGCGAAAAATATAAACGCTTTTAACACACATAAAAGCTAAGCTCTCTGACTTCAAATCGGAGAGCTTTTTTTATTGCAAAAAAACTTTAACTTGTTAAAAGCGTGTATATAATGCTAATTGTACAACACGATTTGAAGTATTCCTTGTTACTCCATTACTATACTGATTTAAATATCCTACCTCCAAATCCATTTGTTTCGAAAAACGATAACCAGCGGCTAGGTATAATCTATTTTGATCAAATAAGCTATTATTCAACAACTCTTTATGCTGAACATTCAAGAATACTTCGTTTTGCAAGGCGATAAAAGCGCCTTTGCTAAAACTTTCTACCTTACCTTGTAAAGGCTGTAGTAATCTAACAAAGTAGCGAAAACGTTGAGCGAAAATTTCATTGCCATTGGTTTGTTCAATAAAACGCTGTTCCAATCTTGCCCTATGACTTACAAAACTTGATTTTAATTTATGTGTAAAAATATATTGTTCCCAAATTCTATTTTCTGTTAAAACAGTATTAGAAGTTCCTATTAATCGGGTATCGGTTGTGGTATATAAATAACCAGCCGTAATATTATTTTTATCATTGATGTAATAAGTTATGCCGGGTCTAATCAATACATTTCTAACATACTCCCAGTTGTCAGAACTACGAATCTGGATATCAAAAGCAATCCCCCATTTGTTGTTAAACTTAGTACTATTAAATAAAGCCAACCAACCAGAATTTTGAATATTAGTTTGTGCCGAAATAGTTCCAATACTCCAAAAAAACAGTAAGCTTAATAGTATTTTCTTCATAAAATGAATATCATTTATTACCTATAGACTTAACATTAGTCTATAAAATTTATCAAAAAAAAGCCCTAATGCAAAACATTAGGGCTAAATGTATATTTTAAATTATACGCCTAATAATAACCTAGCGGGATCTTCAAGTAATTGCTTAACTCTTACCAAGAAACCTACAAACTCACGCCCATCAATAATTCTATGATCGTAAGATAAAGCTACATACATCATAGGACGTATAACAACTTCTTTGTTCTCCGCAATTGGACGCTCAATAATATTGTGCATTCCTAAAATAGCCGATTGTGGTGCATTAATAATTGGGGTAGACATCATCGAGCCAAATACCCCACCGTTGGTGATGGTAAATGTTCCGCCAGTCATTTCATCAATTGTCAATTTACTATCTCTTGCTTTAGTTGCCAACTCAATTACCGTTTTTTCAATCTGAGCTAAACTCATGCTCTCAGCATTTCTAATAATTGGAACTACTAATCCCTTTGGAGCAGAAACCGCAATAGATACATCTACAAAATCATTGTAAACTACTTCTTCTCCCTCAATACGAGCATTTACCGCTGGAAAATCTTTAGCTGCTTCACAAACCGCTTTTGTAAAGAAACTCATAAAGCCTAAACCAACGCCAAATTTCTCCTTAAACTGATCTTTATACTTAGCTCTTAAATCCATAATTGGTTTCATGTTCACCTCATTAAAAGTGGTTAACATGGCGGTTTCATTTTTTACAGTTACTAAACGTTTAGCCACAGTTTTACGCAATGGCGACATTTTTTCTCTGCGCTCATTTCTAGCACCTGCAACAACTGGAGCTGCTGTAGCTTTTGGACTTTCTGTCTTCGAACTAGTAGCTTTCGGGTTTTCTGATTTTAAAGCATCTTCCTTAGTAATTCTGCCATCAACACCAGTACCTTTTACTGAACCTGCATCAATACCCTTTTCAGCTAAAATTTTTCCAGCCGCAGGAGATGGAGTTCCTGAAGCATAGCTATCACCAGCTTTTTCTGCAACTGGAGCTGCTACTTTATCAGCAACCGCTGGAGCTGCATCAGTTTTTGGCGTTTCTTTAGCAGGAGCTGCTGCACCACCTTCTTCAATAGAACAAACTACCGCTCCAATAGACAAAGTATCGCCTTCGGCTGCTACAATTTTTAAAGTTCCTGCCTTCTCAGCTGTTAGCTCAAACGTAGCTTTGTCAGATTCTAATTCAGCAATGATTTCGTCCATTTCAACAAAATCTCCGTCGTTTTTAACCCAACGTGATAAAACTACTTCTGTAATCGATTCGCCAACTGGCGGAACTTTTATTTCTAAACCCATAATATTTAAATATCTGTTTTTTTATGCAGGTAATGGTCTACAGACTAGGTCCATGGACTATTGTCTAATCTATGTTTACTAATTTTTTAGTCGCTTTTGCAACAGTTTCTTTTACTTTTTCGGTTACTGGAACATCAAAAGCTGTTGAAACAATGTAAGCTTGTTGATTCGTGTGCTGTTTCATATATCCAGTTGCTGTACTGCTACTTTCTCTTCTAGAAATTACATCCATTTGGCTTAATGAAGTTTTTCTCAATCGACGTAACAGATAAGGCCAAGCGCCCATATTTTCTGGTTCTTCTTGCACCCAAACTGCATCAGTAGCGTTCTTATAACGTTTGTAAACAGCTTCCATTTGATCCACAGGAGTTGGATACAATTGCTCAACACGAACCAATGCAACATCACCTTTCGTATTTGCTTTTTGCGTTTCTAGCATTTCATAATAGATTTTACCACTACAAAATACCACACGTTTAACATCCGCAGGTTTTACATTTTCATCATCTATAACTTCTTTAAATTTACCATCTGTAAAATCAGCTAACGGGCTAACGCAAAGCGGATGACGTAATAAACTTTTCGGTGTAAATACAACCAATGGTTTACGGAAATCACGTTTAAACTGACGACGTATAGCATGGAAGAAGTTTGCTGGTGTAGTGCAATTTGTTACTTGCATATTGTAATCTGCACAAAGTTCCATAAAACGCTCAATCCTTGCAGATGAATGCTCAGGTCCTTGCCCTTCATATCCATGTGGCAATAACATTACCAATCCATTTTCTCTTTGCCATTTCGTTTCAGCACTTGCGACGTATTGGTCAACCACAATTTGGGCACCATTAAAGAAATCTCCAAATTGTGCTTCCCAAATCGTTAACGCATTAGGATTTGCCATTGCATAACCATATTCGAAACCTAAAACACCATACTCAGATAAATGCGAGTTGTAAATATCAAAAGCGGCTTGTTGGTCAGAAACATGTTCTAATGGAGTATATTCTTCTTCGCTATCTTCTAAAGTTAATACCGCATGGCGATGAGAAAATGTTCCCCTCTTCACGTCTTGTCCACTTAAACGAACTCTTTTACCCTCGGCCAATAAAGTACCGTAAGCTAATTGCTCACCCATTGCCCAGTCAAATACATGAGTGGATGTTGCCATTTTATTACGTTCATCAAATAATTTTTCAATCTTTTTGAAGAACTTTTTATCTTTAGGTAAAGTAGAAATCCGTTTAGCAACCTCTAATAAAGTTGCTTTCTTAACTGCTGTGTTTGGAGATACTTCGAAATCTTTTGCTGTTGCGATACGCATATCTGCCCATGCTCCACCAAATTTAACATCATGATATGTTGACGTAATTTCTTTAGCTTCATTTAAACGCTCTTGTAAAAGGCCTTTAAATTGTTTCTCCATTTCTTTTGCTAAACCAGCTTCTAACTCTCCTGTTTTAGTTAATTTATCGATATAAATATCACGCGGATTTGCGTGTTTTTCTATCGCTTTGTATAATAATGGTTGAGTGAATTTCGGCTCATCCGCTTCGTTGTGACCAAATCTGCGGTAGCATAAAATATCAATAAACACATCATTTTTATATTTCTGACGATACTCCATCGCTAAATTAATAGCGTAAACTAAAGCTTCTACATCATCTCCATTTACATGGAAAACTGGTGATAAAGTAACTTTAGCTATATCTGTACAATAAGTACTAGAGCGAGCATCTTTATAATTTGTAGTGAAACCGATTTGATTGTTAATGACCAAGTGAATAGTTCCACCTGTTTTGTAACCTTCTAAACCAGCCATTTGAATCACTTCGTAAACAATACCCTGACCAGCTACAGAAGCATCACCATGTATTAAAATAGGTGCTAAGCGGCTATTATCGCCAGCATATTTGAAGTCGATTTTCGAACGAGACATTCCCTCTACCACACCATTTACCGTTTCTAAGTGTGATGGATTTGGACATAAACTCAAGTGAACACTTTTACCACTATTTATCGTAGTTACATCTGTAGAATAACCTAAGTGATACTTCACGTCACCACCAAACGGAGATTCTGCGCTATAACCTTTGCCTTCAAACTCTGCAAAAATATCCTTATAGGTTTTTTGCATAATATTTGCCAGCACGTTTAAACGGCCACGATGTGCCATTCCAATTACAAACTCTTCGATACCTAGTTCTGCACCTTTTTCAATCACAGAATCCAATGCAGGTATTAATGCTTCAGCACCTTCTAATGAGAAACGTTTTTGTCCCAAAAATTTGGTGCCCAAAAAGTTCTCAAAGCTAACTGCTTCATTTAATTTTGTAAGGATGCGTTTTTTCTCATCAATAGAAAACTTAGGCGTATTGCGTTCGTTTTCCATCTTGGTTTGAATCCATTTCAAGATTTCTGGATCACGTACATATAGATATTCAGCACCGATAGAAACGCAATACGTTTGCTCTAAGAAAGCAACAATATCACTTAATTTAGCAGGCGCACCAATACCTGTTTCCACTGCAGAATTAAATACGGTATTTAAATCGGTTTGTGCTAAACCAAAGTTTTCTATAGCAAGTGTTGGTGAATGTTTACGTCTTTCTCTTACGGGATTTGTTTTGGTAAACAAGTGTCCACGTTGACGGTATCCATTAATTAAATTTAAAACATTAATTTCTTTCAAAAAATGCTCTGGAGCTTCATTACTTACATGAGTAGCATCAGAGCCCCTTCCAAAATCAAAGCCTTCAAAAAATTTCTGCCATCCAAATTCTACCGAATTTCTGTCTTCTTTATAGCTTTGATATAAGGACTCGATATATTCGGCATTGGCGCCATTGAGATAAGATAAGTTATCCATTAGTGTATTTTTACGATAAGTATTGCAAAATTAGGATTTTACCACAAGAAATGGCAACAATCTTAACAATTAAATCAAATAAAAAACGGTTTTTTTGAACGCGTAATATAAGCTACCCATTTTATTCGCTCATGAAGTTGACAAAAAACAGATTAAGCTCTTACACTTTGCGCATAAACCCCTTTTGGATCTACAATTTTAAGCTGTTTTTCGAAGTCGAAACTATTCGTTAAACGTTGATCATTACCAACACCAGCAACAGTTGCCCAATTGCCCCAATTACTCGCTGGACAATAATCGATTAGTTTTTCTTCTAAATAAGCTGCGCCCATTACCCAATTTACGTTTAACTCGTAAACTAAATAGGTCGCTACTAATTGTCGTGATGCGTTGTTAATGTACCCTGTCGCATTGAGTTCATGCATTATCGCATCCACCAATGGATGGCCTGTAGTTCCTGTTTTCCAAGAATCCAATAAATTGCTATCAGACAATGTAATTACTTTTGCATCTATCGCAAAACCTTCTGGTTTAAAGAAAGTATTACCATGCTTTTTAAACATAAAACGGTAATAGTCACGCCATAAAAGACCAAGAACAATCTGATTAAAATAAGGTTTCAATCCGTAATTAGCTTCCGCTTCCTTCATTTTCCAATATACTTCACGAGGGGACAAACAGCCTAAAGCAAGCCATGGAGATAGCCTAGAAACAATTTCATTCTTTTTTAGCGATGCATTTGCTAAAGCCATATCTTCTCCAGTATGTAGAAAATCATGCAAATGCTCCAAAGCTTGTTGTTCTCCGCCTTTAAAATCAATATTTTGAATTGAATTATCTAAATCTTCATGTACTACAAGCTCATTTAATTCAGGTAAAACGCCCCAATCTTCAATAGTGACAAAGTTGATTTTATCAGGGGTTAAAAAACAAGGTTTAACTATAGCGTCACGTTCAGTTTTCTTTTTAAACTGAGTAAATACATCGGGTATATCTTTTATTGGAAAAGGTAAATCTTCTTTGTTATACAATGTGTGCCCAATAAAATGTTTCAGATTTACTTTCTGTTTCCATAATAAATCTTCTACTTGGGTAGAAACTGCGGTCTCCTCGCTTGCCACTTCTCTATGATGGTAAACCTCAGCAATTTCATATTGGCTCACTAATTCGGGTAAAAAATCTTCAGGTTTTCCCTTTAAGATCAAAATATCACCACCGAGTTGTTGAAATGATTGGCGTAATGCCGCTACACTTTCTAATAAGAATTGAGCTCGAGTTGCTCCAGTTTTAATACTGTGATAACGTGTTAACTCAAATTGACGTGGATCGAAACAATAAACAGGTAAAATTTCATCAGATTTGGCAATGGCTTCTACCAGCATTTCGTTATCATGCAAGCGCAAATCATTCCTAAACCAAACTAAAATCTTCTTGCTCATATCCGTAGCCTTTTATATTGGTTTGCAATTTGCACAATTTGTCGCAATTACCCGTTTAAACATTATATTTTTTACATACTGATAACATATTCTTGAAATTTTCTCTTTAATAAATTTAATGTCCTGAATTGTCTTAATATGTCTGAACATGTCAGTATAAAAGTTAAGTTCTCCTAGTGTTGTTCGAGGTTTACCCTAGGTTTGTTCTTCTCAAACGGCATTTTGCAGGAGAAATGCAGGAGCATACTGGGAGGAATGTGGGAGAATTTAACACATTAACTCTGCATTAATAATAGGTTTAAATTAATTTGAACGATTTTTCTTACGGCTGAATTACTATATTGTCAAACCAAAAGCTAATTCAACGGTTTGTTAACTATGTCAAAAAATATTCTTATTACTGGTGCTAGTGGCTTAATTGGAAAACAACTCATTCCTGCTTTGCAGGAACAAGGTCACACAGTCTCTATTTTATCCAGACAACAAACTAACATAAAAGATGTGCATGTTTTCTTGTGGGATGTTTACAATCAAACGATAGATAAAAATGCGCTTAAAGGAATTGACACCGTCATAAATTTAGCTGGAGAAGGCATTGCCGATAAAAAATGGACAGATAAGCGTAAGCAAGAAATTATTGATAGTCGAGTAATGTCTGCGCAACTTTTATACAAAACTATAAAAGAAACAAAAGCGCCAGTTACCACGTTTATTTCAGCTTCTGCTGTGGGGTTCTATGGAGATAGAGGTGACGAAGTTTTAACTGAAAATAGTGATAGCGGTACTGATTTCCTTTCCAAATGTTGTGTACAATGGGAAAATGCTGCAACCCAAGGTGTAGAGTTGGGAATTAGAGTAGTTAAAATTAGAATAGGCTTAATTTTAAGCAAAGATGGCGGTGCTTTACAAGTAATGGAAAAACCAATTAAATTTTTCGTTGGCACACCTTTAGGTAATGGTAAACAATGGATGCCGTGGATACATTTAAATGATATTATAAATATATTTACAAAAGCTGTAGAAGACATTCAAATGGTTGGAGCATATAATGCTTGTGCACCTTTTCCAGTTACCAATGAATTGTTTACCAAAACTATTGCTCAAAAGTTAAATCGACCATTTTGGCCAGTTCATGTACCTAAATTTGCATTAAAAGCAATTCTTGGTGAAATGAGTATTTTGCCTTTAATGAGTAGTAATACAATAGTGCAAAAACTATTAGATACAGGCTATAAATTTAAATACAACTATCTTAGTGATGCTCTAGATTCGATTTATAGTTAATAGATGTTTCTCATTACTTCCCCATTACTAAAAACAAAAAATGAAAAAAGAAGTTTCCATCTGCTGGTTACGTAGGGATCTGCGATTAAAAGATAATGCTGCTTTATATCACGCATTAAAGAGCAAATATCCAGTATTACTACTATTCATTTTTGACAAAAATATTCTCCTAAAACTAGCAGATAAAAAAGATGCACGTGTTACTTT
Source organism: Pedobacter sp. UC225_61 (assembly GCF_044452285.1). Lineage (NCBI taxonomy): Bacteria > Pseudomonadati > Bacteroidota > Sphingobacteriia > Sphingobacteriales > Sphingobacteriaceae > Pedobacter > Pedobacter sp. UC225_61. Next base: position 451,764 of record NZ_JBIOAL010000001.1, read on the forward strand.
TATCCATCAAAGTATAAGCAAGCTAAAAAAAGAATTGTTAGAAAAAAATTCAACTATTTTAGTAAAACATGAAACCCCAGAAAAAGCTTGGGCTCAGATTTTAGCTGAATATAATGTAAAAGAGGTATATGCCAACCATGATTACGAGCCTTATGCGATTAAACGAGATGATAGTTTTTCAGAGTATCTCAGTAGCGAAGCAATTCCATTTTACACCTATAAAGATCAGGTTATTTTTGAAAAAGCAGAAGTAATTAAAGCCGATAGTAAACCTTATACTGTCTTTACGCCTTATTATAATCAATGGTTAAAAAAGTTAAATGATTTTTACATTAGCTCCTATCCTACGGAAAGGTATTTTGAAAATTTTTTACAGGTAAAAGATCTTCCATTTCCTACTTTAGAAGATTTAGGTTTTGAGAAATCTGAAAAGACATTTCCAACACTTCATTTTGAAGAGAAACTGGACGCTTATGATACACTGCGTGATTATCCTGCTAAGGATGCAACAACGCATTTAGGCTTACATTTGCGTTTTGGTACAGTTAGTATTAGAACTGTAGTACGTAAGGCGCAAGCTCATAAAGCAGATAAATGGCTTTCTGAATTAGCATGGAGAGAATTTTACATGATGATTTTATGGCATTTCCCCTACATAGTAGATAGTGCATTTAAACCTGCCTATAACAATATCCAATGGCGCAATAACGAAGATGAATTTAACGCATGGTGTGAAGGTAAAACTGGTTATCCGATAGTGGATGCTGGCATGCGACAATTAAATGAAACTGGTTTTATGCATAATCGAGTACGCATGATTGTAGCTAGTTTTTTATGCAAACATCTGCTAATAGACTGGCGTTGGGGAGAAGCCTATTTTGCTGAGAAATTATTAGATTATGAACAGGCTAGTAATGTGGGTGGATGGCAGTGGGCTTGTGGTTCTGGCAATGATGCTTCACCTTATTTTAGGGTTTTCAACCCAACCCTTCAACTTCAAAAATTTGATCCTAAAATGGAATACGTATATGAATGGGCACCTGAATATAAGTTGGCTATTTCCCCCGTTCCAATTGTAGATCATGTATTTGCTAGAGATAGGGTACTAAAAGCCTTCAAAAAAGCTTTGACATAAAAAAGCCATCAAGAATATGCATTGATGGCTTTAAATATTATTTAAATAATGATTAGTTAGTTACACTAACAATTTCTATATCGAAATCTAAAATTGAATTACCAGGAATAGCAGTTCCATTTCCAGCAACTCCATACCCTAAATCTGAAGGAATAAATAATCTAATTTTTGCTCCACTTTTAAATAATGGAAGAACTTTCCCCCAACCAGCTATTACACCAGTTAAAGTTGTTGTGTATGAATTATTAGAATCAAAAACAGTTCCATCTAAGGTTCTGCCTGTATACTTCACTACTAAGGTAGAGTTTTGATCTATTACGTCAGTTCCAGTGCCTGGTGTCAAAACTTGATAATAAACTCTTGATGGATCTTTAATAGCTGTAATTCCTTTAGCACTTAGAAATGCCTTTATTTTAACATCATCTAATTCCCATTGTGTTTTTTGGGTATAAGTTGATATTTCCGAAATAAGAACTTCGTTTGAAGGAATATTCCCACTCCCATTTTTTCCGAAAGCCAAATAAGATGGAAAAATGACTTTAACAGAACCTCCTCTTTTTAAATTTGTTAGTGCAATTCTATAAGGTGAGGGTGTGATGTAGCCCAAATAATTTCCAAAGTTACTAATGGTACTTTTTTTCTGATATTCTACTCCACTCAATGATTTAATATTGAAATCATAAAAAACAGAATCTTTGTTCAGCATAACATCTCCTGTTCCCTGCTCAACAATTTGATAATAAAACCCAGACGGGTCTTTAGTCATAGTTAAGTTATTCTGCTTTATATAAGCCTGTATTTTTGCTTCATCAATGCTCTCAATAGAATTCATATTCTTTTTTACAAGAATTTAATAGCATAAATGTGCCTAATAAGGCAAAAGTATATAAAGTTATTTTTTTACGCATTTGTATATTATTGTACATTGATTAAGTCTATTGTGAAATCTAAAACCGCATTTTTTGGAATTCCTGCTCCAGGAGATGTATTTCCATAAGCTAAAGCCGATGGAATAATTAATCTTATTTTACCCCCTTTTTTTATTAAAGGCACACCAATTTTCCAACCTTGAATTAAATTACCAGATAAAGAAAAAGAAACAGGGTTACTTGACGAATCGAATTGATATCCATCTAAAAGTTTACCACTATAATTAACAGATACCGTGTTTGAAGCTGTTACTTCATTTCCAGATCCTGGATTTAAAATTTGATAATATAATCCTGAACTATGCTTTACAGCAACAATACTATTTTTTGCAATAAAATCTACAATTAATGCATCATCTGTTTTTGCTTGTTTTTCTGCATCATAGCTATCTTTTTTACATGAAGAGAAAGCCCCAACGATTAAAAAAAGACCTAATAAAATTTTGGGTTTTAACATAATTGCACAAAAATAAGCTTTTATTGCCGATGGCGCAATTTTTAACCAATTTTAACAAATAAGAGCATTGGTGAGCTAAAATATGTAGGTTAAAAAGACCTTGTTAAAATGCAAAAAAGAACTAGGTTTAGTAATTACTAAACCTAGTTCTTACCTTATCAACCTCCCTAAAAAAAATATTTATTTGCCTCTACAATCTGCTGTGCTACATTTTGACGAGCCTGTTTCACATTAAATGGTTCCATTTTAGTAAATCTACGTAGGCCAACCAACATCATGCGTTGCTCATCACCTTCTGCAAAAGCCCACAAAGCTTCTTTTCCTGCCTTTTGAACTCCATCAACTGCTTCAACAAAATAGATTTTCATCATGTCGATTTGGCCTTTGCAAGCTTCTTCCCCGCGTAATGAAACTAATTTTTCTGTTCTAAGCATTGCTGATTCAGCTATATAAACATAACTTGTCATATCTGCGATGTTCATTAAAATCTCTTGCTCTTTAGATAAGCTCATCATCAATTTTTGCACCGCAGCACCAGCTACCATTAATGTCGCTTTCTTTAAATTTTGAATGATTTTTTTCTCTGCGGCAAACAAAGTCGTGTCTTCTTCACCAAAATCAGGTATAGACATTAGTTCTGCGGCTACTGCAGTTGCAGGTGTCATTAAATCTAACTCACCTTTCATTGCACGTTTCAACATCATGTCGACTGTTAAAAGTCTGTTAATTTCATTTGTACCTTCGAAAATTCTATTGATACGGGCATCACGATAAGATCTATCCATTGGTGCATCGGCTGAAAAACCCATACCGCCATAAATCTGAACACCTTCATCAGTTACATAATCCAATACTTCAGAGCCCCAAACTTTCAAAATAGCACACTCTACTGCAAATTGTTCTGTTGATTTCAGCTTTGCTTTGCCTTGATCCATTCCTCCTGCAACTAGTTCGTCATAAGCATCATCAATGTTTTGTCCGGCCCTATAATTTGCAGATTCTACTGCGTAAATTTTAGTAGCCATTTCTGCCAATTTGAAACGGATAGCTCCATATTTAGAAATTGGTCTATCAAACTGAACTCTCTCATTAGCATAATTAATTGCCTGATTTAAGACTTCTCTACTGCCACCAATTGCAGCTGCAGATAATTTTATGCGACCAATATTTAAAATGTTAACTGCTATTTTAAAACCATTTTCTCTATCAGAAAGCATATTTTCAACTGGGACATGGCAATCATTAAAGAACACCTGACGCGTTGATGAACCTTTAATACCCATTTTATGCTCTTCTGGGTTCATGGTAATGCCACCAAATTCCTTTTCAATAATAAATGCAGTTAAATTTTTATCATCATCAATTTTTGCAAAAACGATAAAAATATCTGCAAAACCGCCATTGGTAATCCACATCTTTTGTCCGTTGATGACATAGTGTTTTCCATCTTCAGTTAACTTCGCTTTTGTTTTACCTGAGTTGGCATCTGAGCCAGAATTTGGTTCAGTTAAACAGTAAGAGGCTTTCCATTCGCCCGTTCCTAGCTTAGGAATATACTTTGCTTTTTGAGCTTCATTCCCATAATAAAGGATTGGTAATGTTCCAATTCCTGTATGTGCAGATAAGGCAACCGCAAAAGAGTGGCCAGCACCACAAACATCAGCTACCAACATAGAGGTGTTAAAGTTTTTACCAAACCCTCCGTATTCTTCAGGAATAGAAACTCCTAAAATGCCTAGATCACCAGCTTTATCCATCAACGATGGCATTAAACCTTCTTCTTGGCTATCAATCCTATCCAAAATTGGATTAATTTCTGTAGCTAAAAAGTCTCGGCAAGTTTGCGCAATCATTTGTTGCTCTTCATCAAATTCTTCAGGAATAAATACATCCTGGTAAGTGGTTTCAGTAATTAAGAACTCGCCACCTTTAATTGTTTTTTTGTCTGTAGTTTCCATTTTTTAATGATTAAGGAGCAAGGATTGAAGCCAAGCTGCCTGCTTTATTTCTTAAAATACTTCAAAAATACCTGCTGCGCCTTGTCCAGTACCTACGCACATGGTTACCATTCCGTATTTTTTATTTTGTCTTTTTAATTCGTTAAAGATTTGCACTGATAATTTTGCTCCAGTGCAACCCAGTGGGTGACCTAAAGCAATTGCACCGCCATTCACATTTATTTTACTTTGATCTAATCCTAATGTTCTGATGATCGCTAAAGATTGTGATGCAAAAGCTTCATTCAATTCGATTAAATCAATATCATCTTGCTTCATTCCAGCTTGTTTTAATGCTTTCGGGATAGCTTCTATAGGACCAATACCCATAATACGAGGTGGAACACCAGCTACACCATAACTTACTAAACGAGCAATTGGCTCAGCACCTAATTCTTTCATTTTCTTTTCAGACACGACTAAAACAAATGCCGCTCCATCTGATGTTTGTGAAGAATTTCCTGCCGTGATTACTCCATTCGCTGCAAAAACTGGTTTTAATTTTGCCAAAGCCGCAACGGTAGTATCTGCTCTGGGCCCTTCATCTGTATCTACTACATAAGAGCGAGTTTGTCTCTTCATATTCGCATCCAAATAGTTTTCGTTTACCGTAATTGGTAAAACCCCAGCTTTTAAATGTCCATTTTTTATTGCTTCAATAGCTTTTTTATGCGAATTGAAAGAAAACTCATCTTGATCTTCTCTATTCACATTGTATTCTTTTGCTACCGCTTCTGCAGTTAAACCCATTCCCCAGTACCAATCTGGGTTTGTTTTGGCAACCTCAGGATTTGGAACTAATTTCCATCCGCCAAATGGCATACCAGACATTATTTCTACTCCACCAGCCACGATACAATCGGCCATACCTGCTTTAATTTTTGCTACCGCAGTGGCAATAGTATCTAAACCAGATGCACAATAACGGTTAATGGTTACTCCTGGAACTTTATCCGTATCTAACCCCATTAACGAAATCATACGAGCAATGTTTAGGCCTTGTTCTGCTTCTGGAGTTGCATTACCCACAATTACATCGTCAATTTGCTCCTTGTCCAAATTTGGAACCGAAGCCACCAACTCTCTAATTACATTTGCCGCCAATTCATCAGCCCTTGTAAAACGAAACAAACCACGTGGTGCTTTACCTACAGCTGTTCTAAGTCCTGCTATTATATATGCTTCTTGCATTTTATTAAATTTGAAATTTATAATTTGAGATTAATCAAATCTAAATCGTGTTTTTATTTAATTTCTAAGGGGTTTGCCTTTTGTAACTATCGATTGTATTCTTTCTAGCGTTTTACGTTCTCCACAAAGCGATAAAAAGGCTTCTCTTTCCAAATCCAAAAGATATTGTTCGGTAACTTCTGTTGGGGATGATAAATCTCCACCGCACATTACCCAACCTAATTTCTCTGAGATTTTTTTATCGTGTTCTGAAATGTAGTTACCAGAATACATGGTATTTGCACCAGCATAAACAATTCCTAAACCTTGTTTACCTAAAACTTTTATATCTTTTCGTTGAACGGGTTTCGTATAACCTGCATTTGCTAATTCAATTGCTTTTGCTTTAGCATCGGCAATTAAACGGCTCCTATTCATACTAATTGCATATTTATCTTTTTGGAGATAACCTAATTCAAAAGCTTCAACAGCTGAGGTAGAGACCTTCGCCATTCCGATTGTTAGGAAACGGTCTTTCATTGTGTTTTGCACAATTTGGTCGGCTTTGTATTCATCAGAGGCACGTAAAGCAAACTCTTTACTTCCACCACCACCTGGAATAACACCTACACCAAACTCAACCAACCCCATATAAGTTTCTGCGTTTAGTTGTACAAAATCGGCGTGTAAACTAAATTCACATCCACCACCTAAGGTTAAATTATGAGGCGCAACTACAACCGGAATTGATGAATAACGAATACGCATCGACGTATTTTGGAACAATCGAACAGCCATATTCAGCTCTTCCCATTCTTGCTCAACTGCCATCATAAAAATCATCCCCACATTAGCGCCAGCAGAGAAATTTGCACCATCATTTCCAATCACAACCCCACGATAATCTTTCTCCGCCATATCAATTGCTTTATTAATGGCTGATAAAGTATCACCTCCAATTGTATTCATTTTAGAATGGAATTCTACATTCAAAATTCCATCACCTAAATCGATGATTGATGCACCACCATTTTTCCAAAGCACTTTATTGGCTCTTAAATTATCAAGGATGATAAATTCATCAGCTCCTGGAATTGCTTTGTAGCTTTTTGATGGGATATCATAATATTTTTTAACGCCATCTTCAATTTTGTAGAATGAGGTATGTCCAGCTGCCAACATTTCAGTTACCCAAGCTGCAGGTGTGTGCCCCAAATGTTTCATTCCATCAAGTGAAGCTTGAATACCAACAGCATCCCAAACTTCAAACGGCCCTAAATCCCAACCAAACCCTGCTCTCATTGCATCATCAATGCGATACAATTCATCAGAAATTTCTGGAATACGATCTGAAACGTATTCGAACAAACCAAAGAAAGAAGCCCTAAATAATTCAGCAGCTTTATCTTTTCCTGTCGCAAAAACTTTCATTCTATCTGCAACTTTTTCAATGGTTTTAGTCATTTCCAAAGTGCTCGATTTAACTTTTTGCTGTGGACGATATTCTAGCGTTTTCAAATCCAACGCTAATATTTCTGTCTTACCTTCTGGTGTTTTTGTCTTTTTATAAAAACCTTGTTTGGTTTTATCGCCCAACCAATTGTTGGCTTCCATTTTCTGAACATATTCAGGAAGCTTAAATAAATCGTGAGCCTTATCGTCCGGGCAGTTATCATACAATCCTTTTGATACTTTAATCATTGTATCTAGACCAACTACATCTGTTGTACGGAAAGTAGCAGATTTTGGTCTACCCAATGCTGGACCAGTAAATTTATCTACTTCTTCAACAGTTAGATCCATTTTCTCTACCAAATGCAATAACGACATGATAGAATAAACTCCAACTCTGTTTGCTATAAAGGCAGGTGTATCTTTACATAAAACTGTTGTTTTACCTAAAAACTTATCACCATAATGCATTAAGAAATCTACCAGTTCTGGTTTGGTATGTGGAGTAGGAATAATTTCCAACAACCTTAAATAACGAGGCGGATTAAAGAAGTGAGTACCACAAAAGTTAGCTTTAAAATCATCACTCCTACCTTCAGCCATCATATGTATTGGAATACCCGAAGTATTAGAAGTAACTAAAGTACCTGGCTTGCGGAATTGCTCTACTTGCTCAAATACTTTTTGTTTGATCCCTAAATTTTCAACTACAACTTCAATTATCCAGTCGTAATTAGCAATTTTAGCCATATCATCTTCAAAATTACCAGTGCTAATTCTTTTTAAAACACTTTGTGAATAGATTGGCGATGGATTAGTTTTAACAGCAGTTTGCAAAGCCATATTTACAATACGATTTTTTACTGCAGGATGAGTTAAAGCCAATCCTTTTGCCTGCTCTTCTGCACTCAATTCTTTTGGAGCAATATCTAAAAGCAAAACCTCTACACCAATATTGGCGAAGTGGCAGGCAATACGAGAACCCATAATGCCAGAGCCTAATACAGCTACTTTATTTATTCTTTTCATCATTCTCTTTTATAGTTGCGTAAGCCAAGGTTAATTGGTTTACTTTATCTAAGGTTGATATCAATTGTTCTTTTTCTTTCGGACTAAGTTTATCGTTCAAATATTCATTGAAAGACACCACAACATTTCTGGCTAATTTCCTTTTTTCTATACCAAATGGCGTTAAAAAAACCTTAACCGAACGTTTGTCGCCTGTAGAAGTTTCGCGGTAAATTAAGCCCAGCTCTTCCATGTTATTTAACATTCGTGATAAACTCGTAGCTTTAACACCAAGTAAAGCAGCCAATGCCGAAACTGCCGTTCCTTCTGCTTCAATATTGATGAGCACATACCCTATGGCTTGTGTAATACCAAAGCCACCTGCAATTTGGTTGTAGGTATTGGATATATTTTGCCAAACCACCTTTAAAAAATAATCTACTGTTTCTTTCTGCCTCATTAATTACTATGCTTGCATAACAAATTTATAGAAATAGAATTTAGTATGCAAATAGAATTTGAAAATAATTTTCATATCTAAATCATAATTTTTTAAACTCAATTAAATTAGATTGATTTTATTTATTCAAAAATCCCTATGAGATTGGAATGAAAAAATACAGAATAAAAAAAAGCGCTTCGATTGCTCGAAACGCTTTGACTATAAGGATGATTTTTTTCTAGTATAAAGTAAATTCTACTCTACGGTTTTGTTGACGACCAGCTGCAGTTTTGTTAGTTGCAATTGGTTGATCTTCTCCATAACCTGTAGCTTCAATTCTACTTGCATTAGCACCTTGAGATACTAAATATGCTTTTACAGATTCTGCTCTATCTTTAGATAAGCGCATGTTTAATTCGTTTGAACCTGTGTTATCTGTATGACCTGCTAATTTTAAGCTAAAGTTTTTCTCCATTAATAAAGCAGCAACTCTATTTAAAGTAGCATACGATTTTGAACGAATAGTAGCTTTACCTAAATCGAATTCTAAGTTTTTAATTGCATCTGCAACAACTTTACGATCCGCTTCAGTAACAATTACTTTTTCTGTTACTTGTGGAGCTGGCACTTTTAATGGACAACCTGAACCATCAACTACTGTACCCGCAGGAGTTCCAGCGCATTTATCCAATTTATCAGCAACACCATCTCCATCGCTATCTTTTAATAAATCGCCCATTTCTGAACGTAATCTAGCATTTTCAGCCTTTTGAGCATCTAAATCAGATTTTAAACCGTTTGCAATGTTTTTAGCGGCTACAGCTTCATCATAAGTTGCAGCGGTTGGGCTATAAAAAGCTAATTGTTTTCCTTTACCTAAAGCAAATTCTAAACCAGCATAAGCGTAATTGTATTTATCATTACCACCTCTTGCATAACCGTCAAATGTATCGCCATCAACAAAGCTAATGGTCCAACCTAAATCCAAGTTTATTGCTTCTGCTAAACGGAATTTAGCACCTAATCCCACTGGGATAATCATTCTATTTACTGTTGCGTTTTCTACGGTTGCACCACCAGTACTTACAGTAGTTGTGGTATAATTTGCAACACCACCACCCACAGATGCATATAATTGGGCATTATTTTGTTGTTTAAACATGCTCCAATTAAACATATTAACTACAGCGTTTAAACTTCCCGAATAATTTAAATCAGTTGAGAAAGATTTAAATGGGCTAACGTTTACAACACCACTATTATACGGTTCTGCGTTATCACCTTTGGCGCTACCTCTATTACCGTCTAAACGTAAAGAGAAGTAGGGCGTAATTTGTTTCTTAATGTACAAGCCATATCCGAAACTAGATTCCCAGTTAGAATAATCGTTTTGTCCACCAAGGGGCGAGATTGGAGAAATTACACCTGCATTTACTCCAATAGACCACGTTCTAAAAGGAGTCATTGTAGAGGTTTCTGTTTGCGCTTGTGCAGCACCACCAATAAATAAACCAGCTAGGGCAACTGGTAAACATTTTAATAGATTGAGTTTCATAATACTAATTTTAATAAGCGTTTTGATATTTACGTTGCAATAGTCAATCGCTATACCAAAAAAGATCTAAAAATTAATATTTTTACTTTACCATCCTTATTTACAGACCATTAAACAAATCTTATTGACTTATCATATGTTAAAAAATGTTAAAAAGTGTGTGGTATGCTATACAAAAATTAAGTAAAAGTGTTGGGGCGAAGGCAAACAAACAAATATGCCTTTTGTTTCATTTTATGGAATTAAACCTGCAAATTTCCAGTTAGTAGTGAAGTTTTCTGGCAATACTTGTTGAGTTAAAATTGCTCTAACCATTTCTACAGGCATATTATTTTCTTTTAAAATTTTATCGTGAAATTGAATGTTCGTCATTTTACCGCTTTCTACTAATTCTTTATGTAGTGCTCTAAATTCTAATCCTCCAAGCATATATCCTATTTGATAAAGAGGTCCATATCCACCAGTAAAAGAACGACGAACTTCCGCTTCAGCATTTGCTCTCTCAAAACCCACACGTTCTACTAAAAAATCAATGCATTGTTTAGGCGTCCACTTACCTAAATGGTAATTCATAGAAAAAATAATTCTAGCACATCGATGCATTCTCCAAAATAACATCCCAATTTTATCTTCAGGAGTTTTCGCAAAATTTTTATCCCACAACAACATTTCCCAATATAACGACCAACCTTCTGTCCAAAAAGGAGTACCAAAACCTCTGCGATAAGGCTTATATCTACTTTGCATGTAGTATTGCAAATTATGCCCAGGTATTAATTCATGGAAAACTACAGCCCGAGAAAAATGCCTATTATTCCCTCTTAAGGTCATCATTTTTGCATCCTCACTCATATCTTCTGTCGGATAAGCGATTAAAACAGATTCTCCTCCTAAAAAGAAAGGTGCAAATTGCTGTTCTTGCGGACTTAACATTCTCATTCGCCAGCCTTCTTTAGCCATAGCTGGAATTTTGATCAGATTATTCGTTTCTACAAAATCAATGGCTTCATTTGCTAACTCGTACACAAACTCAGGTTGTTTCCCTAATTCTGGATAATCTGTTTTTACTTTTTCTAATGCTTTTTTCCAATCGTTACCAAAACCCATTTGCTGAGAAGCTTTTAACATTTCTGCATCGCACCATGCAAATTCTCGCATTGCGATTGCTTCTATTTGTTCAGGAGTGTAAGCAATCATTTCATCTTTCAAATTACTTATCAAAGCATTTCTTCCAATTGGATTACCTAAAATTCCACTTCCATCATCTTTTACATTTGATAGTTTTGCGATTTTCCCTAATTCCGCAGCATATTCTTTTAATGCATTCACTACATCTAGATAACTGCCTTTAGTTGCTTTTGTAAATTGTGGATCATAGCCATCGTAAAATTTATATGCTTCTGTAAAAACAGTTAAATATTGATTGACCGTTTGTTGTGCCCAATTTGCTTGCACAGGATTTATAATAAGTTGCTGATTGCGTACTGCTTTTGTCGCATTATTGATATCGTCTTTTAATTTGCCAAAAATCTCTTCAGTTTGCTTGCCATTTTGCTGTTTACCTACTCTTCTTTTTTGCTCAAAATCTAGCATTGCTTTTGCGAAAGGAATAGTAAAATTTGTGTTTTTGAATTCTGTATAGGCTTCTTCGAGGCTTCTAGAATCTGAATTGATATCGCGTTTAAGCAAAGTATAATCTACGCGTTCATTTACATTAAGTTTAGTAAAAGGCAGGGTTTTTAATTTTGTTAACCAATCGGTATAAAAGCGTTCCATTCTTTGAAAATATTCTTCAGAACGTTTCAACGTGTATTTACGTCCAAGCATAGTTTCATCTGCCTGATATTGATTAATAAATGGGCTAACTATACTCGCTTCATTACTTTGCGCATTTGATAATTGAGTTGCAAGGGTTAAAATGAGGAGCGACAATAATAGTTTACGCATAGCGGATGATTTTTTTGATGAATTTACAGATTTTAATCACAAATTGATTGGGCATTAGCAAGTTTTGCTACTTGAAATATGTAACTATTGTGAAAGATTAAAAATGACGAGAATAGGTTATCACTTTAAAATTCCATCCCAATAGCTCTCGAAATTTGTGGTTGCCGCTGTTGCGGGAATGGCAGATTGGAAGAATTTAGTGGTTTTGGCAGATTTTGGTGGATTTTAATGGACTTTAATGGATATGACAGTAAGGAATAAATATTGGTAAGGATAACTAAGCATTAGAAAGTGCGAAAGAAGGGTCTACAAGCATGAATAATATAAATAAATAGGAAAGAACCCCTGATTTTCATGACAAATACATGACATTGTACCGCATACAATGGTCATTGTAAAGCAAACAAAGGTCATTGTAAAGCATACATACGTCATTGTATGACATACAAAGGCTATTGTAAAGCAAACAAACGTCTTTGTAAAGCAAACATGTGTCATTGTAAGACAAACAAAGGTCATTGTAAAGCATGCAAAGACCATTGTATAGCATACATGCGACCTTGTATAGTAGATGTATGAGGAAGTATAGCATTAATAAATTGGATTGCCAATTCGGAGAAGAACCTATTAGTAAGGACTAGGCTTTTATTTATTTGTACTTAAATATGCAATAACTTGTTCAACCCAATCTTTATCTCGTAATAATTTTACGTCTGGAGGAATGCCATCTGTTTCATATATCTTAAATGCTGGATATTTATTTTCCGTAATTTCTGAAATATAATTAAAGCAAGATGTATTTATGGTGATACTAGATCGATTTCCATAACCATACCCCATATAACCTGCAGAATTTTCTCCGTAAGTTTTTACTTTAGGATTTTTGCGCATTGCCAATATAAAATGTTCGCCACCACTAGCACATGAAAGGTTTTGAATAATGGCAATTTGATTAGCAGCACATGCTGAGCTATTTACAAAATTAAGGAACATGTTATAGCTCCGTTCGCCGCCACCAGTATTATTTCTTACATCGATAATTAACTTTTTACCTTTTAATTTTGGAATTAGTTCTCTATAAAATGTATCTGTTTGATACGCTAGTGTACCATGGAAAGTACCTAAATAAACATAATCTGTTGAATCGTTTAGTTTTTGATAATCCCATCTTTTTTTTGTGGGCAGGATATAAGGATTGATAGGTTCTTTTTTTAAACGCTCTTGTTTAACCCATTCCACTCCATTTAATTTTAAATCTGCGTAAGTAACTTTAAAATATTTTGCAAAGTGTATATCATCATAAAATATACCATCAAAAGATCCATCTTGATTTAATTTCAATTTGAACTTTACTTGATTAGGCTTCCACATGCCGTTTTTAGTCGACAAAACAACTCCTAAATATTGGCTTTTATTGGCTACATCTCTTATTAAAGCTACTTTATATACTTTGTAGACGTCTTGATAAATACCCTCAATTTCATCTTTAAAATTCAGTTGATTGGTATCAATAGGAATAGTTTGTACTAGTTTATAATTAACTGAATTAAAGATATCTTGTTGAGATTTAATTTTACTATAATCCAAATACAGACTCAAATGCTTATCTCTAAACAAGCTTAAATATTTTTGAATGTAGGCAGAACAGTTCTTCTTAATAATTGGATCAGCTGCGATTTCTGCTTTAATCTTTATCAGTTCTGCTGAGAAAAATTCTACTCCTTTTTCTTTTACACTGTCTTTATAACTTGGTGATTTTTTAACTCCAGCGGCAACTTCATCTAAATCGGTTATGCAATTGCACTCTTGTGCTTTAACTAAGCTTGAGCTTGTGAAAATAAATAATAAAAGAAGTAGAGATTTGATTTTCATAAAATGAGTTTAATCAAATGACGCTACAAACTACTAAATAGTTGCATGAATAATTGTTGATTTATTCTCTACCAACCAACCGCCTTATCATCTCCACGTGGATCTGCTCCACCCTGATAATAACCCCATTTTGTTTTTAAAATAGCATCTACTCTACCAATTGCACCTCTATTAACGAATTTGTATCCTTTAGCTTTAAGTTTTTCTGTGGTTAAACTATCTAAAGCTTTATCTTCTACAGCAATTTCATCTGGTAGCCATTGATGATGGAATTTCTTTGCGTTTACAGCACTTTGCATCGACATGTTAAAATCGATCACATTTAAAATTGTTTGAAATACTGATGTGATGATGGTTGAGCCGCCTGGTGTACCAACTACCATAAATAATTCTCCATCTTTAGATACAATTGCAGGAGTCATAGAACTTAACATGCGTTTGTTTGGTGCAATAGCATTTGCTTCTCCGCCAACCAATCCATACATATTTGGCGCACCAGGTTTTACAGAAAAATCATCCATTTCATTATTCAATAAAAAACCAGCGCCTTTTACAACAACACCAGCCCCGTAAGAACCATTTAATGTTGTAGTAATTGCGACTGCGTTTCCTTCTCTATCTACAATAGAAAAATGAGTAGTTTCTTCATGTTCTCTTGGCGCAATTTCACCAGCACTAATCTCTACACTTGTACTAGCCTTTTGCCAATTAAACGTACTCATCCGTTGTTTTATATATCCGTTCTCTATCAACTTTGTTTGAGGAACAGGGTAAAAATCTGGATCACCTAAATGTGCAGCTCTGTCTGCATACACTCTTCTCTCTGCTTCTACCATTAACTGAACTGTAGAATCTGAATTGAAACCCCATTTAGTTAAAGGATAAGGTTCAACCGACTTTAGCAATTGGATTAACGCAATTCCTCCACTTGAAGGCGGTGGCATCGTCACTACTTCATAACCCCTATATTCTCCAATTACAGGTTTACGCCAAATTGCTTTGTAAGATGCAAGATCTTGTTTTGTAATAATTCCTCCACCACGTTGCATTTCTGCTACAATTGAATCGGCTACTGCACCTTCATAAAAACCATTTCTTCCTTTACTTGCAATTAATTTCAAGGTATTCGCTAATTCGTTTTGCGCTAAAAAATCACCTTCTACCCATTTAGCTTCTTTTACCAATGCTGTACCTAAAGGATTTAGTTTTGTAAATGTTCCTTTTAATCCATTTAACTCTCTAGCCTGCCTTGCGGATAATTTGAACCCATCTTGTGCTAAATGTATAGCTGGGGCAATTAAATCTTCCCATTTTAAATGACCATATTTTTGATGTGCTTCGGCCATGCCCGCTACAGAACCTGGAACACCGGCTGCCAATTGCCCGTGTAAACTTTTATCAATTATCGGATTTCCAGCAGCATCTAAATACATATCTCGACCTGCATTTGCACCTGCTTTTTCTCTAAAATCTAATGAATTAATTTCCCCCTTGGCAGAACGATACACCATGAAACCACCACCACCAATATTGCCAGCGTTTGGATATACTACGGCTAAGGCAAACTGAACAGCAACTGCAGCATCAACTGCGTTACCGCCTTTTTTTAAGATTTCTACACCAACTTCCGATGCGATCTCATTTGCAGAAACGACCATTCCATTTCTAAATTCGCCACTGTTATTTTTACCGAGCTGACCACCAACACAACTTAACAATAAGCTTGTTGCTAGTATTACGCAGGTAAATCCTGTAATTTTCAACTTATACTTTGTAATTCTCTGCATCTTTATAAATCTTTTCAATGATGTCTTTATTTTTTTCTAAAATAACCTTGCGCTTAAAGCTCAATTTTGGTGTGAGTTCACCACCGTCTATGCTAAATTCTTTTGCCAATAATGCAAAACGTTTCACTTGCTCCCATTTACCAAATTCAATTCCTAAAGTAGCAATTATGCGGTTAAATTTATCTATTACTTGCTCATTGCAAATCATGTCTTCATTGGTAGTGTAGACTATACCTTTTTTATCGCACCATGTTTTTAGAGCAGGAAAAGCAGGTACAATTAAAGCTGATGGGAATTTTCTGTTTTCACCTAATACCATAATTTGTTCAATCAATGGTGATTCTTTATATCTATTTTCTAGCATTTGAGGGGCGATATACTTCCCTCCAGCAGTTTTAAAAATTTCTTTTTTACGATCAGTGATTTTTAAGAATTTACCTTGTAAAATTTCCCCTATATCTCCAGTATGGAACCAGCCATCTTTATCAATGCTTTCGGCGGTTAAATCATCTCTTAAATAATAGCCTTTCATAATATGATGACCACGGGTTAAAATCTCTCCGTCTTCTGCAATTTTAATTTCTACGCCTTCGATCACCGGTCCAACCGTACCAAACATGGTTGCTCCAAAATGATTCACTGTAATTACTGGTGAAGTTTCTGTTAAACCATAACCTTCGAAAACTGGCATTCCCGCAGCCCAAAATATACGAGCCAATCGCGGATTTAATGCAGCACCACCAGAAGCTAACACCACAATACGACCGCCTAAAGCTTCTTGCCATTTTTTAAATACCAATTTGCGAGCTATACTTAATTGAAAATTGTACCACCAGCCATTTTTAACATCGTATTTTTCAGCTAAAGCTAAAGACCAAAAGAAAATACCTCTTTTAATTCCTTTTAAATCTTTACCTTTTTCCATGATTTTATCGTACACTTTCTCTAATAATCGAGGTACGGTAGAAAATGCATTTGGTTTCACCTCTTGAATATCAGCAACAATGGTATCCATGCTTTCAGCATAATAAATAGAAACTCCCGAATACACATACAGGTAAGAAATCATTCGCTCAAAAATATGCGACAAAGGCAAAAAGCTTAATGCTGTTTTTACTTCTTTGGGAAAAATAATAGCTGATTTCTCGAAGTTCATCACCAAATTATTATGCGTAAGCATTACGCCTTTTGGTGTGCCGGTAGTACCAGATGTATAAATTAATGTTAAAATATCGTCGCCTTCTACTGCATTTCTATAGGTTTCTAAATCTATTTCTAGTTTAGCTTTACCAGTATCAATCAGCTCTTGCCAGTTTTCAGTACCATCAACTTTGTTAAATGTGTAGATTTTAATAGCGTGTTTTAACTCTTTCGCAACAGCTTTTACTTTCTGATAGATTGCTTCATCGCTTACAAAAACCACAGTAATTTCTGCATTTTCTATAATAAACTTAACATCATGCTCTGCTAAAGTTGGATATAATGGAATTTGATAAGCGCCCAATTGCATAATTGCATAATCGCAAATGTTCCACTCTGGTCTATTATGTGACATTACCGCAACTCTACTTCCTTTCCCGATACCTATTGTGGTTAATCCTCTACTAAGATTATCGGTTACTTCACAAAACTCTTGAGTACTATATTTCTTCCACTTCCCATTGGTTTTCCCGCTAATAAATTCTGGCTTAGGAAAATTCTCGAGGTTATATTTTAAAAGATCAAATACTCTGGTTATGGTTGTAGACATGGGATGACTTTTTAACTTGGCTAGAATTGCTGTTTCTCAAATCTAATAAATTATCTTTTCTGCAACAACCGATTTTAAATTTATTCTGCATGCATAGCAATTTATTGCTTTCTAATGAACCTAAACACAAAAAAGCCCCGATAAATTATCGAGGCTCATTTCTGTATCAATTATAAATTCTATTTGTAAGTTGCCGCCAATTTTAATGCGTTATATGCATTTACAATTCCACCTGTTACACATAAATCTGAAAAAGGAATACTTACCGTATCTGCACCTTTAAGGGTAGAAACGTTATGATTCACTTTCACTACAGATTTCATAATAATCTCTTTCACTTGCATTGCAGTTAATTTTGGATAATACGAACGAATTAAAGCTGCTAAGCCAGTTACCACAGGAGCCGCCATACTTGTACCGTCTTCTTGAATGTATTTATTTTCTGGTACGGTAGACGTAATACGAACACCAGGCGCAAAAACATCAACAGATGTTTTACCATAATTAGAAAATGCTGCTTTTAAGGTTTCATCATCTTTTGGTCCAGATGCACCAACAGTAATCCATGAGCTTGCTACGCTTCCATCTAAATATTTATTGGTAGGGAAATTATTTTCTACATCAATATCTGCGTTCTCATTACCAGCGGCATGAACCAATAACACATCTTTACTTACTGCATATTTTACAGCCTCATCAACTGTAGCTTTATCCCACGAATATCCTTTACCAAAGCTCATATTCAATACTTTTGCGCCATTATCTACCGCATAGCGAATAGCATTTGCAACATCTTTATCCCTTTCATCGCCATTTGGCGTGTTGCGTACACCCATAATTAAAACATTATCGGCCACACCCATAATACCAATTTTATTGGTACGATCTGCGCCAATAATACCAGCAACGTGCGAACCATGTAAAGCATCAGGACCTTTAATGTCGTTATTTCCGTAGAAACGTTCTTTACTATCATTAGGATTATCGCCAACTATAGCTCTTGGGTCGTAATCTACATTGTAATTATATTTTACCTGACCTGTGTAATATTTTACACCTTCAGCAATTTGGGTTTCGTAAAAAGTTTTGAAATCCATTTCCTTTAATACATCAAGTACTGCATCTTTAACCCTAATTTCTTGTTGATCTGTAGATTTAAATGCTTCGAAATCTGCTTTAGTTGGATTTTCTTTACCAATCTTTTTCACAACAGCATCCAACACGAATTTAAAACCAGAAATACCAGCCAAATTACTTTTCGCAGTCGCTAATTCCTTTTCTACTTCAGTTCTATTTTTGATATATGCTTCATAATCTGCTTTATCTTTTTCAGCAACAGTTGCTGCTGTTACACCTGCAAAACGGGCATTATCTCTACGCACCAAACGAGTAAGTTCTAAAGCTTCAAATTCTACCGAACCATTTTTACCTCCCAAAAAGTTCCAGCCGTGCAAATCGTCAGCATAACCATTTTTGTCATCGTCCACACCGTTTCCAGCAATTTCTTTTTTATTCGTCCAGATTACTCTTTTTAAATCTTCGTGATTTAAATCTACGCCGCCATCTAATACAGCAACTACTACAGGAGTAGATTTCTTTCCTTTTAATAAATCAGTATATGCTTTTTCGGTACTGATACCAAAAATAGAATCCTTTTTAAGATCGAAATTTTGCCAATTTGCTTTTTGGCCAAATGAAAGAAAAGGTAATGCAGCTAATAGTACGAGCGGAATTAATTTTTTAAAGTTATTCATGTAATTTTTATATTAAATACGTAGGTTGAAACGATGGCGATTTATTTTTAGTATCAAATCATCTGCTAGCTTTCTTCAACAACAATGCCATAATTAGTGAGCAAACCTGCCAAGCCATCTGCAGAAAATTTTGCCTTTCTGAGTTGATTTTTTTCTGGATCAATAGTAAAGTTAATGGCTGATGTAAAGTTGGCACTGTTTAAAATACTTCGCATAAAAACTGCAGCACTTAAATCGCAACGTTCAAATACCGCAGACGTTAAATCTGCTTCAGAAAAATCAGTGCCTTTTAGTGAACAATTATTAAAATGGCTTTTACGATTTTTCTTCTTCATAAAAGCCGCATAATCTAAAATGCAATTCGTAAAATCTACAGCAAACAAAAAATCTTTAGTATGCGAAAAATCTACCCCAATCATTTTGCAATTAGTGAACTGAACTTTGTCAAAGCCAATCGGGCCAAATTTTACCATGCTTAAATTACACCCATCAAAAGTACATTTGATAAAATCACATTTTGAGAAATCTGTTTCAGTAAAATCGCAATTGATAAACGTACATTCGTCGAATTGCGTTTCAACTAATCCCTTTGTAGGGAGTGAAACTTTTTCGAATACCTGATTAACATAATAAAGATTTTCTTCGACTTCCATAGTTAGCGCAAAATAACAAAAAGTTTGTTAACGGTTGTCGTCTTTAGAACGCTAAACAAAAAACCTAAAATAGTTTAAAATAAAAATTTAGTTTTACCGAATGGAAGAGCATTTGGTGTACAGCCTGGGTGAAAGATTGGTTAAAGTAAAATCAGTAGATAAAAACTTATATCGAGTTACAGTAGATAATAAACCGATTGGTTTTATCAGAAAAATAGATGGTGGTTGGATGTTGGAAGAATATGCAAAAGAAGAACTAACTGCAGAAAGTGTACAACTAATTGGCGATAAAATAGATCGTTTGCCTTGGCAATTTACCCAATAAATAAAAAGATGAACACAGACTTTTAAATCTGGTTCATCTTTTCAAAAGCTTATGACACTGCTTTTTTATCTAGTAATCTTTTAATTCTATTTTCGATATCGTCTAAATCAAATGGTTTGCTAATGTAATCATCTGGCGCAGCCATTTCACTCATTTGCTTGCTTCTAATATTAGCTGACATTACAATAACGGGAATATGTTTAGTGAAAATGTCATTCTTTAAATCATGACAAATTTCAATACCATTTCCATCTGGAAGCATTACATCTAAAATGAAAAGATCAGGAATAGAATCCTTTAACTTCTTTTTCATTTCTTTAAACGTAGAGGAAAGTTGTAAATCATATCCCTCATCTTTTAATAAAAATTCGATGATGTAACCTATATCTTTATCATCTTCTAAAATGTGTATCCGTTTCTTCATATGCTAATATGAACAAAAAAATAGAAGGATTGTTTTTAGAAAATTAATTTTTTGATTCTTCTTTATAATTTAACGCACTATACCCATAAGCACAGAGCATCAGCATAATCGTCATGCAAATAAAAAGTAGGTTATAGCCAAATTTTTCTGCTAAATAAAATCCTGCAATTGGAGCAACAACCTGAGCTATAGACCAGCTAATCATGAAACCGGCAGCATACATACCTCTATTAAATTCATTACTTCTTTTGATCACAAAAGTATTAATAAATGGCATAGAAAACATTTCGCCAAATGTAAAGCAAACTATACTTAACAAGGCTACAACTATTGGCAAAAACTTAGGTATCATTAATACTGCAAATGACAGTCCTGTAATTAAAACCCCTGTTATAATGTAAAATTGAGGAGAGCGTTTATTCTCTAATTTGCTAATCATTACCATTTCTAGCAAAGCAATAATTGCTCCATTCACCCCTAATATTAAACCTATCGTTGCTTCATTTATATGCCATTCTTGCTTAAAAAATACTGGCACAACCCTAAACATTAAGAAAAAACAAGTCGCAAAAATGGTTGTAAGTAAAATAAACTTCACAAACAATGCATCTCTCCAAGGTTTCCTAACAGTAATGCCAATTAACTTTTCCTTTACTGCTTTTCTAAATCCTCTAACAGCGGGCAAAAGTAAAAATATAGCCATACCTACAGCAATACTTACTACTCCATCTACAATAAATAACAACTTATAGTTAAAAGAAGCAATTATTCCGCCCATTGTTATACCAAAAGAGAAACCAATATTAGTTGCTAATCTATTTAAAGAATACGAACGAGTTTCTTTTCCTGGTGCAGAATAAGCAGCAATTGCAGCAAAATTAGCAGGGCGAAAAGCATCATAAAAAAAGCTAATCAATAAAGATAAAATACAAAGTGTAGTAAAATCATTTACTTGAGCAAACACCAAGAAAAATGCCCCGCCAATTATTGAAGAAAAAATTTGAACTGGCCTGAAGCCAAACATATCTGTCAACTTTCCTCCAGCAGTTGCACCTAAAATAGCACCAACCCCAAATAAAGAAATAATAATTCCTGCATCAGATTCTGGACGATGTAAGGATTGCGTAACATACAAACCCATAAAAGGCACCGCCATATATCCGCAGCGATTTAGCAAAATAACACAACTTAACAGCCAAGTTTCTCTACTTAATCCAGAAAATGAGGTTTTATACGCGTTAATTATTTGCCTTAACATTTGGGTTTGGTTGGAAACCAAAAATAGACATTCGGCTGTAAAAACCTATCCATAATTTCTGTATTTTTGAGTTCGCCTAAAATTTAGCATTAATAAAATTATAGCAAATGTCTACAGAAATTAAATGCCCTAGTTGCAATCATATTTTTCCGCTTGAAGCAGCAATTACCGAAGACCTTAAACAAGGAATGAGGCAAGAAATGTTAAGCTACAAAAAGCAAAAAGAGGAAGAATTCTTGAAAAAATCTCAAGCATTTGAAATTCAAAAAAAACAACAAGAAGAATTATATAATACGCAAAAAAAGCAACAAGAACTAGCTTTTGAGCAAAAATTAGCACAAGAAAAAGCTGCTTTGCAAACATCGATGGCAGAAAATTTACGTAAAACAATTAGTGCAGATTTTGAAAATAAATTAAAAATGTTGGATGATGCCAACAAAGAAAATGAAGAAAAATTAAAGTTAGCTCGCGGTAAGGAAATTGAATTTTTAAAAAAAGAACAAGAGATCAAAAATCGCGAAGCTGAATTGGAATTGAGTATCCAACGTAAGTTGCAAGAACAACGTGAAGAATTAGTCGCCCAAGTACGCAAGCAAGAATTAGAGAAAAATAATTTGAAAGATACCGAGCATCAGCTTCGTGTAAAAGAATTAGAAAAACAACTAGACGACCAAAAGAAACTGGCTGAAGAAATGAAGCGCAAAGCGGAGCAAGGTTCTATGCAATTGCAAGGTGAAGTACAAGAATTAATTTTGGAAGAATTGCTTCGAAATACATTCCCATTCGATTTAATTGAGGAAGTTGGCAAGGGTGTTCGTGGGGCAGATTGTGTACATAATGTGCGCAACCAATTCGGACAAGAATGTGGTAAAATTATTTACGAAAGCAAACGCACTAAAGATTTTTCGATGGAATGGATTGAGAAATTGAAAAAAGATATGCGCAGCATGGGCGTAGATGTGGCTGTTATAGTAACACAAGCTTACCCAAAGGGGATGGATTGTTTTGGAGAACGAGATGGCGTGTGGATTTGCTCTTTTGATGAAGTTAAAGCCGTCTCTTACATTTTGAGAGATGGAATTGTAAAATTATTTGGTGCCACTAAAACGCAAGAAAACAAAGGTGATAAAATGCACATGCTGTACGATTACCTAAACGGAAATGAATTTTCTGGACAATGGAAAGCTATTCGTGAAGGTTTTATGAGTATGAAATTATCTATTCAACGTGAACGCGATGCCATGGAACGTTTATGGAAAAGCAGAGAAAAACAATTAGAAAAGGTATTGTTAAATGCAGCTCATATTCGTGGTTCCATCGAAGGGATTTCTGGCAATGATAATATCCAATTAAGCCTAGGAGATGAGGAAGATGATTTGCTATTAGAGTAGTTTATAAAAAGATCTGTCATTCCGAGGCACTAGGAATCTAATAATATTCACTCTGGATGAAAAACAGAGCTTGCTACAGCTTCTTCACCATCCAAATATCACAGCCAAAGTGTCCAGAATTACCTAACGAGCTACATAATTTTTCAAAGCCCATTCGTTCATACATACTTACCGCCTGATTTAACTCGGGCATAGATTCTAAATAAATATTTTCGTAACCTAATTCTTTAGCAGATGTAAAACATTTATCCATAATGGCTTTACCCAAACCTCTTCCTCTAGCTGCTGGATATAAATAAAGTTTAACTAATTCGCACGTCCCTTCAGGTAAATTTTCTGTCGGAAAAATGCCTCCACCACCAATTACTGCTCCATTTTCTTCTATCACCCAATAAACAGATTTGGTGTTTTCAAATACAGTTGACAAATGGTTTGTACTTTCATCATAGTAAGCAGTACCAGGTTTATTCGCTTTAAATTCTGATAAAACACTTTTAATAAGTTTGCTTAGCTCAGCATTATCGCTTGACTTAATTGGTCGTATTGTAAGTTGCATAATTCAAAGTTAGTGCTTTATCATAAAATCGCATAACCGCAAAAAGACTTCTCGCTCCTACGAAAAGACTTGTTGTATATGCCAAAAGACTTTTCACTCCCGACGCAAAAAACAAGGTTAATTTTTACAAAATCCCACCCATAAAAGGATCCGTTATAGAATCTTCTCCTGTTTCTACATGGCCTGCATAATGTTTACTGAAATTAGTTTTACCCTTTACCTCAACCTTAAAATCATACCAACCCTTACTCTTTTGCAGATTTAAGGTTATTGTCTTTTTACTATTCGCAGGAATCGTTATCGTTTTAGTATTTGCTTGATAAACATCATCTGTAATTTGAATTTGCAAAGCCGACAATTCTATATTCTCAAACAAAAGTTGAATGTTTCCTGTCGCTTTTTTGAGCATACCACTTTGCTCATAAATACAGTCTAAACTTAAAAGCGGGTCATTTTTATCACCTTTAAAATGTCTAAAAAATCCATTAGGACCATTTACAACAAGATTATATATTCCATTTTCAAAATCTTCAATCTCCCAACTATCTCTAACCCAACCACCCGCATTTACCGCATAATTCCAAGTTTTGCCAGCTTCTTTTTTGTAGGTAGTTGGCGTGTAAACAGTAAACGGAGCACCCACATTTTCTAGTTTCTGACCAAACGACGTTTTAAGCGATGTAAAATCTAGCTCAATAGTAGTTACATTAATAAGCGAATCTACCTGTAATTGATAAGGCAATGCACAGGCAGGTTTAATTCCTTTTTCTTGTACAGGGGCAAATTCAGATGCATTTTTATGAAATGGAGGTAACGAATTTATTTTATCAATCTCTTCCTTTGCTAACGCAGTTGGAACAACTTGAGCAGGCTTTGATTTTGCATTTTGAATATCACCTATTACTTTTTCTCTTTTCAGCCTTGATGGAGTATTAATATTCTCACCAATATAAGGTCTAAATATCGATGTTAAATCTCCGCAAATCGCCCTTCGCCACGGACTAATAGTATTACTTTTAATTTTCTTTCCCGTTTTATGGCTTAAAAAGTTCTCTAAAAACATCAATGAAGAAGTATGGTCGAAAACTTGCGAATTCACATAACCACCTTTACTCCATGGCGAAGCAACCATCATGGGTACACGGTAACCTAAACCTATCGGACTATCTTTTTTAAATTCGTAATCGGCCCAAGTTTCTAAACCCTCACTTACTTTCCCTGTAGAAAAATCTTCAGGTTTTGGTGGCACAAAAGGTGGCAAATGATCAAAGTAACCATCATTCTCATCGTAGGTTAAAATGAAAATAGTTTTCTTCCAAACCTCTGGATTTTTAGTTAAAATATCTATCGCTTCCGAAACATACCATGTTCCATACAATGGCGAACTAGTATGATCTGAAAACCGTTGTGGAGCTACTAACCATGAAACTGTTGGTAATTTTCCAGTATCAACATCTTTTCTAAACTGCTCAAAAATATCTTCCTTCGGGATGTTTAACGTTTCTTTTTTGCCCTCATCGTTTGTAAACGTAAAAGGTGCTAATTGTAAATAATCAGGGTTATCAATATTTGTGGTAAATGCTTTATCAATTAAGTTCTTTTCGCGTTGCGAGAGCTGATTGTATTTCGCTAAAACTTCATCAACTGTTAAAGCTGGATGACTGGTTTTATCGCCATTTTTACGGAAATAAGCAGATAGTTTTACGTGATGGCGAGTAACATATTCCAAAGGATTATCGCCATAATTACCCAACCAATCGTCAATTTCTCCGTCTTTATCTAAGTTGGTTAATTTAGCTGTCCATAATTCATTTTGATAAACCTTCCAAGACACCCCATTATCTTCTAACAATTCTGGGAAAGTTTGCCAATCTACAAACACATTATCTTGCGATTCGGCTTGCGAATTATTTACAACTGCAACAGAATTCCCATTTTGTTCTGGTCTAATTGTGCCGGTCCAAAAGAAGAGTCGATTTGGTGTTGTACCTGTTAACGATGAGCAGAAATGATGATCGCAAATGGTAAATGCATCAGCCATTGCGTAATAGAAAGGGATATCCTCTCTTTTATAATAGCCCAATGTCATTAAAGATTTTACAGGCACCCATTTATCGTATTTACCTTTATTTCTTGCTGCAACTTGATCTGGCCAAGAGTGTGCTAAACCACCCTGCCATGTAATTTTTGTTTTATTAATATCTACATGAAATGGCGCATATATTTTCCCCTTTTCATCGCTTTGCAACCATACTTTATTTTGATTAGGTAGTGTTTTTGCCCTTGGATCATTAAAACCACGCACTCCTTTCATCTTACCAAACATGTGATCGAATGAACGGTTTTCTTGCATTAAAAAAACAATATGTTCTGCATCGTAAAATGTACTATCAGGTTCGGCGTTAATAGCCATTGCCTTTTGTATAGACATTGGAATTACGTTAGGCAAACCAAATGCACCTGATAACAATGCCGCTTTTTTTATAAAGTCTCTTCTCGAATCCATTAGGAAATAGTTTATTTAAAAGAAAGTTACTTGCCAAGTTCTTTGCCAATCTTGTTTTGGAGCTAATGTAACTATGCCTTCTTTATCTTTTAATTGCTGATTATGATTTACACCATCGGCAATGCCACACCAAGGTTCTAAGCAAACAAAATCTGCATCTTTTGCGGCCCAAATGCCAAAGTAGGGAAAATCCTTAAAGATGAATTCTAAGCCATTGTAATTCTTAGTGTTTAAGATAGAAATACGATCGCTCTTTAACTTTTTAAAAACTAAAGCATCCTCGTAAAACAACTTGTGTTGTAAAGTAAGTTTGCCATCATCAAGTTTTAAAACAGATTTTTCATCTGAAATTAAATTATTAACAATGTGATGATAGGTTAATTCCGAGTCCTTGTTAAACTGCAAATAGTAGTTTGTATATGTACCTTCATTATTTAAAGGAACAGCAAACGCTGGATGTCCACCGATAGAGAATAGCAAATCTTTTTCTGCAGGATTGGTCACTTCATACGTACAGGATAAACTTGCATGTGAGAGTTTATACCGCAAACTTAATCTAAACTGAAAAGGATAAATTTTTAAAGTTTCTTCGCTATGCGTAAGTGTAAAAAGAATTTCTTGTTCATTGATGTGATGGTATTCAAATTCCATATCTCGAGCAAATCCATGTCGTGATAACTGGTATGTTTTACCTTCAAATTGATAAGAATTATTTTTTAATGCACCAACTATAGGAAATAAAACAGGACTAAACTTACCCCAATAATTGGTGTCGCCACTCCACATATATTCTGTTAAACTATCTGTGCCTAAAATGCTTTGTAACTCTGCACCCTTTGCTGCAAAAGATACCTTTAAGTGTTCATTCTCTATAAATATCATAACTTTTAAAAATAGAAAATTGAGATTTAATGATTACGAAATTAACATTAAATAACATATTAATTGATAATCATCTTTTTAAAACCAGTGGTGAGCGTGTCGACTATTTTACCATCAGATTTTTTATATATGAGGTATGCCTCTAAATTTTTATGCGCTTCAACAAAGGTTAAGGCTTCTTTTACTGTCATTCCCATAAGTACATTGTCGTAACCATCGGCAGTTAGTGCATCTGGTGCAAAAACTGTTGCACTTATCATTTCATTAGCTAACGGATAACCTGTTTTTGGATTAATTAAATGAGAGATTTTTTTTGATCCGTTAGTTAAATATTTACGGTAATTACCTGATGTAGTTACTGCGCCTTCTGTAAACGACATGATGTGTTTAATACTTGGCTCTGCATTTGGAGTTTCACTTGGTCCTTCAATACCAATGCGCATTGTTTTACCATCTGGTTTAGGCCCTTTTACGCGTAATTCTCCGCCAATTTCTACCACAAATATTTTAATCCCCTTGGCAAGCATAAAATCTGCTATCACATCTACAGAATATCCTTGCGCAATGCCATTTAAATCTATGCTAATGCAGGGTTTCTTTTTGGATAAGTAATTTTCTGTGAGCTCAAGTTTATCCATTCCAATACATTGCATTAAGCTTTCGATGGTTTGCGTATTTGGTTTTTCTGTTAATGATTTAGGCCCAAAACCCCAATACTGAACTAAAGGTGCAACAGTAATGTCGAATATGCCGTTGCTATCTTTATAAATATCAAACGATTGTTTTACTACTTTTTCAAAATGAGAATTTAGCGCTATTCCTGTTTCAGATGTATTGAATTTATTAATGGCTGAATTTGGTTTGTATAGCGACATTGATAAATCAATCACATTTAAAATACTATCTACTTGCGTTTGAGAAACTAAGCTATCTACAGCAAAATAGCTGATCGAATAACTTGTTCCTTGTGCATAACCACTCATTTTAAACTCACGTAAAGGCAAACGATTTGCTGCGGAAAGAAAAATAAGTGATATTATTAAAAAGTATTTTAAATGTGATTGCATTAAGTTTACGATTAGCCCAAAACTTTGGTTTTACCTGGCATTGCTATCGGATAAAGTCCGTTTGCATCTGGTAAAACTCTTGGTTTAGCATCCCAACTTAATTGATCTGGGAAGAGGTTATTTTCAGCTTTCAAAGCATCATCCCATTTAATAACTTCTCCAGAATACGTTGCATAACGACCAACTATAGCTGTGAAACAACTCTTAGCTGCTCGTTCTGCATCCCAAAATTTATATTCGTTGTTAGTAATTGCTGCAAATAATTCATCATGCTCTGTTTGGTAAGGGTTGGCATTCCCTTTTGTATTATGGCTAAACAGTTCTTTGCCATTGTGATCCCATAAAATTCCTGAATTATTGGCTGAAAGATAAACTCTACCTTTTGTACCTTGAAAACTCTCATCAACGCGGTTATTTGTTCCTTCAAAATGTCGACATTGACTGTAAATTACTGAACCATCTGCATAAGTAAGTTCTACTGCATGATTATCATAAATTTCTCCGTAATTTTTACCTGTTCTCCAAGCTCTACTTCCAGTACCCTGAATAGAAACTGGATACGCATTTTTTACCCAATTTGCGATATCTATATTGTGTACGTGTTGTTCTACAATGTGATCTCCACATAACCAATTAAAGTAATACCAATTTCGCATTTGATATTCCATTTCAGTCTGATTTGCTGTACGTGGTTTTACCCAAACGCCACCACTATTCCAATATACCTGTCCAGAAACAATATCTCCTATTTTACCATCTTCAATTCGCTTTAAAACCTCTCTATAATTGGTTTGGTATCTGCGTTGCAAGCCTACCACTACATTTAGTTTTTTCTGTTTTGCTAATTCTGCTGCTGCTAAAACTTTTCTAATTCCTGGAGAATCTACTGCTACAGGTTTTTCCATGAAAACATGTTTTCCTTGTTTTATGGCTTCTTCAAAATGAATTGGTCTGAAACCTGGAGGAGTTACCAATAAAACTACATCTGCTAAAGCAATAGCTTGTTTATAGCCATCAAAACCTACAAACTGACGCTCTTTAGGCACATCAACTTTAGCTCCAAATTTAGTGGAAATAGCTTTATAACTATTATCAAGGCGATCTTGAAAAGCATCGGCCATTGCTACCAATTTTAAATTAAACTTAGTACTTAAAGCTTGAAAAGCAGCTCCCGTTCCTCTGTCTCCACAACCTATTAAAGCAATTTTAATAGTATCATCGTTAGAAGAAGGCATGCCTGCCCAAGAATAGCCGCTCATCAATACGCCGCCAGCTACAAGTGCAGAGGCTTTTAAAAATTCTCTACGTTCGTTGTGTGTTTTGTTGTTGTCGTTCATTAGTTTTGGTTTATCAGGTGTGTATATTTAGTTAGTAATCTGCTATTGGAGGTCGATTATAATAAGCATCAATTTCTTCTTTTGTAGGAGCGTTAAATGGTCGTACTAAGCGTATGCCAATAAACGGAGCCTCTGGAAACCACCAATTACTTTTAGGTATTTGAGGATCAATTTGCTTCCAAACTGGATCAGATGCTCTTCTTGCTGCAGAGCGAAGTGCTTTTGCATCGTCTTCATAAGAACCTCCACGAATAACTAACGGATATAATTTATCAGCAACTGCTATAGGGTTATTAACTTCCGTTTGACCAGAACTCGCATAAAAATCAGGTTTATATTCATCGTATGTCCATTCTGCAACGTTTCCAAGCATATCATACAAACCCCAAGCATTTGGTTTTTTTAAACCAACTTCATGCGTTTTCTTTTCACTGTTTGAACCAAACCACGCATATTCGTTTAATTTTTTGCTGTCGTTCCCAAAGTAATAATCTTCATTACTTCCTGCCTTACAAGCATACTCCCATTCTGCTTCAGTTGGTAAGCGATAAAAAACACCTGTTCTAGCATACAACCATTTACAAAACTGGATCGCATTATATTGAGTCATTGCAAGCGCAGGATGATTTTGCTTTCCCATCCCAAAAGTCATGTCTAAATACGGCTTTGTTGGTCGAGTAACGGCGTCAACTTGTGCAGAAACAGATACAGTGTTGTTTACTTCGTAATCTTTGTAAAGAAAGGGTTCAAAAATATCCCAAGTTACTTCCACTTTGCTCATCCAAAATGGATCGAGTTTTACTTTATGAATTGGTTTTTCATCGGCATTGCCATTTTTACTCCCCATTAAAAAATTTCCACCTGGTATGGCCTGCATATCAAATGAAAGTTTTGTGCCTTCTAATTTTTGTGTATAGGATTCGTGCTTTTGCTGTGCAACTGATTTAAGGCCAAATAGTATTAATAACCATGCTACCCCTAGTTTAAAGTTCATGGATTTAAAAATAGAAAAAGAAAATCAGAATCAGGTGCAGATATTAACTAAGGGTTAACATTTTTTAGCTAAAAGATAGTTTAGGAATTACCTGAAAATATATTTTCAATGTTAAAATTGCAAGCTTTGGCAATAACTATTGCGATTACCACGATAATGATAAGAGATACAATTCTTCTTTTGCGAGCACTATCCATAAGTATGAAAGGATTTTTTACTAAATGTATGCTTTTAAAATAAAAAAGCCTTAGATTTCTCTAAGGCTTTTGGTGGGAGCTGAGGGGTTCGAACCCCCGACCCCCTCGGTGTAAACGAGGTGCTCTGAACCAGCTGAGCTAAGCTCCCTTTTATTATCCCTTTACTTCAAAACTTAATAAGTGTTCCTTCGTTTTGGGATTGCAAATATAGTGTCTTCTAACTGTTTTGCAAAAATAATTTTACTTTTTTTAAGAAAGCACTTCTTCTAATATTTGATGAGATTTAATTTGCCCAAAAGAAGCCGTATGTAACATATAGTAAACCAATATTTTATCTAAAATTAATCGCCTAATTTTATTATCGATTTTTATTTCATTTAGTCTTTCAAATGGAGTGGTAAATAACAATAAAAAGTAATCGGCTTCAGTTTTATGAATAAAATTAGGGTGAATTGGGGGTATAGAAGTAAAATCTCCTTCTTGCAAATCGAAATATTTTTGATCGGTGCGAGTTTGAGCATGTGGAGCAAAACCTAAAAATCGAGATAGTTTAAGCAAAAAAGCTAAATGAAAATTTATACTCAGTTCATCCGTTTCATCAAACCAAATCATCGCATTATAAATAAAGTCAAAAAGGTTTTCATCTGTATTTTGCTGTCGGATGCTTTTATAGAGTACTTCATTTAGAAATTGAACAATTGTATTTTTGATGACATGATAAGGAATAGAGCGAAAAACTGGCGATGGCCGAGCTTCGGCTACGCGTTGAATTTGCGTATTCATTTTATGATATACTACCAAATCCAATAAATGTAAAGGCTGCAAAACATTCATCGGTATCTTAGCTTTTGCCTTTTTTACGCCATTAATTAAGTACGATTGTATGCCAAACTTGTCCGTAAAAACTTGAACAATTACGCTGCTCTCGCTATACAAAGTAGTTTTTAAAACAATTCCACGAGTTTTGTGCAGCATTTACTAAATCAACTTTGGCACAAAAATAAGTAATCCGATACCTAAAGCAAGCAAAGCTGAGATTAAAACCGCAGCTGCTGAAATATCTTTAATTGCTCCAGCTTTTGGCTGTTGCTGTGGCGACACTAAATCTACCAAAACCTCTATTGCAGTATTAATTAATTCTAAAACTAGAACCAATGCAATTGCCAAGCTAATCCACAACCATTCTATAATGGATAGATTGAGGTAAAATCCTAATGCAATTACAAAAACTCCAGAAAAGCAATGAATTTTAAAATTTAGTTGCGTTTTAAAAGCATATGCTAAACCTTTTAATGCATACAAAAAACTCTTTAAAAACCTTTTCATGATAATGCTAAAATACATCAAAATTGTGGGATGATGTATTTCAATACAAAACAATACCACTTTTTTTATGTTAAACTAAAGCGAAATATCGGTGTAGATTTTGCATTAAGCCATTTTTATACTTTCTTTACTTTTTTAAAACGCAGTTGATTATGTGGGCTAAACTCTCCAGAGCTATACTTCAAAACCGAATTCTTATTATACTTTTTTTTCTTGTTGCAACCATTTTTATGGCTTGGCATGCTCGAAATTTAAAACTTTCTTACGCTGGCAGTAAAATTTTACCATTAACAGATTCGGTTTTTATTAAGTATAACGCGTTTAAAAAGACTTTTGGAGAAGATGGAAGTGTAATGGTTCTTGGCGTTCAAAGCCCAGGTATTTACAAAAAAGAAAACTATAATAAGTGGATACAATTATCAGATGAAATCCAAAAATTAAAAGGAATAAAAGGTGTTTTATCTATAGGAAAGCTGTTTGAATTGCAAAAAGACACAGTTAATCAAAAATTCATGGTTAGTCCAATTCCAAATGGTTTAGTTAAAACGGATACGGAAATGGATTCGTTAAAAAACAAGATACAAGGAATGCCTTTTTATAGTGGATTGTTATTTAATAAAGAAAGTAACGCTACATTAATGGCCATCACTTTTGATCCTAAAATATTAAATTCTGTTAACAGAAACCCGATATTAAAAGAAATAGAAGCAAAAGCAAAAGCCTTTGAAAAAAGCACAAACATACAAGTTCATTTATCTGGATTGCCATTTATTAGAACCGCAACAAGTAAATTAGTTTCTAACGAATTTGTACTTTTCTTAGGCCTGTCCATTCTAGTTTCTGCATTAATATTATTGATTTTCTTCAGAAGTTTTTACGCCGTATTCTTCCCTATTTTGGTGGTAATTATGGGTGTTATATGGAGTATTGGCACTTTGGTATTATTTGGTTATGAGATTACCATTTTAACAGGATTAATTCCGCCACTGATTGTAATTATTGGTATTCCAAATAGTATTTTGTTGTTAAATAAATACCATAATGAACTCAAAAAACATGGCGATAAACAAAAAGCCCTCGCCATTACTATTGAAAGAATTGCCGTTACCACATTAATTGCAAATGTAACCGCAGCAATTGGTTTTGGCGTTTTATATTTTACTGGTAGCGAATTATTAATGCAATTTGGTAGTGTAGCCGCTTTAAATGTAATGTTTACATGGTTAATGTGTTTATGCTTAATTCCAATTATTTTTAGCTATTTGCCAATACCAAAAGGTAAAGCAAATGCTAAGCATGTCCCTAATTTTTTAGATC
Source organism: Pedobacter sp. UC225_61 (assembly GCF_044452285.1). Lineage (NCBI taxonomy): Bacteria > Pseudomonadati > Bacteroidota > Sphingobacteriia > Sphingobacteriales > Sphingobacteriaceae > Pedobacter > Pedobacter sp. UC225_61. The sequence goes on from NZ_JBIOAL010000001.1 coordinate 485,252, forward strand.
ATTTATTAGCAAAAACTGATGTATTAGTTCAAAATAAAAGTGTATTAATTTATGTTGTGACACTTATTTTAACTGCTATATCATTTATCGGAATTTATAAAATAAATATAAATGGTTATGTGGTAGATGATTTACCTAAAAGTTCTCAAATTTTAACAGATTTAAAGTTTTTTGAAAAGAATTTTGAAGGAATTTTACCATTAGAAATTAGTGTTGACACTAAAAAGAAAAATGGAATTTTAAGTATTTCAACACTAAATAAAATTGATAAAATGGAGCGCATGATTGCTTCCTATCCAGAATTTTCACGTTCTATTTCTTTAAACACTGGATTAAAATATGCTTCTCAAGCTTTTTACAATGGCGATTCTACATTTTATCGTTTACCAACAGATATTGAAAAGAATTTCATATTAGCCTATGCTGCCAACTCTGGTAAAGGCAATGGAAATATGCTCACCAATTTTGTAGATAAGGATAAGCAAACTGCTCGTGTAAGTTTTCAAATGGCTGATATTGGTTCAAAGCGATTAGATGCAGTTTTGCTAGAACTTAAACCTAGAATTGATTCTATTTTATCACCTAAAAGATATAATGTTGAATTAACAGGATCGAGTATTATTTTCTCAAAAGGAACAGATTATCTGTTAAAACATTTATTCGAGAGTATCGGATTAGCAATTGTTTTAATCTCACTTTTGCGTTTGGCACAGTTTAGAAGCTTAGGCATTATGTTCATCTCTTTATTACCAAATATTGTTCCTTTGGTAATTACAGCAGGGCTGATGGGCTATTTTAATATTCCACTTAAGCCATCAACAATTTTAATTTTCACAATAGCCTTTGGCTTAGCTTCTGATCAAACTATTTACTTTTTAACACGCTATCAGCAAGAATTAACTTTGACAAATTATAGTGTTGTGAAAGTGGTTTCAGATACAATTAGAGAAACAGGGGTAAGCATGACTCACATTGCATTAATCTTATTTTTTGGATTTGGCATTTTCACTGCATCAACTTTTGGCGGTACAGTAGTTTTAGGTTTATTACTTTCTATTACCTTAATTGTGGCCTTGGTTTTCAATTTAACCTTATTACCAGCATTAATGTTATGGTTAGATGCTAAGAAAGCTCGCAAATTAATACCAGCAGATGAAGCGGCGATGAATGAAGAAAAGATTGATCATTAATTATAGAATGATTTTTAGGGAAGCGACAATACAAGATATTAAACAAATTCAACTAGTTAGAAACTCGGTTAAAGAAAATACTTTATCTGACCCAAATTTGGTGCCTGACAGGGATGTTGAAGACTACATTTTGAATCGAGGAAAAGGTTGGGTCTGTGAAATTAATTCTGAAATTGTAGGTTTTTCCATAGTAGATTTAAAAGAAAATAATATTTGGGCATTGTTTTTAGCTCCTGAATTTGAAAGACAGGGTATTGGAAGAAAACTTCATGATATGATGTTAGATTGGTATTTCAGTCAAACAAATATTAATGTTTGGCTTGGAACTTCACCAAATACCAGAGCAGAGCAATTCTATAAAAAAGCAGGTTGGAAGATAATTGGAACACATTGAAAAGGAGAAATTAAATTCCAAATGACAGCAGACCACTGGAAAAACACTGTAAATTAAACTACATTCTCTCCTTCTAAAGGTTCTTTTTCAACAGGTTTTAGTTCAACCACTTCTCCTTCATTATCAACTTTTTTGGCAAATAAAATCGGATATAAAAGAACTAAAGATCCTACAATTAAAAGAACTCCAGAAATAGCTAAAACAATATTGCTATTTTCAATATGCTTACTACTCATTATTTGAGCAACAATAAGCGCAATTATTCCTAAAATAATTGCAATAACACCTTTTCTTAATCTTAACGCATTTATCATAACCTAAGCTTTTAGATTTTTTTTCTTCTTAACATGCTCATTATAACAAAGATTAAACCAATAAGTTCTAATAACATAGTAAAAATAAGCAACACCACAGTTAATGTTTCATTGCTATTTTTAAGCAAAATTGCAGCAGGCATTAATACCACTGCAGCTACCATAAATATTAGTCCGGTTTTTAGTCTTTTATCCATAAAACAAATTGACTTCAAAACTACCAAAATTCATTCTAAAACCTTAGCTTTGCATCCTTTAATTTTTGGAGATACTTGATTGATGTATAGGGAATTTAAAACTTTAGAACTAGCTAAAATAGGAGAAGAAATACTTAAGTTTTGGAAAGAAGAAATGATATTTGAAAAAAGCATTTCAACTCGTTCAAAAGCTAACCCATTCACTTTTTACGAAGGACCGCCTTCTGCAAACGGAATGCCTGGTATTCACCACGTAATGGCTCGTGCTATTAAAGATATTTTTTGCCGTTACAAAACCCTAAAAGGTTACCAAGTTAAACGCAAAGGCGGATGGGATACGCATGGTCTTCCAATAGAACTTGCTGTGGAGAAAAAATTAGGTATTACCAAAGACGATATCGGCAAGAAAATTTCTGTTGAAGAATATAACTCAGCCTGTAAAGAAGAGGTAATGCGTTATACTGATGTTTGGAATGACTTGACCGAAAAGATGGGTTATTGGGTTGATTTAGAAAAACCATACGTTACCTATCACAACGAATATATCGAAACTCTTTGGTGGATATTAAAATCGTTCTACGAAAAAGGATTATTATATAAAGGTTATACCGTACAACCTTACTCGCCTGCTGCAGGAACTGGCTTAAGTTCACATGAATTGAACCAACCTGGAACTTACCGCGATGTAAGTGATACCACTATTGTTGCTCAATTTAAAGCAATTGATTATACTTTACCAGCTGCTTTAAAAACCTTTGGAACGGTTCACTTTTTAGCTTGGACAACTACTCCTTGGACTTTACCAAGTAATACTGCTTTAACCGTCGGACCAAAAATTGATTACGTTTTAGTTAAAACTTTCAATCAATATACATTTGAGCCAATCCAAGTTATCTTGGCAAAAGCTTTGGTAGGTAAACAGTTTGCTGGCAAGTACTTTTTAGCAGAAGCTGATGAAGATTTTAACAACTTCAGAGCAGAAGATAAAAAAATCCCTTATCAAGTATTAGCCGAATTTGTTGGCGCTGATTTAGTTGGCATTAAATATGAACAATTATTGCCTTATGCCCTTCCCTATCAAAACCCAGAAAATGCTTTTAGGGTAATTGCTGGTGATTTCGTAACCACGGAAGATGGAACTGGTATTGTGCACACTGCTCCTACTTTTGGTGCTGATGATGCTCGTGTTGCTAAATTGGCGACACCAGAAGTTCCACCAATGTTGGTGTTAGATGATAAAGGTAACGCTGTCCCTTTAGTAGATTTACAAGGAAAATTCATTGCATCTTTAGGTGGTAATTATGGAGGTAAATACGTTAAAAACGAATATTATGCAGATGGCGATGCGCCAGAAAAATCTGTTGATGTTGAGTTGGCCATCCAATTAAAAGAAGAAAATAAAGCCTTTAAGGTAGAGAAATACGTTCACACTTATCCGCATTGCTGGCGTACAGACAAACCAGTTTTATATTATCCATTGGATAGCTGGTTTATCAAAACAACAGCCGTTAAGGAGAAAATGGTTGAATTAAATAAAACCATTAACTGGAAACCTGAAGCTACTGGAACTGGTCGTTTTGGCAACTGGTTAGAGAATTTGGTGGATTGGAATTTATCTCGTTCCCGTTATTGGGGTACACCATTACCAATTTGGCGCACAGCGGATGGTTTGGAAGAAAAATGCATTGGTTCTATATCGGAACTGAATGCAGAAATCAAAAAATCTATTGATGCTGGTTTTATGTCTACTGGTTTTGAGCTAAAAGACATGCACCGTCCGTATGTTGATGATGTGATTTTAGTATCTGCGAATGGAGAAAAAATGACTCGTGAATTAGACCTTATCGATGTTTGGTTTGATAGCGGTGCGATGCCTTATGCACAATGGCACTTCCCTTTTGAGAACAAGGAAGAATTTGAAAATGCATATCCAGCAGATTTTATAGCTGAAGGTGTTGACCAAACTCGTGGTTGGTTCTTTACTTTACACGCAATTGCGGTAATGTTAAGCGAAAGTAGCGATGAAATAAAAGCAATTAATAAACACGTAAACAATTTAGGTGTTGCATATAAAAATGTGGTTTCTAACGGACTAGTGTTAGATAAAAATGGCAACAAAATGTCTAAACGTTTAGGCAATGCAGTTGACCCATTCAGCACAATAAATACGTATAGTGCCGATGCTACGCGTTGGTACATGATTTCAAATGCATCACCATGGGATAACTTGAAGTTTAGCCTTGATGGGTTAGATGAAGTTCGCCGTAAATTCTTCGGAACACTTTATAACACCTACTCATTCTTCGCACTTTATGCAAATATCGACAAGTTTGAAATTGATTTAGAAAATCAAACGCCAATTGCACAAAGAAGTGAATTAGACCGTTGGATTTTATCTTTATTGCAAACTTTAATTAAAGAAGTTGATGAAAGTTACGAAGCTTATGAACCGACAAAGGCAGCTCGAGCAATCCAAACTTTTGTTGACGAACACTTAAGTAACTGGTACATTCGTTTATCTCGTCGCCGTTTCTGGAAAGGCGAAATGACGGAAGATAAAAAAGCAGCTTACGAAACGTTATTTACTTGTTTAATGACCATTTCTCAAATCATGAGCCCAATTGCTCCGTTCTTTGCAGATTGGTTATACATCAGACTAACAGAAGCAAATCCTGAAGTTCATACTGCAAAATCTGTTCACTTAACTATTTGGAATGAAGTTGATGAAACATTAATCGACTACGATTTAAATGAACGAATGGAATTGGCTCAGAACATTTCTTCGATGGTTTTATCGTTGAGAAAGAAAATGGGAATTAATGTTCGTCAACCTTTGGCAAAGGTTTTAATTCCAGTACTAGATGATAATTTCCAAACCAAAGTTGAATTGGTTAAAGATTTAATTTTATCGGAAACTAACATTAAAGAAATAGATTTCATAAAAGATACCGCTGGTTTTATCAAGAAAAAAGTAAAACCAAACTTTAAAGCTTTAGGTGCAAAAGTTGGTAAGGATATGAAATTAGTCGCTGACGCGATTCAAAATATTTCGCAAGAAGATTTAGCTAAATTTGAAAAAGAAGGTTCTATTGAAATACCTAACACAAATTACTCGATCATTCTAAGTGATGTAGAAATTATTGCTGAAGACATTCCAGGTTGGCAAGTGACCAATTTGGGGAATTTAACCGTTGCTTTAGATGTAAGTATTACAACTGCGTTGAAACAAGAAGGTTTATCGCGTGAGTTAATTAATCGCATTCAAAACTTGAGAAAAGAATTGAATTTTGAAGTTACGGATCGCATTACTGTAAATTTACAACACGATAATATTATTGCGGACGCAGTAATGCAAAACAAAGCCTACATTTGCGCAGAAATATTAGCTAATGACCTAATTTTGTCAGAAAGCATAGATAATGGAAACAAAATAGTAATCGAAGATGTTGAACTACAAATTTCGATTGCAAAACAATAAAATAATATGGAAAAAACTGAGAAAACCCGCTATTCTGATAGCGAATTACAAGAGTTTAAAGAGCTGATCCAAGGAAAATTAAAAAGTTCAAGAGAAGAGTTTCTTTCACTAACCTCGTCGTTAAGTAACCCAAATTCGCACGGAACTGAAGATACTTCTGGTGCTTACAAAACACTCGAAGATGGTTCTGCAACTTTAGAAAAAGAACAGATTAACCAATTAGCTGCTCGTCAAAAAAAGTTTATTGATAATTTAGAGGCTGCTTTAGTGCGCATTGAAAATAAAACTTATGGTATCTGTAGAGAAACTGGAAAGTTAATACAAAAAGAACGCTTACGTGCTGTACCTCATGCTACGTTGAGCATGGAAGCTAAATTGAAACAAGGTTAATGAAAGGCTATACAAAACCCTTACTACTTATTTTTCTGGTTTTAATTGCCGATCAGGTTTTAAAAACTTGGATTAAAACACATATGTTTTTAGGTCAGGAATTTAAAATTATTGGCGATTGGTTTATTATCCACTTTACCGAAAATAATGGGATGGCATTTGGATTAGAGTTTGGTGGTGAATTTGGCAAACTGGCTTTATCCTTATTTAGAGTGCTTGCTGTGATTGGAATTGGATATGGCTTGCATTATTTAATAAAACGCAAATATCACCGTGGCTTAATATTAAATGTGGCCTTGATTTTTGCAGGAGCATTAGGTAATATTATCGATTCTGTATTTTATGGCGTGATTTATAAGTATGAAACTCTTTTCCATGGAAGAGTAGTAGATATGCTTTATTTTCCAATTGTTAAAGGAACATTTCCTTCTTGGTTTCCTATATGGGGCAACGAATCATTTGAGTTTTTCAGACCAGTATTTAATTTAGCAGATGCTGCAATTTCAGTTGGTGTAATTGCCATTTTAATTTTCCAAAAACGTTATTTTAAAGAAGAAGTTAAAGATGAGGTCGGAATAAATAATGAAACTGTAGAAGATTAAGTAAAGTAAAAACTTATTTTATACAAAGCCATTTAGTTAAAGCTAAATGGCTTTTTTAATTTAGATGATTATATTTGAGAAGATCAAACCTAAAAATCATGCAAAAATTCAAGCTCATCCTTATTTTTATTACAATTGGATTATCTATATCTTCAGCTTTTGCTCAACAAAAAAGTCTTTTTGACGGGAAAACTCTAAACGGTTGGCATGCAGATGTACCAGCTAAAGATAAAGATCCAAAAACTCCTGATGCTTTTATTGTAAGAAAAGGATTGTTGGTTAGTCTTGGCGATCCACGAGGTCACTTAATTACAGATGCCATTTATAAAGATTATCGTTTGGAAGTTGAATATCGCTTTGCGGGGAAACCTGGAAATTGCGGTGTATTAATTCATGCTTCAACGCCGAGAGCATTGTATGGCATGTTTCCAAAATCTTTAGAAGTTCAAATGCAACATCAAGATGCTGGAGATTTTTGGTGTATTGAGGAAGATATTACTGTTCCTGATATGGAAGCTCGTCGTGGACCGAAGGAAAATTGGGGTGTTAATGGAAATAAGTTACGCAGAATTAAAAACCTAACAGACGGCAGCGAAAAACCTTTAGGCGAATGGAATAAAATGGTGATTGAATGTTTTAAAAATTCGGTAAAAGTTTGGGTAAACGGGTTTTTAGTTAATGAGGGAACGAATTGTACGGTAGATAAAGGACAGATTGCATTGCAAGCGGAAGGCGCTGAGGTTGAGTTTAAAAAGTTGCTATTAAAGCCAATTAAAAAACTTAGCAAATAATTAACTAATGGAATTTAATTTACAACCCACACTTGAAAATGATCTGATCAAGATTGTTCCATTGCAAGATGAAGATTTTGAAAAGTTATATGCAGTAGCTTCAGATCCACTAATTTGGGAACAGCATCCTAATAAAAATCGTTATCAAAGAGAAGTGTTTCAAAATTTCTTTAAAGGAGCAATGGAATCTAAAGGTGCTTTTTTAGTGTATGAGAAAGAAACCGGAAAAATTGTTGGAAGCTCTAGGTACTACGAATTAGATGAAGAAAACAGTTCTGTGACTGTTGGTTATACTTTTATTGGACGAGATTATTGGGGCAAAGGTCATAACAAAGCTTTAAAAAACTTAATGTTTAACTACGCGTTTCAATTTGTAGATAAAATAATCCTACACATTGGCGAAACTAATTTCCGTTCTCAAAAAGCTGCAGAAAAATTAGGCGCTAAAAAGATTGGAGAGTTAGAAGTAGCCTATTATGGAGAACCTGTTAAATTGAATTTTGTGTACCAAGTAGATAAGGTAAGTACTATTACTTAATTCTCTTCTTATTATCTTTTACAAAAGCATCCCAACCAGAATAAGATTTACCAGTTCCAGCAGTGCTAATTCGCTGAAAAGAGTGACAAACAGCAACAGCTAAACCATCTGTAGCATCTAAAAATTCAGGAGTTTCTTGAAAGCCCAACAATCGTTGTAACATTGCGGCAACTTGCTCTTTGCTGGCTGTTCCTTTACCAGTTATAGATTGTTTAATTTTTCGAGGAGCATATTCCGTAACCGAGATATTTCTTGATAAAGCAGCAGCCATTGCAATTCCCTGAGCTCTACCCAACTTTAACATTACCTGAATGTTTTTACCATAAAAAGGAGCTTCAATAGCTAAAACATCAGGTTTATATTCATCAATTAAAGCAATTGTTTTTTCAAAAATGCGTTGAAGTTTTAAAAAGTGATCCTCTAAATGATTCATTTTTACAATGCCCATGCCAACCAACTCAATTTTATTTCCCTTTTCTAAAACAATACCGTAACCCATAATGGCTGTACCTGGGTCGATCCCCATGATAACACGTTCCTTTTTTTCAACCAACATAAAACAATATTAAGCATATTTGCACAATCAAAAAGCAAAAATTTGACACCTCAATACAAAAAAATATTTTCCATCAGTATTAAAATCGCGATTGTAGTTTTTGCATTTTGGTTTATCTATGTAAAACTGATCGCTAATAACGATTTAAAGAAATTTATCTCGCTATTAACTGCAATGCCTAAATCTCAAATCTGGACAATACTTTCTATTGTTATTGCTTTAATGCTTATAAATTGGGGGTTAGAAGCTGTAAAATGGAAACGATTAATCAAACAAGTCGAACCAATTAGTATATGGCTGGCCATCGAATCTGTTTTTTGTGGATTAACTTGGGCAGTTTTTACGCCAAACCGATTGGGAGAATACGGAGGAAGAGTATTTTTTCTTTCGCCCAAAAGAAGGATAGTTGGTGTAGTAGCTATGGCAGTGGGTAACATTGGACAGTTAGTGCTAACCAATTTTTTTGGTGCAATTGCCGTTTGTATTTTTATTTACAGATTTACTCCAATAGACCATCGCTTGTTTTTAGCAGTTTGCGCTATAGCAATTGGGTTTTGTTTGTTCTTTATTATATTCTTCTTCAATATAAAGTGGTTAAATGGAATTTTATTATCCATGCGTTTTACCAGAAAGTATAAAAAATTCTATTCCATTTTAGCTCGCTATAAAAAAACAGAATTACTTAAAATTTTACTCTTTTGTTTAGCTCGTTACTTTGTTTTCAGTACCCAATATTTTATCATGTTTTTGTGGCTTATTCCCGAGCTTCGTTTTTTAGACATCATGATGTTAGTCAGTATTTTATTTTTTGTTCAATCTTCATTACCCTCATTAGATTTATTAGATATTGGCATTAGAAGTGTTACAGCCTTATTTTTCTTTAAATATGTAACGCAACAAAACACGGCAGTTGTAGCATGTATTGCAAGTATTTGGCTCATCAATATTATAATTCCTGCTATATTAGGATCTTATTTCGTTTTTAAACTCAATTTCTTTGGAAGTAATCAGCGTACTTAGTTATTTTACCGTTTTTTTAACCCTAATTTATGTGTTTGTAGTTAGTACATTTATACGAGGTTGGGCAAAAATTATTCCGTATAAACGGAATGACAACGTTGCAAAAACAAAGGTTTCTATATTAATTGCCGCTCGTAATGAAGAGGACAAAATAAGTAAAACCATCGATGACCTCTTAGCTCAAGACTACGATAAAAATCTAGTTGAAATTATTGTAATTGATGACCATTCTACCGATAAAACTTCACAGATTATAGCTTCTTATGCAAATCAAGATGTAAAATTAATACAACTTAATGAAGCAAATGCTTTAAACTCTTACAAGAAAAAGGCAATACAAACTGCTATAGGAGAAGCAACCGGAACCCTCATTATTACTACAGATGCAGATTGCAGAATGGGATCCAATTGGCTAAAGACCATTGTAAATTATTATGAAACTAATCATTATAAAATGATTTCTTCGCCTGTGGCTTATTTTGAAGAGAAAAGTTTTTTTGAAAGAATACAAACCTTAGAATTTTCATTTCTAATTGGTTTAGGTGCCTCAACTATTGGTAACAACAATCCAAGTACATGTAATGGTGCAAACCTAGCTTATGAGCGAGAAGCATTTTTTGATGTTGGTGGCTTTAAAGGAATTGATGATTTAGCATCTGGAGATGATGAATTATTATTGCATAAAATGGCAGCAATTTACGAAGGAAAAATAGGTTTCTTAAAAAACAAAGATGCAGTAGTTTACACCCATGCTAAACCAACAATAAGTGAATTTATACAACAACGTAAACGTTGGGCATCAAAAAGCACTCGATATAAAGACAAATTGGTTATTGTTTTGGGCATAAGTATTTGGCTATTTAACCTTAGTATCATTATAAATACACTATTAGCTATTATTTTCCCTGCTGGAGAAAGTATATGGTTTTTAGTTTTTCAATTAATTTGTAAAATTGGTATAGAATTGATTTTTTTGAACAGCATAACTTACTTCTTTAAACGGAAACAATTATTAGTTTTACTGCCAATAATGAATATCCTGCATATTATTTACTTCGTTTATATCGGTATTGCTGGTAACTTTGGTAAATACAATTGGAAAGACCGCATGGTTAAATAATTAAGATGAATAATAACAGTCCTTCGAAGAAAATATGGAATAGATTTAAACGCAATAGACTAGCGTTTGGCGGATTGATATTTATTATTTTATTGATGGTAATGGGTATTTTAGGTTATTTAATTACGCCAGATCAAACTCCTTATGCCAACTCCATGCATTTGCAAATTACCAATAAAAAACCTGGTAGATCATTCAATTTCTTAATCATCAGCAGAAACAACAACATAAAAAAAGTGAATTTTTTTGAGAAAATGTTGTACGGACAAGAAGCAAATTTTAAAAGTATTCCAATTACCTCCTATCGCAAAGTAGGAAATAAAGTATATGCTAGAGAATATATTGGTGATGATGAGCAGGCAGAAGAAATTGCTTATCCTTTAGTTTCTGGTACAAATCGGTATACACAAACTTTTTATTTAGGTACAGATATTTACGGACGAGATTTATTAAGTAGATTAATTTTGGGTATTCGCGTTTCGCTTTCAGTAGGTTTAATGGCTGTATTAATCTCGCTATGTATTGGTGTAAGTTTAGGCGCAATTGCGGGTTATTTTGGTGGTAAAACTGATGCAAATATCAGTTGGTTTATGAACGTAATTTGGTCATTGCCTTCTTTATTACTTGTTATAGCCATTTCTTTTGCTTTAGGTAAAGGCTTTTGGCAAATCTTTATTGCGGTTGGTTTATCAACTTGGGTAGATGTTGCTCGTTTAGTGCGTGGACAGGTTATGGCCTTAAAAGAAGTAGAATTTGTAGAAGCTGCCAAAGCATTGGGTTTTTCTACAAGTCGCACCATTGCAAAACATATTTTACCTAATATAGCTGGTCCAATTTTAGTAGTCGCATCAGCTAATTTTGCATCCGCAATTTTATTGGAAACTGGCTTAAGTTTTTTAGGCTTTGGCGCACAACCACCTATGCCAAGTTGGGGTACTATGATTAAGGAACATTACGGCTACATCATTATGGATGCAGCCTATTTAGCAATTTTACCAGGCTTGGCAATTATGCTTACTGTTTATGCGTTTAATTTATTAGCTATTGGCTTACGCGATGCTTTTGATGTAAAAGGTCAAAATACTTCTGTTTAGAGTAAAGCCAATAAATCTATCTAATGAATCTGTGTAATCTATTTTTTAACTTTGTATAGTGTTACTAAACTGCTACCATTTAGAGTTAATTGAAGCCGGGTGCGATGAAGCTGGAAGAGGATGCTTAGCTGGGCCAGTGTTTGCTGCTGCTGTAATTTTACGGAAAAATTTCTACTTAGAAGGACTAAATGATTCGAAACAATTAACACATGAGCAGCGTGACGAATTAAGGCCTATAATTGAAAGAGAAGCACTAGCTTGGGCTGTTGCATCAGTAGACCACGAAGAAATAGATAGAATTAATATATTAAATGCATCTTTTTTGGCCATGCATAGGGCGATAGAAAAACTAATGATTATTCCGCAGCATTTAATTATTGATGGCAATAGGTTTAAGGCTTTTTCAGATATTCCACACTGTTGTATTGTAAAAGGCGATGGAAAATACCTTAATATCGCTGCAGCTTCAATTTTAGCAAAAACACATCGCGATGAATACATGGCCAACCTTCATTCAGAGTATCCGACATATAATTGGAAACAAAATAAGGGATATCCAACCATTGAACATAGAAGAGCAGTAGTTGAAACTGGTTTGTCACCATATCATCGTAAAACTTTTAATGTAAGCGATCCTCAAATCAGTCTTTCTTTTGAAGCAATAGGATAATTCGTAAATTCATGGTGTGAAAGTACTCATTTTAACAAATCGTGTTCCATTTCCACCAAATAGCGGTTATCCAATTGTGGTGTATAATACCATAAAGGGCTTGCTTAACCTAAATGTAGAGGTTTCATTATTCAGTATTAATGCATCAAAACACAAGGTGGATGTTGATGATATTTACGACCCAATTTTTGAGCGAATCAATTTTCATTCTTTTAATGTTGATACCGAAGTAAATATTTGGGGTGCTTTCTTCAATATTTTCTCTAACCAATCTTATAACGTTTCACGTTTTTACGATGATGATGCAGCTAAACTTTTAGAGAATGTGTTAAAAGAAAATGAATTCGATATTATTCAGTTTGAGGGATTATTTGTTGTTCCTTATTTAGATCTTGTTAAAGAAAATAGCAAAGCAAAGCTGATTTATAGGGCGCATAATATAGAGTTTGATGTGTGGGAACGTTTGGCAGCACGTGAGCAGTTTACACCACGTAGAAAATATTTAGAATTTTTATCTCGTCGATTAAAGGTGTACGAGACAGAGCAGATTAATCGATTTCATCAAGTATTTGCAATAAGCGATTCCGATAGGCAAAACATATTGAGATTAGGTTGTCAAACGCGGTTAGCTGTTTTTCCAGTAGCGATAGATTTTGAAAAATACCAAGTTGATATAAAGAAGACTAGTTTCCCTACTTTGTTCCATTTAGGTGCAATGGATTGGCGGCCAAACAAAGAGGGATTGGAATGGTTCTTAGATGAAATTTGGCCAGATATTGAAAAATTAAGTGGCGAATTGCGTTTTTACATTGCTGGTAAGAATATGCAAAAGCAATTTTTTGATTACGATTCGGATAATTTAATAGTTGAGGGTGAAGTTTTTGATGCGGTAGAGTTTATGAATTCTAAAGCCATCATGATTGTGCCTTTGTTATCGGGTAGTGGTATGCGGGTAAAAATTATTGAAGGCATGGCTATGCAAAAATGCATTATTGCTACTACTATGGCTGCAGAAGGCATTAAGTGTCAACATGGAAAAGATATCTTAATTGCTGATACCCCTGATGAATTTTACCGTTCGATTTTACAATGCATTACTCAACCTAACCGCTGGAGAGAAATTGGCAAACAGGCTCGTAAAACCGTAGAACGAGACCATGATATTAATGGTAATGCAACGCGGATGTTAGAGATTTATACGATTTTGGTGAATAGTTAGGCCATTACCATTGTCTTACTTCTTTTTTACATAGCCAGATTTCCTTTTTACCAGATAACTATCGAGGAAGTGGAAATCATTTTTGTGTTGTAGATGCTTCGACAAGCTCAGCATTACAAATTCACACATATATTGCAACGCAAGCGGGGCTAGAATTGTGATGAAATGCTGCCTTTGTTTTTCGACTATTGAGCTCCTTTAAATTAACTTAACCTTAAAACATTGAGGTATTCTTAGTATTTTTACCAGCTAAGATTATATAAATTACAATGAAGAATACTGCATTAACAGAAAAACACATATCACTAGGTGCTAAAATGGTGCCGTTTGCAGGTTACAATATGCCTGTACAATATCAAGGTATTAATGTAGAGCATGCTACCGTTAGAAACGGGGTTGGTGTTTTTGATGTGAGTCATATGGGCGAATTTATTTTAAAAGGTGAAGATGCTTTAGATTTAATTCAGCGAGTAACGAGTAATGATGCATCGAAATTATACGATGGTAAGGTGCAATATTCTTGCTTACCAAACACTGATGGCGGTATTGTTGATGATTTATTGGTGTATCGTATTGACGAGAAGACGTATATGTTGGTGGTTAACGCATCGAACATTGAGAAGGATTGGAATTGGATACAAAAATACAATACTGGTAATGTAGAGATGCATAACATTTCTGATCAAACTTCACTTTTAGCAATACAAGGTCCTAAAGCTGCGGATGCTTTGCAAAGTTTAACGGATATTGATTTAGCATCAATGGAATATTATTCTTTTAAAAAAGGAACTTTTGCTGGTGTTGAAAATGTGGTAGTTTCGGCAACAGGTTATACTGGTGCTGGTGGTTTTGAAATTTATTTTGAGAATAAATATGCTGAGCAAATGTGGGATGCTGTTTTTGCTGCTGGTGCTGAATATGGAATTATGCCAATTGGTTTAGCGGCTCGTGATACCTTACGTTTAGAAATGGGTTTCTGTTTGTATGGAAATGACATTGACGATACGACATCACCTATTGAAGCTGGTTTAGGATGGATTACAAAATTCACTAAACCATTTACGAATTCGGAAGCATTATTAGCACAAAAAGAGGCTGGTGTTGAACGTAAATTAATTGGTTTTGAAATGATTGATCGTGGTATCCCACGTCATGATTACCCTATTGTGGATGTTGAAGGAAATGTGATTGGAAAAGTAACTTCGGGTACACAGTCTCCATCTTTACAAAAGGCAATTGGAATGGGTTATGTGAAAAAAGAATTTGCTAAAGAGGGTACAGAAATCTTTATCGATATTAGAAATAACAAGATCAAAGCTAAACTGGTTAAGTTTCCATTTTATAAATAGTATTACGGGTTGCGGGTTGTGTGTTGAAGATTTGGATGCATACAACTTGCAACTTATAAATAGTGTTGCAGGTTTGAATACCTAGCTTGTAACTCATACCTCTCAACTCACAATCCCAATATGTCTAGAACAATTGAAGTTTGCTTAACACCTGCTCTGCTACATTTATATGCTATTGAAAATAGTATAGTTGTGGTTATTGATATACTTAGAGCTACATCATCAATTACTTATGGGATAGATAATGGTGCAGAGACGATTATTCCGGTTTCGAATGTTGAAGATTGTTTGGCTTACGCTGATCAAGGGTTTTTATTAGCCGCAGAGCGAAATGGCGAGGTTGTTGAAGGGTATGATTTCGGAAATTCGCCTTTTTCTTATACTAAAGAAAAGGTTGGTGGCAAAACGGTTGTGCTAACTACTACCAATGGCACTAAGGCAATGCATATGGCGCATGAAAGAGCGCACCAAGTGGTGATTGGCTCTTTTTTAAACATAACTGCTTTATGTAATTGGCTAAAAACACAGGATAAAAATGTGTTGTTGCTTTGTGCTGGGTGGAAAGATAATTTCAATTTAGAGGATACCTTGTTTGCGGGAGCTGTTGTAAATGCTTTGCGCAATGATTTTAAACATAGCGATGATGCTTGCGTTGTGGCAGAGGACATGTATTTAATGGCTAAGGATGACTTGAGAACTTATTTGCATAAATCTTCTCATAGTCATAGATTGGCTGCCTTAAACATTGAAGAGGATGTGCAATTTTGCTTAAAACTAGATGTGTGTAAAGCTATTCCTGTTTTAGAGGGAGAGCGATTGGTGGCTTTGAATTATTAAGCGTGTATCAACTCTTGAAAACTCTCGCTATTTTTAATTGCTCTTAATGCTTCTTCGTGAGCTAACCAATAAATGGTTTCTGCTTTTTTCATGTCGAATGTGCTAATTTCGCCCATTCCTTTGGGCTCAATTAATAAATCGCAAAACTTAGCTTTCCGCTCCATATCATGATTAATAGACATTATTCCTGCTCGCTGCATGAGGTGAGAAATCCTGACTATTTTATCCACTGGTTTTAAGTGATTGCAGGAAGAACCGATAATGTAGTCGCAGTTATTTAGCAAAGGTTCTACCGGAAAATTGTTTAAGATTCCTCCATCCACAAACATTTGGTTCTCAATCATAATTGGTCTAAAAATCCCTGGTATGCAACTTGATGCCAATATTGCTCTAATTAAAGGGCCTTTTGTAAAATATACTAAATTACCCTCGCTAAAGTTTGTTGCACAAATGGTTAAAGGAATTTTGAGGTCTTCTATTTTATCGTGAGGAAAATATTCACTTAAAACATCTCTTACGTTCTCGATATTAATTAAACCTAAAGAGCCTAATGCAGGGCGTATAAATCGTAAAAGTTTGGTCCGCATAAAGATGTTTAACCCTTCTTCTGGGTCGATACCTGCTGCATAAAATGCACCAGCAATAGAACCAGCACTTGTACCACTTACATGACTAAATTTGATGCCTGCATTCATAAAGGCTTTTAAAATTCCTAAATGTGCAATACCTCTAATGCCTCCGCCAGATAATACAATGCCGATTTTCTTTTTGGGTTTTATTTGTTTCATTAGTTCATTGGTGATAATGTTCACTGTCCTTCGACCAGCTTAGGATGACACGTTTTAATTACTGGTTTTCTTTAGGCTTGTATTTCGCTTTGGTTAATATTTTTTGCGCATCTGCTTCGACCATTAACTGCTGTAAAGTTATAGTTGGGTTTTCTGCCATGTACTTTCTTACAATTTGCCAACCTAACCAAACCCCTAATTTAGGCGCTGATGACCTTTTCTCTCCTATGCCTGGTGTAAATGGCCCATCTGTTAAAAAGGTTTGTATTTTTTGATTATCACTTTGGTATAATAAATCGTTCTCTAAAAAGAAACCCCAAATGTTGCCTTCGTAATTTTGGCACCATGCTAATTGTTTTCCTGTATAGCCAATTTTAACGGTGTCAGCTGTTGTTTCTGGTAAAACTTGATCCATAAAATATAGAATTTTACCATTGTGAATCATTTTTGCCAGCAAGGTCTGATCTTCATCACGCTCTGGAAATAACTCCTCTCTTGCATAGACTTCGGTAACTCTTGGTATAATATATTGTGGCTCAAATCTTCTAGATTGATACATTGGAATACTTTGCACAATAGCGCCATAGAATTTACTGTTTCTGCCTAAAAACATATCTAAACCAATGCTCATATAATCGTCGCCTGTTGTAATTTGGTAAGCAAAACCAGATAAATGAGCAATAAAATGAGGAACTTTTGCTTTTGGATAATAATATTTGATGTATTTGAAACTCTGCGTTAACTCTTTCTCTACAGTTTTTAAATTAGGATAAATGCTATCTACCTCGTTATTTAAATCTGTATAGGCTTGGTCTTTGTATAAACCAGTTAACACTTCCTTTCCAGTTAAATTGGGGTTTCCCACCATTCTGTGTACAAAATCATCGTAAAAGAAACCATATTTCTGCTGTAAAAAGTTATCTGTCTGTTGTACATCTTTATTTTTACCACGGTACAAATCTTGGTCAAACCGTTGTATTTTTATATCGAGCTTACTATTGCTGATATCTGGTCTTTTATCCTGCTTGCAAGAAAAAATTACCATTACACACAGAAAAAATAGATAAATTTGTGCCGAAGGCATCCGTTTTGAAAGATGTTTTACGTTATAACCCATGAATAACAAATATAACCACAAGTAACATGAAAAAAACAGTAACCGCAATACTATTCCTTTTTTTTACATTGAATCTTTATGCTCAAGAAAATGCTGCTCCATATTATGGTTTTAGGCTTGGGTTAACCGCGCATCCAAACTTTGGCTATATCAAAGCAGAAAATGGCAAAAGCAATGGGGTTAGTTTAGGATTTTCTTATGGCTTAATTGGCGATTTTAATTTTGCGGAGAATTATAGTTTTTCTACGGGTTTAACCATTACTACTATTAATGGTAAAAGCACAGAAATAAATGCTTTACCTTATCACGCTAGTGTTAGCAGTACTACACCTGTAAGTTATAATCTTAAGTATAAAATGCAGTATGTTGAAATTCCGTTAACTATTAAATTAAAGACCGGCAATTTTGGCAATATTCGTTGGTTTGGTCAGTTTGGTTTATCGAATGATATCAAAATAGGTGCTAAACAAGACGCAGAGTCAAATGGAAAACAATTAGCAGATGATGTAAATTCATCAGATTGGACACGTTTTTACAGAGCCGGGCTAATTATTGGTGGTGGTGCAGAATTTAATATCAATGGTAAAACCAGCATCATGACAGGTCTTACGTTAAATAATGGTTTTACTAATATTTCAACTGGAGAAAACACTATTCGTAATCATTACGTTGCTTTAAATTTAGGCGTATTCTTTTAATAAACTACTCTACTCAGATCATTTAATGAAAATAGCACTAGCACAACTTAATTACCACATTGGTAATTTTGAATATAATACAAAACGAATAATCGACCATATAAATTTGGCAAAAGCTAAAGGGGCGGATCTTGTTGTATTTGCAGAATTGGCAATTTGTGGTTATCCGGCAAGAGATTTTTTAGAGTTTTCGGAGTTTATTTCACTGTGTGAAGAAGCTGCTCAGGAGATAGCAAAACATGGTGTTGATATTGCTTGTATTATTGGTTTGCCTATTAAAAATGACGTTTTAGAGGGTAAAGATTTATATAATGCTGCTTATTTTATTGAAAATGGGAAGGTAAAAGCGATTACAAAGAAAGCATTGTTGCCAACCTATGATGTATTTGATGAGTACCGTTATTTTGAACCAAATACTCAATTTGAGTGTATAGAGTTTAAAGGAAAAAAGATTGCATTAACCATTTGCGAAGATCTTTGGAACATTAATGATAACCCATTGTATATTTCTTGTCCAATGGATGAATTGATAAAAGAATCGCCAGATGTGATGATTAATATTGCCGCATCCCCATTTAATTATCGCCATGATGAAGATCGAATTCAGGTATTAGCAGATAATGCCAAAAAGTATAATTTACCTTTGTTTTATGTCAATCAAGTTGGTGCCCAAACAGAGATAATTTTTGATGGCGGCTCATTAGTATTTGATGAAGCAGGAAAAGTAAAAGCAGAAATGAAATACTTTGAAGAGGATCTTCAGGTATTTGATTTGGATGAAATACAAAATGTAAAAAATAAATATCCTGAACCAGAAAGAGCAAGTGATATCGCTCAAATTCACGATGCTTTAATTATGGGTATTCAGGATTATTTTAAAAAATCTGGATTTAATAAAGCGGTGTTAGGTCTTTCTGGTGGTATAGATTCTGCTGTTGTTTGTGCATTGGCTTGTAGAGCATTGGGCGCAGAAAACGTAATGTCAGTTTTAATGCCTTCTAAATATTCATCAGATCATTCTATAAAAGACGCTTTAGATCTAGTGAATGCTATTGGCTGTAAACATGAAATTATAGAAATAAAAGAAGCCGCCGCTGCTTTTGATAGCATGTTAGCTAAGCCATTTACAGGTTTGCAACCTAATTTAACCGAAGAGAACATTCAGGCTCGTTGTCGCGGAATTGTATTAATGGCAATGTCTAATAAGTTTGGTTATATTTTACTTAATACCTCTAATAAAAGTGAGTGTGCAGTTGGTTACGGTACTTTATACGGAGATATGTGTGGTGCCATTGGTGTAATTGGCGATGTATACAAAACGCAGATTTTTGAATTAGCTCGTTATATCAATAAGGATGGAGAAATTATACCAGAAAATACAATTGTAAAACCACCTTCAGCCGAATTAAGACCAGATCAAAAGGATTCTGATTCATTACCAGATTATGGAATTCTTGATCAGATTTTGTTTCAACATATCGAATTGCAAAAGGGCTCAAAAGCTATTGTAGCACAAGGGTTTGATGAAGCATTAGTGCAAAGGGTTCTTAAAATGGTCAATCTAGCAGAGTTTAAACGTTATCAAACACCTCCAATTTTAAGAGTTTCTCCTAAAGCGTTTGGCATGGGACGAAGAATGCCCATTGTTGGGAAATATATGTCTTAATAAGTAATTTTTCTTGGTAATGTATATGTAATTTTTCTACTGGCACATTAAACCTAATGCATCAAAAATTGTTAAATGCTAAAATGATGTGCCATGAAAAAGATATTAATTTTAGTGAGCATTATGATAGGATTAGCATCATGCTCAAGTTATGATTACTATTCAGTTAGTAACAAACCCGTAAATACTACACGTTATAAAACCTATGCTTGGATTCCCGAATCTCAATCTAAAGCATCATCCACTTACAATAATGATATTGCAACAGACAAAATTGTGGATGCAGCAAGTGCTGAATTAAATAAAATAGGATTAACATTAAAAAATACAAATCCAGATTTATTAATCAAATATACAGCGGTTGTAAATAAAGAAATTAAAACTTATGATGAGCCTGTATATTATAATCCACCAGCAAGATTATCTCCAAGACTAGGTTATTATCGTGGTAGAGCAATATATTATTATACTTATACAGATCCTTTTCCAGTTTATGTAGGTAGCAGAGCCAGAAAAATGCAAGTGAAAGAGGGTAGTATAATGATTGATATTATAGAACGGAGAACTTCAAAATTAATTTGGAGAGGTTGGGCAGAAGGAGAAGTTAACGATCCGCAAAAGGCAATTAATGATATTCCTAATGTAATAGCTAATATATTTAAGAAACTGCCTAAGGCTTAAATATTGTTTTCTAAAGAGGCTGGCTTAATTATTTTCCTTTTTAAAGATTGGATAAATAAGAGAGCTATGCCTATCATGATAGAAACATCGGCTAAATTGAAAATACCAGTTCTGAAAATTCCAAAGTCTAGGTGAAGGAAATCTGTAACGGAGCCAAATAAAATGCGATCATAAACATTACCAATTCCACCTCCTATTAAAAAACATAGACCGATTTGAACTCCGCTTGATAATTTGTTTTTACTGAGTACATAAAATAAGCCATAGCCTAATACTAAAACTGGCAAAATACTCAATAAAATAAATCTAACAGCTTCGGGTAAATTATTTCCAGCACTTAAAAACGCACCCGTATTCTCTACTTTGGTTAATATAAAATGATTTTTAATGATGCTGATATTTTCATCGTAATCAATTTTTTGTCTTACAATGCTTTTTGAAACTTGATCGCAGCCAATATTTAAAGCAACTATTGCCAAAATTAAAATCAATCTTATTGTTTCTTTCTTTTTCATGATCTTTTTATACCAGCTTTATTTTTTTATCCATTTGTTGTAAGGAATAATTAATGCCAACACTACTGCTAAAGCTGAGAATAATTGTGCTAATATATCACCACTATTAACGTAGGTTGTTATAGAATCGTTCAAATTGATGTCGGCTTTTAAAGCAGCTCTTGTCCACCATTTAGATTGTTTAACTACATCACCCCGTTGATTAATAAATGCAGAAATACCCGTGTTTGCGGAGCGAACTACCCACCTACGTGTTTCAATAGCTCTTAATTTTGCATATAATAAATGTTGATCTTTGCCTGAGGTATTTCCCCACCATCCATCGTTTGTAATTACTGCGATAAATTGTGCTCCATTTTTTACTGATTCACCAATCCAATTTCCCCAAAGGGATTCGTAACAAACTATTGGGGCTACCCCAATTCCACTTTGTGAATAAAAAACCGCTGGTTTCTCTTGCCAACCCCAGCCTGATGCACTGCCACCTAAACCTTCAAAAACTGGAGCTAAGAAAGAAAACACCTTAGGAAATGGCATTTTTTCTACTCCAGGTACTAATTTGGATTTGTGATAGAACTCTACTTCTGCAGAATTTTCTACTTGCATTGCTGCATTATAATTATCGTACCAAGCTGTACCTTCTTTAGATTGTTTAGCTGAAATCGTCTCTTTTGTATTATACCATTTTACACTTTCAATTCCTGTAATTAACGTTCCATTTTTGTACTTGCTTAAAAATTGTTGAGCTTGTAAAAAATCTGGATTGCTTCTTATTTTTTCTTCATCAGCATACCTTGGTAAAGCTGTTTCTGGCCAAATAAAATACTCAGTGTTTACTTGTCCAACAAAATCTGATAAATGAGTTAGGATATCCAATTGTTGTTCAGGACTAATTGATCCATATTTCTGATAAGGGTCAATATTTGGTTGAACCACTACCACATTAACTGGAACAGATTTCTCTTTGTAACTATAATACGTAAATAACGAAAATCCGATAGGTAATGCAACTACCAATGCAAAGCTTAAAGTTGATTTTAACTTCGAATCATTGTTTTTCCAAGCTTTGTAAGCCTCAAAAGCTAAAATATTACTTAACAAAATCCATAATGAGCCGCCGTACACGCCTGTATATTCATACCATTGTGCCAGTTGATGCATACCTGCAAATCCATTGCCTAAATTCATCCATGGAAAAGCTAAATCCCAACTTTGGTGGAGGTATTCCATAGCAATATAAAAGGAAATCAATCCTAAATAAGCGATTTTGGTGTTTACTTTTGTTGATAACTGATAATACAACCAAAATGCGAAAGTCATTAATAATGCACCTAAGCCATATGGAATAAGTGATACCAATAAAGAAACTACAGCACCAATAAAACCCGCATTTGAAGCGCTTATAGCATTATAAACCCAATAAATACTAGCGGTATTCCAAACTAAAAAAGTTAATCCTGCGGTTAAGAAAACACGTTTGCCAGTCTTTTTTTGTTTTTGATCAATAGTATAATTTAATGCAATAAATAGTGGCACTAAACCAATTAGCAATAAAGGAGCTAGCCAAATATGTGGTGGCCATGCTAGCCATAATATAAATGCGCTTAATAAGGCTAGTAGATAGTTCTTTTTGGTCATTTTATTATATGTCGGTCGTCATGCTGAATTTATTTCAGCATCTTTCATGCTATTCCATTTTTCAGCTATATCCTGAGTAAATTCAAGACAATCAGCTTATTTGTTATTCTAACTTAAAAAACAAATCATCCCAATTCGGATTTTCAGAATTAATTAAATTAATTTTCCAAGCCCTTCGCCAATTCTTTAACTGTTTTTCTTTACCAATAGCCTCTTCAATGGTACTGAATTGTTCATAATAAACTAATTTATTACAATTGTATTTAGCAGTAAAAGATTTTGGATATAACTTTTCTTTATGCTCTATACTTCTAAAATATAGCTCTGAAGTAACACCAATGTATAAAACGGAGTGAATGAAGTTTGTCAAAATATAAACACAACCACCTCTTTCCATTTTTACAATCTTATTTAATCTGTCGTCATGCTGAATTCATTTCAGCATCTTTTATAGTATTGCTCACCAACTAAACAGACCCTGAAATAAATTCAGGGTGACGGTTAGCTTCTATAAACTATCTAGAATAGCTGATTTTTTACTTTCGTATTCTTCTCTAGTAATTAACTGCTTATCGTAAAGTGTTTTCAGCTTTCTCAATTTCAATGTGGTTTCATCTTCTGGTTCTTCAAGTTGAACTTGAGGAATTACGATGGCTTCTTCAATTTCAATTGGTGTTTCGAATGTACTTTGAACAACAGGCGGCACATTAATAGCTGAGGCTGAAGCACGATTTTCTTCTAATTTTTGTTGTCTAGTTAATTCTTTAAATGCTTCTAATTGTTCATTTGCAGCTTGATGTAGTTTTCTAGCTTGTATTTTAGGAATAAATTCCGTTACAATATTTTCACCATGCTGCGGTACGCAGATAAATTTAGAACCAAAAAATTCTTCTTTAAAAGAAACCTCTTTAATGTTTTTCCAAGAAATATCTTTAAAATTCATCGTTAAGCCTAAATTTCCAGGCTCACAATAGAAAATGCGTTTATTGCTAATTGCAATGCTATCTGGTAGCAAGTTTACTGCTGGTTTTTTTTGTACAGCTAGGTATAAAATTTCTTCACCACTAGTTAGTAAATCATTTAATTTTCCAATTACTTTTTCTACTGCCTTTGGATCTTGTTCGTCACTTAAAAATCTATCTATTGAAATCATTATTTATCTTGTTTGTATTTGTCTTTATTCTTTACTGCTTTTTCTTTTTCTGGTTTTCCAGCAACACAAATTACGAATTCTCCTTTTAATATATTGTTTTCGAAATGTGATTTTATTTCTAAAACTGTACCACGAACGGTTTCTTCGTAAATTTTTGTTAATTCTCTACTTACAGATGCTTGTCTATCTTCTCCTAAAAACTCTGCAAATTCTTCTAAGGTTTTTAATAATCGATGCGGACTTTCATAAAAGATCATTGTACGCTCTTCATCTGCCAATAGTTTTAACCGCGTTTGTCTTCCTTTCTTAACAGGAAGAAATCCTTCAAAAACAAACTGATCGCTTGGCAAACCAGAATTAACTAAGGCAGGAACAAAGGCTGTTGCACCTGGCAAACAATTTACTTCTATCTCGTTTTTTAATGCTTCTCTTACTAAGAAAAAACCAGGGTCAGAAATTGCTGGAGTGCCTGCATCAGATACTAAAGCTACGTTTTTACCTTCTTTTAAAAACTTAATAATTTCTGACGTTGCTTTATGTTCGTTGTGTTGATGATGCGAATATGCCTTTTTATCGATACCAAAGTGTTTCAACATCGGCGCACTTGTACGCGTATCTTCAGCCAAAATTACATCCGCTTCTTTTAAAATACGGATGGCTCTAAAGGTCATATCCTCTAAATTGCCAATCGGTGTAGGTACGAGATATAGTTTTCCATCCATTGAGATGTGAGATTTTTAGATATGAGATTTGAGAACTGCTAACTGAGAACTGAAAACTCTTGCTATCTTTGTAAAAAAATAAAATAATGCTGCAAGTTAACTATATCCGCGAAAATAGAGAGAAAGTTTTAGAGCGCTTAAATGTGCGCAATTTTAAACAACCCGAATTGGTAGATCAAATCATTTCTATAGATGAAGAACGTCGCCAAACTCAAACTTCGTTAGATAATCTTTCAGCAGAAGCTAATGCAGCCGCCAAACAAATTGGCGAATTGATGCGTAATGGCAAAAAAGAAGAAGCTGAAGTGATAAAAGCTCAAACTGCTTCTCAAAAAGAAAGTATCAAATCTCTTGGTGAAAAACTGACAGAATTAGAGCAAAATCAATTTAATCTGCTTGTTCAATTGCCTAATTTGCCTTACCATTTAGTTAAACCAGGCACAACGCCAGAAGAAAATGAAGTAGTTTTAGTGCATGGTGAGCCTGCAAAATTACCAGCAAATGCCAAACCACATTGGGAGTTGACGGCTAAATATGATATTATTGATTTTGAACTTGGCGTAAAAATTACGGGTGCGGGTTTCCCTGTTTATAAAGGGAAAGGAGCTCGTTTACAACGTGCTTTAATTAATTTTTTCTTAGATGAAGCAGTTGCAGCTGGTTATAAAGAAATGCAAGTGCCTCATATGGTAAATGCTGCGTCTGGTTTTGGTACTGGTCAATTACCAGATAAGGAAGGACAAATGTATCACTCTACAGTTGATGATTTGTATTTAATACCAACTGCAGAAGTTCCAGTAACTAACTTATACCGTGATGTAATTTTAAAGGAAGAAGATTTACCAATAAAAAATACTGCTTATACTCCTTGCTTTAGAAGAGAAGCCGGTTCTTATGGTTCACATGTACGTGGTTTAAATCGCTTACATCAATTTGATAAAGTAGAATTGGTACAAGTTACTCACCCTGATAAATCGTACGAGACACTTGAAGAAATGAGTACTTATGTGCAATCACTTCTACAAAAATTAGGATTACATTACCGCGTTTTACGTTTATGTGGTGGCGATATGGGTTTTGGTTCAGCAATGACGTACGACATGGAAACATGGAGTGCTTCTCAAGAACGTTGGTTAGAAGTTTCTTCAGTTTCAAATATGGAAACTTTCCAAAGTAATCGTTCAAAAATACGCTTTAAAGGAAAGGAAGGTAAAACTCAATTGGTGCATACCTTAAATGGAAGTGCCTTGGCTTTACCTCGAATAGTGGCATCAATTCTAGAGAATTATCAAACTGAAAAAGGTATAATTATTCCTGAAGTATTAAGAAAATATACAGGATTTGATATCATAGATTAATCAACAACATCGCGTCATTGCGAGGTACGAAGCAATCCTAAAGCTGTCACATAAAACATTGTAAGATTGCTTCGTACCTCGCAATGACGAAATGTATAAAATGAAAAAGCCCCCGAATAATCAGGGGCTTTTTCATTTATATAGGATTGAGTACGTTCTTACAAGATTAAAATCAATAATAAAATAATGATAATAATTGCACCAACTGAAAGGTAAACACCACCAGACAAAGCACGAGCTTTATCTTTCATTTCTCTCAATTCTTTACGCAATTCTTTTTTCTCAACTCTGGTTAAATTAGATTTATCCATTTTACGGATTTCTTCAACTCTGTTTACAATTTTTTCAAATTGAACCTTTTGTTCAGCGGTCATTTCTGTTTTTGGTTCTTTTTTATCAGCAGCCGAAACAGTATTGGTGCTAATTCCTAATGTGAAAATTAGTACGAGAGAGTAAATAAATTTTTTCATGTGATTTTGATTTAATGGTTAATTAATGGTAAGATAACAAAAAACCTACCAATATGTTTGGTAGGTCTTAAAAACGTTATTTAATTTAAGTAATTAACTATTTAATTTCAAAAACTGCGTTTACAGTAAAATTCAGCTTTATTTTTTTGAAATCAATTTCTTGAGCAGGTGCAGCAGCATCGGCCATCTCGGCTTTCATCATGTAGTTTCTGTATACAGGTTGTACTACATTGTCGCCACCATCTTGTATTTCTAGTACACCGCCTAACTTTTCACCAAGAGCAGTAACCATGTAATTTGCTTTATCTCTTGCAGCCAATAATGCTTTTATTTTAAGGTCTTTTTTTAGCGTTTCCATTTTGCTATAATCATAACTTTCAATGTTAGTGCTTGCAATCCCTTTTACATCTATAGCACTCATAATTTCATTGAATTTGTTTAGATCGCTTACTTTTAAACGGTATTGTTTGCTTGCTAAAAAATCAGGATTTTTCTTTTTCTCTGTCGCATAATTGTAGCTTGATACATTATTAATCATTAAATCCTCTTTTGAAATTCCTGCTTTTAAAACTGCATTATACAACTGATTTTCCAACTCTGTAATGTCTACTCTTTTTTTACTATTGTTATCTTTCAAATACTCTTTTAAAGAAATTCCGATGTAAATAATATCTGGTGTTACTTCTGTTTCTGCCGAACCACTTACGTTAATCTTTTTTCTCAAATCTACTTGTTGAGCCATGGCACTTACACTAAATAAGGCAACAAAGGCTAGTGTTATTAATTTTTTCATGTTATGATATTTAAATTGTGTGTTATACCAATCAGATGTAAAAACCGTACCAATTCCACAGAATTAATTTTATTTTTTATTGCTAAGAACATAACATTCACATTTACAAAAACTTATATATGAATATATTTTAGATTTTTAGAACGCTTAACTTTTCACTATTTGAGAATAGCTTAGCGAAGCTACACCCAATTAAATCAATCGTAAATCGCTTACCTATAGAAAATCAATAAGATCGTAATTGTTTACCTGCAAACATTATGAGCTGGTATGTATTATGACCCATTGTCAAGAAATTTCTATCTCAAACATTGTTACATTAAGGTAGCATGGAACATCCTCTGTTAAGACTGTTAACCATTTTACATTTAAAAGATCCCTTAGCATTTTATAAGAAGACATCACTAAGAGATTGTTTTACTAAGTCTATTATTTTAGCCCTTTTTAAAAAGTCTGCCACTTAAATTTAGCGTTTGGATGTTTTTTCACCTCTATTTTTCAGTTTTTCCCAATGGGAAAAGGGCTTTGCATAATAGGAAATGTCCTTTGCGTGATGGGAAATGTCTTTTGCGCAATGGGAAATGCTCTTTGCGTGATGGGAAATTGTCATTTCCTATCGAGAAAAGCTCTTTGCGTGACGGGAAATGTCCTTTGCGTAACGAGAAATGTCCTTTGCGTGACGGGAAAAGCTCTTTGCGTGATGGGAAATTGACATTTCCTATCGGGAAAAACCAAATTTCCGTATCGAAACGTACTTATACCTACAGGGTTTGGCCAAATTAAACAGGTTTTATAGCGAATAGTATAGGAATGATACAAAACAACACATTTTAACTATGTATACCTTATTCTTACCGCTTTTACACGAATAGATTAAAAAGAAATTGGTTTCAAGATATTAAATTCGTCGCGAACTACCTTTTCTAATCCAATACCTAACTCCAAAAAATATTAAAAAACCTAATGCAATAATTGCCCACAAGCGTGATAAACCCAACAAGAATTCTTTAAAATATACCCATCCATCAATAATGTTTAAACCTAACCGTTGGAAGAAACCAGGGCGATAATCGTATAAATTATCATTGCCAACAATTAAAGTGTTAACCGTATTGTCTTGATAGAAATTAAGCGTTATTGTGCTAAATTTTACGCGATTATCAATAGTCATATTCTCGATTTTCTTATCTACGTAATCGTCTTTTATATACAATGATGTTTCCACATTTTTCCCTTTTCGAGTTGCTGTTTTATTGATGGTATTCATCGCATCAACTCTATTTTGAACTTTGAGTTTATTAGCCAAATAGGTGATACTTTGATCATCCATTTTCATTGCCTGATGATCAACGAAAACAGCCATTTTTGCAACTGTATTCGTAAAATCATCCAACTTTTCTGAAGGAATTTTTGCAATGAGAAATCCTTCTTTACGATAAGAAGTAATTTCTTTCAAGGAATCTACACTGTATTTTACTTTGTCACTTTCTTGAATTGAGCTTTCGATAGAAAATTCAGCAATTGTTCCACCTTGTGCTTTTATAGTGGCGCTTAACTGTTCTTTTGTTTTTTGAACATCTTTAACACGAAACCGCATATCTGCAGTCTTTATGATTTTCGCAGTTGAAGTTGTGTCAATAGATGCTACAGTGTCGGATAATACCATGGCATTTTCAGAACTTGCATAATCTTTTTTTTCCGAGTTGCAGCCAAACATAGCTATGATGATAGCGGCACAAAATAAATATCTTTTCATTATTTCTAATTGTTTAAGGTGTCAAAATCTAGTGCCAATTGATACAGCTTGCCCATAACAATTTTAGCATTAAAATTTGTTTAATTTATTTGTACCGGCCGGTATTGCTTAATGCCAATAGGATGCAGAAGTAACCTTAAATTCTTACGAGTAACAGAAATAATACGAAATAAAAAATCCTCTCTGGTTATTACCAAAGAGGATTAATACCTATAATAATAGTCTATTTATTTTGCGTCTAAAATCTTAAAAACAGCTTTAAAGCTCCAAATTGTACCAATTAATAAGATTACCCAACATGCAATTGAAAGTGCAGTTGAGTCGAAAGCAAAGCGTCCAAAAACACCTACAACACCAATTAAAATTCCTACTAGTAATGATTTATATATCGAAACTTGATTAGCAGATTTCATGCTTTGGTCTCTTTCTTCAGATTGTTCCATTGTTTTTTCTTTTAAAATTTTCTGCTACAAAAATAATATTAATTAGCTAAAATCAGCATACAATTTAATAACTTTTAAGCTTTTCAAATCTTTGTTTTGCTTTGTCTGCTTCGTTCAACTTATCGCCTGTGTATAAGAGTTTTTCCCAATCACCATACATAGGATTTGGCAACACGATAAAACGAGTTCCAAATAGGTTTTGCAGCAAATTAACCTGTTCTTTTGTATCTTTTCCTTCACGGTAAAATACATTTGAAAAATCGCTCAAATTATCTCCGCATAACAATAAAACATTATATTTTTCAAGTACTTTTTGTCTGCGTGGTTCTTTATCAGAAGTAGTAGTTTTTAACAATAAATGTGCTTCATCAGCATACGGAAACCCAAATTTTTGTAAGTTCTTTAGTGTGCCATCATGGTCTGCAATTTCTCTATTGGTTACATAAAAAGTTTCTACATTCTTACTAGCCGCAAATTTTAAAAATGCTAAAGCTCCGGGAACTGTATCAGCCTGCGCTAAAGAAGTCCATTTAGTCCAGTCCTTTTGCACATAACTCACTCCATTTTTCACTTCATGTCCTTGAAAAGCAGAATTATCCAAAATAGTTTCGTCTGCATCAACAATTACACAATTTGGTTTAGTATTCGCTTGATTCCATAACGCTTCTTTTAGTGATAATCGAGCAAAATTATAGGCTTGAAAAGACAGTGCCCTATATTCGCCACTGTACTGTTGCCATAAAACTGCATTGGTATAATCTCTACTTGGTGTTAGCGCTTGTGCAAATGATAAAATAGGTAGAATGCTAAGCATCCAAAATATAAACTGTTTTTTCATTGGTTTTTGTTTTTATCAAAGATAAGCCTTAGAAATGTTTTAAAGCAAAAAACCCTTACCAATTATGATAAGGGTTTTTATATTTTTGATCCTTCGACAAGCTCAGGATGACAAATTAGTGTTTATCCATTCAATGCTGCTGCACCACTTACAATCTCTGTCAACTCTGTTGTAATTGCAGCCTGACGAGCTTGGTTATATGCTAATTTTAATGCTTTAATCAAATCTCCAGCATTTTCTGTTGCTTTATCCATTGATGTCATACGAGCACCATGTTCAGAAGCATGAGAATCTAATACTGCTTTATATAATTGAGTTTTAATTGATTTAGGAATTAACTGTCTTACAATTTCTTCTTGATTTGGCTCTAAAATATAATCAACATTTGATGTTTTAACAGTCTCCTTAGTTTCTGTTTTAGGCAATGGCAATAATTGTTCTGTAGTTAAAATCTGCACGGCAGCATTTTTAAAACGATTATAAACCAATTCTACTCTATCAAACTCTCCCTTTTCAAAACCAGCCATAATAGCTTCTGTAATTTTAGTTACATTTTCGAAAGTTAAAGCCGAGTAAACTTCGTTATTGTTTCCAACTACTTTGTAATTACGTTTTTCGTAAAAATCTTGCGCTTTTTTACCAATAGCAACGATACTTACATTGCCATTTTTAAGTTGTTCACTATATTTTTCGGCAATTAAAATATTCGCAGTTTTAATTACATTCATGTTAAAAGCACCAGCTAACCCACGGTTAGATGATACCACAACAATTAATACCTTATTTGGCTCACGTTCCTGAATAAAAGGAGATGAAGCGCCTTCTAAACTGGCAGAAAGATTTCCTAAAATCTCTTTCAATTTAGTAGCATAAGGACGTAAAGCCACAATAGCATTGGTAGCACGTTTTAACTTTGCAGCCGAAACCATTTTCATAGCTTTGGTAATCTGCTGGGTAGATTGTACCGATGATATACGAATTCTTACTTCTTTTAAATTAGCCATTCTTGTTTAGTATAAAGTAGTTAGTCTTAAAATTTTAAGACCAACTACTTCTTATCTAATTAATATTTACTTGAAATCTCTTTTGCCACAGTTTCTAACACTTCAACTGCATCATCTAACTTACCAGCTTTTAAAGAAGCTAAAGCTTCTGGATGACGTAATTCTAATGCTTGTAAAAACTCAGCTTCAAATTCTTTTACTTTGTTTACTGGAACAGAACGCATTAAGTTTTTAGTACCTAAATAAACAATCGCAACTTGTTTCTCAACAGTAAACGGAGAGAATTGAGCTTGTTTCAACATCTCTACGTTACGAGCACCTTTATCTAAAACAGATTTAGTAGCCGCATCTAAATCAGAACCGAATTTAGAGAACGCCTCTAACTCGCGGTATTGAGCTTGATCTAATTTCAATGTACCAGCTACTTTTTTCATTGATTTAATTTGTGCATTACCACCTACACGTGATACCGAAATACCTACGTTAATTGCCGGACGTACACCAGAGTTAAATAAATTCGACTTCTAAGAAAATCTGACCATCAGTAATTGAAATTACGTTAGTTGGGATATAGGCAGAAACGTCACCAGCTTGAGTTTCGATAATTGGTAAAGCAGTTAATGAACCACCACCTTTCACAATTCCTTTTAATGATTCTGGTAAATCGTTCATATTTTTTGCAATCTCATCATTCTGATTGATTTTTGCAGCACGCTCTAACAAACGACTGTGCAAATAAAACACGTCACCTGGATAAGCCTCACGACCCGGTGGACGACGTAATAACAACGACACCTCACGGTAAGCTACTGCTTGTTTAGATAAATCATCATAAACAATTAAAGCTGGGCGACCAGTATCACGGAAAAACTCACCAATTGCAGCACCCGCAAATGGAGCATAAAACTGCAATGGAGCAGGTTCAGCTGCAGATGCAGCAACAACTACAGTATAAGGCATTGCACCGTTTTCTTCTAACGTACGTACAACGTTTGCTACTGTACTTGCTTTTTGTCCGCAAGCAACATATATACAGAATACAGGATTTCCTGCATCATAAAATTCTTTTTGATTGATAATTGTATCGATACAAACTGCAGTTTTACCAATCTGACGATCACCAATAACCAACTCACGTTGACCACGACCAATTGGAATCATTGCATCGATTGCTTTGATACCTGTTTGTAAAGGTTCAGTAACTGGCTGACGATAAATTACACCTGGTGCTTTACGCTCCAAAGGCATTTCATAAGTTTCACCTAAAATTGGTCCTTTACCGTCGATAGGCTCGCCAAGTGTGTTTACAACACGACCTAACATACCTTCACCAACTTTAATAGAGGCAATTTTTTTAGTACGTTTAATTGTATCCCCTTCTTTGATTTCGTCTGATGGGCCTAATAAAACCACACCAACGTTATCTTCTTCAAGGTTTAAAACGATACCTTGCAACCCGTTTGCAAATTCAACTAGCTCACCACTTTGAACTTTAGTTAAACCGTAAACACGAGCAATACCATCACCCACTTGTAAAACGGTACCAACTTCTTCCAATTCAGCTTCCGATTTAAAGCCTGACAATTGTTGTCTGATAATTGCCGAAACTTCGTCTGGTCTTACCTCTACCATAATTTTTATTTTGATTTCTTTTTGAAAATATAAATCTTGTACTCTTTTGTTATTTCAGTCCCGCTTTCCACTTTACTTCGTGTCCGCTTCAATCGGGTTTATATATTAGCGTTCGGTATTTCTTCGTTTGCTTTTTCAGCAATTAAGCTACACCTTGTGCAAATTCTTTTTTCAGTTTACTTAAACCGCTGGCAATACTTGCATCAAACTGCTTATCACCAACTTTTAAAATAAAACCACCAATTAATTTCTCGTCAATTTTCTCCTTAACAATAACTTCTTTAGCGCCTAATTCTTTTTTAACCAAGCTAACTATTTCAGCTCTGCTTGTATCAGTTAATGCAATAGCAGATGTTACTTCAGCAGTTACAATTCCTTTAATTAAGTTGTATTGTGCAACAAATTGTTTTGCAGTATCAAATAAGATTGCAGAACGACCTTTATTTACTACTAGCTTTAAAAAGCTATTGGTAATTTTATGAACTTTGTTACCAAAAACATCCGTCAAAATCCCTAATTTCTTATCTAAAGGAACAATTGGATTTTTAAGGATCGCTTCTAATTCACTATTATCATGAACGATCTTTTCAAATAACACCATATCGTTTTTAATTTCCTCTAAAGCGTTTTGCTCTGTAGAAAGGTCAATTAACGATTTTGCGTATCTAGCTCCTGCTTTACCTGACATATTCTTTTACTTGTAAGTTATACGTGTAATTATAACTTAATTTAATTCAACATCTTTTAACAAGCTTGTAACTAAGTCTTGTTGTTTTGCTTTATCATCTAATTGACTACGTAAAACACGTTCAGCAATATCTAATGATAGTGTAGAAACCTGACCTTTTAATTCAGCCAAGGCTGCTTTTTTCTGATTTTCGATCTCGATACGAGCTTTTTCAATCAATTTAGCACCCTCTGTTTGAGCAGATGTTTTAGCCTCATTAACAATAGCGTCTTTCAGCTTTTTAGCTTCTTTCAGAATTTCATCACGCTCAGCACGAGCTTGTTTCATTAAATCTTCATTTTGAGCAGCCATTTCAGCCAATGCTTGTTTAGCAAGCTCAGCTTTATTTAAAGCGTCATCTATTGAACTTTCACGTTCTTTAATTGCCGCTAATACTGGCTTCCAAGCAAACTTGCCCAAAAGAAACATTAACAATAAAAATGCTATTGTTTGAAATACAACTAAACCAACTTCAGGTATTAATAAATCCATTTCTGTATATATTATAATTTTTTTCTTGTTTCAAATAATAACCATTCTGTAAAACAATCTTATACAGAATGGTTAAGGGTGTTATTACATTAACGCAACAACAACCGCGAATAAAGCAACCGCCTCAACGAAGGCAGCAGCGATTAACATCGCAGTTTGAATTTTTGAGGCAGCTTCTGGTTGACGAGCGATACCGTCCATAGCAGAACCACCAATACGTCCGATACCTAGACCAGCGCCAATCGCAGCTAATCCTGCACCTACTGCAGCAATACTTCCTGTAATCATGATTTTATATATTAATTGTTAAAAATTAAGCTTATTAATGGTGTTCTTCTACTGCCATTCCAATAAATAAAGCAGAAAGAATAGTAAATATAAATGCTTGAATAAAGGCAACCATTAATTCAATACCACCGATAAAAATAGCGAATGGTATAGAAGCTGCAGATACCCACATGCTGTTAAATACAAAGATCAAGCAAATTAATGAAAGCACTAAAATGTGTCCAGCTGTAATGTTAGCAAACAAACGAATCATTAACGCAATTGGCTTAGTAAAAATACCAATTAACTCTAATGGCATTAAAAATATTTTCATTGGAACAGGAACACCTGGCATCCAAAAAATGTGTTTCCAATAATGCTTGTTACCATTAAATACAGTAATTAAGAACGTAGTTAAAGCCAAAACCATAGTTACCGCAATATTACCTGTTAAGTTAGCACCACCTGGTAAAAAAGGAACCAAGCCTAACATATTATTAAACCAGATAAAGAAGAAAACGGTTAAAAGATATGGCATGAAACGTTCATGTTTATGACCTAGATTTGGTTTAGCAATATCATCTCGTACAAACAAGATAATCGGCTCTAACCACGACTGTAATCCTTTTGGAGATTTGCCTTTACGTTTTTTGTAACCATTAGCAACACTAATGAATACAACCAATAATAAAACAACCGAAATTAACAGCGTACAAGTGTTTTTTGTTAATGAAAAATCTAAAGGACGAGCATTTGTGGCGTGATGTTTTTCATCAAGCTCTACATATTGACCATGCTCATTTGCTGTTGCCGATGCCAAGTAAATTTTCTCATGCATCTTAACAAAGCGTTCACCATCTTTCTCTACTACAACTTTTGCATCATCATCATGATTAAAATCATTTGAATTAAAAGTTATCAATTTACCGTTAGCATATAACATTACTGGCAAACCAATATAGGTTTCACCAATCACGTGCCAACTGTGAGAGTCTGCAATGTGATGCAAAGCAAACTTTCCAATCTCAAACTTTTTCTTTTCTGTTGTTTCAGCATGAGTATTCTCAACATTATGCACAGTATCAGCTTGAGCTTTTACACCAAGCGAAACCATGAAAAACGCTGAAAAAAGCGCAAAAACAACAATTAACCTTCTAAACTTAAACTCAAAAACGTGGCTACAATCCATTTACTCGCAGATTTTTACTATTTATTTTGGTGGCGCAAGTTACGTAACAAACCGTATATTTCAAAACCCGTAAACAATAAATATAAAGAAAAAAAATTGAAGACAAATACGAGGTCTTTTCCTTTATGGTTTAAGCTGTAAATCAGCACAAAAGCCATAGAAAAAAGCATCTTTACGGCAATTGAGCCCATAATTGCCAAAACACCCGTTTCTGGATTACGTTTTATCCCTAAATAAGCTACTATATAAGCGATAAAAGTAATACCTGCAATAAATCCAAAAACAAGCCAAAATTTATTACTTAACAGGTTTAGATTTGGGAAAGCATAGGTTAATCCGACAATAATTCCTATTAATAATAAGGTATATAAAAGATAGTATAAAATGAAACGCGGTAAACTCAAAATCTATAATTTTAAGGCAAAGGTATAAGAAAGCACTGATATTAGGGCTTTCATTTTGCAATTAATGCTGGGGCAAATAGAAGATTATTTTACTTTTTATTTGTTAAAGACCTAATTACCATAAATAAAGACATAACAACTCCTAGCAAACCTAACATAGCGGTGTAAATTGATTTTGTGTTTCCACTATTCTCATCAATTTTATACCCTATAAATGCAAATAACCCAATTGTAGCTAACATCTGAAAAGCTATACCTGTATACTTTGCGAAATTACTAGCCTGTTTATCTTTATCATTATCCTCAAAGTTTGTCATAATAACTATTCTGTTAAAAATATAAGTTCAAATATTAAAAATTTACTGTCAAATAAAATATTTTTGCATACATTCTGTTATCTTGTAAAGTTATACGCAATTCTTAAATTCTTGAACAACTACGCAAAACTCAGCGCAAAAATTATTCTATCTTGCCTAAGCATAACCATTTTTATTGGTTGCTCTACGCAAAAAGATAATGCTACAAACAGAAGTTTACAAAACCTATCTGCCCGTTACAACTACATTTATAACTCAAATGTTTTATTAACAACTTATCAGGATGATCTTTCTCAGACCTACAAAGATAATTATGATGATTTTTTGGCAGTTTATATCGCTCCTGCAACTTCAGATTATCTAAATCCTATTGCTACTACTGGCAATGCCAAATCATTAGATGAGATTACACAAAAGGCTCAAACAATTATTAGCGAAAAAAACTTTAGCAATTATATTGATGAAGCGTACATCCTTCTAGGAAAAACAAATTTTTATAAGGGTAATTATTTTACTGCGGTAGAATATTTTGATTATACTGCAAAAACTTATAAAAGAAATAAGGACGTCTTTTTAAGTGCGATGACATGGAAAGCTCGTAGCTTAATGCAATTGAATAATTATGAAAAAGCAGAACTTACCTTAGATACTGTAAAAGCAACATTAGATTCTGTTAAAAGTGAAAAAGCAGAACCATTGGCTACGTTAGCACAAATGAGCATTTATCAGCAAGATTATAAAGAAGCAATTGGTTTTTTAGAGCAAGCGATTAAGGAAACTAACAAAATACAAAGTAGAACTAGATGGCCCTATATTTTAGCTCAACTATACGAATATAATAAAGAGTACGATGCTAGTTTACACAATTATACAAAAGTTGAGAATAGCAATGCGCCTTTCGAAATGTATTTTAATGCAAAGCTGAGTAAAATTCGAATTAATGATTTTTTGAATGCACAAACTTCAAACCGCAAACAGCAATTACTTAAGTTATTAAAGGACGATAAAAATTTCGATTATACCGATCAGATTTATTATGAGGTAGCTGAAGATTATTTTGCGGATAAGGAGTATAAAAAGGCAGAGGAGTATTACAAATTATCTGTTCAAAAAAGTGTAACTAACCAATATCAAAAGGGCTTATCGTATTTAAAAATTGCCGATCTCAACTTTAAAAATCTCGGCGATTATGTGAATGCTAAGTTATATTATGATAGTGCAGTAACTACGTTACCTAAAAATTATCCAGGCTATGAAGGGATTCTTAAAAAAGCAGAAAATTTAGAATATTTAACTCAACGATACCAGTTAATTGCAAATGAAGATACATTGCAGCTTATTGCTCGTTTACCAGAACAGGCTCGTGAAAAGAAATTAAGCGAACTATTTGAACCGAAAAAGGAAGTTTTATCCACTAAATCTATTGATAATGGTAAGGTTATAAAAGCAGACGATCCTATAAAAACGCAAAGCAACGAAAAGTTTTATTTTAGCAATAACAATGCAATTAGCAGAGGTTTTACAGATTTTAAAAAGCGCTGGGGGAATAGAGTTTTAGAAGATAATTGGAGACAAAGTGTAAAGTCATCTGCTCAGGTTAATCAACAAAATCAGTCTGCTGCAATTGGTAATTCAACTAATCCATCAGATATTCAAACTGCAAACGCTGATAAAGAAACACGAATTAAAGAATATACAGCATTATTACCTTTAACAGCAGATCTGATGGTTAAGTCTGATCAAAGAATAGTAGATGCTTATTTCGAAATTGCTGGATTTTATCAACAAGTACTTCAGGATGAAGAAGAGGCTATCAAGGTTTATGAAGAATTATTAGCAAGATATCCACAAAACAATCATTTAGACGCAATTTATTATAGCTTATATCTTGGTTATGCAAAAGCAGATCAAGCCAATTCTGCGTTGTATAAAAATAAGGTGTTAGCTCAATATCCAAATTCTGTTTATGCTAAAACCATTTTAGATCCTAATTTTTCAGCGAAACAAAATGCTTTAGATTTAGAAGTAAATAAAATTTACAATACTGTTTTTGGTCGTTATGAACAAAAAGATTTTCCTGCTGTAATTGCTGCTGTAAATGAAACCAATCAACGATTCCCAGGGAATGCATTGCAAGCTCAATACGATTATTTAAAAGCTATCGCCATTGGTCGTACACAAAACGTGGATAGTTTATTGTTAGCCTTTAACACTATTATTTCCAAATACCCAGATGATAAACTGATAAATCCATTAGTTTTAGATCATATAAATTACATTAATGCTAATTTACCTGCATTTAAAGCAAGAAAAATTGCACTTATTGATTTTGATCCAACAGAACCTCATTTTATTTCGCAAGGAGAAAATAGTGCTGTCGTAAATAAGCCAGCGCTTATTGTAACTAGGTCAGAACCTGCAGAGGTTAAGCCTGTTGTTCCTGCCCCTACACCAGTTGTCACTCCTACTCCAAATACACCAATTAGCGCAAAATCGCAAGAAGTTAAAAATGAACCAGTAGTTAAACCTGTAGATAATTTTTTCAGCAAAGCGGAATCCGATCTTTATTATTATGTAATTAGCGTTAATGATATGAGCTTAAGTGTCAGCTCATCTCGTTTTGGTATTGGTCAATTTAATAGAGGAAATTATGCTGGAACAGGATTAAAGCATCAATTATTAGAACTAGATGAAGATCAATTAATTTTTGTTGGTAATTTTACCTCCTTAAATGAGGTAAGAGTTTATGCAGAAAGTATTACTCCGCAACTAGCAAAAATCATGAAAGTTCCTGTGACTACTTATAAAGGTTTTTATATTAGTAAAGAGAACTTCGACAAAATTAAGAATAGAGAACTATTAAATAGGTATATTGAGTTTTTCAAGAACAACCAGTAATAAAATGAATACATCCCTAACACCAGAAAACATAAAGAAATATAATCTCAGACTTTGGAAATTGCTCATTGGTGGCATGGTGTTTTTCGCTTTATTTATTGTTTCAATAGGTTTCGGGCTATTTGGCGATATTCCTTCCTTTAGAGCAATTGAACATCCAAAAAGTAATGAAGCAACCGAAATTCTTTCTGAAGATGGTAAAGTTATAGGAACTTACTTTGTTAAAAATCGTTCTAACATCAATTATAGCGAAATATCTCCAAATGTCGTAAATGCATTAATTGCAACAGAAGATGTCCGTTTTCTTTCTCATTCTGGCATAGACTTTAAGCGTACTTTTACCATTTTCGCCTATGCATTAATGGGCAAAAAACAGGGCGGGAGTACAATTACTCAACAATTGGCTTTAAATTTATTTTCTGAGGAAGGGAGACAAAAGAATTACTTTAAAAGAATAATCCAAAAATTTCAAGAATGGGTAATTGCTGTAAAATTAGAACGCAATTATACGAAGGAAGAAATTATCACCATGTATTTAAATACAGTAGATTTTGGTAATCAAGCTTTTGGGATTAAATCTGCTGCAAGAGTTTACTTTAATACAACTCCTGATAAATTAACAGTACCACAAGCCGCAGTTTTAGTTGGTATTCAAAGAGGTATTACAAGGTATTCACCAACTAAAAATCCAGAAAGATCATTAACCAGAAGAAATACAGTAATGGCGTTAATGGTTAAAGCAGATTTACTTACTGCTGAACAATTTG
Organism: Pedobacter sp. UC225_61; assembly: GCF_044452285.1. Lineage (NCBI taxonomy): Bacteria > Pseudomonadati > Bacteroidota > Sphingobacteriia > Sphingobacteriales > Sphingobacteriaceae > Pedobacter > Pedobacter sp. UC225_61. The sequence goes on from NZ_JBIOAL010000001.1 coordinate 525,344, forward strand.
AAAAAGAAAAGGTAAAACCGCTAGATTTACATTTTAATGCAGCTACTACCAATGATGGTGTTGCCCCTTACTTCAGAGCCGTTTTAAAATCAGAAGTAAGAAAAATTTTAGAGGATCGCTCTATTACAAATAATGGCATTCCTTACGATTTAGATAGAGATGGATTGAAAATAACCACCACTATTAACTACGATATGCAAGTTTATGCTGAGCAAGCGCAAAAAGAATACATGAAAATTTTGCAACAGCAATTTACGAATAGTTGGAAAGGGCGAAACCCCTTTAAAGGAATGGAATTACAAATCGATCAAGGAATTAAACGTTCAGATCGATATAAAGCATTAAAATTAGAGGGGAAATCTGATGAAGAAATAAGAAAAGATTTTAATACGCCAAGCATGCTAACTATTTTCACTTGGAAAGGTGATATAGACACCTTGATGAAACCTATTGATTCTGTAAAATATTACAAATTATTATTGCGCAATGCGATGATGGCAATGGATCCTAAAACAGGTTACATTAAAGCTTGGGTAGGGGGAATTAATTTTGAGCATTTTAAATACGATCAAGTAAAAATGGGAACTCGCCAAGTTGGCTCAACGGCTAAACCATTTACATATGCGGTAGCCATAGAGAATGGATACTCACCTTGCTTTACAGTGCAAAACGAGCCTGTTACTATTTCGAACCCAGGCAGTCCTGACTGGACTCCTCGTTCATCTGGAACTTTACCTGGTGCAATTACCTTGCAAAAAGCTTTGGCCTATTCACAAAACTACATTGCAGCTTATTTAATGAAGCAAGTCGGACCGACCGCGGTAGCTACAGAAGCAAAAAAAATGGGTATAACCTCAGATGTTCCGATTGTACCTTCTATTGCTTTAGGCGTTTTTGACGCCTCTATTTACGATATGGTTGGTGCTTATGGTGTTTTTGCGAATAAAGGTGTTTGGACACAACCTACCTATATTTTAAAAATAGAAGATAAAAATGGCGTAGTGCTATATGATAGTAAACCAACCATAAAGGTGGTTATGAACGAAGAAGTTGCTTTTGTAATGACAAGAATGTTAAAAGGTGTAATTACTGGCGGAACAGGTTCAAGATTAAGCTATAAATATGGTATAAATGCACCAACTGGTGGAAAAACTGGAACAACTCAAAACAATTCAGATGGGTGGTTCATGGCAATTACACCTGATTTAGTGGCAGGTATTTGGACAGGTTGTGAGGACAGGGCTTTCCATTTTACAAGTACTAGAGATGGAGAAGGTGCAAATTCGGCACTACCTATTTATGCTGGTTTTATGAAGCGGGTATATGCTAATCCAAATTTAAAAATAAGCAAAGCTGATTTCGAACCTCCTAAAAACGGCGTTTCCATCGTTTATGATTGTAATCAATATCAGCAACCTGAACAGGACACAACTGAACTCGATAAAAAGTTAGGTTTCTAGTTTTATTAAATCATCCCGACGTATAAATGAGTGCTTTCGATTATAAAAAGGCATTGGCCGATATTCCGCATAAACCTGGAGTTTACCAGTATTTTGATGAGGAAGGTTTGCTGATTTATATTGGCAAAGCTAAAGATTTACGCAATCGTGTTGGTTCTTATTTTAATCAAGATAAACAGGTTAATGGCAAAACAAAAGTTCTTGTTTCTAAAATTAGACGAATAAGTTTTACCATAGTTGATACTGAAATTGATGCTTGGTTATTGGAGAACAGCCTAATTAAAAAGCATCAGCCTCGCTATAACATTATGCTGAAAGATGATAAAACCTATCCATGGATTATCATTAAGAAAGAAGATTTTCCGCGTATTTACTGGACACGAAAATTGATTAAAGATGGTTCTACATATTTTGGGCCATACGCATCGGTAGGAATGATGCACACTATTTTAGATTTAATAAAGGAAACCTATACATTAAGAACCTGCAATCTTCCATTAACTCCACAGAATATTAACGATGGAAAATTTAAAGTATGTTTAGAATATCAGATAGGTAATTGCAAAGGTCCTTGCCAAAATTATCAAAGCAAAGCAGATTACGATCAAAACATTGAGGAAATTACAGCTATTTTAAACGGTAAAATTGGTAGTGTAATTAAGGACGTAAAACAAGTTGTCAAGAAAGCTTCAGAAGATTTAAATTTTGAACTTGCTCATTCGTATCAAAAAAAACTATTGATTTTAGAAAAATACCAAAGTAAATCAACCGTTGTAAATAGCGCTATTACAAATATTGATGTGGTAAGTATTGCATCAGATGAACGTTATGCTTTTGTAAATTACTTGAAAGTAGTGAATGGTAGTATTATTCAAACGCAAACTATAGAAATTAAAAAACGATTGGATGAGACTGATGAGGAATTATTAACGATTGCAATTACTGAGTTCAGAACCAAATTTAATAGCACTTCCAAAGAGATTATTGTTCCTTTCAATATTTCATTATTAGATAAAAATTTAAAATTTACCGTACCAAAGCTTGGCGAAAAGAAGAAATTATTAGAGCTATCGGAAAAAAATGTATTGTTTTTTAAACGTGAGAAATTAAATCAATATGAAAAATTAAATCCTGATTTAAGAACTGATCGTATTTTAAGTCAGATGCAAAAAGATTTAAGGCTTACCCAAGTTCCTCAACATATTGAGTGTTTTGATAACTCAAATTTTCAAGGTAAATATCCTGTTTCTGCCATTGTAGTTTTTAAGGATGCTAAACCAAGTAAGAAAGATTACCGCCATTTTAACGTTAAAACAGTAGAAGGGCCAAATGATTTTGCGACTATGGAAGAAGCCGTTTATAGACGCTATAAACGAATGCTGGAGGAAGAACAGTCACTACCACAATTAATTATTATAGATGGCGGTAAAGGTCAATTGTCATCTGCCGTTAGCAGTTTAAAGAAATTAGGCATTGATAAAAGAGTAACGGTTATTGGTATTGCTAAGCGTTTAGAAGAATTGTATTACCCTGGAGATAGTTTTCCGTTGTATCTTGACAAAAAATCTGAAACCTTAAAAATAATTCAACAATTACGAGATGAGGCACATCGTTTTGGTATTACTTTCCATCGCAAAAAAAGAGATCAGGGTACACTGAAAACAGAATTAGAAGTAATTCCTGGCATTGGAAAAACTACCGCAGATAAACTTTTGGTGAAATTTAAGTCTGTTAAAAAAATAAAAGAAGCATCAGAAGAAGAATTAGCTCAACTTCTAAACAAGAGACAAATTATCGCATTAAGTAATTACTTTAAAGCATAAAAAAACCCCGAATAATCGAGATTTTATAAAATTTTAAGATTAGTATTCCCAAAGACCTTGTTCAAAATCTGCCATCGCCTTTTTAATACGCTCAGATTCTAATAATCTCTCTTTAGGATTAAACAAAATGTCTTCAATTCTATTATCCGCAGCATTAGAAACTTTAGTGATATTGCTAAAAAACAATCTTCTTGTAAATACATCATCAAAGTTAATTCCAGAATTATCATTCTGATTATTCGCAACTTTGTGTTTCACTAAGATTTCTCTTAGATCATCAAAATACAACCAACCTGCTACTGTTTTTAATGTATCTGCTCTCGGTTTCCCCGTTGTAGGATCAGGAACTGGATTTCCATTATTGTCAACTTGAGTTTTCACATCAATTCTAACTGGAGCAATACCAATTATCCTAGGTTCGAAAATTCCTCGTTTAATATCTAATATCCAATCTTCTTTAATTCTTAACGTAGTAAAGCTTGAAGCAAAGAACTCATTGTTTGCTCTGTTAATTTCATTTGTACCTGGATTAACACCTAAAAAAGCGGTATCAGCTGCAGAGCTATTGGTAATTTTTGGATCATTACCTTTTTTCTGTCCTAATGGTTCACCTTTAAAATCTTCATCTTCACTAGAATATAAATCCAATTCCCCATTGCTAACTGCATCATAAATAACACCTAATAAACTAACTTTAGGTGAAGCTAACACTTGGTTACCACGATCACGAAGATCTATTTCACGCCATACTCTCTTTGTGTAAACCACATCTTCTTTATTTACTGGTGCATAAGGTACGACAGTATCCGCTACACTTTCTTCTCTATAAATAAAGCCATCTTTCTTTGGGCCTTTCTTCTTAGGTGTTACTTTTTTATCCGCAGCTGTAGGAGGAGTAGTTGGATTTTGTGCATAAACAAATCCCACACTTAAAAGGAATATAGCTAGAAAAAATATTTTCTTCATAATTTTTAGTTTACGGTAAATACCATAGAATTTAATGTTGGTGTACGTCCATCTGGCATTTGAGCAACAATATTATCAATATAAACCACAGATTTAAATGGCAAGTTTGATAATGCAGCTTTAGCTTGTGCATTAAAATTATCGCCAGTGCAATAATAAACTTGGGCATCTTGGCGTGGTCTAACTACTGTTACACTGAACTTAGTAACTCTTACTTTAACATCAAATTCAAAATTTTCAATAGTTGCTGAAACTTGACCTTCTCTTGCAATTGTATTCCCAGAAATAATTCCTCCCATTTTACCAGCAAATTTAGCTACTGGATTAGGAATTCCTTTTACTCTAAATTTATTCGTTCCCAAGCTTAGCGATTTTCCATTGCTATTACCCGAAACACTAATCGTAACTTCATTACCAATTAAGCTACCAGGTACATTAATGGTATATCTACCAGAACCACCAGTCATTGAGCCTGCAGAAATACTAGCTTTAATACTTTCTAAAGAAAATCCTGGTGCAGAAATTGAAAATGGATTAGGAATACCTGCGTAAATTACATTTAAGTTAGTTGATGATACTGTTGCAGATGGTTTTGCAACTTGATATGTCATTTCTTCTGTTGGATAAGTTGAATAAGTACCATCAGTTTTTTTAACTCTAATTGTACCTTTCCATTTAAATTCGCCTACGCTGTTTGTGCCGCCAGTATACGTAGCGATGCCTTTTACAACCGATAAAGAACTACCACCCACAGAAATTTCCGGATTTGATTTTGTATCTCTTGCGGTTAAGAAAATATCCGCTTTGTACGGTTGACCTTGAATTACATAACTACTTGAAGGAACAGCCACAGCTTTAAACTCATCCATGATAATCGTAGTTTCGCTCATTTTACCAAAAATCTTCCGAACTACTTCTGATTCTGCATTTTTTAAATCTGCTTGTAATTTAGTTAAAATGGTATTTGCGGCTGTTAATGGAGTTCCTTCGCCAAAATTAACATCTTCCCATTTTTTACCATTCACCGCTTTTAAAGGATCCTTCGCTTCTAAAGAAAATGAAACATTTGCTCTATCTTTCTCATCTAATAATGCAATTAGCTTTGCTCGAGTATCATTAATTTTCTCTTTTAGCTTTGCGCCTTCTTTTTTATTGATCATGATGTTTTGAGCAATATCTAAATTGTCTCTTAACACAAAATCTCCAGTTTCAGGATCAATTCCTTCGCCTTTTTCTTTAAACTCATCTTTAAGTCTTTGAATTTCTTTATTCAACTCTTCAGCATAAGCTTTTACCTTTTGAGCTCGTTCCCAAAGTGGTTGAGCTCGTTCAGGTTTATTTTTTAATTCTGTTTCTTCAAATGCACTAAAAGTTTGCTCTAAACCAGAGCTTACATTCGTTTTTGAGGCATCTAAACTATCGTTAATGTTCTTAAAAGCATTTAAGATTGCATCTGAAACGTTTAAAGCAAGCATTGCTAACAATACCAAATACATGATATTAATCATCTTCTGCCTTGTCGTTTCTTTTCCTCCAGCCATGTTAAATTAGATTTTTGTTTACTGATTTAAATAATGGAACTAATTATGTACGTGGTTGGTTCATAGCTGTTAACATATTGCCATAAATTGCATTTAATGACGCTAAGTTTTTAGCCAGTTTACCTACTTCTTCTTTAAACTGTTTAGAATCTTCCATTGATTCATTGAAATTACCCATTGTTAAAGATAAATTCTGGTAGAACTTATTCATTGATTTTAAATGAGCACTAGAATCTTGTAATTCTAATTCATATACTGCGTTTAAGGCTGATAAATTCTTAGCTAAATTATTTACTTGATCATGGTATGCTTTAGAATCAACATTGCTTTCTCCCATTTCTACTAACTGTGAAGTAGCTTTTTCAAAAGCATTACTTAAATTATCAAAGCTTGATGAAGCTGTTTTTACTTTCCCCGTAAATTCGTTTGTTGCAAGCGCAGCATCACTCACATTAGAAATCGTAGCGACTTTATCACCAAAAGTGCGTAAGCCAGTTCCCAAACTCTCAATTAATTCAGGTCCAATTTTAGCATTATCTAACATACTATCTAATGCTGCTGTTGAAGAAGAACCTGAAGAAACTGCTGGTCTAGCAGTAGCTTTTGGTAATTCACCTGCAAATCCCATATTTAATTCAGGATAAACTCTTTCCCAAGGCAACTCTGGTTCTGGCGGAAAAAATCCTGTTAAGAAGAATAATAATGCTTCCACACCTAAACCAACTCCAATAATTATGTTTGCCCATGATCCACCAAAGTGAATAATTTTACATAATGCACCGATAATTACTATACTTGCTCCCCAGGAAATTGCCACGTGTAACCAACCCGGTTGTTTTCTTGCTGCCATAATTTTATTTAAAGTTTTTTATTTGTTGTTGTTGAAATTTTAATTTAATGCGTTGCCAGGATAATCAGAAACACAACGGAAGCCGATATACGATCTTGCTTTATCTTGGTATTCGTAAGTACCTACAGAGTTTTGCAAAAAGAAGCCAATATCTTTCCATGAACCACCTCTTACTACTTTAGCTCCTTTTGCTGTATTTACATAGTTAGGACTAAAATCTGACAATAAGCTTGTAGCTGATCTGTTATAAGCTGTTACTGTCCACTCGGCTACATTCCCTGCCATGTTATATAAGCCATAATCATTAGGAATATAAGCTCTAGCATCTACTGTATACAAACCGCCATCATCAGTATAATTACCTCGGCCTACTTTAAAGTTTGCTTGTAAACAGCCTTTAGTATTTTTAATATAAGGACCACCCCAAGGGTATTTAGTTTGAGTTCTTCCACCTCTAGCTGCATATTCAAATTCTTGATCTGTTGGTAGGCGATATTTTAATCTCCCATTTTCTGGAAGCTTTCTAGCAGATGCTATATTTTTATATAAAACTGTTCTCCAATTACAAAAAGCAGTTGCTTGTTCCCAAGTTACGCCAACTACTGGATATCCATCATACGATGGATGGTTAAAATATGAATCAACCATTGGATCATTTTGCGCATAAGAAAAATCCAATTTCCAAACTAAGGTATCTGGATATACACTAACCGAAGGATGCTCATTTGCTTTCCCTGGAGTAGGATTATCCGTATATGTTTGTATAAAATCTTGTCTGCTTTTGCTTGGATCGTTTCTTCCTGCAGCTTCTAAATCGTGATCCAAATAACTGTAAGCATATCTGAATTTACGAATATCAAATTCATTTTTACCTGGTAAAGCATCATTACCTGAATAATACATATTTTGCAATCTAGCTTTATATGCACTATTTTTTCCCCAAAGCACACCACTTTTACCTATAGCTTTCCAATTAATATTTCGCTGACCAGATACCGTTGTTCCTGCTGCTGCAGCTGGTTGCGGCATATATAAATTTGGCGCACCAGATTGACCTAATGTCGTTACCGCAACGGAATCTCTAACCCAATTTACAAATTGTCTATACTCTGCATTTGTAATTTCAGTTTGATCCATATAAAATGCAGGAAATGAAGTCATACGGCTTGGTGAACCCTGATAAAAGCTAATATCTTCATCAGTCATACCAATTAAAGTTCTTCCTGGCGGGATAAAAACCATTCCATAAGGAATTGTTTTATTCTTAAATTTTTTGTTGTATGCGCCAACTAGTTCTCCCTGCTGCCCACTTTTACAGCTAAAAAGCAAACTAGAGAGGATCAAAAATCCAAGAAAGTATATTTTTCTCATAAAATTCGTTAAAGCAATATCTTTTTATTATGTAGCAATTTTATCGAAAATCCTTGAAATAAACAATTATTTAGACAAATAAATCCACAACACCTTGTTAGCATAATTCAAAATATAACAACTTAATAGTAAGTTGTTTAATTTAAATCAGCCCATATCTCAACTAAGATTTAAGGTGAAGAAAATTGTTTTTAACCGTAGAATTTCTTCAAATATTGTTGAAGTAACGGCACATGTTATGAAAAATTACTTATTAGATTTTTTTATATAATTTTCTATTGCCATAATCATAGAAGGAGCTTCTGGACTAGGTGCAGCAATATCTACTATTTGACCAGCATCGGTTGCAGCTTTATTAGTATTTGAACCAAATGCAGCTATGCGGGTATTATTCTGCTTAAAGTCTGGAAAATTAGTATAAAGCGATTGTATGCTTGATGGACTGAAAAACGCAATTACGTCATAGAAAACTTCTGCTAAATCTGATAAATTACTAACTACTGTTTTAAATAAAACTGCAGGAGTAACATCATATCCATTTTTCTGCAAGAAATTCATGGTATCTTCTGTAGCCACATCAGAACAAGGATATAAAAATTTCTCTCCGGCGTGTTTTTTCAAAACTTCTGCTAAATCTGAAGCTGTTTGTTTACCAAAGAAGATTTTACGTTTTCTATATTGAATATATTTTTGAAGATATAAAGCAGTAGATTCAGAGATACAAAAATATTTAAGATCTGCTGGCACCTCATATCTCATCTCTTCACATATTCTGAAGAAATGATCAACTGCGTTACGACTTGTAAAGACAACGGCAGTAAATTCTGCTAAGTTGATTTTGTCTTTTCTAAAATCTCTGGCTGGAACTCCTTCAACGTGAATAAATGACCGAAAGTCGATTTTCAAATTGTACTTTTTAGCCAAATCAAAATAAGGTGATTTTTCTGTTTCGGGCTTTGGTAAAGTGATCAGTATACTTTTAACTTTACGTAACCTATCTTCTTTCTTTTCCTGCATTTTAACTAATTACCTCTTTAAAATCCTATTGCCTTGATTAATATTAATATAGGGCAAATTTCGAGGGTGCAAAAGTACAAAAATAAATAGACTTTTGAAAACCTATAATGAGATAAAATATTTACTCCTGCCCTGATAAATTGAAAAACAAAGATTACTACTACTAAAATAATTGCCGTTGCAATATAAAATGAGCCGTATTTTAGTGGAGAAAGTGCAAATGCGATAACTAGCGGAGTGAACAATAAAGAAGCATTAAAATAACTTAAATATAATATGGAAATATATTCGTTAACTGGTTTTTGGATGTTAAATATATAGCCAAGCACTCGCAATAATACAATTTTTAACACATATAGCACTATGATGGCGATTGAGATTGTTATAAAAAATTGGAAACCATTGGCAATATAATCTAGTTTTTGATATTGAGCCATCAAATAAAAAAACATCCCAATGGTAAAACCAAACTGAACAAAAAGTAATAAAAAAGGCCATGAGGTAAAGAGATTGTCCTCTTTATTTAAATTACCTAAAGCTCGATTGCTAAAAAAGGATAAAATAATTGCCATTAACTGTTTAGAAAAGACATTTTTTAAAATGGCAAATAGCACCAATAAAAAGGCAATAAAGGCTAGTATCCAAATATCGCCTTTCGCTAATATATCTCCTTGTTGCCGCGGATCATTATTTACAGAATTGCGTAAAAAATTTTCTACAAGAACCTTAAAATTTAATTTTGGATACCCAAATCCCTTTTTTAAACTATCTATAATAAACACCTTTGTTAAAGAATCAAGTGGTCTTAAGCGCTGCGGGGTTATAGTATCTTCTACAACAACTACAGTTTTAGCAGAATTTAAACTATCTGCTATTAATGAGATTCTAGAAATACTATCTGTTGTTAAAGGTATTTGTTGCGCTTTAACAGGCAATATTAAACTACTAAAACACAATAAAATAAGTAAAAGACTTTTTCTAAACATTGTAAATAAACAGCTAATTAGCTGTGCCAAATAATCACAAATTTACTGCTTTATTATTTTGTTTTCATAAAAGACATTGTTTTAAATCTTGAGCTATAAGAGCTGTCGGCTTAAATTAATTTATCTTTGTACAATGGCTGGCATTTATATCCATATTCCCTTCTGTAAAAAAGCATGCACCTATTGTGATTTCCATTTTTCTACTTCCTTTAAGTATGTAGATGAAATGACAGATGCAATTTGTACAGAAATTAGACTTAAAAAAGATCGCATAACAGAACAAATCGGGAGCATTTATCTTGGTGGTGGCACTCCTTCTGTTTTATCTGCGGCCTCACTTCAAAAGATTTTCGATACACTTACAACATGTTTTTCCATATCGGCCGATGCCGAAATTACGATTGAAGCCAACCCTGATGATCTTGATGCTAAAAAAATAAGCGAACTACGTCAACTTCCAATTAATAGATTTAGCATTGGCATCCAATCTTTTTTTAATGAAGATTTAGTTTGGATGAACCGAGCGCATAACGCGGATGAAGCTATAAATTGTATAAAAAGAAGTCAGGATGCTGGATTTGAGAACTTAAGTATCGATTTAATTTATGGCTATCCATTGTTAACCGACGAAAAACTGTTGGCTAATATTCAAACTGTTTTATCTTTACAAACCCCACATATTTCCGCTTATTCTCTAACGGTAGAAGCCCGTACGGTATTAGCTAATTCGATACAAAAAGGCAAACAAACACCTATAAATGAAGAACAAAGTGCAGCTCAGTTTTTAATCTTAACAGATCAATTGACGAAGCATAATTTTGAGCACTATGAGATTTCAAACTACAGTTTACCTGGCAAATATGCAGTTCATAATACTAATTACTGGAAGGGTGTATCGTATTTAGGTATTGGCCCTTCTGCTCATGGTTTTGATGGTTTCAACAGATATATAAACGTAGCTAATAACGCAAAATATTTAAGTGCTTTAAGCTCACAAAAACTAGCTGAAGATATTGAAGAATTAAGTCAAATTGATCGTTTCAATGAATACATTATGACTTCGCTGCGTACCATGTGGGGAATAAATTTACAAAAGATAACTACCGATTTCGGCAAAAATTATGCGGAACAAACGCTCAAACAAATTCGACCATTTATTGATAAAGAGCACTTGGTGTTAAACCATAATATCATCAATCTTACTCATGAAGGTAAATTATTTGCAGATGGTATTGCGGCAGAACTTTTTGCAACTGATGAATAAAAAATTCTAATGCATTTTACTTATTTTTGCTCAACATCCTCTATTATTTGCTGTTATGACCCCAGAAAATTTCCTGAAATATATTTTTGATGTAGGAACTCGTTATTTTTTAATCGCTGGAATTGCTTTTTTAATTTTCTATGTATTATTTCATGAACGGTTTAGCGGAAGACGCCTACAAAAGAAAATACCTAAAATATCTGATCACAAACGAGATATTTTCTATTCGATTATTACCATTGTAATTTTTGGAGCTTTACCAGTAATTTTTTTAGAAAACGACAAGATGCGTCCACATACACTGTTATATCAAAATATTAGTGATTACGGTTGGGTGTATTTCTTTTTAGCATTTCCTTTAATGTTGCTTATTCATGATGCTTATTTTTATTGGACTCACCGTATGATGCATCATCCGAAATTGTTTCGTCTTTTCCATTTAATTCACCATAAATCTACCAGTCCAACTCCTTGGACCGCTTATTCCTTCCATCCATTAGAAGCGGTAATAGAAACCGGAATATTTGTGGTGATCATCTTTATTATGCCAGTCCATCAAATACATTTAGCCGTATTTTTCACGATTGTATTTGTTTACAATGTGTATGGCCATTTAGGTTATGAATTATTTTCAGCAAAATTTCAAAAAAGTAAAATTGGCAAATGGGTAAGTACTGGAACTGCTCATAATATGCATCATCAATTTTTTAAAGGCAATTATGGTTTGTATTTTTTATTTTGGGATAGATGGATGGGAACCTTAAGACCAGAATACGATGAAAAATTTATACATACCACTTCCAAGAAAGAAAAGATAGTTACTGAGAAATCGATGGAAGAAAAAGTTATAGAAAATGATGCATTAAAAAACTCCACATCCAATGCAGATGAACAATAAAATTGTGTGGATTACAGGAGCTTCATCTGGCATTGGCGAAGCATTAGTATACGCATACAACAAAGCTGGAGCAAAATTAATTATTTCATCTCGCAACCGAGATGAGCTTTTTAGAGTGAAATCTAATTGCAAAGATCAAATTAATGTGCACGTTTTATCACTTGATTTAGCTGACAATACTTCCTTAAAAGGCAAATCCGATGAAGCCATCAAAATTTTCGGCAGAATTGATATTTTAATTAATAGTGGAGGAATTAGTCAAAGAAGCTTAGCACTAGAAACTAATTTAGAAACCGAAAAACGTTTAATGGATGTTAATTTTTGGGGTACAGTAATTTTAAGTAAAGCTGTTTTACCACAGATGTTAGCGCAAGGAAGTGGCAATATTGTTTGTGTGAGTAGTTTAGTGGGGAAATTCGGAACTCGTTTCCGCTCTGCTTACGCTGCATCAAAACACGCTTTGCATGGTTATTTCGATTCATTGCGCATAGAAATTGACAATCCAAATGTACATATCATGTTGGCTTGCCCAGGTTTTATCAAAACAAATGTAACTATCAATGCGGTAACGGCAAATGGTACAGCGCAAGGTACTATGGATGACGCTCAAGAAAATGGTATGATGCCTAAAGTTTGTGCTGAACAAATAATGAAAGCAATTGAAGCCAAAAAAGAAGAAGTTTACATTGGCGGCAAAGAAGTAAAAGGCGTATTACTTAAACGCTTTTTCCCTCGCTTATTTTCTAAAATCATCCGCAAAGCGAAAGTTACTTAGCTTTAATATTAAATTTAATAAATTGTAATTCAGAGCATTAAGCAATTCATTAAATCAATCTCAATCCAGTAAGTTTTATTCTGCGTATCTGCTTTCATATCAAATTAAAAAATTATGAAAAGAATATTCTTATCAGCGATTGTAGTAATAACTATCGCATTCACAACTCAAGTTTATGCACAAAAAAACCCAATGGTTGGTGGTGCTGAAATGTATCCAACCAAAAACATTGTTGAAAACGCTATCAACTCAAAAGATCATACTACATTAGTTGCGGCTGTGAGTGCTGCAGGTTTGGTAGAAACCTTAAAAACTGCTGGACCATTTACAGTTTTTGCACCGACAAATGATGCATTTGCAAAATTACCTGCAGGAACTGTAGATATGTTAGTAAAACCAGAAAACAAAGCAACGTTAACTACAATCCTAACTTATCATGTTGTAGCAGGTAAAATGGGAAGCAAAGAAATTGCAACTGCTATTAAAGCTGGCGGTGGTAAAGCAGAATTGACCACTTTACAAGGCGGAAAATTATGGGCTTGGATGGAAGGTAAAAATTTAATGCTTAAAGATGAAAAAGGTGGAATGGCTAAGGTTACCATTAAAGATGTTTTTCAAAGCAATGGGGTTATTCATGTAATTGATACCGTTTTAATGCCGAAATAAACATTTAATTATTTTAGTTTACTGGTTAATACGAGAGCGTTCTGAATATTCAGGGCGCTTTTTATTTACATCGAATTATCATAGTCTTAACATTTATGAGATTAATCATATTTTTTTTAAATTTTAATTTACACTTTTGTGTTGGTAAAATAATTAAACAATTTTTTTTGCCTAGAATTTACTTTATTGCACATTATGAGCTTTATTTTAAAACCAGTTGACACCGTTGAAACCATTAGCCGAGAAGACTTCAAAAAAAATTATCTCGATGCAGGTAAACCGTTAATTATAAAAGGATTAACCAAAGATTGGCCTGCCCGGGAAAAATGGACAACCGATTATTTAAAGGAGATTGGTGGGAATATTGAAGTTAACTTAGTGGATAATTCTAAGGCTGATCCTACTAAGCCGATTAATGCTTCTATTGCCAGCATGAAATTTGGCGATTATTTGGATTTGATTAAAAGAGAACCTACCGAATTACGCATTTTCTTTTTTAATTTGTTTAAGCATGTTCCAAGTTTAATAAACGACATTAAAATCCCTAAAGATTTAATGGGTGGTTTTATAGAAAGTATGCCAGCTATGTTTTTTGGCGGTTCTAATTCTGTTACATTTTTACATTACGATATAGATTTACCACATCTTTTCCATACGCATTTCGGCGGAAGAAAACATATCATTCTATTTGATAATAAATGGAAAAAGCGTTTGTATTGTATTCCTAACGCAACATATGCGCTAGAAGATTATGATGTTGCTAATCCAGATTTCGAAAAATTCCCAGCATTGAAAGGCGTAGAAGGTTACGAAGTATTTTTAGAACATGGTGATACATTATTCATGCCAACAGGTATGTGGCATTGGATGAAGTATTTAGATGGTTCTTTCTCTTTAAGTTTAAGAGCTTGGGATGCATCTTTAAGTAGAAAAGCTGCCAGTGTTTTCAATTTAGCCATCAAAGGTGGTGTAGATAGTTTATTGAAAATGGCTTTTAAAGCTCCTTATGCACAATGGAGAGAAAAACTAGCTATTAAACGTGCCGAAAGAGCATTAAAGAACGGAAATCCTAAATAGTTTTTCATAAGAAGTTAAAAAGGTCAAAGCAATAATGTTTTGACCTTTTTTTATTGTTCTTTTAGCTCGAATGATCTACCACAACTTTCCAAGCGCCATTTATCTTGCGCAATAGAAGTGTAAAATATCCTTTTAACTCATTTTTTTCCTGTTTTACATTCCAACTCCCTAAAACAAAAGCTCTATCTTTAGTAAAAAGCTCTACTTTTTTAATTCCGAAAGTTAAAAAACCCATTGCTGCCTTATCAGGATAGCCCTTCTTATAATTGTCCAATGTTTTTTGCCAACCATAAGTTGCTCCACTTTTTCCTACAAACAATAGACTATCGTTTTTCCAGTAGCCTTGCATAAAAGCTTCAACGTCACCCCTATTCCAGTCTGTTCGTTGCTTTTCTAGTAGGTTCAAAATTTCTTGCTTATCATTAACTTTTTGTGCCTGAGTTTGTAAAGAGAACAAGCAAATGAGTAGTACTATTAATTTTTTCATCTGTTTCATCTTTAAATATAGTAAGGTATTTTTACAAGTCCATAACATTACTTCATTCTCAAACTTTTACCTTCGATACTACGTTTATATAGGTCATGAGAGGATTTCAATTTTCTAAGTTTTTACCGAATAAATTGCCAAAAGGTGGTTTCGATGAATTGCTTAAGCTTTTTACCGAATTACTTAATTATACCGCTGGCGATGCTGGGGAAACTTTAGCGTGGATGAACGAACTTGATAAGCAATACAAATTCACCAATAATGATTATGCCATGGGCGATTTTATTGAGGATTTGAAAGAAAAAGGTTATCTCAAAGAGGAAAATGGTGAAGTAAAAATAACTGCAAAAACTGAGCAAACCATTCGAAAATCTGCGTTGGAAGAAATCTTCGGTAAATTAAAAAAAGCTGGAAAAGGAAATCACAACAGCAATATTTCTGGTATTGGAGAAGAAAAAAATGCAGATCGACGCGAATATAATTTTGGCGATAGTTTAGATCAAATCGACATGACAGCGTCAATTCAAAATGCGCAAGTAAATCATGGCATTAGTAATTTCACTCTAACTGAAAAAGATTTAGAAGTCGAGGAAAAGGACTATAAAACACTAACATCAACTGTGTTAATGATAGATATTTCTCATTCTATGATTTTATATGGCGAAGACCGGATTACACCTGCAAAAAAAACAGCAATGGCTTTAGCGGAGCTGATTAAAACAAAATACCCAAAAGACACTTTAGATATTGTAGTTTTTGGAAACGATGCTTGGCCAATTACCATTAAAGATTTACCTTACTTACAAGTTGGTCCTTACCATACCAATACGCTAGCAGGATTAGAGCTAGCTACCGATTTATTACGTCGTAGAAAAACGCATAACAAACAAATTTTTATGATTACCGATGGAAAACCAACTTGTTTAAAGGAAAATGGTCGATATTATAAAAATAGCATGGGCTTAGATAGAAAAGTAATTGGTAAAACTTTAAATATGGCGGCACAATGTAAACGGCTAAATATTCCGATTACCACATTTATGATTGCACAAGATCCTTATTTACAACAATTTGTAAGACAGTTTACACAAATTAATGGCGGTAGAGCTTTTTACAGTTCATTAACTGGCTTAGGCGAATACATTTTTGAGGATTATATTAAAAATAGAAGAAAAACTTTTAGGTAGTCGGAAAGTTATTAGACCAAAATTCGGACTTAAGACTTTACAGACTTACTGACTAAATAAAAATTATGCAAGCAAAAACATTAGGCGAATTAAAAGCCTCGAACTATATTTCACTTAGCGTTAAAGACGAATTAAGAAAAAATCTGATTAAACAGCTTCAACAAAAAGAGCTTGGTTTTGAGGGAATTCTTGGTTACGATGAAACTGTTATCCCAGAATTGCAAACTGCTATTTTATCAAGACATAATGTTTTGTTATTAGGGTTGCGTGGTCAGGCGAAAACCAGAATTGCTCGTTTACTAGTAAATCTTTTAGACGAATATATTCCTTACGTTGCAGGAAGTGAGATTTTTGACGATCCGTTAAATCCTATCTCATGGTATGCAAAAAACGAAATTGCTACGAAGGGTAATGAGACCCCAATTTTGTGGCAGCATCGCAGCGAACGCTATACAGAAAAATTAGCCACACCCGATGTAACCGTTGCAGATTTGATTGGCGATGTTGATCCGATTAAAGCTGCAACCTTAAAATTAACATATAACGATGAACGTGTAATCCATTTTGGGTTAATTCCAAGAGCGCATCGCGGAATATTTGTCATTAACGAATTACCCGATTTACAAGCTCGTATTCAAGTAGCTTTGTTCAACATGCTACAAGAAAAAGACATTCAAATTCGTGGCTTCAAATTGCGTTTACCGCTAGATGTTCAGTTTGTATTTACAGCAAATCCTGAAGATTATACCAACCGTGGCAGCATTGTAACACCTTTAAAAGACAGAATTGAAAGTCAAATTTTAACACATTATCCAAAAACAGTAGAAATTTCTAGAAAAATTACTTTTCAAGAAGCAAAATTGACTGAAGAACAACGTTTAATTGAAGTTGATGGGTTAGTGAAAGATTTAATTGAGCAAGTATCTTTCGAAGCACGTAAAAGTGAATTTATTGATCAAAAATCTGGAGTTTCTGCTCGTTTAACTATCTCAGCATATGAGAATTTAATAAGTAATGCAGAGCGAAGAATGTTGATCAATCATGAGCAATCTACATTTGTACGTTTAGCAGATTTAAGTGGAATTATTCCAGCAATTACAGGCAAAATAGAATTAGTTTATGAGGGCGAATTAGAAGGTCCAGCCAAAGTTGCTCATACGTTAATAGGAAAAGCGGTCAAACATTTATTTGCCAGATATTTCCCAGATCCAGAAAGAGCTAAAAAAAGCAAAAGTGCCAATCCGTACACAAAAATCACGGAATGGTTTACAGAAGGTAATACGATAGATATTGCTGATGATTTGAAGCTAGATGAGTACAAAAAACATTTAATGGAAGTGGAAGGATTGCATGAATTAGTTCAGAAGTTTCATCCTAAATTAAGCGAAAATCAAACACTTTTATTAATGGAATTTGTATTGCATGGTTTAGCAGAATTTTCACAATTAAGCAAAAATTACTTAGCAGGTGGTTTTGGTTTTTCAGATATGTTTGATAGTCTTTTTAATGTAGATTTAACCGATGAGGACGAAGACGATTTTAGATAATAAAAACCCCTCCAAACTATATTACTTCAACAATAAAATTATACCACTACTTTAATCCATAAATGGGAAGAACAGGATTTTTAACTATACTTTGTCTAATAGTACTTTTATTAGATTTTTACTGTTACAAAGCTATTATTAGCGTTTTTAAAAAATGGTCGCCCAAAACCAAAAGAAATTTTACCATTGTTTGGTGGACGATAAATAGTTTATTAATTATTGGTGTTTTTGCAGCCATCTATCTTAACTTATTTTTAACAGTAAGAGCAGTTATTCTGGTAGCTTTCTTTTTATTAAGTGTAGGAAAAGTCTTCATGCTTCCATTTTTATTAATTGATGATTTAAGACGGTTTTCTATTAAATTATTTAGATTAACTAGACCGAAACATCCAAGCAGCCAAACAACTCAACAACCAATGGGCGAACCTATCAGTCGCTCTTCTTTTTTAGTAAAAGCTGGACTTGTAGCAGCTGCAATTCCTTTAAGCTCTTTAAGTTGGGGCATTATTTCTGGCGCATACGATTACAAAGTAAAACGAGTAAAACTCATTCTTCCTAACTTACCAAAAGCCTTTGATGGTATAAAATTAGGACAAATATCTGATATCCATTCTGGCAGTTTTTACAATAAAACAGCGGTAAAAGGTGGTGTAGAAATGCTTTTGGCAGAAAAACCAGATTTAATTTTTTTCACCGGCGATTTAGTCAATAACTTAACGAATGAGGTAAGAGAATATCAAGATATTTTCTCAAAAGTTAAAGCGCCATTAGGCGTATATTCTACGTTAGGTAATCACGATTATGGTGATTATTATTTTGGCAAGGAAAGCTCGCCAGCAAAAGTTAAAAACTTACAAGACATGATTGCAACTCATAAATTAATGGGTTATGATTTGTTGATGAATGAAAATAGACGCTTAAAAGTTGATGGTGAAGAAATTGGGATTTTGGGAATAGAAAATTGGGGAATGGGTCGTTTCCCTAAATATGGGAAGATGGAATTAGCCCATAAAAACACCGAGGATTTGCCTGTTAAATTACTACTTTCTCATGATCCATCACATTGGCGTGGAGAAGTTTTAGAAAAATACCCAGATGTTGATGCTATGTTTAGCGGCCACACTCACGGTATGCAGTTTGGCGTTAGGTTAAAAGAATTTCAATGGAGTCCAGTACAATATATTTATAAAGAATGGGCTGGGCTTTATAGAGAAAAAGAGCAACAGCTATATGTAAATGTAGGTTATGGCTTTTTAGGATATCCGGGACGTGTAGGAATTTTACCAGAAATTACGATATTTGAATTAAAGCGATCTTAAGTAGTAAAAATACCAAGTTACTATTCGCTAAATTTATATTATGTTAAAAAAAGCACTTTTTTCTATTTTAGATTTTCTGCTTTTTAGCAATCTTTTTATTGCCATTTGCGCCGTTGCGCAAGGTTTAGTTACCTATTATCTCTTAAAGCTCCCGCCAGATATTTACGTTTTAGCGTTCGTTTTCTTTTCTACATTGTTGATATACAATTTAAGCATGTTGTTATCCAAGCCGAAAGAACCGCATAAATCGCCGTTTAAAAGAGTACGGTGGATTTTTTCTCATCATCGGTTAATTATTTCTATCACGTTAATTTCTATACTGTGTATTATCCCAGTAGGCCTACTGTATTTAAGTTTTCAGGCAAAATTATTAATGGGTTTTGTTGGCTTAATCGCAGTTGCATATAACTTTCCTTTTTTAAGTTTAAATCAAAAAAAAATAGGATTAAGAAATTTACCAGGTATTAAGCTATTTTTAATTGCTTTTGTTTGGTCGGTAAGTTGTGTGCTTTTACCAATTGTAGAACTTGAGAATAATAGGAATGTAGTAATCCCATTAGGAGAAACATTATTGTTAGTGGCTAAACGATTTTTATTTATTTGTGCCATTACTATCCCTTTTGATATTCGTGATCTTTTTCAAGACAAACTCTATGAATTGAAAACTATTCCTGTAATGTTGGGCGAAAAAAAAGCATGGATTTTTTGTCAAGCTTTATTAGGTGCTTATTTAATTTTACTCGTACTTTTCACTAAAAACATCAACTTAGATGTGATAGGTTTAGCTTTAACTATTTTCTTAACAGGATGGCTGATTTTTAAATCGAACTTCAAAAGAAATGAATATTACTACTTCTTTTACTTAGATGGAACAATGCTTTTGCAATGGGCAATTCTGTTTGTTATCCATTTTTTAAGTTCAGCAGTACCCATTTGAAAATAAACAGCATAAAAAATCCTGAATTTCTTAAATAAATCTGATTACAATCTTTAAGAAATTCAGGAGAAATATTATCCAGCATTAAAGCGATAACCTATACCGCGTACCGTTTGTAATAACTGAGGATTATCTGGATTAAGCTCAATTTTTTTACGTAATCTAACAATGTGCATATCAAGTGTACGCGTATTCACATCAGAATTGTAACCCCAAACTACCAACATCAATTCATCACGATTAATTACTTTATTTGGGTTACGTAAAAAATATAATAATATTCTATTCTCTAAAATAGTAAGCTCAATTTTTTTTCCATCACGATATAAGGTATGAATATTTGGATGATGCTCCATGTTACCAAATCGATGAATTTCTGAGCGGTCATTGTTCAACAAAAATTTAACTTTACTATCTAACATCGCCACCAAAACATCCATATTAAAAGGTTTAGTTACATAGTCTGACGCACCAAAATTATACGCATCAATTTTATCTACATCTTGGGCTTTTGCAGTCATCATAATAACTAGCCCCTCGTACCCTTGTTTACGCACCTCTTCACAAACTTCTCCGCCTTCTTTACCGGGCAACATCCAATCTAACAGTACAATTTCTGGTTTTTCTGCCATGATAGTTTCTACAGCAGTTGCACCATCGCTATTTTCTAGTACTTGATATCCTTCTGCTTGCAAGCGATGAACTACTAAAAAACGTAAGTTTTCATCATCTTCAACTATAAGTATTTTAATTCCTTTAGACATTTGTTTTTGTTTTAAGGTTGAAAAATTGAAAGATTGAAAGGTGTATTACTTCCAACATTCTAACATTTCAACATTTCAATTTAATTAGTATAGGGTAGTACAATTTTAAACTCTGTTCCTTTATCTACAACACTTTTTACCGAAATTTCACCGTTCATAAAGTTAACAAGTTCCTTACAAAAAGCCAAACCCAAACCCACGCTTCCATTTTGATTATATCGGTTTTGAATACGGTAAAACTTTTTAAAGATATTATTTATTTCTGATGATGGAATACCTATGCCAGCATCTTTAAATCGAAGTACAACTCTATCTTTAATTAACCGAGCACTAATGTGTAATTTTTTACGATCAGGCGGAGAATATTTATAAGAATTCTCTACTAAATTATCGAATAAACTGCCTAATAAAACAGGATCTGTTATAAATGTTTTAAAGCCAGAAACTTCATAAGTAAACTCAAAATCCGGATGTTTTAGTTGATGTACATCTATCGTACTTTCAATAAATTCTTCCATATTTATTTCATCCTGATTTAAGGTAATAGCCTTATTCTCTATTTGAGTAAATGCTAGCAACTTATTCATCAAACCATTTAGTTTATCAGCTTCCTCATCTAATATTTTACCATACAATTGTTGTTCTCTTACGGTTAAACTTGCTGCACTTTTAATGTTATTTCCAGCAATCTTAATTACACTTACAGGTGTTTTAAACTCATGTGTTAGATTGGTTACGAAATCATATTGAAGTTTAAACATTTTATGATTTATATTTAAGTTTCGATAGATTAAAAAGGCAACTAAAACCAATACTCCATACACCAATAATAACAACGCAGCAATAGGTAAAAAATAACTGAATATTTCTCGTTTTATAAAAGATTTGGAGGAAATAAAATAGAGTTTATATTCTGAAAATGCACCTCCCAACGTAATTTCTCCGGTAACATATTCTGATGAGGTATCTAAAGGATCGTAGGTAATAGGTTCAATTCTGATGTTTTGATATAATAATGGTCTAGAGTTTTTAATCCTTATTTTGTAAGGATCTAACTCAAAAGAAAGCATATCTTGCTCATATACAGGGTTAGATTCTAGCTTTGTTGTTACCATTTTTTTATAGGTTTTTAACAACTCATGACTAGGTATATTAAAATAATCGATGTGATTAGAACGTGTATTTGTGAAATTACTAAATAGCTCTTCCTGACTTGGCACCTTCGTGGTATCTAATTTTTGAATAAAATTGATGAGTTTTATAGAAAGTGCTGTAAAATCATCTAAACTCACATTTTTGCGAACTTCATTTTCCCCAAAAAGCTTTATCGAATCTTTAGGCACTAGGCTTCCAAACTGATAGGCACTTTTCATCCCTATGGAAAAATCTCCGATGTTAAGACCATTTTCTTCGTATTTTACATTTCTTACTTGTGTATCATAAAAAATCACCTTAGATACAAAAGGATATTGCAATAATACTGTATCGACAAATTTAGAAGCCGTTGCAGAATCTAAATAACCGTTGTAGTATGAAATTTCTGGCAGTTTATTTAAAAAGAAATCATTATATGGTTTTATACTTTCTTCGAGTACGTTGGCTTTGGCAGATACAAAATCGTTCTCTATATTCTTTTTACTAAAATTAAAAGCTAAGAAAAGGGAAAGAATAAATAAGATAGAAATTAAGACAATAAATGTTACTATCAGTGAAAAATTCTTGCGATAACCACTATCCTTTTCTGAAATCATTTTTGATTTATCGGATTATTTCTTCTTCAAATTACTTTCTAGAAACTGTTCTAAAGCAGTGTAAATTTGCTGACGGCTTTCTTCGCGGTTCATAGAAAAAGGTGTTTCGTCTTTTTCAAAATAAGTAACTGGCGCATTACGTTTTTTCAATTCTTTAACAAACTGTATCGCATCACTCGAATTAATGCGTGGGTCTTTAATATTTTGAGTAATAAAGATAGGAATATTAATTTTATCGGCATGAAACACTGGTGAAGCTTGGCGCATATAATCTACATCTGTATCTGGATTACCTAAGACATCGTAATACATTTGCAAATTCGATTTAAAATATGGCGGAATTGACTTTAAATAGCTAAATAAATTAAGTACGCCTGAATTTGATGCAGCACATTTATACAATTTCGGACTTTTAATAGCGCCATTTAGTGCGATATAGCCACCAAAACCACTACCATAAATTGCTATTTTTTGAGGATTAGCAATCTTTCTATTTATTAACCAAAGTACACCATCATCCACATCATCTTGTATTTTAGCACCCCATTGTTTAAAGCCAGCAGCATAGAAATCCTTCCCATACCCTGTAGACCCACGATAGTTCACTTGCAAAACTGCATAGCCTCTATTTGCTAAAAATTGTACTTCTGCATTAAATCCCCAAGTATTGCGCTGACCTGGACCATTGTGTGGCATAACAACCACAGGTAAATTTTTAGCGTTTGAATTTAAAGGCAGTGTTAGATATCCATTTATTTTTAATCCATCTCTAGCGATATAACTAATTGGTTTCATTTCACACATTTGCTCCTCATTAATCGCAGAGTTAATATCACTTAACTTCTTTAAGGTACCTGTGTTAGCACTATATAAATAATAAGATCCTGGATTTCTATCTGTAAATGTTCTAACTACAAAGACATTTTCATTTTTATCTCTGTCCATTATTCTTGATTCCGTTTTAGGTAATAGTTTATCCAATTTCTGATAAAGAACCTTTGCATCATTATCTAAATAGTGTTTTTCCTTTTTCCAACTTTCGTACACAACGTAAGCCATTTTTCCTTTTTGTCTCGAATACTGTGCATTAACCACATTCAATGTGTCGTTAGCAAATAATACGCTTTTTTCCTTTCCAGTAATACAATCTAATTCAATCAAAGCATTTTTATCCCTATTTACATTAGATATAGCATACACGATATTTGGTTTATCTTCAGCAAATGCAACTGGAAATAATGTTGTTTTAAAGTTGTTTGTAAGAATTGGTTTAAACTTTTGCTCTTCATTGGCTCGGTACAACACAGTTTCATTTACACCATCACTTGAAACGGCCATACGAAGCTTACCGCGAGAATCTGTTACCCAATTGGTGATATTACCTGGATTTTGCGCTGCCATTTCCATTTTTCCATCCCTAACATTTAAGCGATAAACATCAGAAACTGTAGAGTCTCTTTTATTAGAAAGCACTAACAAAAACTTATCTTCAATCAATTGATCTTCTAAAACCCGAATTCTACTCTTTTCGTTATTACCCAATTGCCGTTCTTTTGTACCCTCTTTGTTGATAATAAAAAGATCTGACTGAAAACGTTCACCAGCCTTTTCTTTATAATAAATTAGCTCATTATTACTTACCCATGAGTAAAAGTTGATATTTTTATCACGTAAATGCGTTAGCTGAACAACTTTCCCAGTTGCAATATCTTCTACAAAAAGATTTTGTTTTTTATCTTGTAGTTTTAGATAAGAAAGACTTTTACCATCTGGAGAGATATGATAGGTTGCTCTATCCTGCGATTTAAAAAAATCATTAACAGGAATAATCGCAACCTTATTTCCCTGCTTACAAGCAAAAAAGGATGCAACCAGCATTACCCAAACATATCTCTTCAATATCATCATAGTTAAATCGTATACAAAAATAAGCAACCCTATCTGCCAAAGGCACTAAATAGTAACATTGTTACTTACTCTTAAAAACAGACTTCGGAGTCTCAATGTAGCAACATTGTACTTTTATTCAAACAAAATATGAGTAACATTTAGAATACGCTTTAACAATTTTCGTTATTTTAGCAATCAGCTTAAATTGTGTTTAAAACTTAATTTAGGCGATACGTTAATCCATTTTTAATGAAAAAGTTTCTCTTAGTCTGTTTCCTAACCTGCGCTTGTTTTTTGCTACATGCACAAGACAATGTTGATGAAGCTTTGGCTTATCAGTATTACCAGCAAGCAGATTACGAGAAAGCTGCAGTTTTATTAGAAAAACTCTTCAATGCTACTAAGAATGATACGTATTTTGAACTTTATTTCACATCTCTCATTAAAATTAAAAAATACACTGAAGCAGAAAGTCTTCTTAAAAAGCTGATTAAACAAAATCCCACAAAAACACAGTATTCAATTGCTTTAGGCAGAGTTTATCAAGAGAATGGGCGCATTGCAGAAGCTAACAAATCATTTCTGGAAGCCATAAATAACACACCAAAAGACGAATATAGATTTAGAGATTTAGCCAATAGTTTCTACCGTTTTGAAGCTTATGATATGGCAGTCTCAGCGTTTTTGCAAGGAAGAAAATTGTTTGGTGACGACCAAATGTTTGTTTATGAATTGCTTAGTATTTATCGACTTAAAAAAGATAAAAGAATGCTAATTGAAGAATACTTGAACGCTTTACCTAGCGCCCCTCAATTAATATCGCAAGCGGAAAACGTTTTATCTTCTGTATTTGAGGATAATACAGATTATCAATTATTACAAACTGCTCTACTAAAAAAAATACAAAAAGATCCACAAACGGAAGTTTATACAGAGTTACTTACATGGCAATATATACAGCAACAGGATTACGAAATGGCTCTACGGCAATTAATTGCTCAAGATAAACGAACAAAAGGAGATGGATTATTATTGTTTAACTCGGCTGATACTTTTATTGCGAACAAAGCATTCTCAACAGCTATAAAAGCGTACGAGTATATTTTAACAAAAGGACCAGAAAATGAGTTATATCTCCCAGCGAAAATTGAATTGATTAATGCTAAATATGAATTAGCAGTTGCTGGAAAAATTGATAAACAAGCTATACTGGCGTTGGTAAATGAATATCAGGAGACTTTAACCAAATACGGTAAAACCCCGCAGACACTTTTTGCTTTAAAAAAATTAGCTTATTTGCAAGCTTATCATCTAAACGACTTAAAAAAAGCAGAAGCTACTTTAGAAGAAGGATTACAAATTAAAGGGATCTCTAATGCAGATATTGGACAAATAAAGATAGACTTAGGTAATATCTATATTTTAACTAAACAACCTTGGGAAGCTATTTTGGTGTACGAACAAGTAGCTAAACAATTCGAAAATCAGCCAATTGGGAATGAAGCTCGTTATCGCTCTGCTCGACTTAATTTTTACGTTGGTGATTTTGATTATGCTAAATCTCAAGCAGATGTTTTAAAAGCATCTACTACACAATTAATTGCAAATGATGCGTTGAACTTAAGCCTTTTACTCTCTGATAACCTGCAAAGCAAGAACGATAGTTTAGCACTAAAAATGTATGCTGATGCAGAAATGCTGCAATTTATGAATCTCTCTGATCAAGCTTTGAGGAAATTAGATAGCATTGATATTGCTTATCCGAATAATAGTTTAATGGATGATATTTTAATGGCTAAAGCTAGAATTTATATCAAAATTAATGAGATGAATAAAGCGGTTACTGCGTTAAAAGAATTAATTACTACTCAAAATACTAGCATTTGGATTGATGATGCTTTATTTACACTAGCGGACATTTTGGAGAAGAAACTGAATAACCCTGAAGAAGCTAAAAAGCTGTATCAACAATTGATAAACGATTATCCTGGAAGTATGTTTAATGCAGAAGCACGGAAACGTTTTAGAAATATACGTGGTGATAATGTAGGCACTTAATTATATCTTTGTACTATGTTATTATACAACGTAACCGTAATTATAGAAGATGCAGCTGCAGAAGAGTGGTTGCAATGGATGTTAGAAATGCATATTCCTGAGGTAATGGCAACTGGAAAATTTGTTTCCAATCGTTTACTGAGAGTGCTAGATTCTCCAAATGAAGGAATCACTTATTGCACACAATATGTGGTAGAAACAGTAGAAGATTATGACGATTACCAACAAAATTACGCTCCAGCTTTACAAGCAGACTTACAACGTAAATTCGAAAATAGATTTGTTGCTTTTCGCACATTAATGGAATTTGTAGCCTAATATGAATATTATAGAAACCCCTATAAAAGATCTTTTTGTAATTGAACCTAAAATTTGGAAAGATCCTCGTGGTTATTTTTACGAAAGTTATAGTGCAAAATTATTTTCTGAAGCAGACATAAATGCTGTATTTGTACAGGACAACCAATCCTTTTCTCAAAAAGGAACTTTACGCGGTTTACATGCACAAGCACCTCCTTTTGCACAAGGCAAATTAGTTCGTGTGATACAAGGAAGTGTTTTAGATGTTGCTGTTGATATTCGTAAAGATTCAGCCACCTATGGCGAACATTTTGCGATAGAATTAAGTGGTGAAAATCATAAGCAATTGTGGGTTCCACCAGGTTTTTTACACGGTTTCTTAACGTTACAAGACAATACTATTTTCACGTATAAAGTAACCAATTATTACGATAAGGATTCTGAAATTGGAATAATGTGGAACGACTCAACTTTAAATATAAATTGGAGTAAGCATCTTAATGCCAATCAATTTTTATTGTCCGATAAAGACTTAGTTCTAGGTGACTTCAACTCTTTAGTAAGTCCTTTTTAAAAATTAATAACCGATTAAAGCGAAGAATCTATAAATAAGTTATTAATTCTTCGCTTTAATTCAATAACAAAACACTTACTGTTTTATTAAGTCGTATAATTCATCCAATTTGGGTGATAATACAATTTCTATTCTACGATTTTTGCTACGACCTTCTGCGGTAGTATTTGGACCTAAAGGCTGGAATTCTCCCTTACCAGTTGCTGTCATTCTCACGCTTTCTACTTTTTGTTCATCTGTTAAAAAACGAACTACAGAAGTTGATCTAAGCACACTTAAATCCCAATTATCTTTAATTTGACCAAGGTTATTAATCTTTTGAGAATCAGTATGACCTTCTACCGCGATATTAATTTCTGGTTGTTGCTTTAATACTGAAGCCAATTGCGTTAATGCTTGTTTACCTTTTTCATCGATAATAATACTGCCTGATGGAAATAATAATTTATCAGTTAACGAAACGTATACTTTACCGTTTTTAATCTCAACGGTTAGCCCATTTTTAGTAAATCCTAATAATGCTTGTTGTAATTTTGCTTTTAATTGATTGGTTGCTTCATCACGTTTGCGCAGCACTTCTTCTACTTCTTTTAAGCGCTGTTCACGTTTTTTTAAATCATCAGAAAGTTTATTAATCTCGTTAGAACTATTGCTGCGCAACTTAGTATAGTTGGCATCCATTTCTGCATATTGAGATTTTAAATCATTTAGTTGACCACTTAAGTTTGTAGTGTCCGTTTTTAAACGGGCAATTAATTGTTCTAAGCTTTCATTTTTTAATTGAGATTCTGTCCAACCTGTACTTAATGAATCTTGTTTTGCTAATAAAGCTTTATACTTTTTAGGTGATAATATTACGCAAGAACTAATGGTTGAAGCGAATAAAAAGATCGCTAATGCTAGAAAAGTGTTTTTCATTATACGAATTGTATGTTTTATTGTTAACTGTAAACTGCCAGCTTTAACTAGGGTGTAGTGGCTTTTCTCAAAAATAGAACAAAAGGTTGGATAGTTTTAAAAGCAGTTATCAACTTATCAACGATTGTTGGTTTGAAAAACTCTGCGTCTGGTATTGAATAAATTGCGATAAAGCTTTTTAACTTTAACAATTCAATTTCAGGATGGGTAATTTCATATCCTTTTGGCGCTTTTTTCAGTTTATCTTCTTGGCTTAGCTTGAATATACTTTTAAATTCTTTTGCATTGATAACGTCTAAAAATTCAGAAGTATTGTAATCAATTTCCTCTCTAATCATTTTTAATACCGAAGACTCTGGTTGCCAAAAACCCACACCGAAAAAACAATTTCCAGGTTGCAAATGAAGATAATAGGCTGCTATATTTGGTCCATATCCTTTTACATCAAATGCGATACCGTAATTCTTTTTATAAGGATCTTTATTTTTGCTAAATCGTACATCACGGTAAATACGCATTAACGCTTTTTTCGGTTCTGTATCGGCAGAAAACTGTGGATCGATTATGGCAAGTTCTTTAATCAGCTTTGCTATGAGTGGAAATAAATCTGCTTTTGCTTCTTCATACAAATACTTGTTTTCTGCAAACCATTCACGATTATTATTTTCGGCAAGTTCAGTTAAAAAGGATAAGGTTTTAGGTTTAATCATGGCTTATCAAAATTGGCATTGTATTTAATTTTAGGCGATAACAAATGCAGTAAAATTATACGTGAATATCGATAATTTAAGGGAGATAAAAAAAGTGATCCCAAAAAAATGACACCTACATACAGCCATAAAGAATCGAAATCCAATCTTCCATTAGATAGATAATATGCTGCAAAACCCATGGTTATCATTTCAACCATATTCATCGCATAACTCACATACATTGCTGCATAAAAGTAACCAGGTTCTATTTCAAATCGCTGTCCACAATGTGCACATTTATAATTAGTCCGCTGCACATTAAAACCGTAAATACTTCCTGTAAATATTTCGCCTCTTCTGCAATGTGGGCACTTTCCAGTTAGGAGTGCATAAAGTTTAGGTGTTTTCTTTATAGAATGACCCATTACAATAAGTTTGATGAGGAAACCTAGTGATTACTAGGTGTAGATATCATTTTTTTACGGTAATTTCTATACCATAATACACCAATCCCTGTCATTAAAAGATAGGGAATAGCTAAAAGATAAACGATACCAGAATTAAGTCCTTTGCCTTGGGTATTTCCATTTTTAGTGCCTTGTTCGGCATTAATGGTACACATAGAACATTGCGCTTTAACTGTTGGGCTAAACGAAAAGCTCAATAAGATAAAAAATAGAAAAATTATTCCTTTTTTCATGATTACAAATATACCTAATAAAAGATAAAATTGCTTTAAAAATTATAATATGGCGATATCATGAGATATACGATTACCCCAGTTACTGCCACATATAACCACATTGGAAATGTAATTTTTGCAATTTTCTTATGTCTATCAAAACGTTGCGCTAAGGCTCTAACATACGTTACCAATACAAATGGAATAATAATTACTGATAAACAGATGTGCGTAATTAAAATAAAATAGTAGATGTACTTGATAGCACCTTCACCACCAAATTTTGTAGAATCTGATGTCATGTGATAAGCAACATACATTCCTAAAAATAAAACAGAAAGAAAGATCGCAAACTTCATTAAGTTTTCGTGCAACCTTCTTTTCCCATTCTTGATTGCCCAAACTGCTATAATTAACACTACAGCAGTTATTCCATTAATGGTTGCGTAAATTGGTGGCAAAAAAGAAAGCGGCTGTACATCGTAACCTAGTTTTCTTAAATTAACGCCAAAAAGCAAGGCCACAACTAGAGGTATCGCTATAGATAATACAATTATCCACTTATTATATTTTTGTTCTACTGCTGTATTCATTTGTATTTAACTTATCCTATTTGTCAATTTATTTGACTATGACATCTATCGTCCGTCTTTTATATCTCTTAATTCTTCAGCAATCAATACTTTAATTTCATCATCTAGCTTAGATAATGCTTCTTGATTTGTGGCTTCGTAATATCCTCTTATCCTATGCTGTGGATCCAAAAGAACAAACATATTACTAAACGTAAATTTAGTTTGTCCGTTTTCCGTGAATTTCAATGCATCTAACAATAATCCATTTTTAATAAACTGATGTATGGTTGTGCTATCACCTGTCAACAAATCCCATTTGCCTGGTTTGGCATTTAGTTTTTTAGCGTAATCGGCTAAAACCGAAGGTTGGTCATGTTCAGAATCCATTGTTAAACCCACAAAGTGAACCATTGTATTCTTTGCATATTCTTTATTCAGGGTTTTTAAAGCTGTATTCGCAACATCAATCCCGTAAATTCCTCCATTCGTATAAAAAAGATGAGTAAGAATAATTTTTCCGTCGTAATTTTTCCAACTAACTGTATCAGCCTTTTGGTTAACTAATTTAAAGTCTTCCACTTGGTGATAAATGGTATCTGGAATTTGCTTTCCTCTTACCGAATGAAAGGTTGACGCAACTTGCTTTTCGCCATAAATAGCTAAGGGCTTATATCTGTTTTTACCCTTTTCCTGAAGTAAATAATATAAAAATCCCGGTACCGCTAATATGGTGACCAGGATTAATATTTTTTTTATGGGGTACTTCATTAAACCTTTGGCATGTGAATGTGAAGATAGCCACCTTCAATTAGCATTAATGTTATGAAATAAATAATAAATACAAAGGAAACCGAAAGCGCTAACTGGAGTCCTAGTTTTTCGTACTTTAAGTGCATAAAGTAGGCCACAATGTAAAATGCTTTAAGTAAGGTTAATACGATATAAATATAATTACCTGTATGTTGTGTAAGATGTCCTTGAGGAATTGCCCACAAAGCGATGATAAACTCAATAACGGTAATCATCAATAAAATACCGAAAACTTTCCAGATTTTTTTCTTCGTCATTCCTTCATGCTCACCGTGTGCATGATCATCTGTATGTATGTGTTGTTCTGACATAATATTTTTTTTAAAATAATAATTAAACTAGATAGAAGAATGTAAATACAAACACCCAAACTAAATCTACAAAGTGCCAATAAAGACCTACTTTTTCTACCATTAAATAATGACCACGTTTCTCGAAAGTTCCGTTAATCGTCATACATAAAATGATGATATTGATCACCACACCACTAAATACGTGGAAACCGTGGAAACCAGTAATGGTAAAGAATAAGTTTGCAAATTGTTGTGCGGCAACTGTAGAGACAGGCCCATTAAAGAAATGAGTTAATTCTTCTGCAGATGGAATAGAACCCCACCAAAAACCATCGTGGTGTAAGTGTGTCCACTCAATAGCCTGACAGCCTAAGAACATGAAACCACCAATAATAGTTGCGATCATCCAGCCAATTACTTCTTTTTTAGCACGGCGATGACCAGCTTCTACCGCTAGCACCATTGTTACCGAACTCATAATCAAAATAAAAGTCATAATACCCACAAATACAAGTGGAGCACCGCTTTCTGCTATGCCTGGGATAGATTGGAAAACCTTGTCTGGTGCAGGCCAAGTAAACTTAGTAAAACGTTGTGCACCATAATAAACCAATAATGATGAAAATGTAAAGGCATCTGATAATAAGAAAAACCACATCATTATTTTACCATATTCTACATTCCAGGGAGAATGTCCGCCAGCCCATGGAGTGGTTTTAACTTGGTCTAATTTCGATAATGAATCCATTTAGTAATAGTATAATAGTTTGTTAAAAAATCTAACTGTTCAAAAGTAAAAAAACATACAGATATATCCATAATATATCTATAAAATGCCAAAAAATAGAGGTAATTTCTTGACGATAAACTGCTTTCTCTAATGGAATCTCTTTATAAGAACCAATTAATGCATTTAAGATAAAGCAAATACCTGCAAAAATGTGTAACAAGTGGAAACCTGATACAACATATATCAAAGAAATAGCTGCATTATTATTAATTAAAACTGCTCCACTACGATATAATCCTGTCCAACCTTGAAATTGCAAATAGGCAAAAACCAGCCCTAACGCAAAGGTAATCCATAAAAATAACTGTTGTGATTTTTTGTTCCCATTTCTTAAAGCTCTTGAAGCTAAGAAAAGTGTAACACTGCTAATTACCAATACCGCGGTGCTGTACATAAAAGCATCTGGCAATACTAAGCCATGTCCTTTACCTTTAGAAGCAGCGAATACAATGTAATAACTTGTCCAACCACCAAACATAATGGTAGAAGAAACCACAAATAACCACACCACAAACTTTTTGGGTTTGGCATCAAATTTAAATTCTTGTTGTTGCAAAGTATGCACCATTTTAATATTGTTAAACTATTAAATTAAATAATAAAACCACTTGTACTAAAGGGATGTAAATAAACGAACAGAACATCACTTTTCTTGCGCTGGGCAAATCCATTTTCACCATCATTTGATAAGCGAAATAGCTAAAAAGAAGGCCAGCTACAATAGATACTCCAGCAATATAATATCCACCAAAACCATAAATGGTTGGCAATAAACTTATAGGTATCAAAATCAATGTACTTACAAAAGTAAATACCGCACTTGTTTTATCACGTTTTTTGGTTGGCAATAATCTAAAACCAGCCTTTTTATAATCATCATCTAATACCCAAGCAATAGACCAAAAGTGAGGGAATTGCCATACAAATTGAATGAGGAATAAAATTAATGCGATCTGATAATCTACAGGAACATAACCAATTTCCGATTGTCCGCCAATAGCAGCAATATATCCAATAAGTGGTGGTAAAGCGCCTGGTATTGCTCCTACAAACACTGCAATTGGCGATTTACGTTTTAAAGGTGTATAGGCAAAAGCATACAATAATATAGAGAAAACAGAAAGCAAGCCTGTTTCTGGATTCAATTTCACCAATAAAGAAGTACCTGCCATTCCCATTATTAAACCAAGTACCAAACCTTGTCCTGTAGTCATTCTACCAGCTGGCATTGGTCTATCTTTGGTTCTAGACATCAATTTATCCAAGTCCTTTTCAATAATCTCATTGAAACAATTTGCTGAAGCGGTAACCAAAAATCCACCCACAATAAGAATTAGCCAATTAGTCCAATTTATGCCTGGTGCTATGCCTCTATCAATCTGAATTTTAGATCCAATTAAAAACGTAACCGACGCAGAAAACACTACCAAAAAGGTAAGTCTGAATTTGATTAGTTTTGAGAAGTCTGAAAAAAACTGTTTCAATTTAATTGGGTTTATAAGTAGCTGTACGGTAAACTAATAGGTATAAATAATATTGTAGGCTAAATAAAAGCATAGAAAACAACACATGTATCGCTTGTGCATATGGTGGTAGTGCTAAGTACGATAATAAAAATCCAGTAGCAATTTGTACTATTAGTGTGATCATGATATAATTAGCAGTTAACAAAGGCCAACCTTTACCACTAAAACGATCAATCACCATTTTGTATACGATGAAATTGCAAATGGTTACTAAAATTGCCAAATCCCTATGATATGAAAATATAGCACCAACTTTACCAATCCACGTATTTCGTCCATTAAATTGCAAAGATTTAGCAACTGCATCTACGCTTTCACGTACCTCTGTGCCTAAAATAATTTGTATAATGGTGATGATAATCGTAAAAGCTAAAAAGCCTTTTAACCATAAAATGCGGTACATAATTACACTGCGTTCTTTGTGCAGCATTTTAGCATAATTGTAGGTATAAATTAAAATACCAAGTATTACTAAAGCGATTAACATGTGCGCCGTTACCACCCACTGTGTTAAGTTAGTGGATACTACAATAGCGCCCAACCATCCTTGAAAACCAATAAGAATTAGATTTAAAATGCTGAGCACAATTATTCTTTTAGCTGACTTCTTAAATGCAAATGAATAGACCACTAATAGAATTAGACAAAAGCCTGCTACCACACCTACCAATCTATTTGCATATTCTGTCCACGTATTTGCAACGTTAAATGCTTCTGGTTGCGCAATTGAAGTATCGTGTCTAATACTATCTGCTAAATCAGCTTTGCCTAATTTTTCTAAAGTTTTAGCAAAACGTTCATTTTTAGCCAAGCGCTGAGCTACATATTTTTCTTTGTAGTTAGCAGGTAATTGTGATGCGGAAGTTGGTGGTATATATTGATCAAAGCATTTCGGCCAATCAGGACAACCCATACCAGATCCTGTGCTGCGAACAATTCCTCCAGCCAAAATGACTAGTAGTGTTACAACAATACTAATAAAGTTTAATCTAATAAATCTATTTTCAGATTTAGCAATCATTTGATGTGTGATAGATTAAAAAAATAAGGTATCTGTTGCAAGTTAAATTACTTCAGCAGATACCCTATCTATATTCTTATACAGAATAATACCTGCTATTCTGTGTCTTTTGCTGGTTTGTTATTAAACTCCCAATCTGCTTGAATTTTTTCAGCTTCTGTGTTTCCTTCAAAATCATGTGGCAAGTTAGAGCTCATGGTTTGAGAGAAAGGAATAGTTTGTGGAATGAAATCTTCTTCAGCACCTGGTTTGCTATAATCA
The DNA here is from genome assembly GCF_044452285.1 of Pedobacter sp. UC225_61. Classification (NCBI taxonomy): domain Bacteria; kingdom Pseudomonadati; phylum Bacteroidota; class Sphingobacteriia; order Sphingobacteriales; family Sphingobacteriaceae; genus Pedobacter; species Pedobacter sp. UC225_61. The sequence goes on from NZ_JBIOAL010000001.1 coordinate 560,420, forward strand.
TATGGCCAACGGTATACTGTTGGGATTTCTCCTGGCCAGTTACCATGTATTCGCTCAACTGGAGCAGTCCATTCTAATGTATTTGCACCCCAAGGATTTTGTGATGATTTTTTACCTTTAAATATCGAATAGAAGAAGTTAAACAAGAATGCTACTTGAGCTAAACCAGCTATAATTGCCGACCAAGTTACCAATACATTCACAGTTAACCATTTCTCCATGAAAGCAAATTCAGTAAATGCATAATAACGACGTGGTACTCCATCCAACCCTAAAAAGTGTAGTGGGAAGAACACTAAGTAGGCACATGTAAATGTAATCCAGAAGTGTAGGTAACCTAATTTTTTATCCATCATGCGACCAAACATTCTTGGGAACCAGTGATAAACACCCGCAAGCATACCAAATATTGCTGCAGAACCCATTACTAAGTGGAAGTGAGCAACTACGAAATAGGTATCGTGTAAGTTAATATCTAAGGCTGCATTACCTAACCAAATTCCAGTTAAACCACCTGAGATAAAGAATGAAACCATACCAATAGCAAATAACATTCCTGGCGTAAATCTAATGTTACCTCTCCACAAGGTAGCTAACCAGTTAAATGTTTTTACTGCTGATGGAACCGCAATAATCAATGTAGTGATCATAAATACACCACCAAGCAACGGATTCATACCCGTTACAAACATGTGGTGACCCCAAACGATAAATGATAAAACAGTAATACCAATTAGTGAATAAATCATGGCATGGTAACCGAAAATTGGTTTTCTAGAGTTTACAGAAATGATTTCTGATGAAATACCCATTGCTGGCATGATTACAATATATACCTCTGGGTGACCTAAGAACCAGAATAAGTGTTGCCATAAAATTGGCGAACCACCTTCATTAGGCAAAATCTGCGTACCGAAAACAATATCCGATAGGTAGAAACTTGTACCAAAACTACGGTCAAATACTAATAATACAACACCTGCTACTAATACAGGGAATGATAGTATACCTAAGATAGCGGTTAAGAAGAATGCCCAAATTGTTAAAGGCATTTTCCAAAGATCCATACCTTTAGTACGCATGTTTAAGATTGTACTTACATAGTTAATACCACCCATTAATGATGATGCTACGAAAAGTACCATACTAATTAACCACATCGTCATACCTAATCCAGAACCCGGAATTGCTTTTGGTATGGCTGATAAAGGCGGATATACCGTCCAACCAGCACTTGCAGGACCTGTCTGAATAAAGAATGAACCCATCATAATCACACAAGCAGTGAAGAAGAACCAGTAAGAAAGCATGTTCAAGAATGGCGAAGCCATATCTCTAGCTCCCACTTGTAATGGAATTAATAAGTTACTAAACGTTCCACTTAAACCAGCAGTTAACACAAAGAATACCATAATAGTACCATGTATTGTAACTAATGCCAAGTAAAAGTCTGGTCTAATTCTACCACCTTCAGCCCATTTACCTAAAAATGTTTCTAAAATAGGAAAGCTTTTATCTGGCCATGCTAATTGTAATCTAAATAAAATAGATAAACCCATAGCAATAACAGCCATGATAATACCAGTTATTAAAAACTGCTTGGCAATCATTTTATGATCTTGACTAAATACGTATTTAGTTAAGAACGTATCTTGGTGATGCTCATGACCGTGATCATCATGATTATCGTGGTGGTGTGTATCTTGTAGTGATATAGTTGACATAATAAGGGCTCTCCAGTATTATTATTTTTTTAAAGCTAATTGATTTGTAGTTGCAGTAGTATCTTTTGCTGTAGAATCAGCTGTTGCAGGTTTTGCAGTCGGTTCAGCAAGTAAAGGTAATTTAAAGGTCTTTCTCAAATCGTTAGTTAAATAAGTTGCTTGTTTAACCACCCATTCCTCATATTCTTTTTGAGAAACAACTCTAACTGGTTTTTGCATGTTATAGTGGTTAGTACCGCAAATTTTAGCACAAAGCAATAAATAGTTGAAATTTGGATCGTTTGTTTTAGCCTTCATTTCAGCAGTAGTAATGGTAGGCGTAAATTCAAAATAAGAAGTCATACCAGGTACAGTATTTAATTGAACTCTAAAATGAGGCATATAAAAACTATGGATAACATCTTTACTTGTTAAAATAAAACGAACTGGTTTGTTTACTGGAAGTACAATTTCATCAGCAACTTGATCATCCAGGTTGTTTTTATCGTTAAAATCGATACCTAAATTATTGATAGAGGTAATTAATTTGTAGTTTTTTAACCCAACAATACCATCAGCTCCTGGATAACGCACATCCCACTGAAATTGAGAAGAAGTTACTTCAATACTCAAAGGCTTATTTTTAGGGTCTTCTATTTTATAGAAAATTGATCTCCAAGTAATAAAGCCCATTAATACCAAAATGGTTAAAACAAATGCAGGAATAACAGTCCAAACACGTTCTAAAACATTGTTATGTGGATAATAATATGCTTTCTTATCTTTTTGATGTCTATAGATATAGGCAAAGCTAAATAAAACAATATGCGTAGCAATAAATACGATGGTCGTTAATATCAACGTAATATTAAACATTTCATCAATTTTCTTACCGTGCTCAGATGCAGCCTCAGGTAAAATCATATTACCATGAACTGTATATTCCCAATATACACCGTATAAACCTACTAATAGGAATACAACGAATATAATCCCATTAACTAAATCCCAGTTAATTCCTTCAGATTTACCTTCGCTCTCACGAGTTAACTCATACACCTTCATTGCTTTACCAACTATCGCGATGAATAAGCACAATAGCAAGAATAACAATACGTAGAATAACGTTGATTTATAAACAGGACCCATATCTACAGGTTTAGCTGTAGCGGCTGCGGCTGCTTCTTGGGCAAAAGCACTGGTGCTTGCAAACGCAGTAAGAATTACTGCTAAAGCTCCCATTGTTTTATTACTTATTAATTTTTTTAAACTCATTTTCTTAAAAGTAGTACGCTGTACTTTTATAATATTAATTTATATACTCCTAAACCTAATCTATTATAGATGATGGTTTAAACTTTCTTGTAAAAACGGATGGTTTTTAGGGATTAATGCTTTTTTACTTAGTGAGCTTAACACTGTAAATGTAAATAAGCCTAAGAAACCTAATGCTGTTCCTATTTCTATGATCCCAAATCCACTTCCTGGTTTTCCATCAACTACTTTAGGTCCAAATTCAAATACACCTGGCATAATCATTTGGTAATAATCTACCCAGTGTCCACAAAGAACCACAATAGAAACTGCCAATAATATATTTTCGCTTCTTTTGTTATCACGATCCATTAACAATAATAAAGGAGAAAGGAAGTTCAATATTAAATTGATGTAGAACCAAGCCTCATAGTTATTGAAACGTTTGTAGAAGTATACAGTCTCCTCAGACATATTCGCATAGTAGATCAATAAGAATTGAGCAAACCATACATAGGTCCAGAAAATAGAGAAACCGAAGATAAACTGACCCAAGTTATGCAAGTGGCTATTGTTAACCCAACTCATATAACCAGCTTTCTTTAATAAGATAATGATGACAGCAATCGTAGCTAAACTACTTACCCACATTGCAGCAAAGTTATACCAACCAAACATAGTTGAGAACCAATGCGCTTCTAATGACATGATCGTATCAAAAGCAAAGATTGGTGTAGTAAAACCGTAGATTACTAAAAATATACATGAATATTTAAAGCTTTTACGGTATGAATTTAATCCCCCTTCTAAGTCTTCATTGTTAGACCACTTTGCTAAAAGCACAGCAAAAATACTATATACTCCCAAAAAGATAACTTGTCTCGCCATGAAGAAAGGCACATTTAAGAATGCCGATTTACCATCGATCAATTTATCATAGTTCGGAGAATTTGGATCTGTAATGCCTGGTGCATTCCAATGGTGGTATAGGTTATGTGTGTATAAACCTAAGCCTACAACAACCAATAAGATAATCACAGCTAAAGGCAAAACTTTCGCCATTGCTTGTGGTACACGTAAAATAGACGCAGACCAACCTGCTTGAGCTACATATTGAACGGCTAAAAAGAAAGCCCCCGACATACATACACATGCAAAGTAATATGCCATTAGTAACAGGTTAGCGAATGTACGCTCGTGAGCATCGCTCATAAAACCGTAAGCAATAGCACCAATACCAATTACGATACCGATAATGCTTAGCGTTTTTACCTTTCCTGTAAACTCAAATTGTTCACTTAAATTATAATGATGAGTTCCCATTTAAATCTGCTTTTCTTATTTTATTTTTTGTAATTGTTGAACATACATCACCACTTTCCATCTTTCTGTTGGCGTAAGTTGTGAAGCATGAGATCCCATTGCATTTAAACCATACATAATCGTATGATAAATTTTACCAGCTGGCATATCTTTCATTAATCCACCACGTGATGAAACTGCATCAGCTCCATGATATGCTGGAACTCCAGAAATACCTTTATCTAGTTTTACGATATGACCTTGACCGTCTCCTTTATCTCCATGGCATGGAGCACAGAATACTGTAAAGAAGTGTTTACCTTCTACTAAATTCTTTTCTGTTAAAGGTAAAGGGTTTACTAATGCTGCAGAAGCTTCATAACCTTCTTTGGTATTAGCGTACTCATATCTTACAAATCCAATTGGATCTGTATTTGCTGGTGGAGTTTGTGCAGTAGCTCCATTTGCAAAGTTTTTGTTTGGTTGATCCTGATTGTACGCAATTGGATCATACATATTTCTTGCATACTCTAAGCCTGTACTGCGTTTATCTCTACAAGCCGAAAGCATCGCCACAGAAGCAAGCACTATAAATGCGGCGTAAACTATATTCTTCTTATTCATAGCTAACATACTTCCTTTCATTATACTTTACTTCTAAAGCACCAGCACCTTTTAATAGTTCGTCAATTTTAGTGTGCTCAATATTTTGTTTTGCATCAATTGCGATGATAAAACGATCATCAGTTGCACGTAAATCCATTACCCTTGGTGCTCTTCCCGGAAACAAGTGGGTAGAAGCATAGTATGATCCTACAAGGCCAAAAGCACAAAATAAAATCGTTAACTCAAAAGTTATTGGAATAAAATCTGGTAAGGCGAAGTGGGTTTTACCACCAATGTTAATCGGCCAATCTACTGTTGTAGCTAAATAAACCCCAGTTAGCATAGTTATCGTTCCGGTAATACCGAAAAAGAATGCAGCTATATCTAACCTAGATCTTTTAACTCCTAATTTTGCTTCGATGCCGTGGATAGGCATAGGCGTGTATACATCATGTATTTTGATGTTATTTTCCTGCAATTTTTCGATGCCGTGCATCATTTCATCAGGATCGCCAAAACTGCCTAAAATATATTTGATATTACTCATTGTTATATTTTTGCGTATTCTTCTTGTTTAACACTATCAAATTTATCTAAAGACTCTATGTACTCAGCTACTTGTTCTTTATCCAAGTGACCGTCTTTGATTAATTCCATTTTAGATTGCTCACTCGCACTCTTCAACAATAATTTCACCTCTGCTATCGCGATAGATGGCAATACTCTTAAGAACAATAGGAATAACGTAAAGAATACACCTATAGATCCTACAAATACACTTACATCAACCCATGTTGGATAGAACATTGCCCAACTTGATGGTAAATAATCACGGTGTAAAGAGGTTACAATAATTACGAAACGCTCAAACCACATACCGATGTTTACTACGATAGATAAAATCCAAGTAGCTGCAATACTGGTACGGATTTTTTTGAACCATAACAACTGTGGAGAGATTACGTTACACGTCATCATCATCCAATATGCCCACCAGTAAGGACCAGTAGAACGGTTAATGAAGGCATATTGCTCGTATTCTGAACCAGAGTACCAAGCGATAAAGAACTCAGTTAAGTAAGCCACACCTACAATTGAACCTGTTAAGATGATAATCTTATTCATTAATTCGATGTGGAACATTGTGATGTAATTCTCTAAACCTAATACTTTACGTGCAACCAATAATAAAGTTAACACCATCGCAAAGCCTGAGAAAATTGCCCCAGCCACAAAGTATGGAGGGAAAATGGTCGTGTGCCATCCCGGAATTACCGAAGTTGCAAAGTCCATAGATACAATCGTGTGTACCGAAAGTACTAGTGGAGTTGAAATACCTGCTAAGATTAGCGATACGGCCTCAAAACGTTGCCAAGTTTTTACGTTACCAGTCCACCCGAAAGAAAGAATAGTATATACTTTTTTACGCATACCTACTGCTCTATCTCTAATAGTCGCGATATCAGGCAATAAACCTGTATACCAGAACAATAAGGATACTGAGAAATAAGTTGAGATCGCAAACATATCCCATACTAATGGCGAGTTAAAGTTTACCCAAAGTGAACCAAACTGATTTGGTAAAGGTAATACCCAATACGCTAACCATGGTCTACCCATGTGAGATACTACGTATGTTGCGGCGCAGATAACGGCGAAAATGGTCATCGCCTCTGCAGAACGGTTAATTGAGTTACGCCAATTTTGACGGAAGAGTAGTAATACTGCAGAAATTAGCGTTCCTGCGTGACCAATACCTACCCACCATACGAAACCGGTGATATCCCAAGCCCATCCAACTGTTTTATTTAAACCCCATGATCCGATACCGAACCAAAAAGTATAACTCACGGCAACTACCCAAAGTGTAGCACCGCAAAGTGCGATGATAAAGCCAATCCACCAAGCCCTGTTCGGCTTGTTCTCTACCGGTAGTAAAATATCATTCGTAATTTGAGCATACGTAATGTCTTTACCGGTAATTAATGGTTCTCTTAAAATTGATTCGTTATGTCCTGACATAATTTATAGTGCTGTAAGTACAGCTTAAGCGTGTACTTCTTTAGTTTCTGAATCTGTATTTCTAATTTTCGTCATATAACCAATACCTGGTTGTACGTTGATTTCCTCTAAAACGTAGTACGTACGTTCACTACGCAATAATTTCGATACTTCTGAATTTGGATCGTTTTTATCACCAAAGATAATCGCGTTAGCTGAACAAGCTTGTTGACAAGCCATTTTAATATCTCCGTCTTTTAGTGCACGTTTTTCTAGTTTAGCTGTTAATTTACCAGCTTGGATACGTTGAATACACATTGAGCATTTTTCCATTACCCCACGAGAACGTGTAGTAACATCTGGATTTAATACTAATTGTGTGAACTCATTGTTTAAGTAGTTATCGAAACGTGAATCATTCCAGTAGTTAAACCAGTTGAAACGACGAACTTTGTAAGGGCAGTTGTTTGCACAATAACGTGTACCTACGCAACGGTTGTAAGCCATGTGGTTTAAACCATCTGATGAGTGTACAGTTGCTAATACCGGACAAACTGTTTCGCAAGGTGCATGATCACAGTGTTGGCATAACATTGGTTGGTGAACAACTGAAACATTATCTAAATTGCTCATGTGAGCGATTTCTTTTTCTTCAGTTACATTTTCACCTGTTTTCTCATCGTTAAAGCTGTAGTAACGATCGATACGCAACCAATGCATTTCTCTACGTCTACGAACCTCATCTTTACCTACAACAGGAATGTTATTTTCTACATTACATGCAACAATACAAGAACCACAACCCGTACAAGCATTCAAATCGATTGCCATTACCCAGTCGTTACCTAATTTCTCGTATTTATCTGTTGTCCATAAATCGTAAACTTTATGTTTATGGTGATTACCAGAACCAGCAGCTGGATCTTTTAAGTAGTCTTTTAAACTCGCTTCGCGAATAATATTTCTGCCTTCAAATGAATAGTGCGTTTGTGTTTGCGCTAATTCATCTGTCATTCCTGTTCCTGTTAATTTAACAGTAGTCGCATATTTTAATGTGCCGTTGTTAAAGCTTACAAAAGGGAAAGCGTTTTTACCAACATTATCACCAGCTTTACCAACTTTAGTACGTCCGTAACCTAAAGCTACAGAAGCAGTACCCATTGCTTGACCTGGCTGAATTAATACCGGTAAATCAATTGATGTTCCTTTTTCATCTTTAATCGTAACTACATCAAATTCTTTGAAACCAGATGCTTCAGCTTGCTTAGGTGAAAGTGCTAAATAGTTATCCCAAGTTACTTTAGAAACTGGATCAGGTAATTCTTGCAAGAATGCATTGTTAGCATGTTTACCATCACGCATCGGAATGCTTTCGTATACATGTAATTCTAACGTATCTTTTCCATTTCCTTTAGCTAAAGCTTTGCTGCTATTTGCAATTGAAGTAGCAACCGCATCTAAAGAAAGAGCGAAATTATACGCTCCAACAGATTTTGCAGGGGCAGTAACTACACCGCTTTGCAATACATCGTTCCAAGTTTTACCTACAGTAGGTAAAATGTTTTTCTCCCAATTGTTACGTACATATTGGTAGTAATCTTGAACCGCAGCATCAGACCAGATTAATAAGCTTTGTTCTGCTTGACGTGAGTTGAATACAGGATTAATGGTTGGTTGTACGATTGAATAGAAACCTTCGTATGTATTTGCATCACCCCATGATTCTAAATAGTTAGGTGTAATAGCAACAGCATCACAAAGATCAGAAGTTTCATCAACTCTATCTGAGAAAGAAACTTTCAAGGCTACTTTAGCTAAAGCATCTGTAAATGCCTTCGAATTAGTAGCATCATAAACAGGGTTTGAATTTAAGAAGAATACCGCAGCAACTTCTCCTCTGTTCATTTCATTAATTAATTCTGCAAACTCTGCATCATTACCTTCGTAACGTTTATTTGCATTATCTAAATCGATAGTAGTGCCGTAACTACCAATAGCGGAGTTAATTGCATTTACTAAGGTTTGAGTAGAAACATCATTAGAACCAGAAACTACTAACGATTTTCCTTTGTTCTGAAGCAATTCTTTAGCAACTAATTTTAAAGCTTTATCGGCACTGGTATTGTTACCTAATGTTCCGCCAGCTAAATTGCTACCTGTAATTGCATTATATAAGGTAATTAAAGCTGGACCTTCTTCAGATAATTTAATCGGAATACGTGTATCAGCGTTAGTACCAGTTAAGCTCATACCAGTTTCAAACTGAAAGTGGCGAGACATTTTACCTTTTTCTAACGATTTATGATTTCTGTTAGAAACGTATTGAGCAGTAAATTCTTCTCCACTAATCCAAGTTCCTAAGAAATCGGCAGCGAAACTTACAATTAAGTCTGCTTTATCAAAGTTATATTTTGGCAATACGGCTTTACCAAAGCTATTTTCATTTGCTTTGATGATACCTGTATAAGATACCGGATCGTATTGTACATGTTTTGTAGTAGGGTATTTAACCGCGAAATCTGTAACAACTGCTTTAGCCGATGGGCTATTTAAGCTAGATGATACAATACGGATTTTTTTACCTGATGCTTGTGCTTTGTTTAATTCACCTTTTACAAACTCGTCTAACTTACTCCAAGTTGCTTCAGATTTTTTAAGCAAAGGCGCTTTTAATTTAGATACATCGTACAAATCTAATACAGAAGCTTGCGCTTGTGCATCTGTACCTGTACTAAATATACCAGCATTTGGATTAACCTCTATTTTAATTGGTCTACCAACTACTGTTTTAACCAATACGCTTTGACCTTTAAAAGTCGAAACATAATAGTTAGGGATACCTGGCACAACCTCTTCCGGTCTAATTAAATAAGGAATTGATTTGTGTACAGGTGTTGATTGACAAGCTGCTAAGGTTACCGCACCTAAACCAAAACCTAAGGCTTTTAAAAAGTCACGGCGTGGGGTAACGGTACTTAATCCTGCTTCACTTAAAACATCTTCTATTGGAAGTGGCTCTGCAAATTCGTTTTTGTTGTTTTCAACAAAATCGGGAGTGTTTTTAAGCTCCTCTAAGCCTTTCCAGTATTTTTTATTGCTTTCCATTTAAGCTCTATTACTGTTTATCGAACGTTCTTTACTAAACTCTATTAATTAATAATGGCATTTACCACACTCTAAACCACCTAACATGGCTGGAGTAATTTTTTCGCCTTTTTTAATTTTCTCATGCGCTGCAATAATGTTCGCATAGAAAGCATCATTTTTCTTACCAGAGATATCTGCATCTTTATGGCAATTGATACACCATTTCATAGTTAATGGAGAATACTGATAAATTTCTTCCATTGTATTAACCGGACCATGGCAAGCGAAACATACTGGGTCTTTTGGATTAATGCCTTTTTCTTTACGAATAGCTGCTTCTCCAACTACTACGTGTTGTGAGTGATTGAAATAAGCGAAATCTGGCAAGTTGTGTACACGAACCCACTCGATTGGTTTTTCTTTCGTTTTATCGTAAGTCTGTTTATCAGCATCGTAACCTAAAGCATTGTATATTTTCTGAATTTCTGGAGAAATCTGACCGTCTTCTGTTCTCGCTTGTACGTTTTTGTGACAGTTCATACAAACGTTAAGCGAAGGAATAGTAGAGTTTTTTGATTTAAATGCACCAGAGTGGCAATATTGACAATCGATTTGATTGATACCAGCGTGTAATTCGTGTGAGAATTTAATTGGTTGTACTGGTTGATACCCTGTATGTACACCTGTTTCCCACATGCCCATCCAACCGAATGAACCTAATACAATGATTAAACACAATACAAAGAAGGCAACAAATTTTTTGTTTTTAAATAATCTTCTAACACCTGTAGCAAGAGATACATTTTCTTCTTCAACAATATCGATACCTTGTTTTTGTAGAATTAAGCGCTCTAACATTTTTACTGCACGGCCTAAAACCACCAATACAATAATAGATAGGATAATGATGGCAATTACACCAACAATAGAAAGACTTGAAGTGCCTTCGTCTTGAACAGCAGCACCGGCTTCTGCAACTTTCTTAGGCTCTCCTGCTTTAGCGTAAGCGATGATGTTTTTGATTTCTTCATCTTTCAACGTAGGGAATGCAGTCATCTCTGAAGGAGAAAACTTTGCAGCCTCTATCGCTTGTGCATTTCCAGAAGCTCTTAAAGCAACGTTGTTTTTAATCCACGCAAGTAAAAAGGTTTCATCCAATTCATTCATCTTTGGAGTAAGTGCTGGACCTGTAGCATCATGATCTAGCGCATGGCATGAAGCACATTTTGCTTTGAATAATGTTCTACCAGCTACTACATCTTGCGCCTGTGTTACAGTTACAATTAAAAAAGATAAAGACGCAAAAACAAATGCTGACTTCCAAACTTTCTTAAAAATTAATGAGATATTCCTCATAATGAGTATTTTATGCTATTTTTTGAAATAATTTTTAAATCTAGATGATGATTTGACTTAGCCATTCAGAAAGATTTGAACAAAAGTAAAATTTATTAAGATACCAATGACATATTAATGACACTGAAATACAATTTATAATCATTCTAAATTATTGTATTTTCTGCTTTAAATGATAAAAAATCAGCAATTTTTAAAAACTGCTGATTCTCTTATCCTTATCTTTTCGAAAAAAATTTGGAATTAAATTACATTTTCAATATCCATGCAAAAATCAATGGAGCCACGATTGTAGCATCAGATTCTACTATGAATTTAGGTGTATGAATATCCAACTTACCCCATGTAATTTTCTCATTTGGCACAGCACCTGAATAAGAACCATATGATGTTGTTGAATCAGATATTTGACAGAAATAACTCCAGAATGGAATATTCTCCATTTCCATATCCTGATATAACATCGGTACCACACAAATTGGGAAATCGCCAGCTATACCCCCACCAATTTGGAAAAAGCCAATTCCTTTACCAGCAGAGTTTGCGATATACCAATCTGCCAAATAGCCCATATATTCAATACCACTTTTCATGGTGGTTGCTTTTAACTCATTTTTCATCACATAAGATGCGAAGATATTTCCCATTGTCGAGTCTTCCCATCCTGGAACTACGATTGGTAAATTCTTTTCGGCCGCTGCCAACATCCATGAATTTTTAGGGTCAATTTCATAGTATTGCTCTAAATCTCCACTCAATAGCATTTTGTACATAAACTCGTGTGGAAAATAGCGCTCGCCCGAAGCATCAGCATCTTTCCAAATTTTGTGAATGTGTTTTTGCAAACGACGAAATGCTTCCTCTTCTGGAATACATGTATCCGTTACACGGTTATAATGGTTTTCTAATAAATCCCATTCATCTTGTGGACTTAAATCACGGTAGTTTGGAACGCGTTTATAGTGCGAGTGTGCAACAAGGTTCATAATATCTTCCTCTAAGTTGGCACCTGTACAAGAAATAATAGCCACTTTATCTTGTCTAATCATTTCTGCTAAAGAAATACCCAATTCTGCTGTGCTCATTGCACCTGCAAGGGTAATCATCATTTTTCCACCTTCGTTTAAATGGGTTTCGTAACCTTTAGCTGCATCCATCATTGCCGCAGCGTTAAAATGAAGATAGTTAGTCTCCATAAATTTCGATATCGGTCCTCTTGTCGTACTCATTTGTATATTTTTATTGTTTGCTGCAAAAGTACAGTTTTTAGATTAATTGTTTACTGGTTGCTTTGTATTATCAGTTCATTCATAAAAGTCAAAAGTAAAACCTTAAAGTTTAACTAATAGTTATACCTAGCTTGGTCTTATATCGACATAAGTACGGCTTTACTTCGGTGTTTAGTCGGAGTTTGTTCGGATAAGTAGCCAAAACTCCGAACGAACTCCGAACAAGCTCCGAAGAAGCTCCGAAGAAGACAAAAAGAAAAACTTAATGAGCTATAGTTAACTATTAGTTAATATATAGAGGCTAGATACTTATTAAACAATAATTCCTTTACTTTGTGCCGATGAAAAAAATAATACTCTTCCTACTGATATCTTTATCCTCAACCGCACTTTTTGCACAAAAAAAATTAATCCAAAAACTATTGTCTAATGAGAAGGATACTACTCGAAAGGCCAGCTTTATGCCTATACCTGTTTTGGGCTATGCGCAAGAAACAGGGTTTGAATTTGGCTTAGGTGCGCTTTACTCGTTTTATATGGATAGAAAAGATACCACAAACCGAAGCTCTAATTTCTCGGGTACGGCATCTTACTCTACTAAAAAAACATACAACTTAACACTAAAAGGCGATGCCTGGACAAAAGGCAATCGCTATCATTTTATTGGTGAAGTACGGTTTAAAAAAACACCTTTCAATTTTTACGGCATAGGGAATGACACGCAAAAAAGTGATGAAGACAAGTTGGTGCAACAACAAATAAAAATTTTATTAGATGCGGAAAAAACGTTTATAAAAAATGCCTATACCGGACTTTCTTTAGGGTTTGAAAATTATAGTTTTACTGATAAAATTACCGGTGGAATTTACAGTTCATCGCCTATTTTATACGATAGAGCAGGCGGTTCGGTCGTATATGTTGGTTTATCTCAAAGTTACGATACCAGAAACTCTAATAACTACCCTACAAAGGGATTTTTTGGAAGAATAACCTATCAATATGCACCAGATGTTTTTGGTGGCAGCCATTTTACAGGCAGCCAAATAAAGGTTAATGTGCGTAATTTTTGGTCGTTGGCTCCAAAAGTAGTTTTAGGTGTACAGGGCTTATATCATACAGTGCAGGGTACACAAACACCATTTTATCTTTTCCCACAATTGGGTAATGATGAAATTATGCGTGGTTATTATACGGGACGCTATCGCGATGAAAATTTACTGGCTGCACAGGCAGAATTACGCTACCGTTTTATGAACAGGTTTGGCATCGTTGCCTTTGCAGGCGGAGGAAAAGTTTTCGCCAATGGCAATCTTTCTCTGGATGATTTAAAACCTAACTATGGTGTAGGCGGAAGATATTTCTTTGATACCGCCAAAGGATTAAGTGTTCGTTTGGATTATGGTGTGGGTGAGAAAAAAGCAAATGAAAAGCGTCAGAGTGGTTTTTATATAAGTTTAGCAGAGGCATTTTAGTGTAGACTTTAGCCGCAGATGCGCAGATTTATTTTTAATCTTATTGTTTAAATAAAAGGAATATTTTGGTCGATGAGACATTAACAGACAGGCAAAATATGAACCTATAAATAGTTAGGAATCTAATCAGTCAAAAAATAATATTTACCAGTATTATCATTCTTCATATTGAAGAAAACTGGATCATTACCATATCCCTTAAAAACTTCTGATTTTAATCTGCTGTTTTTTCCTACGCTTGTAAATGTCCCATATTGAGCATATAAAGTAGCTGTGTCTTTTTCAAAGAAAAGAAAAAGTTCAAATCCTGAATTAAATCCTGAATAATCTGGCGAGATATAGTTTTGTGGGATGCTTTTAGATTCATATTTACCATATGTAAAATATGTTTTGCCATCATAATCCACTCGAGTTACTTCATGCTGTTTATCAGGCGAGCTAAAGTATGTATACTTATACTTAGGCAACAAATTTATAGTGATTATGAATAGTGCAACAAAAAAAATCACTATTATGCATTGTAAAAGTATTTTTACCATTTAAATTGACTTGGTTTTTTTGCTAATTGATGATATTGTTTAATGAAATCTATACACCTATCGAATGAATAATTTTGAAGAAGAGTAGTATTCTATAGCCATATAAGCACACCAAGAACAAGAGCATGGTTACTACAGATCCAATAATTGATCGAAGTACTGAGGCTTTATAAAATCTCCTTGCAGCAAAAAAGTAATACACTCCGAAAATTACCCAGGCTGTTAGTGCACTTACCAAATCATAGGTGCTATCGTAATTACCTTTTACAAAGAAATAGTAATAGGGATTTGTGATACAGGAACCAATAAAAGTGTAAAACAACAATAAGAAGGCAAACAAGTATGTACTAAAAATTAAATGCTCTGAAAGGTACCTCCTTCTGTACACCAAAACACCACCAATTGCTAGTAAAGGAATAAAAGCAACTAAAAAAGCTTTCGATTCTATCCCCATCTTTTGGTTAAAGATGGTAGCAACAACTTTAAATTGTTCATTTGTAGGTGCAACCTGATCTATAATTTCTTTAGAGTGAAATTCTGTAAATGGATAAAAATTATAAAAACTAGTTAAGGGAGTAGAAAACAGATTATTTTGTCCAATTAATAAGAAATAAAAGATATTGCAGACAAAGAACAAAGCAAATGGGCGCATAAATGGCACTCTTTTACCTCTGCAAAAGTCTAAGGCTAATAGACCGGGTTTAGTAATTAAAAGCTTTACCGACTTAAAGAATTTATTATCGAAATGGGTAATGCCTTCAATTGATTCTTCAGCATAGTGCTTCAAAGCTAAATCATGAAGTTCAAATCTTTTCTCGCCACAAACGCTACAATAATTTCCTGTTAATATCGACCCGCAAGAAATGCATGCTGTTTTATTTTCTACAGTAGAGTCGATTGTTGTATGATGGCGCATGAGTTTAGATTTATAACTAATTTCGATAATTATCTAGCGTAAAGCAAATGAAATTTCATCTGTAATCCACTAATTTAAAGTCAATTATACCATACTACTTTATAAATCAAAAATATTTCTCAATTTAGGTCTTCACATCATACTGTGCTTTTAATACTTGGTTATGAAAAAATTAGTGTTGCTACTTTTCCTCCCTTTTTCAGTTTTCGCTCAAAAGTTTACTGCTGCTGAAATTGCAGCGTATCAAGCACAAGCTAAAAAAGTAACTATTATACGAGATAATTGGGGCATTCCGCATGTGTATGGGAAAACAGATGCTGATGCTGTTTTTGGCTTATTGTATGCTCAGTGTGAGGATGATTTTAAACGTGTAGAACTTAATTATATAGAAAAATTAGGCAGATTAGCTGAGATTAATGGCGAACGAAGTCTTTATAATGATTTGCAAATTCGTTTATTAATAGATTCGACTGAAGCTATAGCTGATTATCAAAAAGCACAACCATGGCTTAAGAAATTATTAGATGCCTATGCTGCTGGAATTAATTATTACTTGTATAAGAACACGAAAGTTAAACCTGCCTTATTACAGCGCTTTAAACCTTGGTATGCTTTATTGTGGACTGATGGGAGTATTGGGGCAATTAATACAGCAGATTTAACGCTAGAAGAACTTAAGAAATTTTATACTGGCAACCATTCTCCAACTGCTACTATTCCAGTGATAAAAGATCAACACAGTGGATCAAATGGATTTGCTTTTGCGCCATCCATGACCGAATCGGGGAATGCAATTTTGTATATCAATCCGCATACTACTTTTTATTTTAGACCAGAAGTGCAAATGCAAAGCGAAGAAGGTTTAAATGCGTATGGCGCTGTAACATGGGGGCAGTTTTTTGTATACCAAGGTTTTAACGAGCATTGCGGTTGGATGCATACGTCTAACAATGTTGATATTGCCGATATGTATGCGGAAAAGATCACAAAATCTATGCATTATAATTATTTATACGAGTATAATGGCATCAAAACACCTGTTATACAAAAACAGATCGCAATAAATTATAAAGAAGGGAATGTGCTAAAAACAAAGAAATTCGTTGGTTATTTCACCAATAATGGACCTGTTATGGCGATAAGAGATGGTAAGTGGATTAGTTTGAAATCTAAAAACAGAAACACCCAAAGTTTAGTACAAAGTTGGGTGCGTACCAAAGCCAAAAGCTTTAGTGATTATCAGAAAGCGATGGACTTAAAAGCAAATGCATCTAATAATACCGTTTATGCAGACGCACAGGGAAATATCGCCTATTGGCATGGGAATTTCATTCCAATACGAGATAAAAGATACAATTGGAGTGAGGTGGTAGATGGTTCTACATCAGCTACGGCCTGGAAAGGCTTACATGCTGTGAAAGATATGGTCCATGTGTATAATCCACCAAATGGCTGGTTACAAAACTGTAATTCTACACCGTTTAGCTCGGCAGGAAAAAATAGTCCGATTAAAGCTAATTACCCAACTTACATGGCTCCAGATGGAGAGAATTTTAGAGGAGTTGCTGCTGTTAAATTGTTGAGTAGATCTGTAAAGTACACTTTAGATAAGGTTATTGCAACCGGTTATGACAGTTATATGCCTGGTTTTGAAGTACTAATTCCGGCATTGCTAAAAGCATATGCGCAATTGCCGCAAAGTGATCCGTTACTAGAAGAATTGAAAGCGCCAATTTCCATTTTAAAAGAGTGGGATTATAGATCGGGAGAAAATTCTGTAGCTACTACTTTAGCAAGTGAATGGGCACCACGATTAAATTCGGCAATACGCAAAGTATACATTAATCCTGGAGATATGGATCAGGTGGAAGCGACTACTGCATTTGCAAAAAGTGCTCGGCCAAATGAATTATTAGATCCGTTAAAAGCTACAGTTGCCGATTTGACTAAACGTTTTGGTAAATGGGAGATTGCATGGGGAGAAGTGAATCGCTTTCAAAGGTTAACTGGTGCTGTTACTGAAAAATACGATGACAATTCAGCCAGCATTCCTGTAGGTTTTGGTTCTGCCATGTGGGGTCAATTGGGTTCTTTTATTAGCAATACGTTTAAAACCAACAAACGTTATGGCTATAGTGGCAATAGCTTTGTTTGTGCAGTTGAATTTGGAAAAAGGATTAAAGCAAAATCTATTTTAGCTGGCGGAAATAGCGGAGATCCAACGTCAAAACATTTTAACGATCAGGCTTTAATGTACAGCAAAGGACAATTTAAGGACGTGTTGTTTTATAAGGAAGATGTGCTTAAACATGTAGAACGCAGTTACCAACCTGGTGAATAAGTGATTTTTAGCCGCAGATGCGCAGATTTATGTTTTTCTAATTCATTTGTCATCCGATAGCGGAGGAATCTCTCGGCATTAAGAAAAGAGATTCCTTGCTGTGCTCTCAATGACAAAAATATTATTTATAAATGCTACCAGTTGGTTCTGTTACTGTATACTTTTTAAGGAGTGCATCGTATTCAATTTTGTCGCCACTTATTTTATACCCTTCTGGAGTTGTTAAAGTTGCTACATGAGCGGTTATTATATTAGAATTTTTATCTACGGTAACCACTTTGGCGTTAAATAAATATTTATCAATATTTAATTTCACCTTACCACTTACGATCAAGGTTTTATCCATTATGGTATTCATTTTTAACGAATCATTATCTGCCTTTAATTTAGTGACTAACTCGTATGCATCAGAGTTTACGTGAATAGTATTGCCAGGCGTTTTATTAGTGATATACGTTCCTTTTTTCATATCATAAATGATATACTTTTCTGCTACTGTAATTCCGCTTTTTAAAGTAAGTTTGGCATCTTTTGCAGTTAGCTTTTCATTTCGCTTATCAAATGCAATTTCTTCACCTTCTAGTTTATTTTCTCCTATTTGAATTATTCCCTTTTTTAAATAAGAAATATCATATTTTTTATCAACAGTTATCTTCGAGGAAGAGATGATTGTAGGTTTGGGATAGATTTTAGCTTGTGTATTTTGAACTACATTTCCTTTTGCCTTAAGAGCTTTATATGTTCCTCTTTTCGAATCATAGATAATTGATTCAGAAGAAATAACTTTATTTTTAGAAGTTATATTAGCTCTTTTTGCACTAATGATTTCATTTTTTTTATCCCAAATGATTTCTTCAGCTTCTAATTTATTCTCTCCTATTTCCATCTTACCTTTTTCGATATAGGAAATGTTGTTTTTAACATCAACAGTTAATTTTGAAGATGAAATTAATACTGGTTTGGGATAGATCCTATTTTGCACAATATTAACATCATCATTTGTTGCCATTGTATTATTTGCAGTTTTTGGCCATCTATCAAATAAAACTTTATCACCTTTCATTAATTTATAACTAGTTACTATTGGAAACTCCGTTTTTTCCGAGTAGTTGGCATTATATATTTTTATGGAAATTTTATCGCCTTTGGCTATCATCGTTTGAGTTTGCTTAGCAAATTTTTCCTCAACATTTGCTTTTAATGTTTCTCCATTAGTTGTTTTTACGATAAAACCATCCATTACTTTTGAAATAGGAGAATAGGTATACTCTACTATTTTTCCATCTATCGTTTTACCATTATACTTCTCATAAATGCTTCTATTTTTTATCATTGAAGCAGATAATTGTGGCTCTTCGCCAAACCAAACTACATAGTTGTTATTTGAATTTTCTACACCAGGCACCACATAATTGTTTTTAGTATTTCCGATGCCACTTTTACTACTTAATTGAGCAATAAATTCTGGAGTAAATTTCATTGCTTCAGCTTCGCTAAATAGCTTTTGGTTGATATAGAAATACAATTTCGTTTGTCCAACAGAAGTTGTATAAATTTTCCTGATAGTTTTAGGATTAGCCGTTATAACAATATATTCTCCTTTGAAACCATCATTATAATTAGTCTTAGTTCTTTGAATAAATGGAACATTTTGTTGATTTGGTTTAGGAGGCAATTGTAATGATGCTCCTTTCATATTCGATTCTATTTCCTCATCTGTTCGCAAGTTTTCTTTATAGCGCAGTATTCCGTTTACTATAGCTTCAGCCAATTCATTCTGCTTAGCTTCATTGGTAATGGCTTTTAAATCTTGTTCATTCGTTAAATAGCCCATCTCCAGCACTAAACCAGCTGCAGTAGAATTTTGTAATAGAAATAATTTCTTTTGAATTGGTTTATTGCCGGTTTTAATACCATCTACAGTTTTTAGGTTTTGATATAAACCATACGTCATGCTTGTCGATTTAAACCAATTCAATTTCTTATCTGAAGTTGGTGTGTACATTTCTATTCCATTCTTTGAGCCATTAGTTTTAATTGGTTCGCTGTTTACATGGATAGAAAGTAAAAAATCTCCTTGTGGTTTTAATCTGTCGGCTAAGCTTAAACTCTCATCACTAGCACGAGTAGTTACTACTTTAATTCCTTTAGCTTCTGCTAATGCTTTAATCTTTTTTGTAAATGTTAAGGCGATATCCTTTTCTTTATATCCATTTACATTGGCTCCACTTTCTTTACCTCCATGACCAGCATCTAATATTAAGGTAAATTCATTTTTAAGCGTTGCATTAGGAGAAACTTCAATAACATCTACCGTAAAACCCCATAACAATCCCAATCCAATTGGCAATGCTAACAAGTACATTAATTTTTTCATGTTTTTAGATTTTGAGTTAAATAACATTTTTATTCTTTCTTTAATGGGGCTTTTCACAAAGTTGTGAATGAGCGGCATTGTATTTTTGCTGACGGCTAGTTTTAATAATAGATGAGCATACTGTTCTGTTCCAACGTTTAACGATGTAGCTTCATCTGCTTCATATTCATGCGTTTGCTCTAATGCTTTATCATATAAATAAACTATGGGATTAAACCACAACACTGCTTTAGCTATCATTAACAGAATTTTATCTATCGAATGAAGTTGCCTAGCATGCACCTCTTCGTGTCGCAATAAAACTTGTAACTCAGTTTCTGTTAAGCTATTTTGATCGATAAAAACATAGTTAAAGAAGGAGCAATTGGTAAATCCTACACTTTTAGTTACTAATTTTAGCCCATTCACTTCGTGTGCTTTTGTTCTAGTGTGCTTGTACAATTGAAATAATCGCCATGCGGCTATCGCCAACAAACCCATAACAATAGCAGCATAAACATAGGGAAGCAAGCCGTACCAATTGAACGGTTCAATCTCAGTATCTCTAGTTCCTGCACCAACAACAATTGGTGTGGTAAAAGCAGCCTCGCCTAGGTCGACATCTTGCAAAACAGTTGGTTGTTCAATTATTGGACTTCGTTCAACTTCTCTCTCTATCGTAAACTGCAATGCAGGTATAATTAAGCTAAGCACTAAACTGCCTAGTAAATAAAATCGATTAATTTTAAAAAAGGTTAGTTTCCTTAAAACCACTAGATAAAAGGCAAAGAATAACGCAGTACAAGCGCTTACTTTTAAGAGGTAGTTGAACCATTCCATAAGTAGTTTTTTTAATTAGATCTTAATTCAAGAACTCCATCGTATTTACCTACTAACTCTGGATATAGTCTTGAAAATTCACTACCTCCCTTTTCGCAAGCCGAAACCTTATTGTATTTTTCTATCGTTACTTTTTTAAGTCCTGCTGCTTGACTTTCAGTATAAGGAACTCCATCTATATAGATCATCACTTTTCCATTTCTAGGAAGTTCAATAGCAGCGGAACTGCCTTTCGCCGTTTTTATTACTGCTACATCGTGTGCTTCACCACTTCTTCCTATTTCTGTATATCTTTCATAATACACTTCTTCTTCTGTATTCGCTTTTCTACTTCTAGCTATAGGTTGCTCTGTTACTGCTGCAAAAACTTGAGTGCCTTTTATTCCGGTTACTCTAGCATTTGTTGAAGCGATGCTTTGCACTCCTGTTGTTATTACTCCATCGTGAACTGAAATTGCTTTCATATTATTAATGCCAGTAACCGTAACACCAGTTAATCTATCTACAGATGGTCTTACCTCTGTAATTACGCCTCCATTAACAGAGATAGCATTTAATCTTTCCACGCCAGCTACTCTTTCAGTTATTGCTTGTCTTCCAGTTACTACAACCTCAGCTACCTCACCTCTTTTTTCAGTAGCTCTTACTGCATTGCCAGAAAACACGGTATTTCCCGTAGCTTTTATCTGCACACCGCTAACTTTAATTGGCACTTCTTTTACTTCCAGTGGTACAGTTTTACCTTCTATTCTTACTTCTTTTACTTCGTTTTCTTTTGACTGGGCATACACTACATTAACAGCGAAACCCCACACTAATACTAAACCTATTGGCATTGCCAATACATACCTAAATTTTTTCATGTCTTTTGATTTTGAGTTGTATAACATTTTTATTCTTTCTTTTAATGGACTTTTCACGAAGTTGTGGATGAGTGGCATATTGGTTCTTACTACTGCTAACTTTAATAAAAGGGTAGCATAAGGTGCTGTCCCAAAATCTTGAGACGTCACCTCATCCGCTTCGTATTCGTGTGTTTGTTCTAATGCTTTATCGTACAAATAAATGATGGGGTTAAACCATAATATGGCTTTTGTAATCATCAGCAATAGCTTATCAAATGAGTGGTATTGTTTGGCGTGTACTTCTTCATGTTTCAGCAATAGCTCTAATTCTTCATCTGTTAGGCTATCTTGATCTATAAAAACATAGTTGAAAAAAGAGCAGTTTGTAAATCCATCCGTTTTGGATACTAATTTCAGCCCGTTAATTTCACGTGTTGGTTGTCTGGTGAAGCTTAGTAATTGAAACAAGCGACATGCAGCGATAAATAGTAGACCTGCAACAAGTACCTTATAAGTCGAAATCAATAAGAATTGCCAATCTAAATGTTGAGTTACTATTGGAGTGGCAACTTGAGTACCATTTGCAATTGGGGTTTCTTGCTGGAAAACCACACGATTAACGATTTCAGGAGCGGCTCGTTCTACTTTAAAATTTAACGTTGGAATAATAAAACTCAACACCAATGCCGCAAGTAAATAAAAACGATTGGCTTTAAAAAAGGTTAATTTGCGTAAAAACAGTAGGTAAAATGCAAAGAACAACCCAGAGCATACACTTACTTTAAAAAGATAGATGAGCCATTCCATACTTATGATTTTTTATTAATTAAAGCTTTTAATTCTTCGATATCACGCTCGCTCAATTTCTCTTCTTTTACCATAAATGATAATAGACTTGTTGGCGAATTATCGAAGTAACCCGAAAATAGTTTGGAGAAAGTAGTCTTGGTATAATCTTCTTTACTGATGGCTGGA
This sequence comes from Pedobacter sp. UC225_61, assembly GCF_044452285.1. Taxonomy (NCBI): domain Bacteria; kingdom Pseudomonadati; phylum Bacteroidota; class Sphingobacteriia; order Sphingobacteriales; family Sphingobacteriaceae; genus Pedobacter; species Pedobacter sp. UC225_61. Next base: position 583,242 of record NZ_JBIOAL010000001.1, read on the forward strand.
AAATACTCGTAAGTTTTGCCGTATGCTTTATAGCTTACGTAGCCTTTCTTTTCTAAAAGCCTAACAATAGATGAAATGGTATTATATGGTGGTTTGGGCTCCTCCTCTAATTCATCGATGATATCTTTTACAAATGCAGTTTTCAGTTTCCATAGAACTTGCATGATGCGCTCTTCTGCCTTAGTTAATTCTTCCATAAACTAAAGCTATAACTTAATTTTCAGTTATACAACTAAAAAATACGTTATACAATATATATGACTGATTATCAGGTAAATAATTTTCAATTGTGAGATAACTAAGAAAATAAAAGGGGGATTAGAACTTAATCTTGAAGTGTTCTTTGGCTTGTCCTTTTTTGAAATAAACTAGTCCTATCCAAAATAAATCGATAGTTATGGCAACCTGCGGATGGTTTTTAATTTCTTCCCATGCTTCTTTCATTCCTTTGCTCCAATAGATATCATCGAAAATAAGCAGTGAATTTTCATGGATTTTTGGCAAACACCAATTAAAGTAATTCAGTGTTGCTTCTTTGGTGTGATTGCCGTCTATATACACAAAGTCTAATTTTTCAGCTTCTTTTATCGACTTTGGCAAAAGATCATTAAAATTACCAACTTGTAATTCGATGTTATTTAAACCAAGTTCATTAAAGTTTTGGTACGCAACAGCAGCAGTTTCTGGACAACCTTCTATAGTTAATATTGCTGCTTCTGGCGCTGCTTTCGCTAAATATGCAGTTGTAATACCTAAACATGTACCCAATTCAATCACATTTTGCGGGTGTTGATTTACAACTAAACGGTAAATCAGCTGTGCTAAACGTGGATTTTTTAGCGCATTCTTTGCGATTTGACTTACTTTCTTTGTGCGATTTTTATTAAGGTGTGAGCCTGCGCCCAAATCAGTTACTGTGATTAACTTATCGTCATTTAAAAGTTTTTTTCGTTGATCTTCAATGCTGTTGTATACTTTTTTTGCAGAAAAGTCGTAAATTACCTCATCAGTTAGCTTATAAACAAAAGGCGAGTGCGTACCGTGTCTACTTTTAGCGGTAAGACGATGTTGAAGATAATCGACAAAGAATTGAAAAACCATAAGCGCAAAAATAGGCAAACAGAAAATTGTAATTTGCATTTTTAATGGAAAATCTTGCAGAAATAGATGCTTTAGTTAAATTATTAGATGATCCTGATGAGGAAATCTATCAGCATGTGCAACAGCGCCTGTTAAGCTACGGTAATGAGGTAATTACGTATCTCGAAAGCGCATGGGAGCAATCTTTAGATACTTTGCTTCAAGAACGCATTGAAAATATTGTTCATACCATCCAGTTTAATAACGTTAAAGAAGATCTTAATCTATGGTATCAAAGTGGTGCATTTGATTTATTGCAGGGTGCTTTAATTATCAATCGTTATCAATATCCAGATTTAGATGAGCAAGCAATTATTAATCAGATTGAAGAAATAAAGCGAGAAATTTGGGTGGGTTTGCAATATGAGATGAGTTCTATTGAAAAGATTAAACTCATTAATCATGTTTTTTATAATCAGTATGGATTTGGTGGCAATACCAAAAACCATCATGATCCACAAAATTCATACTTAAATCAGGTTTTAGAAAGTAAAAAAGGAAATCAAATATCTTTAGCTATTATTTATGCTACGCTAGCTCAAAAACTAGATATTCCAGTTTATGGAGTGAATTTACCGCAGCATTTTATTTTAGGTTACATTGATGAGAGCAATGCTGAAAAAGAATATGGGGTGCTTTTTTACATTAATGCATTTAATAAAGGGGCAATTTTTGGCAAACACGATGTAGATCAGTTTTTACGTCAACTGAATTTAGAGCCACAACCTGGATTTTATTCACCATGTAGTAATACAGAAATTATCCGTCGCATTATTCGTAATCTTATTTCAGCATACGAAAATTTGGGTGCTGCAGAAAAAGTAGAAGAATTGAAAGAATTGCAGGATATTTTATCGGAGTAGGCTATTGCTTTAATAAGTCCTGAAAAGCATCAATAAATTTTATCACGTTGGATAATGTTGCTGTATCTGCAATTTCTAATTGGTCGTTTATTTTTCCTTTAATTCCTTTGATTAGCAAAGTTGTATGCTCATTAAATTTAGTCTCTAGGGTTTGCATAATTAATTGCAATTCTTCACTTGCTTTATCTCCAGAAGCTGATGCTGTAATTAAGCCGACTGGTTTTTGAGAAAAGACCGTTGTAGAAACACACCATTCAATTGCATTTTTTAAACTTCCTGGTAAGCTGAAAATATATTCTGGTGTGCAAATAATTATGCCATCTGCCTCAGCTATTTTTTTCCGAAAGCTAATTACATTTTCTGGTGGATGATTAGTGTCAAGGTCTGGATTAAAGTGTGGAAGACTGGAAATTTCATCAAAAATAGTAAGATCGAAAACCTTTTTGGATAGCGCTTCTATTTTAGCAACTAACTTAAGATTGGATGAATTCGCTCTCGTACTTCCAATAATTGCAAGTATTTTCTTTTTAGCAATCACAGTTTACTCTTACAATAGGTTATTGTTTCGCATCCAGTTTTTCATGGTTTCGAACCAATTTTCTTTTGTTGTGGTATTATTTAAACCAAAACCATGTCCACCAGCCTGATAAATGTGCATTTCTGATAGCACTTTATTCTTAGCCAAAGCTTCATCATACGCTAAACTATTTTTAACTGGCACGGAGCCATCGTTATTTGCGTGAACTAAAAATGTTGGTGGGGTTTGCGCATTGACGTGAAGTTCTGTAGAAAAGTAGCGTCTTTGCGCATCTGTAGGCTGATCGCCTACTAAGTTTTTAACTGAGCCAGCGTGAGCATAACTTCCGAAAGTAATTACGGGATAGATTAACAAAGAGAAATTTGGTCTTAAACTGATATTCTCTTGGTTTTGAACTTTCATGTCGTTGTAATGAACACTTAAGCTAGCTGCCAAATGTCCGCCAGCAGAAAAACCCATTACACCAATTTTAGCTGGGTTTATTCCCCATACATTTGCATTTTTACGAACTAAATAAATAGCTTGCAATGCATCTTGTAGCGGCCCCATCGATTTATCATCCATAATTAAATCGCTCGGTAAACGGTATTTTAATACAAAAGCTGTTATCCCTACCTCATTGAATTTTTTAGCGACGTTATTTCCTTCTTTATCAATAGCTAATATTCCATACCCACCTCCCGGACAAATAATTACTGCTGTGCCATTTGGTTTGGCAGGAATATAGGCTATTAACGATGGATCTGTAACCTTACTTACTCTCGTTACGCCATCTGCCCCTGTTACTATGGCTTCTTTATAATCTGCGGGTGGAGTTTTTGCTCCGGGAATTGCACCATTGTAAAGCGGAATAACTTGTTGAGCGTTTACTTCCATGACTATAAAAAGAGAAAATAAAAAAATGAATAGCTTTTTCATTGGATGATTTAATTACAGCTTAAAAGTATCAAAATTATTGTTGAATTTACATATCGTTACCCTGAATTCATTTCAGGGTCTGTTTATATAAGAAAGATGCTGAAATAAATTCAGCATGACGGCAATGCATATTAAAACTCCATCAGATACGCTTTCAAAAATTCGTTTATATCTCCATCAAGTACTGCTTGGGGATTTGAAGTTTGATAATTTGTTCGGTGATCTTTTACGCGTCTATCATCCAACACATAACTTCTAATTTGCGAACCCCATTCAATTTTCTTTTTAGAACCTTCAATTAATGCCGTTTCTTCATCGCGTTTGCGTTGTTCTATTTCATACAATTGTGATTTCAGTAAACGCAAGGCATTTTCCTTATTTTGTAACTGCGATCTAGATTCTTGATTTTTGATGATGATACCTGAAGGTTTATGGTATAAACGAACTGCAGTTTCCACTTTGTTTACATTTTGTCCACCTGCGCCACCTGCTCTAAATGTTTCGAATTCTACATCTGCTGGATTGATATCAATTTGGATGGTATCATCCACTAAAGGATACACATAAACAGATGCAAATGAAGTATGACGACGAGCATTTGAATCGAATGGAGAAATTCGCACCAAACGATGCACTCCGTTTTCTCCTTTTAAGTAACCATAAGCAAATTCGCCAGCAATTTCAATCGTTACAGATTTAATTCCTGCAACCTCGCCTTCTTGATAATCTTGTTCTGTTACTTTATAGCCATTTTTCTCTGCCCACATTAAATACATCCGCATGAGCATGTACGCCCAATCGCAACTTTCTGTGCCGCCTGCGCCTGCTGTAATTTGGACAACTGCATTTAATGAATCTTGTTTGGTTTTGAGCATATTCTTCAACTCTAACTCTTCAACAGCCTTTAAGCTTATATCAAATTGTTCTTGGAGTTCTTGCTCGGTAGCATCGCCACTTTGAAAAAAATCATACAGCACTTCTACATCTTCAACTGCAGCATTGGCCTTCTGCCAACCATCTGTCCAGACTTTCTTTGCATTAATTTCTGCAATATGTTTTTCGGCTTTTTTAGGATCGTCCCAAAAATTGGGCTGCAAGGTGAGTTCTTGCTCTATGCGAATATCTTCTAGTCGGTTTTCAACGTCAAAGATACCTCCTCAGCGACGTTACTCTGTCCCTTAAATCCTGAATTAGTTCTTTAGTCATAGCACAAATATATAAAAACTGATACTCAAAGACTAAAGCTGCAAACCACTCACAAAATAAATTTACGTATAATCTGTTATTTCTTCTTGATCGGCATATAATAATCAAACAAGTTACACAAAGCTTTTCCTAGTATAAATGCTCTTGGTACGCTAGTTATCCCTTTTTAAAAATGACAATTTTTCTTCCATAAACATCACAAACTATCACTTCATCATTTGGACCAATTGTTACTCCGACAGCAAGTTGAAACTGTCCCTCTCCAATTTTTTCTTGCACATCACCATTTTCATCTGTTTTAATAATATAACTAGAGGTGGCAATATATAAATTGTCACCTTTGGCCTTAATAGCATAATAAGCGTTCTTATTTGCAAATGTCTTTAAATATTTTCCAGTTTTATCAAAAACCTGTATTCTACTATTTCTAGTATCGCTAACATAAATTTTACTCTTAAAATAACAAATTCCAAATGGAGCATCGAAGTCTCCGTTAGCATTTCCCTGTTTGCCAAATTTCAGCAATAGATTTCCATTTTGGTCGTATTTTTTTATTCGGTGATTTATCCCATCAACAATCCATATATTTTGGTCATCATCGATAGTTAATTCTTCAATATTTCCAAAATTGCTATCTCCTGTACCATAGGTTCCCCATTCTCTAATGAGTTGTTTACTAGCATTGAATAGTTGAACATAGGTTTGGCTTTTCGTTCTGGTTGCAACATAATTCCCATTGGCAAAAAATGCCATTGCTCTTGCTCCAGAGCCACTATAAAACTGTTCCAAGAACGTTCCAGTAGAATTAAATTTCAACACTCTATTTGCACCTTCATCACTAACATATATGTTTCCATTGGAATCTGAAGTGATGTGCATTGTAAAATTAAACTGTGATGCTCCAGAGCCTTCTGATCCAAAAGCTAAATATTTGTAATAATTTAAACCAGAGGTATACCCAAAATCTGCATCGCTAAATCTACTAAAGGAAGTTGCGTTATTAAATGTTCTCACTTTATAAAAGTTCTTAGTGAGGGGTTTAGCAATTATCAAATCATCAAAAGTAGTATCAGATAATTCTTTTAACAAAACATATTTCTGAGTTGCTTCATTGAATTTGTAGAGCTGATACTTTTGAGCAAGAGGCATTGGGGTCCAAGAGACATTTATTTTAGTGCCAAATAACCCTTTTGTAGCTTTGAGATTTATTGGTCTATCAACATCTAATGTGTCTATTATCTTAACTGTATCCCGAACAGTTTTAGTTTCTATCTCCTTTTGAATTTCCTTATCACAAGAACTCAAAGTAAACAAATAGATTACAAGGCAACATAGACCCGTTAGTGAAAGCGTTTTAGGCATTTATAGATTTTTTTTTGCAATATAAGTTTAAATAATAATTTCTTTAAAAACTAGTTGAATTATTAATGGTGTGAATTTTTATATATTCAGTGTTATTCATTTTTAAATCAAATACTACAACAACTGAAATATCATCAAATTAATGTTTTGTTTGTAGATTTACATTAATAAATATTCAATTATGCTTCCAAAAATAAATTTTACCACTACAAATGCTTACAAATATTTAGCAGATCATTTTATAGCTATTAATGAAACTAATTTAAAAGAGTTATTTACTGAAGACGAAGAACGGTTTAAAAAGTTCTCCATCTTATTTGAGGATATTTTAGTTGATTTTTCTAAGAACAGAATTAACGATACTACTTTAGCTTTACTCGTTCAATTGGCTCGCGAATGCAAATTAGATGAGGCGATAAAAGCGATGTTTAGTGGCGATAAAATTAACGCAACTGAAGGCAGATCTGTATTACACGTCGCCCTGCGTAACCAAAGTAATACCCCTATTTTGGTGGATGGTAAAGATGTAATGCCTGATGTAAATGCTGTTCTAGCCAAAATGGAGAAATTCAGTAATTCAATTATCTCTGAGGAATGGAAAGGCTATACTGGCAAAGCAATTACAGACATTGTGAATATTGGTATTGGTGGCTCAGATTTAGGTCCAGTAATGGTTACAGAAGGGTTAAAAGCTTACAAAACACGCTTAAATTTGCATTTTGTTTCTAATATTGATGGGACACATTTGGCAGAAACTTTAAAAAGTGTAAATCCTGAAACGACTTTATTTTTAGTGGCTTCTAAAACATTCACTACACAAGAAACTATGACTAATGCGCATAGTGCGAGACAATGGTTTTTAAACAGTGGCGCTAAAACTGAAGATATTGCTAAACATTTTGCTGCGCTTAGTACAAATGCAAAGGATGTTGCTGCCTTTGGAATTGATACCGAAAACATGTTCGAATTTTGGGATTGGGTTGGCGGTCGCTATTCGTTATGGAGCGCCATTGGACTTTCTATTTCTCTAGGCATAGGTTTCGATAATTTTAAACAACTATTAACAGGCGCACATGCTAGCGATCAGCATTTTGAAACTACACCACTTGAACAAAATATTCCTGTAATTTTAGGCTTATTAGGAGTTTGGTATATTAACTTTTTCAATGCAGAAACGCATGCTATTTTACCATACGATCAATATTTACATCGCTTTGCAGCATATTTTCAACAAGGAGACATGGAAAGCAACGGCAAGCATGTGGATAGAAATGGAAATGCAGTAGATTATGAAACTGGGCCTGTAATTTGGGGTGAGCCAGGAACAAATGGTCAGCATGCTTTTTACCAATTAATACATCAAGGCACTCGTTTAATTCCTTGCGATTTCATTGCACCAGCGCAAAGCTTAAATCCATTAGGCGATCATCACGCTATCTTATTATCTAATTTCTTTGCTCAAACGGAAGCTTTAATGAATGGTAAAAGTGAGGAGGAAGTGATAAAAGAATTGAAGGAAGCAGGAAAATCCGAAAGTCAGATAAAAGAACTAGCTCCTTTTAAAGTATTTGATGGCAACAGACCTACTAATTCAATTTTATTAAAAAAAGTAACTCCTTATAGTTTAGGAAGTTTAATTGCATTGTACGAACACAAAATATTTGTACAGGGAATTATTTGGAACATCTTCAGCTTTGACCAATGGGGAGTTGAATTGGGCAAACAGTTAGCGCAAAAGATACAACCAGAATTAAAAGATAATCAACCTGTTAATACACACGATTCTTCAACCAATGGATTGATAAACTTATATAAAGAATGGAGAAAAAAATAAGTCATTAGCCATTAGTTTGGCTCTAATCTCAAATCGCCATTTAGTTGAAAATTAATCAATTAAATGGCGATTTTTCTTTATACAATAATTTATACATAAATTTCTTAAGCGCAGGCAACCTTTATTAATGATCTGCCGTAATTGCTAATATCTGAACTAATCTAGATTGAAATTATTTTGTTGACACCTGAACTCATAAATGGCTGTATAAAAAAAGACCGACGAAGTCAGAAGGAATTTTATCGTCTTTTTTATGGGTATGCCATGAGGATCTGTTTACGTTATGCAAAAAATAAAGATGAAGCTGTTGAAATGGTAAATGATGGTTTTATGAAAGTTTTCATGAATATCCATGGATACGATAAGGAGCGTTCTTTTAAAGCTTGGCTAAGCACATTGATGATTAATACATCGATAGATTATTACAGAAGCCGAATAAAAAAAATAGAAATGGAAGAGCTAAATGATAAACACGAAGTGGAAGATAGTGAAAACATTCTCTCCCATTTAAATTACAACGATCTCATAAAGTTAGTTCAAAAACTATCGTATGCTTACAGAACCGTTTTCAATTTATTTGCCATAGATGGCTATTCACATGAAGAAATTTCGAATATGCTATCCATTTCTGTGGGCACTTCTAAATCTAACTTATTTAAAGCTAGAGAAAATTTAAAAAAAATGATAGCTGAAGCACCTGAGCACAGCAGACAAAAAATTAATTATTAAGAAATGAAAGAGTTGAATGATGAAGACTTTGATCAAGCCTTTAAAACTAGGATAACTGAAGAGTATCTTGAGTTTGAGGAAGAATCATGGTTGAAGATGGAGAAGAAGTTGCGAAAAAGAGATCGACTGGTATTCTATAGAAATGCTAGCATCATATTGCTTTTTCTTTCATTTGGGTTGGGATTTTATTTAATTAATGGAAAAGTTGGAGATAAAAATAATGTTATTGCAGTAAAAAAACAGGAAACTAAAAGAGCTGAAGGTTTAGACGGGAAATTAAATCAAACAAAAAAAGAGGAAATAAAAATTGCTGAAAATGGAAATAATAATAGAGTGGTTAATGGAACAGGTCAAGCTGTAAAATACACTCATTCTGCAACGCCATTACACTCTGAAAACGAACCTATTCTATTAATTTCACAAAATGCGAATAGTAAAACAATTGATAGTTCTATTGCGCAAAAACCATTGGTTGCTGTAAAAGCTCAAGAAGTTATTACTACACCGCAGGAACAATTAAGCAACAAAGTTGATTTTCCTAGTGTTGTACAAACTATTCCTGAAACTAAAATTAGCGATGAAAATGATATTGAGAACAAAGTTAAAAAGGGAACAAAAGTTAAACGTAAAATCCCATTTAGTTTAGCCTTAAGTGTTGGGCCAGATTTTAATTCAACAAACTCTATTGTTGGCGGTAAGAGTAGTATAGCTTTTGGAATTGGAGTTGGTGTAGGTTTAACAAAAAAATTAAGTGTACAAACGGGTATAATCTATGGTTCAAAAAATTATACAGCAAGCAGCTACAATTATACATTTAACAATCCTGCCGTAGCAGCTACTATTGCAGAAATTAATGCGGCTTGTAAGGTCTTAGAAATTCCATTAAGAGCGTCTTACACTATAGCTAATCATCAAAAAAGTAGCATTGATTTGAATGCTGGCTTATCTAGCTATTTAATGTTAAAGGAAGATTATGTTTTCAAATATACTGCAGCATCTGGCCGAAAAGATAGAATTACCGAGAAAACTAATGCCAATCAGCACTTTTTAAGTGTGATCGATTTATCTGCTACCTATACTATCAAATTAAATAAAAAATTGGGTTTTGGTATTGAGCCTTATGTTAAAATTCCATTAAGTGGAATTGGAGAAGGTGATGTGCCTTTAAAATCTAGTGGTGTATCCTTAAAACTGCGTTATGATTTCAATAAAAAATAGTAGTCTGATCTTACTGTTGCTCCTTTATTTCGCGTTTATAATTTCTGCGAGCGCACAAACTTATGTTGGCAAAAACATTAAAACGAGCATTTTTTCATCTACACCTGTGGAAGATATTAAAGCAGCTAGTACAGCTGGAACGGCAGTTTTAGTGACTCAAACGCAAGAATTAGCGATCCAAGTTCCCATTAAAAGTTTGGAATTTGATAAAAAAATGATGCAGGAACACTTTAATGAAAACTACATGGAAAGCGAAAAGTATCCTTTAGCCAAATTTAAGGGAACAATCGAACCAAAAGTAGATTGGAAAAAAGATGGTGAATATCCTGTTTTTGCTAAAGGTATACTTACCGTTCATGGTGTAGATAAACCCAGAACGATTGCTGGAAGAATTACCATTAAAAATGGAATTCCAACATTAGGTTCAACCTTCAATGTAGCTTGCGCTGCTCATGAAATTAAAATTCCAAGTCTGGTTTTTACCAAAATTGCTGAAACAATAAAAGTAACCATTCAAGGCACATTAAACCCTCTAAATAAGTAATTATGAACAAGCCTAAACTATTTATTTATTTATTTTTAATCTTACTGGTGATTGCATTAAGAGCGAGTGCGCAAAAAGCAGATTCACTACTTAATACACTAGATAGCACAGCTAAGTTTACTAAAATTGAATCAACTTTTAAATCAACGCATGTTGTTTTATCTCATTCTACAGAAACGCAGAAAAAACATGATTTAGACTTAAGAATTCGACATCATTTTGGAGATATTGGTGGACAATTTGGTAGCGCACATACGCTATATGGTTTAGATGTTGCCACAGACTTATTTATTGGTTTGGATTATGGTATTACGGATAAACTAACCGTTGGATTTGGCAGAAGTAAACACGATGAACTTTACGATATATATGTAAAACAAAAGTTTCTTCAGCAAAAGAGCGATGGTAGCATGCCGATAAATTTCACCTTTTTAGCACAGGTTGGACTAGTAGCTAGAGAACCCTTTTCTACAAATGAATTTGATAACTATTCTAATCGATTAAGTTATCTCATTCAACCTATTTTTTCTCGTAAATTTTCATCCAGACTTTCTCTCCAAGTGATGCCTGCCTTATTAATTCGTTCGGTCACAACTGGAGCAGATGATCCTGAAAATTTATTTTCTCTTGGCTTTGCCGGAAGAGTAAAATTAACAAAACGTCTTTCGTTCGTTGCAGATTATACACTTGTTAATGGCTTATCAAGACCTAAAGATTTACCTATTGTATTTTATAATCCACTTGGCGTGGGATTAGAAATAGAAACTGGTGGACATATTTTCTCCCTTAATTTTATGAATTCAGAATACATCGTAGAAAATAACTATATCGGAAATACCAAAAAATCATGGACCGAAGGTGGTGTACGTTTTGGGTTCACTATCTCTCGAAACTTTAGCTTATTCAAAAACAAGAATCCAGATACTAAATCAACAATTTACTAAAAAAGAAAATTATGGAACGTAATGAATTTATCAAATCCTTAGGGCTTGGTGTGGCTCTGATATGCACAGGAAGTTGCCTTTCTGGCTGCGGCGGAAGTAAATCAAATGACCCAAGCCCAACACCTGGAGGTGGGGGCGGAGGCGGTGGTGGTGGCACTGTTGGAACAAAAGTTAATGTGGATTTAAATTCACAATTAACATCTATAGGCTCTTTTGTTTCTACAGGAGGTGTATTATTTGTCCGCCTAGCTGCAGGAAACTCAACTTCATCTTTTGTAGCTACACAGGCAGTTTGTCCTCATCAAGGAGGCACACTAAATTGGGTGCAGGCGAGCAATCTTATTCAATGTAGTCTACATAGTTCACAGTATAGTTCATCAGGAGCTGTGCTTGCACAACCTAATGATGGAGGCGCAACAACTGCATTAAAAGTTTATGCCACTTCTATTACAGGGACTGTGCTAACTGCTACTATATCATAGTTTTAAGGTTGGTCAGGGAGGGTTGTGCTATTTTCTCTCCTTGATCAATCTTATTCCCTAATAAGCTTATACTAATTGCATTTACTTGTCGTTTTCAATTAAACTTTAAATCAATTATTTTGTTTAATTGGTATATATAGATTTATTCCTATGAAAACGCTTAAAACACTAGCCTTTGTAATTTTAGTCCTGATTGGCTTCAAAGCAAATGCGCAAACAGATAAGGCAACAACTTTAAGAATTGTTGAAGAAAAAAATTACGCTTTTGTTGCAACAAGTGCCATTCCTACAAATAGCACAGACATTAATGATGTATTGCGAAAAATGCCAGGAAATGTAGGTGGTGGAAGTATTAATCTTAGTGGCAGCTCTTATGATGTACGTATTACCAAAGATAGTGTAGTTGCTTACTTGCCTTATTATGGCAGATCATACTCTGCTTCCATGAATCCTGATGAAAATGGATATAAGTTTAAAACCAAAAATTTCACTTACAACGCCGAAAAAACCAAAAAAGGCGGCTGGAACGTAAATATCAATACAAAGGATGTAAAAGATAATGCAAGAATGACCTTTAATATAAGTACTAATGGTTATGCTACTCTAACAATAGTTAGCAATAACAAGCAGTCAATTATGTACAGTGGTTATTTAAGTGAGAACAAAAAGAAAGATTAATACTACTTATTTGTAGAGTTTGCAATTAGTTTTATCTCAAATATTTTTGGCCATTTTTTACCTGTCACAAAAAGACGTTTGCCTTTAGCATCCCAAGCAATCCCGTTTAATACATTATTTCCTCGCTCAAAATCGGTTTTAAAGTAATCGTTTGCTGGAAAAATACCTGAGAGATTTATTCTACCTTCAACAGCACCATTTTGAGGATTAATGATTAATATGGTATCGGTAGTATAAACGTTTGCATAAATCTTACCATCGATAAATTCGAGTTCATTTAGGTTTTCGATTGAACCTTTATTATCATAAACAGTGATTGAACCAATTCTTCTATAATCATTCTTATCTAAAAAGAAAATAGTATCTGTACCATCTGTATTTAATACTTTTTGCCCATCAAAAGCTAGTCCCCAACCCTCTTTTCCTGTAGTATACGAGAACTCTGAAAGCTTTTTTAACGTTGCTTTATCGTAAACAAAACCCATTTTTTCTTGATAGGTTAATTGAATTATTTTATCACCAATAACTGTTATTCCTTCAGCAAAATACTTTTTATCTACTGGTGTAGATTGCAAAACTTTTCCTGTTGATGGCTCTACTTTACGCAAACTAGAATGTCCATAATCCCCAGCACTTTCGTAGAAGAAACCGTCGTGATATTCTAAACCTTCTACATAAGATGAGGTGTCATGCGGTAAAGTTTTAATTATTTTATATGTATATTCTATTGGAGCTTTAGCAGCTAAAACATTAATATTTGCCGTTAGTTCTTCACTTGTTCCTTCCCCATAAATTTTTGCCGTTAGTAAATGGCTACCTAATTTTAATTCTTCTGTTTTTAATCTAATTGATGTAGTATCAACTTTTGAAGCGACTTTTGTACTATCTATTAAATAAACCACAGAATCCACTTTTTTATCTTTCCCAAATAGGATTTTAACTTCAACTTCAGTTCCTGAAGAAACGTTTTGTCCAACTTCTGGAGAAAGAAAACTGCGATAAGTAGATGAATTTTTACAAGCGCTTACAAAAACGACAACTATTCCAATAAATAATAAGGTTTTGATTTGACTAATCTTCAGGCCAGAATGCATCTTCAATATGTTTTAAAGTGTGATTATTTTGTTTATCAAAAAGAATAGAAATAATATCAAAGCGGATTTCGCCTTCATGATTCATCAATTCTATATATTCATTTGCAGCTAATTCCATTTGTTTTTGTTTAGCAATGCTTACAAAATCTTCGGGTAAGCCAAAAGCTATTGAGCTCCGAGTTTTTACCTCCACAAAAATGATTTGTCTATTTAAATAAGCTATTAAATCAACTTCTGCTTTGCCATGCACCCAATTTTCATCTAAAATTTCATACCCATTTTTTTCTAAATGTTGCTTTGCAATTGTTTCTCCTTTAATACCTAAATCGTTATGAATTGCCATTATTTAACAATTACAGAGCCTAGAAATCTAGAAATTTCTTTCTCTACATTCTTAATAAAAGCATATCGTTGCATCAAAATCTCTTGATTAGCAGCATCACTTTCTGTTTTAATTTCTTTCAACAAATCCAATAAAATCCGATCTACTTTTCTCTTTTTAAGGTGATATAATCCGCCCAAAATTGTTGCTTTTAAGTTTATGGTTTCATCACGCACATAAATATTATGCTTATTATACCAGTTTTCACTTAATGTGTACGGAGAAGTGGAAAGTGTAATAGCTAGATCTGCAATTTCTCTATCCTCGCTTTTTATAAACTGATTTGCAGTTGGCAACTGCCCATTTTCTATTTCAGTCCTATAGTGATCTATAATTCTTTTACATAGTTCATTTTCAAACGTAACATCAGTTAAATTTTGCATGATAAAAGAACCGATGTACATATTATCAATCTTATCCCAACTCACTAATTCATGTCCAAAAGCTAACAATAAACGCACAATTTCTTGCTCTTGTAGTTCGTCGTTTGTAGCAACTGCAGTTGTTACTTGGGGTTCATCGTCAGCTAAAAGATCAGCAGGAGGCATATCTTGATATTGAGATGGCCTTGCTTGAGGAGCGGATGCTTTTTTAAATTTTGCAGCCCGCATGGTGTTTAATTCACTTAGCAAAACTCTTTCTTCTATTGCTAACAAGCTACTGCACTCGCGAATAAAAACTGAGGCTTTAATATTGTCTGGAATTTTGGCTATGCTTTCTACAATATCTCTAATAATTCCAGCCCTTTTTATTGGATCTGTTCCAGCTTCTGCTAAAAGGATATTTGCTTTATATAGAATAAAATCCTGACGATTGTCTTCTATGTAAGTTTTAAATGCTCCTGCACCAACTTTATGCATATACGAATCAGGGTCATCTCCTGCTGGGAAAGACACTACCTTTACGTTTAATCCCTCCTCTAAAATCATATCCAATCCACGTAAAGATGCTTTTATACCTGCTGCATCTCCATCGTAAAGAATAGTTACATTTTGTGTAAAACGACCAATTAAACGTATTTGTTCTATTGTTAATGATGTTCCTGAAGATGCAACTACATTTTCTATATAAGCTTGGTGAACAGAAAGCACATCCGCATATCCTTCTACTAAATAACAATTATCTAAATCTCTGATTGCTTTTTTAGCATGAAAAAGACCATATAGTACATTAGATTTATGGTAAATTTCACTTTCTGGAGAGTTTACATATTTGGGAACATTTTTATCCGTTTTTAATGTTCGTCCGCCAAAGCCAATTACTCTACCTGTAAAATTGTGTATTGGGAACATTACCCTCCCTCTAAATCTATCGTATAATTTACCTTTATCATTTCTGATGGATAAACCTGTTTTTTCTAGGTATTCTTCTGCATGTTTATTTTTAACCGCATCTTGAGTTAATGCATCCCAAACATCTGGCGAATAACCCAGATTAAATTTTTTGATGATATCTGCTCTAAAACCACGTTCTTTAAAATAACTTAAACCAATCGCTTTACCTTCTGAGTTATTCCATAATTGCTCTTCAAAAAAAGTAGCTGCAAATTGCGATACAATGTATAAGCTTTCTTTAGCATTTTGTGCTTCTAAATCTTGTACGGTCTCGACTGTTTCTTCGACCTCAATATTATATTTTTGGGCTAAAAACTTAAGTGCTTCTGGATAAGAATATTTCTCATGCTCCATAATGAAGCGAACAGAATCTCCGCCCTTGCCACAACCAAAGCACTTGTAAATTCCTTTGGTTACCGAAACATGGAATGAAGGAGTTTTTTCACCATGAAAAGGGCAATTGCCAATTAAACTGGTACCGCGTTTTTTTAAATGCACAAAATCACCTACTACCTCTTCTATTCGGGCAGTATCCATTATTTTGTCTATTGTTTCGCGGTTTATCATAATTAGTATTCGTTATTGCTAGGAAATCGCAATGACGATAATGCTTTTACTTAATAAAAGGTAACATTGTATCGGCTACCAATTGATTACCTACATCGTTTAGATGTACTTTATCAACAGTTAAAACGCCTTTTTCTATATCTGCAGTATTATTTCTGTCCTCGTACGCTGTAAAAGCTTTTCTTAAATCGCAAAGCGGAAGATTATTTTTTGCAGCCAATTCTCTAATACCAGCAGCATATTTGTTTAAATCTGCATCAACTTCGTTTGCATTGTTTTTCTTTTCACCAATAACTGAAGGTGTACACATTACAATCTTACTTCCGTTAGCTTGAATTTTATTAATTAATGCCTGATAGAATTTCAAATATTTATCATAATCAGTACCTGTATGTGCTCCTAATTTATGCCAAACATCGTTTATACCCACATATATGATTACTAAATCTGGTTTTTTATTTAGCACATCATCTTCTAATCTCAAGTAAAGATCGTATACCTTATTTCCACCAACACCAGCTCCAATTAACTCATATTGAGTAGGATCTAATGTTTTTTTTAAAAGATTAATATAACCATTGCCTTGAACTCCGGCTTGTGTTATTGAATCGCCAAAGAAAATGACTTTTTTAGGTTTTGCTTTCATCGCCATGCATAAAGATAAAATAGCAAAAAATGCTACTAGTCTGCCTAATTTGATATAATTTTTCATCATTCTTATTTTGTGTTGGTTATTTTAAAATTCAAATCCTGAAAATCGAAACTAAAATCTGTTAATGGAGAAATTGCCTCCAATTTAAATCCATCTGCTGATGCATTATTGTTTAAACTAAAATTCACAAACGCATCTGCATCCAAACTTCTATCGTACCATTTTACTATAAAAGTATTGCCTTTATAATAAGTCATATCTCCTCTTAATTTTGGTGAATTTTTTGCCTGAAAATGCATTTTTCCATTTATTTCACTAATGGTAACGTCTCCAAACCGAAGAATCTTTGAATGTTCCCAAGTAATTTTTGGTATCAGGTTTTGTATTATTTGATTTCTGTGCTGTTGCGATATCTGCCCAAATTTTATCTACAATTTCTTTTGCTTGTTTCTCGTTTCTTAATCTATTATCGTTGTAGGTTTTTATTCTATTTTGGCCTTTTATGTCTAAATATCCGTCTTTAATGGAATTGGTTATAGAATTAAATGCAGCACCAGATTGCTGATTGGTTAATACAATAATACCCAATTTGAGTTCTGGTAAAATAGTAACCTGAGTTACAATTCCGGATAAACCACCAGTATGCGTTGCCTGGAATTTTCCATTTACTGAACTTAAAAACCAGCCTAATCCGTAACTACTAAAACTGCTCGGATTACCGCCAGCAATAATGGTTTGTGGTGTCCAAAGTTCTCTTGCAACCGCAGGGCTGAATAACTTTTTATCTAAGTTATCACCGTATTTGCCTCCGTTAATCATTGCAATAACCCATTTACTCATATCTGTAATGCTCGAATAAATTCCGCCAGCAGCATTAGCAATTTCACCAAAACTTAAACCAACTGGCAATAATTTGTCTTCATAAGGCGCATGACCATCTATTACATTCGATTTATCTTTTAAACGATACCATGATGCCGCAGTTTTCGACATGCCTAAAGGTTTTATTATTTTGCTTTCTATAAAATCTTCATAGGTCATCCCAGAAACTCTTGCTACTACATCACCAGCTACAATGTACATTAAATTATCATAATCGTATTTTGTACGGAACGAAGAAACTGGTTTCAAATACCGAAGATTATGAATCAATTGTTTCTTATCTACTGTTGATGAATCTGGCCAAATCATTAAATCGCCTGCACCTAAACCCAAGCCACTACGGTGCGTTAACAAATCCCTTACAGTAAATTCGCTCGTTACATACGGATCGTACATTTTAAATTCTGGAATTACATCAATTACTTTCGTATCCCATGTTATTTTTTTCTCATCTACCAACATACCCAAAGCCGCAGCAGTAAATGCTTTTGTATTTGATGCCACACCAAAAAGTGTGTTTTCATCAACCTTTAAATTTGTTTTGATAGAGCGAACGCCATATCCTTTTGCATGAATAACTTTGCCATCTTTAACAACTGCAACGGCAATGCCTGGAACATTAAATGTACTTAACGTTTTTTCAGCTACGCTATCTATTTGTTTAGAAGTTAAGATTTGAGCGTGTAAGCTACTCGTTGAAAATAGCACAATAGCTAATAACAACTTTGTTTTAGTGCGATAAAGTGATTGCATAAATGAGATTTTTGAGAGTTAAAGATAATGAAATTGTTGGATTGTTAATGTTTACTAGCACCTAGCAATTCAACAATTAACACTCAATTTTACTTTCCTCTAGCCAACTTATAATCTTTATGCACTACTAAGAAACTAGCCCTTTCTTCTTTCTTAAAAGGATAATCCCAATTACCTTGATAAGTGATTTTTGTAGGTAATTTCACTTCATCAAAATAACTCATTTCAATGTTCATTTGCACATCAAAATCAAACAACATATTGCTGTATTTCATATCAACATACCGCCCAAGAATTTCGAAGTTTCTTTTGTCAAAAATGGTAACCAACTCTTTAATCATCAAGCCATCTTTTGTCCAACTACTTAAATCTGGTTTTACAGAAATTTTAAATCGATATACAGGAATTGAATCTAGATAAGTACCGCTATAAAAAGTATAATCATAATACTGACGCATATTGGCTGTAAATATTTGAGTTTTACTACCTATAAATGGCAATCCTTTAATTGGTCTACCGGGATTAAAAATTAAGGTTTTTAATTTATCCTTGTAACTTTCATTCGTACCACCCTTACCATCACTGCTGGGTGCATTTGGTACAAAATCGGTGTTATAAGCGTTCATAAAAATGTAATCGAACATTTCTACTGTATACAACTGATACTTACCGTTTTTCTTGTAAACTTTCCCATTATCTTCCTTTACTAAATATTCCATTTTGTAAGGGCCATTGTTATTATGTCTTATTTTTCTATACACTTTCCCATCAACTTTGTCATTTTTATCGTAAGTATAAATTCTATTTTCAGCAATGAAAGTATACTTTTTCATGTTGCGAAATGCCTGATAAAAACTAGTATCGTTGATGATTGCATTGATAAATCGTTCTATATTTAAACGCTGCGCTTTAATGACCACTACAGAATCTAACTGTATAGTTTTAATGGTATCAGGATTAAAACGTGGAATTTCTTGACCATTAGCTTTTAAAAAGAAAATAGATAAAGCTAATAATAGAACTATTTTTTTCATGTTTTTTTTAAATACAAAAATCTTGCCCTTTTGAAATGAAGTATTAAAGCGAAGTTCTTAATTAATTTCCGAGTTGTTTTAGAGCGATATAAGCCATCAACCCTGTTGAAGTTTTTAAGGCGTCTTCATCAATATCGAAGTTTGGCGTATGAACAGAATAGGTTGTTCCTTTTTCTGCATTTCCAGTCCCCAAACGATAAAAACAAGCATCAGTTACTTGAGAATAATATGCAAAATCTTCTGCTGCCATCCAAATATCTAAATCAATCACATTTTCTTTTCCTAAGTATTCTTCAGCAAAAGTGCGAGCATTATCTGTTAGTTTTTCTTCATTAATTAAAAACGGATAACCACGCATAATAGTAAACTCACAACTTCCGCCCATGCTTTCTGCAATGCCTTCAGCCATTTTCTTCATCAACTTATGCGCTTCGTTTCTCCAATCTTCGTTTAGCGTTCTAAAAGTTCCTTCCAATTTTACCTCATTAGGAATGATATTAGTTGCACCATTGGCATTCACTTTACCAAAAGAAAGTACGGATGGTAAACGAGGATCTGCATTACGACTAACGATTTGCTGTAATGCCACGATGATATGAGCGGTAATTAAAACTGGATCTATATTTTGATGAGGTTGTGCACCATGACCACCCTTCCCATGAACGGTTACGTACAATTCATCTGTTGACGCCATATAAATTCCAGATCGAAAACCTACCTTACCAGTTTCGATTAACGGCATTACATGTTGACCAACTATAGCTTGTGGTTTAGGATTTTCGAGCACTCCTTCTTTAATCATAATGCTAGCACCTCCTGGTAAAACTTCTTCTGCAGGTTGAAAAACTAGTTTAATCGTGCCCGCAAATTCATCTTTCAATTGATTTAAAATATAAGCTGTACCTAAAAGTGATGAGCTATGTACATCATGTCCACACGCATGCATTACTCCTTGATTTTTAGATCGATAGGGTTTATCATTTGCCTCATGAATAGGTAAAGCATCCATATCAGCACGCAATGCGATAATATTTTCTGATGGAATTTTGCCCTTGATTAAACCTACAATACCCGTATTAGCCATATCGGTAAATTCGATACCCCATTTCGTTAACTTGTCTTTGATAAACAAAGAGGTTTGAAATTCTTTAAAAGAAAGTTCTGGATGAGCATGAATATGATGGCGATAACCAACAACATCGTTATATATTTTAGCGGATAATTCTTGTATCTTCTGTTTCATAAATCTATTTGTTAGGCGCTATTTATTTACATCATCTAATTCAGGAGCATTTATCTTTTCTCTGAAAATAAATAATGTCGGGAAATTTGCCTTTAACTCATTCAGTAAGCGTTGGGCCTCCATTCTGCTTCTAAAATCCCCTACACGTAAATAATAATTCGGTTCTTTATAGGTAATGTATGTTCTAAGTTGCGGGTAAAGCGCCTTAAATCTGCTCTGTTCATTAAACGCCTCTCTTCTATCAGAGCCGTAAAAAACCTGTACCCTATAACCCATATCAGATACTATTGCCTTACTTGTGGGGTTAGTAATTGTTGGTTTTGTTCTGTTTAGCTCTATTCGCTTTGCAATAAGGCTATCTATTAAAGGATCTTTAACAACAGTAACTTCCCCTTTAGTTTGAGCAAAAGAAAACTGAAAGCACAATACAAAAATAATAGATAGATAAATTCTCATCATAATATTAAGATAGATTACTTGTCACTCTTCATCAAATGACGAATAGGTAGTATAAAAAGAATGCCGAACTTTTTACAAAATTCGGCATTCTTATCTGGTATTACAAATTATCCGTTTATACCATGGCAGTTTTTATACTTTTTGCCACTACCACAAGGACAAGGTTCGTTTCTGCCAACCGTAGCTTCTTTACGAATCGGTTGTTGTGGTACCGCCTCACGTGTATCGCCAAACTCAACACCTGGTTGTTCTGAACCATACTCTTGTTTAGTAGTTTGTAATTTTGGTTGCTTTTTAGCTACTGGTGCCTCTCTAACATCATCAACATCTTGCTGCACTGGAATACCACCTTTGTATAAGAAACTTACAACCTCTTTATTTACTACATTCAACATGCTTTTAAATAAGTTGAAGGCCTCCATTTTATAAATGATTAATGGATCTTTTTGCTCATACACAGCATTTTGCACGGATTGCTTTAACTCGTCCATTTCACGCAAATGCTCCTTCCAACTGTCATCAATTAAAGCAAGAATAATTGTTTTCTCGAAGGCTTTAGTTACTTCACGACCATTGTTATCTATTGCTTTTTGTAAGTTAACAGGAACTTGTATATGTCTTATTCCATCTGTAAATGGTACTACAACTTGCTCAATTTGTTGTCCTCGCTCTGCATAAACTTGTTTTAACACTTGCATAGACTGATTGATGATACCTTCAGACTTACGAGCATAAAAAGCAGTAACTTCTTCGAACAAGGTATCTGTTAAAGCATGAATGTTCTTAGAATTAAAATCTTGTTCTGAAATTGCAGTATCTGCTGAGAAGTTTTTAATTACCTCTAATCTAAAACCTTCGTAATTTCCTTCTTCTTTGTATTCAGTTACAATATCTTCTGCAACATCAAATACCATGTTATTCATATCTACATCTAAACGATCACCAAATAAAGCATTGCGACGTTTAGCATAAATAACCGTACGTTGTGAGTTCATTACATCATCATACTCTAACAAACGTTTACGAACGCCAAAGTTGTTTTCTTCCACTTTTTTCTGAGCTCGCTCAATAGAGTTGGTAATCATAGAATGTTGAATTACTTCTCCATCCTCAATTCCCATTTTCACCATAATATTAGAAATACGCTCCGAACCAAATAAACGCATTAAGTTATCTTCTAATGATACGAAGAATTGCGAAGTTCCTGGATCTCCTTGACGACCAGCACGACCACGTAGCTGTCTATCTACACGACGAGATTCATGGCGTTCTGTACCTACAATCGCTAAACCTCCAGCTTCTTTAACGCCTGGGCCTAATTTAATATCGGTACCACGACCAGCCATATTCGTTGCAATGGTTACCTGTCCAGCCTGACCAGCTTCTGCAACAATATCTGCTTCTTTTTGGTGCATTTTCGCGTTTAATACATTGTGTTTTATTCCGCGAAGTTTAAGCATACGACTTAACAATTCCGAAATCTCAACCGATGTTGTACCTACTAAAACTGGGCGACCCGCTTCAGTTAGTTTTACAATTTCCTCTGCAACTGCATTGTATTTTTCACGAATGGTACGGTATACATAATCTTGCTCATCTTTACGAGCCATTACACGGTTAGTAGGAATTTCTACCACATCTAATTTATAAATAGACCAAAACTCACCAGCTTCTGTAGTTGCTGTACCCGTCATACCGCACAATTTGTGGTACATACGGAAGAAGTTTTGCAAAGTAACCGTTGCATACGTTTGTGATGCATCTTCTACCTTCACATTCTCTTTCGCCTCAATTGCTTGGTGCAAACCATCAGAGTAACGGCGACCATCCATAATACGACCAGTCTGCTCATCTACAATTTTAATTTTACCTTCATCGATGATATATTCAACATCAATTTCAAATAAAGTATACGCTTTTAATAATTGATTTACCGAGTGGATACGTTCTGCTTTCACAGAATAATCACGCATTAACGCATCTTTTTGAGCTATTTTTTGCTCGCTGCTTAAATCAGATTTTTCAATTTCAGCAATTGCTGTACCTACATCTGGTAAAACAAAAAAGTTAGGGTCTTCACCTTGTTGAGTAATTAACTCAATTCCTTTTTCTGTTAATTCAACTTGATTATTTTTCTCATCAATGTAGAAGAACAACTCAGAATCTACCTTAGGCATATTCTTAGATTGATCTGCCATATAATGATTTTCTGTTTTCAATAAAGTCTGTCTAACACTTCCTTCACTTAAAAACTTAATTAAGGCTTTACTTTTTGGCAAACCACGATGCGCACGTAATAATGCTAAACCACCTTCACCTTCTTCGGTTCCAGTTTTACCATCATTAATTAATTTTTTCGCTTCGTTTAATGCAGAAGAAACATATGTTTTTTGTGCATTTACCAAACGTTCGATACGTGGTTTTAATTCGTGAAATTCGTGTTGATCTCCAAAAGGAACTGGACCAGAAATAATTAACGGTGTACGAGCATCATCAATTAATACTGAATCGACCTCATCTACCATTGCGAAGTGCAATTTACGTTGGACCAATTGATCTGGCGTTTGAGACATGTTGTCACGCAAATAATCGAAACCAAATTCATTGTTTGTTCCGTAGGTAATATCTGCTAAATAAGCGTTTCTACGTTCTTGTGAGTTTGGTTCGTGTTTATCAATACAGTCTACACTCAATCCATGAAACTCGAATAATGGCCCATTCCATTCACTATCACGACGAGCTAAATAATCATTCACGGTTACAATGTGAACACCTTGTCCAGCTAATGCATTTAAATATGCTGGCAATGTACTTACTAAGGTTTTACCCTCACCAGTTGCCATCTCGGCTATTTTACCGCTATTTAAAACCATACCACCTATCAACTGTACATCGTAGTGAACCATGTTCCAAACTACTTCAGTTCCAGAGGCATCCCATCTGTTAGCCCAATATGCTTTATCACCAACAATTTTTACATTGCTTTTGCGAGCTGCATAATCTCTATCAAATTGTGTAGCGGTAACTTCTAACTGCTCGTTTTCACTTAAACGGCGAGAAGTATCTTTTACAACTGCAAAAGCAGCTGGTAAAATTTGCAATAGCACTTTTTCCAATTCTACATCGCGTTCTTTAACAAGTGCATCAACCTCATCGTATAAAGCAGTTTTTTCATGCAATGCTAAATCCTGTGCTTCTGCTTTAAGTTTAGTATCAGCAATTTTCGTATCAATATCAGCTAATGCTGATGCAATAGTTTCTTTAAACTCAACAGTTTTATAACGTAATTCGTCGTTACTTAATGACGAAAGTTTTGCGTACTCTTCGTTAATTTGTTGTACTAAAGGCTGTAACGCTTTAATATCTCTTTCTGATTTGCTCCCAAATATCTTGGCTAAAAATCCTAACATGTTTTATGATTGTGTTTATATTATTCTTAAAATGTTCAATTTGCAACAACCAAGCCATTGCTTAAACTAAGTCAACTTGGCAGTTAAGGGATAAAAATTCCTTTTCCTAATCTGAATAGATTGGGATTATATACTAAAGAGGGAAATAATTAGGGACTATTATTTTTTGGCTTTTTCCGTATCGTTAAATCGGCAACGATGTGATTATACGTAACGTGTTTTGCAACTTTAATTTCTGGCAATAAGCCAATTAAAGTTAATTCACTATATGATAATAGGAATGGATTTCTTTGGTCGTTAAGCTGATTGACATCCGTATTAACAACTTGAGAATCGTTTTGCGTTTTATTACAATACCGCTCTGTTAATAGCTTTAACCTCCCTACATCTTCCGCTTTTGCGAGATGAGTAAGGCTAAAAAATACAAGTGATATGGCAACAACGTGTTTCATTCTTGCGGCAAATCTAATTTTAATCTTTTACATACAGAAATCTAATTGGTTAATTACAAGTATTTAGGAATTAGCTGATTTATTTACCGCTCTTTTTAACTGAAAGCAATATCTTTGCTTGCATGAATATTTTATTGTTAGGTTCTGGCGGAAGAGAGTGCGCTTTTGCTTGGAAAATGAGCCAATCTACTCATTGCTCAAAATTATTTATCGCTCCTGGTAATGCGGGTACTGGGGCTTACGGCAAAAATGTAACTTTAAATCCGAATGATTTTGAAGCAGTAAAAACCTTTGCTTTAAAAGAAAATATTAATCTTTTAGTAGTTGGACCAGAAGAACCTTTGGTAAATGGTATTCATGATTTTTTTGCTAACGATGAAGAATTAACTCACATTCCCGTTATCGGACCAAAAAAAGAAGGTGCAATTTTAGAAGGAAGCAAAGATTTTTCTAAGCAATTTATGGAGCGTCACGGTATTCCTACTGCCGCATCTAAATCTTTTACGAATGAAAACTTAGCAGATGGATTAGCCTATTTGCAAAATCATGCTACACCAATTGTATTAAAAGCTGATGGTTTAGCGGCTGGAAAAGGCGTTTTAATTTTAGATAATGTTGCCGAAGCACAAGAAGAATTAAAATTAATGCTAGGTGGAAAATTCGGCAATGCTGGAAGTACAGTAGTAATTGAAGAATTTTTAACAGGAATTGAACTTTCAGTTTTTGTATTGAGTGATGGAAAAAACTATGTGATTTTACCAGAAGCGAAAGATTACAAAAGAATTGGGCAAGGCGATACGGGTTTAAATACTGGCGGAATGGGTTCGGTTTCTCCTGTTCCATTTGCTGATGAAGCTTTTATGGCTCAAGTAAAACAAGAAATTATTCAACCAACCATTGATGGTTTATTAAAAGACAACATTGAGTATACTGGTTTTATCTTCTTTGGATTGATTAAAGTTGGAGATAAACCTTATGTAATTGAATACAATTGCCGTATGGGCGATCCAGAAACGGAAAGTGTTATTCCTCGTATAGAAAGCGATTTAGTTGAATTATTCATCGCGTGTGCGGATAAAAAATTAGCCAATTATCAATTAAAAATCAGTAAGAAAAGTGCAGCAACTATTATGCTAGTTGCAGGTGGTTATCCAGGCGAATATGAAAAAGGGAAAGCAATTTCTGGAATTGAAAACCTACGTGATTCTTTAGCTTTTCATGCTGGGACTAGTTTAGAAGGTGGCATTGTTAAATCAAATGGCGGTAGAGTGATTGCCATTACCAGTTTACAAGATGATCAGTTTAATGCCTTACAAAGGGCTACAGCAGATGCTGGTCGCATTTATTTTGACGGTAAATATTTTAGAGAAGATATTGGCTTCGATTTAATGTAATTAATTTCGATTAACGTTAATTCTTTAACATCTCAAAAAAATAGCCGCTGATTCGCAGATTTAATATTCATTTAATGAATCTGCTAATCAGCGGCAAAAATTTTACTTAGCTAGTGTTT
Source organism: Pedobacter sp. UC225_61 (assembly GCF_044452285.1). Classification (NCBI taxonomy): domain Bacteria; kingdom Pseudomonadati; phylum Bacteroidota; class Sphingobacteriia; order Sphingobacteriales; family Sphingobacteriaceae; genus Pedobacter; species Pedobacter sp. UC225_61. Next base: position 609,473 of record NZ_JBIOAL010000001.1, read on the forward strand.
TTCCTTCTTTCTTGCCAAGAATTTCAGCTAGTTTAGTTTGCAATTCTTCGCCTCTAATGTTACGAGCAATAATTTTTCCGTTCGGATCTACTAAAAAGTTAAATGGAATAGCTTGTACACCAAAACTTTTTGATACTGTATTATCCCATCCTTTTAAATCAGTTACATGAGTCCACGTTAAGCCATCATCTTTAACTGCTTGTAACCAAGCTTCTTTTGTAGTACGTGTATTTCCACCATCTAAAGAAACACCTAAAACAGTAAAACCATTATGTCTATATTTATTATAGGCAGCAACCACATTCGGGTTTTCTCCTCTACAAGGACCACACCAAGATGCCCAAAAATCAACTAACACATAACTTCCTTTAAAATCAGAAAGGTGAACTGGCATACCGTGTCTGTCGTTTTGAGTAAAATTAACAGCAGTTATCCCAATTTGAGTTTTCTTAGCACCATCAATAGCGGTTTTAATGTCTTTACCATATTGAGTTGCTCTTACCTCTGCCGAATATTTTAAAAATTCTGGTTCAACAACCTTTGGATCAATATCATATCCCATTGAACTTCTAAAAGCAACTAAACCTATGTATGAATCTAGATTTTCTGATGCGAATTTCTTAGTCAATGGATCTCTTTCTTTATTTGCAGCAGTATACTTAGCCATAAAAGGTTTCATGAATACGGTATCCTTTTTCTGTTCAGTTGTATAACCATTATATTCTTTCATCAGAACAGCTACATCCGCATCAATTTGTTTAAATAAAGCTTTAAACCTTGCATTGTCATCATTTACTTTTGACCCAGTTATTTTAGCATATTTAATTGAATCTGCTGCGTTAATATTTATGGTAGCTTTTTCTAAATAAAGAGAAATTACATCAGATGGAACTCTTTTCTTAGGGTCAACCGGTGCTGCATCATGCTTCACTCGAATAGATGCTGATGTTGGGCCTTCTATAGCACCTTTAAATTCGAAAGCACCGTTTACTAAAGTTGCAGAATCTGTAATACTGTTTGAGCCAACACGGTATATCAAAAATGCTTTAGCTGGTTCATTTAAATTACCAACTTTACCTTTTATAGTAAAGTCTTGCGCCATTAAGCCTAGTGGCAATAGGCAAAGGGCAGATAAAATTATTTTTTTCATTATCAATAGGGTTTTAGGGGGGTATTTATCAAAAATAGTAAACGTAAATTCTTTTAGCGAAATTCTCTTGTAAAATTATCCTAACTTTTGGTAAGTTCTCCACCATAAATCAGGCATTTCTCCATTAACCGCTGTATTATAATCCTCATAACGGCATGGCACAAGGTGATATCTTTCGTTTTTAGAAATTCCAGTCGGATAAGGCACTTGCATCCACCAGCGATCTGAACGCTTGCTTTTAACGAAATTCATTTCTCCAGAACCATCTTTTAAACTTGTTCGGTAAATGATGTATTGAGATTTTGGCGTTAATGGGAAATCTTTTTTTCGATTGTAAAATCCATCTACAAAATACCACACCATCTGAGCAAGAAGCATTGCCGTTTGTCCGTTACGATCATAGGCCGGATTAAACTCATAAAAACCAATTGAGGTGAGTTTATCATTCATTCCAGCATAACGAGTAATTCTGCAAATATCTTCACCATAAAAACCATTCGGTCCAGCATTTATATTTGCTCCAGCATCTGCAGAACGAACCGCACCAATATCAAAACTCATCATATTCGCATTACGGATAATTGGCTCTGTTAATGAAATATCTGACAAAAATTCTCCTAATCGGTGCACATCAAAATACAACTTATCCATTACTTTTAAGCTATCTTGATTCACAAAATAGGTTTGATAACCCACATTGCTAAAGTTGAATAAATAATTAGGTTGATGTAAAAATATTTTGCTCAAATATGAGTTAGAATCTGTTACAATTCCTTCATTATCATCTTCATCTAAATCAAACTTAGAGTCTACGACTACCAAATCCACCTTTTGTTCTAAGCTTTCATATGCCATATATTGCGCATAGGTAATATCCTGACCCCCACCAATTAACACCGGCAAAATATTCAATTTTATCAGCTCTGCTACCACTGTTTTTACTGCGAAATACGTGTCAGATATTTCTTTACCAGCAATAATATTTCCTAAATCAATTATTTTACTGGTAAAAGCACCTTCATTTAAGGCATAAAATTGAGCTCTAAAATGATCTGCGCCTAAAGAACAACCGTTATTATTTACTGCTCCTCTATCATCTTTTACTCCAATAATGGCAATATCATAGGTGTTTTCTTCCAAATCAGGAAAGCGATCGGTATAAAAATCAGCCTTTAATCCCAACTGACTGGTTAAAAATCCCTTTTTAGGGCTAAACTTATCGGGGTTAATAGGCGAAAAAAAAATCTGATAAAGACATAAAAGCGGTATAAATGTTTGGCATCAAATATCTATTTTTGAGCGCATATATTAATGAGCTATCTAAAAAAAATGATATGATACTGGTAACTGGCGCTACAGGGTTTTTAGGAGCAGAATTAATTACACAGTTAACGGCTCAAAGTTTAAAGGTTAGGGCTCTAAAAAGAACTACTTCTATTATTCCAGATTTACTGAAAGAAAATAAATTGGTGGAGTGGTTTGTTGCCGATATTAACGAGCCAGAAAGTTTAGCCGATGCTTTTGAAAACGTTACTCAAGTTTATCATTGCGCTGCTTTTATTTCGTTCGATCCTAAAGACAAAGCTAAATTACTGAAGATAAACATTGAAGGAACTTCAAATATTGTAAATCTTTGTGCTGAGCATCAAGCTCGATTAGTGCATGTAAGTTCTATTGCCGCATTAGGAAACGCAAAAAAAGACGAGCAAATTACTGAGAAAGATTTTTGGGAGTACGATTCTAAAGTGCATGCTTATGCTATCTCTAAGTATGAAGGCGAAATGGAAGTATGGCGGGGCATAGCCGAAGGATTAGATGCTGTAATTGTAAATCCCGCCGTAATTATTGGAAAAAATGCTGGATTTGAAGGCAGTGGAGCAATTTTCAAACTCGTAAAAGACGGTTTAAAATTTTATACCGATGGGGCAACAGGAATTGTTGATGTGGAAGATGTGGCAAAAGCAATGATACTTTTAATGAATAGTGAAGTTTCCGCAGAACGATATACCCTATCCGCAGATAATTTAAATTACAAAGATTTTTTTGCCGAAATTGCCACAGGATTTGGAATTAAACCTCCACAAATTGAAGCAAAACCTTGGATGTTAGGTATTGCGTGGAGAGCAGCAAAACTAGCTTCATTATTTACTCAAAAAGCACCTGCTTTAACACGAGATGCCGCTAGAAGTAGCTTCAATTTAAGTTATTATAGCAATGCCAAAGTTAAAAACGCAATTGATATAAATTTTAAACCTTTAAAAGAGAGCATTCTGGAAGTTTGCCAAGCTTTGAAATAATTTTAGATGAAACAGCAGAATTTTTACATTATTGATTTTGACAGCACTTTTACCCAAGTAGAAGCATTAGATGAGCTGGCCCGTATTTCGTTAAATAAACATCCAGATAAGGAAGCAATTTTTAAGAAAATTGAAGAGTATACCAATTTAGCTATGGAAGGAAAACTTTCTTTTTCGGAAAGTTTAGCAAAACGTGTGCAATTATTAGAAGCTAACGAAGATCATTTAAAACAATTGATTACCCGTTTAAAAAAGAAAGTTTCTGCTTCGTTTTCTCGTAATGCTGCGTTTTTTAAAAAACACGCAGATGAAGTTTTAATTGTTTCTGGCGGATTTAAAGAGTTTATAACGCCTGTTGTAAGTCAGTATCACATTAAAAAAGAAAATATTTATGCCAACACTTTTGTAACCACAGGTGATGGAAAGATTATCGATTACGATCACGCAAATCCATTAAGTGAAGAAGGTGGAAAAGTAAAACTAATGCGTCAAATGGATTTAAAAGGCGATTTATATGGCATTGGCGATGGCTATTCAGATTTTCAACTTCGTGAAAGTGGATTAATTAAAAAGTTTTTCGCCTTTACAGAAAATATTGCTCGAGAAAGTATTGTTTCAAAAGCCGACCATGTTACGCCAAGTTTTGATGAGTTTTTGTATGTAAATAATTTGCCAAGGGCGATTTCTTATCCTAAAAACAGAATTCTGTGTTTGGTAATTGGCAATGTTTCTGCTGAAAGCATTGCACTACTTAAAAAAGACGGTTTTTCTATTCGACATAAGTCTTCCTTTGAAGAAAAGTATGTTGCCGATGTGGGCATGATTTTATTAGCTGATGGCGAAAAAATAGAGAACGAAAAACTGGAGCGTGCTGTAAAGCTAAAAACGATCGGTTATTTAGGGAGTGCCAAGAACAAATTCTCTTTTCAAACCTGCACCAATATGGGCATTGTAGTTTTTGATGATCCAAAAAGTAATCCAAGAAGCGCTTCTTTTATTCCTAAACGTGTAATAGATTTTATGAATAAGGGAACGACTTACATGAGCTCTAATTTCCCGAATTTGCAATTACCAGCAATTGATAAATCGCACCGTTTAATTCACATTCACAAAAATGTTCCAGGAATTATGGCGCAGATTAATACTATTTTTGCGAAGCATAACATCAACATTGTTGGACAATTTTTAATGACAAATCCAACTTTGGGTTATGCCATAACAGATATCAATGCCGAATACGATAAGCAATTATTCAAATCCTTAAAGAAGATAGATCATACCATTAAATTTAGAGTGTTGTATTAGATACTTACTTTGTCAATCTTCTACAGATTGACAAAGTTTAAAAGCAAACATGGCCAAAGAAGAACATTATTACACCAAGTTTGAAGAAGGGAAATTTTATCATATTTACAATCGTACAGTAGATAAAAAGCCGATGTTTGCTAATGATGGAAATAATGCATTTTTTCTACAAAAACTGCGAATTTATCTTTCAGGAGTTGCCGATGTTTATGCTTACTGTTTATTAGATAATCATTTCCATATTTTAATTCGTGTTAATGAAAATATGAGCAATTACAGATTAGCAAATCAAATTGAAGATGCCATTGACACTCACATAATTATAAGTAAACAGTTTCGAGTATTTTTTCAGAGCTATGCCCTAGCCTTTAATAAGCAACAGAATAGATTTGGAACACTTTTTCAAACTCCTTTTAAAAGAGCACTAGTGAATGATGATGACTACTTCACACATTTAATTTATTATATTCACTTCAATCCTCAAAAACATAATCTCATTAGTGATTTTAGAAATTGGAAATGGAGCTCATATAAAGGAATAATAAGCATTAAACCTAGTAGATTAATGAAAGCTGAAGTAATTAAATGGTTTGGAAGTGAGCAACAATATTTAAACTTTCATCATAGCGGAAAATATTTATTAAATGATAATTTCATAATTGACGATTTTTAATTAGAACTTTGTCAATCTGTAAAAGATTGACAAAGTAACACACTTAACCATGGGTTTTAAAACTTGGAAATGGACTTCTTTCATTAGCCTAATTATTGCAAGGCCGAGTTAATTAGTAAATAATTTATCGTTGCAAGATTGCGACCCTATATTTTATTCACACTAATTATAAAATTCATGGATTTTACACCAGAAATAAAAGACAAAATAAACAAGCTTCAAGAAAAGTACGAAGCGATGGGACAAGATATGGCCTCTTACCTGGATGGTTTATTGTATGCAGATTTTTTAACCTATTGGGATTATATTCACTTAGATACGCTGCTAAGTTTACAAAGCCCAAAAACACCTTTCCCTGATGAAGAGATTTTTATCATGTATCATCAGATTACAGAGTTATACTTTAAACTTTGTCTACATGAATGCAAACAAATATCTACTCATCAAGAATTAACAGCCACATTCTTTACACAACGTTTAAAACGCATTAATGCTTATTTTAATGCCTTAACCACTTCTTTTGAGGTAATGGTAAATGGCATGGAAAAAGAACAATTCTTAAAATTCCGTATGTCATTGCTACCCGCTAGTGGTTTTCAGTCGGGGCAATACAGAATGATTGAAATTAGCGCTACAGATTTTACCCAATTGGTAGATAAAAGTCAGCGTGAAGCTTTAAGAAATGCGGATATTGAGCAAAAATTCGAATACATCTACTGGAAATTTGGCGCAACAGAATTATCAAGTGGCAAACAAACCTTAACCTTAAAGCAGTTTATTAAAAAATATGCAGATCAGTTTTTAGCCTTAGCAAAAGAGCGTCAGTATAGCAATTTCTCAGCTTTATACCATCAACTAAAAGAAAAAGGAGAAGATGTAAGTGAGTTAGGAGAAGAATTGAGAAAATTAGATTTGTATGTGAACGTCGAATGGCCGTTATCTCATTATAAATCCGCTGTGCGTTATTTAGAAAAAGACCCAACAGATATTGCTGCAACTGGCGGAACAAACTGGCAAAAATATTTGCCTCCGCGTTTTCAAAAGCGCATTTTTTATCCTTTTTTATGGACGTCTGAACAACTAGAAGAATGGGGAAAAGGATGGGTGCTTAGTGTATTGCAAACACTTCGAAAATAAGATTAATTTGGGTTTAGAGCCATTTTTTCTTAATTTTGCAGCTTAATTTAATACTTAAGGCAGTGATAGATACTTTACAAATTAAGGTTACCGAAACTAGCAATCCGAGATTAGCTAGTACAGAATTTAAAGACATCCCATTCGGAAAAATTTTTACAGATCATATGTTTATGGCTGATTTCGAAGATGGCGAATGGAAGAATTTGCAGATTTTACCTTACGGACCAATTCCGATGAGCCCTGCAATTTCGGCTTTACATTACGGACAAGCAATTTTTGAAGGAATGAAAGCGTATCGTTTGCCGAACGGTGATATTAGCGTGTTTAGAGCAAACAAAAACTTTGAACGTTTTAATATTTCTGCAGATCGTATTGCAATGCCTACAATTCCGGAAGAAATTTTTATGCAAGCTATTTCTGCTTTAATTAACATTGATAAAGGTTGGGTGCCAACTCAAGAAAATTACTCATTGTACTTAAGACCGGTAATGTTTGCTACTGATTCTTCTTTAGGCGTAAGAGCAAGTGATACTTATAAATTCGTTTTATTGGCTACACCAACTGGTCCATATTATACCAAAGCGTTAAAGGTTAAAATTGAAACAAAATATACACGTGCAAACGAAGGTGGTGTTGGTTACGCCAAAACTGCTGGAAATTATGCTCGCTCGTTATATCCATTTGCAGAAGCACAAAAAAGAAGGGTTCGACCAATTAATTTGGACAGATTCTGCTACGCACACTTTGGTGGAAGAATCTGGTGCTGCTAACGTAATGTTTGTTTTAGATGGCAAATTAATTACTGCTGCAGTAAGTGAAACCATTTTAAACGGCGTAACGCGTGATACGATTATCACTTTAGCAAAAGATAAAGGCATTACAGTTGAAGAAAGAAAAGTAACGATTGCTGAAATTATTGAAGGTGCTAAAAACGGAAAATTAACCGAGGCATTTGCTGTTGGTACCGCAGCTACAGTTACTCAAATTGGCGAAATTGGCTACGAAGGTGAGCTTTATAAATTAAGTGATGCAAGTACTCGCACTGTTTCTACCAGTCTTGCAAAAGAATTAAATGACATTAGAAACGGTTTAGCTGAAGATAGATTTGGCTGGAACTGGATTGTGTAATTTTGTCATCCTGAGCTCGTCGAAGGATCTATAAATAAAAAATCCCTTACATCTAAAACATGTAAGGGATTTTTTATTTAACGTTGTTCTCTTTCCTTTTTCTCTATACGCAATTGTCTACGTCTTCTCCGCTCATCTCTATCATCTTTCATTTTTTCAAATTTGGCAACTTGTGCTTTAATTTCAGCTTCTTTTTGAGGGGTTACGCCCACGCTATATTTAACACCCTGGTAAAGTGTTTTCCATATAAAATTGAAAAAAGATCCAGTAGGCTGTCTGCTATAATGAATTGGGGCTGAAGTGAATTTACCGTCTTTGCTTGGGTTATCGGAATAAATAACCAACGCATTTGCCAAAATGGAGAGTAATCCTTTCCGAACTAACCTGGCTTTCCCTTCTTCCTTTTTTAACAAAGCCACCGAAAGATCATTAAAAGCAAAGTCTACTTTTCCTTTGGCAACATCTTGATTTGCCTTAATATCAAAAGCCAAACTTTTAATCATTCCTTTATTCACTTGAACCATGCCTAAAGGTTTTGTAATCTGATTTAATTTCCTGCCATCCAAATTGGTAATTGCACCTTTATACGCAAATTCACCAGTTGATGAGTTTAAATCAAATTTAAAATTGATAGCCAATTTGCCCTGCCCCATTACATAACTCACTAAATCAGCTTGCATAATCGGATTTGCAGTTTTTACTTTTACTGCATTGGTGGCATTCGTTATTGCGCCAGTTGTATTTTCAAAGCTTATACGACCTCGTTGCTGACTTTTTTTATCAAATTCCGTATAACTCACATTGATATTGCTCAATTTTATTTTTTTAATGGTCAATTGCGCTTTTAATTGCTGCAAAAGTTGGTGCGGAAATCTCCCTGTCTTAATTTTTTCCAACTTTGGAAAAGTGTTATTATTAAAAACCGCAACTTCTCCATCAGCTATGCTCATCTGACTAGCAATCAGTTCCCTTTTTTGTAGATAAGCAGGCAAATCAATGCCATCTAAGTCGATATTTTTAAGTTGAATTGTAAAACGATCTCTAGCATAACCAGCAACTTTTGCAAAATTAGCTTCGCTATATCGAGGTATTAATCCGAATTGTTTGATGTTTACTTTTCCGCTAGATGCGTTAAAATCTAATTGGTTAATAGTAATGTGGTACATGCTATCGGGTGTAGCATAGCTATAATTACTCAAGTTTAGATCTACATCTTTTAGCAAATAGAGCCTTGTGGTATCTTGTGCGGATAATGAATCAATTAGCCAATCTTTTAAGGTTACATTAAGATTTGAAACCGAATCTACATCTGGTAAAAGATCATTATTATTTACATATTTAAAGCGCACATTTCTAAAATCTACGAGCTGAACTCTTAACGATTTAAATAAGTTTTTAATGTAATCATAAGGGGATTTACGTGGTCTAGGTGGTCGATTATCATTAAAATCAAAATGTTTATTTACCATCGTGATATCGGGATTATCGAACAAAAGCAAGCTGATGTCTACCTTTTTATTAAAATAAATATCATAAGGATGAAATCGTTTAATAGAAAGTTTTTTAAGACGAATATAGTACAGGTTATTTGGTGCCTTTTTCGCTGCAACTAGCACTTTAAAAACGTTTGTATCCGGTGTAATATTTACATCACTAATTGTAGCAGAACCTGTAATAAAATTAGTGTGTATTTGCGAAAATTCTATGCGGTACAACCCATGTGTCGATTTCTGTACCAGTTCTGTTATTTCTTTTCTAATTAAGGGTTTAAATTTTACACTAATATACCAAGATGCACCAACTAAAATTAAAGAAATGAAAAGCACTATTCCTATTATCCATTTTAAAACTTTAAATTTTCGTGGTACTTTTTCAGCCATATTGGAATTCATTTTTGTGTGTTCCAATATAGTAAAATATAGCCATTTAAGAAATGCTGAGAAATAGTACCATCACAAATGCACTAAAATTATCGTAATAGTTAATAACCAGATCTTATCAAAACAGATGCATTTAAGCGTTAATACCACATGCCCTATTACAAGGTATTAACAAGGTGGTAACAGGGTGCAAACAAGGTGCAAACAGCCTTATTGACCATGTATAGTTCTTGTTATTTTCCTGTTATATTTACCTAAATAAACAAGAAAAGTTTATGTAAATTATACTTTAAAGAAAATGCAGTTTGTGCTTCTTCCTTTCTTGCTGATCTGATAGCTATCGGATGACAAAACTTGATTAATTCTTTTCCCGTTCTGCTTTTCGCTCTGCACGTTTTTTAATCCGTTCTGCTTTTTTACTAGAGATTGGTTTTTCCATAGGTTTTATAGGTACCACTCCAATTCCTACAGTTTCTCTTATCCCTATAAAAATACTCTTCCACATTAAATTGAAAAACGAAGCTTGAGGAGCTCGAGTAAAAGTAATTTGGCTAGTTCTAAGGGCTTCTCCTTTAGTAGGATTATCATTTTTAATTAGAATGGTATTTGCTAAAAATGACAATAATCCTTTCTTTTCCTTTACTCCATTTTCATCCTCTTTCAGCAAATTAATTTTTAGATCAGTATAGGCAAATTTAACCGTTCCCGAACTTCCTCGTTCATTGGCAGAAATGCTAAAATCTAGACTTTTTACATTGCCATTTTCAATGGTAACCAATCCTAACGATTTAGAAAGTGGATTTAATACTTTTAAATTAAATGGGCTTACATGACCAACATAATTAAATGATGCGGCTTTGTCTGTTAAATTAAAATCGATTTTCACATTCAACTTTCCTGTGCCCATAACATAGGTAGTTAAATCGGCGTAAGCGTGATTTTTTTTAACTAGCCTTAAGGAATCATTTGTAATATTTAAAATTTTACCCCCTAAATTGGTTAAGTGTAAAGTTCCTCTTTCTTTGGTTTTAACATTATACTCCGTATAATCAATATCAACTTTGTGTATACTTAACGTATCAATTAAAGTTTCTATAGACAATCTTTTTAAAGCATTATGAGGGTAGTTTCTTCCTTTATCAAAATTTGCTGGCGGCAATTCTCTATTTAAAAATACTGCAACTTTACCGGGCCCGATTATCAGTCGTTTTGCATGTAAATTTCCATCGTTATTTAAGGAAATAAAATCTACACCCGTTAAATTAATCTCGCTTAATTTTATATCGTAGCGGTCTTTTTGCGCATTATATTTACGACTAAATGTTAAATCAGGATATAAGGGCTTAAGTTTTACACCTCTTACCTGAAGTGTTTTTTTACTAAATGAACCACGAATTGTATCTACCGTAACGTTATACATTTTATCCTTTGTGGTGCTCTTGTATCCGCTTAATTCAAAACCAATATTTTTGGCGTGAAAAACACGTGTAGTATCGTATTGAGAAAGCGAATCGACTAAAATGTCTTTTGCATTTAACGTTAAATGCTGTACACCATTTAATTTTTTCAATCCACTATAATAATCAAAGTCAGCATCTACCACATTAATGCCTCCTATCCTAATCGACTTAATTGATTTTGAAATCTGTTGGTAAAGTGTTTGTTGAACCTCAGTTGTATCTATTTTTTTAGGTACTTTATGGTAAATCATATCAATGGATGGATGATCCAATTGGATAGCATTTATTTTTATCTTTTTATCAAAATAAGCCGTTAATATTCCAATTCTACTCAGTTTTAAATGAGCCAGCTTTATTCTAAATAAATGCGTAGGTGCTTTTCTTATCGCTTTTAGCTGATTAAATACATTCGTATCTGGTGTTAGAGAAATACTATCTAACACTACATTTCCAGTAATTAAATTTAAATGAATGTCTTTAAAATTTACTTGATATAAATGATTTGAGCTAGTGTACACACCTTCCTTAATCTTTTCAGTTAGCAAAGGTTTCCACTTGGCGCTCAAATAAATAGCTACACCTCCAATTAAAAGAATGAGTGTTAGCAAAATGCCCCCAACCCATCCGAGTATTTTTTTTGTATTGCGTTTTTTAGCTGGCATAAAATGATTTATGGAATAACCTACAACCTAGTTGTTTTGTTTGAAATTTGTAAGGAGAGTTATTTTTGATGCTGACAATTTGTCATTTACAAATTAAATTTAGTATTTTTGAAACCCATAAAATTTGAATATTTGATGATTGATTTACAGCTTACGGATAAGAAACACGATGAAGAACGCCAAGGAGAGGCTTTAGTAATAGAAACTCCAAAAAAAGGCGATGGAAGAAAACTGTACATTGAAAGTTATGGTTGCCAAATGAATTTTGCAGATAGCGAAATTGTAGCCTCTATCTTATCTGATACCGGTTTTGAAACAACTGGAGATTACCACCAAGCCGATGTAATTTTTATAAACACTTGTTCTATTCGTGAAAACGCAGAGCAACGTGTGCGTAATCGTTTATCGCAATTTGGTGTAGAAAAAAGAAGAAATCCGAAGTTAATTGTAGGCGTTTTAGGGTGTATGGCCGAACGTTTAAAGGCTAAATTTTTAGAAGAAGAAAAATTAGTTGATGTAGTTGTTGGTCCAGATGCATACCGTGATTTGCCAGGCTTAATTAGTCAGGTAGAAGAAGGGCACAAAGCGGTAAATGTAATTTTATCTCGTGAAGAAACGTATGCTGATGTAAGTCCAGTTCGATTAAACAGTAACGGGATTACTGCTTTTGTAACCATTATGCGTGGTTGCGATAACATGTGTTCGTTTTGCGTGGTACCGTTTACTCGTGGTCGTGAGCGGAGTAGAGATCCTTTTTCTATTATTCAAGAATGTAAAGATTTATTTGAAAATGGCTATCGTGAAGTTACGTTATTAGGGCAAAATGTAGATTCATATCATTGGAATAAACCTAAAGCTGAAAAAGTTGCCATTGATGATTTGACGGATGAAATGAATACCTTAACTGGTGATGCATTGTTAGAAGCTTTAACGAATAAAACTGATTTACCTGCAACGCGTAGAAATGAAAACGAGCTAAATGAAGAGGGTTCAATGAACTTTGCCCAATTATTAGCTTTAGTTGCAGAAATTAGTCCAGAGTTGAGAGTGCGTTTTTCTACATCTCATCCCAAAGATATTACCGATGAGGTTTTATATACCATTGCTAAATACGATAACATTTGCAATTACATTCACTTGCCGGTTCAGTCTGGTAATTCGAGAATTTTAGCGTTAATGAATCGTACGTATACTCGCGAGTGGTACATGAATAGAATTGATGCTATTCGTCGTATCATTCCAGGCTGCGCCATCTCTGCGGATATTATCGCAGGTTTCTGCACCGAAACAGAAGAAGAACACCAAGATACATTGAGTATTATGGATTATGCGAGATACAATTTCGCCTATACGTTCTCTTACTCTGAACGACCTGGAACTTTAGCTGCTCGTAAATACGAAGATGATGTACCTGAAGAGGTGAAGGCTCGTCGTTTGGCAGAAATATTTAAAAAACAACAAGAAGATTCGTTAGCGTGTTTAGAAGATTTTGTAGGCAAAACGGTTAAAGTTTTAATCGAAGGATTTTCTAAAAAGTCGGATAAAGAATATAGAGGTCGTAATGACGAAAATGCGATGGTGGTTTTCCCAGTTACAGATTCTGTAAAACCAGGTGATTATGCAAATGTTTATGTAGAACGTTGTACATCTGCCACGCTAATTGGCAAAGTTGTTTAAAAACACGTCATTGCGAAAATAATAAAAATGGATATACAAGATATTAAAAATAGGTTCGGAATAATTGGTGGTTCTCCGCTATTAAACCGTGCTATAGATACAGCCAGACAAGTTGCGCCAACCGATATGTCGGTATTAATTACGGGTGAAAGTGGTAGTGGTAAAGAAGTTTTTTCTCACATTATCCACCAAATGAGTACGCGTAAACATGGTGCTTTTATTGCAGTTAACTGTGGCGCTATTCCAGAAGGAACTATTGATTCAGAATTATTTGGTCACGAGAAAGGTTCATTTACAGGTGCTCACGAAGCTCGTAAAGGTTATTTTGAAGTTGCCAATGGCGGAACAATTTTTTTAGATGAAGTTGCCGAATTACCCTTAGGTACTCAAGCTCGTTTGTTGCGTATTTTAGAAAGTGGTGAGTATTTGCGTGTGGGTTCATCTAAAGTTCAAAAAACTGATGTACGTATTATTGCAGCCACAAATGTGGATGTGTATAATCGAGTAAAGTCGGGCAAATTCCGTGAGGATTTATATTATCGTTTAAATACCGTTCCATTACGTATTCCTGCTTTGCATGAGCGTAAAGAAGATATTTATTTGCTTTTCCGCAAGTTTGCAGCAGATTTTAGTGATAAATACCGCAGTCCAGGCATTCAATTAGAGCCTGAAGCTATCCAAATTTTAAGCAATTACAGTTGGCCAGGAAATGTGCGTCAATTGAAAAATATTGCAGAGCAGATTTGCGTTTTAGAGAAAGATAGAAATGTAAGTGCACAAGCATTGCTAAATTATATTCCGAATGAGCAGGCCAATAACTTGCCAATGACGATAAATGGAAGTAATAAAGAAGATTTTTCGGAAAGAGATATTTTGTATAAAGTTCTTTTTGATATGAAAAAGGACATGATGGAGTTGAAGAAATTGGTGGCAGAGATTATCCAAAACGGTGGTAATACCTCGCATATTATGGCTGATAATCCTCAATATATCAATCAATTATATCAAGAAGTAGATTTACCAAATCATAACGATGCTACATTAACAATTAAACACCCAACGCAAAATGTACCTACTGAATTTAATTATGCACATGATGCGGAGGAAGTGGAAGAATCATTATCCTTAATTGATAAAGAATCTGATTTAATTAAAAAAGCACTCAAAAAACACAAAGGTAAACGCAAATTTGCCGCACAAGAATTAGGAATTTCTGAACGTACATTGTACCGTAAAATCAAAGAATTAAATCTGTAACCATCATCCATTAAAAACAAATTATATATAGATGAAAAAAGCACTATTCATTTTAGTAGTTATCGCTCTCAGCGGATGTGGTTATAAATTTAGCGGAGCTTCTACTGAAGGATTAAAAACCGTTAGAGTTGAGTTTTTCGAAAACAATGCACCATTAGTCGTTCCAAATTTAAGTCAAACTTTTACGGAGGATTTAAAAGAAAGAATTCGTACGCAAAGTAAGTTGAGTATTACACAAAATGAAGCGGACGCGACTTTTGAAGGTAGAATTACCGGTTACGACATTAAACCGATCGCCATACAAGATAATGCTCGTCCAATTGCTGGTGCAAATCGGTTAACCATTACTGTTGCAGTTAAATATACGAACAACACTAAAACGGAAGGAACTTTAAGTAAAAGTTTCGAGGAAAGTTTTACTGCTTTTGAAGATTTTTCATTGGCTGGTCAATCCTTACAATCACAAGAGCAGGCACTGATTAAAAAAGTAAATGCTAAACTGACCGACAATATTTTTAATCGTGCTTTTGCACAATGGTAAAGAAATTGAACTTTCAATTATTAACTTAGCGGCATGGAGATCGATTTAAACACGAAAGAACAACTAGCAGATTTACTTGCAAAACCAGCAATGGTAACGCAAGATCATGCTGGCATGTTGACTGCGTTGGTTAAAAAATATCCATATTATCAGCCCTTGCATTTATTGCTTGCAAAAGCCACCGTACACGAAACCAATCCGACAAATAGTTTAGCCACTGCGGCATTATACAATGGTGGTGGTTTAGTGCATCGTGTAATTTATCAACCCGAAACGTTAGCCACTACTTCTTCATCTTCGGCCATGAAGGCGGATGAAGATTTTGACAACGAACAAATTGACATCGCAGAAGATATTGAGTATATTGAACCTGCACCAGTTGAAGATAATCTAAGCGATGAGCAGGAAACTTTTGAAGAAATTGCCGAGATCAAAACAACTCCTGTAACAGAAAATAAAACCGATGAGCAAGAAGTTTTTGATGAAATTGTAGAAGTAGATTCATCAGCATTTGTGGCTCCTCCATCAGAGAATGAAATTGAGGAAGAAGAACCAATTGAAGAAACAGTACCTGATGAATTAGCCATTGAAAGTATTGTTGCCACAGATTTCTTTGCGTTCGAAAAAAGTTTTAACACAGAGCAAGCTGTAGAAAATCAAAAAATAGAGCCAGCAACGGTTACACTGCCTGAAGAATATAATCAGGAAGCAGAAGCGCAGACGGTAAGCAAATACGATGACGATAAACTTCCATATACCTTTTTATGGTGGTTAGCAAAAACACGTAAAGAACATGAGCAAATATTTCAGCCTTATGTTACACCTAAAAAGAACGATAATCCAACTCCAACTACTCCAGGCGAATTACAGCAACAATATGTAGAGCATATTTTCCATATTCAAACTCCGTTTAACGTAGCAGAAGAAGCAAATAAAAGCCCACAAAAACAGGCAATTGCACCGAAAGGATTGGAAATTATTGATTCATTTATTAAAAACGAACCACAAATTAGAGCACCAAAACCAGAGCAAATCAATAATGAAAATAAAGCAAAGAAAAGCGCTGAAGATAATTACGATTTAGTTTCTGAAACTTTGGCCGCTATTTATATCGAGCAAATGCTTTACCACAAGGCGATAGACACTTATGAAAAATTAAGTTTGAAGTTTCCAGAAAAAAGCCGTTACTTTGCCGACCTTATTCAGTCTTTAGAAAAAAAAATTTAACAACATAACATAGTATGGTAACCTTATTAATCATTTTATTAATTATTTTCTGCATCGCATTGGGTTTATTCGTTTTAATACAAAACCCAAAAGGTGGTGGTTTAGCTACTGGCGGATCTGGCAGTAACATGTTTGGCGTACAGCGCACAGGCGATGTTTTAGAAAAAGGAACTTGGGTATTATTAACGTTAATTGTAGTAGCATCATTAGCCATTACAACTGTAGGTAAATCTGGTAACGGATCTACTGGAACAGGTTCTAAAATAGATGAGCAAATTAACAAAGCAGCAACTCCATCTGTATTAGGTGGCGGTGCACCTGCAACTAGTACTCCAGCAACTACACCAGCTGCAACTCCTAAAACTGGAGATAGCACTAAAAAATAATTTTTCTTAACCGAAATAGTAAAAACTCCTTAGTTAATCGCTAAGGAGTTTTTTGTTACACCATCTTTTCACCCTAAAAGACTATTCCGATCTCCTTGTTTTATTTAATGCATTAAGTATCTTTAATATTAGATAAAATCAAACCATGAAGAAACGATTTAAACTAACCCTCCAAAAAGTTAATTTTCGACTCATCTTCTTTTTAAGTATGGTGCTATTACTCACTAACTCGTGCAGAAAAGATAGTCAAGATTTACCTTTAACAAAGTCAGAATTAATTGCGGAGGCACGCAGTTATTTCGAAAATGAGATTAGTAACCTACCACAACTTAGAGACAATAATGCAAGACATGCCTTTGGTAAAACTCCAATATGGGACAAGGCTCTAGTGAAAAAGTTGTCAATCGGCGATGCGGTAATCGTTCCCATAAAATACGATGGAGAGCTCTATGCTAAACAAAATGATAGCTTAACAAGTTTAGCAAAACTTAGTTACCTAATGATGTACAAGGATAGCAAGCAAAATACACAGGTAGAGTGGGTTACTCTTTTACCAAGCACTACCGAAAAGAAGACAGGGAAGTTTATTGGCACAGTTCAAATAGAAGAATGGAATGGAACATCAAAACGTGCCTTTGCTTTTGGTGCAGACGGCAAGATACTTCCAGTTTACCTTAGCGAATCAAGCATCTTTCATAAAACAAGCTTTGGCCGAACAGTTACCTGCTACACACATATGGTATGGGCAGAACTGGTCTGAGGGTAATGGTTACGGAGAAGTTTACTTCATATCCGGTGAGATTTTCTGTGTTGGTAGTCCAAATACTCCACCTAATGAAATTCCAGCACCAGATGACGGAAATGGGACACCTGGTGACGGCGATCAGCCAGCCCCTGGGGAATATCCCAATGTATTTGACTGTGCAGGAACATTAAATGGAGGAGCGTATTGGAACTACAGCTGTAACACTTGCATGGGTGGTACTACTGGGATAACAGAGTGTCCGCCTCTATTTTTAAGTAAAATTGATGCAACGCAATTAAAACCATGCATGAAAACCATCTTGGATACTATTAAGAAACTTTCAAATGGATCTGTTGCCGGTATAATCCAAAAATTTTCTGGGAATTTACCAGGTTATAATTGGATATTAAAAGATGGAGGATTGCCAATAGGAACAAACGGTCAAACTAGTTCAATATATAATAGTTCAATGGGAACTGTCACAACAATTTTTGACAGTAGTAAATTTACAATGGGATCTGACTTATCAGTTGCTCGAACAATATTACACGAATCAGTTCATGCCTACCTTATTACTTTTTTCAAAACTAATTTACCTAATTTTATAGGATCGTATCCCCAAATGGTACAAGAATGGGGAATTTATAACAATTGGAATGATACTCATCATGCAGAATTTGTCAGATCTTTTGTAAATGATATTGGAGTAGCTTTGGAAGAATATGGAAAGAAAAATGGATACAATCTTCCCTCTCAATTCTATAATGATTTAGCTTGGGGCGGTTTAACCCATACTATTGATGCGAACGGAAATGTAATAGAAACAAATTGGTTTAAAACCAATATTCCGAATATACTAGATAGACAAAGGATCTTAAACAATCTAAGTGCAGAGCAATATGGTGTAAACTCCAATGGGAATCCTCAATCAAAAAAAGGAAACAATTCAGGATGTTAATGCAAATTTACAATGAGAAATTTATACTTTTTAACCGGCTTACTTCTTTTTACATCACAAATTAGTGCTCAAGTGCTAAGTGGAGCTTACCAACAAAAATCGCTTAATAATGAAATTACAATAAATTTCAATGGCAATAGATTTCATCAAGTATATAATGATAATATTATAGGTAAAACGGAGAGCGGAGGAACTTATAAAATAAGGGGTAAAAAGCTAGTATTAAATTTTGAGAATTCAACTAAATCTGACACTTCTACTTATGTATTAAAGCTAAATAAAATTAATAATTCGACTATAGTACAACTCGATATAAGAGTTTTTGATGTTGCGAACAATAATAAACCCTTTGCTTCGGCATTCTGTGCTTTAAATAATTTTGAGAACAAAATGGTAGCATTATATATTACTGATACGATAGGCAAAGCTCATCTATCATTATATGATTCTAAAATCTTTAAATCTATAGTTCTTGGAAGTATTGGATATAATTCTGTTGAGATTCCCATTTCTAAAATCATGGGAAACAACGCTTTTTTAAATGTATTCCTAAAAGAGCAGAATACACAAGCCATTCAAAAAAAAAATGAGATAACTTATGATATACTAAAAAATTCAAATAAGGAGCTGATATTGAAATCAAAAGAGGGTAGAAAACTAAAATTCATCTGGGTTTATATGCCTATTATAGAATAAATTACGCTAAATCATATAAACGCTATCTGCTAAAATTAATTTCCTTACTTATGAATAAAATATCAATACTATTTTTATTGTTTTTATCGTCTTGTTCTTTATTTAACAAACGTGCAAGTGAAAATTTTGACTGTGCTAGATATACAATACTACACGATTTAAAATTTGCTAGAAAAAGCAGTAGAGAAGATACGGTCAGAGTATCTGGGATAACCAGATACTGTGATTATAACAGCATTGCGAAAGCTAGCTTTATAAGGGTCATCGACGAAAGGGATAGTATACTTTTCTATGTTAAATCAGATAATAATGGTAAATATAGATTAAAATTAAAATCAGGAGCTTTCAGAATTTCAGCAATAAATCCAGCAGGCGGAATTGTTGAAACCTCACTAATAGATTTCGGACTATCTTCGATGTCAACAAATATCAACCTTTATATGCAACATCCTAATGCATTTATTGATAAGATGGAAGACCCGCGTACAAGGAAAAATTAGAATTACTAAAATGGAAAAAAAGATTATAATCATATTGTTTTTATTATTTAGTAAGCTTTCCTATTCCCAAATAGTTTCATTTGACAGAAAAGATAATCTCAAATTATATGCAATTACATTCAATGAAATTGAAAAAAAGATGATATTGGAAAAAGAATTACCAAAAACATTTGTAGTAAATGGAAGTATGTTATCGTATATAAGTGAATTTTTAGTAGAGAACTCCACATCCCTTAGTGTTAAAAAATACGTTACAGAAAATGGTTGGGGATTTATCAATGATATTGATACTTTGAATTCATTAAGAAAATTCAAGAAAATTCACATCAAGCAATTAAAGCCATTTATAAATAATTTCACTATTAAAAACAAGCTAAACTTTAATTATAGTCTTAGCCCAGTTATATTTTCGCCAGATAATAAAAAAGCATTCTTAATTTGTCAGAAAAATTCTTCAACAGAAGTTTATGAAGTAGAGCTTTATTTTTTTATCAAACAGTCTGATAAATGGATACTCATAAAGACTATAGTTCCTTATATAATTTAATTCTTTATCCTAAATAGTTAAAAACTCCTTAGTTAATCGCTAAGGAGTTTTTTGTTACACCATCTTTTCACCCTAAAAGACTATTCCGATCTCCTTGTTTTATTTAATGCATTAAGTATCTTTAATATTAGATAAAATCAAACCATGAAGAAACTATTTAAACTAACCCTCCAAAAAGTTAATTTTCGACTCATCTTCTTTTTAAGTATGGTGCTATTACTCACTAACTCGTGCAGAAAAGATAGTCAAGATTTACCTTTAACAAAGTCAGAATTAATTGCGGAGGCACGCAGTTATTTCGAGAATGAGATTATTAACCTACCACAACTTAGGGATAATAATGCAAGGGATGCCCTGGGTAAAATCCCATTGTGGGATAAAGCAAAGGTTAAAAAGATATCATTGGGTGATGCCGTAATTGTACCCATAAAATACAACACGGATATTTATACTAAACAAAATGGCAAATTAACAAGTTTAGAAAAATTGAGCTACCTGATGGTTTATAAAGATCATAAACAAAATATACACACAGAGTGGGTTACACTTATGCCGAATGATACTGGAGAAAAAACACAAAAATTTATAGGTACAGTTGAAATAAAAGATTGGAATGGGAAATTTAGACGTGCCTTTGCTTTTGGAGCGGATGGAACAGTACTGCCGGTTTACCCTACCGAAACCAGCATATTTAGAAAAGCTAGCTATGCCAGATCAACCACTTGCTACACACACATTTGGTATGGGCAAAATTGTGTGGTAGGTTATGGCTGTGGAAATTTTTATCTCATATCTTCAGAAACTTTTTGCTTTAGTGATAGCGGAGAAGGACAAGAGGGACAGGGTAGCGGCAGTAGTAATAACCAAAATACCGAAGAAGAAGCTGTTGTTGATGATTATATCACTTCTTATTATATGGATTGTAATGAAGATATTGATGGTACAGCTTATTGGAACTCTAATTGCAATACTTGCATGGGAGGTAATACCGGAATAACAGAGTGTCCTAAAGATATAAAAATTGATACAAGTGCAAGGAAATGTTTAGACACCTTAAGCAAAGGAATAATAAGTAGTGCTAGTATTCTTTCAGCTTTTCAGAAGATATTTACTATAGAAACTAATTCAAACAGCGTATCAGGAATGATTAATAGGATATCACAATCATCTGACTGGAACGTCGTTATTCGAGAAGGCAACATAGGCAGTGAAACAAATTATGCTGGAGACACCATTGAAACTAACGCTACTACTTCTGCTACTCAAGGCAAAGTTTATATCACTTTTAATAAATCATACTTAAACAATGCTACTAATTTATCCATAGCAAGGACTATGATTCATGAGCTTATGCATTCATATTTTACCTATGGGTTAGCTATGTCAATGGATCCAGGTTATGGCAAATTTATAGAAGCGAATGACTTACTATTTAAGAAAAATGGGAATCCTTATTATGATCAAAATGATGCCCAGCATCAACAAATTGCTAACAAATATGTAACTCAAATGAGTAGTTTATTAGAAGCTTATGCGATCTCAGCGGGTATTCAATCACCCGATCCATCTATGTCCTTAGCTGATTATTGCAAGGATTTGGCTTGGGGAGGTCTTAAAGATACTAAAGCCTACAGGAAATATGCCACAGATAAATCACGTATAGACAATCACCTAAAAAGTGAAGCAAAAAATGATTCTAACTCAACTAAGAAAAAAGGATGTTAAATATAAAGATACTTGCGGTACTAATAATTTTGACAATTAGCAAGGCTAATTGTCAAAATAGGGTTTATGACGAAAAGGGTGAGATTCATAAAAGAGTGGTAAGTGCTCTAAAAAAAGAAGGAGAAAAGTTTGCTATATATCCCTCCACAAAAAAAAGTAGCTTTTCTAATTTTGATTTTAGTGGAGGAGGTAGGGGATTAGACACCATATCTAATAGAGTTTCTAATAAAAAAGAGTGGATAAATTTTATAAAAAGCATCGATACTGCTTCAATAACAGATTATCAATTAGACATAAATAATACTTCTAGTAAAGAAATTAAACAATTAATTTTTGCTCCAATTCTATTTTCTAAGAAAAACGATAAAGCTTTATGTATAACAAAAATATACTCTATATCAAGTCAAACTGGTCAAGTTAGTGCTTGGTACTTTGAAAAGGAAAAATCAATTTGGATATTGAAAGATGTGCAAATATTTTTGCTAATTAACTAGGTTTTGACAAAAAAAATCCAAACGGTTCCAACGCAGGGACAGATGCTTATGCTCGTCCTTGGAGTGGAAATTATAAACTAAGTCAAATAATCGCATTTAATGAAGTTATATTGCTAATTAAAATATTTCGTCGTGAAAAAAATATTTTTAAGTTGCTTATTTATATTTCTTGTTCACCATGCCTTTTCACAAGGAAATGGAAAGATCTATTTTTTGGCTGACACGATAAATACATCAAAAAATAACCAGGTTTTACGTATTGAAACGATAAGTTTTTTTGAGTATTCATTTATTTTCTATTGCAAATGTGCTTATCCATATAAAAGTTATGTATCATTTTCTTATCTAATAACTAAGAAAGAACCTAAAGCTGAAATTGTATCAAAAAAGCCAAACTACCCATATATTAGTTTTAAAGAACTGATGGATATTGCAGCAAAAACTCATCGTTATTTTGATACTACTTATGAGCTGTATATTACAGAAGTATTACCAGGAAATAAATACAGAACAAATAAGGTAAGTTTTGTCCCTTATATAGAACCAACTATTGACTTTGAAATTTTGAAAGGCAAGCAATAATTGGTAATATATAGATATGAATGCTTGAATTATGAATAAAATATCAATATTATTTTTGCTGTTGTTATTTTCAATGATTTGCCATGCTCAAGATATAACGGGCTCTTATCGATATAAAAGCAGCGATCTTTCAGAAAGTCGTACCATAATCTTCTCACAAAATTCTTTTAATGAAGAACGTGTTGGTGATTTAACATCAAAGATAGGTACTGGCAGCTATAGCATACACAATAATGAACTTACACTAAAGTATAAAGAAGTTCCAAACCAGGATACTTCTAGGTATGAGATCTCTTCATTAGATAAGTCAAAAGGTTCGTCAATTATTGATTTGAAGGTTTTTGACATTAATGGATTGGCTTTAATAGGAACTTATGGTTGCAGAGATTATAAAAACAATCCTTTAAACTTCATTTTTACTAACAACAATGGTTTAGGTAATATGATGGTTTATAACAATAGCTCAATCGGATATTTTACAATAGATTGCATTGGCTATTACCGAATTTCAATCCCTATCAAAAAATTAATGGGCAAAACAGTTAATATAACTGCTTATTTGCGACCTCAAACAAAGAATTATATAGAACCGCATATAGTGCACTACAAAATTCTAAAACATACCAAAGAAAAATTAATATTAATGGAAAGCAAAAACACACTAATTTTTGAAAAGATCCAATAACATATTTATAATCAATTGCGGTTAATGCGCTACTTATAAAAACTCCTTAGTTAATCGCTAAGGAGTTTTTTGTTTTTCTGCCAGTCTGACACCTGAAATTATACCTTAAAATCTATTAACTGCCATCAAATGTAAATTTGACAAGCAAAATAGTCTTGGCATAAAAACTGTTTAATCCAATTCATCGTATTACATTTACGAATTAATTCAATTATAAAAACTAAAAATAAAAGTATTTATGTCATTAAATCTTAAACCAGTTGCTGGCACAGCAAACAGAGTGATTGTTGAACCTGCTGCGGCAGAAGAAAAAACAGCATCAGGAATTTATATTCCAGATACAGCTAAAGAAAAACCATCTAAAGGCACTGTAATTTCAGTTTCTGATGAAGATTCGGAAGGTAAAAAACCAACAGTAAAAGCCGGTGATGTAGTAATCTATGGTAAATATGGAGGTACTGAATTTCCTTACAACGGAAAAGATTATCTAATTATGCGTGAAACTGACATCTACGCAATAGAAGGCTAAGTATAATTAATTAAAAAACAAGACACGTCTGACGATAAAATCGTCAATCGTAATTAAAATCGTAAATAAAAATGGCAAAACAAGTAAAATATAACGTTGAAGCACGCGACGCCCTGAAAAGAGGTGTTGACATTTTAGCAAATGCAGTAAAAGTAACTTTAGGCCCAAAAGGTCGTAACGTAATTATCGATAAGAAATTCGGCTCACCAGCAATCACTAAAGATGGTGTAACGGTAGCGAAAGAAATTGAATTAAAAGACCCAATCGAAAATATGGGTGCTCAAATGGTGAAAGAAGTGGCTTCTAAAACTGCAGATATTGCTGGTGATGGAACTACAACTGCTACTGTTTTAGCGCAAGCAATTGTAACGGCAGGTATTAAAAACGTAGCTGCTGGTGCAAACCCAATGGATTTAAAACGCGGTATTGACAAAGCTGTTGCTGCTGTAGTTGAGAACTTAAAAACTCAATCTCAAGCAGTTGGTGATGACAATAACAAAATTAAACAAGTTGCATCTATCTCTGCAAATAACGACGAAGTTATTGGTGCTTTAATTGCTGAGGCAATGAAAAAAGTAGGTAAGGATGGTGTAATTACTGTTGAAGAAGCAAAAGGTACTGAAACTGAAGTAAAAACAGTAGAAGGCATGCAATTTGATAGAGGTTATTTATCTCCATACTTTGTAACTAATGCTGATAAAATGGAAGCGGAATTAGAAAGCCCTTACATTTTAATCTACGACAAAAAAATCAGCAACATGAAAGAATTGTTGCCAGTTTTAGAAAAAACTGTTCAAACTGGTAAACCATTGGTTATCATTTCTGAAGATTTAGATGGCGAAGCTTTAGCTACTTTGGTAGTTAACAAAATCCGCGGTTCATTGAAAGTTGTTGCTGTTAAAGCTCCAGGTTTTGGTGACAGAAGAAAAGCAATGTTAGAAGACATCGCTATCTTAACTGGCGGTATCGTGATCTCAGAAGAAAGAGGTTATAAATTAGAAAATGCTGATTTAACTTACTTAGGAAGTGCAGAAAAAGTTGTGGTTGATAAAGACAATACAACAGTAATAAACGGTGCTGGTAAATCTGATGATATTAAAGCTCGCGTTAGTCAAATCAAAGCGCAAGTAGAAACAACTACTTCAGATTACGATAAAGAAAAATTACAAGAGCGTTTAGCTAAACTTTCTGGCGGTGTTGCTGTACTTTATGTTGGTGCTGCTAGTGAAGTTGAAATGAAAGAGAAAAAAGACCGTGTTGATGATGCTTTACATGCAACTCGTGCAGCTGTAGAAGAAGGTATTGTTGCTGGTGGTGGTGTAGCATTTATTCGTGCAGTTGAAGCTTTAGCTGGCTTAAAAGGTGTTAACGATGATGAAAACACTGGTATCCAAATTATTCGCAGAGCGATTGAAGAACCATTACGTCAAATTTGCGAAAATGCAGGTATTGAAGGTTCTATCGTAGTACAAAAAGTAAAGGAAGGTAAAGCTGATTTCGGTTACAATGCTCGTACTGATGTATACGAAAACTTAATCGGTGCTGGTGTAATCGACCCAACTAAAGTTGGTCGTGTAGCATTAGAAAATGCAGCATCTATTGCAGCTATGTTATTAACAACAGAAGTTGTTTTAGCTGATGAACCAGAAGAAGCTGGTGCAGCTGGCGGTCATCCACCAATGGGTGGTGGCGGTATGGGCGGAATGATGTAATTCCTCTTATTCACAACGATTTATTATAAATTATCCCTCAGAGCTATCAGTTTTGAGGGATTTTTTTGTGTTCAAAAATTATAGTTAATTCTCTATATTTACGATACCCTATTTGTTTTATCGTGAAGTTAGCCCGTATACTGCTTTTGAGCTTTTTTTTGTGCGCTTGCATTTCCAGCGTTTGCACAGCTAAGTATAGGAACAGTAGATCCAGGGCCTTATACACCAGGCAGTACGATTACAGCTACTTTTGCAATTAGTAATGCATCTTGTATCGCTCAAGGCAATACGTTTCAACTTTATTTATCAGACCAAAACGGTAATTTTGCCAGCGAAAGATTAATTGGTACATATAATGGGTTTTATTCAACATTTGTAAATGGAACAATACCCTCTGTAGGTATAATTGCAGGAACTGGTTATAAAGTAAGAATTAAATCAACCAATCCAGTTTACACAAGTACCGAATCGAATGCTTTTGAAATAAAAGCTGGTACACCAGTAATAGCCAAATTGTCATCAACTTTATTAAATGCAACAAATACAGAAGTATTTGGTACTTGCACCAGTAAACCTAACAACAATTTCTTCTTAGCTGATGAATCCACTACAGGAAGTACAATTGCTGCGACAATTACTGATGAAATAAATGGTGGCACAACAAACTTAAGTTTCTCTTCAGGAATAGCTTCTTATTCTGCTCAATTAGCACATTATACTATTTTTACAAAAGCGAGAATGCCGGATGGAACTGTCGGAACTAAAGCATATTTTATTATTAATAATAGTGCAGTTACTGCTTTCTCTACTTCAGGTAATAATGTGGTTTGTTTGCCCTTGGGTTATTTAGAATTTACCGTAGTAACATCAGGGGCGGGTGGAATACAAAATAACTTTCCTGGGGATATTTATAAAATTAATTGGGGAGACGGTTCTCCAGAAAGCACTTATACTTTTTGCGAAATTATTAGCAACGCCGGCAAAGTTCGTCATGCGTATACACGATCTTCATGTGGCAGCAACTCAACAGGAAGTAGCGGTACTATCTATAATGTTTTTGATGTAGTAATTAAGGTTAATAATTCTTTTTGTGGAGATATTGGAACACCTGTTTCTTCAACCGCCAAAGTTGTTGTAAAACCAGTAAACTCATTTACTCCTCCTATCAATGGTGGTTGTACAAATATTGATGTTGTATTCCCTAATACTTCAGTTGCTGGCGAAAATCCAAATACAAATACACCAGGCTGCACACAAAATAATGTAACTTACAATTGGTTTGTTGATGGGGTTCCTGTAAAAGTAAATCAACCAGCATCCTATAACTTGGTATGGAAGTTTACTACAAATGGAAACCATGTGGTAAGATTAGAATCTTCTAGTTCAGGCGTTTGTGACGCAGAACCTTTTGAACGTACTATTTGTATTCAAAATGCACCAGTACCATCATTTACAATTCCATCACCGGTTTGCTTAACATCATCAGTAACCCCTAACAATACTTCAGTAGTTGATATTTCATGCAATAATAATGTAACTTATAACTGGTCTGTATCTCCCGCAACCGGAGTTAACCCAGCAACCGTTACTACCACTTCTGCAACTCCTCCAACATTCAATTTCACTCAACCAGGAAACTATACAATTAATTTAGTTATCAATACGCCTAATTGTGGTCCATCTGCTACTTTTTCAAGGCCAATAACTGTCAATAGCCTTCGTACAGTAACTCTTTCAACTGATGTTACGCTTTGTAATACTGGCACATTTGATTTTTCAACCACATCTGGACCAACAAAAACAACATATACTGGCAATGAAACTATCTTAGATGATGTTTATTCATGGACAGTAACAAGTGCAAGCGGAGGAACACATACCTTTGTTACTCCTGCTACTTCTAAATATCCTCGTATCACTTTTAATAATTATGATGTTTATACCATAACATCAACCGTTACAAACACCTGTGGTACTACTACCGATACCCAAGTAATAACTTTTGTCCAATCTCCTATCCCTTCAGTTACCGCCTCATCCAATCCAATTTGTCAAGATGCAGTTGCAAATTTAACAGGTTCTATTTCTGGAACGTATTCTTCTTTCACATGGATTAATAGTCTAGGAACAAGTGCTGGATTTTCAAACCCAACAAACCTTGTTACCACATACACTCCTACAACTACTGAAAGAAATGCGGGCTTTGCAAATGTAAGGTTAAGAGTAATTACAGGTCTTACTGGCACATGTTCAACTGTAGATGAACTTTTCCGAATCAATATCTATCCAATTAATACAGGCACAAATGCTACACAAACTATTTGTACTGGTGGTACCGCTACTTATACACCTATATCTAGCGTAGCAGGCAGCACTTTCACATGGACAGCCGCAAATGCCGATGGAAATGCAACAAGTTTTAGTGCTTCTGGTAATGGCCCGATTAGTGATGATATAATTAACACCAACCCAACAGCAAATGCTGTAGTAGTTTATACCATTACTCCTACAGCCAATGGTTGTACAGGTACACCTTTTACGTTTACTGTAACTATAACTCCCAAACCTACTGTTACCCCAACTGCCACAAGTACAACTATATGTAGCGGACAAAGTACGGGCATCAATTTAACTTCTAATTTAGTAGGCACACAATATACTTGGACAAGCGTTGCAACCGGCGGAATTACAGGATCATCTAACAATGCTACTCCTACTACAACAGCTACCATAAACCAAGTTTTAACAAACCAAGGCACTTCTATTGGCACTGTTACTTATACTATCACTCCTATTTCAGCTAATGGATGTGGTGGAACACCTGTGCCCATTACCATAACAGTTGAACCACAACCCACCCTACCAAATGCTGGTCCAGATGAAAGTATTTGTAGTACTGCTGATTATATCCTGAAAGGAAATCAGCCAGCTGTTGGAACTGGAAAATGGACGGAGGTTTCTGGCATTGGCGGAATTACTTTTGATGATGAAACTGTATACAATACAACCGTTCACGGTTTACAACCTGGTAACGCCTATACTTTTAGCTGGACAATTACAGGTGCCGTAAGTTGCTCACCAAAAACGGATAATGTTATTATAACTGTAAACCCTTCATCCATTGGTGGTACAACTGCAGCAAGTATTCCAACCGTTTGTGCAGGAAACAACTCTGGAACAATTACCTTAAGTGGCCATATAGGAAATGTAATACGATGGGAAAGTTCAACAAATGGCGGAACTACGTGGGTACCTATAGCAAATACCACCACAACATTAACCTATACCAATTTAACTACCAACACACAATATAGAGCAGTGGTACAAAGTGGAGTATGTACACCTGCTAATTCTAACGTTTCCACAATAACAGTAAATCAAGGAACAGTAACGGCAACAGTTGGTCCAAATCAAACCTTATGTGATGAAAGAACTACAATCCTTACTGGGAATGACCCTTCACCAAATACTGGATTATGGACATTAATATCTGGACAAACTGGAGTAACATTTACGGCAAACCAATTTAATACGCCTGTGAGTGGTTTAGTTGGTGGGCAAACCTATACTTTCCGTTGGACAATTTCTGGACAAGCCCCTTGCCCACCAACAGATGCTACATTAACCATAACCAACCTATCCGCTCTGCAAAATAATATCATTAGTACACCAGCAACTACTGTTTGTACTGGGCAAACCATTACGATAATTGGCAGTGCACCAACTGGTGGAAATAATAGTTACAACTATGCTTGGCAAAGTAGTTCAGATGGTACAACTTGGAATCCTATCAACGGTCAAACTAATCGTGATCTTACGCTAACGGCCTCTACAAGTTTATCGTATCGTCGTATCGTAAATAGTGGCACATGTTCATCAATTAGTTTACCACTTCCCATAACAGTTCTTCCTCCAATCGCCACAAATACAATTGCTACAGATCAAACCATTTGTATCACCACAACACCTAATCAACTGATTGGCTCACAACCAACTGGAGGCGATGGTACAAATTATACTTATCAATGGGAACAAAGTATAGACAATGGAGCAACATGGAGTATAGTGCCATCAGCTAATGCTCGTAATTATGCCCCGCCAGCAATTACACAAACTACTTTATACCGCAGACTAGTAAGTAGTGGAGCTTGCACAGGAAGTCTGCAAAGCATAAGCAACGTGGTAAAAATTACGGTTAATCTTAATGCAAAAGCAGAGTTTACGTATACCAACGACATAGGTTGCGTTTCTTTCCAACTAGATGGAAATAACATTAAGGCCGTACAATACCCAACCAGAAATGCAATTTATACCTGGTTTGCAAACGGAACACAAATTGGAACAGGTGTTAATTTTCCAGGTTACACCATTACTACTGATAACACAGATGTTACCATAAAATTAGTGGTAACCAGCAGCGTTGGTTGCTTATCAGATGAAATGAGTCATACATTTAGCACTCGCCAAACCATTACCGCTTCCTATACACAAACGGCCACAGAAGGCTGTGGACCATTAGATGTTACCTTTACAAATACATCAACTTCTTTAACTGGGGTAACATTTCTATGGGATTTTGGTAATGGCACAACATCTAACCAAGCAAGTCCGCCACCAATAACCTTTTTAGCAGACCCTACTGGAAAAGATATTACCTATACCGTTACCTTAACCGCTACAACACCTTGCGGTTCTAGTTCCTCAACATCAACTGTGTTTGTAAAAGCTAATCCAATTTCTGTCTTTTCTCCAGATAAAACAGTAGGCTGCTCTCCACTAGATGTAAATTTCAGCAATACCTCTCCTGGTGGAACAAATACCTATACGTTTGACTTTGGCGATGGAAGTCCGTTATTTACCACCAACAACAAAAATGCTGTTCAGCACCGCTATACAACCGGCAGAAATATTACAACCTATACTGTAAAAATGACTGCCCAAAACGATTGTGGCACCAATGAATCTCAATACACCATACAAGTTTCTCCAAATACAATAACACCAGAGTTAGTCGTAAACAGTAACGAATTACGTGGTTGCGCTCCACTAACCGTACATTTCTTTAATAATACTTCTGGAGCAAATTCATTCACCTATACTTTTGGCGATGGAGCTACGGCAACTACTCTTTCAGCACCAGAAACCGTGACTCACATTTTTACACAACCCGGCACCTATACTGTTCGGCTAGATGCTACTAATGGTT
This sequence comes from Pedobacter sp. UC225_61, assembly GCF_044452285.1. Lineage (NCBI taxonomy): Bacteria > Pseudomonadati > Bacteroidota > Sphingobacteriia > Sphingobacteriales > Sphingobacteriaceae > Pedobacter > Pedobacter sp. UC225_61. Next base: position 640,632 of record NZ_JBIOAL010000001.1, read on the forward strand.
GTTCGAATGCCAGTACTACCGAAACCATTACAGTGCTTCCACAGCCACAAGCAGCATTTCATGGCGATATACTAGTAGGGTGCTCTGGATTAAATGTTAAATTCACCAACAGCAGTACAGATGGCGTAAGTTATCTTTGGGAATTTGGTGATGGAGCCACTTCTCGAGATGTAGCACCAAGCCATGTATATACTGGTCCGGCCGCTTCGTATACCGTAAGGTTAACAACCTATAATAATTTAGGATGCCCAAACACAGCAACACTTACAGATTATATCAGAATTGTTGGACCGCCAAATGCAGATTTTTCAATATCACCGGCGCCAATAATTAGCATTCCGACCTATACATTTAAGTTTACCGATGAAAGTACAAATTCCCCTAAAACCTATAGGTGGACTTTTGGCGATGGCGATGCTTCCTTACAAAGAGACCCAACACATACCTATGCAGACACTGGAAAATACCTAGTAACTATGAGAACATACAATGAATACGGTTGTGTAGATAGCGTTCAAAAACAAGTGCAAATAATTGGTGTACCAGGGTTTATGTATGTGCCGAACTCATTTATCCCGGGAGGAACGAGTACGCAATTACAAAAATTCATGGCAATAGGTTCCGGCATCAAATCATGGCACATGTCTGTATTCAATAAATGGGGGCAAGTACTTTGGGAAACCACTCAATTAAATGATGGTAAGCCTGTAGAAGGTTGGGACGGAACTCACAAAGGCACACCACAGCCACAAGGCATTTATTTCTGGAAAATAGATATAGAATTTATAAATGGCACAGAGTGGAAAGGAATGACCTACGATAGCTCGCCACCAAAACGAACTGGCTCAATATATTTAATAAGATGATGAAAAGGATTGCCATAGGGATTTTACTAATTACCTTAAGCTATAGTATACAAAAAGCTAAAGCTCAAGATCATCTATTTTCTCAGTTTTTTAATGCCCCAATTTATCTAAACCCATCGCTAACCGGTCAGTTTGATGGAGACATTAGATTAAACATGATATATAGAAATCAATGGAGCTCACTTGGCGGAGATCTATCTTATATCAACGCCTCAGTAGATGTAGCTGTTCCAAAATTGGCAGGCGGTGTTGGCTTATCATTCAACAGAAGCACAGAAGGCACAGCTTATCTAACAAAAAACAATATAGCAGCAACCTATTCTTACAGTGTGGGAGGAGATGATTTCTTAGCATCTTTCGGTATACAAGCTGGCTTTACCAACCGCTCAATTGATTGGAGCAAATTAGTTTTTGGCGATCAAATAGACAGAAGATTAGGATACATCCCAGGCAGTATATCATCCGCACAATTACCAGATGTTTCTAACCGTTTCTTCTTTGATCCAGCAGCTGGAGTAAACTTTGTATATCGCAATGCGATGTTAGGCGCTGCCCTATATCACGTTAATAAACCTGACGAATCCTTTAGCGGTACACAAGCCAAACTTCCCATGCGCATGACGATAAACGCAAGTTTTAAAATGCCTTTAAGTTATAATTACGATTACACCGAAGATGAAGGCGCTTTTTTAATCCCGTCAGTTGTTTATTACAAACAAGGCAATGTAAGCTCTATAAGTGCAGGCGCTCAATTCAAATACAAAGGCTTTAATACCGGAGTTTGGTACCGCACCAATCAAGAAGGCGGTTCAGATGCACTAGTATTTTCATTAATTATAGATATCTTCCTCAAACGTAGCGATACCGAAAAAGTAAGAGTAGGTTTAAGTCACGATGCAACCACCTCTAAATTGAATTACACCAATACTAGTGGCACAACAGAAGCAAGCATAGGTTACGAAAAATATTGGCCAAATAGTACGCGTACAAAAAAATACAATGGTTTGCGCTGTTCTAACTTTTACTAAGCAAAAACTTAACGCTCCTAATTAGCGTTATTTAAATATTAATTTCAGAAATTAGGCAATAGTCGATAACCCAAAAAATATGCAAAGCTTTTTTGATAGCAGTCATTTCATCACACAAAGTGAAGTCAATAAATTCTTATTAGCCACCCTACTTTGCGGACTAATTGGTGTAGAACGAGAATTTAGGAGTAAACAAGCTGGTTTAAAAACCATGATTATGATTGGTTTGGGTGCTACACTATTCACTATTTTATCAGTTAAAATAGGTTTAAATAGTCAAGATCGCATTGCATCAAACATTGTAACAGGCATTGGCTTTTTGGGTGCCGGCGTGATATTTAAAGAGGATAATCAGGTTAAAGGATTAACAACAGCCTGTGTAATTTGGATTGTTGCGGCAATCGGCATGGCAGTGGGGTCTGGTTATCATGAACAAGCAATAGGTGTAACCTTAGTCGTTTTACTCGCTCTACTTGTTTTCCCTTACGTAGAGAATTTTGTAGAAAGACGTTTTACAAAGAGAACATATCGAATAGTAAAAAAATATGAAAACGAAAGTCTAGATACCTATGAAGAATACATAAGAACCTCAAAACTTAAACTTCACAGGGGCAAACAAGAACTAGCCAATGGCATTATAAGCGGTACTTGGGTAGCAGTAGGAAGTCCTAAAAACCATAAAAAGTTTGTAGATAAAATGTTAATGGACGAAAAAATCATTGCATTCGATTTTTAAAAAGCTACATCACTACCCTCAATTTCATCAAGCAGTTCATGTAGCCAATACAAATCCGTTAGCAAATCTTTAAAATCAATTGGTAAAGCATCCATATTATAAAAAAGATAGTCAGCTAACATCTTTCTCAAATTCCTATTTAACCTCTTTGCAGGTACCGTTGTTATAAAAACTTTAAACTCGGTTAAGATAGTATCAGAGATTTCAATATCTATCGATGCATTTAATTGAGGTTTAATTACTTCATCCATATCTTAGTTTGTTAAATTCTATTCATCAATTTGATTTTTTCTATTACATTTATAACTAGAATACAAGTGTACTCACAATAAATGAGCAATACAACAATAAAAGAGTATTAAATTCACAAAATGAAGGATAAAATAGATAAATCACTGATTTTAAGTAGAATAAAATTTCATTATAAATTTAAATCTGATGCTCAATTAGCCAGATTTTTAGGACTTGGCACAAACACACTCGCCAATTGGTACACAAGAAACACCATTAACTACGATTTGATATTCACAAAATGCGAAGAACTAAATCCCACTTGGATTATTACAGGAGAGGGTCGCCCAACTAAAGCATATATCAATACAGAAGAAAATGGAGTCTCAATTGTTACAGAACAGGAAGTAAAAAACCCAACCGAATACAATCAACTCACTGAAATAGAACGTTTACATCAAATCATTACCTTGCAAGAAGGAACAATAGCAGCTCAAGCCAAAACTATAGAAGTAATGAACAAACTGATTAATACTAAGGATAAGTAGTAAAAAAGCTAACTTCATAACAATTAAGTGATGATAAAATCGTGCCTCGATTTTAAACAGTTGGTTTAATTAAATCGGTTAATTTACGCATCAGCACCTCTTTCTCTTTTTGGATTTTTGTTACTCTTAGCCATTTAAAAAATAACTCATAACTCCAACTTGAAATATCTTTTTTATTCTTTAAAATTATATTTTCTAAAAAAGGAAAGTTAACCTCTTTAATCTTATTGTTTCCAATTTTAGCACATGCGCTAAGGTAAGCCAATAGTGTAATATTGGAAGTTTTTTTTATTTCCCCTTTAAGTGTTTCTGCATAAACTTCAGCTAAAATAAAATCTTCTGAAATAATGTATAACTCTAATAAACTTAATTGATTCAGTTCTACATCATATTTTTGTTTTTTACTATCGTCGATGGTTTCTAGATACTTTTTAATCCCTTTATTAAATGAATTTTTTGCAGCAATATCATTATTAATTTTTCTGTACAAAATCCCCACCTCTCCCCAGCTATCACTCCAATTGTTTACTGCTAGCATTTCATAATCTCTAATTGCATTTATGGTGTCACCTAGTTTTAAATAACTTTTAGCTCTAAATTCAAAATCTGGAACAACAAAATTCATTATCCTTACATTACCCGCAGTATCGTTTTTAAGAGCCAATGTTAATAACTCAATTGCTTCCTTATAATTCCCAACTTCATAATTGGCTTCGCCCAAATTACCTTTAAAAATTTTAGATAATGCAAGATCTTTATTGATATTAATAGCTTGATTTGCATAGTCAACGGCATTTTTATATTCTTTCCGATAATAATGATTACTACTTTTTTCAATTAATGCTAAAACCATTGAGTCTACTTTCGGTAAATCTTTCTCCGTAATAAAACCAAATTCTTTAAACCACAATAACTTTTCATATCTATTACCCGCATAAGAGTTTAAATTTATTGGTTTAGATGGCAAAAGATTATTATTAAAATTATAAGATTCCAAATAAGGTGCATTAATTATATCTGCTGGGATGCTCGTTAATTTATTACTGCGAAGATTTAAAACCCTAGCATTAAACCTTATCCAATCAGAAAATGGCAATGTTGTGATATTAACATTTTCTAACTCAACGCTAAAACCTTTGGATGGAATGGTAAACAATGACTTAAACAGATTATCTTCCCTTAAAGTAGTATAATTACTCATTCTAATAAATTTTAAGTTATTCCATTTACTTAAATCATTAGGCAGATATTGAATACTATTTTTTGTAGTTGTTAATTTAGGATTTGGATTATCCTTTCTATAAATTTCTCTAGGATTATAAGACTGCTTTGGGTTTGCTGTATTACTAAGATCTAATTTCTGCAAAGCAATTAAATTACCCATTTCTTCTGGTAAGGAGCTTAAATTATTAGTAGCCAAATATAATTCCTCAAGTTTGGTAAGCCCTCCTATACTTGCTGGTAATGCCGAAATATTATTCGATGTAAGATCCAAAAATTTCAAATTTAGCAATGAACCAAAAGCGACGGGTAAATCCTTAAGATCATTTGAGCTAAAATTAACATACATAACATTGCTAAGATTTGCAAAGCTATTAGGAAGTGATGTAAGAAAATTGCCTTGGAGTTTAAGCACTTCTAATTTATGGAGATTACCGATAGTCTCAGGTAAAATTTTAATGTCGCAATAAGTTAAATCTAAAAGTTTAAGGTTTTGCAATTGCCCTATTGATTTTGGTAACTCGCTAATAGGATTTGCCATTAAGTTTAAGTGAGATAAACTCTTTAAATCTCCAATATTATTTGGCAAACGAGTTAATATATTACTAGCTAAATCTAAACCTTTTAATTTTACTAACTTATCTAAGTTGCTTGGTAAAGCATTAATTGAATTATACTTAAGGTCTAACGATTCTAAATGACTTAATTTAGCTATGTTAACTGGAATAAATGATAATTTATTGGAACTTAAATTCAGCTTAATTAAGCGCTTAGGAAATTCAATCCTAGAATCAATACCATTAAAATTCCGAATTTCTAAAGTATTTAATTGTGTTAGTTTTTTAAGGTTGAACTCTAATGTTAAAGGCTTATTTGCCCCAACAATTATTAAACTTTTAAGTTCTTTTAGTTTTTCTAAATCTCCTTTCAAAGTATCTATATATAATTGGCTTAATTCTAAGAATTTCAATTTTTTCTGATTTGAAAGAAATTTAAAGAAATTATGATTGTTAACAATTTTACCCTCACTAATTTTTAATCTTTCTAACTTTTTAAAAGATAGATGATCATAATCTTCTTTTAAGTCATACAATTTACTGATATATAACCCTTTTAAATTGGGAATTTGCACTATTTCTTTTAATGCCGCCGAAAAATCTAAATAATTTGGACCTTTGTTTTTATATTGAGAAAGCCCAATAGCTAATGATTCAAGTTTAGCAAATTGATTTATCCATTCAGGCAATAAAACACTATTATCACTATAAATAGATATACCCTTAAGGTTCTTAAAATACCTCAATTCATCAGGTATTTTCTGTGTAATGTTTACAAATAAAAAGAATTCTAGTTTTGTTAGCCCTCGCAAAACTCCTAGACTTTTGCTATAATTCATGTTCCAATTACCATCAAATTTAACTGCAATTATATTTCTATAATTAGTAAGTTCAGCAGGAACTATAATGGAATCAGTCGAGGTTTTAGAACCGTATCTATTATCAGCAAAACTCAAATATTTCAAATTACTATAATGTGTCAATTCTTTAACAAGTTGATTTAGCTCTAACTGATTACTAAAGCATAACTCAACATATTCTACATTTTTAACTATTGCTAATTTTTCTTCGCTTTTACTTTTGAGGTCTTCAACCCTAAGCGAAATTCCAGTAACGGAATCGGGTAATTTTATTATAAACCTTGGGCTTGGTAAGTCATTAGGAAAACTCATTTTCTTTGACACGTCCCAAATATCTTGAGCTAAACAATTAACGGAATTGGCTATAAGAAATAAAAAAACTGCTACTCTAAATTTAAACATCATATCAATTTATCTTAAAAACCAATGCATGTTTCAAACCCATTACTTCTTTGGGCAAAATAATTTCTACACCATTGCCAACCTGTTTCCATTTCAACACACTTTTAACTCCTAATAAAGAAATTCTTTTAGGCATCTTTGGTACTGATTTAAGGATAATTCTTACAGGAACTTCACTATTTTCGTCAACTAAATACAGCGCATACATATTACCGTTTTTACTCTTAGTAAAACAAACATTGGCAGTTTTATAAGGCGCAATTGGTTCCGTCGCATAAATAGCTTCTTTATTAATATCCATCCATAGGGCAACCTCGGTTAATCGTTGCAAGACAACATCCGGAAAAGTTCCATCAGGTTTTGGACCAACATCTAATAAAAAGTTGCCGCCTTTAGCCACAATATCTATTAATAAATGAATAAGTGTATTGGTACTTTTATAGGTATCGTTTGGCACATAGCCCCAAGCATTACCCATCGTCATGCACGTTTCCCAAGGATAGCTTAAAGGCCTTTCAGGGATTTTTTGTTCAGGTGTTTGATAGTTTTCATATTCGCCATGCACTGTTCTATCTACCATGATTAAGCCCGGTTGCTTAGCTCTTGCCATCTTAGCTATTTTTGGCATATCAATATCCTGATCCCAAGCTGGAATTGGCGCACCCCAAGACAGAACCTCTTCATTAACAGTTGCTTTCGGCCTAACCCAACCCCCATCAAGCCATAAAATATCTACTGCACCATAATCGCTCATCAGCTCATTTATTTGATTGTAGGTAAATTGCTTAAACTGTTGCCAGCGTTGCGGATGTAAGCGAATATCGTAATTGTTGTTGCGATCTGGTGTGGCATAACGCGGCCACCAATAATATTCACTATGCCAATCTGGTTTCGAAAAATAAGCGCCAATCATAAATCCCTCATTTCTAAAAGCCGAGAAAACTTCTTTAACAATATTCGCCTTTGGATTTGATGAAAAAGGAACAGCTGCATTAGTCACTTTATACTCACTTTGTTTGGTGTCGAATAGGGCAAAACCATCGTGGTGTTTAGCAGTAAAGACTACATACTGCATCCCAGCTTTCTTAGCATAGTTAGCCCAAATAGTTGGATCAAACTTTACAGGATTAAATTGTTTATTGAGATCGAAATACCATTTTTTATACGCTTCGTAATTTAGGGTACTATCTCGAGGTATCCAAGATGCATCTTCAGAATTAATACTCCACGATTCTACAATTCCAGGAATACTATAAATTCCCCAATGCATAAAAAGTCCAAATTTCTTATCTCCCCACTGGGATAATTTAGCTGCAACTTTTGTATCTGTTGGTGGTTGATAGATTTGAGCAAAAGTTAAAAAACTGATGAAAAGGAAATAAGTTAGCGCGGCTATTTTTTTCATAAAATGATTTTAAACTTCGTACCACAAAATACACAAATATCAGTAAAAGTATATAGCTTTGTTAACGATGCAAAACGAGCAAATTTCAGTTTTCGACATATTTAAAATAGGTATTGGCCCTTCTAGTTCACACACTTTAGGCCCTTGGCGAGCTGCGCAACAATTTACAACTTCCTTAAAAAAGCAAGGATTATTAAATGAGGTTGAGCAAGTAAAAATACTTTTATATGGTTCTTTGGCCAAAACAGGCAAAGGACACGGAACTGATATCGCTATTTTATTAGGGTTGGCAGGTGGCGATCCGGTTACTTTTGATGTAAATGCAATTGACAGTACTGTTGAAGAAATTAAAACCAGTCAGCAATTACTATTGGGTGGAGAAAAAAAAATCAATTTCTCTTATACTGACGATTTAATCTTCTTATTTACGGAGAGTTTGCCTTTCCATCCAAATGCTGTTACTTTTCAAGCGTTTTTAAGTACAGGAAAAGCTTTTTCTGGAACCTATTATTCTATTGGTGGCGGTTTTGTAGTGAAAGAAGGTGAAAATGGTAGCGAAAAAGAACAGGTTGATCTTCCTTTTCCAATAGAAAAAGCGAGTGAGCTATTACATTGGTGTTTATCAACCGGTCTAAAAGTAAGTGAAGTAGTATTAGAAAACGAAGCTGCCTGGCGACCAGAAAATGAAACCAAAAAAGGTATTTTGCAGCACTTTCAAGTGATTAAAGAATGTATTTATCGCGGCTGCCACACTGGTGGTTTTTTACCTGGCGGATTAAATGTAGCTCGTAGAGCATCTGCCTTAAATAAAAGATTAATTAATGGACAAACCTATTCAGATTACGATAGTTGGGTAACAGCAATCAGAAATGGCGGTAATGGCTTTAACTATATTTTAGACTGGGTAAGTTGTTTTGCTTTGGCTGTTAATGAAGAGAATGCAGCTTTTGGCAGAGTAGTTACAGCGCCAACAAATGGAGCGGCGGGTGTAATACCAGCAGTTTTGCAATATTATATTGCCTTTTGCGATGGGTATGATGAAGAGAAAATAATTCAGTTTATTGCTTGTGCATCAGAGGTTGGAAGTATATTTAAAAAGGGCGCCACAATTTCTGCAGCGATGGGCGGTTGTCAGGCAGAAATTGGAGTATCATCAGCAATGGCTGCTGCTGCATTAACAGAATGTTTGGGCGGTTCGCAACGACAAGTTTTAATGGCCGCTGAAATAGCGATGGAACATCATTTAGGTTTAACCTGCGATCCGATTGGCGGCTTAGTACAAATTCCATGTATAGAACGCAACACAATGGGCGCCATCAAGGCAATAACTGCAAGTCAATTGGCGTTGCAAAGTAATCCTGATAAGGCAAAAGTAAGTTTAGATGCGGTAGTAAATACGATGTGGGAAACTGCATTAGATATGAACTCTAAATACAAAGAGACTTCTGATGGTGGCTTGGCAACGAATATTCCATTGAGTTTACCAGAGTGCTAGGTTTTCAAACCTTAAATCTGCTGCTTTGCTTTAATTGCCAAATATCTATTTACCACATTAACCGTTAATTTTTGAGGTGGGGTTAACAAACTTAAAATACCATGTTTGGCTAATTCCTTAACCATTAATTTCTTTTCGAAAGCAAATTTCTCTGCGATAGTTTTAATGTAAATACCTTCAATATCTTGTGCAGGTTCTTCACTTAACGATTTTAATGTGGTATTCTCAAAAAACACAACCAATAGCAAATGAAATTTAGCTATGCGTTTTAAAAAGGGTAATTGCCTTTCTAATCCCGACATGCTTTCGAAATTGGTAAAGAATACCACCAAACTTCGTTGTTTTAAAACAGCCCTCACACTGATATATAAAGCCTCCATATCCATTTCCAAATAACGAGTTTTCTCTTTTATATAACACCTCCATAATTTTGTTAAGTTGCGTTGGTCGGCGATCTGCTGGCACTAAACTTCCCGTTTTTTCAGCTATCGTAATCAGCCCTGCTTTATCTTGTTTTACTAACGCTACGCTACTTAAAATCAAGCTGGCATTAATAGCATAGTCGAGTAAACTCAACCCTTCAAAAGGCATTTTCATTGCTCTCGATTTATCAATTACGCAATAAATATGTTGTGCTTTTTCATCGGTAAAAGAGTTGACCATTAAATCGCCTTTACGAGCTGTTGCTTTCCAGTTTACAGTTCTGTAATCATCGCCAGCAACATAGTTTTTAACTTGGTCAAACTCCATACTATGGCCTATTCGCCTCATTTTCTTTATCCCGATATCGGTTAAACAATTCGAAACAGCCATTAATTCGTATTGTCTTAATTTTAAAAACGAAGGGTATACCGGTACACCTTTATCTTCACCAACACTAAATCGACGACTTATTAATGCCAAAGGTGATTGCACATATAATCGTGTTAATCCAAAATTATACTCACCACGTTTAGTTGGTCGCAAAGTATAGGTAATTAATTTTTGCTCTCGCGATAATAAATTAGCTGTAAACCATAAATCACGTTTTTGGAATTGGAATGGAATTTCATCGATAATTCCTACACTAATTTGAAAAGGATAAAAGTTTTCAATGTAAATTTTAAGTTCATTATCATCTCCATTGCTTAACCTTTCCGGCACATCTCTGCGAAGAAAAACACCTCTATTATTTCTGTACAATAAAAAGAGATCTAGTATAACTAAAATGAGTAATATACCAAAAAGCATGTAAGGTAAATCGCCAAAAAACGGCATGAAGAAAGAAAATAAAAACAGTGTTACGCATACACCACTGGAGATGAATAATCTTTTACCTAAAAATAGGTCCGTATAATATTTTCTAAATAGGTTCTTCACTATCTCGGCACTTCTATTTTTTTAATAATTTGCGCAACCACATCAGCAGTTGTTAGTCCTTCCATTTCCTTTTCTGGACTTAGCATAATGCGATGTGCTAACACTGGTGCAGCTACTTTTACAATATCATCTGGTGTTACGAAATCGCGACCAGCCATTGCAGCAATAGCCTTTGCACCATTTACCATAGCCAAAGATGCTCTTGGTGATGCACCTAGATACAACGATTTATTATGACGAGTTTCATGCGTAATTTGCGCAACGTAAGCTAGTAATTTAGGCTCCACAAACAACGATTTGATAGTTGCTCTTAACTCTTTAATTTGCTCAACAGATAAAACAGGTTCAATTTCTTTTAATTGGTCTTCCGTTCTTTGTTGATGTTGGCTCGTTAATATTTCTATTTCTTCTTCTAATGAAGGGTATTTCACTTCGATTTTAAATAGAAAACGATCCAACTGCGCTTCAGGTAAGCGATATGTACCTTCTTGTTCTATTGGGTTTTGAGTTGCCAAAACCATAAAAGGCTCCTCCAATTTATATGTGTTTCCATCTACTGTAATTTGGCGTTCTTCCATGGCTTCAAATAAAGCAGACTGGGTTTTTGCAGGCGCTCGATTAATCTCATCTACCAAAATGATATTGCCAAAAATAGGTCCTTGCCTAAATTGAAACTCAGCTGTTTTTGGACTAAATACTGCAGTTCCTAATACATCGGATGGCATTAAATCTGGCGTGAATTGCATTCTAGAAAATGTTGCTGAAATACATTTTGCTACTAATTTAGCACTCAAGGTTTTCGCCACACCCGGTACACCTTCTAATAAAAGATGTCCGTCTGCCAATAAACCTGCAATTAAAAGATCTATAGTCCCTTTTTGACCAATGATTACATGGCTTAAAGATTGCCTAATTTGATCTACTGCGGCACTTAATTGGCTCAAATCGGTTCGTTGATTAAACACTTCCTGTTCCATATTTATTGGTCTTGCTTATAAAATTGTTCAATTAATTTATTTAGACGGATTAGCTGTTGGTCTTTCACCATTTGCCCCGCTTTAAGGTATGTTATTTCTTCTAAGAGTTCATCTATTATATCTGCTGATACACTAGAAATATTGATCAGTGCTATTTTAAATTCCTGATTTAAATCCAACGTTTTTAAGCGATACTTTGTGCGGATATATTCTAATAAATAGTTCACTTTTTTTTCTGCAATGTCCCTATTATTGCGCTGCTGATAATACACTCGACCTACTACCTCTGCAAACTCTACAGAAGTATTTTTTAATTGTTCTACAACTGGGATTATTCGTTGTCTTCTTTTAATTTCAAATAGAATAAAAGCGACTAAACTAAGTAGTGCAATGTAATAAGCCCATTTTAATTCGTCGTATTTAAAAAGAACTCTTAAAACCGAGCTATCTTGTTCATCTGGTCGGGTAAAATGTTCATCCCAAATTAAAGTTTCGGCCTTTGGCAAATAAGAAAGCGCCTTGGCTGCATAATCTAATCCATCTTCCCTCAGCAAACTATAATTGGTTAATAATTGTGGGTTTGGCAGTATAAATAAAGAGCCTTTACCAAATTTATATTGAATGAAATTTGCAAATTCATCTTGTTTTTTGCCTAAAACAATAGCTCTTGTTGTGTCTGCTTTAAAAAAATATTGTCCACTTATACCTTTGTCAAAATAATAATCCAAATCTCTTTTTAAGGATGGATTAACAAAGTTGATTGGATATTTACGCTTATTTTGAAAATTAAAATCGGATGTAATTTGCAGTTTTAAAGTATCTAATAAAATACCTTGAATTTGGAAAGCAGCAATAAAAATGTTGTTTCCACTTTCCATATACTTTACCATTTCGCTGTAATCCAATTTATCTACCTTTAAGTTTGAAGCGATAATAAAATAATTGGATTGCCCTTTTGGTCTTTCTTTTAAGTTATTATAAACTGCAGATTGAACTGTCTTTATGGTAGTGTTTGGTAAAATATCGTTAATTCTTTGACGTAAAATGTAAGTGCCAAATGGAATTTTATCTTCAGATAGATAGGTAGGTGCCCAATTAGTTGGCTTTGGTTTAAAATATTGAACTACCAAATATCCCACTATTAAAATACTGCCAATTATTAAATATCTTCTCAATCCGCTGTTCATCTCATTTTATGATTAAACTGTAAAAAGGATTGATTAATTGATTCGAAACTGAGTTTGTCTATAAAAAATTCGCCATACCAAATGTATTCGAATTGATGAGTTAGCGTATTAAATTCTTGTTTATAATTTTCGTTTTCTAACTCTAAAACATAAGTCTGATTCGTTTTTTCTGGCTGCCAGTTAATGAGCTCTTTATCACTCAATTGTTTTAATGTTTTTAAATATAGAAGTCGTACAGCAAGGCGGTAGTTTGCGTTTTGTAAAGCAAAATCAATTTGCTCATCGAAATCAATTTCATGAATATTTTCTAAACTTTCTTCAAAAGGTATAGCAACAGTTTTAGATTTTCCCGTTAGGAATTTATAATCTAATCCAATTAATTTAATAGCAATAAAAACAACAAGAGCAATTACAACGGCTATTAAAATGTATTTAATAATGTTGCTAGTAATTCCTCCACTAAAAACCCTATTAATTAATCGCCAAACCCATCTCCAAAAGCGATCCCATAGACTTAAACTTTGTGGCGCAACATCATCGTAAATAAATTCCTTTTGTTGGCTATATTTTTTAACCGCTGTTTCATCAAATTTTCTCAGATCTATTCTACTACTATCTGATTTTAAAACAATACCTTTTTTAACTACAAGCTTGGCAACCGGTGTTTGTACCGCAGTTGCTTGCACAATACTTGTCCAGATAAAAAAGATAAAGAAAACCAGGCCTAAGCGCATTTAATATTCTTCTGGAGTTTCGGCTTGATTTGAATTCTGACCCAAACCATCAATTCTGTTTAATAAGCCAAGGCTTTCTTTTCGTTCTACCAAATTAAAATAAATTAAGGTTGAACAAACGATTGGAATAATCATAAAAATATAAGCTATCTGTTGCGATATTGAAGAAATAAAAACATAAGTTCTTGTAATAGGTTGCTCCGCATGTGTAAATGCACCGACCATTGCAACAATTATGGCAGGTAATTGAACAATCATACTGCAAGCATAAAAAATAACATAGATAACCAATAAAGTTGCTGCAGTAATCCACCATTCATCTTTTAATAATTTAAATGAGCGTTCAAAAGCATGAGAGAAGTTTCCGTTCTCTAAAATCATAACTGCATAAAATAACGTCACAGCAGGGAAAACATAAATACCAGGAAGGAGACAACATGCAAAACAAAGCATTAAAAAGATGGTCATTAATAGACCACTACCCAACATTCTAAAATAGTAATATTTAAAATAAGCCCATACCTCTGCAACTGTAGGGCGTAAATTTCCCTTTTCTACATAGAGCGCAATGTAACTTAAGATTGAAACATACATGGAGGTATAACTTAAAATCAAAAAAATGATCATGAGCACATAACTAAATCCCATGCTATATATTTTTGCAAATGGGCCGCTTCCAGTATAACCGCCACTTTCACTTAAATCTACTATTTGCAATTGGGCCATTATTGAACTTAACATCCCACCCAAAATAAAAATACCTGTTAATGAGAAATAAGCTGCCATTAATGGCTTAAAATTTTGTTTAATAAAAACAAAAGTATCTCCTATAATATCTCCAAATTCTCTTATTTTTTTAAATTCTATATTATCTTTCATCGTTGCTTGTTTGAGTGCGTTTATATAATTGTATTGGATAAATGATTACATACCAAACCATAAAAATTAAGGAACCTGCTAAAATACTTATGCTCAACCAAATTGGCATTTCGGTATGACGGGTAATAAAGCTTTCGAAAAATGCTGCCATTAAAATGATGGGGATAATACCTAATGCTATTTTTGTGGCATCTTTAGCGCTGTTTTTAAAGGCTACTAAACGTGTATGTGTTTTTGGAAAAAGCAAACCATGACCTAACACTAATCCGGCACCGCCTGCAATAATGATGGCTAATATTTCTAATGTTCCATGAATCCAAATTACTAAAATAGATTGTGTGCCTAAGCCTTTGCTAAAAAAATAATATTCAAATGCACCAAGCATTATTCCATTTTTTAATAGAAAAAATACTGGCCCGATAGAAAAAAGTACGCCGCTTACAAACATTACTAACGAAACCCAAACGTTGTTTGCAGCAATTCGAAAGAACATTTGAAATTCTCCTGTTTTCTTGTAAACACCAAAAGGATCTCCCTTTGCAATGTTTTCATTTGTCATGTTTACATAGCTGTCGCCCATAATTAAGCGAACAAAACGATCATCATATTTGGCAGATAATGCTCCAATACTAGCGGCGATAACAAAAAAAATAAATGAGTAAATTATTTGCTTGCGATATTGATGAAATAACAAAGGTAATTCGTATTTCCAGTAGCGGGCAAAACGACCTTTTTCTTCTTTTTTATTTTTATAAATAGCTTGATGCAAAACCGATGCTATTCCATTTAAGTATGCAGTAGTTTGAGATTTTGGATAGAAGGTTTTTGCGTATGCTAAATCATTTGTAACATCTATAAAACGATGAGCTAATTCATCGGGGTTATTCGTTTGTAAAACTTCGTAGCTCTTCCATTTATCGGAATTCTGCTTCACAAACAGCGCTTCTCTCATAAAATTAATTTCCCCGGTTAAATTTCCGTTAAAATAAAACAAAATTTTAATTAGTCAATAAAAAATAAAAATCCCTATTATATTTGAGACCATGGAAACCGTTAAAGTAAATACTAGTCAACATATTGATATTGATTATCCCGTTGCGGGTTTAGGCGAACGTGTTGCAGGTTGGCTAATTGACATCGGTTTATTTATTGCTGTCTTTTTTGTTTTTCTAATCGTGTTTTCCATGACTGGACTTTCTGGTTCAGGTTTATTTGATACCATCATGCTTATTATTTATGGTGCTGGTTATGTATTTTATGATTTGCTTTGTGAGGTTTTTATGAATGGTCAGAGCATAGGCAAAAGATTATTAAAAATTAAAGTCATCAGCCTTGATGGCGCACAAGCAAGCCTTGGTCAGTATTTTATACGATGGGTTTTTAGAATTGTCGATTTCCCGTTAACGGCATGGGTAGGCGGATTAATTTGCGTAGCTGTTAGTGAGAATAAGCAGCGCATTGGCGATATTGTTGCGGGTACAACATTAATTAAAACCGTTCCGCGTACACAATTTCAGCACATTGCTTTTCATCCAGTTGCCGAAGAATATAACCCAGTTTTCGCTAGTGTAAATCAGATGACTGATAGGGATATTGAACTTATTCACGAAGTTTTAAATACCTATTACAAAACCAGAAACCACGATTTAGTTTACCACATGGCGGCTAGAGTTTCTAATCATTTGGGTATTGTTGTACCTAATGGAATGAATGAACTTGAGTTTTTAAAAACGCTAATAATGGATTATAATCAGCTGACTTCTAGATCAATTTAAGTTTTTAATAGTTACTTAAACGCAGTGGCAATTGCATTTGAAACTTTAACTGCCCATTCGCTATACATTTTACCAGAAGGATGTAATCCGTCGCTAGCTACTAAAGAAGTTTCTGTTGCTGCATTTCTTGAACCCGGTGTAATATCAATATAACTCAAGCCCATTGCTAAAGTTTCTTCTTTACATATTCCATTAAATGCATCTATTTCTTGTGCAATTGTGGCTGTACTTCTACCACTTCCTTTTCCAAAAGGTGTTACGCCCCAATCTGGAATTGAAACTACAAATACATGCTTTTTATTTCCCCCAGCAAAACCAATAGCTGTTTGCAATAATGCTGCAAATTGCACACGATATTCTGCTTGAGAATTTCCTCTATATTGATTGTTCACCCCGATGAGCAAAGTAACTACATTGTAAGTTTCTGTAATTTTTTCAGCTTTGATAGCAGACTGCAGTTCGCCTGTTGTCCAACCTGTTTTTGCAATAATTTTTGGAGCGGCAAACATTAATCCTTGATCATTTAGCATAGAACTCACCTGATATGGGAAACTTTCTTTTTGCGGAACAGCTTCACCAATGGTATACGAATCGCCAAGGGCCAGATAAGTTAAGGATGATTTATTTGTGGTAGTTGGAGTTTGTATCATTGCCTTTTCTACATTTTTATTACAGGCCAATAATAAACATAAAGACAGAAAACCAAGGCTAAATTTCATCTTTTAATTTACGTAAATTTTTAGGCTGAAGATTTAAATTAGCTAAACTAATTCCATTTCAAATAATATGGCAATATGATGTTTGAGTTTTTCTTTTACTTCTTCCATATTTAATTTTCGCCCCAATTCTCTTTCTAAAGAAGTTACGTCCTTGTCGTCTATCCCGCAAGGAACAATATTTTTGAAATAATCTAAATCAGCATTTACATTAAATGCAAAGCCATGCATGGTTACCCATCTGCTACAACGCACTCCTAAAGCACAAATTTTTCGGGCTTTTTCATTATCAGCATCTAGCCAAACACCTGTATAACCTGGGTAACGATCAGCATTAATTCCATAATCGGCAAGTGTTAAAATAACCGCTTCCTCTAATGTTCTGAGATATAAATGGATGTCTGTAAAAAAATTATCTAGATCTAAAATTGGATAGCCTACTAGTTGCCCAGGGCCATGATAGGTAATATCGCCCCCGCGATTAATTTTATAATACGTTGCTTGCTTATTTTTCAAGCCTTCTTCATCCAATAATAAATTTTCTGGATGTCCGCTTTTGCCTAAAGTATATACATGTGGATGTTCGCAAAAAACAAGATAATTAGGGGTTTCAATCTCCGTATTTTCAGTTCTATTTCTGCCTTTTAAAGCAACCGTTTTATCAAAAATTTCTTCTTGTTTTGTCCAAGCATTTTGATAATCAATTAAACCCCAATCTACAAACTTAACTTTCTTGTTCATCTTAGTTAATTAAGCAACCACGTACCCTAACATATACCCATCTTTAGTTTTAAAGTAGTTTACAGCTAATTCTCTTGTTCCTGTTGGTAATTCTACAAGTGCTTGTAAAGAACCTTCATCTTTTAATTTAAATGGTTTGATGTGTATATGTTGTTTAAACTCTAACCCTTTTTTTCCATGCCATTTGTAAATTGCTTCTTTCGCACACCAAGCAACATATAAACCATTTGTATTATCGCCAATTTGTTTTTGCGCAAGCTCAACATCAGATAAAAACTTATGCTTAATACTCTTGATTTTCATTTTAATCAATTCGATATCAACGCCAACCTGTTTTTCTTTACTAATGATAACTGCTGCATAATCATACGAATGACTTAAAGAAATATAAGCTTCGGAATTAACAAGGTAAGGTTTGCCATGATCATCCATTCGGCAATCTATATAATCTGCTGTGTTAAGCATAGTTCGTAGCAATAAACGAGTGCTTAACCAATGTAACGCTCTCTTCCCATTACTTAAAGACGAGATAATATCTAGCTCATGTTGTTTAAGTTGCAAACCAGAGAGTAACTGCTCTTCTGTTTCTTCAATCTTCCATACAGCTAGTACGGTTTGATCATCAATTTTTTTATTAAAAACTACTGGCATCTCTTATTTAGAAAATCAATGCAAAAGTATCTTAAATTAATCATAATTTAGTCCAAAATACTTCATAAAAATGATACTTTCAGATAAACGCATTCTCGAAGAAATAGAAAAAGGCACCATTATTATAGAACCTTTTAATTTAAATTGTCTCGGTACCAATTCTTACGATGTGCATTTAGGCAAGTATCTGGCCACGTATAAAGATCGTGTTTTAGATGCCAAAGCACACAATAAAATAGATCATTTCGAAATACCAAAAGAAGGTTTTGTATTACAGCCTGGCACTTTATACTTAGGCGTAACTTTAGAATATACCGAAACTCATGCTCACGTTCCATTTTTAGAAGGCAAAAGTAGCACAGGTCGTTTGGGTATAGATATACATGCTACAGCTGGCAAAGGAGATGTAGGTTTTTGTAACACTTGGACTTTAGAAATTTCTTGTGCACAACCTGTTCGTATTTATGCAGGTATGCCAATTGGCCAACTCATTTATTTTTTGGTTGATGGTAATATAGAAAACATGTACAACACTAAAAACGATGCTAAATACAATAATAAAACTACTAAACCTGTAGAAAGCATGATGTGGAAAAACACATTTTAGGTAATCAACTAACTTTTTAATTACTTATTTTAATAAAGCCTTAGGTTTTTGTAACTTAAGGCTTTATTATTTTCATACATGAAACGAAAACTTCTTATCCTAGCCATTACGCTCCTCTCTTTATTCAGTTTTTCTGCTTTTATTACAGACGATGATCCATTTACTGAATTACTTAAAAAGCTCGAAGAATTCACGAAGAAGTATCCGCAAGAAAAAGTTTATTTACACCTCGACAAGCCTTATTATGCGATAGGTGATGATATTTGGTTTAAAGCCTATGTAGTTGATAGCAAAACTTCCCTACCCTCAACCATTAGTAATATTTTATATGTAGAATTAATTAACGAGAAAGATTCTGTTAAAAGGCAAGTCAAATTGCAAATGCAAAGTGGAATTTCATGGGGAGATTTTAAATTGACCGATTCGTTAAATGAAGGAAATTATAGAATTAGAGCATATACACAGTGGATGAGAAATGCCGGACCAGAATTCTTTTTTGATAAAACTATTAAAATCGGGAACTCTTGGGCAAATAAAGTTTTCACTAAAACCAACAATCAATATAGCAAAGAAAATAATACAGAAAAGGTAAACAGTACAATTCAATTTTTGGATAAGGATGGTAAACCGTATGCAAATAATTTAGTGAACTATGAGGTGCAGTTAAATGCTCGAAACATTTCTAAAGGCAAGGCAACCACCAATGAAAATGGAGAAATTAATATTCCTATTCTAAATACCCAGCCTAATGTATACAAGTCGGGCAAAATCACTGCTACCATTACAATGGCTGATAAACAAACTGTAGTTAAAGTTATTCCTATTAAATCTACATCTGCCGATGTTGATGTTCAATTTTTCCCAGAAGGAGGAAATTTAGTAGAGGGCTTGCCAAGTAAAGTTGCCATTAAAGCCATTAATGCAAATGGATTAGGAGAAAATGTAAGTGGTAGAGTTTTGGATAACGATAACAATGAAATTCTAAAATTTGAGACTGCCTATTTAGGAATGGGGTCTTTTATTTTGAATCCACTTCCAGGGAAAATGTATACTGCAAAAGTTAAACTTCCCAATGGATCGGAAAAAAGTATAACCTTACCTAAACCGCAAATTAGTGGTTATGTACTTTCTGTAAATAATACAGATAGTGCTAAAATGAGCGTAAAAGTAATATTAACTACTGATGTAATGAATAAAGGGGAGCTTAAACTAGTAGGGCAACATAATGGTGATGTTTATTTTGTAACCAAACTTTCCACAGAAAAACAATTAATTTCAGTAGCTGTTCCTAAATCCGAATTTCCATCTGGTATTATTCAACTTACATTATTTTCTGCTGATAATTTGCCGGTTGCGGAACGTTTAGCTTTTGTAAATAATAACCACGATAAAATTGACATAAGTGTTCAGAATTTAAAACCAACTTATAGTAAACGAGGGAATGTAGATTTAACCTTAACTACAACCAATAATGCAAAACCAATACAAGGAAGTTTTTCTGTAGCCATTACAAATACAGCTGCTGTAGCTCCAGATTTAGAAAATGAAAGTAACATTTTAACTAGTCTTTTATTGACATCAGATTTAGCAGGATATGTAGAAAAACCGAATCATTATTTCTTAAAAAATGATTCAAAAACTCGCAATGAATTAGATAATCTGTTACTTACACAAGGTTGGAGAAAAATAAACTGGAAAAACATTATCAATAATCAATTTCCAGCAATAACGTATCAACCGGAAAAACACTTAAAAATAAGTGGCACTATTACCAAAGGGGGTAAACCAGTAGCTAAAGGAAAAGTTGTACTATTTTCTAATACAAATGGTTTTTTTGTTATTGATACCTTAAGCGATGCTAATGGACGCTTTAACTTCGATCAAATTGATTTTACAGAGAATATCAAATTTGTTGTACAAGCTCGTACCGATAAAAACAATAAAAACACACAAATAGACCTTGATATAGTGCCTAATCAAGTAGTTACTATCAATAAGAACACAGGAGATGTTGAGGTTAATGTGAATGAAACTTTAATGCCGTATTTAGCACAAAGTGCTACATATTTTGATGAACAAACTAAAAGGGGTTTTCTAAATAAAACAATAACGCTCAAAACAGTAAACATTGTTGAAAAGAAAAATCCTGCTCCAAACTCCTCAAATTTGAATGGTGCTGGTCGTGCAGATTTTGTAGCTACTGCGAAAGATTTAGAAACTGCTTTCTCACTTTCTATGTATTTACAAGGACGAGTTGCTGGTATAATGATCCGTGATGGAAAAGCTTATTCTACCCGTGCAAATGGAGGTCCTATGAGCATTGTTTTAGATGGAATTAATATGGGAAGTGATTTCCAATTAGATGATATTAATGTGCAAGACGTAGAAAGTGTTGAGGTTTTAAAAAGTATTGGTAATACTGCAATTTATGGCAGTCGCGGCTCTAGTGGTGTTATTGTAGTTACCACAAAAAGAGGAGCTGGTACAGAAAGTAATTACGCTAGATATTCACCAGGAATAGTTACTTATGCCCCAAAGGGATATTATCAAGTTAGACAATTCTATTCGCCAAAATATGATGCAACTCCAGATCCAAAACCAGATTTAAGATCAACTGTATATTGGAATCCACATTTAGTATCAGACACAACTGGAAAAGCAAATCTGAATTATTACAATACAGGCCAATCTGGTATGTATAGAATTGTAATTGAAGGAATAGATGTAGATGGAAATTTGGCCAGAAAAGTTTATGCTTACGAAGTAAAATAATCAATCTTATGAAAACAATAGAAGTCACGATAAAAGATCGTTTAGCAATTATTAGTCTGAACAGACCTAAATCTAATTCGTTAAACCAAGAAATGGTTATCGAATTAACTGATATGCTAAACAATATAGAAATGGATCAAACTATTGGTGGGGTACTAATTACTGGCAAAGAGCACTTCTTTTCTGCAGGTTTAGACTTAATAGAATTATACAATTATAATGAAGAGGAGGCTAAAAGTTTTTGGCATTTGTTTTTAAACTTTGTAGCTAAAATTACTTCTTTTAATAAACCCTTAGTGGCGGCAATAAATGGTCATAGCCCTGCGGGTGGCTGTGTAATTGCATTAGCTTGTGATGCCCGTGTAATGGCTGAAGGGAAATATATTATCGGTTTAAATGAAGTTCCTGTTGGGATTATTGTGCCTAATAGTATTTTTAGTTTATACTCATTTTGGTTGGGCAAAGCCGATGCTACCCGAAGTTTATTAGAAGGAAAACTTTTTAATCCAGAAGAGGCATTGGCTATTGGTTTGGTAGATGAATTGGTAAAACCAGAAAGCATTTTAACTGCAGCAGAGCGTAGAGCCAGAAAGTATATGGCTTATGAAAGAAACACGTGGTCGCAAAGCAAATTAAATATTAGAAGGGAATTGATAGAAAGTACAAGTGCCGATCAAAGTGCGGACTTAGAGATTATGTTGAAGCAATGGTGGTCGCCAAGTACCAGAGCAATTTTAAAAACAATTATTGATAGTCTCCAAAAGAAATAGTAAAAACCAACGAAACAAAAAAACCAGCTAGATGTATAACGAACCCATGTTAAAAGACGATGCTTTAAAAGGCAAAACCATAGTAGTAACAGGAGGTGGCACAGGATTAGGTCGTGCCATGGGAACTTACTTTTTAAAATTGGGAGCCAATTTGGTAATTACCAGTCGCAAACTTGAAGTATTACAAAAGACCGCTGATGAAATGGCTGCAGAAACTGGTGGACAAGTTTTAGCGGTGCAATGCGATGTAAGAGATTATGAACAAGTTGAAATGGTACTTGCTAAAACCATCGAAAAGTTTGGCAGAGTAGATGGCTTACTAAACAATGCAGCAGGTAATTTTATCTCACCAACAGAACGTTTATCAGCCAATGCTTTCTCAAGTATTATAGATATCGTTTTAAAAGGAACAGTAAATTGCACCCTAGCTTTTGGCAAACATTGGATTGCAGCCAAACAGCCTGCGAGCATTTTAAACATTGTGACCACTTACGCTTTTACTGGCTCGGCTTATGTGGTTCCTTCAGCGTGCGCTAAAGGCGGCGTACTTGCCATGACTAGATCGTTAGCGGTAGAATGGGGTAAATATGGTATTCGTACCAATGCTATTGCACCTGGTCCTTTCCCTACAAAAGGCGCATGGGATAGATTATTACCTGGAGATTTGGCCGAGAAATTCGATTTCAAAAAGCGTGTACCTTTAAAACGTGTTGGTGAAAACCAAGAATTAGCCAATTTAGCTGCGTTCTTGATCAGTGATTTTGCTGGTTATATTAATGGCGAAGTAATTACAATTGATGGTGGTGAATGGTTGCAAGGTGCTGGGCAAATGAACGGATTAGAGGCCATCCCATCGGAGATGTGGGATATGTTAGAACAAATGACAAGATCTGCAAAAGGGAGTTAATCATTTTAATAAAACTACTCAAATGAAATCCTTATTTAACACTCAAGAACGGGAAGAAATTATCAATCGCATTCAATCTATCAATGAAAACAGCGAAAGACAATGGGGTAAAATGTTGCCATCGCAAATGTTATTGCATACGCAAGCGCCAATTAAAGTGAGCATTGGCGAATTAAAATTACACAGCAATTTAATTTTTATGATCTTAGGCCCAATCATTAAAAAGAAATTAATGAAAGAAGAACCATTTGAGAAAATCTGCCAACTCATAAAAGTTTGTCGTGAACTTTGATCCAAATTTAGAAGCAGAAAAACAAAATCTTATCAACTTAATTAACAAGTTTGATGCTCAAAAAGATACTCTTGCCATAAAACATCCAATTTTTGGTAAAATGAGTACAGAACAGTGGGATGTTTTATTGTGGAAACATACCGATCATCACTTGCGTCAATTTGGAGCTTAAACTTTAAATATTACTTCTGTAGCGCCAAAACCAAACTTCTCTTTGCGGGCATCCATAAAGGTACGCACCTGCGGATGCTTGCTGATTGTTTTATGAATGTGATGTCTTAATGTTCCGTTGCCTACACCATGAATAAATACAATTGATGGGAGTTGATGAACAATTGCTGCATCCAGCATTTGCTGAAAATAAGTTAACTGTATATCAATAATTTCAGATTGATTTAAAAACTGATAATCGTCTCTCAACTTCTCGATATGTAAATCTATTTCGGTAGCAGGCTTTAAAACTTTTGGCTTCTCGGTTTCTCCTCTAAAAAAACTTTCTTTTAATTTTTGCGCATCTATTAACTGCACTGGTTCATCTAATTGGATCAGCCATGCGTATTTATTGATTTCTGGAATCTGTTTTTTCGCTCCACTGAAATCTTTAGCCTTAAACTTCTTTGTTAAATTTAAGGGTGCAACAGGTTTAATATTTGCTGTAGTAAAATACAATATTTGAAAAATAAATTCAGGCCAAATTTCTAAATCACTCAAATTTGCGCTATAAATTTGTGTACTTGTTTTAGGTTGTACTACACTTGCAAATTCACCTTTATAAATTCCCTTTTTATCGGTTTTTAAACTTAACAAGAGTTGATAAGATGTATTATTTAGTAAGGTGAAATGCGCAACAGCACTTGCTTTTGAATCCTCAGCAACCGCTAAGAAAATTCCAGTTTCTTTAAATCCTTCGTCAACGATAATGGGCTTTTGATGATCACTTTGTGTAATTGTATTCGCACTATGGCCATGAACATGCGTTAAATTACTTATTGCTACAGGTATTTCAAATCCATCTGTATCTGTTACGCCTAATGTTTGCGCATCAATCATTCTCGTTATATATCCTTCTCTCTTTTCGTCTACAAAACGGACAAAATCACCTAGTTTGAACATAAATCTTTGTATTGTTAATTTGCTTTATTGGTTATAAAATCTCTATTCCTCCTTTTTTTATATTCAATCATTACTCCCTGTTGTAGCTTAGTTAACAAAGGATGGCTTTCTAAATCAGGAGATTGTGTATAAATTTTTCTTGAAATTTTACCTTTATTAATTATAAAGTTTACTGAATGTCCATCTAGTACAAGTCTAGTTACGTTAGGAGTTTTATTTTCAAGTTTCTCAGTTGATGAACTAAATACAGAATCTAAAAGAATATCAAATTCTCTGTTTACTTTTCTTTTAAAGATCAAGCTATCTTTTCTATAATAACTATAGGAAGACTCGATTGCCTTCATCCTATTGTTAATTAGTATAAATTTATTTGAATCATATTTCTCGTTTTTTAAGAGCAATGAATCTACAAGCTCAAAACATTTTTTATATTCTAAATCATTGTTTAATTTGTACGAAACACTATCTCGGTGTTTGTACAAAATTTTTATTGATTTATTTGTTCTATAAATAGATAAGGTATAATCTTCTCCACCAAAACCTTTTAATATTTGAATTTCAATACTTGAATTAATTTTTTTTTGACCAAACACTACACTTGTACTGCATAGAAAAAATAATATTATCGCTATCCTTTTCAACTTACCATCTAATTAAAGCACTTGCCCACGTAAAACCAGATCCAAAAGCAGCTAAACAAACTAAGTCGTTTTCTTTAATTTTTCCAGCTTCCCAAGCTTCACACAACGCAATTGGTACCGATGCAGCTGTAGTATTACCGTATTTTTGGATGTTATTAAAGACTTTATCATCGCTTAACCCTAGTAATTGTTGCACATATTGACTGATGCGCAAATTCGCTTGATGTGGCACTAATAAATCAATGTCTTTTTCAGTTAAATTATTAGCTTTTAGTGCTTCTTTAATCACCTCTGGAAATTTAACAACTGCTTTTTTAAACACTGCAGGTCCATCCATATAAGGTAATGCAGCACCACCTTCCAATTGTTCTGTTGTCATAAATAAACCGCCCAATTCTTGATCAGGGTATCCCGGTTTATCCTTCATCCATTTATTGGCATGCGAACCCGGATAAAACATGGCTAAAATTTCTGCATCTGCACCATCGCTATGCAAATGTGTACTTAAAATTCCTTGTCCTTCTTTTTGTGTGGGTTGCAAAACTACAGCCCCTGCGCCATCGCCAAATATGACCGAAACGTTTCGACTACGGGTTTCAAAATCCATTGCAAAAGAATGTTTTTCGGCACCAACTACTAAAATATTTTTATACATGCCGGTTTTAATAAACTGATCGGCAACAGATAATGCGTATAAGAAACCAGAGCATTGGTTACGAACATCGAGCGCACCGACTTCTTTCATTTTCATTTCACGCTGTAATAGAACGCCACAACCTGGAAAATAATAATCTGGACTAAGTGTAGCGAAAATAATAAAGTCGACATCTTGAGCGGTAATGCCAGCTCGTTCTATTGCAATTTTTGCGGCCTCAACACCCATTGTTGTTGTGGTTTCTTCTAATCTATCTGCAAAGCGACGTTCTTGTATGCCCGTACGTTCTTGTATCCATTCATCATTGGTATCCATAAAACGAGACAAATCGGTATTGGTATATTTATTTTTAGGCACATAATATCCTATTCCGGCAATTTTTGAACTTTGCATACAATTTGGTTTGAAGAACAAATGTAACTAATTTGATGAATAGTAGCTGACCAATAACCTATAGTCTATTCATCATAAACTACTAAAAATTCCTTATTTTTGCATCATGTCAACAGAAACAAAGGAAGAAACATTTACATTAGAGGAGATTCTTACTTCTTTAAAAACCGTTCATCGCCTAATTTTATGGAACGATGATGTAAATACCTTTGAACATGTGATTTGGTGTATGATGAAATACTTAGATTATACCGAAGCGCAAGGTGAAAAAATTGCTTGGGAAGTACATAATAAGGGTAAATGTGCAGTACTTGAAGGTTCTTTTACAGAAATGGAAGTTTACCGTAAAATATTACAACAAGAGGGGTTAACTGTTACAGTAGATTAAATTACTCCAATTGTTTTAATAACTCTACTAATTCTGATTGGGTAGTTTGCGTTTTATCTTTTGCATACCACCCATGTAATTGCTCTGCAATTAAACCCATATCATCGCTTTCTTCTTTCCATTGTTTTAATAATTTTTGCACAACTTGTGGTCTTGGTCCCCACTTTGGTAAAATCGGATTTTTATTCTCATCCAATATGATTACCACAGGAATTGCTCTTCCACCATTGGTGAGATAATTATCAATTAATGCTAGATTTTCATCTCTCAAAACGATTTTCATTTGAAATTTCTCTTTTGCTTCTTCAACTATTCTTTCAAATACTGGCAAAATCTGAGCGGCATCACCACACCACCCCTCACTAATTACTAAAAAGTTATACTTTCCTTTTATGGTTGAAATAACATTTGATAAATCACTACTCAAAACCATATTTTTTTCAATACGGTCCATTCTATGATTATTCATTTTTGTATAATGCAACATCTCTGGCGAATGATTATCGCCTGTGGTTTTGCCTTTTAGCAATCGCGTATAAACCACTTCACGGTAATTACCATACGTCATACCGTTATCAAAAATAGTACTGTAATTGAGCATAATATAGCTGTAATAAAATAGTTACTCCTCGTTTTTTAAACCTTCAACCCCGACCTTTGTCTTCTTATAAGGAAAACGAATTTACTAAAGATTAAGAGGAAAAATAATAACTTAAAGTTCTATTATTAATAGTTGTTATTTGTATTTTAACTGTAAATATTGTCGCTTTACTAAACTAATTTATGTTTACCATTTTATCTTAACTCAATCTTGAAAAGACTGTTCCTCTATTTTTTTGCCGTTACACTGCTGAGTTTATTTTCATTCGACGCCAAAGCTGCTGAAAATGGTGTTATTAGGGGCAAAGTTATTGAAGAAGTTGGTGCATTACCCATTCCATATGCTGTAGTTTCTATTTTTGAATCAACAGCGGAACAACCTTTATTAACTATACAAACTGATGAAAATGGGTATTTTAAGTTTAATAATCTTAAAACTGGCACTTATAAAATAAAGGTTAGCTATGTTGGTTTTGCTAGTCTTTTTGTAAACGAAATCAGCATTACAGATAAAGATTCGGACAAAAATTTAGGCAATCTAAAATTAAGCAGCGAGCAAAGCAATTTAAATGAAGTAGTAATATCAGCTCAAAAACCGCTAGTAGAATTTGGTGCAGATGTAATTACGTATAATGTTGGCTCATCTGTTTTAGCAGAAGGAAGTACCGCTACTGATGTGCTTAAAAATGTACCGATGGTACAGGTTGATATTGATGGAAATGCAACTATTTCTGGTAAACGAAGCACACGCGTTTTTATAGATGGGAAACCGTCTGATTACATGACATCAAACATCGCAGATTTGCTAAATGTATTACCTTCAGACGCGATTGAAAAAATTGAAGTAATGACTAACCCACCATCTAAATATTCTGGAGATGGAGAGGGCATTCTTAATATCGTAATGAAAAAAGGATTTAAGGTTGGTTTTAATGGTAACATTGGTGTAACTGCTGGTATCCAAGGTAATAAAAACACCAATGCCAACGCATCTTATCGTGGTAAAAATTACAATTTAAATGGTAGTGCAGCATACCGAGAAAATATTGGCAAAGGAACCAGTGAAAGTTATCGAACTAACTTTTTTCCTGACACTACTTTTTATTACAATCAGTTTAATAATAACCGAAGTAAGAATAATGGTGGTAATTTTAGGTTAGGTTTGGATTGGGATATTACACCAAAACAAAATTTACGACTTTCTACCAATTACAACACTAATAACAGCAATAGCAATTCTGGCAACAACTTTTATTACATAGATGAAGCGCTAGTGCCAACGCGTTTACGTAATCAGCTTAACCTTGGAGATGGTAACAGCAACAATTTTGTGTTTAATGCCGACTATAATTTACAAACAGATACAACTGGCGGTAAACTTACAATGGGTGTTACGTTAAACACAAATGCGAACTACGATTTACGTTCATATAATCGAACATATGCATTTCCAACTAATTTAAATCCTAGTTTACAGCAAAACGATAATGAAGTTAGTAATCGTGGATTAAATTTTAACCTCGATTATGATAAACCCGTGTTTAACAAAAGAGATCAGTTAGAATTTGGTATTGCGTACAATTACCGAAAAAATGACAACGATTTATTAGTAGAAAATTTCAACTATCAAACAGAGCAATTTGTAACGAATAAAAACCTGACCAACAAATTCTTTTATAACGAGAACATACTTTCTGGATACGCTTCTTATAATTACCGTAAAAACGGATGGGGGTTAAAAGGAGGTTTACGAGGAGAATATACGGATGTAAACTTCGATCTTTCTACTGGAACAAGCTATCATGTAAGTCCTTATTTGAGTTTATTTCCAAACCTATCTTTAAATCATTTTTTTAAAAAGCGATATAATTTTGGTGCAACGTATAGTGTGCGTATCAATAGACCTAGAGAGAACGCTTTAAATCCACAAGTAAATAATGCCGATACCTTGAATATTTCTTTCGGGAATCCGGATTTATCACCAGCTTACACTCACCAAATGGATTTTAGTTTTGGCGCTTTCGGACAAAAATGGTCGTTTACACCGCGTATTTCTTATTCTACTAGTCGTGGGGTTATTGAAAGATATCGTACCGTTAAAAAGAATGGGGTTTCAGAAAGCACATTCGATAATGTAGGTACAAATAATTCTTTTGCCTTGATGTTAATTGGAAATTTTCGTCCAACGAACAAAATTTCTGCTAATGGAAACTTTAGTATAATTCAAAGCAAATATAGTTCAACATTAAATACAGCTTTAAATAGAGATGGGTTAAGTTTAAGAGCATCTTTAGGTTTTTCGATGCAATTACCTTACAAAACTGCATTTGAATCTAACCTAAATTATGCGAACAACATTAATGCCCAAGGTCGAAATAAAGGATCGATCAATAGTAGTTTTGGTGCTCGGAAATCATTTTTTAAAAACACATTAAGTGCTCGCATCAGTACAAACGATCCTTTTGGTAGAAAGAATAATAACTCGTTTAATTCGGGTACAAATTTCACTTCCCAAAGTTATTCTACTAACAATTCAAGTAACGTTACGTTCAGCTTAAATTATCGTTTTACGAAAGTGAAAATGAATAAGGTTGTTGTTCCGCCACCACCACCTGCTAAACAATAGTATAGCTTTGCATTCCTATTAAAAGCTCCGTATCTTGCGGCCATGAGCATTAGTAACCCTTGGAAAGTTTTAGAAAGTCAAAAAATTTACGATAATAACTGGATTTCTTTAACAGAACATCAGGTACTAAACCCATCTGGCGGGGCAGGAATTTATGGTGAAGTGCATTTCAAAAATATGGCTATTGGCATTTTGCCTTTAGATGTAGATTTAAACACATGGCTAGTTGGACAATATCGTTTTCCGATAAAAGAGTACAGTTGGGAGATTGTAGAAGGCGGTGGGCAATTACAAGCAGACCCTATAGAAAGTGCTAAAAGAGAACTCGCTGAGGAAACTGGATTGACTGCAAAACGTTATACCGAAATTCAACGTATGCATTTATCAAACTCAGTAAGTGATGAATTAGCCATTATTTATTTGGCTCAAGAGTTACAATTAGGAGAATCATCTCCAGAAGAAACTGAGGAATTAATTATTCGTAAAATGCCATTTAATGAAGCTTATCAAATGGTTATGGATGGTAAAATTACAGATAGCATTAGTGTAGCAGCTATTTTAAAAACTCACATATTAATACAGGAAGGCAAAGTTTAATGCGTAAAATATTTTTATTGTATTGGTTGTTAGTACTTTTAACAGTAAGTGGTTGTGGTACTGTATCAAAAATGACAAAAGAAACATTTATAGATAATTTTACTAGCAATTTAAAAGCGAATTGGACGATTGAAAATCATACGTTTGAAAATAATTTAGCTCACTTTTCTGCTAAGAATGTTGCTATTAAAAACGACGAATTAATTTTATCCTTAACAAAGGAAAAATTTCACAAAAAAGAATATGCTGCTGCTGAAATAAGATCAAAAAAAGCATATTTGTATGGTAAATTCGAGGCGAGAATTAAAGCTACAGATGCTTTAGGATGTATTACTGCATTTTTTTTGTATCAGCCAGCTGGAGATAACCAAGAAATAGATTTTGAAATTAGTGGAAAATCTCCAACTGAAATAACGTTAAATAATTGGATAGATAAAACATCTCATGACAAACTAATCCTACTTGATTTTAATACTACTGCAGCATTTCATGATTACGCAATCATTTGGTCTCCTAATGAGATTAAGTGGGAAATAGATGGTAAAATTGTGCATTCTACTACAACAGCTATTCCTAACAAACCAATGCATGTTATTTTTAATCTTTGGGCCACAAAATCTGTAAATTGGGGTGGGAATATAGAACAAGCAACCCTACCAACGAAAGCATATATAGATAAGGTTAAATTTTATACCTATATTAATTAACAAATGAAAAAATTACTAGGCTACATTTTTACACCGATATTTTACTTTTTCTTCTTTTCATTGCTTTGCATTTTCCACCCTATACAATGGATTTGTTATCGCTTTTTTGGATATAAAGCACATAAAGTTTCTGTAGACGTTATGAATTTTTTCTTAACCTACTGCAACTGGTTTTTATTAAACTCAGTTACGTTTACCAATCAGCAAAATTTACCAACGGATAGGCCAATTATCTTTGTGGCAAATCATCAAAGTATGTACGATATTCCAGGATTAATCTGGTATTTGCGTAAATATCAACCTAAATTTATTTCGAAAATTGAATTAACAAAAGGGATCCCTTCAATTTCATTTAATTTAAAATATGGTGGGGGTGCAAATATCGATCGCAAAGATAGCAAACAAGCTATTTCAGAAATTATCAAATTGGGCCGTAGGATGAAAGAAAATAATTGGTCGGCAGTAATATTTGCAGAAGGAACGAGAGCGAAAGATGGTAAGATAAAAACGTTTCAAGTCGGCGGTATAGCTACACTTTTAAAAGTAGCATCGAATGCTTTAGTGGTTCCGGTTGCAATTGAAAATTCATGGAAAATTGTTCGTTTTGGTAAGTTTCCATTAAACATTGCTAATCCAATTAAATGGACGGTTTTAAAACCAATAGATCAAACCGATAAAAATGCAGAAGAAATAACCTTAGCTGCAGAAAATTCTATACGAGAACAACTACATCAATCCATATAATTTCATGAGATTAATCAACTACTTTTTAATCTGTTTTTTAAGCCTCGGTTTTACCGTAAATGCACAAACTAAAAAAACAGAAAATACTTTATTATGGGAGATTTCTGGTAAAGATTTGAAAAAGCCATCTTATTTATTTGGCACTTATCATTTAATAGGGAAAGAATTTGTAGATACAATGAAAGTAGTAAACGAGAAACTGAAATCAGCAGATGTTGTAGTTGGAGAATTAGTGATGAATGATTCTGTGGCAATTAAACTTTCTGATTATTTCATGATGAAAAACAACACATTGGATCATTTATTAACCA
This sequence comes from Pedobacter sp. UC225_61, assembly GCF_044452285.1. Lineage (NCBI taxonomy): Bacteria > Pseudomonadati > Bacteroidota > Sphingobacteriia > Sphingobacteriales > Sphingobacteriaceae > Pedobacter > Pedobacter sp. UC225_61. The sequence continues at coordinate 673,123 of NZ_JBIOAL010000001.1, forward strand.
AAGATGAGTATAAAAAAGTAGAAGATTTCTTTAAAGAAAAAACACCAGAATTTGACCTTAAAAGTGTGAATGCTTATAAGCCCAATATGATTTCTATCTTCATTACTTTGTTTAATTCATCAGAAATGGAAATTCCAGAAAAAGGTATCGACGAAAGTTTTCAGGTATTTGCAAAAGAAAACAATAAGAAAGTAATTGGCTTAGAAACCGCAGCATTTCAGGGAGAACTTTTATTTGGTAATGATTTAGAAAAACAAAAGAAAGCGCTTTTAAAAGCTATACAGGAAAACGATAAAAACAAGATAAAAGTAAAAGAGCTGTATCAGTATTATATTACTCAAAACATGGAAAAGATGAATGGATTTTTCAAGGAAGAAGATGAAGATTCAAAAGAGTTTATGAATGATATGCTGATAAATAGAAATAAAAATTGGCTGAATCAATTACCTGATTTAATAAAAAACAATTCTCTCTTTATTGCAGTTGGCGCAGGTCATCTAGTAGGTGATAATGGCTTAATTAAAGGTTTACAAGCTAAAGGGTATACGGTTAAACCAGTCGCAACGAATTAATAACAAAGATGCGTCGCCCTGAATTCATTTCAGGGTCTTTCATACAATTTAGATGCTGAAATAAATTCAGCATGACGGAACTTTTCTAAATATTCTTACCGTCAATCAATTTAAAGAATTCATCTCTGTATGTATCTCCTATCGGGATGATTTTACCTGCAATTAAAATTCGACTACGCTCAATACTTTCGATTTTATCTAATGCAATAATATACGATTTATGCACTCGGATAAACTCTCCTTTAGGTAAGGTTTCTTCCATTTTCTTCATGTTTTGAAGTGTAATTATTCGTTCAGTTTTGGTGAAAATAGAAATATAGTCTTTTAGTCCTTCGATGTATAAAATATCATCTAACTGAATTTTTTGAATTTTATGTTCTGTTTTAACAAAAATAAAATCTTGCACTGGAGCATTAGTATGATTGTTATTTTGCGGAGCAACAGGTTCTGGAGCAGTAGCTGCAACAGGCTCAGATTTTAATAATTGATTACGAACTTTCTCTACAGCTTTGTAAAAACGATCAAAAGCAATCGGTTTTAATAAATAGTCTGAAACATTTAAATCATAACTTTCTAAAGCATATTGCGAATACGCCGTTGTTAAAATATAATTTGCTTTTCCACTAGCTATTTTCAAAAATTGAATCCCGGTTAAATCTGGCATTTGAATATCTAAAAACACCAAATCTATCCCTCCTGCTTGCACTAATTGTAATGCTTCAATAGCATTTTCAGTACGTTTTACAAGCTCTAAAAAGGGAACTTTAGATACATAATCTTCAATAATATCAAGCGCTAATGGCTCGTCATCAACAGCAATACATTTTAATATCATAAGTCTAGCATCAATTCAGTAGTGTAATGTGTAGCCGAATTTACAATATTTAATTTATACCTATCGGGATAAAGTAATTGCAATCTTCGTTCTACATTATTTAATCCAACACCACCCATGGCGTCTTTATTGGTTTTACTTTTTTTATTGCTCACACTAAAGTGAAGTATCTTTTGGTTCGCAATAATATTTATTTTAATCGGATCTTCATGGTCATTTGCAACACCATGTTTAAATGCATTTTCTACAAAAGAAATTAAAATTAGCGGCACAATTTGTTGTCCATCTATTTCTCCATTTATGGTAATTTCTACCGCAGCTCCATCCTTAAATCTCAATTTTTGTAATTCTACAAAACTTTGAACGTATTCTACTTCTTTATTTAAATCTACCCAGCTATCGTTACTTTCATAAATCATGTAGCGCATAATTTCAGATAGTTTTAAAATAGCATCTGCAGTTTTCTCTGATTTTTGATACGCCAGTGAATAAATATTATTTAAAGAATTAAATAAAAAATGTGGATTAAGTTGAGATTTTAAAAACTGTAATTCCATATCTTTTTTCTCACTCTCTAAATTGCGTTGTATGCGTTCATTAGAAAACCAATCTGTAGCAAATTTTAATAGAGAACTGATCACCACAAAAAAACCTGTTATGAAAAGCGCTTGAATTAGGTAATGATCGTAAGATTGCATTTCCTTTTTCTTATTCGGACCCATATGTTCCAAAATAATTTCAGGGTACATGATTGCAATTCCCAACTTTAAAATTACTGCAACAATAATTAGCCCTACTAATAAAAACAAATACAACCACGTTTTTTGACGTTTTTTTATGATATCTGGAATTAAAATAAGGGAGTTGATGTAAAATAAAGAAACGTTTATAATACCATAATAACCAAATTCTACCAATAATTCAAACCAAGATACTTTGTGTGAACTATTTAAAATTCCAAAAGTAATCATGGTAATGATTAGCATCCAAAAAATGAGATTTACAATTATTGCGCCTTTACTTCTCATGCGTGTATTATTTTAATGTGCGTCTATTTAATCCAAAGTAAATATTTCATTTATTTTAAGCTATCACTTTCGACGAACTGGCATTTTTTTTCTACCAAAAGGCTAAATATAACAACCAGTTACAAAACTATTCATTTTAACCGTTTATCTAGAATAATATGCACTTGGTCTAAAACATTTTAGCAGTACTTTTTTAATTATTCTATTTGTTTCAACAAAACGAAACAACACAACTTAAATAGAAGAACCATGAAAAAGTTATCAAACGTATCGCCATTCTTACTTTTATTATTTCCAGTATTTATCATGATGGTATTAGCTTTTGCAACAAGCACAAGTACTACTCAAAATGATGAAGTTGCTTTAAAAAACACTACACCAACAAACACTATTGTTAAAGCAACAGCTGCAATTTTAAAATAAGCATGAGCAATTTCGCAATAGAAACAGTAGGCTTAACCTATAACTTCGGTTCACAAACCGTTGTTAAAGATTTATCACTACAAGTACCAAAAGGAAGTATTTATGGTTTTCTTGGGCCAAATGGTGCTGGAAAGACCACAACCATAAAAATTTTATTAAACCTTTTAAAATCTCCTGCAGATCAGGTATTTATTTTCGGAAAAGAAATTAATGCAAATCGCATTGCGAGTTTAAAACGTATGGGGGCTTTAGTAGAGCAACCTGCAATTTATGGTCATTTAACAGGAAAAGAAAATTTAGTTAATCGTTGTATCCTTTTAGGAATTAAGAGAAGCAAATATGCTGAAATGTTAGACATAGTTGGTTTAACGGATGCAGCTAACAAAAAGGCGGGTAAATATTCTTTAGGGATGAAACAGCGTTTGGGTATAGCTTTGTCTTTAATATCTGATCCTGAATTATTATTGTTAGATGAGCCTACGAATGGTTTAGATCCCAATGGGATTATTGAAATAAGAAACTTGATGATTGATTTGACCACTAAACATGGCAAAACCATTTTAGTATCAAGCCATTTATTAGCTGAGATTGAAAGAACTGCAACTCATGTTGGTATCATTAATAAAGGGCAATTATTATTTCAAGGAACAATAAATGAATTGCAAGATTTGAGTAAGCCATCAGTAAAAATTGAAACTGATAACCAAGAAAAAACTATTGCCACTTTAGTAAGTGCGGGAGCAGAAATTGTTCAACAAAGTGAGCAAACGGTATCAGTTACTTTTAAAACAAAAGCTGAAATGGGAAACATGAATACCTTGTTAGTTCAAAATGGCATTACTGTTTTTTCTATTGGTAAGGAAAGAAAAGACCTTGAAAATTTATTCTTAGACATTACTTCAAAAAATTAACATGCGCTCACTATACATATCCTATTTTTCAGAATTTTATAAATCTCGCAAAACACTTGCTTTTTGGGCAGCAATCATTTTACCAATACTTATTTGCGGCCTTATTGCATTTGGCTTCTACTCTGGATCTGACAAAGTATTAAAATATAATTATCCTGGGTTAGCACTTTGGGCACAATATAGCGGTGCTGCATTAAATGTAATGGGAATGCTTATTTTACCATTTTATGTAATGTTTATGGCTTTTTCTGTAAACAACATAGAACATAAAAACGATACTTGGAAAACACTTTTTTCTCAACCCTTAAACAAGTTTTCCATTTATGCAGCTAAATATCTGTATGCATTAACCTTATTATTTATTTGTCTTTTTCTATTCGCAGCCTTAACCCTTGCAACAGGCCATTTAATTCAACTGTTAGTTCCGAAATATACTTTTAATGATTATAACCCCATATTGATTTTAACTAAATTCTACACAAAGTTATGTTTAGCATCATTAGGTATTTTATCTCTACAATTTATTTTAAGCTTAATATGGTCTGATTTTCTTAAACCAATGGGTATTGGGTTTGTTGGTACTATTGCAGGTATCATCACCGCTAACGTTGGTTGGAAACATGCTTACCTTATTCCATATAGCGATCCAACTTTGGCATTGAGAGTTACTAGAGCAAAAGGTGCAAAGATTGAAGACTTTCCAATATTTACACAAGAAATTTGGGTAAGTGTAATTTTTGCAGCAGTCATGTTTATCGTAGGGTATTTCATTTTGTCTAAAAGAAATATCAAATAAAGATTTTAGTTTAGTTTTTAGTTTAGTTAAGGGTGGTGGATGCTACCCTTTTTTAGTTTATAGTGAGTAATAGTCAATCAACAAAGAGTAATTGTAAACCTATAATGAGCCATTGTAAAACAACAATAAACAATTGTAAAACAACAAATTAACTGAAGTTTTAACTATGTTATAAAATTAAATTATCTTTCCCTTAAGCTCTTTGTGTTTAGATCTGCCTATTCGAATAATCTAGCTATTCAAGATGTTAGCGAAGAGCATCACAGAATATCTCAAACAGCAGGGTTAACAAAAATTAACTTTTGTGCTTGGAAATAAATTCAATCTTTGTTAAAGATAAACTGGATGCCATGCAAAAATATCTTTTACCTCTTCTTCTGCTAATAACTAACGCCTGTTCTGCGCAAACTAGTATTAATGGAAATTTTGAGAGCATAGACTCAAAAACCAATAAACCTGCAGGTTGGACTTACGGCTTTGATAAAGCACAAGAATTGGCCTATCTAATTAAATTAGATAGTACAATAAAAAAAGAAGGCAATTACAGTTTTTCGATCGAAAGAAAAGGCAAAGAAGCAAACAATGGAGTAATTGATTATAGTATACCTAATAATTACGAAGGCAAAGTAATTGATTTGGTTGGTTACATGAAAACAGAAGCGGTTGCCAATGGCTTTGCTGGTTTATGGCTAAAGCTAAATGACCAAGATGGACAAATGATTAAGGTAGATTACATGCAAAAGCAAGCGATAACTGGCACCAACGATTGGGAGCAGTATGTGATTAAACTCGCTTATGATGATCAAGTAAAAACCATACATATAGGCGGCTTACTTGTGGGCGATGGTAAAGTTTGGTTTGATGACTTACAAGTATACATTGATGGTAAAAAGATTGAAACCTTAAAACCTCGTATTTTATCTGCCGCAGAAACAGATAACGAGTTTAACACGAATTCTAAAATAGAAACATTTGTCCCAAACAATCAGCAGATTACAAATCTTGCTATAACTGCCCAATTCTGGGGCTTTTTAAAATATCATCATCCTGCTGTTGCCAAAGGAAACTATAATTGGGATGCTGAATTATTTAGATTATTACCATCTGTTATTTCAGCAAAAAACAATACCGATTTAAGTGTAGCATTAGAGAAATATTTGGATAAATTACCTAAAGTTGAGGTTTGTAAATCTTGCAACACAGAGGTAAAAGGAAGTACAATAAAACCAAACTATGGAGATTTATTGTCGGGTAAAGTTTTAAGCAAGGCATTGACTGAAAAAATTGACTTCATTCTACAAAATGCCAACATTAAAGAGAATTATTACATCACATTTAAAGGCGGTGCTGGCAATCCTATATTTCAACATGAAAGGTCTTACACTACAATGAAATATCCTGATGCCGGTTATCGCATTTTGAGTTTGTATAGATATTGGAATATGGTAAATTATTTCTTTCCATCTACAAATTTAATGGAGAATAATTGGAATGCCGTTCTAACTAGTTTTATCAATCCATTTTTAGAGGCCAAAACTGCTAAAGAATATACATTAACTACGATTAAGTTAATTGGCGAGATCTCTGATACCCACACCAATATTTATGGTTATAACGATGTATATGAAAAAATTAAAGGGGAAAACATCACGCCTTTTAGGGCTCAGTTTGTAGAGAATAAATTAATAGTTACTGGCTTTTATAGTGATACACTAAATATTAAAAATAAAGTTAAACTAGGTGATGAGATATTAACCATAAACGGTGAAACAGTAAATAACTTGATTAGTAAATATAAATCAATACTTCCTGCATCAAATAATGATGCTTTACTAAGAGATTTGCCCAACACTTATTTGTTAAGAAGTGATAGTGCTTCCTTAAAATTAAGCGTGAAAAACAATATAGGTATAAGTGATATTAATATTCCAATGGTAAACGTAAGATATTCTTATAAAAATCTTAATTACACCAAGCCAACAGGCCATTTTTTATTAAATGATAAAATCGGCTACGTTTATCCAGCTAAATATAAAAACTCTGATTTACCTACCATTAAAAAGTTGTTTGAAAGAACAGAAGGAATTGTAGTAGATATGCGTTGTTATCCATCAGATTTTATGCCTTTCACTTTTGGCGACTATATTAAACCTGTTAAAACACCATTTGCTAAGTTCACAACAAGTAGCGTCGCTCATCCTGGATATTTTAGTTACACAGATAATGTGAACAATGGTGGAAGTAAAAATACCTATAAAGGCAAAGTGATTGTAATTGTGAATGCAGAGAGCCAAAGCCAAGCTGAATATACTACTATGGCATTTCAAAGTTCTCCAAATGTCAAAGTATTAGGTAGTCAAACTGCTGGTGCTGATGGTAATGTTTCACAGATTACATTACCAGGTAATATCATAACCTGTTTCTCTGGCTTAGGAGTTTTCTACCCAGATGGCACAGCCGCACAAAGAGTTGGCGTTAAAATAGATTACCATATAAAACCTACCATAAAAGGAATAATTGAAGGAAAAGACGAGTTGCTTGAAAAAGCTGTTTCTCTTTTAGAAAAAGGATGGTAGATATTACTTTTTTATTTTACAGCGACTAAATTATCTTTTCCTTAAGCTCTTTATACTTAGATCTGCCAATTGGCAATAGTTCTCCATTTTTTATGAGCAATCCGTATTTACTGCCAGGCTGAACAATTATTTTCTCAGCCAATTTTAAAGAAACTAGATACGATTTGTGAATGCGGTTAAAGGAATTAGGTAAGAGTTGTGCTAAAGTTTCTAAAGATTTATCGTGTAATTCATGATTTCCATTTTTCAAATGTAGTTCACTATAAATTCCAGCACCTTTAATGTAGAGCAAATCTTCAATATCTATCAGCTTAATGTTTCCAGCTTTTTTCACAGCCAAAAATTTAAGCGGTTCATTATTTATTTTTGGTTTGTTTTTTATCCTTTTAAAAGCCTGATTTAACCTAAGTTCATCAAATGGTTTGGGTACAAAATCTAATACACCATATTCAAATGCCATGATTGCTTTATCGGTATAAGCAGAAACAATAATGGTATGAAATGATTTTGAGACTACAGATTCCAATAAATCAAAACCATTTTCTCCATTTAAATTTAAATCTAATAGTAAAAGATCAATTTCATTATTTTCTATATGAGTCATTCCTTTTTGAACAGAATCGCAACTAGAAATCACAGAATTTTGTTCAAAAAAACTAGCTGCCATTCTTTGTAATCTTTTGGCAATTCGAGCCTCATCTTCAATTATCAATACTCTCATTTAGTATAAATTTTAATAATCGAAATCCAACCTTGATCATTTTCATTAGATTTAAATTCCCAATTATCACTATAACTTTCTGTTAGTCGAGCTTTGATGTAAATAAATCCATTACCTCCTGCTCTTGGTTTAACTTTAACCCTATTATTTGCAAAGGTTTCAAAAGCATATTGCTTGTGTTCAAGAGTTGATGAAAATGACAATTTAAACTTCATACTTCCATCTTCTAGTGGGCTGCTATGCGTAATTCCATTTTCTAAAAGTGTGTGAAATAATGCTGGCGAAATAAATTCATTTTCATCTATACCAGTTTCTTCCCATTGATAGTTTATCTCTTTACGAAATTGCATGACTGATAAGTGTTTTTTGCAAAGTTCAATCTCTTGTCTAATCGGAATAAGAACCTGTTCTGATATATCATTAATAATATCGAATTCATCGGCCAATGCCTGAATAAAAGCTGTTCCTTCTTTAGGTGATTCTTCTACCCAATCTATTAAAGAGGTAAGTGTATTTTTTATAAAATGAGGTTGGATATTCTTTTTAATTAACTCTAATTGTAGCTTAGAAGAAAGTAATAGTGAGGACTGATATTCTTCTTCTATTATTTTCATTTGAATGGTATTCAAGTAAAGCATACATAAAACGATTATACAGAAACTGATAAATAAGCTAAAATCATAATATAAATATTGATTAATTAACACTCTTAAAAGTAAGCCGATTAATACAATTATTGCTCCCTTTTCTTTTTGATAGATGGCGTTAAAAACGATAATCAAAGAGAAAATCCACATGGTTAGGCTATAATAAATAGCGGTGATATCGTAATGTCCAAAGTTTAAACTATAAATCAACACCAATGTTATAAACAGCAAACTCATCACTGTTTTTTTCCATTTAAACTTAAATTGGATTGCAAAATATAAGGGCACTAACATGGCAAGTGCAAAAGTTATCCAGCCTATAAATTCCAATCGTAAGAAAAAACGCGTATAAGGTATTTCTACATAATATTTGATATATTCTAAAATCAGCAATGCGAAAAATAGAAAGCAAATCAAAGCAAAAATCAAAACGGTATACTGCCTAGTTCTACTATTGATGTATAAGAAAATATAATAAATGGCTGCAATTAGAAAAGCGCCAGCTATTAAATTCATAAATGATGTGATAATTAACGGCCGTTTAAGTAAGTTTTCATAACTACTTAAACCAACTCCTACACTGCGTTGAACATCACTTAAATACGATTGTGAAACTCTAAGTGCTACAAGGTGACTTCCTGTTTGGGCTAATGAATCTGGTATACTAAAATAACTGGTTGCATTACCAGGAACTTCAGCTTTGCTGCTAATTACATCGCCATTTTTGCCGATAAATTTTCCATCCCAATATAGCTCAAAAGCGCCAAAGGCTTCAACTTTTAATCCCAATTGTCCTACTGGTTTCTTGGTTAAATCGACCTTAGTTCTTACCCAAAAAATATTCTTTCCAGTATTGCCACGTTCGGTTGACCAATTAGCATCGTCAATATCTTTCTTTGCCCAAGATGAATCATCTCCTGTTTTAAAAACTGGCGGATAATCTTTAAAACTGATATCTGGTCTACAAGAAGTAAGAAAGCATATCGCTAGAAAAAGAAAAAGGTAATTCTTCATTCATCAAAGATAATATATAGCATGCTGAGAAAAATGCATTTCAAAAGGACATAGAGCAGTTCACATGGTTTTCTGCAATTGGGTAATTGTTGTCGTGTAAACTTGTGCCATGAAACGACTTTTCTTCTTTATCATCATCTTATTTAGTTGCGCTATTGGTAAAGCCCAACAATCAATCACAATACACGGAACAGTACAAGAGCAATCTTTTAAAGACCCATTGATGTATGCAACCGTTCGTATAAAGAATGCGAAAGCTAAATTATTAGCCGCAACAATTACAGATGAAAAAGGAGCATTTAAATTAGAATTTATTCTAACTGATAGTGCAACATTAGAGTTTTCATTAGTAGGGTATCAAACCTTAGTCAAAACACTTAGCAAATCTAATATGGCTGTTAATTTAGGGATAATCAATCTTCAACCAGATGCTACTTTATTAAAGGAAGTTGCGATAAACGGTGAACAGCCATCAATCAGTTTAAAGCTAGACAAGAAAATATTTCAAGTTGGAAAGGATGTTTTATCTCAAACAGGTTCCTCTTTAGATGTGCTTAATGGTGTACCATCGGTAAGTGTAAGCCCATCTGGAAGTGTGAGTTTAAGAGGAAATAGCAACGTTTTGGTATTAATTGACGGCAGGCGTTCTGGATTTACTCAAGGAAATGCTTTAGACCAATTACCAGCAGATCAAATAGAACGAGTAGAAGTAATTACAAATCCTTCATCACGTTATGATGCAGCTGGTTCTGCAGGAATTATCAATATTATTTTAAAGAAAAACAAAAAATCTGGATTAAATGGACAATTAAGTTTGGTTGCTGGAATACCAAATGAAACTAAAATTACACCAAGTTTAAATTACAAATCATCTAAAATTAATTTGTTCTCTACCTTCGGTTTACGTTATTCTGATTATAATGGATTGTATATTTCTGATCAGTCTACAAATGATGCAGGTACTATCAATTTGCTACATAAAAGGCAAGACGAAGATCGCCATGACGATGCGAAGATGTTATATGTTGGTGGAGACTTTCTACTTAATAATCATAATACGATTACCGCTGCATTTTTAAACAAAACCACAAATGATCACGATAAAACAAGTTTGCAATACGATTATAGAAAGAAAGGACAGGCTTTAGATAGTACATTATTGCGTACAGGAGAATCGTGGGAGAAAAGGAACTATAATCAATTAGAGTTTAACTACACCAAAACATTCAATCAGCCAAATAGAAAATATACAGTTGATATGCAGTACGATTTTTGGAATAGCGATAAGGATTGGAATTTATTTACTCGAAAATTAGCGCCAACTACTACTGCTTTTCCAGGTGTTAGAACGAGTTCAATTGGTGCTAGTAAGGATTTTATGTTGCAAACAGATTATGTGCATCCTTTAGATAGTGTTTCAAATGTAGAGTTTGGCATTAAAGCAGAAAAACGAAGTGTAACTAGTGATTTTAAAGCTGAACGACAAAACAGCAACGATTGGGAAATATTGGATGGCATTAATAATCAACTTATTTACAACGAATTAATTGGAAGTGCTTATGTACAATTTAGCAGTAAATGGAATAAAATAGCCTATCAACTTGGGTTGAGAACTGAACTCACTAAAATTGGTTTAGAAGATAGGGCGGGTACATTTAATAATGATAAAAGCTACACACGTTTTTTTCCAACGCTTAACTTAACTTATCCATTTAGCGAAAATGCTTCATTGCAGGCTAGCTATAGCAAAAGAATTAATAGACCTTCTCTGTTTTCATTATATCCTTTTAATGAATTGACTGATTTCAATGCTCAATACGTAGGTAATCCTAATTTAAATCCATCTTATGCAGATATAATAGAACTAGGGTTTCTAAAAAATTGGGGTAAGCTAACATTCAATCCTTCTTTATATTACCAAAACAATAAAAACATCGTTCAAGATTATACCTATAGAAATTCTGATGAGCTATTTATTACAACACCTATTAATATAGATGGAGAAACACGTGGTGGAATTGAGCTTTCAATGTTATACAATCCATATCAATTTTTGCAATTTAGCATGGAAGTAAATGCGTACCATTTTAAGCAAAAAGGGTTTTACGCAAATCAAGATTTCAATTATAACGGTAAAATCTTAACGAGCAGAATTAGTGCACAACTCAAGTTGCCTAAAAAATTAAGTTTTCAAGGGCGATATAATTTTACAGGCGCTCAAAATAATGCACAAAGTAGAACGGCAAGCATTCATAATATAGATTTTGGCGCCGCAAAGACATTCTTAAAGGATAAAGCAAGCTTAATTTTTGATGTTACAAACTTCTTTAATCTCAAAAAGTTCGAAACTACAACAAGAGGTAACACTTATTTACTTTCACAAGTAAATAGTCCAAATGCAGCTCGTTATCGTTTAACTTTTGTATATAAATTGAACTTAAAAGAAAACCAGGGTGTACGACAAGCAAAAACGGGAAATAGGAATTAGCAGTTGAGTTAATTTGAAGATTTACTTTTGCATTATAAACTTTGACAAACTACTTTCAATTCTATAAGTTTGTCAAAGTGACTATCTCCCTGCTTTTGGAATAATCACTAAACTTTCGTGCCCATTTTCATCTACAGATTGAACGCCGAAATAATAATTGTCTTTCGAGTAGGACAATACCGCTGAATTTTCTTTTACAAAGAATTTTTTCTCCCAAAACGGACTTGTAGTTTCTCGCATTAAAACATAATAGCCTGCTGGAGTTTTTCCTTTCGGCGCATCCCATTTTAAAGAAGTTTTATTCGTTAATCCTGAAGTAAGTACAATAACATTTTCAGGTTCTTGAGTTGATAAACCTAAATTTGCCATGGTTGATAAATTCATTCGTGTTACTTTTTGCAGATAATTATAATCTACATATTCAGGTAAGTCACCATATTTAAATCCATTTTCGGTTCTAACATCTTGATGTTGGCGATTAAAATCTTCATTCATTTCGGTTATCCGCACTGCGGCAAAACCTTGTTGAGAAAATGGAGTGTGATCCCCACCACGTAAATAACGATCTCTTCTGTAAATCAATTTTACTTCTAATTGGTCAACATAGCGCTCTGCAACTTCTTTAATATATCTAGCCGCCTGACGAGCTTTTCCATCGTTTTCAGTTCCAGCAGCTATTCTAGCCGCAGCCTGAGCTGGTGTTTCTAAAGCAGAAACTCCTTCACTAAAAACACGTACACTTTTATTGTCTTTCAAATCGGTTTCCATACCGTATGAATTGCCAACAATATCATTATTCATTAACAAATGAACATTCCAACCTTCTTCCTTAGCTCTTTTAGCCAAATTTGTTGCGCCATATAAGCCTTGTTCTTCCCCTACCATTGCAATAAATACCAATGTGCAATTAAACTTTTGCTTACTCATTACTCTACACATTTCTAGTACAGCAGCTACACCAGATGCATCGTCATTTGCACCAGGAGCAAAATCTTTGATATTCATTACATCGGTAACTCTCGAATCATAATGACCAGAAACGAGTAACATTCTCTTATCATTCGGATCTGTTCCTGGCAAAACAGCTATTACATTCTTCAATACAACAGGAGCAGTAATTCTTCTGCCGTCCGCAGCTTGAGTAAACGTATCATAAGAAACTTGAAGTCTGCCACCACCTGCCGCACCATATTTTTCGAATTCACTTTTAATCCATGTTCTAGCAGCACCAATTCCTGTGGTTTTGCTTAAGGTATCACTTAACGTATGTCTAGTTTGAAAAGACACTAACTTCTTAATGATTTGCTCTAGATTTGTCGCAGATACTTCATTTACCATTGCGGTAATATTCGGATCTCTAGTTATTGTTTTCTGTGCACCAGACTTTTCCGAAAAAAGAATAACAACTAATAAAAGGAGGAAATATTTTGTTCTGAACATAATAGGGGCATGTAAAAATGTGAATAGAAAGGTACAATTATTTATCATTAGTTGTAAATTCACAAACAACAACGTTACTTAACTAATTATTGAATTAAGATGAACCCTTGCAAACTAGTAGACCAAAATACACCAATTGGTTTGTAATAACTTCATTTCTATTAAACAACAAATTAAAATTATGATGAAAAAATTTACTTTTAGTGCATTAGCTCTAGGCTTATGCTTTTCTGCATTTGCGCAAGAGCCTGTAAACACGGCTATTGTTCAAAAAATAAGAACAGAAGGCTTAGAGAAATCTAAAGCGATGGACATTGCATTCCATATCACAGATGTTTCTGGACCACGTTTATCTAACTCTCCTGGCTTAAAAAGAGCACAAGATTGGGCAGTTAAATACATGAAAGAAATGGGCTTGAAAAATGTTCATTTAGAAGCTTGGGGAGATTTCGGTAAAGGCTGGCAAGTAGATAAATTTTATGCTGCTACCACATTGCCATATTATCATGCTATTATTGCTTCACCAAAAGCATGGACTCCTGGTACAAATGGCTTAATTAAATCTGAAGTAGTTTTAGTTAAAGCGGATACAATTACTGATTTAGCAAAATACAAAGGCAAATTAGCAGGTAAAATTGTAATTTTAGATCAAGGAACTCCAATTCGTAGCAGTGACAAACCTGAGTTATTAAGATCAACTGACGAGCAATTAGCAGAAATGGCAGCTGCACAACCACAAGCTGCTGGTGGCAGACCACAACGTGCTGCTGCACCTGGTGGAGCTGGCAATAACCAAAGAGCTGCAATGATGAGACAATTCGCTATACGTGCAGCATTGGATAGTATGTTATTAGCTGAAAAAATCGGATTAAAGTTAACTCAAGCTAGAGGTAGTTATGGAACTTTCTTTACCAGTAATGGTGCTTCATATAAGTTAGATGCTAAACCTGTTTCTCCAGAATTAGAAGTTGCAGGTGAAGATTATTTACACATTTTACGTTTATTACGTGGCGGAGAAAAAGTAGAAATGGAAGCTGATATCAAAACTTCATTTTACGATAAAGATCCAAAAGGATATAACGTAATTGGTGAAATTCCTGGAACTGATCCAAAATTAAAAGATGAAATTGTAATGCTTGGTGGTCATTATGACTCGTGGCATGCTGGAACAGGCGCTACAGATAATGCTGCAGGTTCTACTGTAATGATTGAAGCGATGCGTATTTTAAAAGCAATTGATTTTAAACCAAAACGTACTATTCGCATTGCATTATGGAGCTCAGAAGAACAAGGTTTATTTGGTTCTAGAGGTTATGTTGCTGAACATTTTGGTACGCCAGCATCTCCAGCAAGACCAGCAACTGCAACTACTCCAGAAATTGCCGCAAAAGAATTGGCATTAAAACCTGGGCATGAAAAATTAAGTGCTTATTACAATTTAGACAATGGTACTGGAACTATTCGTGGTGTTTATTTGCAGGGTAATGCTGCTGTTAAAGATATTTTCCAAAGCTGGTTAACTCCTTTTGAAGACTTAGGTGCAAAAACAATAACGATTGGTAATACAGGTGGTACAGATCACTTAGCTTATGATGCTATAGGTTTGCCTGGTTTCCAGTTCATTCAAGATCCTATGGATTACAACACACGCACGCACCATTCTAATATGGATACGTATGATCGTTTAGTGGAAGATGATTTGAAAAAATCTGCAACAATTGTAGCTTCTTTCGTTTATCATACTTCTGAAAGAGCAGAAAAATTACCAAGAAAACAATAATAATGCTAACTATACAAAAAAGCCTCCAATCGGAGGCTTTTTTTACTACTAACTATTTGTTTAACGCCTTATATCGTTCTCCGTAAATTACAGCTTGCCCTTGATCTGTGAGTACAGTTACTCCCATTAAATCGTAACTATTTACTGGATAATTACCATTTTTTCCATCTAAGTATTGTATAAGCAAGGTATATTGATATCTTCCATTAATCCCTTCGGTTTTTCTTATCACACCTTTTGCATCACAATCAATCCAATATTTAATAGAGATTGGGGGAACCATATGTGGCTGAAAAGATCCCGTTCCATCGGCATTTAATACAACTTTTGGTTCTCCTTTCTTTTCGTATAAATATTCACCAATAATTTCCTTTGGGATTTTCTTGCTGACTGTATACTTTGTTCCTTTTAAATCTATTGATATCACATCGCTTTGAGCAAAAACAAAGCCCAATGAAAAGATTAGAACTACTAAAGTGAGGGTGATTTTTTTCATTTTGATTTACTATTAAAATGTTTGCTTATACGTCGGCTAATATTTTAGAAAGTGTTACAATCAATACTTTTCCATTGTGTTGTTAACTGAGTAATTTGAGATTTTGTTGCAGCATCGCATTTTTCAAATTTTTTAATTAAATCCAGCGAAGCTGTTTTTAAAATATTGCAATTACTTCGTGTTGGGCTGTTGCCAAATGTTACTGCTTTGTTATAATAGGCTTTTGATTCTGCGTCAGTAAAGGTGCAGGCAGAAGATGTTACTTCATCTTCAGGTTTACATTTGGCAAACAAGATTACTGTACAGCATAGAATTACAATTTTGAGAGAGAAATTTTTCATGATTTTTTTTTAATTTGATGGTTATATTTTTAGAAAAAATTAAAATGTTAACTTATTAAATGAATTGACCTTAATTTTATATCAAAAGAAGAAGATATAGTACTAGCAAACAATACCTAAAAATGAGTATTTATTGCAGTTAGAAAGACATTCAAAGTTGGAGATATCTCTTTAAACAGAAAGCATTCTTTCTTTAAATGCCCATACTATTAATTGGTGAGTGTTTCTTAAGCCCAATCTCTTTACCATGTTTCGACGATGAGTTTGCACTGTAAGCTCGCTAATAAAAAGTTGTTCGGCAATTTGCTTGCTGTTATAACCCATGCCAACCATATATAAAATTTCTAGTTCCCGTTGAGTAATATGTTCAGCTTTGTATGATATATCTAACGTCATAAGTTAATTTTTCTAACGTATTTATTGTTTAGAAACTATTGCAATCAATACTATTCCATTGTTGTGTTAGTTGAGCAATTTGTGATTTTGTAGCAGCATCACATTTTTCAAATTTTTTAATTAAATCCAGCGAAGCTGTTTTTAAAATGTTGCAATTACTTCGTGTTGGGCTGTTGCCAAATGTTACTGCTTTGTTATAATAGGCTTTTGATTCTGCGTCAGTAAAGGTGCAGGCAGAAGATGTTACTCCATCTTCAGGTTTACATTTAGCAAACAAGATTACTGTACAGCATAGAATTGCGATTTTGAGAGAACAAATTTTCATGTTTTTTAATTTGAATGATTGCGTTTTTAGAGTTAATTGATTTTTAAACTTTTAATGCAATCAAATTTACCCCAGTAATTTTGCCAATTTTAACGCCTAATTGCCCTTTTTAATAAGGTGTTTTTACGGTAATTCAATAAAGCAATTTTACGGTTGCTAATGCGCTGGGAATTAATGAATTTTAGAAATAATAAATCAAACATTCAACTAAAAACTATTTACAATGAGTGATCAAAAACAAAACGCTAAAAAATCTAAATCTGCCGATATTGAATGGGCACAACAAATGGTTAGTGCTCATAAAAAAGCCGAGAGAGGTAAACCTGGTTATACCCGTTCAGTTTGGTTTTCTATTCAACAAATGCAAGGTTTAATAAATAGAATTGCGAACGAACCTGATGCCGATGGTGTAAGAATTTATTTCGGAAAATATACTAAAGCTGTAATTGATAATGTGAATTCTAATTTACCTCAAGGTGAACCAAAAATCCCTAGTAATTATGTTGATCGCAATACTGTGATATTTGTTTCAACAAAAAATACGAATGGCATACCTATGCGTGATTATGTTGAAAATGCACTTTTTTCTGAACCTCAAAATAGAGGTGCACTTTGTCCACCAGATACTGGTTGTGATTGTACAAGCGATATTATTGACCCTAATGATCCTGATACTAACTGCCCATGATTTCAATAATCAACATTATTATTGAGCTATCTTGCTTCATTATGGCAATAGTCTTTTTAAAAGGGGATGATTTATTATTCTCAAAAGTAACAAAAGGTTATTTAGCTATTGTAGTAATTATAGAAACGATAGGCTTTTCAATGTCTAAAGGTTTCCATCTTAATAATGCATGGTTGTATAATATTTTTATAATTTTTGAAGCTACATATATCTCTTACGGGCTATATGTAGCTTTAAATAAATTAACTAACAAAGCATTAGTAATTTGCACTATCCCGATAATTACATTTATCATTACCTATATATTTGAAATCTATACCCATGGTTTTCTGAAATTTAATAGCTTAACCATAAATATAGAATCTGTTCTTTTTGTAATTGTAAGTTTAATTTATTTCAATTTACTTATTAAACAAAAAGATCCAATCGACCTAAATACTAACGCACAATTTTGGTGGGTTTCGGGTGTTTTATTTTACTATTTTGGTAGTACTATCTATAATTTATTTATTTACTTTTTGTATCAAGATTTTCCTAAATCTTATACGATTTTAATTTACGTAATGCTTATTTTAAATTTACTACTATATAGCATTTGGATTTATTCTTTTATATGCAATTCACGTCAACGGAAGTTATTGTTATCATCATATTAGCAACCTTTATTTTTTTGTTGGCTCCATTATTCCTACTAATTTATATAGGGGCATATAATGTGCGTAAAAAAAAGGATTTGGAGGAAAAGCGCAATATGCAATTAGAATTTGAATCGGAACTTCTCAAAACTCAAATAGAAGTACAAGAGCAAACTATGCAAACCATTGCATCTGATTTGCACGATAATATTGGTCAACTGCTAAGTTTAACTGCGCTTACTTTAAGTTCAATTAACTTAAAAGAGCCTCAAAAATTAGAGAAAAAAGTTTCTGAATCAATCGGCCTAGTAAATAGTTCTATTAAAGAGTTAAGAGGCTTGGCCAAATTAATGAATGGCGAACTTATTGTTCAAACCGGCTTAGGTAAAGCTATAAAACAAGAAATTGATCGGTTAAAAAAGATAGGTACCTATAAAATAAAAGTTAAAAACGAATTACTCGATATCGAAATTTCATCGCCGAATAAAGACCTTATTGTTTTACGACTACTTCAAGAAATTATAAATAACATCATTAAACATGCGCATGCTTCACATATAGAAATTGAGGTTTATAGCATTAGCGATGTACTCTATTTAACAGTAAAAGACAATGGTATTGGCTTTGATTATGAAACAGCAAAAACTCAAATTAAAGGAATTGGCTTATCTTCAATTCATAATAGGATAAAAATGATTGATGGCAAAATCAATATACAGTCAAATCCAAGTGATGGAACGCTAACTACAATTGAAATTCCTTATCCATAAAATTATGCTAGAAATTATTAATATAGCTGTTGTAGATGACCATACTTTGTTCCGCTCTGGACTTGCAAATCTATTATCAGAATTTGAGGAAATCAATGTTGTGATTGAAGCCCAAAATGGTGCAGATCTACAAGAAAAAATTAAAACCTTTGAAGAAGTTAAAGTGATTTTAATGGATATTAATATGCCAATAATGGATGGATATGCGACTACTAAATGGATAAAAGAAAATTATCCACAGGCTCATGTTATAGCATTAAGTATGTTTGAGGATGAAAAAGCAATCATTGGAATGTTAAAAGCCGGAGCGGGTGGTTACCTACTAAAGGAATCAAAACCTTCTGAATTGCTAACTGCGATAAAAACCATTGCCGAAAAAGGATTTTACATCAACGATTTGGTGTCGGGGAGGTTATTGATTTCATTAAAAAATGAAGATGCAAAACCCATATTTTCTGAAAAAGAATTAATATTTCTTCAATATTGCAGTACCGAATTAACATACAAGGAAATTGCATCAGAAATGAATATTAGTCCACGAACGGTAGATAATTATCGAGAGTCACTTTTTGCAAAATTGAATATTAAATCAAGAACTGGTTTAGTGGTTTATGGCATAAAAAATAATTTAATTTCAATTTAAATCAAATTCCTGGTGCCTATCTGGAATTTCTACATTCAAAAATCCTTTTGCAATTAATTTTTGTGCAAAAATCTGCTGCACATCATAATCACCATGTACTAAAAATACTTTTTTAACTTTTGCAGGATTTTGGCAAGACATAAATCGAAGTAAATCTTCATAATCGCCATGTGCGCTCATAGATTGTATGCTTTGTACTTCGGCAATAACTTGAAATTGCTCACCATAAATACTTACCTCTTTTGCGCCATTTTTTAATTGTCCACCTAAAGATCGTGGCTCACAATAGCCAACCATTAAAATTGTATTCTTACGATCACTAATATTGTTTTTAATGTGATGTTTAACTCTTCCTGCTTCGGCCATGCCAGACGCCGAAATAATTATACAGGGATCTGGATTAGAATTTAATGCTTTAGATTCTTCTGCATCTTCTACATAATGTAAGTTTTTAAAATCAAATGGCTCATCATCAACTTTTAAAACCGCCAAAACATCTTGATTATACCCTTCGGCATGATTTTCTACTATTTGTGTAGCTTTTGCAGATAATGGACTATCGACATATACTTTTACATTAGGCAATTTTCCTTCTAAACTTAAATTATTTAAAATGTATAAAATTTCTTGAGTTCTCCCAACGCTAAAAGCCGGAATAATTACTTTACCTTTTTTCTCTACACACGTTTTTAAAATCACAGCTAACAAAGCTTCTTTTGTTGGTTGCGCATCTTTGTGTAGTTTATCACCATAGGTGGATTCTAATAAAATATAATCAGCTTGAGGAAATTCTTCTGGAGATTTTAACAACAGATCTCCATATTGTCCAACGTCACCGCTAAAACTCAATCTTGTAGTTTTTCCATCTTCTACAATAGTTAAATGAACAGATGCACTACCAATTATATGTCCAGCATCTATAAACTGTACTGTAACGCCATCCATCAATCTTGTTTCTGTGTGGTAATCAACAGCTACAAAATAGTCCATCGCTTGCAATACATCTTCTTCTTCATACAAAGCCTCTTCCAATGGTAAACCGCGTTGTTGTAGCTTCTTATTTTTGTATTTTAAATCGCCAGCTTGAATTTTAGCAGAATCTAACAACAATATTTTACTTAAATCTTTAGTGGCCGATGTACCAAAAATCGCTCCTTTAAATCCTTGTGCAATTAAACGCGGAATTAATCCACTATGATCGATGTGCGCATGAGAAAGCACCAAAACATCAACTTCAGCAGCATTAAAACCGAAGTTTTTATTCATTTCGTCCGTTTCCTGTCCCATGCCCTGAAACATTCCACAATCCAATAATATTTTTTTCCCGTTGTTTAACGTAATTAAATGTTTGCTCCCTGTAACGTTACGAGCTGCACCATGAAAGGCTATTTTCATACAGATGAAATTATTTTTGAATAATATAGAAAATAATTAATGAAATATTTTGAAAACTAAAATATTAGTTTTAAGTTTATGTTATATTATTTATATGTTAGGGCTTAATAAAGGTCATAATATTAAAAATAACGCTCTAACACCCTAAAAACAACAATTATCATGGAAATAAAAGATTTAACGAAGGCAGAAGAACAAATCATGCAAATTGTATGGCAATTAGAAAATTCTTTTGTAAAAGAAGTAATGGATTATTTGCCAGAACCCAAACCCGCTTACAATACAGTTTCAACTATTATTAGAATTTTAGAAGTTAAAGGGTTTATTGGACATGAAGCTTTTGGAAAAGCTCATAAATATTATCCTTTAATTAGTAGAGAAGAATACAAGCGCCATGCAACAGAAAAACTACTTGGCAATTATTTCGAAAATTCTGTTGAAAGTATGTTCTCATTTTTTGTGAAAGAAGAAAAGTTGGATTTAAGTGATGTGGATGAGATTTTAAAAATGATCAACAAATTTAAAAACAAACCAAAATGAGTTGGGCGCATTATCTCTTACAAGTAAACATTTACTTGATTATATTTTATTGCTTCTATAAATTACTTTTAGATAAGGAAACCTATTTTGTATTAAATCGGATATACCTTGTTTCATCAGGACTATTTTCTTTAGCTATACCTTTCTTAAGGTTCGAGTTATTTAGCCAAAAAGTAGTAAGTGATAAATTATACATCAGCGTAAGCGAGATAAATACCGTTGTAAATAATTATGCTATTTTACCTCAAACGCAAGAACAATACGATTGGGGAAGATTAATTGTTATTATTTATATTATCGGTGTACTTATCTACTTGTTATATTTTGTGTATCAACTATTTGCAATTAATACATTATTTAGTAGAGCTAATGCAAACGATGCTTTTTCTTTCTTTCAACGAAAATCAGTTGCAGAAAATTTACCTGAAAGAGCTACGGTAGATTTACACGAAGATATTCATGTAAAACAATTACATACCATTGATGTTCTCTTTTTTGAAATTTTAGCAATAATAACTTGGTTTAATCCTGTTATTTATTTCTACAAAAAATCCATTAAAAATATACACGAATATTTAGCCGATGAGGCTGCTGCCAAATTTCAAGGAGATAAGGAAACCTATGCGCTTTTATTACTGAGTCAGGCTTTTGGCGTAAAACCTAATACATTAATGAATGGTTTTTTCACCAAATCATTAATAAAAAAGAGAATATTCATGTTGCACAAACAGCGCTCAAAAAAAACTGCTATTTTAAAATATGGTTTATTTGTGCCCTTGTTTGCGCTAACACTTGTTTTATCATCGGCCACAATTCGTAAAAACAATCAAATTTTAGCAGTAGCTGACCAAATCCCTTTAAATGATGCAAGCTCAGTAGTTAATCAAGCAATAAAAGCACCATTAAGTGTTGTAAATTTAGCACCAGCACTTAAATTAGATCAAGTAGAGGTTCAAGATTTAGTTACTAAAAGTACGGTCATCTCTCCATCTAATAAGGATGGGGACTTAGAAAAGGAAAATACCAATTCATGGAATAATTTCTATAAATTTTTGGGTGATGGTATAAAATATCCTGCAGATGCTGTTAAGAAAAAAATACAAGGAAATTTAGTCGTTAATTTTGCTATTAGTCGTGGTAAAGTAACCGATTTAGTTGTCCAAGATGAATTGGGTGGTGGTTGTGATGAGGAAGTTATTCAACAAATATCGAACTATGATGACTTTTTTCAAAAAGATGGCAACTATTGCTTAAAAGTAACTTTTAAACTTGAAGGAGCAGATTCTCAGTTTAAAAATGAAGAGGTAACTCTTCCAGAAGGTTATAGAGTTTTGCAAGGTATGTTGATAACTGGTTTTGCGCCTAAGGAGGAAACCGTAGACAACAGAGTTTACAATTTTGTTGCCATGGAAAACCCTCCAAGTTATCCGGGTGGAGTTGGTGCGTTTTACAAATTTTTAGCAAACAATATAAAATATCCACTATTAGCTAGCGATAATGAGATACAAGGAACTGTATACGTTTCTTTTACAGTAGAAAAAGATGGATCATTAAATGATATTAAAGTAGACCGCAAATTAGGTTACGGTACAGATGAAGAAGCAGTAAGGGTTTTAAAACTTAGCAAAAGATGGAATCCGGGGATGCAAAATGGAAGAGTAGTTAGGGTCAAATACAATATCCCTATTAAGTTTTCATTTGCTTCAGAGAAACAACAGGTGAATTCAACTATCCTCTTTAAAAACTATAGTAATGATAAAACACCTCCTCTAATCGTATTAGATGGAGAATTAAAAGATGGTGTTCTTTTAAAAGATTTAGATCCTAAAACAATAGCAGAAATTAGCGTATTAAAAGGAGCAAGTGCTACCGCTTTATATGGTAAAAGTGGCGAAAATGGCGCTATACTTATTACATCAAAAAAGCAAAAATCTGGCTCTATAACAGCAACACTTATCAATAAAAATTAAATTAAATCACATATGAAAAAGTTAATTTATGTAGTAGTACTAGGCTTGCTATGTTCATTCCAGTCAGTCAATGCACAAGAAACTAGTACAGTAAAAGGAAAAATTGATTCAATAAAAGTTATAGGCTATAGTTCTACTATTAATATAACAGGCAACTCTAAAACAGATGGAACACCATTAGTTGTATTGGATGGTAAGATTATCGAATATAATTCGATGAATGCAATAGATCCAAATAAAATTGCAGCTATAAATATTTTAAAAGATATTTCCGCTATATCTCAATACGGAGAATCGGCAAAAAATGGAGCAATTATTATTTCTACTAAAGATTATGTGCCAAATAATGATGTTAAAGTAATAGGTTATGGTTCTAACGCTAACTTCATTGTTCGTAATCAAAATGCTTTGGCTAATGAAGCTAATCGCCCCTTAGTTATAGTAAATGATGAGATTATTGGATATGATGGTATGAAAGGAATTGACCCAAATAAAATTCGAGCCATCAGTATTTTAAAAGATGCGTCTGCTACTGCATTATACGGGCAACCAGCAAAAAATGGAGTAATTATTATTACTACCAAAGATTATGTGTCAAAGAAAACGATCAAATAAATCTCATAACTAAAAAATAAATTATATGAAAAAATTAATTTTCTCATCGCTATTAGCGGTGTTACTGCTAAGTTTTTGTCATAATAAAGCTGTAGCACAAGTAGAAGACAACACCGTTTACAATTTCGTTTCGATGGAAAACCCTCCTTCATACCCAGGTGGAATAGCAAGTTTTTACAAGTTTTTGGGAGATAATATGAAGTATCCTCAACAAGCTAAAGATGACAATATACAAGGAATTGTTTATGTTTCTTTTATAGTTGAAAAAGATGGTTCCTTAAATAATCTAAAAGTTGATCGTAAGCTAGGAGGTGGAACGGATGAGGAGGCAATTAGAGTATTAAAATTATCTAAAAGATGGAATCCTGGAATGCAAAATGGTAAAGTGGTTAAAGTGAAGTATAATATCCCAGTTAAATTCTCTATTCCAGGTAAAAAGCCTAATCCTAAAGTAGCTATACCAATAGCTGGTTCAGTTGGCCCTGTTAACGAATCTAAAGTATATAACCTCTTAAGTGTAGAAAATCCTCCTTTGTACCCAGGAGGAATTGCAAAATTCTATGAACTTATAACAGAGAACATTAAATATCCTAAGTCTGCCATTGATGCTAAAGTAGAAGGAAATGTTTATGTTTCTTTTACCATTGCAGAAGATGGTTCCTTGATTGATATTAAAGTGGATGGTAAACTTGGTGCTGGAACTGATGAAGAAGCTATAAGAGTAATAAAATTATCCAAAAGGTGGATGCCAGGAACGCAAAATGGAAAACCAGTTCGTGTTAAATATAATGTTCCGATTAAATTTAAATTGCCTAAATAAACCAACAGATATAATACTCAACAAAAAACCCCAACCTAATGGTCGGGGTTTTTCGTTTATTAAATCTCCTGTGTCTCGGACATTTAAATCTAGTAATTTTATAGGATAAAAACAAAATTAAGTTTTCAGCTCACATTTTCAATTAACAATTCCATACTGAAAACTGAACTATCCTTCCTCTTCGCTTACAAATTTAGCCGAATAGTAATCTCTGTTCATACGAGCAATGTTCTCTAAAGAAATTCCTTTAGGACACTCCGCTTCACAAGCGCCAGTATTAGTACAATTACCAAAACCTTCAACATCCATTTGTGCAACCATATTCTGTACACGTTTATATCTTTCTGGTTGTCCTTGAGGTAATAAAGCCAATTGAGATATTTTAGCAGAAACAAAAAGCATAGCTGATGCATTTTTACACGTAGCCACACAAGCACCACAACCAATACAAGCTGCTGCTTCAAAAGCCGCATCTGCTTGTGCTTTTGGAATAGGTAAAGCATTTGCATCTTGCGCATTACCTGTATTTACAGAAATAAATCCACCTGCCGCAATTACACGATCAAATGCAGATCTGTCTACTGTTAAATCTTTAATTACTGGGAATGCTTTTGCTCTCCAAGGTTCAACCACAATGGTATCTCCATCTTTAAAAGAACGCATGTGCAACTGACAAGTTGTTACTGCATCTTTTGGTCCGTGAGGACGACCATTGATAAACATTGAACACATTCCGCAAATACCTTCGCGACAATCGTGGTCAAATACAATAGGATCATCACCTTTGGTAATTAAATCTTCGTTTAAAACATCAAACATCTCTAAAAAAGACATATCTGGAGAAATATCAGACACTTTATAGTCTACCATTTTTCCTTTGTCTTTTGTGTTTTTCTGACGCCAAACTTTTAGCGTTAAGTTCATATTTCCTGTACTCATTGTATAGAGATTTAAGTAGAAAGCACCACGACTTTTTACTATTTATAACTTCTTTGTGCTATTTTAATATTTTCAAACTTCAACTCTTCTTTATGAAGTTCGAAAGTTCCATCACCTTTGTTTTCCCAAGCGGCTACGTATGCGTAGTTTTCATCATCACGTAATGCTTCTCCTTCTTCCGTTTGATATTCTTCACGGAAGTGACCACCGCAGCTTTCGTTACGATTTAACGCATCCATACACATCAATTCTCCAAGCTCGATAAAATCGGCAACACGGCCAGCTTTTTCTAATTCTGGGTTGTATTCATCAGCCGACCCTGGAACACGAACGTCACTCCAAAAGTCTTTTTTCAATTGTTGTATTTCAGCAATTGCTGACTTCAAACCTTCAGCATTACGAGCCATTCCACATTTATCCCACATGATTAAACCAAGTTTTTTGTGGAAATGATCAACAGATTTAGTTCCTTTAATACCAATTAACGTATCTAAAATTCCTTTTGCTTTAGCCTCTGCTTCAGCAAATGCTGGATGATCTGTTGGAATTGCTTTAACCGAAATTTCTTTCGATAAATAAGCGCCTATAGTGTAAGGAAGAACGAAATAACCATCTGCCAAACCTTGCATTAACGCTGATGCACCTAAACGATTAGCACCATGATCTGAGAAGTTAGCTTCACCAGTGCAGTACAAACCAGGAACAGTTGTCATCAAGTTATAATCAACCCATAAACCGCCCATAGTATAGTGAACTGCAGGATAAATACGCATTGGTGTTTCGTAAGGATTTTCACCAGTAATTTGTGCATACATATCAAATAGGTTACCATATTTTTCTTTAATTACCTCTAAACCTAAACGCATACATGTTTCCTTGTCAGGATTATGATTACCAGTTTTTGAGGCTTCTATTCTACCGTAACGCTCTGTATTTGCTTTAAAATCTAAATAAACAGCTAATTTAGAAGCGCCAACTCCATAACCTGCATCACATCTCTCTTTTGCAGCACGAGAAGCAACATCACGTGGCACCAAGTTACCGAAAGCAGGATAACGACGTTCTAAATAATAATCTCTTTCCTCTTCAGGGATATCTTGAGGTTTACGCGTATCATCTTTCATTTTCGGCACCCAAATACGTCCATCGTTACGTAACGATTCAGACATTAGAGTTAATTTAGATTGATGATCTCCAGAAACAGGGATACACGTTGGGTGAATTTGAGTGTAGCAAGGATTTGCAAAAAACGCACCTTGTTTATTTGCTTTCCAAGCTGCAGTTACGTTACTTCCCATTGCATTGGTAGACAAATAGAATACGTTTCCATAACCACCTGTCCCTAAAACTACCGCATGACCGAAATGACGTTCTAATTCGCCTGTAATTAAGTTACGAGCAATGATACCACGAGCTTTACCGTCAATTTTAACTACTTCGAGCATTTCATGGCGAGTGAACATTTCTACTTTACCCATGCCGATTTGACGCTCTAAAGCAGAATATGCGCCTAATAGCAACTGTTGACCAGTTTGACCAGCTGCATAAAAAGTACGTTGAACTTGTGTACCACCAAATGAACGGTTATCTAACAAGCCACCATATTCACGAGCTAAAGGAACTCCTTGTGCTACACATTGATCGATAATATTTGCGCTTACTTCCGCTAAACGATAAACGTTTGCTTCACGAGAACGATAATCACCACCTTTAATGGTATCATAAAATAAACGATAGGTACTATCACCATCATTTTGGTAATTTTTTGCGGCATTAATACCACCTTGAGCAGCAATTGAGTGTGCTCTGCGGGGTGAATCTTGAAAACAGAAGCATTTAACTTTGTAACCCATTTCGGCCAAAGTTGCTGCCGCAGATGCTCCAGCTAAGCCAGAACCTACTACAATTACTTCTAAAGTTCTTTTATTTGAAGGATTAACCAAAGCCACAGACGATTTGAATTTCGTCCATTTAGTGGTTACATCTCCCTCTGGTATATTTGAATTTATTGCTGACATTATATATAGCTTTATTCGTTCAAAATTAATTTATAAGCCCCAACCAAAGTAAATTGCAATTGGCATTAATGCAAAAAGCAATGGAACTAGAATAGAAAACCAAACGCCTAGTACTTTAATAATTGGTGTATATTTTTTATGGTTCCAGCCCATAGTTTGAAAAGTTGAGGCAAAACCATGTAATAAGTGATAAGCTAAAGAAACCATAGCAAGTACATATAAAACAACACGCCAAGGCTCGCTAAATTTAGCATGCATAACTGCGTATAAGTCTTCGCGACCAGCTGCATCTAGTGGAGTTCCACCATTAAAATGCTCAATACCTGTAAAACGAGAAACAACCCAAAAGTCAGATAAATGCACAATTAAGAAAATTAGCAATAAAGTACCCAATAAACCCATTGAACGAGAATACCATTTACTATTTGCATTACCATCATTATAGGCATATTTTACTGGCCTTGCAGCTTGATTTTCAAATGTTAGTCTTGCGCCTTGTATAATATGTAATACTAATCCCAGCATCAATACAACTTCCATAGCACGGATAATCCAATTTGTTGCCATAAAATGTGCGCCTTCGTTAAATAAAACTCCCGTTTTATCAAAAAACACAAAAGAATTCAGAAAACAGTGGACTATTAAAAAAGAAATTAGAAAAAGGCCCGTAAGGCCCATTATTAGTTTTTTTCCTATTGATGAGGAAAAAGCATTTGCGATACTACCCATTAGCTTTTTATTTTTTATTCAGTTAGTGCAAAAGTATTTAAAATATGATTTAAAATAGGAATGCTCGACATAAAAAACCAATAAAGAAGCTATTTAGAAACGTTCTAAAAAAACTAGATGAAAATTCATTGAGATTCTCACTTAATGAAGGGCTTATCAAAAAAGAAGCAAATAAAAAGGGAGCGGTAAATACCACTCCCCATTGTTATTACATGTATATTAATTTTTAATTAAATGAAATGGTGTATGAACCTCCGTTTTCGTTAAACCCAGAAATAGTTGTTTTACCATTTGGAGATGTTGGCAATGCTTTTTCAATATCAGCAGCATTATTTACTGGCTTGCCATTTACCTTTGTAATTAACAACCCTTTACTCACATCCCAATAATCAAATAATTTTCCCTGCTCTACATTAGTCACTACAACACCGTCCTTAACGCCAAATTTAGCTTTAAGTGCTGGTGATGCTGGTGCAAAACTCGCCCCCAATTTGCTAATTGTTGCTCCAGTTGCTTTGTTTTCTACACTTTTTGATGCTAAGCTAATGTTGCTTTCTGGCTTTAGAATTACACTTACATTTTTAGTAGAACCATCTGCTTTCAAAACAGTTAACGCAATTTTATCTCCTGGGCGCATACGACCTACTTTTTCTTGTAAATCTGGCGAGTCATAAATTTCTACACCTTCAACTTTTTTAATGATATCACCTTCTTTTATTCCAGCAGATGCTGCACCACCACCTGGAAGTACACTACTTACATATAATCCGTTGATTTCTTTAACATTTAATTTCTCAGCAACGTCAGCATCTAAAGATTGAAAAGTTACGCCAATATAACCACGTTTTACAACACCATATTCTTTAAAATCTTCTAATATTTTTTTTGCCAAATTTACAGGAATTGCAAATCCATAACCTTCATTTCTTCCAGTTTCTGAAGCAATTGCCGAATTGATACCCACTAACTCTCCATTTGCATTTACCAATGCGCCACCGCTATTTCCAGGGTTAATTGCTGCATCTGTTTGGATATAAGATTCAATAGAATTATTTGCTGGACGTTCAGGCATTTTACCTGTTCTTTGATATTCTTCGTACTCTTCACGAGTTGGTTGTTGATTTTTATTTAAAATACCAATATTACGTGCTTTTGCACTCACAATACCTGCAGTAACAGTAGTTTGTAAATCTAAAGGGAAACCTACTGCTAATACCCATTCACCTACTTGTACATTATCTGAATTACCCATTTTAACAAAAGGTAAACCATTCACATCAACTTTAATTAATGCTAAATCTGTATTTGGATCTCTACCAATTACTTTTGCTGTTACTTTACGTCTATTTGATAAGACAACTTCAATTTTATCTGCATTTTCTACAACGTGATTGTTCGTTACAATGTATCCATCAGCTGTTAAAATTACACCCGACCCTGAAGCAGCTCTAGGCACACGTAATCTTCTTCCCCCATTGCCAAAAAATTGTTCTAACATATCATCCATTCCGCCACCGCCATTGTCATCTGACGAACTATTTCCGTATGTAGTTTTAATATGAACAACTGCTGGAGAAACTGCAGCAGCAGCTTGAACAAAATCTACTGCACCTGATGATCCAATTTTAATTGGATTATTGGCAAACATCATATTTTGCTTCTCTGTTAATGAAAAGTTATCGTTGTTGCGCTCTAATAGTTTATAAGCGCCAATTGCAACTGCACCTCCTAAAAATGCAGCTAACACTATTAATCCTATTTTCTTCATTTGTTATATTATATAGTTATTATTCTTTTTTACGAATGATTTACTCAAATTTAATACCATATAAACGATATTTGTATAGCAAACACATCCAATTTTGTGTTAAAAAATGTTAAATCAAATTCTACGAGTGATTTAACATTAAACTTAGACAAATATTAGCTGTTAAAATGAAGAAATAATGAATATAAAATTCTATAAATATCAGGGTGCAGGTAACGATTTTATCCTAATTGATCATCGCGTTAGTGAATTAAAAGACATTGATAATAAGCTAATTGCTCAACTTTGTGATCGTCGTTTTGGTATTGGAGCTGATGGTTTGATGTTTCTAACAAATCATAAAGATTACGATTTTGAAATGGTATACTACAACTCAGACGGTAATATAGGAAGTATGTGCGGAAATGGCGGTCGTTGCATTGTAGCATTTGCCAAATTTTTGGGCGTTATTGAAAATGAAACTAATTTTTTGGCAGTCGATGGCCCACATTATGCCAAAATTACAGCAGAAGGCAATTGGGTAGAGTTGCAAATGATTGATGTTGATACCATTAAAACAGATGGAAGTGCTTTTGTATTAAATACCGGCTCTCCTCATTATATACAAGAAGTTAAAAATTTAGCAGAGCTAGATGTATTTATAGAAGGCAAAAATATTCGTAATAATGAGACATACAAACTGAATGGCATTAATGTAAACTTTGTTGAAAATAAGGGTGATCATTTGTTTGTGCGCACATTTGAGCGTGGTGTCGAAGATGAAACTTATGCGTGTGGTACTGGCGTTACCGCTGTGGCAATGGCAATGTCTCAACAAAAACAACCAGGCCATATTGAAACTCCAATTGAAGTTTTGGGTGGCAAGCTACAAATCAACTTTGATTACGACGGTTCGAAATTTACCAATGTGTTTTTATGTGGGCCAGCAGAGCAGGTTTTTGAAGGGAAACTGAATTTCTAATTCCCTTCTGCTAAATATGCCGCTATTGCAATTTTAATTTCTCCAAAAGCATAAGATTTACCTAAATGCTCGCGGATATCATTCATTCGTATAGATTTTAATTTGACAATAGCTGCTGTAATTTCATCCAATTTTTTTGTAGAAATAAGATCAATTGCTTTTACTTCTTGTTTTGCTACAAAATGTGCCAAATGGCCCTCAATTGTACTTTGTGTTACTTTACGTTCTTTTGCTATTTCGGCTAGTGTTTTACCTTCTTTAAATAAGGCCAATGTAATTTCTTTTGTATCTTCTTTTGGCATTGATGTTGTTTTAGATTTTCGCAACGTCTTTGGCTTACTATATTCATCTTCTTCTGTCGGATTAAATTCTTTTTTATTTGGCAAAGTGTAGGCTTTTTTAACCTGTTCCTCTCTTTTTGTACTTGTATACAAAGCCAATACTTCTTCTTTGGTTAATTCGACACCATTATTTGTTGCAGCTAACATCGCTTTTGCTTTCCGAATTTTTTTAAATTGCTCGTAGAACATGGCTTCCATAGCTAATAATTCAGCTAAATATTCTTTGGTCTGTTTTTCAGTTTTAACTATTTCTATTAGCTCGAAAATAGAAGTACTCATTTGTTCTAATTGCGGATTGAAATAGTTAACTGCAGCTTCTGTTCTTTCTAAAAGTAAGTTTAAGCTTTCGGTATTGCCTATGATAAATAATCTTTCTATCTGTTTTAAAAACTTATCGGCATTTACTTTTAGCGCAATTAAATCCTGTTGCAGTTTTACTGCCCAAGCTAAATGCGTTTGTTTTGTAGACCGTTTTTCATCCTTCGTATAACTAAAAACGTGTTCAAAAACATAGTTATCAAGTACTGTAAAATTGAAACTTTGCAACAATGAGTGTTTTAAAAACGCATCACTTTCCTTTTTAATCTGAACAATCAAATCTTCTTGTTGCTCTTTTGTTCTTGCAAAATAAGTTACATTTTGATCTTGTCTAATTCCTTTGCCAGAAATTAATGAAGTAAGCACTAAACCATTTAATGAACGTAAACGTGAAAGTGCTACATAAATTTGCCCTGGTGCAAATGCATCCCCAATATCAATTATTGCTTTATCAAACGTTAAACCCTGACTTTTATGAACCGTAATTGCCCACGCCAATTTTAATGGAAACTGCGTAAATGTTCCAGCAATTTCTTCTTCTACTTCATTGGTTACTTTGTTGGCGGTATATTTTATATTTTTCCATGTATACTTCTCTATGATTAAATTTTGCTTCGACCCATCAGCTTGTACCTCAATAGAATCAGAACTTAATTTAGTAACCACAGCTATTTTTCCATTAAAAAATCTTTGTTCACCAGTTGAATCATTTTTAATGAACATTACTTGAGCTCCAACCTTTAATTCTAAAATTTTTTCTGCTGGATAAGCGCTTTCGTTAAACTCTTTTTCAATAGTAGCATGGTATAAAAACGACTTGCTTTCTAACTTATTTAAGCTGGTTTTATTTAGTGTATCTGCTTTACTATTGTGTGTAGTCAGTGTAATATAATTGTCCGTAAGCTCCGGCTGATAATTCTCTCTATAATAGGCTTTAAGCGTAGCGATATCTTGTTCAGTAACCTGATTATTGCGCAGATTATTTAGTAAATGAATAAAGGTTTCATCCGCTTGACGATAAATTTTCTCTAATTCTATATAAACAGGTTTATCTTTTTCTAATGCCAGCGCATCAAAGAAAAAAGCACTTTTATAAAAAGAGCTTAACAAACTCCATTCATCATTTTTAACTACTGGCGGCAGCTGATGTAAATCGCCAATAAATAACACTTGCACCCCGCCAAAACTTGCCGAATTATTTTTACGGATATAGCGCAAAACCATATCAATTGCATCCAATAAATCTGCACGCAGCATACTTACTTCGTCAATAATTAATAACTCTAAATCAAGCAAAATACGCCGCTTAGTTGCATTCATGTTTAAATGCTTTACAATAGATTTTGGCGTATGATAGTGTTGATATGCCGTAACAGTAGTAGTTGGCGCAACTCTTGGTAAAAAAGTACCAAACGGTAATTGAAAAAGAGAATGAATAGTTACTCCCGCTGCATTAATTGCTGCAATACCTGTTGGCGCAACAATTACAGCTTTTTTATGGGTTAAGGAAATGAGGTTTCGAAGAAAAGTAGTTTTTCCTGTACCAGCTTTACCTGTTAAAAAAATATGTCTCGACGTTAAATTAATAAACTTTGCGGCAAGTTGGGCTGGTTCAAGTTCTTCTAAGGATTGTAACATTTTATTCTTTAAATCACAGTTGTGATAATCTTTTTTAATTCTTTTTAATTAAGACGAAACCTTGGAAATTAAACCAGTCGAAATCTTTTTTATCATTATTATAATAACCATTCATATTAGTTACTATAAGTTTAATGGTATAATGCTTTGTCTGATGAATGAGTTCCATTTTTTCTGAGGGATATTCATAGTTGTTGTAATCGACTTTTGGAAGTTTATCTGTTTTATACTGATTGTAAGCCTCAATTGCCATGTCTTTCAAATTAAAATTGAATGAACTCTCTCTACCCACTGTAATTGTTAATCTATTATTATTCCCGCTTCTTTTCTTTTCAGGATTTTGCTCCAATTTAAAAGTAGTTCCATCGAAAACTTTTGTAGAATCTGAATATTCGTTAAATGAAAAAACTGCATCATAACCAGTAACCGATATTACACCTTTGTCTTTACTGATAAAGTTAACTTGCTCGTTATCATCTTCATATCTCGCATCCTTTACTTTTAATAAGCTAAAAGCGGTATCAATCTTTTGATTTTTTATCTCATAATCATAAACTCTTTTGGATTTTACTTTAGCATTAATTTTAGTCTCTATAGTTTCTAAATCTGCGTTGGTAAAACTTTGTAAGGAAGTTAGTCCGTGTCTATCTACTAAATATCTTACCACTCCTGATCGTTCCTCAATTTCTTTTTTATTTGTGCTTTTCATTAACATTTTTAGTCTCGATACTTGTGAATATTTTGAAACAGAAAATGCACTTTGTGGTCCATAAGTTGCTAACAACGCTAAAATGCAAAGGCTAATTGGAATGATTTTAATATTTTGTTTTTTACTGATTAAGAAATAAGTGGTAATGGCAGTGAGCCATATACCCAAAACAATTAAAATGTACCTAGATTCTGTAACACCATAACTAAAAACTCGTTTGCCAATTGCAAGCAACAAAAGTACAATTAATGGAATCATCATTAAGTAAAAAAACTTAGAGAATAAACGCATCCAACCATTGCCTTCTTTATCTTTTATTGGATAAATTAAGAGCAACGATAAAATTCCGAATACGGCATAACCTAAAATTAAAGTAGAAACTAAGCCTTTTGGTAAAGTCCACTGAAAAATGATCTTTACTTCATATACTAGGAGAATCCCTAAGTAAATTGTCATTAAAGGAATAAGCACGTATTGGGTAAAAATTTTCAATCCCTTTGGATAAGATTGTTCCTCGGCTAATGCTTTAAAATTTTCAGGTACTCCAGCTAAAAAGAAAATGGTAGTAAATCCTGCGCTTACTACCGCAAAAAGTTTCATGTAAGTTTTATATGTAATATCTACATCAAACAAACCATCTATGGCTAATAAAGCAATTGCTAAACCTGCATATAAAACAGCGGCATAAAATGCAGAAGTTAAAAATCGAAGAAAAAGTGTTTTATTATATTGCCAAAAGCCATTAAGATCTGATTTTCCAATAAAAGGCGCAAAGGCAACTAGCAAATGGAAAGCAAAAGCTAAGAGAAATATTCGATATACATCTATTAAATACGCCCATGGATTAAGTAAAAAATAAAACCCTATTGAAATTGCAAGTACCACAATTCTTACTATCCATTTTTTAAGAGCTGAATAGTGATGAACTTCGCAAAACAAATCTGCGGATAATAAAAGCGTTAAAGCTAAATTACAAACTGCTAAAGCTGTAACTAGATTACGCGTTTGCTCTTGTTCCTTATAGTTTAAATCTGTTAAATACCACCATAGTCCAGTAGAAATAATAGCAATTAAAAATTGTAAAGGAAATCGTGTGGAAACTCGGTTCGTTCCTTGCCAGAGCGTTTGTAAAGATGGTAGTTTCATAATCCTATTCTGTGCTTTAAAGATACAATTGAATATAAGCTTTTTGTAAATGTTAAATATTGTTATTTAATGTTAAATTTCTTCAACTAAATTTTTAGTATTAAAGATTTAGTTATATCTTGGCACAACCAAACAAAACTTCAAAATGAAATTTATAAGCCTAGCCATCTTGCTTTCCTTAAGCTTTTGTACGGCAATTTTTGCGCAAAATTCTTACTCAGTTAAAGGAATTGTTGCAGATACTGCTAACAATAGCAAACTTCACAACGCAACAATTAGTATATTAAATGCTAAAGATTCTACATTGTTTAAATATACTAGAGCTTCGGCGACCGGTTCATTTACAATAAACTCAATGAAGAAGGGGAATTTTATCCTTTTGCTGACTTATCCAGATTATGCCGATTTTGTTTCGAATTTCACACTTGATTCTGTTAAAAAAGAAATTGATTTTAAACAGATCAACATGAAAACAAAGGCTAGATTGCTTAATGAAGTAATTATTAAGGGTCAAGCTGCAGCAATTAAAATTAAAGGTGATACCACTGAATTTAACGCTGGAAGTTATACCATCCAACCTAATGATAAAGTTGAAGATTTATTAAAGAAATTTCCTGGAATGCAGGTAGACAAGGACGGGAAGATTACCGCTCAAGGAAAAACAGTATCGAAGGTCTTGGTAGATGGTGAAGAATTTTTTGGTGATGACCCTACTCTAGTCACAAAAAATTTAAGAGCTGATATGGTAGATAAAGTTCAGCTTTTCGAGAAATCAAGTGATCAAGCTGCATTTACTGGTGTAGATGACGGGCAAAAAACAACAACACTTAACATCAAGCTTAAAGAAGATAAAAAGAGCGGATATTTCGGGAAAGTAGATGCTGGAATTGCGACTAATGACTTATACCAAGGGCAGGTAATGTTCAATAAATTTAAAGCGAAGCAAAAATTTTCATTATATGGCACATCTAGTAATACTGGTAAAACTGGTTTAGGATGGGAAGACAATGGAAAATTTGGTGGCGGAAGCGATAATGTTGAATTTATAGACGGTGGAATGATGATAAGCGGTGGCGGAGGAGACGATCTAGATTCATGGGGTGGAAGATATTATGGCGAAGGTATACCTGTAGCTCACAATGGCGGCGCACATTACGACACAAAGTGGAATTCAGATAAACAATCGTTAAACACAAACTATAAAATTGGGTCTTTACGCGTTACAGGTTCAAACAATACAATTACACAAAACAATTTAGTAGACAGTATTATCAACAGTAACTCTACTAAATTAACTGATAACTACATGTTTAGACAAAAGTTAGATGCGACGTATCAAATCAAATTAGATACAACTTCTAACTTAAAAATAATGGTAGATGGCAGTTTGAAAAATAACGAAACCACAAATACTTTTAATTCTGAAAGTAAAAGAGGAGATAATACACTATTAAACTCAACCGAAAGAAATGTAGATAATAATGGCGATGAAAAGGCATTTAATTTCTCTGCTTTTTACACCAAAAAACTAAAAAAAGTTGGCAGAAATTATTCCGTTAGGTTAAGTGAATCCATAAGCGAAAAAGATAGTGAAGGTTTCCTTTATGCAAAAAACAAGTTCTACAACCCTCAGGGTGTAGCGTATAAAACAGAAGTTACCGATCAATTTAAAACAGTAAATGGGAAAAGCAATGTATTTAATTCAAATATTACTTATAATGAGCCCATTAGCAAAAGTTTAGCTTTAGTATTAAATTATGGCTTGAGTATTAACAACAGTAGATCTGATAGAAAATCTTTTAATGCATCTACACCAGGCAATTACGATGTTTTAGATGCTGTATATAGTAACGATTTTAAGGCAGATCAATTAATTAATCAAGCTGGGGCAATATTCAATTATAAAAAATTAAAAACAGTTGTAAGCTGGGGTACTAAAATTAGTGCTGTTAACTTTAATCAGTTCGAGGCTTATTCAAATAGCAGTTATAAAAGAAGTTTCACCAATTGGATGCCACAAGCAAGTTATCAATACAAGTTCTCACAACAGAGTTCATTCAGAATGGGTTATAGTGGTTACACAAATCAACCGTCTGTTGAGCAATTACAACCTGTAAAAGTGAATACAGATCCTTTAAACATTCCATTAGGTAATCCTAATTTAAAACCATCTTACAATAACAGTTTCAACGTGAGTTACAACTCTTATAAAGTATTAAGTAATCAATCTATTTATTTAAGTGGTAGATACAGTTTTGTTGGAAACCAAATTGTAAATAACACTACAATAGATAAATCTACCGGTAAAACAGAATATCAATCTATCAATTTAACTGACAAGACTCCTTTTAATTATAGTGCATATCTTGATTTAAACAGAAAAATTAAATTCTTAGGAATTAATGGTGGTATTAGCTTAAATACCTCTGGAAATACTTCATATAATTATGTAAATAAAGAGCTAAATAAATCAACCTCAAATAATTATTCAGCAAACATTTCTTTAAGTAAATACAAAGAGAAAAAATATGACTTCTATTTTTACTTTGGACCAAACTACAATACACAACAAACTTCGCTGCAAAAAAACGTGAACAACAATGGTTGGGGAGCTGACGGTGGTGCACAATTTAGTTTATACTTGCCAGGAAAAATACAGTTAAAATCTGATGCTAATTATGAATATACTGCTAAAACGCAGTCATTTTCTGAAGATTTTACTCGTGTGATATGGAATGGATCTATTAGCAAAGCATTTTTTAAAGCAGAAAATTTAAAAATGACTCTTTCTGGAAATGATTTATTAAACCAAAATACTGGCTTTAGCAGACGCGTAAGTGGAAACATGATAACTCAAAATAGTTACACAACTATAAAACGTTATTTTATGTATTCAGTAAGTTGGGATTTTAGCAAAATGGGGGTAACCAAATAATTATATCATGAAAATTAATCAAATTACAATCGCCTGTTTGTTAGTAGTTGCTATGCAAACTGCGTTCGCTCAAAATGCTCGTTTTGCTGAGCATGGAACCATAGAGTTCGAAAAAAGAGTAAATATGTTTGCCCTTCTTAAGAAGCAAATTACTTCACGTAACGAAAGTTACATGAAACCGATGCTGGAAAACTATCAGAAAACTCAGCCTCAGTTTAAAGTTTTAAAAAGCACCTTAACGTTTTCAAAAGATCAAACTTTGTTTAAACCAATAGAAGAAACTGTTCCTGCTAATAATATGTGGGGTGATTTTGCTGCACAACAAAACAACACCATTTATACAAATACTGTAGCTGGTACGAGTATCAGTCAGAAAAAAGTATATGAAGAAACTTACTTGGTAAAAGACAGCACGAGGAAAATTAACTGGAAAATTACCAATGAAATTAAAAACATTGCTGGCTACGATTGTCGTAGAGCAAACGCATTAATTATGGATTCTATTTATGTAGTTGCTTTTTATACAGATGAAATACCCGTTTCTGGTGGTCCTGAATCTTTTTCAGGTTTACCTGGAATGATATTAGGAGTAGCACTGCCATATGAACATACCACTTGGTTTGCTACCAGCGTAGTCGATCAATCGGTAACAGAAGATAAAATTAAAGCTCCTGTAAAAGGAAAAGCAACAACCAATGCTGGCTTAATAGCTACATTACAATCAGCACTAAAAGATTGGGGAGAATATGCAAAAGATGCATTTAAAGCTTTTCTTCTTTAGCCATCAGAGCTTAAAAAGAAAAACTCGTAGTATGAACTACGAGTTTTTTTATGCTAATATTTATTAGTGATTTAATTCACCAACAATTTGTATCCTTTACCGTGAACGTTTAAAATCTCAACTTTAGGGTCTTCCTTAAGATATTTGCGAAGTTTGCTTAGGAAAACATCCATACTCCTACCATTAAAGTAGTTGTCATCATGCCAAATACTTAATAGCGCTTCTTCCCTAGTTAAAACAGTATTTTTCTTTAAACAAAGCAATTGCAAAAGTTCAGCTTCTTTAGTAGATAATTTTTGTTGTTGACCATTAAAATGTATCAACTGCGTCGTGTAATCAAAAGTATATTGACCTATTTCAAAATTAGTTTGCAATGGTTCATTCGTCGTATTTTCCTTTGCTGATGCTCTTTTTAACAAAGCATTAATTCTTAAAAGCAATTCTTCAATACGAAAAGGTTTAGTAATATAATCATCGCCGCCCAAATCGTAAGCAGAAGCTTTATCTTCCATCATAGCTTTAGCTGTTGCAAAAATGATAGGCACCTGCTGATTCGTCTTTCTAATTTCTTTACCTAAAGTGAAACCATCTTTTTTAGGCATCATTACATCTAAAATGCAGAGATCAAAGTTTTGTTTAGTAAAGGCCTTTATTCCTTCTTCTCCGTCCGTACATAAAACCACATCAAACTTACCTTTTAACTGTAGGTAATCTTGTAATAACATGCCTAAATTAGGATCATCCTCTACTAATAAGATCTTCTTCATATCTATTTAATTGCTTTGGTTAAATGGCAGGCACACTTCAAATGTGGTTCCTTTATCTTTTTCGCTATGTACCTTTATTGTTCCGTTCATTTCGTTTATAATGTCCTGTACATAATTCAAACCCAACCCAAACCCTTTCACATCATGTAAATTGCCAGTTGGCACTCTATAAAACTGATCGAAAATACGCTTAGTTTGATCCTTCGTCATTCCAATTCCCTCATCACTTACTTCAATATACAAGTTTTTGCTGTCATTTTTAGAAGATATTACAATCTGAGGTTCGCTTACACTATACTTATTTGCATTATCAATTAAATTGTAAATTACATTTGATAAGTGCAATTCATCTCCCATAATTACATCAGTTGTTGCATTTAAATTAAGTGTAACAGTTGCATTCTTTTTTTGCAATTGTAGGCTCATACTATCCACTACTGCAGTTATTAAATCATTTATCTTAACAGGATTAAATTCTAGTTTTATTTCTTTTTTCTCTAACCTCGCAACACTCAATACACGTTCGATATGATTACCTAAGCGTACATTTTCATCGTAAATAATATTTGCCAACCGACTAATTCTGCTTTTATCCTCTACAATTTCAGGGTCTTTCAAAGCTTCACTCGCTATCATAATGGTAGCAACTGGAGTTTTAAATTCGTGAGTCATATTATTAATAAAATCTGTTTTCATCTCCGACAGTTTTTTCTGTCTAATAATGGCATAGATGGTATAGGTAAAAATAAAGATGAGTACTAAAAGTAATCCTGCTGATGAAGCCATAGTTGCAGACAGATTGCTAAATATTAAGGAGTTTTTTCTTGGAAAATAGACATACAACATCCCTGGATCTCTAATAATATCTTTACTAAACAAAGGCAACTTATATAAACCTGAACGAGTGATATCCTCGTTATTATGAGCCGCATTTTGATAAATTACAGAATCCTTTGTGGCCAATTTTACCCAAAAATCATAATCAATATTTATATTTCTTATGAGCAATTCTCTCTTGATGAGCGTATCCAAATTTTCCCTTTTAGGGATTCTTTTTACCAAAGGAACATCTTTGTCTGCCATTTCATTAGCCGCCTCTTGGTAAACCTTTGCGCTTCCATCATCTAATGAATTTACTGTATCCACTTTTATTTGGAGTAAAGCCTGTTGATACCTTCTTTTAGCAATAGCATCTTCTATTTTAAACTTCTTGGCCATTGCGCCATCAATAGTAGCAACAGAAACACCCAAAGGCTTTAAATCTCTAGGATCTTGCACCAAATATCTAATAGTATCTGGCATTGTATCAGGGGATAAATTAAATGTTCTAGCTCTATTAGGGTCATATCTTAAAGCGGCTATTCGACGAAGAATGTTCCCATTCGCATCCATCAAATCTTTAGTAACCATTAAAACACCCGAATGCGTTAAATCTGATAAATTAGCATATTCTTCCTCAGAAATAACTACAGCATCTCCAAAGTTCTGTCTAATTAAAGTATCTTGATAATTTAGTGCAGCTAGAATTTGGCGGTATTTTTCTTGCTTTCTTTCTTCTTCCTCTTTATTAAATTTCTCTTTTAAATCAACATATTTTTGAGCCCTATCTAACTCGCTTTGCTCTTTTTGTATTTTTAAATCAAGATATTTTTTAGTGATGTTGGAAATCGCATTTTGCTTTTGCACTTTATTAACCACAGCATTTAATGCTTGGTTTACATCTTGTTCAAATAGCTGAGATTTTAAGGTGTACGATTCTTTTATGTAATACAATTGCATTACAAATACACCTAACAAGGCTAGGGTCATTAAGGCGGTTATTAACCAAAGACTTCTCTTCTTCATTTAAACTATTCAAAAATAAATGATTAATCACCAAAAAACCGTGTTTTAACACTTTTTAACACTGTCGCAACCAACAGCTTAAATAAAAAAACCGTCCTTTATAAGAGGACGGTTTAATAACAAACTTGTTTTTCTTAAAAAAGAACTTTTAAAATGGAAGATCATCTTCTTCTCCCGCTGGAGTATTAATATCTACTGGAGCAGCATATTGTGGAGCCGCCGCAGCACCTGCTGTATTAGTTAAAGCTGTTAAACGCCAAACCACTAAACTGTTAAAATATGACGTTACACCTTCTTTATTTGTCCACGGACGACCGCGTAAATTGAAAGAAACTTCTACTTCGTCACCAGCTTTTAGCGCATCAAATAAAGCCGTTTTATCTTGTAAAGCTTCAAATCTAATATATTCTGGATATGTTGGATTCTCTGCGTATTCTATAATTAAATCACGTTTTTTAAACGTTTCACTTACCTGTTGTAATGCACCTATTTCGTGTACCTTGCCTTTAATTTCCATATCAAAACTTATAATTATACTATCAAACCAAATCTCTAAAATTTTATTGATAAATCTGCATCAAGTTTTCCACACAACTTTTAGTTAACTTATTATAGAATAACGATAATTAATGTTCATACTATACAAATCCAGCTGAAAAACTAATTATCTGTTTTTATTGGTAACTTTGCCTTCAATATGATGCAAGTTTTCCAAACTAAGAGTAAGGTAATTATTACCTGCAACAAAAGGCTTTCGCCTTATTTACAAGATGAAGTTACCGCTTTAGGCTATGAAATTGTAAGGGCTTTTCCAACTGGTGTTGAATTAAATATTACCTTAACAGAATGTATAAAACTGAACTTAAATTTAAGATGTGCAAGTCAGATTTTATATTGCATAAATAGCTTTAAGGCTAACACGCCCGAAGAATTATATACTGCTTTAGTCGCCATGGAATGGGAAGAATTGATAGATTTTGCAGGTTATTTCTCTGTAACTTCTAACGTAGATAATCCAACGATAACTACACCGCTTTTTGCTAATTTAAAAGTTAAGGATGCTATTGTAGATCGATTTAGAGAAAAGAAAAATATTCGCCCAAATTCTGGTTCTGATGCCAATAAAACGGTTGTACATTTATATTGGAAAGATGACGAAGCTGATGTATTTTTAGATACCAGTGGTGAAACTTTAGCGAAACATGGTTACCGTAAAATACCTGGAAAGGCGCCAATGTTAGAAGCTTTGGCAGCCAGCACAATTATGGCAACTCAATGGGATCAAAAATCTCCTTTTATAAACCCAATGTGTGGTTCAGGAACTTTAGCCATAGAAGCTGCCTTACTAGCAACCAATCGCCGACCAGGTTTATATAGAATGAACTATGGCTTTATGCACATTTTAGGCTATGATGAAGAAGTGTTTTTTGCTGAGCGAAGAATATTGAAAGATCAAGTCATTAAAAATGCAGACGTGCAAATTATTGCCACTGATATTTCTGAAGATGCGGTTGATGTAACCAGAAGAAATGCAAAAACTGCCGGCGTAGATACTTTAATTACTTTTGAAGTTTGTGATTTTGAAGAAACTCCAGTTCCAGAAGGTGGCAAAGGCGTAGTAGTTTTTAATCCAGAATATGGTGAACGTTTAGGTGTGCATAGCAAACTCGAATTAACGTATAAGCGTATTGGTGATTTCATGAAAAAGAATTGCAAAGGATATTTTGGATATATCTTTACAGGAAATCCAGACTTGGCAAAGAAAATTGGACTTAAAGCCGATAAAAAAATAGAATTCTATAATGGAAAACTAGATTGTCGTATGCTTGAGTATGAATTATACGACGGAACTAGACGACCAGAAGACGAACGACCAAAAGCAAAACTAGACTAGATTTAATTCCAATAAATTTTATTAAAACTGTTACTACCACTTTTTCGTTTATGTAGGTAATCAACCTATACTAATTAGATGAAAGACAAGGTAAAAGCAGAAATGCAAGCTGTGGCGGGTAACATTAGAAAAGTAAGAGAATTTCGAAATTATACGCAAGATTATTTAGCCGCAAAGCTAGAAATATCACAAAATGCATATAGTAAAATTGAATTGGGTTATACTAAAATCACTTTGGATAGGCTTTTTCATATCGCCTTAATTTTAGAGGTAGAAGTAACTCAGCTCTTATATTTTAATCAAGATAAATTTGAAAAACTAGGCCCGTTTGCATAGCAATTTTTCAACATTAAGTGGTTTTCAATAAAATTCAGAATACCTTGCAGCATAATTTTTCTTTATGCAGCATATCATTGAGCAAACCATCAACTTTGTTAAAATTACATTGGCTAACGCAGAAACTGGACACGATTGGTTTCATATTGAACGCGTTTACAAGACTGCACAAACTATTAATGCTACAGAAAAAGGCGATGAATTGATTGTTGCTCTAGCTGCTTTATTGCATGATATTGCAGACAGCAAATTTAACAACGGAGATGAAGAAATTGGTCCGCAAAAAGCTGGTGATTTCTTAAAAAGCATTGGTTTAGAAAATGGAATTATTCACCATGTGCAAGAAATTATCAGAAACTTATCATATAAAGCAAGTTTGGGACAAATTTCATTTAAATCTAAAGAGTTAGACATTGTACAAGATGCAGACCGATTGGATGCGATTGGCGCTATCGGCATTGCTAGAGCTTTCACCTATGGTGGTTATAAAAATAGGATTTTGTATGACCCTGAAATTAAACCCAACCTAGCTATGAGCAAGGAAGAATACAAAAATACCACTGCACCGACATTAAATCATTTTTACGAAAAATTATTGTTGCTTAAAGATTTAATGAAAACCGATACAGGAAAAGTTATGGCCGAAGAACGTCATCAATTTA
Organism: Pedobacter sp. UC225_61; assembly: GCF_044452285.1. Lineage (NCBI taxonomy): Bacteria > Pseudomonadati > Bacteroidota > Sphingobacteriia > Sphingobacteriales > Sphingobacteriaceae > Pedobacter > Pedobacter sp. UC225_61. Next base: position 717,775 of record NZ_JBIOAL010000001.1, read on the forward strand.
TGCTTAGCTATTTAGAGCAATTTTATGCCGAATGGGAAGGTAGAAAATAGCTTCTTACTCTTAAAAGTGCTGTGTTTTAACTCTTAAAATACTAACATTATTAGTTTTATTTACTATTTTTGTTAGTAAATATAGATGTGATGTCAGAAAGATTAAGAGAAAAATTAAATATCCTTGCCGATGCCGCTAAATATGATGTTTCTTGTTCATCTAGTGGTAGTGATAGAAAAAATACTACTAAAGGTGTTGGTAATGGACATCAATCAGGGATTTGCCATACCTATACAGAGGATGGCCGATGCGTTTCTCTATTAAAAATTCTTCTCACCAATCATTGTATTTTCGATTGTGCCTATTGCGTATCTAGAAAAAGCAACGACATTGAAAGGGCTGCTTTTACTGTAGATGAAGTGGTAGAGCTAACCATGAATTTTTACCGTCGCAATTTTATTGAAGGTTTATTTTTAAGTTCTGGCATATTTAAAAATGCAGACTTCACCATGGAACGGCTTTTAAGAGTGGTTAAAAAACTGCGTTTAGAGCAAAATTACAATGGATACATCCACCTCAAAACCATACCAGGTGCTAGCGATGAGTTAATTAAAGAAGCTGGCTTATATGCTGATCGAATGAGCATTAATTTAGAGATGCCAACTGAAACTGGCTTAAAATTATTAGCTCCAGAAAAAAGCCATCAAGATGTTATCAAACCATTAGATTTCGTTCAGAAACAAATTGTTCAATTTAAAGATGAGAAAAAGCTAATTAAAAGCGTTCCAAAATTTGTTCCGGCAGGGCAAAGCACACAAATGGTTGTTGGAGCAACAGCAGAAACAGATAAAGAAATTATGTATACTGCAGATTCGTTTTACAAGAATTTCGCATTGAAACGAGTTTATTATTCGGGCTACATTCCGATTAGTAATGACACTAGAATGCCAATATTAGGCACACAACCCCCTTTGCTTAGAGAAAATAGATTATATCAAATGGATTGGTTAATGCGTTTTTACGGGTTTAAGGTTCACGAAATTTTAAACGACGCCAATCCGCATTTAGATATTGATATTGACCCGAAATTGAGCTGGGCATTAAGAAATTTGCAACATTTTCCTGTAGATATAAATACCGCAGACTATCGAATGATTTTGCGCATTCCTGGGATTGGCGTAACCTCTGCAAATAAAATTGTTCAAGCTCGTAAATTCGGGAAACTTCACATTTATCAATTAAAAAATATTGGCGTAGCTTATAGTAGAGCAAAACATTTTATTAAATGTGCCGACACTCCTTTTCAGTTAAAAGATTTTCAGGCTACACAAATTAAAGCCTTTATTTTAGCAGAAAGTCAGAGTAAATATTTAAAAACAGATACTAACCAACTTATTCTTTTTAAATGATCTACATTTTTGATGGAAGTTTAGAAGGATTACTTACTGCCGTTTTCGAATGGTTTGAGCGCAAGCCAGGAAAAGTGAATTTACGAACGATAAAAACTCATCAGCCTGATGCTTTTACTGAAACGTTTTCTGTCCATACAAATAGAGCAAAAGCAGATCGTGTTTGGAGTGGATTGCAGAAAAAACTGGGTAAAGAATGGATGCGAAAATTTTATTGTGCTTATCTATCAGAACTACCAGAAGTTTTAAATACTCTATTCCATTTTGTGTGTTATATTTTTCTTCATCCAGCAGGTGCTGAAAAAAATTATGGAAACGAGCATGTTTTGACCGTTTCAAAAACAGCTAGAAGTGTAGAGAGAGAAAAACATAGAATGGAAGCTTTTATTAGGTTTAAACACACAGCAGATGGGATTTTTTATTGCGGTATAGATCCAGATTTTAATGTTTTACCTTTAATTGTAAATCATTTTAAAAATCGCTATGCAGATCAAAAATGGATAATTTATGATTTAAAAAGGCATTACGGCTTGTTCTATGATTTGAGTACAGTGGAAGAAATTACAGTAGAAATCAATTCGCAAATTTTAAAAAACCCAACAGTTAATCAATTAGATGAAAAGGAAAAATTATATGCGAATTTATGGAAGGATTATTTTAAAAGCACAAATATAGAATCTAGAAAAAACACCAAACTACATGTGCAACATGTACCTAAAAGATATTGGAAATATTTAACCGAGAAGAAAATAGATTAAAGACTAGCAGTTCCATTTCAGAATAATCGATTCTATTAGCTAACAATTACTTAACATATAAAGTGTAAATTAGCTTTATGAAGTTAAGCGTACTTGTTTTAATTACTGCTCTTGCCGTTGGGCTATCTATTGGCTTGGTCAATTTCCATTTTCAAGGCAGTTGGTATTATCTATTAATTTCCTTTGGAATTTCATTTGTTACTAGTTTTTTAGTGTTCTACTATCTTTTGGAGAAATATATTTACACTAAAATTAAGCTCATTTACAAACTTATTCACAACTTAAAACTTGGCAAAGATTTAAAAGAAGCCATTGGCGAGTATAAAAGTTCAGATCCAATTAATGATGTTGAACAAGAAGTGAAAGAATGGGCTGGTGCAAAAAAACGGGAAATTGATCTCCTAAAAAAACAAGAGCAATTTAGAAGAGAATTTTTATCAAATGTATCCCATGAGTTCAAGACCCCACTTTTTGCCATTCAAGGATACATAGAAACTTTACAAGATTGCATGGCTGATGATCCGGAAATGGCAGTTAAGTTCCTTAAAAAAGCAGAAAAGAATGTAGAACGATTAAGTTATTTAATTAATGATTTAGATTCTATTTCCAAATTAGAAACTGGAGAAATCCCTATCAATTATGAAAAATTTGATTTCGTTGCTTTGGCCAAGGAAGTAATGGATAGTTTAGAAGATCGAGCATTAACGCATAAGATTACGCTTTCTTTCAAAGATAAATACACCGGACCAACCTTAGTTTATGCTGATAAAGAGAAAATAAGGCAAGTCATGATTAATTTAATTCAGAACTCCATTAAATATGGTAAAGAAAATGGATCTACGGCTATTAAAATCTTCGAATTGCATGATCAATTTTTAATTGAAGTAACGGACGATGGCATTGGAATTGAAGAAAAACATTTAACACGTTTATTCGAACGTTTTTATAGAATTGATTCCCACCGTTCTCGTCAGGAAGGCGGTACAGGATTGGGCTTAGCTATTGTAAAACATATTTTAGAGGCACACGAGCAAACTATTTCCGTTCGTAGTACACCAAACATAGGCACCACTTTCGCTTTCACTCTACAAAAAAGTAATTAGCTTTATTAAAATAGTTAAGCGACTTAACATTAACTTAACATTGTAGCTTTAGCTTTGCACCATATTTAATTTAACATGAATAGTATTTTTAGCTTCTTTACACCTAAAGACAAAAAATTTCAACCTCTTTTTGAACAAGCAGGGGCAAATGTTTTAAAAATTTCTGAAGCCTTATTAGTTGTAGTTACAACTAATGATATGGAAAAAAGAAAAGAAGCAATTAAAGAAGTTGAACGACTGGAGCATGTTGGTGATGATATTACCCATACCATTTTTATCGAGTTAAGTAAAAACTTCATCACTCCATTTGATAGAGAAGACATTCACTCTTTGGCTAGTGCTATTGATGATATTGCAGATTATATTCACGCATCTGCAGGAAACATCGAATTGTATAATGTAACCAACATTGGCGATGCAATGGTAAAACTTGCTGAGCTTTTAGTAGAAATGTGTGGTGATCTTGAAAAAGCAATCAAAGAATTAAGAAGCTTTAAAAATATTCGCGTTATTGCGGATGCTTGTGTTAGAATTAACAGTGCCGAAAATCAGGCGGATTACGTATGTAATTTAGCAATTGCCCGCTTATTTGAATTTGAAACTAACGCAATAGAATTGATTAAACAAAAAGAGATTTTACAAACCTTAGAAATCGCTACGGATAAATGTGAAGACGCAGCGAATGTATTGGAATCTATTTTGGTTAAAAACGCTTAAAAAACATGACTTTAACCCTACTTTTTGTTATCATCGCTTTAGCCTTAATTTTCGACTATATTAATGGTTTTCATGATGCTGCAAATGCAATTGCAACTATTGTAGCAACAAAGGTATTAACTCCTTTTCAGGCTGTACTTTGGGCTGCATTTTTTAACTTTTTAGCGTATTGGGTTTTTGGTTTTGGTGTAGCAGATACTGTTGCAAAAACAGCCAATACCATGGAAATTAACTTGGTTGTTATTTTAGCAGGTGTTATTGCCGCAATCATCTGGAATTTATTTACCTGGTGGTTTGGTATTCCGTCAAGTTCATCACATACCTTAATTGGAGGTTTTGCTGGTGCAGCTATTGCTCATGCAGGTTTTAGCGCTGTGAACTGGTACAAAGACGGTAAAGCTGGCGAAATGCCAACAGGTGTTTTAATTATTATTCTATTTATCGTTATCGCACCATTTATTGGCGCTATCATATCTTATTTTATCTCCATTTGGTTGCTACATTCTTCCAAAAAAAGTGTTTGGCCAAAGGTTTTTACATTAACATTAATGGCCTTAACAGCATGGTATATTTATAACCAAATGCTGTTTTACGGAGAAATTAAACATCCACGATTTGATTCTCATTTTTTAAGTGTGGTACTCGAACCACATAACATTAAATGGTTATTGGTCTTATTTATTGTATTCTCCATCAGTTTCTTCTGTTTAATATTTAGCAGTTTAAATCAAACTCAATCTACTGCTTGGTTAAGAAAAATGCAATTACTTTCATCTGCCTCTTTTAGTTTAGGACACGGTGGTAACGATTCGCAAAAAGTAATGGGTATTATCGCAGCAGCAGTTGTGGTTTATATTCATACAAGCGGAGTTGCTATGGAAGCGTTGCCAACCTGGCTGCACGTAGCATTACCATCAAAAGCAGCTAATGGAGAAGAAATTGCTGGTCATATGCCAAGCTGGATTCCTTTAGCCTGTTATAGTGCAATTGCTGCCGGAACATTAAGTGGTGGTTGGAAAATCGTGAAAACGATGGGTTCTAAAATCACTAAAGTAACTCCATTTGAAGGTGTAACCGCCGAAACTGCTGGTGCATTAACCTTATACTTTACAGAACATTTAAAAATCCCAGTAAGTACAACACATACTATTACAGGTTCTATTATTGGTTCTGGTTTAACGAAAGGTGTTTCTGCGGTAAAGTGGGGCGTAACAGTAAAACTGATTTGGGCTTGGGTATTAACTATTCCAGTATCTGCAATTTTAGCAGCCTTAATTTATTATCTATTAAGCGCTTTTATTCACTAACAATTCGCTTTCATTTGTTGGGCAACTACAATAGCATTTTGATCATTACTGTCAGATAAATGCTCAATAATTTTTGCCTGATTTACTGCTGAATGGTTTTGGCTTAGTTTAAATACGTTATTAATTTCTTCTACTTGTATTTCAAAACCACTAATGGCTTTTAGGTTTTTTTCGATGTAGGCATCATCCATTTTATGAAAAGCAGCTGGACTTTTCGCTGGATCTTCATAGCTATTGGTTAGCTGTTTAATTACTTCTATGGTTTCATCCGTGTTCATTAATCGGATTTTCCCTTTTGCTTGTACTGAACTGTAATTCCAAGTAGAGGCAACTGCCGGATTTTCATATACCGATGCACTTACATATGCATGTGCACCCGTAAAAACAGCTAATACATTTTCATTTTTAGCATACGCTAGATAATGATCTGTTTTTTTCATGATGTGTCCAACTATTCGAGTGCCATGTTCATCTTGATATACATGAACAGGAATTTGTGTTGCAACTGGATAAACGCCATCATAACCAATTAAGATAATAAAGGAATGCGCTTGCATAAATGCCAATACTTTAGCAGCATCCTTTTCTTCAAAATAAGGAACTTTGTACATGTTGAGATTAGTAGTTTAGAATTTAATAACCACCTGCATAGTTGCTGATACTTGTGCAGGCACAATCCAATTTGGTCCAGCATTAACTAAACGAATGGCTTCTTCATTTTCTGCTTTAGTTAAACCTTGTACTATTATAATACGACTAGGCCGTCCATTTATAATTTCAAATTTGAGAGTTACAGATTTATCTGAAACAGCTTCTTTAGCTAATCGATTATTAGTTTTAAGGTATTGCTCAAAATTTTCCCAACCACCTTCTGGTAATGGTGTTGATTTTACTTTAGCAACAGATCTCTTAGCTTTTGCAACACCAGAACTCGTAACCACAACCTCACTTAAAGACTTTGAATCCGGTTCTAATACTACATTAAGATTTTGATTTGGACTAGCTGATACATTTTTAGTAAGAAAACCAATATAGCGAATATCTAATTGTTGATTAGTCTTGCTACCACTATCTAAGGGAAGTGTAAATTCTCCTTTAGCATTTGTTATAGTACTTGCGTTACCATTTGATAGCCTAACAGCAGCTCCAGGTATAGGTAATCCATCTTCTTGCGAAAGTACTCTACCAGTTATTGATTTAGCATTAGCTGCATCAACCTGTACACCAGCAACTTTACTAGCCAAAGCAGATGCTACAACAGCCTTGCTTTCCTGTTCCTTTTTCTCGGCAGCCATAGCTTTAGCCACACTCTCTTGTCTAGCTTCTGCTTGCGCAACCTCCCCACCTAAAATAGATAGTTCTGGTGCAGCAGCTGCTACAGCAAAAGTAGGTTTTGCAGCAACAACAGCTGGAATATTATTTTTTGCTTTTGGATTTACTTTTGCAACAACAATAGCTTTATCAGCATCCAAACTTAGTGGTGTAGTTGGCTTAATTGCTGGACTAGGTTTTATATCTGGCGCAATTTTAATCTGCACATTTTTTGGTGCATTGTCATTTATTTTAGGTTGAGACTTATCTTTCATCCAAAATAAAACACTAGCAGTAACAAATAACACCGCAGCAGCAGCACCTATACTTAAACGTTGTGAAGTAATTGTCCAACGTTTTTTCTCAATAGGTTTTTGCGCAATGCGTTCTTGTAATTGTTTTTGCAATAGCGATAAAGATTGGCTTCGTCTTGGCGATTGACTTAACCCCGCCAATGCTTCAGCCACAAAAGGATCTTCAAGCGAAAGTCGCTCAACCTTATACATAGTTTTAGCATCAAGTTTACCATCAAGGTAATCTTCCAACACATCAATATCTAACCACTCGTTATAGCTCACTGTTCTTTTCTATACAAATTTTCAAATTTCTCTTCCCATTTTGGATATAACTCTTCACTTTAAGCATATCGTAGCCTGTTATTTCGGCAACTTCCTTATAACATTTCTCTTGTAAATAAAACAAATCTACACTTTTACGTTGCTCTTCAGGTAAGGTTTCCATACACTTTTCCATCACAGTTAACTGCGTTTCCTTTGTGTCGTCGATATCAAGATGCACAAAATCACCATTTTCCACAAAATTATCCTCCATTGCAACGGTCGGATTTTTTGCAGACTTACGCAAAGCCATTAAGCAATGGTTACGAGCCAACACATGCAACCAACTCTTAAAGTTTTGAACTTCATGCATCTTCAACTTTGTGACCAACTCCTCAAAAATCTGCATTACAGCATCCTTACTTTGCTCTTCATCCTTAAAATAATTAAAGCAAACACCAAAAACCAAATGCATGTATTTGTTGTAGAGTGTACCCAATACCGCTAAATCACCACTTTTTTTATAAGCGGTAATGAGCGTAGAATCATCTTGTTCATTAATCTTAGCGGTGTTTTTTATAAACTTCAAATTGGGTATTCGGCTAAATGTTGTTCAAGTATAAAAAATATTTTCCGATAAGAATATGGAAATCTCATAAACCTTACATCTCCTATTAAAACCAAAACTTATGAAAAAATTTATAGTACCCATTTTAGCACTTCTTATCCTAGTCGGATTTAAAGCTGCCACGACTAGAACGATTACAGGTCTAGTAATTAGCACTGATGATAACCTTCCAATTCTTGGTGTTTACCTAAAAAGCTTGCCCAGCAATACAACAACAAGTACAGATAAAAATGGAAAATTTTCTATCATCATCCCTGAAACTGATACCAAATTAGTGGCCTCCTATATCGGCTACGGAACAAAAACTTTTAAACTAGGGAAAAGCAATAATGTAACAATTAAGCTTAACGCTGATACCAAAACATTAAATGAAGTTGTTGTGGTTAGCGCAGGACAAGTGCAACAAAAAGAGATAGCTTACAATAATGCGTCTGCCGCTAAACAAAAAACATACGGTTTGCAAAGTAGAACAGCTGCAGGAGCTCCAGCTCCTTCAATGATGAGCGCACCTAATTACGATAGTGAAAGCTATGCTGGAATAACAGAAAATGGTTTTAAAAACCCTTTAAAAGAAGCACTCTCTACTTTTTCTATTGATGTAGACGCTGCATCTTACAGCAATGTGCGTCGTTTTATTAATAATGGAACTTTGCCTCCAAAAGATGCTGTTCGTATTGAAGAAATGATTAATTATTTCGATTATAACTATGCACAACCAACTGGAAATGACCCTGTAAATATTCAAACAGAATTAGCTCCAGCACCTTGGAATCCACAACACAGATTAGTACAAATTGGACTTAAAGCAAAAACCATTGCTACTGATAATCTTCCAGCATCAAATCTTGTGTTTTTAATAGATGTTTCTGGTTCAATGAGTAGCGCCAACAAATTGCCGTTATTAATTTCATCTTTAAAATTATTAACAGATCAACTGCGAGATAAAGACAAAGTTGCGATTGTAGTGTACGCCGGTCAGTCTGGTTTGGTATTGCCTTCTACCAGTGGCGATGCAAAAGCAAGTATAAAAGATGCCTTAAATAAATTAAGCGCTGGTGGTTCTACCGCTGGTGGAGCTGGTTTACAATTAGCCTACAAAGTAGCAGGTGAGAACTTTATAAAAGGAGGTAACAACAGAATAATTTTAGCCACTGATGGAGATTTTAATGTGGGTATAAGTAGCGATAATGAAATGGAACGCTTAATTGAAGAAAAACGAAAAAGCGGGATTTTCTTAACCGTTTTAGGTTATGGAATGGGTAATTATAAGGACAGTAAAATGGAAATTTTAGCCAATAAAGGCAATGGAAATTATGCGTACATCGATAACATTAGCGAAGCTAGAAAAGTATTGGTAAACGAATTTGGAGGAACTTTATTTACAGTAGCTAAAGACGTGAAGTTACAGATAGAGTTTAATCCTGCAAAAGTACAAGCCTACCGATTAATTGGCTACGAAAACAGAATGTTAAAGGATGAAGATTTTAACGATGACAAAAAAGACGCTGGCGAAATGGGTTCTGGACATACCGTAACGGCATTGTATGAAATTATTCCAGTTGGTGTAAAAAGTTCTTTTGCAAACAAAGTTGATGACTTGAAGTACCAAAAAACGGCAAAATCTGCAACTACTTACACTGGCGATGAGATGTTAACTATTAAACTACGCTATAAATTGCCAGATCAACATATTAGCAAAAGCATGCAAAAAGCCATTAATGATAACCAGAGTGCAAACACTAGTGTAAACTTTAGATTTGCAGCTGCTATAGCCGAGTTTGGTATGTTACTCCGTCAATCTGAATATAAACAAAACAGCAGCTTTGCGCAAGTAATTACATTAGCAGAAGGCGCTATGGGCAAAGACAAAGAAGGATATCGCTCAGAATTTTTACGATTAGCTAAATCTGCTCAATTAATGGCAAAGGATTTGCTTAGTATTGTTGAAGTAGAAAACGGTAGCGAACAAACCATTAAATAATACTGGTTAATTGCAATCTGTTCCGTTTCAAATTATACATAACTATGGAAAAGATGAAAAAAATTAACCTTTACTTAATTGGATTACTATTAGTTTGTTCAAGCAGTTGCGATGTGCAAAGTCAACAGAATATTGGTAATATTTTAAAACAAATACCAATAGGAGGTACACCAACAACATTAGAAATTGGACAAGGCATTAAGCAAGCTTTAGAAATAGGAACTTCACAAGGTGCAGATCAACTTTCTGCTAAAGACGGTTTTTTAGGAAATTTAGCTGTTAAAATTCTATTTCCACCAGAAGCGCAAAAAGTAGAAAAAACGTTAAGAAGTGTAGGTTTAAATTCGCTAGCGGATAATGTAATTTTAAGCATTAACCGTGCTGCAGAAGATGCTGCAAGAGAAGCAAAGCCGATTTTTTTATCTGCCATTAAGCAAATGACAATTGCCGATGCAACTAACATTTTATTAGGCAATAAAGATGCCGCCACTCAATATTTTAAACGTGTAACTACAGCCCAACTGATGGAAAAATTTAAACCTGTAATTACTTCAAGTTTAAGTAAAGTTGGCGCTACTAGATATTGGACTGATGCAGCATTAGCCTACAATAAAATACCTTTAGTGAAACCAGTAAACACAGATTTATCAGCTTACGTTGCACAAAAAGCAATTGATGGCATGTTTATACAAGTTGCACAAGAAGAATTAAAAATAAGAGATAACATTAGTGCTCGTAGCACTAGCTTATTGCAAAAAGTATTTGGCTATGCCGATACAAAGAAATAATTAACACAATTGTGAATTTGTGGATAAATTTATGCCGAATTAAAACCAAATAGTTGCTAGCTTGTTCTATCAAAAAAGAGGATTAATTACTGATAAAAAAGTCCTGTGAACGGGGGATCCGTGAAGGGCAGGCACACCATAAATAAACAAGTTTATACAATTTAAAAAAGGCTTTTCGAAACAAATCGAGAAGCCTTTTTTTATGCCTAACCTGTACAAAGCAGTAACAACAGAGCTTAGGTTTTATCCCTTAAGCTTTGCTTCGTATCAAAGTTTTATTAACACCGCAATTAATCCGCATCAAGTCCGCATTATTACGTAATAATGCGGACTTGATGCGGACTCTATGCGGACTTAATACGAATATGATCTAACTAAATCCGCTTTGTTTATATAGCTAAAACTAACACAATTGTCTTGGCGATACATTATTTTACCAAGTGTAGCAATTTCCCAATACGCTAAAAATAACAACAATTAGGAAGATTGTACCGTTGGCAATCCTTTAAATTTCGTACCTCGTAATGACTATCGTAACCAACTTATTTGCTTTTCGCCTTAATTTAAGGTAAATTACACCCTATATTTACCATATTTAAACATTGGATTTCAAAGATTTTAATTTCAACCCCGAACTTTTAGAGGGTTTAATGGCAATGGGTTTTAAAAACGCAACGCCTATACAACAACAAGCCATTCCGCTTATTTTAGCTAAAAAAGATTTAATTGCATGTGCACAAACTGGCACTGGCAAAACGGGTGCTTTTTTATTACCAATAATGAATTTGCTAACTCAAAAACACGAACGTCATAACGAAGTGCTTATTCTAACACCTACAAGAGAATTAGCTCAGCAAATTGATTTGCAAGTTGAAGCACTTTCCTATTTTACCAATATCAGTTCATTAACCGTATATGGTGGTGGCGATGGAGTTGCTTATGAGCAACAAAAACGTTCGATGCGGGAAGGTGTAGACATTATTATTGCTACGCCTGGCAGATTAATTTCTCATTTATCATCTGGTTTGTTAAAGATGGATAAATTAGAATATTTGGTACTAGACGAGGCCGATAGAATGTTAGACATGGGCTTTTACGATGACATTATGAAAATTGTGGGTTACTTACCACAACATCGCCAAACGGTAATGTTTTCAGCTACCATGCCGCCAAAGATTAGAAAACTCGCAGCAACTTTATTAAAAGAACCTGAGCAAATAAGTTTAGCCATTTCAAAACCTGCTGAAGGCATTAATCAACAAGTTTATTTTGTTTTCGATGATCAAAAAGTTCCTTTACTAACGGAAATGCTAAAATCAGCAACATATAAACGAATTATTGTTTTTGCAGGTAGAAAAGAGAAAGTAAAAGAACTTGGTAAAGTTTTTAAAAAAATAGGACTAAAAGCAGCTGCTTTTCATAGTGATTTAGAACAAAAAGATCGTGAAGCAATTATGCTTGATTTTAAAAACAGCAAACTAGATGTGTTAATTGGAACAGATGTTTTAAGTCGTGGTATTGATGTGACGGGTATTGATTTAGTAATTAATTACGATGCACCTCAAGATCCTGAAGATTACATTCACAGAATTGGGCGTACAGCAAGAGCAGAAACCACTGGAACCGCCATTACTTTGGTTAACAATAAAGACAAACGTAAATTAGCCAACATTGAGAAGTTAATTGAACGCCAAATTGATAGAATACCTTTACCCGTAAATTTAGGTGAAGCACCTAAAGATGAACCTGCTACCGCAAGTGATAAGCCATACGTTAAGAAAAAGAAATTTTTCAAGAAGAAACCGAAGCCAAGCGTTTAGATTTTTATGCTTTAAAACTTAAATTTTTGTTTTTTCTTCTTATCCATCTATTTTATTAACTTCTTAAGAAGATTGAAAATAATTGGTGGCGTAATATTTTTAACTGCATTTTTTAGCTTTGGAAATACTATTTTTGGAGGGGCTATATCATTTAATTTTCCTTTTCTGCCTACAAACAAAGTGCTATGACCATCATCATTCAATTCACTAGCAGGCCGCCCATTTGTATAATAATATAAAGCAATTGATTTCCTGCTTCGATCTGGTGGACAGGTAAGTGCATCAGGATGCCCATGGTAAGAAAAATCTGTAGTAGAAAAAATTGCAACACGATTAAATATTGGCAATAGTTTTCTTTGCGCACTAATCATATTTTCATCCCATAGTTCAAAAAAGCCACCATAGCTTTCCTCCCAATCTTTATTTAAATAAACTAATAGATTTATTCTTCTATCCAAATTTGTTGTATTGTGTTTGTTAAAATCAGCGTGAATTTTCAAGTATCCACCTGGTTTAATTTCATGATACCCACCTCCATAGAAATAAGGATCTGGCAATAAAACTTCCTTTATCCCAGTAAGTTCTTGCAGAAATTCGAGGATTGGTTGGGAATTAAGAAAATGGCAAATCAGTTTTGTATACTCCCCAAAATCTGCTTCGCCTTTTGCACCTAACTTTTTTTCATTAAGGTTATCAAAAACAGTAACATCACTTTTAGTCGAAAGATCTGGAAATTCATCTAATACTTTAGACAAAATTTCTTCCTCAAAAAAATTATCTATCACAATGTTCGGGAATGGTTTTGCATTTGCATATTCTTCATGCTTTTCTTTTGCAAACTTTCGCAGATCAGTAATATTTTTATTTAGATAAACCATAATAGGGTCGTTAATAATCAAAATTAATATTATTTGTCAATTTTAAGCTATTAGAGGTAAATTCTTTATTTGCCATTTTTAAGATTAGATATGATAAGGCAGATAATAAAATTACTACCTTTAACTATGCAAAACCTACCTCCTTTAGCCGAACGGATGCGTCCTCAGAATTTGGACGAATATGTAGGTCAGCAGCATTTGGTGGGCACAGATGCAGTTTTACGCAAGGCGATAGAAAGTGGACAATTGCCATCTATGATTTTTTGGGGACCCCCAGGAGTTGGTAAAACCACCTTAGCTTATATTATTTCTCAAAGTTTAGATCGACCGTTTTTTAACTTGAGCGCTATTAATTCTGGTGTTAAGGATATTAGAGATGTGATTGATAAAGCGGCTGCTTTAAAAAACAGTTTTTTAGGCTTACCCATTTTATTTATAGATGAGATCCATCGCTTTAGCAAAAGTCAACAAGATAGCTTATTGGGTGCAGTAGAGCGTGGTTTGGTTACTTTAATTGGCGCTACGACCGAAAATCCAAGTTTCGAAGTTATATCAGCTTTGCTATCGCGATGCCAGGTTTACATTTTACAAGCATTAAGTGAAGATGAGCTAGTGGGCTTACTACAAACCGCCATCAAAAAAGATGTAGTTTTAAAAGAGAAAAAAATCAACATAAAAGAACATGAGGCTTTAATTCGCTTATCTGGTGGAGATGCTCGTAAGTTATTAAACGTTTTAGAAATTGCAGTTAATGGTATTGGCGGCAATAAAATTGAGTTAACAAATGAAAGCGTCCTTGCCCATGCGCAACAAAATTTAGCCCTATACGATAAAGCAGGTGAGCAACATTACGATATTATTTCAGCGTTTATTAAATCAATCCGTGGCAGCGACCCAAATGCAGCTGTATATTGGCTAGCCAGAATGATTGAAGGTGGCGAAGATCCTTTATTTATTGCTCGTAGGTTGTTAATCTTATCGTCTGAAGACATTGGCAATGCAAACCCTAATGCTTTATTGCTAGCAAATAATTGTTTTACGGCAGTAAATGTAATTGGTTATCCAGAAGCTCGAATAATACTTTCACAATGCGTAACTTACTTGGCGTCAAGCGTTAAAAGCAATGCGAGTTATGAAGCTATAAATAAAGCACAGGCTTTGGTGAAACAAACTGGTAATTTGCCAGTCCCATTACATATCCGCAATGCGCCAACAAAGTTGATGAAGAATATTGGTTATGGAAAAGATTACCAATATTCGCATAGTTATGAAGGTAATTTCTCTCCGCAAGAGTATATGCCGGAAGAGTTAAGCGGTACAAAATTATACGATCCGGGTAAAAATCCGGCAGAAGAAAAACTGAGAGAGAAACTAAAACAGAATTGGAAAAACAAATACAATTACTAATATGCTATCAACTTTTTTAAACCACCAGTGGAAAGATTTTTGGCGAAGCCGAAATAAAGCTGGCAGTATTGCTGCAAATATTCTTCTCGGTTTTTTTATGCTTTATTTTTTAGTCGTTGCAATTGGTGTAGGCTTTTGGATGGCAATGATTATTGGGAAAGCTTTTCCAGGACAAAATGTAATTACCGTTTTTAATGGCTTTATTTTGTACTACTTCTTATTTGATCTTGCGGTTCGTACACAAATGCAGGAACTACCAACATTAAGTATTATACCTTATTTGCATCTAAACATCCCAAAGAAAACGATTGTTAATTTTTTGAATATCAAATCGCTGTTTTCATTCTTTAATCTATTACCCCTATTTATTTTTATTCCTTTTAGTATTATCAAAATTGGCTCAACATACGGCACAATCACTTCATTAATGTATGTGCTCTCTGTTTTTTCACTTATTATTTTTAATAACTATTTGATTTTATACTTAAAGCGAAAATCCATTAATAATTTTGCTTATTTCATATCTATTATAGGTGTAGTTGTAGCACTAGCAGCTTTAGATTATTATAAAATAATTTCGGTGCGTAGTGCATCTAATTTCATATTTGTACAAATCACAAAATATCCCTTTCAAGCACTAGTTTTTACATTAGCAGCCGTGCTAATATTTGTACTTAACTCAACCTATTTACGTGCAAATTTATACACCGAAGAATTAAGTACTAAAGATGATAAGAAAGCAAGCACAGATTATGCTTTTTTAAATCGTTTTGGAAGAGTGGGAGAATTAGCCGCATTAGAATTGAAGTTAATCTTACGCCATAAACGTTCAAGAAGTTCTATTTTAATGGGGTTTGCCTTTTTAGCTTATGGTTTTATTTTCTATAAGGATAAAATGATTGCAAATGATGAATTTGGCAAAATGCTTTTCGCTGCAGTATTTATGACGGGCATTTCCATTATATCTTACGGTCAGTTTATGTTTGCTTGGCAAAGCACCCACTTTGATGGACTTTTAGTAAATAAAATTGATTTTAAAAACTTCATTAAAGCTAAATTCTTACTGTTCACCATCAGTTGCACTATTATTACCATACTGGCTAGTTTTTACGGTTTCATGAGTTATAAACTGCTTTTACTTCACTTAGCAGCTTATCTATATAACATCGGCTTTGCTACAGTAATTGTATTATACTTTGCTACGCTGAACTACAAACGATTAGATATTACCAAAAGTGCAAGCTTTAATTGGCAAGGCGTAGGTGCCACACAGTGGATTTTAGGATTACCTTTTATTTTAATTCCAATTCTAATCTATGTTCCATTCGGGATAATGAATAAACCGTATTATGGGTTAGCCGCAATTGGATTATTTGGGTTGATTACTCTTTTAATGCGCAATTTTTGGATTAATCTACTCGTTAAAAAATTTGAAAAACAACGTTATAAAATAGCCGAAGGCTTTAGAGAATAAGATATGCTAACATTTAAAAATTTAAAGAAAACTTACGGAGGCAGAACCGTAGTAGACATTAATAATCTGAACATTCGTTCTGGAGAAACCATTGGTTTAGTTGGAAATAATGGCGCTGGGAAAACTACGCTTTTCAGAATGTTGCTAGATTTAATTAGACCTGATAGTGGTGAAGTATTATCTAAAGATCAAAACGTAGCGCAAAACGATCATTGGAAAGATTACACAGCTTCTTACCTAGATGAAGGTTTTTTAATTGACTACTTAACACCAGAAGAATACTTTACTTTTATAGGCAGCCTACATAATTTAAGTGTAGCACATGTTGCAGATTATTTAAAGCAGTATGAAGAATTTTTTAATGGTGAGATTTTAAATCGTGGTAAATACATTAGAGATTTCTCTAAAGGAAATCAAAATAAAGTAGGGATTGCTGCAGCACTAATGCAAAAACCTGAACTCTTAGTATTGGATGAACCTTTTGCGAATTTAGATCCTACCACTCAGATTAGACTTAAAAGTTTAATTAAATCTTTAAAAAGTACACATCGTTTAACGACTTTAATTTCTAGTCATGATTTAAACCATGTTACCGATGTTTGTGATCGAATTATTTTATTAGAAAAAGGATTAATCATCAAAGATTTCCATACAGATGAGAATTCATTAAAAGAGTTGGAAGCCTATTTCTCTGAATAGACTTTGTAACAATTGTATAGTATTATGGTCAATTTGATGCCCAACGTGCGGTATTAAATTGACCATTCATTTTAAAGTGATTTTTTAAAATTACTTTGTATAATGAGCTTAACGTACAGTAATACAGCACATAAAATACTAATATTTTTTAATTTGAATACTGAGCTTTAATTGGCATTACCTTTGAATACTTCATTTTATTAAATTAAAAATCTAACTAAAATGATGACTTCAAAATTCAAAATAGCGACATTAAGTATTGCCTTATCATTAGGCGCAATGACTTTTCAAAGTTGTGATAGTTTAACTAACACACAAAAAGGTGCCGGTATTGGTGCAGCTGCTGGTGGTGTAATTGGTGGTATAATTGGTAAAAAAGCAGGTAATACAGCTGTTGGCGCCATAATTGGAGCTGCTGTAGGTGGTACTGCTGGTGGTTTTATTGGTAAACGTATGGATAAACAAGCTGCAGAAATACAAAATGCCATTCCTAATGCGGAAGTTATTCGTGAAGGTGAAGGTATTATTGTAAAATTTGATAGTGGTATTTTATTCGACTTTGATAAGTTTGCTTTAAAAGACGCTGCTAAACAAAATATTCAATCTTTAGCAAGTTCATTAAATCAATATCCAGGTACTGATATTAAAGTTATTGGTCATACTGATAGCCGTGGTACTGAACAATATAACATGGGTTTATCTGAAAAAAGAGCTGCTGCTGTTAAAGCGTACGCTGTTTCTCAAGGGGTACCATCGTCTCGTTTAATCACGATTGGTAAAGGTTTTGCAGAACCAATTGCAGATAATGCAACTGAAGAAGGTAGAGCTGCTAACCGTAGAGTTGAGATTGTAATTGTTGCAAATGATCAATTGAAAAAAGAAGCTGCCAATCAAGGCAAATAATTAAAATTTATATCTACCTATAAATATAAAACCCTGTTGTATTCAGTTACTTCAGGGTTTTTAATTTTATGCAACTTCATGCTGAATTTATTTCGCAGCTTTCATATTAGACCCTGAACTGAATTCAGGGTGACGGAAAAATTAAGAATAAATATCCTCGAAATAGGTAATTGCAAGGCTTTTAAGTAATAGTTCTTGTTCCATTAGGGCATAAGATGGAATTGGCTTAATTAATTTCCAATGCGGCCAACCATCCTGATCTAATCCTTCTAGTTCATAAAAGCCCATCTCACTTAACAAGCGACATGTAGCAATATGCATTAATTCTTCCTTTTGTCTTTTGCTATATTTACCAGGTCCTTTGCCTAATTCTTGTACACCAATTAAAAACAGAATTACTTTTAGATCAGGCGTATCTGAATCAAATTCCCCTGCAATTTTTTGTTGCAAGGTTTTCCATTTGGCATGTATTTCTGCTGGCTTCATGTTGCAAATATACATTTATAGCAGCTTTATGACCTAGAGAATAACGCACATATACGTCAAATTTTTAGCTTTGTGTTATGAACAGTAAAATCAATACTGGCCTTTTGGCTTATGGCATGTCTGGCAAGGTATTTCATGCCCCATTTGTGAGTACACATTCCGGTTTCAACTTTGTTGGAGTTACCGAACGTAACCAGAAACAAGCTGTTAAAGATTATCCATCTGTTAAGAGTTATAACAGTATTGAAGAATTGATAGCTGATGAATCTATTGAGTTAGTCATCATTAATACCCCAAATTTTACACATTACGACTATGCTAAACTGGCCTTACAAGCTGGAAAACATATTTTAGTTGAAAAACCTTTTACTGCAACTAGTGCCCAAGCAAAAGAATTGTTTGCGTTAGCTAAAAGCGTAGGAAAAAAAGCATTGGTGTATCAAAATCGCAGGTATGATAGTGGATTTAATTCAGTAAAGAAAATTATAGAAAGTGGTAAGTTAGGCAAATTGGTAGAGGTTCATTTTCGTTACGATCGCTATAGAAACGAAATTAGCCCTAAGTTTTTTAAGGAAGAACCTTATCCTGCAAGTGGTTTATCTTATGATCTTGGCCCTCATCTATTAGATCAAGCCATTTGCTTATTTGGTAAACCTAAAAGTTTTCACAAAGTATTAAGTAAAAACCGAGTAGATACAAAAGTGGATGATTATTTCGCCATACAATTAAGTTATCCGAACGATTTGAATGTATTTTTAACGGCGAGCATGTTAGTTACAGATATACAATCTGCCTTTGTATTAAATGGAATGATGGGTTCTTTTAGTAAAAACCATGCTGATGTGCAAGAAGAACAATTATTAAAAGGGATAAAACCTACTGATGAAAAATATGGTATAGAAAATTCAGCAGATGCAGGTAAACTTACTTTAGTTACTGAAAATGGCGGTAGGGCAACTCAATTTATTCCGTCGGAAAAAGGAGATTACATGGGTTTATTCGAAGCTGTCTATCAAAATATAGTGCATGATGTTCCTTATCCGATTACGGAAGAAGATATTATTACACAGTTAGAAATTTTAGAAGGATAATCAGTATAATTTATACTTTTGAGCACCAAATATAAATACATGACAGATTACCAAATCGGTTCGGGGCAATTGTCTTTGGCCGTTATTGAAAACATCATTCAGGAGAAAAAAAGTATTAGTTTATCTGCTTTAGCAATTGAGCGCATTGAAAAGTGCAGAAAATATTTAGATGATAAATTAAATACAACTGGAGATCCGATTTATGGGATTAACACTGGATTTGGCTATTTACAAAACGTAAAAATTGAGGCCGAAAACCTGACTCAGCTTCAGCATAATTTATTATTGTCGCACGCTTGTGGAACAGGACAAGAAGTACCTAAAGACATCATAAAATTGATGCTTTTGTTGAAAATACAATCGCTAAGTTATGGGCATTCTGCAATTGCGTTAAGTACAGTACAACGTTTAGTAGATTTTTACAATCATGATATTTTACCAGTAATTTATACACAAGGTTCTTTAGGTGCATCGGGTGATCTAGCGCCACTAGCTCATTTAGCTTTGCCTTTAATTGGTGAGGGAGAAGTTTGGTATCAAGATCAAAAAATCAGCAGTGCTAAATTAAATACAAAATTTAATTGGAAGCCACTTACCTTACAAAGTAAAGAAGGTTTAGCTTTAATTAATGGTACTCAGTTTATGAGTGCCTATGGCACTTTTTGTTTATTAAGAGCGCAAAAACTTTCAGCATGGGCTGATGTAATTGCCGCTATTTCTATTGATGCATTTGATTGTAGAATTGATCCATTTTTAAATTTAAGCCATATAATCAGGCCTCATCAAGGACAGATTGCAACAGCAGAAGTTGTCAAGAATTGGTTAGAAGGTAGTGAGTTGATAACTAGAAAAGGTAAGCAAACACAAGATCCTTACTCTTTCCGTTGTGTGCCACAAGTTCATGGTGCAAGCAAGGATAGCATTACCTATATCCAATCTGTTTTCGAAACAGAAATGAATTCGGTAACGGATAATCCTAATGTTTTTCCAGATGAAGATTTAATTATTTCTGCTGGGAATTTCCATGGGCAGCCATTGGCTTTAACCTTAGATTTTTTGTGCTTGGCATTGGCCGAATTAGGTTCAATCTCAGAACGCAGAACTTTTCAACTAATTTCTGGAACTCGAGGATTACCGCCGTTCTTAGTTAAGAATGCTGGTTTAAATTCGGGCTTAATGATTACACAATATACAGCAGCATCTATTGCAAGTGAAAATAAACAATTGTGTACACCTGCATCTGTTGATAGTATTGTAAGTAGTAATGGGCAAGAAGATCATGTAAGTATGGGTGCAAATGCTGCAACGAAATGCCTTCGAGTGGTAGAGAATGTAGAACGAATTTTGGCTATAGAACTGTTAACAGCAAGCCAAGCATTAGAATTAAGATTACCAGAAAAATCATCGGTTAAAATTGAGAAATTGGTGAGTAAATATCGTGAACTTGTTTCTTTTAATGAGGCGGATAGACTTTTGGCAAATGATATTAAAGCGAGTGTTGAGTTTATGAGAACTGTCGTTATCTAAAATCGTCATTACGAGCAAAGCGAAGCAATCTTAAAGCAATAGTCTTTAAACCAAAGTTGTAGGATTGCTTCGTGCCTCGCAATGACGATTAGTTTACTTCTTATACATTTGGTTCAAATTAACCGCAGGCATTTGTACTGTTGTTTGATCTGAGAAACTACCAGAACAATTGTTAATCTTAATATTTTCCACTTTAACATCTGCTAAGTCGAAAGTGTTTATAGTTAGATTTTTAACTGCATAAGCTTTGCTTTTATCCTCATAGCTGCTAATCTCTATATTGCTTTTACCATGAGTTTCGATTGATAAATTCTCAAATGAGTTGTTCTGTGTCTTAAAGTCCGTACCATTTAGCTTCACATTTAGAGACTTTATATCAACATTAGATAAATATAAATCTCCTACTTCTTCTGTATTGATAGTAAAAGACTTTAACTCTAAATCATTTTGCAAGCTTATTGAACCTGATTTTTTAACATTCAAAATCAAAGAATCTAATTTTGCATCTAAATAAACACCTCTAGCATTTACAACATTTACTTGTTTAATAGTTGGAGCATAAACCCATATCGTAGTATAAGAATTGTCGTTTTTTGCTTGTTTATTATTAAATGTAATTTGTAATTGCCCATTTGCATCAACATTAAAATTGATCACATCTTTTAGTTCTTTAGGGATTTTTACACCAAATTTTTCATCTTTAATAATATTAACATAGATGCCTAATCTTTTAGCATCCTCAACATTAATTGATTCAAATGGTATGGCCATTGCTTTACTTTCCATGTTTTCGGTTGGAGTGCTAAAGTTTTCCACTTTTCGAACCTTATCTGCAAGTGTATCCCCGCCTTCTTTATAGTATACTCGAGAAACATAAATCATTCCCATTAAAGGAATAAGAATTAATGCTAATGCAAATCCGATTAATAATTTATTACTTAATTTCATTTCTTTAAGGATTAAAAGTTTCTTTTACAAAAGTGTTGTAGCGATTTTCCAATTCATCAAACCCGATGTTTAATAAATACATGTTGCGGAAAACAACAGGAAGTTCATCGTCCATAAACTGAGTTTTTCTATAGCTTTTTACCTGTGCAATAGCATCATCTGCTATAAAAAACCCAATACCTCTTTTGTTATTAATTATATTTTTACTTTGAAGTAATTCGTAAGTACGCATTACTGTATTTGGGTTTACCTCTAGCTCTACAGCCATTTCCCTAACCGAGGGAACTTTTTCGTCTGCATTCCATTTGCCAAGCAAAATATGCTCGCAAACGTACTCTGCTATTTGAAGGTATATTGCCTTATTATCTCTAAATTCCATATCTATACCATTTAAAATTAAACCTCTTTTTCTTTAAGGCGAACGTAAGTAAGGCTCCAAAAAATTAACGTGAGTGCAACCAATAGCAATGTTAGCCATATTTCTACATTATCTTTTCCAGAAAAATTACGGGTTGTTTGGTTAATAGGCGATCTATTATCAAACAATAGTTTTCCAGATTTAATAATAATTGCTGTCCAAATTCCAGAGAAAATCATAACCGAAATAGCAGTTTTGATGTAGTGGAACTTGTTAAAATAAATAGAACCTAACAAGAATATACTGGTGACAAAGAATGGAGCATAATAGATTGGTAAAAACTTATCATCACCGGTATTTTTTGAAAAGAAATACGCTAAATTATCATAACTGTTAATTTCTTGACCATTGTGCACATAAGGTGTAAGCTGTTCCACACTTGTGTAAATACTCCTTAACTTAGCTATAAACGCTAAATCTGTTAGGTAAAATATTAGTATAAAGCTAACTGTACTTAATAGTGCCGTAAATATAATCCCTGTTAAAAATTTCTCAAAAGTCGATGCAGGTATCATTAAATCTATAATAGCTTTTGGTTTTTGACCCAAATGAGCAAAATAATTACTTGCAATAACAGTAATAAACAAGAAGCCTAAAATTAAAAATAAAGGCTCTCTAAATTGAAGCGCTCTTTCATAAAAAGGCGTTACTTCTGTAATATAACCCCATAGTGAAAGGCTATAAAAAGTAAGGATTACTCCTAGCGCAACCGCTAACGTAATCAGGTAAATTTTACCAAATTCTAGCCATTGTCTCTTCAACAAAAGACCAAAACGTTGTATGTTAAATGTGTTGTTCATGTCTGTTTAAGATTTAGTTAAAAATTGGTTTTAATTTGTTCTTTTCTGCTAGTACAGCATTAAATAGCAACTCTAAATCAAGTTTACTATCTTCTTGATGAAAGTTTTGTACCACTGCATTATAACCAGCTAAAGAAGGTTCGGCGTAAATTACTTTATCATCGATTTCTTTTACGCGTTTAAAGCAAAGTTTGTCAGTAATTTCATCAACTGATGCTTTTAAGGCTACTTTATTTTCATCGAGCATAATTACGGTATCAATTAAATTATCTAAATCTCTAACTTGATGTGTTGAAATGATAATGCAACGATCATCTGTTAAAGCCGATGCCATAATTTTACGGAATTGAGCTTTTGAAGGGATATCTAAACCATTGGTTGGCTCATCCATAATTACCAATTTAGCCTGAGTAGCTAAGCCAAAAGCGATGATCACCTTTTTCTTTTGTCCGTAAGACATGTCAATTAATTTTTGTGCCACAGGAATATCAAACTCTCCTAAAAGCGCAGTAAAATACGGATGATCAAAATTTGGATAAAAACCTGCATTTGCTTTTACATACGCATCAATTTTAATCGACGGCAAATAAAACTCTTCAGGGATAAAACAAATTTCCGCTAATAATGCAGGTTGTCGTTTTGATGGGTCATAGCCCATAACATCCATTGATCCGCTATCTGCGTAAACCAATCCTGCGATGTTTTTTAATAAGGTTGATTTACCCGCACCATTTTTTCCTAGCAATCCATAAATATGTCCAGTACTTAATTGCATGCTCATATTTTTGAATAACAGTTGATTTTTGCGGTAACCAAAATTCAGGTTGTTAATTTTAATCATATTCTACTGTATTAGTTAAATAATACACTAAATTATGATGTTATTTTGAAATCACCAAATTATTTTTGAAATTAATTTTGTTAGGAGTTACCCGTTTAGAGCAAATAGTAGATTTAAACGTTGTAGGGCATGAAAAAGCCGCAGATTCGCTGATTAAAATAATCTGCAAATCTGCGGCTTTTATTTTGGTTGGTGAACCCAACCTAATAATAGTTCAGCTAATGAACCATTAAACTATAGTAACGGAACACTTATTCCAAAACTTACATTACGTCCTGGATTGTAAATACCAGCAGGTTTATATCTACTTAAATGATTATAGTATAATTTGTTGCCCAAATTTTGTCCAGTAACCCATACGTTAATTTTACCATTTTTAACTTTTAACGAAGTTCCAATACCAGCGTCTAACAAAGTATAACCATCTGTTTCTGTCTCGAAACTATCAAAACGATCTTGCTTAAAAACATTCGTTAAACCAATTTTGATAAAACTATCTTTCAATCCTTTAATTGTTGGTTCAAAACGTAGTTCATTATTTAAACTTGCAGCTGGAATAAAAGGTAAAGCTGTATTGTTTGCTTTGTTAGTTCCTTTTACATAAGCGAAGGTATTTTCAAAATGTAGAGATTTAATTAAATGAAAATCTACAGAAGCTTCACCACCTAATAGCTCTGCATCTGTTTGCACATAACGATACAATGGCAATGTAGTTGTGCTGCCATTTTCTTCTAGGAAAGGATAAGTCTCATTGTTAAAGTTACCTGGATAAATGTAATTGTAAATACGGTTGCTATATGCGTTTAAGCCAACCGTTACTTTCTCCGCATTGTATTCTAATCCTAAATCGAATTGTAAACTGGTTTCTTGTTTTAAGTTACTGTTACCAATTTCGTATCTAAATGTACCTTCATGACGACCATTTGCCCCTAACTCTGCAATATTTGGTGCTCTAAATCCTGAACCAGCATTCCCCTTTAGGTTTAGGTTTTTTGCAATTTCAAATGCAAAACCAATTGATCCAGAAATATTAGAAAACTTATTATTGAATGCTGTAAACACTTGGTTTCCGTCTGCCGTCAGATCATCTCCATCTACATTTTTATAATCGTAACGAATACCTGCATTAATTGCTCCATTTGTGAAATTACGTTTCAAATAAGCAAATGCGCCAATATTATCACTTGTATAATCTGGTATTAAAAACTCATCTCCACTGTTTAAATTCGTTTGATGCATTCCTTGTAATCCAATAGTAGGCTCCCAAACACCACTATTCGCGAAAGAATATTTCACATCATAGGTATAAGAGTTCAATCCTAAATTTAAACCTGGTTCAATTGCACTTTCTTCAAATTCTTTACGAATATTTCGCTGAAAAGCCAACGTAGTTTTCAATTGTCCACCACCTAAAAGGATATTACTATTTAAAGCAGCACGATAATGATTAATATTTTGGAAAGGAAGATCAAGTTTTCTAGTTTGTGCTTCATCTTTGGTAATTATTGCTCCATTTTCATCTTCATAATCGCCATTTGCATTTGGACCATTTTCTACCAATCCAACATTTGTACTAAACTTTGATAAACTTAAATGTGCATAGCCCCAAGTTTTGTTCAAACCTAACATTCCACTAAAATTAGTTTCGTTAAAACCAGAATTTGGAACCGTTTTATCGCCATAGCTAAAACCATATGCGTTTTTATACGATACACGACCACGATAAACGAAACCGTTTGTATTGCCCTGTAACATTAAGGAAGATGCTGTTAAGCCATTGTTTGTGCTATAACTCGTGGTGAAGTTTCCATTAAAATCTCCAGGTGCTGGTACTAAATCATCAATAATATTAATTACTCCGCCTAAGGCATCAGAACCATACAATAAACTTGCAGGACCTTTTAAAACTTCAATTCGATTGGCAGAAAATTGATCAACCTCAACGCCATGTTCATCTCCCCATTGTTGGGCCTCTTCTCTTGCACCATCCACAATAGTTAACACACGGTTATAACCCAACCCGCGAATAGATGGTTTTGAAATGGCACCACCTGTTGTTACTTGAGAAATACCAGGCACTTTGGCAATTGCATCTATAATATTTGTTCCTGCAGCTTGTGCTAACTTTTCTCTATTTACAGAAACTACAGCTAAACTGTTTGTTTTGTTATTCGAACTATAAGGCGTTCCTGTAATTACTACTTCGGCACTTTCAATAACAGATTGTTCTAGTTCAAATGTAATTTGATTATTAGCAGCCAAATCAACTTGCTTAGAAGTTGTTTTATAACCTACATATCGTACTTCTACTAAAAACTTTCCTTTAGCAGGAATACTTGTAAACGTAAATTCGCCATTGGCGTTTGTGGTAGTGGTAGCTTTTAAATCTGAAATGTAAATTGTAGCGCCAGAAAGAGGCTCTTTAGTGGTGGCATCGGTAACTTTTCCTTTAACTTCTGTTACTTCTATAGCTAATACTGGTATAGAAAAACAGGCAAATAGTACAACCATTATTAGGCGTATCTTGTTCATCATAATATATTTTTAAGGATAAAATAGTGCATTAGTATAAACTAATAGCTATTCATCAGGTAATTAAATAATAAGGGGATATAAGCTTTTTGCTTACTCAATTTGTGAAATACTATGACAAATTTGGTGGACCTCTAAGCGAGGTAGAAATAAGTTCTGCGTAAGAACTCGTTACAATAGCAATATT
This sequence comes from Pedobacter sp. UC225_61, assembly GCF_044452285.1. Taxonomy (NCBI): domain Bacteria; kingdom Pseudomonadati; phylum Bacteroidota; class Sphingobacteriia; order Sphingobacteriales; family Sphingobacteriaceae; genus Pedobacter; species Pedobacter sp. UC225_61. Next base: position 744,336 of record NZ_JBIOAL010000001.1, read on the forward strand.
TTTCGGCATCAACTTACTTGTTAAATAAGTGATGTAAGAAGACGAAGTGATGGTATAATTTTTTTCGAAATGAGCAGCACAAATTAAACAGGTATCTTGCTGTGTTTTTAGATGCAGTTTATGAGTACAATGTTTTTCAGCTGCTGTATCTACAACTTGCTCGTGATGGTGAAAAGCACTCCAAGGAGTTATCGCAAGTGAAAACACCCACAGCATAACTACAGTTAAAATTTTTTGGATATGTAAACGCTTCTTTTTCAATTTCAATAGCAAACCTAAGCAAATAACATAAATTTCCTACATTTGGAATTGTAACATTGCCTTGATATGACGACGAACATTGAAGAAGGTTTAAACCTTAAAATTAAGCAAACACCTATTGGAAGCACATTAACTTGTAAAGGTTGGGTGCAAGAAGCAGCCTTAAGAATGCTGTTAAATAACTTAGATCCAGATGTTGCTGAGCGTCCAGAAGATTTAATTGTGTACGGAGGGAGAGGAAAAGCTGCTCGTAATAAAGAAGCATTAGTTTTAATTATAAAAGCCTTAAAAAACTTAGAGGAAGATGAAACCTTACTCATCCAATCAGGTAAACCAGTTGGTGTTTTACCAACTCATAAAGATGCTCCACGGGTTTTAATTTCTAATTCTCAACTCGTACCAAAATGGGCAACTCAACAACATTTTGATGAATTAGAAGATAAGGGTTTAATGATGTACGGTCAGATGACAGCTGGCTCGTGGATTTACATCGGATCACAAGGAATTGTACAAGGAACGTATGAAACCTATTCGGCTCTTGCCAAAAAACATTTTCAAAGCAATTTAAAAGGCACGTTAAATGTTACCGCTGGTTTAGGCGGAATGGGCGGGGCACAACCTTTGGCTATTACTATGAATCAAGGGGTTTGCTTAGCGGCCGATGTAGAAGAATGGCGTATTAAAAAACGTTTAGAAACTAGATATATTGATGAAATTGCTTACGATATTGATGAGGCAATTGATAAAGCATTAACCTATAAAAATGAAAATAAAGCCATTTCAATTGGCGTAGTTTGTAATGCAGTAGAACTTTTACAACGTTTAATTGATAGAAATATCGTTCCAGATACCTTAACCGATCAAACTTCAGCTCATGATCCATTAATTGGTTATTTCCCAGAGGGATTATCTGTTGAGCAAGCAAATGTACTGAGAACAGAAAATCCTGAAGAGTATACCAAGCGTTCTTATGCAACAATGGCAAAACATGTACAACAAATGTTGGAATTGCAAAAACGTGGCGCAATAACTTTTGATTATGGCAATAATTTACGCGGTAGAGCTCTAGAAGCCGGTGTAAAAAATGCTTTTGATTTTCCGGGTTTTGTACCCGCTTATATTCGTCCTTTATTTTGTGAAGGAAAAGGTCCTTTTAGATGGGCAGCTTTAAGTGGCGATCCACAAGACATTTATGAAACCGATAAATTAATTTTAGAGCTTTTTCCAGAAAACGAAAGTTTGCGCCAATGGATTACAATGGCTCAAGAACGCATTGCTTTTCAAGGTTTACCTGCTCGTATTTGCTGGTTAGGACAAGGTGAAAGAGAAAAAGCGGGTTTGGCATTTAATAAATTAGTAGCTGATGGAAAAGTAAAAGCCCCAATCGTAATTGGTCGAGATCATTTAGATACAGGCTCTGTAGCCTCGCCAAACCGTGAAACTGAAGCCATGTTAGATGGTTCTGATGCAGTAGCCGATTGGCCAATTTTAAATGCATTAATTAATACCGCTGGTGGTGCAAGTTGGGTATCCTTACATCATGGTGGTGGCGTAGGTATTGGTTATTCTATTCATGCTGGGATGGTGATTGTTGCAGATGGAACTGAAGATGCAGCCATCAGAATAAAACGTGTATTACATAATGATCCTGCAATGGGTGTTATCCGCCATGCGGATGCCGGTTATGATATTGCAAAAGATACGTTAAGAAAACATAGATTAGGATTGAAATAAAAATGAGCAAAAAACAAGCAGAATTTTTAAACTGGCTAGGGCCAATTTTGGATGCTTTGAGGGAATTAGATGGTTCTGGTAAACCTAGAGAAGTATCTGAAGCAATTGCAAGTAGGTTAAACCTTTCTGATTCAATCTTAAATCAAACCTTAAAATCAGGAGAATCTAGGTTTCACAATCAAGTTGCGTGGGCACGACAATATCTAGTTTGGGAAGGACTACTTGAAAAAGATAGTAGAGGTACCTGGATACTAACTCCTAAAGGAGAAAAAACAAGTCTTTCCGTTGAAGATTCAAGAAAAATTGTCAAAAAATGGGTTTCTATTTATACAAAGGCTCGTAAAGAGACCGATAAAAATGTAATCGTTGATGTTTCTATTGATGCCCCCGCTGAATTCCTTAGAGTTAAACGATAGGTCCGATTTATTAAGTACTCTTCAATCAGTATCTCCTCATGGTTTTGAAAAGATTTGTCAACTACTATTAAGAAAATCAGGTTTTGAAAACGTAATAGTAACAGGCAAATCTCATGATGGGGGAATTGATGGTTACGGTATTTTAGAGATTAACCCTTTTGTAAGTTTTAAGGTATTGTTTCAATGCAAAAGATATAAAGGTGGTGTTTCTAGATCTCAGGTTGGTGATTTTAGAAATGCAATGATTGGAAGAGCCGAAAAAGGCATTATGTTAACGACTGGTCATTATACTTCAGAAGCGATTAAGGAAGCCAATAGAGATGGTGCACCACAAATTGAATTAGTTGATGGTGAAAAATTAGTCAGGATGTTTGAAAGGGTTGAATTAGGACTAAAACCAAAAACTGTTTATGAGGTTGATTTAAATTTCTTTGAGCAATACTTTTAATATGATAAAACAACTTTTATTAGTAGGCTTGGGTGGCGGAATTGGAAGTATATTTCGATACTTAACTTCTATCCTAACGGCAAAGTATTATGCCAATGCATTTCCTTTAGCCACATTTATTACCAATGTTTTAGGTTGTTTTATTATTGGATTATTAATTGGCTATTTTGCAAACTCCAATCCCGATAATAATTTAAAATTACTTTTCATCACAGGTTTCTGCGGTGGCTATACAACCTTTTCTACTTTCGCTGCAGAGAATATTTCCTTATTACAAAGTAACAACTACTTAACCTTAATTACTTATGCTATAGCCAGCATACTTTTTGGTTTTTTAGCGGTTGGGTTAGGCTTGGTGCTTACAAAAGGCGCATAATTACTTCGCTATTTTATTGCAAAGCGGTGATAAATAAAGTCTTAATTTTGAGTGGTTTCGGAAACCAAGACCACATTTTTTACGTTTTTAAATAAAAAGAAAATGGCAACTCAAGCGCAAATCCAAAAAGGGTATATCGACTATGTGTTAACACACAACGAACAACCAAAATCAGTTTATACTTTCGTTAAAAAATTAAAGATAACAGAGGCTGATTTCTATGCATTTTATGCATCCTTTGATAGCATTGAAAAAAACATTTGGTTTGAATTGACACTTACGGCGATTGAAGAAGTCGAAAAACAAGAACTTTGGGCACAATATTCATCTAGAGAGAAAATGTTATCGTTCTTTTACTGTTACATAGAGCTGTTAAAAGGAAGTCGCAGTTTCGTGATTTATAGCTTGAGAAAACAACCCCTTAAACTTGGCACTCCAGCTGTTCTATCTGGTGTAAAACCAATTTTCGAAAACTTTGCAACACAACTAATTGAAGAGGGTTTAGAAACTGGCGAACTAGCTGATCGTAAATTTTTCAGCAAGCGTTATAAAGATGCGCTTTGGGTGCAATATGCGTTTATATTAAATTTTTGGATTGATGATGACAGCAAAGGCTTCGAAAAAACAGATGAAGCTATAGAAAAAGGAATCCAAGTAACTTTTGATCTTTTCCAAAGATCGCCAATAGATAACCTTTTCGAGTACGGAAAATTTCTTTCGCAAAACGGAAAGTTGAAAGAAAAAATGGGTTTTTAAAGACTAAATGAAAGCACAAGAAACAATGCCTACCACCAAGGTAGAGCGTTCTGCTAAATTTGTTAAAACAGGTTTTCAGATCGGCGGCAATTACATAAAACATTATTCAAAAAAACTCTTCAATCCAGATCTAAGCCGTGATGAATTGAATGAGGATAATGCATCAGATATTTACAATTCGTTGAGTGAATTGAAGGGTTCTGCCTTAAAAATTGCACAGATGCTAAGCATGGATAAAAATATCTTGCCAAGAGCTTACGTAGATAAATTTACACAGTCACAATATAATGCACCGCCATTATCTGGGCCGTTAATTGTTCGCACCTTTACTAAGAGTTTTGGGAAAACACCAGAAAAAATATTCGATAAGTTTAACATAAAATCTACTCATGCCGCTTCTATAGGACAGGTGCATGAAGCAGAATTAGATGGTAAAAAATTGGCTGTTAAAATTCAATATCCTGGAGTTGGAGATAGCATTTCATCAGATTTAAAAATGGTGAAACCAATTGCCTTTCGCTTATTAGGCATGAGTGAAAAGGAATTGAGTGTGTACATGAAAGAGGTGGAAGAGCGTTTGTTGGAAGAAACGGATTATGAGCGTGAGGTACGCAGTTCTGTTGAATTTGCCGAAGCTTGTAAGAACTTAAATAATATAGTTTTTCCAGAATATTATCCACAATTTTCTAGCAATAGAATTATCACAATGGATTGGCTTGAAGGAATGCATTTAAAAGAATTTTTAAACACTAATCCTTCACAAGAATTAAAAAATAAAATTGGTCAGGCTTTATGGGATTTTTATAATTTTCAACAGCACGAGTTAAGAAAAGTACATGCAGATCCACATCCAGGCAATTTCTTAATTACTAAAGATGAAAAACTTGGTGCTATAGATTTTGGTTGTATTAAAGAAATGCCAGATGATTTTTATGAACCGTTCTTCTCTTTAACATCTACAGATTTATTCGAAGATAAAGAAGAAACCATAAAAGCATTCCGCCAGTTGGCAATGATTTTACCAAATGACACCCCTTCTCAAATCGAATTCTATTACAAAGCTTACAAAGAAATGATTTCTCTTTTTGCTAAGCCATATGTTACTAATACTTTTGACTTTAGTGAAAAATCATTTTTTGAAGATTTGTATAATTACGGTGAAAAGATTAGCAAAATGCCAGAGTTTAAACAAGCTCGTGGCGTAAAGCATTTCATTTACATTAACCGCACCAACTTTGGTTTGTATACTATTCTTCATGAATTGAACGCAACTGTAAAAACTGATACTTATAAACCACACGTAAAAAGGAAATAACAAATCGCTTAGCTTGGCTGTTACGTATATAATTATTCATTCACAAACATGAAAATTCTACTTACCGGCGCAAACGGCTATATCGGCACACGCTTACTTCCTGTGTTATTAGAAAATGGCCATGATGTGATTTGCATGGTTCGTGATCCACGTAGATTTGCTCTTGAAAGTGATTTTGGAAATAAAGTACAAATCATTACAGGCGATTTGTTAATTTCTGAAAGCTTAAAAAGTATTCCAAATGATATTGAGGCGGCATATTATTTAGTGCATTCTATGTCTGGAAGTGGAGAAGATTTTGCCGACTTAGAACTAAAGTCAGCACAAAATTTTGTACAACAAATTCAAAAAACTGCTTGTAAACAAATCATTTATTTAACAGGAATTGCTAATGATGATGAACTTTCTAAACATCTAACCTCTCGCCTAGCAGTAGAAGAAGAACTTAAAAGCTCGGGTATATCCTATACCATTTTAAGGGCTGCCATCATCATTGGATCCGGCTCTGCTTCTTTCGAAATAATAAGAGATTTAGCAGAGAAACTTCCTGTAATGGTTGCACCAAAATGGGTAAAAACAAGGTGCCAACCTATTGCCATTAGGGATGTGCTGGCTTATTTAAGTGGCGTTTTGAAAAATGAGAAAGCCTATAATGAAGTGTTTGATATTGGTGGTCCCGACATATTAACGTACAAACAAATGCTATTGCAATATAGCGAATCTCGAGGCTTAAAACGATGGATCATTACGGTTCCAGTATTAACCCCAAAATTGTCATCACTTTGGTTAAACTTAGTAACCGCCGTGCCATATTCTTTAGCTAGAAGCCTTGTTGATAGCATGAAGAACGAGGTGATCTGCAAGAACGATAACATACAAAAAGCTGTCCCTAAAGAATGCTTAACCTATAAAGAAGCACTTAATTTAGCTTTCGAAAAAATAGAACAAAATTCTATTGTAAGTAGTTGGAAAGATGCTTTGAATAGAGGCTATCTCGAAACGTCTTTTATGGATCAGGTAAAAGTGCCACAAAATGGAACTGTAGAGTATAAAGTTAAAATGCCTTTTGAACGAAAGGCAGAAGAAGTTTTTGAAAACATTTGGGGTATTGGGGGTAGTCGTGGTTGGTATTACTTAGATTGGCTTTGGAGTTTAAGGGGATTTTTAGATAAAATGTTTGGTGGTGTTGGTACAAGGCGAGGGCGTACCAGTAATGTATCTCTACAAGCTGGCGATGTGTTAGACTTTTGGAGAGTTCTATTAGCTGACAAAACCAATAAACGTTTGTTGCTTTACGCAGAAATGAAAGTGCCAGGCGAAGCTTGGCTCGAATTCAAGATTATTCAATACCATGGTAAATCTTACCTCTCCCAAATTGCCACTTTCAGGCCACATGGTTTATGGGGCAGAATGTATTGGTATGCGATGTTCCCTTTTCATTTGGTATTGTTTAAAGGAATGGCAAAACAGATTACCACATACAAGCCAAAGTGATTAGTAGCCTTTACCCTATTCATGCAATTCTTTCTTCATCATAATATCAAGCTGCTCCTCATCACCCATTTTGAACATATGCTTTTCAAATGCTATAAATCCATTCTTTTCATAAAATCTTATTGCCCGAGGATTTTTTTCCCAAACGCCCAACCATAAATAGGAATTATGTTCTTGTTGAGCTACCTCTAATGCTTTTTCATAAAGAAGTTGACCAACTTTTTTACCATGATAACTTGCCTTCACATAAATGCGTTCTATTTCAAGAGCAGTTTCGTCTAGCATTTCAGTTTGTGCAGTTCCTGTGTTTAATTTTAGATAGCCAACTGGGGTTTCATCTTCCCAAGCAACATAGAATGATGAATTTGGATTAGTTAATTCGCTAATTAATTTATCATCATTAAAACTCTCTTCAAGATACTTGTTCATATTCTCTTCGGTATTGCTATTGGCAAATGTTTCAAAGAAAGTTTCTTTACTTATGAGTTGAACTGTAATTAAATCCTGTATTGTGGCTTTTCTAACTTGTAAATCTTCCATTATTAATTTTTTGTTTACAAATTTATTCAATAGTTAAAGTATTGATTATTTTAAAAAGATAGTAATGAAGATCTTATCACCTTGCAAAAGGAAATAAGACAACTGTGTTTTTTATTTTGTCAACCGTCGAAGGAAAATAAACAACTGTATTTTTTGAATTAACAACTGTAAAAAGAAAATAAACGACTGTGTTTTTTAATTTTTCAACCGTCGAAGGAAAATAAACAACTGTATTTTTTGAATTCACAACTGTAAAAAGAAAATAAACAACCGTATTTTTTAATTTTTCAACCCTCGAAGAAAAATAAACAACTGTTTTTTTTAAATTGACAACTGTAAAAAAAAAATAAACAACCGTATTTTTTAATTTTTCAACCGTCGAAGAAAAATAAACAACTGTGTTTTTTAAATTGACAACTGTAAAAAGAAAATAAACAACCGTATTTTCTAATTTTTCAACAGTCGAAGGAGAATTGACAGTTGTATTTTTTGAATTGTCAGTTGACTAAGAACAATTGTCAACTGACTTTTAATTAATGCTAATGTACAATGGTCAGCTTCCTTGCCTAAAATCTAAAAAATGTATCCTTACCACCTACTTTACCGCCAAAATTTTGAATATTGTAGGTTAACGTAACCAAACCATGTCTGCCTAAGTTATTTGTACGTGTATCGCGAATTGAGTTTTCACTAATAGAAATATATCTTCTTGTGTTGGTATTTAGAATATCATTAATAGCAAACTTTAATTGTGCTCTATCGTTCTTCATAAACAATAAAGTAAGGGCAGCATTCCAAATTTCTACATTGTTGCTAAAGCCAGCAGTTTTTTGAGTGTTATGTTGAATCTTGTAGGTAGTTTCCCAAACCATTTTCTTCGGCAAACGAACAATTAATTCAGTTTCACTATTGTGTGTATAAAAATTTAGATCTCTGTAAAATGGATCATCATAAGTGCTTTTGTTATAGGCAACGCTATATGATTCCCCCAATTCAAATTTATCATTCAAGTTAATTCTACCACTAATTCTTGGTGCAATAGTTATAGTTTTAGCATAACTTCTTACATCATTTACTTGTACAATGTTGCGGGTATAATTAGAATAAAATCCTGTTCCAAATGTGAATTGTCTTGTCCCGTTCTTAAAGTCTTTGTTAATGTTTCCACCTAAATAAAAACGCCAAATGCCATCAGCATTAATTGGCGTATTTGTTTGCACACCTGTTGGAGAAATGGTTCTAGCCATAATTACAGCATTGTTCTGCACACTTCCATTCGAGTTTAAATTGTAATTAAGTGAACGTTTTGTGTCGTATTTATAAAAATTTAAGTTGACTTGATAAGACTTAGCTGGTAACAAGTTTGGATTACCTTTTTGCTCAAATAAAGGATCAGTGTTGTTAGTTACAGGCTGAATGTATTTTACATCTGGTTCTCTAAATGAGGGCGAGTAACTTAAATTTAATGATTTGTACGTAATGTTTAAAGACGGTGCTATAAACTGATAATGTTGCTCAAATGATGGGTATGTACTAAAGTTGTTCTTTAAATCAATTGTATTAAAAACAAAGCCTGGCTGTATACTTAAATCCTTTGTAGCTTTCCATCTTAAACTTGTTCTCGTGTTTGATTTATATCCGCTTTGCGTAACAGTTTGAGATAAATTTGGCACTTCAACATCATAGGCTTGATCTAGAGGGTTTTTATAAAAAGTAGAAAGTGCATTTTCATTATCTAAATAGTTTGCGCCAACAGCTAAACTTAACCGTAATTTTTTACCGATTGGTTCATTGTAATTCGCACTCAAATAAATCCCAAAATTTCTAATGTTATTATCCCTTAATTGATCTATACTTAATGTTGATGGTGCTGGCAAATAAAAATTACTATTAGAACTATTAAAATTATCACTCAAGTTATCTTTTTTAGTAAGGCTAACGCTGGTATTTAAAGAACGTCCAGCCTTTTTAAAATCTTTCCATAAGCTAGTTAGTAAAGAATAATCTGCATTATCGCCACGAAAACGGGAGTTATTTACACCATTATTTATTAATTGGTTGGTTGTGTTTCTATTTTCAGTTTGGGTTATCCCTAAATTTCGTAAAATGTTCAAGGTAACCGTTGGCTCAAAAGAGAATTCTGTTAAACTATCAATTTTCCATTCGGCTCTTGCACCAAAATTGTGATTATAGCTTTTGTTTTTAAGATTTGAAAAAGTACTTGTATACTGTTTTTCACTTCCTAAATTCTGGTCAACACCAACGAATTGATCGATTAAAGTTTTAGCTTGTCCAAAGAAATATTTCCCATTAATCTTGATTCCATTCTTGGTTAAGGTGTTAAAATTTGCTCCAGCACCTAACGATTGTTGCACACCAGTAGAAGTTCCTCCAAAGCCAATATTATTTAGTTCGAAACCTCCTTCACTATTAATCATAATCGAATTAATACCTGCTCTACTAAATCCTCCAATACGAGAAACATCACCAATACTAAAGCCAGGTTTATTAATATTGTTTCCATACGCTAAAACGCTAACTTGCGTAGTATCTCTAAAAAAGTTCATAATACCACCGGCTTCAAATAAATCATTAGGTCCGCCACCAGCATACAATTTACCAAAAGCTCCTTTTTTAATTGCTTTCTTCAATTTTAAATTAATGACTTGCGGTGTATTTCCTGCCAGTAGATCAGGGTCTCTTCGCTTTGCTTCTTTATCATCGCTTACCTGAATTTTATCAATAATATTTGCTGGTAAATTTTTGGTCGCCATTTGTTGGTCTCCACCAAAAAACTCTTTTCCATCAACCAAAATTTTACTTACTGTTTTTCCATTTACTTGTATCGATCCATCCGATGAAATTGCAACACCTGGCAGTTTTTTCAACAAATCTTCAACTACTGCAGTTGGTAGAGTTTTAAAAGATTCTGCATTAAATTCTATGGTATCTTTTCGAACAATTATTGGTGGTCTTTCCGAATTGATAACCACTTCATTTAAGTTATTCGTTTTGCCAGAGAGTAATAATTTTCCTAAATCTAAATTAAGTGCAGTTGGCGATAAGGTTACTTCCTTACGTAAAACATTGTACATCCAAGCATTAACTACCAAGCGGTATTTTATTCCAGCTTCGAGATTAGAAATCTTAAATACACCTTTATCATCAGATAATTTATAGGTGGTTAAAACTGTATCAGTTCCTTTAAAAACAGAAACTGTAGCATAATTTAAGGTGAGTTTTTGATTTGTACTATCTAATAGAACTCCTGTAATACTTCCCCTTTGGGCAAACAAGAAATTAGTACATAATAGTAAAGCGAAGGCTAGTAAAATTCTTTTCATAAAATGGGATAAACAGCTAAAAGACACCAAATTTTTTATAATGTTACTCAAACCTAAAAAATTAGTTGATAAAAATGATGATTTAACAACTTTGTTACGATTATCTCGTAGGTGAGTTTAACATTATGAACCAAAAATGGTAAATCCTAGCAGATTACTTTATGAAATGTGATGAACGTTAGCAAAAATGTGATGAGTTAAGCTTTAGAGTAAGATTTTACTACTTACTTCTTTATCAATGGTGATATAACCAGGGTACTTAACCAAATTATTTCCAACTAGTATTGATGGTTTAATTTTAAGTGTAACCATTCCTTTCTTTTCTGTGCCTTTACTTGCACTAGTTAAAAATGCAGTAATATCATCTAAAACTTTTCCATTGGCTATAAACTGATAAATATTGGCATTCAGTTGAACCGGTACAGTAACGCTTTGGCCAGCGTCGATACTAACGCGTTGATTTACTGAACCATTTGCAATTTCTTGTCTATTGATAAGAATAATATATTCGAAATTATTAATAGCAGCTAAAGTGCCTGATGGGTTGGTAATTTGAAGATTTAAATTTGCTCGTAAAGGAATGTCTTTTCTTAAATAACCCAAGGCTAATGCAGGAATACTCACTAAATTAACAGATTTTTCATCTATTAATTTTTTTACATCAGTACCAGCTACTGTAATATTAGATGCATTAACCAATTTATAGTCGCATTGCTCTAACGCTTTAATTTGTTGAGTTTGTTTATTAATGCTACACGAAGACAAACCAACGGCCAATAGGCAAATTAAAAATAATTTATTCATGATATATTAACGACTAATTACACATAAAGGTATAAAACACTTCCTTTTGCTATATAACATCACTTAGAGCAAATTGTTACGTAAAGAATAAATTCACGTCCATTTGTTCTGTTAAATTTTAATTAATTTAGTCCAATAACCAAATCTTATGAAACGTCTGGCTTATTTTTTTGCTTTACTTTTATTGCCCCCATTTCTTTTAAAAGCTCAAATGCAGCAAATGAATGCTGCTGAAATTGCATTGGGCATCTCTAAACTAAGTGTTAAAGGAAGCGTATTATATATTGCAGCACATCCCGACGATGAAAACACAAGGTTATTGGCGTATTTAGCAAAAGAGCAAAAAGTAAGAACAGGATATTTATCGCTTACCAGAGGTGATGGAGGACAAAATTTAATTGGCAACGAACAGGCAGAATTGCTAGGATTAATTCGTACTCAAGAATTATTGGCAGCTCGCCTTATTGATGGAGCTGAACAATTTTTTACGCGTGCAAACGATTTTGGTTTTTCTAAAACTCCTGAAGAAAGTTTTAAAATTTGGGGTAAAGAACAAATTTTGGCGGACGTAGTTTGGGTAATTCGCAAATTTAGACCTGATGTTATTATTACTCGTTTTCCTGAAGATGCTAGAGCTGGACATGGTCATCATTCGGGCTCTGCAATTTTAGCTAGAGAAGCTTTTTCTGCTGCTGCAGATCCCAAACGTTTTCCTGAACAATTAAAATATGTGCAGGTTTGGCAAGCAAAAAGAATAGTGTGGAATACATTTAATTTTGGAGGGACGAATACAACATCAGCCGACCAACTGAAAATAGATGTAGGTTTGTACAATCCACTTTTAGGTAAAAGCTATGGCGAAATTGCAGCAATTAGTCGTACAAACCATAAAAGTCAAGGATTTGGCTCTGCGTTACAACGTGGCGAAGCTTTTGAATATTTTAGTCCTATTGCGGGTGAACCTGCTAAAAATTCGCTTTTTGATGGAATAAATACAACACAAGAAAATTCCCAACTGGCTCCTTTACTATCAGAAATTCAAACGAATTATCGTGTTGACAAACCCTGGCTTTCCTTACCCAATTTATTAAAACTTAAAAATGCAAGTAAGGATATTTCTTTTAATCACCAATTAGTGGATGATTTGATTTTAGCCTGCGCTGGAGTTTGGGTAGAGACAAATGCTCTGGAAAATACCTATGCCACTGGCGATTCTATCCCAGTTAAAATTCAAGCAATTGCCAGAACAAAAGATGTTTCTTTAACAATTGAAAATCAAAAACCCATTCCACTCGAACCAAATAAATTGGTAGTTTCCGATTATAAAGTTATTACTTCATCAGTTCATAGTACTCAGCCATATTGGTTAACAAAAAATCATTCCATTGGTCAATTCGTAATAAAGTCTCAACAAGATGTTGGCTTTCCTGAGAATCCAAAATCGTTGAGTGTTAAACTTCAATTAACAATTAATGATCAACAAATCGAATTAAATAGTCCTGTGGTTTTCAAATCTACTGATCCAATTCGTGGTGAACGTTATCAACCTTTAGTTATAGCTCCTCCAGTTACAGCTACAATGAGCGAGAAAGCTTATCTATTTAATGGTAATTCTGCTAAAAACGTTTCCGTTCAACTTAAAAGTTTTCGCAATAACAGCGCTGGTTTCATAACGCCTCAATTACCAAAGGGATGGAAAAGTAATCCTGAAAAAATCAATTTCAATTTAGAGAAAAAAGGTGACGAACAACTTGTAAATTTTAACATTACTCCGGGAAATGAGACAAGCAATGGAAATTTAATTTTGCAGGTAAATACCAATGGAAATATTGATGATAAAAGCTTAAAAACTATTAGTTATGATCATATTCCTAACATTACCATCTTTCCTCAAGCTAATGCCAGATTAGAAAAAGTAGATTTAAAAATTGTTGGAAAACGCATTGCATATATTGATGGAGCTGGCGATTTAGTAGCTGATGCACTGAAACAAATTGGTTATGAAGTAACGCATTTAACCACAACACAAATTCTTAATAACGACTTATCCATTTATGATGCAATAGTAACAGGTGTTCGTTTGTATAACATTAATAACGAAGTTAAAATCATACAACCCAAACTATTAGCGTATGTTCAAAATGGTGGAACTTTGTTAATTCAATACAACGTAAATAATGGTTTAAAAACACAAAATATTGGCCCTTACCCTTTTAAACTTTCTGCTAAAAGAGTAACCGAAGAAGATGCTAAAGTGAATTTTATGGCACCTACACATTCCGCTTTAAATTACCCGAATAAGATAACAGCTAAAGATTTTGAAGGTTGGGTACAAGAAAGAGGTATTTATTTTGCATCAGACATCGATCCAAAATATACCACCATTTTAAGCATGAATGATACAGGAGAAACAGCTGGAGATGGTTCTCTACTCATAACCGATTATGGCAAAGGGAAATTTGTGTATACCTCTTTAGTTTTCTTTAGAGAGTTACCAGCAGGAGTGCCTGGTGCTTATCGATTATTTGCAAATTTAGTAGCGCCAAAACAACCCTAATTATGGACGAAAAGCAATCAGAGCAAGAATTACCTCCATTTGTAAAAACCTGGAAACAATTTTATAGATTACTAATTCTATGGCTTGCTTTTTTAATCGCATTGTTTTATGCCTTTACTAAATATTTCGAATGAGCTACGTAGATTGGGCAGTATTATTTACAACCTTGCTAGCAATTGTGGGGTATGGCGTTTACAAAAGTAGTGGCCCACAAAGCATGCAGGCTTATTTATTGGGCAATCAAAGTTTGCCTTGGTATACCGTTTGCCTTTCGGTAATGGCTACACAAGCAAGTGCAATTACTTTTTTATCCGCACCAGGCTTGGCTTATTCATCGGGCATGAGCTTTGTGCAATTCTATTTCGGTTTACCATTGGCTATGATTGTGTTGTGCATCACCTTTGTACCTATTTTTCATCGTCTAAAAGTTTATACAGCTTACGAATATCTAGAACAACGTTTTGATTTAAAAACAAGGGCGTTAACTGCTTTTCTATTTTTAATCCAACGTGGGTTATCAACTGGAATTACCATTTATGCGCCATCTATTATTTTATCAACTATTTTAAATATTGATACCACCTATACAACTTTATTTATTGGCAGTTTAGTTGTTTTTTATACTGTTTATGGCGGCACAAAAGCGGTATCTTATACACAGCTTTTACAAATGAGCATTATTTTTTGCGGTTTATTTGCTGCCGGAATTATGGTTGTTCATCTCCTACCAGGAAATATTGGATTTGGTAAAGCTATTGCCATTGCTGGAAAAATGGGAAGAACAAATGCTATTGATTTTCATTTCGATTGGGATAATCCATACACTGTTTGGAGTGGATTAATTGGAGGGTTCTTTCTTCAACTTTCTTATTTTGGTACAGACCAAAGTCAGGTGGGCCGCTATCTAACTGGCGCATCTGTAAGCCAAAGTCGGCTCGGTTTATTGATGAATGGTTTGGTAAAAATTCCTATGCAGTTTTTAATTTTACTAATTGGGATTTTGGTTTTCACTTTTTACCAGTACAACAAACCCCCGCTATTTTTTAACTCTTACGAATTAAACAAACTAGAACAAAGTCCATACAAAGCAGAGCTGAAAAAGATAAATGAAGAGTATAACACGTCTTTTGAAGCCAAAAAATTAGCGGTCATTAAGCTTGATGAAATTCTTGATCAGAATAATAAAACTGCTATTGAACAACAACGTTTAGTGGTAAAAAAAGCAGATGACCAAACAAAAAGCATTCGAAAAAACTTAACAGATTTAATGATTAAAAATGATAAGAATGCTGAAAAAAATGGTGCTACAAATGACAATAATTATGTCTTTTTAAGTTTTGTTACTCAATATTTACCAAAAGGGTTAATAGGCTTATTGATTGCAATTATTTTTTTAGCATCTATGGGTTCTACAGCAAGTGCATTAAATTCTTTAGCTTCTACCACTGTGGTAGATATTTACAAAAGATTAATTAATAAAGAAGCGAACGATTTACAATACGTTAAGGCATCTCGTTGGGCAACCATCATGTGGGGCGTGGTTTGCATTGTTATGGCATTATTTACAAGTAAAATTGGCAATTTATTAGAAGCAGTAAATATACTTGGCTCTTTTATTTACGGAACGATTTTAGGGGTATTTATTGTTGCTTTTTATCTCAAGAAAATTAACGGAAAGTCTGTATTCTATGCTGCAATTTTATCAGAAATTTTAGTTTGTATTTGTGGATACAACAAAGTAGTGGCCTATCTTTGGTTAAATGTTATTGGTTGTTTATTGGTGGTTATTTTATCGCTAATTATCCAACAATACACAAAAAAGGCTGCTGAAAAAACTCCAACAGCCCATTAATTTATTCCATTGGAATTCTAATTTCTTCTAACTTCTGTGGTAGTAAAGGTCTTAGTTCTTGTTACAACTCCGCCATTACTTTTTGATTTTGCTTGACGTTTTGCATCTTCCAAAACTTGCGTGTTTAATCTTATGTATTCATCATCTTTATTTGCAACAGCTAAATCAACTCCAGCTTGTGCAGTGACCAGTGCTCCGGCAATATCTCCCATTTTCAACTGTATTTTAGCTTTCCATAGTTTAATATATGGCACTTTTGGATTTGCTTTTTCAGCTTCATTCATCCAACCTAATGCAGTTGCTAAATCCTTGCCGTTATCTAAGTAATACTGTGCTGCGCCAACATAAGGTTTTTTATCTGTCTTCATTGCCGCATCAATACTTGCCATTACTTGCTCATCAATAGAAGTCGTAATGTTAACAGCTATTGCAGTGTTTTCCCACATGATGTGAAGTTGAGCAGAGGTTGGCAATACATTGGTAAATTGCATAGCAAAAGTTTCCACCTTATCTTTCACCTTCATTGGTTTTACTTTGATACGTAAAATATCATCCGCTTCTTTATACTCATATGCGCCCCATTGCTTTGAGGTTTTGTTTAAAATTACAGTCCACTCTGTTTTATTTGGAATAGTAAATAAACCATATTCACCGGCCGGAACATCTTGTCCTTCGATTTTTACCGCGTCAGTAAATTTGATTACAGTTGCTGAATTTGCTCCAGTGCGCCAAACTTTATTGTAAGGTTCTAATCCTCCAAATATTTTACGGCCCTTTACATTTGGTCGAGAATAAACTAGTGTAACTTTCCCAAGCCCCAAATCTTGAATAAGAGTTTGACCACTACTTGCTTGTGGCAATTTAACTCCTTGTGCATTAAGTTGTCCTTGCATACCTAATGCTACAAAAAGTAACACAATACCTTTGATTGTAATTTTCATTTTTTTGTTTTTAGTTTTCCGATTAAAATTAAACATATCATTAGATAAAATATGTTCTCTTAGAAATTTTCTTTTTTGGTGACATTGTTTAGCATTGATTAACCTATCTTGTTCAAAATTCATTCTATTAAATGACAAATAATCAAACAGAACAAAAAAAGAAAATAAGCATTTTAGGATGTGGCTGGTATGGATTTGCTTTAGCAAAAAGTCTAATTAAGAACGGATATTCAGTTAAAGGATCAACCACTAGTGAAGATAAATTAACCCTACTTAAAGAGACAAACATCGAAGCTTACCTGGTTAATTTCGAGGCAGATAAATCTGAGTATGAAGCTAGTTTCTTTGATTGCGACTTGTTAATTATTAGTATACCTCCTAAAAAAAATTCATTGCAGTTGCAGGATTTCCCTGTTAAAATTAAAAACATAGCAGAAGCTGCCGCAAAAGCAGATGTTAAACAGGTTATTTTTATTAGTTCTACAAAGGTTTATCAAGATGGAAATTTTGTTGTAGATGAAAATATAATTCCTCAACCAAATACTGATTCTGGAAAAGCAATACTTGAAGCAGAACATATTTTAATACAAAATCTAATTTTCACCACAACTATTATCCGTTTCTCGGGGTTAATTGGCCCAGAAAGGAATTTAGCAAAGCATTTTGCTGGTAAAAAAAATATTGCTAATGGATTAGCCCCAATAAACTTAATTCATTTAACTGATTGCATTGGAATGACAGAGGCGATCATTCAGCAAAAAGCATTCGGAAAAATATATCACGGTGTAACTCCTAATCATCCTTCTAGAAAAGAATTCTATACTAAAGCTTGTATTGCATCTGGCTTAGAAGAGCCATCATTTATGGATGAATTAATGGATTGGAAACAGATAGAAAGCAAAAACGTATTCGAAGTTTTAGCTTACGAATACGTTTTTAAGATTTGGGATAAATATTTTGAGACACTAGCTGATTAAGCAGTTGCCAATTTACTCACATTACGATAAGGAAATGCGTTGAAGATGTGTCTTCTAGCAAATCTTCCTGGAGAGTCTGCGTTTACTAATTTGATATACATCGCTCTTGGCACATCAAAATATTCGTAACCACTACCGTCAAAAAAATCGATTCGTAGAATTTGATCTTTATATTGAAAATCTTGAATATTTGATAATGTTGTAGTTTGAATATACTCTTCTTTTGCATGCTCCAAAGTTTCTGGTGCAATGCTTAATAAAAAATTATATGCTTCAATAATTTCTTTGCTTTTTTCTTCCGCTTCAGTATGTTTTTCTGCATCATCGCTAAATTTATCAGGGTGCCAATCTTTCATCAAGCCTCTATAAATACTCTTGATTTCTTTTAACTCTGTAGCTTTAGTAACGCCTAATGTCTTTCTGTAATCTCCAACTTTTTTCATTCTGTTTTCATTTCTGTTTATTGGAAATGAAGCTTTCATGAGTTGGTTGTTTATATAAGAAACAACTCATTCAGGATTCATAAACCTTTTTATATGTTATTGTTTATGAAATGATTGCAAAATTTTAAAGCGCAACTCCCAGTAAAACAATTTTTGTGCAAAGGTACGCTTTTTAAAGGAAAATTCTAATAGTCGGCTTACTAATTGTTTTATTTAGCCTTTATCCATACTGCAATATCATCAATTAGCTTTTCTGATACATTTACAGGAACTTGGTATTGTGCCATTGTTCCTTTTTCTGTTTGTGGACTTAACAAATGATTTAACTCTGGATATAATTTCAATGTTACATTAGATTTTTTGCTCAATGCAGTATTCCATAAATTGTAATCGATTTCAGATACTTGAAAATCATTCCCCCCCTGAAAAACAAGCATACGTTGTTTTATTTTTTTTGCAGCAGCTACTTGATCATAAGAGTTTAAATCAACCCAATAAGATGCTGGCAAACCAATTACAAGCGAATCTGGTTTTATGCCACCCAATTGCGAAATTCTACTTTTTTGTATTGTGCCAATTGCTTCCTGCAATTTATCTTTAGTAGCTTGTGTAGTATCTTTTGAAAGTTCAAACATATATTTATTCTGATCTAAAATAATGTCTGTTAACTTTCTAGCAGGTGCTGCAGCTAAAATAATTCCTTTTAAATCTGGTGCCATAGTTGCTAAACGAGGAGCAAGCATTCCACCTAAACTATGCCCTAACAAATAAACGTTTTTCGAATCTGCTCCAGACACAGTTTTAGCTAAAGCAATAGCAGCCAAAGCATCATCAGTTACTTCTTCCTTAACTGTAAATGCACCTCTAAAATCATTTGGATAAATTAATGTTCTTTTTACATAACGTACACTAGCAATTCCTTTTGTTGCTAGACCTAAAGCCAAATCTTTTAAAGGCTTATTTGGACCTACAGTTTCATCCATATCACCAGGTCCAGAACCATGTACAAGAACAACTATTGGGAAATTTTTAACGTTTTTAGGCGTGGTAATTATTGCTGCAAGTTGATGACCAGGAGACTGAAGATAAACCGATTTTTCTTGATATAAAGTGGTATCAGCTGCATAACTTGGTTTTGTATATACCACGGCTTTTGGAGCCATAAAAAGTCCAACTAATTTTTCACTTTTATCGAAAGCTAGCATAAAATCTTGCTCATCCTTTTCAAATTTGCCATTTACAATTACAATATAATATTGCCCTTGTATTTTACTTTGAATAGCCTCTAAAGATTCTGTTTTACCTAATTTTGTTTTTACAGAACCCCACAATTGTTTTAAATTTTCGACAGAAATTTTAGCCTGTTCACTTTCTGCAAAATAAGCATGAGCTGTATCAAATTTGCTTTCTTCTAATAAGGTGAAAAACTGGTTGGCTTTGCCAAATAAGCTCAAAACATTTTGAGAAAATGAAACTGTACTGATAAATAATAGTGCAACTAAGAGGATGGTTTTCTTCATAAAAAATATAATTACCTCACATTTAGTGAGATTCAAAGTTAATAATATTTAAATCGCTTTAATGTTAAAAACTGTGAAATAAAAACGCTGTTCCAGAAATTGAAACAGCGTTATTTTATTGAAAAAGAAATAGAGATTATAAAAGCTCCGCTTCAATAGTTATTGTAGTATTTAACAATTTAGAAATTGGGCAATTTGCTTTTGCATCAGCAACAAGCTCATCAAATTTACTTTGTGAAAGACCTGTTGCTTTAACTTTTACCTCTAAATGTATGTCTACAATCTCTCCTTTTTCTGGATTAAGATTAACAATAGCTTTAGTAGTAATTTCTTCAGGCGTAATATTTTCTGCCGAAATATTAAAGCTCAATTTCATGGTAAAACAACCAGAATGTGCCGCAGCAACCAGCTCTTCAGGGTTTGTACCTACACCTTCTTCAAAACGACTTTTGAAGGAATATTGCGTCTGATTTAATGTTCCACTTTGTGTGGTTAATGTTCCTTTACCGTCTTTTCCTGTGCCATTCCAAACGGCTGTTGCATTTCTTTTCATAATTGAATTAGTTTTAAATAAAGAAAGATAATGTATGTTACATAAGTATGCTTATACCAATTATTCGACACTAAATTTACTCATATTTTCTCTAAACAAATTTAGTTTAAAATATCATTGCAATAAATATATTTGTAATAACATTAAAATATAATACCGCATTGGCAAAAAATACTAAATCGTACAAAAACATCTTAGTTATAGAAGATAATCATGCTATTTTAGATGTGATAACATTAATTCTACAAAGTGAGGCTTATAAAGTTTCTGGACTAAATAAAAGTGCGAATATGATGGATCATATTCAAACTTTCCAGCCAGATTTGATGATACTTGATATCATGCTTCCTGATGCTGATGGTAGGGAATTATTAACTCAAATTCGCACAAACGAGAAAACCACGAATATTCCAGTCCTCATGATTTCTGCAAAATACACGGCTCAAAATATTCAGCATGGCCCACATAAGCCAAATGGATTTTTAGCTAAACCTTTTGATATAGATGACCTTTTGGATAAAATTGAAGGTATTCTCGCAGGAAAAACTTATTAATAATCGTTGACTTAAGTTAACACCAATAAACTTCGTTCAGCGATAATTTCTTACATTTAAGAAAACTAAAGCTAATGAACTCGAACGAAGAACTCATCAACACTTTTTATACCTGTTTTAAAAATAAGGATTATAAAGGTATGCAAGCTTGTTATGCAGATAACGCTATTTTTAGTGATGCTATATTTAAAAATCTAAATGCGGCACAAGTAAAAGCGATGTGGGAAATGTTGATTTTGAAAGGCAAAGATTTGCGATTAGAATTTAGTGATATTTCTGCTAATGAAACTACTGGTAAGGCGCATTGGGATGCTTATTATACGTTTTCAGCATCTGGCAAAAAAGTAATCAACCGAATTGATGCTAGCTTTGAAATTGAAAACGGAAAAATCATTAAACATGTGGACCATTTTAATTTCTATACCTGGGCAAAACAAGCATTGGGAATAACTGGTATTTTGTTAGGTTGGACAGGATTTTTGAAAAACAAAATTCAAGCTACAGCATTAAGTAATTTAACTAAATTCATGAATAATGAAAGATAATTT
This sequence comes from Pedobacter sp. UC225_61, assembly GCF_044452285.1. Classification (NCBI taxonomy): domain Bacteria; kingdom Pseudomonadati; phylum Bacteroidota; class Sphingobacteriia; order Sphingobacteriales; family Sphingobacteriaceae; genus Pedobacter; species Pedobacter sp. UC225_61. The sequence continues at coordinate 765,769 of NZ_JBIOAL010000001.1, forward strand.
CTCTACCCAATCTGCTCAATATGCTAAGTTTAGACCAAAATATCCTGAAAAACTCTACGATTTTCTTTTTTCAGAAGTAGTAAATACAGAATTCGCTTGGGATTGTGCAACAGGAAATGGTCAGGTTGCGGTAGAGCTCTCTAAAAAGTTTAATCATGTTGACGCTACAGATATTAGTGAGAAGCAATTGATCAATGCACCACAATTATCCAACATTACTTACAAAGTTGAATCCGCAGAAGAAACTCAATTTCCCGATAACCATTTTGATTTAATTACTGTTGCACAAGCCATACATTGGTTTAAATTTGACTCATTCTTCACGGAAGTAAAACGTGTTTTAAAACCAAGTGGAGTATTTGCCGCTATAGGTTATGGCATTATGCAGATAAACCCCGAAATAGACAAAGTTGTCCATTATTTATATGAAAATATTTTAGGCAACTATTGGGATGAAGAAAGAAGACACATTGAAGATAACTATCTTAACATTCCCTTTCCATTTGCAGAGATAGAAAGTCCAGCATTAGAAATTTTAACCCGATGGAATTTTGAGCAATTAGTTGGTTATTTAGAAACATGGTCTTCATTACAACATTACATTAAAGCAAGTGGAGAGAACCCGATGAACTTGGTTTATGAAGATTTAAAGAAAGCATGGGGAAATAATGAGCAAATGGCTGTTCATTTTCCGCTTTTACTTAAGGTTGGAAGAAAATCTTAAGTACTCAGTTTTGCTATAATGGCAGCTACATCCAACTTTTGTTGATCTCCGCTTTCCATATCTTTTAAAGTTAGCAAACCGCTATCCACTTCATCTGCGCCAATTAAAATCACATAAGGGATATTTTTAGAGTCTGCATAACTCATTTGCTTTTTAAGTTTCGCTGCCGATGGATATAATTCTGCAGAAATATTAGCAGTTCTTAATTGTTGCAAAATTGGCAAAGCATATATCTCTGCTATTTCATCAAAATTGCTAATTAACACCTTAGTTCCCTGTGCTGCAGATGCTGGAAATAAGTTGAGTTCTTCTAACACATCGTAAATCCGATCGGCGCCAAATGAAATTCCGACTCCTGTTAAATCTTTTAAACCAAACATGCCAGTTAAGTCATCGTAACGACCACCACCGCCAATGCTTCCCATCGCAACTTCATTAGTTTTAACTTCGAAAATACAGCCCGTGTAATAGTTTAAGCCACGAGCTAATGTTATATCAAGTTCAATTTCATTCTTTAATTTCGCATTTTCACCTGTGATCTTAGAAACGTAACCAAAAACAGTTTCAATTTCTTCAATTCCTTTTAAACCAACTGCTGAAGTTGCTAATACCAACTTTAAGCTTGATAGTTTTTCATCGGTAGTACCTTGTAATAAAATGACTGGTTTTAGTTTTTCAATATCACCATTTGTAAAACCACGCTCTAATAATTCTTTCGTTACGCCATCAAACCCTATCTTATCTAATTTATCAATCGCGACAGTCATGTCTACAATTAATGCTGGCTTACCAATAATTTCCGCTATGCCTGATAAAATTTTACGGTTATTAATTTTTATGGTGAAATCGTTTAAACCTAAGTTTTTTAATGCTTCGTGATAAATTAGGATAAATTCCGCTTCATTTAATAAAGACGGAGAACCTACTACATCTGCATCACACTGATAAAACTCTCTATACCTGCCTTTTTGCGGTCTATCTGCTCGCCAAACAGGTTGCACTTGAAAACGTTTAAAAGGTAAAGAAATTTCGCTTTGGTGCATTACCACATAACGAGCAAAAGGCACGGTTAAATCATAACGGAGTGCTTTTTCAGAGATATCTGTAAGAATAGTTTTGCTTACATTTTTATAAAGAGAAATGGCCTTCTGTAATTTATTATACTCTTCCTTACTTCCAAATACCACAGAAGCGTGTCCACCTAAAACAATTTTATCTGGATTAGAATCATCATTTTCAGCAATATAACCTTGTGCTTCTTCAAATTCTTTTTTGAGATGACTAATTTTATCTAAAACTTTTTGACTTAAATATTCACCACTATTTAAAATTTTAAAGATTAATTTATCGCCTTCATCACCATATTTACCTGTCAAAGTTTGCAAGTTCTCCATACTTGGAGTTTGAATTTCGGCATACCCATATTTTTTGAACACAGTTTTAATCGTGTCAAAAATATAGTTGCGTTTCACCATTTCTTGTGGCGAAAAATCTCTTGTTCCCTTTGGTAAACTTGGCTTGGTAATAGACATGGCGCAAAAGTACAAAAAAGATTAATGAACATGTTAAGACATACTCTTCTTGTTCTTTTATATCTAGATTGATTTTATTTTTTTAGTTGTAGACGTTTACGGTAACTTAATTGTCGCCAAATCCATTCTATTGGCCCATAATTATATTTTGATAACCACCATTTGCTAAAGTAAACTTGTACCATATAAACAACTATCGCCAATACTATGTAAAACCAAAGTGGTTTAGTGTTCCAAATACCTAAGCCAAAACCAGAAAAAACAAGCAAACCAATTAAATTTTGTGTCATGTAATTTGTCAATGTCATTTTACCCATAATAGCCATACTTGCAAAAGCATTTTTAAATTTCCCGGCTAGGTATAGCCAGCAAATTGCAGTTGCAATAAAAAGCATGGAACTTAAAATTATCCAATAACGTATATTGTAAAATTGAGAAACATGCCATTTCAATTTTTCATCTAACATTGAAAATCCTGTTAACAATATTGCAATAATCAAAAAACTCCAAAATGCAGTTTTAATCCATTTTTTCTTGCTTTGCAAGTCATTAAAAAAGTTGATTTTATACAAAGAAAATCCCCATAGAAAACAACAAAACATGACTACATGAACAGTATATAAATAAGGTTTACTAATTATTTGCACTAAATAAGTAGCTTGTAGTCCAAAGCCTAAAACATCTATTGGATTACTACTTTTATACAAGGGAAACAATTTAGGTACTTCTGTCCAATTGGTGTTTTTTAAAGAATAAATATAGCTACTCAGTGCTGGAATAGAGAGCAATAAAATTAAACTAGTGATAAATGCAGTTTTTGCAGATGCACGATAAAAACACAACAACAACAAACCTAGCATTGCATAATCTTTTAGGATATCGCCAAAAAACAATGCACTATTAACTAAAGCCAACACCAATAGCCAAAACATCCGTCCTGCGAAAAAGCTATATGGATTGTGCCCTTTTTCTTTAATATTATTCATGAGAACAGCAAAGCCATAACCAAAAAGCAAGCTCAATAGTGTCCACGATTTTGCAGAGAAAATAATGCTGGTCACATAAAAAAGAATGTTGGTGATGAGGTATGGTTTAAAATTTGTCCAATCTCTACCTAGTGTGAAGAAATCGAAATAGTTCATGAGTACAACACCAAAAAGTGCCCAGCCTCTAAGTACATCAACTATTACTGTACGCTGGTTTAATTGAATTGGCTGATTAAGTACATTATCCATATGCGCTGAAATTAAATGTTTTAACTAAGATAATGTTATTTTTAATTAACACTGAAACAAAAAAAGCTACCCTTATGAGGTAGCTTTTCAAATTTATTTACGAGATCCTTCGACAAGTTCAGGATAGCAATCTTACATTATGCTAATAATCTGATTGGTTCTTCTAATAACCCTTTTAACGTTTGTAAGAATTGTGCTCCAGTTGCTCCATCAACCACACGGTGATCGCAACCTAAAGTCAATTTCATTACATTACCAGGAACAACCGCACCATTTTTAACAACTGGAATTGCTTGAATTGCACCAACTGATAAAATTGCACCGTCTGGAGAGTTAATAATAGAGGTAAATTCATCAATACCAAACATACCTAAGTTAGAAACAGTGAATGTACTTCCTTCCCAATCTGCTGGTTGTAGCTTTTTCGCTTTTGCTTTTTGACCGAAGTCTTTCACTTCTGCAGAGATATGAGATAATGATTTTCCATCAGCAAAACGAACAACTGGCACTAACAAACCATCTTCAACAGCCATAGCTACACCAATGTTGGTATGCTCATTGAAACGAATTTTATCGCCGCCCCATGATGAATTAACAGCTGGGTGTTTTTTCAAGGCAATAGCAACCGCTTTAATTACGATATCGTTAAAAGAAACTTTTACTGGAGCAACTGTATTAATTGCTGTACGAGCAGCGATAGCGCCGTCCATATCAATGCTAACAGTTAAGTAGAAATGTGGAGCAGTAAATAAACTTTCTGCCAAACGTTTTGCAATTACCTTACGCATTTGCGAAACCGGTTGTTCAGTAAATTTAACTTCGCCAACATAAGTTGGAATTACTGGAGCAGGAGCCGCAGCTTTTTCGGCAGGAGCACCAGCAGTTGTTGCAGCTGGGGCTGCTGCAGCAGCAGGTTTATAGTTTTCGATATCTTTTTTAATGATACGACCACCTTCTGCACTACCAGCAACTTGTGCTAAATCAATTCCTTTATCTTTCGCAATTTTTTTAGCCAATGGCGACGCAATGATACGACCGCCGTTTGAATTAGATACTACCTGCGGTTTTTCTTCTTCTTTTGGAGCTTCGGACTGTTTACTTTCAGCTTTAGGTTCTTCGCTTTTAGCTTTTGCAGGGGCATCGCCTTGTGCTAAGATGCCAGAAATATCTGTTCCTTCCGGACCAACAATTGCTATAATACCATTTACTTTGGCTGCTTCACCTTTGTTAACGCCAACATGCAATAAAGTTCCAGTTGCGTAACCCATCACTTCCATAGTAGCCTTATCGGTTTCTACATCAGCTAAAATATCGTCGTCTTTTACTTTATCACCAACTTTTTTATGCCATTCAGCGATAACACCTTCAGTCATTGTATCACTTAATAAAGGCATACGAATTACAGTTACGCCTTTTTTAGCTAATTCTTCTTCACTTAAACCACCATCCTGAGCTGGTGCTTCAGTTTTTGCTTCTTCTTTTGGAACTTCTTCAGTTTTAGGTGCCTCTGCTTTTGCAGCGCCTCCTTCAGCTTCAAGCGCAGCTTTGTAATCTTCGCCTTCTTTACCAATTACTGCAATCACAGCATCAACCGGAACAGCTTTACCTTCTTCAACGCCAACAAATAATAACGTTCCATCCCAGTAAGATTCTAAATCCATCGTAGCTTTATCAGTCTCCACTTCGGCTAAAACATCACCGCTTTTAACTTTATCGCCCACTTTTTTATGCCACTTCGCCATTACCCCTTCGGTCATGGTATCGCTCATTTTGGGCATTTTTACTATATCAGCCATTTATATATATTTCTATTGAAATGCGTTTTTATTAATTTTCTTGGTAAGGATAATCTGATTGCATGTACACATCTTTGTACAGTTCTGATGCGTCCGGCCATGGTGATTCTTCAGCAAATTTCACTGATTCATCCACAATCTCTTTTACTTTTTCTTCAATTGAAGTAATCCAAGCATCATCAGCATATTTCTCTTTTAAAATCACTTCTCTTACTTGTTCAATTGGGTCTTTCGCTTTGTATTCTTCCAACTCATCTTTGGTACGGTATTTTGCTGGATCTGACATTGAGTGACCTCTGTAACGATAAGTTCTCATTTCTAAGAAAGTTGGGCCCTCGCCATTACGAGCACGTTGAATTGCTTCATCCATTGCATTGTGTACCGCAACTGGATCCATACCATCTACAGGAGCACATGGCATATCGAAACCTAAACCAATTTTATAAATATCTGTCATGTTTGTAGTGCGCTCTACAGAAGTTCCCATGGCATAACCATTGTTTTCGCAAACAAAAATTACTGGTAATTTCCATAACATCGCCATGTTAAATGCTTCGTTTAAAGCACCTTGGCGCACTGCTCCATCTCCCATGTAGCAAACATTAACGTTTTTAGTTCCTTTATATTTTTCTGCAAAAGCGATACCTGCACCTAATGGAATTTGACCACCAACAATTCCGTGACCACCATAAAAATTGTGTTCTTTGCTAAATATGTGCATCGAGCCACCCTTACCTTTTGAGCAGCCAGTAATTTTACCATACATCTCAGCCATGATACTATTTGCGCTTACACCTAAAGCTAGTGCATGTGCGTGATCGCGATAAGCTGTAATCATAGAATCATCTGGCCCCATTGCAGAAATTGCACCAGCAACAACCGCTTCTTGACCAATATATAAATGACAAAAACCACGAATTTTCTGCTGTCCGTATAGTTGTCCAGTTTTTTCTTCGAATTTGCGCATTAGCAACATCGACTCAAACCACTTCAAATAGGTATCCTTATTAATTTCTACTGCACTCATGTTGAGGTATTGATTTTTTTGTTTGTGAGAGCAAATCTAATTTTTTTTATGCAATTTCTGATAAGAATTAATGTAAAATTATCCGTATGTAGTAGTCAAACTACTAGATTTCAGCCTTGTTCTTAAGATTATCAAATATTTATTTTACTGCAATATAAGGATATGTATAATTAATATTTTTCCCTTTCCTACAATTGCAATAAATTTTAGAATTACTTAAAAATAATAGAAAAATAATATTCTGTTTAAACTTTACCTTTTATTTGATAAATTATCAACAGTTTATAATTTTAATTCTTTGAAAGAAATCGATCCAATACTTATTTTTCTTTTAAAAAAGAGCAAAATGTTAATAACTTTCAGTTTTAACTGAAATACATTTGGATAACATTTGTAAATAATCTATTTTTGCTTCCCTAACAATAAGCCCTAGTGGTGTACGTTTAAGTGTAAGTGTCATTTACCCAAACTTAACAGTATAACATGATTAAAAAGTTTTTGTTTTCTACCCTTATTGTCATTTGCAGTTTATCTACTGTATTTGCTCAAAACAAGACAAAAGAAACCAATAAATTAGAAGACCCAGATAATTTAGCCTCGCAATATTTTTCGCAGGTAATGGGTGTGGCTGTAGATGCAACCTCTAACTTAAAATTATATAAATTCATTTACGAATGGATTGGAACTCCCTACCGCTTTGCGGGAAATACCAAAAAAGGAATTGATTGTTCAGCTTTTGCGAAAACTATTTACGATAAAGTGTTTAATACAACCATATTACGTAACTCTCGTGATATTTTTAGTACAGTAAACCCATTATCTAAAGATGAGTTAAAAGAAGGTGATCTAGTTTTCTTTAGAAGTAATGGCCGTACAATTTCTCACGTAGGCGTTTATTTAGGCGATAATCGTTTTGCACATGCTTCCTCATCTAGAGGTGTTGTAATTAGCAATTTAAACGAACCATATTATTCTCGCATTTTTTATAAGGGCGGAAGAATTTTAGAAGCGACGAAGAAAGATTTTGTAGAAGAATAATTAGTTAACTATTGACGTTAACCTAAAACATATAATCCTTCCTGGTAAATCGGGAGGGATTTTTTTATGAACAAAACATGAATAAACTTTTTAGCACTACCTTTTTAACTATTCTTGTTGCTTATTTTTCAATGAGTTGCCAAAGTGAAACTACTGCAGCAGCACAAAAAAACAAAGCTGATAGTATAAAGGTTAGAAAAATTAAAGATACAATTACCATTACTGCTGTAGGCGACATGATGCTTGGCTCTGCTTATCCAAGTAAGCTTAATTTGCCACCCGATGATGCAGTTCATAGTTTCAATGCAGTTGCTTCCTTTTTAAAAGGAGATATCGTTTTTGGAAATTTGGAAGGTTGCTTTTTAAATTCAGGAAATTCTGATAAATGCAAAGGCATCAATCCTAATAATTGTTATGCGTTTAGAATGCCAGATCGCTATGCCGAAATTTATAAAAAGGCAGGTTTTAATGTGTTAAGTATTGCTAATAACCATGTTGGCGATTTTAATGCAAAAGGTCGAAAAAATACAGCTAGAATTTTGGACTCGTTGCAAATACATTACGCTGGTCAGCTAAACAAGCCTTTTGAAATTTTTGTAATAGATAGTGTTAAATATGCATTTTGTGCTTTTGCACCTAATGAAAATACGGTATCTATTAAAAATATTGATAGTGCAAAAATGTTAGTTACTGCACTTAAAAAGCAAGCAGATATTGTAATTGTTTCTTTTCATGGTGGAGGTGAAGGCGCAAATTTTGAGCATGTAACTCGCAAAACGGAAATCTTTTTTAAAGAAAACCGTGGAAACGTTTATGAATTTGCACACGGAGTAATTGATGCAGGCGCAGATGTCGTTTTAGGTCATGGGCCACATGTTACTAGAGCGGTTGAAGTATATAAAAATAAATTCATCGCCTATAGCTTAGGCAATTTTTGCACCTATGGCATGTTTAGTTTAAAAGGGTCAAATGGTTTTGCTCCATTATTGCAATTAAAAATAAATTCAACTGGTGACTTCTTATATGCTGATATAATTTCTGTAAAACAGGATAAAGTTAATAGACTTACTCTTGATGAAAATAATACTGCGTTTTACAAAATTAAAGGATTAACAAACTTAGATTTTGCAGGTCATAACTTATTATTTAATGATAACAGCAGAATAACTTTAAAAGATTAATCAAAAAATTGGTAAGAATTATCTAATTTCTTAAAATCTGTTCTAATTTCTCAATCGATTCATATCGATCTATCTTTCCTTGGTAATAAGTAGACCATTCATTGTTAATACCGGGTGTATTTTCATCTTCACTTGCATTATTCACTTGTCGTATTAATCTACAATATAATACATCTGGTTTAAGATAAGCAATCATGTGTGTTTGTGTTTCAGACCAGATGCCACCCTTATTCATCCATGTATAACTGAGATTATTTCCTAAAAGCATACTACTCTCTTTAAGAAAAGAGCTTCGTTCGAGTCTTTTAGTCTCCGTATTGTAGCTATATCTACTGGCGATACCGTTGGATATTCGAATAATAGAAACTAACTTATCTCCATTATCATTCTTTAATATTCCAGCCCAAATCCCATCGTATGAACTTGATGTAGCTATATGTTGTGCTTTAGCAGATAATAACAAAAAAAAGCAACTCATTATAAGTGCAATTTTAAGATTGAAGAAATTTTTCATAAGCTTATTTTTTTAATAAACTTACATACTACAACTTAATAATATATACCTAATAATGAGTATTTTATCCTATAAAAATTAGAGGGCTTTATGCTTCGTCCTTTGTATTTCTCACCAAGCCAATGCCCGATACAAAGAAAATAATGCCAATAATACCAACTACGATTAATTCACGGCCGCCATCACTGTGTTGTACAAATCCCCAACCAGCATAAATTAATCCAATAATTCCTAAAATTGTTAGGATAGTTCCGAAAGTACGTTTTACGTTCATAAGTTTAGATTTTATCCTCCTATAACAGTACAAAATGATTTTTGTTTCATAAAAAAGCAGCATCAACTAAATGATACTGCTTTAAGAATTAATATATTATCTAATCAGTTTACCAAACTCCAAGTCTATTTTCTGGAGCAATATACATTTTAGCTGTTTTAGGGACATTAAAGGCTTTATAAAATGCTTCCATGCTATAAACTGGCCCATTTACTCTAAACATTTCTGGTGAATGTGGATCTACTTTTATACGTACACGCATATTTTCATCTCTATCTTTAATTCTCCAAACTTGTGCAAAGCTTAAGAAGAAACGTTGATCTGGTGTAAAGCCATCAATTTTTTTGGTAGCTTCTTTGCCTTGCTCGGTTAATTTAAATGCATCATAAGCAATTGCTAAACCACCAATATCTGCTAGGTTTTCTCCTAATGTTAAATTACCGTTTACATGCTGATTATCTAATAAGCTAAATCCACTATACATTGCTGCAACTTTATCTGCTTTTACTTTAAATTTATCTGCATCAGCTTTTGTCCACCAATCTTTCATGTTACCTACTGCATCGTACTGGCGACCTTGATCATCAAACCCATGGGTCATTTCATGGCCAATTACTGCACCAATAGCGCCATAATTAATTGCATCATCTGCATTCGCATCAAAAAATGGAAACTGCAAAATTCCAGCAGGGAAAACGATTTCATTAAAGGTTGGATTGTAGTATGCATTTACAGTCGGTGGGGTCATTCCCCATTCTGTTTTATCAACTGGTTTTCCAACTTTATTAATCATTTCATTATAACCATGTGTTCTTGCACTACGAGCATTTCCTAAATAATCACCTTTATTAATGGTTACATCATCAAAGCTTTTCCACTTTGTGGTATAGCCAATTTTCTTTAAAAAGATATTTAGTTTTTCAGTTGCTTTCGCTTTTGTTTCGGCACTCATCCAATCCAATTTATTAATACGCGTTGCAAATACTTTTTGTAAGTTATTAACCAATTCATCCATACGCTGCTTAGCTTCTGGTGTAAAGTACTTCTCTACGTATAATTGTCCTAGCAAATCGCCTAAATTAGCGTCAATTCCACTAACCAATCTTTTCCAACGTTCCGATTGCTTCTTTTGTCCGTTAAAAATTTTATTAAAATTGAATGATGAATCTACAAATGCTTTGCTTAATAGACCTGCATTTCTAGCCATGTAATTATACTTGAATTTAGTTTTCCAAACATCTAATGGTTGGCTTGCTAGTAACGTGCTTAATGTTTTAAAATAATCTGGCTGGCCGACATTAACACTATCTGTCTTAATTTTCATCGCACCAAAAAGCGCTGGCACATTTAAGTTTGGCGCCAACTGTGCAAATTGAGTAAGACTCATTTTATTATAATTTTTTTGTGGATCTCTAAGTTCTTGTGGACTGCGGTGAGATTTTGCAATTTCTGTTTCTAGTGCTAAAATGACATTTGCATTTTTAGTAGCGGTTGCTGTATCAACTCCTGTTAACTTAAACAATGTACTAGCATATGTAACAAATCCAGCTCTGGCTACCTTAGAGGCGCTATCGGTTTTAAAATAATAATCTTTTTCTGGTAACGATAGTCCGGATTGATAAAATGATGCAATATTTTTAACGCTATTTTTCTCATCTGCTCCAACATTTAGTCCCAATAAACCAGCTTCGTCTGTTTTAGCCAATTCCGCCAATAGGCTTACTAATTCTTGGTAATTTTTTGCAGCATCAATTTTTGCTAAAACGGGCTTTAAAGGTTCTGCACCAAGTTTCTCGATTGTAGTAGTATCCATTCCACTGGCATAATAATCACCAACTTTTTGTTGCATGCTACCTTTTGTCGAATTACTTTTTTCGGCATCTTCAACAATTCCTCTTAGCTTCTTTAAATTATCTTCGTACAATGTATAAAAACTGCCCCAACCACTTTGATCGTCAGGAATAACAGTGCTTTTCATCCATTTTCCGTTAGCATATTCAAAAAAATTATCTCCTGGATTAACTGTAGTGTCCATCCCTGCTTTATCCAAAAAGACAGTGCGCTCAGCGGTCTCGGTACTTTTGTTTTTACAGGCCATTAGCAAAGCAAGACCTATTAGTGACAATCCTAATTTTAGTTTCATAAACAATTGATTAAAAAATATTTAAATAAATCTACATAGAAAATCAGTAATATTGAGCTTAATTTAAATCAAATAATACCATGAATTACATTCCATACGTTCTACTCTTTTTTGGATTAATTGTTCTTTTTAGTTCATTTGTAACTGTTAAACAAGGTACAATTGCAGTGATTACTGTTTTTGGGAAATATCGCAGGCAATTAAGACCAGGCCTAAGTTTAAAAATCCCTCTAATAGAGCAAATTCATTCTAAAATTTCTATTCAAAATCGTTCGGTTGAGCTTTCTTTTCAGGCAGTTACGCATGATCAAGCCAATGTTTATTTTAAGGCGATGTTACTTTATTCAGTTTTAAACCATGATGAAGAAACCATTAAAAATGTAGCCTTTAAGTTTGTTGATGCAAGTAATTTAATGCAAGCCTTAATTCGTACAATTGAAGGGTCGATAAGAGCTTATGTAGCTACCCAGAAACAAGCCAATGTGTTAGCTCAACGAAATGAAATTGTTGAACATGTAAAACACCAAATAGATCAGGTTTTAGAAAGTTGGGGGTATCATTTACAAGATCTTCAATTGAATGATATCACTTTTGATGAAGAAATTATGCGTTCTATGAGTCGTGTAGTGGCATCAAATAATTTAAAAGCTGCTGCAGAAAATGAGGGGCAAGCTTTATTAATTACTAAAACTAAAGGTGCAGAGGCTGACGGTAATGCAATTAAAATTGCAGCAGCTGCAGAACGTGAAGCTGCTCAATTACGTGGCCAAGGTATTGCGTTATTCAGAGCGGAAGTAGCGCATGGTATGACAAAAGCTGCTCAGGAAATGGAACAAGCTAACTTAGATATCTCAGTAATTCTATTCACAATGTGGACAGAATCTATTAAACACTTTGCAGAAAATAGCGATGGCAATGTGATTTTCTTGGACGGTAGTACTGAGGGAATGAACAAAACGATGAAAGAAATGATGTCTATGCAAATGGACAAATCAAAAAAATAATTTAAATTTAGCTTAACAAAAAAGTCCAGGCGCTTAAACCTGGACTTTTTTATGATATAATTATTACTAGTCTATTTATTAAAGTTTTGAGTTACACTAGCTGTTTTTGATCCATCTGTCAATTTCATCAAATCAACCATAATTTTTAAGCTTTCATCTTCTATAAAATCATACGCTTCTTCTTTTAAAGCTTTATCTCCTTTTTTAACTGGAGCTAATCCTCTTGCAGCTCTTATTTGATTTAAACGAGCTAGGCCTTTTCTCTCTAATTGATCACGTTCTGCTTTCAACTTAGCTTCATTTAATGTAATCGAAGTTTCACCATCACGTTTTTTAGATTCTGCAATATCATCTACTAAAGCTTTATAATCTAAGGAACCTGCCATTCTTTCATCGTGTAGTTTTAACAAATTCGCTTTAATACCTGTCAAATCAGAAACTGCTATATAATTTGATGCTTTAATCATATCAAAAGGCAAAGCCGATGGTTCAGTATCTTCTCCAATTTTATCTAATGGATAAATTGATGGAAAAGTAACATCAGGAATAACACCTTTATGCTGTGTACTATTTCCATTAATACGGTAAAACTTACCCATTGTTAAGTTCAGTTGCCCAAGTTGAGGAATGCCATCTTTATCTACGATGGTTACGCTTGTTGAACCAGGATTTTGAATTTTTTGTCCTACAACTTTTGCTTTTGTAGCAGCAATAACCGTAGCCATTTTTTGCAAAATTGTTGGATCGATCATTTCGTTAAGATCGATGGTACGTTGAACAGTTCCTTTACCATATGTTTGAGTACCCATTACTATACCACGACCATAGTCTTGTATCGCTCCCGCAAAAATTTCTGAAGCAGATGCACTTAATCGATCTACCATTACACCAAATGGACCAGTCCATGCAGCGCCAGCATTTTTATCATCATTAACTTTTATAGTGTTGTTAAACTCTCTTGTTTGTACCACTGGACCTTTATCAATAAATAATCCTGTTAAGTCTATTGCTTCGTTTAAAGAACCTCCACCGTTTGAACGTAAATCCATTACAATAGCATCCACTTTATCCATATTTTTTAAGGTATCGATTAATAAACGTACATCACGAGTGGTACTTTTATAATTTTTGTCGCCTGCATTTGCTGCTTTAAAATCCGCATAGAATGCTGGTACTTCAATAATTCCTATTTTATAAGGTTTGCCATCCGATTGAATAGTTTTAACCGATTTTTTAGCAGATTGATCGGCCAAAATAATTTTATCTCTAACTAAGGTTACGATAATTGGCTTAGAAGAAAGTTCTTGTCCACTCGGAATTACTTTTAATTTAACAGTTGTTCCTTTAGGACCTTTGATTTTAGATACGGTATTGTCTATTCTCCAACCAATTACATCTTCAAATTCACCATTTGCGCCTTGCGCTACTGCGATGATTTTATCCCCAGCATTTAATTGTTTGCTTTTAAAAGCTGGACTACCAGGAACAATAGTTACAATTTTAGTAACCTCATTTTCTAATTGTAATGTTGCGCCAATTCCTTCTAGAGAACGAGCCATTTCTTGATTGAAAACCTCAGCATTTCTTGGATTAAAATAATTGGTGTGTGGATCAATAGCCTCTGTAAAAGAGTCCATCAAAATTTGAAACACATCTTGATTATTGAATTTTGCAGCTTGAGATTTTAAACTCTGATAACGTTTGGTTAAAGTTTCTATATTCTTTGCTTGATCTGTTCCTGCAATTTTAAGGTTAACCAACTCATATTTAACTCTTTTCTTCCAAATATCATCCAATGCAGTTGTGCTACTTACCCATGGCATTTTCTCTCTATCGTACACATAGGTATCATTTTGATTAAAATCGTATTTGTTTTTTATTTGAGCGATAGAGTAATCGATACGTTCATTATATCTTTTTAAATAAACATTGAAAATATAAAATGGTGCACTTAAATCTCCAATTTTAAAATCATCATCCAAAGTGGTTCTATTTTTTTCGAACTCGGCAATATCGCTAGCTAAAAAATAATATTTTGAAGGATCTAATGCCTTTATATATCTGTCTAAAACTAGAGATGAAATAGAATCATTCAGCTTTATCTGTTTATAATTATAGCCCTCAATTAATGAAACAACTTGCCTAAGCACCAAACTTTGTTGATCATCTGGCTTTATATTTTGTACACCATCCACCATTTTTTGCGGTTTAGGTGAAGCGCTACATGCCAATGCCGCGGCTGTAAACGTAATCATCAATACTCTTCTCAACATCTCTTTAACTATTTTAAAATTCATTCTTATAAAATCATTATCCAATATGATACCAATTTCTCAAATAAACAAAAAAGATACAGCTTTAAACTGTATCTTTTTTGTAAACTTTGTAAAGTTAATTAATTCTATGCTGAAATTAACTTGCTTTTAATGGCTAACATTACCAAACCAACCACACTTTTAACCTTTGTTTTTTTAAAAATGTTTTTACGATGTGTCTCTACTGTACGTTTACTTATTGCTAAATAAGTCGCAATATCTTCATTGCTATACTCTTGTGTTATAAGTTTAATAATTTCTACCTCACGCCTGCTCAGAACTTCAATTACTCTAGTACTTACTTTAGTATTCATAGCGGTTTGGTTTTAAATTATTTACTTCATTTCCTTAAAAAGAAGCTGAAAACTTGCCGCTTCCTAAGCTACAATAAACAGCTGATGATGTTGTTCCATCGAACATTTCTGCTAAGAAGGTTCCTTCAATTTTATCATTAGTTAACGAAGTGATGATAATATTCCCTCCACCGTTATTTATAGTTGCATACGTTTTCCCGCCAGTTGTAAATGATGCAGTTCTTGTAGCAGTTGTTAAGTTGTAAGTACCTGCAGCTGTCACGTTGTCTACTTTAATAACAAGATTCGTGCTACTTGCACCTATGGCAGTTATGGTGTAACTCGTTCCAGATTTTACTGCTGTTGCCGCTGTTGCGGTCCATGCTACGGCTGCTGCGCTTCCAACTGTTAATGATGCACTTGCAGAGCCAACTGCTTTAACTTTTTCATCGTCTTTTTTACAAGAAACAACTACTGTACTAAGCATTACAAATGCTACTAGGATGATACTAATTTTTTTCATTTTTGATTTATTTTATTAAACAAAAATTGAAAAAAGCACTACTCCCTACAATACCTTTACACGGGTATATTCATCTACCCAACAGCAGGTATAGCTTAAATTATCTTATGTTCGTATGCATACTTTAATAGCCCTACAATGCTCTGTGTACACGTTTTTCGGAAAATATTTTTACGGTGTGTTTCTACCGTGCGTTCACTGATAAACAACATATCTGCAATTTTCTTGTTGCTATGTTCGCATTCTATTAATCGAATAATTTCTACTTCTCTATTGGTTAAGTGAGATTCTTCATCGTTGTTTCTAAAAGATTTCATTAGCTCACGTGTTACCTCTTCGCCATAAAAAGTTTGACCTTTAGCCAATTTATCTAACGCCTCTAATAATTCTTGTTTCCCAGTATTTTTAAGAATGTATCCTGATATGCCTGCATCAACCATTTCTTTAATCACTTGTCGCTCGCCAAACATGGATAATGCAAGAACTTTAATATGCGGGTGCTTTTTCTTTACATTTCTTGTTAACTCTACACCAGACATTTCTGGCATATTGATGTCGGTAAGAAGAATATTTACGTTCAGTTCGTCAAGCCGTCCCATTACTTCCTTAGGCTGATTACTGCAGCCAACGATAGTGTATTTTTCTTCGTTGTTAAGCAAAGACCGTAAACCATCAACTACTAATTGATGATCGTCTACAATGAATAAATTTGTTGAGAGCATATTTTCCATTAGTGTACTATTTTTTTAAAGTTTATGAAGCTGACATGGTTTATTAAACTATATCGTTTTAAAAATCATATCAACTAATTTACAAAGGAATATGAATAGCGACAAGTGTTCCTGAACCAAGTGTAGAAGAAAAATCTACCACACCTTTTAAATACTCCACTCTACTTCTAATATTTTTTAAACCTATTCCTTCAAATTTTTCTAAGGATGCAGTATCAAATCCTTTTCCATTATCTTCAATCATAGCATTAATTCCTTCATCGTCTTTTGTGAGTTGAATATCTAAACTATTTGCACCAGAATGCTTGATTACGTTATTAACTGTTTCTTGGATCACTCTGTACAAAACGGTTTCTACATTTTGATCTAACCGTTGTTGTAATCCGAATGTTTCTAAATTAATTTTCAGCTTACGAGCATCAATTTTATTTATAAAATCTCTTACAGCGGTAGCCAACCCAGATTTTAACAATACATTTGGTGCCATTTGATGCGAAATTGATCTTACTTCTTTACAACTTTCATCTACCAAATTCAACGTTTTTCCGAACATTTCTTTGCTACTTTCATTTTTAAATGTCAAATCTTCTGTTAAAGCAGATAAATTCATTTTTACAGCTGAAAACATTTGTCCTAAGCCATCATGTAATTCACCAGAAATCCTCCTTCTTTCGTTTTCTTCTGCATTTAAAACTGCTTTAGTTGCTAAATCTTGCTGTAATATTACTTCGGCCTGCAAACGTGAAGCTTGCCTCAATTTAACACTCTTGAAAAGCAAAAACCCAAACAATAATGTAATTACCAATGCTCCAATTGCTGAACCTAACAGGATGTTTCGTTTTAGAAGAAGTAGCTTTTGGATTTTATTTTCTTTATTAAGCAGTGCGATTTGTTGTGTTTTTTTCTCAGTTTGGTAGGTTATCTGCAGCTCGTTAATTTTATCGATAGTTTGTTTATTATAAATGCTATCTTTCATTATAGCACTTTCTTTAAAGAACTTTAACGAACTAATGTAATCTTGTTTCTCTTCAAAAACATTTCCTAGTATTGCATACGCCTCTCTCAAATAATCTTTTGAATTTAGCTCCTGGAAAATCGCTATGCTTTGGTTAATATATTGTTCTGCTTTTGGATAATCTTTAAGCTTAGCATAGCAAGCACCTAAATTCTTATAACACGATGCAATGCCTAATTTATCTTTCATAAACTCCCTAAATTTCAAAGAGTTGTTATTGTATTTTATTGCTTCTTTATAATTTCCTTTTTCGTAATAAACTTGACCCATTGTATTGTAAATAGCGGCCAAATCACTTTTCATATTTAAATCGTTTAAATATTTAGCTGCTGCTGCACCATTTTTTAACGCTTGATCATAATTTTTTAATTGAAAATAATATTTCATTAGGCCAGAATATCCACTTGGTAATAATGAATTTACTTTATTCTTTTTAGCTAAACTAATTACCCTATCATAACTTTCTTTGGCTGCATCATACTTCTCATAATTCATGTAAACATTGCCAATGTTGCCAAGCACTAAGGCTTGCTTTACTTCATCACCTGTTTCTTCGTAAATTTTTAAAGATCGGTGCATGTAATTCAATGCTTCTTTATAATTGCCAAGTTGTTTATAGATGATTGAAATATTAGAAATAGATCCCGCAGCTTTAGCCTTTAAACCCAATTTCTCTCTTAAGGCAAGGGATTTTAGATGATAATTTAGCGCCTCTTTTAGATTATTTACACGAGTGTAGGTGTTGCCAATATCACTATAAGCAAGAGCCACCGATGCGCTATCTTTTAACTTTTCGGCTAATTGTAATTCTGCTTTTCCATAAAAAAGAGCTTTATCGAAATTTACACTGCCATAGCTCCAACACAAATCTCCAGAAACCTTTAATTTAAGTTTATCATCCTTAGCAGTACGGTATACATTTTCAAGGCTATCAAGTATTTTTTGATCTTGAGCTTTAACTGTATTGAATACTATTAAAAAAATAAAAATTGAGAGCGTAAATTTCATTGGGATGATTTAGCACTCGAAATTACTTTTATTAGCAGCAGCACATATACCCACTAGCGGGTATTTTTCATATAAATAGTTGTGTTAAAAAATTATACGCTTCCTTTAAAGGGAATAAAAATCGCAATGAGCGTTCCTTTACCAAGTGTGGAAGAAAAATCTACAGTTCCATTCAAATAAGTCACACGAGTACGAATATTTTTTAATCCAATGCCATCAAATTTTTCTAGATGATTTGTATCAAAACCATTCCCGTTATCTTCAATCATCACATTTATTCCTTCTTCATCTTTAGTTAATTGAATATCTAAACTATTTGCCCCAGCGTGTTTGATCACATTATTAACTGCTTCTTGTATGACTCGATATAACACCATTTCAATATTTTGATCTAGTCGATCTTGCAAACCAAAAGTGCTTAAATTTACCTTTAATTTTTTGACGTCTATTTTATTAATAAAATCTCTTATTGCACTTGTTAAGCCTGCTTTTAACAAAACATTTGGCGCCATTTGATGTGAAATTACACGAACTTCTTTGCAACTTTCATCTACCAAACTTAAGGTTTTACCATACATTCTCTTACCATGTTCATCCTTAAATTCAAAATGATCAGCTAATGCAGATAAGTTTAATTTTACAGCCGAAAACATTTGTCCAAGCCCATCGTGTAATTCATTAGCAATGCGTTTTCTTTCATTTTCCTCCGCATTTAAAACAGCTTTTGTCGCTAAATCTTGTTGAGCGATGACTTCATTTTGTAATCGAGCATTTTGCCTTAATTTATAGCGATTATACACTAAATAGCCAATAACTAAGCAGAATAAAAACGCTAGAGCTATGACTAGGATAATTCCATCGCGTTGGTTTAATTTTAGTTTTTGAATTGCACTTTCCTTATTTAAAAGCTTAATTTTTTCCTCTTTCTTCTCTGTATCGTATCGCGTTTGTAATTCGTTTATCTGATTGCTTTTGGCAACATTAAATATCGAATCTTTTATAGTTACATACCTTTTATGTGCTTCATAAGCTTGTCCGAAATCATTTTTTTGTTCGTATATTTTTGAGAGTAATAAATAACCTTGTTGCAACATATCAGGGTAATTTATTTTCTGGCAAAAGGAAATAGCTTGCTTGGCGTAACTTGTCGCCTGATTAAAATCCTTCTTAGCGGTATTAACTTCTGTCAATTCAATTAAACAAATTGCAATCCCATAATTATCTTTCAATTCTTTTCGAAGTGATAAGCTTTTTTGTAAGTATTCAATAGCAAAATCATAATTCTTCATTAGTCCATACACATACCCAATGTATTCTAAGCTGTAGATTCACCTAATTTTTCTTTAGCTTTTTGATAATAAAATAATGATTTTTGATACTGTTTTAAAGCATTTGAGTAATTACCGTCTTCCTCATACACCAACCCAATATTATTATGGGAATTCGCTATTTGAGCATCATTTTTTATGATTGCTGCCTCATTCATAGCCCTCGTATAATAAAAAAGTGCCTTTTTTAGATCTTTGTTTTTCTTAAACAAGGTGCCGATTTCATTGCAAATTGCAGATATCTGCTCATGAAAATTATTTTTTTCAGCGATAATTAAAGCATGTAAATAGATTGCTAACGCTGTATCATGCTTTCCTTTAAAATAAGCGATGTTTCCTGCAATAAGTTCTGCGGCAATCAACGAATTATTGTCTTTTGCTTTTATCGCATTATTTTTTACTTGTACTAAAAGTGATGTAGCTAATTCTGGTTGAGCTCTAAAGATATTTTTAGCAGAATCTAATAATTTATTTTGCTGTGCAATTACAGGTAATGAAAAGATCAACACTCCTAGTACTGTTGTAATAGAAATGAAAATCTTTTTTAATAAATATGGTTTTTCAGGAGACACAAGACAAAGTTCGATTAATAACCTAATAATCAAATACCCTAATCTACTGATTTTAAAAGAATTTGCTATTTCTTGATGTTTTGCTTCTCGGCGATAGTAGATCTGCTACTTTTAATCTGCTGAGCAAATTGAGTAATTTTTGCATTTTTTGCAAGCAATTCAGCTCTGTCCACATCTTTCATAGCTAAACTATATTCCTTCTTTTTAATTTTTACTAATGCAATGCCTAATACTGAATCAATGTAAGAAATATTATTTTTAAGCTGCTGGGCCAACATTCCTTGTTGGCTATAAAACCATAGTGATTGAGTAAGCTTATTAGCAGCGAAATAGATTTTTCCGAGTTGATTATACGATGCCATTTGGCCAGATTTACTGCCAATTCGCGAATATGTTTTTAATGCCGCATTCAACACAACTTGCTCTGCTTCAGTATAATGAGATAGCAGTAAGTGCACATTACTCATTCTAAGTAAAGAAGCACCATAACGACTAAATTTTTTATCATTATTATACTCAAATGCTGCTTTGCCAAATAAAATTAAAGCTTCATTTAAATCACCACGACGCTCATTACGTTCTGCATCTTCAAAAAATTCATCGGCTGTAGTCTCTTCCACATTCGACACCGAAATATTAATTGCGGATATCGGTTGAGGAGTATCTTGAGGCCCTGAATTAACATTTTGTGCATTTGATATAGAAACCAAAGACAAGGAAATAAGCGTTAAGCAGATTTTATTCATCCGATAAAGATATATAAAATTTAGTTAAACACCTGTAAACTACCATCAAAAGATGCCCAAACCATATACGGATGAGAATCGCAATGGTAAATTTCACCTTTGGCTGATATGCCAACTACTCCGGCAAACCCATCAAACGGTTTCAATTCGGTAAAAGATTTATCGCAAGCAGCTTTTAAAGTAAAACCATCGGTTACACGGGTTACAATTTTAGCAGCTAATGCGCCACTTACAATATCTTCACCAACGCCCGTACAAGAAATCCCTGCAAAATCAGTTGCAAAATTACCTGCTACCGTTGCAGAATCACTCACACGACAAGGGATTTCAAAGCCTTTTCCTCCAGTTGATGTTGCTGCAGCTAAATTTCCAGCTGTATCTAATGCCACACAGCCAACTGTCCCTTTTTTTTCCTGTTGATTTAATTTCTCTTGGTATTCAGCCTGTCTTTGTGCAGTTATTGGATTAAAATAATCAAACCCATTATTTCTTGCAAAAACTAAAGCACCCTCCCCACTCAATACCCGGTCATCATATTCCAATAGTTTTTGGGCAACCTCAATTGGGTTTTTAACATCTTCCAAATTAATAACGCCACTAAATTTTTGGGTTTTACCATCCATTAACGATGCACTTAATCTCACTTTACCATCACTTTGTATTTGAGAACCGATACCTGCATTAAAGAGCTCATCGTTTTCTAATAAACTTGTAGCGTACACCACCGTTTCTAGTGCTGTATGTGTAGCTAAAAAATGATAGGCTTTTTCAACAATTCCAGCTAAAGCATCTTGCTTCGCTTTTTTTGTTTCTTGATTAGTAGAAGATTCACTAAAAAATCCACCATGTATTATTATTTTCATTGATAAATTTTTAATTATTCTGTCGGAACAACCTTAGGATGTTGAATAACTAATTGGTGACTTTTTAAATCGTAGATATCGCCATCACACATCACATGTACTATCATGTTTTTTATAGAAACGGGTTGCCCCATTTCTACATCAGTTAAATTGGTATCTGCCATATAACGTCCATCAACCAAAATTACCATACCAGAACCGATAGCTTCCATTGTATTTTCTTGAATATACAAACCCGTATCTTCACCTAAACCAATTCCTAAAATGCCTGGATTACTTGCTGTAGCATATAATAAACGACCAATTCTGCCTCTTTGTACAAAATGCGTATCAACAATTACATCATCAATAAATCCTAATCCACCAGTTATTTTAACTTCACCTTTTAACAAGGCGTCTTTACTACTTCCCTGATATATCATGTTTTTAGAGCTAGCAGCAGCGCCAGCAGATGTACCTGCAATCACAATTTCAGTGTTTTCGTATTTATCAAGCAAAATGCGGTGAATTTCTGTACCCCCAAAAATTGAGGATAAACGCAATTGATCGCCACCAGTAAAAATGATTACATCAGCTTTTTTAACACGTTCTGCATATTCAGGTCGGTTTGCCTCTTCTCTACTTCCAATATTAAGCACACCAACATCATGCACATCTAATTGAGCAAAAGCTTTAATGTATTCTTCACCAACCCTTTCAGGAATTAGCGATGCAGTTGTCATAATTTCGAACCGAGAACTCATTTCCTTTAACAGATTCAGTAGTTATCCTTTTTAAAATTCCACGCTCAAAAAAGTTCATGTTCTGTGGCAGTCCGAACTGTGTTTCGGCAAAACTTCCAGTGTTTATTGCACCGCCAATTATTATTAATTTCCCTTTTGGAGCCATCTTATCGTTTAGTTTTTCGCTAAAATTCAAATATATACCATTAGCCTAATAATTAACATTATTTTTATCAATATTATACTTTTAATTAACATTTAAACTGGTTTTGTTTGTTTTCTTAACTGAATAAAAACGATTGCAAAATTTAACACTAGATAAAGGTTAATTTGAAAAAATTTTTATACTTTAATTTTTTCTTTGAAATTATACGCTCTATCCGTAACGCTCCATTACCATACTTAAAATAAACAACAATGAAAATATTAGGCATACAGGTGCTAAGAGGACCAAATATTTGGTCTGTTAACCGAAAAAAATTAATCCAAATGCGTTTAGATTTGGAGGAATTAGAGCAACGCCCAACCAATACAATAGATGGTTTTAGAGAGCGAATAGAAAAACTAATTCCTACATTACAAACTCATCGTTGCTCTAAAGCAGCACCAGGAGGATTTTTATTACGCGTGGAAGAAGGTACATGGATGGGACATGTAATTGAACATATTGCCCTCGAAATACAAACTTTAGCTGGCATGGATACTGGTTTTGGCAGAACTCGCCAGACAAAAACAGAAGGAATTTACAATGTTGTTTTTAGTTATTTAGAGGAAAAAGCTGGCGTTTATGCCGCAGAATCTGCAGTCCGTATTGCGGAAGCATTAATTGATAACAAAGAATATGATTTAGAGCATGATATCCAGCGCATGCGTGAATTGCGTGAATCAGAACGTTTAGGGCCAAGCACAGGTTCTATTGTTGATGAAGCGATTTCAAGAGATATTCCATGGATTAGATTGAATAAAAGTTCGTTGGTGCAATTGGGTTATGGTAAAAATCAAGTTCGTTTTAGAGCAACCATGACTGAAAGAACAAGTAGTATTGCGGTTGATATTGCCGGCAATAAAGATGAAACGAAACGTTTATTAAGTGATGCAGCAATTCCGGTTGCAAAAGGTGTAACTGCTTTTACATTAGAAGATGTATATGATGCTATAAAAAGAGTAGGTTTCCCTTTGGTTTTTAAACCTTTAGATGGAAATCATGGTAAGGGCGCAACCATCAATGTGAAAAATGAAGAAGAGGCAATTGCTGCTTTTCACTATGCCAAAGAATACTCACGACGAATTATTGTTGAGAGTTTCATAACTGGACATGATTTTAGGGTTTTGGTGATAGATCATAAAATGGTTGCTGCTGCTTTACGGGTTCCTGCACACGTAAAGGGCGACGGGAAACTTACCATTCAACAATTAATTGATAAAGAAAACGAAGATCCACGTCGTGGATATGGACATGAAAATGTATTAACAGAAATTACAGTTGATCGAGATACATTAGATCTTTTAGAAAAAAAATCATATACCTTAGAAACCATTGCTCCAAAAGGAGAAATTGTTTACTTAAAATCTACTGCAAACTTAAGTACTGGTGGCACTTCCATTGATGTAACTGATCAAGTTCATCCTCAAAATGTTTTTAATTGCGAACGTATCTCAAGAATTGTTGGCTTAGATATTTGCGGTATTGATATAATGGCGCAGAATTTAACTGAGCCTTTAACCGAAAATGGTGGTGTTGTTTTAGAAGTAAATGCAGCTCCAGGATTTAGAATGCACTTAGCGCCAAGCGAAGGTTTACCGCGTAATGTTGCAGCTCCTGTTATTGATATGTTATATCCACCAGGAAAATCTGCTCGTATTCCAATTATCGCAGTTACTGGAACAAATGGAAAAACTACTACTACGCGTTTAATTGCTCACATTGTGAAAAATAATGGTAGTAGAGTTGGCTTTACAACCTCCGATGGAATTTATGTACAAAACACCTTGTTAATGAAGGGTGATACGACTGGTCCGTTTAGTGCAGAATTTATTCTAAAAGACCCTACGGTAGAAGTTGCTGTGTTAGAAACTGCTAGAGGTGGAATTTTACGTGCTGGGTTGGGCTTCAACAAATGTGATATTGGTGTGGTGACTAATATTCAGGAAGATCATTTAGGCATTTCGGATATTAATACATTAGATGATTTAACTCGTGTAAAAGCAGTTATTATTGGCGCTGTAAAAAGAAATGGCTGGGCAGTTTTAAATGCTGATAATGCTTATTGTTTGAAAATTGCAGCTAGCGCTGATTGTAATGTTGCGTATTTTAGTATGGATGAAAAGAATCCAGTCATAAAAGAACATTGCAAAAAAGGAGGCATTGCAGCGATCTACGAAAATGGATATGTAACTATTAAAAAAGGTGATTGGAAAATTCGTGTAGAAAAAGCCACACATATTCCATTAACATTTAATGCTTCTGTTGATTTTATGATACAGAATGTATTAGCTGCTACACTTACTACTTTCTTGTGGGGATATAAAACGGAAGACATCAGAACATCCTTAGAAACATTTATTCCATCGGCGGCTCACACACCAGGTCGAATGAATATTTTTAAGTTCAAAGACTTTAAAGTGCTCGTAGATTTTGCTCATAATCCAGATGGTTTTAATGGCATTAAGGATTATTTACAAACTGTAGAAGCAACAGAACATGTTGGTGTAATATCTGGCACTGGAGATAGAAGAGATGAAGACATTATTGAAACTGCTCGAATTGCAGCTAAAATGTTTGATAAAGTAGTAATTTGTCAGGAGAAATATTTGCGAGGACGTAAACAACAAGAATTAATTGATTTGTTATTAGTTGGATTAAAAGAAATTAAACCAAATATGTCAATTGAAATCAATAATAATGGTGAGGATTGTATGAGAAATCTTATTACTAATGCAAAATCCGGCTCCTTTATTACCATTTTAAGTGACACAATTGATGATGCTATTCATAAAGCGACTTATTATTTAGACAAAGAATTGGATAAAAAATAAGGCAATATTATTAACCAAAAAACCCTCCTAACTTAAGTCAGGAGGGTTTTGTTTAACCGAGAGTTTTTACTTACAATTGGGAGTCTCTCAGCATCTTAATTTCATCATGTGAAGCTCTTAATTCAGCTTTTTGTTCTGTAATCATGATCCTAATATTTGCAGATAAGCCATCGGTTTCCAATGCCATCTTATACGCTTTTTGAGCAGCATCTTCACCAAATTCACAATTATTTAAAACTGTTTTACGATCATGACCTGTAAACATCGCTTTCACATCCATCCATGCTCTATATACTTTACCAGAGTTTGTAGTTCCTTCTTCAACATCTTCGCCTAAAGCCTGCACTTCTGTTGCCAAAGCCATTTTATGTTTATGGCTTTCTCCTATCATTTTCACAAAAAGCGTTTTCAAATCAGAATCTTCAGGAGTTAATTCTTCAATTGCTCTTTCGTAGCCGTTAACTCTGTCATTATTAATTAAGATGAGATCGTTTAATACTTCTGCGTTTGCTGTTCTAGTTTCCATATCATTATTGTTTTGATGTATTTTAAAAACAGCAATAAAAATGAAAAGTTTAAAATACCTTAGCGCATTTAGGAATACAATAAGCTTTGATATATTTGACTCGTAAACACACTGCTATGTATCCGAATTTTATCGAACATCTTAAAAAGCATATTTCTCTAACGGATGAAGATATTAAAGTCTTATTAACCTATATAAAAATAAAGTCAATTAAGAAAAAGGAGTTTTTGCTAAAAGAGGGGCAAATTTGTAAAGGCAATTATTTTGTAGAAACTGGTCTTTTACGGATGTTTTACATCAATGAGAAAGGAAATGAGCAAATTACTCAGTTCGCTTTAGAAAATTGGTGGCTATCAGATTACATGAGTTTAATGATGCAGGCTCCTTCCAAATTCTACCTTCAAGCGGTAGAAAATTCTGAAATCGTAGTAGTCGAACATCAAAAAGAAGAAGAACTATTTGAGAAATTGCCACAGCTTGAGCGATATTTTAGAATTATGATGCAAAGAGCTTACGCCGCTTCGCAAATGAGAGTTAAATACTTTCATGATTTATCCAAAGAAGAAAACTACAGACAATTTGTTTCGTTATTTCCTAAATTTATTCAGCGCATCCCACAGTATATGTTGGCTTCTTATTTAGGAATTACACCAGAATATTTGAGCGAACTACGAAAAAAACATCCTTAATTGATTTCTTAAACCAGCTTAAGTTTTTTAAAGAAGTCTCATTTTATCTTTGATGTATCAAATTAAAAGATAATAAAAATGGAAACAAGAATAAATATCGGCCAAATTGAGCCAGAGGCTTATAAAGCTTTCGTTGGAATTGAGAACTACTTAGGAAAAACGAAAATTAGTAAAACGCACAAAGAGTTAATTAAAATTAGAGCTTCACAAATTAATGGTTGTGCTTTTTGCATAAATATGCACACAAAAGATGCTAGAAAAAATGGAGAAACCGAACAACGCATCTATTTATTAAATGCGTGGAAAGAAGTTAAAGATATTTATACAGCTGAAGAAAGGGCTATTTTAGCTTTAACAGAAGAAATGACGTTAATTGCAAATGGTGGTGTTTCAAACGCAACTTACAATGCTGCAAAAGCATTATTCGACGATAATCATTTGGCTCAAATTATGGTGGCAATAATGACAATTAATGCTTGGAATAGAATGGCAATTGCAACACACATGCAGCCTGCTTAATTTCTATAATTTTGATAAAGGCAAATACCCTAAAAAGACTTCATCTTCAGGCAAATTGATATTTGAAGTAAACTTTAAAGCGTATTTGCTTTTTATTTCTGATGATAAAATATCTTGGATCTCAAAAATATCATCTACGTCAACTCCAAATTTATCATCTATATGAGAGGTAGCACCTTCAAAAGCTGTGTGTTTATAAAAAGCTGTTTCCTTAGCTTGCTTAATTGCCACCGCTTTCTGATCAGATACTACTAGCATTTTATAATGCAGTTCGTCAAATTCATCTTTTTTGTAGCCGCCTAAATTTAAAAAGAATAGACTGTTTAGATCAGCCTTTACTTCGTCATTTTTTGCTATAACTTCTACTTTATAGCCATCAACTTTGTTTACAGTTCGCCAAGCATCTACATGAATTTTGCCTTTCGCCTCAGGCCAAAAAGCATTTATTTCCGGTATCAATTCTTGTATGGAATTACCAATGCCAAAAAAAATATCGTGTTGTTCAATATGTCTTCCTGCAGGTCTACAACCAAGTAAAACCATAAATAATTGTGCTGCCATTCTGTTTTTATATTATGACTTTAACTCTTCTATTAATTCCATGCATCTCTTTTCTATCAATGCACAAACCAATTCAAATAATGAACTATCCTTATAGGGGTCGGTAACATCTGCTTCATCAGCCAAAAACAACTTTACTTTCTTTTTTTGTTCTTCAGTTTCAGCTAAGCTTAATACATCTCTCAAATTGTATTTATCCATTACCAAAATATGGTCAAACTGCTCAAATAAATCAGCTGTAAAATGCCTTCCTCTTTGAGTTGAAATATCATAACCAAAGGTTTTCGCCATAAGGATACTTCTTCTATCTGGCGCTTGTCCAACGTGCCAATTCCCTGTTCCAGCAGATGCAACTTCCCAATTTAGCTGTTGTTCATTAACTAAATGACGCATTATACCTTCCGCCATTGGCGAACGACAAATATTACCCAAACAAACCATTAAAATTTTCAACTTACTTTGATTTTGCTATAAATTTCCAAACAATTGTATAATTTGTGCCGTTATCATTATGGGTTGTTGTATACATCAACTGAGTGCCATCCAACTTAGCATTAATTTCAGAATTATTATTCCGTGTGTTAATTAAAGTAATCTGATCGCCACTTTTTGTCCATTTTAAACTATTATCATTTGCTACTAAGTCACAAAGCGGCCCATTAGATGCATATCCATAAGTCCCATTATTAGAGAATACAATTGTATAATTATTTTTGAGGCAGGTGCTAGGATCGCTTTCTATATAATCGGTTTCAATTTTTCCATTATACATTTTGCCTGGTGTACGAGTAGCTGTTTTTAAAACCCAATTAAACTTTGTAATGTCTTCTATTTTTTCTTTTTTACAAGAAAGCACTGCACAAATGCAAACAAATAAAATCAGCTTTTTCATGACAGATATTTTTAATAATTACTTATAAATATCGTTTAAAATTTTTGCCAAACGAACACCACCCTTAAGCAATTGTTCATTTACGGTGTCAATCCAATCAAAATTGTATTTGTAACTTAATTTATCGTCATTTTTAATGCCAGTTGCATAAATTTTATTGCAGATTTGATATGATTCAAATACACAATCTTTTATGCTTGTTTGTTGCCAATTAATAACTTGTTGTTTTGTGGGATGATTAATTGCCTTTGTGTATTCTGTAAAACTCAATTGCTGAAAACCAACTAATCCTTCGTCCCAAACTCTATGTAAATTAGATTTTTCGCCAAACCATGATAATAGAATTTTATTCCCCCCTAAATCATCTTTTCTAGCTGTATGCATAGGCTGATGTAAATCTCCGACTAAATGAATAACCATTCGTAATGCTAATTTCTTTTGGTCTGCAGTACTTTTTGCATTTTTAAGCACGGCAATCATTTCATTAAGTTTATTATAGATATTGGCTGCAGGCTGATTATCTAAAAAGCTATAGACATCATTTTTGGTTAAATCTGCTGGAAGATTTACATAATGCCAGTTGCTCAAATAATTATAGGTCGTATCAGATTTTATAAAATCTGCCCAATTAGCGGCCATTGCCATGCTCTCTGTACCTAAAATCTGTTTGATAGCCAAACGAGTTTTTGCCTGTAGATATTGATCAGCAACTTCGCCAACAATTCTATGTCCTAAAACGCCCCAAGCACCAGCTGTGAATGGCACATAAATCAAGGCCAATACGATAACGATTTTCTTAAAAAAGGATAATTTCTTCATTTTATAATTCTTTAGGTACACAGTTTATCTTTTCTTTTAGAACAAGTGTACATTCTCTTTGATCGTTTAAATTCTCTAATACTAAGCTAGTAGAACTTGATGATTTAATTTTGAAATTGCTTAAATATTGTCCATTTCGGTAACATCCTGAAGCTTTTTGCTTATAATTTGCTTTTGTAAATGTGCCAGTTAACATCAATGTATCGCCTTTAACAACATACGTTCCTTTTGCATATTCTTTCCAAATGCCTTTGTTAAAGCATGAATCTGCATAGTAATTAACTTTAGAAAAGGTAGTTAAATTTACATAAAACGAATCGCAACTTATTTTGAAATGATGTTGAGTATAGTTTAACAACTTAACCGAATTAGCAATACTATCTTGATTCCAAACACCTTGTAAAAACACCTCTCCTTTACCTTGTACGTTTGGTAAGCGTGTGCATGAAAAGGTCAAGGCCGAAAGAACAAATACTAAAGCGAATTGTATATTTCTCTTAAAAAAAAATGGCATCATTAAATAATTACATTGTTATATTTTGCACCTTATAGTAGCTTTCTGCTTTAGTCTTTTGGCTTAATTATTTAAGGCTACCAACCATATCTTCAGGTTTTACCCATTCAGTAAATTGCTCGCTGGTTAATAAACCTAATTCAACTGCAGCTTCACGTAAAGTTTTATTTTCTTTATGTGCTTTTTTAGCAATTTTAGCTGCATTTTCATAACCAATATGTGGATTTAAAGCTGTAACCAACATCAAAGAATTTTCCATGTGTTGTTTAATTACTGGTCTATTTGGTTCAATACCCACTGCACATTTATCGTTAAAGGAAACACATGCATCTCCAATTAAGCGACCACTTTGCAGTACGTTTGCTGCTATAACTGGTTTAAAAACATTCAACTCAAAATGACCATTGCTACCACCAATACCAACAGTTACATCGTTACCCATAACTTGTGCACAAACCATTGTTAAAGCTTCTGGTTGTGTTGGGTTTACTTTGCCAGGCATAATAGAAGAACCCGGTTCGTTATCAGGAATGATGATTTCTCCAATTCCACAACGTGGACCAGAACTTAAAATTCTAATATCATTAGCTATTTTCATTAAAGAAACTGCAACACGTTTATAAGCGCCAGATAACTCAACCATTGCATCATGCGCAGCTAAAGCTTCGAATTTATTTGGAGCAGTTACAAAAGCTAAGCCTGTCAATTCAGCGATTTTTTTAGCAACCAAAACATCATATCCATTTGGTGTGTTTAAGCCTGTGCCCACTGCAGTACCGCCCAAAGCCAACTCACTAATCATTATTAAGGCATTTTTTATTGCTCTAATTCCATTATCTATTTGCTGTACATAGCCAGAAAATTCTTGCCCTAAAGTTAAAGGCGTGGCATCCATAAAATGCGTACGGCCAGTTTTTACAATATCATTCCAAGATCCAGCTTTTTGATTTAAAGTATCTCTTAATTTTTCCAATCCTGGAATAGTAATTTCTACTGCTTGTTTATAGGCAGCAATGTGCATTGCAGTTGGATAGGTGTCATTTGATGACTGCGATTTATTCACATCATCATTCGGGTGAAGTACTTTTTTATCATCAGCTAAACTACCACCATTTAACACGTGAGCACGATTTGCAATAACCTCATTAGCGTTCATGTTACTTTGCGTACCAGAACCTGTTTGCCAAATTACCAATGGAAATTCTGCGTCCAATTTACCTGCAATTACTTCATCACAAGCATTTGCAATTAACGTTGCTTTTTCACTAGACAATACTCCTAATTCAGTATTTGCTAAAGCTGCGGCTTTTTTCAAGTAACCAAAAGCATGTATAATTTCCTTCGGCATACTGGCCTCTGGGCCAATTTTAAAATTATTACGCGAACGTTCTGTTTGTGCGCCCCAATATTTATCAGCGGGCACTTGTACCTCGCCCATGGTATCGTGTTCTATTCTGAAACTCATGATGTTGCTATTTTTTTGCCAAATTTAAAGATTTTGAAGCGCTTTGAAGTAACATATTTAATAGGATTGCAAATTATTAACTTAAAAGAAAATTATCTGCAATGTTTAAAACTCTTTTACGTTTAAAAAGACAATAATTCTTATTTTTCGCCTTTTAAACCTGTTTATCCCTATACATGAAGTTTCGTTTACTCGTTGCAGCTTTTGCAATCACCATTATATCCATTTCATCTTGTACATCTAAAGAAGAAAAAGCTAAAAAGGCAGAAGCCGATAAAAAAGTAAGAACCAAAGAAGACGATAAAGCAGATAGTTTACTAATTGCTTATGATCCAGCTAAAGGCGATCAATGGATTGCAGATTTTGCCCAAAATCTCCATAAAAAATCAGGCTTTAACGGAAACATGTTGGTAGCAAGAAAAGGTAAAATCTTATATGAAAAAGCAATTGGATGGGCAGATTATTTACATCGCGATAGCTTAAAAATAAATTCAGAATTTGAATTGGCTTCAATTAGTAAGACATTTACGAGTGTTGCAATTATGCAATTAGTGGAAGCGGGGAAACTGAAATTAACAGATGACGTAAAAAAATTCTATCCAAACTTCCCTTACGATGGTATAACAATTAAACTACTTTTATCCCATAGAAGTGGAATGATGAATTATGTTTATTTCATTGATGACATTTGGCGTAAGGAAAAAAGAGATCAAAAGAAAGGGGTATCAAACCAAGAGGTGATGGATATAATTGCCGAAAGGAAGCCAAATCCATACACCAAACCAGATAAGATATTTCACTACAACAACTCAAATTTTATGGTTTTGGGTGCGATTATAGAAAAAGTTACAGGCAAGCCTTATGCTGATTATATGATGGAACATGTTTTTAAACCTGCTGGAATGAAACATACACATGTCTATTCGACTACGGTTTACCCAAAAGTTCCTGTAGATGTAGTTGGTCACGATCGTAATAATTTTAGGTATTCTGTTGTACAAAATTTTTTAGATGGACCAGTTGGAGACAAAGGAATTTATAGCACATTGCACGATTTAGTTTTATACGATAAGTATTTAAAAAACGGAAGATTATTATCTCAAAAGAGTTTAAACTCCGCTTACACTGGCCACAATAAACCTGTAAATGGTCATTTTAATTATGGTTACGGCTGGAGAATGTTTGACGGAAAAGGAATGGACAAAGTAGTTTACCATACTGGTTGGTGGCATGGTTTCCGTCATATTTATGTTAGAGATTTAGATAAAGATATCGTGGTAATTTTCTTAGGTAACCTCACCAACGGAAGCTTAATGCATTTAGATGAACTTTTCAAATATTTAAAAATGCCAATTATCCGTAAAGGTGCATACACAGGAAGTGGTTCATTACCGGGAACGGATGAAGATTAATTAAGAAATTTTATCAAAAGCGATTGCTCTTGTTCTTTTATTAAGGTAGTTCTTAAGGAGTATATTTTCTGGTAATTCAAGCATTGGATCTTTTTCAATAAGTTCAATTACTGTATTTCGTGCTTCTTGTAAAATGATTTGATCTTTAGCCAAATTTGCCATTTTGAGTTCTAAAACTCCACTTTGTTGTGTACCGGTAATATCTCCTGGACCGCGAAGTTGTAAATCTATTTCTGATATTTCAAAACCATTATTAGTTTTAACCATAGTTTCTATTCGCAATTTTGAGTTTGGCCCCAATTTATTTCCTGTCATTAAAATACAAAAAGATTGCTCAGCACCTCTACCAACTCTACCTCTTAATTGATGTAATTGCGAAAGCCCAAATCGTTCTGCATTTTCGATAATCATTACCGATGCATTTGGTACGTTTACACCAACTTCTATAACAGTAGTAGCTACCATAATTTGACTTTTACCATCAATAAATCGTTGCATTTCATATTGTTTATCTGCATTTGGCATTTGTCCATGCACAATACTAATTTGATAATCTGGTAAAGGAAACTGATAACGCATTTGTTCTACACCTGCTTCTAAATGCAATAAATCTAATTTTTCGCTTTCTCGTATCAACGGATAAACAATATAAACTTGTCTACCTTTTGCAATTTCTTGTTTCATAAAACCAAACATTCGCATTCTTTGGCCTTCAAATAAATGTTTGGTTTCTATTGGCTTTCTTCCCACAGGCAGCTCATCAATTACCGAAACATCTAAATCGCCATATAAAGTCATAGCTAACGTTCGTGGAATTGGTGTTGCTGTCATGACTAAAATATGTGGAGGAACAACATTTTTGCGCCACAATTTTGCTCTTTGTTCTACACCAAAACGATGCTGTTCATCAATTACAACTAAGCCTAAATTTTTAAATTGAACTTTATCTTCAATCAGCGCATGTGTACCAACTAAGATGTCTATCTCTCCACTTTCTAATTGCTGATGTAAAACAGTTCGTTGTTTTTTAGTTGTGTTTCCTGTTAAGATAGCGACATTTACTAATTCGCCTTTTAAAAGATCAACCAATGATTGATAATGTTGTCTAGCTAAAATTTCAGTAGGTGCCATCATACACGCCTGATAGCCGTTATCATTTGCCAACAGCATACTCATCAAAGCTACCACTGTTTTTCCACTACCTACATCACCTTGAATAAGACGAATTCATTTGACTTCCCCTTTGGGTATCTAATCTTATTTCCTTAATAACTCGCTTCTGTGCGTTTGTTAAATCAAAAGGAAGCATTGTGTTATAAAATGTATTTACTTTCTCTCCAACAGTATTAAATAGCGCTCCTTTAAATTTTAAACTTCGTAATTGTTTATTATGCAATAATTGCAATTGGATAAAGAAAAGCTCTTCAAATTTTAATCGCCTCTCTGCATGTTGTAACATCGAAGTATTAGCGGGGAAATGAATATGGATTAAAGCCTCTTTTCTACTAATTAATTTATATTTTTCTAAAATATAAGCAGGTAAAGTTTCTCTAACTTCATTGATATGTAATTCAATTATATGATGAATTAACTTCTGAATACCCTTACTATCTAAAAAACTTTTTTTCAGTTTCTCAGTAGAGTTATAAATTGGTTGTAAGGTTAAATTTCCTGTTATTCCAGTTTGTCTGGGATAAGTTTCTAAATCTGGATGTGAAATACTAAAGCTACTATTAAACAAGGTCGGTTTGCCAAAGGCGATGTAAATACTGCCACGCATCACATGATCTTCTACCCATTTTAAACTTTGAAACCACACTAAATCCATCGTTCCAGTATCGTCTGTAAATTTAGCAACAATTCTTTTTTTATGTTTTTCACCAACGGTTTCTTTACTTGTAATTCTACCAATTACTTGCACCAAAGGCATATCAGGATTTAATTCATTTATCTTATAAAATCGCGTTCTATCAATGTATCTAAAAGGATAATGATTTAAAAGTTGCTCATAGGTTGATATACCCAGCTCCTTTTGCAGCAGTTCAGCACGTTTAGGACCAACTCCTTTTAAATAAACTAAAGATGTATCTAAATTTGAGGCAAACAAAGCAGATTTATTTTCTCTTAAAAGTAAAAATATCTTTTATCAAGTTCCAATTAAAAAGGAAAACTGCGAATAATAATAGTAAATAAGCTAATAATTGATGTAGGCTTATTTTCTCGTCGAAATATAAAACCGCAACAGCAAACGCAATAATTGGGTTTACATAAATAATAATTCCTAAGGTAGATGAAGGAATTGCGATTAACGCATACAAACTTAAAAACAGCGGAATAACTGTAAACACAACTGCGATGATAACGATATGACTCCAAAACCACACGCCAGTTGGAAAGCCTTCATGATGGTATACATAAAAAGGTAACATTAATAAAACCGCTACAGTTATTTGTAAAGCAAGCACATTCAGTTTATCTAAGTGTTGCATCTTACGTTGAATGATGAGATAAAAAGCATACAATGCTGCTATAATAACTGACCAAACTACATCAATAAAAGAACCAGTAGCTAGCATAACAATGCTTAGTAATGCTATACCAAGGGATATTAATTTCAAGTTAGATAGTTCTTCTTTTAAAATTAGAAAACCACCAAATGCTGTTATTAATGGACATACCATATAGGCAAACGCCGCAGACTTGAGGTTAATATGATTTACAGCATAAATAAATGTATACCAATTTAACGTAAGCAATATAGTAGCTCCAATAATCTGATAAACAATTATTCGCTTTTCTTTGGGTAGTGCATTCTTAAAATAGTGAATGTCTTTTATTAAGATTTTTCGTCGAAATAAAAGTATTGCAATCCAAATAACAACTAATGAAGTAAATATCCGATAGTATAAAATTTCTTCAGAAGGAAATGATTTAAGGTTTCTTAAAGGAATAGAGAAAAATCCCCAAATAGCTACAGATAAAAAAGCAGCAAATAAATAACGTGATTTGGATTTCAACAAAGCTTATGCTTTAAAAGCTGTCACCGATATTTCTACATTTACACCTTTTGGCAGACCTTTAACTGCAACCGTTTCACGTGCAGGAAAATGTGATTGGAAATAAGATCCATATACTTCATTTACTTCAGCAAATAAGCTCATGTCTGCTAAAAATATTGTGGTTTTAACAACATGATTAAACCCATACTCTGCCTCTAACAACACCGCTTTAATATTGCGCATTATTTGATGTGTTTCTTCAGAAATTGACGAAAGGTTTAGCTCTCCATTTTCAGGATTAATGGCTACTTGGCCTGATACAAATAAAAATCCATTAGCCAATACTGCCTGACTGTAAGGACCAATTGGTGCTGGTGCATTGTGGGTAATAATTGTTTTCATTTATTTTTTAATATAAACCATTGTATCAATTTCCAGGTTATTCCACCAACAAATAATAAGATAGCAATTGCATTAATGATATGCATTATCTTAATATTGATATTAGTTGGACGTTGTGGATCTTTCTTTCTAAAGAAGTACATGTACAAATGTAGGTATAAAAAAAAAGAGCTCCGAAATTTCGGAGCTCTTTTTATATCGAATTAAGAAAGATTAGTTTCTTGAAGTCTCAACACGACGATTTTGGATACGACCTTCTTCAGTATCGTTAGAAGCAACTGGATTAGCTTCACCAAAACCTTTAGTAGTTACTTGGCTAGAATTAACACCAGAGTTTACTAAGTAAGTTTTAACAGAATTAGCTCTGTCTTTAGATAATTTCATATTGTATGCAGTAGTACCTTCGCTTGAAGCATAACCTTTAGCAGTTATTTTACCACCGTTTTCACGCAATACTGAAGATAATTTATCTAAAGTAGGGTAAGATTCAGTTTTTAATACTGAGCTGTTAAATTCAAATTGGATAGTTTCCCAACCAGTTACATTTGAAGTTTCAGTTGGAGTTGTAGTTACTACAGTTGGTGCAGGAAGTGGACATCCTGATCCATCAACTTTAGTTCCAGCTGGAGTTCCAGCACATTTGTCAAATTGATCAGCAACACCGTCACCATCTGAATCTTTTTTCAAATCTTCAACAGATTTTTCAACATTAGAAACACGGTTTTTCAATGCCTCAACTTCTTGACGTAAAGTAGGATCTTTTAATTCATCATACATCATAGCTACTGGGTTAACCCAATCCAAGTTAGGTTTAGCTTTCGAACCTAAAGAGAATTCTAAACCAGCAGAAGTGTAAGAATACTTATCTTTTGAAGTACCACCAGCGTAAACTCTATCAACGTTATCACCATCAACAAAATTCATTGTATAAGCTAAGTTGAAAGATACACGGTCAGATACTTTGAATTTAATACCAGCACCTACAGGGATATAAGCTTCTTTGATATAGTCATTATCATGATCCTCACCATATTGGCCTTTAGTATTAACTACTGTACCATTAGCTAAAGTCAATTTAGGGTTATAAGCCATTAAACCATAACCAGCTGTTACGAAGAAGTTAACTGAGTTCTCACGACGTAAGAAATCTACAGTTGCAACATTCACAACACCTCTTAAATCAGCTGCATATTGAATATCAGTTTCGAATTCTTTAGCGCCATTTTTAACACCACCAGTAGCATCTTTATTAGTTCCAGATAATTTACCACGGAAAATGTTACCTTCTAAGCCAAATGCATGACCTAATTGTTTACGTAATGAGATACCATAACCTAAGTTAACATCCCAGTTAGTGAAATCGTTAGTACCACCAGTAACAACAACTGGTGCTAAAACACCACCATTGATACCTAATGACCACGTTCTGTACTGTGCTCTACCACCAAATACTTTGGCAGAAGAAGACATTGCAGGAGCGTCCTGAGCGTTAGCAAGAGTTGTTACTCCCATTAAAGCTACTAAAGAAGCTACAACGCCTTTTTTTAAAGTAGAATAATTCATAATTTTCTTTTTTAAGGTTAAACAAATATTAATTGTATAATTTTTTGTAAGACAAAATTAAACAAATTTTTATAATCTCAAAACACTATACAAACTCCGTTCCAAACTTCTAAAGAATTGATCATTTTATTACATTTGGAAAAATTATCTCACTTAAAGATAGTAAAATAATGAAATACAAAGAAATAAGCTCCTCTCTATTTTCAATGAACAGAGAAAATTTTGCAAATCTATTGCCTGATAATGGAATAGCCATATTTCAATCTAATGATGAGTTTCCAAGAAGTGGAGATCAAAACTTTCCATTTAAGCAGAATCCTGACCTTTTCTACTTGTCTGGCATAGATCAAGAGCAGTCAATATTACTGATATATCCAAACTGTCCTAATCCATTATACAGAGAAGTCCTATTTTTAAGACAGACCAATGACCACATTAAGGTATGGGAGGGGCATAAATATACCAAAGACCAAGCTAGAGCAACCTCTGGGATTAAGAATATCTATTGGTTAGATGATTTTGAAAACATTTTACATAGTATAATCCACTATGCCGAATGCATTTATTTAAATACAAATGAGAATGACCGTTATGCTCATTCTTTACCGTATCGAGATATTCGTTTTATTAAAGAATTACGTGAAAAATATCCTTTACATAAATATGAAAGAGCCGCTCCTTTAATGCGGGATTTACGAGCAATAAAATCTGATATAGAGGTTGAACTTACCCAAAAGGCATGTGATATTACTAACGATGCCTTTAGAAGAGTGCTAAAATTTGTGAGACCAAACGTAATGGAATATGAAATTGAAGCAGAAATTATTCACGAATTTATTAAACAAGCAGCTACTGGGCATGCGTATAACCCAATTATAGCTTCTGGAAACAATGCTAATATATTGCATTACACAGATAATAATCAGAAGTGTAAGGATGGCGAATTAATTTTAATGGATTTTGGAGCTGAATATGCAAATTATAATGCAGATTTAACCAGAACAATCCCTGTAAATGGTCGATTTACAACAAGGCAAAAAGAAGTTTACAATGCCGTTTTACATGTAATGAAGGAAGCTAAAAAATTGATGGTCGCTGGCGCGATATGGAATACATATCATGAAGAAATTGGAGAAATCATGACAGAACAATTGATTAAGCTTAAGCTAATTTCTTCTGCTGATGTGAAAAATCAAAGCTCAACATATCCAGCATACAAGAAATATTTTATGCATGGTACTTCTCATCATTTAGGTATAGATGTACATGATTTTGCAAGTAGATACACTCCTTTTGCAGCAGGGAATATTTTAACTTGCGAACCAGGCATCTATATTCCAGAAGAAGGATTAGGTGTAAGATTAGAAAATGATATTTTGATCACAAAGAATGGGAATCTAGACTTGATGGTTAATATTCCTATTGAAGTAGATGAAATTGAAGATCTTATGAATGCTTAATCCAGCTTTCTGTAAAACGATAAATATTGAAGTCTGGTTGCATTACTGCTTTTTCGACATCCAAGCGTAATTGGATGCTATCAATATCTTTCATTCGATAATGCTGAATAATTCTTAGTGCTTTTTCTGCCATTAAGAATTTTTTACGCTCATTAATTGTGTCAGTTGGCTTCAAAATCCATTTGCATACGGCGCTTATACCCTCATTTTTATCCGCAATAGTTTTAAAAACCGGAATATTTTGATGTTGCTGCGTAACTAATTTTTTAAGGTTGTTAGCAAAAGTGTCTGCGCCATCTCTGTCCGCTTTGTTTACAATGAAACCTTGAGCAATTTCCATTAACCCAGACTTTATATTTTGTATTTCATCTCCCGATTCAGGAACCAGCACCACAACCGTTTTGTCTGCTAATCCTGCTATTTCTACTTCAGATTGACCTACACCAACAGTTTCTACCAAAATCAAATCGAATTTGGCGGCTTTCAAAACATCTACCATCTCTAATGTTTTAAGAGAAATTCCTCCTAAAGCCCCACGGGTAGCAATAGATCTGATAAACACATTTGGATTATTAAATTGTTGAGCCATTCTAATTCTATCGCCTAATAACGATCCAAAATTGAATGGAGATGTAGGGTCTACTGCCAAAATGGCTATTTTCTTTTTCTGCTCAATAAAATAGTTTGTAATCGTATTTACTAAAGTACTCTTGCCTGCCCCAGGTGGGCCTGTTACGCCTACAACAGGAATCTCATTTTTAATATGAATAGTTTTTAATAAAGTTGAAGCAGGTTCAATATCATTTTCTACAAAAGTTAATGCTCTTGCTAAAGCTCTAAAATCTCCTTGTTCAATTCCTTCCTTAAGTATCTGATGCGAATTCATTGCAAACTATCTTTATTACAAATAAACAGAATTTTATTAAGTATGTAACATTCAATATAGCTACACCTGATATCGTTTGTTTTTGGTAATATTATATACAGCAAAACGATCAATCCGCAAACAAACAACAAAATATGTAACTTTGTATGTTTTATACACTTTGAATGAAAACCTACTTCAGATTATTATCTTTTGCTAAACCTATAGAAAAGTTCGCTATACCCTATATCATTGCAACGGTACTTTCAATTATTTTTGGCACCTTAAATCTTACATTATTAGTTCCTCTTTTTGAAACTTTAATACCCTCAACATCTCCCAATGCCTTAAAAAACGTTGCTGATACTGCAACCTCGTCATTTGATATTACTGGGCAACTAAGAGACTTCGTTAATCATTCCAAGTATACAAACGGTATTCAACTAACCCTTGCTTATGTTTGTCTTGTAATTGTGGGCTCGGTTTTGCTATCCAATATTTTCAGATATCTTTCTCAGCGCTACATGGAAGATTTACGTGTACATACTCTTTTAAATCTACGCAAAACGGTTTTCAATAATGTGATGGATTTACATGTTGGTTACTTTAATAATGAAAAAAAAGGTGATATTATTTCCAAAGTTGCATCAGATGTTCAGGTGGTACAATTTACAGTAACCAACACTTTACAAGTAGTGTTTAAAGAGCCCTTAACTTTAATATTTTATGTACTTGTGTTGCTTTCTATTTCTGTAAAATTAACTCTATTTTCTCTTTTAGTGATTCCTATATCAGGGTTTATAATTAGTAAAATTGTAAAAAGACTTAAACAACAAGCTAAAGAGGCACATGAATCTTTCGCTAAAATGATTGGCTTTTTAGACGAATCATTAAGCGGAATTAAAATTATTAAGGCTTTTAATGGCACGGAAAGAACTAAACACAAGTTTCAAAAAGAAAATGTGTTTTATTCTAACATAAATAGAAAAATGGTGAGAAGACAACAACTCGGCTCTCCAGTATCTGAATTTTTAGGCGTAGTTATGGTTTCTATGATTGTATGGTATGGAGGAAATTTGATCATTAACAACCAACCGGGAGCATTAACTACAAGTCAATTTATTGGATATATTGCATTATTTTCTCAAGTGATGAGGCCTGCAAAAGCCTTATCTGATTCTT
The DNA here is from genome assembly GCF_044452285.1 of Pedobacter sp. UC225_61. NCBI lineage: Bacteria > Pseudomonadati > Bacteroidota > Sphingobacteriia > Sphingobacteriales > Sphingobacteriaceae > Pedobacter > Pedobacter sp. UC225_61. The sequence goes on from NZ_JBIOAL010000001.1 coordinate 807,257, forward strand.
TTAGTGGCATTCATTCTGGAATCGCAGCAGGAGAACGTGTTTTAGATTTAATCGACACAAAGGCTGAGCTAGAAAATAAACCAGATGCCATACCCTTACCTGAGTTTAAAAAAGCATTGGATATAGAAAATGTTTCCTTTAGCTATGGAGAGAAACAAGTGCTAAAAAATATTAATCTAAGCATTGAGAAAGGTAAAACAATTGCTCTTGTGGGCCCATCCGGTGGCGGTAAAAGCACATTAATGGATTTAATTCCTCGTTTTCATGACCCCCTAATGGGTGATATAAAAATTGATGGATATAACTATAAAGACTTAACGATAGAGAGTATTCGAGCTCAAATGGGTACAGTTAATCAGGAATCATTTTTATTTAATGATACCATTTTCAATAATATAGCATTTGGAAAACCAGAAGCCACTGAAGAAGAAGTTATCGCTGCTGCAAAAATTGCCAATGCTCATGAGTTCATTTTAAATACCGAAGAGGGCTATCAATCTTTTGTAGGCGATAGAGGAAATAGATTATCTGGCGGACAAAAACAAAGAATTTGTATTGCTAGAGCAGTTTTAGCAAATCCTCCAATCATGTTATTGGATGAAGCGACATCTGCATTAGATACCGAATCGGAAAAATTAGTCCAAGAAGCACTTAATAATTTAATGCAAAATAGAACTTCAATTGTTATAGCACACCGATTAAGCACTATTCAACAAGCAGATCTTATTGTTGTAATAGATAAAGGTGAAATCGTAGAAAGAGGGACACATCAAGAATTAATTAGCAATAATAAAGTCTATAAAAGGTTAATTGATATGCAAACCTTTAACGATTAATCATATTAAAACTTACCTCTTTGCCTTCTTGAGTCATTAAGCGCTTTTGCATAAATGGTTATTAACATCGAAAAACCGTACTTTGTGTATATTTCCTTTATAAGCTGAACATTTAAAAAACCCTTCGACAAAATAATTTCCCTATAGGATAAGGCTTTCTTTTTTTCGTTGACTTTAGTTAACGTGTTCTTTTGATGTTCTGTTAACAAAGAAGAATTCCGTATCATAAGATCTATTTTATCCCTTAAAGCCAAATCTTGGCTCATCATACGCATTTTATCAATACTCATACTTTCAAAATGCAACCTAATCAATGATATTGAATTATCATCATCACAATAGCCAAAGGACAAATTTCCAAAAGCACAGCGCAACCAAAACTCCCAATCCTCCAAACTTTTCAAGTTATCATTCTGCATTCCAACCAAGCTAAACACTTCACGTTTCAGTAATGCTGAATTCACAGGCATAATATTTCTTTCAACTAACTCAGTAATAATGTTCATCCCTTTGCCATTTAATTTTGGTATCCAAGCACTTTGAGTCATGCGCCTATTAGCGTAGGTCTCATGAACATTCTTTTCTTTAAAGTAAAGTCCATTTGTATAAGAAATGTGAAGCCACTCACGCTCTTGCATATACTTAACTTGTATGGCTATTTTTTCTTTAGAAAGTAAATCATCAGCATCTAAAAATTGTATGTACTCTCCTTTCGCTATATTAATCCCTGCATTTCTGGCAGCTGGGAGCCCTTTATTTTCTTGCTTATAGTAAATAAATCTTTCATCTATAATAAAAGGTTGAATTACGTCTTGCGTATTATCAGTAGAGCCATCGTCAATGATGATTACTTCCCAATTTGAATAAGTTTGCTGCAACACACATTGGAGTGTTTCACCAATCAGTGCTCCATAATTATAGGTTGGTATTATAATGGAAACAAGAGGTTTATCCATATCTAATTTTTAAGGGTGAATTCAAATCTTTTTTACCCTATTATAGCGAATAGGCTTTAAAAGTTTGTCTACCACATTTTTGCTTAGCCATAGGCTAAAAAGCTGGTCAAAGATGCAAAATAAATAAGACAAAGCTATTTCCTAGCCTCAGAAAGTATCGATCTAGCACACTAAATTATTTATGTTATTTTTACATTCATAATTCAACTTTTAATTAGATGATAAAAGAACCTCGGGTAGAAGTTACCGTGCTAATGCCAGTTTTTAACAGTGAGTTGTATTTAAGAGAATCCATATCAAGCATTCTAAACCAATCATTTACTAATTTTGAGTTAATTATAATAAATGATGGTAGCACCGATGCAAGCGACAAAATAATACGCTCCTTTAATGACAACAGGATTAATTACGTAAACAATCTATCTAATAAAGGAATAGTTTCTGTACTAAACGAAGGACTTGATTTAAGCAAAGGAAAGTACATTGCCAGAATGGATGCGGATGACATTGCAACAGCTCACCGACTTGAGACTCAAGTACAATTTTTAAAAGCAAACCCTGAGTATAAACTTTGCGGCACTTATGCGATAAAGATAAATGAACACAGTGAAAAGAGTTCTAAAATCAGGCCACCAAAGCAATATGAAAAAATTAAAGTTTCTCAACTATTTAAGAACTCATTTATTCATCCATCAATACTAGCTGATGCTGATACTATTAAGTCATTTGGTTATAAGGAAGAATATAAATATGCAGAAGATTATCTTCTTTTTTCTGAAATTACAATGCATCATAAAGCAATCAACATCAAAAATATTGGGCTTTATTATCGTGTACATAACCAAAGTATATCCACAAAGCGATTAAGTGAAATGATGGAAAGTGAGCGAAAAACGATGCATTATTTATTATCATTTTTATTTGATGAGGTTACAGAGAAACAATTAGCAATACATCATTCTCTTTTACGCTTTGAGCAAAATAGCGACTATAATAGTGTTGAAGTTGAACAACATCTCATAGCAATTAAGCTGGCAAACCGTTCCAAAAAGATATATATCAAAAGTGTATTGGAAAAAAGGCTTCAAAAAGAATGGTTCAATACTTTAAATAGAAGTTCTGAAAACAATAAATTATTGAAATTTATTTCCTCTAAATTATTCTCAATACGTTTTCTTAATCTTAAACAGTTAATTAAATTATCTTCCAATTAATATGCAACAACAAGAACTAATTTCTATTGCGCTTTGCACATATAATGGAAGTAAGTATATTGAGCAGCAAGTATACAGCATACTTAATCAAAGCTATAAAAACATAGAAATTGTTATAGTTGACGACAATTCTACTGACGATACTTATCACCTACTAGAAAAATTAAAACAGCAGCATTCTCAACTAAAAGTTTTTAGAAATAAAGCAAATTTAGGTTTCAACAAAAATTTTGAAATAGCAATTAAGCTGTGTACGGGGAAGTATATTGCAATAAGTGACCAAGATGATATCTGGTTACCACAAAAACTGGAATTATTGTTAAAGAATATTGGAGATAATTGGTTAATATTCTCCAATTCAGAATGGGTAGATGAGAATGAAGTTTCAATGGGGAGGCAGATACTAAAGCCATCCTTTACCATGAATGAGCGTGACTTTAGAAGTATTTTGTTTTATAATTCGGTGACCGGCCACACCGTATTGTTTAACAAGGAATTTGTGGATTATTTCACACCTATTCCTACGCTAGGCTACTACGACTGGTGGATGGGTTTTGTAGCTATGTACCACAATAAAGCTACATGCCTAAACGAGTGTTTAACTTTGCACCGAATGCATAGTAGTTCGGTAACCACTAGCGCTTATAGTAATGATAAAAAGCAGTTTAAAAAAGATCTTAATGTTGAGGCAGAAATACAATTAGAGCAGTTTAGACAATACAAAAACTTAAAACCAGAGGATAAAAAATTTCTTGAAAAAATAAGTAATGAATACCGTAAAGATTTTAGCTTTTATTTAATGTGGTTGATACTAGTAAATTATCCAATCTATTTCCCCGACAAAAAACCTAGAAATTGGCTAAGTAGGCTAAACTTTGCCCGTAAATTGAAATAACTTCAACGCCATACCTTAGGTAATTTCCTATTAAATCTTTTAGTAAGTTTGTATGTTTAAAATAGTTTTTACAATGAAATGTGTAAAAATGTCTTAAAAGAATTACAAGATATAATCAATGCTTTATGATGTTGCCCCAATCTATTTGCGCTGTATTAGTAACTTATAATAGAGTTGATCTTTTAAAAGAATGTGTCAATTCTTTACTAAAACAAACCATTACCTTAGATAAAATATGCATAGTAGATAACGGATCAACCGATGAAACCCCACAATATCTAAAAAGCATTGCCAGCGATAAAATAACAATCATTACACAAAGTAATGTAGGTAGTGCTGGCGGATTTCATACCGCCATAAAATACGCTTATGAAAACGGCTATGATTGGATTTGGACAATGGACGATGATGTTGAACCATTTAGAGATTGCTTAGAGCAATTACTTAAGCTTGGCGATATATCAAAATGTATAAACCCATTAAGATTATTCAAAGATAACGATGAGGTTTACGAATGGGAGCATTACTTTGACTATAAAACATGTATGCCTATTGTGCATAACAACATGTCTCTTAGAAATAAAGAGTATTGTTTTGTAAACACAACTTGTTTTGAAGGAATGCTAATACATAGATCAATTGTAGAAAAAATAGGATTTCCTAATCGAGATTATTTTATTGCTGGCGATGATACCGAATATGGAGTACTCGCCAATCTTTATACAAATGTTGCATATACTAAAACTGCAAAAATGTATCGTAAAAGGTTGGTTAGCCTGAATAAAATAAGGCCACTTCAAGCCTATTATGAGTTTAGAAATTTATTCTTATTGAAAAGGAATTTAAGAATACACTTTTTGCAAAGGAACAGTCCTTCTTTTTATAAAAACCTTTATAAAGAACTTAAATACCGCACAAAGCTTATATTAAAAGGGAAAGAATATACCATGGCAGAAAAGAAAGATCTCATATCTCGAATGCTCAGAGGAATTAGAGATGGTATTAAACTTTATAAAGTAAGAACGAATGAATAATTTTTATAAAGTATCTGTAATTGTGCCTTGCTACAATCAAGCAAAATATTTAGAGCAATGTTTTACTTCGCTTACTAACCAGACTTACAGTAATTGGGAATGCATACTAGTTGATGATGGAAGTACAGATGAAACGGAAAAAATAGGGAGTGAATGGGCGCAAAAAGATGCACGAATTAAATATTACAAGAAATCAAATGGCGGTTTAAGTTCAGCTAGAAATTTTGGTCTAAGTCATATAAATGGAGACTTTATACAATTCTTAGATGCTGACGATTTTCTTCATCCGGCAAAATTCGAAAAGTCCTTGAATCAGGTTACAGATAAAGATAATACTGTCATAATCACTAATTTTCTTCTTTTTGATGATAAAAAACAAAAAGAAAAACCAGCTTATTGCAAACTTGAGCAAAACTGTTTTAATCAAGAAGCTATTTTAACAGAATGGGATAAGCGCTTTACAATTCCTATTCATTGTGCTCTCTTCCCTTCAAATTTAACTGCTAAATATTTATTTAGAGAGGATTTAAAAGCAAAAGAAGATTGGATATTCTGGCTCCAGATATTTCAAAATCAACCTATAGCAATTTTTATTGACGAACCTTTGGCATTTTACAGAGAAAATCTAGGAGGGATGAGCCGTAAAGATGATTTTATGCAAGAAAATAAAATAAAGGCTATCAAAATTATAGAGCAAATCATCGACAACCCTTCTCTTTTTAATACCTATCTAAGATACAATAATGATTATCTTCTCAATGAAAACCACCTATTGCTTAAACAAATAAAGCTTCTAAAGTATAAACGAACCTTTAACTATAAATTAGAAAAATTATTCCCGTTTTTTAAGAGAAAGAAAGGTTAGGATTTTAAATACTATTTGTAATCTTGTACATTATTATCCAAAGAATATGTCTATGAAATATGATTTTCTAATTGTTGGGGCTGGACTTTTTGGTGCAACATTTGCAAATAGAGCCAAAGCCAATGGAAAAACCGTATTGGTTATTGATAAAAGGAATCATCAAGGTGGCAATGTGTATTGTGAAAATATAGAAGGGATAAACGTACACAAATATGGTCCACATATTTTTCATACCAATGATAAGACGATTTGGGATTTTGTAAATTCTTTCGTTGAGTTCAACCGCTTTACCTATACACCCGTTGCAAATTATAAAGACAAGCTTTATAATCTACCCTTCAACATGAACACCTTTTATCAACTATGGAAAACCAAAACACCTCAAGAGGCGAAAACAATAATTGATAAACAGATTTCTGAAAACCCAATTTCTACACCAAAGAATTTGGAAGAACAAGCAATGAGTTTAGTAGGTAAAGACATCTATGAGAAACTAATTAAGGGATATACCGAAAAGCAATGGGGCAGAAAAGCTACCGAACTACCTTCATTCATTATCAAACGTTTACCATTACGATTTACCTTTGACAATAACTATTTCAATGACAAGTATCAAGGGATTCCAATTGGGGGTTATAATAAATTAATTGATGGACTTTTGGAGGGAATAGAAGTTAAATTAGGTATTGATTTCTTTGAAGAGAAAGAAAAGTATAAAGACCTTGCACATAAAATTGTTTACACAGGTAAACTTGATGAATATTTCGGCTATTCCTTAGGGCATCTGCAATACAGAAGTCTAGCATTTGAGCACTCGATATTAGATACTGAAAATTACCAAGGAAATGCAGCCATAAATTATACAGACTACGCTATTCCTTATACAAGAATTGTAGAACATAAGCACTTTGAATTTGGAAAACAAGAGAAAACTGTAATTACCAAAGAGTATCCTTTAGAATGGAGCAGTGAAAAGGAACCATATTATCCAATAAACGATAAAAGGAACGAAGATTTGGCTAACCAGTATAAAAACCTAAAAAAGCAAGAGCAAAATGTTATTTTTGGTGGGCGCTTGGCTGAATATAAATATTACGACATGCATCAAGTAATTGGCGCAGCATTAAGTGTTGCTAAAAAAGAATTCGAGTAATTTGGAATTAGCCTTTTACACCAATAAGCCTCTTAAATTTTGTTTTAAGGATTAATTTGATAAGCACTACCGTTAATCCATAAACGATAATAAAACGAACTATTGAATATGCTATAGCTTCTACTGGAGGCATTGTATCTAAAGGCAATTTAAGTGGTCTAACAATTTCAGAAAGTACTAGTTCAATAATAATAAAATGAATCAAGTATATTCCATAAGTAGTTTGTCGCGGTTGTAATAATTTTTGTATGGATTTCATTGAACCTAGTTTAAGTAAAATCCCGAACATTACCATTGAGTATGCAATATTAGTTATACGTAAGGTATTGTAAGGATCCGCTATTTTTAGCTCCATAAGCTTTACTGTTTCCAGTGTTGCCAAAGAAAATAATATCAACGCAGTAGTAATTAATGCGATCATAGGCACTTTCCTTAAAAAAGCAGTCACACTTTCATAATATCTATTCAAAAAAACACCTAACCAAAGATATACTACAAATCCAAAGATCGCTGTAGTATGCTCTGCAGGAAACCATCCATAATATAAATTAACACTATACGTGACAGAGATTAGGCCTAAAATAATGCCAAAACCTATTTTATAAAGATGCTTCTTGAATAAGAGTAAAACAACAATGCAGATAAGAAAATTTAAAATGAACCAGTAATTTGTATAAAATATAGTGTAAAAGAATTGTCCAAAAGTAGCATCGTACCAAGTGTTGGGTAAATAAATTGCGTCTCTAGTTTTGAAGTACATAAAAAAACTATGCGCATTCTTTAATAGGATAAATACTGTAATCCAAAATAACCAAGGACCAATTGTATTTTTGAAGCGATTTTTAAGGTACTCAAAAGGTGTATACTCCGTGAATTTATAATTGATTAAAAAGCCACTAATTAAAAAAAACACAATCGTTGCAAACTTTGCAAGCTGCATATAACCTGCCTGAATAAGTTGATCGCTTTGTTCGCTATATTTTATAAACCAGAAAGCAGACGAGTGCTCAAATACAATTCCGAACATTGCAATGCCCCTAATAGAATCTATAAAATCGAAGTTCTTTTTTGTTGGCGATAAGAGCGTACTTTCTGACATCAATTAGTGTAGGTATAATAAAAAAGAGCAACAAAAATCGCTCCTCGAATTTTAGACCTTCATAATTGTTACAAGTTTAATCTAGTCAACTTTATTTAACTTCTTACGAAGTCTAATCGTTTTTAAATAACGATGAAAAACAAAAGGAGCCTAATGTTTTAGGCTCCCTCATTTAGTTTATTTGTAAAAAATTACAGTTTACGCTTAACTTCTACTTGTTCGTAAGCTTCTACAATATCTCCGACTTCAATGTTATTAAAGTTTTGGATGTTTAGACCACATTCATAACCTTTCGCTACTTCTTTAACATCATCTTTAAAGCGTTTTAATGAAGCTAACTCTCCGGTGTAGATTACAACACCGTCACGTACAATACGGATTTTGCTATTTCTAGTAATCTTACCATCTAATACCATACAACCTGCAATGGTACCCACTTTAGTAATTTTAAACGTTTCTCTAATCTCAACGTTAGCTACAATTTTCTCTTCAAATTCTGGTGCCAACATACCTTCCATTGCCGCTTTAATCTCGTTGATTGCATCGTAAATAATAGAGTATAAACGAATATCAATTTGTTCAGCCTCTGCTAATTTACGAGCACCTGGCGAAGGACGTACTTGGAAACCGATGATAATCGCATCTGAAGCAGACGCTAACAATACATCTGATTCTGAAATTTGACCTACTGCTTTACCAATAATATTGATTTGTATTTCTTCTGTAGATAATTTCAATAATGAATCGGCTAATGCTTCAATTGAACCATCCACATCACCTTTAACAATTAGGTTTAACTCTTTAAAGTTTCCAATTGCTAAACGACGACCAATCTCATCTAACGTAATATGTTTCTGTGTACGCAAGCCTTGTTCACGCATTAATTGCAAACGTTTATTGGCAATTTCTCTTGCCTCAACTTCGCTTTCCATGGCATTAAATTTATCTCCCGCTGTTGGAGCACCTTGCATACCTAGTACTTGTACTGGTACAGATGGACCAGCTTCTTCAACTTTCTGACCACGTTCGTTAAATAAAGCTTTTACTTTACCGCTATAACTACCTGCTAAAATTGGATCTCCAACTCTTAACGTACCAGCTTGTACCAATACTGTAGTTACAATACCACGTCCTTTATCTAATGTTGCTTCGATTACAGTACCAGTAGCTCTCTTATTAGGATTAGCTTTTAGTTCTAATAATTCTGCTTCTAATAATACTTTATCTAATAGTAAATCTACATTTAATCCACTTTTACTTGATATTTCTTGCGATTGGAATTTACCACCCCAATCCTCAACCAAAATATTCATAGCAGATAATTGCTCTTTTACTCTATCTGAGTTAGCACCTGGCTTATCAATTTTTGTAAAGGCAAATACCAATGGTACACCCGCAGCTTGTGCGTGGTTAATTGCTTCTTTTGTTTGAGGCATTACCGCATCATCCGCAGCAATAACAATAATTGCAATGTCTGCTACTTTCGCACCACGAGCACGCATCGCTGTAAAGGCTTCGTGACCAGGTGTATCTAAGAAAGTAACTTGCTTACCCGAGTTAGTTGTTACTTTATATGCACCAATGTGTTGTGTAATACCACCGGCCTCACCAGCTACCACATTCGCTTTACGAATATAATCTAGCAATGAAGTTTTACCATGATCTACGTGACCCATGATGGTTACAACAGGAACCCTAGTTTCTAAATCTTCTGGTGCATCTTCTTCTTCAATAACGCTATCAGCTTCCTCATCCGCTTTTACAAACTGAATTTCATAACCAAATTCATCAGCAACAATGGTTAAAGTCTCTGCATCTAAACGTTGATTAATTGAAACGAACATACCCAAACTCATACACGTACCAATAATTTTGGTAACAGGCACATCCATCATATTCGCTAACTCATTTGCCGTAACAAACTCAGTAACCTTTAATACTTTAGATTGTAATTGTTCTTCTGCTGCTGCTTCTTCTGCAGTTAATGCAACATCATCACGTTTTTGACGACGAAGTTTAGCACGTTGTGCAAATTTACCAGATTTACCAGCTCCACTTAAACGAGCAAGTGTTGCTTTAATCTGATCTTGTATTTCTTTTTCTGTTGGCTCTTCTTTAGGACCTCCTGATGACGGAGCACCTGGTCTAGCATTTCTAAAGTTTGGACGGCCACCAGCGGTATTGTTGGTGTTATTTCTAAAATCTGGTCTATTACCAACATGCGGAGCAGGTGTTCCTGCTGGGCGAGGTTGATTTGTGCCTTGCTGACCTTGATTTTGTTGACCTTGCCCTTGTTGAGGAGCATTTGGTCCACCAGGAGTTTTTTTACGTTTGCGCTTGCGTTTTGCTGCTTCGCTATCACCAGATGAAGCCACTGGTTGGTTTCTACGATCAGGAGTAGTTGGCAAAACAATTTTACCAATAATGTTTGGTCCTGATAGTTTAACCGAACGAGCTTTAATAACTTCATCTTCCGGAGAAGCTGGAGTTTCCGCTACTGGCGCAACAGGTTGAGGTGCTTTTGGTTTTTCTTCAACCTTAGCTTCAACAACAGGTGCTTTTTCTTCTTTAACTTCAGCTGGTTTTTCTACAACTGGTGCTTCTGCTTTTGGAGTTTCAACAACTGGTGGAGTTTCTATTTTAGCTTCAGGAGCTTTAACTTCAACAGGAGTTTCTTCTTTTTTAGCAGGACGAGTTTTACTGTTTAAATCGTTAAGATCTATTTTTCCAACAATTTTAACACCAGGTAAAGATCCCTCTTCCGCTACAGCTTCAACTTTAGCAGGTGCTTTTACAGGTTCTTCAACTTTAGTTTCAACTGGTTTTTCTTCCTTCGGCTTCTCAGCAGCAGGAGGAGCATATGAATGAAGGTTTTTAATTAAAATACCTTCGTTTTCAAAATCTTGTTTTTTTCTAGGCACCTCAGGAGCTTTCTCAGCTACTTCGGGTTCATCACGACGAATTTTACCTATAACGATCTGATTGGCTTCTTCTTTTACGATTTTATCCCCCTGAAACTCTCTCAATAATGTATCATACATATCTTTTGAAAGTTTTGTAGTGGGTTTATTTTCCACAGCAAAGCCTTTCTTACCTAGAAACTCTACGGCTGTAGCAATCCCTATGTTAAGCTCTTTGGCTGCTTTAAATAAAATTATGGCTTTGTCGTCTGACATTTATTATCCTATTTTTACTAATTATATACAAAAGTAACGTTTATTCTTATTTATTCAAGCATAACACGTTATTCAAATTCCGATTGAAGAATTGCGATCACCTCTTTAATGGTTTCTTCTTCAAGATCGGTACGTTTTACTAATTCATCTACTGATAAGGCTAAAACACTTTTTGCTGTATCGCAACCAATTGCTTTTAGCTCATCGATAATCCAGCTATCAATTTCATCCGAGAATTCTTCGATATCCACATCCTCATCTTCTTCTCCAGCTTCACGATAAACATCGATTTCATATCCCGTCAATTTACCTGCCAATTTAATGTTATGACCACCACGACCAATTGCTAATGACACCTGATCTGGTTTTAAGTAAACTGAAGCATGTTTTGTAGCATCATCTAATTTAATAGAAGTGATTTTTGCAGGGCTCAAAGCACGTTGAATGTATAATGAAATATTGTTTGTGAAGTTAATTACGTCAATATTTTCATTTTTCAATTCTCTCACGATACCGTGAATACGAGAACCTTTCATACCAACACAAGCACCTACCGGATCAATTCTATCATCGTAACTTTCTACAGCAACCTTAGCACGCTCCCCTGGTTCACGAACAATTTTCTTAATGGTAATTAAACCATCAAAAATCTCTGGAACTTCAATTTCGAATAAACGTTGCAAAAACTCTGGTGCAATACGCGAAATAATAATTTTTGGTGTTGCATTTACCATATCAACTTTAGAAATTACAGCACGAACTGAATCTCCTTTTTTGAAATAATCTGCTGGAATTTGCTCAGTTTTAGGCATCATTAATTCGTTGCCTTCATCATCCAATACCAACGTTTCTTTTTTCCAAACTTGATAAACTTCACCAGTTACAATCTCACCAACTCTATCTTTATATTTTTTGAAAATCTCGTCTTTCTCTAATTCTAAAACTTTAGAAACCAAAGTTTGACGAGCTGCTAAAATCGCTCTGCGACCAAAACTTTCTAAGGTAATTTGTTCGATATGATCATCTCCAACCTCTAAATCTGGATCAATCGTTTTGGCTTCAGCAAGTTCGATTTCTAAATCATCATCTTCAGAAAATCCATCTTCCATCACTTTTCTAGTTCTCCAAATCTCCAAATCCCCGTTATCTGGATTCACAATTACGTCACAGTTTTCATCTGTGCCATATTTTTTACGCAACATACTGCGAAATACCTCTTCCAGTACGCTAATTACTGTAGGGCGGTCGATATTTTTGAAGTCTTTAAACTCCTGAATGAATCGATTAAATTAATATTGCTCATTCTTTATTTAAATGAAATTAAAACCTTTGTTTCTACTATTGTATTAAATTCAATCTCGGTTTCTGCCAGTTGAACTTTTTTACCTTTTTCTTTTATTTTTTCTTCTATAATAATTGCATTATCGTTTACCGCAAGCAATTTTCCCTCTTTCACCTTTCCGTCTGCTAATTTAACACTCAATTCTCTACCAATATTTTTATGATATTGACGATTCAATAAAAGTGGCTCACCAACACCTGGAGATGAAACTTCTAAATTGTAAGCTTTTTCAATTGTGTTTTCTTCTTCTAAATGAAAACCAACATGCCTACTAATTGCTGCACAATCCTGAATACTTATTCCCTCATCACCATCTACATGGATAATAAGTTTGTTATTTGGTAGCATTTTGATGTTTACCAAAAACAGTTCAGGTCTGTCTGCAATCTTTTCCTCTACGAGCTCTTTAACTCTTTTTTCTACCTGCATATCCTAATTTGTTGTAAAAGAAAAGAGGGAACTCTGTCCCCTCTTCTTCCTCTATTACGGTGCAAATGTACGAATAAATTTCAAAATAAAAAAGCCTATAAATGAGATATTTATTATCGCTTTAAGATTTCTTGTTGAGCTTTCACTTTATGGCCAACATCAGATTTGATGATTTCAGTACCTTTTGCAAATTGTGTATTTAGCATTGTTTCAATAAGATAAGATTTTCCTTTTACAAAGGGGGTTGTCGGTGTAAATAGCAAACTATCTCCAACAATACTTAATTTCCCAGGCCATTCAATTTCCATGCTTGTCGAATCATCATCAGCAGGTGTTTGTAAAACTGATACTAAATTTTGATACGTTGTATCTGTATTTATGTTATTTTTAAGTTGCAATAGACCTGCAGGTTCTATATTAGTAATTACAATGGCACTGCTATCTTTAGAAAAATGAATGAACAATGGCTTGTTATTTGTAGTACAACCAAATAAGAAAAGGCATAAAAGCCAACTTGATACATTTAAATATTTTAACATTTAACTAAATTAACATTATGAAGTTGATACTCGAAATTTTATTGATGGGCTTAGCCATGATGTTTGGCGCCTATATTGTTCCTGGTGTTACTGTAGATGGTTATGGAAGTGCAATTATTGCCGCCATTTTAATTGCAATTGTCAATGCAACGATCGGATTAATTTTAAGAATTTTTACCTTTCCATTAAATGTATTAACCTTAGGGCTAATCTCATTTGTTATTACCGTATTGATGATTTTATTGGTAGATAGTTGGATGACAGGATTTAATACTTCTGGATTTTTAGCAGCTGCAATTTTAGCAATAGCCGTATCTATTATTAAAATGATTTTGGATTCTATTTTTGGAGTAGAGAAGAAGTAATTTAAAAATTAAAGCCACAGATTTACAGCTTTTTAATTAAGCTGCGAATTTGTGGCTTCTTTCCTTCTTTCTGATTTTTTTAGCTTAAAATACTTCGGCTAATTACCATTTTTTGTATTTCGGATGTACCCTCGTATATCTGTGTAATTTTAGCATCTCTCATTAATCGCTCTACATGGTATTCTTTTACAAAACCGTAACCACCATGTATTTGTATCGCTTCAACTGTAACATCCATAGCAACTTTACTTGCAAATAATTTAGCCATAGAACCTGCCAATGTATACGACTGCCCTTGATCTTTTAACCATGCAGCTTTATATACCAACATTCTAGCCGCCTCAATTTGAGTAGCCATATCTGCTAGTTTAAAAGCAATTGCCTGATGATCTGAAATAGGCTTACCGAATGCTTTACGTTGTTTAGAATAGTCAAGGGCTAATTCATACGCACCCGCAGCAATGCCTAATGCTTGGGCTGCAATACCAATTCTACCGCCTTCTAACGTTTTCATGGCAAAAGAAAATCCAAATCCATCCTCTCCAATTCTATTCTCTTTTGGAACTTTTACATCATTAAACATTAACGAATGTGTATCAGATCCACGAATACCTAACTTATTTTCTTTCGGCCCAATAGTAAAGCCAGGTGTTCCTTTTTCAACAATAAAAGCATTAATACCTTTATGTCTCAATTCTTTGTGCGTTTGGGCAATTACTAAATAGGTACTTGCGGTACTGCCATTGGTGATCCAGTTTTTAGTACCGTTTAATAAATAGTAATCGCCTTTATCTTCTGCAGTAGTTTGTTGAGATGTGGCATCAGAACCTGCTTCTGGCTCAGAAAGACAAAAAGCGCCAATTTTTTCTCCTGATGCTAATGGTTTTAGATATTTTTCTTTTTGTGCTTCATTCGCATACGCTTCAAGGCCATAACAAACCAATGAATTGTTTACAGAAACCACTACAGATGCAGATGCATCAATTTTTGATAATTCTTCCATTACCAAAACATAAGAGACAGCATCCATACCGCTTCCATTATATTTTGGATCAACCATCATTCCTAAAAACCCAAGTTCGCCAAGCTTTTTAACTTGTTCCGTTGGGAATTTCTGATGTTCGTCTCTTTCGATTACTCCTGGCTTTAATTCTGTCTGTGCAAAATCTCTTGCAGCCTGTTGTATCATTAATTGTTCTTCGCTTAACTCAAAAAGCATAATTATGATTTATAAAAGGTTAGATTTTCCAAATTTAGTATTTCTTAAACAAATTACTATGGTTGCATAGTAATTTTTTCGATAAATAGACATCTAGGATAAAAGTTAGACCATTTATTGCTGTTATGTTTAGTTTCAGCTATACTATGAAAACCTTTACCAAGATGATTTTTTTAACTTACTAAAATTCAAAACTTAGCATTCATTTCTCCTACATTCCTCCTAGTCTCCTCCTACATTTCTCCTGAAAAATGCCCTTTGAGAAGAACAAACCTAGGGTAAACCTCGAACAACACTAGAGCAACACCACTTTTTTACTGACATTTCTGGACATATACAGACATTCTCGGACATTTAAACTACTCGGTTATGTTCGAAAAAAGTAAAAACAGTCAAACTTAGAATTAAAAAACTCTAAAATCAGTTGTGAAAGCTCTGTATCGTTAAGAAGAGGATATTATTTCAAAAGCTTGTTGTTATCGTCTGGGAAAACGAGAATGGGTTGATATTTTTTAGCCTCTTCTATTGGTAAAGAGCCATAAGACATAATAATTAAGATATCGCCAACTTGAACTTTTCTAGCGGTAGCACCATTTAAGCAAATAGTACCTGTACCACGTTCGCCTCTAATTGCATAGGTTTCAAAACGTTCGCCATTGTTATTATTTACAATTTGAACTTTTTCATTTGCGATGATATTAGCTGCATCCAATAAATCTTCATCTATAGTAATACTGCCAACGTAATTTAATTCTGCCTGCGTTACTTTAACACGGTGTATTTTCGATTTTAAAATCTCGATAATCATACTGCAAAGTTAGTACATTATTATGGAAGATATATAATGGAAGATGTAAGATGTGTCATATGCAATCCATTTTACAGCTCCCATATTACATTTTAAGCAGCATGTTGTCTATTAATCTTGTTTCGCCAACCTTTGCAGCTACAAGCGCTATCGGATATTTAGTAGTTTTAGTCTCTATAGGCAATAAGGTTTCTCCATCGGCAATAGTAAAATAATCTAAATCAACTCCATTGGTTTCATTAATCATTTTTTTAGCGTCTTCTAACAACTGCGCTAAACTCAATTGCTTAAAATTATCTTTCACATAGTGTAAAGCTTTGCTTAATACTAAGGCATTTTTTCTATCTGCTTTAGATAAATGGATATTTCTAGAACTCATCGCCAATCCATCTTCTTCTCTTATAATTGGACAAGAAACAATTTCGACAGGCATGTTAAAATAGTTCACCATGTTCTTAATCATCAGCACCTGCTGGAAATCTTTTTGACCAAAAAAAGCAATGTCTGGATGTACAGCATCAAAAAGTTTTTTTACAATTTGAGTTACGCCTTGATAATGACCTTTCCTAAATTCTCCTTCTAACAAAAACTCTGCATTGCCTAAATCTATATGCCAATTTTCAGGTTTTGGGAAGCTTGGGTACATCTCTTTAACCGTTGGCATAAATACAACATCACAGCCCGCATCGTTTAACATTTTAATATCATGCTCCAGTGGTCTTGGGTATTTTTCTAAATCTTTAGGATCTGTAAATTGAGTAGGGTTTACAAAAATGCTACACACAACTATATCAGCATATTGTTGTGCAATTTTAATAAGTGATAAGTGACCTTTGTGCAGGGCGCCCATAGTAGGCACCAATGCGATTTTAGAATTTGTCTTCTGCAATGGTGTTAACACTAACTGCAGTGCTGAGATTGTATGTATAATTTCCAAATTACCAATTGGTTTTAAAGGCTCAAAGTTGAACATTTATCTAAAACTTACAAAGCCTATTGCACAAGTTATTGATAAATATTAATATTATACGTACCTTTGCACCTTGATAATCTTTAAATTAACATAATTTAATATACACTATGGAGATGGCAAAAACGAAGCTACTGATTGTTACACACGAGATGTCGCCTTTCCTCGAACTCACTAAAATTTCAGAAATTACCCGTCAATTACCACAAGCAATGCAAGAAAAAGGATTTGAAATCCGCATCTTAATGCCGAGGTTTGGTAACATTAACGAAAGAAGAAACAGGTTACACGAGGTTATCCGTTTATCTGGTATGAACATTATTATTGATGATAATGATAATCCGTTAATCATAAAAGTTGCATCAATTCCAGCTGCACGTATGCAAGTTTATTTCTTAGATAATGAAGATTATTTTCAAAGAAAATATGTTTTCAGAGATAAGGAAAACAAGTTTTATGCAGATAATGATGAGCGTACAATTTTCTTCTGTAAAGGCGCTTTAGAAACTGTTAAAAAATTAGGTTGGGCACCTGATATTGTTCATTGCCACGGCTGGATGACATCTTTAGTACCTGCTTACATTAAAACCACGTATAAAAACGACCCTACATTTAAAAATGCAAAAGTAGTTTACTCTGTTTATGAGAATTGCTTTACTGAAACTTTAAATGCTGATTTGCATAAAAAGGCAGTGATGAATAACATGACTGAAGATGATACAAAAGCATTCATTAAAGCGGACTGTAACAGCTTGCATATGGGGGCAATAACCCATTCGGATGCTGTTGTTTTGGCAGATGAAAATGTAGATAAAGATGTGTTAAAATTTGTTAAAGATTCTAATAAGCCAACTTTAGCCTTTAATTTAACCGAAAATTACGAGAACTTCTTCAGTTTTTACGAAGAAATCTCTGATGAGGAATTGGTTTCAGTAGCTTAAAAGCGAGCATTATTTTAATATTAAATATGAAATTTTCAAAACTAGACTTATTAACCCTGTTGATAAGTCTTTTCTTTTCGCATCATGCGAAAACACATCAACCATAGGATTAGAAGTAGACCCTAGTAGTGCTATACAAGGTTCTTTAGTTGATTCGATTACAATTACCTCTCGTACTATAAAAGAGGATGAAACATCTACACTTTCTGCCGTTAGACATCCTTTAGGGTATATGAAAGATCCACTATTTGGAACAACAGAATCGAGTTTAGCAATGGCTGTCAATTTACCAAACGATGCATACGATTTTGGAACTACACCTGTTATCGATTCAGCAATTTTAGTTCTAAACTATGGCAGTGAGTTTTATGGAGACAGTACATCAACTTATAGTATTGATGTTCATCCATTAAATGTTAACATTTCAAAAGAAACTTCCTTTTTAAGTAATAGAAATTGGACTTACAATAATCAGTTGATAGGAAATAAAACAGGTAAATTATATCCAACAACAGCATATAAAGTTACTGATGTTGTAGCGGGCAAGGCGGACACATTAAGAACCGTTACACCACAAATAAGAATACCTTTGGATAAAACATATATTCAAAATAACATTGCGAATTTGAGCGCTACAAGTTTAAAGTACAATTCGAACTTTACACAGGCTTTTAATGGTTTACACGTTCAAATTAATAAAACGAATTCTACTGGTAACGGAGGTATTGCTTTCTTTGATTTTACAGGAACTACTTCAGCACTCGTTTTATATTATAAAAAGCAAAATGCAACTACTGCTACTGTAAAAGATACAGTATCAATCAATTTCCCAATTGCAAATACAAAAGCGCCAATTGCAGCAACGATTAAACATGATTATACAGGCACCCCAATTGCTACTCAATTAAGCAATCCAACAGTACAGCAATCTGTAACATACTTACAACCATTAGTTGGCTTGAGGAATAAAATTGCTTTCCCTTATTTAAGCAAATTTGCTGCTAACATTGGTAAGATTGTGGTTAATAAAGCAGAATTAGTAATTGACGTAAGCACAGGGACAGATATTATTCCTTATGGGGTTGCACCGAGGCTTGCTCTTTATAGATATGATATTGCAGAACAAAGACAAAATGTGCCAGATAATAATTCAGCAACACAATTTTCTAGTGGAGATCCTCGCTCATTGACTCCAACAGTTTTTGGTGGATATTATAATTCCGTAACTAAGCAATATGTATTTGTAGTAACAAGTTATGTTCAGGATTTATTGAACGGAAAAACTACAGATTATGGTACATTTTTAGCAGTAACACCTACTAATGAATATCAAATCTATCCATCTATTTCTGCAGCTGCTAGATCTGTAATTGGTTCTTTTAAAAAGACCCCAGTTGCAGGCGATAATGTGATGAAATTAAACATTTACTATACCAAAATAGACTAAAAATTTATTTTACGCAACCGTTTGATTAATCCCTCAAAAGCAATACTTTTGAGGGATTTCTTATTTTAATGGAAAAATTTATATGTGTGGAATTGTAGGTTATATTGGTTTTCGTGAGGCATGGCCAATTGTAATTAAAGGGCTAAAAAGATTAGAATACCGTGGTTACGATAGTGCAGGCATCGCATTAATCGATGAAGGTGATCTAAACATCTATAAAAAGGCTGGAAAAGTTCAAGAACTCGAAAATTATTCTGTAGGCAAAAATTTGTCGGGAACAATTGGTATGGGGCATACCCGTTGGGCAACCCATGGAGCGCCATCAGATCGGAATTCTCACCCCCACACTTCTAATAATAGCAGATTAAGTATCATCCATAATGGCATTATTGAGAATTATGCGACTTTAAAAGAAGAGCTTTTAAGAAGGGGGCATACTTTTAATAGTGACACTGATACTGAGGTTTTAATTCATTTGGTAGAAGAAATCTATAAAAATGAAGAAGTAGATCTATTAGAAGCTGTTAGATTAGCTTTAAACGAAGTTAGCGGAGCTTATGCTATTGTTATAATGGATCAAGATAATCCTAATGAATTAATTGCCGCTAGAAAAGGAAGCCCTATGGTTATTGGTGTTGGTCAGGGAGAATATTTCATCGCTTCTGATGCTACGCCTATTATTGAATATACTAAAAATGTTATTTATCTAAACGATAATGAAATTGCTTTTGTAAAAAGAGATGAGCTTTTGATTAAACGATTAGATAATGTTATACAAACTCCATATATACAAGAATTAGAGCTTCAATTAGAAATGCTTGAAAAAGGTGGTTACGATCACTTTATGTTAAAGGAAATTTATGAGCAACCTCGTTCAATAAGAGACTGTATGAGGGGCCGTATATATCCTGAAGAGGGCAAAGTGCAATTAGGAGGAATTAAAGAGTTTGCAGATAAGCTTAAAAATATAGACCGCATTATTATAGTTGCTTGTGGTACTTCATGGCATGCTGGTTTAGTTGGAGAATATTTAATAGAGGAGTACGCTCGTATTCCAGTTGAGGTAGAATACGCCTCAGAATTTAGATATAGAAATCCGATTATTACTGAAAAAGATGTAGTTATTGCTATTTCACAATCTGGCGAAACTGCAGATACAATGGCGGCTATAGAAATGGCTAAAGAAAAGGGCGCCACCATTTTTGGTGTTTGTAATGTTGTAGGAGCTTCTATTCCTAGAATTACCCATGCTGGCGTGTATACGCATGCAGGACCAGAAATTGGTGTGGCATCTACAAAAGCATTTACTGCCCAAGTAACGGTATTAACGTTAATGGCGTTTTATATGGCGCAGCAAAAAGGAACTATTTCTAATTCAAAATTAGTAGAGCTATTAACAGAGTTAGATTGTATTCCTGATAAAATTGCTGTAGCATTGAAATCGAACGATCTTGTCAAATCAATCTCAGAAAAATTTAAAGACTCAAGAAATTGTTTGTTTTTAGGCAGAGGAAGCGGTTTCCCAGTAGCTTTAGAAGGTGCTTTAAAATTGAAAGAGATATCTTATATCCATGCGGAAGGATATCCAGCAGCGGAAATGAAGCATGGCCCAATTGCGTTAATTGATGAAGAAATGCCTGTAGTTGTTATTGCTACCAAAAATTCATCGTATGAAAAAGTGATTAGCAACATTCAAGAGGTTAAAGCTAGAAAAGGAGTTGTCATTGCTATTGTAACTGAAGGTGATACTGAAGTTAAAAAGATGGCAGATTATTGCATTGAAATACCTGATTCTAGTGAAGCTTTCTTACCGTTATTAGCAACTATACCGCTTCAACTATTATCTTATCATATTGCAGTTTTAAGAGGTTGTAATGTAGATCAACCTAGAAATTTAGCAAAATCTGTGACAGTAGAATAATTTAATCATTAAGCAATTAAAAAGAATAAGACTCCTTGAATCTTAATTTCTAATATTAAAATGGCTAAAAACAAAAGGCTCGATAAATATCGAGCCTTTTGTTTAAATAAGTTTTGAGCATTAAAAGGGCAAATCTCCAGTTTCATCTACTGGACTTACAAAATCATCCTCACTTTTAGGCGTAGTACCTCCATTATTAGCTGGTGTATTTTCGAAATCACTTTTCCTACCCAACATCGTAAAATTCTCTGCTACAACTTCAGTAACATACTTTTTAACCTTTTCCTTGTCTTCAAAAGAGCGAGTGCGTAACTTTCCTTCAATATAGACCAGTTTTCCTTTTTGTAGATACTTAGATGCAACCTCTGCTAAGCCTCTCCATAACACAATATTGTGCCATTCAGTTTGTTCTACACGCTTACCGTCTTTGTTGTACGTTTCTGAAGTAGCCAATGGAAAACTTGCTACCGTGACGCCACCTTCTAAATGCCGAACTTCTGGGTCTTTTCCCAGATGTCCTACTAAAATAACTTTGTTAATGCCAGACATAGATATATTTGATTAGTTTTTTAAATACAGATTTATAAAATCGCTGATTACTTTAGGATGAGGTAAATCTTCAAAATCTTCAAGCAAAACAGATTTAATATCTGCATGTAGATTAAAGTTAACAATATAATTATCTAAACCAAAAAATTGCACGTATATAATTTGGTGGCTTAACAGGTGCTTTTTTTGCATTAATGGCGTAACTCTAACGTTTTGCCCAAAAGTATTTTTCATACTTTCAATGAATGATTTTTCTTCAAAATCAGGCTTTCCGTCAGTTTCAATTAAAGGGAAATCATATAACTGTTGCCATACATCTCCAGGTTGACGTTGTTTAGTTAGAATTTTCCCATTCTTTATGCCAACAAAGTAATTAAACCATCGTTCTCTAACTTTAAGTTTTTTTAATTTTACAGGCAAATCATCCACTTTGTGGTTCTTATAAGCATAACAACCAAGCTGTAAAGGGCATACAGTACACAAAGGCGATTTAGGCTTACATTGCAAGGCACCAAACTCCATCATAGCTTGGTTATACAAGGATGGCTTTTGATCTTCGATTAAACGCTGTGCTAATTCTGAAAACACCTTTTTCCCAATAGTAGAGTTTATGGGTTCTTCAATTCCAAAATATCTGGCCAATACTCTAAAAACATTACCATCTAAAACAGCTTTAGCTTGATTATTAGAGAAAGACGATATCGCAGCAGCTGTATAATCGCCAATTCCTTTTAATTGAATCAACTCTTCATAATGAATAGGAAATACTCCATTATGCATTTCCATTACCTGTTTAGCTGTGAACAACATATTTCTACCACGTGAATAATAACCCAAACCTTGCCAAAGTTTTAATACTTGATTTTCTGTTGCTTCTGCAAAGGATTTAACCGTTGGAAAATGTGCTAAAAATTTATTGAAGTAAGGTAAACCTTGCTCAACACGGGTTTGTTGTAAAATAATTTCTGATAACCAAATCACATAAGCATCGGTAGTATTACGCCATGGAAGCTCACGTTTATTAATTTTATACCATTTTACTATTTCATTTTGGAAGTTCATTCCTTCAAAAATACGATCTAAATATATCATTTTACCAAAACTTGCATTAACATGATAAGTTTCCTTGTAAATAAATCATCTTTTATTTTCCTATCTCATTAAAAAGCAATACTTTTGCAACCCCAAAACAGTTATAATATTTAACAACAATAACTTAATAATAGAAAAATATGACTAAGGCAGATATTATTTCAGAAATATCAACAAAAACAGGAATTGAGAAAGTAGACGTACAGGAAACAGTTGAAGCATTTTTCAAGGTAATCAAAAACAGCATGATTGGCGGAGAAAATGTTTACGTAAGAGGATTTGGTAGTTTCGTTGTAAAAAAGAGAGCACAAAAAACTGCTAGAAATATTTCTAAAAACACTGCGATTATTATTCCAGAGCATTTTGTTCCAAGCTTTAAACCAGCAAAAGTTTTTGTTGATAAAGTAAAAAACAACTCTAAAAAAGTTAAAGCAGAAGCTTAATTATTATGTTAAACACAATCCGTTCAAAACAAGTTTTTATAATTATTGCAATTTTATTGCTTGTTGGATTTTTGTTTACAAGACAAATTAAGGGTTTAGTTAAACCAAAGGATGAAGCAAGTAAAATGCCAACTGAGCAGACTACTGCAAATTCGACCACTACGCAATTAACTATTGAAGAGTTATCTGCTACTGCAAAAAACTTAGTAAGCAATGCAACATCAAAAGAAATTTCTACTTTAGAAAACGCTTACAAAAGCGCCTCTGGAGCAGAAAAGACTGCACAAGCTAAGCAATTAGCTCAAAAATGGGATGATGTTGAGCAAGCGGCTCCAAGTGCTATGTATTTAGAAGTTGTTGCAAATAACGAGCCTACATTAACAAATTGGTTAAATGCTGGAACTCGCTTTTTGAAAGCTTTTGATAATGCTGTACAAGACAGCTTGGTTCAACCAGTTATGTTGCAAAAAGCAAATGCAGCTTTTACTAAAGCATTAGCAATAGACTCTACAAGTAGCGATGCAAGAACCGGTTTAGGTACAACCATTGTTAACGGTTTAGGTGCACCAATGCAGGGTATAGCAATGTTATTGGATGTAGTTAAAAAAGATCCTAAAAACCTTAAAGCAAATATGCAACTAGGCATGTTCGCAATAAAATCTGGTCAATTTGATAAAGCAATTATTCGTTTTAATGATATAATTACCAATATTAAGGCTACACCAGATGCCTATTTTTATTTAGCTACTGCTAATGAAAATTTAGGCAACAACAAAGAAGCAATAGACGCTTATTTAAATAGCAAGAAATTAGCAGCTAACCCAACATTATCCAAATGGATTGATACTAAGGTAGCTGAGTTAAAGAATAAACGTTAATTAACAGAATTAATAAAAACATTAAAAACTTAAAATTATGCCAAGCGGTAAAAAAAGAAAAAGACATAAAATGGCTACGCACAAACGTAAAAAACGTTTAAGAAAAAACAGACACAAGAAAAAATAGGATACTCCTATTAGTGTATTGATCAAAAATAAATATCTGATAATTCGGGTATTTATTTTTGGATTCAATGTTTTTTGGTCCATGTGTAATAAGGCATTAAATTGCCTTAAAATCTGTAGCTTTTGGTAAAGGAATTAATAATCGATTCGACTCCTACGGGAGTAACCATAGCTTTGATTGAAGATAAACATCTTGTAGAACTTCATAAAGAACACATTAACAACAATTACGCCGTTGGCGATATTTATTTAGGCCGCATTAAAAAAATTATGCCTGGTTTAAATGCTGCGTTTGTTGATGTAGGTTATGAGAAAGATGCATTTTTGCATTATTTCGATTTAGGTCCGCAAGTACAATCTTTAATAAAGCTTACAAAAATTAAGCGTAACGGCACAGTTAATGGTACTTTATTAGATAATTTTAAATTAGAAGCTGACATAAATAAAGCGGGTAAAATATCCGAAATCGTCAGCAAAAATTTGATCCTTCCCGTTCAAATTGCTAAAGAACCTATTTCTACTAAAGGCCCTAGATTAAGCTCTGATCTTTCCATTGCAGGAAGATATATAGTTTTAGTGCCCTTTTCTAACGTGATATCCATCTCTAAAAAGATTAAAAGCAATACTGAACGTAATCGTTTAAAAAAGATTATTGAAAGTATAAAGCCTAAAAACTTTGGAGTGATTATCAGAACTGTTTCTGAAGGAAAAGGCGTTGCCGAATTACAAAAAGATTTATTGGATTCTGTATCTAAATGGGAAAACTTTACAAAGAAGTTGCCCGAAGCAGAACCTTCTAAACGTGTTTGGGGAGAGATGGATCGTACTTCTACCCTAATCAGAGATATTTTAAGCACCGATTTTACAAATGTTTATGTAAACGATGCAAACCTGTTTGAAGATATTCGTTCTTATGTACATGAGATTTCGCCCGAAATGGAGAAAATCGTTAAACATTACAAACATAAAGAGCCTATTTTTGAGCATTTCGGTGTAGAAAAGCAAATTAAAAATGGCTTCGGTAAAACAGTTAATCTTGCTGGCGGAGCTTATTTAGTAGTAGAACATACTGAGGCTTTACATGTTATTGATGTAAACAGTGGTAATAGAACTGCTAGTAAAGAAAATCAAGAAGAAAATGCGCTTCAAGTTAATAAAGAAGCTGCAAAAGAAATTGCTCGTCAATTGAGATTGAGAGATATGGGCGGTATTGTGGTGATCGATTTTATCGACATGCACAAACCAACTAACCGTAAAATGCTTTTTGATTATTTACGCGATTTGATGTTACTTGATCGTGCTAAACACACCATTTTGCCTCCAAGTAAATTTGGCTTAGTTCAAATTACTCGTCAACGTGTTAGACCAGAAATGAATATTGTTACGGTAGAAAAATGCCCTACATGTGATGGTACTGGAGAAATTAAAGCAAGTATTGTTTTAATGGATGATATAGAAAGTAATTTGACTTATATTTTGCAAGAGCAGAATGAAAAGAACATTACACTTTGCGTGCATCCTTATATTGAAGCTTTCATTAAAAAAGGATTTATTTCATTACAATGGAAATGGTTCTTCAAATTTGGTCAACGCATTAAGATAAGATCAGTATCTTCTTATAACTTAACAGAGTTCCATTTTTTATCTTCAAAAGACGAAGAAATTAAATTATAACAATTAATAAAACTGAGAGCCTGGTTTCTAAAAAGAAATCAGGCTTTTTTATTGTTCATAAATTTTCAAGATTTTTCAGCTGAATAAATCTAAATTCGTAGTAAAAAATCTTCATTCAAAAATTGTAAATCTTAAATCAAATTGGCTAAAACAAAATCAGCATATTTCTGTCAGAGTTGTGGTTATGAATCTGCAAAATGGTTGGGCAAATGCCCATCATGTAACCAATGGAATACCTTTGTAGAAGAAATAATTGATAAAGGCACAACCCATGTTCCAACTTGGAAATCTGCCTCAGGAACACAAAGGCTAAGTAAGCCAAGTAAGGTTGAAGAAATTCAAAGCGCAACAGAGGAAAGAACTACTACAGGCGATGCAGAATTAGACCGGGTTTTAGGCGGAGGATTAGTTGCAGGTTCGGTTATATTAATTGGTGGAGAGCCTGGAATTGGTAAATCAACCTTAATGTTACAGGTTGCGCTAAATGTATCTGGCAGAAAAGTATTGTACGTTTCTGGAGAGGAAAGTGAGCAGCAAATTAAAATGCGAGCAGA
Organism: Pedobacter sp. UC225_61; assembly: GCF_044452285.1. NCBI lineage: Bacteria > Pseudomonadati > Bacteroidota > Sphingobacteriia > Sphingobacteriales > Sphingobacteriaceae > Pedobacter > Pedobacter sp. UC225_61. The sequence goes on from NZ_JBIOAL010000001.1 coordinate 833,782, forward strand.
AAGAATTACAATTAATCCTAAAGCAGATTGCTATATTCTTACCGAAACTTCAACACAAAATATTTTTAAGCAAATAGAACAGTTAGCGCCAGAAATTGTCATTATTGATTCTATTCAAACCTTACATTCTGCACATATCGAGTCTACTCCAGGAAGCGTTTCTCAAGTTAGAGAATGTACGGCAGAGTTATTGCGTTTTGCAAAGGAAACCGACACGCCTGTTTTTTTAATTGGACATATTACCAAAGACGGCGCAATTGCAGGTCCCAAAATTTTAGAACACATGGTAGACACTGTTTTGCAGTTTGAAGGAGACAGGCATCACATTTATCGAATTTTAAGATCTATTAAAAACCGTTTTGGCGCAGCTGCAGAATTAGGAATTTATGCCATGCAAAGCAGTGGGTTGAGAGAAGTTTCAAATCCCTCAGAAATTCTGCTTTCTCAACGAGATGAAGAATTAAGTGGAATTACAATTGGAGCAACTTTAGAGGGCGCAAGACCGATGTTAATTGAAACACAGGCCTTAGTTAGTATTGCTGCTTATGGAACTCCGCAGCGATCGGCCACGGGCTTTGATACCAAGCGGATGAATATGTTGCTTGCCGTACTAGAAAAAAGATGTGGATTTAGATTGAGTGCGAAAGATGTTTTCTTAAATATCGCTGGCGGAATTAAAGTTGAAGACCCTGCGATTGACTTATCAATTATGGCGGCGATTATTTCATCTCATGAAGATATTTTTATTTCATCAAAAATTTGTTTTGCTGCAGAAGTTGGTTTATCTGGAGAAATTAGAGCAGTAAATCGCATAGAGCAACGCATTTCAGAAGCAGAAAAGTTAGGTTTCGAAAAAATATTTATCTCAAATTACAACCTAAAAGGATTGGTGAAAGATAAATTTAAAATACAAATAATTACAGTTAGCAAAATTGAAGAAGTTTTCTCTTTACTTTTTGGCTAACTCTCCAATTCATTTAAGGAAATAAATTACCCATATCATGATTTTCTGGTACATATCTCTACAAGTGAGTATTAGGTGTTATGAATAAATTTTTATAGAAAGACCTTTAAACTATTATTTATCAAGCATTTATAAATATTATTTGCCAAGTCATTTATTTGGACAGCCTATTGCTTCTTATTTAGCATTGGTATTTTCATGATTACTAATAAATAGGGATGATTGACCCCCACTGCTTTTAAGTAGTGGGGATTTTTTTCAATCCTACATTTATGAACAGAACATTCCTTATTTAAAAAGATTTTAAATATTTTTGTATCAGATAGATAAGAGTTCGTCCAATTAAAAATAGAGAAAATGAAAAAAATTATTTTAAGCCTGGCCCTTTGTATGTTTACTGCATTTGCTTTTGCACAAGACGCAACTTCATTTGAAGGAAAATCTTTTGGTGAAGGTGTTAAAAAAGGAAATGTAATTACAACCGCTGAAGTAAATGCGAAACTTGGCAATGAAACCAAAAAAGATATGAAAGTTACTGGGCTAGTGACTTTAGTTTGTCAAAAAAAGGGTTGTTTTATGAATTTAGAAGCGCCAAATGGTGAGACTATTCGTGTGAATTTTAAGGATTATGCTTTTTTTATGCCTAAAGATTTAGCTGGTAAAAAAGTAGTAATTGATGGTTTTGCAGAAAGAACGGAAACATCTGTTGAAGATTTAAAACATATTGCTGAAGACGCTAAGAAACCAGCTGAGGAAATTGCAAAAATCACAAAACCTAAAAAAGAAATTGTGTTTGAAGCAAAAGGAGTCGTAATTTTGGAGAATTAGAAAGGTTCTCCTTTTTAATATTGATTGATTGAACCCTGCTCTCTCCGGAGTAGGGTTTTTTTTACACATTTGCTTACTGCAAAATTTGGAAATTTAACTGCTGTAACGTTTTGTAAATATCTGCATCCAATCTCTATACAAAAAACTTATATTTATCTTAACACTTAAACACAAACAGATATGATTATAGTTGCTATCATTGCAATCGCCGTTTTAATTATTGGCATTGGCATATACAATTCCTTAATTAGTAAAAAGAATCAAGTAGCAAATGCATTTTCTGCCATAGATGTAATGCTTAAAAAACGTTTCGACTTACTACCAAACTTAGTAGAAACAGTTAAACAATACATGCAGTACGAAGGTGATACGTTGACAAAAATCACTGAATTAAGAGGAAAAGCTTTAGGAGCAAACGTTAGTGAAAGTGATAAATTAGCTCTAGATCAACAAATTGGGAGTGCTGTAAAAGGTTTAATGGTAAGTGTAGAGAATTATCCAGATCTAAAGGCAAATCAAAATTTTTTAACCTTACAAAGTACATGGACTGAAAGCGAAGAGCAGATTGCTGCCGCTAGAAGAAACTATAATTCTTCTGTAACTACTTACAATAATGCTGTAATGATGTTCCCTGGGAATATGTTCGCTGGTATGTTGGGTTATCAACCAATTGCAGTTTTAGAAACCGCCGAAGAAGAACGCAAAAATGTAAGCGCTAAAGAACTTTTTAATAATTAATGTCTACAAATTTCACATTACCTGCAGCTGTAGAAAATGTACTTGCTGAATTAGAAATTGAACGAAAAAAAATTGTTTCTAATAAATTGCAAGGCTGGAGCTTTATTGTATTAGGCATAGTTTGTTTCGCTTGTGGTTCTGTTTTAAGTTTAGTTTTCCTTGCAGTTGTTGGTTTTATCATCGTAATTCCTGGTGCAGTTATTTTATTCCGAATTGGAGATACTGTTTCTAATTACAAAAGTCGATTTAAACAAGAAGTAATTGGAGCAGCATTAAGTTCAGTAGATAAAAGTTTAACTTTAGATCCTAACAGGGGAATTATAGAATCAGAATTTACAGCTTCGCAGCTTTTTACTACATCACCAGATAGATACAGTACTGAAGATTTAATAAGTGGGGTAATTGGCAAAACTAGCTTTTATTTTGCAGAAGTACATGCAGAATACAAAACCGAAGTTCAGACCAAAAGCGGTAGGCAAGTTACTTGGCATGATATTTTAAAAGGAATAGTGTTCACTGCTGATTTCAACAAAAATTTTAATGGCGTTACTGTAGTTAGGCCTAGAGATTTTGGCAGTAAGATTGGCGCTTGGTTTTCTAAAAATGTATATTCATTTGGAGATAAAAACATAGTAGAGTTAGAAAATGAGGGCTTTAACAAAAATTTTGTAACCTATGGCACAGATCAAATTGAAGCTCGATATATTTTAACTCCAGCAATGATGGAAAGAATAAATGATCTTAATCAGCGATCGGCTTATACGATATCTTTATCATTCATCGGTACACAAATGTATATTGCTTTCCCTTTGGATAAAAATTATTTTGAACCTCCTGTTTTTAAGACATTATTAAAATCAGATTTATTAGATGATGATATGTCTGTGTTGACTTTTATGTATGATATTGTACGAGAACTAGATTTGAATACTAGGATTTGGACAAAGCTGTAATAAAAAATCCCTCAACTTTCATTAAGGGATTTTTAATTATTTAGATAAATACATCGATTTATCTTTATATAACTTACGGAAATAAGGATCTTCTAAATCTTTAATGAAACGAATGGCTTCACCAGTTGATTTCATTTCTGGACCCAATTCTTTCGTTACTTCAGGGAATTTATCAAAAGAAAATACAGGTTCTTTAATTGCGTATCCATTTAGTTTACGAACAATATTAAAGTCTTTTAATTTATTTACGCCCAGCATAATTCTAGCCGCGATATTAATATAAGGCACATCATACGCTTTTGCGATGAAAGGAACTGTACGAGAAGCTCTTGGATTTGCTTCGATTACATATACCTTATCATCTTTAACTGCAAACTGAATATTTAATAATCCAATTACATTTAAAGCTCTTGCAATTTTCTTAGAATAGGTTTCCATATCTGAAATTACCTGTTCCGATAAGCTAAAAGGAGGTAAGACTGCACTAGAATCTCCAGAGTGAATACCTGCAGGCTCAATGTGTTCCATTAAACCAACAATATGCACATCTGTTCCATCGCTAATTGAATCTGATTCAGTTTCTTCTGCTCTGTCTAAGAAATGGTCAATTAACACTCTGTTTCCAGGTAAATCTCCCAACAACTTAACAACAGCTTTTTCTAAGTCTTCATCGTTAATTACAATGCTCATCCCTTGTCCGCCTAAAACATAACTAGGGCGAACTAAAACTGGGTAACCAACTTCATTTGCAACCACAATTGCTTCTTCCGCATTTTCAGCTACACCATATTTTGGATAAGGAATGTCTAATTCTTTTAATAAGTCTGAGAAACGACCACGATCTTCGGCAATATCCATATCGTTATACGCAGTACCGATAATCTTGATATTATTCTCATGAAGTTTTTCAGCCATTTTAAGTGCTGTTTGTCCGCCAAGTTGAACAATTACGCCTACCGGATTTTCTAGCTCTATAATTTCGCGAACATGCTCCCAGAAAACTGGCTCAAAGTATAATTTATCGGCCATGTTAAAATCTGTAGATACCGTTTCAGGATTACAGTTAATCATAATCGCTTCAAAACCACTTTCTTTTGCTGCTAATAATCCATGTACGCAAGAATAATCAAATTCTATCCCCTGACCAATTCTGTTTGGTCCAGAACCTAGAACAATTACTTTTTTCTTATCGGAAACTATTGATTCGTTTGTACCTAATTCATCTCCATTTGAAAGCGTTTCATTGCCTACTAAAGAAATTTGAATTGGCGATTCTTCAAATGTTGAGTAGAAGTATGGCGTTTGTGCTGCAAACTCTGCGGCACATGTATCTACCATTTTATACACTCGTTTAATTCCTAATTCTTTACGGCGATTGTACACATCATCCTCTGTTACATTTCCTAAAACATAAGCAATTTGTATATCAGAAAAGCCTCTTTGCTTTAAGTTAAAGAAGAAATCTTTAGGAATATTAGTTAATGAATAACGTTTAAGTTCTACTTCTAAGTTTACTAATTCTTGAATTTGAGACAAGAACCATTTATCTATTTTAGTTACTTTACGAATAGATTCTAAAGGTACACCCATGCTCATTGCATCTTTTATAAGGAACAAACGGTTCCAACTTGGATGCTCTAAACCATACATTATTTCATCGATACTTCTGTTATGTCTGCCATCTGCGCCTAAACCTGCTCTACCTATTTCTAAACTTTGAGTAGCTTTTTGCAGCGCCTCAATAAAGCTACGACCAATGGCCATTACCTCGCCTACAGATTTCATCTGTAAACCTAGCTCCATGTTAGCTCCTTTAAATTTATCGAAGTTCCAACGTGGGATTTTAACGATAACGTAATCTAAAGTAGGTTCGAAATATGCTGAAGTAGTTTTGGTAATTTGATTTTCAATCTCATCTAAGTTATAACCGATGGCTAATTTAGCTGCAATTTTTGCAATTGGATAACCAGTTGCTTTACTTGCTAAGGCTGATGAACGCGAAACACGAGGGTTAATTTCAATCGCAATAATATCATCGTTGTCTGGATTTACAGAGAACTGAACATTACATCCGCCAGCAAAATTACCAATGGCACGCATCATTTCTATAGCTTGATTACGCATTTCTTGGTAACAACGATCAGATAATGTCATTGCAGGAGCTACGGTAATCGAATCTCCAGTGTGAATTCCCATTGGATCAAAATTCTCAATTGAACATATGATGATTACGTTATCATTATTATCTCTCAGCAATTCCAATTCGTATTCTTTCCAACCTAAAACAGCCTTTTCTACTAAAACTTCGTGAGTTGGAGAAGCTTCTAAACCACGTTTTAAAGCGGCATCAAAATCTTCTTTTTTATGTACAAAACCACCACCAGAACCACCAAGTGTATAGGATGGTCGAATTACTAATGGGAAGCCAATGTTTTGTGCGGCTTCTTTACCTTCTAAATAAGAGTTTGCAATTTTTGATGGAGCAACACCTACACCTATATCAACCATTAACTGGCGGAATGATTCTCTATTTTCAGTTTTCTCAATTGCAGCTACATCTACACCAATAATTTTTACACCATGGGCTTTCCAAATACCACGTTCTTCTGCATCAACACAAAGATTTAAGGCTGTCTGACCCCCCATTGTTGGCAATACTGCATCAATTTTAGGAAGGTTTGGGTTGTTTGCATGATCAGTTAAAATCTGTTCTATCGATTCTAACGTTAAAGGCAACAAATAAACATGATCACCGATAACTTTATCGGTCATAATGGTTGCTGGATTAGAATTAATAATAGAAACCGTAATTCCTTCATCTTTAAGTGAAAGTGCGGCTTGTGAACCAGCATAATCAAATTCGCAAGCTTGACCAATAATAATAGGTCCCGATCCGATAATAAGTACTGAGCGTATGGAGGTGTCTTTAGGCATTGTGAGGGTTTAAAAAAGTCTAAAGTAAAAGTCAATTTGACTGCTAGCTGGGAGAATTCCTATGCTATAAAATGAAAAATCCCAACTGCTCTGTCGGGATGCAAAGATAGGTTTTTTGAAAGAAAAAATATGGTGTTTTTTGAAATTATTGTAATAAAAAGAGGGCATCGAGCCCTCTTTTTGTTTTTAACACACAATTTATATTTATTGTTGCAATTTTATTTCTCCTAAATCTGTTGTTGCACTATCTGTAACTGCAACATTTTCTACAGAAGCATCTTTATAAGGGGCATTTGCTTTTACCCAAACGGTATATGTGCCTTTTTTAACATTACTAAATACAAAAGCTCCGTTACTAATCTGACTTTTTAAAGTGTCCGTTCCAGCAACTGCAACAACTTCTTTTGCACCTTCGGCTGGTGTAACTTTACCTTGTATTCCACCTTCTTTAATTGAACCGAATGCAAACAATCCCAATGATAAACCTGCAACAGCTAAAAAATTTAAACTCGCTCTTTTCATAATTTTAATTTTAGTTAAACTTCTATTAATTAAGCGTAAGTTTTTTCCATCCAGTGAGTTTAAATTTAATGTTTAGTTTTTTAGAGGTGCGTTTAAATAAACACTTTTATAACGAGCTTGTTTTAAAAAATATTGCCTGTCTTATTTAAACTTGATTAAAAACTGGCTAGGAATACCTTTAAAACGTCTTAAATTATAGACAGAAACCTATCCCTAAGACAGGTAAAACTATTTGGAATAGCATTTGTTATCAATGAGTTAATTAACAAATAAAATTCAGATGAAAAAGATAATCTTACCATTTATTGCTTTAATTGTTCTTGTTAGTGGTTGTGCTACAGTACAATCTATTATAAAATCAACATTTCCTTATACAGCAACATTAGTTATCCCAGCAGGAACTAAAAATAATGTTGTGCAGGTAACAACTAGTACGGCTAGCAGTTTTGACCAAATATTTGGAAACCAAAGTGGCACAGATTACATTAGAGATGTACGAGTTACTTCTGTAAAATTGGATGCTAGTAATCCTAGCACTCAAAACCTAGGCATATTTAAAACAGTAAAACTATTTTTAGTGAACGGTAGTTCAGAAGTCATGGTTGCGTCAAGAAATGATGTCTCAGAAAATATTGGCAACAATCTTGTACTAGACATAGACAATTCACGTTTTGTTGATGAGTATATCAAAGGAAGTAATTTGAGAATGAGGATGGAATACACGTTAAGAAATAGTTTAACGAGTGATGTGAGTGTAAGAGCGGCGATAAATTTTAGCTCATCGCCAAATACAAAATAGAACTAAAATTTCCTCAACAAGTTTGAGGATTCTTCATAAATAGTTTGTTTGGTTTATTGTCCGGTAGGGGTTGTTCCCTATCGGACTTTTTTGTTTTATACTTTAATGCTACTATTTTATACTTTTGAAACATGTTACTATTGATTGACGGTTTTAAAGAAAGTATCTCTCAATTCATTTTTGGAACTGGGGTATTAGAATGGTGTGGCGTTTTTACAGGAATTCTCTGTGTATGGTTAGCTGCAAAAAACAACATTTGGAATTGGCCAATTGCAATAGTGAGTGTACTGATTTACATAATTATCTTTTTCGAAAGTAAGCTGTATGCAGATATGGGTTTGCAATTTTACTTCTTCGCTATGAATATTTATGGCTGGTACTATTGGAGTAAACAAAGAGATAATCCAGAAAAAGAACGACCAATTAGTCTAATTACTTCTAAAGAAATTGTATTATCAATAATCGGAATAATTCTTTTTACGCTGGCTTTAGGTTTTATATTACACAAAAACACCGATGCTTCTTTTCCTTTTATAGATAGCTTTTGTACTGCCTGTAGCTTAATTGCACAGATATTTTTAGCAAGAAAAGTATTACAAAATTGGTTAATTTGGATATTCGTAGACATCATTTATGTAAGTGTGTATTTCTCTAAAGAATTATACGCGACAGGGTTGATGTACGCTTTATATGTTATTATAGCTGCTATGGGTTATATCGATTGGAGAAAAATCTACCGTGAACAAACAAATTAAAAAAATAGCAATAGTTGGCCCAGAAAGCACAGGTAAATCAACCATGTCTCAACAACTGGCTAAGCACTATAATGTGCCTTGGGTACCAGAGTATGCTCGTTATTATTGTGCTGCTTTAACTTCCGATTGTACTTTACAAGATGAAATTAATATGTTTCATGGTCAAGTTGCTTTAGAAGAATCTGTATTGGCTATGGCCGATACTGATTTTATTATATGCGATACCACTTTTGTAACGGTTAAAATTTGGAGCGATGAGATGTTAGGCGAAACCCCGCAAATTGTACTTGATGCCTTAAAAACTCATAAATATGATTTTTACCTCTTGCTTGATATCGATTTACCATGGCAAGAAGATCCATTAAGAGATTTTCCACACATGCGAGAACATTTTATGGAAATTTGGCATAATGAGTTAAAAGCACTTCATGCGCAATATAAAGTAATTGGTGGCATAGAAAATCGTTTGCAAAACGCTATATACGCCATAAATAATTTTCTACTGGAATAACCCTCGCACGTATATTTTCTAAAACTATTTCTTAATGTCAATCCTTTTGCGTTACATTTGTACCATCAATAAGGGGTGCCTTGTTTTTGTAAAAAACGCAAATACAGGCTGAGAACATACCCATTTTAAAGCGTAAAGCTTTAAATGCACCTGATCCAGATAATGCTGGCGTAGGGATGGTTTATGGAGTTTAACTAACGTCGGGAGTACCCCTACTGTCGGCAGGTTTAACTAAAACAAAAATACAAATTGAAAAAATTTAAGTTAGCAGTAATCACTGCATTATTGTGCCCAATCTTTACAATGGCACAATTCAACATTTCGGGTACAGTATCTGAAAAAAACAACAGTAATTTACCTAGCGCAACTATCCGATTAAAAGGAAAATCCTCAGTTCTTTCTAGTAACGAAGCTGGTTATTACGAGTTTAAAAATCTTCCAGCAGGTAATTATACTATAGCTGTTAGCTTTTTAGGTTACCAAAGTCAAGAGCAAACTATAAATCTACAAGCAAACGCTGTAGTAGATTTCAAATTAAATCAACTTACCTTTTTAGCGAATGAAATTGTAGTAAGTGCAACTCGAGCAGCTGCAAATTCGGCTAGTACATACAAAAACATTGATAAGCAAACCATCGCTAAAAACAATTTCGGACAAGATTTACCTTTCCTTTTAGATAACACACCAGGTGTTGTCATCACTTCAGATGCTGGTGCGGGCGTAGGTTATACAGGTATTCGCATACGCGGAAGTGATGCAACTCGAGTAAACGTAACTTTAAACGGTATTCCTTATAACGACAGTGAAAGTCAAGGAACGTTTTGGGTAAACATGCCCGATTTCGCTTCATCAGTAGATAATATTCAAATTCAGCGTGGTGTTGGTACCTCTACAAATGGTGCAGGTGCTTTCGGTGGAAGCTTAAATATTCAAACTACAGCAGGCGAAACAGAACCTTATGCAGAGTTAAATAATACGTATGGATCTTTCAATACCTGGAAAAATACGGTAAAAGTTGGTACAGGGTTAATTAACAATCATTGGAGTTTTGATGGCCGTTTATCTCGTATTAAATCTGATGGTTTTATCGATCGTGCTGCTTCAAATCTTAAATCTTATTTCCTGTCAGGAGCCTACCATGGTAAAACCGATTTACTTCGCATTAATGTATTTTCTGGAAGTGAAAAAACATATCAGGCATGGAATGGTATTCCAGAATCTCGGTTAAATGGAGATGTTGTAGGCATGAACGATTACATTTCTCGCAATGGATTAAATCCAGCAGATGCCGCTAACTTGTTGAACTCTGGCAGCAGAACCTACAATAGTTTTACGTATAAAGATCAAACAGACAACTATTGGCAAGATCATTATCAGCTTTTGTACGCCAAACAGTTTAGTGATCAATTTTCTTTCAACGGAGCTTTGCATTATACCGCAGGGCGAGGTTATTATGAAGAATCTAAAGAGGGTCAGAAACTAGCAGACTACGGTTTATTGCCAGTAGTTGTTGGTGCTACCACAATTACTAAAACAGATTTAGTGCGTAGAAGATGGTTAGATAACGATTTTTATGGTTTCACCTATGCCTTTAATTACAAACCAGCTACCAAACTGCAACTCACTTTAGGTGGTGCGTATAACGAATATAAAGGGGCTCACTTTGGTCAAGTTATTTATGCACAATACGGCAGTAATGGCAACAATGATAGACATTATTACGATAACGATGGCTTTAAAACCGATTTTAACTCTTACTTAAAGGTTAATTTTACTCCGATTGAACAGCTTACTATTTTTGCTGATTTACAATATCGTCATATGTATTACACTGTTTTAGGAACAGAGAAAAGTTTAAATCAGTTAGACATTAAAGACAAACTTGATTTCTTCAATCCTAAAGTTGGCGCAAGTTATTTTGTTAATTCTAATTCAAATATTTACACTTCATTTAGCGTAGCTAACAAAGAACCAGGTCGTGATGATTATGTAAACGTAGAAGCTGGAACGCTACCAAAATCCGAAAGATTAAACAATTTAGAAGCAGGTTATCGTTTCAAAAATGCTAGCCTATCTGCGGGAGTAAATGTATATGGTATGTGGTATAAAGATCAATTAGTTGTAACTGGAAAAATTAATGATGTAGGTGAATACTACCGCCAAAATGTAGATAAAAGTTATAGAGCAGGTGTAGAGTTAGATGCTGCTTATACCATTAATCAGCAGTTTTCTATTTTGGCAAACGCAGCTTTAAGTCGTAATAAAATTAAAAACTTTACAGAGTTTATAGATGATTATGATAATGGTGGGCAAATCGTAAATACTTATAAAAGCACTGATATTTCTTTCTCACCAAACGCTGTAATTTCTGGTGAGTTAGTTTATAGTCCAATAAAAGCATTGGCTTTAGGTTGGCAAAGTAAATATGTAGGCAAGCAATATTTAGATAACACCCAAAACGATATGCGTAAATTAAATTCATATTGGGTAAATAATGCTCGTTTAGCTTACGATATGCAATTAAAAGGATTTAAAAACATTAACATCGCTTTCTTAGTGAATAACATTTTAAATAACAAATACGAAAGCAATGGCTATACCTACGGTTACTTTTACGAAGGTGCCCAAACTACAGAGAATTTTTATTTCCCACAAAGTGGAACGAATTTAATGCTAAGTTTAAATTTGAAGTTTTAATCTTTTAACAAACGCGTCATTGTAAGGAACAAAGCAATCTCCTTAAACAAATTACTTCGTTCCTTACAATAACATTTATAATCGGCAGCTTAGCATATGAAAAAATATATAGATAAACTCCATTTCATTACGCACGATATTCTACAACATTCCCACATCGCACAAGCACAAATAGCTTGCGAAGCAGGTGCAAAATGGATTCAATACCGTTGCTTAAGCAAAGCTGATGATGAACTATTAAGCGATATAAATACCATCGCAGCAATATGCGATGATTGGGGCGCAACTTTAATCGTTACCAATCACATTCATTTGAAAGATAAAGCCGATATACAAGGTTTCCATATAGAAGACATGGACGCAGACTTTATCGCTCTACGCAAGCAATTAGGAGAAGGATATACCTTAGGTGGGTCATCAAACACGATTGAAAACTTAATACGATTAGCTAATGAGGGTGCAGATTATGCAGGCTTCGGGCCTTTTAAAGTAACTACAACTAAACCTAATAATGCACCGCTACTTGGAGTAAAAGGTTATGCAGATGCTATGGAAGCATTAAAAAAGGCAAACATAGTATTACCTATTTTAGCGGTAGGTGGAGTAACTCTAACAGATATCCCTCAACTTTTAGAAACGGGCATTTATGGTATTGCCGCCTCATCCGCAATTAACCAAGCCGAAGATATGTATGAGGCTTATTCAGATTTTTATAAGGCAATGATTTAAGTCCTTTACTTTTTGAAATACGCTGTTTTCATTGCGAAGCACGAAGCAATCTTAACTAATAACTATACACAACTCATTTAAGATTGCATCGTGCCTCGCCATGACGCTTTTGCTTTATTACTTATTCAAATACCAACTTGAGGTCATTTTATGATTGTGAATTAATCATCTCTAGTAAAACGGCTTATATTTGATTGTATTAAGCAACAGCAATATGCAAAGTGAAAGCACAGACATTTTAACCCTTGATAATGTAAAAACGTTGGTTGATGACTTTTACGGAAAGGTGAGAGACAATGCCTTACTGGCTCCTGTTTTTAACGACGTAATAAAAGATAATTGGCAATCACATTTAGAAAAGATGTATACCTTTTGGCAAACCATTTTATTAGAAACCCCTACATACAGTGGCAGTCCGTTTTTAAAACACGCCAAACTTCCTATTGCCAAAGAGCATTTTGATACTTGGATTAGCCTATTCAACCAAACAGTGGACGAACACTTTACTGGTGAAAAAGCAAGTGAAGCCAAGTGGAGAGCAGCCAAAATGAGTGAAATGTTTCAATACAAACTAGATTATTACAAAAATAATCCAGCGCAACCTCTAATTTAAAAACTCGAAATTGTAATTTTACTACAAATTAATTCCTTTGGAAGAGCAGCCCATCATTACCGAGAAAAAAGACCCATTTGCCGCACTCCGTTACCGAGAATTCCGCTCTTATTTAGGCATGCGTTTCTTCTTTACGTTTGCTTATCAAATGCAAGCTGTAATTATTGGTTTCCACATTTATCATTTAACAAAAGATCCATTAGCATTAGGCTTAATCGGTCTGTGTGAGGCGATACCGGCCATCAGCATTGCTTTATATGGAGGCTACGTTGCCGATAAATCAGAGAAAAGAGGTTTATTATTGAAAATATTTAGTGGCGTATTCTTATGCTCATTAATTATGTTAGTTGCCACTTCTAAACAAATGCATACTTACATCCCGACAAGCTACATTGTACCTATTATGTATTGTATGGTTTTTGGAGTAGGTTTAGCTCGAGGCTTTTTTGGACCTGCTACATTTTCTTTAATGGCGCAAATTTTACCAAAAGATTTATATCCAAATGCAAGTACATGGAGCAGCTCTAGCTGGCAATTGGCTTCTATTTTAGGGCCAGCGGCTGGTGGATTAATTTATGGCTTTTACGGCATCACTCCGACCTATATTGTTATTATCATCTTTATATTTATTTCCTTAATCTGTATTTTCTTTCTTAAGAAACATCAACCCTCTTTTATTCCAAAAGAAAGTATTGTAAAAAGTCTAACTGAAGGTATCAACTTTGTTTTTAAAAGTAAAATGATGTTAGGCGCAATGAGCCTAGATTTATTCTCTGTTTTTTTTGGTGGTGCCGTTGCCTTACTTCCAGTATTTGCCAACGATATTTTAAAAGTAGGATCAGAAGGTTTAGGTTTTATGAGAGCTGCGGCATCCAGCGGAGCGGTAATTACCATGCTGTTAATGACTAGGTTTTCGCCGATGAATAAACCTTGGCGCAATTTGTTAATTGCTGTTGCTGGCTTTGCTACCAGTATCATTTGTTATGGTTTATCAACCAGCTTCTATTTAACACTTTTCTTCTTATTCTGCGAAGGTGCATTTGATAGTGTAAGTGTAATTATTCGTTCTACCATTATGCAGCTCTTAACTCCAGATCAAATGCGAGGTAGAGTTTCGGCAGTAAATAGTATGTTTATAGGTTCATCTAATGAAATTGGTGCTTTCGAATCTGGCTTAACAGCAAAGCTAATGCGAACCGTACCTGCAGTAGTTTTTGGGGGTAGCATGACCTTAGGTATCGCAGCAATTACCTACTTTAAAACAAAAAGCTTATTGCCTTTAACGCTAAACGATATCAAGCCTGCCGATAAAATCGAAGACCAGATTTAACTTAAACCACATAGACAGATAGAAAACATCTTTTTTAATGATCTTAGCTATGTGTCTATGTGATAAAAACTTTAAGACAAAACTTCATCATTTACTCGCTCACCAACTTGTTGTCTCCACATGGCGAAATACAAACCTTTTTCAGCTAGTAAATCTGCATGTTTGCCCTGCTCAATAATATGTCCTTTCTCTAAAACATAAATCCGATCTGCATGACGAATGGTTGATAAACGATGTGCAATTAATATGGTTACATGACTCGTTAAAACCGACACATCTCTTATCGTCATGGTAATTTCTTCTTCGGTTAATGAATCTAGTGAAGATGTAGCCTCATCAAATACTAAAATGTCTGGGTTACGTAATAAGGCTCTAGCAATTGATAGACGTTGTTTTTCTCCGCCAGAAACTTTTACACCCCCTTCTCCAATTACAGTATCTAAACCTTTATCTGCTCTTGCTAATAAATTCTGACAAGCAGCTTGATGTAGAACTCGCATACAATCTTCGTCGCTTGCAGTAGGTTTTACAAAAAGTAAGTTCTCTCTAATTGTTCCAGAAAACAGTTGTGTATCTTGTGTTACGAACCCTATTTTTTCTCTCAACTGATCTAAATCTATTTCTCTTCCTGAAGTTCTATTGTACAATACTTCACCTTCAATTGGTTGATAAAGGCCTACCAGCAATTTCACTAACGTTGTTTTCCCAGAACCTGATGGACCTACAAATGCAATGGTTTCTCCATTATTAGTAGCAAAGCTGATGTTATTTAACGCATTTGTTCTACCCGATAAATGTTTAAAACTTACATTCGAAAATGCTAAGGTTTCTATCTTTTCTAGTCGAACAGGATTAACAGGTTTTTTATCTACAGGTGTATTTAAAATAGCTTTAAAATTACCTAGCGACACTTCCGCTTCTCTCCACGATAAAATCACATTTCCCAGTTCTTGCAAAGGGCCAAACAAGAAGAATGAATAAAATAAGAAAGAGAAATACTGTCCTGGAGAAATTGTATTTTCAAATATCAAGATTAATAACACCACCACCATTGTACTACGAACCAAGTTTACAGTTGTACCCTGCACAAAACTCATGCTACGTACATACTTTACTTTTCTTAGTTCTAAGCCTAATATTTTGTAGGTCGTTTTATTTAGTCGCTCAATTTCTTGGCTAGCTAAACCTAAACTTTTTACCAATTCTATATTACGAAGAGATTCTGTGGTAGAGCCTGCTAAAGCTGTAGTTTCTGCAACAATTGAACGTTGTATGGTTTTAATTTTACGACTTAAAAACCAACTTAAAAAGCTAATAATTGGAATTGATGCTGCATAAATTAACGAAACTTTATAGCTAACAGAAAGGGAGTAAACGATTACGAAAATCAACCCAATTAAACTCACAAAAAGAATGCTGATAAAAGAAGTGATGAACTTTTCACTATCCAATCTAACTTTTTGCAAAATCCCTAAAGTTTCTCCACTTCTTTGGTCTTCAAATACTTGATAGGGTAATTCTAGCGAATGCTTTAATCCATCAGCATACATTTTTGCACCAACCTTTTGTACAATAATATTGGTAAAATAATCTTGAAAGTTCTTTGCAATTCTAGAAACCATTGCAGCACCTACTGCTAAGCCAACCAGTCCTAAAACTCCCCAGATATATTCACTTCTACTTAATTCGTTATGCCTGTTGATGAATCTATCTAAAATTCTTCCTGTAAAGTATGGATCCATTAAAGAGAAACCTATGTTAAAAGCGGCTAATACAAGCGCCAAAACCACAATCCACTTATGTGTTTTTAAATACTGAAGTAATAAATTCATTTTTTTTATTGTTTGGGTTTCAAAAATAAACAAAGGGAATGAAGCTATGCTGCATTCCCTTTTAAATTACATTCTAACGATATATAAATTAGATTGTCATGATATCTTTTTCTTTCACTTCAGCATGTTTATCTACTTTAATAATATATGCATCTGTTATTTTTTGAACCTCGCCTTCGCCAGTTTTGATTTCATCATCAGAAACACCTTCACCTTTTAGCCTTTGAATTTTACTGTTAGCATCTTTACGAATATTACGAACAGTAATACGTCCTCTCTCCGCTTCTTCTTTTACTTTTTTCACTAAGTCCTTACGACGTTCTTCTGTTAATGGTGGTACAACTAAACGAATAATTACACCATCATTTTGTGGGTTGATACCAATATTGGCTTCCATAATAGCACGTTCTATTGGTACTAATAGAGATTTTTCCCAAGGTTGGATGATTAAAGTACGTGCATCTGGAGTAGTAATACCACCAACTTGTGCTAAAGGGGTAGCAGCTCCATAATAATCTACCATAATACCATCTAGCATTCCTGCTGATGCTTTACCCGCTCTTATTTTTGTTAATTCAGCCTCGCAATGAGCAATTGCTTTTTCCATTGCTACTTGTGCATCTTCTAATTGTTTCTTTATGAGGTCGTTCATAATGTGTTGTATTTATACAAAAATATAAAAAATGGTTAAGATTAGCCCTGAACTAACGTGCCTATTTCTTCGCCATTGGCAATTTTCATGAAGTTACCGGTTTTATTCATATCGAAAACGATAATTGGGACTTTGTTTTCTTCGCAAAGCGTGAAAGCAGTCATATCCATTACGTTCAATCCTTTAGCGTACACTTCTTTGAAAGAAATCTCCGTATACTTTGTTGCAGTTGGATCTTTTTCAGGATCTGCTGTATAAATTCCATCAACGCGAGTTCCTTTTAATACCACATCTGCGTTAATTTCAATTGCTCTTAATGCAGCTGCAGAATCTGTTGTGAAATATGGATTTCCTGTTCCTGCACCAAAAATAACTACACGTCCTTTTTCTAAATGTCGAACAGCTCTTCTTCTAACAAATGGTTCGCAAATTTGCTCCATTTTAATAGCAGATAACAAGCGGGTTTTTATGCCTACTTTTTCTAAAGCATCTTGTAAAGCCATGCTATTAATTACTGTAGCTAACATGCCCATGTAATCCGCTTGCGCCCTATCCATTCCAGATTTTTCTGCGCTTAAGCCTCTAAAAATATTTCCTCCTCCAATAACAATTGCTATTTCTAAACCTTTGTCGTGAACTGCTTTAATATCTTCAGCATATTGTCTAACGCGTTCATTGTCAATACCGTATTGTAAATCGCCCATTAACGATTCACCGCTCAATTTTAGTAAAATCCGTTTATACTTCATGACCTCAAAAATATTAACAATTTTTTACTTAGCCGCTATGCTTTTAAACAATTGATGTAATTATTTAGTTGTGGATGGATTCTCCTTGGAATATTACTTCTTTTAAGTTCAATTCTTGATCTAGAATCAGCATGTCCGCTTGGTAGCCAGATTGGATTTTCCCCTTTAAATTATCTTCTCCAATTAATTTTGCCGGATACATTGAACTCATTTTTAGCGCATCTTTTAGATCAATACCACACTGGTTTACACAGTTTTTAACGGCTTGCAACATTGTTAAAGACGATCCTGATAAGGTTCCATCTGGCATTACAAATTTATCTCCTACTAACTGGTGCTGATAAGGACCTGATGAACATTCTGTTACTGCATCGGTAATTAAGAACATTCTTTCCTTTAACAGTTTCTGACTAAACTTTATCACTTCAAAATCTACATGATTGCCATCAGCGATGATGCTTGCCATAGCTTTATTGTGATTAAAAACTGCAGTCGGAATGCCTGGTTCTCTATGATGAATTGGAGACATTGCATTAAATAAATGTGTGGTGGTTTGTATACCTAAGTCATAGGCCTTTGTGGCTTGTTCAAAATTCGCATCACTATGCCCTAATGATACCACAACCTGATTATCCAACAAATATTGAATCACCTTTTCGTCCTGTAATTCTGGAGCAATGGTCATCATTTTAATTACACCATCGCCAAAATCAAGTAATGCTTTAATTTCATCAAGTGTTGCTTTGCGGATAAATTCACTCACATGGGCGCCTCTACGTTTTGGATTAAGAAATGGGCCCTCTAAATGCAGACCTAAACAATTTTTTGCTATTCCTCTATGTTCTTTAGCAGCTGTAATGCATGCGTTAAAAACATCAGGCGTATTTGTTGCAATGCAGATCAGAAAACTGGTTGTACCCGTTTTTAAAAGATTTTCTTCAATTATGGTTAATGCTTCTACGGTTGGGTATGCAGAAAACAACTTTCCTCCAGCGCCATAAATTTGGAGATCAATAAACCCTGGGATAATAAGATTTTCCCTTTGTGAAACACTTTCGGACTCTAGTACAGATTTAATTTTTCCATCTGCGATTTCTAATCCTTTTAAAGGCTTTATCGTATCTCCATCAAAATAGTTGTAAATATCAAACGTTTGCATCATGTTAAGCAGGTGATTTGTGCTAAGGTAATATTTTAATCTTTTATATTGGTTGCTAGAAACCTTCAAAAATGGATAAAATACAGACCTCACAAAGAAGAAATTTTCTTAAAACCACATTAGCTCTTGGCGCTACAGCATTTATCAATCCATTGCAAACAATAGCGAGTTTGCCAGAAAAGGCTGATGAATTTGCACTTTCAGTTGGACCATATTTGCAAACCAATTTTGGTAATGAGATGAGTATTTTATGGTTGACAAACAAAGTTGCCGCTGGTTGGGTAGAGTTTGGCGATTCTCCTGATAAGTTAAATCAAAAAGCATATGGAAAAGCCGAATTAGGACTAAAGCCTGCAAATAGCAAATTAAATTGTGTTACGCTTAAAGGCTTAATTCCAGGAAAAACGTATTACTATCGGATTTATTCTAAAGAGATAAAAGATTTTCAACCGTATAAACTGACCTATGGAAATACGATCAATACTGAAACTGAAAGTTTTATCAATACAGATACTACTAAAAAGGATGTTTCATTTTTAATGTTAAACGATATTCATGATCGTCCAAAATCTATTCCTTTATTATTGGATTTAGATAAAGAAAAGAAGAATGATTTTATCTTTTTTAATGGAGATATTTTTGATTATCAAACGGATGAACAGCAAATTATTGATCACATGCTAAAACCTTGTGTTGATTCATTTGCCAAGAAAACACCATTCATTTATGTAAGGGGGAACCACGAAACTCGGGGAAAATTTGCCAGAGAATTTCCTCAATATTTTAAACATGTAGGTTACGATGCATTTAGTGTTGGTCCAGTTCGCTTTGTGATTTTAGACACGGGTGAAGATAAAGAAGATGCGCATCCAGTTTACGCAGGAATAGTTGATTTTGATCAATACAGAATTGAACAGGCAGAGTGGTTTAAAAATGAAATCAACTCTAAAGTATTTAAAAAAGCTCCATTTCGAATTGTATTAATGCATATTCCACCTCGTTTTTCTGGAGATGCGCATGGACCTAAGCATTGCACTGAATTATTTGAACCTTTATTAAATCAAGGGAAAGTAGATTTAGTTTTAAGTGGACATACCCATACCTATAAAGTACACCAACCAAATGAAGCACTAAACAATTACCCTTTAATAATAGGTGGTGGACCAAGAGACGGAACTAGAACATTAACTAAAATTACTGCCAATGCTAGTGAAATCAAGGTTAGTATGTTAAATGATGTAGGTAAGGAAGTAGGCAGTTATACTGCAAAACGGAAATAAAAAAGGGTCGGTTAAAATTAACCGACCCTTTTCTTATAAAATGTTCTTAATTAAGAACCTAATTGTACTCTTTTGAAAGCTGTTACTGTTAATCCTTTAACTGTTTGGTCTAAGAATTTACGAACATCGATTGAACCATCTTTAACAAACTCTTGGTTTAATAATGTACTGTCTTTGTAGAATTTATTCAATTTACCAGCAGCAATTTTCTCAACCATTTCTTCTGGTTTACCTTCTTGACGGATAACATCTTTAGCGATCTCAATCTCACGCTCAATAGTAGCAGGATCAACACCATCTTTATCAACAGCAACTGGGTTCATTGCAGCAATTTGCATTGCAACATCTTTACCTGCTTCAGTAATATCTGCGCCATTTGCGCCTTCAAATACTACTAAAACGCCCATTTTACCATTCGAGTGGATATAAGATACGATTTGCTCACCAGAAATATTTGCATATTCTTGGATAACAATTTTCTCTCCGATTTTACCAGTCAATTCAGTGATAGTTTCTGCAACTGTACGTCCATCTTCTAATGTAATTGCTGCTAATTCATCAGCAGTAGCAGGATTGTTCGCAACTGCCGCAGCTAAAACAGCTTGAGCAAGATTACGAAAATCTTCAACTTTAGAAACTGGTTCAGTTTCACAAGCTAAAGCAACTAATTTACCATTTGTGCCATCTGCTGAAATATTGATTAATACCTGACCTTCAGAAGTAGCATTACCAGAACGAGCGGCAGATACTTTTTGACCTTTTTTACGTAATAAATCAACAGCAGCTTCGAAATCGCCATTGGCTTCTACTAATGCTTTTTTGCAATCCATCATACCGGCTCCGGTTTGTTGGCGTAATTTATTTACATCTGCGGCAGTAATTTGTACTGTAGACATTTTGTATGTTTTTTATTTTTTTTTATAAAATATTATGGGTTGAAGGTTACAAGGTTATGGGTAAACCCGCAACTCGTAACTCTCAACCCACAACTTAATTTAAGCTTCTGTAGTATCTTCTGTTGACGCTTGTGCTTCAGCAGTTTCTTTTTTAGTTGGTCTTTTAGCACCAGCTTCTCTTGGCTCTTTAGTTTCTGGAGCATCAGCAGCAGCTTTAACAGCTACAGCTTCTTTTTCAGCTTCATCATCTTTTTCGCGTTTGCGCTCGTCTAAACCTTCTTCGATAGCTTTGATAATTACATCAGTAATCAATAAAATTGATTTAGTTGCATCATCATTCGCTGGAATTGGGAAATCGATGTTAGATGGATCAGAGTTAGTATCCACCATTGCAAAAGTTGGGATGTTTAATTTCATCGCTTCTGCTACAGCAATATGCTCTTTTTTAACGTCGATTAAGAAAATTGCAGCCGGTAAACGGTTTAAGTCTGCAATACCACCTAATAAACTTTCCAATTTGATACGCTCACGTTGAATCATCAAACGCTCTTTTTTAGAAAGAATTGAGTAAGTACCATCTTTAGTCATTTTATCGATGGTAACCATCTTTTTAATTGACTTGCGTACTGTAGCAAAGTTGGTTAACATACCACCTAACCAACGCTCGGTTACGAAAGGCATGTTTACTTTTTTCGCTTGTTCAGCAACGATTTCTTTAGCTTGTTTCTTAGTAGCCACGAATAAGATCTTACGACCTGATTTTACGATTTGTTTAATCGCTGCTGCAGCTTCTTCAGTTTTAGTTAAAGTTTTATTTAAATCTATAATGTGAATTCCGTTGCGCTCCATAAAAATATATGGTGCCATTTTCGGATTCCATTTGCGGGTAAGGTGACCAAAGTGTACACCTGCATCCAATAAGTCTTGATATGTAGTTCTTGCCATTGTGTTTGTCTCCTTAAGATTAACGTTTACTGAATTGGAATTTCTTACGTGCTTTTTTACGTCCTGGTTTCTTACGTTCAACCATACGCATATCACGGGTCATTAACCCTTTAGCGCGTAATGCTGGTTTTTTCTCAGCATCTAATTCAACAATGGCTTTAGCGATAGCTAAACGAATAGCCTGTGCTTGTCCTGTAACTCCACCACCGTTAACATTTACAGTTACATCAAATTTACCAACCGATTCAGAAACTTCTAAAGATTGGTTAACAATGTATTGTAATGGTAATGTTGGGAAATATTCTTTGTGGTCTTTACCGTTAACGGTAATAACGCCGCTGCCGTCTTTTAAATAGATACGGGCAACTGCAGTTTTTCTTCTACCTGAAGTATTTGTAACTGACATTTCTTTTCTCTTTTAATTAAAGTTTAATGGTTTTTGGAGATTGTGCCGAGTGCGGATGCTCCGAACCAGCGTAAACAAAAAGATTGGTGTACAATTTTTTGCCCAATTTTGTTTTTGGTAACATACCACGAACAGCCTTCTCAACTACGCGAGTAGGGTGTTTTGCCATTAATTCTTTAGGAGAAATAAATTTCTGACCACCTGGGTAACCAGTATAAGAAACATATTGCTTATCGCTTAATTTGTTTCCTGTCAGTTTTACCTTGTCTGCATTAATAACGATAACGTTATCACCGCAGTCTACGTTTGGGGTAAACTCTGGCTTGTTTTTTCCTCTAATAATCATTGCGATTTTAGAAGACAAGCGCCCCAAAATCTCTCCTTGTGCATCAACTACAACCCACTGTTTATTAACAGTTTTGGCATTGGCAGAGACAGTTTTGTAACTTAACGTATTCACTTGCTTTTATTTAATTTGTTAAAAAATAGTTATTATCCCTGTTTTTTAGGGACTGCAAAGATAGGGAGAATACTTTAATTACCAAAGAGTTGAGACGAAAAAAGTTGAAGGTTTTTAGTCAGGCAAAGTAAAGTGGTAGGTTTTTGTTGATAAAACCATTAAAAACCAAGTTTATTCGCATCCTAAAAGCGACGATTTACACTGTCCGAAAATGTCTGTGAATGTCCAGAAATGTCAGTATAAAACTTGCGTTGTCCTAGTGTTCTTCGAGGATTACCCTAGGTTTGTTCTTCTCAAACCGCGTTTTGTAGGAGAAATGCAGGAGCATACTAGGAGGAATGTGGGAGAAATAACCTTTGATTTGTTATGTTGGCTGGTAAAATAAACGTCCCTTAGTTTTATTTTTCTGCAGAATGCAAATCATAAAAAAAGCCCAAGCAATATGCTTGGGCGTTAAATTATCATTACTTATAAAATTACTTTGCTCTTTTCAAGTTAATCGACATGGTTTTAACTTCTTTGCCGTCTTTTGTATCGAACATTTCCATTTGTTGTGTATTGTCATCAATAAATTTCAAGGTTTCCCTAATCGTAATATCTTTACCAGAAACTACATCTGTTGCTTTACCTTTCATGTTCATGGTTTTTGTTGCAGCATCAAATGTTCCTTCTAAATACATTACACCAGTTCCCATATTATCTACCCAGGTACTTACGTAAATTTTCTTTGAATTATCGTAAGCTAATGTGCTTATCCCTTCAAAAGGCATGCCCTCAAAAGATCCTTTATAAGTAGATTGTTGATAGCGTCCGCCTAGAATCATTTTATTTTCACAAACTGCTTTATTTACACTAGGGGGTTGGTCTGGCGAATAATACATGGTAATTTCTGCATCCCATTTCCCATCGGCTGCTGCCATCATTTTATGAGGATCGCCTGGCGCCATGTATGCTGCCCATGCCTTATTCATAGCGGCAGTATCTACTGGAGTAGTTGTTTTGGCAGCTGTATCTACCTTTGCACTATCTGCAGAAGTGCCTTTTTTTTCGTTGTTACATGCTACTGCGAGTAACAATACAAAATACGAAGCAATAGTTAATCTTTTCATTTTTTTGTTTTTTAAGTTTCGGTCTTACTCAAATTTAAAAAATTATGCCTTCAATTCCTTGTAGTTTTTTGAAAAGTAAAGTATGAAATGTGCTATAACTGAAATAGAAAAAATAAAGCTGATGGTTAGATAAGTAGCTGTATCACTGCTCATAAAGTCGTATTCAATAGCAGGGCGGATAATATATATTGCACCATATAGTAGTGTTCCAATAAAGTATAAACACCATAATCCTGTTAAGTAATGCCAAATTTTCCATTGGTAATTATCAAGCTGATAGCTTCTTAAACATAGCCAGCTAAAAACTATTACCACAAAAATTCCTGCTGTTGAATTAAATGTTCCATTTTTTAAATAAATCAACCCGTAAAGTAATGCTACTGTTAAATTAAAGTAAGATAGTTTTTGGAGCATATGAACTAAGTAAAGATTAAAAATGCAACTTATAAAGAACAAATCCGTTTTTATATTGTTAGAAATTTATTAAAACTTGAATTATGACAAAGCAAACGAAAATATTAACTGGTTTATTGGCTGGTGCTGCCCTAGGGGCAGTTGTTGCCTTAGTTATTGCGGCTGATAAAGATGACGAATTAAAAGGAAAAGTTACGGATTGGTTTTGTGATCTTTTAGATAGCTCTAAAGACAAACTTAATGCCGTAGGAAGTTTAGTAAAAGATAATTTAGCAAAAGTTAAGGCCTAAATTTGAGTATAAGGCTAACCAATAAACTATCTTTGAAACATGGATGTTTTTGGAAATGCTTTAACTGATTTTTACAAAAAAGGCAAAGCCGATATTTTGTGGCTGCATAATTCTTACGATGAGCCTGAAGAGATGCCAATCGACATCTTCTTTAGAAACTTTGAAGAAATGCCCGATTTAGAACATAAAGCCCTAACTCTCTGTTATGGAAAAGTTTTAGACGTGGGTGCTGGAGTAGGTAGTCATGCATTAATTTTACAAGAGGCAGGTGCTGATGTAACGGCTATTGATATATCCGCAGATGCTGTGAAATTAATGCAGCAACGTGGCATTAAAAAAGCCGTTGAACAAGATGTTTTTAAAACCACAGAAAAATACGATACGCTTCTCCTTTTAATGAACGGTATTGGTTTAACTGGAACTTTATCTGGCTTTATTGATTTTTTAGGAAAAGCGAAAACATTAATAAATCCTGATGGGCAATTACTTTTTGATAGCTCTGATATTGCTTATTTGTACACGGAAATTTCAAAACCAGAAAATAAGTATTACGGAGAAGTTAGTTATTGCTACGAATATAAAAAGCAAAAAGGCAGTTGGTTTAATTGGCTGTATTTAGATCAAGAAACTTTACTGCGTACTGCACATGAAAATGGTTGGGACTGCGAAATTGTTTTTGATGATGGCGAAGACCAATATTTAGCTCGATTAACCTTAATTGGCTAATCGATATAGTCATGCTGAATTTATTTCAACACCCGCTAAATAGAAGGCTCTGAAATAAATTCAGAGTGACGACTTTCGGAGGCTACGCTTTTTCCTCCCAGATACAGGCAATATTTACAATGGTTTGCACTGCTTTTTCCATGTCCTGTACTGAAACCCATTCTTGTTTACCATGAAAAGCATGTTCGCCGGCAAAGATATTTGGACACGGCAATCCCATAAACGATAAACGAGAACCATCTGTTCCTCCTCTAATGCTTTGTTTTTTTGGCGTTAAGCCTGCTCTTTCAATTGCCTCTACTCCATTTTCAATTAGTTGGGGATATTTATCTAGCACTTTTTTCATGTTTCGGTATTGCTCCGTTACGTCAAATTCGTATGTAGCATTAGGATAAGATCTCAAAACCTCTTTAACTAAATTCTCTAAAAAAGTCTCGTGAGATTTCAGCAGTTCATCATCAAAATCTCTAATGATAAATTGGGCTTCTGCTTGCTCTGCATGCCCGTTAAAACTTACTGGATGAATAAATCCTTCTTTTCCACTTGTAGCTTCTGGAGTTAATTTATCTTTTGGCAGAGCTGATAAAATGTCTCCCAAAATTTTAATTGCACTTTCCATTTTGCCTTTTGCAAAACCTGGATGAGCACTTACCCCATTTATAATTAGTTTTACGCCATCAGCAGAAAATGTTTCATCTTCAATAGAACCCAATGTTTCTCCATCAACCGTGTAAGCGAAATCAGCACCCAGTTTCTTCAAATCTGCTTTATCTACACCTCTTCCAATTTCTTCATCTGGCGTAAATAATATTTTTATTGTGCCATGTTTAACACTTGGGTTTTGAACTAGAAAAGCAGCAGCTTCCATAATTTCTGCTAAACCTGCTTTGTTATCTGCTCCTAAAAGTGTGGTACCGCTTGCTGTTATAATATCATTTCCTAGCTGATCTTTTAAATCTTTATGTTCCTCTAACTTTAAAATGATGGAGTTGTCATCTGGCAAAATCAAATCTTCCCCTTGGTAATTTTTATGAATAATTGGTTTTACATCTTCACCACTACAATCTGGCGAAGTATCCATATGCGAGCAAAAACAAATTACAGGAACTTGCTTTTGGCTAGTACTTGGGATGGTTGCATACACATAACCAAAGTCATCCATGTGTGCATCTTCAATACCTATTGCTAACAATTCGGCAACCAATACTTTGGCTAAATTCTTTTGTTTTAAGGTTGATGGGCAAGTTTTAGAAGTTGGATCTGATTGAGTATCTACTTTTACATAGGTAAAAAATCTATCTTCTAATTTATGTGATGCATTTGAGTAAATCATGTCCCAAAATTAACATATTGAATGTATAAGCGCTAAAGATTTTAATGAAAACCACTTATTTCTCAAAATACATTTAAAGAGAAAAGAATGTTACAGTTTGCTCAAAAATAAAAAAGTAATTTAGAGTTTTAATTTAGCCATTCATTTTATGAAGAGATTATTTTTACTTCTGCTTATTTTTATAAATATGGAAACTTTTGCCCAACAAACTCCGTTTGAGCTTAGCAATAAAAAGGAAACAACTACCTATGAAGCAGCGATTTCTTTTTATCAGGATTTAGCAAAAGCATTTCCTCAGCAAGCAAAGTTATTTACATACGGAAGTACTGATTTTGGAAAACCTTTACACCTATTAGTATTATCGAAAAAAGGCATATTTGATCCTATCTCTTTAAGAAAAAACAACAAAAGAATATTTTTAATTAATAACGGCATTCATCCAGGAGAACCTGAAGGAATTGATGCCAGCATGATGTTCGCAAGAGATTTATTAAAAACCAATAAATTACCAGAAGATGTGGTGATTTGTATTATTCCTGTATACAATATTGACGGCAGTCATAACCGCAGCGGTACTTCTCGTGCCAACCAAAATGGACCAATTGCGTATGGCTTTAGAGGAAATAGCAAGAATTACGATTTGAATAGGGATTTTATTAAAACAGATTCGAAAAACTCACAGGCGTTTCAGCAAATATTTAATACATGGCAACCAGAGATTTTTGTAGATACGCACACAAGCAATGGTGCTGATTATCAGTATACAATGACGCTGATTCCTACTCAAAAAGATAAGTTGAATCCAGTTTTATCGTCATACTTAACCAAAACAATGGTGCCCGATTTATATAGTGAGATGAAAGGAAAAAACTACGAATTAATCCCTTACGTAAACTCTATCAATGAAACTCCAGATGCTGGAATTACGGGCTACATCGAATCGCCGCGTTACTCTACCGGATATGCAGCGTTGCACAATTCGATAGGTTTTATGCCCGAAACTCACATGTTAAAATCTTTTGATAAACGTGTAGAATCAACTTATAAGTTATTACAAACGTATGTAGATATTATTGTTCGTGATGCGAAAATTATTGGCGAAAATAAACGAAAAGCGGATGAATTTACTGCGCAACAAAAAGACTTCCCATTAGACTGGAAATTGAATCGTTCTGTTTACGATAGCATTGAGTTTAAAGGTTATGCTGCAAAATATAAACCAAGTGAAATTAGTGGCATGGATCGTTTATATTACGATAGAAATGAACCTTATACTAAAAAAATAAAATATTGGGATAAGTTCGAGCCTAGTTTAACTGTCACCAAACCAATTGCCTATGTTATTCCAAAAGCGTGGAGCAAGGTAATTGAATTGCTAAAACTGAATAATGTGAACATGCAGCAATTGACAGCAGATGTAAAACTTGATTTAGAGATGTATTACATTGCTGATATGAAAACCGCAACTAGACCATACGAAGGACATTATCAGCATTCGGCAGTGGTGTTAAATCCTGTAGATCAGAAAGTGCAGTTTTACGCTGGCGATTATGTGGTATATGTAAATCAACCGAATAATAGATATATTGTTGAAACGTTAGAACCTCAAGCAATTGATTCATTTTTTAACTGGAATTTCTTCGATTCTGTTTTAGGTCAAAAAGAAGGATATTCTTCTTATGTTTTTGAAGATACTGCCGCAGATTTATTAAAAAAATACCCAAATCTTAAACAAAAATTAGAGGCAGAGAAAGCAAAAAATCCTGACTTTGCAATAAATGGTAGAGCACAATTAGATTTTGTGTACAAAAACTCCGATTATTACGAAAAAACGTACATGCGTTATCCTATTGGGAGATTAAAACAAGACGTAAAATTAAACCTGAAATAATACTATGAACTATCTAAACGATACGCCCGTAGCTTCAATTATATTTATATTTACTTTAATTACAAGTATTTACGCTTTTAATGATGCCACTTTATACGGTAAATTTATGCTACATCCGTATACGGTTAGCAAAGGGAAAAAACTATATACATTTATTACTAGTGGTTTAATTCATGCCGATTGGACCCACTTGTTTTTTAACATGTTTACATTCTATTTCTTTGCTTTTAGATTAGAAATGATGATTGGGCATTGGCAATTTGGATTGCTTTATTTCCTGAGTTTAATCTTGAGTGATATCCCAACGGTTATCAAGCACAAAGATCATTTTTGGTATAATAGTTTAGGAGCATCTGGCGCAATTAGTGCAGTTTTATTTAGCTACATTATGTTCGAACCAATGAGTTTAATTGGGGTAATGTTTATACCAATGCCAGCTATTTTATTCGCTATATTGTATTTGGCTTATTCTTGGTATATGTCTAAAAATGCAAAAGATAATATTGGACACGATGCTCACTTTTTTGGTGCTTTAACAGGCCTAATTTTTACCGTGATTTTTGTGCCTGGAATTATCCCTTATTTTATAGAAAAATTAACTGGAAATGGGTAAAAAGGGTTCTTCAAAATAGCTCATTGGTGTTGTCGGGTCTTTAATAATCTCAAACAATGTATGACCCCAAGGTTTCCAGAAGTTTTCTAAAACCTGTCCGTACGTTTTGTTAGTCCAAATATCAAAAAGCGCTTTGTTTTGTGTTCCCTTTAAAGGCATTGCATCAATATAAATTACATCTTCCACAGGCATAATTGTATATTCTGGCAAGCGATTAAATAAATAGGCAGAATAGAAAAATCTAGCAGCTAACTCCTCAAACTGTTGTTCTAAAAGTTTTTTGTCTCTAATAGAATCAATAATTTCTTGATGGTATCTTTTGTTCGTTCCGTTATCTTGTAAACATGCGATTATTCCAAAATCTTTAAATTTCAGCGAGAAGGTTAAGGTGTTAATTTCATCTCTAAAACTAAATGCTGTATCAGCATTTTCCAATTGCACAACCACGATAGACCAAGGTGTAAAATCTTCTAAAACTACTTCTCGGTAAATACTTTGCAACATGGTGTGTAGGTTGCCAAATTTGTGCATTAATCCTTGCGACATGTTCATTCCATCGCCGCTTAATTGTTGCAAACGAATAGCGCCCTGCATTTCGATATACAAAAAGCTGTACATCAATTTACCAATCCAATTAAACAAATCTATCTCTGGCAAAGCCGAAACACCTGCGTACCCTTTTCCAAAAGCTAATGCAATTTTATCTTCCAATGGAGAAACAAACTGATCATAAACTGTTGTGTTACAGGGAACATTCAGGCTTTTATAGGTACGAATGGTTTCATCTAATAATTGAATTTTTTCATCACCAGTTAAGCTTGCCATGCTTAGAAGCCAATCAGGCAAAACATTTATAGTTGCCAAAGGTGATGAAAAACTATCACCGCTTAAAAAGCATTTATCGTTCTTAAAATCGAAGTTTTTGAAAGGATTGTATAAGGCAGTATTCATTGCTGCAATATTAGCTAATAAATTGATACGATAAATCAATATCAAGTCAAAAGTATTGAGTATTGAATTTATAAAATAAATGTATCTTCATAATTAAAGGTATATATGAAATTGAAATATTATTTATTTATATGGGGCATGGTTTTAAGCATGCATTGCTTTTCTCAAAACAAAGTAGTTTTATCTGGAAGAGTAAGTTATGCTAGTAAGCCAATCTTGATGCTGAATTCTTTCACTGTAATCGTTAACGATACACTTAATAAGGCATATAAAGAATCGCAGATGAAATTTCAAGAGGCAGTTAAAATTGGCAAGAAGGATACTACAAAACTCAAAAGTGCATTTAAGCTATTAGATGAGGGAAGAAAAGCACAGGATAAAATAACAACAGATTCAAATTTATATTTTCACACAAAAGTTAACGGTTTGTTCAAAATTGAAGTAGACATGCGAGATAGTTTGTTTTTTCAATCGCCTAGCTGCCTCACTCAAAAATTTGCAGTTTCAGATCTAGTGAAAATGGATTCAATAGCAATTAAGTTAATCCCAGAAAAGTGTATACCATTTGATCAAACTGATGATAAGAATCCAAAGCGATATGTTATAATTGCGGAAAAAGTAGAATTAAAATCAGTGTGGCCTTTATATTGTAACCATATATATTCTATGGATTCAAGATATGAAGCGAAATATAAAATAGTCAAAAATGTATATGGTAACCTGAATACAGATACTGTTAGATTTACTGTATTTGATCATTATGGCATTCCTGCTTTTTCAGAATATAAATATGTGCTTTTGTTTCTTAGCGAGTATAATGGTAAAATATACCATGAGAAGTATCAATATTTTGATGTTTATCCAACCAAGAACGGTAGATGGGCTAGAGCAGGAAACCCTTATGCACTTGATGAGAATATTAAAAATAAAACAGTAAAATCAATTGATATTAAGTTTAAAGATTCCGTAATATTCGAACGGTCAGATTATTATCCTTTTGAAATTAAAAAGAAATTTAGTGAGCCCTACTTTAAATTTGTTGGAGATAAGATTTATCCTGTAGCTGGTGTTTATATTGAAGATTTAATAGAAATTAAGCGAGAAGGAGTCTTGAAAGAAAGAGGATTTAAGTTGGATTAAAGCTTAAAAAAATAATTCTAGGACGAGGAATCTCTTGGTAATTACAAGAGATTCCTCGTTAAATCAGAATAACAGAAACATTAATATCTATTATAAAAATAGCTGATCTCGTCCACTAATTGTGCATAAATTGGTTTAGTAAACTCTACAAATAAGGCATCTGGGGCAGGAGGTAAAATTTCTCTCCTTTTAGTCATGCTTAATTGTTGTTTAGTTAAAGCTCTTTCATCACCTTTATAACTTGCCCAGCTATCTTGCCAAATGTAAGTTCCTGGTAAACGTTGTTGCTTAATAATTTTGTTAGTTTGATAATCGTAAATAGTCATTGCTAACAAACCAGATGATGAAACCTTTTTATCGAAAATACTCAATGTTGCTTTTACAGTTCCGTACACTTTGCCATTTGCTCTGGTTTCTTCAATGACAACACTATCTCTTTTAAGTTTCTCCACTCTTTCTTTAACATAGGTCTGACCAACTACAAAATCATCAAAATTTAATCGTAGCACTTGATCTGGAGTTATTTTCTGGGTGTTTGCTTGTTGTTCAGAATAAAAAATCACAAATCTATTCTTTTGATAATTGCTCATAAATTGATTTACCTGTTGCTGAAAATACTGGTTACTCAATTTATAATAATTACTTTGAACCATAACAGGTTGCACAACAACTTTTAAAACTGCAGCCCAATAGGCATCATCCATTTTACGCTGAACATCTTTATAATTTGGATAGAAATAGTTCGCTTTTTCAAAATTGAAATACGCATTTTTAGCACTAATACGATTGTTTTCGTTTAATTGATCTACGCCTAAAAGATAACGAGCTTCTGCTGCTTTGTATTTACTATCCTCCACTTCATTACTAAATCTTGGAGGATTTGGCACTAAACTTTGTGCAACAGGTGAACTGTTAATCTCATCACTTAGCTGATTGATTTGTTGATAATGGCTTACTATAGTTTCCCATTTTAAAACGTTCGAAGAAAGTTTAGCTTCGTCAATTTTTCTTAAGTGATCTTTTAATGCCAACTCATAAGCAGTAGGTAAAACTTGCATTGCTTCTGCATTTTTAGGTGAATTTTTTAAACGATCAACTGATTTAGAAACTGATGCATCGTAATTTCCTTTTTGCAAAGCATTTTTTCCGGTGGTACATCCAACAATTAGTATGGATAAATAAAGAAAATACCGTAATCTTGAACTAGTTTTCATGGCCTTTGTGTTTAGCGTTAACAAATATACTGTTGGCACGATTGCCTTTTAATAATAAGACGATAACAAATGAAAATAAGTTGCAAGCAGTTTGAATTAGAATTAAAACATCCATTTTCAATTTCCAAATTTACAAGAACAAGTACACCATTATTACTTTTAAAGCTTAATTATGAGGGTTTTATTGGTTATGGTGAAGCAAGCATGGTTCCCTACATGGGAGAAAGTCAGACAAGTGCTGCGGAGTTTATTGCGAAAGTAGATTGGGCTAGATTTAAGCATCCCTTTGACTTTGCAGAAATTCATCACTATTTAGATAGCATTGCTTCAGGAAATCCGGCAGTAAAAGCAGCAATAGACATTGCTTTAAATGATATAAATGGCAAGATTTTAAATCAGTCTTGCGCTACAATTTATGGTGCTGATAAAACTAAAATGCCCGTAACTTCTTATACATTAGGCATCGATACTCCCGAAGTTTTAAAAGAAAAAGTTGCCGATGCCAAAGGTTTTAAAGTGCTAAAAGTAAAGTTAGGTAGAGATAACGACAAAGAGTTAATAGAAACCATTAGAAGTGTGAGCGATTTGCCGCTATACGTTGATGCAAACCAAGGTTGGAGTGATAAAAAACAGGCGATAGAAATGTGTTATTGGTTACACGATCAGGGTGTTTTGTTAATTGAGCAACCCATGGATAAAAATAATTTAGAAGGGAATGCTTGGCTTACGCAACGCAGTCCGATACCAATTTTAGCAGATGAAGCCGTCCAGCGTTTAACGGACTTAGAGGGATTAAAAGGTGCTTATCATGGCATTAACATTAAATTAATGAAAACTGCAGGGATGTACGAAGCGCATCAAATGATTTTAAAAGCTAGAAGTTTTGGCATGAAGATTTTGATTGGTTGCATGAGCGAAACTTCTATTGCTACCTTAGCTGGCGCTGCATTAGCTCCGCTTTGTGATTGGTCTGATTTAGATGGACCTTGGTTAACTAAAAACAATCCTTTTGATGCACCAGAAATGCAAGATGGACGTTACATTTTAAACGATTTACCAGGGTTAGGATTGACGGGAATTGATGAGGGTTTGTTTTTATAATTACAGTGCGTGATTATTTATACTCCCATTTAACCATATCAAATTCCTTTAAGTTTCTATCACTAAAATTCTTTGTTTTTTCCACTTGTATTATAGATTTGAATACAATCTGTTTAAAATCTCCTTTTTCTTCTATAAATGTTGTGCTTTTATTACTGTTATCTAAAATATACCTTCCTTCTTCTTTTACATATTTAAAATGATAAGTATCCATTAAGACTTTAAATACTAATGGTTTTGAAGTACTGAAATTTATCTCCTTTTTAAAAAATGGTTTATCATTTAAAAGTTTAGATTCAAACTCATAAATCCCATAATCGAATTTATCTATAATTAAATAACCCTCAATACTAAACAAGCCAATCTTTCTTTTTTGTTTAAACTCCAATTTGTAATATGAATCATCTTCTACGATTTTATAATTGAACAGATCTTGATGACAAAAGAAATCCGTAAAATCTACACTATAATTTACGCCTAATGGTGTTAAAGAAATTAGTCCGGGAAAATTGATTTTTTTGTTACCCCAATAGTAAGTTTTGTATATATTATCTTTGTTATTTATGTTCTTGAAATTTTTAATGATTTTGGTTTGATCGTTAACTTTAAAAATGTTTTTATAAACTGTAAACCTATTATTTAAATAGTGTAAGGTATCTTCATTAGCCACAAACTTATTATAAACTTGTAAATTATGTGGAAATTGATAACTTGATTGCGCTTTTTAAATCCCATCTTCATCTCTATTATGAAAAAAATTTGTTATTTTTTTAAGTAGGGTTTTTGCATTCATCGGTGTTATTACTACTTCATTTAAAGTTATGGCTTGATTTTTTTTCAAGGTAACCGTTTCTGACAATTGGTTCTTAGCTAAAACAACATCTATATACTCATTTTTAACAAGTGTCAGGCTATCAACAAGATTTAATCGAAGTATAACTTTGCCAGTTTTATCTGTTTCTCCAATAATATCTGCTTTATAATATATTAATACATTTTGTAATGGTTTATTATCATTAAAAGAGACGATGGTAATTGTTTTAGTTTGTGCTTTTAATTTGGTAAAGCTTAATGTTAGTAATATAAAGAATAGGATGTTTAATTTCATACTTAAGGTTTTTTAATAAAATCATCCACAGTTCTTAAATCCTTGATTTTTTTGAAAATATTTTCACCATCGGAATAAAAGATTGTAGGATATTCTATTACAAAGCCTAAACCAAATCTTTTAACAAAAAGTCTATCCTTATCATACAAGAGCTTAATGTTCTTGGCACTATCTATTTGATTACTTAAAAATTTCTCTTTTGATATAGGCAGTTCGTCGCTTGATGAAACAACTATAAAAATTAAATTTGGATGATTTACAGCAAGTTCCTTTACCTGCTGTAATGCCTCGTTGCAACTTTCGCATTTTGTTGATATATAAACTATTAACGTTTCTTTGCCTTTTAGCTCATTTTTAGAAAAAGGGCGATTGTTTAAATCATAGAAAATAAAATTTGGTAGGTTATTTACATTTGAATTGTTGTAAATAATTAATCCGGTTATCACTGTTAACAATAAGAAAGATATTATCCATTTTAAACTCTTCATTATATACTTAAATTAATTTTAGAGACTATACTTTTATAAAAATCATTCAGTATGAGTTTTTTACTTTTTTTATCCATACGTTTTATTTTGTAATTTACTAGCGCAAGGTCTTTGTCAACGGCTTTTATTAGAATGTGATCATTTTCATCAATTTTATAATCAACCTTCAAAATATATCTTTCGATCACGTATTCAATATCTAGATTATACTTATTATCATAATTTGTAAATAATCTACCACTTGTTACTTTGTTCTTTAAAGCTTGAGTTAAGGATAATGGCAACATTTTTTGCTTATCAATTAACAAGCTGCCCATAACGGAATTAGATTCGAAAAGAACTTTAAAGGTTGTATCTAAATCTTCCAAGGAATATTTAAATAAAGATTTTTTCTTTAAAAAAAGATTTTCAGAAAATACATAATTGAAGCTATTTTGAAAATTAAAAAAAAACATTCTGCTCAATTCAAAATCGAAATATTTGCTTAAGAAACCATCGTAGGCATTTATGTCTTTAATTTTCTTTAAATTAACTAATCTATCAGTATAGCTTGTATCCAACAAGAATAAATCGTCAATTGTAAGTTTTTCTATGATTTTAAAATTAAATATACCATCACCAATTTTTGATTTATTATATTTTGCACTAACAGTTTCAATAATTTTTACAATTTGTTCTTGTGTATATCCTTTAATGTTAACGGCCTTTAACTCGACTACCTTTTGCTCTGTTACTTGTGCGCTACAATAAACAGAAGATGCAAAAAATAAAATGACTAGATAAATGTTTAATCTTTTCATACTTGAAAATTATTCATAAAACTTGATGCTAGAAATTCTAACATCAAGTTTTCAATGGTTTTTTTGTTAAAACCAATCCCAACCCGCCATATCACCACAATATTTATTACACTTTGTCACTATATGTACTCCAAATACACTAACGTCCCAACAGTGACATTTAGGATCTGTCGATTCAACCTGTTCTTCTTCTGCTACTTCTTGATAAGCAAACAATCCACCAGAAGAAAGAATAATTAGAGATAGCGTTAAAAATATCCTTCTAGTTTTAGTTAAAATTTTCATAGTTTATATAAATTAAAAATGCACCTACTCTTTTAAAGATTTTCGGCAAGCTCTTGCTGTTGGCCAAACATTAAACCAAATGTATATGTGTTTTCAAAGGAAAAGTAAACTTTTACCCTACAAAAAATGTAGGGTGGTTTTTTTGAAAAGCTAAACTTATTTACTTCGATAAATTTTTCTCTTAAGAGTTTATATCGCCTTATATCTAAGAAAATTGTTTAAGTAGAAATTTAAATTCTTTCCTTATAATCAAGAATGTAAAAGCAACCTTTTTCAAAACATACTAGAGACAAGGATAAACTAAAACGAAATTGGCAGTAACTCTTAGATTTTGACTTAAAAACACTATTATTTTAAACAAAATCTACTCTTTAGAAACTGGTCGAATTTTAAAAGATGTGATGTTTAGCTACTTTAGTTACTACCTAAACAAATGAAAAGAGCAACCGGAAAAGTAATTAAGGCTTTTAGAAAACACTTAAATTACAAACAAGAATTTGTCGCAAAGAAAATTAATATTACTACTGAAACATTAGCCAACATAGAAAATGGAAGAGTGGGGATAGACTTAGAAAAGCTTTACTTAATAAGTCTTTTATTTAAAGTGCCAGCTAGAGAAATCTTGTCTCTTATATTAGAGATATTTGATAAAGGAAATGATGAAGGTTTAGCTAGTGCAGTAAAACAGCTACGAGTAATTACTGATGATGAAGATTTATTGGAATAGCTATGAAACCTTCTACTTCTTTAAATCTTTAAGTGTTTTAAGCAACTGGATTTTAACATAAATAAATGCCACAAAAGTTGCTGCAAAAAATGCAACAACCAATGGGCTATTATTATTAAATGACCATCCCATTCCAAAAATGGAAAGAATGATTCCTAAATTGAAAAGTACGTTTAAGAAGATCTTTTTACGCATTAGTATACTGGCATATTTGGATCAAAAGCTTCTTGCCAAGCTAAAATTCCACCTTTTAAATTGTATAAATTATCGAACCCGTGTAATTGCTCTAATTGCATAATTGCAGCAGCGCTTCTTTTACCACTACGGCATTGTACAATTACAGGTTTATCAGTAGCAATTTTATCTGTTTCAATTAAAATTCCGCCTAAAGGGATATTTAATCCATCAAGATTAGAAGTTTCATATTCGAAAGTTTCTCTAACATCAATTAGTTGAAAATCTTCTTTATTATCTATTTTCTGTTTTAATTCTTGTACTGAAATTTCTTTCATGATTTTATATTTTTTTCAAATATACAAAAACCAGTTTTATGGGCAACCTCAGCAAAATCGTTTAAAAGTAAAAATCCCAGTTTAAAACCGGGATTTAATTTTTTTTGAGCGTATGTAAATTGAGTGTTATTTTGATTTATCGCCATTCATCGCCTTATTTGTCGCTATTAAGTTTTGCGTCATTTTAGCATTAAAAGAAATTTCTTGTTTTAAAGCCACAAAAGCATTTTTAATATAAGCCATAGATTTTAATGCCTTCATTGCTTTCATTACACCTGCACTTTTAATCTCACCTGGCATAGTGATTAAGTCTTTTGAAGATTTAACCAAATCAACCCCCATTGTTACAAACATTTTAGATAATGCAATTAACTGATCTGGTTGTACAGGCGTAACTGTACCAGCAGGTGAACCATCCATTGTTTGACCAGTAATGCTTGCGTAAAACTGAGGAATAGAACCTCGAGTGGTTTTCATTTGTTCTAATAATTTAGAAGCCATTGAGGCTAAAGCATCTAAGCCAGCAATCCCAACTTCATTTGGTGCTTTTAATTTATCTGCCTTAGCTATTTTTTCTAAAAAATCTTCAGATTTAGATAATGCAACCAAAGCAGCACGTTGAGCTTTTAATTCATCTAGCGATAATGCTTTTGAATCCGTTACTTCAGCAGGATTGTTGTCGATCACCTCTTCTTGGGCGTTTGCAGCAAAGCACAATGATAATGCAAATGCCGCCGTTAGTAATAGTTTTTTCATGATGTTTAATTTTTAATAAATATCAGAATATCAAAATATTACATAAATACCGTCTTCTTGGTATTTTCAACTACCCATTGCCACGTAGTAATTTTATAGACTAAAAAATCATTTCACCAATTGAGATATGTGATCGTTAAGGAATTTGAAAAAATACAGTATATTTTATTCCTTGATTTTACTGTAACAACTTGCTTGTAAAAGCGTTTAATAATAAATCTTGGTTAATTTTGCTTTAATTATGAATAGCATCTCTCGTTTCTTTTGGTTTTGCTCTGGCACACACCTTTCTACTTTAGAAAAATATCCTACAGAACATAATAAATACATAGGTATTGGCGCAACTATCTTTTTTACCGGATTGTTCGCTGCACTTTCTGGTGGCTATGCCATGTATTTTGTATTTAAAGGTGGGGATTTTGCATGGTTATTCGCTCTTTTTTTTGGTATCATTTGGGGCTTAGCCATTTTTAATATGGATAGATATATTGTATCCAGTATTAATAAAAACGCCACCACAAGCAAGCAAGTTTGGCAAGCAACCCCACGTATTCTGTTGGCAATTATGATTGGGATTGTAATTTCTCGTCCCCTAGAGCTTAAAATTTTCGATAAAGAAATTAAAGAACGTTTAAACGTAAGTTATTTGAACGGTCAGCGCTCTAAAATTGATACGCTGAACAAAGCTTTTGATAAAAAATATACGATTGAAATTGGTAAACTAAACGATGCCAAAGCACAACGCGATTCATTAGCTGCAGCCATCAAGGCAGATAGGCAGAAATTGAATTTTGAGATTTTCGGGAATAAAACAACGGAAACCTCTGGTATTATGGGTTATGGACCCTATGCCAAAAGAAAAGAAGCTGAGCTAAAACAGCGTGAACAAAATTTAGATACCTTAAGCAGTGATGTTCGTCAATTACAAAAATTTGTTGATGGCAGAAAACAGTTCGATGGTTTAATGACCGAAAAACTATATACCACAAAACAACTCGATAGCTTAAGCAACATAGCTGGCTTTGCAGATCGAAATTGGGCATTAGGTCAGTTGAGTTTTAATGTAGATGGGACTCGGGATTTAAACACATCTTTAGCTGTTACTTTTATTGGGCTCTTATTTATTTTCTTCGAATGTTTACCTGTTTTTGTAAAACTGATGAGTAGTAGAGGCCCTTATGATCATTCTGTAGAAAACCTAGAAATTTCACAGGTTCATTTATCTGATAAAGAAAGAGAATTTGAAGTTGAAGTAGCAGATGGCATTCATGAGACTCGTGTAAATACTGAAATAGACAAACGTAAAGAACAAATCCGTAACAAGGCCTATCGAGAATTGCATAGTGAAGACTAGCAAATCACTCCATTCGTAATAATTTTCAGACAATTTGTGTTTTTTTATTGAATAGCACTACCTTAAGGCATTATTTTAAATCTGATGAAGAAAATTATACTTGCCATAAGCGTGTTAGCGACATCAATTGGTGTTAAAGCGCAACAAGAAATTAGTTATGAAGTTAGCTTCCCTAATGCCATCCACCACGAAGCTCAAATTAACATGTCTATTCCAAATGTGCCAGCAGGACCGTTAAAAGTTCGAATGAGCCGTTCTTCACCAGGTAGATATGCAACTCACGAATTCGGAAAAAACGTATACAATTTAAAAGCATTTGATGCTAATGGCAAACCTTTAGTTTTAAATCAGCCAGCTGGCGATGTATATGAAATTCCAACCCATGGCTCAAGCGTAAAAATAACGTATACTTTATTCGGCAACTGGATAGATGGCACTTATGCTGGTTTCGACGAAACGCATGCACACATGAATATGCCAGCTACTTTTGCTTTTCCACTTGGAATGGATAATCGCCCACGTATTGTAAAGTTTAATTATGCAGAAAAGCAAAACTGGAAAGTAGCTACCCAACTTAAACCAATGGGGAAAGACGCCTACTACGCACCAAATTTGCAATATTTCATGGATAGTCCTACAGAAATAGCAAACTATAAAACTGCAAGTTGGGAAGTAAAAAATCAGAATGGAAAAACACAAACCATTCATCTAATTTCTCACTCAGATGATGAGCAAAAAACCATAGATGATTATGCAGTAATGGTTAAGAAAATGGTGGCGGAGCACATGGCAGTTTGGGGAGAGTTTCCAACTTACGACTATGGGAATTATTACTTTTTGCAAGATGTATATCCAGCAAATGCAGGCGATGGAATGGAACACAGAAACTCGACTTCAATTGTACAACGTACACCAAAAATTGCAGGTTATGAATCTGCATTATTAGGTACATTTTCTCATGAATATTTTCACAGCTGGAACGTAGAAAGATTAAGACCAAAAGGATTAGAGCCTTTTAATTTCGAGCATTCTAACATAACCGATGGCCTTTGGGTTGCAGAAGGTTTTACTCAATATTACGGTAATCTATTATTAGCAAGGGCAGGTTTTAGAACGGTAGATAATGCTGCACAAACCTTTAATGGTTTGGTAAATGCAGTGCTTAATTCGCCAGGTGCTAAGAATTTTACGCCTATTCAAGCTAGTCGTTATGCGGTATTTGCCGATGCAGGTGTGGCAATAGATCAAACCAATAAAAACAATATTTTTACTTCGTACTACACCTATGGAGCAGCAGTTGCTTTAGCGCTTGATCTTCGTTTACGATCGGACTTTAAGCTAACGCTTGACGATTATATGCGAGCTTTATGGAAAGCATACGGCAAAACAGAAATTGCCTATTCGATGTCTGATTTAGAGAAAACATTAAGTCAACTGACAAAAAATCCAGCTTTTGCTGCAGATTTCTTTAAAAACCATGTGTATGGAACTGCTAAAAACGATTACGCTAAATTATTACTAAACGCAGGTTTCGTTTTAAGAAAGGCTAATCCGGGAAAAGCATTTACAGGTTTTGGAAGAGTGGACTTTGAAAATGGAAAAGCAACATTAGGTAGCACAACACAAGGTACACCAGCTTATGATGCTGGTTTAGATATTGGAGATATTCTATTAACGGTTGACGGTGTTGAGATTAAAGATCAAGCTGCTTTAACTAAAATAACCGATGCACATAAACCTGGAGATGTAATTACCATTACGTACACTTATCGTGGAGAAGAGAAAACGACCAAACTTACTTTTAGTGAAAACCCTGCTTTAGAAATAGTTTCGATAGAAAAAACTGGTGGTGTTTTAACTCCAGCTATGCAGACCTTTAGAGACAATTGGTTAAACTCACAAGTTAAATAATACTATATATATAAAATGAAAAGAACAATTTACACCCTATTGCTATTGTGCACTGCTTCAATTGCATTCGCACAAGACATTAATAAAATTATAACAAGAGATTATGTTGACCATTTGATAAAAACACTGAGTAGTGATGATATGCAAGGCAGAAGAACCTTTACGCCTGGTATTGATAAAGCGGCTACTTTTATTGAAAATGAGTTTAAACAAATTGGATTAAAACCACTTGATGGCGCAACAGGATATCGCCAAACATTTTACAAATACCAATTAAAACCGTCTTCAGTTAATGTAACTATTGATGGAAAAACTGTAGATAACCAAAACATCGCTATAGTGGGTAACAATTCGAAAGAAATTTCTTTTGATCAAAGTACTGGCGATGGATGGGTTAAACTTGATCCAGGAAAAGATTTTATGAGCCAATACAGAACAATTAGCAGAAGTGGCAAAAAACAGTTGGTGTTAGTGGATGTGAAGTTTGTGGATATGTTTAACCGTTTAAAGGCTCAACCTGCAAGGGCGGTTGATGAAAAAGACTTAACTCCTGCAAAACCTGGTGCACTAATTTTTATTTTAGATAAAGATACTGTAGCAAAAGATTTTAAGGTAGACTTGAAAAACGAAGTGGTGAAAATGCCTTTATTTAATGTGGCTGGTATTATTCCTGGTAAATCAAAAGCCAAAGAATTAGTTATTTTTTCCGGTCATTATGATCACATGGGAATTGTTGCACCAAAAGAAGGTGATAGCATTATGAATGGTGCAGATGATGATGCTTCAGGCACGTCGGCCATGATTGCTTTAGCTAAATATTATAAAAAACTAAACAACAATGAACGTACCTTAATTTTTGTAGGTTTCACAGCAGAAGAGATAGGTGGTTATGGTGCTCGGTACTTCTCACAACAATTAAATCCTGATGATGTTGTTGCCATGTTTAATATCGAAATGATAGGTAAGGATAGTAAATTTGGTAAAAACACCGCGTTTATTACAGGTTATGAAAGATCAGATTTCGGGAAAATTCTACAGAAGAATTTAGAAGGAACTGAGTTCACTTTCCATCCAGATCCATATACTGAGCAAAACTTATTTTACCGAAGTGACAATGCAACTTTAGCTGCATTGGGTGTTCCAGCGCACACCATTAGTACCGATCAAATTGATATTGATAAACACTATCACCAAGTTACTGACGAGTACAAAACACTTGATGTAGAAAATATTTTATCAACGATTAAAGCAATTGCTAAAAGTGCAGTAAGTATTGTAAAAGGTATTGATACGCCAACTCGTATACCAAAATTAACTGGAAGACAGTAGAATTATCAATAAAGCAAGCTTAAAGCGCTAACTCCATTACATAATCATTCATCAAGAAACCGTTGCCAATTTCAATGTCAACGGTTTCTTTTATTTTAAAGCCTGCTTTCATATAAAAATCCTTGGCCCTATTGTTCCTGTTTACATTTAGTTGCAGCACTTTTCCACCCTCGCGAATAATTAAATCTTTAACTTCATTAATTAATATTTTACCTACACCTTTGCCATGTGTTTCTGGCAAAACATACAACTTGTGTAATTTATAAATGTGGTTTTCGCTGTCTACATTAGAAAATCCAGCAAAACCAACATCCTTATCTTCTTCTGTATCTGTTGCAATTAAAAATGTATATCCTTTTTGTAGTTGCGATAACAATTCTCCTCTATTATACATTAAATTAAGCATATAACTCAACTGCTCTTCGCTTAAGTAGGCACTATAGGTTTGTGGCCATATGCGCTCTGCTAAATCGATTATAATAGCTAAATCATCTTCTTTTGCTCTTCTTAAAACGATCATAACAATTCGCTTAAAAATAAATAATCAGTACTAAAATTAAAACTGACAAAGCCAT
Source organism: Pedobacter sp. UC225_61 (assembly GCF_044452285.1). Lineage (NCBI taxonomy): Bacteria > Pseudomonadati > Bacteroidota > Sphingobacteriia > Sphingobacteriales > Sphingobacteriaceae > Pedobacter > Pedobacter sp. UC225_61. The sequence continues at coordinate 877,161 of NZ_JBIOAL010000001.1, forward strand.
CTTTCAACACTACAAAATCTCCATTTTCTTGTTGTTTTAAATTGCTTGTTTCGAAATAAGAAATAATATCGATATGAAAAATTGAGCCAGCTGGTTTCCAAACACTAAAGCCTGGTTTTACTGCATAGCTTTTTTCTGTTTCAGTAAATAATACAATACTGATTTCTGGTAAAAATTCGGCTAAATCATCAAATCGATTTTCTTTGCTGATAATATTTACAGCAGGATATTTCTCTGCTATTAAATATTTAACCACCGTTTGCAAATTGGCAGTTCGTGAGAAGATCCACTTTGTATTTTCTTGTCCTTGCAAATTATCTTCTGCTCCAATTACTACATCAACTTTCAATCCCAAAGAAATCGCTTTTTCATATTCATCCGCCGCCACCAATAAAGTTGGGCTCCATTCTAGCAACTGACCTAAAAGTTCTTCATCAAAATTACCTAAATGATGAATATATAGTGCTGGTTCTTGTTTTTCTCTTACAATGTGATGTGATGACATATAGCGAAGATAAAATGAATTTCAGTTTTATTTTACTATTTATCAAATATTCAATTTACTAGTCATCTATCTTCAGATGTGTATCCTAGTCCTTTTTTCGTATAACGAAATCTAAAATCACAGAAAATACGCGTTAAAAATCCTCACTTCTCCAAAATATGGGTAAAAATGGATGAAAAATACCCATAAGTAGGTATTTTTTGTTACCTCCAATTTATTGAATTTTAATAAAATAATCCTACCTAAAGGAAAACATAATAATTAATAGTTAAAAATAGACGAATAATATAATGCTATACGAAATTAAAGGCAAGCTATTACGAAGCTATTAAGGTTATCATACAACGCTCTTAAACCAAACAAACTATATCAATATTATGAAAAATCCACAAAAATTATTCGTTTTACTTGGGTTACTTATGGGTTTTACTACCCTAGTAAAAGGCCAAGCTGGCGATGCTGAAAGTGCAGTAAAATACCGCAGAAATTCACTCCATCTAATCTTACTCGAATCAGAAGATTTTCCTAGAAAGGAAACCGTAATGAAAGCATACAGCAATGCTCCATTTCCAGAAAAATACAATAACCATTCTATCGGTTTTAACTCTTTTAATCCTACCCAATATGGTGTAGTAGAAACAACAACTCAAACAGCAGCAGTAAGTTCAAAAAAAGGCATGTTTAGCAGTTTGACTGCAGCAACAGGTGCAGTAAAAGGAAGTGACGGTGATGGTTCTGAAATGTCATTGGTGATTAATAAATTCATTAAAGAGAAAAAGGTTGCAAATCAACTTATAGGCAAATGGTTTAACCGCCAGGCTGATGGTTCTTTTGACATGAAACTTGTAGCAGAAAGAGGTTCTTATAATGCTACCGAAATGGAAGCAAATATTGCAAAAGGATCTGCAAGAGGAACGGCTTCTTTAGCTGATGCAGGTGAAGAATTGATAAAAAACACTTTCGTTGTGTTTACAAAGTTGAAATTTGTAAGCAATGAACCTATTGCATTGGCTATAATGTTGGCAGCCAAATCACAAACCTCTAAACTAGGTACTTTCGGACAAATGCTTGCAGATAAAGCAGCCGAAGCAATTTATAACAAAACCAAAGAAGGTTATTCTGTTTGGACAACTTCTTATTTATATCGCTTAAAATGGAACGATACAACCGCAGCTGTTTTTTACGATAAATACTGGATGGACAAAAAAGGTATAAATGTGAAGAAAAAACAAGCATTTGACAATGCTACTGATTTTGACATGGAATTTGTGGGCAGCGAAAAATCTAGTACGCTCGTTACGTTCTCATTAAAATCTAAAAGAACTGAAGATGAGATTGTAGAGCTAGCAACAGTACGAAACGTAGATAATGTTTTTGCAAAGCTTCAAAAAGAATACGATGTATTTAAACCAAAAACCCCACTCTATTCAGGTGATCCTATCACAGCTAAAATTGGCTTGAAAGAAGGTATAGAAGGAGGTGACAGATTCGAAGTATTGGAACAAACGTTAGACCCTAAAACCGGGCTAACATCTTATGTGAGAAAAGGAATAATTACAGTAGATAAAAATTCTATTTGGGATAACAGATACAATGCTGCGGAAGGTGAAGTATCTGAAAAAGAAGATAAAAAAAGCAAGTCTAAAACTCCACTAGATAGAACAACATTTAAAGGCGGGAAAAACTTCGCAGCCGGAATGCTAATCAGACAAATAAAATAAACAAACTATTTATAATTTAATACACAGATGAAAAAACACATCTTAAGTTCGCTCTTATTGTGCTTGTTTATTGTTGGGTTTACCCTAACTGCTCAAGCGCAAGCGCATGCAAAGAAAAAGGCCGACGAAGCAACAGAAGCTTGGAGGTATGAAGTTGAAGTAGCCGGTACTGGCGTACAAGGAACCTATTTAATTAAAGTTTGGTCATACTCAAAGCGCTCAGATGTTGCGATTGAACAAGCAAAAAAGAATGCAGTGCATGCCATCATATTTAAAGGGTTTCCAGGAAAAACAGGTATTGCGGGGAAACCACCATTAACTACAAACGTGAATATCGAAGAAGAAAAGAAAGATTTTTTTACTGACTTTTTTAGCGAAGGTGGTAAATACATGAAGTTTGTTTCTTTAGCGGCTAATGGCGCCGTAGCAGCAGAAGACAGATTAAGGGTTGGTAAAGAATACAAAATTGGTGTGCTAGTTTCTGTGAATGTTGCCTTGCTAAGAAAAGATCTAGAAGACGCAGGAATTCTAAAATCTCTTAATGCTGGCTTTTAATCTTTAAATTATGAGAACTAAATTATTAAGCACTGGTTTAGCTGTATTGCTATGCTATGCAAGCTGCTCTACTCCTAAAATTGCAAATAACTATTACACGCATAAAACCGAATGCGTTAGTGTTGAGCTAGATGGAACTCAAATTGTAAATGCATGGTCTAATACTGCCGAAACCGTTACTGTTATTGAGCAAGCTAAAAAGAATGCAATAAATGACATTTTGTTTGGAGGAATTGTAGAGGGAAAAGCGACATGTGATGTAAAACCTATTCTTGCCGAAGCAAATATCAAAGCTCAAAATGAAGCTTATTTTAATAAGTTTTTCGCCGATGGCGGAGAATATAGAAACTACGCTTTTATTAAGGATGATATGGTTGAGGTGAACTTTTCAAAAGATCCTCAGTATGCAAAAAGAATGATCAATAGTGGATTTATCATTAAAGTTAAAAAACCAGATCTCAAACAAAAAATGATTGCCGATGGCATTCTTAAACAATAACCTAGCATAAAGATAAATATGAAACTAAAAGTCATGAAAATAATGCTCTTATCTTTAATGATACTGGGCTTTACCACATCTGTATTCTCTCAAGCAAAAAAACCAACCATTATGGTGGTACCAAGCGATGTGTGGTGCAATCAGAATGGGTATATGAAGGAATTCGATAATCAGGGAACGAAAGAAAAAGTTCCTGATTATAAAAGAGCATTTCAAGAAAATGCCGATCTCATTGCAATGATTAGCAAAATTAACGGTTTGATGGCAGATAGAGGTTTCCCGCTAAAAAACATGGAATCTGTAATGAAATCATTAGCCTCTGAAAGTGCTGAAGATGCAATGTTAACCTCTAAAAGTGGCGGTAGTGGTGTAGTTGAATCTCCAATTGATAAATTAAGAAAAACTGCCAAAGCCGACATCATTATGCAGTTAACGTTCGAAGTTTTAAAAACCGGACCTAAAAAATCTATCCGTTTTACGCTACAAGGAATTGATGCCTATACTGATAAGGAAGTTGCAACAGCTGGAGGAACAGGGAATCCTTCGTTTAGCGCAGACCCTGCAGTAATGCTAGAAGAAGCAGTCATTGACAAGATTGATAATTTTAACGCAGGCTTGCAACGTCATTTTGATGATTTATTTGCGAATGGACGTGAAATCATTGTTCGTGTGAAGAAATTCGAAAAATGGAATGGTGATCTGGAGAAAGAATACGGTGGCGAAGAACTAGGTACAATCATCGAAAATTGGATGAGAGCAAATACTGTTAAAGGCCGATTTAGCACAAGTGAATCAACAGAAAACATGTTGCTATTCGAGCAAGTGCGTATTCCTTTATACGATGCTTCAGGCAATGCAATTGATGCAAGAGGATTTACCAGAAATCTTCAGAAATTCCTTACCGCAGCCCCTTATACCATAGTAAATAAACTAATGACCAAAGGACTTGGCCAGGCTGTAATTGTTTTGGGAGATAAATAAACTTAAAAAGCTAAACATGAAAAAATTACTACTTTTCTTTATTACTCTTTCTTGTGTTTTAAGCACTTATGCTCAAAACACCCAGGGTAAATCAGATGATTTAGGCAGAATAACGCTTGCTGCGTACGTACCCGATCAAATTGAGAGAATGCCAGAATCAGCTAGAAGCATTTTGTCTAATAAGTTAAATCAGCTCATCTCTCAAAATGGCATAGGTGGCAGCAACGTGAGCGAACGATTTATCATCACGGCTAATGTTGGTGTACTTTCAAAAGATATTACGGCTACAGCTCCAACTATGATTACGTTATCTTTAGATGTAACACTTTATGTAGGCGATGGCATAGACGGTACAAAGTTCGCCAGCACTACTGTTAGTGTAAAAGGTGTGGGAGAAAATGAAACCAAGGCTTATGTTTCCGCTATAAAAAACATCAATGGCAACAATAGCGCAATTCAGTCATTTTTAGAATCTGGAAAAGCAAAAATCTTAAAGTACTACAACACCCGTTGCGATTTCATTATCAGTGATGCACAAAGCCTTGCCAATCAAGGAAGATATGAAGAAGCATTTTACAAATTATCTGGCATACCAGAAGCAAGTAGTGCGTGTTACAGTAAAGCAAGAGCAGCTATCATTCCGATTTACAAAAAACACATCAACAAAATTTGTCAAGTAAGATTAATGGAAGCGAAAACCGTTTGGGCAGCCAATCAGAACTTTGAAGGTGCAAATAAAGCTGGCGATATCTTATCACAAATAGACCCTAATTCTTCTTGCTATACAGATGTGAAAAACTTTGTCAATCAAATTGCAAAAAGCATCAAAGAAAACGATAAACGCGAGTGGAATTTTATCTTTAAGCAACAACAAGCAGATGCGGATGTACTAAAATCTGCATATACTGCAGCTGCAGCTTATGCCAATTCACAACAACCACAAGCGGTAATTTATAACGTTAGAGGTTGGTGGTAATCATCTTTTCATGCTAATTTTCTTTAGGGAGAATGCGAACTGCATTCTCCCCTAATAACACAGTACATTGCCTAAATGCGCATGAACTATTTAGTGCATAAAAAAGATGATTAATTTAAATTTTTCATACTTATTTCTTTTTTGGAACCTTTGCGCCTTCTTTTCTAGCTTCTGATAAGCCGATTGCTATGGCTTGTTTTTTAGAAGTTACTTTTTTACCCGTTCCGGTTTTTAATGTTCCTTCTTTTTTTTCATGCATTGCTCTTTCTACTTTTTCGCTTGCTTTTTCTGAATATTTTGCCATGACTATAAATTGTTAAATAAAACAAATTAGTATCATTAGATGGTATATTTGATAAACACCCAAAATAAGTAACGGTTTCGGAAATTTTTTTTTGACTAAAGCTTTTAAGACCCTGTTAAACTGCCACAAAACGTTACCTTTCTTGCCTTAACTTATCTCTGTGCATCGTTCCCCAGTCTGCTAAAGCATGTAGCACATTGCTTAAACTGCCTGCATATTCAGTAAGTTCGTACTCCACAACTACAGGTATTTGTTGATGATGAACTACCCTTTTTACAAAACCATTTAGCTCTAATTCCTTTAACTCTGCCGAAAGCACACGAGCCGAAATTCCATGAACAGCTCGTTGAATTTCATTAAATCTCTTGCTCCCATCTCTTAGTCCAGAAATTACGCGTAGTTTCCACTTCCCACCAATTACATATAAGGCATCCCCAATAGGATTTAAAAAAGCATTACAACCTTCCTCAGTGTATTCTTTTTCCATAACTATTTGATTATCATGATACTATACAAAACATTAGCACTAACCTTTTGTATACTACTAACTTTTTACAACCAAATGTAAATAGATTTGTCGACATAAATTATATAAAACAATGAAAAAGATATTACACATTATTTCTAGCCCAAGGGGAGATGCCTCTTATAGTATCCGATTAGGAAATGCCATTATAGATAAAATCCAATTAGCGTATGCGGATAGTACCGTGAAGGAAGTTAGTTTGGTAGAGGAGCGCTTTCCTCATTTAGAAGAAGCACATTTAAATGCTTTTTTTACGCCAGCAGCAAACAGAACTCCAGAAAATTTAGTTGCCATAAAGCATTCCGATGAAGCTATTGCCGAAATTATGGACGCAGACATTATCGTGCTTGGCGTACCGTTATATAATTTTGGTATCCCTTCTAACTTAAAAGCATGGATAGATCATATTAGTAGAGCTGGAGTTACTTTTAAGTATGATGAAAATGGTCCAGAGGGATTAATTAAAAATAAAAAACTGTACATCGCTTTCTCTGCAGGAGGAATTTATACAGATAGCCCAATGGCAAGTTACGATACTGCAACCCCTTACTTAAAATCGGTATTTGGTTTTCTGGGCATAACCGATGTAACCGTTGTTCGTGTAGAAGGTACTTCGGTTCCTGGAGTTCAAGACAATGCCTTAGCAAAAGGAATTGAAAGTATTGTGATTAATTAAGTTTTATCCCCTTTTCCTTACAAGCAAAAGGGGATAATTCTATTGATTTAATCATCAACATTTGTTTGTGCTGATATACTACCTACTCAGCACCAGGTCCTACATTAATCCGATTCTTGTTCGAGAAAATGACCAATTTTAAAGAACCGAGTATACCAAAACCAGCAGTTAACCTAAACTAAGGTAGCACTAAACAAGAACTCTTCTAGGACATAAGTCGCGGTAAGGTCGCCATAAGGTCGCCGTAATGTCGTGGTAAGCAATAAGAAATAATTGAGATTTGTAACGGAAAATCGTTGTATATTGAAAGGTTTTTAAATATACATTTTTTATGGCAAAGGCTCGTTCAATCGTTAAATTAAGTGGTACCATTGGTGATATTACTTTTGTAGATAGCAATGCCTATGGTTTTCATGGGAGGAAGAAAAGAACGGTTTGGAAAAAATCTGAAGGGATGATTTCCAGCTCAACACACCAAACTCAAGCTAACTTAATGGCAAAAATCATCTTTGATGCCGTTAATGAATTTGCACCTGGCTTTAAAAATGGCAAGTTTTGGAGCAGACTTGTATCTGTTTTCCGTCAGCAGAAAAAGGCTAATCAGGTTTATAATTATGCGGGTTTTAATGGACTGGAAATGAGGTTGGATTACCCCTCTTCTAAAAAAGGCAGATTTACACTTTATCATAAAAAAGAACAGATAAAGTGTGCTATCGAGCTTAACTATTACTTAAATAACACGACGGCTTACAAGTTAAGTCTATTACGTATTGCCGCTGATGAAACCTTGTTAATTCCTTACGCTATAGAAAAGTTAGCAGGAGTAACTAAGGAAGGAGAAAAGACAGGGACATTACATTTCCAATTCACAGCCTTACAAGAAACCGTTCAAGTACTTTATGTTTTGTACTGTGAACAGCTTAAAAATGGAAAGCCAACCGGCTTAATTAGTGGAAAAAGTGTTGTTTTTCTGAAAGTTAGTTAACGCATGGATTAGGGATGAATTGTAAGAAAAACATTTCTCTCTATCATACATCTTCTTAACTAAAGTATTAGCACCTTTGCAATGGGCAATAGGGTTGACTAAAATGAACCCTTAACGAGAAGAATTCCAAGAACCACACCTCGTGGTAAAGTTGAAAAAGTATTTTCATAGAAAAGGATTTAATTCTGCCATTCATTAGCCTCTAAACGTATAAAGAACTAAACAGATTACACAATATGATGACTCAAATAAATTTATATTATCCTCTTTGGAAGAGATATCTTCCTGTATTTGCTATACAGCTCAAAAAAGCACTAACTGAAGAACAAGAGATCGGCTTCACTAAATCTGACCTGCACAGCTTAGGCAACCGCAACAAGGCAGATTATAGCTTTAGCTTAGAAATAGAAAATGGAAAGGTGAAAAATAATATTTCAGGTTCTGCTGTTGCTAGAGATTTATTTGATGTTTTAACTAGTAGTCCTAAAATAAAAGAACTGCTGCAGGAAAATCATTTTAAGTTTAGCTTGGGCAAAGCATATATTTTAAAAATTTCTTCTTTAAAATTATAGTTTATAAGGAGACTACACTAATGGGACATGAGCTAGATATTTATATCTTTGCATCTCAATGGTCCCGTAGTTCAACGGATAGAATAGGAGTTTCCTAAACTTTAGATATGAGTTCGATTCTCGTCGGGACCACAAAAGCATCAACAAAATATACAAAGGCTGTAAATATTGAAATTACAGCCTTTGTATATTTAGGATATGACAAATTCCATTAAATTGCCATACTAAAAGCTTGGAAATCGTTGAGTCACCAATTTAAAATAGCGACTCACTACAGAGAGTAATAACTGTACATTATCAAGCCAAAATTGAAAATCTTGACTCAAGGTGACCATTATACTTTTCTAGAAAAGTATAATGAAGGAATTAATTAACTTTTTTGATAGCAAGATGTATTTTTTACGCAAAACACCTTGCCTATCTCTGGTTAGGGTTTTGCTTGGGAGGCCTTGTCTTGAAAATGGATTGGATGCATAAAACTTCAACCAAAAAGTTGGAAGCTTAATTGCCGAAGTTTAAGTAGGAAATGATAATTGTAACAAATACTTAATTGCTTATTAATAAATTAATCTATTTCTTAACAACTATTGCTTTACAATTTATTTGTTTAGACATTTATGTAGCTCTTAAATAATAAATATGACTAAAGAAGAACGGTTGGCAGAACTCGAAAAAGTTTTTTCACCCACAGCGCCGATAAAAGAACAAAGTTTGTTTTCTGGAAGATTTAATCAGTTGAAAAAGACTGCAGAGGCTATTAATCAAGTTGGTCAACATGCTATCGTTTACGGAGAAAGGGGTGTTGGAAAAACCTCACTAGCTAACACGATGACATATACGCTCACGAACATATATCCAGTAAAGGTTACTTGTAATCGAAAGGATACCTTCGCCACCTTATGGAGCAAAATTTTCCGCAAAATAAGTCAATCAATAACCACTTCTGGAGTCGGTTTTAGACCGATCGAAAAGCATATTGAGATTTCTTTAGACAGCATTATCGATTTTGAGAGTAAGAATGTGCAAAGTGAAATAGAAGCAATTTTAGAGGAGTATGCTCCGAAGAAGTTCTTGTTTATCTTCGATGAGTTCGATAACATCTTGGATTCTGAAACACGTGAGTCATTTGCCGATTTAATTAAGTCATTTTCTGATAATGTCACCAATACTACCATTGTGTTGGTAGGCATAGCAGATACGATTGATACTTTGATTGGTAGCCATCAAAGCCTTGAGCGATGTTTAAGGCAGATTAAAATGCCAAGGATGTCAGATCCAGAAAGTGAACATATTATTGAACATGGCTTAAACTGCCTTGACATTTCCATAAGCAAAGAGGTAAAAAGCAAAATAGTAGAATTTTCTTCTGGATTTCCACACTACATTCATCTATTATGCAAGTACGGTGCTGAAGAAATCATCATGAATGACCACACTGATTTTACTGAGGCATATCTGAGGATTGCAATCAATAAAGGAATTGAAAACACCAATGAGCAGTTAATTTCTGCTTATAGAAAAGCCGTCGTCGGCTCAAGTGCTACTATTAAGTGGCAGAATGTTCTTTTTGCGTGTGCTGAAGCTCCGCTAGATGAATTCAATTGTTTCAGCTTATCTGATATTATCGATCAGTATAATCAAATTACTTCCATGGATAGGAAGGCCGGTACAATAGCATACAATCTAAAGCAAATATGTCAAGAAGAGAGGGGTTCAATCCTACAAAAGCTAGATAAAGGAATTATTGTTAGGTATCGCTTTTCAAACCCAATGATGAGAGCATTTATTAAATTGAAGATAAATAGCGATTATCAGCTTTAGAGATTTTTAATCATAAAATCTAAGTAATTCGCTCCACTTCTCTCTTTGAATACTTGGCGCAAATCTGTTTTATAATCTATTAGATAGTCACGAAGTTGCTTCCGAACTTCTGAATCAAAATAGCAAATGATATTTTTTCCTAGCATGGCATTGCTTACATCGGTAGCATCAAAAGTAAATTCGATTAGCTTATCTTCCTCGACATAACAGGTTGCAATCCAAATGTATTTGGGCATGCTTTGTTTTATGATGTCTAATTTTTCTTCATTTTCAATTTTGTAACCCAGGACATTTTCTTTAAATGCTTCACTATAATCAATTTTAATATCCCAAGAAAGAATTTCTAGCTCGTTAGAGAATGCTCTGATGAAAATCCGTTGAAAACTTGATACGATGGCTTCAATATCTTCATAGGATATCCTGATTTTTGGATAAACCGGGATAACCATTGTAATTACAAAGCTTGGTAAATTGTCAGGATTGTCAACTGACCATTGTGTTGCTATTCCATTAGGCTCGACAAAAGGAACTCTGGCAAAAGGGCCATACTGGTCATCATGAACATAAATTTTTTCAATTCGATTTGCGATATATGGATTTGAATTATAAAGCTTATTATCTTTATCGCATAGTTTGTGCCCACAAACGGCCACAGCATGGTAACCATAAGAACCCTTGTTAGGAACTTTTATTCCCAATATTATAGGTATGCCTATTGGTTCATAGGCATAAATTATCTTTTTAAGATATAAGTTGTCAATAAACTCATCTACTTCTTCATAGTGGTCGGTTATCTCCTCAGTTCCAGTTCTCACTTCTGGCGCCAAGCCTGAGTTGTCAATTGCTTGACAAATCTGTAAGGTTCCAAGACCCTTATTCGGAAACAATCTATTTCCATCGTTTTGCAACTTGTCTGCGTCCTTTGTAATTTCACTTGGGACTTTTAAGGTGGTGTGAAAATTGATCGAGGCTTTATTCAACATTGACCAGATAGCAGTAGTAGCACAAGCAGCAAGGACATTATCTTGTTCTTGAAAAGCAAGAGATTTAATTACCAGTTCTTTTCCAAGAAAGTGAATTTTATAATCTCTTAAACCCCAAAATTTCCGTAAATGGCTATTCTCACCTGATGAATAGGTCTTGAGGACAGTGTAGCCAATCATTGTAATAGGTATGGGATTGATAACAATAAAACCCAAATATGAAATCCCATATTTTGGATTCCTTATCAAAGACAGCATTATCTAATTCCTCAGAGCTAAATGATGAAGAGAAAAAATGTAAACGCTTACAAAATTTATCGTAATCTGTAAAACAGAAAGCATAATAGCTTGCAAAATCATGGAGAAAGTCTTTACTAATATACTTATCCTCTACAACTATTGATTTTGCTCTTAGACCTTTTTCACCCAAATAATTATTGAAATACTGAAAATGGTTTTTGGTTTTAACCATGTCAATATCAGTATGCAAATTCGAGAATGCTGTGGCCAGATTGGAGGAATTAAACTTGAGAACGTCCAAAATAACTTATAACTTGATAATGACTTTTAATTGAGCGTCATTCAAATGTTTTAATCTAAGTATTGCGTCTTGTTCTTTCCTCGTATCGATAATAAATTGCTTTAACTCCTCTTTGTTCTCTTTGATTTTTCCAGGTTTAAAAGTACTATTACTTTTAAGTATATCTGAAAAGCTCAGCTTGTTTATAGGATTCATATAAATTTATTTTGTTGGCAAATATAATAAATACCTTATATAAATATAAGTAAAAATATATAATACAATAGTACTATATATTAAATAACTATTTTTTACTTGTAAATGTTTTGGGATATTTGAGATGGATTCCTATTCAGATTCGTTTTCAGAATCTAATCTTTGAATAAGGTCTTCAATAGTGACATGCTCATCAAGGTTTTCCAACAATGCAGTATCCAATTTTTTTGAACTTTGAAATTGAACTTTGAAATTACCTTTCAAGCAGGTATTCAAAACACGTTTCGTCCGCTCAGGATTAATCATTAAGTATTCATTAATCTTGTTCTTTAGTGTTGCTATCCTTTTTTTCTTTTCATCTGCTGCCGCAGATTTGGAAAGCGTAATATTATATCCTTTAATTTTTTCCAAAGAATTCTTCATTAAAGCAGAGGTATTTACACCATTTGCTGCCAGTAGTTCCAGACTATGTGACGGATGGCTATCACTGATTTCTATAAGCGCATCATTTAAGTGCTTCTGTAGGCTTTGTTCTTTTTTATGCATGATTGTTTGCTTAGTTGATGTCGTATTTTTTTAATTTGCGTTGCATTCGCTTAATAATATTGTAAATGTGTTCAATCTCAATGTCGAGTTCTGCAGATATTTCCCTTGGCTTTAGCCCATTCTTTAAACAATCGAATATTTCCATTGCTTCGGCATCATCTTTAAGAATTTTTGCTATTTCGATTTCTATTTCCTTAATAATATAATCGTGCTCTGGATCACTTGCTAATTGTGAGACTATTGTCTCTTGATCTTCAGGGAGCGCCTCGGTGATTTCAGTTTCTTTCAAATGAAGGAAATTTGAGTGAAGACTATCGACAATACCCTTCAGAAGGACATACAGGTCTGTATAATAATTGGTATTCCATTTTCTTTCTTGCTCCCATACCATCCTAATAGCTTCATCAGCAAATTGTGCCGATAGGTTTTTTACATCATAGCGGCTATGAAGAAAATCAAATCTTTGCAGTCTGTTTAACGAGTAGTAGTGCAACTTTGGTATGATCGCTGCCCAATCTTCTTGGTTCAACCTGTCCCAAAGTTCCTGCCCCGATAGTATATTTTTATTTAAATTCATTAGCCTTCAACTATATATGCTGTAAACTTAGATTTTTTTTCCATCAGGTGGCAAAAAAAATAATTTCCTTAGCATATAATAGTGGAAGGCTTTTCAACTTCCACATACAAGAATGAAACCATTTGATATTCTCGTGAACGAAAGAACGTTCAAGTTTGATGCGCCCTCAATTACTGGCAAACAATTATTGGTACTGGTTGGATTACCTCACTCAGTTGATTATGAAGTTCTGTACAAGCTTTCAAAAAAGGAGTTTGAACCGGTACAGCTTGATGAAGAAATTGATCTCACTAACCCAGAGATCGAAACCTTTTTCATCAAGCCACTACCCTCTACCAAGATCGAAGTAGATGATGAAACTTATCCGGTTGCATTGCTTTTCATGACACCAAAAGAAATTTTGGTGCTTGCAGGTATAAATGCCGATAACCATTATTTGAAGCAGATCTTAGAACATAAAGAGATCACCTACAAAAACGATATGGATTATGTTATCGCCATTGTAAACAAAATGAAATTTGTGAGTTGTAAACTTTCACCTACAACAGTCTCATGATAGGGTCTTTGCAAATTAAAGAGGAGCTGGAAAAGCTCGGCTATGAGACAATAGCTTATACAGCGGACTTTATAGGGTTTAAATTCATTATACCCCTTGGCAGGTTTAAGGGACAGGAAATTGAGGTAGCGATCAACGCTCCTCAATTTCCTTCAATTCCTCCGTCTGGGCCACACATTAAGCCTCAACTGCTTCCGATAACGGGTGGTGGTGGAACTCATCCATTTGGCGGGGTGCATGCCAGGGAGCTACCAAATTCAGATTTTCAATATTGGAGCAGGCCCTTTGCAGATTGGGAAAATACTGATAAGGATATGAAGACCTATATCGCATTTTTAAGAACATTATTAGATTTCGAATGAGTTACACAGTAGGAATATCAGAAAGCGACAACAAGTTGTTGCAATCCCATTTAATCCGTTCAGACGGACAGGAAGATCTTTGCTTTGCGCTTTATAACATTGCGGAATCAAAGAATAACACTATTGCCTGCATAGCAGAAGTTATTTTGCCTGGAAAAGGAGATAGAAACGTACATGGTAACGTAAGTTTCAATTCACAGTTCCTCGACAGGGTCAGCGAAATGGCTGTGTCTAAAAAATGTGGCATATGTTTTATGCACAGCCATCCTTCAAATGGGTGGCAGGGCATGAGCGAGGATGACATTAAAGCTGAACAGATGCTGGCACCAAGAGTTAAAGCCGCGACAGGGTTACCTTTGTTAGGCATGACAACTAGTCAAGATGGCCTATGGAGTGCAAGATTTTGGATTAAGGAAGCGCCAAAAACTTATAATAAATATTTCTGTTCAAAGGTTAAAGTTGTAGGAAAAGGGCTAAATATTTCCTTCTACGACAAACTTTCACCAAAGGTAATTTTCGGCGAAGAATTTACAAGGACGATTTCCTCTTGGGGTGAACTGAAACAAGCTGCAATAGCTAGACTGAAAATAGGTATTATCGGTTTAGGCAGTGTGGGGTCAATTATTGCAGAATCACTCATCAGAACAGGAGTACAAGAAATATCACTGATAGATTTTGATAAAGTAGAACGGAAGAACCTTGACAGATTGCAGGGTATTGGCCCAGAATCAATTGGTAAGTTAAAGGTCGATGAGATTAAAAAGTACCTGAAAAGAATATCATCAGATAGACCCACACATGTCCATGCCATTCCATATAGCGTAATGGAAAAGGAAGGCCTTTTAGAGGCCCTTGATTGCGATATTCTATTTTGCTGCGTTGACCGTCCATGGCCAAGATTCGTTATTGACCGTATCTCTTTTGCGAACCTAATCCCAGTCATTGATGGTGGTATTGATGCAGAAATAAATAGTAAGCATACCAACTTGAACCAAGCACGGTGGAAAGCACATGCTATAGCTCCAGGAAGGGTTTGTATGCAATGCTTAGGTCAATATGCTCCCGAAGATGTAGCGCTAGAAATGTCGGGAATGTTAGAAGATCAACATTATATCAAGGGGCTTCCGAAGGAACACTTTATCAATGGTGGGGAGAATGTATTCGCATTTAGCCTAGGTGTTGCATCAATGGAAATGCACCAGTTTTTGTCAATGGTTTTAATGCCTAAGGGACAATATTATGGGCCTAAGGAATATGATTTCAACTCTGGTAACATTGATTCAGATTTTCCTTTTACGTGCAAAATAGATTGCGATAACAAGAATATAATTGCTTTAGGGGATAAAATAAATCATGGATTGATAGCAGTGCATGAAGTTGCGAGACTATCTCGGGAATCGGTTCTTCAAGTTGTGGAAAGCAACAAAAAACCGTCCGTATTTAAACGATTTTGGAAATTATTTGTAACTTTATATTATGGCAAAGGTTAAAAAACATATTTCGAGACAAACTACAAGTGATGGCTTTTCCTATCTTACAAAACGCACATTAGTTGCCAAAGCTAAAAGCGCAGGCAAGTTTGCCGCAAAAAGTGCGATGACGACAATGGGCTATGTGGTTACTGTAAAAGACGGCTGGCTTGTTAAACAATACAGCGACGGAAATATTGAAAAAGTACAAGACTTGGGTTTAAAATAATCTATTTTGAGCACAGCTAAAGGAAGTCCACAATTACGTCTTAAAGTCTTCGCCGGACCTAACGGCTCTGGAAAAAGTACTGTAATAAAAGGAATTATGGGCAGTAAGGTGGGAGGAAAAAAAATAGATTTTGGCGTGTATGTTAATGCGGATGATATTGCAAAAAAACTTTCTACCAATGCATTTTCGTTCAAACCCTATGCAATATCAGCAACCCTGCAAAATATCTTAGATTTTGCGCAGGCATCTGGTCTATTAATGCCCGGATTTGAATATGAGGATCTTCAAAGTTCAATTGAAGTATCTGGAGATAAAGTTTTAGTAATCAAAGCCATATATTCTGATCGAATCGCTCAACTGATTGCCCGGTTTCTTAGAGAAGGGCTTTTAGCTGCGAAGAAAAGATTTTCATTCGAAACTGTGTTTTCCCATGAATCTAATATTGAATTTATGGAAAAGGCAAAAGCCGAGGGATATAAGGTATATCTTTATTTCGTATCTACCGAATCTCCAGAGATTAATAAATTCCGTGTAAAATTAAGAGTTAAACAAGGCGGTCACGATGTACCTGAAGATAAAATCAAAAGTCGCTATTATAGATCATTGGAACTCCTTTATGATGCAGCTGAAGTGTCCTATCAATCCTATTTCTTCGACAATTCGGGTGCTGATGAGCCTTTCAAACTCAGTGGTCATTTCAAGGTAATTGATAATGAAAAAGTCTGGGATGAGGTTGAGGAGGATAATGTAGCGGGATGGTTCAAAAAGTATTATATTGGAAAACAGCCTAGTATATAACTAATTTTTCCTAGATGACTTGAATAAATTTCATTATTTTAGTATGTTTATATAAGCAAAAACATATAAAGTATACTTCAGGACAATGGGAAATTCGTGGAGTCAACGAAATAGCAGTCTGTAAAGCGTTGATAAAAGAACATGAAGTGAATAGTTCAATTCTCGTCGGGACCACAAAAGCCATTCTTTAGGATGGCTTTTTTAGCTTATTGCGCTACTATTTTCAATTATTTACAAAGTTTACATTTTTATTTACAATCCAAACTGCTCGAGTTGAAGAATGTCAATGTAGATTCGCTCAATCAATTTTGAAAGGACATGAAAAATAAAAAAAATGTGGTTTATGCGCTCATCTTAGCGCTAGTTGTAGTGAGCGGACTAGTATTCGCTAATCGTGAAATTAAAAATGAAACTCCTGAGAATTCATCTTTAAAATCATCATCTGTTGCTGACAAAAAATCCCGTTTGATGAATGAAAAGAAAAAATGGGAAGCTTCTCCAGATGGTATAAAGTACAAAACATGGGAGGCTTCTCCTGAAGGTAAAAAGGTACATGCCAGCTACGATAAAATAAAGAAGGACATAAAGGCTTTCACTACTATGGAGGCCGTAGTAACATCTGTTACTTTTCAACGTAACGGGAAATCATCAGGAATAAAATGGCTAATCGTTAGGATTGATGACGAAGAATACATGATGCAATTTACTCCTAAGGAATTTGAGCAGCTAAATGACCTGAAAGTTAACGACAAAATTAGTGTGAGAAGCCACAGCGCAGGATATTCGCCTAATCATCCTTACTTAATGGTATCAGGCGACTATATTGAGCAAAATGGTAAGCTACTTTTTAAACGTGATTTCAGTAAAAATAATCTCTGCTAAGAGTAGCTGCGATAGTCATAAAAAGAGATCGATTCTCATACGGCAACCCACGAACTTCACTCGAATTTCGTGGGTTTTTTCTTTCTCATTAACGTTGTGTACTCAGTTAATGTTCCTTCGCTTTATTTCCAATTGTAGCGTAAAAGTAGTACTAAAATCTAGTATCAAAATTTGTAATTTGCTTCCCAATTCTCTATTGCATAAAAAGAAGTTACGATGAATAAAAAGATAATCCCTGTTTTTGCAGCAGTTGCTGTACTGTTTACCCTATGTAGTTTTGTAGCATCTTATTTAGTTAATGAAAACCAGGAACATAAAATCCATGGAGAGATTATTTACAACCAGAAGAAACATAGCCTAACGTTATCATGGCCATCATTTGGGTCTTCTGGAAATTATGTAATTACTAGAGGAGGAAGTCGTTTGGCTTCAGATTTTGTAGTAGTGGATTCAACTTCTAAATTGACATTTACAGATGCAAAACCAAATGCAGATAAGTACGAAAATTATTATAAAATTACACGTAATGCGATCACCATCATAGTTTCATTAGAGAATCAGATTTTTGGTGACAATATGTATTTCTATGATCGCAAATATGAAACTGTAGCAACTGCTAGAAACGAAATCAATTCGCACTTTAGCACCATTGGTCGAGGAGGCGCAAATGGCGAGTGGACGACAAAGCGTCAAGCCTATTATTTCAAAGCAAATGTGAATGGGCAAACGTACGATTCAGGAGGCTCAGGTTCTGCTTCATCCTCCACTGCTAACGCTATAGAATTAGGATTTTATGCACACATTGGAGGTTTAGGTAAAGTACCTGATGCTGTTAAATTAGGTGCTATCTTCACCAGACCCCACCTTTCGGGCGGAGCTAATGCTACCTGCACTTTTTGGCGTTCTGTAGAAAATGTATCCGTGATGCGAGATTTTGCTTGGACGGTTTCTCAATCTACTAGTGCACGAAGAATGTTGATTGAAAGCACGTCAAAATATATTTCAGATATTGGGACAAGTAACTTTTGGGGAAGCGGTGGTTTTATTGCCGACACGCATTACACATCAATTAGACCAAACTGGGGCGGACAACAGCAATGGTACACCAGAAATACGGTTTTCCCTTCAGGCTCTGGAAAGATGGGCGGCTCTTATAATATGGTTTGGCAAGGGTGTGTCAATCCTCCAAAAGCGGATAGTGTTAATTCTCCCATTGCTACCACACCAATGATTAGAGAAAAACCCTTTCTTTTTATAGATGATGATCATGAATACAAAGTATTTGTTCCAGCATGGCAAAAGGATAGAGTAGGTGTTTCTTGGTCATCAACAGACATGGGTAAAGGCAAAATTCAAGATTTGCTGACCGATTGGTATGTTGCTAAAGAAGGTGATACTGAAGTAGAAATAAATAATGCGTTAAAAGCTGGCAAAAATATATTTTTCACACCCGGACATTACGCATTAAATGCACCTATTCAAGTAAATAGAAAAGATGCAATATTACTAGGTGCTGGTATCGCTTCGGTAACTTTGGAGCCTACCGAGAAAAACACGTGGGGATGTATTTATGCTGACGATAAGGATGGAATTATCATTGCTGGGTTGTTGATGGATTCATTCAATAGTACAACCTATCAAATTAGAGTGGGCGCAGAAGGAGCAAATGAAGATCATACTGCAAACCCGATCTTGCTTACGGATATTACGTGTAGAGTGGGTGGGGTTCAATCAAAAAATATTCAGATTCATGCCTCTATGCAAATTAACAGCAACAACGTAGTTGGCGACCACTTTTGGCTGTGGCGTGCTGACCATGGTACGCAACGTGGAGGAAATGCCCGTTGGACAAGAGATAGATGTAAAAACGGACTTATTGTGACGGGTGATGATGTCACACTGTACGCCCTATTTGTTGAACATTACCAAGAGTATGAAGCGCTATGGTTGGGTGAGCGTGGCAGAACCTATTTTTTACAAAACGAACCTCCATACGATGCACCAACTCAAACAAGTTGGAGCAGTCAAGGAGGCAGAGTTAAAGGTTATGCTGCATTCAAGTTAGCAAACACGGTAAAAGAATATCATGGCATCGGCATGGGCTCTTACGCAGTTTTCACTGGGACAGATGGGAATGTGAATAAGAGTAATGGCTTTGAAATACCTAATCGTGCAACCGTTAAACTTGAAAAGCTGTGTATTACTCGATTTTCTGGTTCAGGCAATATCCAAAATGTAATCAATGGAGTTGGCGGTAGCACAGCAACCGGTGTAAAACGTGTGGCATCTTATAACAATGGCACAGGGATACAACCTTACGATGAAGAGTTTGATTTACCTAATCGTGAATCATATCCTGCTTATATTGTGATGGGCAAATAATATTATTTAATTGTTAGACTAACCTATAACAGCCTTAATCCCTTCCTTAGAATGGATGCATTATTTTGATGAACAATTAATTAAAAAAGTAAACTCCCAACAACAAAAAGAGCATCCCAATCAGTTCTATTTTTGGACGGTTGTGAGTTAAGGGCCGCTCAAAATTAGGTTTCTTTTCGAGATTAATTTGAAAGAGTACTCCTCTTATCACAACAACATCCCATTGTCTAAATTCTCTTCTCCCCAATTGAGCAAATGATTCTTTCACAAAATAATTAATGATTGCAACACTATCCTCCTTTTTTTTAGGGAAACGGAAATCATTTGCAATATATTGATCAAATACCATTGCATCATTCTTTATTTCTTTTTGAGAGCCAATGCTCTTTACTGCATTATAATTGATTTGTTTAGCCAGCGTATCATGCGCACTAGATGTAAGGATTTGATCGTATTTTTTTTCAACGCTGCATGAACTGAGAAGAAATGCTATAGAAAATAAGGTCATTAACTGATTTAAAGTTGTTTTGAGTATCGAAGTTGGGGCTGGATTCATCTAGCGTATATTTTATTGAATTGATACCTCAAATTTCTTGAATTAAATTGCTGTGGGTAATGATATAGGTCATCCGATGGAATGAGATTTATCACATTGAAGTATGTTTAGTGCATCGGAAATTGATTGGTTTTAAGCTGACCAACGTATGTTCAACATCATATCAAAAACTGATGCTCATCACAAATTAAACTTCTCGTAATCAACAAATTTGGATAAGCAATTTATTGATCATGAAAACAATCCCCCCTACCATAAAAAGAACAAAAATGATAATCCCAAAAACAATGAAAGCTGCTGTGCTCCATGAGTTCGGCAAGCCCCTTACCATCGAGCAGGTAGAAGTAAAAATGCCTGGCGAAGATCAGGTCTTAATTAAAGTAGTTAGCAGTGGTGTATGCCATACCGATTTACATGCTTGTATGGGCGATTGGCCCGTAAAACCAAAACTTCCACTTATTCCAGGGCATGAAGCAGTAGGTTATGTAGTTGCCCTTGGAAGAGGTATTGAACATATTAAAGAAGGTGATATTGTAGGCGCACCATGGCTCTTTAGTGCGTGTGGATGCTGTGAGTATTGCATCACGGGTTGGGAAACTCTTTGTGAAAGCCAGAAAAATGGAGGATATAGTGTGGATGGTGGTTATGCAGAATATGTTGTTGCAGATGCAAGATATGTTGCTAGGTTTCCGCAAGGAATAGATTTTCTGGAGATGGCCCCTATCACCTGCGCAGGAGTTACTGTATACAAGGGGTTAAAAGAAACTGAAACAAAGCCAGGAGAGTGGGTAGCGATTTCAGGAATTGGGGGGCTAGGTCATCTTGCGGTTCAGTATGCAAAAGCGATGGGAATGCATGTTGCAGCTATCGATGTTTCGGACGAAAAACTTGCCTTAGCAAAAAAATTGGGCGCAGACCTTACGGTTAATGCACTTGAAAATGACCCAGGCTTGTACTTAAAAAAAGAGACGGGTGGTATGCATGGAGTGTTGGTTACTGCAGTTTCACCAATTGCCTTTAAACAGGCGTTAACAGCGTTGAGAAGAAAAGGAACCATTTCACTAAATGGTCTTCCGCCGGGCAGTTTTGACCTTCCCATCTTTGAAACCGTACTTAACAGATACACCGTTAGAGGTTCAATTGTTGGCACCAGAAAAGATATGCAGGAGGCTATTGGATTTGCAGTAGAAGGAAAAGTTAAGGCTACAGTACACTCTGCAAAACTTGAGGATATTAATGAAGTTCTTGAACAAATGAAGAAAGGAGAAATAGAGGGAAGGATAGTGCTTGAAATCTCCAATCCACAGTAGATGTATCGCATATGAAAACGATTTTAGTTGCAACTGATTTTTCGGTGCCTGCAGAAAATGCAGCTCATTACGCCATTCAATTGGCCAAGCAGATAAAAACTAATGTAACTTTATACAATGCTTTTAAGGTTCCTGCCGATGCGCCTATGGCCGCACAAGTTGCCTGGCCTTTAGTAAATGAGGAAGACATGGAACAAGAATCCGATAGTAACCTTACTCAACTCGTCGAAAAACTAAGTAACAATGCGTGTAATCTTGATACTTTTTGCCCAGAAATCACTTTTGAAAGTGAAAAAGGGGATGTGATCCAAGTGATAAAAGAAGCTGTAAAAAGGAAAAAGATTGATCTGGTAGTGATGGGTATGGCAGGAGCTGGGCAATTGGTTCAATGGGCGCTTGGCAGTAATAGTAAAAAAATGATTGATGAGGCCGATTTCCCCGTGCTTTACGTGCCAAGTGTTGCAACATTCCATGGCATCAAAAGAATTGCGTTTGCGACCAACTTATCAAGTGATGATCTTGCGCCTCTTCAATTCCTTTGTGCATTGGCAAAACCAATAGATGCAGAGATTTTAGTCTACCATATTACAAGCGCAGAATCAAAACGGTTTGAGGAAGTTAAGGGAATAGATCAGGACTTTTATGATAATGTAGTTTCCAAGCTTGACTATAAAAAAATCAAATACGAAAACATATGGCACTCCGATATTCATGAAGGTTTAAGATGGATCAGAAACAATGAGGCAGTTGATATCATTGCAATGGTACATCGTCAACATAGTTTGGTAGACAGACTGGTAAACGGCAGTTACGTGCATAAACTCTCTAGATTCACAAACATGCCACTGCTTATATTCCAGCAGAAAAATAGGTAATGAAATGAAACCCAGAAAATTTAATGTGATAGGTTACGATACCAGGTATTGGTGGCTTTTATTAGGAGGAGGTGTGCTTTTTATTGTCTTGGGAGTCTGGATTATCCTATCCCCAGAAAAATCATACCTTTTCCTTAGTCTTTTATTGGCAATTGGAATGCTGACTACAGGTCTTTTCGAGTCAATCTTTTCGCTTTTCCACATACACAAGATTAAGGATTGGGGATGGATATTTGTTGGAGGACTAGTTGATACTATACTCGGTATATATGTATTTAACTACCCGTTATTGACCATGATCTTGATGCCATTAGTGATTGGGATCTGGATGCTTTTCCGTGGATTTATGACAATCAGTAGCCCTGTTATCTTAAAGGCACTTGGTGTTAAGGATTGGATTTGGCTTATGGTGACCAGCATCTTGCTCATTTTACCATCACTAGTTATATTAATTTATCCATTTTTTGAATTTTTAAACGTTGTCAAATTAACTGGTGTTGCGTTCATACTTTCTGGAGTTTTTAGGGTCTTTTTCTCTCGGCAACTTAGAAAGCTTAAAACAACTTATAGGCAGATCAAAAGAAGAAAAAACCACCTTAACTAGGATCAAAAATTGTGCAACAAATCAGTACGCTTCTTACTTATATTTCAGAGGATATTAGTTAAACGTAGGAGAAACGATTATTCCTAATTCGGATAACCCTTTCGCCAAGTATTGAAAGACCACTCCATTAATTTGGAGCGGTTTCTATTTAAGAATAGGAAATAGACGAATAAATAACTGGATAATTGAAGTTAGCAGAATGACTACAAGCACCATTGTTTTGAACCAGTTCTGTGGTACATGCTTTAAAACTATTTTCCCAAGCCATGTTCCTATAAAACTGATGATCAAAAGAAATGGCAGCATAAACAAAAACTCTTTCCTGACATATCCATTAGCTGCATATACTATTGCCCTGCTCGTATCAACTCCAAGATCAATTAAAGCAGAGGTGGCAATAAATACATTTTTTTCCAGTCCAAAAGCGGTTAAGGCAAGCCCACGTATAGCGCCTCCAGTACCAGCCAGTCCCGCAAGAAAGCCCGATGCCAGACCTCCATTGATTAGGTTTGTATTGGTATCTTTCAATTTTCTATTGGTATTGAAAAGAAGATATAACGCTATAAGAAATATTGCAGCACTCATGATCATTTCAAGTTCAGTTTGCGGTAGAAAATTGGTTATCAAAGCACCAATAATTACTGCAACTATAGCTGGAATACCCATTTTTAGTGCAATTCGTTTATCGATACCGTTTTTGAAAAGATATATTTTGGAAAAGTTGCTGAAGATGTGGAAGATTGCGGTAATTCCTAGGGCAATTTTAAAATCAAAAAATAAAGAAGCGATAGGAATAAAAAGAATGGATGAGCCAAACCCGCTTACCGTACCAATAACTTCTGCTATTAAAGCCAAGAGATAAAAAAGCCAGTATTTTTCCATAATTACTCGCCCAATATGCGCAACCTTCTGAAAGCTTGCCTACGTTTTTCCGCATGTTTAACCATTGCAATAGTTTTAATATGGTGCAAGGTTTCTTCAACTGAATCCGTGAATAGCACAAGATTTAGGTCTTCGCCACCAATCATCTTGGCTTCCAACATAGTAGCAAATAGCGGTTGTAAGGGCTCCCAAAATTTTCTTCCAAAGAGAATAATCGGGAAGTCAAGGATTTTTTTAGTCTGGATTAGGGTAAGCGCCTCAAAGAATTCATCTAAAGTTCCAATACCACCAGGCATAATGATAAAAGCATCCGAATATTTGAACATCAATACCTTTCTTACAAAAAAGTATTTGCAAATAAACCACTTATCTAAGTAAGGATTAGGTTGCTGTTCTTTCGGTAAACGGATATTGCAGCCAATAGATTGACCTAAATTTTCCTTTGCTCCACGATTAGCAGCTTCCATTATACCTGGGCCGCCTCCGGTAATAGTGGTAAAGCCTTGCCCCGCCAAACCAGCACCAATTTTTCTTGCGCTCTCATAATAGGGTGAATCTTCAGTAATTCTTGCGGAACCGAATACAGCCACACATGGACCGAGAAAGTGTAGCACCCTAAATCCTGAAATAAACTCAAACAATACCTTTATGGTAAAAATCAATTCTTTGATACGAGATCTAGGGCCTTCCAAAAATATTTTTTCACTATCTTTTTTCTTCCCTGAAATTTTGTTTTCAACGGCTATTGTCTGATTAGGGTATGTAGTGTCTATCGTATCCATGGCTTAGGGGTTAATGATAATAGTGTTGATTTGCCCTTGGAAGTAGGTAAAGTCTCCTGTTGGGAAATTCCATGTAGCTTTAAATGATGTTGGGAAACTGATCTCGCCATGTCTGGTATAACCACTACACTCTGCTGTCCATTTAACGGGATGAAATTTCCCTTTTTTATCTGTGTAGAAACGATCAGTGGTCTCGAACTTTTCAATTACAAAATTGCTGTTGAAATAAAATATTCCGCTGGCCATTAGTCCATGATAGTTTATTGTTCCTCGAAGCGTATAAGGATTGATTTCTTCCCATTGGATATAAGTTTGTACTGCATAATCAGGGATAATCATGACCTCGGCTAATATAGTAACTAGTTCTGCCTTATCAATTTCTGGGCCTTTAGCATCGGTCATATTAAATAGTTGTGCCATTCTTATCACCATTCCCCCATGTCCATGACGAAAACTGTCAAACGCTTCAAGACCAATTATGCCAAGCATTTTGGTTTTCATATAAACTAACCGGATAGGGTCAGGAAGAAAGTTATGTTGCACACAATCGATATGTTTCCATTGCCCAGTTTTACTAAATTTAAGTGCTGCATTCTTCCATTCAATTTTTGCTTGGTGAATGCTACCAACCGCCATAAAACCAGATTGGATGAGGAAATGCTGTAGCGCAATCGGGAGTTCTTCCAATTTACGTTTGCCTGTGTAAATTCTTTTTACCAAAGCTCGGGCTCTTCTCAACTCCAATGAAAAAAATGTTTTTAAGCTTCCCATCGATGTAATTTTAAGGGTTTGATGGGAAAATTAGTAAGGGTAGTTGTTGATTCCGAATTAGCTTTGCTGTATGACTATTATGAAAAAGTTTCCAGCTAATTGAATGTGGATTATAAATGATTGCAAGCATATCAGCACCAATTGATGTACTAAATTCATTGAGGGTTTTTGCAAGATTTTTGCCTTTAAGGTTGGTGAAAGTAATATTTCCCTGACCCAGCAGAGCAACATGGTGTTCAAACTTAAGCACCATTTCTTCCTCAATAAAATCAGGTACAAAAACTGGCGCTGAAACATGGCATATATGGATGTTAAACTTAAAAATCTTTGCATAACTCCATATCTTATTCAGTACTGCAAAATCACCTGTTCCAAGATTGGAAGCAAATACAAAATCGTTGACTTTAAAATTTATAAATTTTTTTGGCACAATAAGTAGTGGACATGTCAATTGGTGCAGCATTTGATCGAGGTCAACTGCAGAGAAAATTACTGGAAGAGCTGTTTCATGAACACCAATAACCATCATTTGAATATCAAAAGTTTTCGTTAATGATTTAATTGCCTGGCTTACTGTTTCTAGTGTAGCAATTGCCTCTATGGTAATCTTTTGCGCAGACAGAGACTTCGAATCAACAATTCTTCGTAAACGTCTAACTTCTTTTTTAAGTCCATCTTCGCTAGCTGAAGCGATAAGTCCCGAATCAAGGAGTGACCTACCCTCTCCTTCGGCCGCAAAAATTGCAAAAGGTGTCAAGTAAGAATTCACTAGCAGAATGTCAAGTTGCATTTTAACTGCTATTTCAAGTGCTACATTAGCCGCATTACGTGCTGTTTTTGAAAAGTCAGTAAGTAGAATCAGTTTTTTCATGTTTTCTAAGGATTACCATCCAATAGGTGTTTTATTTTCGGGCATAACTAGCAATGGCAAGTGAATTGAGTTTGCCATTTTTTGGGTGTGGCTGCCCTCTAGAATTCTCGAAACAATACTTGGATGGCGGTGAATCATGGATAGGATATCAACTTGTCCATTTTCGCTCAGCCATTTTAGGCCTTTGTCGATATCGGTTTCATTAATATGTCGGTAATAGATTTTGCCATAATTAATATTACATGTTACCCTATTCAAAAATTGACTTGAAGGACTTTTAGGATCATGGAAGTCTGAAGGACGGTCATCGGCATGCACCAAAAGAATTTCAGGATTGTATAAGCAAAACAATCTGGCTAGGTCGTGAATCGAATTTAGGTCGCTTTCTGAAAGATCTGTTGCAAAAGCTATTTTATTTATGGGGTGATACTGAGCTATTGCTGGAACTAAAAGAATTGGTACTGAAGCTTTTTCAATCATTTGTTTGCTAGTACTGCCAAGAAAGAAACGGTCTATTTTGCCCTTACCTTCCATCCCCATTATCACTAGATCAGGTTGTTGGTCTATAATAGCTTGATTGATTACTTGTGTGGTAACGCCAATTGAAGTACTGAAAGTGATATTTGGAAAATAGGGCTGTTGATGTGCTGGATCTTCTTTAAGTTTTAACAAATATTTTTCCATGTCTTCATCTGCCTCTTCTTTCATTTCAGAAAAATCTTCGGCTGGCCAAACCATAAAACCAGGCATGGCGATAAGTTCTGGGGCTTCCAAACCATGAAAGAGATGAATATCTGCATTTATTTTCTTTGCAATTTCTATCGCATAGCTTACTGCATTATCAGAATGCGATGAGTAGTCTATTGGAACAAGTATCTTTTTCATCTGTTTAAATTATTTAATTGTTGTGCTGATTAGTTGTTCAGCTTTATACATTTTGCTTTCTAAAACTTTATCCTGCAAATAGATATCTGCATGCTTAACCAATAGGCCATCTTCAACTGTAATAGTCAGATATGTTATAATAATTGGTAGTGGTGTTTTAAGTGCAAATTTTTGTTTGCTGTAAGTCGACATTGCCTTTTTTAGGTCAATTGTTCGATTTTCTTGTCCATCATTTTGTAATAAAATCGCAGCCAGTTGTTCTGCATTTGAAACCCTGATGCAGCCATGGCTAACGGCCCGTTTATTTTGATTGAAATATTGTTGTTCAGGCGTATCATGTAAGTAGATATCATGAGCATTTGAAAAGCGAAAGACAACTTTTCCAAGTGCATTTTCACAACCAGCGGTTTGCCTTGCATGGTACTTAGTTGGATTTTGTTTGATCTTGGCAATTGTTTGTGCATTTATTGGAACGAAAATCTCTTGCTGGTTGTAAACGGCCATATGATTATTCTCGAAGTATGCGAAATTCTTTTGCGCCCTAGGTAACAGTTCGTTAATGAAAATCTTGTTAGGTATTCTCCAATCAGGTGCCGTCTCGAGATAACTAACTACACTTACAAGCGTAGGAGTTAGTGTTGAGGCTTTTCCAACCACAACTTTATACTCAGCTGTTTTTAAAGGAGTATAATAAGTCAGCTTGAAGGAAGGAATATTTACATGTAGGTAACTGCTATTTTCCATACTTATCCAGCGTAGACGTTCCATATTAATAGCAATTGTTCTTATCTCCTGTTCTGGTGTTTCATAAGAATCACAGGTATATTGGCCCATAATGAGTTTCATATAACCTTGCAATTGTTTGTACTGATCAATCTTAGGTTGTACAGTAAGGATTGCCTCCCTTAAATTAGGACTATTGGTTGCTTCATGAAGAAAAACATCTGCCTGTAGACCCTCTTTTACGCCTTTATCTATTGATGACCTGCTTAATGTTGGATTGAATGCTCCATAATGGAGATTATTAATTACGCTGATCATTGCATCTGTAAGCATCAATTCAAACTCTATTTTTTGTACAGCCGATAGCTGAGTATTTGCACTGAATAGGCTATGCATCTTGTCGTATGTTAAAACATTTGGATGATAATCCCGTGGTTGTAACCCGTATTGCTTTACGCAATCAAGCAAGAGCATGGCCATCACTGTAGGTCCTGAGTTTTCTTCAGACCTTAGCCAGTTTGTTTCCATTTTGCTTTGTTCATAAAAGCGTTTTACCGTATTGGGAAAATTTAATCGCTGGATTATTGCTGGATTATTGAGATGTATGCTCAATTGGTAATTCAATGAATCTTTACCAAGGGAAGATGTCCTCTCCAATGATTTTGCGCCAACTGTTAAATGAAAAGCAAGCTGTAAGAATAAGATAACTACGCCGATAATGAGAATCGTTTTGGTATCATCTTTCTTTGGAGTAGTTAAAGCCCTATACTGTGGTTTCATATTATTCGGTTTTGATAATGTAAAGTTCAGAAAGGTGGAACTTTGAAATACTGATTTCGGTCACTTCTAAAAGTGATATCATGCAATCACTCGCATAGCCTAAATGTTTGTCCTTGCTAACATTTTAGCTAAAAAAGTGACCAACATCATATTTTTAGCTGATGAAAGCATTCCGTTGATTTGAGCATGGCTGATATTTTTGGCACATCATAACAACACAATAACATGGCACATAAATTTCACATCCCCGTTCTAGGGCTTGGTTTTTCAATCGACAGCCCACTTAAGGTAGCTATATATGGTATTTCATCGGTAGTTTCTATTGTAGATGATGAACTAATCGAACGCATGAGAGAATACCATACCAAGCTGCGTGGTGAGGTCTTTACGCCAATTTTAAAACAGAGTTTTGATAAACGAGCCAGAAGGATAACCTGTTACCTCAACATGATGCTGCGGATGGTTACAAAAGATTTCGAAGAGTTAAAGCAACTACCCTTTGAAAGTGGGAATGATCTGTGCAGATATTTTGAACTCCTACCCGATGATTCGCAATTGAAGCATGGATATGAATTAATGATGGATTATCCAGATGGAGAGCGTAAAACTATTTTCCAGAATATTTTGCGGAATCGAATGGAGATGGGATCGATAGATGTAAATATCATGTCTAAAGTGGATCGTGTTAACCACGAAAATGGAGCGGGCGTTACAGGAGATGAAGAAAGCGATGCACTTACAGCCCTACGTGGATTTGCCAATAGCAGATTAAATTCATCTTTGATACTCTCTGCGGGAATGAACCCAAGATTGTATAGTTATATTGAACAATTTAACGATTTTTTCCCCGACGAAAATAATATCATTCAAAAGAAAATCATTCTAAAAGTAAGTGATTTTAGATCAGCATTTATCCAAGCTAAATTCTTGGCAAAAAAAGGAATTTGGGTTTCAGAGTTTAGAGTAGAAAGTGGGCTAAACTGTGGAGGTCATGCATTCGCTACAGCAGGATATCTGTTGGGACCAATATTAGAAGAGTTCAAGCAGAACAAACATCAAATGAAGGAAGATCTCTTTTCATTATACACTACTGGCTTAAAAGAGAAAGGAATAAGTATTGATGATTTGCCAAATCAGCGGATTAGCGTACAGGGGGGCATTGGGACTGCGGCTGAAAATGATTTCTTAATCAAACATTATCAACTTGATTCTACAGGTTGGGGAAGTCCTTTTCTATTAGTACCAGAGGTGACCAATGTAGATGAATCCACATTACAACAACTTACAAATGCAAATGAAGATTCGTATTACCTAAGTAATTCTTCACCACTTGGTGTACTGTTTAATAATTTTAAGAACAGTGGAATCGATAAGGAACGTTTGGACAGGATCAAAAAAGGAAAGCCGGGCAGTCCATGCAAAAAGAAATACTTGTGTACCAATACAGAGTTTACCGAATTACCAATCTGTACTGCATCAAGGGAATATCAACATTTGAAGATAAACGATTTAAAAACTAAAGGATTGCCTATTTCAGCATTTGAAAAAGAGTTAGAAAAGGTGACAGAGAAAGTATGTCTTTGTGAAGGTCTTTGTAGTTCAACGTATCAAAAGATAGGCATACTGAAACCAAAGGAAAGTAAAGCAGTTGCAATATGCCCAGGCCCTAACCTTGCTTACTTTTCGAGAGTGTATTCTTTGGATGAAATGGTTGGACACATTTATGGTAGAGAAAATCTATTAGAGAAGGTGCAACGTCCAAATGTGTTAATTAAAGAACTAGACCTTTATGTCAATTACCTAAATACAGAAATCAAGATGATGATGGACGATTTTACGGAAAAGAAATGTGCCCAATTAGCCAAATTCAAAATCCAGCTTTTAGCTGGCATTGATTATTATAAGTCCTTGTTTACTCAATTTCCTGAGAGTGTAACTTTTTTTAAAGACAGATTTTACAGCCCATTGCTTTCTGCAGAATCTGCATTGAACAAATTATTCATCTAATATTTTTAAGCTATATTTGATGGAATACTCAACTATGGAAAGAGAAAAATTATTGATTGCTATAATCGAAAATGCAATCGATGGTATCATTACAATTGATGATCGTGGCCTGATAGAAAATATTAATCCAGCGGCATTAGAACTGTTCGGCTACCCTAGCAGAGATGTACTGCTTGGTAAAAATGTTTCCGTGTTGATGCCTGAACCAGATAAAAGCAAGCATGATAGTTATTTAGCCAATTATGAAAACACAGGAAAGAAGAAAATCATTGGTATTGGCCGTGAAGTTACTGGCCAGCGTAAAGATGGAAGTATTTTCCCCTTTAGATTAGGTGTAAGCGAAATTAAGTTTAGTGATCGTAGAATATACACTGGTTTTATACATGACCTGAGCAGGCAAAAGGAAGACGAAATCAAGATAAAAAGTTATACAGAAGAACTAGAAGAAAAAATTAAAGAGCGTACACGCGAACTGATGAAATCCATCAACGAGCTTGAATCTGCAAAAGAGCATATGAGCGCCCTCTTCCAAAAAGAAAGAGAGTTGAACCAGTTAAAAACAAGATTTGTTTCTATGGCTTCTCATGAGTTCCGTACGCCATTGAGTTCAATACAACTATCCGCATCGTTAATTAATAAATATGTTGAAAAACACGATGTAGAAAGTGTTGAAAAACACACTTCCAAAATTAAAAATTCTATAAATAACCTAACGACTATTCTCAATGATTTTCTTTCTTTAGAAAAACTGGAAGCAGGAAAAGTGGAGGCTAATGCACAATGGTTTGATATTTTTTCTTTCTCAGAAGAAATTGCGGAAGAGATGCAGTTGATGACTAAGCAAAAACAGACCATCGTATACGAGCATAAAGGCACAACTGGACAGGTATTTTTGGATCAAAATTTATTGAAGAATTGTATCATTAATCTCATTTCCAATGCAATCAAATATTCAGGAGAGGACACCATGATTCAGTTTAATAGTATCGTTAAAGAGCATGAACTTATAATCGATATTAAAGATAATGGTATTGGCATTCCAAAATCGGAAATGAATAATCTCTTTGAGCCCTTTTTTAGAGCACATAACACTGGTGATATTCCAGGAACAGGTCTTGGGTTGAACATAGTAAAACGTTACGTTGGTCTAATGAATGGCACATGTACCTGTGAAAGCGAACAAAATAGCGGAACTACTTTTAGGCTTCATTTTAAATTTTAATATAGTATGAAAAAAGCACTAATCATTGAGGATAGTGATGATATCAGAGAAGGAATTGCAGAAATGTTGGACTTGGCAGGCTATGAAACTTTTGCTGCCAAGAATGGCAAGATAGGCGTTGATCTAGCGATAAAACATTTGCCAGATATTATTCTTTGTGATATCATGATGCCAGAACTTGATGGTTATGGCGTACTTTATCTATTGCAGAAGAATACCCAAACAGCGAATATCCCTTTCATATTTATGACCGCTAAAGCAGAACGTGCTGATATGCGCAAAGGAATGGAAATGGGAGCAGACGACTACCTAACTAAACCTTTTGATGATGTTGAACTTTTCAATGCGATAGAAAGCAGACTAAAGAAACGCAGCAAGCCAGTTGGTTTTAGATCTGCTGGAGGTGATAGCGCTTCTCTTTTCGAGTCGATGAAGGCCAAAGGGAAAACTAGGTCTTTTGCTAGTAAACAGATTATCTACGTAGAGCAGGATGAACCAGCGCATCTTTATTATGTAAAAAAAGGACAAGTAAAGACTTATAAACGAGCTAAAGATGGACGTGAGCTTTCTTCCACTTTATATAGCGAAGGCGATTTTTTTGGTTACGAAAGTTTATGCAGATCAGCCCTGTATGCTGAAAATGCTGCAACATTAAGTGATTCAGAACTTACGCTAATTGCCAAAGCTGATTTTATGGAATATCTACTCAACCATCAGGAAATTGCGAACGCATTCCTAGGGCTACTTTCTGGTAGTGTACAAGAGAAAGAAGAGCAGATGCTTCGACTGGCCTATTTTTCGGTACGTAAACGTGTTGCTGATGCATTGGTACAGGTAGCAGCTAAATTCGGGCAACCGGATTCAGATACTTGTACACTAAAAATTTCTCGCGATGACCTCGCTGCCTTAGTAGGCACCGCTAGCGAAACGGTAAGCAGGATGTTAGCAGATTTTAAGGACGAAAAACTCATCGAGAAAAGCGGTAATGCCATCCAAATTCTTTCCATAGAAAAACTGAAGAATGTAAAACAATAGTTGTTTAACTTTTCCTTTTCAATAAAGAGATTGCGATTGTAATAAGTGTAATCATTTTTAGACCTTCGGCAGCGACATAGTAAAAATGTAGATTGCTTGGCGGCACAGTGTCACCAGTAATATACAGTTCAGCACGTGCATCAAGTGCTGGCAACAACCAAATAGTTTGCACAATAAGAATTCCAGCAGCAAATAGTAGGAACATTTCTACTGATTTCCATTTGGCTTTAAATTGAACAAGAGAAATGAAAGCAATTAAAAATGCTACCCATTCCATTTTATTTAATGCCGCAAATACTAAGCGTCCAATTCCGAGTCCTATAGGTAGAGTTACGCCAGGCGCCTTGAATTTTAACCATGCTTCCATAAAGCTAATGGCACCTACAAAGCCAATCCATATGCATATAAATCCAAAACCTATACTTTTCTTCATATCAATGCGGTTCTAGTTGCTCCGTTGTAAAATTCAATTTTTGCTAGGAACATTGCCGCCATAGCCTCTCCTCTCCACTTTGCTTCATTAGCTTTAATCCCTTGGAAATACAAATTTATGGTTTCTTTCCAAATAGCTAACCAACGGTCAAAATGTTGACCAGTTAACGGCATTGTTGCATGTGGCAGAAAAGGGCTTCCGCTATAGGTATGCTGTTCAAGAAGCACAGTTTCCCAAAACCGATACATCTTTTCCAAATGTTTTGGCCAATCACCAATCTTAGCCGCAAATAAATCTCCTAAAAGCACGTCTTTTTGTATTTTTTCATAAAAAGCGGCGACTAATTGTTGTATGTCCTGAATATTTTCGATGTCTTTTTTTCTCATGTTCAAAGTTTCCCTATTTATGCCTTTTACCATCTGACTGACATCACTTTTTGAAGTGATTATGCGCAAATTTTCTCTAGTCCCAAATTCTTTCGTGACTAAAATCATTTTTTCTTCTAACCTATCTCACGGGTTACCCAATCTACACTTGATAGTTTTGTGAGTAGAAAAAATATGCATATGAAAGCTATCGCTTATAATATCAACACCAAAGAAAAAGAATGGCTTATTCTCGCCAACTATAAAAAGCACGATATAACCATCATAGCCAACAGTCTAACACTGGATACATTGAATTTTGCTGCTGGCAAGGAAGCGTTAATCGTATTTAATAAGGATCTGATAGATGCACCGTTAATTGAAGGCCTAAAAGCAGTTGGCATCAAATACATTGCTAGTTCTACATTTGGATTTGATCATATTGATTTAGAAGCAGCAAGATTGGCCGGTCTTAAAATCGCCAATATTCCTTTTAAAGATGGAGGAGCATTGGAAAACATGAATCAGGTCATCACTAATCTAGATAATTGGTCTGCAGGAAAATGCGTTGGTGATGCTTGTTGTTGCCAAAAGGATTGTGCCATCAAAATAGAAACGCATTAATGATATGGATACATCAACATTACTTAAAAAGTATGCTATAGCTGCGCCTCGTTATACAAGTTATCCAACAGTTCCTTATTGGGAAGCAGAATCTTTTACAATTGAGAAATGGAGTGAATCATTAATTAATGCTTATAAAGCTCATAAAAATCAGGGTATAAGTCTTTATATTCATCTTCCGTTTTGCGAAAGCCTTTGTACCTACTGTGGTTGTAACACACGAATTACCAAAAATCATGGTGTTGAAGTACCATATATTGACTCATTGGTTAAAGAATGGCGCATGTACTGCGATTTGCTAGGCGAAACCCCTAAAACTAAAGAATTGCACCTTGGGGGTGGAACACCAACTTTTTTTAGTCCAGAAAACTTACAAAAACTCATTACTTCCATTTTGGAAAATTTTGATGAGGAGACTACCTGCTCTTTTGAAGGGCATCCAGATAATACCACATTTGAGCACCTTCAAACCCTTGCGCAACTTAAATTTAAGCGTATGAGTTTGGGCATACAGGATTTTGACCCTAAGGTTCAAATGATGATTAATCGATTTCAAACTCCTGAGCAAGTAGTTAGCATTATGCAAAAAGCTAGAGAACTGGGATATGATTCCATCAATTTTGACTTGATTTATGGGCTGCCAGGGCAAACACTAGGAGGACTGGGGCAAACCATGAATGAAGTGCTCGTTATGCAACCAGAGCGCATTGCTTTTTATAGTTATGCACACGTGCCATGGATGAAACCTGGGCAACGTCACTACTCGGAAAAGGATATTCCTCAAGGTGACGAAAAATTTGCTCTTTATCAACTTGGAAGAAATATGTTGATTAATGCTGGTTACGAGGAAATTGGCATGGATCATTTTGCACTGAAGAAAGATAGTTTGTATAAAGCAACCGAGAATCACCAACTGTATCGCAATTTTATGGGCTACACCGATAAACGTACGGATGTATTAATTGGCTTGGGTGTTTCAGCTATAAGTGATTGTCAGACTGCTTTTTCTC
Organism: Pedobacter sp. UC225_61; assembly: GCF_044452285.1. Taxonomy (NCBI): domain Bacteria; kingdom Pseudomonadati; phylum Bacteroidota; class Sphingobacteriia; order Sphingobacteriales; family Sphingobacteriaceae; genus Pedobacter; species Pedobacter sp. UC225_61. The sequence continues at coordinate 912,537 of NZ_JBIOAL010000001.1, forward strand.
AGAATAGTAAAACTGTAGAAGAATATCTTGAAAAGACAAATAAAGGAAATTTTCCTATATACAGAGGTCATATTTTAACAGATAAAGACCTTGATATCCGCCAGCATATTCTTAACATGATGTGCAAAGGGGCTACGTGTTTTAGTATAGCTATACCAAATTCGGTTCGTGAAAGGTTAGCGCCTTTAGTAGCTGATCACTTAGTAGAACTCGATGGCCCTCAAGTGCAGATCACAAAAAACGGTATGGCCTTTTTAAGAAATGTATGCATGGCTTTTGATGAACGTCTATGGCAAAAAGAGCCCAGCTCAAGTTTATTCAGTCAATCCGTTTAAAAATGATAGAACAGCAAAAAACTCTGAATACCAGTATATGCTATCACTGCGGGGAAGACGTGGTGGGAACAGACCGCATACTAGAAGATAAACATTTTTGCTGCGCAGGATGCCTGGGTGTTTACCAAATTTTGTCTTCCAATAACCTTTGTGCCTATTATGCTTATAATGATACCCCGGGCAAAAGATCCACAAGCAAAAGTCATCTGGAATATTTAGATGAGCCAAACATCATTAAACAGCTGATCGATTATCAAGATGATAAAAGTACTATCGTTACGTTTTATGTACCTGCTATACATTGTAGTTCATGTATATGGTTATTAGAACATTTGTACAAAATCAATCCTGCAATCTTTAGCTCACGAATTGATTTTTTAAAAAAGCAGGTTACCATTAGTTTTAAAAACAAAGAAATAAGCTTAAGAAATTTAGTGGAGACTTTGGTAGAAATTGGTTACGAACCTGCCATCAACCTGCAAGATGTAGTAAAAGAAAAAAGCCATTCGGTAAACAAAAGTCTCATCTTAAAAATTGCAGTAGCTGGTTTTTGTATGGGTAATGTAATGCTCTTTAGTTTTCCAGAATATTTTGGGCTTTCTGGTTTGGAGAGTAAATTTCAGGTCTTATTCGGTTGGCTAAATCTTGCCCTTTCCATTCCAGTTGTTTTTTATTGTGGTCGAGAATATTTTACTTCTGCTTGGAACAGCTTAAAACATAAACATGTTAACTTAGATACGCCATTGGCACTAATTATTGCTGTACTTTTCTTACGCACTACTTATTCCGTGGTTTTAAACACTGGACCAGGGTTTGCAGATACCTTGACAGGTTTAGTATTTTTGTTATTGATGGGAAAGTGGGTAAAACAACGTACTTATCATCACATTTCTTTTGATAGAGATTATCGCTCTTACTTTCCTATCGCTATTACAACGCTTTTAAATGGGAAAGAAAAACCGAAGGCAATTAATGAACTAACAATTGGCGATCGTCTTTGGATTAGGAATGGTGAACTCATCCCTGCAGATTCCATTCTGATGAAAGGAAATGCCTGGCTCGACATGAGTTTCGTTACTGGTGAAACTGAACCTCAACAAAAAGTATTAGGAGAAATTGTTTATGCAGGAGGCAGACAAATGGGTGAAGGTGTGGAACTAGAAGTTGTAAAAGTGCCATCACAAAGTTACTTAACTGGATTATGGAACAAAGAGCATTATTCTAATGGTTTTAAACAGCATTTTAATGATAGTGTAGCCAAATATTTCAGCATTGCCGTGTTTGTAATTGCTTTTGTAGCTATGGGTTATTGGTTTTTTGAAGGTAACAGCGGTAAGGCTTGGGCTGCATTTACAGCTGTGATTATAGTGGCCTGTCCATGTGTGCTTGCATTAAGCACTCCATTTACCTTATCGGCTATTTTAGCTGTATTTGATAAAAAAGGATTTTATGTGAAAAACACCGATGCTGTAGAAGATTTAGCTACCTGTAATTCCATTGTTTTTGATAAGACAGGAACCTTAACCACTACTGAAGGTGCCAAATTATCCTTTACCGGAACGCTTAGTGATGAAGAACATAAACTTGTCGTTTCATTACTTACAAATTCTTCGCACCCATTAAGCAGGCAAATCTTAAAAAGCTTAGGTTATGGTGGTTTTTATCCTATATCAAAATACAATGAAATCCCAGGAAAAGGAATTCGTGGATTAATAAATAATCAAATGGTTTATGCTGGCAACCAATCTATTTTGCCATTTAATATCAAAGCCGAACAACACAGCGGAGTGCATATTGTGATCAATAGTTCTTACAAAGGCACTTTTGTAGTTGAGCAGCAGTGGCGAGAAGGATTAACAGATTTGGTTTCGACGCTTAAAGAAGAGTTTAGCCTAACTGTATTGTCTGGAGATACTGATAAAGACAGGAGAGCATTACAAAATATTTTCCCTCAAGATGTAAGTATCGGTTTTGAACAAAGTCCGCACGATAAACTCGAAGCCATTTTAAACAAGCAGAAAAATGGAGAAAAAGTGATGATGCTTGGCGATGGGCTAAATGATGCTGGAGCTTTAAAGCAAAGCGATTTTGGTATTGCCATTACCGATAACGTCAATAACTTTACCCCAGGCTGCGATGCCATATTAAAAGGAAGCTCTCTCAATCATTTACCCAACTTTTATAAATTAAGCAAAGATGGGCTAAAGGTCATTAAAATGAGCTTCGCAATTGCCATTTTCTACAATTGTATTGGGCTATTCTATGCAGTTCAAGGAACCCTTTATCCTCTTGTTGCGGCCATTTTAATGCCTATTAGTACGATCACCATCATCAGTTTCACCTCAATAGCGACCAGATTTTTTGCACGTAAAAATAACCTATTATGAACATACTTTATTTTTTGGTTGGATGCAGTGTAATTATGGCGTTGATTTTTTTAGGGGCATTTGTATGGTCGCTTAAAAATGGACAGCATGATGATGTGGTGACACCAGGAATGCGGGTTCTTTTCGATGACGAGATTGATGAAGAAAGCGAATCATAATAAAAACACGTAAAGTGATAAAGATCACTTTTTCAACTAACACCTGTCAACTAGTAATCAATGCGCTGTAAATACTTTTGAACTATTACAAATAACAAACAACTCTTTTTTTTATGCAGTTAGAAAAATTTACCTACGACAATAAGATTGTTCGCAATTTTGGCCTCGCTACTATTATCTGGGGCATTATCGGAATGACCGTTGGTTTGCTTGTGGCAATGCAACTGTTCAAGCCAGCCATGAATATGGGCAATCAATACACCACTTTTGGTAGAATTAGACCGTTGCACACTAATGCTGTAATTTTTGCATTTGTGGGTAATGCCATCTTTATGGGTGTTTATTACTCTCTTCAGCGACTGCTCAAAGCAAGAATGTTTAGTGATGTACTAAGTAAAATCCATTTTTGGGGTTGGCAATTGATTATAGTCTCTGCAGTTATTACTTTGCCTCTTGGTTTAACTACATCGCATGAATATGCAGAATTAGAATGGCCAATCGATATTGCCATTACACTCATTTGGGTTGTATTTGGGATAAATATGTTCGGCACAATTATCAAACGCAGAGAAAGACATTTGTATGTTGCAATTTGGTTTTACATTGCCACATTCGTAACCATTGCTGTACTACATATTGTTAATTCATTCGAACTTCCAATCTCATTTTTCAAGAGTTACTATGTATATGCTGGTGTTCAAGATGCCTTGGTACAATGGTGGTATGGTCATAATGCTGTAGCGTTTTTTCTAACTACACCATATCTAGGTATGATGTACTATTTTCTACCTAAGATGGCGGGTAGACCAGTCTATTCCTATAAATTGAGTATTCTGCATTTTTGGTCGCTGATATTTATTTACATCTGGGCTGGGCCCCACCACTTATTATATACCTCCCTTCCAGGATGGGCACAATCATTAGGTGTAGCATTTTCTATTATGTTGATTGCACCAAGTTGGGGTGGAATGATCAATGGACTACTTACTCTTCGAGGCGCATGGGACAAGGTTCGTGAAGATGTAACGCTCAAATTCATGGTAGTTGCTTTAACCGCTTATGGTATGGCAACTTTTGAAGGACCATTACTTTCGCTAAAACAAATTAATGGTGTTGCGCACTTTACCGATTGGATTGTAGCACACGTACACGTTGGAGCATTAGGATGGAATGGCTTCTTGACCTTTGGAATATTATACTGGCTCATCCCAAGAATTTATAAAACTGAACTGTACTCTAAAAAAATGGCTTCCTTCCATTTCTGGATTGGTACATTGGGCATCCTATTTTATGCGGTACCGATGTACTGGGCTGGATTTACGCAAGGCCTAATGTGGAAAGAGTTTACCCCAGAAGGATTGTTAAAGTATCCGAACTTTTTATCAACTACGTTGCAGATCATTCCAATGCATGTTTTAAGAGCGATTGGTGGAACACTTTATTTAGCAGGGGTAATTGTAATGACAATTAACCTTGGCAAAACAATGCTCCGCTCAAAATTAGTTGCCAATGAAGCTGCAGAAGCAATGCCATTGCAAGAAGTAGTGGTAGAAGATGCAGGAGATAAAAAATGGCATCGCAGGTTAGAGCGCAAACCAATTAAGTTTATGGTCTTTGCATTAATCATTATTCTAATTGGCGGCATGGTTGAAATGATGCCGACGTTTACTATCCAATCAAACGTACCTACCATTGAAAGTGTAAAACCATATTCGGCTTTAGAACTTCAAGGAAGAGATTTATACATTCGTGAGGGTTGTGTAAACTGTCACTCTCAAACGGTGAGACCTTTCCGTTCGGAAACAGAGCGTTATGGAGAATACAGCAAGGCTGGAGAATTTGTTTACGACCATCCATTTTTATGGGGTAGCAAGCGTACAGGGCCTGATTTGCACCGTGTTGGTGGAAAATACAGCAATGCATGGCATTTTAACCATTTGCTAGATCCAACCTCTATGTCTCCAGGTAGTATCATGCCGTCATATCAATGGTTAATCAGTCAAAAGCTAGATACATCGACAACCGCAGCGAAGATTAAGGCCATGCAACGTTTGGGTGTACCGTATGAGGTTGGTTACGATCAGAAAGCAAATGCCGATTTAAAAACACAAGCTGATTCTATAGCAACAAACCTTCAAAAAGATAATATCAGAGTTGCAAGTAACAAGGAGATCATTGCTATTATCGCCTATCTCCAGCGTCTGGGAACCGACATTAAAGCTAATAAATCAACCATTCCTTCAAACCAATAGTTATGTTCAATCAAATACGAGACCTAGCCGGAGGCGAATTTTATCTTATCACCTCATTATTACTATTCATGGTATTCTTTATCATCGTTACAGTTTACCTTTTAAAACTTAGTAAACATCACGTAACCTTAATGAGTAATCTTCCAATCGAAAATCAACACACTCAAAAACATGAAGAAGATTAGCCTAACTTTCACAATTTTATTAATCAGTTTGCAGGCTTTTTCTGCAGCGAAGGAAGACGTAGCTGCTGCCATACCTGAACCAAGTATTGGATTAAGTTCCTCTGAACTTTTAATTGTCGCTTTGCTTCTATTTGGAGTAGCATCATTGTTTGCCGCTATTGTAATTTTAAATGCGCTAAAAGTGATGATAAAGGAACGAATGAATCCAACGCCATTCGTAAAATATCAAGAGCCAGAACCATTGGATTATGTTGAATGGATGAAGCTGAAAAAGAGCAAACCGAATATCTGGACAAAGATCCTGAGTCTTAGACCACTTGAAGAAGAAGAATCAATGATTATCCCTCACAGTTATGATGGTATTCATGAGCTTAATAATCCTATTCCCAGATGGTTCAATGTATTGTTTTATGGCACGATGATTTTTGCAGGTTGCTACCTGTACTATTATCATATTGGCGATGGACCAAGACAAGATCAGGAATATAGTACTGAAATGGAAAAAGCCGCAGCCGATAAAAAAGCATTTTTAGCTGTGGCTGCTGAAAAGTTTGACGAGAATTCGGTTAAGCTTGATGCTTCGTTAATCGAAAATGGCAAGTCAGTATTTATGGCCAACTGTATTGCTTGCCACGGTGAACACGGACAGGGAATAGTTGGACCAAACTTAACAGATGAATTCTGGTTGCATGGCGGAAGTATCAACGATGTTTTCAAAACAATAAAGTATGGGGTTCCAGCAAAAGGAATGGCGAGCTGGGAGAAAAACCTAAGCTCTAAAAATATTGCCGAAGTGGTCAACTTTATCATGTCGTTACAGGGTACAAAACCGGCTAACGCAAAAGCACCACAAGGAGAAAAGTTTGAACCTAAAAGTGTGAAGGATACCGTGATCAATGAAACCATTGCAAAAAATTAAGCAACTAAAAGTTTTTGGCAGAGAATTTATCTATCCAAAAAAACCTGCTGGTAAGCTATATACATATAGGAAATGGTTTAGCTATTTTCTACTAATTTGCTTATTCTCGTTTCCATTTGTAAAATTGAGAGGCGAACAATTGGTATTGCTAAATTTTCTGGAAAGGAAGTTTGTTTTCTTCGGTGTCATTTTCACTCCACAGGATTTCTACCTGTTTGCACTGGCCATGCTCATTTTTATCATATTTATAGTATGCTTTACTGTGATATTTGGAAGGCTTTGGTGCGGTTGGGCTTGCCCTCAAACAATTTTCATGGAGATGGTATTCAGAAGGATAGAGTATTGGATTGAGGGAGATGCTAACCACCAAATAAAATTAGATCTCCAACCATGGAACAGCGAAAAAATACTTAAAAAAAGTAGTAAGCATTTTCTTTTCTTAATGATATCCTTTGCTATTGCCAATACATTTTTAGCATACTTAATCGGTTCAGATTTACTGTATAAAATTATAACCGAACCCATTAGTAAACATATCAGCGGGTTCCTGTCTATATGGCTTTTCACCTTTATTTTTTATGGGGTTTTCGCTTATGTAAGGGAAGTGGTTTGTACAGTAATTTGCCCTTATGGTCGTTTGCAGGGCGTTTTATTAGATAACCAGAGTCTAATTGTTGCCTACAATGAGCAAAGAGGAGAGCCAAGAGCCTTCCTACAAAAAAACAATACAGACCCAACAAAAGGAGATTGCATCGATTGTGGGCTATGCGTACAGGTATGCCCTACTGGTATTGATATTAGAAAAGGTACACAGCTAGAATGTGTGAACTGTACAGCATGTATTGACAGTTGCAATGAAGTAATGCTTAAAGTCAATAGGGATCCAAACCTCATTGGCTTTTACACTCAAGATTTTATCAAAACCAAAAAGCCCTTTAGACTAGGACTAAAAGCCTATGGTTATGCTGCGGTGTTATTTTTAGTGATGTTGGTTTTCTCTAGCTTGATTTATAAAAGGCAAGATGTAGAAACCACTGTATTAAGGGCTAGCGGAACAATGTATCAACTTAATGCTGATGGAACTGTGAGCAATCTTTATAATGCAGAGCTAATTAATAAAACAAACAAGGACATATCGTTCCTATTTCGTTCTCAAAATAAGAGCGATGTAATCAAATTTATTCAGAGACCTGAGATTTTAGTGAAAGAAGGTACAACACATTTAACTTTCTTCCTTATTAAGAAACAGAGTGAACTTACAGACTTTAAATCTGATGTGGAATTTGAAGTGACTGCCAATGGAAAGATCATCAGTACGGCATCAACTTCATTCTTTTCGCAACCGTAATCGTCAACTTATTATACTAAACAAAAAGATATGAATTGGGGAACAAAAATAGTTTTAGGAATGATTGCATTTATGCTCTTTATTGTCGCTATGGTGGTATACATGTTTAGTGTACATGGAAATGATGCGCTGGTTGACAAAGACTATTATGAAAAGGGCATCAATTATAACCAGGAATACAACGCAAAGCACAATGTTGCTGAGGAAGGTGCTCAACCAATTATTACGATTAACAAATCACAAGTAAGTATTCAGTTAAAGGATAGTGCAGCATTTGAACTAAAGCTTCAACGCCCTTCTACTGTTAAAGATGATATCCTTATCAAAGGGAATACCTCTGGGAAGTCAAACCTCATTCAGTTGAATTCCACAACTATGCCCAAGGGACTTTGGTTTTTAGAACTAAAATGGAAAAGTAATAACAAAGAGTATCTGTTTAAGAAAGACATCACATTGTGAGTAATTTACCCTTAGCATTTATATTGGGCCTAATGGGCAGCCTACACTGCGCTGTGATGTGCGGACCACTCATGCTTAGTCTACCTATGTCGCAAAAGAATCAGGTGTGGTATGCTGTTCAACTCGTGTTATATCAATTGGGTAGGGTTTTAGTTTACACTTTTCTTGGGCTGTTAGTCGGCGTAATTGGCAGTAGCATTACTTTGTTTACAAACCAAGAAACACTAAGCCTTTTTGTGGGCATTCTTCTAATTGCTTTCACCTTAATTTATTTCTCGGGGCGTTATTTTAACTATATAGAACGTTTTCAAGCACTGCTGATTTCCCCCATTAGTAGATTAATGGGCAGGATTTATAGTTTGCCCTTTTGGGGTTTTTTCGCGGGAATGTTGAACGGACTTATTCCTTGCGGAATGGTCTATCTCGCCTTAGCAACAGCGCTTAACTCTTCGTCAGTAAAAGAATCAGCAAGTTTTATGTTCTTGTTTGGTCTTGGTACCACTCCGTTAATGTTACTTATATCTTTAGGAGGAATCTATCTCAAAAGGTACATTCGTTTTAATCCAAACAAACTCATTCCTTGGTTTATGCTATTTCTAGGTGCACTCTTTATTTTAAGGTCTACAGAACTTGGGATACCATTTCTTTCACCTGAACATAATATCAAGATACATAACCATATTGCCGAATGTAAATAGTAGTCGAGTTATTTACTTCATTAAATATAGTTTAATGATTAGACTTGAACTTATATTCTAATTTATAACCAAGTTGGTGATTTTGGTAGGACGGGCTAATATTAAATTCATTTTTGTTGATACCAAGAAGCTTTTTTAACTTGGGATAGATTAAATAGGTAAGTTTTGTAGACAATATGCCAAATCCAGCACCAGCCACAACATCACTAACCCAATGCATATTATTGTACATTCTTAAAACCCCAGTTGCCGTTGCTACTGCATATCCTGCATATCCAATCCAAGGACTATTGTCTCTAAATTCTTGATTTAACATTTCAGCAGCGGCAAAAGCAGTCGCTGTGTGCCCCGAGGGGAAAGACGTATAGCTTGAACCATTTGGCCTCAATCGATGTGTCCATTTTTTTAAATCAGTAACAACAACGGTAGATAGCACAGCAGTAATCACTACCATAGCCGTTTGGTCTAGTACACTGCTTTTTGCTTTAACTCCAGCAAGGTCTAACCCATACATAGCTAAAAGCGGTACAAATTTGCTATAGTCATCAACATGTGCCGCAAAAAGTGGATGGTCTTCTGTTAACTCAGCTTTGGTGCTCAGATCAAGGTTTCGAATGGGGTTATTGCCTAGAGAAATTATGCCGTAAGTTATAAAACAGAAGGCACTATGTATGATTTTATTTTTTGTGGACGAGGAATTTCAGAAATACTATCTATTCTTTTTAACGAATCAATTTGTCTGGCGTGCAGTTGGAGTGAAAAGAATAATAGTACTACTGTAAATATTTTCATAGTGCAGGTTTATGGATAAAACTACACGCGAAAACTGAAGAAAGTCTGTAGCTAAAAATTAAGACAGAAAGTATGTTTCCCTTCTTGATGGCTATACGAAATTTTAAATTTGTGGAGCACAGCAATCTGCTTGACAATGGCCAACCCAAGACCCATTCCTTCAGACTGCATGCCCTTATAAAAACGTTCAAAAGCATGTTCAGGATCAATGGCTGGAAGTGTGCTCGTATTGGTAATTTTAAGCATATTCTTAGTAAGTGATAGATGGATAGTACCGTTAACATGGTTATGTCTAATTGCATTACCAATAAGATTATCTACCAGGGTTTCAGCCAAAAATTTACTCATCGAAACTGTTTTTTCTTCTAATTGAAGATCAAGGGAAATCTTTTTATTGTACAACAGTTCTTGGAAATAATGTATTCTTTCCCCAATTACATCTTTTAGATTTACTTCTTGTTGATCTCGCAGTAGGTTATTGTCAATTTTTACCAATAACAATAGCGATTGATTCAACTTAGTGAGCTTTGAAGTCGCTTTATAAAGTTCATGTATATCCTTACCCTGTTGTTCACTAAGCTCATTACTCTGGAGCATCATTTCAAGTTTAGAATTGATTACCGCAATAGGGGTCATCATTTCATGGGAAGCATTTTCAGTAAAGAGCTTAATCTCCCTGTATTCTGAACGAATGCGCTGGGAAATTTCTGCTATTGCATCATTTAGCTCTCTAAATTCTAATATGGGGGTTTCAACTTGTCTAAAGTTATCTTGTTGATTTAGGTTAAATGATTTTAAGTTAAGCAGTAATTGCCTAAAAGGCTTCCAAAGTCTTGCCATCATCAGTCGGTTAACAAGTAAGAGCAGCACAAAAAGAGCTGCAACTGGAAGCATGATACTTAAGAATATACCTTTGATTTGCTCGCTATGGGCAATTTTTGAAACAATAACAGTTACTCTAACTGGTTGTCCATTTAGCATTAGATCCTCTTTGAGATACCTTGCAAATTCCCTTGTCCTTTTTTTAGGGTTGAAAAAAACGGTATCTGCAAAATGCTTTTGTAGAGATATTTGATAGATTTTCTGATAGTCTACCACTAAGTCCTTAAAAATTTCATGTGCATTGTCTGCTTCCATGGAATGAGCATTTTCCCTTACTTCCAATTGCTCCTCTACTAGGTAACGGTCAACTTGTTCATTGAGATAGCGACCCATCGTAAGGTAAAAAAGATACCCAATCATGCAGAGGCCAAAAATTGCGGTAGCTAAAAGAACTTGGTTATATCGGCTGAAAAGCTTCATAAGTCAGCAAATTTATATCCTACTCCGTAAACCGAATGGAAATAATCCTTTGCACCCGCATCAACTAGTTTTTTACGGATGTTCTTGATGTGGGTATAGATAAAGTCAAAACTGTCCGCCATATCTGCATGATCACCCCAAATGTGTTCAACTGCAGCAGACTTAGCAATTACCTTCGATCTGTTGGCCACAAAATAAAGCAATAAATCAAATTCTTTTCTGGTGAGATTAATTACTTTGCCGTTTACTTTGGCTTCTTTTGCTTGGATATCAATATCAAGTTCATTAAATACCACATGATCGCTTCCATTAAATGTGCGCCTACGGATAACAGCCATTATCCTTGCACTCAGTTCTGAAAGGTGAAAAGGCTTGATGAGGTAATCATCAGCACCAAGACTAAGGCCTTCTATTCGCTGGTCTACAGAATTTCTGGCAGTGATAATAATTACGCCATCTTTTCGCTCCATTTTTTTGAGGTCATTAAGCAGTTTTAGCCCATCCCCATCGGGTAGAGTAAGATCTAATAAGATACAATCATAACTGTAAAGGGCGGTTTTCTGTGCAGCCTCAGCAAAAGTTTTAGCATGGTCGCATACATTACCTTCTGCCATTAGGTATTCGATAATGTTTGTTCGTAACGTATGCTCGTCCTCTATAACCAGTATTTTCATGTATATTCTATTGCTACAAGATAGCTAAACTAGCCTTATTTATATTTGATGTTTAATGAAATAATATCTGAGCTCATGTTAATGTTTTTTGCGTAATGCCCATAGCGAAGTTCGAGCATGCTAAAATGTTGCATGCCAAACACGCCTTTTGGCGGGGCAAAGCGAATACCAGCACCATAAAAATCACTGTTGAACTTAGATAAATCATAATTGCTGTTATAATATTGCTCGGCTGTAGTATGTGTTTGAAACGGAGCAAAATATTTAGCTGCTGTTTGCGTATAATATCTATAAAAAGGGCTGATGGAAAAGAAGGAATTGATTTTAATTGGTACTTCTAGATCAACGGTATGTGATTTCAGTCCCCAGTTATCCGTATAATAACGATAATACGTTTTAATGATCAAGTTATCTCCAATAAAGTAGTTTGCCCTAAAACCCAAAGGTATTTTCAATCTACTATCAGGAAGATTTTCTTGATGGACTGTGTTATCTTTAAAATAGACCCTATGAAAAGGAAGGCTGAGATAGCCATTCTGTTGCACTACATCGGCAAGCACCATCACCTGTAATCTTTCATTAATAATCTGTGAGTAAGATAAAGAACCCGCAAATGTATTTCGTGCTGCTGATCCATACTGTTCATGACCCATCGTATTTGTTCTGAGTTCAACCGGCTGTATCAACGTAACCTGATCTAGGTAAGTCTGAAGCTTAGCCGTAAACTCTCCGCTTCCATCCTTGGTTTTTGTAGAGAAACTAATGTTACCACCAAATGATTGGTAATCGAATTCTGTAGATGAGGAAAGACCCAAAGCTAATGTAGTTCCTTTCTTTTCGTTTTCAATGCTCCAACTTAAAGAAGGATAAATTCTTGTATCACCATGGGATGCAGAAGAATTGGCCTGAAGATCAATCATGTCCGATGATGCGGACGTATAATGATCGATTCCAACTTCAAGACCAAAAGTATGCTTTCGTGAATTTGAGTCATATTTAATCATTTTCACATCAAATACATTGGCAATATCAGTTAGTTTTTGTGAACCAATACCGCCTGTAACAGCGGCATTGTTGCCATTTTGAGTATAATAACTTGAAACCAGATTTACCTCATCCAGTTTAAGTTTCCTACTCTGAAAACCTGTAGTATCCTTTGGTGTTGTTTGAGCAAAGGAATGCAGCAATGCGAAAACAGCCGCTGCAGTTAGAAATATCTTTTTCATGTGCTTCTCTACTTAATTACATCCACAACCACCGCCACTTTTGCCTGAATTTGCACCCGAGGCGCCTTCTCTATATCCCTGAAAGCTGAGCTCCGTCTTCTCAATCTTCCTATTTCCTAGAACCATTTCTGCATCGTTCAATCTGTTCTTTTGGTATTCTTTCACTGTGGTGCAGGAAGGTATAGCTAGGATTACACCAAGTGCCATTGCCATTACGAGCATTCGTTTTATCACTTTTGCTTTCATTTTAGGTTAATATTTTTACTGGTATAAATTTTATTATTGTCGTCTATAATGATGCAACCCAGATAATTAATTTGATTGATCATATCCAAGCCTACTGCAATGCCCATTACGGTAACTGGAGTTGCCATGGCATCGGCTATCTCTGCATTTGGACTAATAATAGTCACACTTTTTATCCCTCTAATTGGTAGGCCGGTTTTAGGATTAATGGTGTGCGAATACTTTTTGCCACCAATGTTTACAAATTTTTCATAATTGCCAGAGGTAGCAACGGCCATATCCGTTACATTCAGATAAGAAAAGGGTGTGTTTTTTTGATCTGGGTCAACAATACCAATTGTCCATGGCTCTCCATTAGGTTGCATACCCCAAGTGGTGAGGTCGCCCGAAGCATTTACAATTCCGGCTTGTACTCCTTCCATTTTTAATAGCGCTTTTGCCATTTCAGCAGCATAACCCTTTCCTATTCCTCCAAAACCTATTCGCATTCCCTTTTCTTTAAGCATCACGGTATAATTTTGTGGATCAAGAATGATGTTTTTATAATTTATCAATCTAACCATAGATTTGGCCGTCTCGCTATCAGGAAGATGTGTCATGGTGCTATCAAAATTCCATAACTTTTTATCAATTGAGCCATAAGTAAGATCGAATGCACCATCTGTAATTGCTGATATTCGTATCGAACGTTCTATTAACTGATAAACTTCAGGATCCACGTTTACAGCGGCAATTCCAGCTTGTCGGTTGATTTGATTGGTCTGGCTATTCTCGTCAAAGGTAGTGAACAGCTTTTCAATTCGTTTGATTTCATCAATCGCGAGTGTTATCTTTTGCAGTGCCCAACTTTCATTGTTTGCAACCACGGTTAGCTCAAAGGTATTTCCCATCAAGCGCTCTGTGCGTTTAAAAACTTCGAGAAGTTGTATTTCCCTATTTTTTAGCATCGCAGATTTTTTTGAGTTCGCTTGTAAATTCAGCTGCAGTTTGATCTGGTAATCCATCATACGACTTGATTACTTTTCCATCCTGATCTAGAATTACCGTATAAGGAAATTTCCCCTGTGGGTTATACTTATCTGCCAACATTTCGTTCTGCTTTTTGATCGGTACTGCTGGTTGCTTTTTCTTATTTCTAGGAAAATCTGCATTGACCATAACTAGGTTTGCAGTCGCCATTTTTATAAATCCTTGGTCAGCAAAAATTTCACTGTGCATTCTAATGCAGGGACCGCACCAATCTGAGCCCGAAAAATTCAGAAGAATAAGTTTGTGCTGTTCTTTTGCATTTTTTTGGGCAGTTTCAAAGTTTTGTTCCCAAGGTATTGTCGACGAAATCGCAACTAGTGCGATAAATAGTAGATGTTTCATAATTAATTAGCTTACGTAATCTTTCTCCATAGGCCTTTTAACCAACTAGTTTTGCAATACCAAATGCAGCGGCAGCGGCAATTAATCCAATCATGGTTACCTTCAATGCCCCCTTTATTGGCGCCTGCCCAGTCATCTTGCTTTTAAAATAGCCAAAAACAAATAAGCAGATCGTTGTAAAAATGCATGACACAAGTAAGCCTTTTTCTGGAGTTGTTGTAAAAAGATAAGCGGATAATGGTAGCAATCCACCAACGAAATAGGCAGTTCCTATAGTTAAAGCCGAGTTTCTAGCTCTATTTGGGTTTGGCTGCTCCAGCCCAAGCTCAAACTTCATCATAAAATCAACCCATTTATGTTTATCACTAGCGAGTTCCTTTGCCAGTATATCTTGGCCATGGGGGCTAATTCCATAACTAGCAAATATCTCCTTTACTTCCTCCATTTCTCGTTCAGGTACACGTTCCACTTCTTCATATTCTCTTTTCAGTTCGCTTTGGTAGTGTTCTTGTTCGGTCTTTCCAGCAAGATAGCCGCCAAGGCCCATGGCGATACAGCCCGCCACTATTTCCGCAATACCTGCAGTAATAATTATCGAATTGCTGCTTACTGCACCACTAAGTCCCGCAGCTAATGCAAATGGAACAGTAAGTCCATCGCTCATTCCAATAACCACATCCGTGATAAAATCAGAGCTTTTTAAGTGCTTTTCGCTGTGATGTCCATTTGGATGATTTTGACTATCCATTTAAGTTTCCTCCACCAATCATATCCGATACAATTCCTTTTTTATCTTTTCTCTCTGCCATAAAAACGCCGCCAAGATGCAAAACGATAAACCCTAATATCAAGTACATACAAAACCCATGAACTTCCTTAAGTGAATGGCTGAATGATTTTGTTAGTCCAAGTTCATTATCAAACGCTATAGAAAGCCCTGTTATTACCATTAAAAACAACACAACATAAAACACTACATAAGCTAGTTTTATGCCTAACTCATGCCGTGAAGATTTAACCTTTTTGGTGAAATAGAGTACCCATGATTCTTTTAATACGTTACCAAAGTTTGTTTTCTTCGCACGAAAAAATTCAGAGATTATCCGGAATAGAAATAAAGCAGCAAGCACATAGCCAAAATAAATATGTATACCCCAAACTTTATCTTCTAAACTATGAGCAACCGAACGAGCCTGTTCAGTAGTTATAACCACATTTGACTTCACTAACTCTCCTTGAATATAGGTTGCATTATCACGCACATCGAAAAGTGTTGAATTTAGTAAAACCGTAAGTAAAGATCCACAAATTACAAGTGAATTGGCCCAGTGCCAAAATCGAATTGTTGCAGGATATTTTTTTTGATTGTTATCTACTGATTTCATTTGCCATTATTAATCAACTAAAGATAGTAGTTGAATCTGAAGAGATTCTGAAGAAATGATTGTGATCTCAAATCAGATGATGTCGTTGGCATTACTGATGAATATCAGTTTTTAACCTGTTACCTATCAGCTTTCTCATACCCTGTTCAAGGTACTTTTGATTATCAATTCACAAGACAAATTATCATGAAAACATTAAATACATCAAATGGCATTTGGTTCGGACTAAAAACTACCGTGTTGGTTTTTCTTCTAGCCTTACAAACAGTATCAGCCCAAACTATCTATAAAATCAATGGGGGAAAAGACGCAACATTAACTGTACTCGGCACATCCAATGTGCACGATTGGACAATGGTTTCAACCGCTGCGGAAAGCCAAGGGACTTTTAAGTTCAATGCAAAGGACGAGCTCATCGGACTTTCTAACTTTAATTTAACTGTTGCTGCAAAAAGCCTTAAAAGTGGTAAATCATCAATGGATAGTAGAACTTATAAAAGTTTGAAAGCGGATGCATTTCCTACCATTAGTTATCAGTTAAAGGCTGTCGAAATCACTATGGTTCAGGCAAATAAGTTTAAGATACAAAGCAAAGGCAGTGTTACCATTGCTGGTAAAACAGAACCAATTACAATGATGGTTACTGCAGTGTTGAATGCAGACAAATCTATCACTTGCACAGGAAGTACACCACTTAAACTCACCGATTTCGGCATCGAGCCACCAAGTTTTATGCTAGGTGCAATGAAAGTAGGAAATGATCTTACGATCAAATTTAACCTAGACTACACTAAAGCAACTACAGCTAAATAAATTTTACTTACTACTAAACGTTAATATCATGAAACATACCTTAACAATTCAAAAGACTTCAGCAATTGCTGTTGCTTTTATTAGCCTATTCTTTTCATACGCTAAAGCACAGGTTTCCAATCTTCGTCCTTATGACAAATCAGGCATAAACGTTTTTGAAGCTCCAAAAGATAGTAACGCCGTATTTGATAAATTGAAAGTTCAATTCGGTGCAGGTTTCACGCAATCCTTTCAGGGACTAAAACATGAAAATGCAGCTGGCGGATTATATAAAATGACACCAGGATTTAATACCGCCAATGCTAACTTGTTCATGGATGTGCAATTAGCCGATGGAATTAGATTGAACTTGACCAGTTATCTTTCTTCTCGTCACCATAATGAAACATGGGTAAAAGGTGGATATATCCAATTTGATAAATTACCATTTAAAGGTGAGGTTTGGGATGCGATCATGTCGGTAGCTACGATTAAAATTGGACACATGGAGATCAATTATGGAGACCAACATTTCCGTAGATCAGATGGTGGACAAACACTTTACAACCCTTTTATTGAAAACTATATTATGGACGGCTTCACTACTGAAATAGGTGGTGAGATCTTGGTGAGAAAAAATGCATTATTTGGTTTAATCGGCGTTTCGAATGGAATGATTAAAGGGAATATCGATAGTTTAATAGCTACCGCTCAAGATCAAAACATTCATAAATCCCCAGCCATTTTTGTGAAAGGTGGCTTTGATAAACAATTGAATACAGATTTGAGGGTTCGTTTAGCAGCATCTTATTACAGCAATAACAGTTCTGGTGGACAGACCTTATTTGGTGGCGACCGTACTGGGTCAAACTATTTTATGGTGTTAGAAAAAGTTGGCGCAGTAAGTACTACCAATGCATTTTCTGGACGCTTTAATCCTGGGTTTACCAAAAAAGTAAATGCATTACAATTAAATGCTTTCGTAAAACTTCAAGGACTGGAATTATTTGCCACCTATGAAAATGCCAAAGGAAGATCGAAAACCGAAACAAGTGTAAGGGGAGCAGAACAAATGGCAATAGATGGCGTATACAGATTTGGAGCAACAGAGAACTTTTTTGTAGGCGCTAAATATAATGTGGTTACCGCTAAATTGGCCAATGTACCAGCAGTAACTGGCGCAACACCTGCTCCTGCTATCATTTATACAGGAGATGTAAAAGTTGACCGAATTGCTTTTGCAGCAGGTTGGTTCATGACTAAAAACATCTTGCTAAAAGGTGAATATGTAACCCAAAAGTATAAAGATTTTCCAACCGCAGACTACCGAAATGCTGGAAAATTCAAAGGCTATGTTATCCAAGCCGTAGTAGGATTTTAAATTATACCTATAAGGAAGAGGCGCAAACCTCTTCCTTCTTGTTTTTACAGTTATGATCATAAAAGCACTTGTACTGATGTTAGCTTTGGCAGTACCAAACTTCAATACATCTGTTAAAAACGAAAGCAGATGGGTAATTGTCGAAAACAGTAGGCTTAGGGTTAATGGAAGCACTAATATCAATCGATTCTCCTGTGCTATCTTAAATTATCCAAAAACTGATACAGTAACCATCAATACAGAGGTTGGTAAACAGATCGCTTTGCAAGGTCGGGTTAGTTTGGATCTTAAAAATTTTGACTGCAATAATCTGATGATGACTAAACAGTTGCGTAAAACGTTAAAGGAAGAAAGATATCCATTTTTACATGTGACATTTCTTTCATTAAAAGGAATACCTATAACAGAGCAGACAGATAATGGCATTAAGGGAATTGTAGAAATAGAACTCGCTGGAATTAAAAAAAGATTTCTAATCTTTTATCAGCTCAAAAACAGCGCTAATGGAATGACACTTACAGGGAGCCAAGCCATAACTTTTTCGGATTTTAAATTGGTGCCTCCACAAAAAATGGGGAAACTTATTCAGGCAAAGGATCAACTTAATGTTGATTTTGAACTCAATCTTCACCAAGTAAAGTAGCTTAGACGTAATACATATCATTTTTTTATCTGACTTAAGTCTCCTACTTACAGGCATTGATTACTGAAATTTGTTTAAAAAAATCGTCATGAATACCATACCAGATTTACAATTATCGCAAGAGCTTCAAGAGCTATATCTTGAAAATAAAGAGTGGAGATCTGAAATAGATTTCTTAAAAGATGAACATCGCTTTTTTACAAAACTGTTTACTGCAGAAAAATTAGCCAAGATAAAACATGGCAAAGAGCAGGTGGAACTGATTGGAGCAAGCCTAGCTCAACTCCAACAGAAAATAGAAGATTTAGAAAAACTGACCAGTAAGCATCAGCATTTACTCGAATCAATATTCGCTGATAGCGAACAGCGTATTGGATTAGAATTGATAGAACAGAATACCGCAATTGGAAAGGAAATTAAACTACTTTTAGCAACCGATAGGATCATAAAAAAAGATCTTTTTGATTTAGTGGAGGGAGTTAAAATATGACCAGCCCAGTCTATATCTCAGAAGATCATGCACTAGAAGCAGTAAAATCTGGAAATCGAGTTTTTATTCATGGAGGAGCAGCAACACCAGTTTGTTTGGTAAAAGCACTTCAGAAAAAGCATCGCCAACTCAAAAATGTCGAACTAGTAAGCATTACTACTTTGGGAGATATTAATTTTGATAGTCCAGAGTTTGCAGGTTCTTTCTTTTTTAATTCCCTTTTTGTTTCCGCCGCAACTAGAAATATAGCCAACAGTGAGCATGGTGATTATGTTCCCATTTTCCTTAGCCAAATTCCGCAGCTTTTTAGAAAAAATATCTTGCCTATTGATGTAGCGTTGATACAGGTATCGCCACCAGATGCGCATGGTTATTGCTCATTGGGTACATCGGTGGATATTGCCAGAGCAGCGGTAGAAAATGCCAAGCACGTGATTGCACAAGTAAACCCTTTAATGCCAAGAACTCATGGAGATGGTTTTGTACACATCAATAAAATCCATGCAATGGTATGGTATAGTTCTGCGCTACCAGAAGTTAATTATGGTACCCTATCTAATAATATCGTTAGCAAAATAGGATATCATGTAGCCTCGTTAGTAGAAGACGGAGCAACACTTCAGATGGGGATTGGAGCTATTCCAGACCAGGTTCTCCAAAACTTGACTCATCATAAAGATCTTGGCATCCATACCGAAATGTTTTCTGATGGAATTATTCCGCTAATTGAAAGTGGTGTAATCAACAACAGCAAAAAGAAATTAAATGTGGGTCGTTCGGTAACTTCATTTATCACAGGAACAAGAAAACTTTACGATTTTGTGAACGA
Source organism: Pedobacter sp. UC225_61 (assembly GCF_044452285.1). NCBI lineage: Bacteria > Pseudomonadati > Bacteroidota > Sphingobacteriia > Sphingobacteriales > Sphingobacteriaceae > Pedobacter > Pedobacter sp. UC225_61. The sequence continues at coordinate 932,409 of NZ_JBIOAL010000001.1, forward strand.
TAATCCATCTATCCGCACTATGGCTATCGATTATGTTAACGATACAAGCATTATTAGGCAAAACCCAAAAGTTACCGCTATCAACAGTGCTATTGAAATTGATTTAACTGGACAAGTATGTTCTGATTCGATTGGTACTTATCAATTCTCTGGTATTGGCGGGCAAATGGACTTTATTCATGGAGCATCTCTTTCTGAAGGTGGAAAACCAATTATTGCCATCCCTTCGCAAACGAACAAAGGAATTAGTAGGATTGTACCTTTCTTAAAAGAAGGCGCAGGTGTAGTTACTACAAGAGGGCATGTGCATTGGGTGGTTACAGAATATGGCATTGTAAATCTTTTCGGTAAAAGCTTAAAGCAAAGAGCAAAGGAGCTGATCTCTATCTCACACCCTGACCATAGAGAGTTATTAGAGGCCTCTTTCCGCAAACGTTTTGGGGCAAGCCTTGTTTCAATAGTTTAATTCCAACAATTACGCTCCATATATGAAAGCTGTTAACACTATGTTAATGGCTTTTTCGCTTAACCCATATCGTATCTAGTTTAATCCGAGTCTTGTTCTAGAAAATGGCCAATTTTAAAGAACTGTCCAAACCAAAACTAGTAGATAACCTAAACTAAGACAGAACTAAACTAGAACTCTGCTAAGACATAAGTCGCGGTAAGGTCGCCATAAGGTCGCCGTAATGTCGCGGTAAGCATTAAGAAATAATTAGGTTTTGTAACGGGAAATTGTTGTAAATGGGAAGGTTTTTAAATATACATTTTTTAGAACAAAGGCCCGCTTAATTATAAAATTATTGGCATTATTTGGCGGTAGTAGTTTGTATATAGGAAGGCTTGTTGCTTTCTTAAATAAAACTTAATTCTCTACCTTTAGCTTACACAACATAAAAAATGAAAGCTAACTATTTTCTTTTCTTCCTTTTTATATTTACGAAAGCCCAAGCCCAAACTATCTGGTATAATCCCTTGCAACAAAAATATCCAGTAGTACAAGGGCAAGCACAGCCAGCAGCAATTGGTGCAAGTTTCCAACGTTTACCAAATGCATTAAAAGATGAAGTTAGACCCCCTGTTTGGGCACTTTCGCAAAATACAGCGGGCGAATACATTGAGTTTAGCACTACAGCAAAAAAGATAAAAATTCGTTATCAAGTTAGCGGTTCATTGAACATGCCACATATGCCATCAACTGGTGTAAGTGGAGTAGATTTATATGCACACAACGAAAAAGGCATTTGGGATTGGTCGCCAGGCACTTATGCCTTTAAAGATACAGTAACCTATACTTTCGATAACTTAGCTGCAAAACATGGAAAAATCTTCAGGCTCTATTTGCCTTTATACAATTCGGTAAAATGGTTAGAGGTTGGAGTTGATGAAGGAACACCATTAACGTTTTTGCCTATTAATAGTCAAAAACCAATTGTAGTTTATGGTACTTCGATTGCACAGGGTGGCTGCGCAAGTAGGCCTGGCTTAGCATGGCCTTCCATTTTTGGTAGAAAGATAAATACCCCTGTAATTAATATGGCTTTTTCTGGTAATGGCAGATTGGAAACGCCAATCATTAACCATATTGCACAGATTGATGCTAAGCTTTTTATTCTCGATTGCATGCCCAACTTAGGCTCAAGAACCCTTTATCCGGAAGATGAAATTAGGAAAAGGATAAATGAAGCGGTAACCACATTGCAGAAAAAGCAACCTAAAGCACCTATTTTATTGGTAGAACACAGTGGAGGTGGAAGTGAGCATGTCTTAGATACTGTTAAGAATACAGAGTTTAGAACCTCAAGCCAAATACTTGCTAAAATATACAATGAACTTAAAGCAAAAGGAATTAAAAACATTCACCTATTAACCACAAAAGAGATTGGAATGGGCATCGAATCTACCGTTGATGGTGCACATCCTAACGATATCGGGATGATGGAACATGCACTAGCTTTTGAAAAGAAATATAGGGAGCTATTTAAATAGTCGATTTAATTAAGCCTTTCAGCTGTTCATATAAAACGCACAGAGCTAGAAATCTAGTTCACCCTGTGCATTATACATAAAAACTTATCGCACGACACTACCGTTCTCAAATTTCAAGGTAGGTGCTACAAATGTGAGTTTACCTTCAGAATCTTCGGCCATTAAAATCATGCCTTGAGATACAACTCCTTTAATTTCTCTTGGCGCTAAGTTTACTAATAGACTCACCTGTTGACCAATGATATCTTCCGGTTTATAATATTCGGCTATGCCCGAAACTACTGTCCGTTCATCTAATCCTGTGTTTACCGTTAGCTTTAATAGCTTTTTAGTTTTTTCTACTTTTTCTGCTGCGGTAATAGTGGCTACACGAATATCCATTGCTCCAAACTGGTCAAATTGAATATTTTCCTTTGCAGGAACTAACGTTGCATTTGCTTGTGCGTTTGCAGATTTACTGTTATTTAATTTATCAATCTGAGCTTGTACTTCTTCGTCTTCAATCTTGCTAAATAACAATTCTGGTTCATTCAATTGATGCCCACGGGTTAACAAATTCATTTTACCTGCATCTTCCCATTGGTAACCACCATAGTTTAGCATCTTCATCAGTTTATCTGCCGTAAATGGTAAGAAAGGTTCTATTAAAATTTCAATATTTGCTGCAATTTGCAAGCTGATATTTAAAATGGTTCTTACTCTATCCTCGTCAGTTTTAATCACTTTCCAAGGTTCTGTATCTGCTAGGTATTTATTACCTAAACGAGCTACATTCATCACTTCAGATAAGGCTTCTCTAAAACGATAGTTTTCTATAGATGCGCTAATTTTTGCAGGATAGGTAGTCAACTCATCAATTACAGCTTGGTCTTGCGCTGTCACCTCCATTAACATTGGCACTTTACCGTTAAAATACTTATGCGTAAGTACGGTAACACGATTAATAAAGTTACCTAAAACGGCAACTAATTCGTTGTTATTACGAGCTTGGAAATCTTTCCATGTAAAATCGTTATCCTTTGTTTCTGGAGCGGTAGCAGTTAATACATAACGCAAAACATCTTGCTTATCTTTAAACTCCAGTAAATATTCGTTCAGCCAAACTGCCCAGTTTTTAGAGGTAGATATTTTTTGACCTTCTAAATTTAAGAATTCATTTGCTGGCACATTATCGGCTAAAATATAATCGCCATGTGCCATCAGCATTGCTGGAAAAATAATGCAATGGAAAACGATATTATCCTTGCCAATAAAGTGAACTAGTTTAGTTTCTTCGTCTTTCCAATAGTTTTCCCAACCACATTTATCATCTTCCATCGGGCTGATGTAATATTCTTCTGCTTTCGGGTTCCAAACATCAAGCGTAGCGTAATTACAAAGCTCCTTAGTTGCAGAGATATAACCAATTGGTGCATCAAACCATACATACAAAACTTTACCATCTGCGCCTTTAATTGGAACTTTTACGCCCCAATCTAGGTCTCTTGTCATCGCCCTTGGCTGCAAACCTGCATTTAACCAACTTTGGCATTGGCCATATACATTTGGACGCCACTCTTTATGACTTTCGATATAAGCTCTTAATTTATCTTCGTATTTATCTAATGGTAAAAACCAGTTCTTGGTTTCTTTACGCACAGGTGGTTCGCCAGATAGCGTAGATTTTGGATTGATTAAGTCTGTTGCATTCAGCGTACTTCCGCAATTTTCGCATTGATCGCCATACGCATTTTCATTGCCACATCTAGGGCAAGTACCTGTAATGTATCTGTCAGCTAAAAAGGTTTGTGCTTTCTCGTCGTAATATTGTTCAGTAATTTCCTCCGTAAAAATACCATCATCATATAATTTTTTAAAAAATGCTGAGGCAGTTTGGTGATGAGTTAACGATGAGGTGCGGTGATAAATATCAAAAGAAACACCAAATTCTTTAAAAGAATCACCAATAATCTTATGGTATTTATCTACTATTTCTTGAGGGGTAACGCCTTCTTTTTTAGCCTTTAAGGTTATGGGAACGCCATTCTCATCAGAACCACAAATAAACTTTACATCTCTTTTGTTCGAACGCAAATAACGCACATAGGTGTCTGCCGGCAAATAAACACCTGCTAAGTGACCAATATGCACCGGACCATTGGTGTAAGGCAAGGCCGCCGTTACGGTATATCTTTTAATTTTACTATTATCCAAAACTATTTATTTATTTTGGCAAAGATAAGTGTTTTACCTATGATTAAACAGCCACCATATTTAAAAAAAGGAGACAAAATTGCAATTGTTTGTCCTGCTAAGAAATTACCCAAAAGTATAGCTTATGGAATTTCCATTTTACAGCAATGGGGATTAGAAGTAGTGATTGGAAAAACAGTAGCTGGTTCTTATCACCAATTTTCGGGAACGGATGAAGAAAGAACCGCAGATTTACAGCAATTTTTAGATGATAAAAGTATTAAAGCGATTATAGCTGGTCGTGGGGGTTATGGTACCATTAGAATAATAGACAAACTTGATTTTACCACGTTTAACGAGCAGCCAAAATGGTTAATTGGTTTTAGCGATATAACCATTTTGCTTTCTCACGCATTGGCGGAATTAAACACACAGAGCATTCACGCACAAATGCCTTATACATTTGATGAAAGTACTCCTGAAGCTTTAGAAAGCTTGCGAAAATCTCTTTTTGGCGAGCCTGTTTCTTATACGTATTCTAGTGAATTTCCTAATCGAGTTGGAACAACCAAAGGGATTTTAGTTGGTGGAAATTTAAGTCTACTGATTGCTGTTGAAGGCTCTATTTCTGAAATGGATTATACCGATAAAATTCTCTTTTTTAGAGGATGTTGGTGAGCATGAATATTCAATAGATAGAATGATGCGTTTGCTGAAACGGAAAGGGAAGCTAGCTAAACTAAAAGGACTAATTGTAGGTGCTTTTAATGAGATTTCGGAAGAGAAAATCCCTTTTGGGCAAACACCAGAAGAAGTAATTTGGGAATTGGTAAAGGAATACGATTATCCAGTTTGCTTTAATTTCCCAACAGGGCATATTGATGATAACCGAGCAATGGTTGTCGGTAAAAATGTATCTTTAGCCGTAAATAAACACAACGTTCAATTAAACTTTTTATAAAATGGCAATTCTTGACAACCTAGGAAAATACCGCAATACTGGACTATTATTAATTAGACTTGGCTTAGGCGTGATGTTTATGATTCATGGTTTCCCAAAAATTATGGGCGGTGTAGAAACCTGGAAAGGGCTTGGTGGAAGCATGAAATTAATTGGCATTGATTTTTTACCTGTTGCATGGGGATTTATGGCTGCGGCAACCGAAACTTTTGGTGGTTTTTTATTAATACTTGGATTGTTTTTTCGTCCTGTAAATATTCTATTGGTTTTTACAATGATTATTGCGGCCTTGGTTCATTTTAACAAAGGCGATGGCATTAACGGCGCTTCTCATGCTATTGAATTGGGTATTGTATTTTTTGGATTATTATTCGTTGGTCCAGGGAAATATAGTATTGATAAGAAGTAAGTTCTAAAGCAAATCATCATTCACTTGAAAACGGGAATCTTAATGCTAACTATCATGAAGATTCCCATTTGAATGGGAATGACGTAAATAAAATTGGGGTTTTTTAGATTAATTCACCAAGAAAATAGCATTGGTAAATAATTGCTTTCCATTTTCCCAGAAAGAGCGGAATAAAACATCCGTGCCTAAGTAAACTATATTTCCTCTGCCAACTTGCTGTACCCCATATAATAATCCTGTAGCCAATTTCTTCTTCACTTTCTCTCCTGCTATGCCAGCCATGTAACTATTTGCTTTTAGGGTACCCACATTCCACCCATTTTCTAAAGGTTCGTAAATTCTTTCGTCTGTTTTTAAGGTATAATAATAGGTACCCAAGCCTGCAGCAAGTGGGTGACTTTGATCTAAGCTCACTTTATATATTGCTCCAGGGATAGAGTTTTGTAAATCATCCTTGTCTTTTTCAGCGTATTTACGTTCGTTACTTTCTTTTTCATCCTTCTTAGGATATTCCTTTTTCTTAATGTCGAACGATTTCTTACCAACCATGGATTGAATTGCATCCTCCATTAAAATAAGATTACCGCCAGCATTAATCCATCCACTTAATTGTTCTGCTAGTTTTTCTGGATAATTCCCGTCTGGCAAAATCAACACATTAATTTTATTTATATCCAAATACGCTGCACTTTGTACGCTAATTAGACTTACAGGGTAGTTTAATTCTTGTTCAAAGAAATGCCAAATTTCCCCAACACTTTGCGACGAAACTTCTTGTCCAGTAGCTACTGCTATCTTTGGTGCGGTTAACAATCGATAAACCGAGGAACCAAAGTCTTTCCCTTTTTCTACATAACCACTTGCAATAGGATAAAAAGATACATTGTTTTGTTTGGCTATTCCCATTAAAACAGTACTAAATTCTTTGATATTTCGTTCGTTTTCAGTTCTATAGATTAATAAAGAACCAGCGGGGTAAACTTTTCCTCCGATTGTAAATCCTTCTTCCGCCAGGCGAACTTTTATTTTCTGTTTTTGTAAAGCCATCAAGATTTGTGCATCTGTAACTGCATTCCATGGCATTACCCAAGCATAAGGTTTATTAATCACTGGAACGTTTTCTTTTTTCTCATCTATAAAAGTGAAACTCCCTGATATCGGCTCTTTAACTGCATATGCTTTTAAACCATAGGCATAAGGCAATGCCCAAGCCGTAATATCGTAGGTGTTAGAATCGGTTACTACTGTTTGAGGCTCAAAAAGCACATTCGCCATTACCGAACGTGGCTGTTGTAGATTAACAATCAGATCGTTTCGTTCTACTTTAAAATTCTCTACTTTTTGAGTTTCGTAATTATAGCCATTTAAGGTACGATCGGCTCCAAAAGCGAAAGCAATGTGGTTTCTGCTCAGCAATTCTGCCATTTTACGCAGTCTTGCTATATTTTGAGCTTTTACTACATAGCTCTTATAAATTCCTGGTGGATTCATAGCGCTTTGCTCGAAGTACTTTTTAAACTCGCTCACTAATTTCTCTGCATGTGTTGAAACCGTTTCTAACGTAGCCATTGAAGTTGTAAAGTGATGGTCAATTCTATCTTTTAATGTCAATGTATCTCCATCTGATGTGATTACAGCCAAACCAGCCCTAATTCCTCCCTGCTCGTAGGTCATACCAATTGCACCATTGTAAAGTGGATAAGTATCTCCATACGATGGATATAAAAGATCGAACCGTTCTTTGGTAAAATATTGCCAGCCGTTTTCGTCAAAATATTTAGCGTTGTTTTTTCCGACAGTTACTTGAAATTCTCTTTGCCAAGGTGTGATATCTTGATGAACAGGTTCTGCCGCCGGCGCAAAATAATAAGGTTCATTGTAACTTTGTTCATGAAAATCTACATGAACTTGTGGCATCCATTTATGATAAGCAATTAATCGTTGCTGTGTTTCTACTTGAGTTTGCCAAGCCCAATCGCGATTCAAATCATAATAATAGTGGTTTGGTCTGCCACCTGGCCAAGGTTCGCTATGTTCTCGAGCAGAAGGATCTGGGTTTGGTAAAACCCCGCTTACCATGTTAAAATAACTCACGTATCTTTCTCTCCCATCGGGATTTAAACAAGGATCTATAATGACGACTGTGTTTTTTAACCACGCTGCAGTATTGCCATCTTTTGTTGAGGCCAGCGTGTACAAAACTTTCATTGCTGTTTCTGTAGAATTAGCTTCATTGCCATGTACATTATAACTTAACCATAAAATTGCTGGTTGTTTGGCTGTTTTTACACCACTTTTATCGGCATTTGCTAAACTCAAATTAGCTGTTCTAATCTGTTCTAGCTTATCCATGTTATCCTTATCAGAAATAATGGCAAGTACTAATTCCCGTCCTTCGTATGTTTTTCCGTAAGTCTGTAATTGGATGTTTTTGTTTGTTGAAGCTACTTTCTTAAAATAATCAACTACTTTTTGATGTGGCGTAAAACGACTACCTAATGGATAACCTAAAAATTCATCAGGCGATGGCGTTTGAGCTAAAACCACAGTAGTACTAAAACTCAAAAACAATATAGAAAGCAAAAATTTCTTCATACAATAGGAATATTTATCAATATACTAAAAAGGATTTTGTATTTATCTTTGCATTTGTAATTTTACGATGAAATTTATCCGCTTTGCGAAATGGCAAGTACCGAACAGCTTTACCAACATTATCTAAAACACGCTACAATTTGTACTGATACAAGAGCCATTACCGAAGGTTGTTTGTTCTTTGCGCTGAAAGGCGATAATTTTGATGCGAATACTTTTGCTGAAAAAGCTTTAGCTCAAGGTGCGGCTTTTGCTATTGTAGATAATAAGCAATACGCTATAAATAACCGGTGTATTTTAGTTGATGATGTATTAACCTCTTTGCAGGATTTAGCAAAACACCATAGAAAACAGTTAACTATTCCAGTTATTGGCTTAACAGGAAGCAATGGTAAAACCACTACAAAAGAGTTAATTAGAGCGGTACTGGCCGAAAAATTTAAGACTTTTGCAACCAAAGGGAATTTAAATAACCACATTGGTGTTCCTTTATCCATTTTAGCTTTACAAAACGATGTAGAAATTGCTGTAATTGAAATGGGTGCAAACCATCAAAAAGAAATAGAATTTTTGTGTGAAATTGCACAACCTACGCATGGATTGATTACAAACGTAGGAATGGCTCATTTAGATGGTTTTGGCGGCTTTGAAGGTGTTAAAAAAGGCAAAGCTGAATTGTATGCTTATTTAAAAGCACATCATGGCTATGCATTTATTAATCGCAATAATCCTTATTTATTAGAAATGAGCGAGGCTGCTGGATTAAATAAAGTGGTTTATTATGGGAGCGAAAAAGAAAATGCAGTTAGCGGAAAATTACAACATAGTGATCCATTAATTGAATTTGAGTGGGCTGCTCACAATGTCCGTTATCAAGCAAAAGCAAATTTAACAGGCACTTATAACTTCGAGAATATTTTAGCAGCGATTTGCATTGGCCATTTCTTTGAATTAAGTGCTGAACAAATTAATATAGGTTTAGCAAATTATTTTCCAAATAACAACCGCTCACAATTATCAAAGACAGAGAAAAACACGGTGATCTGTGATTTCTATAATGCTAATCCAAGCAGTATGAGTGCAGCGTTAAATAATTTGAAATCGCTAAATTCAGCACATAAAACTGCCATCCTTGGCGATATGTTTGAGTTAGGCGCAGAATCTCCACAGCAACATGAACTTATTGCGAAACTAGCTTCGGAAAGTAATATTGAAACGTTAATTTTTATTGGCAAAGATTTTTACGCGTACAAAGGAAAATATGCGGGTCACTTTTTTAACACTCCTGCAGATGCCACAATTTACCTTCAAGAAAATCCTGTTGTAGATAATTTGGTATTATTAAAAGGTAGTCGAGGAATGGCATTAGAACAATTATTGCATTTGCTTTAAAGTTCATTGGTTGAATAGTTCATTAGGCTAAACGCCTAGGTATCCTTTGTAATGAACTAATGAGCCAATTAACAGTATTATTTTATTCTTTCTAGCGCTGCCTTTAAATCTTCTTTAACCTTTTCTGGTGTGCCAGTACTAGTAATCATTGTATTTGCAACACCTTTAAATTTTTCAAAATCTTTCACTTTAATGTAGATAATGGCTTTCACAAAATCTTTCATATAAGCTTTATCTGCATCTTTCTCTGTCAGCTTTATATCTTCAAACTTTTTTAAAGTAGTTTCCAATTTACCTTCACTTAATAAGCCAGGGCCAATATTCATCATTGCATTACACACTTGATCGAAGGTTACTTTTGTTGGTGTGTTCGTTAAAATAGCATCAAATTCCGAAATCGCTTCGTCGGTTTCTTTATTATCTAATGCATATTGTGATTTAAAATAGTGGTAAACAAAGAACGCTTTTTCAGGAACATATTTTTCTAGTAATGTTTTAATGACCTCAAAATCTAAGGCTTCATCATCCAATTGTTCATGTTCAGAAAGTGAATAACCCAAGGTTAAGCTTATCAGACGTTCATTAAAGTCATCCTCAGTATAATTTCCCGTTTGTAAAATTTTGGCTTTATTATTCGCTATGTAGGCTAAAGATTTTTGATCTGGCAAAGAATTAGCATAGTTCATAATCAAATCGATTAAGTCTGCATTTCCTAAAATATCAGTTTGTTTAGCTAAATAGTCTTCACTCATTTGATCGAAATCTTCATCTTCAAATTTCGTTGCTTCTTCAGCAAATTTTACAAATTGAACATTGCTCATAGCCATTGCCGACTTTTTCGAAATAAGGAATTGAGCATTTTGTCCTAAATCTGTAAACTCTGGTCCTTTTCGAAATCCTGTACCTCTATGGAGTACGGTACCATCAGGATTAATAAATAATAAATTAGGGTATGATTCCACAGAAAATCGTTGTGCTAACAACAGGCCTTCACCTTTTTCCATATCGTATTTTACATTGATAAAATTAGCATTGTAATAATCAGCAACTGCTTGATCTTTATACGTTTCGCTATCCATCATTTTACAAGGGCCACACCAAGTTGCATAAGCATCCAAGAAAATTACTTTATTTTCTTTTTTCGCTTTTTCTAAAACGGTATTCCAAACTGGGTTATCTAAGAAATTAATTTCTGCAGCTGTAGCAGATGTGGTTATCATGAAAAGGCAAATTGCCCATATAATGTTCTTCATTTAAGAATTGAATTTTCGGTAATTAATCCTGTTTCTTTGCTACAGTTATTCCAATATCGCTAATGCCAATTAATGGATTATCACGCATATTTTGTTCTATTTCTATTTCGTATTTTCCAGATTTCGCAAAACGATAATTAGTTAGCAGTGGAAAATTATAGGTGTACAAATCTCCGGAACCTTTGCCCAACCATTCGCCGTCATTTTTGGCTAATTTAAATTGATAACGTGTACTTTTATTTAAGCCATTTCCTTTTAAACGCATTACTACATATAAATTAGCATAACGATAATCTGTAGTGTGACGAAGCTTAAAATAGAGTTGATACGATTGGATAGTATCCTTAATTTCTACAGTTGTTTTTATACTCTTGGCATAGGTCCAACTATTATCAGGAACATTTACATTGGTGTCAATAATGTTAGTATTACTACATCCTGAAAGAAATAGCAATAGACTTAAGAAAGGCAATATAAACTTCGTTTTATTCATTTTTCGGCTTTTCAGATGATGAATCTGTAGGTCTGTTTTTATTGCGATTTTTATTCCTATTTCTATTATTCCGATTCGGTTTTGGCGCATTAGGATTTGCTGGAGCCGCTCCTTCTACTATAGGTTTTTGGCCTTGAGGTTTTTGTTGTTGAACTGGCTTTGCTTGTTGAATAGGTTTAGCTTGTTGAGCAGGTCTTGGTTGTTGCTGCGAATTACCTGGTTGTTGATTGCGATTACGATCGTTTCTATTATTGTTATTTTTATTACGATTGTTATTGTTTCGGTTTTTATTTCTATCGTCTAAACGAGTTAAACTATCCTGACCAACCACATTTTCGTAATCGTGTACTTTTTCAACTATCGTTGTTGTTTTTAATTCTACCGCTTCGTCTTTTAAATTAACTGGTTTTTCTCCTTTTTTATTCATTGCCATGATCTCTTTCACACGGTCAACTTTTAAAGGAATCCAATCTTCTTGATTAGCGTAACTAAACCACATTAATTTTTTAAAGATGTCTGTTTTTTGATGACGAGCAACGCCAACTTCAGTTTGTAAAGCTTCAATACGATCTGGAATATCTTTCAACGCATCCAAATAGGTATCCAATTCGTAGTTTAAACAGCATTTTAGCTTACCGCATTGTCCGGCTAGTTTTAATGTATTTAGAGAAAGATTTTGATACCTAGCCGCAGCTGTAGAAACAGTTTTGAAATTTGTTAGCCATGTAGAGCAGCACAATTCTCTACCACAAGAGCCAATTCCGCCTAAACGACCTGCTTCTTGACGCATTCCAATTTGGCGCATTTCAATTCTGATCCTGAAAGTTTCTGCCATTTTTTTTATCAGCTCTCTAAAATCAACACGACCTTCTGCTGTATAAAAAAATGTAGCTTTTGTTTTATCTCCTTGGTAATCTACATCGCTAATTTTCATCGACAAACGTAAATCTAAGGCTAACGTACGGGCTTTATGCATGGTTTCCCATTCCATATCTTTAGCTAATTTCCATTTATCTACATCAGCTTCTGTAGCCTTACGATATATTTTACGAGTTACCTGATCTAGTGGAGTTTTACGACGTTTCATTTGCATACGCACCAATTCTCCTGTTAGGGAAACATGGCCGATATCGTATCCACCAGTTGCGCCTTCTACTGCAACTAATTCGCCTATTTCGAGGTAAATATTTTCGTTATTTAAAAAGAATTCTTTTCTAGCACCTTTAAATTTTACTTCAACAACTTGAAAAGGTATATAATTAGATGGCATATCCAAATTTGATAGCCAGTCGTGTACTTCCATTTTTTGGCATCCGCCAGTAAGACATGAGCCATTACTTTTGCAGCCAGAGGGGGCGCAACCGCCACCTGTCGAACAACTTCCACATCCCATATTAATTGTATATATATTGAGTCCCTTTCGGGAGCGTTTTAAACTTAATTATTTTTACTAATTGTAAAGATACATCTAAAAACAGAATTTTTGGATTCGCATTCCGCTCGATGTGGTAATGTGCTTTTTCCAATTCGTTAATTAGCGCTTCTACCATGGCTAAATTTAACACGTTTGTAGAAAGTTTTACTGCAATTTCTAAGGTTTGATGTGGCAATTTTACCAAATCATCAGCTCCGCTTAATAACAAACTACATTCGCGTAAAAAATTGATTCCGTATTTTAAAAAGTTTTTCTGATTTTCTCTGCCCCAACTTGCTGCTGTATCTGTAAAAGCAATCATTGCTGCTACCTTATTTCCAAAACCCATGCGTAACCATTCTGTAAAATAACCTGCATTATTGTTGGGTGTATCGTTTAATAATGCCTTTGCTTCTATCAAATTTCCATCTGCCAAAAAACTATATTCTGCTGCTTGGTTATCCGATAATTGTGATCTGTGAATGAGGTAATTTTCAATATCAGTATCGGCTAGCTTTGGAATTTTAACAATCTGCGTCCGCGATAAAATAGTCGATAAAATTTGTTCTTGATTTTGAGCGACTAAAATAAATAAGGTATTTGCAGGTGGTTCTTCGATAATTTTTAGCAAAGCATTCCCTTCTCTATCCAAAAATTCTGGCAACCACATAATCAATACTTTTGTATCTGCTTCAAAAGCTTTGTAACTTAATTTCTTGATGATATCGTGACACTCGGCAATGTTAATATTGGCTTGTTTATTCTCCGCACTCAGTTTCGAACGCCAAATGTCTAAATTAAAATAAGGATCTTCGAGCAATAAATTACGCCATTCTTCTAGCACATCGACTGCAATTTTTACATCTTTTGATGCGAAGAAAGGATAAGAGAAATGTAAATCTGGATGAATATACTTTTCATACTTGCGACACGACGCACATTCTCCACAACTATCTTCGCTTGTTCTATTTTGACAGTTGATGTATTGAGCGTATGCAATTGCTAACAATAAAGCACCGCTTCCTTCTGGAGATAAAAACAATTGTGCATGACTTACCCTGTTTTCTACAACAGTTTGAATCAACTGTTTCTTTAAGCTTTCCTGTCCAATTATCTCTTTAAACTGCATTGGTGCAAAATAAGAAATAGTTTGGAGAAATGAACAAAGAACAAGAAGCAAAGGCTTTTGTAAAATAATTGTTGATATATCAATTATTGATTATGCATTTATATTTTTGTGTTAATTACTTGCCATGGAAAAATTAAATGACACACTACTATACACTTTAGATAAGTGTTTTAGAACGTATAATCAGTTTGCACAACGAAATGTACGCAAAGCGGGATATGATATCACGATAGATCAATGGTTAATCTTAAAAAGCGTCGCTGAAAATCCTGATATCACTCAAAATGATATTAGTAAAATTGTTTTTAAAGACAATTCCTCCATCACTCGCATTATTCAGTTATTAATAAACGCAGGCTATTTAATTCGTGAAACTCATCCCTCAGATAGAAGAAGAGTAAATTTAACATTAACAGAAAGCGGAAAAAAAATAACCATAGATGTAAACGAAATAGCTATTCAGAATAGAGCCACCGCACTAGAAAATATTAATGAAGAAGCTATTCATCAAATGAAAAACCTACTTCAACAAATTATTAAAAACTGCAAATGAAATCCTTAACTAAATACCTTTTTATATTATTTTGCTCTATAAATTGCTTTATAGCCATGGCGCAAAACGCAAAACCTGATACAAGCTCTAAAAAATTAAAAGAAGTAACCATAACTGGTAAAAAGCAATTAATTGAGCGCAAACAAGGGAAAACGATTGTAAATGTCGACGCTGCAATTACCAACGCTGGAACTACAGTTCTAGAAGTATTGGAAAAATCGCCAGGAGTTATGGTAGATAAAAATGGTGGAATTAGTTTACAAGGGAAGTCAAGTGTTTTAGTATTAATTGACGATAAACCAACTTATTTGTCGGGTACTGAATTGAGTAATCTATTGGGAAGCATGAGTTCTTCGCAAGTAAATCAGATTGAATTAATTACGAGTCCATCGGCAAAATATGATGCGAGTGGAAATGCAGGTATCATCAACATTAAAACCAAAAAGAATAAACAAGAAGGAATTAATGGTAATTTTTTAACGAATATTGGTCAAGGGAAATATTTGAAAAATAATAACTCTCTAGTTTTAAACTTTAGAAAAGGGAAGATAAATACATTTTTGAATTACGGTTTTAATTACAATAAAAACTTTACCTCAATCTATGCGTACCGTCAATATTTTGATAATAAAGGTGACGTTACTTCTGCATTAGATCAACCTTCTTATTTAGGAAATGAAGGCCATAACAATTCTCTTAAAACAGGATTAGATTTTTATGCATCTGAAAAAACAACTTTTGGACTTACGCTTTCTGGTAATATAGTAGCTCGTAAAGGTGCTGGGGATGCGGTTGCAACTTGGCTAAGCCCACAAAAGATTGTTGACTTTGCAATTACAACATATAGCGGAAGTGATTTTAGATTAAGAAATGGTGCAGTAAATGTGTATGGCAGACACAATATTACCAAAACACAAGATATTGGTTTTGATATAGATTATCTAAAATACAGCATTGATAATGATCAAAATTTTCAAAACATCCGTACAGGAGCGGTTACTTATAACCAAGGTTCGCGAGGAAATATTCCTTCTAAACTGGAAATATTTTCAGCCAAAGCTGATTATATATTGCAGCTTGGAAAAAATGCAAAATTTGAGGCTGGTGCAAAATCTTCATCTATTAATACCGACAATACTGCAAATTATGAGTTGTTTGATGGAACAAATTGGAAAGAAGATCTTAAAAAAAGCAATCACTTTTTGTATAAAGAAAATATCAACTCTGTGTATAGCAGTTTAGAGCATAAAATTAATCGTTTCAGTTATCAACTTGGTGTTCGTTATGAAAACACCCATTACACTGGAAATCAATTAGGTAATGCTTCACAAGCAGGAAGCAATTTTTCTAAAAACTATCAAGATTTCTTCCCATCGGGATATTTATCTTATCAAGCCGACTCTGCCAATTCATTTTCTTTTACTGCAGGGCGCAGAATAGATCGACCAGCTTATCAAAAACTGAATCCTTTTGTTTTCATCATTAATAAATACACTTATCAGCGAGGGAATCCATTCTTTTTACCTCAATATACTTGGAATTTCGAGTTAAGTCATTCGTATAAGCAACTCTTAACAACGGCCGTTTCATACAGCGCAATTAAAAACTATTTTTCTCAATTATTTTTATCTGAAGGCGATGATATTTTAGTGTACACAGAAGGAAACGTGGGTCAGATGTACAATTTTGGTGCATCAGTTACACTACAAGTTTCTCCTGCTAAATGGTGGTCGTTAACTGCTCAAAGTAATTTCAATTATAAAAAATTAAGTGGTTATCAGAATGTGAATTATAAATCGTCTGTAAAACAATTGCACATCAACATGAATAATCAGTTTAAATTAAGCAAAACTTTAAATGGAGAAATTTCTGGGTTTTATACCACTAAAAATCGTAACGACTTACAAGAATTATTATCTCCAACTGGTCAAGTATCGGCAGGTTTGGCTAAAACTATTCTAAAAGGAAAAGGAACACTAAGATTAACTGCCAGAGATATTTTTTACACTCAATCTATGGAAGGAATGACTGATTTTCCTGGTGCAAACGAGTACTTCATTTTATGGAGAGATAGTCAAGTAATTAATGCCGGTTTTAGTTATCGTTTTGGCAAACCACTTAAAGCAGCTAAACGATCTACTGGTGGTGCGGGTGATGAAATTAATAGAGCGGGAACATAATCAATTGGCAGTTATCGGTTGATAACTTAAACAGTTAACCGACAAGCTAAAATTCAATTTCGTCAAAAATCATATCTTTGATTTTATGGCACGCATCCTTGCTTTTGATTATGGCACCAAACGTATCGGCATTGCCGTAACAGATCCTTTGCAAATTATAGCAACGGGTTTGGATACGATACATCCAAAATATGTAATCGATTTTCTTAAAAAATACATGCTCACTGAGCAAATTGAGGCTTTTGTACTAGGAGAGCCCAAGCAAATGGACGGTTCGCCATCAGAATCTGCACAACATGTTAAAGGTTTTTCAACTATCCTAAAAAAGAATTTCCCTACTATTCCGCAGCACTGGATAGACGAACGTTATACCTCTAAATTAGCAGAGCGAACTATTATGCAAAGTGGATTTAAAAAGAGTGATAGAAGAGATAAAGAAAGGGTTGATACCATAGCGGCGACAATAATTTTGCAATATTTTATGGAACAACACCGTTTATAAACACAATGATTAGCGAAGAACTACAGAATTTATTGTTAAAATACTGCGAACCAGAGGATGAATTGTTGCAGCAAATAGATCGAGAAACTCATCTTAAAGTGTTAATGCCTCGCATGTTAAGTGGACATTACCAAGGCCGTGTTTTAAGTTTGCTTAGCAAAATGAATACTCCTAAAAGGATTTTAGAAATTGGCACTTTTACAGGTTACGCTACCTTGTGCTTAGCTGAGGGTTTAACAGAAGATGGTCTAATTTACACGCTAGACATTAATGCAGAACTGGAAGAAATGGTTCGTAAGAGTTTTGCAAAATCGCCATTAAATTCTAAAATAAAATATCTTATCGGCGATGCTCAACAAAGTTTAAAAACTTTAGCCAACGAAATCTTCGATTTAGTTTTTATAGATGCTGATAAAAAAAATAATGGAACGTATTACGATTTAATATTTGAACAAGTAAAATCTGGTGGAATTATTATTGTAGATAATGTGCTTTGGAGTGGAAAAGTACTAAATAATGCACAAGACAAAGACACCAAAAATATTAGCAGTTTTAACGATAAAATTGCTGCAGATAAAAGAGTCGAAAAGTTAATATTACCCGTTAGAGATGGGTTGTTTGTGATACGAAAAAAATAACTCAGTTGGCAATTGTCAGTTGACAGTTTTAAGTTGGCATAGCGCTAACAATTGGATAATTAAACAATAACAATGAAAAAAACATTTACCCTATTTATCCTATTATTAACCTGCTTTTTTGGTAAAGCGCAAACTACACAAGATTATATTGCTGAACATGTAGGTTATGCACAAAAATTAATGCGTATAAATCAAGTTCCTGCTAGTATTATTTTAGCGGTTGCTATTCATGAATCTGCTGCTGGTACAAGTAAAATAGCCCGTTATCTAAACAATCATTTTGGTGTAAAAGGACCAAATAGCAGTAGCGAAATCAATTCATCTTATAGAGATTATCCAACTGTAGATTCTTCTTACAATCACTTCATTTCTTTTTTACATAGTCGTTCCTATTTCAACGTTTTGTTTAGTAAATATGATCAGTACGATTATAAAAATTGGGCAAAGGGAATTCAGCGGGGAGGTTACGCAAGTAGCCGCACTTGGGCATCACAAGTTATTGCGCTAATCAAGAAGTATGAATTGTATCAATATGATGATAGACCTGATGATTATATTGAAACAATAATTCCTACAGCAAATGTGGTAGCAAAATCAACAACAAGTAGTCGCACAAAATCCCGTTCATCAATTGCTAAAAAAAGTAAAATGTATACCATAAAAACTGGTGAAAACTTAAATATAATTGCAGAAAGAGTTGGTACAACGTCTGCAGCTTTAATGCAGAAAAATGGATTGAAATCAGCAGTTGTACAACCTGGTCAAAGAATTAAATTATAATGAAAAAAATTACGCTCATTTTAGCTATTGCTATTTTATTTTTTAGTGCTTGTAAATCTAGACAGTATAGTAGAAATAATAAGCAAATTGAAAAAGCTGCAAACAAAGAGAACCCGAATTTTACAACATATACCACTTTAACTTATATTGATGCTTTTAAAGCTGTGGCAATTGAAGAAATGAATGCATATGGTATTCCAGCAAGCATTACATTGGCTCAAGGCATTTTAGAATCGGGTAGTGGAAATAGTAGTTTGGCTAAATATGCAAATAATCACTTCGGTATTAAATGTACATCTGACTGGAAAGGAAAAGCATATTATAAAGATGATGATCAGAGCAACGATTGTTTTAGAGTGTATAAAGATGCAAGAGAATCATACAAAGATCATTCTGAATTTTTAAAACGTAAGCGATATAGTTTTCTATTTGAATTGGACAAGAACGATTACAAAAATTGGGCGCAAGGATTAAGAACTGCTGGATATGCTACAAACCCCAAATATCCAGAAATGTTGATAACAGTTATTGAGAAGTATAAATTATATCTATATGATCAACCTGAAAGTGAAAGCGAGAAAATTTCAAGAGAAGATCGCGTTTTTACCGAAATAAATGCGAACATCCCAATAGAAAAGAAAAAATTTACACCTGTTGATGTAGCACCAAAAGATCCACCAACTTTGACAGGTGCAGAAAGCTATTATACCGTTAAGCAGGGTGATACTTTATTCAAAATTGCTCAGCAATACAAATTAACCGTTGATGAATTAAAAGCACTAAACAAGTTAAACGACAATAACATTAAAATTGGTCAAAAACTTTTGATAGTTAAATAATGTTAAGAAAAGCATAACTCTTTCTAACATATTGTAGTTTTGTTAAACAAATGAAATTCTCGGGCTTTTTCTTATTGCTAACGCTGTGTTGCTTTCAACTCTTTGCACAAACTAAATCGGTGCAAGGCTTTGTTGTAGATAAGGATAGCAAACAGAGATTAGCAAAAGTTTACATCTACAATCCTGCAAACGATAATGGGATTTACAACAACAACAAAGGAGAATTTACAAGTACTGCCAAAGTTGGCGACACGCTTTTTGCTGCGCTCAGTGGTTATGGAATGGATACTGTGATTTACAAAGGTCAAAACGCTATTGTTTTTCAACTAAAATCTTTAAGCATCAAATTAAAAGAAGTTAAAATTTATGGTAAGGCACCAAGTCCTCAAGATCAATACAGCAAAACCTTAAAAGACTATAAATATGCTATTGATAAAGGAAATACAAGTGATTTATTGAACATAGGCTTAGGTGGCGTTGGTTTGGGTATCGATGCAATTTATAATTTACTAAGTAGGCAAGGTAAAAATGCTAGACATCTACAATCAATTTTAGAACGTGATTACCGTGAAGCGATTATCGATTATCGTTTTAGACCCGATTACATAAAATCTGTTGTTGCAACAAATGATACAGAGCTAGCAGATTTCATGTTGCAATATCGTCCAACATATCAGTTTGTTTTGTCAGCCTCAGATTATTCTTTTGTACAATACGTTAAAAATAGTTTTGCATCTTACAAAAGAAATCCAGCGATGTTTAGATTACCGAATTTACCAAAGATGAATCCGCCAAATCTTAGTTATCAAAACCAATGAGATTTTGGTTTATCATATTGCCTAAGTTATCTGCAAATGCAATGGCAATATTTCCATTTATATTGTTAAAAAACACAGCTCAAAAACGAGATTCTGTTCTAATTAATCACGAGCAAATTCATCTTCAGCAACAGCTGGAATTATTAGTTTTGCCATTCTACTTGCTTTACCTACTAAATTATTGCATCAACCTTATTAAATATAGAAATCATTACCAAGCTTACTTTAACATTTCTTTTGAAAAAGAAGCGTATCATTTTGAAAAGGATTTGAATTATTTATCTGAGAGGCAATGGTATAGTTGGATAAAATTTTTACGTTAATAGTTCACTTCTATACACTATCAATGAAGATGTTATCACACGTTTTATCATAAATCACTTTTATTCCGCTTAATTTTTGTTTTTATTTGTAGTACAAATGAAAAACTTATTACTTGCCTTTCTAATCGTATTTGCATTTTCCTCACGTCTTGCTGCTCAAGAGATAGACACAATTCCTATTCCCACAAAAGATTTAGACATCAAATTGAAGCGTAGTCCTCTTCCTTCTAGAATTGGAACTTTACAATTTCAACCGGTTAAATTAAATCCAGCATTAGTAAATGCAAAAATAAATTATTGGAAAACTAAAACATCAGTTGGCATTAATATTAATCAAGCATCATTTAGCGATAACTGGAAAGGTGGTGGGGTAAACTCATTAGCTATTGGCGGTTTAATAAATTATAAAGCCGAATACAGCAAAGAAAGTTATAGCTATGTGAGCGAAGTTATTTTGCAATATGGCAAAGTGAAAAATAAAAATCAGTTGCAAAAGAAAACCAACGACCGTATTTATTGGGATAACAAAGCGGCAATACAACTTTCTAAAAATTGGTATTTCTTTGGTTCGATTAATTTTGAATCGCAGTTTGATAAAGGGTTTTCTTATCCAAAAGATGCTGCAGGAAATGAAAGAGAAAATCTATTATCTAAATTCATGTCGCCGGGCTATTTAACAGAATCAATAGGTTTTGAATATAAACCAAATAAGTTTTTCTCTACTCGTATTGGTACAGGTACAGCACGACAAACCTTTGTATTAGATACAGATTTGTATAAAACTAATCCTAACAATTTTGGGGTAAAGCAAGGGAAAAAATTTAGGAATGAATTAGCATTTCAAATTGTAAGTAGTTTTGAAAAAGAGATTTTCCAAAATATTACCTTAAAAACACGGTACAATATGTTTATTCCTTATGATAATTTTGGACATATAGATCACCGATTAGATATAAACCTTGTTGCAAAAGTTAATCGTTTTATGAATGTTTCTCTTACCGGAGTTGGTTTATATGACAGAGATACTGATCTTAAAATACAAGGCAGTCAAACCTTAGCGCTAGGGTTAATGTTTACTTTTCCTAGGTAATATCATCAGCTCATTGGGTTAGATGTTTAGACACTTAACCAAATGAACTGGTGATGCAAATGAGCTAATAAATAAAATTATTTTTTCTTTTTCACTAGATCTAAGTAATCTATATAATACAATACTTTTATAGATAAGCTGTTATTTTGTGGTCCAGATAGCACTTTATCAAAGTTTCTGCCATAACGTTTGGTCAAAAACTTTTCGTTAGTTTCTGCAGCATCTTTGTATGTAATACTTAACTCACTTCCTGGCTTAAACTGCCAAACGTAAGCAAGATCAATATTAAAAACATTATAGTTTCTATCCACGTTTTGTAAAGCAGCTCCAGTATAGGCATTCAATCCACCCGTACTGTTTAATGCATAAAATTCTTTATTTCTTCTATCAGACCAATAATGTCTTACACCCAATTGAATTCCCATTTTATTACTGAAACTATATTTGGCATCCATTGTGTTTTCAACTGTGTTTCTATCGTATCTAGAAAAAACTGATTGTGCACCGTTAAACCCAACCCAGCTTACATAATCATAACTTGGATTAAAGTTTAGGTCTAAACCAAATGCCAGTTTATCGCTTACTCTTAAATTTTGAAAGAAGTAAAAGTTATAATTAACCCCATCAAATAAATCTACTTTAGTTCTAGTTACGTTTCCGCCAAAATTGTATGCTTTAGCTCTATTTGGGTTGATGTAAATTCCTAAACGATAACTTCCTGGTGCTTTATAAATTTGTCCATTTCTAGATTCATAAAAGTCGTTTGATTTTGCTAATACATTTGCATTTAATTCTGCTGACCATTGATTTTTAAACTGGACATAGAAGCCTGGAAAAAATCCTAAGCTTTGATAATCACCAGGTTTAAATCTTCTCGAATATTCTATTTCTGTCCATGCCTGAATTTGATTGTACCATTTACCAGGTTTATAAACATTATATGCAACGTTTACTGATTGATTGAAGAAGTTGTTATTGGTATAAAATCCCATATCAGATGGATCGAATTTAGTATCTGAAAATTCTTGTCCATAAGTAAATGTGTATGTTCCACTTTTCTTTCCTAGTGATAAATCATAACTGTAACCGTTACGATTTTCTTTAATTGGATCAGCAGTTACATAACTCATTTTACCAGCACCGTCAATAAAATAAGTGTTCTTTTTATCGTTAATATTGAAAAGTGCAGCACTCACGTTTGCATCATATGCACTCCCTTGTCTTAAAACGTTTGTATTAATTACGCTAACAGAACTGTTATTTTTTAACGATTGGTCTAATACGAAAATATTGTAATTGGTTAAAGGCTGACTTTCAAATCGGCTTCTATTTCCGGCTGGGTCTTCCACCTCTGTGTACATTTTATTAGTGATAGCATTAAAAACGCCTATGCCTAATCCCTTAGCTGTACGGCCAGAAATTTTAGTTGCATTTAATACTTTTCCCTCTTGTGGATCTTTAATTACCTTATCCGTAGATTTCAATGCGCTTCTATCAAAATAAGATGGAATAGATCCAATGCGTTTAGAATAAAATAAATCCCCCTTATTAAACAACTCTGTTCCTTCTGTAAAAAACTGACGGTTTTCATTAAATTTAACTTCAAATGGTGTAAGATTCAATACTCGATAATCGCTCTGAACCTGACCAAAGTCGGGGATTAAAGTCATATCTAAGGTAAAACTTTGGTTGATGCCGTATTTCACATCCATGCCACCATTAATAGAGGCTTGTGTGTTTTTAACACCCGGAGTATTATAAGGATAATTACTAATTAATGTAGAAACGTAAGGTGAAAACGACAAACGCAATGGCGCTTTAATGCCCTGCAAACCTTCTAAAACCCCACTTTGATTAATAAAACCACTTACTTTAGGGTCTACAAAATTCCAAAAAGTTTGTCTATTTGTTCCTGTTCTTTTACGAATGATATTCATTCCCCAGTTTTGGATATCCTTACTAGAAAATCGCAATGCAGAATATGGAATTTTAATTTCTGCGGTCCAACCTTTGTCGTCAATTCTTACAGCACTTTCCCAAACAGCATTCCAGTTTGGATCTTCATCACCAATAAGAGAATATTTAGCATCAAACTGAACACCAGCAGCAGTAACAAAAAAACCATTGCCATTCTGCCCATCCAAGAAAGTATCAAAAACAACGCCTATAAAATCTGCGTTACCAATTTGATCTCTTGCAACTAACTCATGTACAATACTATCAGGTTTATCATACATTCTTGCCGAAACATAAATCGCGTAATCATCGTATAAAAACTTTACATCTGTTCTACCTTCTCTCGGTTCCACACGGCCTGGAACCGGTCTGTTCTCTACAAAATCTGTAGCTATAGGAACTCCATCCCAAACAGCATCATCTAAAACACCATCTATTTTTGGGCTTATTGAAGTCCTTTTAGCTTGAACTTTCTTTTTTATTGGAGCATTCTGTGCAACGCTAACGGTAACAGTAAATGCTAGGATAATAAAGGTAAAAATTAGTTTCATTCGGTTTGTTTTGTTCACTATAAGACTGCACTTCATTATGAAATGTTGCACGACGTTGAAAATATATTTTTGTTTATTTATGGGAGGGGCAATTTTTTCCATGGCAATGCCAGGAGAGAAGAATAATCTCCCATTGGCATTGTTGGTTATACTTATTTTTGTTTCTTAATCGATTGAAAGTACTTTCAACGAGATGTACTTATCGATGGTAGAATAGTTACGGCCTTTTTTCCGCATTTCTGTTATAAATGCTGGAGTTACTCCAGTTGATTTTGCACCCATTACATCGCCAATGTCAAGCTTTTTAAAGCCAAGTTTTAAATAACTATTGTATTCTTCTGGTGTAAACCCTAATGCTTTTAAACTTACATAGTTTTCGGTTTCAAGGTTTGGAATAACCGCATCAAATTTTTTGCAAAATGCGGGTGTTATACCTAATGCTTTGATGGCCAAAAGGTCTTCATCTGTAAATTTATACCCAGCATCCCTAAAGCTTTTAATAAATTCAGGAGTAATGTTCATCGCTTTTTTTGCAATTAAAGATTCCAACGCATCATCGTCTGAGTTTTTATCCCCTTTACTTCCCTTGCTACCTTTTGGTCCTTTTGTATTCGCATTTAAATTAGCGTTTAGATTTGCATTGGCATTCTTATTTGCATTTGCGTTTGCATTCTGATTAGATTCTACCTTTGCAATTCTTGCAGTTTTAATATCTTCACCTGTAATCCCTTGCGCTTTAAGCGAAATTAATTTACTTGCCGTAACATCTTTATACCCAGAATTTTTAATATCAGTTACAAAAGCAGCATCAATATCTAATGCTTTTAATGGAATAAGATTTTGTAAGCTAAGCTCATTCAGTCCAGCTGCTTTTAAACTGCTTATGTATTCTTTACTAACCTTTAATGCTGCCAATGGGATAAGATCATTTTTAGAAAGCTGAGTATAACCTTGCGATTTTAACATGGTTACAAAATCTTTTTTAATGTTGATTAGGAAAAACACGAACATGTCTTTTTCTTTATCGGTTTTAATACCTTCTGTGTTTAAGAATGAAACATAACTTTCATTAGCATTAAAATTATATTCACCCATTCCAACATTACCATCAAATCTACCCGTAAATTGTACTGTTCCAGCTTCACGGGTTAAAGAAAATTGGCCAGTTGTATTTTGCGGAAGATTTTTAAATTCTGAAAGATCAAAATCGTTGTTGCTATTGCTATTTTTATCTTCTTCTCCTTCAAAACGGATTTTAACCTTGCTTCCTTTAATGGTGGCAAACCATGATCCTTTAGTTGGAATAGTAGTAAGTTGACTTGGTTTATTGGCAGTTTTAGGAGTTGTTTTTCCATAAGCTACTGGCTCGTTTAATAATGAAATAAATACGAGCAACAATGGTAAAATACAAAGGTATTTCCATGTTGAATTAAGGCTAGATTTTTTTGCGTTCATCATGATTAATCTTTTTTTAAGTACAGATTGGTTATAATTTGTGGTTAAACTAATTGGAAAATGAGGTGCAGAAACCTTAACCAAACTCATTTGGTAGCTGGTCTTTTCTACATCAGAATGTTCGAGTAATTCATTATCGGTTAAAAACTCAAGGTTATCTTCAATCGCTTTGCGGTAAAACCAAGCAAACGGATTAAACCATTGAAAAATAAGCGCAAGTTCAGCTAATAGAATGTCATAGCTATGCCCTTGTTGAATGTGTATTTTCTCGTGTAAAATAATTTGGCTATACGTATCCCAATCGTATTTTTCTGGGTTGATAAAAATATGATTCCCAAAAGAGCATGGAGCCTGATCTCCTGTAAGCTCAACAATTCGATAACGCCCATCTTCAATAGAAGGACTTCGATAGCTTCTATATAACAATAAACAGAGTTGGAATAAAAAGTTTAGCCCAAATACGGCAACGCCAAGCCAATAGCCCCAAACAAGCCCTTTAAAAATTGAAATATCTTTAAAGAAAGATTCTTTTTTAACAGGTGCAACGTATATAGTTTGGTTAGCAGCTGCACCACTTTGTGTAGTAGAAACCGTGTTTGAGATTGGCAATTCATCGGCTTGTTTACTTTCGACTATAGATGCAATGGCAGTTGCATTATCCGCATTACGAAAAGACCATTGTTCTGGAACTGGGATAAGCGGCAAACTGAAAGATAAAGCCAAACAGCCTAAGAGGACAAAGCGGTTAAGCGGAAAAAAAGTTTCTTTTTGCAATAATACTTTGTAAAACAAGAAACATCCTGCAAGAATAAGGGCAACATTTAAGGCATAAAACATCATGGCTTTTTAGTTTTAATGAGGTTTACTATTTCTGTTAGTTCGTCTTCTGATAGGTTTTGTTCTTTTGCAAAAAAAGCCAACATGCGTGGATAAGAATTATCAAAGTATTGACTTACCACATCTTTTAAAGCATGCTTTTGATATTCTTCTCTACTAATAAGTGGGAAATAGCAAAACATATTTCCAATTACATCATGTCCCAAAAACCCTTTTTCTTCCAAAATTTTTACCATTGTTGCAACACTGTTGTAATGTGGTTTCGGATCTGGAAGTAATGGAATAATATCTCTAATAAATGCTTTCTCTACATCCCAAAAGGTTTGCATAATTTGCTCTTCTCTTTTTGCCAGTTTAATCATCTTCTTTTAATTTGATAAACGAAGGTAATACTAATTAATTAATAACAAAACTAATCGATTAGTAGAATGGTAACTTTTTTGATACAAGTAGGTTTAAGGCAAGAAAAAATAAGATCTGAGAGTTTCTTATTTTCTTAATCATTTGTCATCAAGTATTGATTATCAGCAACACCATTAACTATCTCTTATGGATATCGCCCATTTTTAATATCTTTGCACTTTACACAATAAGAATATGTTTGAGAATTTACAGGATAAGCTAGACAGGGCATTTAAAGTTTTAAAAGGACAAGGAAGTATTACCGAAATCAACGTGGCCGAAACCATGAAAGAGATTAGGAAAGCTTTATTAGACGCCGATGTAAATTATAAAACAGCCAAAGCTTTTACAGATGATGTGAAAGAAAAGGCTTTGGGTTTAAACGTACTTACAGCAGTTTCTCCTGGTCAGTTATTGACCAAAGTAATGAACGATGAACTTGCTGCGTTAATGGGTGGCGAGGTTATAGAACTTGATTTAAATAACAATCCTACCATTATATTAATTGCAGGTTTAAACGGTGCGGGTAAAACTACATTCACTGGTAAACTAGCTTTGCACTTAAAAAACAAGGGCAAAAAACCATTAATGGTTGCAGGTGATGTTTATCGTCCTGCTGCTGTAGATCAATTGCAGATTTTAGGTGAACAAATTGAGGTTCCTGTTTATGCAAATACAGTTTCTAAAGATCCGATTGCGATTGCTTTAGAAGGTATTGCTGAAGGTAAAAAGAACAACAATAATGTAATCATTATTGATACGGCTGGTCGTTTATCTATCGATGAAAGCTTGATGAATGAGATCTCTGAGGTGAAAGCGCAAACTAAACCTCATGAAATTTTATTTGTAGTGGATGCCATGACTGGTCAGGATGCGGTAAATACAGCTAAAGTATTTAACGATAGACTTGATTTTACCGGAGTTGTATTAACCAAATTAGATGGTGATACACGTGGTGGAGCTGCTTTATCTATCAAATCTGTAGTTAACAAACCGATTAAATTTATTGGTACTGGCGAGAAAATGGAAGCACTGGATGTTTTCTATCCAGATCGTATGGCTTCTCGGATTTTGGGTATGGGCGATGTTGTTTCCTTAGTAGAAAGAGCACAACAACAATTTGATGAGAAAGAAGCGGCTGAATTACAGAAGAAAATTCGCAAGAATAAATTCGATTTCAATGATTTCTACAACCAAATTCAGCAGATTAAGAAAATGGGTAACATGAAAGATTTGATGGGCATGATACCTGGAGTTGGTAAAATGATGAAAAACGTAGACATTGATGATGATGCTTTTAAAAGTGTAGAAGCAATTATCCAATCGATGACTCCTTTTGAAAAAGAAAACCCAGATAGTATACAACAAAGTCGTCGTGTACGTATTGCCAAAGGTTCGGGTCATAAAATTGAAGAAGTAACTAAACTAATTAAACAATTTGAAGACATGCGTAAAGTAATGAAGCAGTTTTCAAATCCAGCAGCCGCTGCTAAAATGATGAAAAATATGCCGAAGATGCCACAAGGTAGAATGTAAGCTTAACCATAAAATTGAAGATCCCGTTACTTAGCGTTTCGGGATTTTTTTTGCGCTAATGTTTCCCAAAAGGAAAAATTTATCCTTTATAGTTAAAGAATTTACCTCATAGTTTCATTTTTAAAAAGGAATCTACAAATCCATTTTGCTTTGCATACATTTAAAACTATGCTTGTAAAAACCTATGGAAGTGCCGTTTATGGAGTAGACGCTTTAACCATCACCATCGAAGTAAGTATTGTAAGTGGCACCAAATATTTTGTGGTCGGCTTACCTGATAATGCTGTAAAAGAAAGTATGTTTCGGGTAGAAAGCGCTATCCGAACTTCGGGATATCATATGCCCCGACAGCGAATCGTTGTAAATCTCGCACCTGCTGATATTAGAAAAGAAGGTTCAGCTTATGACCTGCCCATTGCGATTGCAATTTTAGCCGCTTCGGGGCAAATTAAAACAGATGAATTAGACAGCTATTTTATTATGGGCGAACTTTCTTTAGATGGAGGTTTACAAAGTATTAAGGGTGCTTTACCCATTGCCATACAAGCTCGTGGTGATGGTTATAAAGGATTCATCCTGCCCAAAGTAAACTCTAGGGAAGCTGGTATTGTAAATGATGTACTGGTTTACGGCATGGAAACTTTAGCTGAAGTAATTGATTTTTTTAATGGCAAAGAAAAACCTGAACCTATTGTTGTTGATACAAGAGAAGAATTTTTTCGTCAAATAAATAGTTATGAGCAGGATTTTTCTGATGTTAAAGGGCAAGAAAACATTAAAAGAGCATTAGAAATAGCAGCTGCAGGTGGCCATAACGTAATTTTAATTGGTCCACCTGGGGCAGGAAAAACAATGTTAGCTAAACGCTTGCCCACTATTTTACCTCCTCTTAATTTACAAGAAGCTTTAGAAAGCACAAAGATTTATTCTGTAGCAGGGAAACTTCCTATTGCTAATGCGTTAATGACTGAAAGACCATATCGCTCACCGCACCATACTATTTCCGATGTAGCTTTGGTTGGCGGTGGAATTAATCCGCAACCGGGTGAAATTTCTTTAGCACATAATGGTGTTTTGTTTTTAGATGAATTGCCAGAGTTTAAACGTTCAGTACTCGAGGTTATGCGCCAACCTTTAGAAGATAGAAAAGTAAGTATATCTAGGGCTAAGTTCTCTGTAGAATATCCATCCAGTTTTATGTTGGTGGCTTCTATGAACCCTTGTCCTTGTGGATTTTTTAATCATCCAGAAAAGGAATGTTTATGTGGGCCAGGCATTGTACAAAAGTATTTGAGTAAAATATCTGGGCCCTTATTAGACCGGATTGATTTACATGTAGAAGTTACGCCTGTTAATTTTACCGAATTGTCTTCATCCCGCGATGCGGAAAAAAGCAGTGAAATTAGAAACCGAGTAATGAAAGCCAGAGAAGTACAAGACAAGCGATTTGCAGAAAATGATGTACTTCACTTTAATGCGCAAATGAGCCCAAACATGGTTAGGCAAATTTGTATAATTGATGAAACTGGACAATTTCTCATTAAGCAAGCCATGGAAAAATTGGGTTTATCTGCTCGAGCATATGATCGTATTTTAAAAGTTTCTAGAACCATTGCAGATTTAGCGGGAAGTGAAGTGATTGAGCCTGAACATTTAGCAGAAGCAATACATTATAGAAGTTTAGATAGGGAAAGTTGGGCTGGGTAGGTTTAACACAGATAAGGGGATGGCAACGTTAGCTATATCAAATTCTCATAAGAAACTTTAATAACTCTGGATTTTTATAAATATTTCTATTTAAGTCATTTTTTGAGCTTATAATTGGTTCGACTATTTCTTCTGTAATGATTAGAGTATTGTTCCTTTCTGTAGTCTTTATTTGAGTAATTGATTTGTTGTTTTTTATTTTGTGGGATAAAATCTCGGTTTTTGAAAATTCATTTAAAACAACTTGCTCCAGTGCTTGCAAGGTTATCCCTTCTTCAAAAACTTTACAAGCGAGAGAATGTTGCTTTTTTGGGTCATCAATTACTAGAAGAAGCCTCAGATATGACCATGATACTGTCTGCAAGAGCACCATTGGACGATCTTCCTTTCTGTATTGTGTTGCAAATCTTAAGCAATCCGATAATTGCGTTTTGTCAAAAACAGATGGAAAGCTTTTGTTCAGTTCCAATAAGCAATCATCAATCACTTTATTCTTATTTAGCTGCAACAAGTCGGAAAGCCTCAAGATTTCAATCCCAATTTCCCAAGAAAAGGAATTAAACTCCATATTAAGGATATGATTATAATAGGACTGGAAATCAAGTACCTTTCTGTAAATGCTGGTTATTATATCATAGTTACCAATATTCTTTTCCAACATCATATCCAGAATTGCTTTATAATTTTCTTTTGGCTCGAACAATTCTTGAAAAGCATCTCCTTTATTTCTGCCGAAATATAACTCGAACGTGCTTCGATAAAAGGGTTTAGCATTCGAAAGCATAAAGGCCATTTTGTCGTCATTCAACTTTTCTCCACTCGCTTCAAAGGCACTCTCTGAAATTCTTTTAGCGAGTTGCTTAGGGGCCAAGGATTCAGTGTGGATGAGCTCCATGTAAAATATCCATGCATTATTATTTTCTAAATTTAAAAGGAATGGCATATACTCCCAGTTTATGGCGGCCGATATATGGCTCATTGTAGCAAAACCACATTTTTTGGCAAACACTTTCATCATTGAAAGGTTTTCTGCTTGCAAGTAATTACCAAAAACAGGAGAAAGTTGGTCAGAAATCACATTTAAAAGATTTTTGTCATCGGTGTGATTTTCTTCCGATTGATGATTTATCAACATGCCAATCTCCCAAAACAGGTTAATTACTCCCGAATTGATGACTTTTAAAAGGTCTATGTGTTGTCTTTTAGCTTTGATTTCGATATTATTTCTTATTGGATCGTTTACAGTAGCTCTGACTATATGTCTTTTCGTCATTTTCGTGTGCTAAGATTAAAGTCGTGAAAATTTTTCTCTCATTACATAAAGGGCGTCACAATTTGGGTTTTAGTTTTATGGTACTGCTTAGTTGTCGAAGTGCCCTGACTTAGGTATGTCCATCTAAAATTCGCTTCAAAAGTCCAGACACAAACTGCTCCCTGTAGTGTCGGGTCTCTAGTATAACTTGTGTTTATTGTAATTGGAGTAACAACTCTTAATATATTACCTTTTGCATAATTATAATATGTTATACTGCTGGGATGAGCAGTTACATTAAACATGGTGATGCCAACTATCATGCGAGTTAAGGCAGCACGATGTACGTAATAACTGCAATCATATGTGGGTGGCGGGACAGTTGCCAATCCAGAGAAATCTTCTCCAATCTCCGATACATTATCGTCTTCTGTATATTCTGTTTCTACTAAATGGGCGGTATGCGCTGTTACGATTTCTTGATCTATCGGCTCCTCGCCGCCACCACCACCACCACCGCCACCACCGCCACCAGTATCGCATGTAGTAAAGAGGTATACCTCATAATAGTCTATAACAATTCCCTCTTCGTCGTAAACAGTTGTTACTAAATACCAATCTATACAAATAGGGTCAACATCACGAGGGGCATTGCTCAACTCGCTGTTGCGTTTTGTTTTGGTGGATAGTTGGCTTCCCTTCATCACTGTACCCACCGAACGCACCTTACCGTCCTTGTACCCTATCTGATACAGCAGCCTACCCTTTACGTTGAAAAATTTATACTCCCCATCATCGGTTACGGGCTCGTTATTCAGTATATTTTGTAACGTCATCTCTGATAGTGACGACTTCTTCTTGTCATCTAAGGGAAGATAGGAAACGACTGTTGACCATCTTAGCTTTCCTGTTCTACTTTGCACTATCATTAGCTTCAGGGCAGAGCGTTCATTTAAATTAAGGTTTTTCCTTACTCCGTCATCCACTGGAATTGTGATGATAACGTCGCCATTTTTTCTCGGCATGGCCTTCATGGAGCCGTAATCAAGGCTTTCGCTTATCATATCAAGTGTCACCGTTTCCTTGACGCTTGAGTTTTTATCATGTTGCTGAAGCCATTCTGAAATGACTTGCTTTTTCGGAAGCTCGTTTGTCGGGCTTTCTACGAATTCCTGTTTGCGACACGAAAGGACAATGGAAATAAGAGGTAGTAGCAAGGCTAAGAATATGCCCTTTTTATATTTTTTCATTTTTTTTTGAAATTGAGAACTTGTTAATCCGATCAATTGTAAACAATATCAAAAAAATTTCCAGCATATTCAAATATTTATCATGTATCATTTGTTTAAAAAGTATTAATATATATTCCAACTGTCTATTGCGCTTAAATCTCCCCCTAAAAGACTATATCATTAACTTATAGATATACATATCTTGATTTTTATAAAATACTATTAACCTTAAAAATAAAAATGTATGTCTACAACTTATGAAACAGGTCACGCTAAAAATGTAGCGAATTTTGAATCTCTAATTTCCTTTATAAAAGGATATGGGGCAGCTTACAACCCATCTAAAACAGCAATACATTTGGGTAATATGCAGGCGCAAGCTAAAAAAGCAAAGGATGCGATCAACAATCTTAATGCATTACTCGCAAATCATGGCAATGCAATTGCTGGCAGAGAAATAGCATTTGCGCCGATACAAAAATTAGGTAGTCGGCTATTAAGCTCATTAAAAGCAACAGACGCCCCAATACAAGTAATAGATAATCTATCAAGTATAAATAGAAAGTTACAAGGCAGAAGAGCATCCGTCAAACTCACCGATGAAGAAAAACAAACCTTAGTAGCCGAAGGAAAAGTAGTAAATCAAATATCAGCTTCACAACAAAGCTTTGATAGTTTATTAGACACTTTCGATAAATTCGTGAAACTACTAGCATCAATACCACAATATTCACCCAACGAAACCGAATTAAAAGTTGCAACCCTCGAAGGCCTATACATTCACCTAAAACTTCAAAATAGTACTGTAGTTAGTAGCGCCACATCTCTTAGCAATGCACGGTTAGAACGCAACATCGTGATGTACCATCCAGAAACAGGCATGGTAGTAACCGCACTAGATGCAAAAAACTATATTAAATCAGTATTCGGTATAAGTAGCCCACAATTTAAACAAGTTTCTAAACTAGTCTTTAAAAGCGTAAAATAAAATCATAAACAACAGTTGCGCCAAACAAAGCAATTGTTGTTTTAACCCAACCCGCAAGTTTACTTCTTTTTCCTACTATTTTACTTTTCCAACCTGCTGTTTTACTTTTCCAACCCGCAACTTTACTTTTCCGACCTGCAACTTTACTTTTTCAACTCGCAATTTTACTTTTTCAGCCTGCCATTTTACTTTTCCAACCCGAAACCTTACTTCTTCAGCATGCAACTTTACTTTTCCGATCTGCCATTTTACTTCTTCAATGCGCAACTTTACTTTTCCAGTCCTCCGCCCCGCAAGTAGGAGATTGCTCTAAATTATTAAATAGCAACCCTGCCAGTTCGGTTTCTTCTAACACTATTCTGATGGGTTGATTTTTAGTTTTATACTCCCATTTTATTAGTCTAATTTTTCCATCGGCTATTTCTAATCCGGTAATATCTCCATCGTTAAAACAACAACACCCGCTATTAAAATAATTAGTGCGTAATGCTGTAAATGCAGGGATTTCGGCTCCGCTTATTTTTTCTTTAAACATTTGATCGTGGAGCTTTTTCTGTGCTGCTTCATCGTTCTGTTTAATGGCTTCGTTTAACTTAATATATAGGCGTTCTAAATGTGTTAACGAATTAAAAACAGGTTGATGGGTATGTCCGGTTATTAATACGGCATCTTGTGTAGCTGCCCATTGGTACATTAGTTTATTGTGTTTTGATTTAAGCTGATTATTGAACGCCGGTGTATTTGGATTAATGCGTAAATAGGCTTGAAAGGGCGCCCAAACGTTAGAGACAAACCATTTACTAAACCAATTTCCATCGCTCTGCATATCGCCTTGATGGCCATGTGTTAAAAATAGTTGTAATGGTTTGTTATTGACAATGGTTTGAAGAATTAAACCCTCGTAAACTTTAACTTTTTGACCGTAAATGCTTTCGAGCTGAAAACCTGCAAGGGGATCGTTATCCCAATACAAATCGTGATTGCCAAATATTTTGGTGAAGGCATTTCTTTGCAAAAAACATTTTTCGAGTTCAAAGTTCTTTTTATTATGCTTCTTTACGGCTTCTAGGGTGTTTTCCCAAAGTTCTTCGCTGTCTCCTAAACTAATTAAATGATAGTTGTTTTGGTTATAATAGGTTAAAGCTGCTAAATAATTGTGTTCGCAAAAACCAAAATCGTCTGCATAATTACGTGCACCTTTGTGTTGATCTGAGAAAATAATAAATCGATCGTTTTGATTGAAATCTAGACGTAATCCTTTTTTACCTGGTTGTTGGTTAATGCTTTTAAAAAGTGCTGTTAATGCTTGGTGTATGCGTACGCTATTTGGTCGAGATGCGTATTTATTTGCCATTTTAACAACAAAACCACTGAATAGCTTTTGTAGCAATTTTCTCATCTCAACTAAAACAATTAAGTTGACTAATGTTTTAAAATACTTACGCTAAATAATTAACAATGGCTTCGCCGATGTCTTCAACCTCATCGTTGACTTCTACAATGGGTTGATCGGTTTTGTAGTCTATTCGCATCCATTTTAGATTTTTATTGCGAACGATTTGTGTATACTCTGCTCCCCATTTAAAAATGGTATAGGTATTGTTTTCTTCTGGAATAACTTCGTAAATGATGCCATTTACTTTAACATAGAATGATTCATCCATTATTCTGAATCTTCTAGCTCATCGTCCTCTTCTTCTTGTTCTGGATTTAACAAATACGCAGTGATTAGTTTTCCTATTTGATTCACTTCTTCATCGTATTCAAATAAAGGCAATGCGGTTTCTTTATCAAATTTTATCCATTGTTCTGCATCGTCCTTTTGAATTTGTGCGTATTCTTTTCCTTCTTTAAATACGACATATATATCATTCCCTTCTGGGAAAATAGCGTAATTGATATTGCCAATTTCTAAATCAAATGGTTGTTGCATTGCTTAATTTTTTAACTCTTTTAGTTGATTAATAAATGTAATAAATTTTGGGTTCGAGTAATTTGCTGCCCCTTCTCCATTAAAGGAAACTCTACCTTTTTTATCGAATACAATGGTGGTGGGTAGTGAGCCTTTAAAGATGGTTTCTGGTAAATTACTTGCGAAGTTATATACAGGTAGTTTATACTTTTTTCTATCCATGTAGGCTTGGGCTTTGGTAAAATCGCTATCTGCATCTACTAATAAAAAGACAACTTCAGGATCGTTTTTAAATTGCTCGTATAGTTTATTAACGGATGGCATTTCTGCTAAGCATGGTGGACACCAGGTTGCCCAAAAATTGAGAAAAATTATTTTGCCTTTTAAATCGGCCAGGCTAATGATTTCGCCTTTGGCATTTTTAAATTTAATGGAAGATAAATGGGTATTAGCAGTTTCCGTTTTGTAGGTTAAATTAGGTTTAAACAACCCTATTTCCATTAGGCCTTGTAGCATGAATGCTTTGGCTGCAGGAACAAATAAAAGAAGTAAAATTAAGGCGATAAATAGGCCATTGAAAATTTGTTTTCTTGTTAATTTTTGCTTAAAATTCGTCTTATTAGTTGCCATATTTATGAAAAAACTGCTGCATTACTAACGCAAAGCTACGGCTTTATTATAGAAATGGTTTTTGATTTTATAAAATTGACGCATTTATGCTTTAACAAAAAAGAGCCATCGCATAAAAGGATGGCTCTACGGAAAAGCTATTTGTGTGTGAAAATAGCGGCTCCGAATTTGGTTTGATCTATAGTTGCTTTTAAGCCTTTTGCATAAATGGTATAAATCTTCCCGCTTTCTATTTTAATGTCTGCAAGTGATGTTTCTAGTGCACTTGTTGTTGCATTTTTAACATTAAATGTTACTTTATCTGCCGCATCGATGTTTTCGAAAGTTGAATATTCTTTAAATGCTTTGTTGGTGAAAAGATCTGTTGTTTGCCCATTAATAGCTAAACTTAATGCTCCGCCGTCTGGACTTAAGTTTACAAATCTAATTTTTGCCTTTCCTGTTGCTGGTTTGGTAAGATCATCTTTTATCAACAGGAATTTAATGTTCTCTAACTTATCAACTACAAATAACGAATAACCAATCTGTGGCTCAAGTGTAAGTTGTTCTGTTTTTAAACTGGTGTTAGTGCCTGCTTTAGCAACATCAAATTTTCTATTGCCAGAATATGCATTTAAATAATCGACTTTACTGCCAAAAGAAAATTCGTTAAAGGTTGCCAAGCTATTATCTACATATACATTTAATTTTTCTGTAGTTGGCGATGCATGGATAATACTTAATCCCGAAATGTCTACTGGTTCGTAATCTGTATTTTTTGAACAAGAAAGTAATCCTAAGGATAATGTAACCGCAGCTAAGATAGCTTTGTAAGTCATTGATATTTTCATAATTAAATTTTAAGGTGTACAAATAAATTAGGTTAATTGGCCATTAACTTTAATCTATACGAGAAAGCTATACTAAACGCTACAGCAAGATTGAATTATTTACACTTATGGATCGACTTCTTTTTAATCTGCATCTACACGAAACACCTTTCCACCAAATTTAGAGATGTTGTAATTTACACCAAAGGTGAAAACTCGAGTAACTTGGTTACTTCGGCTATCTACAATAGAATTTCCAGAAACAAAACGAGTTAAATTGTTCCCCTGATTTAATAAATCGTTAGCATTGATGTTAATACTTAACGATTGATCTTTAAAAAATGCTTTGCTAAAATTGGCATTCAATATAAAAGGATTTGTGTTTGCTAAAGAGTAGCCTGAATTAATTTGTTTAGCTGCGCTGAAGCCAACAAAGTATGATTTTTTTAACGTAGCTCTTGCAGAAAGCGATAGATTTAAATTTTTAACATCTCTATTACTTTGATTAAAAGTTGCGTTGCTGTTGGTAATGCTATAGTTTACGTTTGTATTTACGTTAAGTTTTTTCAATCGTAATGAGCCGCTTAAATCTGTTCTAAAATTGTGTGTTCTAAAAAATGTAGCCCCACTAATTTGTCCTAAATTAAAAAGAGCGATATCGTTAATTGAATTTAGGTTGATGTTATTGTTGGAGTTAAAACTATAACTTGTACCTGCAGTGATATTAGCTTGTTTCAAATTAATGGTGCCTCGCAAATTCTGCGATAAGTTTACTCCTTTATTAAACCGTTTAATGCTATTAATAAATGTCGCTCTGTTTGAAAGGTTAATGTTACCGCTGTATGAAACTGAAAATTTATTTTTTTTGAGTGGAATATTTAGGGTGTAGTTATTTCCCAAATTATAGGTGCCGTTTGTATTTTCAAATCGCGTTTCTTGTTTTAAACTGTTTAATGTATCGGGAAGTAAAATAACATTATTTACAATTTCATTGCGAGTGGTAGAAAAACTTAATCCAGTTTGTACGGATACGCCCGATTTTAAATGTACATAGTTAAAATTTGAAGAAATGTTATGATTAAAAGATGGTTTTAAATTTGGATTTCCTACAATTACATTTTGTAAGTTTTGCGCATTTTTTACGGGTTGTAACTGGAAAAGAGAAGGTGCATTATTGTTCCCTGTATAACTAACCGAAATTGTTTTTCCCTTTGCAATTGTTCTACTTAAATTTAGATTTGGAGAATAATTAAATGCATTGCTGTTTATTTTTTGATGCAGATTTAGGTAATTACTGCTCATTAGCGTTGGTCGGGCGTTCATCCCAACATTGTAACGCATTTTTTTATTGGTGTAATTGTAATTTATACCTAAAGATTGACTAATGACCATTGAGGTGTATTGTGTACTTAATGAATCAATATATCTTGGTTGACTTGTTTTATTATCAAAAACTAGGGTGGCAACATCGTTACGACTACGCGTTACAGAAGCGGCGTAATTAAAACTTAGGGCTTGTTTGGCTAATGTATCTTTCAGTTTTTTTAATCCAAGGCTATAATTGATTCCAAGATTAACATTCTGACCATTACTTTCAGTGATTAGGTTTCTGTTTAATAGCGAATCTTTTTCTAAAACCTGAGTATCTTTATTGTAATACAGTGTATTTGTACTGATGTTTTGATTTGAATTCGTTGAGCTTGTGGAAACCATAAAGTTTGCGGATAAACTATTTCGTTTATTTTTCAAGATTTTCGCAAAACCTACATTCGCATTTATTCTAGGAGATTTATTGTTTGATTGACTATTGTTTCTCCGGTCTTGCTTGATAATTCCTAGTTGATTGTTAACTGATTCGTTTAAATTGTTGCCCTGATTGTACGATACACCGATGGAACTGTTTAGGAAGATTTTTTTATTGTTAAAACTAAAGTCCGAATTTAAATTTTGGTTGCTATTTCTGTTTTCTCCATTACTTTTCGTATCTGTATAAAATGTACCTAATGGATTTAGCGTTTCTACCGACTGTTCTGTGTTAAAAGCAGAAGTGTTTCGCCCAATGTTATACCCAACACCAAAGTTTCCGAATTTCCCTAGTTTATCACGATGGGTAGCAGATAATCTTATGTTTTCATTTTCTCCAGCGCCGTTGTTTGACGTGGTATAGTTTAATCCTCCACTACTTTGTTTCGTATCACGCCATAAACTCATGTTTCCACTACCACCAAGTTGGTCGTTGGTTCCAGCAGTTATACCTCCATTACCAAATTGCCCTTTATTCATGCCGGGTTTGGTTACAATGTTTAGCATTTTAGCTGGCTCACCTACTTTTATTCCAGTAAAATTTGCTTCATCTCCAAAATCATCAATAATTTGAATTTTAGATACAATTGCTGCTGGTAGTTTAGCGATAAAATCTTTTACGTTATTGGTAAAGAAATCTTTGCCGTTTACACGGAGCTTAACCATTTCTTTACCCATTGTTTTGGCGTTGTATTCCTCGTCAATCTCTAATCCAGGAAACTGCTTTAATAAATCAGCTACGTTATCGCCCTCAAAAACTTGAAATGCCGCAGCG
Organism: Pedobacter sp. UC225_61; assembly: GCF_044452285.1. Classification (NCBI taxonomy): domain Bacteria; kingdom Pseudomonadati; phylum Bacteroidota; class Sphingobacteriia; order Sphingobacteriales; family Sphingobacteriaceae; genus Pedobacter; species Pedobacter sp. UC225_61. Next base: position 971,784 of record NZ_JBIOAL010000001.1, read on the forward strand.
TCGTATTCAACGGTATCTTGCATTACTCGTATAGGATTGGGCTTTCCTTTAATGAGGACCTCTTTGAGCATGTTTCCAGCAAACTTTAGCTCAATCCCTTTAATTTCTAATTCCTTTTCTTTACCAAAAGTATAGCTACCACTAAATTCTTGGTAGCCTATCATTTTAACCGTTACTGAAAATGATGTGGTTTTAACTTTAGAAAAATTGAAATACCCATCATCGTCGGTAGTGGTACGCAGGGTATCTTTATCTGTAATTAATAAAACATTGGCATTGCTTATTGCATTTTTACTGGTGTCGGTAACCAATCCATTCACTCGCTTATTGGTTTGTGCAAATACAGTTGATGCGCACAACATCAATAAACAAAATAGAAAGAGTGAGTGACGTTTTTTCAAGAGATCGTGATGATTATCTATACAAACTTAATTTTTAGTTTTCTACTAGCTGTATTTTTTACAAAATTTAACTAAATCTTTAAGTTAGATTAGATAATAAACCGTTTTCCATAACAAATTAGGAAAGATTATTTTCTCTTCAGTTCGATAACCGTAATTTCTGGCCAAATACCAACTCTGCCAGAAAAACCAATAAAGCCAAAGCCTCTATTTACGTTTAAAACTCTTCCGTTTTCTTCTTTAATACCTGCCCAATGTTTATAGCGTAAACTCACAGGACTCCATTTGATGCCAAATAGTTCAATGCCGAATTGCATTCCGTGTGTATGACCAGATAAGGTTAGGTGAATTTTTGAAGGATTGTTTTTTACTTGTGCCTCCCAATGTGATGGATCATGAGAGAGCAAAACTTTAAATTCTTCTATTGTGGTATTTTGTAATGCTTTTTGTAAATCGCCACGCTCCCCAAAACCTAGACCCCAGTTTTCTATCCCTGCTAAAATGATTTTCTCACCGTCTTTTTCCAATTCTATGTGCTCATCTAGCAATAAACGAAAACCTAATTCTTGATGGTATTTTTTGAGCTGTTGTAAATTGCCACGTTTGATTAAGTCATTTTCCCATTTCACATAATCGCCATAATCGTGATTTCCTAAAATAGAAAACTGACCATACTTGGCTTTGATTTGAGAGAAGTGACCAATGTAAGGTTTAATTTCTTCTGCTTTGTTGTTTACTAAATCGCCTGTAAAAACAAATAAATCGCTGTGTTGCTTGTTAATTAAATCGATGCCTTTTTGTACTTCGTTCGGGTTGGTAAAACTACCAGCGTGTACATCAGATATTTGAGTGATGGTAAATCCATCAAAGGCTTTTGGCAAATCATCGAAATATAAGGTATGCTTAATAACACGATACGCGTATTTACCCCAAAGCATCCCGTATAGGAAAGCAAAAAACAAGAACAAAAATAAGGCTAAACCAATTTCTATGGCAATTATAGACCTTGGCGGAAATATAAAATGATGAAAAACAGCAGCGATTAAACGATAACTGTCATTTATCAAAAGCACCGCAACAAATAGCAATTCGCTAGCAAAAAACATGATAAATGCATGTACTGCAAGCATAAAAAACTTATCTGGTTCGCGGCTTTGCAATCGAATTACTGCTGTAATCATTAAAACCACAATAAGTGCTACCACTGACCAAAAAATTACTGGAACATATGTTTGTGGCGCTAAAACCTGCAATCCTCCTAATGCATAAGCATTCAACAGCAGAAAGAAAATAGTAAAAATGGCTACCGGTACAAGTGAAAGTCTTCTTTTCATTTTATAGGAAATAAAAAAGGTGTTTTTCTATTCTTGTCGTCTTGCTGAACTCGTTTCAGCATCTGTTAGATAGACCCTGAAATAAATTCAGGGTGACGACAAGGAGAAAGAAAAACACCTTTTGTGTTATATTAACTCTACACTTCTGCTTACAAAAGCTGTTAATTCTGCTCCTGTTAACATACCTTGAGAAAGTAAAGCTAAATCAACTGCTTGTTTAGCAAATTTACTTTGCTCTGCTTCGTCAGTTGATGCTAAAATTTTGCTTACTAATTTGTGGTTCCCGTTAATGGCAACTTTATAGCTATCTGGCATATTTCCATAAAAACTCATTCCACCACCCATTTTAGCCATGTCTTTCATGCGACGCATAAATTCATCCATAGTTACGGTAACTGGAGAATCATCTGGATTTAAACCCACAACTTCTACGCTGAAATTAGGTTTTGCAATTGCTTTTTCGAAAATCGCTTTAACGTTTGTAGATTGCTCTTCGCTTAAAACAGATTCTAAAACTTCGTCTTTTTCAATCAATTGGTTAGCAACACTAGCATCCACACGTTTCAATTGTGTTTTCTCTAATTTTTGTTCTAAACTGCTCACAAAATGATTATCAATTGGAGAGTTCATCACCAAAACATCGTATCCTTTTTTCTCTGCAGATTGGATAAATCCATCTTGTTTTTCAGGATCTGTGGTGTATAAATAAACTACTGTTCCATTTTTATCCGTTTGAACTGGAGCTACTTTTTCTTTGTATTCTTCGAAAGTGAAGTTTTCTCCTTTGGTATTGGTTAGCAATGCGAAATCTTTTCCTTTATCGTAGAATTTCTCTTCGCTAATCATTCCGTATTTAACGAATAAACCGATATTACTCCATTTTTCTTCGTACGCTTTACGATCTTTGTTAAATAATTCAGCTAATTTATCTGCTACTTTTTTAGTGATGTAACTGTTGATTTTTTTTACGTTGCTATCAGCTTGCAAGAAACTTCTCGAAACGTTTAATGGAATATCTGGTGAATCAATTACACCGTGTAATAACATCAAAAATTCTGGAACAATGTCTTTAACTTCATCAGTAATAAATACCTGGCGACTAAATAATTTGATTTTGTTGCGTTGCATATCAAAATCATCTTTCACTTTAGGGAAGTATAAAACTCCTGTTAAATTGAAAGGATAATCTACGTTTAGGTGAATCCAAAATAATGGATCTTCAGAAAACGGATATAGTTGTTTGTAGAAATCTAAATAATCTGCATCTGACAAATCTGCAGGCACTTTCGTCCAAATTGGATTAGTAGTATTGATGATATTATCAACTTCTACTGATTTATATTTTGGCTTATCTTCTGCATCAACACCATCTTCTTCTTGCTCTGTTTTAGTTCCGAATTTAATTGGAACAGGTAAGAATTTAGCGTATTTATCTAAGATTTCTTGTAATCTATGTTCGCTTAAAAATTCCTCAGATTCTGCATTAATATGTAAAATAATGCTGGTACCGCGAGTTGTTCTATCACCATCAGAAATTTCAAATTCCGTACTACCATCGCAAGTCCATTTTGCAGGTGTAGCACCTTCCTGATAAGATAATGTTTGGATTTCTACCAAGTCAGAAACCATAAATGCAGAGTAAAATCCTAAACCGAATTTACCAATAATTTCGTTTGCGTCTTTTGCATCCTTAAATTTTTCTACAAACTCACTAGCGCCAGAAAAAGCAACTTGATTTATGTATTTTTTGATTTCCTCTGCAGTCATACCCAAACCGTTATCGCTAATGGTAATGGTTTTTGCTGCTGCATCTAAGCTTACTTCTACTAGTGGTTCGCCCACTTCGCCATTATACTGACCAAGTGCTGCTAAACGTTTTATTTTTTGAACCGCATCAACTGCGTTAGAAACTAATTCCCTTAAAAAGATTTCATTATCCGAATACAGGAATTTCTTGATGATTGGAAAAATGTTTTCTGTGTGTATGGAAATACTTCCCTTTTCTGTTGTCATATTTGTTTTATAATTTTTTGATTATACCTAAGCTTATCAATGCCTGTTCCAAAATGCTTTATAGGTCAAAATGACAGAGTTATACACTGGATATCAATAAATAATCTCGCAATCTTATGTATCTTTGCCGCTTAATGGAATATAACGTTCATACTTTACACAATGGCATTAGGCTTTTGCATGTGCCTTCTGCATCAGCAATTTCTCACGCTTGTATTATTATCAATAGTGGTTCTAGAGATGAGGATGAAAAGCAAATGGGTTTAGCTCATTTTATTGAACATTTAATTTTTAAACGTACCGAGAAGCGAAACACCAATCAGATTTTAACCCGATTAGAAAGTATTGGTGCAGATTTAAATGCATATACTACTAAAGAATATACATGTGTTCATGCTTCTTTTTTAAACCCATATTTGGACAGAACAATAGAGCTTTTTAATGATATCGTTTTTCATTCTGTATTTCCAGAGGATGAAATGGAAAAAGAAAAAGGGGTTATTTTAGATGAAATTACTTCTTATTTAGACCAACCTGAAGAGGCGATAAACGACGATTTTGAAGATCAACTTTTTGCTGGTCATCCCTTTGGGAGAAATATTTTAGGAACACCTGAAACAGTAAATGCATTAACAAGAAAAGACATTTTAAAGTTCATCAAGGATAATTACAGAACAGATGAAATCGTGGTTGCCGTGATTGGAAATTACCCTTTAAATAAGTTCATAAAAGTTGGCTCTACACATTTTGAATCTGTTCCAGCAAATTTATCAGATAAAAAAAGAAGTGCGCCAATCCCAAATAAAGCACAAAATATCGTTGTAAATAAACAAATTTCACAAGCGCATGTAATGATGGGCACACAGGCTTATTCTTTGCATCACCCATACAAAGCTGGTTTATTATTACTTAATAACATGCTTGGTGGAACGGGAATGAGCTCGATTTTAAATTTACAATTAAGAGAAAAATACGGCATTGCATATACCATTTGAATCTAATTATAGTCCGCTGAGCGATACAGGGATTTTTGCTTTATACTTTGGTACAGACAAAGAAAAATTAGACAAAGCGTTTAGCCTAATTGCAAAAGAGTTCAAAAAAATAAAGGACAATCCTTTAACAGAAATTCAATTGCAAAAAGCTAAAAATAAATTTATTGGACAAATTGCTTTAGGCGAAGAAAATAGAATTGGGTTAATCATTTCTATGGCAAAAAGTCTAATTGATTACAATAAAATTGATGATTTAGAAACTGTATTTAATAAAATTAGAGCAGTTAGTACAACTGATATGGTAATTATTTCTAACGAGATTTTAGATGAAAGCAAATTAAGTTCGCTCACATTTTATCCCACAGAAAACTAAGCATCCCGAATAGTTATTAAACATTGCTGTCATCAAAACAACAATTTAGCAACAAAGCAATCTAACAATTCGTGTATTTTTGTATTTTTGCAGTATGAAGTTACCAATTGTAGCCTACGGCGATCCTGTTTTAAAGAAAGTTTGTGATGATATTGATGAAACATATCCTGATTTACAACAACTGATAAAAAACATGTTCGAAACCATGTATAATGCTAGTGGCGTTGGTTTAGCTGCTCCTCAAATTGGTTTGCCTATCCGTTTATTTATTGTGGATACTAAAGGTGACGAAGATGAGGAGGCTTATGTGAAAGTTTTCATCAACGCTCAAATTTTAGAAGAAACTGGTGAGCCTTGGGCTTTTAATGAAGGATGCTTAAGTATTCCAGAGGTGCGTGAAGATGTAACACGTAAGCCAAATATCTTAATTAAGTATTATGATGAAAATTGGAAGCTTCACGAAGAAAAAGTTACAGGTTTTCCAGCTCGAGTAATTCAACATGAATACGACCATATTGAAGGTAAATTGTTTACTGATAAATTGAGTTTGTTGCGCAAACAAATGTTAAGAAGTAAGCTTGACAATATTTCTAAAGGAAATGTACAAACGGATTACAAAATGCGTTTCCCAAAACAAAACAAAAAAAGATAATTTATCGATCTTCGCTACGAAGTTTATCTCCACTAAAGATAGTTTGCATTAATCTGCCCCAAGCAAAAGGATTTAGTAATGGATTTGTCTGACGCATATTGGTGTTTACCATCCGATCGAAATTATAACGATAATTCCCATTACTAATTTCTTGACCATCTCTTGGTAAGGTAGCAATCATTCCTCTCAATGCTTTCGGCGATACATTTCTTTTGGCAATAGCCATATCATCATCAGCTACTTTCATAGAGAGAAAATCTTTATTAAACTCTTCAACCGTTGCCCATGGGTTAACTCTTACCGCTTGCAAATACACCACCTCTGATTTTAACTTAACCATTGCTGTATATTTATGCTCGGCAATTTCCCTTGGTAATATTAACGTTTTGCTGGTAAAGCCAACTGCAGAAAACACCACCGTATCACCTGGGTGGGCAATAAATGAATAATAGCCCTGGTAATTTGCGGCGTATTTTTGTTCTTTAACTGATAAATTTGTTATCGTTACATAGGGCACAACTATATTGCTGTCAGCATCGGTAATAATTCCCGAAAACTGCACCAATTTGTTGCTTTTGGTTTCGCTTTGCGCAAAAGCCGTGGCAACAAATAATAGCAATATAATGGTTAAGCTATATTTCATTTCACAAAAATAAGTGTAAATGCTGTATTGACTAGTTAAATTGTGTTAAAATCTAATCTTGTTCTGCTAAATCTACGGCAACAACACCTGTAATTTCAGGCACTGCTTTCATAATAGCTTGTTCAATTCCTGCTTTCATAGTCATGAAACTCATTTTACAAGAACCGCAATTACCCAATAATCTTAATTTAACAACATGCTCTGGCGTTATCTCTTCTATGGCAACATTTCCACCATCAGCTATTAAATATGGCCTGATCGTTTCTAATGCTTGCTCCACTTGTTCCGTTAAATTCATCTTATATTTTTTAAAGTATAAAAATAGTAATTTTTTAGCAATTTGCTGTCTGAATGTTATTTATAGAAATCTGTTGCGCCATTTTACCAGCAATTTCTGCAAATGCAACAGCTAATGGGCTTTCTTTATCTATTGAAATTGGTTGTCCACTATCTCCAGCTGCAGTAATACTTTGCACCAAAGGAATTTCTCCTAAAAATGGCGCTTTATATTGTTCTGCTAATTGTTTTCCACCATCCTTACCAAAAATATAATATTTGTTATCTGGTAATTCTGCTGGTGTAAAATAAGACATGTTTTCTATTACGCCCAAAACTGGAATATTAATTCCAGGCATTTTAAACATCGCTAATCCTTTTCTTGTATCGGCCAATGCCACTTGTTGTGGAGTAGTTACAATTACAGCTCCTGCTATTGGGAAACTTTGAGAAATAGTAATATGAATATCTCCTGTTCCTGGAGGAAGATCAACAATTAAATAATCTAATTCTCCCCAATCCGCATCGTTAAATAACTGTTTGATGGCATTTGAAGCCATTGGTCCACGCCAAGGCACAGGCTGATCTGGGTCTGCAAAAAATCCTAACGAAAGTAATTTGATACCATATTTCTCAATTGGTAAGATTAAGGTCTTTCCATCTTCTGTTTCTCTCGCACTTGGCTTTGCACCAACTAAACCAAACATAATAGGCACAGATGGCCCATAAATATCTGCATCGATTAGGCCAACTTTAGCTCCATCAGCAGCTAGAGTTACCGCCAAATTACTAGCAACTGTAGATTTTCCAACCCCGCCTTTACCAGATGAAACTAGAATAATATTTTTAATCGCCTTTAGTTGTGTAGTGTCTAATGGCTTAGTAACTTTTGACGTAATATTAATATTGATTACCGCATCTGCTGCAACAAAATGTTTAATGGCATTTGTACAAGCATTCTTCAGCATCTCTTTCATTGGACATGCTGGCGTGGTTAACTCTAATGTGAATCCAATCGTTTTATCTTCAATTTTAACATCTTTAATCATGTGTAGTGTAACCAAATCTTTTTTCAAATCTGGGTCTTCTACATTTCGTAAAGCGGCTAAAACCTGTTCCTCAGTAATTATCATTCCTCAAAATTAACAAAACATAGGCATAAAAAATTTTCTATCGCCCTTTTTGTTGTAATTTTAACACGAACTAGACGAAACTGACAAATGGTTGTTAGTTTGTCGAACTCCGTGCAACAGATGAATACAATTAATATCTTAGCACGAAATAAACATTTGCCCTAAGCGTTTGTTTAACAATAATTTCTACTTTAGTTTATGCATCTACCGAAAATTAAAATCCCTAAAAAATATTTAAAGATTGGTGCCTGGGTTTTAGGCGTTTTTTTACTCGTTTTTATATCACTTGGAGCAATCGCTTATAGTAAAAGAGAGGCTCTGCTTAAAAAAATGATGGCAAAAGCTATCGCAAAAGCTGATAAAGATTACGGACTTGAAATTAAAATTGGTTCTGCTGGTTTTACTGGATTAAGCTCTGTAAACATGAAAAATATTTCAGTGGTACCAAAAGACAGAGATACATTATCGACGATTAATGACATCACAATTGGAGTTAAAATATTTCCATTGCTGTTTGGTAATGTGAAGCTCTCAGAAATTAATCTTAATCAAGGAAAATTGAATGTTGTTTTAAGAGATTCTCTAACCAATTTGGATTTCATCCTGAAAAGAAAAAAGAAAGATAGCACTGCCACAACAAATAAAGTTGCATTGAGCGATTTAGCTAGCAATTTGCTGAATGAAGTTTTTTATAAAATTCCTGATGATATGGAAATTAAGAACTTCCTGATGCAATTGAATGATAACGATACGGCGTCAGTTAAGTTTTTAACTACTAGTGCAACCATTGATAATGGAGAATTAAAATCGAACATTTTGGTAAATGATACCGCAGCAACATGGCATGTAAACGGCAAATTGCGCCCAAGTGCAAAGCGATTAAACTTGATGCTTTTTGCAGATGGAAAGAAAGTAGAATTGCCATATTTGGAACAAAAATTACACACAAAAGTCAACTTTGATACAGTTAGAACCGAGATGAAAGATGCAGATTATAGTGGTGATGATTATAAAATTTCTGGTTCTTGGTCTATAAAAAATCTGTTAATTAATCAGAAAAGGATTTCATCTGCAGATGTAATTGTACCTGATGCAAAAGTGGACGCAGACATGTTAATTGGTGAAAATTACATTTGCTTGGACAGTACATCAACAGTTTACCTAAAAAACGCATCTATCCATCCTTACTTAAAATATACATTGTCTCCTAACAAAATTTACGAGATGAAACTAAATGCAGAAGAACAAGATGCCCAAGCTATTTTCGATTCTTTTCCATTAGGATTGTTTGAATCATTAGAAGGAATACAGGTAAAAGGTAAATTGAAATATAGCTTGGATTTTTATTTAGATTCATCAATACCTGATAGTGTACAATTTAATTCTACTCTTACACCTACTGATTTTAAAATAGTGAAATGGGGTAAAACAGATTTGCAAAAAATCAATTCTACTTTCGTTTATACACCCTATGAATATGGAAAACCAATGCGAAATATAACTATTGGGCCTTCTAATCCTAATTTTACACGTTTAGACGATATTTCTTCGAATTTTAAAAATGCACTGTTAACTTCTGAAGATCCATCATTCTTTAGGCACAAAGGTTTTGTAGAAGAATCTATTCGAAAATCTATTGCTGTAAACTTTAAAGAAAAGCGTTTTAAACGTGGTGGAAGTACAATTTCTATGCAATTGGTTAAAAATGTTTTCTTAAGTAGACAAAAAACATTAGCTCGCAAAGCGGAAGAAATATTAATTGTATGGTTAATTGAAAACAACAAATTAATTAGCAAACAACGGATGTTAGAAGTCTATTTCAATATTATAGAAATGGGCCAAAATGTATATGGAATTGGCGAAGCTGCTCGTCATTATTTTGGTAAAACACCTGCAGAATTAACTACTGGTGAAGGAATTTTCTTAGCTAATATTGTACCTAAACCAAAGGTTGCTCTTTACAAATTTATGAGTGATGGTAGTTTAAAAGGATATTTATTACCTTATTTCAATTTCATTGGAAATACGATGGCTCGAAGAGGTTTAACACCTGCTGATACTAGTGGTTATGGTTTTTATAACGTCCGTTTACGTGAAGGATTACGACAATATTTATTACCAGATTCAGTAGTGATTGATACGAATAAAATTGAAGGTGATGAGGATGATATGATGCCACCTGCAGGAATGCAAGATAAATCTAAAAACCTTTTTGACCGTTTATTTGGTGCACCAAAAAAGGATACTTTAATTAAAGCTCCTGTAAAAACAGATACTGTAAAAACTAAAAAACAATTACGCCAAGAAAGACGAGAACAACGGAGAAAAGAGAACGAAGAGGGCGGTTAAACTATATCCAATGAATAAAATTCAGGTAAACGATAAAAATTTTGAAATCTTGTTGGAAAACGAGACGATTAATAAGCGAATCCGTTTAATCGGTATTCAGCTTAATGTTGACTATGAAAATAGGTGCCCCGTTTTTATTGGTGTTTTAAATGGTTGTTTTTTGTTTATGGCCGATTTAATAAAAGAAATAGATATAGCTTGCGAAGTGGGCTTTATTCAAGTAGCTAGCTATAAAGGAACTGAAAGCACTGGTAAAATAAAAGAGGTTTTCGGATTGCCAACTGATTTACACAATAAGGATGTGGTTTTGGTAGAAGATATTGTGGATACAGGTTTAACGTTAAAATATATCTTAGAGAAAGTTCATGCACAAAAGCCCGCATCGGTAACGGTTTGCAGTTTATTATTTAAACCCAAAGCATTAAAAGAACCTATTGAAGAGTTAAATTATGTTGGCTTTGAAATTCCCAACGAATTTGTGGTTGGTTATGGTTTAGATTATAACGGCTTAGGCCGAAACTTAAAAGATATTTATAGAGCCATATAGGTTTAATCTATCAGTTTTTTTTCCGATTTTTGCCTCACTAAAAACAAAAACAATGACTATACATAAAGAAGGTTACACCACCATTGCGCTTACCGTTTTATTTATCATGGTACTTAACGCCTTTGTAGATTATAAATATGCAGATTTAGCTTGGCTACGCTGGTTTACTTATACCTTATCTTTTGCTCTTTTTGTTATCGTTTTACAGTTTTTTAGAAACCCATCTAGAACATTTACTTCGGGAGAAAATTTAGTGATTTGCCCTGCAGATGGTAAAGTAGTAGTAATTGAAGAAACCGAAGAAGGCGAGTATTTTCAAGATAAACGTTTGCAAGTTTCTATTTTTATGTCACCCGTTAATGTACATATTAACAGGAACCCTATTTCTGGTGTGGTGAAGTTTTTTAAATATCACCCTGGTAAATATTTAGCTGCTTGGAATCCAAAATCTAGTACAGAAAACGAGCGTACTACTACTGTTGTTGAACATAAAAACGGAACTTCTGTATTATTCAGACAAATTGCTGGAGCTTTAGCTCGTAGAATTGTTTGGTATATTAAAGAAGGAGACCAGGTTGTACAAACTGAACAATTTGGGTTTATTAAATTTGGTTCAAGGGTAGATATCTTTTTACCTATCGGCACAAAAGTAAACTTACAATTAAATGAAGTTGTAAAAGGTGGGATTACTGTTTTAGCAGAATTGAGTTAACTCTCTCACAAATCTTATAGTTGTCTATAATAAAGGTTACGTTTTAGGTTTATCTGCTACCTGACGTTGAGTTGGATAAGCAAAATCAGAGTTGTATTGATGAACTAGCTCGATAATCTTAAAGTTTACCTCTTCTTTAATTTTGAGATAAGTATTGAAGTCTGGGTTTTCGACTAAATATAAAATCTGAATATTTAAAGCAGAATCTGCAAAACTATCAAAAGTTGCTACACCATCTGTAGTATCTGGATTTTGCGCTAAAAACTGATTAATTTCTGTGATTATCTTTTTAATCATATCGGCTTCCGTTTCATAAATGATCCCGATATTGAACTTAACTCTACGGAAATTTCTACGGGTCATATTTTCTAAAACACCATCTATCATCGCTCTGTTGGGGATAATTAAGGTTGTTTTGTCTGTACTACGTAAGACCGTACTTCTAAATCCAACTTTTTCAATTGCACCTTCAATTCCATCAACTTTTACCAAATCACCTACTGTAAATGGTTTATCAATAAAAATAGTAAAGGAGGCGATGAGGTTTTCCAATGTTTCTTTCGCAGCTAATGCAATTGCGATACCGCCAATTCCTAATCCAGTGATTAGACTTAATGCATTTACTTCAAAAACGTAGCCTAACAATACAAAAAAGCCTATGAAATAGATAATGAATTTGAAAAGCTCTTTTAAAAATGGCACTAACTGATCATCTGCTTTGTTATCAGATTTTATAGCTCTATACATAAATACATGTGCTACAAAATCGATAATTCTTAAAATAATCCAGAAGAATGAAAGAATAATTAGAAATAAAAATATCTTATCCAAAAGTTCACCAAGCGTAAATACTTGTAATACTTTTACTTTATCAACTAGTTTATGATAATGAAAAACCTCTACTCCAAGCGGGTGCTTTAATTGATTTATCGCTAAATATAAAGTAGCTAACGTTATAAAAAATTCAAATGGTTTTAAAAGCAGAGCGATGAAAGTGTCTATTTTTACTTCATCAGCAAATTTTTTGAACAGTTTAAATAAGAGTTGACTTAAAAATCGTGAGACGATTCTTTTAAATAAAAGTCCGAGTAATATAATGCCCGTAAACATACAGTATGCTCGTATGGTGTTGCCCCAAAATACCTGTTGAAAAAATTGATTATCCATTCATCTATTTATTTTTATAGTTTTTAATTGTTAGATGGAGTGTTTAATGATTAAAAATTAGTTTAATCTTATCGGGTTATACCAATTGCTTCAGTGCAATTTCAAATGCTGTGCTCGATAAATTTGTTCTTTTATTAGCCTTCGCATATACCGCCTGCAAAGCATTTCCAATTACGTTTGATGCATCAGAGAAGATTGCATTGTCGCTCATTTCCACATTACGTTGCATTAAATATGCAAAAACTCTAGCCATTCCACAATTCGCAATAAAATCTGGAATTACTGCAACATGATTATCGGCGTGCTCCATAATGCTTCCAAAGAAAATTTCTTTATCTGCAAAAGGGACGTTAGCGCCACAAGCAATTACCTCTAGACCACTTTTAATCATTTTGTCTACTTCTTCTTGCTGAACTAATCTTGAAGAAGCCGCTGGAACGAAAATTTCAGCCCCTACATTCCAAATTTTTTCACTTGCTTCTGCAAAAGGAATTAAATTATCAGCAACCAATGTATTGTTTACTCTATTGTTAAACAATGTTTTCACTTCTTCTTCTGTAAATCCCTCTGGTTTAATTAATCCTCCAACTCGATCTATAATTCCCACAATCTTAACGCCATGTTGAGCTAAATAATAACCTGCCGCAGCCGCAACATTTCCCCAACCTTGTATAATTGCTTTTTTACCCGCTAATTCTCCCCCCCAAATGTTATAATAATGTCTAATCGATTCAGAAACGCCATAACCGGTAATCATATCGGCTACTTTATATTTTCTTTTGATATCTGGGGTATAATCTAGATCTTCTAATACTTTAGAAACGCCATAACGTAACTGACCAATTTGGTGAATCCGTTCGTTTTCTCTAGCTTGGTAATGTCCACTAATTACTCCTTCTTGTGGATGCCATAATCCATAGCTTTCGGTAATTGGAATAACTTCATGTATTTCATCTATATTCAAATCTCCGCCAGTGCCATAATAACTTTTTAATAATGGCATTACAGCTTTATACCAACGTTCTAAAACTTCTTTTTTACGTGGATCTGCTGGATCGAAATTAATACCAGATTTCGCTCCCCCAATTGGTGGACCAGAAACAGTAAACTTAACCTCCATTGTTTTAGCTAAAGATTCCACTTCACGTTTATCTAAGCCTTTGCGCATACGTGTACCACCGCCAGCAGCGCCACCACGTAATGAATTGATCACTACCCAGCCTTCTGCTTCAGATTCCTTGTCTTTCCATTCAAAAACAATCTCAGGCTGTTTCTCTTCGTACTTTTTTAAAAGTTGTTTCATTTCGTTCATTTCAATTCTATTTGGTGCGGCAAAGATATAAACAAAAAAACCTCCACGAAACTAATCGTGAAGGTTATATATCTTATTAAAGAATATTATTTTCTTAAAGACTTGATACGAGCAGCTTTACCAGTTAATTCACGTAAATAGAACAATTTAGCTCTACGTACTTTACCGTGACTGTTAACTTCTACTTTATCAATATTTGGAGAATTAATTGGGAAGATACGCTCTACTCCAACACCATTACTCATTTTACGAACAGTAAACGTTTCGTTTGCACCAGCACTGTTACGTTGAATAACAACACCTTGATAAATTTGAATACGTTCTTTATTACCTTCGCGAATTTTATAGTGAACACTCACTGTATCTCCTGATTTGAAAGAAGGAAACTCATTTTTTGCAATTACTTGCTCTTCTACAAATTTTACTAAATCCATGATTTTAAGCTATTAAGCCGATTTTTTGTTGTTTAAAATCGGACTGCAATATTAGGAAAATTATTTTAAAAATAAAAGTGATGTTCGAAATTTATTTATTTTCTAACAATTTATAGTTTTTCCACACTCGCTTATCTACTTTAATAAGTCTGGCCTACGTTCTTGTGTACGCTTAACCGCTTCTTCGTGGCGCCAGTCGTTTATTTTTGCCTCATGCCCGCTCAACAACACATCAGGAACTTTATGGCCTCTCCAGTCAGCAGGACGAGTGTACAATGGGGCATCTAACAAATCTCCTTGAAAACTATCAGATAAAGCGGAAGTTTCATCGTTTAAAACTCCTGGAATAAGTCTAATTACTGCATCAACTAAAACTGCGGCTGGTAATTCTCCGCCAGATAAAACATAATCCCCAATAGAAATTTCTCGAGTTACATAAATATCGCGTATGCGTTGGTCAATCCCTTTGTAATGCCCACATAAAATGATGATATTTTTTTTCGTCGAAAGTTGATTTGCAATAGTCTGATTTAATGTTTCTCCATCTGGACTCATGAAAATAATCTCATCATACTCACGTTCGCTTTGTAATTGTTCTATACAAGCTGCAAATGGAGGTACTGCCATAATCATTCCACTTCCTCCTCCATAAGGATAATCATCTACACTTTTCTGTTTATTTGTTGCGTAATCTCTTAAATTATGCACCACAATTTCAGCAATACCTTTTTTTTGCGCTCGCTGTAAAATAGAGTGAGCAAAAGGACTTGTCAATAAATCTGGCAAAACGGAAATAATATCAAAACGCATATACAAATATAAAGTTTTTCCCAAAGTGATACCAATGGTAGATATGATACCCTTATTTGACAAATTAAGGAATTAGCTAGCTTTTAAAAGTTAATATGTTAATTCTAAATTGTCCACTGATCATGGATAATGGCAACTAGAAAATATTGACCATCTTCCTTTTCGAAAACTAAACGAAGACTTGTCCAATCCATTCCTTGATTTTTTTGATCAAATCCCCTAAAATGGTAATCTATAAAATGATGGTTTGGATAAATGGTTTTAAGATTGTTCAACGAATTTCCTTGCTTTATAATTTCATCGTAGCCAACTGCTTCCGCATTTAGATAATCCGAATTATAAACAAACTTTTTAAGATAGGCTGGAACAGTTAATTTAATTGGATCCCCTGTCCCATCCAAATTCCCCCATGTAAGTACCCATTTTTTATGGATAGATTCTAAAAAGTCCTCTGGAGTGAGTTTTTTAGATTTTACTGTGTCAATAAAACCATAAGGCGAAAATCGAACACCATCATTTGAAAAGTATTTGCTGAGTTCTTGAAAGTTGTTTTCCTTAAGAAAAATTAAAATTTGCCTTCCAGTTGCTTTAATAAAGTCTTGCTGAGATAAACCATCGTCTTTAGGTGTCTCTCCTTTTACAGTATCTACAACTTTGGTAGCCATTTCTTCTTTATTCTCTTTCTGATTATTACAGGCAGAAAACA
This sequence comes from Pedobacter sp. UC225_61, assembly GCF_044452285.1. Taxonomy (NCBI): domain Bacteria; kingdom Pseudomonadati; phylum Bacteroidota; class Sphingobacteriia; order Sphingobacteriales; family Sphingobacteriaceae; genus Pedobacter; species Pedobacter sp. UC225_61. The sequence goes on from NZ_JBIOAL010000001.1 coordinate 987,641, forward strand.
GGACAACTAATAAGGCAAATAGGGTTAAGCGTTTCATTTAGATTTAACGAAATAGCCTATCTATTGTTTCAATTTATTAGTTAGAAAGATAAATATCTAGCAATCCTTCTGGTAAATCGACATATACTATTTTCTCTTCATCATCAATTTCTACAATCATATCTTCATTTAAAGGAAATAAAATCTCTTTCTCTTTATAAAGTAGAGTTGCTACAAATTGTTGAGGATATTCATTAACCTCGATAATCTCACCAAGTTCGCCATGTGTTTCATCGGATACCATAAATCCTTTTAGATCATTGTATGTAAAATCATCTTCATCACGTTCCGGCATTTTATTTAACGGCATGTAGATTTTTTTCTTCACCAAAGCCTGAGCTTTATCTATATGATCGATATCATCAAAATAAAAAAGACCCGTTTGATTTGGATATAATTTATACGATGCCACAAAAAAAGGAACCATTTTACCATTCATGTCAGCAAAAAGCACATCCAGATTTAAATCTTCATAGGCATCAAATTCGAAATATAGTTGAACTTCGCCTTTTAATCCTTTTGTTTTAGTGATGTAGCCGATATAAAATGATTCTTCCTTAGTCATGTTCCTTTTATTAAAACTTGAAATAAATTCTTTGTCTTTAGAGACAAAATGGATTAGATATGGGTTAAAAAAAATAGCGTCCCGAAACTCGGAACGCTATAAATAAGTTAAAACAAATCTATGATTATGCTTCTTCTTTTGTTTCTTCAGCCGATCCCTCAGCAGCAGGAGCTTCTTCAGCAACTGGAGCCTCTTCAGCTACAGCAGCAGTTTCTTCAACAGCCGGAGCTTCTGCTACCACTTCTTCAGTTGCAGCTTCAACCGCAGGAGCCTCTTCAGCAACTACTTCTTCTTCAACAACCTCTTCTACAGGAGCATTTTTCAATGCAATTGCAGCAGCACGGTCAGCATTTTTCTTAGCTTCAGCAGCTAAAGCAGCTTTTTTAGCCTCACCTTTGCTTGCACTTAAACCTTCGATTTTTCCTTCAATTTGACCACCTTTAGCTTCTAACCAAGCTGCAAATTTTGCATCTGCTTGTTCAGTAGTTAAAGCGCCTTTTTTAACACCACCTTGTAAGTGTTTTTTGTACAAAACACCTTTGTAAGAAAGGATAGCACGAGCAGTATCCGTTGGTTGTGCACCTTTGTTTACCCAGTCTAATGTTTTTTCGAAGTTAATTTCGATGGTTGCTGGATTGGTGTTTGGGTTATAAGAACCTAAACGCTCAATAAATTTACCATCTCTTGGAGAGCGAGAATCTGCTACTACCACGTGGAAAAAAGGTTTCCCTTTTTTACCGAATCTTTGCAATCTGATTTTAGTTGCCATTTTTCTTTAAGTTTATGTATTCAACATAGTTCCCGGAGCTTCGTGCTTGCGGGGATGCAAAAGTAAGTAAAATACTAATAACTAGCAAACTGCATTAATTTTATATTCAATTAACATAATTCTACACGCAAATTTGGATATTTACAACCATGAAGATAGCCATAGATATGGACGAAGTCCTAGCCGATCCAATTAAAAAATTTATTCAACTTTATAACCGTGATTACGGCATTCCATTAGACTTAAAAATAGATGCTGGTAATGAAATTTATCATCATATTCCAGAGCATATCAACAATAAATGGTTCGATTATATTAATGAAAAAGGATTTTTTAGAGATTTAGAATTAATTGAAGGGTGTGTTGAGGCTGTTAAAAAATTACAAGAAAAACACGAGGTTTACATTGTTTCTGCAGCAATGGAATTTCCAAATTCGCTAGAAGATAAATACCATTGGTTAGCAGATCACTTTCCGTTTATAAGCTGGAAAAACATCATTTTTTGTGGAGAAAAAATCGTAAATACAGATGTAATGATAGATGACAGAGCTAAAAACTTTATTGATTTTAAAGGTAGAACTTTGCTTTTCACCTCTCCTCATAATTTGCTTTTAACAGATTACGAACGTGTTGATACATGGGAGCAAGTATTAACCAAATTGTTGTAACAATTTTCCAAAATTAACATCGAAATATAAAAACCTAAATAAGATGTTAATTACAACCACAAATACCATTGAAGGCAAGAAAATTGTAAAATACATTGGTCTTGTAACTGGCGAAACTATTATTGGCGCCAATATTTTTAAAGATCTTTTTGCGGGTATCCGCGATATTGTTGGCGGACGATCTGGCTCTTACGAACAGGTGTTACGCGAAGGCAAAAATACTGCAGTAAACGAAATGCAACAATATGCTGTTGCAATGGGAGCCAATGCAATTATTGGAGTGGATTTAGATTATGAAACTGTTGGCAGCGGAGGAAGTATGCTAATGGTTACGGCAAGCGGAACTGCTGTTTTACTGGAAGACTAAATTAGATGTTAGATGGAAATGGTAAAATGGAAGAGGAACAACCATCTTCCATTTTACCTCTTCGTTTTTCATTATAATGAGAGTATTTCAACTAATCTCAGCCAAGCTGGAGTAATTTTTTCTGCGTCAATGTGTTTAATAGCGTGTGAAAAAGGAGTAAATACAATCTCACGATTAACTTGTCCTGCCATTACATCGGTTTTGCCAGCCAACAGGCCTTCTACTGCAGCCACACCCAAACGACTTGCTAAAACTCTATCCATACAGCTTGGTTTTCCACCACGTTGAATATGTCCTAAAACAGAAATACGAATATCATAATTAGGGAATTTTCCTTTTAAAGCTTCGCCAACATTATATGCACCTCCGGCTTCATCCCCTTCAGCTACTATAATGATTTTCGAGGCTTTATCTTTTCGTCCGTTTTCTAATCTAGATACCACATCTTCAACTCCGATTTTTGCTTCAGGAATCATAATTGCTTCTGCGCCAACACCAATTCCACTTCTCAAAGCAATTAATCCAGAATCTCTTCCCATTACTTCTACAATAAATAATCTGTCGTGAGATTCTGCTGTATCTCTAATTTTATCTACCGCATTTACAACAGTGTTGATAGCTGTATCGTATCCAATCGTAAAATCTGTTCCTTCTAGATCGTTATCAATAGTTCCAGGTAAGCCAATTACAGGAAAGTTAAACTCTCTAGAAAATAAATCTGCCCCGGTAAAAGTTCCATCTCCACCAATTACAACCAAGGCGTCAATATCACTTTCTACTAAGTTTTTATGCGCTAATTCTCTTCCTTCTTTTGTTCTAAAAGCATCGCTTCTAGCTGTTTTTAAAATTGTACCGCCTCGTTGAATTATGTTTGCAACAGACTTACCATCCATTGGTATAAAATCTGCATGAATTATTCCTTCGTAACCTCTTAAAATACCTGTTACTTTTAAATTATGGTATAAGCTGGCTCTTACTACAGCCCTAATTGCCGCATTCATTCCTGGCGAATCGCCACCAGATGTTAAAACTCCTATGTTTTTTATTGTACTCATTTATTTCTTTGTATTCGCAAATTCAGCTAATCCTTTGTTTAGATAAGCTATGTATTTATCAATATCATATTCTACTCCAATCGGTGGAGAAACTAATTCTTTCTCATCATTTCCTAACAGCACGTAATAAGGCTGAGAAACGGTTTGAAATTTATCGGCTTGTAAATGTTGGAATTTTAATCCAACAGTGTTGACTTTTCTTTTTAATACTTTAGAATCAAATTGTTCATTTTCTGGAAGATCAGTTTTATCGTCAGTGTAAATCGCAACAGCAACATAATTATCGTTTATAATTTTAAGTACTCTTGGATCTGATAAAACTTTGGCTTCCATTTCTCTACAATTTACACAGCCATGCCCCGTAAAATCTAAAAACAAAGGTTTATTTACGTTTTTCGCATACGCGAGAGCTTCGTCATAATCGAAGAAACCGTCAGTTATTTTATACTCGAAGCTCAAAAAATCACTATACTTTTTCTTGCTATTTATTTCTGTATGCCCAGCAATTGTTCCACCTTCGGTTAAAACAAAATCTTGTGTTGACCTTGGCGGAACTAAAGAGCTTACCGCTTTTAATGGCGCTCCCCATAAACCGGGAATTAAATAAAATGCAAAAACAAAACAAGCAATAGAAAGGAAAAGTCTTGGGATAGAGACATAAGGTAAATCGCTATCGTGCGAGAATTTGATTTTTCCCAATAAATAAACACCTAAAAGGATGGCCAAAACAATCCAAATGGCTAAGAAAATTTCTCTATCTAAAATTCCCCAATGGTAAGATAAGTCTGCGGTAGACAAAAATTTTAAGGCTAAACCCAGCTCTAAAAATCCTAACACCACTTTAACTGAATTTAACCAGCCGCCAGATTTTGGTAGACCAGTCATCAAACTTGGAAATATCGCAAACAGTGTAAATATTATCGCTAATGATAACGAGAAGCCAAACATCACCACAACTGGAGTCCATAAATCGGTATTAATTGCGACTAAGGATGTTCCGATTAATGGGCCTGTACACGAAAACGAAACTACTGCAAGTGTAGCGGCCATGAAAAATATGCCGCTTAGACCTTTAGAATCTGATTTCGCATCTAATTTATTTACAAAAGAACTTGGTAATGTGATTTCAAAAGCGCCTAAAAAAGAAACTCCAAAAATTACAAGGATCAAAAAGATAAGGATATTAAAAAATCCATCAGTTGAGATTTGATTTAATGCGCTTGCTCCCCAAATCAGTGTAATAACAACGCCTAATCCTACATAAATCACAATAATGGATAATCCATAAATAATTGCACTTCGTATTCCCTTTCCTTTACTTTCTGCTCTTTTGGTAAAAAACCCTACAGTAAGCGGAACCATTGGGAATATACACGGTAGAAAAAATGCTGCCAGTCCCGCTAATAATCCTAAACCAAAAGTTACCCATAACGACACTGGTTTTGCCGTGTTCGTTGGCGCTATTAATGTATTGGTTTTTGCACTATCAATTCCTTTTTCTGAAGTTTGCGCTTTGCTATTTGCGACACTATCTTCTGTAGATCCAATAGTTGTAAACTGACTATCATCTGGAACTGCATTTGACACAGTATCTGTTTGCGGAGTTAGCGCAACACTTTGATTAGGGTTTATCAGAAAAAAAATGCCGACAAAAAATAAAAGGATGCTTATCTTTTTCATTATTGTTATTTAAAGGTCGTGAAATTAAGAAATCTTTTCATTAAAGATGGAGAATAGAGACTTGCCGTTAGTTACATTGCAGAACAATTACAATCCCTTCTATCAATTTAATTTATAGGAATGTTAAGTGTAATTTCATCCGCAGGCAAGCAACTTCTGTCGTTACATACCATAAATTCGATTTTTGCTTTAATAACCACAGGCGATTTAATCAATTTGATCTTTTGTTGAAAAACGACTTCATTCTCAAAATATGCTAAATCCATCTTTACGATTTTATCGTATTTCTTGATTGGTTTTGGCTCGATGGTTTTACCGATTAACTTGAAATTTTTGGATGACGCATAACTAAATTTCAATCTCATCGCATCAGATTTTACGCCTTGAGCATACATATGCCATTTTGTATCAAGCTTTGCTTTTAAATAAAGTATTGCCTCTGTTTTGTTTATTCTTTTAACAAAATAAGACCATTTAATCGGTTTTTCTAATTGTGCAAAAGCAACAAAATTCAACATCATGAAAGCGAAAAGAAAGACAACTTTTTTCATTTCTATATGGTTTGTAAAAAACAAAAGCCTTTTAACATCGTCAAAAGGCTTCTTTTTTGATATGATAAAATTACTTAACAGGAATACTAAATGTTACTTCATTAGGCGGCAAACATTGTTTATCGTTACACACCATAAACTCAACTTTTCCTTTTACAACCGTAACCCCTTTATTCAATTTTATTTTTTGTTGAAATACTACTTCGTTTTCAAAATATAAGACATCCATTTTAAATACCTTTTCATATTTGGTAATTGGTTTCGGCTCTGTTGTTTTTCCAATTAATGAAAAATCTTTTGATGGAGCGAAAGTAAAAATAGTTTTATTTGGACCGCCTGGTTTTATATTCTGAGAATAAATATGCCAATCGTCTTCAATTGTAGCTTTTATGTATATAACTGCTTCTGTACTGCTTATTTTTTTTCCATAATATGCCCAACTTACTGGATTATCTAATTGCGCAAAAGCACCAACAGCGCTAAAAAAAACTAGTGTTAAAATTAAAATTATTCTTTTCATTATGTGTGATTTAAAAATTCTATTTCTTTAAAATTATATTCCCTTATTTTTCCTTCTTGTTCTACGTTTAATAGTCCTAAATCTGTTACTCCTTTTATTGTCCCTTCAAAAAGCTCGCCATTTTGTCGGTATGTTGCTGGTTTATCAAATTTGTATAGCTTCTCAACGTACTTTTGCCTTAAAAATGTATAGTTACCCGCTTTTAAAACTAGATACAAACTTTCTATTTGACTACAAATTTCTATTAATAGCTCATCTAAATTAACATCTTGTTGTAAAATTTGATGTAACGATGTTGCTTTACTCTTTAACTCTTCTGAAAACTCTTGTTGATTAATATTTAATCCTATGCCAATTACGGCAGTTTTAATGGTATTACCAGTGACCGAATTTTCTATTAAAACACCCCCAAGTTTTTTATCAAAATAATAAATATCATTCGGCCATTTTATGCTAATGCCGTTTGCCACATGAGTTGATAAAGCCTTATTAATAGCAATGCTAATAGCCATATTTAATAAAAACTGTTTATTTAGCGGTAAAAATCTTGGCTTTAATAAAATGCTAATGGTTAGATTTTTTCCAGGTTCGGCATGCCAAGTGTTTTGTTGCTGGCCTCTTCCTGCAAACTGGTCATCTGCCATAATTACAGTTCCTTCTGGTAATGGCTCGGATTTTGACACCAAGTTCTTTAAAAAATTATTGGTAGAGTCGACCGCCAATAATTTGATGCGATTTTGACCAACAAATAGTGTTGAAAAAGTGTTATTTTGCAAGTGTTGATTATATTTGTTGATAATCAAAATTAAAAATTTTTAATGGTAAAAAAGAAAACCGCAAACCTTTCTACATACCTCTCAGAAATAGCCGTACATGGCATTCAAGAAAAAAAGGGAAATGATATTGTTCGTTTAGATTTAAGAGAACTAAATAGCTCTGTTTCTGACTATTTTATTGTTTGCAATGCAGATTCCTCAACTCAAGTAAAAGCTATTGCCGATAGCGTTGAAGATGAAATATATAAATTAACCAAAACAAATCCTTGGCATAAAGAAGGTCAAGAGAACGCTGAATGGATCATCTTAGATTACTTTGATATCGTGGTTCACATTTTTAAAACAGAAAAACGTGAGTTCTTTGGAATTGAAGATTTATGGGGCGATGCAGAAAGTACATCTTTCAAGAGTGCTTAAGCAATTATTTACACACATTTGAATTAACATGAAAGAAAATCAAAATAAAGATACCAAACCGAAACAAATTAAACGTATCCCAAACATCCCTAAAAAGCCTCAAAAAGGTTCTAAATTCAACATTTTTTGGGTTTATGCGGCAATAATAATCGGATTATTAGTAGTTAACTTTATGTTTAACTCAGAAACGGTTAAAGAAGTGAACTATGCCACGTTCGAAAAAGATATGTTATTAACTGGCGACGTTGAAAAAGTTGTTTCCTATAAAGTTGATGACATCGCAAGAGCGGAGGTTTTCATTAAAGTTGATAAAAAGACAGATCCAAAGTATAAAAAGTATATTTCTCAAAATGCATTTAATACTTCGGGGAATGGACCGCTAGTATATTTTAATGCAAGTACGTTAGATGATATCTCTAAACAACTAGAGAAATCACAAGCAAATTTACCTGCAGGTAGTGTAATTATTAAACCTACAGTTGTTTCAAAATCAAATGCTTGGTCTGGAATTTTTATTCAAATCATATTGCCATTATTGCTTTTTGCAGGTCTTTGGATCTTCATGATGCGCCGAATGGGCGGTGGCGGAGGTGGTGGCGGAGGCCAAATCTTCAATATTGGTAAATCTAAAGCTACTTTATTTGATAAAGAAAGCCAAGTTAGCATCACATTTAATGATGTTGCCGGCTTAGAAGAAGCAAAACAAGAGGTGATGGAAATTGTTGATTTCCTTAAAAACCCTAAAAAATATACCAATTTAGGAGGTAAAATTCCAAAAGGAGCTTTATTAGTAGGTTCTCCAGGTACAGGTAAAACATTATTAGCAAAAGCTGTTGCTGGTGAAGCTCAAGTTCCATTTTTCTCTTTATCAGGATCTGATTTTGTGGAAATGTTTGTAGGTGTTGGGGCTTCACGTGTACGTGATTTATTTAAACAAGCAAAAGACAAAGCGCCTTGTATCATCTTTATTGATGAGGTTGACGCAATTGGTCGTGCTCGTGGAAAAAACAGTATGATGGGCGGTAACGATGAGCGTGAAAATACTTTAAATCAATTATTGGTAGAAATGGATGGTTTCGGAACAGATTCTGGAATTATTATTCTAGCTGCAACAAACAGACCTGATGTTTTAGACTCTGCCTTAATGCGTCCAGGAAGATTTGACAGACAAATCTCTATTGATAAACCTGATTTAATTGGTCGTGAGCAAATTTTTAAAGTTCACTTGAAGCCAATTAAAACAGCAGAAGAAGTTGATGCTAAAAAACTATCTGCTCAAACACCAGGTTTTGCGGGTGCAGAAATTGCCAATGTATGTAATGAAGCTGCATTAATTGCTGCTCGTCGGAATAAAGAATCGGTTGATATGCAAGATTTTCAAGATGCAATTGACCGTGTAATTGGCGGTTTAGAGAAGAAAAATAAAATTATTTCTCCAGAAGAGAAAAAAATCGTTGCTTATCACGAAGCTGGTCACGCAATTGCAGGATGGTTTTTAGAACATGCCGATCCATTGGTTAAAGTTTCTATTGTTCCTCGTGGTGTTGCTGCTTTAGGTTATGCGCAATATTTACCAAAAGAACAATTTTTATACACTACAGAGCAACTAACAGATGGAATGTGTATGACAATGGGCGGTAGAGTAGCTGAAGATATTGTTTTTGGAAAAATTTCTACTGGCGCACAAAATGATTTAGAGCGTATCACTAAATTATCATATGCCATGGTAACTATTTATGGAATGAACAGTACCATTGGTAACGTATCATTCCATGATCCACAAAATGAATATAACTTCAACAAACCTTATTCTGAAAAAACATCAGAAATGATTGACCATGAAGTTCGTTTATTGATTAGTGATGTTTACGTAAAAACAAAACAATTATTAACTGATAAACGTGAAGGTTTAGAAAAATTAGCTCAAAAACTGATTGAAAAGGAAATTTTATTCCAAGCCGATTTAGAAGAAATCTTAGGTAAACGTCCGTTTGATAACAGAACTACTTACGATGAATTTGTAAACGGTACTGGCGATCAAACTCCTGCTGCACAAGGTTTAATTCACGATGGTGTTGGGCCAACTACAGACCCAAGTGCTCCATCTGCCAATGCAGAAGAAGAAAGCAAATAATTTTCTTTATAGAAACTATTTCAAGAAGCAATCTTAATTATTAAGATTGCTTCTTTGTTTATATGGGCTAGGATAAGTAATTTTGATCACCAACTATGAAAGAGAACATTTCTTCAAAGGAACTTATGCTTAAAAAAATTAGGAAGGCTTTGCTCGAAAAGCGAGACAATCCTTATCCTAATTTAGAAGAAAGTCAACTTTACAAAACCAACACAGAAGAGCTAGAAATTTTATTTGCGGAACAATTAACAGCTGTTGCCGGTAATTTTATTTTTTGCGAAAATGGCGTAGATTTTATCGAAAATATTCTAGAATTAGCCGATAAGTTTAATTGGAGAAAGATTTATTGCTGGGAACCAGAATTGCAAGCCTTGTTAGCTAATTATGAATTTCCTTTTTATCAAACAGACAAAGACTTTGAGCAGGCTGAAGTTGGTATTACCTTGTGTGAAGCATTAATTGCCCGCAATGGTTCTGTAATGGTAAGTAACCAAAATGCTGCTGGTCGTAGATTAAGTATATTTCCTCATCAACATATTGTTATTGCCAGAACCGGACAATTGGTTTTAGATTTGAAAGATGCTTTTCAACTGCTTAAAAACAAATATGGCACTCAAATTCCTTCAATGGTAAGCAACATTACCGGTCCAAGTAGAACTGCAGATATTGAAAAGACTTTAGTACTTGGGGCTCATGGGCCAAAAGAATTATTTGTGTTTTTAATTGATGATTTCTCCTAAAAATTTTTAATTTCAATTAAAATATAATATTTTTATACTAGATACCAAATTAGTATACGGTACAGAATGGGCAACGAAAAAAAAATTTATTCAGTTATTACTGGAACTGGGAGTTATATCCCTGAAAATATCATCTCTGGAGACCATTTCATGGATTCTTCTTTTTTCGACAATGGCATTAAGCTAGATAAAGAAAATACTGAAATCATAAATAAGTTTAGTGAAATTACTGAGATCATTGAACGTCGATATGTTTGCTCAGATTTACTAAATAGTGATATTGCTACTTTGGCTGCAAAAAAAGCACTTGAAGATAGTCATGTTGATAAGGAGACTTTAGATCATATTATATTTTGCCACAATTTTGGCGATGTAAAATTGGGCTCAAACCGCATGGATATGTTGCCTGCTTTAGCGGCAAAAGTAAAGCAACAATTAGAAATAGAAAATCCTGATTGTGTTGCTTATGATATTATTTTTGGTTGCCCCGGATGGGTTCAAGGTGTTATTCAAGCCGATTATTTAATAAGAAGTGGAGATGCCAAAAAAGTGCTAGTTATTGGTTCAGAAACGCTTTCTAGAATTATTGACCCACACGATAGAGATAGCATGATCTTTTCTGATGGTGCCGGTGCAGTATTATTTGAAGCGAAAGAATCTGAAGAGCCAATGGGAATAATTGCTCATAAAAGTCAAACATTTGCTAGCTATGCCTCTCTTTTAACTATGGGTAGCAGCAACAATCCTAATGAAATAAATGGGAATACCTATTTGAAGATGAATGGCCGTAAACTTTATGAGTTTGCTGTTATTAACGTACCTCAGGTAGTAAAAAAAGCAATTGATAAATCTGGAGTTCCGCTTGAAAAAATAAAAACTGTATTCATTCATCAAGCTAATGGAAAAATGGATAACGCTATAATGAAGCGCTTATTTAAGCTGTATGACTTAGATTCTGTTCCAGAAAACTTGGTTCCTATGACTATTTCTTGGCTAGGCAATAGTTCAGTCGCTACTATTCCCACACTAATTGATTTAGTTTTAAATGGTAAAGTTGAAGGGTATAAAATTGAAAAGGGAGAATATGCGGTTTTTGCATCTGTTGGGGCTGGCATGCATATTAATGCCGTAGTTTATAAGTTTTAGCCACCTATTCTTTTTAAGCCTTGTTTTGCTTCTGTTTCGATACTATTTTCATCTTCGTGATTTTTCATGTTTATAGCTATATTGAAACTCAATTTCGCCTTAGCTTGGTTTTTCTTTTTTTCGTAAATCTTGCCCATTTGCACAGCTGATTTTGCTGCGTAATAATATTTTAGGTTCTTTCCTATATTAATAGCGTTTTGATAATTTGTTAATGCAGTATCGTCCTTTTCCAAATTGTCATTTATTCTTCCTAAACGATAAAAATATTCTGTTTTGTCCTTTGTGGATGCAAAATCATCAACTTTGTTATCCGCTAATATAGCCAATGCTTTTGATAAATATCCACCATCAAACAACAACCTTGCTTTAAGCAAATCAATATTTGGAACTGGTGCATTTGCTTCGTTAAGTGCTTGTTTATCTCTCTCGTGATACGTATATCCACTACTTTTAGTTTTCGCTATCAAGGTTGAAAACCCGCTTGTGTCACCCTTTAATAAACTAATCCATGCTAAATGCAGATTGGTATCTTTAATATAGTTTACGCCTTTATTTGTTTGTAAATATCGTTCGAAATACGTTGCAGCCGAATAATCCAACTTGTTTAATTTGGCAATTCCCATTAAATAATCTAAGTATGGGAAAGCTTGATATACAGCCCCAGTAGGTTTGTTTGTTAACATATTTATGGCCTCATCATTATGCCCATTTCTTGCACAAACATACGCTTGTAAATATGCTTTTAATAAGCTACTATCTGCAATCCTTGCTGTATATTTCATTGTTTTTGCATAGGCTAATGGACTGCGGGCAACATCAGATAATACATAAGCATAATTAAAAATGGCTTCTTCGTAAAAAGGCTCATATGACGATTTAGGAAGATTCTCTGCCAATTTATCTAGCATATTTACCCCTGTTTGCAAATTACCTTTTAGCCCAAAAGTTGAAAGTGTTGATTTTAAAACACCATCAGGTAAAGCGCCCATAACGGCATTAATTATGCCCAACCCTATTCCATTTAAATGAAATCCTGGGAATTTTTTTGTGTTTTCTTGTAGCAGATTATTGGCTTTGTTTATCTCTCGAGCAGCAGCAAAATAAGCGCCATATCGCCCCCTAATTAATGCCCATTGCAAATTGATTTGTGCTTGAGCGTATAAATAATAAGGGGAGCTTTTGTCATCATCACTAATCTGATCTATCCTATCATCTTTATTAGATTCTAATCTTTCAAACTCAGATTTGCTTTCGGTTGTTAATAAATAGAAATAATCTGCGTAGTTTTCCAATAATGGGATTATTGAATTATTAGGATGAATTTTCTTTTCAGCGGCAATTAATTGTCTCGCTGTTACTAGTTTTAACTCAAAAATATTTTGATAGGCTTTTAAGCAATTGGCATTAAAATCAAAATTAGCAGAAGCTACAAAAGACGAAAAGAGAAGAATAGAAAAGAAAGTGTAAAATTTTGGCATTTTGATTTGATGCATGTATGACGAACCGCTTTTTTAAAGTTAAGTTAACGAATTATATAACGTAAAAAAAAACACTATGTTTTGATTAATAATTTTTCAATTTCTAAAAGTTCAATGTAACCTTTATTCATAAAAAAAGCCAGACTTTCATCTGGCTTGGTATTTATATTTGGTTTTTGGTTGTTAGGCTTCAGCTAATTCGTGAGTTAATGCCTCATCTACTAAAATTCTACCACAGTGCTCGCAAACAATAACTTTTTTGCGTTGACGAATATCTAATTGGCGTTGAGGTGGAATTTGGTTAAAACAACCTGAGCAAGAATCTCTATCGATTGTTACAACAGCTAATCCATTCACGGCGTTACTTCTTAATCTATGGTAAGCGGTTAATAAACGCTCCTCAATTTGAGTTTCCGCTTTATCAGCTTTTTTAACTAAACCTTGTTCTTCTTTCTCAGTTTCTGAAGTGATTGTTGCTAACTCGCCTTTTTTAATCTCTAAATCGCCTTTTCTTGATTCGATATTTGCTAAAGCTTGTTCGTAGATTTCTGTTTTAGAGGCGATATCAAAACCAAATTCTTTGATTTTTTTCTCGCAAACTTGTATCTCTAAATTCTGAATCTCTACTTCTTTAGTTAAAGCATCATATTCACGATTATTTTTTACATCTTCTAACTGTTTTTCGTATTTTTTGATTAAAGCTTGTGCTTCTTTAATCATGTTTTTACGATTTACAATTGCATCTTCAGTATCGTCTAATTCAGCTTTGATTTTTTGTATACGTGTTTCTAATCCGGCTACTTCATCCTCTAAATCAGCCACTTCCATTGGCAATTCACCACGAATTTGACGTATTTTATCAATCTTTGTATGTAGGTTTTGTAATTCGTATAAAGCTTTTAGCTTTTGCTCTACTGTTTGTTCCATTAAATGAAATAATTTATGGGGTTTGTGTTATGCTCCGTTAAACGGATTGCAAAGTTAGGAAATTTTTCTTGAATATTATCTATCAACAAATTAGATGTAAATTGTTCACTTTCATAATGACCAATGTCGCAGATGATCAGTTTCTGTTCTGCATCAAAAAATTCATGGTATTTAAAGTCTGCAGTAATAAAAGCATCAGCACCAGCGGCTATTGCATCTTTCAATAAAAAACTTCCCGATCCACCACAAACAGCCACTTTTTTAATCTTTTTCGATAAGAATTCAGTGTGTCTAATCACTTTTGTGTGCATTTTTTCTTTAACAAGCTGCAGGAAATCAGTACTATCCATTTCTTGTGGTAACCAACCCACCATCCCTGCGCCAACATTTTCTAATTTGTTTGCCAATGGATAAATGTCATACGCTACTTCTTCATAAGGGTGATTCTCTAATAACGCCAGCAAAATTTTTCGCTCGTCTTGTATTTTAAAAATCGTTTCTATCCTTACTTCAGATTCATGATGTTGAACTCCTTTTTCACCAACAAAAGGATTGGTTTCTTCATTTCCTTTAAATGTCCCATTTCCTTCAGCATTGAAACTACATTCGCTATAATTACCAATGTTTCCTGCGCCTGCGGCAAATAGTGCATTTCTAACTTGATCTGCTTGGACAATTGGGCAAAATGTAACTAGTTTTTTTACTAAATTATTTTTTGGCGATAAAATCTTTGCGTTTTGTATGCCTAACCTTTTACAAATTTCTCCGCTTACTCCATGAGCAACATGATCTAAATTTGTGTGAATAGCATAAAGAGCAATGCTGTTTTTTATGGCTTTTAGCACAACTCGCTCTACATACGTTTTTCCGTTAAACTTTTTTAAACCTTTAAAAACTATAGGGTGGTGAGTGATGATTAAATTACAATTTTTTGCAATCGCTTCGTCAACAATTTGTTCTGTACAATCTAATGCTACTAAAGCGGCACGAATTTCATCATTTGCATGACCAACTAGTAAACCAGAATTATCGTAATCTTCTTGGTAATTAAGGGGAGCAATATTTTCAAGGAAATTGGTAATCTCAGATAACTTCATTCTATAAAAATAACAAATCCTTACCCGTTTTTAAACAGATAAGGATTATTTATAAAAATTTGTGTGTGTTAGTTTATTGAAAACTGCCCATTCTTGTCATTTGTAAACTTTCAAAAACCATCTTTTGATTGTGCTCAAATGCTAATTCTTTGTGGTTAATGATATCTACAATTGATCCGATAAAGCATAATCCAGCAGTAAATAGATATAAGATACCCATTCCTATTTGTCCGATAATGAATCGTTGTAATCCTGGAACTAAACAAAGACCAATTACACAGAACAAAAGCATGTCACTTGGGTTTTTTCTTTTACCCGAATAAATCATTAAAAAAGTTCTCACTTGTTGTTCATTTAAGCCGTTGGTGGCGGTTTGTAAGTAACTATATTCTTGCGGGGTGATGCCCGGTAATGCCATAAATTGTGCGTCAAACATTGTTAATCCTCCTTATACTTTAAATTAAATCCTTTTTGTTTATAAAATAATTGTTTGGTGAGTTGATAAATGCGGTAGCTAATTAAAATCAATGATGGTATACCGAACCAATGATATGAAAAACTTGCACTTACATCTCCATGAAACAATGCGGTAATTGACCTTCCTAATCCACATCCTGGACACCATGTTATTCCTAAATTTGCTAAAGGGCAAAATGTGAAATGGTGCTCATGAGGGTCTGCTGTTGCCAACAATATTAAAGCTAAAACCCAGAAAAATAACTCTAGTGGAAAGCTTTTAATGTACTTCATGTTTCTTGTTTTATATTATTTAGAAACAATGTTAAGTTTTTTGTTACGGCTATTAAATTCAATTCGACGAAACTAAAAAAAATCTCGACCAAACCGCTAGTTGCCTCGAACAAACATTATTCAATTTTGTATTAATGATGTTTAAATCTCATTACGAACTTCTATTAATAATAATTTTTTACCTTTACCTAGTGAATATTCGCGACCTGATTAATCGATATAAAAAGGACGATCGTGTTGTTGCCTTAGCACAATCGTTAAATAAAAGTAAGGGGACTAAAACCCAACTAAAGGGATTGGTGGGTTCTGCCGATGCCGTAATTGCTGTTTCTACTTATTTTTTACTACACAAGCCACAACTTTTTATTTTACCAAACAGAGAAGAAGCATCTTATTTTTTATCTGATTTAGAAGGAATATTAGATAAGGAAGTCTTGTTTTTTCCTTCTTCGTTTAGAAAAGCTTTTGAATTTACACAAATAGATACGGCAAATGTTTTGGCAAGGGCCGAAGTATTAAATGAATTAAATCATCAAAGTGAGTACGGAAAAATTGTAGTTACATATCCAGAAGCACTGGCAGAAAAAGTAATTGATCGTTCGGTTTTAGAAAAAAACACCTTAGAAATTAGTGTCGGCGCAACCTTAGGTATAGATTTCATTAATGAGTTTTTATTTGAATACGATTTTGAAAGGTCTGATTTTGTTTATGAACCTGGGCAGTTTTCTATTCGAGGTGGTATTGTAGACATTTTTTCTTTCTCACACGAATTACCTTATCGAATTGAGTTTTTTGGCGATACTGTGGAAAGCATTAGGACTTTTGAAATTGAAAGTCAGCTTTCTGTAGATGATGTAAAAAGTTTAACCATTGTGCCTAATGTTCAAGCTAAATTTTTGACAGAAAACAACATTAGCCTGTTGGATTATATTGAAAATGACACGCAACTTTGGTTTAAGGATGTAGAATATACCATCGACATTGTTAAAGCTGGTTATAAAAAAGCTGTTGAACTTTGGAAAGCATTGGGCATTGCCGAAAAACAGCAAAATCCAAATTGGTTAGATCCAAAATTCTCTTTTACAGATGAGAAAATGTTGTCTGATTTATTTCAGGATTTTTCGTTAGTTGAGTTTGGCAAACAGTTTTTCTATGAAACTGATGATGTAATTCAATTTGAAACGAAACCTCAGCCATCTTTTAATAAAGATTTTGATTTGCTGATTAAGAACTTAAAAGAAAATGAAAGTCAGCATATTCATAATTTCATTTTTACAAATTCGACTAAACAAACTGAACGTTTGTATGCAATTTTAGATGATATTGATAAAACCGCAAAATTTACGCCTGTAAATATTCCATTGCGTGAAGGCTTTTTAGATGCGCAGCAAAAAGTTGCTTTTTATACCGATCATCAGATTTTTGATCGTTTTTATAAATATCAATTAAAGAAAGGTTATCAACGAAGCCAAGCAATTACACTTAAAGATTTACGCGAATTGAAGCCTGGTGATTTTGTAACTCATATTGATCATGGAATTGGAAAATATGCTGGTTTAGAAAAGGTAGAAGTAAATGGCAAAACCCAAGAAATGATTCGTTTGGTTTATGCCGATAACGATTTGCTGTATGTAAACATCAACTCCTTAAATCGCATTGCGAAGTTTAGCGGAAAAGATGGTACGCAACCCAAAATGAATAAATTGGGTACAGAAGCTTGGGATAAACTCAAAAAAACCACAAAAAAAAAAGTTAAAGACATTGCCCGAGATTTAATCAAGCTATATGCCATGAGAAAAGCTCAAGTGGGTACTGCTTTTGCGCCTGATGGCTATTTAGAAACCGAACTTGAAGCCTCATTTATTTACGAAGATACTCCCGACCAAGTTAAGGCAACTGCCGATGTAAAAAAAGACATGGAAGCGCCGCACCCTATGGATCGATTGGTTTGTGGTGATGTAGGTTTCGGTAAAACGGAAATTGCTATTCGTGCCGCTTTTAAAGCTGTAGCAAACGGAAAACAGGCCGCCGTTTTAGTACCGACAACAATTCTTGCACTTCAGCATTTCAAGACGTTTTCATCTCGTTTAAAAGAGTTTCCCTGTACGGTAGACTATATTAATCGTTTTAAAACCTCAAAGCAAATTAAGGACACTTTAGAGCGTGTCGGACAAGGAAAGGTAGACATTGTAATAGGTACTCATCGTTTGTTAAGCAAAGATGTGAAGTTTAAGGATTTGGGAATCATGATAATTGATGAAGAACAAAAATTTGGCGTAGCTGCTAAAGAAAAACTGAGGGCTTTACGTGTAAATGTGGATACGCTAACGCTAACTGCAACGCCAATTCCTAGAACTTTACATTTCTCTTTAATGGGTGCTCGAGATTTGTCGATTATGAGTACTCCTCCACCAAACAGACAAGCGGTTAATACAGAATTACACGTTTTTAATGATAAATTAATTCAGGAAGCGGTACAGTTTGAATTGGATAGAGGCGGTCAGGTTTTCTTTATTCACAACCGTGTGAATGATTTGAAACAATTAGGCGGATTGATACAAACTTTAGTACCAAAAGCGAGAATTGGTATTGCACACGGACAATTAGACGGTGATCAGTTGGAGGATGTGATGCTCGATTTTATTAACGGCGAAAAAGATGTTTTGGTTGCTACTACTATTATCGAAGCTGGATTAGATATTCCGAATGCAAATACAATCATCATTAATCATGCACACATGTTTGGCCTGAGTGATTTACACCAAATGCGTGGTCGTGTGGGCGCTCTAACAAAAAAGCGTTTTGTTATTTGTTGAGTTTGCCTTTATCAACCTTGACCAACGAAGCTAGAAAGAGATTAAGTGCCATTGAAGAATTTTCTGATTTAGGAAGTGGGTTTAACATCGCTATGCGTGACTTAGACATACGTGGAAGTGGAAATTTATTAGGCGGTGAGCAAAGCGGGTTTATTGCCGAAATTGGCTTCGAGATGTACAATAAAATATTGGATGAAGCCATTCAAGAATTGAAAGATGCTGAGTTTAAAGATTTATTTAAGGACGAACCGCAGCGAGCATTTGTGAACTTTACTCAAGTTGATACAGATTTGGAGTTACACATTCCGGATGATTACGTGACGAGTATTACAGAGCGATATAATTTATACACAGAGCTTTCGAAACTAGAAAACGAAACTGAGTTAATCGCATTTGAGCAAGAATTGAAAGATCGTTTTGGACCCGTTCCGTTGCCTGTAAAAGTAATGCTTAAAGTTTTACGTTTACAATGGGTTGGTAAACGATTAGGCTTTGAAAAGTTGAGTTTTAAGAAGAATATTTTACGTGGTTATTTTGTCAGTGATAAACAATCTAAATTCTTTGATTCAGAGGTGTTTAATAAGGTTTTGGCCTTTGCACAAATTCATCCACGTTTGTGTAATTTGAAAGAAGTAAAAGATAGTTTGCGAATTTCTTTCGATAACATTGCAAATATTGACGAAGCAATTGAAATGTTGGAAATGATTTTATAATCTTCATCATCTACCTTATTCTCAAATTATGGATCCACAAATGCTAAATGAATTAATTACCATGAAAATGCCTTTTGGTAAATACAAAGGCTGGGTACTTTCACGTTTGCCTGAGCCTTACTTAGTTTGGTTTCATAATCAAGGCTTCCCTCCTGGGAGATTAGGGAATTTATTAGCAACTATGTATGAAATTAAGCTAAATGGTTTGGAGTATTTGTTGCAAGGATTGAAGAGTAGATATTAATTCAGAATTACGACTATCTGGCTAAATCTCACATCCATTTTCATCACAAACCGCATCATCATTTTTATTTAACGATTTCAGTTGGGCTGTTGGCTGAGCTGCTTTCCATTCCGTAAAACTTTGTGTAATTGCTTGCTCAAAAGTATCAATTGGTTGTGCACCTGATAATGCATATTTTCTATCAAATACAAAATAAGGAACTCCTCTAACGCCTAATTGTTGACTTTCATAAATGTCGTAACGAACTGCTTCGGCGAAGTGATCGCCTTTCAAAACACTTAAAGTTTCATCTTTATCCAATCCTAATTCTTCAGCAATGCTAATTAAAGTTTCGTGTTTAGCAATATCTTTTGCGCCCATAAAATGCGCATTAAATAACGCTTCTTCTGCTTGATCTTGTAATCCTTTGCTTGCCGAAAAATGAAGAAATCGATGTGCATCAAAAGAATTGGCAGGAATATTTGTCGCAAAATTTAAATCCAAGCCAACGTTTGAAGCCATTTCGACCACTTGGCCCGTCATTTGTTTCGCTTGATCCAAAGACATGCCTTTGCTTCTCGCCAAATACGTGTATAAATCTTCGTTATTTGTATTGTGGTATTCTGGATTAAGCTGAAAACTTTTCCATTCTACTTCCACTTCATTTTTAAACGGTAATTTTTCAATTGCTTTTTCAAAATGCCTTTTACCGATATAGCAAAACGGACACATCACATCAGACCAAATTTCTACTTTCATACTACAAAGATAACCTTGATGATTTTTGGAATGGTAAGCTAAAAGTAAAAACCCCACTAACCAAAATATTAGCAGGGTTTCCAATTTTCACCATTGCAAAGCAGTGACTAAGCCTTTACTTATACAATTGGTTAAACATCCATTTAAAGGTTCCATGAGTTTGTGCTCTAAACGTAATCTCTGGACCGAAGGCAAATAATTTTCCTTTTCCATAATCTGCTTCAAAAGCAGCTACACCATCCTGTAAATAACTTTGTCCCCATGCCCAACCACTTCGTAAAGGCGTTGCATTAGCAAACCAAGCTAAAGGTTTAATTTTTCCACTTGAAACTGCATCAGCACTTAATTTAAATACAGGGCTATTATCGAAATAAACATCTGCAGTATTGTCCATGCCCCAATTTGCTGGTTGATTCTTATCTAGCGTAACATTTAAAACACTACCTGGCACATAATATTTCTCCGCTGGTAATCTTTTTTCTAAACCCCCTATCAATTCTACCATCGCATTACGAACGGGTAAATTTAAATGTGTAGCTAAATTAGTGGCAGTACCAATAGCAACGATTTCTCCTCCGGCTTCTAAAAATTTCTTTAATTGAGGAATTGATTTATCTTGAGTCATTCTTCCTAATCGAGCCCTGTATTCTTCTGGAATGGTTTCTGGAGCAGGGCTACCAAATCCACCTCTTGCGCCAGCACCAATTGATACATTTGGACTGTATGCTGGAATAGAACCATCCACAAAAACAATCACATCAAATTTATCTTTTAAATTCCCAGCATCAATATCCGGAGCATAAATTACAGTTGCATCAAAGTGATATTGTTCCATAATAAATCGAATCCATCCAGAATCCATTGACCCTCCATATGTATCCCATAATGCAATACGAGAAGGCGCAATTTTAACTGCTTTAGCAGGTTTTTGTGCTGCTGTAACTCTCATACCAAAACCATGTTCCGCTTTATCCAATATACTTTTAGCTTTTGAAGATGCTGGTACATAAAATGATCCGTCCGCAGTATTGCGATAAACTTCTGCTCCTCCTTTCAATAATTCATTAACAGCCAAAAAACTTTCGTTGGCTGATGAACTTAACGTGTATCCTCCACCGGAAGGAAGTGCTTTTGATATTGCTTTTATTAATTCTCCATATGGTAGTTTTTCAAACGGACCATCAAATTTATCTTGAATTCTATCGAATTTAACGTTCATTAAATAGGCTAATGTCCAACCAGCAGCATCATAAGGTGCAATTGGAGGACCTCCCTCGTATTTAAAATCGTTAGGGTGATCTTGTGGTTCGAACATATCTAAAACGTGTGGGCGAAAAGCTTGATCGGTTTTAACAACATAACTTCCGGCAGGGTAATTTTTGCCAGCAACAGCAAATGGAGCAGTTGCTTTTTGAACCGAAATACCTGTTCTAATCAATGCATTTAAAAATCGAATGGCGGTCGTAAAATCTGGCTGATCTGCCGAAAGAATATATCCCCTTGCATCGCGATTAGCTGGGTTTTTCATCACCGTATCTAAATACTTAGTAGACATTGCACCTCTTCCCTCAAAACCTCCACCTTGTGTTGTTGTGCTAGCTGGTCTTCCCGCTTGTGCAGCAGCGTTAATGGCTTCAATCTTTTTAGGTGAGAAAGACCAAGTATCTTTACTTCCTCTATCAATTGAGTTTTTACCCATTTGATAAATATTAAACAATAATTCATCATGATAGCGTTGTGCATAATTTAACACGGCATAGTTTAATGAAACAGAGTAATCTATCGAGTTTTTAAAATACCATTTTTGTGGTAAAACTGGATTTGGAGAATCGCCGTTAGGCAATAAACGAGACGGTACAAGTGGAATATCAGACGGAGTTGGACTACCTACAATTTCGGTTAATAGCCCAATCATGTTGTGGAAATACGTCGTTGTACGCAAACCACCATTATACCACGTAGAAAATACAGACCCTCCGCGTTGTGTATAACCTGGTTTAGACTCAACATTCATTCTATTGTGCATTGCCGCACCCACAGCATCTATACTTGTTAATATAATTGGATCGAAAACATAATTATACGGATCGCGATACGGAGGACCAGCAACAACTGTTCCTGCCGGGCCAGCTTGGTGATGATTGTACATAATTTGTGGTATCCATTCTACAAAAAGTTGACGACCAATATTTTGAGTTTCTTTTAAATTTAACATGAAGAAATCTCTATTGTTATCATGTCCTGCGTATTTTTCGTACAAACGAGGAAGGCCATTTATAGATCTTTTCTTTGGATCCTTTTCTCTCATGTACCAATTGCTCACCAATTCTTGTCCATCTGGATTAGCATGCGTCATTAACACAATTACATTATCTAATATTTTATTGGTTTCTGCGTCTGTTCTGCTAGAAAGGTTATACGCCATTTGTATTAATTGGTGTGCACCTACAACTTCATTTGCATGTAAACCTCCGTCAATCCACACTACTGCTTTTCCTTCTGCTGCTAAAGATTTAGCCTGTTCTGGCGTTAGCCCTTCTGCGTGTGCTAATCTTTGAGAAATCTCTTTATATTTTTCTAGGTTTTTTTGATTTTCTGGCGAAGTAATAATCAACATGTATTGAGATCTTCCTTCTTCGGTTTTACCAATATCAACAAGTTTTACTCGTTTTGAGGTTTCTGCCAGCTTCTTAAAATAAGCTTCTGTTTGGGTGTAATTCGCGAGCTGATAATCATCGCCAATGTTAAAACCAAAATGTTCTTTTGGAGTTGGAATGTTTTGCGCTTCTGCAACTTGAAAGCAAAGAAATAATGCAAAAAACAGTAAGCTACGTTGGTAAAGTTTTGCCATGAGGTTTAGTTTAGTTGATAATAAATCAAATATAAACAGAAAACGAAGTAATGTATGGCTGTTATTGATTTGTTACAGACAGCTAATGCAAAATCAGATACAAGTAAACGTACACAACTGGCGCAGCTATTAACAAGCCGTCAAAACGGTCTAAAAATCCGCCATGGCCTGGTAAAAAACTTCCTGAATCTTTTGCGTCAAGACTTCTTTTTAACATCGATTCTACTAAATCACCTAACGTACCAAAGCACACAATTAGAATAGACATTCCTGCCCAAACAATTGGCTTCATTTCAGGAAACTGTAAAGAAATCAAATAAGAGACTATTAGACTTGTAAACATACCGCCAAAAAAACCTTCCCATGATTTTTTTGGAGAATGTCGTTCAAACAATCTGTGCTTTCCCCATTTTACACCAAACAAATATGCGCCTGTATCATTTGCCCAGAGCAGTAATAAAAAGGCAAGTGGTAAGTGAAAGTTATATAAATTAAAGTTGGCCAAAAAGCCTAAAGAATAAAAGAAACAAAATGGAATGGTGACGTAAATAAAGCCAACAAAGGTGTAAGAGATATTAGCAAATGGGATTTTTTCCTTTTTATACAATTCAAAAATAAATACCGAAAATATAAGCGGAACAATAAGTAATAAATACTTTAACTCAAACTGAAAATAATGATAGCTTGCTGTTAATAAAAAGATAATTACCGCAGCCAAAACTGCAATATTTCTATGGGGTCGAATGCCTGACGTTTTAACTAATTTATAAAACTCTAATAGTGCAACAATGCTTAAAATTAAGTAAAACCCTGTAAAAGCGTAGCCATTTATTAACGATGCAAGCATCACTAGTGTAAAAAAGAAAGCGGTTATTGCTCTAGTCTTCATTTAAAGTTGTAGGTTGTGGGCTATGGTTTTCGGTTGATTTCTCTTTTAAAATCCAAAACAAAGCTATGGTTAATATTGCACTAATTAAATAGCCATACCAAGCAACCGAAGGTCCATCATCGTTAGTTATTGGCAAATTGTTTTTTTGTAAATACCAGGCCATCGCGACAGCATATCCATTATTTAAAAAGTGAGCAAAAACAGTATACCAAATGCTACCTGTCCAAAAATAGATGTAGCCAAACGCTGCGCCTAAAAATAATCTTGGAAAAAACCCAAAGAACTGGAAATGTATCGTGCTGAAAATGATTGCCGATGTCCAAATAGCAATATGCGGATTTTTTATTATTCGTAAAAAAGTGCGTTGTAAAGCCCCTCTAAATATAAACTCCTCACAAATAGCCGGTATAATAGCAATTACTAATAGATTAATTAAAAAACCACCAATGGAATTCATTTTTAAAATAGCTTCTGTGGTTTTTGTTCCTTCGTCTTCCATCCTTCTCATCCAGTTCTCTAGCCATTTTAAACCTTCTGGGAGATTCATTTTTTGATTTAATTCATTTACAAATCCTAAAATTGGTGTAGAACATAGCATCAATATAAAAACCAATAAAATAAGGTTTGCTTTCGGCATTTTCATACCATAAAAATG
This sequence comes from Pedobacter sp. UC225_61, assembly GCF_044452285.1. Lineage (NCBI taxonomy): Bacteria > Pseudomonadati > Bacteroidota > Sphingobacteriia > Sphingobacteriales > Sphingobacteriaceae > Pedobacter > Pedobacter sp. UC225_61. The sequence continues at coordinate 1,012,226 of NZ_JBIOAL010000001.1, forward strand.
TTGTGGTTTTTTACCTTCGGTAATGCCTAAAAATATGGCGGGCGCTAAAAAAAGACCTATTTGTTGTGCAGTAAGTAATATTTTTAAGGCTCCAATATATTTCAAATCATTTCCTGTCATCCACCCTGTGTTATGGAGTAAATCTAATCCATAAATACCGAGGCAGATTAAAAATCCAATAATCATCGCTATCACAAGCCCCACCACAGCATAACCGCCTAGTAACAACAGCTGTAAAAATGGATTGATTTCTTCTCTTGACGTTTGTGTAACTTGCATTATTTGTAAAATCCGTAACTTTGTAAATAATTTTGGTTTGAAGATAGAAAAATGTCTGTAAAGATAGGAAATATAGATTTGGGAGATTTCCCTTTGTTATTAGCACCGATGGAAGATGTGAGTGATCCACCTTTTCGTTACGTGTGCAAGCAGGGGGGAGCAGATTTGATGTATACAGAATTCATTTCTTCGGAAGGATTAATTCGAGATGCAGCAAAAAGCCGTCAGAAACTAGATATTTTTGAATACGAAAGACCAATTGGGATTCAGATTTTTGGTAGTGACATTGAAAGCATGCGTGAAGCAACAGAAATTGCCACGTTAGCTGGGCCTGATATTATGGATATCAATTACGGTTGTCCTGTTAAAAACGTAGCTTGTCGCGGTGCGGGATCTGCTTTGTTACAAGACATTGATAAAATGGTGAAAATGACAGAAGCGGTTGTAAAAGCAACACATTTACCTGTTACCGTTAAAACCCGTTTAGGATGGGACGACAATACCAAAAACGTAGAAGAAGTTGCTGAAAGACTACAGGACATTGGCATTCAAGCGTTAACTATTCATGGTCGCACAAGAGCTCAATTGTATAAAGGCGAGGCCGATTGGACCTTAATTAGAGAAATTAAACGAAATCCACGTGTTAAAATCCCAATTTTTGGTAATGGCGATGTAGATAGTGTGGAAAAAGCGGCTAATTGGAGAATGGAATACGAAGTAGACGGAATTATGATTGGAAGGGCTGCAATTGGTTACCCATGGATTTTCCGCGAAGTAAAACATTTCTTTAAAACTGGCGAACATTTACCTGGCCCAACGTTAGAAGAAAGGATTGTCGCTTGTCGTACTCACTTGGATAAGTCTATTGAGTGGAAAGGACCAAAAGTAGGTGTGTTTGAAATGAGACGTCATTATGCCAATTATTTTAAAGGCTTGCCTGATTTTAAACAGTACCGAATGCTGTTGGTAAAAGAAGAAAATATTGCCGTTATTCATCAGATTTTAGACGAAGTGGCAGAAAAATATGAGAACGTTGTTCCCTTTTCAGAAATGGCTTGATTATTGAAAAGCATTTTATAAATTTAACAAATGGTTACAGCTATAACACAAGGTGTAAAAATTTCGGTAGAAACCATTTACCAAGACGAGCATTCTAATCCTGCAAACGAACATTACATGTTTGCTTATCGCATAGAAATAGAAAACTTATCGGATTATGCAATACAATTAATGCGTCGCCAATGGTTTATTTTCGATTCAAACGGCTCAATTAGAGAAGTAGAGGGAGAAGGTGTGGTTGGTGTTCAACCAGTAATCGAATCTGGCAAAAGCTATTCTTACGTTTCTGGTTGCAATCTTAAAACAGATATTGGCAGTATGCGTGGTCATTATTCAATGAACCGTTTAGTTGATGAAACCAGTTTTGAAGTAGATATTCCAGAGTTTCAATTGATTGTTCCTTATAAACTAAACTGAGATTTTTCAATCTCAATAAAAAAGGGATGATAACTGGTTATCATCCCTTTTTTGTTTTTCATTGGTATCCTTTTAATTTCTGTTTCTGCCAAATAGCATTGATGCGTAATATAATAAGTTAGCTAATGCACCAAGCGCTGCTATTACATAGGTCATTGCCGCCCACCAAAGCGCATCTTTTGCCTGTACATTTTCTTCATCGCTTTGCATAACACTATGATTATTTCTCAGCCAAAGTAATGCTCTTTTACTTGCATCAAACTCTACTGGTAATGTTATGATACTGAATATGGTTACTAAAGCTAATCCAGCTACACCAATTCCTAATACCAAGGGATTTCCAGTAAAACCGATTAATAAAACACCAATTATAAGTACCCACTGCAAAAGGTTAGAAGAGATGCTTACAACAGGTACCATGTTAGAGCGCAATTGCAACCAATGATATGATTTTGCATGTTGTACGGCATGTCCACATTCATGAGCGGCTACTGCTGCGGCAGCAACACTTCTTCCATAATAAACATCTGTACTTAAATTTACAGTTAAAGAGGCTGGATTATAATGGTCGGTAAGTTGACCTTCTAAGCTCATTACATTTACATTATAAATACCGTTATCGCGTAGCATTTTTTCAGCTACCTCTTTTCCCGATAGGCCAGAACTAAGCTGAGTTTCTGCATATTTTGTAAATTTATTTCTAAATCGCCACTGCACAAACATGCTCAGTAATAGTATCGGGATGATTAAAATTAAATAAGTTCCCATATTCGATGATGTATGTTTTTCAATATCTTTAAATCAAAAAGCGTTCCCATATTTAAAAGACATAAAAAAATTACAATACATTTATCTATGCTTCATAATCTATCCTATTGGGAAAAAAAGAATTTCTTTCATGCCGATGTCATTATAATTGGTAATGGGATTGTAGGTTTAAATGCTGCAATCGCTATTAAATCGGAAAACCCAAAAACGAGCGTTTTAATCCTTGAAAGAGGCTTTCTACCCTCAGGAGCGAGTACAAAAAATGCTGGTTTTGCCTGTTTTGGTAGTGTTTCAGAATTAATAGAACAAGAAAAATTAAGCGGAACTGATGGCCTACATCAACTGATTTCGAAAAGATGGAAAGGGCTTTTAAAGCTTAGGAATTTGCTTGGCGATAAGTCTATTTCCTTTCAAAATAATGGTGGTTTTGAATTATTTAAGCCACAACAAAGCGATTTAGCTAACGAATGTGTAGCAAAAATGAGCCATTTTAACACTCTAATTGAGGATATTGTGCTTCAAAAAGACACATATTCCTTAACTAATTCTAAAATTAATTCTTTTGGTTTTAAGGGTATTGATGTGCTTATTGAAAATAATTTAGAAGCACAAATTGATCCTGGTTTAATGATGAAATCACTTTTGGCTAAAGCAATGTCAATTGGAGTACAGATTTATACAAGCTGTAAGGTTGAAGAGTTATTAAACGAAAATAATACTGTATTAATTAAAACTAGCCAGGGTGATTTTTCTTGCAAAAGGGCTTTACTAGCTACTAATGCTTTTGTAAATGAACTATTGCCAGATTTAGCTGTTGTACCTGGTCGCGGACAAGTCATTATAACTAAACCTATTGCTAACTTAAAGTTAAAAGGCGCTTTTCATTACGATAAAGGTTATTACTATTTTAGAAATATTGATGATAGAGTTCTTTTAGGTGGTGGTAGAAATTTAGATTTTAAAGCCGAGGAAACAACGGATTTTGGTGAAACAGTAGTAGTTCAACAAGCGTTAGTTAATTTATTAAAAGAAACCATTTTACCAGAAACCCCTTTCGAAATTGAACAAAAATGGAGTGGTATAATGGCCTTTGGTACTCCATTAGCTCCACTAATTGAAGAAGTAAAACCTAATATCTTTTGTGCAGTTCGATGTAACGGAATGGGTATTGCAATTGGTAGTCAAACTGGGCAAGAAGCAGGAGACATGGTGGCAAGGAGTTTCTAGTAATCTTTATTCCATTAGTAAATTGGTTCTTATTTTTCTATTTTTGATAAAAATATTAGCAAATGGAAATAGCAGGTTTAGCATTATTAGTTCTCATTTTACTTTTCCTTATTGTTTTATTGGTCCGCAAACCGGCTGTTCAAAACAATACTGAAACCATCACTTATTTAAAGGACGAAAAACAGAAATTAGAAGATGAATTAAATGATCTTCGAGAACGCTTTAATGAAGAGCGAAGTAATTTAATTAAAGCAGAAGCTTTAGTTAATTCGCATCGTGAGAAATTAACTGAACAACAGAAAAATCTAGAAGATCTACAGCAAAAATTCACCTTAGAGTTTTCATTAATTGCCAATAAAATATTGGATGAAAAGTCTGCAAAATTCACTGCACAAAACCAAACTAATTTAGATTTTATTTTAAATCCTTTAAAAGCGAACATTAAATCATTTGAAGAAAAAGTAGATAAAGTTTATCAAACTGAAGCTGCGGAAAGAAGCCAATTAAAAGGGGTTATTTTTCAGTTAATGGATCAGAGTAAACAAATTCAAACGGATGCAAACAATTTAACTAAAGCACTAAAAGGAGATAGTAAAAAACAAGGGAATTGGGGCGAAGTAATTTTAGAAAGAGTTTTAGAACGTTCTGGATTGGTAAAAGATAGAGAATATAGAATTCAAGCTAGTATTAATAACGAAGGGGCTCGTTTTCAACCCGATGTAATAGTTGACCTACCTGATGAAAAACATTTGATTGTAGACGCTAAAATTAGCTTAGTTGCTTACGAGCGAATGATGAGTGCAGAAACTGAAGAAGAAAAATTATTGAATTTAAAACAGCATCTGCTTTCCGTAAAATCTCATATTGATGGATTGGCAAGTAAAAACTATCAAAATTTATATCAAATCAATTCACCAGATTTTGTTTTGCTTTTTATCCCTATAGAATCTTCTTTTAGTATAACCGTACAGGCAGATAATGAATTATTTAATTATGCCTGGGATAGGAAAGTGGTTATCGTAAGTCCGACTACATTATTAGCAACTTTACGCACCATTGCTAGCATTTGGAAAGTAGATAGACAAAATAAAAACGTTTTTGAAATTGCTGAAGAGGCTGGTGCTTTATATGATAAATTTGTTGGCTTTTTAGAAGATATGGAGAAGATTGGAAAACACATTGACCTCACGCAAAAAGCACACGATGATGCCTTTAAAAAACTACAATATGGCAATGGAAATCTAATTGGTAAAGTAGAAAAGATCAAAAAACTAGGGGCAAAGACAAAATCTAATAAACAGATAGATTCTAAGTTTTTAGAAGAAGATTTGGAAGACTAATATCCTTTAAATTTTTGTGGCACTTTTTATCAAATTAATACTTTTATTATCGGATATATTTAAAATAATTACCCCACCCATAGCTCTTGAAACATATATAGCCGTTGCTGTTGATCCTGTATAAATGTTTAATTCATCAATACTTATTTCTTTTTTAATTTGATGTAATTGACTAATTATTTTAATGTTAACAACATCGTTTATAACCAGTACATTTTTCTTGTCTTTTTTAAATGCAAAGACTACGATTGGTTTACAACATCCAGTATATTTATTCGGGGTAGACAAAATCGGTTTTATCCCATCTGGAAAATACTTTGGTATAAACACATTTGTATCTAACACCATTCTTTTCATAATAAAACTAAATTGCGCTTCTTTAGGTAGTTTTTTTAAAGAATCTAACCAGTTATTATTTTGTGTTTCAGTAAGAATTAGTTTCTTTTTTAATTCGGCTGTGTCTATCTTATTTTGAGCAGAACAAAAATTAGAAAGGAGTAAACAAAAAATAAACAAATTTCTTTTCATTAGATTTTTAGTTATTAATGAACTTATCTTTTTATAAATTTTGTCATCCTGAACGCAGTGAAAGATCTTTAAAAAGAGATTTCCTCCTATCGTCGGAATGACAAGATGTATTTACCCTTTAAACGCATTCCATCCCTGGGCTTTTATTTCATGAGAAATATTAGATTTTGAAATCATATTACATCCTGAATTTTTATCAGTAATATGACCAATGATGCTGATATCAACATCATTTTTCAGCTTAGTATAATCACTTTGTTTAATGGTAAATAATAACTCATAATCTTCACCACCATTTAATGCACAAACTGTTGGATCTAAACCTAATTCACGAGCAGTTTCATAAGTCATTGGATCGATGGGAATTTTTTCTTCGTACAATGTACAGCCTTTTTCAGATTGTGTACAGATATGTAAAATCTCAGAAGCTAATCCATCAGAAACATCAATCATTGAAGTAGGTTTTATTTTCATTTGAGCTAATAAATCAACAATATCTCTTCTTCCTTCTGGTTTTAATTGACGTTCGATGATGTAATCTTTACCTTCTAAATCTGGTTGCAATTGCGGATTTTCTAAAAAGATTTGTTTCTCTCTTTCCAAAATTTGCAAGCCAACATAAGCCCCTCCCAAATCTCCAGAAACACAAATCAAATCACCTTCTTCTGCACCATTTCTATAACAAACATCTTCCGCTGCTGCATGACCAATACTCGTTACAGAAATGACTAATCCTTGTTTACTTGAAGAGGTATCGCCACCTATTAAATCGATGTTAAATTTATTACAAGCTAATTCAATTCCTTTATAAATTTCTTCAACCGCTTCTAATGGAAACTTGCTCGAAATACCTATTGAAACTGTAATTTGAGTAGCAATTCCATTCATAGCATAAATATCACTCAAGTTAACTTGAACAGCTTTATAACCCAAATGCATTAAAGGCACATACGCTAAATCAAAATGAATTCCTTCTAACAATAAATCAGTAGATATTAGTACTTGATCTTTAAAATTTAATACTGCAGCATCATCCCCAACACCTTTTACACTTGTTTCATGTTGTATTTTAAAATTAGTTGTTAAGTGTTTTATTAATCCAAATTCACCTAAATCTGATATTGCTGTGCGTTCTTTATTCTCAAACATAATTTTTATTTCTTTCGTCATGCTGAATTTATTTCAGCATCATTTTAGCAAGCCCAACCCTGAAATAAATTCAGGGTGACGGGTGATTATTTACAATCCCAAACTTGCTGAAATTTCTAACATTCTTTCTATTGGTTTACGAGCTTCTACAATAATATTTGCAGGTACTGTAACTTCTGGTAAGCCATTTTTTAAACACAAATACAATTTTTCTAATGTATTTCTTTTCATATATGGACAATCATTACATGCACAGCTATTATTTGGTGGTGCCGGAATAAAGGTTTTTGTAGGGTTTGCCTTTTCCATTTGGTGAATAATTCCACTCTCAGTAGCTACAATAAACTCCTGCGCATCGCTATTTATCGTGTATTTTAATAAACCCGTTGTACTTCCAATATAATCGGCCATAGCCAAAACAGTTTCTTCACACTCTGGATGTGCAATAAATTTAGCATTTGGATGACGTTCTTTTAATTTGGTAATCTTCTCTCTCGAAAATATTTCGTGTACCATACAGGCACCATTCCACAACACTAAATCTCTACCTGTTTTTTTAGCAACCCAAGCACCTAAATTTTTATCTGGACCAAAAATTATCTTCTGATCTTTCGGTAAACTTTCCACAATTTGAACTGCATTTGTTGAAGTACATACAATGTCACTCAATGCTTTTAATTCAGCTGTGCAATTCACATAGGTAATTACCAAATGGTCTGGATATTTCTCTTTAAATTTCTTAAATAAATGTGGTGGACAACTATCTGCCAAAGAACAACCAGCTTTTAAATCTGGCAATAAAACAGTTTTTTCTGGTGACAAAATCTTAGCTGTTTCTGCCATAAAATGCACTCCAGCAAAAACTATAATATCTGCATCAGTCTTAGCCGCTTCTTGAGATAAGCCTAAACTATCTCCAATATAATCAGCAATATCCTGTATATCAGGTTCTTGATAATAATGAGCTAATATTACTGCGTTCTTTTCTTTCTTTAACTTTTCAATTTCATCAAATAAATCAAGTGTTGGATCAATTGCTTCATCCACAAAACCTTTTTTATTTAATTCTTCTAAAACATCAATCATCATTTTCTTTTATGGGCATCAATCTTTTGTAAAGATACCGAGTTTCAACACTACAATAGATTCTAATTATTTTATATAAAGAAGAATCTTATTACTTATTAAGGTGTTGGTACTGTGAGTAAGTTCTTTATTTAAATTGTGTAATATAAGTTATCACATACTTACCAACATTTAGTATTCAATTTTATTTTAAATTAATACTGATTTACAATGCTATACTATTTTGCTTAGAAACTTATCAATACCAAAATGTGTATTGTTAATGGTGGTATAAAAAGTTAATAAACTATGCAAAGTTGCTTAAAAATAATGTAAAAGATTGTGTCAAATTACCTTTTTACATTAGCTTTAAACTTTCAAAAATAGTTGTTGGTTTTATTTAGACATTCTGCTAACACTATTTAAGATGTTCTTAACAATTGTTTGATTTACGTTAGTTTTAATGAGAAAAGTTGATTTTTTAGTCATAGGATCGGGTATAGCAGGTTTAAGTTTTGCGTTGAAAGCTGCACAACATGGAAAAGTATTAATAGTTACCAAATCAAATGAAGATGAATCTAATACAAAATATGCCCAAGGTGGAGTAGCTGTAGTGGTAGATAAATCAGATTCTTTTGAAAAACATATAGACGATACTTTAATTGCTGGAGATGGTTTATGCGATAAAAATATTGTAGAAATAGTCGTAAAAGAAGGACCTCAGCGGATACAAGAGATTATAGATTACGGAATTAACTTCGATAAAAATACTGCTGGAGTTTTCGATTTAGCTAAAGAAGGTGGTCATTCTGAACACAGAGTTTTACACTATAAAGATGTTACTGGATACGAAATTGAGAGTGTATTATTGAAACAGATTCATGAAAATGAAAACATAGAGATATTAACACACTACTTCTGTTTAGAGTTAATTACCCAACATCACCTAGGTGAACATGTGGATAAGAGTAGCGAAGATATTAACTGTTATGGTATATATGCCTTTAACACAGAGCTTAACGATGTGGAGAAAATATTGGCAAGTGTAACAGTAATGGCAAGTGGTGGAGCTGGCCATGTATATTCTAACACCACAAATCCAGTTATTGCGACAGGTGATGGAATGGCAATGGTATACAGAGCAAAGGGAAAAATTAGAAATATGGAGTTTATTCAATTCCATCCAACAGCTTTATACAATCCAGGAGAATATCCTTCATTTTTAATTTCTGAAGCAGTTCGTGGTTTTGGTGGTGTTTTAAGAAGAAGAAATGGAGAGGAATTTATGTATGAATACGATGAACGTGGATCTTTAGCCCCACGAGATATTGTAGCTCGTGCTGTTGATAATGAAATGAAAAAATCAGGTGAGGATTTTGTGTATTTAGATATTACGATGAGAAAGAAAGCTGATATTTTAACTCATTTTCCTAATATTTATGCCAAATGCTTATCTATTGGAATAGATATGACTAAAGATTTTATTCCGGTTACGCCTGCATCACATTACATGTGTGGTGGTATTTTGGTGGATGAATATGGAAGATCATCTATTAAAAATCTATACGCTTGTGGCGAAGTTTCTTCAACAGGATTACATGGAGCAAATAGGTTAGCATCTAATTCATTACTAGAAGCAACAGTTTTTGCACACCGTATTTATTTATCAGCATTAGAAAATTATAAAAAGAATACCATACCTGATGAAATTCCTGAGTGGAATGAGCAAGGTGTTACACAATCTAATGAAGATATTTTAGTTACTCATAATCTTCGTGAAACACAAAAAATAATGAGTGATTATGTAGGCATTGTACGTTCTGATTTTAGATTAGATAGAGCAATGCGACGCTTATTTTTATTGTACGAAGAGACAGAAGAATTTTATAAAATGAATAAGGTTTCTGTTAAATTATGCGAGTTAAGAAATGTGATCCAAGTAGCATATATGATTATTAAATCAGCAGTTGCTAGAAAAGAAAGTAGGGGATTACATTATACTACAGATTATCCAGAACACGCAAAAGAACTTGTTGATACTATTATATAAACATGTGATAAGAGCAAAGGGAAGAATCTAGATATAGATTTCTCACAATGTTCGAAATGACAGAAAGAGAAATAAAATGCCAGTTATATTACCAGTTAAAGGAATAAACCCCAAGTGGGGAGAAAATTGTTTTATTGCGCCAAACGCAACAATAGTGGGTGATGTTGTAATGGGCAATAATTGTTCTATTTGGTTTAATGCGGTTGTTAGAGGTGATGTAAACAGCATTACCATTGGTAATGATAGTAATATTCAAGATGGAGCTGTCATTCATGCAACCTATTTAAAAGCATCAACGCATATTGGTAATAGAGTTTCAGTTGGTCATAATGCAATTGTACACGGATGTGAAGTTAAAGATCATGTGTTAATAGGTATGGGAGCAATAGTAATGGATCATGCTATAGTTGAAGAATATTGTATTATTGCAGCAAATACTGTAGTGTTAGAAAACACCATTTGCGAAAGTGGATATTTATATGCTGGAACTCCCGCAAAAAAAATAAAGCCCATTACTGATGAGCAAAGGGCTTTATTAAATAGATTGCCAGATAATTATATCATGTATTCAGACTGGTTTAGATAGTTATTCTTTAGGAATAATTAGTTTTTCTTTTCTATCCCAATTGGCTTTAATAGATAATTCTAAAGGTGCATACCATATTTTTTCTGGTTGAAATCCTTGTTTTACATTTCCAGTATCCCAAATTCCATTTTTGTTCTCATCATATACAATTCGAGCAAAATAAATCCCAGCCCTATATTTATTAAATGTCACGGTTGTATTTTTATAAATGCGCTCACTAGATATCACAACTTCTTTCTTTTCATTTACAACCTGTAAAATATAGTTTTTAGTAGTATCTGGTACTTCTACATTCAGAATTAATGTGCCATAATCATCGTCATTTCCTAATTTAAAAGTTTTAGTGATATCTTTATTTTTCGAATTAAAAATGCCCGTTAAAGCTCCATCAGCTAATTTAAGTATATATTCTTCTTTAGTTTTCCAAGGATATTTAACGCTATACGTTAAAAAGTCTGAGCTATCTTTTACTAATGTTAGTCCCGTTCTTGGAATAGAGTCTTCCAATAATGTGATTTTGGTTACATCGATTTTATCTATCGGAAAATTGAAATGTAATTTTAAATCTTTATAAGGATTCAAAAGATTTCCTTCTAAATTATCCCCTGCTTGAATATTTCGAGTATAGGTGTCTTTTTTACCCCTCGTAAATTTAATGGTATCTAGACCTTTTCCTTCATCTTTTATGGCAACTTTAATAGAATCAAAACTCAAATCATTTAACCAGATTTTAACGGAGTCATTCGTTTTATTAAAGCGAACTTTTTTATTTGCATCTATGTTAGTAGGCTCAATTACAGTTATTTTTGGCTTTCTGAGTTGTTGATTAAAATTCATAGAAATACTGCCATCACCATTTAATTTTCTATCAAAAATCCTAAAGTCGCTGGCCAATTCTTTAAAAACAGTTAAATTTACACTATCTAAATTCTTATTTAAAACGAGCGGGTTTTTAATAAAACCAACCTCATCTGAATTTTGCTGATAAATTTTATCACCACCTTTTTCACGTAGAGCATAAACTTTATAAGTGTCTTTTTTTAGATTGGTCAATTTATAATTTCCACTACTATCGGTAGTAGTATAAATCGCTGGTTTCTTTTTACCAAAAAGACTGTCACGCGAAAGCGGAAGTATAAAAACAATAGTTTCTATTTCTGGTTGACCAGTTAGTGCATTTTTAACATTTCCGCTTATGCTTAACGAATCGAGTGTTGGTCCAGTTGCAAAAACATAGGTGAAATTTTTAAGCACATTTCCTTCTGTAATATCTGCAATAGATTTACCAAAGTTTAAAGTATACGTTGTATTTTTCTCTAAAAAGTCTTGCAGTGTGATTTCTATTTTTTTTGTATTGCTACCTTTTAAAATAGGAGGGCGTTCTTGCTCTGGTGAAATCGAGAATTCTTTAAACTCATTTTGAAGTTTAAAATATTCATCAAATTCAATAGTTATTTTTTTTGCCTTAAAATTTGTTGTGAAATTTTTTGGTTCCATTTTTAAAACCTTCGGTGGCTTTGTGTCTTTTGGACCACCCTCTGGAGTTCTTATACTTGCGCAACCGTAAATTAATGCAATTATCAAAATCAGATAATAGAAATACGGTCTATTTGTTATTTTTTCAATTTTTGACATTTAGATGCGCTATATTTAATTCAACATTAATTTTGATACATGATATTAAAAAAGTAAAAAAGACGCTTAAATCGCTTAAAATTAAGCCGCTTCTTTTTGTTTTTTAATTGTTTGATAATCAATTATTTGATTATTATTTTGTAATATGAACCATTAAAACTGATATATCCGAAGGAGAAACACCAGAAATTCTAGATGCCTGGCCTAAAGTTCTTGGTTTAATCTTCAATAATTTTTCTCGAGCCTCTTTTGATAAAGAAAGTAGTTTGCTATAATCAAATTCTGGATTGATAGATTTATCCTCCATCTTTTGCATTTTGTTTACAATCTCATTTTCCTTTTCAAAGTAACTCTCATACTTAATTTTAATCTCCGCTTGCTCTACCGTTTCTTGATCAAATGTATTTAAAAAAGAGTCAAAGGCTGGGCTTACTTTTCTAATATCGCTAATCCCAACTTGAGGCCTACTTAGTAAATTTACTAATTTAACATTTTGATTTAATGCAGAAGTTCCTAAACTTTCTAATAGCTCATTTGCTGCGCCCATCTCAATCCCTTGTTTTTTTGCAAAAGCTACTATCGCATCAGAGTTTTCTACTTTTTGATTTACAATCGCCAAACGTTCATCATTAATTAAGCCAAGTTTGTGTGCGATAGGAGAGAGCCTAATATCAGCGTTGTCTTGTCTCAATAATAAACGATGTTCCGCTCTAGATGTAAACATTCGGTAAGGCTCTTCAGTACCTTTAGTTACTAAGTCATCAATTAATACTCCTATATAAGATTCAGAACGTTTCATAATCAACTCATGTTGATCTTTAACCTTTTGATGTGCATTAATTCCGGCTATAAATCCCTGACTAGCAGCCTCTTCGTAGCCTGTTGTGCCATTTATTTGACCAGCAAAGAATAAATTACTGATTAATTTAGTTTCTAATGTTAAAGAAAGCTGTGTAGGTGGAAAATAATCGTATTCTATAGCATATCCTGGGCGAAACATTTTTGCGTTTTCAAATCCTGGAATTTGAGTTAAGGCTTTATATTGTACATCTTCTGGCAACGATGTTGAAAAACCATTCACATAGATCTCTACTGTATTCCAGCCCTCAGGTTCAACAAATATTTGGTGCCTTTCTCTTTCTGCAAAACGATTTATTTTATCTTCGATAGATGGGCAATATCTTGGGCCAAGGCCTTTGATTCTGCCCGTAAACATGGGTGATTTTTCAAAACCTTCTTTTAAGGTTTCGTGTACATTAGCATTGGTATATGTAATCCAGCAGCAACGTTGATCGGTTGGTCTTTCTACATTTGTATAAGAGAAGCGCCCAGGATTTTCGTCGCCCCATTGCTCTTCCATTAGACTATAATTTAATGAGCGACCATCAACTCGGGGAGGAGTTCCTGTTTTCATTCTCCCTGCTTCGAAACCTAATTGAGTTAATTGTTCAGTAATTCCGGTAGCAGCCTTTTCTCCAGTACGACCACCGCCAAATTTTTTCTCTCCAATATGTATTAAGCCATTTAAAAAAGTGCCGTTAGTTAATACTACTGCTTTGCCCATAATCTCTACACCAAGTGCAGTTTTAACACCAACAACAGTATTGTTTTTTATGATTAATTCACTAACCATTTCCTGCCAGAAATCTACATTTGGCGTTCTTTCTAAGGCTAAACGCCATTCTTCCGCAAAGCGTTTTCTGTCGTTTTTGCGCCCTCGGGCTCCACATGGCAGGGCCTTTAGATTTGTTTAACATGCGAAATTGCAAAGTGGTTTTATCAGCAATAATACCTGAATAACCACCCATCGCATCAATCTCTCTCACTATTTGTCCTTTGGCAACGCCACCCATAGCAGGGTTACAGCTCATCTGTGCTATAGTCTCCATGTTCATGGTAACCAGCAAAACAGAAGACCCAAGGTTTGCAGCTGCTGCAGCAGCTTCACAGCCTGCATGTCCAGCACCTACAACAATTACATCGTATTCTTTAAACATTGATTTTTATTTTTGTTTCACGTGAAACAACACTAAATCCATAAAAGATTAATCATGTTTCACGTGGAACTTTTCTTTTTTTTGTATATAATTTAATTAATCCATACAGCGCAACAATGCTCCATACGGCTTCTAAAATAACAAATGGCATAAAGGGAATTAACCAGGAAGCATAACCAGCAATGGCTGCTCCAAAGAAGTTTAACAACCCATAAGTTGCGCTTTCTGTCTTTATTACTTTTAAACTTTGCAAAAAGAAAGCGATTAACAATAAACTTACGCCAAACGTTGCAATAATATCTGATGTTTCCATTAATTTGTTTTCTCTGAAAGTTCTACCCAGCGCCCCATTATGCCTTCTAATTGTATGTTTAATTTTTCTATAGCTAATGAAATTTCTTGAATCTTTAGATAATCAGAAGCCTCTACAGCGTTCAATTTCATAGTTAATTCTTCAATTTCATTTTCTTTTTCAGCAACAGTTTCTTCAATCTCATCTAATTCTTTTTGCTCTTTAAAGCTTAGTTTTTTTATAGAAGTATTTTGAGAAGGTTCTTCAATTTTATTTTTTTTCTGTGCTGTAGTGTCTTTAGCAGTATCTAAACTAATACGGTATTCTGAATAGTTTCCATTGTAGATACTTACACCACCATCGCCTTCCATGATAAATAATTGCTCACTCATTTTATCCAATAGGTATCTATCGTGAGAAACTAACATTAAAACACCAGGAAAATTTTCTAAAAATTCTTCCAATACGTTTAAGGTATCAATATCCAAATCGTTCGTCGGCTCATCCAATATTAAGAAGTTTGGGTTTTGCATTAATACCTTCATCAAGTGTAAACGTTTCTTTTCGCCGCCACTTAACTTCTCTACCATGCCATGTTGCTTTTTAGGGGGGAAGAGAAATAAGGTTAATAATGCAGAAGCTGATATGGTTTGTCCATCTGCCATTTTAATATATTCAGCATCAGATTTTACAATATCAATCACACGTTCTTTTTCATTGAACGCTAAACCGCCTTGTTTATAATATCCATAAACCGTTGTATCGCCAACATCTACTTTACCATTTTCAGGTTTTAGATAGCCAGTTATAATGTTCAATAAGGTTGATTTACCTGTTCCGTTTTTACCCGCTAAGCCAATTCTGTCACCTCGTTTAAACGTATAAGAAAAATCATTAATTATTTTTTTATCATCAAACGATTGACCAATATGATCTAATTCAAGAATTTTATTGCCTTGACGAGACATTTTAACATTCAAAGTAACCTGTTGATTGTCAGAACGTTGCTTTGTTTTTTCTTCTAAATTATAAAAGGCATCTATTCTGCTTTGAGATTTTGTTGTACGAGCAGCTGGCATGCGCCTCATCCACTCCAATTCTTTTTTCAATAGGTTCTTATTCTTCTGAAAAGTGCTGTCATCAGCGGCTTCGCGTTCAGCTTTCTTTTCTAAGAAGTAAGCATAATTTCCATTGTAATTGTAAATTTTTCCTCTATCTAATTCAACAATTGTATTGCAAACATTATCTAAAAAGTACCTGTCGTGAGTTACTAAAAGAATGGTTTTGTTTCCAGAAGTTAATAGTTTTTCTAACCACTCAATGGTATCAATATCCAAATGGTTGGTTGGCTCATCTAGTACATAAATCTCAGGATCTTCGATTAACAATTTTGCTAAAGCCAAACGTTTTTTCTGTCCGCCAGACAGGGTATCTATTTTTTGTTGCAAATGGTTAATTCCCATTCTGCTTAAAATAGTTTTGATTTCGTGTTCGTATTCCCAAGCATTGTGTTCGCTTAATTCTTCATACAAGCGATTTAATGTTTTCTCATCAGGATTAGGGTCTTCAATCAATTCTTCGTATTCCTTTATTAACTGCTGTTGTTTATTCTCTAACGAAAAAATAAAATCACTAATAGAATATCCATCTGGAAAAGAAGGTTCTTGATCTAAAAAGCCAATTTTAACAGCTTTATTTTTTACTATTTTTCCCTCCAAAGGAGAAAAGCGTTCGGCTAATAATTTTAAAAGGGTGCTTTTCCCTGCGCCATTTATACCTACCAACGCTACGCGTTGACCAGGGTTTATGCCCAGTGTTAAATTTTTGAAAAGCCATTCATCATGGTATCCGTGGCCTAAGCCCTCAGCTGCAATTAGTGTACTCAAAGTATTTTTTAACGATTTATCTAATAAGAAATTACCGCAAAAGTAAGGATTAAAATTTTGGAATAAGATGAACGAAGTAATTGTAAAGACAGAATTTAGTAAAATCAGCCTCGATCGAGTAAAATGAGTCGTTACTACGTCAGATTTTTATTAAGTTTTCCTTAAGTCAAGATTAGGGTGAGTCCGCATCAAGTCCGCATCTAGTCCGCGTCTTTCCAGCAAAATGCGGACTTGACGCGGAGTTACTGTAGACTAAATTCGAAGCAAATACGAACTAGATTAAAGGTGAATCATTTTACGAAGACTTAAATATGGCAATGTAATGAAAAGTGTGTTTTAAATAGATTTAACAAAGAAAATCTAATTCAAGTTAAATTTATCCTGTTTTACCTTCATCACATTCGAAGCAAAAATGATAGAAACAATCAATACACCAATAACAATCGCTAATGCAAACTGAATTGCAGAGTAGATTTTGCTTCCAGTAAATAAGCTTTGAGATTCTTTAATTAATTCTTTACCTACTTCAATTTGGGTTTTGGTTAATAGGGAAAGGTTTTGTAAAATACTCTTGTAAGAAATATTCAATTGTTCTAATGCAACCTCATCACCTTTTGATGCAGAAACTAACTGTTTTTCAAGCTGCTGATGAGCTTTTAGCTTTTCTTTTAAATGCTGCAAATGATCTTTTTCATTAGTTACCAAAAAAGTTTGTTCATATTTTTTTAATACGGAATCGATTTTAAAATCTTGGGCGTCGAGCAGCTTTGTAGTTTGCTGACCTTCTAAAATAACCGAGCGTTGCTGTTTTTCTAGTATATCCTTTTTATCAAAAAGCAATTCAGAAATATGAAATAAATCTGTTGCAGGAACCAATCTATCGTTATACATAGAAACAAAAGCATTATTCATGCTCTTTATGCTTTTATCTTCCAAAAATCGGATTAAAATAGTGCAAATCATGATGCAAAAAAGTAACAATGCGATCTTAGATTTTTGTTGAATGGAGAAGGCAATTTTCATAAGCTCAGAATTCGTTTTAGGGCAAAATAACTAAAGAATACAATTCTGCCAATTCAAATACATAAAGTGACTTATCTATGCCAAACTTAAACGCACAAAAAATGCGGACATCCATCCGCATTTTTTCTAACTAAACTAAAAACTAAACTAAATTTATGATGGATTATGAATTTTATAGGGTAACTAAATCATCTGCTGTAGGCAATTCTGCTTTTGCTACTTTAGCAATTGAAACATTTTTTGATTGGATATTAGTAGTTTCTGCAACAAATTGTCCCATGTTTACTTTTGCAACGCTTCCAACAACTGCATTGTAATCTGTAGTAGATCCTGATAACGTTAAGTTCGCTTGATCTGCAATGTTTGTAGATAAACTTATTGTGTTGGTGTTTAATGTAGCTTTTGCTTCGTCTTTTAAATTCACATCTAAACTTAATGTGCTAAACTTTCCAAAAGTTTTTACCGTTGCATTGTTAGATGCAGAGATAGAAGTTAAGCTGTTTACATAAACCACAACTGTTAATGTTTCTTTGTTAAAAGAACTGATGCGTAATTCGCCATCTTTTTGTTGAACCAATGCATTTTTAGAGAAGTAGTTGTCATAAACTTTAACACTCTCGTCTGCACTTTGAACCAAAATCAATTCAACGTTTCCAGATACATTGATTTTGTTTACTTTTTTAACTTCAGATAATACAGTTACTTGTGTGTTATCTTCTGCTTTTACATTTATTGTTGCTGTTGTTAATACTAATCCTGTTGCTACTAATGCGATTAATGATTTGATAGAAGTTTTCATATTTTTATTTTTTAAAATCTTGTTTTATAAATTGTTTTCTTTTTTGTCTCCGCCCTCTTTCAGGCTGGTTTCGTATATAAGACGACGCTAAGGGCAAAAGGTTGCAGCGTAAATGGCTGTATTATACCTACATCGCGTAACTCTCGACGAACGCCTGTAATATTTCGACCAACAGTCACTATAAAAATGGGTAGAAAAGCATGTTCAGCAGAAAATACTGCGTAAGTCCACTTTCCTTCTTGCCTCATGCTCTTCCCGATAACTATCGTAGAGTGGTTTAAGGGAAAATAATGTTTTACAGCAAAAACAGCTTCCTGTTTTGATTTGAGAAAAGAAAAAGCCAATTTTATTAAATCTGTAACAACCTAAAAACCTCAGTATGTCAGCTTATAAACGTCGCGATTTCTTAAAGCTCTCTTCATTATCTGCCCTGCCACTTATTGCATCGGCTGTGCCATTTAATACATTTGCTTCAGAAAAAATTCAACCGTTATCAAAAGATAGTGAAGCAGTCTATTTCATTAACGACGGTATTTTTTATCGACCAGAAGATTTTATCAATAAGTTACAAGAAATAAATACTACCGCTCCCATAGAAAGAGATAGTTATGGAGAAGGAGGTGCTATAGAAAAGCTGTTAAAGAAATTTATAGAAATAACCGGAAAGGAAGCCGCCGTTTATATGCCAACAGGCACATTAGCAAATCAGTTGGCAATTAGTGTTTTGTGCGGGGATAATACAAAAGCATTTGTTCAGGAAACGAGCCATGTTTACAGAGACGAAGCAGATGCATCTCAAACATTATTTAATAAACGTTTAATTCCATTAGCAGAAGGCAAAGCACATTTTACTGTAGAGCAGTTGAAAAAATCTGTAAACTACCATAAGGAAGGAGAAGTATTTGTTGCTGGAGTTGGCACAATTTCAATAGAAACGCCAGTAAGAAGGTGTGATAATCAAGCGTTTCCCTTAGATGAAATTAAAAAGATTTCCGCCTATTGTAAAGAACAAGGCTTTAAAATGCACTTAGATGGCGCAAGATTACATATGGCTACAGCGTTTACTAATACAACAGTTAAAGAATATGCGTCGTATTTTGATACGGTTTATATGTGTTTGTACAAATATTTAGGCGCAACAGGTGGTGCTGTTTTATGTGGGGACAAAGCGGTAATAGATCAAATGCCTCATCTCATTAAAATTCATGGTGGTGGGATATTTAATAATTGGCCAAGTGCTGCGGTTGCTTTGCATCATTTAAACGCTATTGATGAAACGATGGAAAAGATTAAAATAAAGTCCAAAGAACTTTTTGATCAATTCAATCAACTTAAAGGCATAAAAGTTAGTCCGATAGAAAATGGAACAAATCAATTTAATGTTTTACTAGATAAAGGAATTGATCCTGTGAAGCTGAATACAAGGTTAAGGGGAGAGCATACTATTGTTTTTGGATTACCACAAAAAGATGGTTTTGTGAAGATTAAGGTAAATGCAACGCTGTTGAGAAGAGATAACAAATTAATCTTGGACTCTTTTAAAGAAGCAATCGCATTTGCAAAGGCTTAATGAATATACAGGCTGAATATTCTTCTTAAAACAGAATTTTAAATTCTTTTGCCAGTGTACTAGAAAATGTTTTTAAACCTTTCGGTAAAAAAATCAGTCAGAAATGGGATAAATTCAAATGCAAACTTTACATTTGCACACTATTTAGAATTAAACTTAATAACGATATGAAATTATTTGCCTCATTGCTAACGGCATTTGTACTAATTGGTGCACAACCAGCTACCGAAGCGCCTAAAAAAAGTAGCCAAAGATTATACGTTTCAAATTATGAAAACGTATTGGGAACTTCATTAGAATTTAAATTTACTAGCGTTTCTGAAGCAGAGGCAGAAAAAGCGGAAGTTGCAGCATTAGCTGAAATAAATAGATTATCCTCAATATTTAGCGCTTACGACGGAAAGAGTGAATTTAGCCAATGGATGAAAACGGATTTGAATAAACCGGTTAAAGTTTCTAAAGAGTTATTTGAAATGTTGAATCTATTCGAGCAATGGAAAACGCGTACAAATGGCGCATTAGATGCTTCATCTGCTGTTGCTGTACAGTTGTGGAAAGACGCAGCGAAAAAACAAGTTATTCCATCAAAAGAAGAAATAAATGCTGCAGTAACAGCAATGAAATCTGCCCACTATCAATTAGATGGTACAAATTTAACCGCTACTCGTTTAAATAATACACCATTGGTGATGAATACCTTTGCAAAAAGCTATATTATCAATTTAGCTTGCGATGCTGCATTAGCGTCATCAAAAATCAACGCTGTTGTTGTAAATATTGGTGGAGATTTAGTGATTAAAGGAGATGTTGCAGACGCAGTAAATGTTACAAACCCTTTAGCAAATGCCGAAAATGATGCACCATTAGCTCATTTATTGGTGAGTAATAAAGCGGTTGCAACAAGCGGAAATTACCGTAGAGGAGAACAAATAGGAAAACATTGGTATTCGCATATTGTAGATCCACGCACAGGAAAACCTGTAGAAGGAGTAATTAGTGCAACTATTGTAGCTCCAAATGCTACGGATGCAGGCGCATTAGCAACAGCGTTTAATGTTTTATCGTTAGAAGAAAGCAAAGCATTAGCTGCTACAGTAAAAGATGCAGAATATTTAATCATTACTAAAGACGGAAAAAGAATAGAAAGTAAAGGTTGGAATGCATTAGTTGATCCAAAAGTGAAAGAGGCTAAAACAGAAACCGCAAAACCAGTTTTAGCAAATGCACAAAAACCATGGGATGCTAAATTTGAATTGGCAATAACTTTCGAAATGAATGTAATTGCTGGAAATAATCACCGTCCGTTTGCTGCAATTTGGGTAGAAAACGAAAACAAAGAATCGGTACGTAATTTGGCGTTATGGTACAACAAGACGAAATGGGTTCCAGACCTTAAAAATTGGTACCGCATTAATGGAGATAGTTTTAAAGCAGATAAAGCGAATTATGCTTCTGTAACAGGCGCAACTCGTTCACCAGGAAAATACACCATAAAATGGGATGGAAAAGACGATAAAGGAAACTTTGTTGCCCAAGGAAAATACACCATCATGATCGAAACCTCAAAAGAACACGGTACAGATGAAATTATCCGTCAGCCAATGGAACTAAGAAAATCTGCTAGAAAAGCAACTTCAGCGGGCAATGTTGAAATATCAAACGTAACTTTTGACTTCTATAAAAAATAATCCAGCACCACTTCCTTCGAAGAAGAAAGTAGCTACAAAAGCAAGTAATCCGAAAAAGGAAGTTGCCAAACTATCGCGTTGGCTACATATTTATCTTTCAATGGTGAGTTTTGCCATTGTACTTTTCTTTTCGGTAACGGGTTTAACACTAAATCACCCTACGTGGCTTGGTGGAGATAAACAAGTAAACGTCAAAAATAAAGGTGTTTTAAATGTTAAATGGGTAAACAATCCGGATACCAACAAAATTGCTAAACTAGAAATTGTAGAGTTTTTACGCAAAACCTATAATGTTAAAGGTTATGTAAGTGAGTTCAGGATTGATGATACCGAATTAAGTGTTTCTTTAAAAGGGCCAGCTTATTCTGCCGATGCATTTATTGATCGGGAAACAGGAAAATACGAACTTTCTGAAATTAAGATGGGTATTGTAGCCGTAATGAACGATTTACACAAAGGAAGAGATTCTGGATCGGGCTGGGGGTGGATTATTGATATTTCTGCTGTGTTTTTAATTTTGGTTTCACTTAGTGGATTAATCCTATTGTGTTTTATTAAAAAGAGACGCGTTGCCGGATTTATTACAGGAATTATTGGGCTGATTATCTGTTACTTAATTTATGTGATTTTCGTCCCTTAAAAATCTCTTTTCACTAAATAGAAATCTTCTTTTTCAGTCATTAAGGTTTTTGCTGCTTTTGTTTTGTCTTTGTAACCTAACAAATGCAATGTTCCATGAATCATTACTCGGCATAATTCGTCTAACGTAGTTGATTTAAAATTAACAGCATTTTCCTTAATCCTATCAAGGCTGATAAAAATATCGCCCACAATCATTTTAAGCTCTTCTGAGTTGTCAAAAGTAATCACGTCGGTATAATCGTCGTGTTGAAGGTAATCTTGGTTTATACGCAATAAATAGTCGTCGGAGCATAAAAATGAAATTCAGTTCAGCTAATTGATATCCTTCAGCTAAGATTGTTGCTTCAATCCAGTTTCTAATACTGGTTTTATGCTTTAATGTGTATTGAATATCTTCTGTGAAAAAAGTAATTTTTGCCATGACGAATTAACGGTTTGGCGAATTTAGCAATTTAAAATATTCAGCTATTTTATTTTTGTAGTAATAATTCAAGTTAGGTGACAGTTTTTGGATCACTTCACTTTCACTTTGCTGTTGTTTTTTAAATTTATCCAGCATTTGCTGATAAGATGGAGGAAATTCTTTTGCAGCATTACTCTCTCTTTTCGAATCTTGATCTTGTTCGCGTTGTGCTTTATCAGCGTCTAATAATTTTGTCATTAAGTTTTTCTGACGATTCATCGTTTCTTCAGAAATTTTCTTGTTCACTAAATCTAATTCCGTCTGCTTCATTTCTTGCGTCATTTGGTTTAAATTACCGAATGAGCCTTTTCCGTCTTTATTATCTTCTTTGTTTATTTTTTGCAAAGCTTCTCTAATCATTTGCTGTTGTTGTGCCATTTTCGCAAATTCTTGGCTCATTTGCCCTTTGGGTACAGTGCCTTTATTGCCTTCGCGTTGCATTTTATCTCTGGCATTTTGCATGTTTTTATTCAATTGATCTTGCATTTGCTGCAATTGTTGCATGCTTTGTTTTTTGCCTTTGCCTTTACCAGATTTTGCATTTTTCATCGCATTTTGCAATTGGTCTAGCGCCTCATTTAACATTAATGCTAAATTATTCAGAGACGTCATGGTAAACTGTTGCGAACGATTTGCCTCTGCTGTTCGTCTATCGCCTAAAAGATCTATAGATTTCCCAATGTTGAAATTAATTTTATCAACTTCTGTATTTACCACACTCTCAATTTGTGGCACTCGTTTGCTTAAAGAAAATAAACTATCCGCAATAGTTTTCATGTTGTCTTTAATGGTATTTTGTTGCTGCACATTGGCAACATAAGAAGGGTCATTGCTATTCATTCTCTTCAGCGCAAGCATTACTTTTTCTTGTGCAAAAGAGGTGCTTAATAAATTCTCCAATAAGCGACGTAATTCTTCAGCGTTTGTTTTAGCTTCTTGTTCTTCTCCTTCTTGCTGACTTTCTTTCATTTTTTGAGCCAACTCTTCCATTTGCTCGCCTGCTTTTTGTTGTTTTTCGGCAGCTTTTTGTTTATCGTTTTTAGTTAGCTGTTCTTTGCTGTCTTGCTGATTTTTCTCAATTTGTTCCGTTTCCTTTTCTGGATTTTTAAAAGGGTTTGGTCTTTCTAGCTCTTCATTTTTATCTTCTAGTTTTGCTAATTCTTTCTGTAAATCTTTAAAATCTTTATTTAATTGATCTTGTTTATTCTTTAGATCTAATACAGGTGCATTTTTATCCTTGCTTTGTTGGCTTAACTCTTTTTGTTGTTTCGCCATTTCTTCCAAACGATCTATTTTATTTTGCAGATTTTGCTCAAACTCTAATTGCTTATATAACTCTAAGATCCGATCTAATTCATTTTTCAACGATTTATTGTCGAGTTGCATTTTAGAAAGCTGATCACGTGTTAAATCTTTATTGTTCATTTCCATTAATTGCTGCAGCTTTTGCAATAATTCTTTGGTTTTTTCATCGAGTACATTATTAAAAAGTTCGTCAATTTGTTTTTGCTTTTCTTTTAATTCCTCATTAATCGCATTGTTTTCTGTCTTTTCAAACGTGTTTTTCTCATTCTGCTTTTTAATGTCCTTAACCGCTTCTTCTAATTGTTTTTGTTTGTCTAACAATTGCTCAATTTGTTTTTTATCTTCAAAACTAAGCTGTTTTTTATCTAGTAAATTCTGACTTAACTTTTTACTTTCTTTTTCTATAGAACTCGCTAATTTAATAGTCGATTCCATCTTTTGTTTGAGCGATTCACTAGCAGCGGCTAGTTTCTCTGCTACTTGCTGCAGTGTAGGAACTTGATAGGTTTTTATTTCAGACTTTGAACTCTTTGCGCCATTTACACCATCGTTATCGGCCACTTCAAAATAATATTCTAGAACTTGGCCAGGTTTTAGGCTGATTGTATTCAAATTCCATAAATAGAAAAAAGTATTTTCTACTTGATTATTTTTGATAGGAATGGATTTGCTTTGTAAGCTTATCACTTTCCCATTCTCCATCATTTTATAAATGAACTTTAAGGAAGAAAAACCATAATCATCTGCAATGTTTCCTGAAAAATAAAGTGCTTTACTGCTTACAGAATCTGGTGTTTCTATAACCGAAATACTTGGAAATTGATCGGTAATAACGTTTAGTTGGTGGCTTAAAGAATCAGAACTGCTTACAAAAGTATTTTTAGGAATAACCTTATAAGTGCTATTTTTTCGCACAGTTGTGGTGAAAGTCGCCGTGTTGTTATTCACCTTTAAATCATGAGATTGATTTTGAAGGATAAATGCCAATTCTTCACTATTTTCTGTATGTAAATCCCAAATTATTTTCGTGCCTTCTGGAATTAATAAATCGCCAACATTGTTTAACTCTTCATTTTTTCTTTGCAGATAAGCTGGATAAATCAACTTTGCACTCATATTTAACAGCGAAGGACGAGGCTTTACATCAATAGTAAAAGCTGCGGAATTAAAGCCGCCACCCAAAAAGCGTAATGATTTGTTTTTTTGAATGTTTTTGAATGTATAATTGAAATGATCGATGTTTTCTTTGGCCAATTTATACATGTTTGACCCATCTTCAATGTAAATATCTTGGGGGAATTCATTTCCAGTCAATTGCAGCTTAACTGTAAAATCATCACCTTGCGTAACACTTAAATTCTTGTTTAAAATCACAAAGTCGAATGGGGCTTTTGGTAAAATTTCTTCATCGTAACGGATGAAACTAGTTGTCCCTTCTTTCAGTATTGCAGGAGCAATTATTCCAATAAAAAGAATAAGTGTTAATGGGATTAAAATATACTTAATGTGTTTTCTGTTATCATTAAGGTTAATAGCGCTTGCAAACGGAATTGGTTTTAAAGCACTAATTTTTTGGTCTATTCCAGCTAAAATTAATTGGCTGTTTTGAGGAGAATCATCAGCCAAAGCTTTAAGTTGTAATGTGTTCAATAATCGATCTTTTACATTAAAAAAGTGATTACCAATTAATCCGGCAGCCTGTTCTATAGTTAATGTTTTACTTAGCTTAAAATAAGAGAGTGCGGGTTTAATAATCCAAAAAACAATGGCAATTAATGCAATACATAAGAATGAAAAGAACAAGGTTGTTTTTGTTCCAGTTCCTGGATGAGTGTAATACACTAACACAAAAAGGCAAAGATACAGGCCTAAAATACTAGCTGCGGCATAAATGCTTCCACGCAAAAGCTTATTTAAATAAAACTTTCGAGTAAACTCATTAATCTTAGCTAATAAAAGATCGTAGTTATTGGCCATGTTTTGTTAACGGAACTAGACGTAAAAATAGTGTATGTAACTTGTCGATGAATATTATATTTCATCTTTGTTATTTATATCGTATAAGGTAACAAAAAATCAATATAAATTTTGTTTCAAAATCTTACTTTTAACACATTAAAACAAACACATGAAACAATTATCAATTGCTGGCTTCCTCATATTAATGATTTCTACAAGCGGAATTGCTCAAAAAAAGATTACTTCTTGGAATAAAAACCAAGTTATTGCTCACCGCGGGGCATGGAAAAAAAATAACCTTCCTGAAAATTCAATCGCTTCGCTAAGACAAGCATTTAAGATAAACTGTTTTGGATCTGAGTTTGATGTTCATATGACTTTAGATAGTGTACTTGTAGTAAATCATGATCCAACTTTTATAGGCATGCCGATTTCTAAATCTACTTATAAACAGTTATTGACAAAAAAACTTTCCAACGGAGAATCTATCCCAACTTTAGAAAGCTATTTAAAAGAGGGAATGAAACAGAAAAAAACCAAGCTTATTTTAGAGTTAAAACCTCAAAATATGGGTAAGGAAAGAGATGAGTTTTTAGCTGAAAGTGCACTACAAATGATTAGAAAACTAAAGGCTGAGGCATGGGTAGATTACATAAGTTTTAGCTATGACATTTGTGCCTATGTTATTGCACATATGCCAAATGCTAAGGTTGCTTACCTTGCGGGAGATGTAGATCCTGAAAAACTTAAAGCGGATGGTTTTGTGGGTTCTGACTATCATTATTCTGTTTTTCAAAAGAATAATTGGATTGCGCCATCTAAAAAGCTCGGCTTAACCGTTAACGCTTGGACAGTAAATACTGAACCAGAAATGGAATGGTTGTTGGCAAATGAGGTTGAATATATCACTACAAATGAACCTGAATTACTATTTGAAACCATAAAAAAGTCTCCTATTGCTAGCGGATGGAAATTAAAATGGTCAGATGAGTTTAATGCTAAAGGTTTACCAAATTCTAATAATTGGACGTATGATGTTGGTGGGTCGGGTTGGGGAAATAATGAAAAGCAATTTTATACCAATGCAGATACACTAAATGCAAGCGTAGATAAAGGGGTTTTGAATATTACTGCTCGCAAAGCGGATAAGGAAAACAAGAATTACACCTCAGCAAGATTAGCTACCCGCAAAAAATTTGATTGGAAATACGGACGTGTAGAGGTAAGAGCCATGTTACCAAAGGGAAGGGGTTTGTGGCCCGCAATTTGGATGTTGCCAACAGATTGGAAATATGGATCTTGGCCAAAAAGTGGAGAAATAGATATCATGGAACATGTTGGATATGATCCAGATACAGTTCATGGAACAGTACATACAGAAGCATTTAATCATGTTAAAGGTACACAAGTTGGAAAAGCACTAAAAATTACAAATCCTTATACCGAATACCATGTATATGCAATAGAATGGTTTGAAGATCATATAGATTTCTTTATTGATGGAAAAACCTATTTAACCTTTAAGAATAGCCATAAAAGCGTTTCTGAATGGCCTTTTGATCAACCGTTTCACTTATTGTTAAATGTTGCAGTAGGCGGAAATTGGGGAGGTGCAAAAGGAATTGATGAATCTGTTTTTCCGGCCACGATGAAAGTAGATTACGTACGCGTTTTCCAAAAGTAAAAAGCCTTAAAATAAAAAAGCCCCGATTGTTAAATCGGGGCTTGGTAAAATATGATAATAATTAGATTACTTTCACATTAACGGCGTTTAAACCTTTTTTACCGCTTTCAACATCATATTCAACTTTATCGTTTTCACGAATTTCGTCGATAAGACCTGTTGAGTGTACAAAGATTTCGCTATCGCCGTTTGCAGGGATAATAAATCCAAAACCTTTTGTTACATTAAAAAATTTTACTGTTCCTTCTTGCATTGTATTGTATATTAATAATTAAGTGCGCAAGGTACATAATTTAATTTTAATAAATGCAAATACCTCATTTTTTGATAAATATACTATAAAGTGGAGGTTTATTTAGATCGTTTTCCAGTTACAGTTAATGTTATTTCACTAGAATGTGGAATGCCTAAAGTTTTACCGGGAGTAATTTTTAATAAGTTCTGCAAATAAACATCTATAATTCCTTGTACCAATTTTTTGCGGGCTTCAAGGTATTCTGGTAAAACGATACTTCCTAATCGATTCAAATGCATTTTCCCGTTTGCATCAACCACGACAGAAAAATTGTATGCAAACTCTTTGTAAGATCTTAGAATTTCAATCTCATATTCCGGATAGAGATAATCATACGATCTTGGGCGATGATTAAGTTCATCTACCGTGCTTATTTTCTTTGCAGTTATAAATTTACTTTTTGGTTCGAAAACTACCGGTTGCCTTGCTGCAAATGCAGTATCTGGATTTTTAGGATTTCGATATGTCCGTTCTGATAAACGCTTAATGAAAAGAGTATCTGCTTTTGAAGGCCTTTGGAGTTCCTTAATAGTTGTATGTAATTTATTTTCGATGTAATCTTTTGTATAGTAAGTACAGTAAACATCCGAGCGTTCGTCATCATCGCCCATTATTTGTTTGCCATTCACTTGTAGTCGTTGCAAAATTAAACTGTCTTTGCTAATTACCTTTGCTCTAAAAAACTCCCTAGCGAAGTTATAGACCTTTTCATGGTCATGCTGAAGATAAAAACCCTGCATACGAGCTATTTCTGGACTATAGGCCAACATAGTATCAGGAGCTTTGAACTCTATTGTCCAAGTGGGTTCTTGTTGGAATCCGACTTCGTTAAAAGATAATCCATTTTTAAATCGTCTTTTCACTTCATAAAAACGGATGCCGTTCACATCTTTAAAACTTAAGTTGTTTTCTGGCATTTCTGAGGGATCACTGATTTTTTTCTGCTTTTTTGATTCTGATTGACAAGCAGATAAAAACAAAATAGATAGAACAACGGAAGAAACGGCAATAGTTTTAAACTTCATCTTAAATCGGGCACAAAAGGATTAACAGCGGCAAATATATTATTGTTTCTTCTTTAGCAAAATAACATTTGCAACTTTTCTTGCACCTTCGTGATCCCACTTTTTATTATCGGAAGGATAATTTACAATCCCGTTTTCTGGTGCATTGTAAACCCATAAAGTTGTAGAACCGCCACCATCTAAATTAATAGCGCTTGTACAACCTAACCATCGCATTACTTTAGTTAATTCAAAAAGACTTACTCCGGCAGAATTTTCTTGTCTTCCATCTATGGTAAGTAAAATGATTTTCCCATTAGGTTTAATTCCAATTGCACTTCGTGGGTGTCTTAATCGATTAAATGCAGAAGTATCTAAAGCTTCGTCCACATGGTTAAAAGTTAATAGTGGTCCACTTAACATGACGTTTTTCTCGGTCATATTTTCTTCCCAATTCGAAGTATTATCCCATTTTTTTAAAGTGAGTTTCCCGTCTTCAATAACAATCGCAGCCATTTGATGTCTTGCTCTCGTGTTATTCTTTTCCAATCGATTAGAATTAATTACCTGTCCATCAACTTTAATAAAGTCGACCGAACCGCCATTTTTTACATCGAAAAAAGTTCCATTTATGGCTACAAGTGCATTATTTTCTTTACCAAAGGTTGGTGTTATTTTGAGTTCTTTTGGAGATGCACCAATTCCAAATTCAGGAGAGTTACCTCTGTTTTTTACTTCTACATAACTAATATTTTGATTAGAAAGGAAAAGGTTTTTTTGATCGAAATGATGTGTAATTAATTTTGTTTTTGGTGCGATGCGTTGTTTGTGCCATTTTGCAGTAACAAATGCAACCGAGTCTACATTTTGAGCAAAAGTGAAGTTGCTAAGTGCAATAAACAGGAAAAATAGGGTTCTTTTTAACATAATAAAAATAAAAAATTGACTTATACTCTACGTTTTAATCTAATTAGCTTAACAATTGTCCTGTCTTTTCTCCAAATTTCTATAAGAACAGCTTGTCCATCATTTGATTTGAAAAGATTGCTAATATCATCAAGAGAATAACTATAAATAGGTTTAAAATTAATAGAAGTTATTTCATCATCTACTAAAAGGCCACCCTTTTCTGCTGGAGAATCAGTTTCTAATCTGCTAATGAAATAACGTGTATAAGGTTTATCTGTCATATAGATTTCAATGCCAGACATGTCGTGTTCAAAGGGAATCCAATAATGATTATTCCTTTCTAAATACATATTACCGTTTTTATAATCAAAGGTTACATTAAAACGGCTTAGAATTTCGGAGCCAAGATTTCCATTCCTTTCTTTCACTCTCACCTTAGTCACTACATCACTATATTTAGGAAAATTAGTCAATACATTTTTAAGCTGAAAACGACCTATTTGAAGCGTTTTAACTCTTCCAATATGTCCGCTTATTTCACCACTTAAACCAACGCCTAAATTTCCATAAATATTTGGAGAAGGAATGGGGAAATTATTATTGTTGTAAGCTTCTAATGATAAAGCATGGCTAGCACCACAATCGACAATAACTTTAGCATTTATTAATCCTGTTTGCGACGTTTCTACTTTTATATTAATGTAGGGTTTATTGTCAAAAAACTCTAGCGGTATTTTTTCTCCTCTTAGTTTAGTTTTTCCGTTATTAACACTAAAATGAAGCTTTTTTTGAACATAGTTTATTCTTACTAAAAAGCTATTAAAAAAATTATATCCAATAAGGCCATAAATTTTTTTACCCACGTAGCCTGATAAATTAAAGAAGTCTTTCTTAAAAATTACAGTTGGTATTGTCGCAATATTTGCATCAGCAACTTTAACACTTACATTATTTGTTAAAAAAGCATCAATCTCGTCTCCTTCTCCAAAACCATTAATTTTAACAGATCTTGTTCCTTTAATAGATAAACTATCTTTTAATATGGGATCTGTAATCACGAGTGGGCCTACTCCCGTATCTAAAATAAAGTTAAATGGTCCTTTATCATTGATATATATAGGAATAATGATTAGATTTTTAATAAAATCAAAGTTTAGTGAATTCTTTTTGATGGAACCTTCAAAAGTGAAATTTTGCGCATGACAACGGTTCACAAATAAAGATTGTGATACCATCAATCCAATAATTAAAGATAATACCTGGATTTTTATTGCCTTTTGCCAATATTTCATGAAACTAAATTAATAAATTAGGGCGCACATTTTTATCATAAATGGATTTATAAATGGAAAACCATTCTCAGTACTATAAAAAACAGCTTATTTACTTGATTTTAATTATTACAGGTTGTTTTTCTGCTTGTGCACCCAATAAAATCATAGCTCATAAAGTTAAGAAAGAGTTTAAAAATTCAGCAATAATTAAACAATATCAAGTTGGATTTGCACTTTTCGATTTGGCAAAAAAAGAAATGATTTTCCAGAAAGATGCGGATAAATATTACACCCCAGCATCAAATACAAAATTGTATACATTTTATGCCGGATTAAAAATGATGCCTGATTCTATTCCATCTCTGAAATATATTGAAAAAGGAGACTCGCTTATTTTTTGGGGAACTGGTGACCCCTCATTCCTACATACCCAATTAAAGGGAACTAAGGCATTTAATCTTTTAAAATCGACCAACAAAAAACTTTTCTTTGCCCCAGGTAGATATACGGGAGATTTCTATGGCAATGGTTGGCAATGGGATGATTATAATGAATACTATCAAGCAGAAATTAATGAATTACCGCTAATGGATAATATGGTTTTGGTAAGTGCCACTGCAGCAGGGTCAATGCATATTTTACCACAAACTTTTGCTTCATGCTTTGTAAAAGATAGCCTAAACGTTAAACCATTTAGAGTTACTAGAGATTTTAATGTGAATCGATTTAACTACCCTAGCACAACTATTCCAGCAAAGTATGCGCAGCAAGTTCCATATAAAGTTAATACTTCAACAACAGTAAATCTTTTAAGTGATACATTAAATAAATACGTAGGAATTATAAATATGAAAATGCCAACAGAGGTAAAAACAATTTATAATGTAAAGAGCGATTCGGTTTTTAAAGAAATGCTTTTGCCAAGCGATAACTTTATAGCAGAGCAATTATTGTTGGTGTACGGAAATAAATTGGGTGAAGAATTAAGCACGACTAAAGTGATAAACTATGTTGAAAAAGAATACTTAAAAGATTTACCTGATAAACCAAAATGGGTTGATGGCTCTGGATTATCAAGAGGAAATTTATTTACGCCAAGGGATATGATAAAGTTGTTAGAATTGATTTATGGGGAAGTAAATAATCAAGAAAAGTTATTTAACATGTTGCCCGCTGGAGGAAAAACAGGGACACTAAAAAATGCCTACCCTAAAACAGATAACCCCTTTGTTTTCGGTAAAACCGGAAGCCTTTCGAATAACCATAATCAAAGCGGATATGTAGTAACCAAAAAAGGAAAAGTTTTCATTTTTTCTTTCATGAACAATAATTTTGTTTTGCCTACGGCAGATGTTAGAAAGGAAATGGTTAGGGTGATGACGTATATTCATGAAAACTTTTAAGATGAAAAAATTAATAATAATAATTACGATTTTAAGCTTTTGTTGTTCGGCATATGCGCAAGAACAAATCATTTACCAAAGTAAAAACCTTCCAAAAGCAGATACTACATGGGTTTTTAAACCAAAAAACTATAAGAAATTAGGCAAGCTTCCAGTTATGTTTTTGCTACACGGATACAGTGGAAACTATAAACAATGGAATGGGATTATGGATGCCCAAAAATATGCCGATGAATATGGTTTTATCATTGTTTGTCCTGATGGCTTATTTAGCAGCTGGTACTTAAATAGTCCAGTAAAAGCCGATTGGCAGTATGAAAATTTCTTCTTTGATGAGCTTTATCCAAATATAAAACAGAAGTACAAAGTAGACGATCAGAACATTTTTATTAGTGGTTTAAGCATGGGTGGGCATGGAGCACTTTATTTATTTATAAAAAAACCAGAACTTTTTAGTGGTGCAGGAAGTACAAGCGGGGGTGTGAAATTATCAGATGGATTTGGTAAGTTTGGATTAGGAGAATTATTAGGAAATCCATTGGCTGATAATGAATTATGGAAGAAATTCTCTGTTTACGACAACATTGATAAATTAAAAGGAAATACCAAACCAATTATTTTTGATTGTGGAGCTTCTGATTTTTTCTATGCTTCTAATAATCAATTAAAACAAAAATGTGATGAATTGAAACTTAATGCGACGTATATTTCTCAGCCTGGAGCGCATAATAAACCGTATTGGGCAAAATCTATTAAGCAACAATTCGAATTCTTTAAAAACCAATTGAAATAGGATTATGAAACTAAAATTATTACTATTCTCACTAGTTGTTGCTTTGAGCATTGTTTCGTGTAGCAAAAAAAGCGATCCTGTACCAAATCCAACTCCTCCAACACCAAACCCACCTAGTATTCCCACTCCGCCAACCAGAACAGCATGGGTACCGGGTACGTTTAAAATTGTGGCGTATATGCCGAGTTATAAAGATCCTGCTACGGTAGATGATAGTAAATATAAAATGATTACACATTTATTATATGCTTTTATCAACCCAAACGTTAGCGGAGATGGGTCGTTGAACACCGTTTTACAACCAACTAGATTTACTACCGTTATCACAAAAGCCAAAAATTACGGTGTTAAAACGGGCATTTCCGTTTCGGGCGATAAAAATATATTTGCTACGATTGCCGCATCGGCTTCGGCAAGAACAAAATTTACAACTCAAGTGGTAGCCTTTGTTAAAAATAATAACCTTGATGGTGCTGATATTGATTGGGAATACCCAACTGCAGCAGATGCTTCCGCAGATAATTTTGTGCTATTAATGCAAGAATTAAGTATCGCATTACATGCTGAAGGTAAGTTTTTGAGCGCTGCGGTTACTCCAGGGGTGTACGCCGGAAATATTAAAAATGGGATGAAACCCGAAGCCTTTCAATACATAGATTTCCTTAACCTAATGCAATATGATGGGCCAAATTATGATACAACGGAACCATTAAACCATGCTTCTATGAAATTAACATTAAAAAGTTTAGATGTTTATTTGGTAGAAAAAGGCTTGCCGAAAGAAAAAGCCATTTTAGGAATACCTCTTTATGGCGAAAATGCAGGTGGAGGAGCAATTGCCTATCGTGATATTGAAGCCAGTGGAGCTAATGTATATTTAAATATTGCAAAAGTTAATGGTCTCAATTACGGTTATAATGGAATTGAATTAATTTGGCAAAAAGCACAATTGGCCAAAGAAAGATGTAATGGAATTATGTTTTGGGAGTTTTCTTTCGATTCTAATTCTTCAAAATCTTTAATAAAAGCGGCAAACGACCAGTTGGGTAGAACATATAATTAATGCAAGAAAAAAGCAGTTTTAATCAACTTAATGTTCCATTAACATCAAAAATTATTATCGATGGTAAAAACTATCTTTATTTTGGCGGTACGGCATATTTAGGTATTCCACAAAACGATAATTTTATAAAACTCTACCTAAAGGGGATTGAATATTTTGGACTGAATAATGGCACAAGCCGAAATAATAATGTTCAATTGGGTATTTATGATGATGCAGAAAAACATGCTGCAAAAAGATTTGGCTCAGAATCTGCATTAATCGTATCAAGTGGGTATTTAGCGGCGCAACTTACTGTAAAGGAATTATCAACCTTTGGTGAAGTAAGGTATTCTCCTGCAACACACCCTGCATTGTGGTTAAAGGAAGACCCAAAAACAAAAGGTTCGTTTAACAATTGGTCAAAAAATATCGTCGAAGAAATTAACTCAAGTGAAAAGAAAAATTGGGTGCTGATTAGTAATTCGATGAATAATCTTTTTCCAGAAATTTATGATTTCTCTTTTGTTAATCAAATCAAAAAAGAGAAACGGGTTGTTTTAATAGTTGACGATTCACACGGGATCGGCGTAAATAATAGGGGTTTGAGCGCTTTATCTACAATTCCAAAATGTGAAAATGTCGATGTTTTATTAATCGCTTCAATGGCAAAAGCATTAGGTGTAGATGCAGGATTAGCTTTAGGATCTGAAAAAATCATCAAGAAATTAAAACAGAGCAACGAGTTTTTAGGAGCTTCACCTCCATCTGCTGCAGGCCTTTTTGCTTTTATGCATGCCGATGAAGTTTACAGAAATGAATGGTCAAAACTTCAGGAAAACATATTGCTATTAGGTAATGCTTTAATAAATAATGTAGATTGGCATTTTATAACAGGTTTTCCTGTGTTTTTCTATAAAAATGTAGACCTTAGCCCCAAGCTATTAAAACGTAATATATTGGTCTCATCATTTCCATATCCTGATAAAGATGGGCCAATAGTAAATAGAATAGTTTTAAGCAGTTGGCATAGCAAAGCTGATATTCAAGAATTAATAAGAAACTTATAGACAGATACCATGAGAAATTTTATCCTTATCCTTTTAATGATTTTGCTTGGACAGCAGAATTTAAGCGCACAAAAAACTGTAAAAGTTTGGGTGGTTAGACATGCAGAAAAATTAACAGACGATCCAAAGGATAGAGATCCAGACTTATCTCCAGAAGGAAAAGAAAGAGCGGAAGCATTGATGAAAGAACTTAAAGGAGAAAAAATTGATTCTATTTTTGCGACAAATTATAAAAGAACTAAGTTGACAGGATTCCCATTGGCAGACAAGATTGGAATTTCCGTTAAAACATATAACCCAGAAGATCAAAAAGCACTTGCTAAACAATTAATAGTTAACGCTAAAGGAAAGAATATTTTAATTGTTGGTCATTCTAATACAGTACTTGAAATAGTTGAAGCATTTGGTGCTACAAAACCTATAAAAGAATTAACTGACAACGATTACGATTATCTTTTTGAAGTAACAGTTAAAGGAAACAAGGCTGATGTTAAAGTTAGTCGCTATGGAAAAGAACACCATAGTAAAGAATAAAGATTACAGCTTTTCAAATGGGATATCCATTAAATCGTAATTTTGCCAACCATTAAAATCAAAGTGCCACCATTCATTATAAATCACTTTAAATCCATTTGCCTGCATAGTGTTAATTAAAAAGTCTCTGTTTTTAATTATTGCTGGCGGAAGATTTTGGAAGTGCGGTGCTGCCTCTGCAGCAAAACTATCATAAGGAGTTGGCATTGGCACATCTTTGCCGGTTTTTAGATCAATAATAGTTAAATCTACGGCACAACCACGATTATGTTTAGAGCCTTTTGCTGGGTTCGCCACAAAATTTTTATCGCTAGCTTTTTGATAAAAAGAAACGGTAATCGCATAAGGGCGATAAGCATCAAAAATCTTCAATCCATAGCCTTTTTTATTCAAAATAGATTGGATTTTCTTCAAATGTTCTACAACAGGTTTTCTAGCGAAAGCCCGAGCTTGTTTATACATAACCTGATGCATAAAATTATTTTTAGTAGCATAGCGAATATCTAAAACAACCGATGGAATAGCCTTTTTAATTTCAACAAGTTCATTATTTGGGTTTGTTTTATTATCTGCATTATAAGTTTTTAAATCATTTATAACTTTTAACCCATACGGATTTTGAGCGTTTTTTTGTGCACAAGAATTAAGACAAAGCACAAGTAAAAAAAGAAGTAAAAAGTTTTTCATCGGTATTTATTGATTGGAAACAACTAGTAATTCTAAATCCTTAAAAGGGAGATTATACATGTTGGCCAAATCTTTATTGGTTAAATGACCTTGATAACAATACAACGCTTCGCGAATTCCCGGTCTATTCCAAACCATATTCATTAAACCACCCATATCTCCTATATCAACTAATATTGGAGCAAAGATATTAGTTAGCGCATAAGAAGCTGTTCTCGGCACTCTAGATGCGATATTTGGCACACAATAATGGATAACATCATGTTTAATGAAAACAGGGTCTTTATGATTAGTTACTTCTGATGTTTCGAAACAACCACCTTGATCTATACTTACATCTACCACAACTGAGTGAGGCTTCATCTTGGCAACGGTTTCTTCCATTACTAAACAAGGACTGCGCCCGTGTTCAGAACGAATGGCGCCAATCACAACATCACACGTAGTAATAGCTTTTGCAAGCACAATGGGCTGCATTACTGAGGTAAAGACTCTACTTCCTAAATTATTCTGTAATCGACGTAATCTAAATATTGAGCTATCAAATACTTTTACTTCTGCACCTAGAGAAAGTGCAGTACGAGCAGCGTATTCGCCAACAGTTCCAGCGCCTAAAATAACAATTTCAGTAGGTGGCACGCCCGTAAACCCTCCTAACATTAACCCTTTACCGCCAAAAGCACTACTTAGATATTCTGCTGCAATAAAAATAGATGCGGCACCAACAATTTCGCCCATGGCACGTACTACACTTAATACATTTCCTTCATCACGTAAATTCTCAAAGCATAAAGCGTTAATTTTTTTATGAAGGATAGCTTTTAGATTCGCATCTTTAAGCGTACCAATTTGCAAAGCAGAAATAAGTGTTTGGCCTTTATGCATCAACCCAATTTCTTCTAAAGTTGGCGGAGCAATTTTCACAATAATATCTGCCGCATATACATCTTTTTTACTGAAAGATATTTGTGCGCCTTGTTCACTATAATCTTTATCGGTAAAATTTGCACCAACTCCTGCTCCTGATTCTATAACAACTCTATGGCCGTTGTTAACTAGTAAAGCAACAGATAGTGGAGTAAGCGCAATCCGACATTCTTGAAAAGAAATTTCTTTTGGAATGCCGATATATAAACTATTGCTTTTTTTATTGGTCTCCAGCATCGACTCTTGAGTTTGCATTAAACCTCTTTGAGCAATGGCGGCCATGCCTTCGCGAAATCCTGTAGCCATGATTTATCTGGTTGTTTTAGGTGTTTGAAGATACAGAAAATCTATGAATACCTAAAGTTAAATCTTAATTAGAAATCCTATTGAAATTAAAGGTTCGTTGGGTTTCTCCGGTTATCTGGATCTCAACTTTTATAAATTTTTCTGGTAATAATCCTTCAATTTTTTGAGGCCATTCAACTAAGCAAAAAGAATCACTATAAAAGTATTCTTCATAGCCAATGTCATAAGCTTCTTGTAGGTTTTTTATTCGATAAAAATCAAAATGATACACTAGGCCTTTAGCACTTTCGTATTCATTTACAATTGAAAATGTCGGACTACTTACCACATCTTCTACGCCTAAAACATCACAAAATGCTTTGATGAAAGTTGTTTTCCCCGCTGCCATTTCTCCCTCGAAAACAAAGAATTTATCGTCATTTGCAAAAGCTAAAAGTTGTTTGGCAACAGCACTTAATTCAGTTATGCTATTAATAGGTATAGATTTCATTTTTGAAAACTTTGTCAATCTTTTAAAGATTGACAAAGTTAATATATTTTGAACCACCGAAGAGATCTTAGATGTCTCATACGGGAAAAAACTATTTAGAACTATAAGTCACAACTGGAATAATCATTTCTTCTAATGAAATTCCACCATGCTGAAAAGTTTCATTATAATAATTCACAAATTGATTATAATTATTTTGGTACACAAAATATTGATCTTCTTTCGCAAAGATGTAGTTAGAGCTAATGTTTATTTTAGGTAATTGCGCTTCGTGTGGATTTTTAATTAAAAACACTTCCTTCGCGTTGTAATTTAAATTTCGGCCTTGCTTATAGCGCAAATTAGTATTTGTGTTTCTATCGCCAATTACTTTGCTTGGGTGTTTTACTCTAATTGTGCCATGATCTGTTGTAATGATCAGTTTTACTCTTTTTTGAGAGATTTTCTTTAACAAATCCAATAAAGGCGAATGTTCAAACCACGATAAAGTTAATGAACGATAAGCAGCATCGTCATTTGCCAATTCGCGAATCATTTGCATATCGGTACGAGCATGAGAAAGCATATCTACAAAGTTGTAAACAATTGCATTAAACTCATTTTCCATTAAATTGTTTACCTTTTCTGTTAATTCTTTCCCCTGATCAAAAGTTAAAATTTTATGGTAACTAAACTTGCAATCTTTGCGTAAACTGCGTTTAATCTGATCGCCTAGAAAAGTTTCTTCGTGTAAGTTTTTTCCACCTTCATCATCGTCATTTTGCCACAAGGAAGGAAAACGTTTTTCCATTTCTAAAGGCATCAAACCTGAAAAAATAGCATTACGAGCATACTGAGTTGCCGTTGGTAAAATACTTGAATATGTATCTTCCTCATCTAACCGAAAATATTCAGTAATTAACGGATTGATAATTTTCCACTGATCATAGCGTAAATTATCAATAAGAATAAAAAACACTGGGGTGTTGGAATTAATTAAAGGAAAAGCTTTCTTTTTTAATAATTCATTTGACAATAATGGGGCCTCCCCCTTTCCATTAACCCATCCCAAATAATGATCTTCAATAAATTTAGAAAATTGAGTATTTGCTTCAGATTTTTGCATGGTTAAGATTTCATGCATTTGCGGGTCGTCTAATTTTTCGAGCTCGAGTTCCCAAAAAACCAATTTTTTATACACCTCAACCCATTCTTCATAACTTAATTTATCATTTAAAGTCATGCCTAAACGCCTAAAATCTTGTTGGTAAGCAGAAGAAGTTTTCTCGCTTACCAACCGTTTATTATCTATAATTTTCTTTATAGTTAATAATACTTGTTTTGGGTTGACGGGTTTAATAAGGTAGTCATCTATTTTAGAACCGATGGCATCTTCCATCAGATTTTCTTCTTCACTTTTCGTAATTAGTACCACTGGTACATCAGAGCGAATATTTTTTATTGCAGAAAGAGTTTCTAACCCACTTAAGCCAGGCATATTTTCATCTAAAAAAACAAGATCAAAATGCTCTTTACCAAATGCTTCTAACGCATCATTGCCATTGGTAAATGTTGTCACATGATATCCTTTTTCGTTTAACAATAAAATATGTGGTTTTAACAAGTTGATCTCATCATCGGCCCATAAAATTTTGGTTTCCTGCATTATATATACTTTTTATGTAAATTAAAGTTTTTAAAAGCGCATGTCTTTTTTACTATGGATAAAAATAGCAATTTTTGTACCGTATAATTTATTTTTGAGAGTTGAACAAAAAGAAAATAATAAACGACCCAGTTTATGGGTTCATCAGTATTCCTTCGGCCTTAGTTTACGATCTAATTTCGCATCCGTATTTTCAACGGTTAAGATATATCAAACAATTAGGAATGACACACTTGGTCTATCCAGGGGCATTACATACTCGCTTTCATCATGCGATTGGTGCAATGCATTTAATGAGTTTGGCACTCGAGGTATTAAGAAACAAGGGACATGAAATAAGTGCAGAAGAAGAAGAGGCCGCAACTATTGCAATTTTACTTCATGATATCGGACATGGCCCTTTTTCTCATGCACTGGAGCATACGCTAGTCAATGGAATTAAGCATGAGGACATTTCTATGCTCATGATGGATCGGTTAAATGAAGAGTTTGAGGGTCGACTAACACCTGCTATTACTATTTTTAAAGGGAAATATTACCGTAACTTCTTTTGTCAATTGATATCTGGCCAGCTAGATTTAGATAGAATGGATTATTTGAACCGTGATAGCTTTTTTACGGGTGTAAGTGAAGGTGTAATTAGTTTTGATAGAATCATTAAGATGTTTAACATTGTTGATGACCAATTGGTGATTGAAGAAAAAGGTATTTATTCTATCGAGAAATTTTTAATTGCTCGCAGATTAATGTATTGGCAAGTTTACCTTCATAAAACAGTGATCGCTGCAGAACAATTACTTGTTAAAATTTTAGAAAGAGCAAAAGAATTGGCATCTAGTGGAGCAAAATTATTTGCAACACCAGCTTTGCAACATTTCCTGCAGAATGATATTACTGAACATAATTTTTTTGAAGATGAAAATCATTTGCTACAATTTTCAAAATTAGACGATCAGGATATTTACGCAGCAATTAAGGTTTGGGAAAATAATGATGACCTCATTTTGTCAAAACTTTGCCAGATGTTAAATTCACGTAAACTGTATAAAGTAGAAATTACAAATTCACCTCCATCTGCTGAAAGAATAGAGCGTTTAGCAAATCAAACAGCTTTAGCACTAAACTTACAAGATGATGATGTGGCTTATTTTGTTTTTACAGATACGATAAGAAATAGAGCTTATAATGCGGGAAACAGTAATATTAATATTTTAATGAAGAATAATGAGTTGGTAGATATTGCAAAAGCATCAGATTTATCTAACTTAGAATCTTTAGATAAAACTGTTAAAAAACATATTCTTTGTTATACAAGAGACATTTAGCATTTTTTAACAAAATATTTAACTTTTTGCAACGTTTCGTGTCTTATCCTTGTAATGTAAGATTAACAGGTGTTGTTTATTTGTTCATATCAATTTAACATTTAACTTTGTAACATGCAATTTACTGCCAAGCAGATAAGCGAATTTTTAGACGGCGCCATAGAGGGAGATGCAACTGTAAAAGTTGGAGAGCTTTCTAAAATAGAAGACGGTAGTGCTGGCTCATTGTGCTTTTTGTCAAACCCTAAGTACGAAAGCTATTTGTATACAACAAAAGCCTCTGTGGTTATTGTATCAACAGACTTTGTGCCATCACAACCTGTAAATTGCACTTTAATAAAAGTAAAGGACCCATATAGCGCATTTTCTGTGCTGTTAGAAAAATACAACGAAGCACTTAATCAAGATAAAACCCAAGCAGGTATTACACAACCATGTTTTATTCATCCAACAGCAAAAATTGGAAAAAATGTTTTTATTGGTGCATTTTGCTCAATAGATGAGAATGTTGAAATAGGTGATAATTGCAGAATATATACCCAAATATACATCGGATCTGATACTAAAATCGGCAATGATTGTACAATTTACCCAGGAGTAAAAATTTATAACCGAACTAAACTAGGAAATAGAGTAACAATTCATTCTAATGCAGTAATTGGCAGTGATGGATTTGGTTTTGCGCCACAAGCAGACGGAACCTATAATAAGATTGCACAGATTGGCAACGTTATTATTGAAGACGATGTTGAAATAGGTGCAAATACAACTATTGATAGAGCGACAATGGGATCTACTTTTATCCGTAAAGGAGCAAAATTGGATAACCTAATTCAGATTGCACATAATGTGGATGTTGGCGCTCACGCTGTAGTGGCTGCACAAAGCGGAATTTCTGGAAGTACTAAATTAGGTGAGAATTCAGTAATAGGTGGACAAGTAGGAATCGCAGGACATTTGAATTTAGGAAAAGGAACACAAATAGGTGCTCAAGCAGGAATAAACTTCAATACAGAAGAAAATAGACAATGGCATGGTAGTCCAGCACAACCTTTAAAAGAATGGATGCGTTCTACAGTAATATTTAAGAAGTTGCCGGAAGTTGATAAACGCATTAGAGATTTAGAGGCTAAAATAGCAGAGCTAACAGCTATTATAGAGAATATAAGTACAATACAAAAATAAGAATGAACGTTAAGCAAAAGACCATTAAAGGCGAAATTTCGGTTAAAGGTGTAGGTTTGCACACAGGTGCAAATGTTACGTTAACTTTTTGTCCAGCACCTGATAACCATGGTTTTAAATTTCAAAGAGTTGATCTTCCTGGACAACCAATCGTTGACGCAGATTGCGATAATGTAACAGATACAGCTAGAGGAACCACCATTACACAAAATGGCGCAAGCATTAGCACGGTAGAGCATGTAATGGCATCATTAGTGGGAATGGATTTAGACAATGTTTTGTTAAAACTTGACGGTCCTGAAACGCCAATTATGGATGGCAGCTCAATTTTATTTATAGAAGCTTTGGAGGAAGTTGGAGTAGTTTCTCAAGATACAGATAGAGAGTATTTCACTATTCCTCATAACATTACCTATACAGAGGTAGATAGAAAAGTAGAAATCGTGGCCATGCCATTAGACGATTA
The DNA here is from genome assembly GCF_044452285.1 of Pedobacter sp. UC225_61. Taxonomy (NCBI): domain Bacteria; kingdom Pseudomonadati; phylum Bacteroidota; class Sphingobacteriia; order Sphingobacteriales; family Sphingobacteriaceae; genus Pedobacter; species Pedobacter sp. UC225_61. The sequence continues at coordinate 1,054,992 of NZ_JBIOAL010000001.1, forward strand.
TCGGTTTACATGCATGATAGATTACAATTCACCAGTTTTAGGAAGTCAACATGCAGGTATTTCTAGCATTGCTGAATTTAAAAAAGAAATTGCGTCATGTAGAACATTTTGTTTTTTACATGAATTAGAATATCAATTGCAAAATAACCTAATTAAAGGTGGCGATTTAAATAATGCAATCGTAATTGTCGATAAAGAAGTAACAAAACCTGAATTAGAACATTTAGCCAAAATATTTAATAGATCTGCCATAGAAGTTGCCCCACAAGGGATTTTAAATAATATGGAATTGCGTTACCAAAATGAACCAGCTCGTCATAAATTACTAGATATGATTGGTGATTTGGCTTTGGTAGGAGTTCATTTAAAAGGCCACATTATGGCGGCAAGGCCTGGACATGCAGCTAACGTTGCGTTTGCGAAAAAGATTAAAGCCGCTATTAAAAAAGAAAAGGGCAAAAAAATACAAAAAGTGTACGACGCTAATGCAAAACCATTATATGATGTAATGCACATTATGGATATTTTACCACACAGGCAACCATTCTTGTTTGTTGATAAAGTACTAGAACTTAGCAAAACACACGTGGTTGGCGTTAAAAACGTAACCATGAACGAAGATTTCTTCAGAGGACATTTTCCTGGCGCACCAGTAATGCCTGGTGTAATACAAATAGAAGCAATGGCGCAAGTAGGCGGGATTTTAGTGTTAAGTACCGTTCCCGATCCTCGTAACTATTTAACCTATTTCTTAAAAATAGATAATGTACGTTTTAGAGCACAAGTTTTACCGGGCGATACCATTATTTTTAGATGTGATTTAATGGAGCCAATCCGTAGAGGAATTGCTCAAATGAAAGGCATTGGTATGGTAGGAGAAAAAGTAGTGGTAGAAGCCGAAATGATGGCTCAAATTTCAAGAGTAAAAGATAGCGAAACAGCATAATGATACAACCTTTAGCATATATACACCCACAAGCAAAAATTGCAGATAATGTTGTAGTTGAGCCATTTGCTGTAATCCACAAAGACGTAGAAATTGGCGAAGGAACTTGGATAGGTTCTAATGTTGTGATAATGGACGGAGCCAGAATTGGGAAAAATTGTAGGATTTTTCCAGGATCTGTAATTTCTGGTATTCCACAAGATTTAAAATTTGCAGGAGAAACAACTACTGCCGAAATCGGAGATAATACCACCATTCGCGAATGCGTAACCATTAACCGTGGCACAAAAGATAAATGGAAAACAGTTATTGGTAAAAATTGCCTAATTCAAGCGTATTCTCACGTTGCACACGACTGTGAAGTGGGCGATTTCTGTATATTTTCTAATAGTACAACATTAGCGGGTCATATTACTATAGGTGATTATGTAGTTTTAGCAGGCTTGGTGGCAATCCATCAATTTGTTAAGGTAGGTTCACATGCATTTGTAACAGGCGGATCATTAGTGCGTAAAGACGTTCCTCCATATGTTAAAGCAGCAAGAGAGCCACTTTCTTACGTTGGTATCAACTCTGTTGGATTAAGAAGAAGAGGATTTTCTCCAGAAAAAATTAACGAAATACAAGAGATTTATCGTGTACTTTTTGTTAAAAATAATAACGTTACAAAAGCGTTGGACATCATTGAAGCAGAATTTCAACCTACTGAAATACGAGATGAGATTGTAGATTTTATACGCAATTCTAACCGTGGTGTAATGAGAGGTTTTGGTACAGGAAGCTAGTTCATCCTCCAAATGGAAATCAGCCTAAATAATATTGGTCGCAGGTTTAATAAAGAGTGGATATTTAAAAATATTAACTACAACTTTAAACAAGGACAAAAATATGCAATACTGGGTCCAAACGGCTCAGGCAAATCAACTCTGTTAAGCGTGTTATTAGGGAGCTTAACTCCGTCTGAAGGGGAAATTTCATATACTAACCCTACTGAAATTAGAGTTGAACAAGTTTATCAATACATCAGCTTTGCTGCACCTTATTTAGATTTAGTAGAAGAATTTACCTTACAAGAGACCATCGATTTTCATTTTCAATTTAAAGCTTACGCTGATGGATTAAACGCTTCGGGCGTGCTAAGTCTTCTTGGTTTAGAAAAATCTCAAGACAAAGCTTTAAAACACTTCTCTTCGGGAATGAAACAGCGCACTAAGTTAGCTTTAGCTTGCTGTACAAATACACCAATTCTATTATTAGATGAGCCAACTTCAAATTTAGATGAACAAGGAATAGATTGGTATTTAGCATTAATAAAAAAGTTTGCAGGTAATAAAATGGTGATCATTGGTTCTAACCAGACGCATGAATACAATTTTTGCGAACATCAATTGAGCATTTCTGACTATAAATAGGCAGGAGCAGCTTGTCAACTTAGCAGAAAATAAAACAAATTTTTTGATGCTTTGAGTTCAAAAACTAGTCTATTTCTCTTTAAATCCATGGTGTAAAAATATTTTTTATTTGCTATTGCAAAATTTAAATATTGTATATACCTTTGCGCCACGAAATAAGGCGTAATATTTAGCTAAATTTCCAATAAAATTAATAAAAACAATTGCTAGCAATTATCAATCAAGAGGGATTTAGCAGTTGAAAAATATAAAGGAATAAAATAAGAATTTTCATAGTTTAGTTTTAGGTTTAGGTTGATTGTAGCTTCGGAGTGGTTCCCGAAGCTATCTTTTTTTTACAGCTTTTTGAAAAATAGTTTTTACCTTGCGCCTTCAAAAAACAACCAAATTAGTAGTGATTTTTAAAATATCATGGCAAAAGCATCAGAAATAAAAGTAGGAAACATCCTTCGTTTCAACGGAGAGTTGGTTACCGTTGAAGAATGGAATCACCGCACACCAGGTAAAGGTGGAGCATTTTATACAGGAAAATTTCGTAACATCAAGACTTCTAGACTTGTAGAGGCTCGTATGAATACAGATGAGGTAGTAGAAATTTGTCGTGTTGAAACTAACGATTATCAATATTTGTACGAAGATGGAGATTATTTAGTAGTAATGGATAATACATCTTACGAGCAATTTAATGTGCCTAAATCTTTATTCGGGGCATCAATTAAGTTTTTAAAAGAAGGAATGAGCATTTTGGTAGCTTTAGAAAGTGAAGAGCCAATTCAAGCAAGTATTCCTAATTTTGTAGAAATGGAAGTGGTATATTCAGAACCAGCTGTTAAAGGTGATACATCTACAAATGCATTAAAGGCTGCAACAGTTGAAAACGACGTTGAAATTAAAGTTCCAATGTTTGTAAATCAAGGCGATAGAGTGAAAATTGATACGCGTACAGGCGAATATGTAGAAAGAGTAAAATAAGATTTTCTCTTCTCCGATGAAATAATGTGGCCGCAGATTCGCTGATTAAATCAATCAGTAAATCTGCGGCTTCTTTTTGTAAATTTGTATATCATGCTTAAATCAGCCTTAAGAAAACAAGTCTTACAGCAAAGAAAAAACCTAAGCGAGGAAGAAATAACCTCGTTGAATAAGAAGTTATTAGCGCAGTTTAAAAAGCTTGATTTATCGAATATTAAAACCTTACATATCTTTCTATCAATCATCCACCAAAAAGAACCTGATACTTTTTTACTTATTGAATGGTTGCAAAAAAATCATCCCGAAATTCAAATTATAGTTCCAAAAGCAGATTTTAATTCGAGTTTAATGAGTCATTATCACTATAGTGATAAGAATGATTTAAGAAACAATCACTATCACATCCCAGAACCTCAACAAGCAAAACCGTTTAATGGCATACCAGATATGGTAATTGTTCCGTTATTAGCTTTTGATGAAAGGGGTTACAGAGTAGGTTATGGAAAGGGATTTTACGATCGATTTTTACAAAATATATCCACTCAAAAAATAGGCTTATCTTTTTTTGATGCTGTAACAGAAATTAATGATGTACATTTGAATGATATACGATTGGATAAGTGCATCACACCCAACAAAATCACCGAATTTAATTAGTTAAGAATGGAAAAGGAATTTAAAATAACTTCTGCTAAACATTATGAAGAAACCATGATTAACATTTTCGAAATGCAGGAACAAGAGGAGCCTTTAACTGCTGCGCAGGTAGCAGAAATGGAGCTAATGATTAAGGCTGCTGATAAATACGAGGCAGAAGAGCTTTAATAAAATCAGTTATTAAATACGCAATTGTTTTTCCTGTAGTTAAATCTTTTCTTCCATCTGTCAATTCAATTGCGCCTTCACAGATGTGTAAATAACTGTATTTTTTCTTGTTGGATAAAAGAATTTTCCGAATATCGTTTAATGCAAAACCTGACGGGCTAACTGCGCTAGATAATACGTTTTCAATACTATCTAGATCAATTTCTAATCCGCAAGGAGATGGTAAATCTGCGGTAAACTCTGACCAGTTTTGATAAATTGATACATCGCTTTGTAAGATGTTTTCAAAGTAAATTGCTTTTACTGAAGAATTATTTTCAAGGTAATTCGGTAAATTCTGATTCACATAATTTTGATGTAACCCAAATATCCGATACTGATTTAAAATTCCATTTTTTAATGCGAAACTAAATCCGTTTCCGCTATGCCTCCCTTCTTCCGTATTTCTTAAATCTGCATGAGCATCTATGTTAACTACATTTATAGATTGTTTCAATCCTAACGATGTACCTCGAATAATAGGGTATGCATTGTTATGTCCACCACCAATTATAATCGGAATTTTTCCGGCAGCAACAACTTTTTCTATAATTGGATAAACTAAATCATCAATTTCAGTAGCTTTTTTTCTTAGTTCATCAACGCTTTTATGTGAGGGTTCTGCAATTTCAAAATTGCCTAAAATCAAAATTTCCTCACCAGGTAGAAAAGAATTGCTTTGCGCATTAAGTAGCGCTTTCAAAGCTACAGGCCAAACGGTTTTTGCTCCACCAATTCCGTAATTAGCTCTTACCCCAACATCTTCAGGAATGCCTAAAAGAACAAATTTAGCGGATGAGTTTTGTAACTCATTTAATGAAGAAACTGTTTGCGCTTTTTCGCCCAATTTTATTTCACCCGCTCTTTGATTTACTAAGTTTAAAACATCACTTTGCGAATAAATTTTAAAACTATCCATTGTAAATTTCTCCATTTAAAATAACAGTTTCTACTTGTAATTGCCCAAAACTGTAAGGCAAAAAGGCTAAAGAAGGCATTTCTCGAGTAATAAATAAATTCGCTTTTTTACCTAAGTCAATACTTCCCATTTCTCGACTTAATTCCATTGCGGCAGCACCATTTAGTGTAGATGCATTAATCGCTTCTTCGGGCAGCATTTTTAATTTGATACAGGCTAATGAAACTACTAAATTCATGTTTCCAGAAGGTGTAGAACCAGGATTATAATCTGTAGCTAAAGCGACTGCAGCATTAGCATTTAGCAAACCACGAGCATTTGCAAAAGGAATATTTAAATAAAAAGAACACGATGGCAAAAGTGTTGCAATAGTATTGTTATTGGCTAAAGCATTTAATACATCACTATCGGTTTCTTCTAAATGATCTACTGAAATCGCATTGTTTTTTATACCAACCTGCACTCCTCCAGAAACTGAAAGTTGGTTGGCATGAATTTTTGGTTTTAAACCATATTTTGCCGCAGCGGATAAAATTTCATCAGTTTCTGAAACAGAAAAAAAGCCTTTTTCGCAAAAAACATCAATATAATCTGCTAATTTTTCTTTAGCAACCGTAGGAAGCATTTCATTGATAATGAGATCAATATAACCTTGATGATTATTTTTGTACTTGGTTGGATAAGCATGCGCCGCCAAAAAAGTTACTTTTATTGGAATTGGAAAGGCTTGCTTTAATCTTTGGATAACCCGCAACATTTTTAGCTCGCTTTCTACTGTTAAACCATAACCACTTTTAATCTCTACAGCACCTGTGCCTTGCTTAATCATATCGTTAAGACGAATGCTAGCGCTTTCAAAAAGATCATTCTCAGAGGCATGTTGTAGTTTATGAGCGGAGTTTAAAATTCCTCCGCCAGCTGCGGCAATGTCTTCGTAAGTTTTTCCTGCTATCTTCATGACAAATTCTTCTTCACGTGGTGCGGCAAAAACGATATGTGTATGGCTATCGCACCAGCTTGGAAATACGAATTTTCCTTTTACATCAACAGATTTAAGATGTGAAATAGAAGATGGGATATCATCCATCAATCCAAAACCCTTTATTAATCCATCTGCTAGCAAAAGCCAAGCATTTTCCAATACAGGTAAATTAGCCATTTCGCTCCCACGAAGCACTAAAGTCTCTTTCGGATGTACACCTATAAGGCCTTTGATGTTGGTAATTAACATTGTTGAATTACGGCTATTCTATTTCTAATAAAACTGGGCAATGGTCTGAGTGCAATGCATCAGGCAAGATTTTTACATTTTTTAATCTGTTTTCCATTTGTCGTGTAGCCAAATGATAGTCGATACGCCAACCTAAATTTTTACCTCTTGATCCAGCTCTATAACTCCACCATGTGTAATGATGCGGATCTTTATTAAAATGTCGGAAAGTATCGATAAAACCATTGTTCATAAATAATCCCATCCATTCACGTTCTTCGGGTAAAAAACCAGATGAATTTGCATTCGATTTTGGATTATGAATATCTATCGGTTGATGGCAAATATTGTAATCGCCAGAAATAATTAAGTTTGGACATTGCTTACGTAATTCATCAATATACACATCAAAAAAGCGCATAAACTCATATTTTTTGATTTGCCTTTCATCCCCACTTGAACCAGATGGCATGTATAAACTCATTAAAGAAAAGTTATCAAAATCTGCTCGCAGGATTCTGCCTTCGGCATCAATCCAAGGTTCGCCACAACCATAAGAAACATTATTCGGTTTAATTTTAGTTAAAATAGCTACGCCGCTATATCCTTTTTTCTCTGCAGGAAACCAATAATGATGATACCCCAATTGTTCAATTAAGGCAATAATTTCTGGAATTTGTTCTTTTAGTGCTTTTACTTCTTGCAAGCAGACCATATCTGCATCGGTAGCTTGTAGCCAATTAAAAAGACCTTTTGTAGCTGCGGCACGAATGCCATTTACATTATATGAAATGATTTTCATTTGTATTATGTGTTTTGTTTGACTGCATTTTTAGCCAATTCTTTTTCTAATTTTTTAGCTTCACGTTTGGTTAAAACGGTAACCGTCATTTTAATATCGTTTTTAGGTCGATTATTTTTATCGGTTGATTCTTCTGCAATTGCATCCACCATTTCTAATCCCTTTACCACTTCGCCATACACCGTATAATTGCGATCTAAATGTGGCGTGCCACCAATAGTTTTATAAATCTGGCGTTGCCATTCAGGAATTTTAAATTTCATGCGTTTAGTTTCAACGACATTCAATGAAGAGTCCGTCCAAACTTTTCCTTGTACAATATAAAATTGACAACTACTTGATGCTTTTAATGGATTAATATCATCACCTTCTCTAGCGGCAGCTAAAACTCCCTTTTTATGGAACAAACTGTCTCTAAATTCTGATGGAATAGTATACCCTAAGTCTCCATTTCCTAATAAAGAATCTGGCTTTGCATTTTTAGAATCAGGATCACCACCTTGAATCATAAAGGCTTTGATCACCCTGTGAAATAAAGTGCCGTTGTACGTGCCGTTTTTGGCTAATTTTAGGAAATTATCTCGATGCAAAGGCGTTTCATTATACAATTTAATGATGACTTCACCTTTTGAAGTGCTAATTTTAACGTATTGATTTTTAGGCTTTGCACCGAATGCTTGTATAAAGCAAAGGCTTAAAAAAAGGAATAGTATTTTTTTCATTGATTAAATTCTGTTTTTAATGCGATGAAGCTGTTGTGTGACTTAACATTTATTGTGGATTTTGAAATCATAACAGTTTCATATTCGGATGAATTTATGCTAAGTTATTTAAAAAAGTACAACAGCCTTATATCCGCTCTAAATTTTATTTACCAATTTTTAACAAACGTTAAAATATGATTTCAAAAATTTATGTATAGCTTTGCTTTTGATGAAGTTAAAGCAAAAACTTGCCCTCAGTCTTTGTACCTTTTACCTATTAAGCGTAATTGGTGTGGCATTGAGCATGCATTTTTGCGGAGGAAAACTTGCTTCAGTGTCTGTTTATACTGATAGAGCTGCATGTAAATATTGCAAATCAGAACCTAAAGACAAAAAGGACGACGGCTGTTGTAAAAACACCAAAGTTGATGTTAAGGTTAAAGATAGTCATCAGGCCGAAAACTCTTTTAAACTCCCTAAACTTTTTAGTTTAGAAATGTTTATCCCTACTAAATTTAGTGTGCTATTTAAACCATTTTTCCCAGCGTTTTTTAGCAAATTGGAAAACAAAGCTCCTCCAAGATCCACAAGTGTAGCCATACATGTGTTCAACTGCGTTTTCAGAAATTAGCCAATAAATAACTAAGTAATAGTTTTAATAGCTGTGCTTAACTGTATTCTTATTTCCCAAAAGGGGTATAATTAAATGTATTTATTTTAAAATTTCGATAATGAAAACGATCAAAATCACCATATTATTTTTGATATTTTTTGCCATAAAAGTATCCGCTCAACAAGTAGCTACCGTAGAAATGCAAGTAACAGGATTAACTTGTTCAATGTGTTCTCAGGCTACTGAAAAATCTTTACGCACTTTAGATTATGTGAGCAATGTTACACCAGATTTAAACAGAAATCTTTTTGTAATTACATTCAAAAAGGATAAAGCCGTAAGTTTTGATCAACTAAATAAAAAAGTGAAAGATGCTGGTTTTTCGGTTGGAAAACTGGAAGCTACAATGAGTTTTAATCAGGCAAAAATTGATGAAAATGGACAAACTATTATAAATGGTACTGTTTATCGTTTTACAAATGCAAAAGACAAAGTACTAAATGGACCAGTTAAAGTAAGTGTAATTGATAAAGGCTTTATATCAAACGCTGCTTTTAAACAGAAATCGGCAACAGTAAAATTCGATTCTTATACTAGCGGAACTGCGCTTGTAAATGGCAAGAAAACAAGAGTTTATCATTTAAGTATTTAAAAATGATAAAGAAAATAATTGCATTTGCGCTGATCATATTTAGCGCAAACCACTTTGTGCATGCACAAGAATTGTATGTGTTTACTGAGCCAGCTAGCAATATGCCATCTAAGTCTATTGGTATTCGATTAGCGAATGAAGGGTTTTTCAGTCCTGATTTTAGAAGTAGATCTGTTGGTGAAGTAATGATAGGATTAAATAAAAATTTAATGTTTCATGCACAAGGATTTCTTTCTGATATGGATGGCAAATATAGATTGGAAGGTGGTAGTTTCTATGCGAAATATAGATTTTTATCATCTGATGAAGCACAAAGCCATTTTCGCGGCGCCGCTTATGGAAGAATTAGCACAAGCAAAAGGCCAACCTATACAGAAGATATAAACTTTGAAGGCGATAATTCTGGCTGGCAAGGCGGGCTAATTTTTACACAGCTAATTCATAAATTAGCTTTATCTGCTACAATTGGCTATAGTCAGGCTTTTGAGAATAAAAGCAAACAATTAATTGGAATGCCCCAACCAGATAAAATGCTGAATTATAGTTTGTCTTCTGGCTATTTGGTTTTGCCTTTTGTCTATAAAAACTACAATCAACCAAATTTTAATGTTTATCTTGAAGTGTTAGGTAAAACAAATCCAGATAATGGAAATTCTTATTTAGATTTGGCCCCAGCAGTTCAATTAATACTAAATAGCAGAACCAGAATTGACTTGGGTTATCGCTTTCAAGCAGTAGGAAATCTACAAAACAGATACTTGAAAAATATGTATTTGGCCAAAGTAGAATTTAATTTTTTCAACATACTAAAATAAAAAAAATGAAAAAGACAGTTTTAATGATCATCATTATATGTGCTACTAGTTTATCTATAGTAAAAGCTCAAAATACAACTAGTAAAAAAGAGTTTAACAAAACTTTGCAAGCCTATTTCGACACTAAAAATGCTTTAGCAAAAGATAATGTTAGCTTAGCCAATACGAGTGCGAAAAGTCTAATCGCATCTTTGGCAACTTTTCCAGTTAAATCATTATCTACAGTACAGCAAACTATATGGAAAACCCAATCAGAGCAAATTAAAAAAGCCGCAAACGCGATTGTGTTACAAAAGGATTTGGCAGCACAACGCAAAAGTTTTTGGCCACTTTCATCAGCCATGTTGAAATTAACGCAAGAACTGAAACTAAATGCGACCGATGTATTTGTTCAGTATTGTCCTATGGCTAAAAAAAGTTGGTTAAATGAGGTTGAGGATGTTCAAAATCCATTTTATGGCAGCCAAATGTACGATTGCGGTGAAGTAACGGAAACTATCACAAAAAAATAATGAAACTGTATATCAAAAATATGGTATGCAACCGATGCAAAATGGTGGTTAAAACTGAGCTCGAAAAGCTTGGTTTTAATTCCATTTCTGTAAAGTTAGGCGAGGTAGAACTTGTACAAGAAAGTCTAGATGATTCTCAAAATGAAGCGATTAAAAAAGTAATAAGGAATTTTGGTTTCGAATTGTTGACAGATAAAAAGAAACAACTAACAGAACAAATTAAAACAACTATAATTGAGCTAGTTCATTATCAAAATGAACCTTTAAAAAGTAACCTTTCTGATTATTTGAGCAAAAAGCTTAACACAGAATACGCTTACCTAAGTGCAATTTTTTCTGAAGCAGAGCAAAATACGATTGAGAAATATTTTATCCAACAGAAGATTGAAAAAGTGAAAGAACTACTTACGTATGGTGAACAATCCCTGAGTGAAATTGCATTTCGTTTAAATTATAGTAGTGTAGCACATTTATCTGCTCAATTTAAAAAAATAAGCGGACAAACTCCCTCTCAATACAAACAAAGCCAGGATTTGAATCGTAAAACTTTAGACGAAATCTAATCAGTCTCATTTCTTATCTTACATCAACACTTAGAAATGGGTTAGTGTGTATTATTGCATAAGTAATTCATCAAAAGGATTTTAATTATGGAAACGCTAAATCAATTTAAGAATTTTACTGCGAACTTAAGTCAAACAGAATTGATGCCTGTACTTTTTATGGGGCATGGTTCTCCAATGAATGGTATTGAAGTAAATGAGTTTAGTGAAAAATGGGGAGAAATTGCTAAAAGTATTCCTGTTCCACTAGCAGTTCTAGTAGTTTCTGCACATTGGTTTACCAAAGGAACTCGAATTACAGCGATGAATTTTCCACCAACAATTCATGATTTTGGCGGATTTCCACAAGCACTTTTTGATGTACAATATCCTGCTCCAGGCAGTCCAAAATTAGCACAAGAAACGGCCGATTTAGTAAAATCTACTTCCATTATTTTAGATCACGATTGGGGATTAGATCATGGCGCTTGGTCGGTAATTAAACACATGTACCCAAATGCAAATATTCCTGTTTTACAACTCAGTATCGATTATACAAAAGATGCTCAATACCATTATGAATTAGCAATAGAATTATCCGCCTTGCGTAAAAAAGGGGTGTTGATTTTAAGTAGCGGAAACATGGTGCATAATTTAAGAATGATGAGCTGGGAAATGATAAACGGTGGCGGTTACGATTGGGCAATTGAAGCTAATGAAAAATTAAAAAATGCCATTCTGAACAAAAACCACCAATCGTTAATTAATTTTCAAACTATGGGTAGCGATGTACTATTGGGCATACCAACACCTGAGCATTATTTGCCTTTGATGTACACACTTGGTTTGCAAAATGAGAATGAAGAAGCGACTTTATTTAATGATAAAGCAGTTGGTGGCTCGCTAACCATGACGTCTGTAAAAATAGCCTAAATCAATCCATTTTCTTGTAATTATATAAATCATTTTGGTTAGGATATAACAATTGCGCAAACTCTCGCCGTAATTTTGTGTTATAAAATAATAACAATGAAACATACCTATCAAGTTACAGGAATGACCTGTTCTGGATGCGAAAATAATGTAAAAAGCAGTTTGCTTTTAGTGCCAGATATTATCGATGTCGAAGTTTCTAAAGACACAAATTCGGCAACAATAACCATGGAAAACCATGTTGCATTAAACAGCTTACAAAATGCTTTAGGTGGCAGAGATTCAAAATATCAAATTTCTGCACAAGCGCATAGCGAGGTTCTCGAAGAAACCAAATCATTTTTTGAAACCTATAAGCCTGTACTTTTACTTTTTGGCTATGTGGGCGTAATTTCTCTCATCGCAAGCTGGCAAAACGCAACTATAAATGGCATGTTGTTTATGCGATTTTTTATGGCTGGGTTTTTCCTTTCGTTTTCATTTTTTAAACTAATTAACCTAAAAGGATTTGCAGAAAGCTACGCGATGTATGATATTATTGGCAAAACCTTTAAACCATGGGGATATATTTATGCATTTATCGAATTAGCTTTAGGTCTTGCTTTTGCGCTTAATGTTAATCCTGTTCTAACCAATTCGATTACGTTAATTGTGATGACAATCAGCATAATTGGTGTATTACAAAGTGTTTTAAATAAGCGAAAAATACAATGCGCATGCCTAGGTGCAGTTTTCAATTTACCCATGAGCACCTTAACAATAATCGAAGATTTTTTGATGATTGCAATGAGTGCAACCATGCTAATTTTACTATAAAATGAAACCATCATGAGCAAACAACTCATAAACAATAATGAATATTGCTCATGATAGCTTCATCACCTTTAAAAACAATTATATACTGATGAAAACAATACTAATTACATTAACTGTTGCGGCAGTACTATTTTCAGCTTGTAATCAGGCAGAAAAAACCAAATCAAATAATCATTCTGCTATGAATCATACACCTATAAAAAATGAAATGATGCAGGCAATGGATGAAAGTATGATGGCTATGCACAAAGTGAAACAAACTGGAAATCCAGATTATGATTTTGCTTCAATGATGATACCGCATCACGAAGGAGCAATTGTAATGGCCAAAGCAATTGTGAATAATGGAAAATCTGCAGAATTAATCAGTTTTGCAAACAAAGTAATTGAGGCTCAAAAAAGGGAAATTACAATGCTCCAAGATTTCTTGAAAACAGCATCTCAAAAACCTTCAACTAATGTTGATAAATTTAAGGCCGCATTAGCTACGTCTATGAATCCAATGATGGATGCAATGAGCAAAGTAAAATTGACCAATAATATAGAAAATGATTTTGTAGCACTAATGATTCCTCATCATCAAAGTGCAGTTGATATGGCAAAAGCATATTTACCGTATTCCAATAATACTCATATTAAATTAATGGCTGAAGACATTATTAAAGCTCAAGAAAAAGAAATAAACTGGCTAAATACACAGATTAATAAATTTTAAGCAATAATTTTTTGTCACCAGAACGAAGAGGAGAATAGCTGAGAGTAATAGTTACATTTTCCGATGGTAACGAAACTCGGATTTGCTTTTTTTGCCATTTCGCTCCCCTTCTATCCAAGCTAATAATTCATTTTTACTCATATTTTGGTAAACAATTCGTTGCGGAAAATCATGCGTAGCATTTTCAAAAACTAATATATTATTCTCATTCGATATAAGTTTGAAACTCACAGTTTCGCCATTATTTTGCCCACTAACATTTGAGCAGTAGTAAAAATCACTATCAATTTTTTTGATGAGTAAGGTTTCCATCAAACTGCTATCACCATTTAAAGCGTGACGGTAACTTTTGCCGCTTAAACTTTCTTTGTTTTGCGTCCAACTTTCGGTGATTTTCCCTTTTGCAGTTTTCATTTCCCAATTGCCTAACATAAAATAGAACTGTTTTAACGTGCTGTATTTTTGCGCATTAGCAGGTAAATGAAATGCTATTCCAATAAGAAATATCACTAAATATTTTTTCATTTTAAAGCCGATTGAATATGAGCTAAATGATGTTTACCATGCCATGCATAATTACCAAGCAAATAACCTAAAGTAAATTCTTTTTCTGCCTCTGGATGAAAATAAGTTCTCTCAAAATCACTTGATTTAAGCGTTCGAAGTAAAACTACTAATCGCTCATGAATGGCCTTTAAAATAGCAATAGAAAGTTGGATATCACCAGTTTTTCCATCAGGTAACTCTGCCCATTTATCTTCAAAATACGGGCGAATAGTTGGGCATTCTTCCGTTAAAGTTAGATGAACACGAGTGTATGCATTAATGTGACTGTCTGCTAAATGATGAATTACTTGTCTAACGGTCCAGCCATCTGGGCGATAAGGAATTTCTAAATCAGCTTCGCTTAATGAAGAAGTAATTTTTGCAATTTCCTGAGGGAAATTCGCCAAATCATCAATCCATAATTGAACTTGATCGGTATCAATATTTACTGGAGGAGTATACTTCCCGATGGGATATTTTAATTTTTCTAGTTCTTGCATACATTACATAATTCTCTTTAGTAGTTTCAATACCCATTCTTTACCAATATACGGCGGATAAATCATGCTACTAAGATCTAATCTCGATTGGAAAACCACTGCTCTTTCATGAGAGAAATTTTTGAAACCAAAAAATCCATGGCAACTTCCAATCCCACTCCCATTTACACCACCAAAAGGCAATTTAGGATTAGAAATATGAATTAAAACATCATTTACACAAGTACCACCTGCACTTGTATTTTTAATAATGTGTTTAATATTTTTCTGGTTTTTGCTAAAGATGTATAATGCCAACGCTTTACTTTTAGAGTTGATTTGATCAATTACCTCCTCCAAGTTTTTGTAAGAAATAATAGGCAAAACAGGTCCAAATATTTCTTCTTCCATTACTTTTGCACCTTCAGGTATTTTACTTAATAACACTGGGTAAATGGTTTGGTTAGATTCATCAAAAGTTCCACCTAAATCTATTCTAGCACCTCTTTCTACGGCTTCATCTATTAAAGTTTTTAATCTTTTATAGTGTTTTGGACTAATTATTTTACCATAAACCTTAGTGTCTAGTTTATCCGTTTTGAAATACATTTTGTTTACAGCTGCTTTATACAAACCAATAAATTCATCGAGCTGTTGCTCGTGTACAAAAACATAATCTGGCGCAATACATGTTTGTCCAGCATTAACTAACTTACCCCATGCAATTTTTTCTGCTGCTTTTACCAAGTCAACATCTTTATCAACTATTGTTGGAGATTTTCCACCAAGTTCTAACGTTACGGAAGTCAAGTTTTTAGCGGCAGCCTCCATTACTATTTTCCCAACTTCAGTACTTCCAGTAAAAAAGATATGATCGAAAGGTAATTTTAACAACAATGTAGAAAGACTAGCATTTCCTTCGAAGCAAGCTACTTCTTGTTCCTCAAAGGCTTCAGCAATAATTTTACTAATTACTTTGCTAGTTGCTGGACTAAGTTCTGAAGGTTTAACTATTGCACAATTCCCAGCGGCAATTGCAGAAATTAATGGACTCATGACTAACTGAAAGGGATAATTCCAGGGCGCAATAATTAAGCAAACTCCTTTTGGTTCATAATATATCCTGTTTTTAGAAAATGGGCTAGTCAATGTAGTGCCAACATGCTTGGGGAACATCCAACCCTTTAAATTTTTGATGGCGAAATCAAGTTCTCCGTAAATAAAAAACAGTTCGGTAATAGAACTCTCAAAAACACTTTTACGCAAATCACTGTTTAAAGCTTTATAGAGTGCGCCTTCATATTTTTTTATAGCGTCTTTTAACGTCTTTAGTTTAACTATTCGTTGTGCAGCATTATTTTTTCTAAGCGTATATTTGTATGCTTGTTGAGTTTTAAAAACCACGTCAGTCTTTTGTTCCATATAATTGAGCACTAATGGGTTTGTGAATTGTTAAATATAGTTAAATGGCAATAAAATTCATCAAAAACACATCCAATTAAAGCATATTGCGTATATAATCTTATAACACTATAAAATGAGAAAAAATTTATTTTTTGCTTTGATCTTAATGGTCTTCTTTGATTATGCAAACGCACAAACATTGAAACCCGGAGTATTGGTAATTGGAAATGGAAATGCGGCAGTTGCTGCAGGTCTTCAATCAGCTATTTCTGGGGTAAAAACTACAATTTTATTACAAGCGGGCGGGTTTGATATTTCACCAATTGAAAATGATTTAAATTCGGGAATACAAGCTACATTTTTAAAAAAGTACAATGCTTTTCTGAATAAAAATGGAGAAAAATATGTAACAGGTTTCGACAAGCAAGTAGCCAACAATGTATTAACCATTTGGGCAGATAGCACTAAAAATTTAACGATTATTAGAAACGTGATGTGGGTTAAAGCAGAACGTTCTGGAAACAATTGGAATTTTAAATTAAGCGATGGAAGTACAATAAAACCTAAAGTATTCATTAATCTGGCAGATGCGAAATTGAACGAGGCTTTAAAAATCACTGTAAGATCAACACAAAACTGGGCAAAATTAGACTATGGCTCGACACTTTACAGAACAAGCGTAGCGGCAGGAAAATCAGCTAATGGAACAAATGCCAATTTCTTTTCATTATATAATTTCTTTATTCCTCAACAGGAAAATTTAGTGTGGATAAACGACCCAAATAGTATGTTACTTGGTCAAGCCGCAGGAGCAACCGCTGCCTACTCTGCTTTTTACGATACTAAAACCTCACTTTCTAATTTGAAGAAAATTCAAGGGGAATTAATTAACTATAAGTTAAATTTAATACCCTTTGCCGATATCAAAACAGCAGACACCAATTGGAAAGCGATTCAGTTTGTTGGCGTTACAGGGATATTGAAAGCAGATATTAATGGAGCAATAGCTAATTTTTCTCCAGATAAATTGGTAACTACCGAAGAAATTAAACAACCGTTTAAAGATTTCTATTATAAAGCTCAAATTTGGTTTGATGATTATAAATCGCCACAAATGACAATTGGGTCTGCTATAGATATGGTCTGTTATGTTGGAAATAAATCGTTAGAAGATACAAAAAGAGGCCTCGAAAAAAAATGGAAAACGACGTACCAATTTAAAACGGAATTAGACTTAAAGAGACAGATAAATCGTAGAGAATTCGCCGTTTTATTGCAAGATTATATGCCTCCATTTAATGTAAATATAGACCAGAACGGTAAAGTAGTTCGGTAAGCTTGTTTTTATCGTTTTATGGATGTGTAACATTTATAAAATCTTGTAATGCTTTAGATTATGTAACTGCTTTTTTATATAAATTGCAAGCATAACCTAAACAAATATGAAGAAACTTTACCTTTTTAACTTGGTTTTTCTGCTATTGCTATGCAATGTCTTCGCACAGAATCAGCAGGATTATAGTAACAATGCTCGTTTAGCTCAGAGAGTTAAAGCGCTTGCAGAAAAATACCCACAATGGGTTAAAACCAAATCTTTAACGCAAACGGTAGGTAGCAAAGACATCTGGATGTTGACCATCGGATCTGGTAAAACAGAACAAAAACCAGCTATTGCTGTAGTTGGAGGAGTAGAAGGAAAACATCTTTTAGGTGTTGAAATGGCTATCGGCTTTGCTGAAAAATTAATGGCATCTTCTACTATAGATAGCATTAAAAGTGTGTTGAATAAACAAACGTTTTATGTGTTTCCGAATATGAGTCCAGATGCAACTGAGCAATATTTCGCTAAAGTAAAATCAGAACGTAGTGGAAATGCAACTAAAACAGATGACGATAGGGACGGCAAAGTAAATGAAGATGATGTAGACGACCTGGATGGAAATGGAAAAATTACTTGGATGCGCATTCTTGATCCGACAGGAAAATATAAAATAAACTCGGATGATCCTCGCTCTTTATTGCTAGCTGATGCCACGAAAGGTGAAACAGGAAAATATATTTTATTGCCAGAAGGAATAGATAACGATAAGGACGGCGATTTTAACGAAGATGGCGATGGCGGAATCCATTTTAATAAAAATTCAAGTTATAATTTTAAAGGATTTATTGCAGGCGCTGGAGACTATGCAGTTTCGGAAAAAGAAAACAGAGCGCTTTTTGATTTCTTGTTCGATGCATTTAACGTGTATGCTGTAGTTACTTTTGGCCCGACAAATAACTTATCTGCACCAGTTACTTTTAATCCAGCAGCAATTTCTAAACGTGTAATCACAGGTTGGTTTGATAGCGATGCAAAATCAAATGCGCTAGTTTCCGAACGTTATAATAAAATTACCAAAACAAAAGATGCACCAAAAACGCAAGCAGAAAGTGGTGATTTCTCACAATGGGCATATTTCCATTATGGACGTTTAAGCTTTAGCACTCCAGGATGGTGGGTTCCTAAAACTACACCAGATTCGTCTAGAAAAGAAAAGAAATTTACGAACGAAGACGCAACAGCATCTTACTTACGCTGGGCGGCTAGTCAAGGGATTACTGATACATTTACCCCTTGGAAAGCAGTTTCTCATCCAGATTTTCCTGGTCAAACGGTAGAAGTTGGAGGTGTTGATCCTTTTGTATTGATTAATCCTCCGTATAAAATGGTGGATGGAATTGTAGGAAAACACACAGACTTTATTGTAGGATTAGCGGCAATGGCTCCACAAATAGATGTGGTAAATGTAAAGACTGAAAAAGTTTCCGATGGACTAACTCGTGTTACTTTAAGTGTTTTAAATACTGGTGATTTACCAACTTATACTAAAATTGGCGACCGCAGTTATTTCTTAAAAAAGATTACTGTAAAAGTTAACCTCAACGCAAATCAAAACGTAGTTAGTGGTCGAAAAACCCAATCGTTAGAAGGTATTCAAGGTAAGGAGTATAAAGAATTAACATGGTTGATAAAAGGTAGCGGTAAAATAACTATCGATGCTGGCAGCCCAACCACAGGAAGTAAATCTATTGAGGTAACACTATAAATCAGACAAGACAATGAGAATCAAACATACTATTCTTCTGGCTGTACTAATTTTGTGTGCCGGAATTTTAAAAGCTCAAAAACCAGAAAATTTGCTGGCAGCAGTTGGAACGCCACCAAATCCTAAAATGCAAATTAGTTGGAACCGTTACAACGATCACACGGCAATTACAGAAATTTGCAAGAAACTAGCTGCGGCTCATCCAAACTTGGTTAAACTCGAGTTTATGGGAAAATCTTTTCAAGGCAAAGAGCTTTGGGTAATGACTATAACCGATACAAAAGTTGGAAGTGCAGATAAAAAACCAGCGATGTACATTGATGGAAATATCCACTCTAACGAAATACAAGGAAGCGAATTTGCCTTATATACAGCATGGTATTTAGCAGAAATGTACAATGCTGGCAATAAGGAAATCCAGTCTTTATTGGCAGATAAAACTTTTTATATCGCACCAACAATTAACCCCGATGCTAGGGATAATTTTATTCATCAAGCAAATACAGCACACTCTCCTCGTACTGGATTAATTCCAATTGATAACGATAGAGATGGAGCAACAAATGAAGATGGTTTTGATGATTTAGATGGCGACGGAAACATTGTAATGATGCGCCGTAAAAGTGCAACTGGTCGTTACAAAGTTGACCCAACAGATTCCAGGCGAATGATTATGGTAGGGAATGATGAAAAGGGAGAATATGAATTATTAGGATCGGAAGGAATTGATAATGATAGCGATGGTTTCGTAAATGAAGATGGTGAAGGTGCTTATGATCCTAACCGCGATTGGGGATGGAACTGGCAGCCAAATTATATTCAAGGCGGTGCGTATAAATACCCTTTCTCTATACCAGAAAACAGAGCGATTTTAGATTTTGTAATGAAACATCCGAATATCGCGGCAGCACAATCTTACCATAACAATGGCGGAATGATTTTAAGAGGTCCAGGTGCTTTAGAAGATTTAGATACCTACAACGCACAAGATGTTAGAGTGTACGATGCATTAGGTAAAAAGGGAGAAGAAATGCTTCCAGGATATAAATATTTGGTGGTTTATAAAGATTTGTATTCTGTTTTTGGTGGAGAATTAGATTGGTTTTATGGAGGTAGAGGGATTTATACATTCTCAAACGAATTATGGACAGGTTATTCGATGTATAACAAGACAGATGGAGAAGACAGCCAAACACAGATTTATACTTTTGATAAAGATCTGTTGATGAAAGATGCGTTTGTAGATTGGCATCCTTACAAACATCCAACGTATGGTGATATTGAAATTGGAGGATTTAAGAAAACATATACGCGTTTACACCCTGGTTTTTTACTAGAAAGTGATGCGCATAGAAACATGGCTTTCAGTATTTATCATGCTTACAATACGCCAAAATTAAACGTTGGAGAAATTGAAGTAAAAGAAATTGGTGGTGGATTAACACAAGTAACGGCAGTCGTAACGAACGATAGAATGATCCCAACACACTCTAGTCAAGATGTGAAAAATAACATCGAAACACCAGACATCATCTCTTTAGCTGGTGGAAATGTAGTTGCAGGAATGGTGGTAAATAACCGTGATATGAATTTTACAACAGAACAAAAAATGGATCCGGCGAATATCAAAGTAAGCAACATTGCTGGTAATTCTTTTGTAACTGTTCGCTGGTTGGTAAAAGGTGGAGGTAAATTTACTGTGAATGTAAGCAGTAAAAAAGGCGGTTTCGCAAGTAAATCAAACTAATCGAATTTGTCATCCTGAGCGTAGCGAAGGATCTATTAACAATAATCATGAAAAAATACTTAGTTCTCTTTTTGCTTTTAGCGGGCGTAGCACAAGCACAGCAGCTTGCTCCTTTAACAGTTCAAAAAATAATGCGTGACCCAAAATGGATGGGTGTTTCTCCAACAAATTACCGTTGGTCTGAAGATAGTAAAACTGTTTTCTTTACTTGGAATCCTGAAAATAAGGAAAAAGATCAGGCGTATAAAGTAAGTGTTTTAACTAATAAAACTGAAATTGCAGCAGATAATGAAGCGACAAAAGCTGCGGGAAATAATTATACGTACAATAAAGACAAATCTTTAGCCTTGTATGAAAAAGGCGGGGATATCTACATTTACAATTTTAAAAGCAAAAAGGAATCCAGATTAACCAACACAGTTGATCGTGAAAATGGCGCTTATTTTTTATACAATAATGATGTCGTTTTTCAGCGTGGTGATAATTTATTTCAATTGAATTTACAAACTAACGAGTTAAAACAATTAACAAACTTTGTAAAAGGCAAAAGACCAGCTATTCCAGAAAGAGCTACATCATCTTTACAAGATACTTGGTTAAAAACTGAGCAAACAGAGCTTTTCGATATCATTAAAAAACGTAATAAAACAGGAGGAAGGGCTCAAGGTTTTGCAGGACGTGGTCGTTTTGGCGCTTTCGATGCTAATCAGAAAGCAATTAAACCTATCTACCTTGAAGACAAATTTTTATCGGGTTTGGTAGTTAGCCCAGATGGAAGATTTGTGAGTTATCGTTTAACTACACCAGTAACTACAAATCACAATACTATAGTCCCTAATTATGTTACCTCATCGGGTTATACAGAAGATATTCAAGGGCGTACTAAAGTTGGAGAGAACTTAACCCTATCTGAAAGCTTTTTATACGATGGAGAAAAAGATAGTGTTTATACAATTAAAACAACTCAAATTACAGGTATAAAAGATTTGCCAGATTATGTAAAAGATTATCCTAAACAATTAGAAGAACGAACTCAGAAAAATGAAGACCGTAAGGTAAATCTAGGGAGTCCTGAATGGAATGAGAATGGAACTACAGCTATTATTACTGCTGATGCACAAGACAATAAAGATTTATGGATTTTAAAACTAGATGCTACAACAGGTAATGTAACTGTATTAGATCGTCAACGTGATGAGGCATGGATTGGTGGCCCTGGAGTTGGTAGAGGTATAGAATGGATCGATAATAATCGTTTTTATTTCCAAAGCGAAGCAACGGGTTATTCGCATATTTATGTTTTCAATGTTGCAACAAACGAGAAAAAGCAAATCACCTCTGGCAAATGGGAAGTACAAAGAGCACAATTATCAAAAGATAAAACTACTTTTTACATCACTGCAAATAAAGAACATCCTGGCATTACACATTTCTATAAAATTAGTGTAAATGGCGGGGAATTAGTTCAGATCACTTCGATGAAAGGTGGTAATGAAATCACTTTATCTCCAGATGAAAAGTGGTTGGCTATCAATTATTCGTATATGGATAAACCGTGGGAACTGTATGTCCAAGCGAACAAGCCAGGTGCAAAAGCCGTTCAAATTACAAAATCTACTACTGCAGAGTTTGATAGTTACAAATGGCGTCAACCAGATTTAGTTTCATTTAAAAATCGTTATGGAGATGATGTGTACGCAAGAGTTTATCCAACAACAAATCCTCATCCAAATAAGCCTGCAGTAGTATTTGTACATGGTGCTGGTTATTTACAAAATGTTCATTACTGGTGGAGTCAATATTTTAGAGAATACATGTTCAATAATTTACTGGCAGATAATGGGTATACGGTTATTGATATTGATTACACAGCAAGCTCTGGATACGGAAGAAATCACCGCACAGGAATTTATAGAGATATGGGTGGGAAGGATTTAACGGATCAAGTAGATGGTGTTAAAATGTTAGTAGAGAAGTATGGTGTTAACCCTAAACATGTAGGCTTGTATGGCGGCTCTTACGGTGGTTTTATCACCTTAATGGGGCTTTTTAAAGAGCCAGAAGTATTTGCTGCTGGTGGAGCTTTACGTTCGGTAACAGACTGGGCGCATTATAACCATGGTTATACCGCAAATATTTTAAATGAACCTTTTAATGATCCAATTGCTTATAAACGTAGCTCGCCAATTTATTATGCCGATAAATTAAAAGGAAACTTGTTAATGCTACACGGTATGGTTGATGAGAATGTACACTTCCAAGACATTGTAAGATTGACTCAGCGTTTTATAGAACTTGGTAAAGACAATTGGGAGCTTGCTGTTTACCCAGTAGAAGACCATGGCTTTGTAGAACCAAGCAGCTGGACAGATGAGTACAAGCGCATTTTTAAATTGTTTGAAACTACGCTGAAGAAATAGCTCGTTTTAAAGAAAACAAAAGCCACAAGAATTATTTTCTTGTGGCTTTTTTGTTCCATATGTAAATCCAGCACGTCATTGCGAGGCACGAAGCAATCTTAAAGCGATATACAATCAAACTTTACTTTTTTGTAAGATTGCTTCGTGCCTCGCAATGACGAAACATGTAAAAACCTGCGTATCTGTGGCTATTTTTTGCCCAAAATTTCAGTTCGAATTTAATATAGACAAAAACTAACCATTATCAATAATTTATAGTTTTTGTCTATATGGCTATCAACATTTAGTATGTAAGATAAGTTAAACTTGATTGTTTTAGAAGGCTTATTGCCTTATCTTTGCAAAAAATTTAATTTATATATGGCTATAGTAGGTAAAAAATTCCCGAGTGTTAGTATTGATGCAATGTCTGAAATGGGCGACGACTTGAAAATCAATATATTTGAAGAAGCAGTAAATAAAAATTCTAAAGTTTTATTATTCTGGTATCCAAAAGATTTCACTTTTGTTTGTCCAACAGAATTACACGCATTTCAAGCAGCTTTACCGGATTTCGAAAAAAGAAATACAATTGTAATTGGTGCATCATGCGATACAAACGAAGTTCATTTTGCATGGTTAAATACAGCAAAAGATAATGGGGGAATTGAAGGTGTAACTTATCCTTTATTAGCGGATACACATAGACATTTAGCTAATATCTTAGGTATTTTAGATCAAGATGTTGAATATAACGAAGCGGGCGAAGAAGTGTTTTCAGGTTCTAACGTAACATATAGAGCAACGTATTTAATTGATGAAACTGGTAAAGTATTCCACGAAAGTGTAAACGATATGCCATTAGGTAGAAACGTAAAAGAATATCTGCGTTTAATTGATGCCTATAGTCACGTACAAAAACACGGTGAAGTTTGTCCAGCAAACTGGGAAGAAGGTAAAGAAGCAATGAACGCAAACAGAACTGGCGTTGCAGAATACCTAAGCGCTAACTAATTAACCTAAATCACATGTTTTTAGAATTAACAGAAGATAACCTTCAGCAGCATTTAGCTGATCACAGCAAAGTGATGGTTCAATATGCGGCATCTTGGTGTGGCAATTGTAGAATCATGAAGCCGAAGTTTAAAAAAATGGCATCAGAAAATGAAGAAGTTGCATTCTTAATTGTTGATGCTGAAAAATATCCTAATTCAAGAAAGTTTGCTAACGTTGATAATTTACCAACTTTTGCAGCTTTTGAAAACGGTGCATTGGTTGATCAAGTTCAAACCAATAAAGCCGAAGGATTAGCAGAATTATTTACAAAAATAAAGTAATGAAAATTCCAGTTATAAGACAGTTATTTCAAAATAACACTCCAGAAAAATTGGAGGCAACATTAGAAGTTTTAGAAGCATTTTGTGAGTTTAGAGGCGTAAGCGAAACAGAAGTTGATGTTGCAGGTGAAATGATTACTAATATTTGCGGAGCATTAGAAGTTCATCAAATGGTAAAAGAGGGTGCAGTTGAAAAAGATGCACTGAATGCTTTTGGACAACGAGTAATGGGGTCGATTGATCGTTAACTATTATTCATTTATTAGTACTAAAAGACCCATAGATAAACTGTGGGTCTTTTTTATTTATCTATTGTTTTCACTTAACTTCTTTGAATAGCAATTCTCTAACAGTTGTCCACCTTATTTCTGGATAACGGTCGTTATCATATACGGTTACTTTTGCTCTTCCACTCATCATATCCCTCATGTATTGCATCCCTTGCCATGCTGGATAAAGCTCATGTTTTGCAGGATTAAAAAATTTGATGGTTTTAGTCAGAACTTGTAGCAATTTTAATCCCCCTGGCCTAAAGAGTTTAAATGGATGATCCGTTACTTCTCCAACAACTTTAGCGATTTCTTTAGGTGTAATTTGATCGCCAGCGATGTGGTAATAACGTGGAGATGATTCCTCCAATGCAACACAAGCAGTAAATTCTGCTATATTATCCATTGTAGTAAAATCGAGAGATTGATCTGCGTTTCCCCAATACAAAAGTTTCTTTTGCTTAAATAAAATCATTGGTATTTTATCGGTAAGCATATCCATAAACGTTCCATTAAAAATGCTTGTTGCAGCAATAGTAGTCTGATCTAAGTAGCGATGAAACTCACGTCTCAAATCTAAATTTCTATTTTCACCGTCTTTAAGCCTTGTAAAATCAATGGAGAAGTCTGAAGGAATGAAACGCTTAACTCCAGCCGCAATAACCGCATTTAATAATCTTTTCTGCCCATCGATAATTACTTCTCTCAAACCTGATAATGCAGAAATTACACAGTGTGCATTTATACAGGCGTCTGTTAATTGTTGAATGGATGAATAGTCTACAATAACAATTTTTACACCTAGGTTTTCTAATTCTTTTATTTTACCTGCATCACTATTACTCCTAACTAGGGCATGTACGATGGCATCTTTTTCTCGTAAGGCTTTACTAATGCGTGTGCCTAAGTTACCTGTAGCTCCAGCAACAACAATGATTTTTTCCATGAAGTAGTTATCTCTTTAGCTATAACATCAGAATGCAATTATAGTTTGAGACGTCGGCTCTAATTGTTTATTAAATAACCTATAGATTCTTTTTAGTTTAAACAGGTAGAAGCTTTCTATATTATCAGTGAAATTCTTTGTAACTATTTTAATAGTAGAATGGATTTACAAAAAACAAATTGTAATATTACTATCTAACTTAACGACTATTACATGATAAAGAAATTAGTATTGACCACCTTTTTGGGACTGGTTTTATGGAACACAAGCCTGTTAGCGCAGGATAAGAGAACTACTGTATTTGGGGTTGAAATGCGTACAAATGCTCTTGAAATCGGAGCAGAGTATTTAAGCCCTATGAAAGACATGAAAGAATTATTTGGTGAATTTAGTTATGGTATTGCGGCTCGTTATCGTTTCGGTATTACCGAACATAAAAGTTTACTTTTTAGTTTGGGATATGAGCAATTCAAAGGTGGAAAGGTACAAGGCTATACTCCTAACACTTCTTATACTACAAGCCTTGGCTTAATTCCTGTTAAATTTGGCTTACATTTTAAAGTAATAAAGACCCTTTATATTGCTGGAGAAACGGGCGTAAGCATCTCTACTGGCGTTCCTAATTATGACAAGTATGGAGGTGCAAATATAAATGATTATAAATTTAGCACAGTGATGTTTAACTTTTCTCCTTCTATTGGCTTTCAATTACCTCTTGCTAATAAAAACCACATAGATTTAAGTGCTCGATATGAAGGAATTGCTGATCAAGGATTTAAGTCACTCGCCGGCTTTAGAGCAGCTTATGCTTTAAATATTTCTAGATAAAATTAAATTACTACACACCAAACATCTTAAGTTAACCAATTGATTAACTTAAGATGTTAATATTTTAAACTATTAAGCCAAATTTCGTCCTGCGTTAACAATACCGTAAACCGTACGAATGGCTAGCTTTTCATATGCTTGCTGCTGCTCTTCATTTAGTTTATGTTGTAGCTTTTCTAAAGCATAGTGTTGAATTAGTACTAATGGCAAAATTATTTTCTCGCGTACAGCAATAGAGCGCTTCTCTACCGGATAATTTTCCATTAAACTATGATGACCAGCCAACTTCAACAACATGGTTTTAGAAAGCTCGAATTCTTCGTGTAAGGTTTTCCAAAACTCACCGTATGTTTTGTCTTTCGCTAAATAAGCAGTTATGGTAAAATCAGATTTACTCATAGACATCATACAATTATCTATAATGGTTTTAAAATATCCTGATTCCTGATATGTTTTAGTCACTTGTTCCCAATTACCAGCTTTTTCTTGATTTTTTAAAGCGGTTCCTATTCCATAAAAACCAGGGATATTTTGTTTCAACTGACTCCAAGAGGTTACGAAACTAATTGCTCTTAAATCTTCTAATTTCAACGCTTCACCAGAGTTTCTTTTCACTGGTCGACTACTAATTGTAATTTTAGAAAGCAGTGTTAATGGCGATAAGGTTTCTAAGTAAGGTAGAAACAACGGGTGCTGACGTAAAGCTAAAAACGATTCATAACTATCTTTTGCCATTACCTCTAACGTGTTATAATTTTCTGGATCTAACAATACGTTATGTTTTTCCTTTACACCTGCAGAAATACCTGCATTAATTAATTGCTCAATGTTAAAAGCAGCACTATCAATAGAACCGTATTGCGAACTAATCGTTTGTCCTTGTATGGTTAATTGAATATTCTTGTTCGCAATTTCTTTACCCATTGATGCATAAAAACGATGTGTTTTACCGCCACCACGAGAAGGTGGACCGCCACGGCCGTCAAAAAATGCTAATTTGATATTGTGCTTTTCCGAAACAGTAGTTAAGTCAACTTTTGCTTTAAAAATAGACCAGTTAGCCATTAAATATCCACCATCTTTTGTACTGTCAGAGAAGCCAAGCATAATATCTTGCTTTCCGCCCCTGCTAGCTAAATGTTTTTGATAAAAAGGATGAGTATATAATGTTTCCATGATTTTGGCTGCGCCGGATAAATCATTTACAGTTTCAAAAAGAGGTACAAAATCAATCGTCAATTCATCAGCTTCCCAACCATTCCATAAAAACAACTCCATCAATTGTAAGATGTCGCTTGCTTGTTGGCAATTACTAATAATAAAACGGTGACAAGCCATTTCACCATTGCTTTGTTGCATCTCTTTAATTTGAGCAATGGTTTGTAAAGTGTCCTCAATCAAACTACTTTGTTCACCGCTGTAAATTATCTTAGCATTTCTAAAAGAGAGGGCTTTTATTTTTTCTTCTTCAGATAACTCAGCATAATTCTCACTAAACAAGGCGTTAATTGGTTTCTGTTGACGGCAATACGCATGCACATCACGCAAAATGCGACTATCTTGTCTAATATCTAAGGATGCAAAATGGCTACGATACAATTCAACTTTTCGCAATAAATCATCTACCAAATCGGCAAAAAGTCCATCATGATCATTCGTTAAAATATCCTTAATCTTATGTAAATTTTCTAATAAGAAATCTGAAATATCTTGTGGTTCTAAATTACTATCGAACGCATTTTTATACAATACATCTTGTAAAACAGCAATTGCATCTTCAACTCCTCTAAATGTAATGCGGCGTTTTATATTTCTAAAATCACGGTAATAACATCTAAATAAAATTTGACGCAACATTTTAGAAACTTGTAATGTTGTTTCTGGATGTACATTCGGATTGCCATCTCTATCGCCACCTGGCCAAAAACCTAATTCAATAATTTTTTTAGGATCGATATGGTATTCGCTCAATAACTGATTTAATCCAGATTGGATATTTGCTGCCGCGAAATAGAACACGTTCTCTAAATACCATGCTAAACTCAACGCCTCATCAACCGGTGTTGGAGATTTTTTATTGAAAAAAGGTGTTTTACCTAGCTGTTGCAATAACTGATTAATGGTACTGATATCGTTTTTTTTGATGGCTAAAGTTAAATCGTTAATAATAGCCAAAACACTACCAGGATAAAATTGAGTTGGGTGAGCGGTTAATACTAAGCGCAAAGAAAAGTCCTCGATGAGTTGATCAACCTTGTGATGTAATTTTTTATTGTCGTTCGCTTTTAAAAATAATGCTCTTAGCGAACTTTGTTCATCTGTAATATTCAACTTATTAAATGAAGCATCCTCAACCGCATCAAACAATACTACTTGTCTCTCTATGTATTGAATAAACCTAAACAGTAAATCAATAATATCCTGCGGATCTGTATTTGGCGTGTATTTCTTAAAAAACTCTTCTATTAGCTTTGCTGGTGTTTCATGATGTTTTACACCTTCCTCGCAACTTTTAATAAACAAGGGTAATAAGGTTCCAGTGTCTTTTACCTTATAAAATGGAAGGGTTAAAAATAGACTATTGTATAACTCAAAACGAGAGATAACCTCGTTATTAAATACTGATTCTCGCTGACTAGTAGGTTGGTGTGCTTGCATGTGGATAAGATAAGGATATTGCGCTATACCAACAAAAATAATACAAAAAGAAAGAAAAAGTTAATAATTATAAATTTTGAACTTTTATAAATAAGTCTTATCTTGTGTCTTATTAAAGGTTAAACAAATCTTTTAAAAGTATCCGCAAGGTTTTGTAAGAAAACTCTTGTACTAATTGTTAATTTTTTGGGAAAAAAAAGTCCCGGCATTTATGTCGGGACTTTTTTATTTAATGGGCATCGGTTACTATGTTAGCATTCTTTTTAAACTTTTGCAGGTACAGCAAAGGAATAGAGAATAACATAATCAATCCGGCTACCCAATAGGCATCATTGTAAGTAAGTAACATTGTTTGCTTAATCACAGATCCTTCAATTGCTTTCATGGCCATTAGCTTCGCATCTAAATAAGAAGCGCCCTTAGCCATGAAATTACTAATTAAGCCATTTAGCTTTTGCGTAAATGAAGGATTGTATTCGTTGATATTCGTTAATAAATTACTTCTGTGAAAGCCAGCACGAACGTGGATAAGTGTAGTTAATGCGGCAATTCCGAAAGAACCACCTAATTGTCTACTCATGTTGTTTAATCCAGATCCCTGTCCAATTTCAGGCCCTTTTAAATCTTGCATAGCCAACGTTGTTAATGGAACAAATAATAAGGCCATTCCAAAACCTCTAATCACTAATGGCCAGAAAAAGTCGCCTGTTCCAGAAGCTAAGGTCGATTTACTCAACATCCAACAGAAAACAAAGAACAAGAACATTCCGCCTGTTGCCATAAATTGTGCCGGTACACCTTTCTTAAGCATAATACCGATAAATGGCATCATAGAAATGGTACAAATTCCGCCCGCAATAAATAGTTTACCAGTTTGTAGCGCAGTAAAACCTAATAAATTTTGTGCAAAAACAGGGAATACGAACACTGAGCCATATAATCCAAATCCTAAAATGAAGGAAGTAAACATCCCAATGGAGAAACTTCGCTTTTTCATGATCTTGAGATTTACAATCGGATGGTCTGTACTTAACTCTCGCCAAATAAATAACAGCAAGCCAAAAACTGAAGTTGCTGCTAACACAACAATATAAGGAGTAGAGAACCAATCTTCGCTTTCACCTTTTTCTAACAACGTTTGTAAACTACCAACGGCAATAGCTAATAATCCTATACCATACCAGTCTACGGGTTTCCCCTTACCGTCTTTTGGCGTCTCTCGAATAAACGTAATCGTACAATAGGCGGCGAGTATCCCGACGGGAATATTTACGTAAAAAATCCAAGGCCAGTCGGCAATCTCTAAAATATAACCCCCAATTGTTGGTCCTACTGTTGGCCCTACAACCGCACCTAAACCAAATAAAGCAGTTGCAATACCGACATCCTCACGAGGCCAAGTTTCTATCAAAATTGCTTGAGCAGTAGAAATCAATCCACCACCTGCTAGTCCTTGCAAAATCCTAAATAGAATTAATTCATTTAAGGATGTTGCATTACCACACAAAAAAGAAACAAGGGTAAAAACGATGATGGAGGTTAAGAAATAATTTTTACGTCCAAAGCGACTACCCAACCAACCCGACATGGGCAAGATGATTACGTTCGCAACGGCGTAACCTGTAGATAACCAAGCGATGTCCTCGAGGGTTGCGCCTAAGTTACCTTGTATTTGAGGAATTGCTACGTTTACAATCGTGGTATCAATCAGCTCCAACAACGAAGCCGTGATTACGGTAAACGTAATAATCCATTTTTTAAAACCTACTTCGGCCATTGTTAGTTATTTATAGAAACAGATACTTTTACGCTCATTCCTGGACGTAATTTTTCTAGTAATTCTTTGTCTTTTCCTAAAAATTTGATTTTTACAGGCACACGTTGTACCACTTTCACAAAGTTACCCGTTGCATTATCTGGAGGCAATAAAGAGCCTTTTGCACCAGTAATTGGAGAAAAATTGTAAACTTCTCCTTCAATTGGCTGGTCTTGATAAGCATCAACAGTAATTTTAACTTTAGAACCTACTTTAATTTTTTCTAATTGCGTTTCTTTAAAATTCGCAGTTACGAACAAACTGTTTTCATTTACAATAGCAAACAACGATTGACCTGGTTGCACTAATTGACCTTTTTGAACATTCTTTTTAGAAACAATACCTGTTGCAGGTGCTTTAATTTGCGTGTATGATAATTGCAGTTTAGCAAAGTCTACGTCAGATTGACGTTGACTAACACCAGAACTACTTACGCCCAATTGAGATTGAGTAGTTCCTACTTGTTTAACGGCTGCATTATATTGATCTACCGCTGCTTGATAGGCTGCTTGAGCTGCTGCTTTTGCAGCTTCTGCAGATTCTTTATTAGCTCTTGCCTGATCGAAAGCTTGTTGTGTAATGGCACCATCTTTAATCAAATTCGCATAACGATTAAAATCTTTCTGCGCTAAATTTAATTTCACATTTGCCGCCTGAACATTTGATTGAGCAGCTTGGATATTTGCTTTTGCCGTACTTGTATTTGCAGAAGTTGCAGCAATTTGTGCTTGCGAAACACCTACACCAGCATTTGCACCAACTCGGCCCGCTTGTGCTTGCTCTAATTTAATTTTGTAATCACTATCGTCTAAGGTTACTAAAACCTGATCTTGATTCACTTTTGTGTTTTCTTCGAAATTAATATCCTTTACATAGCCGCCTACACGAGCTACTACCGGACTAATATCTCCGTCAATTTGTGCGTCATCTGTATCTACATGTTTGCTAGCATACATATATTCACTAATACCAAATGCTGCACCAGCAACTAGCAAAATTGCTAATACAATTGGTAAAACTTTATTTTTCTTTTTTTCTGGTTTCGTTGTCATTGTCTTTATGTTGTTATGGTTATATTATGGAGTAATTTTTCCTGTAGATTTTAATAAAGTATAGTAAGCTAGCTTGGCATCCGCTTTTGCCAACTCTAAATTGATTTTAGCTTGATATAAAAGCGTTTCTGCATCAATTCTATCTGTAGCAGAAGCGATGTTGTTTTTATATTTTGATTCTAATAATCGATCGTTTTCCGTTGCTTGAGCAATTGAAGTTTCTAAAACGTTAATTCGTTGTACAGCTAGATTATAATTTTGATAGTTTCTATTCAACTCTGTTTTTACATTATCAGATAACATATCTTTTTGCAAACCGATTTCCTTTTGTTGAATTTTAGCTTCAGCTACTTTATTTTTATTGTTCCATAAAGAAGCGATGTTCCAAGAAATGGTTGCACCAATAGTAACTGGCATGATAAACTGCTCTGAAGGAGGAATGAAACTGCCGCTTGGGTTAATGTAATATAAGTTTGCACCAACTCCAACAGTAGGTCTAGTGTTTGCCTTAATCGTTTTGATGTTAAAATCAGCTACTTTATTTTGCAAATCTAATTGTTGTAATTCCTGACGGTTCGCAAAAGCAGTGCTGATGTAGGTACTTAATGGCTGTACCGTTTGTAAAGGCAAATCACTTTCAGCAATGGCAACTTCAGTATCTTCAGGCAAGCCTAAAAGGATATCTAAATTGTAATTGATGATTTTACGATTGTTCTCAATTTCTAAATCCGTTAACGAGACATTGGCTTGTTGCAATTGAAATCTTAACACATCATTTTTAGTGACGATGCCTTGCTCAAAAAAGCGTTGTGCTTGTTTTAGTTGACTAGCAATGGCTTCTAAATTCTGAGCAACTACCTTTTTGCTTTGCATTACTTTAAAAAGAGAAAAGTAGGTGTTGATGATCGCATAGCTAACTTCTTCCTTGTTTTTATCGGCATCTAAACGAGCAACATCTGTTAATAGTTTAGTGCTTTCTTGTGCATATTTATATTTGCCACCACCATAAATAACTTCCTGAATTGCTGCGGTACCTACAAAGGCATCAGCTCTGCTTGGCAAATGAATCGGATTACCACCGCCAATACTTAATGTATTTGTAGGAATTTCGGCATGGTTGTATAAAAAACTTGCCGAAGCACTAGGCAACACATTGTCTTTTACTACCGCAAGCCTCGCAACAGCTTCATCAATTTTATTTTGCGAAAGCTTAAGGTTTTTGCTATTGGCAACACCTAAATCTATGGCTTCTTGTAAGCTAAGCTTTTTAACTGTTTGCGCATTAACTACAAGTGGTAGTAGTAATGCAGTTAAGAGGATTTTAAATTTATTAGTTATCATTTATTTGGGATTATTATATAAGATTGTACGAGGTGTTGTAAAAATGAAGACAGGCGTTGGCGAAGTTCTTCTCGTTGTTTATCGTTTTCTATATCAAAGTTCGGGTCATCTATCACTTTATCGGGTTGAGAAGAAACAGAAGTGATTGCACCGAATATGGTAGCGATAAGCATACGGCCGTCTATTGCTTTAAAACTGCCATCCTTTACACCATCCGCAAAGATTTCTTCTATGACCAGGCGGTTTTCTCTTATTGCATCTTTTATTTTGCTGTATATCTCTGGTCGCTGACCTAAAGAAAGTTCTCTTTGCATCATTCTGTGAAAGCAAACATTAGAAAAAATCTTTCTAGTGTATTGGTCAATCACTTTCATTAGTTTTTCTACAGGAGATACCTGAAGTTCACTTATTTCTTTTAATGTTGATTTATGTCCAGAAATACGTGCTTCCATAATTTCTAGAAAAACGCCCTCTTTACTTCCAAAGTAATAATTAATCATCGCCATGTTGGCGCCCGATTCCTTAGCAATTTGACGAGTAGAAGTACCCTCGAAACCAAATTCAGAAAACAGCATTTCTGCCGCTCTAAGGATATCAGTTTTTTTATCAGTTTTTTCCATTTGTCTTTTTGATGGGCCAAAGTTAATCAATCGATTGATTAATTTCCAAATTTTTGTGATGTGGTTTTACAATTGAATGATAATTGAGTAGCGTAATTAGGATGAACTGTTGTCCTTGCGAGCGCAGCGTGGCAATCTCCTGTGAGCAATAGACCTTGATTTATAAACTGTCCACTATGTTAAAGCTTAATTTTCTCTTAATAAATTATCGGAATTGTTAAACATAATTAACTGACAATTAATTAATTAACTAATAAATTACTTGCGTTGTTTCCTCTTTATCTCTACTTTAGGAAAAGAAGAAATCGTTGGTTTTTGCAAAACAATCAAGACTACTTTTACCAGTTTGTGTGATCGAATACACTTTGCTCTGGGAACAGAATTAACCAGTGGAAATAAAAACGTAAGTGATGATTAATCTTTTAATAGAAACAAATGTGTTCTCTTTATTTAGTGTAGTACCAGAAAAAAGAGCACGGCTCCCACCAAAGTGAATAACTTTAAAAGGTGGTCATATGGCTGAAAAACAATAGCTGTAAATTAGCATGAAACAATTGTCAACTGATTTTAATTGATTAACAACTGTCAAAAGAAAATAAGCAACTGTATTTTTTGGATGGACAACTGTCAAAAGAAAATAAACAACTGTATTTTTTGAATCGACAACTGTCAAAAAGAAATAAGCAACTGTATTTTTTGAATTGACAACTGTCAAAAAGAAATAAGCAACTGTATTTTTTGAATTGACAACTGTCAAAAAGAAATAAACAACTGTATTTTTTGAATTGACAACTGTCAAAAGAAAATGAACAACTGTATTTTTTAAATTGACAACCGTCAAAAGAAAATAAACAACTGTATTTAATTCATTGTTGAGCGTTGCTAGACTATAAACATAGCTTAAACAAGATTATACATTCATTATAAAACAATTTATCTATCAATTTCATATCCCGCTATTTATTCATTATGCTGTCTAATTAGATTAATGGTAAATAGGGCTTAAAAACAAAACTATGAGTAAACCAAAAATTACAACGGGCTTTAGCCGTTACCATAAAACAGAACTAGATGTTAAAGCGAAATTTATTGTCGACAGTATGACAAACAATCCAAACTTTGTAACACCTGTTCCTTCATTAGCTGAGGTTACAGCGGCAACTACCGCTTACATGGTAGCCTTGAGTAATGCCGAAGGCGGAGGGAAATCTCAACTAGCAATACGAAACCAAACTCGCGATAACCTAGAAACAATGTTAGAAAAACTAGCGCTCTATGTTGAAGCATATGGTAAAAATGACGAAGTGATTTTACTAAGTTCTGGATTTAGTCTTGCGAAAGGATTTAGTCCGATTGGTATTTTAACAAAGCCAGAAAGGTTTACAGCACAGCCTAAAGAGAAGGGTACTATCAATTTAAAACTAGCCGCCATACATGGTGCAAGTAGTTACCAGTTTGAATATCGTGTTCTAGGTGATGAGACATGGATTATCTCTGTGCAAAGCAAAAGCTCTTTGTCCTTAACTAATTTACAAAGCGGTTCGCAATATGAGTTTAGGGTAGCTGGCATAGGTAGCGCTAAAGAGCGGATCTATAGTGATGAACTTAGAAGCTTTGTGTTATAGATAGCAGTAATTCTATAGTTTAAAAAGCCACTCAAAAGAGTGGCTTTTGTATGTAAAACGTATGCTAGATTTTTAACAGCTTAATTAATTGTTGTAATTTGGTTTTGAGTTAGCGTAGTTTGCAAATTCCCATTTAATATATACAAGTCGATGAAAAAATTATCCTTACTTAAAGCCTTTTTGCTAATCCTCACCTTAACCTCTTTTATTTCAAAACCAGAATTCAATTCAACTAACAGTTGGGTAAGAATTAATCTATTAGGCTATCAACCAAAAGCCACTAAGGTTGCTATTTGGGCAACCAAGGCAAATCAAGTCCCAGATAAATTTGAGTTGATTGATCAAAATGGAAAAGTAGTCTATACGTCAACCGCTATTAAATCATTTGGTGCTTATGGCCCGTTTACCGCAACAGCAAGACTAAACTTTTCTGATTTTAAAACACCAGGTAAATATTTCATCCGCATTGCTGAAATTAAATCTCCAGAAATTATCATTAACGATGAAGTGTATCGCCATACGGCAGACTTTGCCCTGCGTTACATGCGTCAACAACGAAGCGGATTCAATCCTTATTTAAGAGATAGCTGCCATACTCACGACGGTTATGTATTGTACGGCGCAAAAGCTGGCATAAAAGACAGCACCCATATGGACGCATCTGGCGGATGGCATGATGCAAGCGATTATTTGCAGTATTCCACTACATCAGCCAATGCTACTTATCATTTATTAATGGCATATCGAGATTTTCCTCAGGCATTTGCCGATACGAAACAAGCCAATGGTTTGGATGGCAAAAACGGAATGGCCGATGTGCTGGATGAAGCAAAATGGGGTTTGGATTGGTTGGTAAAAATGCATCCAAAAGACAACATTATGTTCAATCAGCTAGCGGATGATCGAGATCATATTAATATGAGAATTCCGAAAGAAGATAGTCAGTATGGGAAAGGTTTTGAGCGACCACTGTATTACATAGATGGCGAGCCACAACAACGTGGTAAGTTTATGAATAATACAAAAGGTACGAGTTCTACCGCTGCAAAGTTTACTAGCGCTTTTGCATTGGGCTCTAAAATTTTCGCGTCCACGGACGAAACATATGCTCAACAATTGAGACAAAAAGCAATGAGTGCATTGGCGTATGCGAATATCAAAAAGGGGGTAACACAAACCGTTTCTGTGAAATCACCTTACATTTATGCAGAAGATAATTGGGTAGATGATATGGAATTGGCGTATGCATCGATGCCATTAGTAGAAGAAAAATCGTGGAGAAAAAATGAAAGCATTGCATTTGATTACGCAAAGCAAGAAACCATTACGCCTTGGCTAACTAAGGATACCGCAAATCATTATCAGTATTATCCTTTTGTAAATATTGGACATTACGAATTGGCAAAGAACTCCCAACAATATAAAAAAAAGGTGGCCAGCTATTATAAACAAGGCATTGAACAAGTGTGGGAAAGAGCACAAAAAAATGCTTTTTATCGTGGGGTTCCATTTATTTGGTGTAGCAATAATTTAACGGTTGCTTTTGCACAACAGTGCATGTGGTATAAGCAATTAACCGGTGACGATAGTTTTACTGAGTTAGAGCAGGCAAATTTCGATTGGCTTTTTGGGTGTAATCCTTGGGGAACAAGTATGGTGTATGGTTTGCCAAGTTGGGAAGACACGCCAACGGATCCACACTCGGCGTTTACCCATTTAAAAAATTATCCGATAGATGGTGGTTTAGTTGATGGACCAGTTTATACCAGTATTTATAAAAATTTAATCGGTATTCAATTAACCAAACCAGATGCCTATGCTGATTTTCAAAGTGATTTGGCAGTGTATCATGATGATTATGGAGATTACAGCACAAATGAACCAACAATGGATGGAACGGCTTCGCTCATTTATTTATTGGCTGCGTATGATAGTAGAACGAAAACTATTCCGAAAGAATTTCAGAGTTTGCAAGGTGCAATTATTAGAGGTAAAACCACCGAAAAGAAAATTGCCTTAGTATTTACAGGTGATGAGTTTGCAGATGGTGGAAATAGCATTAATAAAACATTGGTTGATGAAAATGTAAAGGCATCTTTCTTTTTAACAGGGAGATTTTACGGCAAACTCAAAAACAGAAAATTAATTGAAGCGTTAAAAACTAACGGGAATTATTTAGGGCCACACTCTAATGCTCATTTATTATATAATGACTGGACTAAAAGAGATAACTTATTGGTTTCTGAACTTCAATTTAAAACTGATTTAATTTGGAATTATAGTGCAATGGAAAAGTTTGGAATAACAAAGGATAGTGCCAAATATTTTCTTCCGCCGTATGAATGGTACAACCAACAAATTGCAGATTGGACAAGCCAAATGGATTTACAATTGATAAATTTTACTTCGGGCACTCGGTCAAATGCAGACTACACCTATCCAGAATTAGGAAAATCATATAGAAATAGTGAGGAAATTTATAAATCGATACTAGAGTATGATAAAAGTAAACCTGATGGATTAAATGGTTTTATATTGCTACTCCATATCGGAACAGATCCAAGGCGAAAGGATAAATTTTATGATCGATTGCCAGAATTAATCAAGTACCTCAAAAATTCGGGGTATGAGCTGGTCAAAATCAATGAATTATTAAAAGTGGAGCATTAAATGCGTTAAACTTTTTAAAATAAATATTTACCTTTGGCACAAATTATATATAAAGATGAATACAGAAGACAATAAAAATAGCTTTGAGTGGGTTTGGTACGTAATTGGCCTTTTAACAGGTATGGCATCAATTTTATCAGTAACAACTAGTTTTGGTTGGGTAATTTTAGGCGGTATTTTAGGGTTAATCTTCGCAGGAGTATTTTTAAATAAAATTGTAAAAGGTCGCGAATACTAGATCTTTAACTATTCCTTTAATTTTTATTGATATGAAGAAATTAGGCATGTGCCTTGTTTTGGCATTATTTAATTTTGCAGTACACGCACAAAAAACACCGGCTGCAATTAAATTTCCGAGTTTGGACGCTAGTCCATTGGATGCACTTTATTATCCGCTAAATGCGACAAAAGTAAAAAAGGAAGATACATCAATGCCTATCATCAAGGTTTTGTATTCTCGTCCACAAAGAAAAGGGAGAGAGATTTTTGGTGTTTTAGAACAATTTGATAAAGTATGGCGATTAGGTGCAAATGAAAGCACAGAAATTTACTTCGATAGAAAAGTAACTATCGGAGATAAGAAAATTAAAGCTGGCACTTATAGTTTGTTCGCTATTCCAAGCAAAGATAAATGGACAATCATTGTAAATAAACAAACTAGCCGATGGGGGCTTAATTATGATGAAACCAAAGATTTAGTAAGAGTTGATGTTCCAGTAACTAAAATAGAAAAACCTATTGAAGCGCTTTCTATGACTTTTACAGATTTAGAGGATGGCGTTAATTTGGTTATAGCATGGGATTTTACCCAAGTTGCTTTACCTATACATTTCAAGAAATAATTCATTATAAATAAAAAAGGGAGAATTAATCTCCCTTTTTTTGTGCTAAATCTTTTCTTTTCCTCAAAAAACCATCTAAGTAAAGTAATCCTAAGGCTACATCCACCAATAAGAAAATTTGAATGGTTGTTGCATTAATATGTTTCGATACATCAAAATTTAGTGTTGGCATTTTGAACTCGAAAGTCGCATTGCTTTTAGCTACAGCGTACATAAATAGACCTATGATAGATAAAGCGAAGAATGTACCAATGCTATAGATAATACGATTGTCTATTTTCGTTTTTAAGGCCACAGGCTTTAATTCTAAATTCACTTTGTCCATAACATTTCGCGTAAAAGACATAGATGGTTCTTCAAAATCAAGTTTGTTCAGCTCGTTATGAACAGCCAATAACTCTTGATACGTGCTATGATATTGAATATTGACCGCTATTTTAGTTTCAATTTCAATTTTTTCTTCGGCAGTACAATTACCGTCAATGTAGTTCCAAAGTTGTTCTTCTATTGTGTTCATATCAATTCCTTTACTTCATCCTTTAACAAATACTGTAATTTCTCTTTTAAACGTTGTCTTGCTCTGTGTAATTTTACCTTAACTGTATTTGGTTCCATGCTTAAAGCTTCACCAATTTCTTCTAAACTTTGCTCGCCTTTATAAAACAAAGTAATAATTGCAGCATCGTCTGGTAAAAGCATATCAATTGCTTGGTTTAAGTACGCATAACTCGATTTCTTTTCTACTATATTGGCATCAAAATGAGTACCATTATTTGCAATTTGTAAAACGTTTTCATCATCATTAATAGATTGAGTATCCAATCTCTTTTTGCGTAAAAAAGTCATCGCTGTGGTATACGTTATGGTATATAGCCAAGTAGAAAATTTAGAAGTTTGCTTAAACGTTCCTAATGCTCTATATGCTTTAACAAAAACATCTTGTGCAACCTCTTCTGCATCTTCCCTATTTTTTGCGAAACGTAACGCTAGCGTAAATACAAAGCGCTGATGGTGTTTAACTAACACCGCATATTGTGCGGTATTGCCGTTCAGCACTGCTGTAATTAAATCTAGATCTGTTTCTTTTTGCTGCATAAGATTATCACTAAGACGCAGGGTTTTAAAGCTAGGTTACACTAATTTAGAAGTATTTAGTTATTAGTAATCTTAATTCTATTATTTAAATTAACTAGGGTATATGTAATCGTCATTGCTAGTATTGGTAGATGTATAATATAATCCACAGATTTCTCGGCTACGCTCGAAAAGACGAACGGGCTAACAAGATCATTCCGAACTTAATTGGTATGATGATCAAGGTCGCATGTCAAATTAATTAACCGATTTAAACAGTTAACAGATCTCATGTTTGTTCTTTTATCTTTTTTATCTGACGGGTGTAACCTAAATTTTTTTGATGTAGTCATAGTATTCAGAACACGGTTCATAAACGAAAAGAAATATTAACATTAAAAAAATAAGATCATGGAAGGAATATTAGTACCTATCACATTTTTCATCTGCACATTTGCAATGATATTCGGAATAAGATATTTTAACAACAAAGAAAAAATGGCAATGATTGAACGAGGCATAGATCCTGGCGTTCGTAAATCTACACCACAACCATTTTTAAGTTTAAAATTCGGCTTACTATTAGTTGGTTTAGGGATTGGCCTTTTAATTGCCTTATTTACGGTAAGAGGTGTATTTGGCGGCAATATGACTGATGCTGAAGAAGGACAATCTGTAGCGATTTACTTCGGTTGCTTAGGCATATTTGGAGGCCTTGGTTTAATCTCTTCTTATATTGTTGAGAAGAACTGGTTAGATAAACATAGCTAGTTAGAAAGTTGATAAAGAAAGTCTATAGGCGATAGCTTATGGACTTTTTTTGATTCTATGACTTAAGCTTTTATAAAGGCTTCGGTAAAATGGCAACGGTTAATCGGCTTACACAATTCATCTTCCCTTTATCGTTGTACATTTTTATTTCCCAAACTTGCGTTTTTCCACCAAGGTGTAAGGGTTTACAAATGCCTTTAACCAATCCAGAACTTACTGGACGAATATGATTGGCATTTACTTCTAAACCAACAGCAATATATTTATCTGGATTGATGCACATATAGGATGCGATACTTCCTAAGGTTTCAGCTAAAACTACTGATGCACCACCATGTAAAATTCCTGCAGGTTGATGTGTTCTTTCGTCAACTGGCATGGTTGCAGCTACATAGTCTTCACCAACTTCTGTAAACTCAATCCCTAATACTGCACCAATATGATTTTTTGGTCTATCATTCAGCATTGCTGGAGTAAATTCCTGAAACCAAATCATAAATAACGCTCTTTAATCACATTTGTATGATGAATAATGTGACCAGCAAGGATGTAAACTAAAGATCTTACACTCATTTGCTTTCCGTTTGCATTTCCAATAACGTTCAGTTCATCCTCATTTAAAGAATTAATGAGATATAAATTGGCTTTTCTTAGCAACGTGAATTCTTCAGCAAAACTAAATAAACTACGATCTTGGAAATGTGCAGCAGCTACATAATCATCTTCTTCAAAACCCGGCAATGCCACTTTTTCGCCTCTAGCAAAACTTAATAATCTAAACACTAAAATGCGTTCAGTATCTACAATATGACCTATTAATTCTTTAATTGTCCATTTACCAGGAGCATAAGCATAATCTGCTTTTTCGACTAAACTATTAATGAACTCTGCAAATTCTGTAGCTTGTTTAGTTAGTATTTCAATTACATCACCTTCAACAAGGCGAATGTAGGTGTTACCCCATTCTGGGTACTCCTGTGTTTGTGGTCGGTTCATATGTAATACTGCTTTTTAATATAATTCTAAAAGTTGTGCCTTTGCCTAATTCAGAGTCTTTTACAAATATTTGTCCTTTATGGTAGTTTTCTATTATCCTTTTGGTTAAGGATAACCCTAATCCCCAACCACGTTTACGAGTGGTATAACCTGGTTGAAAAACTGTATCAAACTTAGAACGAGGAATACCTCTTCCAGTATCACTAACGTCGATAAATACTTCTTCTTTGGCTAGGTTTTCTATAATATTGATGGTAATTGTTCCTTCATTTTCTATCGCATTTGCGGCATTCTTCAATAAATTTTCAATCACCCAATCAAATAATGGAACACTTAATAAAGCTCTAACTTGACTATCTCCTGTTATAATAAAATTGATTTTGTCAGAGGTCCGGACTTTAAAATAATCTACAAAATTTTGAATAACCACATACACAATGTGATCCTCAAGTATTGGTTTAGAACCAATTTTAGAAAAACGATCGGTAATAATTTCTAATCGATGAATATCGTTTTCCATTTCTGCAACTAACGGATCATCTTCCGCATCGAACCTGGATTTTATAAGCTCTACCCAAGCCATTAATGATGAAATTGGCGTGCCTAATTGGTGTGCTGTTTCTTTGGCCATCCCTACCCAAACTTGATCTTGTTCTGCTTTTCGGGCCTGACTAAAAGCTACATAGGCCGCTAAAACAAATAAGGCTACTACGCCAAGTTGTATGTATGGAAAATAGCGTAATTGGGTTAAAATAAATGAATCTTTGTAGTAGGCAATTAAAGGCTCCCCCTCACTGCCAACCATTCTGGCAGGTAAATGCTGCTCTTTCATTTTGGCCAATTGCCTTACATAATATAAGGAGTCGTATTGTTTTGTAGTATCACTATCGTACAATGTTTTTGTACTGTCTAATCCGTCGTACAAATAAATTGAGCCATTTTCCTCAGTGATGATAACGGCCATTTTATTGTTTTTCTTAATTAGATCGAAAACACCAGTTAATTGCTCGTTATCATACATCTTCATCTGCTGTTCTAATACTTTCACACGAAGTTGAAATTGAGCGGCCTCTTCGCGTTCCATTTTTTTTACAAAGAAATCAGAATAAAAAACGGATGCACCACCAATAACGATAGCAAAAACAAGTAAAAATATCTTCCAACGACGCTTTTTCTGATATGGATTCATAAGGGTGATGGCAAATTACAAAAAAATGTAAAATGTAAGATGGAAAATATATCATAACAAGACTCAATCTGAGTTTACTGACCATTTTCTGTTTTCCATCTCACATCTTCCATTGAAATCTTATCTTTGTACCGTAATGGAAAAGAAAATTAGAGTAAGATTTGCTCCAAGTCCAACTGGGGGCTTACACTTAGGCGGCGTTCGTACCGCATTATTTAACTATTTATTTGCTAAAAAACACAACGGAACTTTCGTTTTACGTGTAGAAGATACAGATCAAACTCGTTTTGTTGCTGGAGCAGAAGAGTATATTGTAGACTGCTTAAATTGGTGTGGACTAACACCAGATGAAAGCCCACAAAAACCAGGTGCTTTTGGACCTTATCGTCAAAGCGAACGTAAAGCAAGTTATAAGCAATATGCTGAGCAATTAATTGCGGATGGATATGCCTATTATGCTTTCGATACCCCTGAGGAGTTAACGGCCAAAAGAAATGATCAGCCTAACTTTTTGTACGGACAAAAAAGCCGCATGGAAATGCGTAATTCTTTAACATTAGCACCGAATGAAGTGGCTAAATTAATAGCCGAAAACACACCTTACGTAGTACGAATCAAAATTCCAGAAAACGAAACTGTTTCTTTTGTGGATATGATTAGAGGGCTGGTAAGTTTTGATACGAATTTAGTAGACGATAAAGTTTTGCTAAAAGCAGACGGTATGCCAACCTATCATTTAGCAGTTGTTGTAGATGATAAAGCGATGGAAATTAGTCATGCTTTTAGAGGAGAAGAATGGTTGCCATCTGCACCGATTCATATTTTATTATGGAAATATTTAGGCTGGGAAAATGAAATGCCAAAATGGGCACATTTACCATTGATTTTAAAGCCAGATGGAAATGGAAAATTAAGTAAGCGTGACGGAGATCGTTTGGGTTTCCCAGTATATGCCATGAATTGGACAGATCCAAAAACTGGAGATGTGACTAAAGGATTTAAAGAATTAGGTTTTATGCCTGAAGCTTTTATTAATCTTTTGGCGATGTTGGGTTGGAATGATGGGACTGATAAAGAAATATTTTC
This sequence comes from Pedobacter sp. UC225_61, assembly GCF_044452285.1. NCBI lineage: Bacteria > Pseudomonadati > Bacteroidota > Sphingobacteriia > Sphingobacteriales > Sphingobacteriaceae > Pedobacter > Pedobacter sp. UC225_61. The sequence continues at coordinate 1,099,200 of NZ_JBIOAL010000001.1, forward strand.
ATTAACAGAACTGATTGATTTATTCTCAATAGAGCGCATTAGCAAAGCTGGTGCAAAGTTCGATTTCGAGAAAGCAAAATGGTACAATCACGAGTGGATAAAACTGTCAACAGCTAGCAATTTGCAGGTTAAGGTTCATAGTTTATTAACCGAAAAAGGTATTGAAGTAAAAAATGAAAGTTTACTATTAAAAGTAATTGACTTAGTTAAAGATCGCTGTAATTTATTAGGTGATTTTGTGGATCAAAGTGTCTACTTTTTTTCTTCACCAGTTGAATATGATTTAGCTGCGGTTAAGCCAAAATGGAGTCCTGAAAAAGCTGCATTTTTTCAAGAATTTAGTCAAAACATACAAGATGATTCAACTGCTTTACAATCGGAAGAAGAATTTAAAGCACTCGCAGAAGCCAAAGGATTTAAACCTGGAGAATTAATGCTTCCATTCCGCATTATGCTAGTAGGTGGTAAATTTGGGCCTGGCGTTTTTGATATCGCTACTTTATTAGGTAAAGCTGAAACACAAAGAAGAATAGAAAAGGGCATTGCAGCTTTCAACTAGAAGGATATTTTTTAAATTGGTATAAGAATTGCCCCAAATTTAAAAATTAAATCAAAATCTATGCAGTGGTTCGGAAAAGGTAGTCAAAATGTTGAAGACGGAAGAAGTGGTGGCGGTGGCCGTGTAGCCTTAGGTGGCGGTGTTGGAATTATTGTCGTTATTGTTGGACTATTGTTTGGCAAAGACTTAACAGGCTTAGTTAGTCAGATGCCGGCAACTGAACAAGGAGAAGTTAAGAGGGGAACGCCAACTGATGCGCAGGGGAAATTTGTTGCTGGTATTCTCGAATCAACTGAGCAGGTTTGGGAAGAGCAATTCAATGCTTTGGGCGCACCATACGAGCAACCAGTTTTAAGATTATTTAGAGATGGTGTACAATCTGCTTGTGGTAATGCAAGCTCTTCGGTTGGGCCATTTTATTGCCCAGGAGATCATAAAGTTTATATCGATTTATCTTTTTATGATGAGTTAAAAAATCGCTTTGGCGCTGCTGGTGATTTTGCACAAGCCTATGTAATCGCTCATGAAGTTGGTCACCATGTGCAAAATTTATTAGGGATTTCAGCTAAGATGGAAGAAGCTCGTGGTAGATTGAGTGAAGTTGAATACAATAAATTATCAGTAAAACTAGAATTACAAGCTGATTTTTATGCTGGTCTTTGGGCACATCATGCACAAAACCTTAAAGATTTTAAACTTGATGAAGGAGATATCGAAGAGGCTTTAAATGCTGCTAACGCAATAGGTGATGATAAATTACAAAAACAAACACAAGGCGAAGTAGTTCCTGATGCTTTTACCCATGGTACTTCAGCTCAAAGAGTATACTGGTTTAAAAAAGGTTTTGAAACAGGAGACATTAAACAAGGCGATACTTTTAACTCCTCAAAGCTGTAAGACTGTTTATTATTTTTAACTTTTTTAAATTTCCTCAAACAATAATATAAAATTTTTGTTTTCATTTCTTATAGTGATTTTATGCGGTAAAAATCATCTATATTTAAATGCCAAGTTTTAATTATTTAATGAATGATTCTTATTGTAGATGATACACCAGAAAACCTAATTTCTTTAAAAAAGGTTTTTGAAAAGCATGATTTTGAAGTAGATACAGCCTCATCCGGAGAAGAGGCTTTAAAAAAAGTTCTCAAAAACTCTTACGTATTAATTATTCTTGATGTTCAAATGCCAGGTATGGATGGCTTTGAAGTAGCAGAGGCAATTTCTGGTTATAGTAAAGCTAAAGAAACTGCCATCATATTTTTATCTGCAGCAAATACAGAGTTTAAATTCATAGCAAAAGGATATTCGTCTGGAGGTTTAGATTATATTACTAAACCTGTTGATATGAATATTTTACTACTCAAAGTAAAAACTTTTTATCGCATTTATGAGCAGAATAGAAAGCTAAATGAAATGCAAAAAACACTGCTCGAAGAGATTGAATTTCGTAAAGAAGCAGAGCGGAAAAAAGACGAATTTATCAGTATTGCTAGTCACGAATTAAAGACACCATTAACTAGCGTTAAAGGCTATGTGCAGTTGTTAGAAAGAAGTGTAAATAAAGGGGATACTGATACTGTTAAAAAACATTTAAATAAAGCTCAATCGCAACTAGAAAAACTGAATAGTTTAATAGCTGATTTACTTGATATTTCTAAAATTGAAAGTGGAAAACTTAAATTCAACAAACAAAACTTCTCCATTGATGGTCTTTTAGACAATGTAATAGAAGTAATGACTCAATCCAATCCTGAGTTTAAAATACATAAAAAAGGTTCGGTGAATTGTGAAATTTACGGCGATGAAATGCGTATTGAACAAGTAATTGTGAATTTTTTAACAAATGCAATAAAATATTCACCAGGAACTAATGAAATTCAACTTACTGTAAATGTAGAAAACGATGAACTTTATGTGGCTGTAAAAGATTACGGAATTGGAATGCTGCCAGAACAATTGAATCATGTATTTGATAAATTTTATCGTGTAGAAGAAACCTCTCAACGCTTTCAAGGTTTGGGAATTGGCTTATATATCTCTGCAGAAATTATTAAAAGACATGGAGGGCGTATTGGTGTAAATAGCACCTATAATGAAGGTTCAGAATTCTATTTTATAATGCCTACTAATTTAAGAACTGAAGTTTAATGATTAAAAAACTACTCTTTAAATGAAATTATCTCTAAAAACTAACCTTCGCTTAGGACTTGGTTTATCATTGATCATATTGATCTTAAGCTCACTCGCATCTTACGTAAGTATCAGAAATTTAATTAGATCTGCCGATTTGGTTGGCCACAGTAATCAAGTAATGGACGGTCTAGAAAGGATTATTTCTACATTAAAAGATGCAGAAACAGGACAAAGAGGATATCTGTTAACGGGTAACAAAGTTTTTTTAGAACCATATGTTGGTGCTAAAGAAAAGGTAGATGCTTTATACAATAAATTAAATGCAGAAACAAAAGATAACCCTTTTCAGCAACGCAAATTAGATGAAATAAAAGAAATACTAGATACAAGACTAGGAATTCTTCAAAAAACGGTTGCTATTAAGGAGAATAATGGCATTGTGTCTCAAGCCTACTTATTAGACGGAAAAGTGTACATGGATAAGTTGCGGCTAATTATAAAAGAGATGCAAGATGAAGAGAGAAGGTTATTAGCCAATCGTACAACAGAGATGAACACATTATCTGGCTATACTCCATTATTAATCATTTTAGCCTCAGTTCTTTCTCTACTTATTACCATTTTCTTTTATAGAAAAGTTGCTTCTGATTTTGATGATCGCACAAGACTGCAACAAAAATTACAAGATATAAACGATGAAACGGCAAAGAGAATACAAGCGATTCAAGATATTGCCAAACAAATTTCAAATGGCGATTATAAAATTAGATTAGATGAAGTTGCAAAAGATGGATTAGGTAGTTTGGTTGGATCGCTAAATGCAATGGCAGAATCGCTACAATATTCATTTGGTTTATTGGAAGATAAAGAATGGTTACAATCTGGGGTAGCCAAACTAAACGACCAAATGGTTGGTGAAAAAGACCTTAAAACATTGGCAAGTGACATGTTATCTCACATTGTGGAACACACAAAAAGTCAAGTAGCAGCACTTTACATTTTAGAAGAAGATAAAAATTTATACTTAACTGGTGGATATGCATTATCTGCAAACGACAAAAGCAATAAAATAGCAATTGGGGAAGGATTAATTGGACAATGTTTAAAATCTGAGAAACTAATTTTATTAGATAAAATTCCAGACGAAGAAACAACCATTAGTTATGCTACCGGACAAACAAAACCAAAAAATGTAGTGGCGTTTCCATTGCATAGGGATGGAATTATGGTGGGTGTAATTGAATTAGCAACATTAATTCCTTACACGCCAAGAAAAATAGACTTTTTAAATGCAATTGCTGGCAATATTGGTATCGCTATTCATGTTGCACAAAACAGAAAAAAATTACAAGAGTTTTTAGAAGAAACACAAGCTCAGGCAGAAGAACTACAGGCACAACACAGTGAACTTGAGGCTTTAAATGCTGAACTTGAAGCTCAAACACAAAAAATTCAAGCTTCTGAAGAAGAACTTCGTGTACAACAAGAAGAACTTTTACAAAGTAATCAAGAGTTAGAAGAAAGGACTAGTTTGCTCGAAGAAAAAAATCAACTTATTCAAGAGCGAAATATTGATATTCAGCAAAAAGCAGAACAATTAGAGCAAAGTACACGCTATAAATCAGAGTTTCTAGCTAACATGTCGCATGAATTGAGAACTCCTTTAAACTCAATTTTATTGTTGTCTAAATTAATGGCAGATAATGAAGAATTAGATACAGAATATACAGAATATGCATCTGTAATTCAAAGTTCTGGTCAAGGTTTACTTAATTTAATTGATGAAATTTTAGATCTTTCAAAAATAGAAGCTGGTAAAATGAGCTTAGAAATTGAAGAAGTTAAACTAGCAGAAGTGACAACTGATATGCACTCTTTGTTTAACCCAATTGCTAAAGAAAAACGCATAGAATTTGAAGTTGTGGTGGACAAAAATGTACCAACATATATGAGTACAGATAAAATGAGATTAGAGCAAATCTTAAAAAACCTGTTATCAAATGCATTTAAATTCACTTCAGAAGGAAAAGTAAGCCTATCATTATCATCTGATACAAGTCGAAACGCTCTAATTTTTAAAGTTAAAGATTCGGGTATCGGCATTGCTAAAAATAAAATGAATATGGTTTTTGAAGCTTTCCAGCAAGCAGATGGATCTACTCGTCGTAAATTTGGCGGAACCGGTTTGGGGTTATCTATTAGTAGAGAATTAGCTAAACTATTGGGTGGGGATATTCAATTGGAAAGTGAAGAAAATATAGGTAGCGAGTTTACATTAGTTGTCCCAACACAGTATAAGAACGGAGTTTTAGGAGAACAGGTAATCAATTTTGAAACACATAATACACCTAGCTATACAGAGACTGTTACAGAAGAACGATTTACGGTAGAGCATATTCCTGGTGATGTGGAGGATGATAGAACGAATATTGAACCGTCTGATAAGGTAATTTTAATTATTGAAGATGATACTATTTTTGCTAAAACCTTACTTGATTTTACACGAAAAAGAAACTATAAAGGCATAGTTGCAGTCCGTGGAGATGTCGGAATAGAATTAGCTAATGAGTATAATCCGTTGGCTATTTTATTAGATATTCAACTGCCAGTAAAAGATGGCTGGCAAGTGATGGAAGAGCTAAAATCAAACCCTAATACACGACCTATTCCGGTTCATATCATGTCTTCACTTTCTGTTAAAAAGGAAAGTTTGTTAAAAGGGGCGGTAGATTTTATTGATAAACCTGTAGCATTAGAGCACATGAAACAGATTTTCGAAAAACTGGAAGATGCATTAAGTAGATATCCTAAAAAAGTATTAATTGTTGAAGAAAATGAACAACATGCTAAGGCTTTAAGTTACTTTTTAGGCACTTCTAATATTCAAAATATAGTGTCGAAAAATGTAAAAGAAAGTATTGAAGCGCTTCAAAAAAAGGAAATCGAATGTGTGATTTTAGATATGGGAGTTCCGGATAAAAACGCATATGAAACTTTAGAAACGATTAAGAAAAGCGAAGGATTAGAAAATCTTCCAATTATAGTTTTTACTGGTAAAAATTTATCTAAAGGAGAAGAAAGTCGAATTAAGCAATATGCAGATTCCATAGTTTTAAAAACGGCTCATTCTTATCAACGTATTTTAGATGAAGCTGGTTTATTTTTGCATTTGGTAGAAGAAAAGGAAAAACGGAGCCCTGCTATGAGAACCAATTTGGGCGGACTAAACGAGGTACTTAAAGATAAAGTTGTATTAATTGCTGATGATGATGTACGTAATATTTTCTCTTTAACCAAAGCTTTAGAACAACATAAAATGAAAGTGTTGCCTGCTGTAGATGGAAAAGAGGCCTTAAGAGTTTTAAGTGAAAACCCTAAAGTAGATGTAGTGTTAATGGATATGATGATGCCTGAATTGGACGGTTATCAAACTACTAAAGAGATAAGAACAATGCCTGCTTACAAACAATTACCCATTTTAGCTGTTACTGCAAAAGCAATGATGGGAGATAGAGAGAAATGCATTGCTGCGGGAGCATCTGATTATATCTCTAAGCCTGTTGATATTGATCAATTAGTTTCTTTATTAAGGGTTTGGTTGTACGATAGGGTTTAAATTATTGTTTTATAATTTATGGAAGTTAAGACAAAAAAAGTATTAATAATTGACGACGATAGTAGGAATATATTTGCACTAAAAGCAGTTTTAAAAGCTAAAAAATTTACATGTCTTTCTGCGAGCAGTGCTCAGCAAGGATTTGATATCCTTGCCAGTGATAAAGACATAGCAGTTGTTTTGATGGATATGATGATGCCAGACATGGATGGATATCAAGCAATGGCTGAAATGAAAAAAGATCCTGAAATGAAATCAGTGCCTGTAATTGCAGTTACTGCACAAGCCATGGTGGGCGATAAAGAGCGGTGCATAAATGCGGGTGCCGTAGGCTATATTTCTAAACCAGTTAATGTTGATGAATTGGTTCTTCAACTAAAAAATTATATCTAGTGCCAAACACATCTTCTATAAATGACGAGCAAATAGAAACATTAATTACTGATGTTTTAGAGCAATATGGATATGATTTTACGGGATATTCAAGAGCGTCTTTTAAAAGGAGAGTGCTTCGCTTGTTTGGTTTAGATAAACAAGTTAGCTTTGCAGAATTTAGATATAAGATTGGAAATGATAGTACTTATTTTAAACGTTTTGTAGAACAAATTACAGTAAACGTTACAGAAATGTTTCGTGATCCTGGGTTTTACAAAGCACTAAGAGAAAAAGTCTTTCCAAATCTAAGCACTTATCCATTTATTAGAATTTGGCTCGCTGGTTGCTCAACTGGAGAGGAAGTATATTCAATGGCAATATTGCTTAAAGAATTGAATTTGCTGAATAAATCGCTAATTTATGCTACAGACATAAATCCGATAGTATTAGAAAAAGCAGCACAAGGTTTGTTTCCACTTAGTCAAATGAAGCAATATTCAGAAAATTACATTGCATCTGGAGGAACAAAAGATTTTTCATCATATTATAGCGCAAATTATTCTTTAGCCAAATTTGATCATGAGTTAAAAGCTAAAATGATTTTTTCTACTCATAACTTAGTTTCTGATCATTCTTTTAACGAATTTCAATTAATATTATGCCGTAATGTGCTAATTTATTTTGATAGAGATCTACAGCATAAAGTTTTACAACTTTTTGATAACAGTTTAGAAAAGTTAGGTTATTTAGCATTAGGAACAAAAGAAACAACCGATTTTTCGCCAATTAGTAAAAGCTATAAAAGATTAGAAACTGAAAAAATTTGGAGGAAATTAAGCGATGAAAAACTGTAATGCTTTGGTTATTGGCGGCTCCGCCGGAAGTTTAGATGTGCTGATTAAGGTATTGCCAAAAATTGATATCAACATTCCTTTTCCAATAATCATTGTAGTACATCGTAAACAAGGAACCGATTCATTGTTATCAGAGCTTTTATCGACCAAAACAGCACTAATAGTTAAAGAAATTGAAGAAAAAGAAAGTATCTTGCCAGCAACCATTTATATTGCACCCTCAGATTATCACTTATTGATAGAAAAGGATTTAACTTTTTCACTAGATTATTCGGAAAAAGTAAATTATTCAAGACCATCAATTGATGTAAGTTTTCAGTCGGCGGCAGAAGTGTATGGAGATAAGCTAGTGTGTTTGTTGCTTTCTGGCTCTAACTCTGATGGAGTAAATGGGTTAATTGCTGTAGAAAGTTATGGTGGAGAAACTGCGGTTCAAGATCCGCTGACTGCACAAGTAAATTACATGCCTGCACAAGCAATTTTAAAGGCCAAAATAGATAGGGTTTTAAAAATAGAAGAAATGGCAAATTATATAAATTTATTAGGTAAAGGCTAAAAGAATATGAATAAAAAGGTATTTATTTTTGATGATAATGAAGATATTTTAGAATTATGCACATTAATTTTAGAAGATGCAGGTTATGAAATTAAAACCTCTGCTACCTCTAATCATATCGTTGATCAGGTATCAGCATATATGCCCGATTTGATTTTCATGGATAATTGGCTGCCAGATGTAGGTGGAATTGAAGCAACCCAGGAATTAAAAAGTCATGAAGATTTGAAACATATTCCAGTAATTTATTTTTCGGCAAATAACGATGTAAGTTCTTTAGCAGAAAAAGCAGGTGCTGATAGTTTTTTACCGAAACCGTTCGACATTCAAGCGCTAGAAGAAATTGTACACACGTATATCGGAAAGTAAAATGCCTTACATAGTTTAAACTACATAAGGCATTTAGTTCATTTATATATTGATTAATTCTTCATTCTACCTTGCTCATCTTCTGTTCCTGTAGAACGACGACGTGCTGGTTTAATTTCATTTTTACCAAAGCGATAAGTGAAACTGATTCTTCCAATTTGGGTATCGTTCTTTTGGTATAAATCATATGTTAAACCCGGATAAGCACTTGTAATATTTTGCTCATTGGTATTAAATACATCACTAAGTGCAAGTTTTAAACTAGCTTTTTTGTTCAATAAAGATTTACTTAATCCCATATCTACATAATATCTATTACCTATGCTAAGTGTTCCATAATCTATTGGTGATTCGTAATTTCCACTTAATTCTGCAGTTAATCCTGGTATGATGATAAAATTATTTTGCATTTTATATTGAAAAGATGTTTTACCAGTTTTTAATTTTTGGCCTGCTAAACTAGGTGACTCAAAACTTAAGTGAAAAACATTGAAATTATTATTCATATCCCACCATTTGAATGGTTTAATTGGTACGTTTAAATTTGCACCATAGCTTACGTTTTTAGCAAGGTTTGCGTTGGTTTGATATAATGCCTTTTTAGATTCATCTGGTAATAAAACCTGTGTAATTACATCATTTACTCTACTATAATTAACAGACAATAAATATTTCTGTTTAAAGGTGTAGGAAACTTCAAAATTGTTCGTGTATTGAGGATTTAAGAAAGGATTTCCTTTATTGTAAGTATATTCATCTAAATAATAAACAAATGGGTTTAAGGCATCATAACTTGGTCTGTCAATTCTACGACTGTAAGAAAATCCAATTTGATTATCCTTAGATAAAGTTTGTTGCAAAAAGAAGGTTGGAAAAAAATCCCAGTAACTCCTTTTAACCACTTCATTGTTGGTGATTAGATTACCTGTAGAATTTGTCTGTTCTACTCTTAATCCAAACTGTACGCTAGTATTTTTAAACTGCTTATTAAGATTTGTGTATATAGCATTTACATTTTCATCGTAAACAAACTGATTACTTCTTCTTACATCGTTTTGCCAAACATTATTCACCAATTCTTCAGCTCTTAAATCGTTGTCTGTTTTAACCCAGCTACTTTTTACACCAGCTTCTAATTTTATAGTTTTGCTCAATGATACATTGTAATCTACTTTAAATGCTTTAATATCAATTTGAGTTGGTGTAGTATTTCTGATTACACTTAATGGTCTAATTTTACTTCCATTCGCAAAAAGATAATCATTGTAGTAGTCTGCAATGTCCTTTCCATTATAACGCGAATAATCTAAATCAGCAGAAATTTCTGAACCAGCAGTGTCTAAAATGGATTTATAATTTAAATTGTAAGCGATGTTGTTATACTTATCACGTGTTTGCGAAGTGGTATTAAGTAGAGAATCTGTTTCTGTATAAGATTTTCCAATCAAGGTTTTATTATCAGTAGTCTCTTTACCAGAGTTTAGGTAGCCATTAACTAAAAAACCGATCGTGTTTTTTTTGTCGATAAAATAATCTAACCCAGCTTTAAAGTTATTGTTTTCACGTTTTCTATAATTTTCGCCTACTTGCATAAAATAGGTTTTTGGACTACCATTAGAAATGCGGTTAATTTCTAATAGATTGTTATTTCTAAAATTGCCGTAGTTATAGTTTCCAAATACATTTAGTTTTTTAGAACGATGGTTTAGAGTTAGACCTGCATTTCCCCTAAAATTTTTGCCTTGAGCTGCGGTTAATGAAACGCTTCCATTAGTACCACCATTTTTGCTCTTTTTTGTTTTGATATTGATAATTCCAGAATTACCAGATGCAGGGTATTTTGAAGATGGATTTGTAATTAACTCGATCGTTTCAAGTTCAGAGCTTTGCATGTTTCTCAATAGATTGGCAACATCAGCATTGCTCATGTAAGTTTGTTTTCCATCTAATAAAATTAACACGCCTTGTTTTCCTTGCATAGAAATATTATCATTCTGGTCCACTGTTACACCTGGTGCTTTTTGCAAAACTTCCAGCGCAGATGAGCCAATAGCAACGCTGCTATTTTCTACATTCATTACCAACTTATCAGTTTTACGTTCTATAAGTGGCTTAATTGCAGTTATACTTACTGCGTTTAGCGTTTTACTATTCGACTTTAATCGAATTTCTTCTAAGCTTAAAATTAAGTTGCTTTCAGTTAATTGAAACGGTTTTCCTTTGAAGATATCATAACCCATCATATTCGCTTTCACGAAATAAGAACCAGTATTGATGTTTGCAAATTCAAATTTTCCATCTGCAGTAGTTAAAGCGGTTTTAACTAAAGATGAATCGGACGATTTAAAAAGACCAATTGTTACAAAATCAATTGGCCTGCTTTGTTCGTCTACAACAACGCCACTTATGGTTCCTTGCTTTGTGTTAGCGGAGGCGATGTTTCCTGTTAATAATACAAATAGTAATAAGTAAATAGTTTTCATTTTGTGTTTGTTTGGTTTAAAAAATAGGGCATAAAAATTTCACAGCGTTCGCACGCAATTTTTTTCATTTCCAAAATTTTAAGTTTAGTTCAAAAGACCGAAAGCCTTTCTGTTAGTTTGTATCGTATAGACGAGACGAACCTAAAAAAGGTTACAGAAAATTTATTCTTTTTTTCTTGTCAGAAGTTTTTAAAAACAAAAGAGCTCATTTAATTAGTTTAAATGAGCTCTTTTACAGAAGGATACTAAATTATTTCATTCCTAAAACGTCAACACCTTGTTCAAAAACAATATCAACTGGAATACCCTTTTTACTTAAACGATCTAAATCTTTTTGAAGCTCTGGTTGTATAATTCCTTTTTCTTTTTGAGCTTTTTCTACCGCAGCTTTATTTCCATTACCTTGCAATTCAATAATGAAACGACTTAATTCGTTCATTGCAACTGCAAACTTATCAAAGTCTACTTTATAAGTTCCATTTGTAGTTCTTTCAAAAGCTCCTTTTTCTTTAAAGAAGTTGAAACATTGCATGTTTGCTTTCCCATGCGCTTCTGATGCGCCAAAACGTACAGATCTTAATAAACCAGCCATAAATGTAGTATAGTAATCTTTAATGTCGCCAGTTAATTCACCTTTTTTAAGTAGGCCAGTAACCATATATAAACCTAGGATATCGGCTTTACCTTCTTCTAACCAAGAATATTGCTCTTTTAAAGCAGAACGGACTGTTCCCTTACCTGAAATTGTATTTTTGATACCTAAACCATGGGCAACTTCATGAAACATCACATTAGCAAAAAACGCATCAAACTTAATGTATTGCTGTTGATCTTTGTCAATTAACTCTTTCGATATTGGCACTAATATTTTATCAAACTTAGCCTGCATTGCATTTTTCAACTGCGAACGACGTGTTCCTTTTTTCTGTTGAATTGCTTCATCATTAGGTAAGTTTACGGCAATAGTTTTCGATCCTGCATTACAATCGCCAGCATAATAAACTACATCGTATGCATTTAACTCCGAATCCGTTCCAGGAACTTCTTTTTTATACTTTCCGTCAACAGGCAACCCTTTTTGTAATTCAGGCAACATCGATACGTATTTGGCTAAACGCTTGCTCCAAACTTTATCCTTCACTAAAACGTACGATTCGAAAGATGCACGAGCATTAAATAGTTTATCCTCGTAATTTTCTATCGGGCCAATTATAATGTCTAAACCGTTGGTTTTCATGTCTAACCAAGCGTAATCACTTGCAGAATAATCATCGGTAACCAAAGCATCAGCTCTAAGATTTAAGTATTTTTTTAAGCCCGCATCATCTGCCAGCAAAGCCGCTTGTTTTAATAAACTACTTGCTTTTTGTAATTCGGTAGCATATAAAACATGATATGGAACAGAAATCAATTTCCCTTTCTCCGTTCTAATAACAGAGTATAATCCATATTTATCTTTTACATCAGATTTTTCTAAGGCTTCTTTGGTCATACCAGCAGGATAAAAAGTTCCAGTTTCTGATTTTGGACCAATACCAGTTACAAATGGTTTATCGCCATTTAACCTATCCCATGGACCATAATTAATATCTATAAACTGTTTAGTTTTTTCGTCTTTAATAGAATTTTTAAGGCTGTCACGCTGTGGATATACTTGTTTCCAAAATAAATCATCCATTATTTTAGCAGCTTCTATTAATAAAGGCAAAACCTTTCGCTCGCTTACAGTAAGCTGATTAAGGTTGGTAGTTAATCTTACTTTCTCGTAAATTGGTAAACGTTGTGCTACATATTCTTGTAGAGAATCTTTAGTTGAGTTGTCTTTTTTATCAGTAGTTTGATCAGAATTACTACATGCAATTAAGCAAGCTGTAATTGAAACTCCGATAAATAAAGTTCCTATTTTATTAATGTTTTTCATTTGGTTAAGAAATTGTTTTTCATTTTGTTTCAATGCACTAAATTAGCAAAAAATATAAGCATGTATAATTTTAATATATTGCATGCTCAACGTATTATCCCTAATCATAAATCATGTTAGTAAACAAAATTACATTAAAAAGCGCTGTACTAATTTCCTGCGTATTGTTGTTAACCAATTGTAGCACGAGTAAATATGCCGCTACAGATAAGGTATACAAAAATATGGCAAAAGGCTTTTCTAAAATAATTAAGGCAACTCCACCAGAAGGTCAAACTATTGATTCGTTAAATAATGAACAATATTTTGTGGGTACTGTAAATATGGGTATTCGCAAACCTAATTTTGTAATTATACACCATACTGCGCAAGATTCTACTGCACAAACGTTAAAAACGTTTACCATTGCTAGAACTGCTGTTAGTGCACACTATGTGGTTGGTAGAGATGGAAAAGTATACCACATGGTAAATGATTATTTAAGAGCACAACATGCAGGTGTTGGGCGTTGGGGAAACGATACTGATTTAAATTCTTCTTCTATTGGAATAGAGTTAGATAATAATGGCACTACAGATCCTTGGACAGATGCTCAAATTAATAGCCTTTGTTCGTTATTAGCAACATTAAAAAAGAAGTATAGTATTCCAACAGCTAATTTTATTGGCCATGCAGATATTGCGCCAACACGTAAACCAGATCCCAATAATTTTCCATGGAAAACACTCGCTAAAAAAGGATTTGGATTGTGGTACGATGATGTTTTGCAATTGCCACCAGCAGATTTTGATACAACAATTGCACTAAGAATTATTGGATATGATGTAAGAAATTTACCTGCTGCAATAACCGCATTTAAACGTCATTTTGTGGGTACAGATATTACACCAAAATTAACAGAACCAGACAAATTGATTTTATACAATTTGTATAAGAAATATATGTAGGAAATCCTATTAATAAAAAAGCCGCAGATGCATAGATTATTTTAAATCTGCGCATCTGCGGCTTACTATTTTAACCTAATTATGCTTTAGGCTTCCAAGCTTCTTTTAATGAAACCGTTCTATTAAAAACTAATTGACCAGGTTTCGAATCTTTATCTAAACAGAAATAACCTTTACGAATAAACTGATAACCTACACCTTGTTCGGCAGTTGCCAAATAAGGTTCAATGTACGCTTGCTTAATCACTTCCATGCTTTCTGGATTTAAATAATCTTTAAAATCACCTTCTTCACTATCTGGAGATTCCACAGTAAATAAGCGATCATATAAACGAACTTCTGCAGTTTGGGCATGTTTTGCACTCACCCAATGAATTGTTCCTTTTACGTTTATACCGCTTGTATCTTCACCGCTTTTCGATTCTGGAATATATGAACAATGAATTTCGATTACATTTCCGTTTTCATCTTTTTTAAAATCTTCGCATTTAACAATGTAAGCATGTTTTAATCTTACGGTTGCACCAGGAGCTAATCTGAACCATTTTTTAGCAGGCTCTTCCATAAAATCTTCACGCTCAATCCACAATTCATTACTAAAAGGAATTTCACGTGTTCCGCCTTTGTCTTCAGCCTCTGGGTTATTTTCACCAATTAAAGTTTCTTCTTTCCCTGCTGGATAATTGGTAATTACTAACTTAATCGGATCCAAAACAGCCATTACGCGAGTAGCTCTTTTATTCAAATCTTCGCGAATACAGAACTCTAATAAACCTAATTCAATTAAGTTTTCTCTTTTGGCAATGCCGATACGCTCACAAAATTCTTTAATGCTTTCAGGTGTATAACCCCTTCGGCGCAAACCACTAATAGTAGGCATACGAGGATCATCCCATCCACTAACTAAATTGTCATTTACCAATTGCATTAATTTGCGTTTACTCATTACCGTGTAAGTAAGATTTAAACGGGCAAATTCATATTGTTTAGATGGAAAAATTTCTAGTTTTTCGATAAACCAATCGTACAATTCGCGATGTGACACATATTCTAACGTACAAATAGAGTGTGTGATATTTTCAATACTATCACTTTGTCCATGTGCAAAATCATACATTGGATAAATGCACCAAGCATCGCCAGTTCTATGATGGTGAGCATGTTTAATACGATAAATAATAGGATCACGCATCAACATATTAGAACTAGCTAAATCAATTTTAGCACGTAATGTACAAGCACCATCTTCCAGTTCGCCACTTTTCATGCTAGCAAACAAAGCTAAATTTTCCGCTATACTGCGATTTCTATAGGCATTTTCTTTACCTGGTTCTATTGGTGATCCCTTTTGTTCTGCAATTTCTTCAGCTGTACTATGATCTACATAAGCCAAGCCTTTTTCAATCAGTTTTACTGCAAAACCATGTAATTGATCAAAGTAATCTGACGCATATAATTCGTTTTTCCACTCAAACCCCAACCAATGAATATCCTCTTGCTGGCTATTTACATATTCTGTTTTCTCCGTAACCGGATTAGTATCATCAAAACGCAAATTGGTATAACCACCATATTTTTGGGTTAATCCAAAATTAAGGCATATGGCTTTTGCATGGCCAATATGTAAGTATCCGTTAGGCTCTGGCGGAAAACGTGTAACCAAAGTTTTCGTTTTTCCACTACTTAAATCATTCTCTATTAGCTCTTCAATAAAGTTCAATGATTTTTCTTCACTCATAAAAATTATAAATTATAGACGCCAAAGTTAAGAAGATTAAGGGTATTTTAAGGTTGTTTTTAATGGGTTGATTAATAAAACAGCTAATTTATTTACATTTACACTGTATTTTGTTGGTTAGTTTATTGGATCGATTAACGATTAACCCCTTTAAACAACAAACCAACTAAAATCGAAGCAAACCAAAAAAACCAGAAATGAGCAAAACATTGAACAGACCGATTAGAGTTTTAGTGGCAAAAGTGGGTTTAGATGGACATGATCGTGGGGCAAAAGTAATCGCAACCTCGCTACGAGATGCAGGTATGGAAGTAATTTACACAGGTTTGCGTCAAACGCCAGAAATGGTAGTAAATACGGCATTGCAAGAAGATGTTGATGCTATTGGAATTTCTATTCTTTCAGGTGCACACATGACAGTTTTCCCTAAAATTGTTGCTATTATGAAAGAAAAACAATTAACAGATGTTTTGTTAACTGGCGGAGGAATTATTCCCGAAGGAGACATGAAAAAGCTACAAGATATAGGTGTAGGAGAACTTTTCCCACCAGGAACACCCATGGCAAGCATTGTAGAATATATAGAAAATTGGGTAATTGAAAACAGAAATTTTTAAGACATGATGTATCAGCAAATTGTAACTGAAGTAAAAGAAAATATATTTTATATCACAATAAACAGAGAGCAAAAACTTAACGCTTTAAATAAGGAAGTGTTAATGGAATTAGCGGATGCAATTAATTTTGCTACGCATAGCGATGAAGTTCGTGGTGTATTACTAACTGGTGCTGGAGAAAAAGCTTTTGTAGCTGGCGCTGATATTTCTGAATTTCAAAATTATAATGTAGAAGAGGGAAAAGAGTTGGCAAAAGTTGGTCAGACTAATGTTTTTGATGCCATAGAAAATTGTCCAAAACCTGTAGTTGCAGCTATTAATGGTTTTGCTCTTGGTGGAGGGTTGGAATTGGCAATGGCATGTCATATCCGCATTGCGAGCGAAAATGCAAAATTGGGCTTGCCAGAGGTAACTTTAGGTTTAATACCTGGTTATGGCGGTACACAACGGTTAACCCAATTAGTTGGAAAAGGTAGGGCAATAGAAATGATTACGACGGCAGATATGATTACTGCTGAAAAAGCGTACAGAATTGGCTTGGTAAATGAAGTTGTACCACAGGCAGAATTAATCAGTAAAGCGGAAGAGATTTTAAATAAAATTAAACTTAGAGCTCCATTAGCAGTAGCAAGTGCTGTAAAAGCAATTAATTCATCCTTTAGAATAAATGTAAATGGATTTGATGTAGAAATTGAAGAGTTTGCAAAATGTTTTCAAACTGAAGATTTTAAAGAAGGTGTTAGTGCATTTTTAGAAAAAAGAAAGGCAGCTTTTAAAGGGAAATAAGCTTCGTTAAATAAAACTTTTAAACCCATTGATGATTGATTATCAATGGGTTTTGTTTTTGTACGTACTGTTGGGTAGTTAAATATACCAATGCAAGGGTATTTTATGTGGCAGTGTTTGTTGCAATATTTGTCTAAACAAATAATAAATTAAAAACCAACAAACATGAAAAAATTAGTACTCACTTTATTGGCTGGTGCAATGTTACTAGCTAATGTAAATCTAAAGGCACAAGACTCAAAAGGCGGTGTTAATGGGTTTAGATTTGGTATTGGCTTAGAAGGTGCATTGCCATCAGGCGGATTGAAAGTATACGATGCTGGTGCTGGATTAACCTTAAGATTTAGTCAAGGTATTGCAGAAAACTTTGATGCTACATTAACTTCTGGCGGAATGGCATTTTTCCCTAAAAGTTTTAGTGGTGCAACCACCAATACAAAAGCATCGATCTTTATTCCTATTAAATTAGGTGGACGTTATATGTTCTCAGAAAATTTTTATGGAATGGCTGAAGCTGGAATGACTATCGCTAAAACCTATACTGTTAAAAGTTTTAGTGGCACAACTCCAACTTATGGTTTTGTAAGTAGCTCAAGTTTTACCTATGCTCCGTCTATCGGTGCTCGTTTTGGTGGATTTGATATTGGCGTAAGATATGAAGGTCTTGATGGTGGTGGATTTATGGGTTTAAGACTAGGTTACGATTTTTAACTAAAAGGAAAATAATTTCTTTAAAAGCATCAAAACCCTTTGATGCTTTTTTGTTTTAGCAAATTTTGTATGATTTTCAATAAAAAATAGTGTAGAAAATATTTCCCATATCAAAAATTTCTTATATTTAGCTATTATTTGTAACCAGATAATAAGCGTATGAAGAAAATATTAATAGTTGATGATGAGGTTAATATAGGCCTATTGTTATCAAAATTCTTAACTAGAAATTCTTTTAGTGTTGAAACTACTACAAGTGGGAGTTCAGCTATGGAGTATCTTTCTAAACAAAAATTTGATTTAGTTTTATGTGATTACCGTTTGGAAGATACAGACGGAAAAGAGATGTTAATTAAAATTAAAGAGAACTATCCTAGTACTGGTGTAATTATAATTACTGGTTATTCTGATATTAAATTGGCAGTAGAACTCATTAAATTGGGAGCATACGATTATATCACAAAACCGCTTTATCCAGATGAGATTTTAAATACTATTAATAAAGCAATTGAAACTCAAATTGCACTTAATCAAAACAATTCTGAAGCTGGAATAACTGAAAATAAAAAAGATAAAGCAACTAAGCAGATTCAAGCCGAAACTGGAGAATTTGTGGTTGGAACTAGTAGCGCTTCAAGAGATTTGATGAAGCAGATTATGCTTGTTGCGCCAACATCGTATAGCGTAATTTTAACTGGGGAAAGTGGTACAGGTAAAGAATCGGTTGCTAAAACTATTCATTTAAATAGTCCTAGAAAAGATAAGCCATTTATAGCAATGGATTGCGGTTCTTTAACCAAAGAACTGGCAGGTAGTGAGTTTTTTGGCCATGAAAAGGGATCTTTTACCGGAGCTTTATATACTAAAATTGGTCATTTTGAAATGGCAAATGGCGGCACCTTATTTTTAGATGAAGTGGGCAATTTATCGTATGATATTCAAGCAGCTTTATTAAGAACAGTACAAGAACGAAAGATTAAACGTATAGGTAGCACCAAAGAGATTGACTTAGATGTACGAATTATTGTTGCAACTAATGAAAATTTAGGAGAATCTATTCAAAAAGGAAGATTTAGAGAAGATTTATACCACAGATTTAATGAGTTTTCTATCCACTTACCACCAATTAGTGAAAGAGGAAGAGATATTATGGTTTTTGCTACTACATTTTTGATATTGGCAAATCAAGAATTAAATAGAAATGTACAAGGTTTTTCTGCAGAAGTAGAAGAATGTTTTTTAACCTATAATTGGCCAGGAAATGTTCGTGAACTTAAAAATGTTGTTAGAAGAGCAGCTTTGTCGACAGAAACAGAAGAAATTCAGTTAAAAGCATTGCCATTAGAAATTTCTACTTATGCAAAAGCAGCAGCTATAGAAAATGCAGTTGGTAATTCCATATTAAGAACAACTCAGTTAAGCAAACCAAAAAATTTAAAAGAAGCCGCACTAGAAGCTGAGTACGAAACCATTTTAAATGTATTAAGAGAAGTAAACTTCAACAAAACTAAAGCCGCTAAAATTTTAAATATAGATCGCAAAACGCTTTATAATAAAATGAAAGCCATAGATGCAGAGAATGAGTAATCAGTTTTTAAGACCTTAATTAAAACAAAACTGACTAAAACAATTTTAGGGCTTTTGTGTAATATATAGTATATCTAAAAGCTCCGTATGTCTCTATTTACCTATAAACAGCGAAACTACATCAATCTTGTTATTATAATAGCATTAGGTTGTTTAATTGCTTATTCCTTAATGGGAATTTTTGGTTCCTTATTAAGTACTCTTGTTTTATATACTATTTTACGACCAAGTTATATTTATTTAACAGATGTAAAAAACTGGAATCGTAGGTTTACAGCAATACTGCTATTATTTATTTCAATTATTGTTTTAGTCCTTCCATTTTATGGATTAAGTAGTATGGTAATTGAGAAAATTACAGAGCTTAAAAATGATGAAATCTATTTTAAAAACCTCCTTTTCAAGTTACAACATCTATTGCCCGTTGGTGGCAATGCACAACAAATTATAGAAGACGGTTTAAAGAATATCGGAACTTGGGCAACAGGTTTATTTCCATCACTAATTTCGGGTGTATTTAATATAGTACTCGGATTATTATTAATGTATTTTTTGCTCTACTTTATGTTGGTAGAGCGAGAAGCATTTGAAAATGCATTAGTAAAATATGCACCATTTAGAGAACAAAATGCATTTCGCTTTGCAGAAGAAATGCGGAATACAACTTATGCGAATGTAGTTGGGCAGGGCTTTATTGCAATAGTCCAAGGTTCATTAGTCAGTTTGGCATTTTATGTTTTAGGCTATAAAGACCCACTTTTTTGGGGTGTAGTTACATCTTTTATTTCTCTTGTGCCAGTATTGGGTCCGCCAGTAATATTTGTACCTGCCGCTTTATTGCAGCTAGCAGATGGACATAACTTTGCTGGTTGGGCAATGATAATTTTTGGATTTGTTGTAATTATCAATATTGATAATGTGCTGAGATTTATGATTGCGAAAAAAGTTGGAAATATTCATCCAATAATTACAGTAATTGGCGTAGTTATTGGTATTCCTTTATTTGGTATATTAGGGCTGGTATTCGGACCGCTGTTATTATCTTATTTTTTCTTGCTCATTAAAATTTACGAAACCAGTTCGATGGCTTCAGAAAGATTAGAAAGAATTAAAACAATTCATGAAGAGGATGAGTTATAAAATAAGATTAACAATAGCATAACATCAGCAATGCTATATTTGAAATATAAATTGTTAAACATTTAAAATTAAAAGATCATGAGTGATAATTCAAAAGTAGTAGTGGGACTATTAGCTGGTTTAGCTGCAGGTGTAGCATTAGGTTTGTTATTTGCTCCAGATAAAGGAAGCGAAACTCGCGATAAATTAAGTCAATCGTTAAAAGATTTTGGCGATTCTATTAAAGATAAAGCTGCAGATGAAATTAACAATCTGAATAGTTTAAAAGACAAAGTAGTAAGTTCAATTAAAAGTAAACTTCGTGATGTAGAAGATGAATATTCTTCGGAAGTAGAAAACGTTTGAGCTATTTAACAGTAACAGATAATGGAAGAAAAAAAGGAAAAAGATCTTGAGGAGATTTTTTTAGATGCTAAAGCATATATCGATACTAGAATTGAATATACCAAACTATCAGCAGTTGAAAAAGGATCTAAAATATTTGCAGATTTAATTACTAATGCCGCTGTAATTATTTGCTTCGTATTGGCATTTTTATTTGCTTCATTTACGTTAGCACTATATTTATCGACTGTTTTAGGTAGTTATGCAGCTGGTTTTGGTTGTGTTGCTGGTATCTATCTACTGCTATCTATTATTGTTTATATAACTAAGGACAAATACATTGAAAGACATTTGGTAAATCTATTTATCAGAAAATATTTTGATAAAGTGGCCGATAAAGAAGAATTCGATGAAGATAAATTATAACAATATAAACACTTTGGACGATTTGCACAATCAAGTGCAGTTGTTAAAGGCTGATTACAAGCATAGGGGTGTAATGCTTAAAGAAGATTCTAAAAATTATATAAAGCAATTTTCTTTAGGTAATATGATTAAAAAATTTGCTACACCAAGTGGTCTTCTAAAAATTGATGAAAGCACACATATTACTAGCAAAATCATGTCAATAGCCTTACCTATGCTGTTGAATAGCACTATTTTTAGAGGTTCTGGTTTGCTTACAAAAGCACTTGGTGCATTAGTCTCTGGTAAAGTTGGCAAGTCACTAGATGCAGAAAATTTGTCTGGAATTTTTAATATGGTGAAATCAATATTTAATAAGAAAGGCAAAAAGAAAGATGCAGCTTTTGTAGATTATGGCATACCGCCGGATAGCGAAACGTATTAATTTATCGATTCAATGTTCTTAGTTTGGATGTTGAAGCTAAATATTTGAAAATAAAAAAAGGTCTTAGCAATTTGCTAAGACCTTTTTCTGCTCTTGCCCAAGGATAATCAACCAATGAACTATAGATCCGTTTTTATTTTTAATTCTTTCAATTGTTTATCATCAATTGTGCTTGGGCTGTCAATCATTACATCTCTACCCGAGTTGTTTTTAGGGAATGCAATTACATCACGGATTGAATCTAGACCAGCAAAAATTGAACATAACCGATCAAATCCGAAGGCAATACCACCATGTGGAGGTGCTCCAAACTCAAAAGCATCTAATAAGAAACCAAATTGTTTTTGAGCTTCTTCTGGGCTAAAACCTAAATGTTTAAACATTAATGCTTGTAAAGCTCTATCGTGAATACGAATAGAGCCGCCACCAATTTCAGTTCCATTTACGACCATGTCATAAGCGTTAGCACGAACGTTTTTAGGGTCTGTGTCTAATAAAGCAATATCTTCTGGTTTTGGAGAGGTAAAAGGATGGTGCATGGCATGGTAACGCTCGGTTTCTTCATCCCATTCTAAAAGAGGGAAGTCTAAAACCCAAAGTGCAGCGAATTTATCTTTATCACGCAAACCTAAACGACTACCCATTTCTAAGCGAAGTTCACTTAATTGTTTGCGAACTTTATCAGTTCCGCCAGCCATTACCAACACTAAATCGCCTGGCTCGGTTTGGCAAGTTGCTGACCATTTTGCCAATTCTTCTTCGTTATAGAATTTATCAACTGAAGATTTTAAAGAACCATCTTCATTATGACGAAGGTAAATTAAACCAGTTGCGCCAATTTGCGGACGTTTAATAAAGTCTGTTAATTCATCTAATTGTTTACGTGTATAATGAGCGCAACCTTTAGCATTAATGGCGATAACCAATTCTGCATTATCAAAAACAGGGAAGTCCTTGCCTTTTACAATGTCATTCATTTCGATAAATTTCATCTCAAAACGAGTATCTGGTTTATCAGAACCATAAAAACGCATCGCATCTGCATATTGCATACGTGGTACTTCTGGTAAGTCGTAATTACGAACTTCTTTAAACAAGGTGCGAATTAAACCTTCAAAAGTATTTAAGATATCTTCTTGCTCAATAAAAGACATCTCGCAGTCTATCTGCGTAAATTCTGGTTGTCTATCTGCACGTAAATCTTCGTCTCTAAAACACTTTACAATCTGAAAATAGCGGTCGAAACCTGAAACCATTAACAATTGCTTAAATGTTTGTGGCGATTGAGGTAAAGCATAAAACTCGCCACCATTCATGCGACTTGGCACCACAAAATCTCTTGCACCTTCTGGTGTAGATTTAATTAAAACTGGAGTTTCTACTTCTATAAAATCTAATCCATCTAAATATCTACGTGTAGCTTGTGCCATTTTATGGCGCAAAATCATATTATTTCTAATCGGGTTACGACGTAAATCTAGGTAACGATATTTCATGCGTAAATCATCACCACCATCGGTTTTATCTTCAATTAAAAACGGAGGTAATTTGGCAGCGTTTAAAATCTCTAATTCGGTTACTTTAATTTCAATTTCACCTGTAGGAATTTCTTTATTTTTATTTGAACGTTCTACAACGGTTCCGCTAACTTTAATTACAAATTCGCGACCAAGGCTACGAGCGCCGGCGCATAAATCTGCATTATCATTCATATTAAAAACCAACTGAGTGATGCCGTAACGATCGCGGATATCTATAAAAGTCATCCCGCCTAAATCTCTAGAATTCTGCATCCAACCGCAGAGTGTTACATTTTCGCCTAAATTTTGCAGTGTTAACGCACCGCAAGTTGTTGTTCTTAACATGTTTAAATTAAATTTTGAGCCGCAAAAATACCGATTTTGTTTTAATCGATGGCATAAAGGAAGAAGGTTTTTGAATTGGGCAATTTATTATCTTCTTTGCCGACTAAAGTGATTTCTTCTCTGCTATAAAAATGCTATGAGTGGAGATTTCATTGCCCTTTGGATATTCCTTACGAACTAAGTGCAATTGATCTAAATTATTTTCGTTTAACATTTCTTGCAAGTAGGCTGTTTCATGATAATATACAAACAAGCGATATTCTCCATTACTTGAGGTTTCATAAGTTGATTGATTATAATCGCCCTCTATCGTGCTCAAATAAAGTATGCCGCCATTCTTCAACAATGTAGCACAATCATTTATTAATTTGGCGCAATCTGCTTTGGAAAGATAAGGCATGCAAAAACCACAAATAATAGCGTCGTATTTTGTAGTTATCTTATCCAAATCCCTACAATCCATCACTTTAAAATTAGCATTTGGATTATTTTTCTTAGCCAACTCTACCATATTCGCTGCAGCGTCTATCGCATCAATTTTAAAATCTGGTTTTTTAGATAAAAGATATTGAGTAATATTTCCAGGACCACAACCTATCTCTAAGACTTTAGCATTTTGCTTTAGAATGTGTTCACAAAATAACGCATAAGTATCATCGTACAAATCCATATGCATAAATTTGTCTTCATAAAGCGATGCCATTTTATCCCAAGCTTCAAAATTTTTCTCTTGATTTTCCATTGTGTAGTTAAAGGTAAAAAATTAAAATAAACCTCTACATATTGATTTAACTGCGGTAAGCCGGACTCAGCATGAAATTTTTTTCTACCTTGATGCAACGTTTTTAAAATTACCCTGTCTATTAACATGAACGTTTAGAATTTGGAAACTGTATACATAGATAAGCACGTAGAGCTAGTAAATGATTGCCGAAATGGTAGTCGCAAAGCGCAATTTGAAATTTACAAACTGTACGCTAATGCGATGTACAATGTGGCGCTAAGAATTGTAAGCGACGACGCTGAAGCGGAAGATGTTTTACAGGAAGCATTCTTAGATGCATTTAATCGCATTGCGGATTTTAGACAAGAAACAACATTTGGTTTATGGCTAAAGCAGATTGTAATTAACAGATCGATTAATTATTTAAGAAAGCGAAAAGCAGAATTTGTGGCCATAGATGAAGTAGAAATAGCTGATGAACCTAGCTTCGATTATGAGGAAACAACGCTGAAAGTTGAAGCGATAAAAGCTGCAATGAACGAACTACCAGATGGCTATAGAGTTGTGTTAACACTTTATTTATTTGAAGGATACGATCACGAAGAAATAGCACATATATTAAAAATAACAGAAAACACATCACGCTCACAATATATGCGGGCAAAAAGAAAGTTGAATAGTTTATTAGAAATGAAAGGAGTAGTAAGATGAACAATAAATTAGAGGGGTTTGTAAAAGACAATAAGAAAGCATTTGAAGTAAAAGGTCCATCAGACCAATTATGGCAACGAATTTCTGCAGAGTTGGATAAAGAACAACAACCGAAAAAAAAAATTGAACTATATAAATGGCTCAGTATTGCGGCTATGTTGGTAATTAGTTTAGGTATTTATTTTACCTATAACTACCGAATGGCAAACAAAACAATTGATGTTGCCGATGTAAACCCAGCATTTGGAAAAAAGGAAATGCGCTTTGCTAGTTTAATTGAAGAGAAAAGAGATAGTTTAGAAATTTACGCAAAACGAAATCCTGATTTGTATCGCAAATTTATTGACGATATGAACAAACTAGATAACGATTACGAACAGCTTAAAAAACAATTACAAACTAGTCCAAATCCAGAAGTAATTGTAAGGGCGATGATGAAAAATCTCGAAATACAGTCGAGTGTATTAAGCCAGCAGTTATCCATTATAAATCAAGTCAATCAATATAAAAAGGAGAATACAATATGAAAAAATTAGTAAGTATTTCGAGCATGCTGTTGCTCGCTATACAAGTAAACGCTCAGCAGCAACCAGAAGTAACGATTAATGTTAATCCAAATCCAACAATTTCTGTTAATGTTTCATCAAATAAATCATACGCTGTTAATACTAGTGTTCATGTAAACCCTGATATAAATGTAACAACATCTGTAAATGTTCAAGAACAAACTGATGGACCAATGAAGGCTAAAACGTTTTCAAAAACCTTTAGTGTGGACAAAAGCGATAAAATAAATTTAAGTAACAGATATGGAGAGATGGTTATTAAGATCTGGGACAGAAATGAAATTAAAGTTGATGCAGATATTAAAGCCTATAGTACAAGCGACAACGATGCACAAAAATTATTAGATGATGTTTCAATTACTGCAACTAAAACCGGAGATTTAGTTACGTACAAAACAAACATTGAAGATAAAAACAGCAATTGGGGAAAGAGTATTAGAAATGGAAAAGTTCTTTGGCGAAAAGAAATTAAAGTGAATTATGTAGTATATATGCCTGCAAATAATGCACTAACACTTTCAAATATGTATGGAAATGTTAACATGGGGAATTTGGCTGCTGCATTATATGCAAAAGTACAATATGGAAATTTTACAGCCGGAAATCTAAGCAGTACTAATAATTATATTTTTGTACAATATGGAAATACTAATGTACAAGAGCTGAATAAAGCAGTAGTTAAGCAACAATATGGTAAAGGTTTAACCATTGGCACAGTAGGAACATTAGATTTAGATGTTCAATATGCTGGCGCTGATATTACAAACATAAAAGGCAATGCCGTTATTAAACAACAGTATGGAAGTGGATTAGTTATTGGCTCAGTAGATAATTTAGAATTAGCTGCACAGTATACAAATGTTAATGTAACATCAATTAATGGCAATGCATCTATTAAACAACAGTACAACAAGATTTCTATCGGTAGTGTAGGCAAACTAAAACTAGACGCTCAATATACTAGTGCAACAATAGGTAGTTTAAAAGGAGATGGATATTTTGATATTGAATATAACAATTTGAATATTGCTAATATCAGCACTGCTTGTAAAATATTAACAGTAAAATCAGAGTATGCAGATATCAATTTAGGCTTTGCAAACGGTTATAACGGCAATTTTGAAGTTAATAAAACCTATGGTTCATTCAAGTATGGCTCAGATATAACATCTAAACTTGTTTCTTCAGATGATGAGACAAAAAAATATAGCGGCAAAATTGGTAATGGTGGCAATGCTGATGTTAAAATAAGTGCTGAATACGGTGCTGTTACTTTTAAATAAACAAACCAAACAAATAATACGAAAGCCTGTTGATGTAAATCGACGGGCTTTTTTTATATTCGTGCCAAGATAAATTAACTATGGAATTATTAACCAGTCCTGAAGCGTGGATTTCGCTTTTTACGCTAACGCTTTTAGAAATTGTTTTAGGCATCGATAATGTAATATTTGTAAGCATTATTTTAAATCGAGTAAACGTTGCATCGCAAAAGAGAGCACGTCTAATTTGGATGATTACAGGTATTATTTCGCGTTGTTTAATGTTATTTGGTTTAAGTTGGTTATTACAACAAAAAGGCAATTACATTATCCCAGAAAGCTGGTTTGGCAAAGGCTTCGATTTAGCAAGTTTAGTGATGTTGTTTGGTGGTTTGTTTTTACTATACAAGTCAGTAATGGAAATCCACCATAAACTAGAAGGTGAAGATCCAAGTTCAAATCAAGAAAATAAAAAGCCGCTAGCATTTGGCGCAGCTATTTTTCAAATTATGCTGATAGATGCAGTTTTCTCATTCGACAGTATCATCACTGCTGGTGGAACTGCAAAGCACCTAGAAGTTATGATTATTGCAGTTGTAATTGCCATGATTATCATGTTTACATTTAGCCCAAAAATAGCTGGCTTTATACATAAGCACCCTACCTTAAAAATGTTGGCGCTATCGTTTTTGGTAATGATTGGGTTAAGTTTAATTATAGAGGGTTGGGATGCGGCTGCAGCCCATGAAATGCACCTTAAAAACTATATCTATTTTGGTATGGCATTCTCAGTTGGCGTAGAAGTTTTGAATATGATTTTCAGAAAACGCCAACAAAAAAATAGACTGGTAGAATTGAATGAACCAAAAATAGACGATAAAGAAAAATAATTATTTAATAATATTGCCACAGATATACAGATTGTCATCCTGATCATAGTTGAAGGAGATTTGTATATCTGTGGCTTTTTCGTTTACACTCTTAAATAAAATCTTCGTTTCTTTACGCCTCAATATAAAAATATGATCACTTTCTCCGAAGCAACATTAGCAGAACTTTCTATCCATAGAATTGGGAATAAACTCCAAGACGAATTTTATGTGCTCTCAGATCAATCTATGCATTTGGAAGACGAAATGTTAAAGCAATTGTTGTTGCAATATTTTTTATCTCCGTATGAAAAGGTAAACGAGATTTATCGTTTCATGCATCCAAATAACGATCTCAATTTAAATGAGGTCTATCATTTTGCAGCAGAAATTTTTGCAAATGGAGGAGTTTTCCATGATAATACTAAAAAGCTAGCTACTTATTTATTCGAAATCTCTAATCACCCTAAAATTAAGTCGGGAGAATTATATGTAGCTTATTTTGAGAACGTACAAATAGAAGGCGATTTACATGATGCCATTGGCATTTTCAAATCAGAAACTAAAGAAAGTTATTTAACAGTTTACCCAGAACAAGGTGGTTTTGGCTTAAAATACGAGCAAGAAGCCATTAACATTAATAAACTGGATAAAGGTTGTTTAATATTTAATACTGATGCAGCAGAGGGCTATAAAGTTGCAGTAATAGATCAGACTAATCGTAGTGCGGAAGCTGTTTATTGGAAAGACGAATTCTTAAAACTTAAAGTTCGTAACGATAATTACAGTCAAACACAGAATGTTTTAGGTGTGTACAAAAGTTTTGTAACCGAAAAACTAGATGAAAATTTTGAAATTTCTAGAACAGATAAAATAGATTTGCTGAATAAATCAATTAAATATTTTAAGGAAAAAGAAACCTTTGATATAGATGAATTTGCAAATGAAGTTATCGCTAATAAAGAAGGGATTGAATCTTTTAAAAGCTACAAGAAAAATTATGAAGAAGAATTTGATAGCCCTATTGCAGATAACTTTGATATTTCTGATGCCGCAGTTAAAAAGCAAGCTAAAACATATAAAAACATCTTAAAATTAGATAAGAACTTCCATATCTACATTCATGGCAATAAAGATTTAATAGAAAAAGGCTTTGATGATGATCGTTCGATGAATTATTACAAAGTTTACTTTAGAGATGAACAGTAGATTTTTAGTATTTTAGCTTAATGGCAATCCCGCATAAGATACTTACTCGTAAAGATGAAATAACAGCTAAGTTTTTTGAACTGTTGGAAAAACATATGGGAGAAATTATGGCTGGTAAGGTTGATAAGATGTATCATATTAAGGATTTTGCTGCTCTTTTGTTTATACATCCAACACATTTCAGCAATACGATTAAATTAACGACTGGTTATTCGCCATGTCATTTTGCAGAAGAAAGAACAATGGATGAAGCTCGCAAAATGTTGAGTGAAACGCCAATGTCGATAGCAGAAATTAGCTATAAGCTTACATTTAATGAACCGACAAACTTCACTAAGTTTTTTAAGTCATTCGAAGGCATAACACCTAAGCAATACCGAAAGCAAATTATAGAATCGGAAACTAACACCATTAATTCGGAAACTAGCACCATTTTTTAAGCACTATTTAAGTGGATATTTGTATATAATTTAAACACAAAGAATATGCAAACACAAAAAATAGCTTTAGTAACTGGCGGTAGCCGCGGACTAGGAAAAAATATGGCTTTGGCTCTTGCCAAAAAGGGTATCGATGTTATTTTAACATATAACAGTAAACAAGCAGAGGCTGATGAAGTGGTCGCTTCGATATCGGCTTTAGGGCAGAAAGCTGTGGCGCTTCAATTCGATGCAGGAAATGTGAAATCATTCGATGGTTTTATCGCCAAAGTAAAAACTGTTTTATCTGATAAATGGGGGAAAGATAAATTCGATTTCCTAATTAATAATGCCGGAATAGGAATTCATAAAAACTTTTCAGAAACTACGGAAGAAGACTTTGATTTGTTGAATAACATTCAATTCAAAGGAGTTTACTTTTTAACTCAAAAATCCTTACCAATCATCGCCGATGGCGGAAGAATAATAAATTTAGCAACAGGTTTAACTCGTTTTGCCTTACCAGGATATAGCGCTTACGCAGCGATGAAAGGTGCGATTGAAATATTCACCAAATATTTGGCAAAAGAATTAGGTTCAAGAGGCATTGCTGCAAACGTTGTGGCGCCAGGAGCAATTGAAACCGATTTTGGTGGCGGAGTTGTTCGCGACAACGAACAATTAAATGCGATAATCGCTTCAAACACAGTGCTTGGAAGAGTTGGTTTACCAGATGATATTGGTGGTGTAGTCGCTTTCCTGTGTTCTGAGGAAGGACGTTGGATAAATGCACAAAGGTTAGAAGTATCTGGCGGGCAGTTTATTTAATTGCTCCTGTGTTTATTAGAATTCTAAAACTTTAAACTGGGACTTTAAAGACCTTACAGGATAATAACTTGTAATTTAATTTTTAAAGACTTAGTTTTAAGGTGTATGAGCTCAACAACTAAACCAAATAGCATCTTTAAAGTAATTGGTGCGTCTTCTTTAGGCACACTAATCGAATGGTACGATTTTTATATTTTCGGCAGTTTAGCCACTATTATTGGTGCACAACTTTTTCCTGCAGATGCAGGAGCTTCTGCCTTAATTAATACATTAGCCATCTTTGCGGCAGGCTTTATTGTTAGACCATTTGGCGCATTAGTTTTTGGCCGTTTGGGCGATTTAATTGGCAGAAAATATACATTTCTACTTACATTGGTATTAATGGGTGGTTCCACATTTTTAATCGGACTTATCCCATCCTACTCAAGTATTGGTTATGCGGCACCTATTTTAGTTTTAATTTTGCGTTTAGTGCAAGGGTTGGCTTTAGGCGGTGAATATGGTGGTGCCGCAACATATGTAGCAGAACATGCACCAAAAGGTAAACGCGGTTTCTTTACCAGTTGGATTCAAACTACCGCAACTTTAGGCTTATTCCTTTCATTGGGAATTATAGTGCTTTCTAAAAACATAATTGGCGCAACTGCATTTGCAGATTGGGGTTGGAGAGTTCCATTCTTGCTATCTATTTTATTGGTTGGGGTTTCAATTTACATCCGTTTGAAGATGCATGAATCGCCAATGTTTACTAAGCTTAAAACAGAAGGCAATATTTCTAAAAATCCATTAAAAGAAAGTTTTAGAAAAAAGGGAAACTTCAAAATGGTACTCTTAGCCTTATTTGGCGCAACAATGGGGCAAGGTGTAATTTGGTATACGGGCCAGTTTTACGCACAATCCTTTATAGAAAATACCTGTAAAATTGATTTTAACGATTCACGGTATATTTTGCTTTGGGGTATTGCTTTTGCTACACCATTTTTTGTGGTATTTGGTTCTTGGAGCGATAAGGTTGGTCGCAAGTGGATAATGTTGACAGGAATGTTGTTGGGTATTCTCTTTTATCGACCAATTTATCAAGTCTTTTTAGATAAGAGCAATGTAACTACTTGGAATTCTCCAGTTTTAAAAGAGGATGCGCCAATAGTTACAAGAGTCGCATTACATGATAAAGGAGACAGTTTAATTACGAAGAGCTCAAAAATGAATTTGGTGAATGGCGCATCATTTAATTCGGTTTCTATAGATACTTTATATGCAGATTCTAATAAAATGATTGGCCATGCAGCTCTAGTTAAAGACAAAGTATTACCAACATCAACATTTTGGCTTTTTGTAGGTTTAGTATTCTTCCAAATTTTGTTAGTTACGATGGTTTACGGTCCAATTGCTGCATTTTTGGTAGAGCTATTTCCAACAAAGATTAGGTACACTTCAATGTCATTACCTTACCATGTTGGGAATGGAGTTTTTGGCGGTTTAGTTCCATTTATAGCTACACTAATTGCTAGTTTTGCAGGTTCAACACCACTTTCTGGTTTATGGTATCCTATCGGGATTGCCGCACTAAGTTTCATCATTGGAGCAGTTTATTTATCAAACAAAAAAGACGAAAACGTTAACGATTAAGCATATGAAATCAATTAAGAAAATATTAGGCGTTTTCTGGATTATTCTAGGTCCAGCAGCAATGATTTTTATGGCTTGTCAAGCTTGGGACAAAGTAAGCAAATCTGAATCAGGTATTGCACAAACTAACACTGCATTGCAATGGGGGATTATCTTGTTAATCTTTATTCCGATAGCGGTTGGCTTGGTTATATTTGGTAAATATGCCTTAGCTGGAGAATACGATAAATTGCCAGAAAGCTCAGAAGAATTATAGATGCTTTTCTTTTTATAAAACCCTAACCAATAAACCTTTTAAATATTCTCCCTCTGGGAAAGATAAGCGCACAGGGTGATCTTCAGGTTGCGAGAATTGTTTGATCACTTGTACTTCTTTGCCAGCATCTAATGCGGCCCAAGCAATAATCTGTTTAAAAGTTTCAATATCTACAGCGCCAGAACAAGAAAAAGTGGCCAATAAACCACCGCTTTCTAGTAACAACAACCCTAAACGATTAAGGTCTTTGTAAGCACGAGCAGCTCTATCCAATGCAGAACGAGACGGTGCATATTTAGGAGGGTCTAAAACTACAATATCAAATTTCTTGCCTTCTTCTTTAAAAGCCCGCAACTGTTTATTTACATCAGCTTGTATAGCAGTATGATTTTTCGAATCGAATCTATTCAGTTCAATGTTCTGTTTCAACGTTTCAATTGCTAAGGCAGAACTATCTACACTTGTTACTTGTTTTGCACCTTTTTTGAATGCATTTAAACTAAAACCACCGCTGTAACTAAAACAATCTAGTACATTTTTGCCATCAGCATATTCCGCCAGTAATAAACGGTTGTCACGTTGATCACAATAAAAACCAGATTTTTGTCCTTCGGCGATATTAATATGATAGGTAATCCCATTTTCCTTAACAGCGATAAAAGCTGCGGGAGCTTCACCCCAAAGCAAACCATTTTCTGCTGTAATTCCTTCGTGTGTACGAGCGGTTGCATCACTACGGTCAAAAATTCCTTTGGGTTGTAAAGCTTTGACTAAGATATCAATAACGATAGATTTTGCTTTTTCAATACCCGTACTTAAAATTTGTACAGAAAGAAAATCAGCATACTTATCGACAATTAAACCAGGTAAAAAATCAGCTTCGCTGAAAATTAAACGATATGCATTAGTATCTTTATTTTTTAAGAGGTGCGCTCTCGATTCTATCGCTTTATTAATTTTTTGTCCGTACCAAATCTCATCTATAACTTGATTTTCATCCCATTCTAATAGACGAACTGCAACACGAGATTGATCGTTGTAATACCCGTATGCTAAAAAATCATTATTCGCACCGCAAACTTTAACAACATCTCCATTTTCAGGAGCCCCCTTGATTTTTTCTAATGCCCCAGAAAACACCCACGGGTGGCGTTGCAAAACTGCTTTTTCTTTCCCTTTTTTTAGCTTGATTTCTACCATGTTGCAAAGGTAATAAAAAGAGAGCCAATTTATTTTTACCACTCAGAAACATCGACCACATAAGAATTTATAAATACTAAATCTATGTTTTCTATGTGCATATGTGGTAAATTATTTTTTACTTTTGATTAATGGAAGAAATAACCTGGAGAGATTTTGAGAAAGTAGAACTAAGAGCAGGCACTATACTTGAAGCTTTTGAATTCCCAGAAGCTCGAAAACCAGCTTACAAATTAAAAGTAGATTTTGGCGAATTTGGAATTAAAATGAGTAGTGCACAAATTACCAAACACTACACAAAAGAAGAGTTAGTTGGTAAACAAATCATTGGCGTAATCAATTTCCCTAAAAAACAGATTGGTAAATTTATGAGCGAGTTTTTAGTCACAGGGTTAGCAGATGCCAATGGCGATATTGTGTTAACTTCATTGGATAAAAAAGTACCAAACGGCAGCAAACTAATATAAATGAGTTTCTATAATTTCGAAGAAAACGAGAATCCAGCATTTGCTGACGAGCATTTTATGCGTTTAGCTTTAAATGAAGCAAAAAAAGCATTTGATAAAGATGAAATTCCTATAGGAGCTATAGTGGTTTGTCAAGGTAAAATTATTGGACGTGGTCATAATTTAACGGAGCAATTAAACGATGTAACTGCGCATGCAGAAATGCAGGCTTTTACAGCTGCTGCACAAACATTAGGGGGTAAATATTTAAAAGATTGCTCGTTATATGTGACTATTGAACCCTGTGTTATGTGTGCTGGTGCTAGTTATTGGACACAAATAAGCCGAATTGTTTTTGGCGCATACGAAGATAAACGAGGTTTCACCAAGATAAATCAAAACCTTTTACATCCAAAAACTGTTTTAAAAGGAGGTGTTTTGGCTCAAGATTGCGGTGCTCTTATGAGCACATTTTTCTTAAATAAACGTAATGAAAGTTGACAAACAATTGAATAAAACTTAACCTTTGTGAGTTATATTTGTACATTAACATTTTTAAACTTAAAATAATAATATTATGGCTTTTGAATTACCTGCGTTAGCATACGCAACAGACGCATTAGAACCGCATATTGATAAATTAACTATGGAAATTCACCATGGTAAACATCACCAAACATACGTTACTAACTTAAATAAAGCTTTAGAAGGTAAGCCCGAAGCTAATTCGAGCATTGAAGATATCATTAAAAATATTTCAAAGTTCCCTGCGGCTGTTCGTAATAATGGCGGTGGTCACTATAATCACTCTTTATTCTGGACAGTTTTGGGTCCAAATAAAGGAGGTGAGCCAACTGGAGATTTAGCTAAAGCAATTAATGATGCCTTTGGTTCTTTCGCAGATTTTAAAACTAAAATTCAGGATGCTGGTGCAACTCGATTTGGTTCTGGTTGGGCCTGGCTTTCGGTAGGTGCAGATAAAAAATTAGTAATTTCTTCTACTCCTAACCAAGATAATCCATTAATGGATATCGCTGAAGTAAAAGGCACACCAATTTTCGGTATTGACGTTTGGGAACACGCATATTATTTAAAATATCAAAACATGCGTCCATCTTATTTAGCGGCAATTTGGAATGTGGTAAACTGGGATGCAGTAGCAGAACGTTACAAAAAAGCAATATAGAAAATATTATAAGAGAACTTTTAAGGCTTGTTGACGTCAAAATCAGCAAGCCTTATTTTTTAGGGATTATTTCTTAAATTTGAACTATGAAAAAACTGATTGTAATGATGATGTTGGTGCTTGGCACATTTTTTTCTAGCCATGCCCAGAAAACGCCAACGGCAGAAGAATTGGCTAAAAAAAATGTAGATGAATTACAAAAACGTTTAACATTAAGCCCAACACAAAAGAGCATAGCTTATAATTACATTTTTAGTATGTATAAGGAACAATTGTTGCTATTTAAAAAGCAACAAGCAGGAACTTATAAAGAAGAAGATGAAACCAAAATATATAAACTACAAAACGAAACTAATGCAAATATTAAAGCAGTTTTAAAGCCTGAACAAATAGTTGAGTTTAATAAGTTAATAGAAGAACGTTTAAGCGGAGTAGACCCAACTAAGAAAAAGAAAAAGAAAAAAGGTGAAGAAGAGGAAAAAGTAGTGGGTATAGAAGGTCTTAAATCAGGTAATAATTAGATTCCAATTACATCTTTCTTTTTATGGTTTTTCATGGTTTTAGGGATAATTGCCAATATTTCTTCACGTAAAGCATTTAACATTCTTTTTTTAATGAAGTTTTTGTGTGTAACCAAGCTAATTTCACGTACAGGTTCTGGCGATTTAAAATAACGCACCTTGTTGAGTTGTTTGGTACTTAAATCGCCTAATGCTAATTCTGGTAATAACGTAGCGCCATCATTTACATCTACCATTCTAATTAAAGTTTCCACACTTCCAGTATTATAGGTTAACGATTGTAAGCGATTGTTTTTTGTAGAGCGACAAATATTCAATACCTGCGAACGCATGCAATGCCCTTCATTTAACAGCCAAATGTTTTCATCTTCTAAATCATCAGCATCAATAGTTTTCTTTTTAAAGAGCTTACTGTTTTTACTAATGTAGCTTACAAAATTTTCATAATATAAAGGCATCTCAATAATGTTAGCATCAACTAGAGGCGTAGCTAAAATGCCACAGTCAATTACACCAGTTTTTAAATGATGAACAATGTCTTCTGTCGTGTATTCCCATATTAATAATTTTAAATCGGGATATTTTTCTAACATTGACGAAATTACTTTAGGCAGCAAATACGGCGCAATAGTTGGAATAATGCCTATTTTTAATTCGCCAATTACATCTTGTTGTTGACTACTTATAATTTCTTTTATTTTTTTATTTTCTTGTAAAACGATACGTGCTTGAGCAATTATTTGCGCACCAATTTCTGTAGGAATAATAGGCTGTTTGCTTCTGTCGAATATTTTAACGTTTAAAAATTCCTCCAATTTTTGTACTTGCATACTTAATGTAGGTTGAGTGACAAAGCATTTATCAGCAGCACTAACAAAGCTTCGGTAGGTGTCTACAGCTACGATATATTCGAGTTGAACTAAGGTCATATAGTTAAAATTGATTATTAAATATAAATATATAAATTTTGATGATAATAGTGAATTTGGATTTAATAATTTGATTTTATTAACAGGAGCGCAATAAAATAATTGGACCAATTACTATTGCTAATTAAATCTTACTTTTGTATTTTAAGAATTTAAGCGTGGGTAAAGATAAATTAAGGAAATTTGCAGAGATAGATACTTTTCCAAATGTATATCAGTTGCATTTAGGTAAAGTGATGAAAGGAAAATGGGCTTCAGGTCATTTTAAAAATGATAATCCTGTTGTATTAGAGTTGGCTTGTGGAAAAGGAGAATATGCAGTAAACTTGGCAAAGCTTTTTCCAGAAAAGAATTTTGTTGGAGTAGATTTAAAAGGGAATAGAATTTGGCGTGGAGCTAGAACTGGTGTAGACGAAGGCATACAGAACTTGGCGTTTTTACGTATTCAAATTGAAGATATTTTGGAGTATTTTGCACCTGGAGAAATTGATGAAATCTGGATTACATTCGCAGACCCACAGCCGCAAGAAAGCAGAGAGAAAAAGCGCTTAACTTTTCCTGGTTTTTTGGATAAATATAAAATTCTATTAAAGCCTGGTGGTAAAATTAATTTGAAAACGGATAATGATGGTTTATATGCCTATACATGCGAAAAAGTAGCAGAACTAAACCTTATCACACATAAAAATACAGATCATTTATATCAATCGGAGTTCGCAGATGAAGTTTTATCTATAAAAACTCATTACGAAAGAATATATTTAAAACACGATAAAAACATCAATTATATTCAATTTTCGTTCAGCTAATGGAAGCATCATTTTATGAACAAGTGTTTGAAATTGCTCGTTTGGTCCCTAAAGGGAGAGTGACTTCTTATGGGGCAATTGCGAAAGCCTTAGGTGCTGGAGGTTCAGCTCGTATGGTTGGTTATGCAATGAGTAATGCAGGAATTGCACAGCCTAAAGTTCCTGCACACAGAGTGGTTAACAGTAGTGGATTGCTCACTGGAAAATTCCATTTTTCACCACCTGAATTAATGCAACAACTGTTAGAACAAGAAGGCATTAAAGTTGAAAATGATAAGATAAAGGATTTCAGAAAAGTGTTTTGGAATCCTTTAGAAGAAATAATTTAATTAATTTTTGCTTTGTAATCGGTTAAAATAAATACAATAAACATAACTACAGCCAAACCAGCATAATAAAAATGATCCGTCATATGCTTGCTAAAGACAGTAAGGGCAAGAGCAGCTAGAGAGAAGCTTACTACAAGCTCAATAAAACCATGGACAGGGAACGGAACCAGTTTTACCGCTCCACCTTTAAAAACGGTAAATAGCGTTAGCAAAAAGTGAATACCACCAAGCACCATCGAAAAGGTTGCGGCTGTAGTTGATAAAGCAATTATATTTGGTGCGATAATTAAAAATAAGGCAACAACATAATCTAAAATGGCGTGAATTTTAGGATTAATGATTTTCATGGAAATTAGGATTAGGTTTTGAAATTACAAAAAATAGTTAGTCAATATGGGAAAATTAGTAGAAGAATTTAACAGCTATCGTACAAAAATGAACGATAGAATTATGGAAACATCCAATACAAACATTAAGCGTTTCTTTGCTTTAGATACTACAACTTACGCTGACGGCGCTTTAAATGTAAAAACCAAAGAGATGTTAGGTTTAGTAGCATCAATGGTTTTACGTTGCGATGATTGCATTAAATATCACCTGGAAAAATGCTATAACGAAGGCGTTAATAGTGCAGAAATGAACGAGGTCTTTATGATTGCTAATTTGGTTGGTGGCTCAATTGTTATTCCTCATTATAGAAGAGCAGTTGAGTACTGGGATGAACTAAATTCAAATTCTTAATAATATGATACAAAATTCTCAGTATCGTTGCAAATGGTGTGGCACTGATGAACTTTACATCAAATATCATGATGAAGAATGGGGTAAGCCTGTTTATGATGATAAGGTATTATTCGAATTTTTGGTGTTAGAAGGCGCTCAAGCAGGCTTAAGCTGGATTACTATTTTGCGCCGTAGAGAAGGCTACAGAAAGGCATTTGCAAACTTTGATGTACAGAAAGTTGCGACATTTTCAGCAGCTGATGCAGAGCGATTAATGCAAGATGAAGGAATTATTCGTAACCGATTAAAAATTAACTCAACCATAAAAAATGCACAATTGTTTATCGCAATCCAACAAGAGTTTGGCTCCTTTGCTGATTATATTTGGGCGTATTTACCTCATAAAAAGCCAATTGTTAACGATTTCAAAAATGGAGGCATTCCTGTAAGTACCGAAATTTCTGATGCCATTGCGAAAGACATGAAAAAAAGAGGATTCAAGTTTTTTGGAACGACAATTTGTTATGCATTTATGCAAGCAACTGGAATGGTAAATGATCACGTAATTGGGTGTTTTGCTAGATAGAGAACTAATTCTCAATCCAGAAAGATTGAAGAAAAAGGTTGTCTAAGTTATTTTTTTCCAGAAGAATTGTAAGCTTTGATATAGGCTGCCAAATTTTTTGCATCAAAACTCTCGGTTGCTTTTATACTTTCGGCCAGATCTTCATCATTAGTTAATTTCTGCAATAAAATGGTCTTCACAGCATTGCTATTGTCCAAATTAACTTCTTGCATTGGTCCAGTTCCTGGTTTTTCTAAAAAGTAACTAATTTTTCCTTTTACTCCGGTGTTTGCCTGATCTTCATTTCTTCGGCCACCGCCACCAATAGTTATACCGCCACCAATTCCACCACCAAAACCCCCGCTTCCTATACCAACTCCAAATGTAGGTCTAACTTTTACTTTAGGTTGTGGTGCTTGTGCAACTATTCCTTTATCGCCATATGAATATAAATTTACAGTACCAGTTTCAAGTACTTTAAAAAAGCGAAACTCCATTTTCTTCTTCATTACAATGGGCTTACTCGCATAAGTTTCACCATTCCACACAAAAGATTGAATGTCCTTTGCCTGATACTCAACAATAGTTTGATCATCTTGCATAATAGCAACAGAACTAAAATTTGTCCCTTTTATTACACCACGCACAAAATTTCCTTCGCTAATTAAAACAGCATCTTGTGCTAATAACTTAACACTGAGTAAGAGAAATAGGAACAAAAAATTAAAAGCTTTCATACGCACAAATAACGTTAATTTTCTTTTCTTGTTGTATCGTCTTCATAAAGAATAACGAGCAGATAATAAAGATAATAAAGAAAAATAAAATCTAAATACCATTATCAAATTTGGTGGCTATTCTTAACTTTACACTATCATGGATAATAAAAAACTTTTCCTTTTAGATGGAATGGCGCTAATTTACAGAGCGCACTTTGCATTGAGTAAAAATCCTCGTTTTACGTCTAGCGGTGTAAATACATCAGCAGTTATGGGCTTTGCGAATACGCTAATGGAGGTATTGAAGAAGGAAAAACCCTCACATATTGCTGTAGTTTTTGATACGGAAGCGCCAACCGAAAGACATACAGATTTTGTGGCATATAAAGCGCATCGCGAGGCAATGCCAGAAGATTTATCGAAGGCACTACCTTATATTTTTAAATTGATTGAAGGGTTTAATATTCCAGTAATTACCAAAGATGGTTTTGAGGCAGATGATATCATTGGAACCATGGCTAAGCAAGCTGAAAAAAGAGGTTTCCAAGTATATTGTATGACTCCCGATAAGGATTTTGCACAACTGGTTTCAGAAAATATTTTCATTTACAAACCTGCTCGTATGGGGAATGATATGGAAATTTTAGGTGTAAAGGAGATTTTAGCAAAATGGGAAATCGAAAATGTACTTCAAGTTATAGATATTTTAGGCCTTTGGGGCGATGCGGTAGATAACATTCCTGGTATTCCAGGTATTGGAGAAAAAACTGCGAAATTGTTGATTAAGCAATACGGCAGTATGGAAAATATTATTGCCAATAGCCATGAATTAAAAGGGAAGCAAAGAGAAAATGTAGAGAACTTTGCAGAGCAAGGATTGGTTTCAAAAAAATTAGCTACTATAATTTTAAATGTTCCTGTAGAGTTTGATGAAGAAAAATTACTAGTTGAAGAACCTAGTAGAGAGTTATTGGAGCCTTTATTTGCCGAACTTGAATTCAGAACTATCGGTAGACGCGTTTTTGGTGAAGATTTCAGCATAAACGATGCAAAAAACACGAGTCAACAAAAAGATTTATTTGGTAATGATGTTGCAGAAGTAAAGCGTAAAGAATTTGTCGAACAACCATCGTTATTTGATACCCCAATCGATGCTAAAAATATAGATAATACACCACATCAATATTTTTTAATTGATGATTCGGCAAAGCGGAAGGAACTAATCGACTTGTTATTAACGCAACCTAGCATTTCTTTCGATACTGAAACAACTGGAACTGATGCTAATTTGGCAGATTTGGTTGGCTTATCTTTCTCTATAAAATCAGGCGAAGGTTACTATATTCCATTGCCAGAGGATAGACAAATAACCCAACGCATACTTGATGAGTTTAGAATAGTTTTAGAAAACGAAAATATTGGAAAGATTGGTCAGAATATCAAATATGATATGTTGGTGTTAAAATGGTACGATGTTCACGTAAAAGGGAAATTATTCGATACTATGTTGGCTCATTATTTAATTGATCCAGATACACGACATAACATGGATGTTTTATCTGAGAATTATTTAGGCTATACACCAATTTCCATTACTACGTTAATTGGTGCTAAAGGTAAAGGGCAAGGAAATATGCGTGATGTACCAGTAGAAAATGTGGTAGATTATGCAGCAGAAGATGCGGATGTAACGCTGCAGTTGGCAACTATTTTCGAGCCAATGCTAAAAGATAGAAATGCAACGAAATTAGCTGAAGAAATAGAAAATCCTTTAGTTTATGTATTAGCTGATATTGAAAAAGAAGGTGTTAAAATAGATATAGATACCTTAAATGCATACTCGATTGAACTGCAAACAGAAATTACCAAAGCAGAGCAAAGTGTATATGAAAAAGCAGGATTGAAGTTTAATTTAGCATCGCCAAAACAGTTAGGCGAAGTATTATTTGATCATTTAAAACTAGATCCGAAAGCTAAAAAAACGAAAACAGGTCAGTATCAAACTGGAGAAGATGTGTTGACTTATTTAGCAAGCAAAAATGATATTGTTCAAAATATTTTGGATTTCCGCCAGCTGCAAAAATTAAAATCAACTTATGTTGATGCATTGCCTTTAATGGTAAATCCTAAAACTGGTCGTGTGCATACTTCATATAATCAGGCAGTTGCCGCAACAGGGAGATTAAGTTCTAACAATCCGAATTTGCAAAATATTCCTATAAGAACAGAGCGAGGGCGAGAAGTACGTAAAGCATTTATTGCGAGAGATGAGGATCATATTTTATTATCTGCCGACTATTCGCAAATCGAATTGCGCATTATTGCGGAAATAAGCAAAGAAGAAAATATGCTAGATGCATTTAGTAAAGGCATTGATATTCACACAGCAACAGCTGCTAAAGTTTACGGAATTGCTATTGAAGATGTAGATTCTACTCAACGTAGAAATGCAAAGGCAGTAAATTTTGGTATTATTTATGGGCAATCGGCATTTGGTTTATCTCAGAATCTAAATATTCCACGTAAGGAGGCTGCAGAAATAATTGAGCAATATTTTACGCAATATCCAGGTATCAAAAGATACATGAGCGATACCATGAATTTTGCTCGTGAAAACGGATTTGTTGAAACAATAATGGGTAGAAGAAGATATTTAAGAGATATTAATTCGGCAAATCAAACTGTTAGAGGTTACGCAGAGCGAAATGCGATTAATGCACCGATTCAAGGCTCAGCAGCAGATTTAATTAAAATTGCGATGATCAATATCCACAAGGATATGCAAGATCAAAAATTAGGATCTAAAATGACCATGCAGGTGCATGATGAGCTAGTCTTTGATGTATTGAAAACGGAAGTTGATCAAATGAAAGCCATCATAACACATCGAATGAAAACCGCAATTAAAACACAAGTACCGATAGAGATTGAAATAGGCGAAGGCCATAATTGGTTGGCTGCACATTAAAGTTAGTCAGAATGAAAAAGGTAATTTTTTTAGCAGGTATATTGTTTGTAATTAACAATCTAGCTTTTGCACAGCAAGATACCACCACAGTTTATTCAGCTCCAGGTTATTC
Source organism: Pedobacter sp. UC225_61 (assembly GCF_044452285.1). NCBI lineage: Bacteria > Pseudomonadati > Bacteroidota > Sphingobacteriia > Sphingobacteriales > Sphingobacteriaceae > Pedobacter > Pedobacter sp. UC225_61. Next base: position 1,141,614 of record NZ_JBIOAL010000001.1, read on the forward strand.
AAAAGATCCATTACGTTCTAAATGGAAGAAAACTGTCGAACAAAGGGATAGTTTATGGGTAGTCAAGTTTTATAATAAGAAGGATGTTTTGCAAGAAAAAATCAGCTTTGCAGATAAGAATTTAGAAGTTAGAAAAGGTCCGTATACCTTTTATGAGAATGGTAATTTAAAAGAAGAGGGCAATTATGAAAGAGGGTACAAAAATGGTGTATGGAAAAAGTATTATCCTAATCAGCAACTAGAAGAAAATGCCTATTACGTTTGGGGAAATTTAAATAGCATTTTTAAAACCTATTGGGATAATAGCCAGCTTAAAATGGAAGGAAAATATTTTCGTGGCAAAAAGATTGGCGTTTGGCGCTCATTTTATTCGGATGGAAAACCAGCATTTAAGGAAAGATATACAGAACAAGGTGAATTGATTGATAATGAATATTTTGATAAAGATGGGAAAAGTGTGAATAGTGCTAATTTTTCACTTCATGAGTAGTTTCAGTAACTTCATATAATCTTCATTTGTAAAGGGGATCTTAGATTTATAAAAACATAGAAAACATGAAAAAATTATTAGGTATTATTGCGATTGCAGTATTGGGTATCACTACTACTTTTGCACAAACAGCTGCTCCTGCAACAAAAGCAGCAACAAAAAAAACTGCTGTAAAAGCTCAAGTTAAAGCAGCGGCTCCTGTTGCTAAAGTTGAAACCAAAATGACAGTGGTAAAAGCTACAGCTCCGGTTGCCGTTAAAAAAGAAGTTAAAAAAGTAACGGTTGCTCCGAGTGTGGGTCTTAAAAAAGATGGCACACCAGATATGCGCCTGAAAGCTAACAAAGCAGCTAAAGTTGTTGGTCCAAAGAAAAAAGATGGTACAGCTGATATGCGTTACAAAGTAAATAAAGAAGCAGCAAAGAAAAACTAAGTCATAACTAGTTATTATAAAAAAAGCCTTCCAATTTTTGGAAGGCTTTTTTATAAATCTATTGTTTCGCCAATAGCTGGTAATAATAATAATTTTTGCGCTCGTTTGAAACTTTCAACTGCAACTTTAGAATCGATTTCTATGACAGGGAAAGTATCGTAATGCACACCAATAATTTTACTACAATCGATATAATTAGCTGCAATAACAGCATCATCTACATCCATAGTATAATTACCTCCAATTGGTAAAATAGCATAATCTAATTTATAGAGATCAGCTAATAATTTCATTTCTATTGTTAGGCCCGTATCCCCAGCAAAATAAATTTGTTTATGATCCAATTCTAAAACAAAACCAGCTGGGTTTCCTCCATAACTCCCATCTGGTAAACCAGCAGAATGTGTTGCCCAAACCATACGAACTGTTCCGAAATCGAAAGTGTGTTTTCCAAAATTCATGGGATGCACATTTTCAATTCCTTGTTTCATTACCCATCCAATTACTTCTGGTATAGCAATAACCTGAGCTTTTGTTTGTTTCGCAAGTGCAATTAAATCGCCTACATGATCGCCATGTCCATGACTGACTAAAATATAATCAGCTTCAATTTTTGTAATATCTATTTTACTAGCCAAAGGATTTGAGCTAATAAAAGGATCAAATAAGAATTTTTTACTATCCGTTTCTAATAAGAAACAAGATTGTCCGTAATACGTATATTTCATATCAATTACTTTTATCCGCCAAACATACCACCAAGTCCACCTAACATATCTTTTGTAGCAGCTTGCATTTCAGTTGCGCTCACTTGATCTGCTTGAGATAATGCTTTATTTATAGCCGTTAATAAAAGCTCTTCAACTTCTTCTTTGTCGGCATCTTTGTAAAAATCTTCATTAATTTCTATCGCAGTTATGGCTTTATTTGCTGTCGCTGTTACTCGAATTGCGCCTCCTTCAACTTCGCCAAATACAGAAATTGCATCTAATCTTTTTTTAATTTCATCTGCTTTTTGCTGAGCAGCCATTAATTTATCAAACATGAGTTTTAGTTTTTAATATAAGTGGAAAATAAGATAAATTGTTTTAAAATTCTAGCTACGTTTTTTTCTTGGTTTAGCACGTTCATATTGCGATGGCCATTTTACATCGTCACCTAATTCAAAAGCTGCATATAAAGGGAAATATGGATTTCTTAAGAACTCTCTCGCTATTAAAATTAAATCGGCTTGTCCATTTTGCAAAATGGTTTCGGCTTGTTGCGCCTCAGTAATTAAACCAACAGCACCAGTTAAAATTCCAGTTTGTTTTTTAATATCTTCTGCAAATTGCACTTGATAACCTGGCGATAAAGGAATTTCTTGTGCTAAAGTTAATCCGCCTGAAGATGTGTCAATTACATCAACACCTTTAGTTTTTAGCAAAGCAGATAAACGAACTGACTCTTCAGCAGTCCATCCTCCTTCAGCCCAATCTGTTGCTGAAATTCGAACGAATAATGGATTTTCTGCTGGCCAAACTTCTTGTACAGATTCAACAGTTTCAATTAATAAACGGATTCTATTCTCAAAACTGCCGCCATACTTATCTGTTCTTTTATTACTTAATGGCGATAAAAATTGATGTTGTAAATACCCATGAGCAGCGTGAATTTCTACTAGTTTAAAACCTGCTTTTATAGCTCTTTGTGTTGCAGATTTAAAATCTGATTTTACTTTTTCAATTCCATCAATAGTTAATGCAATTGGAGTTTTATCTGTCGAATTAAACGGGATTTCACTAGCCGAAACGGTATCCCATCCACCATTTTGTTTATCTAATTGTAATGGATTTTCCCATGGAATATCAAAACTAGCTTTTCTACCAGCGTGTGCTAATTGAATACCCGCAATAGAACCGTTCGCATGAATAAACGCTGTAATTTCTTTGAATTTTTCAATATGTTCATCTTTCCAAATTCCTAAATCTCCTACAGAAATTCTTCCTTCTGGAGAAACAGCAGTCGCTTCTGTTATAATCAAGCCTGCGCCCCCAACAGCTCTGCTTCCTAAATGAACCAAATGCCAATTATTTGGAAAACCATCTGTTGCAGAATACTCACACATTGGAGAAACCACAATTCTGTTTTTTAGGGTAATATTTTTTATGTTAATCGGTGTGAAAAGTAATGACATATGACATGATTTTGGACAAATTAACAACATGAAATTGGATTTGTTTCTATGGATTATATATCCAAACAATTTAATGACAAGCGGCGAATTTATTAATTCATCAACCCTTTATTAAACCCCACAAATAACTTAAATAAGTTTTCATAAACGGTAAAAGGCAAAGTTTCGGGTTTGTCGAAAACATCGTGATAAGCAGAAATTCCACCCTGTGTATAAAGAAAAAAAGCTGGAACTCCTTTTTCTGTAAAGAAATAATGATCGCTATTTGCGGCCTTTCCTCGAGGATTTATTTTGACTAATAATTTATTAGCATCGTTTACCTGATTTAGCATAGTAAATTCTTTAGGGTATTGCGTTGCATTTACCACTGTTGCGCCAGTTTCTCCAGTGCCAACCATATCTACATTGATTAGAAATCTTATTTTTTGTAAATCAATTAATGGATTTTCAGTGAAATGTTTTGAACCTAAAATACCAGCTTCTTCTCCTGCAAAGCAGATAAATGCGATAGTATATTTTTGCGGGTTAGCTGCATAATACTTCGCTAAGCTTAGTAAGAATGAAACTCCACTTGCATTATCATTAGCGCCTGGAAAATAAGTGTCTTTCCCCATGCCGCCTAAATGATCGTAATGTGCAGTAATTAAAATAACGGAATCAGGTTTAGTTGTTCCTTTAACAACAGCACAAATATTTGTTGCTTTAAATTCTGGAATAAAAACATTTTCGATAGTCGTTTCTATGCTTTTTGGTTTTTCATTAAGCGCTGATTTTTTGATTGAAATTTCAGTATAATCGTTTACTTTTTGAGAAACAGACCAAGTCAATTTATCCTTCAAACTAACTAATATCCTATCTCTATCATCTAAAAAATTCACACTATCTTTTTGTGTTAGATCTGCTGTTGCTTTTACGCCAACACTTGCTTGTCCAACTATAAAATCTTCTCCTGGAATTAGTTTTTTGCCATTAATTTTAAGCTCCATTTTTCCCGGAAAAGTATTTACGGAAAATGAAAATGATTGTTTAAAATCCTTTCCATCCATAGGTTGTAACCCAAAAGATTTAAACTGAGATTCGATGAAATCTGCTGCTTTACTCATTCCGTTCTTGGTATAGCCTCTTCCCCAAAATTCTTTAGAGGTAAGCGTATTTAAGGTTTTTCGAGCATAGTTTAAATCTTGGGCATAACTAGTTAAACTAGCTAACAGAATTGAAATGATCAGGATTTTCCTCATAAATAGCAGCTTTTTGGCAAGATAATAAATGATTGATAAAAAGGTAAATTTACCATATAGGAAAGCCGCAGATGCACAGATTTTCTATTGGTTTTTCTCCTCAAGTAATCTGCGCATCTGCGGCTCATCAAAGTTTACTTAGCTTGCTTTTGCTAAATAAGAATCGATCACCTTTTTAATATTCTCTTTATTTTTAGCTGAGCTCCAGTTTTCTTTTGCAGACTGATCTCCAAGTGCAAAGAATTGCTCATACAATAATTTGTCATCCACTTTTGGAACAAGTTTAAGGTAATTATTTTCTGCAAAAACTACATCCCATGTTTCACGAGCATCTTTCCAAAATGCTTGTTGCTGTTTCCACCATGTTTGTACGTAACCAAAAGATTTTGGATCTGTCTTAACAAACTCTTCCATCCCTTTTTCCATCGCCAAAAGTTTATCACCTTTTTCAGAACGGATGATTTTTTTATTGTCTTGCTCAAACATCCAACCATTTGCCGTTAAGTAAATATTGTTGCCCCGATTTAACACGTTGTAATCATTACGTTCTGTATTTTCTCTACGTGGAAGCGGAGAATCCGTATTGCTTTGCCATTGGTGCCTGCCATCAACATGTACCCAAGTTCCTATAGCTTGGTAACGCGGACTATCATCTACTTGGAAAACTTTTTGTGTCCATTTTCCTTTCACATCATTTGTAGAAAGGATTACTTTTTTCCATGCATTATCCTTATCGTAAGCCAATATCTGAGTGTCTTCATAAGTCCAATCTTCTCTCCAGTGTTTAATGATCATGCTATCTCCTCTCATTACCAACAAATGCTGAATAACAATTTTCTTAGGAGAAGTCTTCTAAAATAATAGCAATTTCTTTGGCTGAAGAACGATGTCTTTCATGAAATTTATAATCGTCATCTGGAGAAAAAGTTTCTGCATAATTAAAAGTTACTTTGTAAAATCCAGCTAGAGCTTTAATCGCTTCTCGATCTTGGTCTAGTTTTGTTTGGGCATTGATGCTTGATGCAAAAAGGAGCAAAACGAATAATAGATTTAGGTTTTTCATTTTATATTGAGTTTAGTTTTTTAGATCTTTTCTTTCTTCCAAGCCAAATTATCACCCCAGTAACCGGCATACTTGCTGCTATTAGACTTGCAAAAAAAGCTAATATTTTTCCTGGCAAACCCATAACTGCTCCAACGTGGATATCGTAATTCATTCTGGAGATTTTATCAGCTGTGCTGGCATTCGCAAATTTGCCATACATGTGTTTAACTTCAATTTCTTTTAATGTATGTTGATCGAAATATTGATAATCTGCTTTCCAATATGTTTCTGGATCTGGGTTTTTAGCAATTTCAATTGCAGCTTTTTCATTTTCTGGAACATGAACATCCAAACTTCCCTTAAACGATGGATCTTCTTTTACGAAGCGAGCCCAAAGTTGATCTGCCGCTGCAGCATTTAAACTTAAAGAACTTGCTCGTGTCGTATCGGAAAAAGTTTCTTCAAAAACATTCATAAATTCACCACCAGAGCTTACCCAATAAACAGATTTAGCAAACCATTGAAAGCCCATTACCATTCCAGATAAAGCGATGAAAACAACAATGAAAGTCATATAAAAGCCCGACACGTTGTGTAAATCATAATTTAGCCTACGCCATTTTGATTTCAATTTTACGCTAAAACGTTGCTTTCTTGCAGCCTTACTTTTCGGCCACCATAATACTAAACCTGAGATTAATAACAACACAAAAATCATTGTGGCAGTTGTTAATATAGGTTGACCAATTTCTGGGGGTAACCATAAATAATAATGTCCGTTAATTACAATTCTGAAGAAATCTTCACTCATGTCTTTAACTTTTATTACCTCACCAGTATATTGGCTTACAAAAACGATGTAATAGTATTCTGGTGCTTCATTGTAATAAACTACCTGTGCCGTTCTTCCAAGCTGATAATTAATGCTGTGTGCTTTTTTGTTTGGTAGGGCATTATCTGCAATTTCCTTTAATTTTGTAGGAGGTAATAATGGTTTGTTTTGTATTTCAGTAAAACGATAGGTTTGTACTGCATCTTCTATTTCTCGTTCAAATGCTAAAATGCAACCAGTTATGCCTAAGAAAAGCACAAATAGCCCAGATGTTAATCCAAGCCATAAGTGCATTCTACCTATCCAATATTTAAAACTCTTCGTTTTTTTCTTTTCGGACATAAATGAGTTAAAATTTATAAGCAACACTTAAACGGTAATTTCTTGGTGCCTCTGTTTGCCATGAATAAGCAGGTTGCGCATAATCTGGAGCATTCCAATAACCGGTATAATAAGCACCAGAGAATAAATACTTATCTAAAATGTTAAATGCATTTGCAGTAACTTTTATAGCTTTGTTTTCCCAGAATAAACCACCATCTAATTTGAAATAGTTAGGTAAGTTTTTATTGGCATTAGAGCCATCGTAGGTTCCAGTTGCTCTACCAGCTAAATAGGTAAACCCTCCAGAAATACCAGTTCCTTTTAATATTCCATTTTGTAACGTATAAGTTAACCACGCATTAGTGGTATGTTTTGAGAAACCAGGAACAACTTCTCCAACAACAATGCTTGTAACTCCTTCAGCAACTTTTGTAACCTTACCGTCTGTATAAGCATAGTTAGCAATTAATCTTAAACCAGCAGTAATTTCACCTCTTAAATCAAATTCGATTCCTTGTGCTCTTTTTTCTCCAACAACAATACTAAACGTTTCGCCAGCTTTGTTTTTTGGATCGCCAGTAAGCTCATTTTGTTTAAGTATTCTGTAGGCAGAAATTGTGGTATTCCACTTGCCATCAAACCAATCTTTTTTAATACCAATCTCGTGGTTTGTTCCAGTAATTGGATCTGGAGTTCCACCACTACGCAATAATCCACTTTGTGGAGTAAAAGCTTCGTCATATACAGCATATATAGCTGTGTTTTCATCAAGGGAAACACTTAATCCAATTCTAGGTGTAAAATGTTTTGCTTTATCAGAAGGGCCTCCCCAAGCAGATTGACTTACATAGGTATATCTTCCTGCTAAGGTCAAACGAGCTTTATTGTTAAAGAAACCAAGCTCATCTTGTACATAACCGCTAAGATATTTCTGATCCATTAAACCACCAGCAGCAATTGCTCGTTGTAATAAGGGCGTTTCTCTATCAAAATTAGGGTAGCCGTTAGATGGAAAACCATAATTGGGATTGTTTAAATCAAATGGAGAAGATGGTAAATCTAAATCATGCGATTGACCCCAATCAGCTAGATAATTTTTCTTCCCACCGTCAAAGCCTGCTATAATTCTGTGGTTTATTCCACCTGTTTTCACTAACCCATTGATGAATAACTGAGCTAATTTCATCGTGCTTTCAGCATCCCAGATCCCAACATTTCTAATTACAGTATTATTTGAGTTGATTACAGATGGCCAAGAACTTGATCCATTTTGTAAATATTTTGAATAAGCAACTTGAGCGGTTAATTTCCAGTCAGTGCTAAAATTGTGTTGTAAGTTTAAGAAAACACTATGATCGTTAATTCTTGTAGGTTGCACACCAGGTTGTGTAAGCGTAAAGTTTCTTGGTAATGAAGCATAGCCTCCGTCTGGTTTAAAGATATAATATGAACCAACTTCGGTCATTTTTGCATTTTGCAAAGTGTATTCAGCCGTAAGTTTAGTGCGATTTGATAGTTGATAACTCAATGACGGAGCAAATGTATATCTGTCATTTTTTTCAAAAGGTCTAAAAGAGCCTTTAGTTTGCACGGCAGCATTTAATCTGAATAATAATTTGCCATCGTTAGTTACTTTATGATCAAAGTCTAGTGTTGTTCTGTATAAATCAAAGCTTCCAACAGTTAACGAAACTTCGCCTTTATTAAATCCAGTTGGTTTTTTAGTTACAACATTATACATACCACTGGGATCGCCATTGCCAAGCATAAATCCTGCTGGTCCTTTTACGAACTCAATGTGTTCAACAATGCTCATGTCTTCAGTTAACGGTCCCCAGTAAGACGAAACAAAATTAAACCCATTGCGCATGGCTTGAATTTGAGAACCACGCATGGTAATGTTAGTATATAAATCCCCCCAATGCTCTAATCTCGTTGCACCACTTACATTTTTAATTAAACCATCACTCATACTAATAATTTGCTGATCTTTTAATGTAGAATTGCTTACGGTTTGTATATTTTGTGGAGCTTCTAAAAGGGGTTCGTTTAATCTCAGTGAAGCAGATGGTAAGCTGATTTTATACCTGTTATTTTTACCAGCAATGGTAACAGCTTCCAAAATTTGGCTGTTTTCTGTTAAAACAAAATCAAGTGTTACAGTTTCTCCAGCAGTAATAGTTATGTTTTTTTCTTGAGGATTAATGCCTACGGCACTAACTTTTATAGTGTAAGCACCAGGTTTAACTCTTGGGAAAGTGTATTCTCCATTGTCATTAGACACAGCGCTAATAACATTGTTTTTCAAGCCGATATTTACGTAAGCTGCGGGCTTGCCATCGGTACTTGTGATTTTGCCTTTAATACTACCGTGTTGTTGTGCAAAGGCTGATGCAGAAAATAAGGTTAAGAGCAAGATAATTTTAAATCGTAGTTGTATTCGCATGATTGTTTTTATTTGGATTAATTCTAAACAGTCGCAAATTAACAACGAAAAATATTGCTATCCAAATTATTTTGAATAATTCTAAATAAGGGTTGGGCCATTTAATTTAACGCTCATCAAACATAATTCTGACTTTACTGTTAGTGATGCGTGAATATTAGATCAAACGAACCCTATTTTTTAATTAAAAATGGAATCCTAAACTCTTATCCTTCATTAAGAGAAGATATTAATTGTGATGTGCTTATTGTGGGCGGAGGAATTACAGGCGCCTTAATGGCACATGCCTGTATACAAAAAGGTTTTAATACTGTTCTCATAGATAAGCGAGAAATTGCTAATGGAAGCACTTCTGCAACGACTGCTATGCTACAATATGAAATTGATATTCCCCTATACCAACTCATAAAAAAAATTGGGGAACAAGGCGCAGTAGCGAGCTATCAGGCATGTAGAAACTCTATTTATCAATTAAAAAAAATAACAGAGGACATTAATTCAGATTGTGGTTTTAAATCTAAAGAATCGTTATATTTTGCTAGTAATCCTAAAGATTTAAAGTGGCTTAAAACTGAATTTGAAACTAGGAAACAAAATGGTTTTAAAGTAGAGTGGCTTAATGCTGTTGACATTAAAAATAAATATGGTTTAGGGGCAGAAGGCGGGATCTTATCTGAAGATGGTGGCAGTATTGATGCATTTTGTTTAACACATGATTTGCTTAGTTATAATGTTAAAAAAGGATTACAAGTTTTTGATAAAACAGAGTTAAAAACAGTTAAGTATAAGGATGATAGCGTTACGGTAATAACAGATACAAAAGCTGAAATTAAAGCAAAAAAAATAATTTATTGCACGGGGTACGAAACTCAACAAATGTTGCCTAAAAAAATTGTAAAATTGAAAAGCACCTATGCAATGGTTAGTGAATACATGAAGGATTTAAGCGATAGCATTTCAAAAACTCTATTTTGGAATACTGATGCGCCATATTTATACTTGCGTAGTACGGAGGATGGAAGAATGTTGGTTGGTGGAGAAGATGAAGATTTTAAAAATGCAATAAAAAGAGATTTATTATTAGATAATAAAAAAGCTAAACTGCTTAAAACTTTTCAAAAATTCTTGCCTGATATAAATTTTATTGAAGATTTTAGGTGGTCTGGTACTTTTGGAGAAACAAAAGATGGGCTACCTTATATTGGCGCCCATTCTAAATTTCCGAACAGCTATTTTTGCTTAGGCTTTGGAGGTAATGGAATTACTTTTTCGGTTATTGGAGCAGATATAGTTACAGATCTAATTAATGGTAAAACCAATTTATTAGCCCATTTCTTCAGGTTCGATCGATAAGCTTATTGATGTAAAATAACCTGAATGCTTAATGGATGCTCTAAACTATTTGCTGGATTAATCAAACCTCTCGAAATAATGGTATAATACTTGCCGGCAGTTAAAACAGCATTAGGTAGTGTTGCTTTAACACTACCTGCACCATCTTTTAAATCAAAAGAATAGGTGCCAGAGGCAAGTGTTGTAAAAGGACTTGCAGCTTTATACGCTTTACCTGTAATCAAAGAAGTTCCATTAGTTACGGTTAAATCCAATGCAGGGGCATCTGGTGATAAATTAATAAATCGAATAAAAGCTTTATCATTCGAATTTGCACTTACATCATCAGTTACTAATAAACCATCTAAACTACCAGGTCTATCAATTAAATAAAAAGTTTGATAAATATTTGGAGTTAAAGAGATGCTTTTAGTTAATAAGCTCTCTGATCGTCCAGATGTTGTAAATTTTATATTCTGAGTACCCGCCGTGTACTGACCATACTTGGTCGATCCTCCAAATGGCAAGGCAACACTGTTAAGTTTTCCATCATTTAAATAAACGTCATATGTAGCAAAAGTAGGAGATGCATTTACAACACTAAAGGCAACAAGATTAGAGGATTCAATAGTTGTCTTTTTACAAGAAATTAAAGTTGTGAGGGAAATTAAAATTAATGAAAAATAAATTTTCAACTGTGGTAATTTTTTTAATGGAGTCGTTAAGTAAATCTCTTTCATATTGAAATAAATTATAAGGATTTTGTGAAAAACTATACACTAAATTTTTTCGGATCTAGTATATGCAAATATTGGTTTTATCTAATAAAATGGATGTTAAACTTTGTTAAATGATAATCTATCAAGAAACAATGCATTAAGCACATTTCAATTGTTTGCGTAATTATGATCTGTTTTAGTCAAAATAGTTTAATAAAACGGACAAAAAACTTAAAAAAATCAGATTCTTATTGCACAACTCAATTTTTATTTAAACCTTTGCGGCTCAAGTAATTTATACAGGCTAGCATACAAAATAATGAGCAAGCACATCATCCATAAACTTTCTATTTTAGAAGCAAAGAATATTGCCTCTAAAAGTTTGTTTATTGAACGCTTACGACCCGTATTTTTTATTACTACAAATCGGCAAAATTATACGCCGCGTATTTAGTACATCTTACTAATACCAATGAGGAATTGATCCTCTCTAAAAACCCAATTAACAAGAATATCTTAATTTTTCGTTAGAAAACGAATGAATATTGACGAATTTATAGTCCAGGTAGCTATCCCAGAGCATCGTGTTTTTGCTGAAGAGATTGTGACCGAAATGGCCGAATCTGCTAAAGCTCGAGGTACTGGCATAGCAAAACGTTCGCCTGAGTACATTTCTGGTAAAATGGAAGAAGGAAAGGCAGTAATTGCTTTTCACAAAGATGGCACATGGGCTGGCTTTTGTTATATTGAGACCTGGAGCCATGGACAATTTGTAGCTAACTCTGGCTTAATTGTAAGTCCACAGTTTAGAAAAGCAGGATTAGCAAATGCGATTAAAAAAGAAATCTTCGGACTATCGAGAACATTATATCCAAAGGCAAAAATATTTGGATTAACTACTGGTTTAGCTGTGATGAAAATTAATTCAGATTTAGGATATGAACCCGTTACGTATTCTGAATTAACGCAAGATGAAGATTTTTGGAAAGGATGCCAAAGCTGCGTGAACTTTGAAATCTTAAAAAGCAAAGATCGTAAAATATGCATGTGTACAGCTATGTTATATGATCCAGCAGAGAAGAAACACGAAGCGGCTAAGAATTTTGCCGAAGAATTGCAAAAAAATCCAACACTGTATGAGCGTTTTATGCGTATTAAGCAACGTTTAATTTTAAAACCAAAATCAGGATTAAAATCCATTTTTGTATTGTTTACCCTTTTACTTAATAAATAAATGAAGAAGAAAGTTGTTTTAGCATTTAGCGGAGGATTAGACACCTCATTTTGCTGTATTCACTTAGCAGAAGACCGTAATTTAGAAGTTCACTCGGTAATTGTAAATACTGGTGGTTTTTCTGATGATGAATTGCAAGAAATTGAAAAACGTGCTTATGCTTTAGGTGTTGCATCTCATGCGGTAGTAGATGAAACTGAAAATTACTACAATGGTTGTATCAAATATTTAGTGTTTGGCAATGTATTGAAAAATGCGACATATCCACTTTCTGTGAGTGCAGAACGTGTAAGCCAAGCAACTGCAATTGCTAATTATGTAAAGAAAATTGGAGCAGATTATGTTGCACATGGAAGTACTGGAGCTGGAAATGATCAAGTTCGTTTTGATATGATTTTCAATATTCTTATTCCAGGGGTTGAAATCATTACGCCTATTAGAGACTTAAAATTATCCCGCGAAGCGGAAATAGAATACTTAGCGAAACATGGTGTAGAATATAGTGCAGAAAAAGCTAGGTATTCAATAAATAAAGGATTATGGGGAACATCTGTTGGTGGAAAAGAAACATTAACATCCAACGAAACTTTACCAGAAAGCGCTTGGCCAACCCAAGTTTCAGAATCAGAAACAAAAAGAATTGAATTAACTTTTGAGAAAGGAGAATTGGTTGCTATTGATGGAGAAAAATTAAATCCTGTAACAGCTATCCAAAAACTACAAGCAATTGCTCAACCCTTCGGCATTGGTAGAGATATTCACGTTGGAGATACAATTATAGGTATTAAAGGTCGTGTTGGTTTTGAAGCGGCTGCGCCAATTATCATTATCAAAGCACACCATACGTTAGAAAAACATACGTTGACCAAATGGCAATTAAGTTGGAAAGAACAGTTGTCATCGTTTTACGGTAACTGGTTGCATGAAGGTCAATTCCACGACCCAATTATGCGGAATATCGAAGCATTTTTAACCGATACTCAGAAAGTAGTAAGCGGAAAAGTATTTGTAGAATTACTACCATATCGTTTCCAAATTATAGGTATTGAATCTAACCACGATTTAATGAGCAATAAATTTGGTAGTTATGGCGAAATGAATAACGCTTGGAGTGGAGATGATGTGAAAGGTTTCTCTAAAATATTTGGGAACCAAGTAATGATTTGGCATAAAGTTAACGAAGAATAAAATTCGTCTTTACAAGAAGAAACAACGAAGCTATCTCATTTAATTAATTAACTATAATGATAAACGTCTTTTCAAAAGAAAATTGTTTGGACCACTACAAATGGGGGGGTAACTGTGATGGATGGGATTTTGTAAGCAAAGCTGATGCAGCTATTAAACAAGAATTAATGCCTGCTCAAACTGCCGAGAAATTGCATTTCCATACTTACGCAGAACAATTTTTCTTTATCCTAAAAGGACAGGCGACATTTTTAATTGAAAATGAGACCATTTTAGTAAATGCAAATAATGGCTTACAAATAAAAGCTGGCGACAAACATAAAATCTCGAATGAAACAGATCAAGATTTAGAATTTATACTTTTCTCCTATCCATCAACTCAAAATGACAGAACAGATTGTGAATAGTAAAAAAATAAAAGCAGGTATAATTGGTGGAGCAGGATACACTGGAGGCGAAATGTTGCGCATTTTAATTAACCACCCGAACGTTGAAATTGCTTTTGTAAATAGCAGTAGTAATGCAGGGAATTTAATTTCTGATGTGCACACGGATTTATTTGGGGATACTGATTTAAGATTTATAAATGAAATCCCTCAACATATTGATGTGTTATTTTTATGCGTTGGACATGGTGATGCAAAGAAGTTTTTAGCAGCAAACCCAATTAACGAAAATATCAAAATCATCGATTTATCTCAAGATTTTAGATTAACTGCAAACGCTAAATTCGAGAATCGTGAGTTTGTTTATGGCTTGCCAGAATTAAATCGTGATACGATAAAAACTGCAAAAAACATTGCAAATCCAGGTTGTTTTGCAACATGCATTCAATTGGGTTTATTGCCTTTAGCAGCAAAAAGGTTAATTAAAAGTGAAGTTCATATTAATGCAACAACAGGCTCAACTGGCGCAGGGCAAAGTTTATCAACTACTTCGCATTTCAGTTGGAGAAATAATAACCTTTCTATTTACAAAGCATTTGAGCATCAACATTTAAATGAAATTGGAGAAAGTTTAGTGCAACTTCAACCTTCTATTTCAGAGGTTTTAAATTTCATCCCACAACGTGGTGCTTTTACTAGAGGGATTTTGGCTTCAATGTATGTTGAAAGTGATTTGACTTTGGAAGAAGCGCAAAAATTATATGAAGAGTATTATAGCGTCCATCCATTTACACATGTAAGTCGGAAAAACATCGATTTAAAACAGGTTGTAAACACCAATAAAGCGCTGATTTATATAGAAAAGCACGGTAATAAATTATTCATCATCAGCATTATTGATAACCTATTAAAAGGTGCAAGCGGGCAAGCTGTTCAAAATATGAACTTGCTATTTGGCTTGGAAGAAACGGCAGGCTTGAAATTAAAAGCAGCTAATTTTTAATAACATGTAATATTGAGTTTATCGAAGCACCTTAAAAGAGTTCTTCGTAAGCTCAGAATAACAAAAACTCTTTAAAAAATGAATTTATTCGACGTATACCCTCTTAACGATATAGAAATAACTAAAGCAGCTGGCAGCAATGTTTGGGATGCCAATGAACAAAAATATTTAGATTTATATGGCGGTCATGCCGTAATTTCTATCGGACACACCAATCCTCATTATGTAAAACGTTTAACGGATCAATTAAATAAAGTAGGATTTTATTCTAATTCGGTTAAAATCCCTTTGCAAGTGCAATTGGCCGAAAAATTAGGTCAGATTTCTAGAAAAAAAGATTTTCAATTATTCTTATGTAATTCTGGAGCAGAAGCAAATGAAAACGCTTTAAAGTTGGCATCGTTTTACAATGGAAAAAAGAAAGTAATTGCTTTTTCTGGTGCATTTCACGGGCGTACATCTTTAGCTGTCGCAGTTACGGATAACCCGAAAATTGTAGCACCGGTTAATCAAACTGATAATGTGATTTTCTTACCCCATAATAACGAAGTTGCGTTAGAAGAAACATTTAAAGCGCAAGGCGATGAAATTTGTGCTGTAATTATAGAAGGAATTCAAGGTGTTGGTGGAATTAAAGAAGCCTCTAAAAGTTTCTTGCAAAAAATTCGTTCACTTTGTGATGAGTATAATGCAGTTTACATTGCAGATTCTGTACAG
Source organism: Pedobacter sp. UC225_61 (assembly GCF_044452285.1). Lineage (NCBI taxonomy): Bacteria > Pseudomonadati > Bacteroidota > Sphingobacteriia > Sphingobacteriales > Sphingobacteriaceae > Pedobacter > Pedobacter sp. UC225_61. Next base: position 1,157,175 of record NZ_JBIOAL010000001.1, read on the forward strand.
TGTGGTTACGCTCGTACTGGTCAATTTTATTCCCATGATTATGCAGGTGTAGAAGCAGATGTATATACCATGGCGAAAGGAATGGGCAATGGGTTTCCAGTTGCAGGTATTTCAATTGCACCAAAATTTAAGCCTTGGCACGGCGAATTAGGAACAACATTTGGCGGAAACCATCTAGCTTGTGCTGCAGCATTAGCTGTTTTAGAAGTTATGGAGCAAGATAACTTGATGAAAAATGCTGAAGAAGTTGGTAATTACTTAATCGCTGAACTGAAAAAATTTAAACAAGTTATCGAAGTTCGTGGTCGTGGTTTAATGATTGGTATTGAATTGCCAGAAGAATTAGCGCATGTAAAAAAGGAATTGCTATTTAAGCATTTCATTTTTACGGGAGAGGCAAAGCCAAATGTAATTCGTTTGTTGCCAGCGCTGAACTTAACAAAAGCACATGCAGATGAATTTTTGACTGCTTTTGGAAAATTAGTAAAATAAATAGTGTCATGCTTAGCTTGTCGAAGCATCTTTAATCTTTAAAGAATGAAACTTTTCACCTCCGTACATGATGTTCCAAACATCAAACAATTTGTAAACGATGCATTAGCATTGAAAGCAAGTCCCTATGCAAACCAAGATTTAGGTAAAAACAAAACATTGGGTTTAGTTTTTATGAATCCAAGTTTACGTACACGGTTAAGCACACAAAAAGCTGCGCTTAATTTGGGTATGAATGTAATGGTAATGAACATGGATAAAGAGGGCTGGGCTTTAGAAACGCAAGATGGCGTGGTTATGAATGGTTCGACAGTTGAACATATTCGTGAAGCAGCAGCAGTTATGGGAGAATATTGCGATATTTTGGGCTTACGTTCTTTTCCAAAATTGACTAACCGAGATGAAGATTACAACGAAGATTTCTTCACTAAATTTGTGCAGTATTGTGGTGTGCCTGTGGTAAGTTTAGAGAGTGCTACACGTCATCCTTTGCAGAGCTTTGCAGATTTAATTACCATTCATGAAACTTGGAATCCATTAAGAGTTGGTGCTAATGCTAAACCTAAAGTTGTATTAGCTTGGGCGCCACATGTTAAAGCCTTACCACAAGCTGTTCCAAATTCTTTTGCCGAATGGATGTGCAAAGCTCAGCAAGAAAATATGTTAGATTTTACAATTGCTCAACCAGAGGGATATGAACTTTCAGAAGATTTCACTCCAGGAGCAAAAATAGAATACGATTTAGAAGCTGCATTAAGCGGGGCAGATTATATCTATGTAAAAAACTGGAGTAGCTACAAAGAATATGGTAAAGTTTTAACGTATCCAGACGGTTGGATGATGAACAACGAGAAGTTAGGACTAACAAACGATGCAAAAGTAATGCACTGTTTACCCGTTCGTCGTGATTTAGAGTTATCATCAGAAATATTAGATGGGCCAAATTCTTTAGTTATTCATGAAGCTGGGAATCGTCTTTGGGCAGCGCAAGCAGTTTTAAAAACACTATTAGAAAAACTATAATATGAAACAACTCACCATCATCAAAATAGGCGGAAATGTAATTGATAATTCTGAAAATCTACATCAGTTTTTATTAGATTTTACAGCCTTACCTGGAGATAAAATTTTGGTTCATGGTGGTGGTAAAATTGCAACAGAGCTTGGCGAATCATTAGGTATTGAAGCCAAAATGGTTGATGGTAGAAGGATTACCGATATTGAAACTTTACGCATTGTAACGATGGTTTATGCTGGGTTGATCAATAAAAATATGGTAGCACAATTGCAAGCAAAGCATTGTAATGCAATTGGTTTAACTGGTGCAGATGGAAATATAATCAAAGCAAAAAAGCGTCCTGTAAAAGAAATTGATTATGGTTATGTGGGCGATTTAGATGAAGATTCTGTGTCATCAACTACGTTGGATAATTTATTAAAAGTTGGCTTAACACCTGTTCTATGTGCCATTACACATGATGGAGATTCGCAATTATTAAATACAAATGCAGATACCATCGCTTCATCTTTGGCAATTGCAATGTCAGCAACATATGAAACTCGTTTAGTGTATTGCTTTGAGAAAAAAGGGGTTTTAAAAGATGTAAATGTTGATAATTCGGTAGTAAGAGAAATTAAGGCAGCTGAATTCGAAGGTTTAAAAGCGGAAGGGACGGTTCAAGGTGGGATGATTCCTAAACTTCATAATGCTTTCGAGGCGATTAAAAAAGGTGTTTCAGCAGTTTATATAGGTAAAGCCGACGAACTTTCTGAATTAAGTAATGGACTATTTGGAACTAAGATGTTAAAATAAGAAGATATACAGCAATCAACCATTAAACTAAAATCATGAAAAAAATAACCATTATCGGTAGTGGAAACATTGGTCTTTCGCTTGCAAAAGGCCTAGTAAATAAAGCCTACTGTAAGCCAGATGACATTACATTAACTAGACGCAACCTAAAACTCATGACTAATGAAGTAGCTGCTGGTTTTAATGTGAGCGATAATAATATTGTCGCAATTTATAATGCTGATATCGTTGTTTTAGCAGTATTGCCGCAACAATTAAAAAAAGTTTTAGAAGAAATTGCATCCTCAATAAATCCAGAAAAACAATTAATAATTTCGGTAGTTTCTGGTGTAAGTTGTGAAGATGTGCGCAAAGAATTAGGCAATAATGTACAGGTAATTAGAGCAATGCCAAATACCGCAATTGCTATTGGGCAAAGCATGACATGTATTGCTAGTGATAATGCGATTGATAAAAACATGAAAGAAGTAACTACACTTTTTGAAACAGTTGGCTCGGTTGTTACCATTAATGAAGATTTAATGACTTCAGCAACAGCACTTTGCGCTTGTGGTATTGCTTTCTTTTTACGGAGCATCAGAGCCGCTTCACAAGGTGGAGTTGAAATTGGATTTCACGCACATGATGCGTTGAAAATGGCTGTGCAAACCGCAAAAGGTGCAGCAGATTTGTTATTGTTAACCCAAAGTCACCCAGAGGGAGAAATCGATAAAGTGACCTCACCAAAAGGATGTACAATCGCAGGTTTAAATGAGATGGAGCACAATGGTTTTAGCTCGGCATTTATTAAAGGAATTAAGCTTTCCGCTAAAAAAGCAGCTGGCCTATATAATGATTAATTTGAAATGAGGAATTTCGAAATCTTAAATCAAAATTATGATTAACAAACTCATAGAAGAAAGCACCGAACTGCTGCGTGAATTGATTAAAACACCATCTTTTAGTAAAGAAGAACAGCAAACAGGCAATAAAATTGAACTTTTTTTGCAACAACACGGCGTAAAGACTATTCGTAAACTGAACAATATTTGGGCTTACAATAAATATTTCGATCCATCAAAACCTACGGTTTTATTAAATTCACATCACGATACTGTAAAACCAAATTCAGGCTATACACGCAATCCTTTTTCTCCAGATATTGTAGATGATAAACTGTTTGGTCTAGGAAGTAATGATGCTGGCGGCTGTTTAGTATCATTAATTGCTACTTTCCTATATTTTTATCCACAAGAAAACCTTACCTATAATTTTTGTTTAGCGGCAACTGCTGAAGAAGAAATTTCGGGTAATGATGGCTTAGAATTGGTAATTCCTGATCTTGGCCCAATAGAATTTGCTATAGTAGGTGAGCCAACAGAAATGCACTTGGCCATTGCCGAAAAAGGTTTATTAGTGATAGATTGTATTGCTCATGGGAAAGCAGGTCATGCCGCAAGAGATGAAGGTGAAAATGCAATTTATAAAGCTTTACAAGATATGGAATGGTTTAAAACGTATCAATTTCCAAAAGTATCTGAAGTTTTTGGGCCGGTAAAAATGACGGTCACCATCATTAACGCAGGCTCACAGCATAACGTGGTACCCGCAAGTTGCACGTTTACTGTTGATGTTCGTGTTACCGATTCATATACCAATGAAGAAGTAGTTGAAATCATTAAGCAACACGTAAACTGTGAAGTTAAACCTAGATCTGTCCGGTTAAAACCATCAAAAATTGATAAGAACCACCCAATTGTACAATCTGGAATAGCATTAGGTAGAAATACATATGGCTCGCCAACTACATCAGATCAAGCATTATTAGATATTCCCTCTCTAAAATGTGGGCCTGGTTTTTCTGGTCGTTCGCATATGGCTGATGAATTTTTATATGTTCATGAAATCGCCGAAGGCATAAATGGGTACATTAATATGTTAAAACCAGTTGTAGGCGGGAAATAAATAAACGAGGCGATTTTAGTACTTTTGTAAGTATTTTAAGCATAATTCGAATCCAAAGAAATGAAAACTGCGTAAGCAAAATTCATCACAATAGATATAAAGTAACGATGAAAATCTGGCAAAAAAATATTGAAGTAAATAAAGGCATCGAAACATTTACAGTTGGTAAAGACAGAGAACTGGATTTACAAATGGCAGCTTTTGATGTATTAGGTTCTTTGGCCCACGTAGAAATGTTGGCCAGTATTAATTTGCTAACAGCTGATGAATTGACAGAAATTCAAACTGCCTTAAAACTAATTTATAAAGAAATTGAAGATGGTAAATTTACCATTGACGATAGTGTGGAAGATGTACATTCTCAAGTAGAGTGGTTATTGACACAACGAATCGGCGAAGCAGGTAAAAAGATTCATAGTGGTCGCTCACGTAATGATCAGGTTTTGGTTGATTTAAAACTATATTTCAGAGCTTGCATTCAAGAAATAGTAGAAAATATTTCCACCCTGTTTAATCAATTAATTAAGCTTAGCAATACACATAAGGACAAATTATTGCCTGGGTATACGCACTTACAAATTGCTATGCCATCATCTTTTGGCCTATGGTTTGGTGCCTATGCAGAAAGTTTGGCTGACGATATGGAATTAATGTTGGCTGCTTATAAAGTTTGCAATAAAAACCCATTGGGTTCTGCAGCAGGTTATGGTTCTTCTTTTCCGTTAAATAGAACGATGACTACTGAATTGTTGGGCTTTGAAAAGCTAAATTACAATGTAGTTTATGCCCAAATGGGGAGAGGAAAAACTGAAAGAATTTTAGGTCAGGCGATGTCATCAGTAGCTGCAACTTTAGCCAAAATGGCGATGGATGTTTGCTTGTTTATCAATCAAAACTTTGGATTTATCAGTTTCCCTGATGAATTAACAACGGGTTCGAGCATTATGCCACATAAAAAAAATCCAGATGTTTTTGAATTAATCCGTTCACGTTGCAATAAAATTCAGGCTTTGCCAAATGAAATTGCAATGATGACTACAAATTTACCTTCTGGATATCATAGAGATTTACAGCTATTAAAAGAAAACCTTTTCCCTGCAATTACATCTTTAAATGAGTGCTTGGAAATGACAACGTTCATGTTGCAAAACATCACCGTTAAAGATCATATTTTAGATGATAAAAAGTACGATTACCTATTTAGTGTAGATGTAGTTAACGAATTAGCTTTAAACGGAACTCCATTTAGAGAAGCCTATAAAATTGTAGGAGAAACTATTGATAAAGGAACTTTTGCACCAAATAAAACAGTTAAACATACACACGAGGGAAGTATTGGTAACTTGTGTAATCCAGAAATTGAAGCTATGATGAATGAAGTTTTGGCTCAATTCAAGTTTGATAAAACAAATCAGGCAATTGTCAACTTATTAGCTTAGTATAAAATAAAATCTACATAAAATGAATGTATCACTATTGGCAAATACACTTATCGGCTCAGAAATCATTAAAATCGGTAACGAAGTAAATGATATGAAACGTAAAGGAGCGCAAATTGCAAACCTAACTATTGGCGATTTTGATTCATCCATTTTTCCAATACCTAAACCTTTAGAAGAAGCTATAGTAAAAGCATATCGTGAAGGTCATACTAATTATCCTCCAGCAGATGGTATTTTGCCATTACGCGAAACAGTTGTCGAAATTCTGAAAGATCGTTACGAATTAGATTATTCACTAAACGAAATTCTAATTGCGGGTGGCTCCCGACCATTAATTTATGCACTATATTTAGCCTTAATTGATCCTGGAGATAAAGTAATTTATCCAGCACCATCTTGGAATAATAACCACTATTGCCACCTTTCATCTGCTAATGGAATTGCGATAGAAACTACAGTAGAAAATAATTTTATGCCAACTGCTAATCAGTTGAAACCATATTTAAAAGGTGCAACTTTATTGGCTTTGTGTTCGCCATTAAATCCAACAGGTACTATGTTTACACAACAACAGTTGGAAGAAATTTGTGATATCGTAATAGAAGAAAATAAATCACGCAAAGCGGATGAAAAGCCTTTGTACATTATGTACGACCAGATTTATTCGTTATTAACTTTTGATAAAGAACACGTAAATCCAGTAAGTTTGCGTCCAGAATTAAAAGATTATGTAATTTATATTGATGGAATTTCTAAATGTTTAGCAGCTACAGGTGTGCGTGTAGGCTGGGCATTCGGATCAGAAAAAGTGGTGAGCAAAATGAAATCTTTATTAGGTCACATTGGTGCTTGGGCCCCTAAGGCGGAGCAAGTTGCAGTAGCAGATTATTTCAAAAATAAAACTTTGGTCGATGAATTTTTAACCAGCTTTAAAGCACAAGTTCAAGCAAGTTTAGATGAATTATACAACGGTTTTCAGCACTTAAAAAGTGATGGGTTTGCAGTTGATGCGGTTATCCCGATGGGAGCAATTTACTTAACCCTAAAAATCGATTACATTGGCAAAACTACGCCTACTGGCGATTTACTAAAAAATAGCGCTGACGTAAATTTCTATTTAATTAAAGAAGCACAAACAGCAATTGTTCCATTCTCTGCTTTTGGTAACGATGAAAATATGCCTTGGTTTAGGGCTTCAATAGGAGGTTGTTCATTGCAAGATATTAAGGATATGATGCCAAGAATTAAAACTGCTTTAGGCAAGTTGAAATAATATAAAACCCTTGTAGAATTTTAATCTACGAGGGTTTTTACTAATAACGATTGAACGAATGAACTACTTGAACTCACTTGTTTTATGGAACTCGATATCTGGATAATCCCTCATCGTCATATTAATCATAAACTCATTATCCGCTAAATAAACCGGATTACCATCTTTATCTTCACCAATATGTTGTTGTTTACGTTTTAAAAACTCTTCTAATTTTTTAGGGTCTTTTGAGGTTACCCAGTTAGAACGTGTATAGGTCAACATCCTAAAATGTGCTTTTGCACCGTACTCATGCTCCAACCTAAATGCAATTACCTCAAACTGTAAATCTCCAACAGCACCAATAACTTTTCTATTTCCAGGTTGCATCACAAATAATTGCGCAACACCTTCTTCGGTTAATTGTTGTAAGCCTTTTTCAAGCTGTTTAGTTTTTAAAGGGTCTCTATTCTCAACTTCCTTAAAAATCTCTGGAGAGAAGCTCGGAATACCTTTAAATTGTAGTTTCTCACCCTCCGTCAATGTATCGCCAATTTTAAATGTACCACTATCATACAAACCAACCACATCGCCTGGCCAAGCCTCTTCCACAATACTCTTTTCATTGGCCATAAAATCCATCGGGTTGGAGAATTTTATTTTCTTGTTATTCCTTGTGTGATAAAAGAACTTATTACGCTCAAACTTACCCGAACAAATCCTCAAAAACGCAATTCTATCTCTATGATTTGGATCTAAATTCGCATGTATTTTAAATACAAAACCACTAAAATTCTTTTCCGTTGCCAACACAGTACGCTCTTCCGCTTCTCTACTTTTCGGACTTGGAGCAATATTTATAAATGTGTCTAACAATTCCTTAATCCCGAAATTATTAATCGCACTACCAAAAAATAGCGGTGCCAATAATCCTTCCAAATACATTTCCTTATCTACCTTGCCATACACTCCCTCAACTAACTCTAATTCGTCTTTTAGATTCGATAAAGCGCTTGCAGGTAAGAATTTCTCCAGTTTCTCATCAGCTAAATTATCTACTTCAATTACTGGAGCACTTATTTTCTTTTTATCAGGTTCAAATAAATTAAGATGGTTATTATAAATGCTATAAACTCCTTTAAAAGTATGTCCTTGTCCAATTGGCCAACTTAGTGGACACAAACTAATGTTTAATTTACTCTCAATTTCATCTAACAAATCAAAGGCATCTTTACCCTCACGATCCATTTTATTAATGAAAATAATAACAGGTGTATTCCGCATTCTACAAACCGACATTAATTTCTCTGTCTGTTCCTCAACCCCTTTAACACAGTCAACAACTAGAATTACACTATCTACCGCCGACAAAGTTCTATACGTATCTTCCGCAAAATCCTTGTGTCCAGGTGTATCCAAAATATTAATACGTTTCCCATTATATTCGAAACCCATTACAGATGTAGCTACCGAAATACCACGTTGCTTTTCAATTTCCATAAAATCTGATGTGCTACTTTGGTTCGCTTTATTCCGTTTTACGGCACCAGCAGTATTTATTGCTCCACCAAAAAGCAAAAACTTTTCAGTTAAGGTAGTTTTACCAGCATCGGGGTGACTAATAATGGCAAATGTTTTTCTTTTTTCTATTTCAGGATTAACCATGGATTTGTATTGAGAATGAGTGCAAAAATTTTACTAAATAGCGAATACAGCAAAGCTTTATAAAAAGCGAAGTGGAAATAAAATGGCTGTAGCTTGTTTCATTGCGTTGCAAAGGTAAGAATAATTTCTTTCTAGTATAAAGTAGTTAGGCTAAGCATAAAAAAAGACCGCCTTTTACAAGGCGATCTTTTCAGTATTCATACTTATATTTTATCCTCTCCCTGGTCGGCCACCACCTCTTTCACCACGGCTTTCTGAACCACCAGAACTTCTTTGTTGAGGTGCTGGTTGAGAACGTTCTACACGTTGTGGTTGTGGTCTTTCCATTCTTTGAGGTGCTTGTTGCACCGGTTGCTGACGTTCAACTCTTTGTGGTTGAGGTCTGCTTTCTCTTTGCTGAGGAGCTTGTTGTACAGGTTCTTGACGTTCTACACGTTGAGGTTGAGCTTGTTGTTGAGGCATTTCTCTACTACGCTCTACTCGTTGTGGTTGGTTGTCACTGCTTTCACGATTTCTTCCAAATACACTCGGTCTAGAACCACCTTCATCGTTTCTTGGTGTACCAACGCGATTATCATTATCTCTGCTTGGAGTAGTATTTACTTCACCTCTTCCTGGACGGGCAGATATACCACCATTTCCTCTATTTTCATTTCCATTACGATCACCTTGTCCAAAATTGCCATTGCTATTTCCTCTTTCTGGGCGAGTGCTTACATTATTATCTCTTCCATCTCTTCCGATAGGACCACGATTAATACTGCCTTGTACAGCATTTCTTGGAGCTGCATTTGCATTCGAGCTACCTCTACTAGGTCTTGGATTATAGATGTTCACAGTATTATTGTCAATTCTACTTGCGCCAGGTCTGCTGCTTCTATTTACATTGTAAACAGTTACATTCTGATTGGTAGCACGTCTAACCTCTTCTGCTCTAGGGCCGGTATAGTAAGTCCTGTTATTGCGAACATATGTGTTATTAATAATCACAGTATTCTGAATATAAACTCTATTTCTGCCACCGTAATAACGAGGATAGCTATTGTAGTAAATGTTACTGTAAGGAATAAAGTTCCAGCACATATCTGGTATTCTATATCCACCTCTACCAATGTTGATGCCTATACTTATGCTTGGACCTAAAGGAGCCCAACCATAATAGCCACCACCACTTCTCCAACTTACCCAAGCCGGACCCCAAACAGTATCAGGTATCCAAACCCATTGGTTATACCTGTTGTATATCCAACGTCCATAATGAAATGGAGCCCATCCCCAATCGTAGTTAGAAACCCAAGTATTTCCATACTCAGTCATCGCCCAACGGCCATTGCTATAGTATGGCCTAAAATCTTCCTGATCTACATCAGGACGCCAAACGTAGCCATATTGTGGATCTTGGATCCATGTGCCATAAGGAGACAACTCGTCGTAAAACGATTGTAAGGAAACATCCTCTTGTTGTGCCATGGCTTTTTGTGTGGTTCCGGTAAGAAGGAGCATGAGCCCCAGCACAATTGCCGGTAATTTGATCATGTTTTTCATTTTTGTGTGTTTTAAAATTTATAATTAACCTAACGCTTTGTGTATATCAATTTGAACACCATTTTTAATAAAGGATTAATCAAAAAATAATAATCTTCTTAATTATCACCTTTTAACGCTTTTCTTTACAATTAAGTGTTTTAAGGTATACCAAAAAGCAACTCCTAGTATGTGTAAAAAATAAGGCGGGCAGAACTAAATTTGCTACAATTTATTAAATACAGTCAAACAATAACGTTAGTTTGTTGTTTAGCCAAACCTTTGAAAAATTTTAACGGTTCAAGTTGTTGGCTTAAAAGCGTACTTTTGTCCTATATTATTTTTTATGCAAAAAGGCACCTTGTTTTTAATTCCAGTTCCGTTAGCAGAAAATGCAACGCAAAAATCTTTTACACCCTATTTAATTGATACCATCAATGTAATAAAAACATACATCGTAGAAAATGAAAAAACGGCTCGTAAGTTTTTGAAAGAAGCTGGAATAAAAACACCACAAAGTGAATTACTTATCCATGATTTCGGGAAACACAAACGCGGAAACTCATTGGTGCCTTATTTCACACAATTAATGTCGGGTATTGATGTAGGTTTAATGAGCGAAGCTGGTTGTCCTGGAGTGGCAGATCCAGGAGCAGAAATTGTTTCAGAAGCTCACAAGCGTGGAATAAAAGTTGTGCCCTTAGTTGGTCCAAACTCAATGCTGCAAGCTTTAATGGCTTCTGGTTTTAGTGGACAAAGTTTTACATTTCATGGTTATTTACCAATTGATAAGGTAGATAGGGCAAAGAGGATAAAAGAATTGGAAAACCTTTCAGAAAGAAACAAACAAACGCAATTGTTCATGGAAACACCTTTTAGAAATAATCATTTACTGGAAGATGTGTTAAAAAATTGCCATGGAAGCACTCAACTTTGTATTGCTTGTAATATTAATGGTGAAGATGAATTTATTAAAACTATGACAGTTGGCGCATGGAGAGGTGAAAGAATAGATTTACACAAAAAGCCGACTGTATTTTTAATCTATAAAGGCTAGTTGTCCATTTTATTTAACCAACGGATTAAGATTAGCGATACATATTTTTCTGTTCAATAAACTCCAATACATTATCCGGTACAAAAAACTGAATATTTTTCTTGTCTTTTAATGCTTTGCGGATAAAAGTAGAAGAGATTTCCATTTCTGGCGTATCTGTAAATGTAATAGATGGGTGATTTCTCCATTCACTTACCTCTGCTCCAGGTCTAGGATAAACATAAATATGGTAGTCTTTCAATAGAATTTCAAAATTCTTCCATTTTTTGAGAGAGCTTAAATTATCGGCTCCCATAATAAGCACAAATTCCTTTTCAGGATAACGTTCATGCAGATATGTAAGCGTATCTATTGTATAAGAAGGCTGCGGTAACTTAAACTCAATATCACTTACTTTAATTTGAGGAGCATTTTCTGTGGCTAATTTTGCCATCTCCAAGCGGTCGTACATATTTGCTAAACCACTTTTTTGTTTTAATGGATTTTGCGGAGAAACAACTAGCCAAACTTCGTTTAAACCACTAAAAGTTGCCATATAATTGGCAATAACCAAATGACCAATGTGAATTGGATTAAAAGATCCGAAGAATAAACCAGTTTTCATTTGTTAACAGCAAACTCTTAATTAGTAATTTTCAAAAAATCTCCAACTAACTTCTCAGCCTCTTTACAAGCAATTTCTAAATCGTGGTTTTTGAGTATCACATCGAATTTATCTGCATATAACAATTCTTTTTCTGCTTTGATAAATCGTTCTTGTAGTTTTTCTGTGCTATCTGTTCCACGCCCAGTTAAACGTTCTTTTAACACTTCTAAAGATGGTGGTTGAACAAAAATCGCTAAGGCATCTTCTTCATATTTACGTTTTAAGCGTAAACCACCTTCTACATCAATATCAAAAATCACATGTTTACCTTCATTCCAAATTCGTTCAATTTCCGAACGCAGTGTGCCATAAAAAGTACCACTATATACTTCTTCAAATTCTACAAACTCTTGACGAGCAACTTTATGTAAAAAGTCTTCTTTGCTAATGAAATAATAATCGTCTTTGTGTTTTTCACTACCCCTAGAATCTCGTGTAGTAGCGGAGATGGAAAAACTTAATTGCGGAAATTTCTTCAATAAGTGTCTTACAATGGTAGTTTTACCAGCTCCTGATGGTGCAGAAAATATAATGAGTTTACCTTGTTTCATTTTTAATTGGAAAGTTGAAAAGCTAGAAAGTTGGAACGTTAAAACATCTCAACCTTACAACTTTACAATACATTTAATAACTGTTCTTTAATTTTTTCTAATTCTTCTTTCATACCCACCACCAACTGCTGTATATGGGCATCATTAGCTTTTGCGCCCATGGTATTAATTTCCCTACCTATTTCTTGAGAAATAAAACCAAGTTTTTTACCATTTGCATCTTTGCTTTTTAAAGTTGCCATAAAGTAATCGCAATGACTTTTTAGACGAGTTTTTTCTTCGGTAATATCTAATTTATCAATGTAATAAATCAATTCTTGCTCTAAACGGTTTTGGTCATAATTTACTTTACCAACCGTTTCCTCTAAAAATTGAGTAAGTCTAGCTTTAACCTGCGGAACTCTTAATGGAGCAAGTTTGTCTATTTCTGCAAAAAAACTAAGTATATTTTGAATGCGTAGCTCTAAATCAGTTCTTAAAACAGATCCTTCATCTTCTCTAAACTGGTTAAAGTTTGCTAAAGCTTTTAAAAAGGTTTGATGTAAAACTTCCCAATCGTTTTCGCCAACTTCTTCTTCGGTATAGGTAATTACTTCTGGAAAATTTAAAGCTGTTTGCAAAAGATTAGCTGAATTAGCACCTAATGAGGCGTTAATTTCTTCTAATTGTTTATAATATCGAGTTAATAAAACCGTGTTTATAGTAGCGCCTTTTTGATTGTCGTCACTACGTTCAATATTTACAGAAACATTTACTTTTCCACGTTCTATATCTTTGCTGCAGGTATTACGCAACAAAAGTTCTTTATCTGAATATGCTCTGGGTAATTTTAAATTTAATTCTAAAAACTTCGAGTTTAAAGATTTTATCTCTACTGCAAACTTTACGTTTTCATGATCTGTAGAGGCCAAGCCAAAGCCTGTCATTGATTTTATCATGTGCAAAGATAGTAAAAAGTATAAAGTTTTGACTTCAGCAATAACATTGACAATCTAATTGCCTAACTATATTTTAAGATAGCTTCTTCCATTAAGGTATATACTTTTTGCTTCAACATGTGTAGATCTTCTATTTGTAAACCTTTTACATCCACAGGTGTGATAAAAATAGTAGTTAGCAACCCCGGATGTGCTTTTAGGGGATGTGTTCTAGGTAGTAATGCTCTATTATTAATCATTACAAAAGGCATCAATGGTGTTTGTGTTTCAATAGCAATTTTAAATGCACCATCGTAAAATTCACTAAGCGGAGCATTGCTTTTATTCATTGTTCCCTCTGGAAAAATAAGGATGGATTGCCCATTTGAAATATCCTGTTTTAACGAAGTCACTGATCGCTCTCTGCTTTCTTTGCTACTTCGATCGATCATTACTACTATTCTTTTATAAATCCATCCAAAAATCGGAACTTTTGCCATTTCTATCTTACCTAACGGACTGAAATATTGTGGGATACTAATGCAAACTGCAATTGCATCTAAATAAGAACCATGATTGCCAACATAGATATGAGGCACTTTACGGTTAATTAAATGTTTGTTAACGGTTTCAACCCAAAAGAAAGTAGTTAAACTAAATCCCCATGCCCAGCAACGTAAAAAAAACATACCAGCTCTTTTGCCTGCTGCAGGAGCCAAAAGTGTAGTAGCTAATAGTACAAAAGGTAATGCGATGAGCATCAATGCGATAAAAATTATTGCGGCATAGCATAAATACAAACCAGATAAAACTTTACCCATTTATTAACGTTTTTTAACTTAAGAGATTACAAATAACCCTTAAGTTTACAAAAATAAAATTAACTCCGTAATGAGATTGGTTCGTTTATCTTTTTTCAGTATGCTATTGGTACTTTCTTCGGCAACTGCTTTTGCCCAACAAGAATTTATGCTGAACGGCGTATTGCTTGAAAATGGAACAAAAATAAGAGTTGCCTTAGGAGAAATCAGCAATAAACGTAATCGATATAGTGTTGGAAGCAATGATATGGGCTTGTTTCAAATTAGAGCAGTTGTTGGCGATACACTGGAAATTATCAAAAGAGGATTTAATGATGTTCAAGTAGTAGTTGCTTCGACAAAGGATATGGTAATTACGTTAAATAGGGGAACTACATTAAACGAGGTAGTAATTAATGGGCAAAGTAAAAAGCAAGCGTTAGATGCTATTAAAAATGATTTCAAGAATAAAGGTTCTTTTTATGATGGGAAGCCACCACTTTTTTCCTTCATATTTTCTCCATTAACAGCAATTTATGAGCTTTTTGGACGAACTCCGAGAAATGCTAGGAGATTTAATAATATGTACGTTTCTGAACTTCAAAACAACCAAGTAGATCTACTTTTTAATAAATCTACTATCAATAAAAATACTGGTTTAGAAGGAAAAGAATTAGAGAACTTCATGGTTAATTATCGTCCTGATTATGAAAAAGCAAAAAACTGGACGGTTTATGATGCCACAAAGTGGATTAAAGATTCTTACAAGAAATATACGGATACATTAACGAAGCCAGTTAAATAGCCAAAGATTCACATGCTTTTTCTGCAGCTAATTTCTCTGCATTTTTCTTATTATAATCTCTTCCAATACCATGGTTTTCACTGTCGATAATGGCATGAATGGTAAATAATTTTGCGCTTTCTCCTTCGCCATTTTCTACCATATCAAATGATATATCTTTACCATGACGTTGGCACCATTCAATTAATTTACTCTTAAAATTGGTTTCTGTCATTTCTAAGGTATGCACATCAATATATGGCTTAACAATACGTTTGAGCAATAAATTTTTGGTGAAATTGTAACCTTTATCTAAATATATTGCACCAATCAACGCTTCAAAAGCATCCCCTAACATGGAATGATGTTTGGATTGTACGTTTACTGTTTTCTGATCAAAAACAATCAATTGATCAAAACCCATTTTACGAGCAAGCTGATTTAAATTGGCTCTATTTACAATTTTAGAGCGCATTTCTGTTAAAAAGCCTTCCTCTTTATAGGGGTAAATTTTGAAAAGAAGCTCTGCAATTACGGAGCCTAAAATAGCATCACCTAAAAACTCTAAACGCTCATTACTACTTCTACTGCCATTCTTTAAAACTTTAGCAACAGAGCGATGTCTGAAAGCCATTTTATACAAAGTCACATTTCCAGGGATGAATCCTAAAATGTTCTTAAGTTTTTTTACAAACTCTTTGTCAGGCGATAAATAAAGTTTATATAAATTGAAAAACGGCATTAATCTTATAACAAAAAATTAAAAAGTTAGCTGTGTAAAGTATAAATATACAATACAAATAATCAACAAAGATATTTTCGTAAGTTAACCTTCGTATTTTTTGAAAATAACAGATGCATTATGACCACCGAAGCCAAAGGTATTACTTTGCGCAGCACGAATAGTACGTTTTTGAGCTTTGTTAAACGTAAAGTTTAATTTTGGATCAAACTCAGGGTCATCTGTAAAATGGTTAATTGTTGGAGGAACAATATCATTTTTTACAGCTAAAATAGTTGCAATCGCCTCAATAGCACCCGCTGCACCTAATAAATGTCCTGTCATGGATTTAGTAGAACTGATGTTCAATTTATAGGCATCTTCACCAAATAAATCTACAATCGCTCTGCTTTCACTTACATCTCCAAGCGGAGTAGAAGTGCCATGTACATTAATATAATCAATATCAGCTGTTGTTAATTTAGCGTCTCTTAAGGCATTAGACATTACTAATTTTGCGCCCAAACCTTGTGGGTGTGGTGCAGTAATGTGATTTGCATCGGCACTCATACCACCACCTACAATTTCGGCGTAGATTTTAGCACCACGAGCTTTTGCATGTTCTAATTCTTCTAAAATAATGGTTCCGGCACCTTCACCAGCTACAAAACCTTCACGATCTTTATCAAAAGGACGTGATGCAGTTTTTGGATCATCATTTCGTGTAGAAAGCGCATGCATGGCGTTGAAACCGCCAATACCTGCTTCGTTAATAATTGCTTCAGAACCACCAGAAATAATAATATCAGCAATATCCAAGCGAATATAGTTGAATGCATCAATCATGGCATTGGTAGCCGAAGCACAAGCAGAAACAGTAGAAAAATTTGGTCCACGTAAACCATATTTCATAGAAATGTGGCCGGGAGCAATGTCAATAATTACTTTCGGAATAAAGAAAGGGTTAATACGTGGTGTTCCATCACCTAAAAAGAAAGTTTTCATTTCCTCTTGAAACGTTTTAAATCCACCTATACCTGAGCCCCAAATTACGCCAACACGGTTGGTATCGATTTTTTCCCAATCATAACCACCATCTTTAACGGCCTCTGCTGTAGCTACTAAAGCATACTGCACAAATGGGTCTAATTTGCGAGCTTCTTTTTTATCCAAATGGTCTTCTGGATTAAAATTCTTCAGCTCACATGCAAATTTCGTCTTGAACTTTTCAGTATCAAAACCTGTAATTGGTCCAGCGCCGCTCACACCATTGATTAAACCATCCCAAAATTCTTGGGTGGTATTACCAATTGGAGTGAGCGCACCTAAACCTGTAACTACTACTCTTTTTAATTCCATTTATACGTATTGTACGGAAAGCGTATTTTATTACTTAACGTTTTTTTCTAAATAAGCAACTGCTTGACCTACAGTACCGATAGTTTCAGCCTGATCATCAGGAATCGCAACATTGAATTCTTTTTCAAATTCCATAATCAACTCAACGGTATCTGAAGAATCCGCACCTAAGTCGTTTGTGAAAGACGCTTCTGGCGTAACTTCGCTTTCATCAACACCTAGTTTTTCTACAATGATAGCCTTAACTCTTGAAGCAATATCAGACATAATTTTATAATTTAATGGTTAAATAATTCTGTGCAAAGAAAAATAAAATTCTAACACTTTTCAAATGTTTTTATTTCTCAATCAATTTTAATGTTTTTATTTCAAACTTAATGTAAAATTAGTTTTATAATTTCGTAATTCTAAAAAAATATTCTGTTTTGAACAAAACTTATTTAAAACTCTCTTTAGACCTTGATTTTGTTTTAATCGCTATAACGGCATCTTTAAAAGATTATATTCTATGTCACAAAATAAATAATAGCTTAGAATTTGATTTCGAAAAGGTTGATGATCACGAGGTTTATTATAATATTGATGAAGCTCCACTTTCATTTTCTAAGTTTTATTATTTTGTAGAACAGGGCGAAATAGAGTATTATTTAGTTAACAATCGAAATAGCGAAGGGTTTTTGATTCCTGAAATGAATAAAGTAGATTTTTTTATGATAATTCATCAATATATAGATAAAGAAGATCTCAATTTTATTCTAACTCGATTAAATAAACTACCTGATATACAGGTAGCTGCGCAGATTGATCCCCTTAAATTAAAGTCGAAAGAGAATTTAGTAATGTAAATTTTATATTGTTCGTGTATTAAATACACTATATTTGAATCTTAATAAAACTGAAACACAACATAAACAAATAGATAAAACAACGTTATTTTCAATAAATTCCTGCTTTTTGTTTTATCTCAATAAAATAATAAAAAATGAAACCTTTTCATTCAAGAACTAAAATAGTGGCCACTTTAGGCCCGGCATCAGCCAAACCAGATGTTTTGTATAGTATGTTTAATGCAGGACTAGATGTTTGCCGCCTTAATTTCTCTCATGGTTCTCAGGCTGATCATCAAGAAGTTTTAGATACTATACGTAGTATCAATAAAAAATATAAATATAATGTTGGAATCTTAGCCGATTTGCAAGGACCAAAAATAAGAATTGGAACTGTTAAAGATGGTGGTATTCATTTAGTTAATGGTAACCGTACAGTAATCACTACTAAAGAATGTGTGGGTAACGAAGAGCGGATTTATATTACTTATGAGAACTTCCCACAAGATGTAAAAGCAGGTGAAATTATCCTTTTAGATGATGGAAAATTGCAAATGCGAGTACTAGAAACCAATTATAAGGATGAAGTTGTTTGCGAAATTGTGCATGGTGGTATTTTAACATCTAGAAAAGGTGTAAATCTTCCAAATACTAAAGTTTCTATTCCTTCATTAACCATAGAAGATCGTAAAAACCTAGAATTTGTTTTAGAAAATGATGTAGAATGGATTGGTTTATCTTTTGTGCGTAACGCAGAAGATATTACCGAACTAAAAGATATTATTAAAGCAAGAGGCAAAACTGCAAGGGTTGTTGCTAAAATTGAAAAACCAGAAGCAATTGCTAACATCGATGAGATTATTGCAGTTTCTGATGCGATTATGGTAGCTCGTGGAGATTTGGGAGTAGAAATGCCAATGGAAGAAGTGCCATTATTGCAAAAAATGATTGTACAGAAATGTAGAGCAGCTTCTAAACCAGTAATCATTGCCACACAAATGCTAGAAAGCATGATTACCACGCCTCGCCCTACGCGTGCAGAAGTGAATGACGTAGCAAACTCAGTTTTGGATGGTGCTGATGCAGTAATGTTAAGTGGAGAAACTTCAGTTGGAGAGTTTCCATTGATTGTAATCGAAACGATGCAAAAAATCATATCTAACATTGAAGATAATAGCTACCCTTTCCACCCAGAGAAATTTTTAATAGCAAATTCAGATAGTTTCTTGAGTGATGCAGTTTGCGATTCTGCTTGTTTCCTTTCTAAGCAAACGAATGCTGTTGGTATCGTTTCAATGACATTGAGTGGTTATACCGCTTTTGAAATTGCTAGTCACCGTCCAGAGTCTCCAATATTTATTTTTACAAGTAATGAAGCTTTATTAAATACATTGAGCTTAGTTTGGGGTGTAAGAGGATTTTACTACGATAAATTTGAGAGTACTGATAATACCATTACTGAGGTAAACGATTTCTTGAAAAAGAAAAAACTAATTAAAAAAGGTGATGTAATTATCAATACAGCAGCTATTCCAATGGAAGTTAAAGGCAAAACAAACATGCTTAAAATTACCGTTATAGACTAACACTAACCAAATATAATAATAAGATGCCCTTGCTTTGCTTGGGCATTTTTTGTTTCAGGAAAAAGGCACTGATGCCAAAGTAGTGGAAAGCAAAAAAGTATAGAAAGCTTTTTGATTTTTTGCCTATAAAGATGTACCAGTTGGATGAGCATTTAAAGTTCCTATTTGCTTCGTGTTAAGGTTATATTAAAACCATAGTAAGTCCGCATCTAGTCCGCAATATTACATGATAACGCGGACTAGATGCGGACTAGATGCGGACTTACTATTAAGATGACCTCAACTTAACCTTAATTGTTCACCTTTGCTAAACGAGTTTTACGCTTGATCCACAGTGCTAGAATGATCCAGCTTGGAAATTGGGTGTAACGGTAATGGTAGCGAAGGTTCGAATCCTTTTTTCTCCGTCTTTTACTTTCGCTATTAATTAAATAATAATTGTATTTTACCTATCGAAATGAAAATTTTAATTACCAAAAGGATACCTCAAAAAGGCATTCAATTACTTGAAGAAGTAGGACATACGCTTACAATTCATTCGGAGACAACTGCGTTAACAAAAGCGGAGCTAATCAAGTTAGCAAAGCAACACCATGCAGTATTAAGTGTAGGTGGGAAATCAATTAGATTCTAATTTTTTTGAACAGTGTAACCATTTAAAATGCGTTGCTTTAATGAGCGTGGGTTATGATAATGTGGATATTAGCGCAGCAAATTTGTATAAAATACCCATTAGTAATACTTCCAATGTGTTAAGTAAAGCTACTTCTGATGTGGCTTTTTTATTAATGCTTGCCGTTTCTCGTAATGCATTTAATATGCATAAAAAAATTGAGCAAGGTAGTTGGAAAAGCTTTGAACCAACCGCTAATTTAGGTATTGAATTATACGGTAAAACCTTAGGTATTTTTGGTTTGGGTCGGATAGGTATAGAATTAGCAAAAAAAGCTAAAGCAGCTTATGAAATGAAAATTATTTATCATAATAGAAAACGAAATACGGAAGCTGAAGACCTGTTAAATGCAACGTATGTTACTTTTGATGAGCTATTGGCGCAGAGCGATATCATTTCTGTACATGCCAATCTTTCTGATGAAACTCGAGAAATTTTCGATCAAACTGCTTTTTCCAAAATGAAACCGTCTGCACTGTTCATTAATACGGCGAGAGGAGCAGTACATAACGAAAAAGATTTAATTGAAGCTATTCAAAATCGAACTATTTGGGGAGCCGGTTTAGACGTAACTAATCCAGAACCGATGGATAAAAGCAATCCCCTACTTAATTTACCAAACGTTTGTGTGCTTCCACATATTGGTTCGGCAACTTTAGAAACTAGAGATCAAATGGCGTTAATGGCAGCAAGAAATATTATAGCTGCATTAAATAATCAAAAAATGCCGCAAGTGATTAATAAAGAAGTTTACGATTAGTTAAATGGTCAATCTGGAGTAAATGTATTATTCCTAATACGTTGAAATCAATAAATAGAAAACATCCTATTTTTATCCCATAAGAAAATAAATTATGAAAAAATATTTACTTACGGCATCAGCAATTGCATTAACATTTGCTGCAAATGCCCAGCAAGGGAGTTCTACCGCAAAAGACTACGAAAGAGCCGAGAGCTTTATGAGCTACAATACTGAAAAATTTATTGATGGAACACCAGGAAGATTAAACTGGCTGGACAATGATAAATTTTGGTACACCGTAAGGAATGAAAGTGGAAATCAAACTTTTTTGGTTGATCCGGCTAAAAAGACAAAAACTTTAACTACAGCATATACTGCTGATGCTGCTGCACCAGCACCAGGTGGAAGACGCTTTGGAAATAGAAATGAAGTAGTTTCACCTGATGGCAAAAAAGCAGTATTTATTAAAGATTGGAATTTGTGGGTTAGGGATGTAGAGAGCAAAAAGGAAACTCAATTGACTACCGATGGCATTAAAAATTACGGTTATGCAACTGATAATGCTGGTTGGACTATGAGCGATGGACCAATTGTGCGTTGGTCGCCTGATTCGAAAAAAGTAGCTACTTTTCAGCAAGATCAAAGAAATGTGAGCGATATGTATTTGGTTACAACAAATGTTGGTGCACCCGTTTTAAAAGCATGGAAATACCCTTTGACAGGCGATAAAGTAATTGCTACGATTAGAAGAGTAATTATTGATGTAGAAAATGCAAAAGTAGTTAGCTTAAATATTCCTGCAGATCCACACAGAGCTACATTGAGTGATGATATTGCAAGTAGTGGTACGTTTGATGATATCGATTGGAAAGCTGATGGCTCTGAGATGGCATTTTTATCTACTTCTCGCGATCATAAAAATGAGAAATTCCGTATTGCAAATGCAACTACAGGTGCAGTTAGGGAGGTTTTCGAAGAAACAGTTAAAACACAATTCGAATCGGGTCGTGGCGCAATTAACTGGCGTTATTTACCAAGTTCAAAAGAAATTATCTGGTATTCTGAAAGAGATAATTGGGGACACCTTTATTTATATGATTCAACTACAGGGAAACTAAAAAATCAAATTACAAAAGGCGATTGGTTAGTTTCAAAATTACTTAGAGTAGATGAAAAAAATAGAGTGCTTTATTTTATGGGCAATGGTCGTGAACTAGGAAATCCATACTTTAGTTATTTCTATAAAGTTGGCTTTGATGGTAAAAATTTGACGTTATTAACTCCAGATCAAGGAAATCACACCATTACGTTTTCTCCATCAAATAACTATTTTGTAGATACATATTCTACTCCAGAAACACCTGCAACAATGGCTTATAGAGACATAAAAGGGAAATTGGTAACTAGTTTGGAAAAAACAAATGTTTCGAGATTAGCTGCGACAGGTTGGAAAGCGCCAATTTCAGTAAATGTAAAAGCGAACGACGGTACCACCGATATTTATGGCTTGGTGTTTACACCAACTAAAATGGATGCGAATAAAAAATATCCAGTTATCGATTACATTTATCCAGGTCCACAGGGAGGAAGCGTAGGAAACTGGTCATTTTCAGCATCAAGAGGCGATCATCAAGCGTTAGCTGAATTAGGATTTATTGTAGTTGTAATTGAAGGCACAAGCAATCCCTTCCGCTCAAAAAGTTTCCATGACATGAGTTATGGTAATATGGCGGAAAATACATTGCCAGATCAAATTGCGGCTATTAGACAATTATCAAAAACATATCCAATTGATACCAACAAAGTAGGTATTTGGGGCCACTCTGGAGGCGGTTTCGCAACTGCTGCAGCGATGTTCCGTTATCCAGATTTCTTTAAAGTAGGCATAGCCGAATCAGGAAACCATGACAACCGTAATTACGAGGATGATTGGGGCGAACGCTACAATGGTTTAGTAGAAAATTCTAATTATGAAGCTCAGGCAAACCAAAACTATGCGAAAAACCTAAAAGGTAAATTAATGTTAGCACACGGTATGATGGATAATAACGTACCACCATCTAACACCATGTTAGTAGTAGAAGCGTTAGAAAAAGCTAACAAGAGTTTTGATTTAGTACTTTTCCCTAATAGTGCACACGGTTATGGCCCTTACTCATCGTACATGATGCGTAGACGTTGGGATTATTTTGTACAAAACCTATTAAATATGGAACCACCAAAAGATTATTTATTAGGTGGAGCACAAAGAGCTAGAAATTAAAATAAATAACATACATAAAGCCTTAATCTTTACCGATTAAGGCTTTTTTAGTTTACATCGTTTTCCTTTTTTACATGGTCTGCCAATCCGTAACCCTTTTGTTGTTCACTTTTATCATCCAAAAACAGCAAAACGATTAGAGAAATGATAGGAATAAGGAAAGAAATGAAAAACCAAAACCAAAAATTTCTACCCATGCTTTTTGCAAAGACTCCAGCAACTATTTGCGGAATTAGCATTACACATAATAAAAGTAACTCTGGCATGACAGGGTAGTTTGATACAACAAATATAAATAATAGTAAATTAGCTATTATTTAAATTAGGATGGAAACTAAAGGAAGAGTTATACTAACAGGCACAACTGGCATGGTTGGCGAAGGCGTACTTTATGAGTGTTTACAAAACTCAAAAATAGAAGCAATTTTAGTGATTAACCGTAAACCTTGCGGATATAGTCACCCTAAATTAAAAGAAATTATCCATCAAGATTTTCTCAATTTCTCTTCCATAAAATCTCAATTAACAGGATATAATGCTTGCTTTTTTTGCTTAGGTGTTTCTTCTGTCGGAATGGCAAAAGATTTATATTTTAAGTTAACTTATACGTTAACACTTCATGTAGCCCAAACACTAAGCAGATTAAATGCCGATATGACTTTTTGCTATGTTTCTGGAGCGGGCACAAACGGTAGTGAACAGGGTAGCATAAATTGGGCAATTGTAAAAGGTAAAACCGAAAACGATTTGATGAAGTTGCCATTTAAGCAAGTATTTAATTTTAGACCGGGAATCATAAAACCCATTAACGGATTAAAACACACACATACATTTTATAAATTTTTTATGTGGTTGTTCCCCATTTTAAAAAGCATCAATCAAAATAGTTTTGTAAGCCTACATGAAATAGGTTTAGCCATGATAAATACTTTAAAATCTGATAAGGAAAGAAGAATTTTAGAAGTAAAAGATATTATCCAATTAGCAAAAGAATAAAAAAGCACCAGTGTTAACTGATGCTCTACTAATTATTCTCCCCTTTTTCGTTGATTATCCTTATTTGAGGTTTGATCTGATCGTTGTCCACCAGCATTGCTGATGCCATTTTCTTTTTTATCCAATTTGATATTGTGAGTTGCCCTATCTGCTTTTGAACTACCTTGTACAGTTGGGTTGTTTTTTGGTGTGCTTACATTTTTCATAACATATATTTTTAGGTTAATACGATGAAGAGCGATGTTACTATAACTTTTAATTCATCATATTGTTTTAAGAAAAGTGAATGTCTTTGAAACAAAAAGACCGCCTTATAAAAGCGGTCTTCCTTAATTAACAAGCGCAACTGCGCTATCGTTAACTTAAAATTTAATACCTAAACCTAACTGGAATACTTGGTTTTTATATTCAGGTGTTTGCGTACTTCCATTTTCATTGTTTTTCTGGAAATCTAAAGCATAACGACCATTAATACCAACTTTATCGCTAAAGTCATATCTAAAACCAATTACACCACCTACTAAACTCTTTTTAAAACGATCAGAATCATCTTCAACGATTTTTTGTTCAGCAGTACCGAAACCATTCTCAAATTTATTATTAGTAGATAATAAGAATGATACTTGAGGACCAGCTACCACATTTAATCCTTCAGCTAATTTAATACTAGCTAAAATAGGAATATCAATAAAATGAGTAGTTTGAGTAAAATCGCCAAAAGTAGAGCTTGATTTGTAACCTTTAGTAGAGTATAAAGCCTCTGGTGTGAAAGCTAAATTAGGCAACAACGGAATATCTAACGTGATACCTGCATGGTAACCTACCAAATAATCAGTTTTAAAGTCGTTGTTTCCATCGTCTTTAATAATGTTAGAATAGTTGGCGCCAGCTTTAATTCCAAATCGGATAGCCTTATCTGTTGATTGTGCATTTGCAACTCCTGTAATAAACAAGCCCATTGCTAGAATAATTATTTTTTTCATCTTTTTTACAATTTTAATTTCTTACCCATAAGGAATAAATGTGCCAAAGTGATTTAATTATTTTGTTAAAACGTTAAAATAATGCAGTTATAAATTGAATATTAGCCATTTAAACAATGTTTAAACATTTAAAAAAGTAAAAGCATAGTTAATAAAAATACCCGCTAAAGTGTATTAAATTTAATACAATAACTTGCCGATGACTCGGATTATCTATTTAATATTTAATATTGGCAATTATGTTTTCTGCGTATTTGAAGCGTCAACTTTAATATTTTACCTAATTTTATACCCAATCTACAATCGGAAAAAATGAAAAAAACACTAGCTTATACCTTGAGTATTGTTATTGGCTTTGCCACAACACAATTAAAAGCACAACAAACACCGTATATCGAATTATTAAAGCAAGAACCAAAATGGGTAGATTCAGTATTTAAAAAACTGAATAAGAAACAAAAAATTGCACAAATGTTTTTTGTTGCAGCTTATACCAATAAAAGTAAAGCATTTACAGATTCAATTGGAAAAGTAATTAGAAGAGAACGCGTAGGCGGATTAGTTTTCTTCCAAGGAGGTCCTGGTAGACAAGCAGCATTAACTAACAAATATCAAAAACTGGCTCGTGTACCTTTATTAATTGCATCAGATGGCGAATGGGGCTTAGGCATGCGCTTAGATAGTACAATTGCATATCCATATCAAATGGCATTGGGAGCTGTACAAAATAAAGAATTGATTTATAAAATGGGTTTAGAAGTTGCCAAGGACTTTAAAAGAGTTGGTATGCATATGAATTTAGCTCCAGATGTAGATGTAAATAACAACGCAAAAAATCCGGTAATAAATTATCGTTCATTTGGCGAAAACAAATATAATGTAGCAGAGAAAGGTGCGGCTTACCTAAAAGGAATGCAAGATGGTGGACTATTAGTAAGTATTAAGCATTTCCCTGGTCATGGAGATACTGATGTAGATTCTCACTTTGATTTACCTCAACTTAAATTTACCAAAGAGCGATTAGATACGTTAGAAATGTATCCATTTAAAGAATTAGTGAAAAAAGGTGCCGCTGGTGTAATGATTGCACACATGAATATTCCTTCGTTAGATGCAACCCCAAATATGCCTTCAACGTTATCTAAGCCAATAGTTACGGGTATCTTAAAAGAAGAAATTGGGTTTAAAGGAATTATTATTTCTGATGCAATGGGCATGAAAGGCGTTGTTAAATATTTTAAAGATGGCGAGGCCGATGTAATGGGTATCATTGCAGGGAACGATATTTTAGAATTATCTGAAAACAGCAAAAGAGCGGTGAAAATGGTGCGTCAGGCGATAAAAGATCAACGACTGACTATGGAGCGTATTGATGAGAGTGTAAAGAAAATTTTAACTGCAAAATATTGGGCAGGGTTAAATGTAAAGCAAACCATTAATGAAGATAATGTAGTTGCAGAAGTAAATCGTCCGGAGAGTTTGACGTTGTTACAACAATTAGCCGATGCGAGTATGACCTTGTTAAAAGGAAGAGAATTTGTACAGCAATTAACACCTAACAAAAGAACTGTAATAATAAATATCGGAACACCGGACGCAACTGTTTTTCAAAAGGAATTGGCTAGTATGTATAAAAATTCGATTTCCTTTAGTTTAGAAAAACGGCAAATGCTAATGCAATTGCAAAAGTATTGGCAGAAATTCAGCCAGAAGATCAAGTAATTATTGATATTGTAGATATGCGTTTGAGACCAGGAAATGGAATGGTATTAAGTGCAGATTTAAAAATGTTTATGACAGATATGGCTAAGAAAGATGCAGCATTTGTATTGCTCGCTAATCCATATAATTTAGCTGCTATGCCAGGATTGGAAAATGCAAAAGCACTTTTGGTAGCGTATCAAAAAGAAGATTTCATGCAAAAAGCTGCGGCATCAGTGTTTAAAAATCAATTAATGCCAACTGGTAAATTACCAGTTTCAGTAAATAGTTTCTTTAAATATGGTGATGGATTGTAAAATAAAAAAGGGAAGCAACTGTTAAAGTGCTTCCCTTTTTTATTTAATAGTAGTTATACTAATATTTATTATTTTCAGGTTGTAGTGCTGCGTAATTCCAGTTTTTCAAAAACTCGGTAATCTTCTTTACACTATGACCATTTCCTTCTTCTAGATAAGCAGAATTTTGTGTGTGAATTAGCTTTCCATCGCCATCTAAAATTAGAAATACTGGGAAACCAAAACGACCTGGGTAATTGAATTTTTTAAGAATTGCTTCATTTTTGTTCTCAGGGCTCCAGTTTAATAAAACAGTCTCATAATTTTTATTTAAAAGATCTTTTAACTCTGGTGTAGAATCAACTAAATCGTGAAAACGAATACACCAAATGCACCAGTTTCCTCCCACCTGAACAAATACATGTTTTTTTGCTGCTTTGGCTTTTGCAACCGCAGCATCAATATCTGCTTGTGCATTAGCTTGTGGATTGTAGAGATGAACAGCTGGCTTTGTTGCAGTTTGTGCAAAACCTGCACTTGCAATAAACAACGTAAAAAATATTGGAAGTAATTTTTTCATAATTAAAAGTATAAATATTTGCTTCAAAATTAAATAATAAAATAAAGACTAGTGTTTTGGTAGAGTAAAATTATTGTTGAAAATCTGCTTTTCAACTCTAAAGATTTAAGCGTACTTTGGGAATAAGTATTTTAACATGTCTAACAAACCAATCAAAATTCTTCAAGCCTCTGCGGGTTCTGGTAAAACATTTAGTTTAACAGCACATTACCTCACTTTACTCTTTAGTGGCGAAAATAAATACCGTGAAATATTAGCGGTAACCTTTACCAACAAGGCAACCGAAGAAATGAAAACCAGAATTCTAGAAGTTTTGGTTGGTCTGGCAAAAGGAACTCCAGCTCAAAAAATTGAAGATTACAGGAAGTTAATTCTTGCTGCCTATCCAAATCTTAGTGCACAGGAATTGCAGTTTAAGGCAGAGAAAGTTTACCGTAAAATCCTTCATGATTACAGCCGTTTTTCTGTTAGCACGATTGATGGTTTTGTGCAAAAGGTAATTCGTGGTTTTGCTTTTGAGTTGGGCCTAAATGCCGATTATAATTTAGAGATGAATTATGATAAGGTAAAGGATGATTTGGTAAACAAATTAGATGAAGCTTTAGACCATAACAAACAACTTTTACAATGGATTATAGATTTAGCCATCGAGCGAATTAGCGATAATAAAAGTTGGAATTACAAAATTGAACTCTACAATTTAATTGCCGAAATCTTCTCTGAACGGTTTCAAATTTTCGAAGCTGCTGTTGAAGATTTGGGTTTAG
Organism: Pedobacter sp. UC225_61; assembly: GCF_044452285.1. Classification (NCBI taxonomy): domain Bacteria; kingdom Pseudomonadati; phylum Bacteroidota; class Sphingobacteriia; order Sphingobacteriales; family Sphingobacteriaceae; genus Pedobacter; species Pedobacter sp. UC225_61. The sequence goes on from NZ_JBIOAL010000001.1 coordinate 1,185,556, forward strand.
AAAACATAGATGAATTATTCAAAAAATATATCAGCGTTACCAAATCCGAGATTAAAAATTTTGAAGAAGAGATAATTGCTTTAGCTACAGAAGCTAATGAAGCAATGGATGTTTTAGGTGTTGAAACAGAAGAATTAAAAGGAAAATCGAGAAATGGATTAAAGAAAATAATTTTAGTTGCTAGAGGCGATTTCTCTCACCTAGAGACGTTATTCAAATACATTGATGAGCCTGAAGAATGGTTCCAGAAAAATGTAAGTCTGCCAGAAGTTTATGAGACAATTAATCCGATCTTGCAGAAAATAAAGGATCATTATTTAGCACATTTGCCAAACTATAGTTTAGCAATTGCCTTTAATAAAAATCTGTACTATCTAAGGTTGATGCAAGAAATTGCGGTGCTTTTGAAACAGTACAGAGCAGAAAATGATAACCTATTAATTAGCGATGCGCAAAAATTAATCTCTGGAATTACAGAAGATGCAGGAGACAACCCATCCTTTATTTGGGAAAAAGTTGGAAATAGGTATCGTAACTTTTTGTTCGATGAGTTTCAAGATACTTCAACTAGTCAGTGGGGAAGTTTCAAATCACTTTTAACCAATGCCATTGCTACGCCAAATCCAGATGTTATAGACCACTTAATTGTTGGCGATACCAAACAATCCATTTATCGTTGGCGCAATGGCGATTGGAATATTTTACATAAACACGCCAAAGTGGATGTTGGTGCGCACAATGTTTTAGAAGATAGTTTAGCTGAAAATTACCGAAGTACAGAGAATATCATCACATTTAATAATTTTCTGTATCGCCAAATTCCATTAACATTACAAAATGAGTTAAATGAAAATTTATTAGGCAAACCTGAAAGTATTTCCGCTTGGTGGCAAGCACAAAACTACCAACAAATTATCACTGATATTTATGCTGGTTCTACACAAAATTATGCACCAAATACCTTAAAAGGTGGAACCATAAAAATCAAGAAATTTGGTAAAGACGACGCACCAAATGAAGCTAGATTTACAGAAACTGTTTTTAGAGATTTGGCTTTAGCTGATGTGATACATGAAATTAATTACCTAAAAGATGAACAAAACTACTCGTTAAAAGATATTGCCATTTTGGTTCGTTCTAACAGCGAAGCAATGTTAACAGTTCAGCAATTAATGGAGCAAAATTTACCGGTTTTATCTGGCGATGCTTTGTTAATTTCAAATAATTCGGCAATACAATTAATCATCAATACCTTAAAGGTTTTAATTGGTATTGATGCGCAAACTGCATTATACAAAGCAAATTGTATTGCGCTTTATCATTCTTTGCAAGGAAAGGAAGCAAATGCCAATCATTATTTAAACTTAAATGGTGTTTCTTTAAGCAGTTTGTCTACTGTTCTTCCATCCACTTTGTGCGAAAATTGGCAAAGTTGGTTGCAATTGCCTTTACCAGAGTTGGTAGAGATTTTAATTGAGAGTTACGGCTTAAAAAATCTGCAAGAACATCTACCATATTTGTTAGCATTTAGAGATTTAACGGCCAATGCTAGTCGGATGGGAGAAAAAGGAATTATTGCATTTTTAACTTGGTGGGATGAAGATGGTGTGAAAAAATCATTACCGTCGCCAGAAGGAGTTGATGCCATACAAATCATTACCATTCATAAATCTAAAGGTTTAGCATTCAGGGCTGTTTTTGTGCCATTTTGTAATTGGGAAATCAAAGGGAAGGCGAACTCCACTTTTTGGGTTTCATCAGAAGACACGGTATACAAAGAGTTGCGTGGAATTCCATTAAAATACACTGAGGATTTATCGAACTCATCGATTTCAAAAGCGTATTACGAAGAGCTTTTGTACAACAACATGGATGCTTTGAATATGCTTTATGTGGCTACAACAAGGTCGAAGGATTATTTATACATCGCCACAATGGCTAAAAAAGAGCCTAAACTTTCTACAATGGGCGATGTAATTAATCACACTTTTGATGCTGATTTCGATGAGAATAACTTATATGCGATTGAAGATTATGTGAAGATTGAAAACAAAGTTGAAGAATCTAATTTTATCAGTTTAACTATTTACCCAACTACAACAAGATTATCTGAATTATATGTTCCATCGGAAGAGAAGCATTTAAGGCATTTAGTGAACATTGAAAAATCTGGTAGAAAAGGATCACTACTACACGATATTTTGGCAAATGCCAGTACAGAAAAGGAAGTTGAAACTTACATTACTGGATTGGTTTTACAGGGAATTGTACAAGATGAAGAGCAATCAGATTTAAAATCAGCTGTGCTAGAAGTATTAAATAATACCGACTTAAAAGCTATTTTAAGTAAGGCGACAGAAAGTATTACAGAGAAAAATATTATCGATGCTAAAGGAAAATTGCACCGACCAGATAGAGTTTTAATAACCAATGATGAAGTTATTATTTTGGATTATAAATTCACCTTGGAAGAGAGCGATAAACACATTGAGCAAATAGATAATTATAAAAATTTGTTGTTGGAAATGGGTTATGAAAATGTGAAAACATATTTGTTTTATGCGGTTAGTGGTAAATTAAAAATGGTTTAATATGGAAAAGAATATGAAACCATTTTTACAAGAAGTTGCGGAAGATTTGATAGCGAAATTTGGTTCGCAATTACAACACTGTGCCATTATCTTTAACAACAAAAGACCATCTGCTTATTTGCAGAAACACTTGGCAGATATTATCCAAAAACCATTCTTTAGCCCATCATTTTTTACCATACAAGAGTTTTTTGCAAACGCTACAACATACAAGATTACCGATTTTTACCTGCAGTTTTTCACCTTGCATAAAATCTATAATCAACTATTGGTTGAAGAGAAATTGGAAACCATTTCTAGTCATAAATTTTTTCCATTAGCGAAGATTATATTAAGTGATTTTAGTCAAATAGACAGTGATTTGATTGATGCAGAAAAGCTGTATCAAGACCTGGAAGATATTTCAATCATTAATAAAGACTTCGACTATTTAAGTCCGCAGCAATATGAGTTTTTAGCTCAATTCTGGACATCTTATTCTGAGGGAAAACACAAAAAACAACAAGAGCTTTTTATAAAGATGTGGCGCAGAATGCCAAAGCTTTATCACAAGTTCCACGAAACATTAAAAGCTCAAGATTACATTACCAACGGACAGGCTTATCGCCTCTTGGCAGAAGGAAATATTAATGAACAGGAATTTTTAAAGACTTTTGAAAAGGGAAAGATTGTTTTTGTGGGCTTTAATGCACTGAGTAGTGCTGAAGCTAAAATATTTACGCAATTACAAGAAGCTGAAAAGGCACTATTTTACTTTGATGCCGATGAATATTATCTAAACGACGCGTTACAAGAATCTGGTTTATTCTTAAGAAAAAACATCAGCCAGTTGGGCTTAAAAAATGTGTTCGAAAACCAAATAAGTTTGATGAAAACAGCTGAACATTCGGTTAATGTTTTCAAAGTTCAAGGTCAATCGGCACAAGCAAAAATTTTGAACCATATTTTAGTTGATGATTACGAGAAAACAGAAGAACTCGGTTCAACTGTTGTTGTGTTAGCTGATGAAAGTCTGCTCATTCCAACCTTACAAACCATACCAACAAGTTACAATGGGAACAACATTGATTTAAACGTAACCATGGGTTTTGCGTTGGCCACATCTAGCATATTTGGTTTGGCAGATTTATGGTTAACCAGTCAATTAGAGGTTTTGCAAAGCGATAAAGTTTCCTATAAAAACGTAGAGGCTTTTATCACACATCCATTATCTGGGTTAAGCCAAAAGATGAGAGATAAAATCCAGACGGCTTTATTAAATGAAAACATCGTAGAAATAGAACATCAACGGTTGTTAAAGCAAAGCGGATTATTTGAAGTTTTCTATAAGAAGATTGATAAACCGGAAAATGTGGTAACCTATCTATTAGAAGTGCTCGACTATGTTTTAACTCGGTTATCAAATGCTAAAACGCTCAAGAAAATTGATGCAGAGTTATTTGTAAAAACTATTCAAGAACTCAATAGGCTACACGATACTTTTGGAAAACATATTGCCAACGAAGAAATTCCTTTTGTAATTTATCTGGTTCAGAAATCTTTGCAGGCCATTGCAGTTCCTTTAGCAGGCGACCCATTAAATGGTATCCAGGTAATGGGATTGTTAGAAACTAGAAATTTGAATTTTGACAAGGTTGTTATCTTAGGTTTTAATGAAGGAATTATTCCTAAATCATCAATTGGAAATAGCTTTATTCCTGATAGCATACGACGAGTTTATGGCTTACCGGTATTAGAAAATTTAGATGCAATTTCCTCTTATATGGTGTACCGTTTACTACAGAGAGCAAAAAACATCAACTTTGTTTATAACAGTTTAACCGATGAATCTACTTCTGGTGAAGCCAGCAGAATTCTCAAACAATTAGAATTTGAAAGTGGTTTCGACTTTAATTACAATGAACTTAATCTCGATGTAAAAACAGAACCATTTAAAGAAGTTAAAATTGAGAAAGCTGGCAATGAATTTATTCAAAAAGCACTACAAGTTTATTTAGATAAAAAGAAGACACTTTCTCCATCTGCTTTAACTCAATACATTTCAAATCCCATAGATTTTTTCTTCAATTATATTGCTGGCATTAAAGAACCCAAAGAGGTTAGTGCAGTAGTGGAAGCAAATGAAATTGGTTCTGTTTTGCACAAAGTGATGGAGTATTTCTATCAGGATTTAAGGATTGCAGAAATTACCGCAGAACGAATTAATGAAAGAAGGAAATTAGTTCCTACACTTATCCAGAAAGCATTCAACTTTGTAATGTTTAAAAACCCAGATAAGGTTCTTGAATATAAAGGAATGCAAAAAGTAGTTTTGGCCATTGTAGATGCTTATGTAACGATTATTCTTGATCAGGATGTTAGACAAACACCTTTCAATATCATAAGTTTAGAGCAAAAAGTAGAAGCCGAAATTGCTTTCCCACTGAACGGAAAAGAAGCCAGCATTAAGATTTTTGGTTACATAGATAGGGTTGATCTTAAGGATGGAGTTACAAAAATCATAGATTATAAAACAGGAAGTGATAAACTAACTTTCAAAGATATTCCAGAACTTTTTAATTCTGATGGAAAGCACATCAACAAGGCATTAATCCAAACTTTACTTTACACTTATGCCTACGAGCAGTTTGCGGGTAAAACTTGTGTAGAGCCAAATCTTTATATCGTTAAAACGATGAATAAAGATGGAATTTGGTTTAAATCTGGTAGACAAAATCTCTCTGGAGATTATCTTGAAGAAATTAAACCTGAGTTTTTAGCTGAGCTGAGAAAAAAACTAACTGAATTGTTTGAGGCGCCTTATTTTGTCGCAAGTGCTATCCCAGATAATTACAAATATTCCATTTATAAAACCTTATTTGGGAAATAAATAAAATGTAAGATGGCAAACTTACAACTCGCCATCCAAACAGTTTGTCAAAGTTTAAGAATAAAATAACTTTGATAATTAATAACCAGTTGTCTACACATTTGCCAAAGTAGAAATATGCTTCAACTCAATTTCCCATCTTTCCCAGTTTTAGAAACCGAAAGATTACTGCTTAGAGAACATGCATTAACAGATGCCGATACGTTATTCGCCCTGCGAACCAATGAAAATGTAATGCGTTTTATAGATCGTGAAAGACCAAAAACAGTTAAAGATATAGAAACATTTATAGCTACTTTTAATGACGGATTTAAACAAGGTCAGCATTTAGCTTGGGTAATTGCATTAAAAGAAAATCCAACCCAAATGATTGGGTCTATTGGCTATTGGCGTGCAAACTTGGCTAATTACCGAGCAGAAATTGGATACATGTTACACCCAAACTATTGGCGAAAAGGAATAATATCCGAAGCTTTAAATGCAACAATCGCCTTTGGCTTTAACCAAATGAAATTGCATACCATACAAGCCAATATTAATCCAGGAAATGATGCTTCTCGGCAAATTCTACTAAAACATGGTTTTGTAAAAGAAGCTTATTTTAAGGAAGATTATTATTTTAATGGTAAATTTTTAGACAGTGAAATTTATTCGCTATTGGATAATAAATAATTAAACATTCAATTATGTTAAAAACCGCAACACCCATCCTCGCCTCCTTAAATGCCGATGAAACCATCAAATTCTATACAGAAAAGCTTGGCTTTACCTTCCATAACAATTGGGATGGATATTTGATCTTCAGTAAAGATGAAATTAACATTCACCTTTGGCCAACAAGTGATGAAAGCATTCCAAAAAATACAGGCTGTTATGTTAATGTAACAGAGGTTGACAAGCTCTATGCCGAGTACGAGAAGCAAGGCGTTGTTCACCCGAATGGGAAATTAAAAAATATGCCATGGAAAATGCGCCAGTTTTCTATTTTGGATAATAATGGAAATATCATCCATTTTGGAGAGGATATTTCTAAAGAAGAGGAATAAAATAATACGGATTAAAGCGATTAAAGAACTTAATTCTGTGTCACAAAATAATTAGCAAGGCGTAAGTAAAACAGACTTTATAATTACGATACAATAGTTATATTTGCGCTTGGTAATTTTTGAATAAACAATGAGAGAGATCCAATTTAGAGAAGCACTACGCGAAGCATTAAGCGAAGAAATGCGTAAAAACGAGAACATTTTTTTAATGGGTGAAGAAGTTGCGCAATACAATGGTGCATATAAAGTTAGCCAGGGAATGTTAGATGAGTTTGGCGATAAACGCGTTATCGATACTCCAATTGCAGAGCTAGGTTTTGCAGGTATCGGTATTGGTGCAGCAATGAATGGCCTAATTCCAGTGGTAGAGTTCATGACTTTTAACTTCTCATTGGTAGCAATAGATCAAATTATAAACGCTGCGGCAAAAATCCTTTCTATGAGCGGCGGTCAGTTCTCTGTTCCAATCGTTTTCCGTGGTCCAACAGGTAATGCAGGTCAATTAGGTGCACAACACTCTCAAAATTTCGAGAACTGGTTTGCAAACTGCCCAGGCTTAAAAGTAGTAGTTCCATCAACCCCATATAACGCTAAAGGTTTATTAAAAGCAGCCATTAACGATCCAGATCCAGTTATTTTCATGGAATCTGAAGTGATGTATGGCGATAAAGGCGATGTGCCAGAAGGCGAGTACACCTTAGAAATTGGTAAAGCACAAGTTGTTAAAGAAGGTAGCGATGTAACCATCGTAACTTTTGGTAAAATGTTAACTCGCGTAGTAAATCCTGCTGTAGAAGAGTTAGCTAAAGACGGTATTAATGTAGAGGTGATCGATTTGTTAACGGTTCGCCCTATTGATTACGCAACTATTATCGAATCAGTTAAAAAAACTAACCGTTTGGTAATTGTAGAAGAAGCTTGGCCATTAGCTTCAATTTCTTCAGAGATTACATTTAACGTTCAGAAGAATGCATTCGATCATTTAGATGCCCCAATTTTACGTATTACATGTGCCGATGTACCGCTTCCATACGCTCCAACACTTATTGCAGCTAGTTTACCTAATGCAGAAAGAGTAGTGAAAGCGGTTAAAGAAGTAATGTACGTTAATAAATAGTATCAAATTGTCACGCTGAGTTTATCAAAGCGCATAAAATATAAATCCTCTAAGTTTTCTTAGAGGATTTTTTGTTTATTAATAAACCCAAAACTTAGATATAAGATAGTAATGTGATGGTATAATTTATCTGCTTCACCATAAGAAGAATGATATATCAGTTACTTTTACACACAGGCAAGTTTCCTTTTTACACAGCCAGGTTTCTTTTCGACACAGCTGGATTTCTTTTTTACATTGCCAAGTCTCTTTCTGACATAGCTGGGTTTCCTTTTTACATTGCTAGGTATCTTGCTGACATGGCTAGGTCTCTTTCTGACATTGTTGGGTTTCCTTTTTACACAGCCAGATTTCTTTTTTAAATAGTCAGGTTTCTTTCTGACAAGGCTAGGTCTCTTTCTGACAGGGTTGGGTCTCTTTCTAACATAGCTAGGTTTCTTTTTTATATAATTAGGTTTCTTTCTGGCATAGTCAGGTTCCTTTTTGCAAAAGTATATGCACCTAAAAGACTAGGTAATAAAAGGTTTACGGGTATTTAAATTATATATCTTGAGCGCATTGGTAAACACATCTATTTAATAATTTAAAACAATGTCAAAAGGCTATGAAACGGGCCACGCTAAGAATGTGGCAAACTTTGAAACTTTAATTTCTTTTGTAATTGGGTATGGAGCAATTTATAATCCCTCTAATCTATTAATCCATATAGGTAGTATGCAGGGGCAATTGGTACAGGCTAAAAATGCTATTAACGATTTTCATGTGCTATTTGCTAATTTGGCTAATGCTGTTGTAGCAAGGGAGATAGGATTTAAGCCTTTAAGGAAACTTAGTACTCGCTTGTTAAATGCTTTGAAAGCTACGGATGCTCCCATACAGGTTATTGAGAACTTGGCTACTATCAATAGGAAGTTACAGGGTAAAAGGGCTTCAGGTAAATTAACAGAGGAGAGGAAGGCTGAGTTGTTGGCGCATGGAAAGGTAGTTAACCAGATTTCTGCTTCTCAATTGAGTTATGATAGTGTATTGGATCATTTTGATAAACTGATAAAGCTGCTTGCTTCTATACCACAATATCAACCAAATGAAATAGAATTGAAAGTGAACACGCTGGCTGCACAACATAGTACTCTTACTCAATTGAATGCTTCTGTTGTTACTCACGAAATTGCTCTTAGTAATGTGCGTTTATTACGTAATGAGGTTATGTATAATTCGGAAGTTGGTATGATTGCTAGTGCTCAATTTGTAAAGGCATATGTGAAATCTGTATTTGGAGCGAGTAGCGCATACTATAAACAAGTTTCTGGGTTATCGTTTAGAATGATGAGGCCTTTGTAGGTTATTAATAAGTTAATTTTGGACTTATGTATATATGGTTAAATTGTTTAAAAATCTATCTAACCTTTATAGCCTAAATCCATAAATTAGCTCACTCTAAAACTAGATATGAATACACATTTCCAACCTATTGCAAGCGCATTAAGCATTTCGATTAAACAAGTTAGCGAAACATTGGCATTATTAGATGAAGGTGCAACTGTACCTTTTATTTCACGTTACCGTAAAGAAGTAACAGGCAGTTTAGACGAAGTGCAAGTGGCTGCTATACGAGATTTAGCGCAACAGTTAAGGGAGTTAGATAAACGTAGAGAAGCTATTTTAAAATCCCTTACAGAGTTAGAGAAATTAACCCCTGCTTTAGAGAAACAACTAAACGAAGCCAAAACAATTACCGCTTTAGAAGATATTTATTTGCCTTATAAACCGAAGCGTAAAACCAGAGCATCGGCAGCTAAGGAAAAGGGTTTAGAACCTTTGGCATTGCGCATTTTAGCACAAAGTAGAATTGATCCATTGCAAGAGGCTGCTGGTTATATTAACGATAAAAAAGGCGTAGCAAATGAAATGGAAGCCTTAGCTGGCGCTAGAGATATTATTGCGGAATTGGTTAGTGAAAACGTGGAGGCTAGAACTAAAATGCGTCATCATTTTATGCAAAAGGCGACTTATAAAACAGCTTTAGTAAAGGGAAAAGAAGCAGCTGGAATTAAGTATAAAGACTATTTTGAATGGGAGGAGAGTGCTAAATCGGCACCATCACACCGAGTATTGGCTATGTTGCGGGGTGAGCAAGAAGGGTTTTTGAAATTGGATGTGCTTCCACCAGATGAAGCAGCGATTGAGTTATTGGAAAATCAATTTTTAACAAGTAACAATGCATGTGCTGATCAGGTACAATTGGCCATAACTGATGGTTATAAAAGATTACTTCGCCCTGCAATGGAAACGGAGTTGAGAGCAACAATTAAGCAAAAAGCAGATGAAGAAGCAATCAAAGTTTTTGCAGAAAATGCTCGGCAGTTATTATTAGCTGCGCCAATGGGACAAAAAAATGTATTAGCTATTGACCCAGGTTTTAGAACGGGTTGCAAGGTTGTTTGTTTAGATAAACAAGGTCAGTTACTAGTTAATACCACGATTTACCCACATACTGGACAGGGGAATTTGAAGGATGCAGCTTGGCAAATTACTCAGCTTTGCGAGAAACATGAGATTGAAGCGATTGCTATTGGGAATGGTACGGCAGGTAGAGAAACGGAAGTTTTTGTGCGTGGTTTGAAAATACCTGATGTGGTTGTGGTGATGGTGAATGAAAGTGGTGCATCTATTTATTCGGCATCGCCTTTGGCAAGAGAAGAATTTCCGACACAAGATATTACGGTTCGTGGGGCAGTTTCTATTGGTAGGCGATTGATGGACCCGTTGGCAGAATTAGTGAAGATTGATCCGAAATCGATAGGGGTTGGACAATATCAACACGATGTTGATCAAAATAAGCTGCAACAAAGTTTGGATGATACGGTAATGAGTTGCGTAAATGCGGTTGGTGTTGAATTGAATACGGCTTCGAAACAAGTATTGTCTTATGTTTCTGGTTTGGGAGATACATTAGCGCAAAATATTGTGAATTATCGCAATACGCATGGAGCATTTAAAAATAGAGAGAGTTTAAAGAAGGTTGCTCGTTTGGGTGATAAAGCCTTTGAGCAAGCTGCAGGTTTTTTGCGTATCCGCGATGCGAAACAAGTGCTGGATAGAAGTGGAGTGCACCCAGAACGTTATGATTTAGTGAACCGAATGGCTAAGGATTTGGGTTGTACTGTTGATGATTTGATAAAGGATGTAAACTTGCAAAAGCAAATCAATTTGCAACGTTATGTAAGTGCTGAGGTTGGTTTGCCAACGTTAACTGATATTGTAAAAGAATTGGCTAAGCCAGGTCGTGATCCGCGTGAGCAGTTTGAAGCGTTTAGTTTTGCTGATGGAGTGAACTCGATAGAAGATTTAAAAACTGGAATGAAATTATCTGGCATTGTAACCAACATTACCAATTTTGGTGCCTTTGTAGATATAGGTGTTCATCAGGATGGTTTAGTGCATACTAGCCAGCTAGCGAATAGATATGTGGCAAATCCTAATGAGGTGGTAAAAGTAAGTCAGGTTGTAGAGGTAACGGTGGTTGATATTGATGTGGCGAGAAAAAGAATTGCTTTATCGATGAAAACTGAAGAGAGTCAGAAAGACCGAAAGTCAGGAAGTCAGAAAGATGATAGAGCAAAGAGTTTTGCGGTTAAATCAAATCAAGTAGTTACTAAACCTCAACAGCAGCCTAAAAAAGAAGCAGATGGAGATTTACAAGAGAAGCTAGCGAAATTGAAAGGATTGTTTAAGTAAGGGTTTACCACCTAAAAAACCTAAGATCATCTATGTTTAAGTAGGTTTGTCAAATCGTCTTTGCGAGGTTCATTCTCCGATTTTTCCTCGGTAATGACCGTGGCAATCCCCTTTTGGGGTTTGTTTTCTAGAAGGAGGTTGCTTCGTGCCTCGCAATGACGGACGTAATCAAAGGGTTTTTTTGCAGGAAAGGTGCTGAAATAAATTCAGCATGATGAAACGTTCTACAATTCTATCTGTCTTTTAATACTTTCTTCTAAAGAAATTAATGTTTCGGTACGTTGTATTCCTTTTACAGCTTGTATTTCTTCGTTTAGTACGTGGCGCAAGTGATCGGTATCACGACAGGTTATTTTGGCAAACATGCTATAGGAACCAGTTGTGTAGTGTAATTCTACTACTTCTTTTATTTTACTAAGCTGTTCTACGGCATCCTTATACAAAGAACCTTTTTCTAAGTATATACCTAAAAATGCGGTGATATCAAATCCTGCTTTTTTAGGGTCAATAATTAAATGTGAGCCTTTGATGATACCCATATCTATCAATTTTTTCATCCTTACGTGTACGGTTCCGCCAGAAATGATGAGTTCCTTTGCAATTTCAGTATAAGGTTTTGTCGCATCTTGCATCAACTGTGTTAAAATCTGAATATCGAGGTTGTCAATTTCTAAATTTTGAGTTTCTTTTTTAAGCATAATTTTCTTAATTTTTATTAATACTGCTAATTTATTACAATTTTCGTAAAAATAAAATAAAATGATTAAAATATTTGCAACATATTTAGTATTTGTCTTATGTTTGTATCAAGCAAGTACAACAAGATAGTTCTTTAAAATCATTTGCTTATACTCTGTAGGGTGGTGAAATTGGCAGACACACCTCCTTGTCTCGGTGGTAGAGAAGATGGGAAATCCGGTAACGGTACAACCACTCTATGAAGGTTCAACTCCTTCCCCTACAGCAAGTTAAGTTTTACGTTTTAAAACGTATTACATGTAACTTAACAAAGAATGTTGGGTGGTGAAATTGGCAGACACACCTCCTTGTCTCGGTGGTGGGGATTATGGGACAAACGCAATTTATGGGTTGACCACAAATTAATTTTGAATTGCAGCTAACTACCCCTTGAAGGTTCGAACTCCTTCCCCAACAGCCAGTTTTATAAATAATAAGTTAGTTAAGGAAAGCGGCCCAGGTACAGGTCGCTTTTTTTGTGTGATCAGGATTTTCTGGATTAAATGGGTAATAAAAAGCCGCAGATGCGCAGATTTTCAAATTTGAACATTATCAAAAGAAATCTGTGTATCTGCGGCTAATTTTTTGTTAGTCTAAGTTTATTTCATTCCGTATTTATCGCTAAACTTTTTATCTAATTGTTTGTGCAAATTATCTAGGTTAATATCTCTTCCCTGAATAAATGCTTGCTCTACTTTATTACCTATCATATCTAAAGCGTCTCCGCCTGATATAAAGAATGTAGCATCTTTGCCAATTGCTAAACTACCTGTAGTTTTATCAACTCCCATAGCCATTGCAGCATTTAAAGTGATAGTTTTAAGGGCATCTTCTTTATTCATTCCCCAGGCAGAAGCTGTACCAGCCATAAAAGGTAGGTTACGTTGTCTCCAGAAACCATCACCTCCATCAAAACTAATCACTACGGTAACGCCAGCATTACTCAAACGTGCCACATTTTTGTAGGGCATGTTTACATCGTCATCAACATTGTTAGGTAAAGATTGAGGTTTTTTAACCACTACAATTATATTGTTAGCTTTTAAAAAATCAGTTAGCAGGTACGCTTCATCGCCACCAACAATCACTGGTGTAATTCCGAATTTCTTTGCAAAATTAACAGCGGCTACAATCTCTTTTTGTCCATCTGCTGTGATAAATAATTTCTCAGTTCCATTAAACACACCTTTCATTGCGGCCAAGCGTGTATTGGTTACAGCAGGCGTTGTTTCGGTATATACCTTCGCTTCTGAGAAAAACTTATTTAGCTCGAGTATTGCGTTATTGGTGCGTTCGTTAGGATCAACAGCAGTTGCGCCAACACCAAGTCTGCCTCCGAAACCAAAACCACCTCTTCCTCTCGGAGCAACTGGCCAAGTCATATGCATGGCATCTTCCTTTTTAATTGCTGCATCTTCCCAATTCCATGCATCTAATTGTACAACAGATGAACTACCTGAAATTGTACCACCTGAAGGTGTGATTTGAGCCATTAAAATACCATTGCTACGTAAGGTGTTAATTACTTTTGAATCTGTATTGTAGGCAATTATTGAGCGAATGTGTGCGTTATTTTCTCCTAATTCATCATCATCAACAGTTGCTTTTACTGCTTCAATTTCAATTAAACCTAAATTGGTGGTTGGAGAAATAAAACCAGGGTAAATGTGTTTACCGTTTGCAGAAATTACTTTTGCATCTGTAAGGGCCAACTTTACAACTGTGGCGTCGCCAATACCAATGATTTTACCTTTATCGAATATTAAATACCCGTTTTCGATTACTTTTCCATCACCTGTGTGAATAACAGCACCCATTACCACAGTTTTTTGTGATTGAGGTTTTGCTGGTGAAATAGTTGCTTGTCCGTAGGTTAAACTTACTGATGCAAATAATGCTATAGCTGTACTTATATACTTATTCATGATTGTTTGCTCCTTCCATTTCTAGTTGATTTTGTTCTGCCCAATAATCTTCTTCAGTTTCACAAGCGTATAAGCGAGGGGGTCTATTACCAAAAGCACGTTGTGTACTTGCACCAGCATTTTTGCTTGTTGCTAATTTTTGAATGATACGAGCTTTTTCTTCTTTTTGTGCAACTTGTAAAGCAGCATCACGATCTATATCCCAATATGCGATACCATCAACAAAAGTTTTTTCTGCTTTTGCGTAAATAGAAAGTGGATTAGCTGACCAGATTACTACGTCTGCATCTTTACCAACTTTTAAACTTCCAACTTTGTTGTCGATGTGCAACATCTTAGCAGGATTTAAAGTAACCAATTTTAACGCTTCTTCTTCTGAAACGCCACCGTATAATACAGATTTACCAGCTTCTTGATTTAAGTGACGAGCCATTTCAGCATCATCAGAGTTAAATGCAGTAGTGATACCTACGTTGTGCATAATTTTTCCGTTATACGGGATGGCATCTTGAACCTCCATTTTGTAAGCCCACCAATCTGAGAAGGTTGAACCAGCTATACCATGTGCTTTCATTTTATCGGCCACTTTATAACCTTCTAAAATGTGAGTAAACGTGTTGATTTTGAAACCTAAACTATCGGCTACATGAATTAACATATTGATTTCACTTTGTACGTACGAGTGACAGGTAATGAAACGTTTGTTGTTTAAAATTTCTACGATTGCATCTAATTCTAAATCTCTACGCACATTATTACCTTTAACAGCTAATGCTTTTTCATATTCTTTGGCACGTGTAAATTCATCAACAAATGTTTGCTCTACACCCATACGAGTTGATGGGAAACGTTGATTATTTGATGAAGAACTTTGTTTAACGTTTTCGCCTAAAGCAAATTTGATGAAACCATCTGCACCAGCAAACTTTAATTCTTCTGGTAATTTACCCCAACGTAATTTAATTAATTGCGATTGTCCACCGATTGGATTTGCTGAACCGTGTAAGATTTGGGATGAAGTAACACCACCAGCCAACTGGCGATAAATGTTAATGTCTTCAGAGTTAATGATATCTCCAATTCTAACCTCTGCAGAAACTGATTGTGCGCCTTCGTTAATACCGCCTGTTCCGGCAATATGTGAGTGTTCATCAATTAAGCCAGCAGTAATATGCTTACCAGTTGCATCAATTACTTTAGCTGAGCCAGCAGCTAAATTTTTACCAACGGCTTTGATTTTTCCACCTTCTAAAAGTACATCTGCATTTTGTAGAATACCTTCTTTTTCATTTGTCCAAACTGTGGCATTTTTTAATAGCACTGCTTCCTGAGTAGGAGCTTTCTCAGTACCAAATGCAATAAATGGATAGATTAAAGCGCCATTTGCGGTTGCTGGTTTTGCAGGCTCATCACGTTTTGGCATTTCTTTGGCGGCTTCTTTAAACGAACCATTCCAGAAACCAGCAGGGGCAGAGTTTATTACTACATCTCCACTAAATGCTACAGGATTTCCATTTGTTAAATAGCCACTTAAGCGAACATCACCAACAGGATTTTTCTTTAAGTTAAATCCGATAGTTACCCAATCACCAGTACGTGCAAACGTTGCAGTAGTTTTAACGCTATCAGCACCTAAACGTTCAATTGAAGCCATTGGCGCAGTTGCAGTTCCTGTAATTCTTAATACAGTTGAGCCAATTCCATCGATATTTAAATTATAGGTTCCGCGTAAATCTGTAACATCCATTCTGTTTACCACAAAACGTTTTCCTTGTACCCAGTTTTCGAAAATGATGTTTCCTGCTTTAAAGATATTATCAGATGTAATTAAGAAATTGGCCAATTTGCCTTTTTCAATTGAACCAACTTTATCGCTTACACCTAAAATTGAAGCAGGAATTTCTGTAACCGATTGTAAGGCTTGTTTTTCTGTTAAGCCGTTAGTTATAGCTTGTTGAATGTTTGTCCAGAAGTCTTTTGGCGTTTCTAAACCAAAGGTAGTTAATGCAAATTTTACACCTGCTTTTTCTAACACACCTGGATTTGTTGGCGCTAATTCCCATCCTTTTAATTGAGATAAACTTAAATTTCTAGCTTCGATTGGATCTTCAACATCAAAAGCTTTAGGGAAACTAATTGGAATAATTAGTGTTGCGCCTGTTGCTTTTACTGCATCAATACGTTGATATTCATCTCCCGTAGATTTGATGATATACGATTTACCAAATTCTTTCGCGATTTTATCAACACGTAAAATATTTGCCCAACCATCGGCTTCAAAAAGCTGTGGTAAGGTTTGTTGTTTGTTAAATTGTTCTAAAGAGATGTTATATTCTTCCTTTTGATTTTTATACCAGCTTGCATCTAAATAAGTTTGACGCAATAACGCGATAGAACCCATTAATGACGATGGATAATCGTTGGTAGAAGTACCTCTATTAAATGAATAATTTGCTGCACTTTGATCGTTAAGCATTACGTCATTTTCTTTTCCATCGTTTAACGTAACAGCCGAAGATGTACCACGAGCAATACCATCGCGATTAATTACGTTTACACTACCAAATCCAGCTTTACGTAAATCATCAGCTTTTTTAGTATCGATAGTGAAAATGGTTCTCACTTCAGTTTCTGGACGAATACTTTCATTCCAGCTGTACGCTCCTTTTTTAGTAGAGGTAAAAACAGATTGTCTACCGAAGAAACCACCTGTAGGAGCAGTACGTTGTGTTTCAGGAATTCCGTAAGATGTAAAAGCATCAATTAAGGAAGGATAAATATATTTTCCTTTTAGGTCTATCACTATATATCCTTTTGGGATAGTGGTACCTGTACCAACCGATTGGATGGTTTTGTCTTTGATTAGCAACACGCCGTTACTAATGGTTTGATTGGCGTTTACTACAATGTTTGCGTTGGTAAAAGCATATAATCCCGGTCTAACGTCAAAAGAACCATTAACGGGATAAGTTTGCTGCGCAAACAAAAATGCAGTAGAAAACACCAACGCGAGCGCAAGTAGAATTTTCTTCATCATGTTTAGTTTGTTAAGTCCTTAAATCTATCGATAAATAAAGATTTAAATTATTTATAACATGTTTTTTACTTAGAAAGGATATAAATTATTTATAGTTTGGAGATGATTTGAAGAACTTTGAGATAAAGACCAATTATTTATTATTTTTGAAATAAAAACACCATGAATTTTTATCAAATTTTAAAAAGTGCACACTCTGGTTGGAGATATATTGTTTTTGCTTTACTAGTAATCGCAGTTATTAATGCTTTATCAGGTTGGTTAGGCAAAAAGACATTTACAGATGGTAATAGAAAGCTAAATGTTTTCACATTAATTAGTGCACATATTCAGTTATTATTTGGATTGGGATTGTACTTTGTAAGTCCGCTTACAAAAATAGCTTCTTCTGAACCGATTGGACGTTATTGGAAAATGGAACACATCAGCATGATGATCTTAGCCATTGTTTTGATTACAATTGGTAATTCGAAGTCTAAGAAAGTTACAGATGCTGTGGCAAAACATAAAGCTGTTGCTATTTTCTTCGGTTTGGCATTAGTAATTATTGTTGGAGCAATTTTTATGATGGTAAAAGCAGATCCATCTAGAACTTTCTTTGGGGTTTCTTAAAACATTGCATGTTTAAGCCTAGACAAATTCTTATTTTAATTGCAGTTTTAATTTTGATCTGTTTAACTGTAAGCCTTTTAAAGAATGATTTTGTGTCATTTATTTTGCCAGGCTGGCATACTACTATCTATCCACCTTATTTTGTTATTTCTTGTATAAGCCTTAGCCTAGCTTGGATTTTTGCTATTTTATTGATATGGAAAGGTTATTTAGCTTTAAAAAAGAAGTAATAAGTTCTAATACCAATAAAAACTCAAATATTTTGATTATTTAACTTTTTGAATAGCTCTTCAAATACTAATTCAGCCTTCTGGATGATATAATTTTATCTTTAGGGTCATATAACTGCCTATTGCTGGTTATACATCACTTAAAGGATGATTTTTTAGTATTAACATAATCTATATGTTCGTTTTACTAATAAGGAATTGAAATATTTTCGATGACCTTCTAGCTATTAGTTATCCATGTAAAATAACATACATATGAAAGAACAATTCAAAAACAATTCAAAATTTTCTTTAGTAGTAGCCTTACTATTAACAGTTAGTGTCACAGCCTTTTATGCGTGTAAGAAAAGTGGGGAAAAGGTAGAGAAAATTACTGCAAGTATTAAGAATACTGCTCCAGCCTTTTCAAGCCTAAGTCCACAACAACAAGTAAATGTGCTTTCTAGAGACGAAGATTGGAAAACGATTGTAGAATTAAATACAATGTTTATGGATAAGGTGGTAAATAGTAAGGAAAGTTTCAATTCAGTAACTCTTAATGATGAAGAAAAAATATTAAGTATTATTGGGATGTCACGGGAGGAGTATTTGGGGAAAGTTGCTAAAGCTAAATCGGCGGCTGAAAGAATTTTGACAAAGTATAATATAAGTAAAAATTTAAATGCAAGCTGTGCTAGTTGTAATCTTCAAAAAAATGAAAAGGATTTTGCAGATTTTAAACAAAGTATTAACTTTTTCAAATCTAATAGATCAACATATGAACAACAGAGACAAAATATTATAACAACATCTCTTGTTGCAGCAGAGCCAGGGGGTGGTGGAGAGTCTTTATGTTGTGGTCCAGACTTTTATCTTTGCGCAACCATCTGTGCTGCCACAATTGAAGCGTTTCCAGTTTATCTTGCTTGTTGTTACCTTTGTTATAGATCATATTGTTGTAAAAGTTAATATGGAAGCTATATTTACTGTAACCTTCGCAATTTTATTTTATATTTTTTTTAGCTTCATAAAAATGAAATACTTAGAAAAATTTTTATGGAAAAATGTTGTACATT
This sequence comes from Pedobacter sp. UC225_61, assembly GCF_044452285.1. NCBI lineage: Bacteria > Pseudomonadati > Bacteroidota > Sphingobacteriia > Sphingobacteriales > Sphingobacteriaceae > Pedobacter > Pedobacter sp. UC225_61. The sequence continues at coordinate 1,204,514 of NZ_JBIOAL010000001.1, forward strand.
ATATATTTTGTATTTTTCTTTTTGCAATACTTTTTTGGAACTTGTTAAAGTTTAAGAGTGAGTATTTAGATTTTCAAAATGTAGCTTTTGCAATTATTATAGTATTTTTTATTTACAAGATTTATAAAGAAATTGATAGAGTTAAGAGAGAAAAAAATAATTGAAATATTTAATTATGATAGTTTAGCATAATTTCCATGATTCTTTTACACAAATTGAAATAGGACAAATTCTAATAAAAAACTCAAAATATTTTGATTATTTAACTTTTTGTATATTTTTGCTGCTCAATGATTAACAATAACTTACATACATGGCAATGGCGTGGTACTCAAAAGAGTTTCGTCGTAGCTTTGTGCACCTTATAGTTTATCAACCTAAACCTAAACCACATTTAAAACCCGACGTAACCACACGCCGGGTTTTTTTATGTTCGGCGACTTAAGTCAACGGACAAAAGTAATTGAATAAAAGAAGAATGAAAACATATACAATACAAACACATACTAAAAAGCGATTAGCAGATACCACTACTCCGGTAAGCATTTATTTGCGTTTACGCGATGTTTTTCCGAACACCATATTATTAGAAAGTTCGGATTATCATAGCCGTGAGAATGCGACAAGTTATGTTTGCGCTGAGCCAGTTGCTGGAATTATGCTCCAAGATGGGAATTTGACTATGTATTTTCCTGATGGTACAAAAGAAGCAAAAACTAATTTCATTTTGGCGGATGAAATTGCTGCATTTAAAACTCGCTTCAATCCGGTTAATCAGACAAAAGATAAGCACATTTCTACAGGTTTATTTGGTTATTTTACATGGAATGCTGTTCAACATTTCGAGGATATTTCATTTACCTCGGCTACGCCTGATGATGAAAAAATTCCGACCATGCAATACCATGTGTACAGATATATTATTGCGATTGACCATTTTAAAAATGAAGTTACACTGGTTAAAAATGTTTTTAATAATGATGAAAATGAAGATTTAACAAAAGTTGAATACATTATTCAGAATAAAAATTACCCGGAATATAGTTTTAAAACCAATGGGGAAGAGCAATCTAATTTAACCAACGAAGGTTTTATGGATATGGTAGAGCAAATGAAAAAGCACATTTATCGCGGTGATGTTTTTCAGATTGTGCCATCGAGAGCTTTTAATCAAGGTTTTTTGGGCGATGAATTTAATGTATATCGTTGTTTGCGCTCTATAAACCCATCTCCATATTTGTTTTATTTCGATTATGGCAGTTTTAAGTTGTTCGGTTCATCGCCAGAGGCACAAATAACCATTGGTAATAACGTAGCAAATATTTTCCCGATTGCGGGAACATTTAAACGTACTGGAAATGATGAGGAAGATGCTGCTTTAGCGAAAAAATTAGAACAAGATCCAAAAGAAAGTGCAGAGCATGTGATGTTGGTTGATTTAGCCAGAAACGATTTAAGCAGACATTGTAGCGGAGTTGAAGTGAAATCGTTTAAAGAAATTCAATATTACTCGCATTTAATTCATTTGGTTTCTAAAGTGAGCGGAAATTTACAAGATGGAGTAAGTGCTTTTAAAGTGGTTGCAGATACGTATCCGGCAGGAACTTTAAGTGGTGCACCAAAATATAAAGCCATGCAATTGATCGATCAATATGAGAAATTAGGGCGTAACTTTTATGCTGGTGCAATTGGCTATATGGGCTTTAACGAAGATTTTAATCATGCCATTATGATTAGAACTTTTATGAGTAAAAACAATCATTTGCATTATAGAGCAGGAGCGGGAATTGTAGCTGATTCTATTGCAGAAAATGAATTAAATGAAGTCAATAACAAGATAGCGGCATTGCGTAAAGCAATTGCAATGGCAGAGGAAATATAATGAAAAAACCAATTTTAGTAATCGATAATTACGATAGTTTTACCTATAATTTAGTGCATTTAATTAATGAATTAGGATATGAAGCTGTAGTTTGGAGGAATGATAAATTTGCTTTGGAAGATGTAAATGTATATGATAAAATTTTACTTTCACCAGGACCAGGAATACCAGAAGAAGCGGGTTTGTTGCTAGAAGTGATCAAAACGTATGCACCAACAAAAAGCATAATGGGAGTATGTTTAGGCCAGCAAGCAATAGCTGAAGTTTTTGGTGGAAGTTTATTGAATTTAGGTAGACCAATGCATGGAATTGCTACACCAATTACAGTTTTAGATAAAAAAGATTTAACATTTAAAGATTGTGTAGAACCGATTGAAGTAGGGCGTTACCATTCTTGGGTGGTTGATCCAGCACATTTGCCAGCAAGTTTAGCGGTTACTGCAACTGACGGTGATGGACAAATAATGGCCTTGCGCCATAAAGAATTTGATGTTTGTGGCGTACAATTTCACCCAGAAAGTGTATTAACGCCAAGCGGAAAACAAATGATGAAAAATTGGTTAGAGAATTAGCATTTGCACAAGATGAACATTTTAGATAAAATCGTACTCCGTAAAAAGGAAGAAGTTGCCGAAGCCAAACAAAAGGTTTCAGTTAAAGAATTGGAATCTAATCCAAATTTTCAACAACAGCCTTTAGTTTTCAAAGATTTTTTAATTGATGAAAAACGGACTGGAATTATTGCAGAGTTTAAACGTCGTTCGCCATCTAAAGGTTTAATTAATGGCACAGCAAATGTTACTGAAGTTACTAAAGCCTATAATTTAGCGGGGGCTTCTGCATTATCTATACTAACAGATACTGATTTTTTTGGTGGCAAAACTGAAGATCTACTTCAAGCAAGAACGGCAAATCAAATCCCAATTTTGCGCAAAGATTTCATGATTCATGAATACCAAATTTTAGAGGCTAAAGCTTGGGGTGCGGATATCATTTTATTAATTGCCTCTATTTTAACGCCACAACAAATTATAGATTTTGGTAAACTAGCGCAAAGCTTGGGGTTAAATGTTTTATTAGAAGTACATAATCTAGAGGAGTTGGAAAAATCAATATGCCCAAATGTAAATGCGATTGGTGTAAATAACAGAAACCTTGGCGATTTTACTGTTAATATTCAAACTTCGTTCGATTTAGCGGATAAAATACCAAATGAATTTTTGAAGATTTCTGAAAGCGCAATTGATAATCCTGAGGTTATTAAACAGTTAAAAGCAGTGGGGTATAACGGGTTTTTGATAGGAGAAAATTTCATGAAAACTGTAAATCCTGGCAAGGAAATTTTAGAATTTGTAAAGCATTTATAATTACGGTTTACAGGCTTAATTTATCATAATATGCTTATTAGTATTCACTAATGGCATAGTGTTTGTCTTTAGATATGAAATAACTAATTTCTACTAAAAACAAATACCATGAAAAACAGTGCAAAAATTCTATCCTTATCTTTTATTGTGTTGGTCGCAACAGTTTTATTTTCTTGTAAAAAAGACAATAATAATGATGGAACACATAAAGTAAAATTTAAGGCAGAAACATCATCAGATGCAAAGCTCTCTTCTGTCGTTTATACTAGTGAAACAGGAGAAGCCACAACTAATTCATCTGTAAATAGTAGTTCTTTTGCTAGCGCAGAATTGACTATTCCATCATCTATTCCTGCAATTAGTTTTGGTGCAACTGGCATTGGCAATAGTGCTGGATCTACCTTAAAGGTTCAAATTTGGGTTGATGGCAACTTGGTTAAAGAAAATATAAGTACAGGAACAACATTATCTGCTACTTCTACATATTCTTTTTAACAAAGCAGATTACTTAATAGGATGCCCAGTTTTAACGCTGGGCATTTTTGTTTATAGAATTTATTTAATATTTCATGGCTTTAGCATGAAAATGAAACGTTGATAGATTTAGTATCTTTGTAACTATACATGGGAAAACAAAAAACATACGACACCGCCCTTAAACAAGAAAGAGCGGTACTTGTTGGGGTAATTACACCTGGAGAAAAACCTGAACAAACAAAAGAATATTTAGATGAGCTAGCCTTTTTGGTAGATACAGCTGGTGGTGCGGTAGAAAAAACATTTACTCAAAAAATGTTGAAACCAGACAGAGCAACATTTGTTGGAACAGGCAAATTAGAAGAAATACAAGCTTATGTAAAAGCTGAAGAAATAGATATGGTGGTTTTTGATGATGAATTATCGCCATCTCAACTGCGGAATATTGAGCGGGAACTACAGGTTAAAATTTTAGATAGAAGTAATTTAATTCTCGATATTTTTGCAGGTAGAGCACAAACTGCACAAGCAAAAACACAAGTAGAACTAGCGCAATTGCAATATTTATTACCTCGATTAACGCGTTTATGGACTCACTTAGAGCGCCAAAAAGGTGGTATTGGGATGCGTGGACCAGGTGAAACGCAAATTGAAAGTGATAGAAGGATGATTTTGGAGAAAATCTCTTTATTAAAAGAACGCTTGAAATTAATTGATCGCCAAAACGAGACACAACGTAAAAACAGAACACAATTAATTCGTGTGGCGTTGGTGGGTTATACAAATGTTGGTAAATCTACCATTATGAATATGTTGGCTAAATCTGAAGTATTTGCTGAAAATAAATTATTCGCAACACTAGATACAACTGTTCGTAAAGTGGTTATAGAGAATTTACCTTTTTTACTATCGGATACTGTTGGGTTTATTAGAAAACTACCTCACCATTTGGTAGAATGTTTTAAATCTACATTAGATGAAGTAAGAGAAGCAGATATTTTAATACACGTGGTGGACATTTCTCATCCAAATTTTGAAGATCAAATTCATACCGTTAATGAAACGTTGAACGATTTGGGTGCAAGAGATAAAGATACCATCATGATATTTAATAAAATTGATGCGTACGTTACGCCAAAAGCAGATGAATATAACGAAGAAGAGGAAACTGTGCCTCTAACCGTAGGAGATTTTAAAAAGAGTTGGATGGCCCATCATAATGCACCAGCAATTTTTATATCTGCTACTAAAAAGGAAAATATCGAAGAGTTTAAGCAATTATTATACGACAAGGTTAAAGCCATACACACTTCACGATATCCTTACGATAAGTTACTATATTAGCTGAAACAATAACCCATTTTATGATGAAGAAACTAGTTTTATGTAGCGTTTTCTGCTTTTTATGTATTATATCTAAAGCTCAAATAGTGAGTTTAAGTACAGCAGAATTAACAAAATTAAAAAGTTTAATTCGTTCGGAGGCTGATGTGAAAAAACAATGGGAAGACCTATTAAAAACAGCTAACGAATCGCTTGAAGCAACTCCAAATCCTTCTGATACTATTTTAACAGAAGGAATTTTACAAGGTGATCCGCGTAAAACTAGAACGTGGAAATCTATTGAGGATATGCAAAAAGTGTATTCACTGGCATTTGCATATAAAATTACTGGCGAAAAGAAATACCTAGCTAAAACGAGCGAATTTTTATTGGCTTGGGCTCAAAGAAATCAGCCGCAAGGCAACCCAATTAACGACACTAATTTAGATCGGATTATTTTTGCTTATGATTTGGTTAAAAATGATTTATCAGATGATATCAATTTGGCGACAAATCTTTGGTTAATGAAGGTTGGTCTACAAGAAATAAAATCTTTTAATAAGGCGGCAAATGGCAAGAGTTTAACTTATATGAATAATTGGAATTCTCATCGCATTAAGGAAGTTGCGGAAGTTGCTTGGGCAATTAATAACGATAGCTTGAAAACATGGGTAATTGATATTTATAAAAAACAAATTGCAAAAAACCTAAATCAAGATGGTAGCAGTTTTGATTTTCATGAAAGAGATGCATTGCATTATCATATTTATGACGTAGATCCGCTAATGGTTGCTGCAACTATTTTAAATAGAGATGGTAAATTTGGTGAGAGTGCGTATAGTTATAAATCGCCAGAAGGAAACTCGTTAAAAAACTCAGTCGATTGGTTAGTTCCTTTTTTTACAGGAGAGAAAACGCATGCTGAATGGGTAAACTCTAAATCATCTTTTGATAAAAAAAGAGCTGCTAATGGAGAAAAGGGTTATATTGCGGGAACACTATTTAAGCCACAAGAAGCAAGAACAAGCATTGCCTTGGCAAATTATTTTGATAAAGGAATGTTAGCGATTTATCAGGCAAATATTAATAGTAAATCAAAATATCCTACTTGGCAATTTGTGTTAAATGAGGTAAAGAGAAAATAAGAATATGGAAAGTAAAAGACAACAGAAGTTTGCAGGATTATTACAAGAAGAGCTTGCTGCCATTTTTCAACGTGAGGGAGCTGCTTACTTGCCCAATACATTAGTTACCATTACAAAAGTTCGCGTTTCGCCAGATTTAGCTGTAGCTAAAGTATATTTAAGCTTTTTAAACACTAATAATACTAGCCTTTCTGTAGCTACTGTAAATTCGCATGCTAGCGAAATTAGATACAAATTAGGTTCACGCATTCGTCATCAGGCAAGAGTTATACCAACACTTTCGTTTTTTGTTGATGATACCAATGAATACGTTGAGCATATGGATAAAATCTTTAATAAAATTGCGAAGGAACGTAAGGATACCGACGAAGAAAGCGATGAGCAGCACTAAGTATATACGCGAACCAGGAAACTTTTTTACTCACGTTATTCCAGCACTTTTAGCAATTCCAGGATTATACCTTTTGCTACAAAGATCACATACTTACTTTGAGTATTCGGCGGCTTATATTTATGGAATTGGTATTTTGATTTTATTTGGCGTAAGTGCAACTTATCATAGTGTTCCAAAAACAGAATATGGCATTCGTTTTTGGCAAAAATTTGATCATTGCTGCATTTATTTAATGATTGCAGGTTCTTTTACACCAACAGCTTTGCTGGTTTTTGATGGCTGGTTGCGCTGGGTATTATTTGGTGCAGTTTGGTTAATCGCATTAATTGGCTGCTTATTGAAGATATTTAACCGACTAAAGAGCCAAGCATTATCTACCGCTTTATACATATCGATGGGTTGTTTGGTAATTCCTTTTCTACAAAAAATGTTACAAGTTCTACCAGCTGCTTCAATTGCATGGTTAATTATTGGTGGCGTATTTTATGTTGGGGGTACGTATTATTACGCAAAGGATAAGCCTCTTAATAGATTTTTTCATAGTCATGAGTTATGGCATGTATTTGTGAATTTCGGGGCACTTTCGCACTTTATTTACAATTATGTTTACGTTTTTAATGTGTGATGAATACTCTACAAAAACTTCAGGACTTCTTAACTAATCCAATACATACAATTGGGAAAGTTGTTGATTTTAATTCATCAACTGATACGTTATTGCCATTCGATTTTACGGCAAGCAATATAGAATTAACAACCGAAATATTAGCAGATACGAATTTATTTTCCCTTTGGGTTGATAGAAAATTAGTGGAAAGTAATGCTAAATATGGTATTGGAGGTTATAATGAACACCGTACAATTTATAGCAGAAGCGGACATTTTGATACGAATGAGGAGCCTCGGAGATTACATTTAGGAATTGATATTTGGGGGCCTGCGGAAACGCCAATCTATAATTTTTACGATGCAAAAGTGCACAGTTTTCATTTCAATGATAATTTTGGAGATTACGGCGCCACCATAATTTTGCAATACCAATTGGATGATGTGACATTGTATGCATTGTATGGTCATTTAAGCTTAAAATCGTTAACTAATTTACAAGAAGGACAATTTATCAAAAAAGGGAAACATTTTGCCAGTTTTGGTATTGCCGAAGAGAATGGTCATTGGCCACCGCATCTACATTTTCAATTAATGTTTGATATGGAAAATAAAAAAGGTGATTATCCTGGAGTTTGTCAATTTTCTAAACGAGATGCTTATCTACACAATTGCCCAGATCCAGCATTAATTTTGCAGCATACTTTTACATCGGCTTTGCCTTAATTTTCGTAAATTTAATTATGTTCAAAATTACAGCAGCTTTTCTTCTGTTAATTTCTGTTTGTGTTAAGGCGCAAGAACCTCAACTAAAAGGTGGACTATCGTCTTTTTTGACTGAAAATAAAATTTATCCGCCGTATTCCTTATATAATTGTATTCAAGGATCAGTCAGCATTGGGTTTAAATTAAACTCAAAAGGGAATATTTATTATTCAGCTATTAAAAAAGGAATAGGAACTGATTTAGACGATGAAGCATTACGATTAATTAGAATGACTAATGGAAAATGGATAGTTCCGTTAACGCATGATACCACAACTTTAGTGATAGTTCCTGTTAATTTTTCATTAAGTGGTTATGATTGTGATCGAAAGGATAAAAAAGAAATTGCTTTAGCCATCAAAGCATATAAAGACGAAGAAGAATTGACAAACGTTGTAATCAATTTTTACCGCAATAAAGAAAAGGGAAATTTTAAACAAGAAGATGAGATCAAGATTTTACAGATTAAGGCCGATTTGGGAATAGACGATGAATATTTAGATGCTAGAGTTAATTCTGGCCTTAAAAAACAAAAGCAAGGCGATATGCAAGGCGCTTGTGAAGATTTTAAATTTGTAAAGTATATGGGCTCTGACAAAGCAAATGATTGGCTCTTAAAATTCTGTAAATAATATGCGCATACTTTTTCGTTCTCTTGCTTTTTTAGATTTAATATCACTTGTTTTTATGGCAATGCAATTGTGGAATATTGCAAATCATTATAACGAAATGCCTAATCAACTTTCCGTAAAAGTAGAAGGTATATTAATGTTTCCAATGTTTTTACTAGTGCTATTTGGCGCTAATGGATTGTTTTTCACCAAAAAATTCGGTTTTATACTCTATTATATTCAATTTCCATTTAGGCTTTATTTATGGGTTTTTACTGTCGGATTTATAACTCTTTTACCAGAAGCGCTTGATAATTTTGAAGATAAATGGCCTAATATCTTATTAAAAGTTTGTATAATGGTAGAATTTATTAGGTTGTATTTAACAGTAAAAGGCCAACTTAAACTGAAGGACCAGCAATAATATGTATTGCTTTTGGAATTAGTTTTGCCTCAATTTCATTCACTTTTCCAATATATTCACCATCAACTTGGAAATGCGCCTTATATTTTGTCGTTATTTTTAAACTGGAAGCTTGAAAACTCTCAATCTTTTTAGGATTCCAAGGTAAATTGCTCACCCATATTTTAAGAATTTCCATTACTGCATATTCTTTTACCAGAATAATTTCGAAAAGAGTATCATCAAGTTTCCCATCAGGATTTATTTGCAAACCAGAACCATATTGTGTAGCATTTGCAATGGCAACCATTGCCGCTTTCTGTTTTATTAATTTCTTTCCAATTTTAAACTCAACATCCATCTTATGATGATTCCAAAATGCCTGCCATGCAGCTTTTGCATACGTCCACATTCCACGGCCATGTAATTCGTCAAATTTTTTAACTAAAAAGGCATTAAATCCAATGTCAGCTAAATGGATACACAATTCATCATTAACCAAAACAGCATGTATTTGTTTTGGTTTTGCTGTTATCGTTAACGCTAAAGCCTCTTCTATTTTCAACGGAATATTCAATTCCTTAGCCATACCATTTGCAGACCCTGCCGGTATAATACCAATAGGCGTAGTAGTTTCTAATAAGCATTCGGCCACCAATTTTAAAGTTCCGTCTCCACCAACAGCAATTACTCGATCTGCTTTTGAATTTTTAATGGTTGTTTTTAAATCAGCAAGTGCACAATCTTTTGGTAATTCATAAATTTCAAAATCTTCGGCTTTTGATTTAAAAAATGCCTTTATTTCTTTTTTAAAGTCGATAGTATTATTGCCAGAACCAGGGTTTATGATAAAGAGCAATTTTTGAGTTTTCGATTTCACAGATGGTTATTTAATCTTTCATACAAACAACTGATGTTAAACTCTGTTTTAATTATATCATGAATAATGCTGCAAGTGTAAAAGTATATCACGGATATGGTCACACACACAATTTAGTGGTATATGGTCATGTGTTTAAATTTAAATCAAAAACCACACAAAATTTCAGTGATAATTTTTTTGTAAACATTGTTCATCTATTTAAGCTTTTTGTGGTTAAGCCTTATGCTTTTGCAAGAGTTAGATTAAATTTCTACGGGCAAATAGTGAGTCAAAAGGCGGAATACGATGGCTTTTTTAAGTTTGAATGGAAAGCAGAGAAAGATATTCCAGCAGGTTGGCATAATGTAAAAGTAGAGGTGCTAAATGATGATAAAGATAATGTCATTGCTGAAGCAGAAGGGAAAATATTTGTACCACATATTACTCAATATGCTTTTATTTCTGATATTGATGATACGATTATGATTTCTCACTCTGCCACAATTGCAAGGCGATTAAGAGAGCTTTTTATCAAAAATCCCCATACTCGAAAGACATTTCCATCTGTACAAAAACATTATCAATTGTTAGCCAAAGCACACACAGAAATAGATCAACCAAACCCGTTTTTTTACGTGTCGAGTAGTGAATGGAATTTGTATGATTATTTAGTAGAAACCTTTCGTTTTAATCAATTGCCCGAAGGAGCATTCTTGTTAAATCAACTTAAAAGATGGAAAAGCTTAATTAAAACTGGAAAAACTGAACATGGAGGTAAATTATTAAGAGTAATGCGAATTATTGATGCCTTCCCAAATCAACAATTTGTTTTTTTTGGAGATAATTCTCAGCAAGATCCTGCAATTTACCATGCCATTGCAGAAAAATATCCATTAAATATTGCAGCAGTATATATTAGAAATATAAGGCCAGAAAGACAAAGTATTACAGAAGAATTATTAGCAAAAATAGAGCAACAACAAATAAAAACGTGTTTATTTGTACATAGTGATGAAGCAGTTGCACATTCAATAAAAATTGGACTAATTAAATGATTAAGTTATGAAAAGAATATTTTTAGGATTTATCCTCGTAATTGCATTGCAATCTTGTTCGGAAAAACTAGGAATGAATGGTATTGCTAATACCAAATGGGTTTTAAACGAATGGCCAGGACAAGCAATGCCCAACACTACAAAAAAAGCAACTTTAAATTTTGATGCAGATCATAAAGTTAGTGGCAAATCTTTCTGTAATGGCTTTGGAGGTATGGCTACAATTGATGGTAATAAGATAAAAATTGGTGAACTAATTGGTACAATGATGTATTGTGAGGATGTTGGTCAGGCAGAGGGTAAATACACTGAGGGCTTGAAATCGGTAAATTCTTTTAAAATAGTTGATGGTAAACTACAGTTGCTAAAAGACGGTCAACTAGCAATGGTTTTTACAAAAGAGGAGTAATTAACTAATTGATTTTCCAAAAGGAGAAAAAGCTAAATTCATCAGTTTAAAATGTTGTAACCCAAACGGGATGCCCACAACTGTTATGCAAAATAACAATCCAAAAATTAAGTGTGTTATTACAATCCAAATTCCGCCAAATACCAACCAAATAATATTCATTACGGTTGATAAACAGCCAATATTTGAAGAAGTATCGGTTATTTTAACGCCAAATGGTGCTAAACCAACAATGGCAAATTTGAAACATTGAATACCGAAAGGGATACCTACAATGGTTAGGCATAAAACTAATCCACCAAAAAGATATTGAAAGAAAATAAAAATCCCTCCAAAAATCACCCAGATAATATTGCCGATAAAACTCATGTTTTTAAGACGGCTTGCTTTATCATTTGTTACAATTTAGTCACATTGCAACATGGTTTTCAGACTACTTGAAAATGCTTTAATTTTCCCAGAGACATCGTTAGCAGAGCCTGATGGTTTACTTGCTGTTGGCGGAGATTTGAGTGTAGAACGCTTATTTTTAGCCTATCAAAGTGGAATATTTCCATGGTTTAGTGAGGGAGAACCTATTTTGTGGTATGCGCCTCATGAACGCTGTGTAATTTATCCTGATAAGATTAAAATTAGCAAAAGTATGCGCAAGGTTTTACAGTCAGAAGTTTTTGAAATTACCGTTAATCATGCATTTGATAAAGTAATTGAATATTGTGCAAAAATCCCTAGAATTGGTCAAGACGGTACTTGGATAACCGACGACATGCAAAAAGCATATTTAAATTTGCATGAAAAAGGTCTAGCGTACAGCGTGGAAGTTTGGAAAGATAAAAACCTAGTTGGTGGTTTGTATGGTGTTAAAATAAACAAAGTTTTCTGCGGAGAAAGTATGTTTAGTTTGGTTAGTAATGCATCAAAATTTGCTTTAATTCATTTGAGCAAAAATATGGGTTTTGAACTGATCGATTGTCAGTTACCAAACGAACATTTAATGAGTTTAGGCGCAGAAATGATAAGCAGAAAGAAGTATTTATCGATGCTTAGCTCACTTTAAAATCTTATCAACTTGATCTCTCGTCATACCTGGTTTTATAGCCGGGAAATACAAGGCGGAGATAATATGTATATCAAAATCTTCAATTTTAATATCGTTGTTATTTTTAATAGTAAAAACACTACTAGGCGCTAATTCAGAACTACCTGAAAACCCAATGCACTTAACTATGTTTTTTTTGATAGCATTTTTAATATTTATTCTGCTTCCAAATTTTTTGGTATTAATTAAACTTTGACCCCAATAAATTTCACCACCATTAGTCGCTCTAACTCTGTAAGATCCTATAGCATCTAACGGCCTATTTGTAGAGGTATAGGCTTGAAAATCTGCTGGTTTTTCTCCGAAAACTAGTGTAAAATTTTCTTCAGATTCATTAGTTGATTTTTTGATGTCAAGCGGAGTTATTTTCTTTAGCAAATTAAAAAACGAATCAACTTCTTTAACAATATAAGCAGATGTATCTCCATAGATTTTATATCGAATCGGTTTTGCCCATTTAGATAATGTTTCATATTCTCCAATCTGTTTTCTCTTGTACACAATTTCATCGAAAACGATTTTTTCGTTTTCAGTTAGCTTCTGAGCGAAGGAATTTAAGCTGGAAATAATTAGCAGAAATAGAATGAAATTTTTTGAGACCTTCATAAATCTAATTTAATAACTCCTTAATATCATCTTTACTAAGCGATTTAAAGAAACTTTCTTCCGTAGTAATTAACGAATTTGCCAAAGATTTCTTACGTCTTTGCAGAGCGAGGATTTTCTCTTCGACAGTGTCTTTGGAAATAAATTTATAGATAAAAACCTTTTTATCCTGACCAATTCTATGTGTCCTATCTATTGCTTGTTGCTCAACAGCTGGGTTCCACCATGGATCTAAAATAAAAACGTAATCCGCTTGAGTTAAATTTAAACCTACACCACCAGCTTTTATTGAAATTAAAAATACTTTTAAATCTTTGTTCTCTTGAAATTCAGCTACAATTTCTCCACGATTTTTTGTTCCGCCATCTAAATAGGCAAAAGGAATTTGTTGTTTTTCAAAGCAATCTTTAAAAATGCTAAGGTGCTTTACAAACTGTGAGAAAATAAGCACTTTATGACCGCCTTTTAACACATTATCTAAAGTGTGCATCACGTTTTTGAACTTACCAGAATCAGAATCGTATTCTTCATCAATCATTACTGGATGATTTGCCAACTGCCTCAAAGCAGTTAATCCTTGCAATAACTGAATTTGTTTTTTGGCGTACGTTCCGTTATCCATGCTGGTCAACAAATCATTTCTATAGGCCGATTTAGTTTTTTCGTAATATGCAGCTTGATCCTCGCTCATATCGCAATAATAAATTTGCTCTGTTTTTGGAGGAAGCTCTGCCGCTACTTGTTCTTTCGTTCTACGTAACACAAAAGGCTTTATGATTGCTTGAAGTTTTCTTGCCTTTTCTTCGTCTTTTCGTTTTTCAATTGCTTGGACATATTCTTCATTAAAAAATGATTGTGTGCCCAATAATCCAGGATTTAAGAATGTAAGTTGTGTCCATAAATCGGCAACAGAGTTTTCCACAGGTGTACCACTCAAAACTAATTTATGTCTAGATTTTAACATTCTAACTGCTTTGAAAGACTTAGAGGATGGATTTTTTATATTTTGACTTTCATCTAAAATAATATAGTTGAAATAGAATTTGCTGATTAATTCCACATCAACACGAGTAATCCCATAGGTTGTAATTACAACATCGTACTTATCGAAAAGGCTAATATCTTTATTACGAAAAGTGCCTGTATGTGCGTGTATTTTAAGTTTTGGTGTAAATTTTTTCGCTTCGTTTAACCAGTTATAAATTAACGAGGTTGGCATAATAATTAATGAAGTACTATGCGTTTCATTTTGCTCATCTTCTTCTTTTAGTTTCTGCAACATAGCCAACGTTTGGATGGTTTTACCCAAACCCATATCATCCGCAAGACAACCACCGAAATTATATTCACGCAAAAAGCTAAACCAATTGTATCCCGCTTTTTGATAATGCCGCAAATCTCCTTTAAAATTTACAGGCATTTGCGTATCTGCAATGTGCTCGAAATCGTTTAGTCGTTGCAATTTTCTATCTAACGTTACATTGGCTAAACTATCTTCAGCTAAATCATTAATTAAACCAATGTGATGTTTTTTTAATTTCAGATTTTTACCGCCATCGGCTAAGCTAAACAAACTGCTATATTGCGTAAACCATTTTTCAGGAATGATTGCAATATCTCCATCTGGCAAAATAAACTCCCTTTTTTTATGAAGAATATGTTGTTTTAACGCAATAAATGGAATTGGATGAACGCCAAAATAGACTACTGCGTTAATGTCAAACCAGTCGTTATCTTCTTTAATTTCGAAATCAATTTTGTTGGCGCCAAAAACAAAACGTTTGCTACTACTCGATTGTTCAATTTCAAAACCTTGCTCTTGTAAAGTTTCTATATGTTCGTTTACCCAAGTAATTACCGCATAGGCCGGATTATCATTCTCGCTTAAATTTGGCAATTCTAAATGATGAAAAAGTGCACTTATTTTTTTTAAACCTAAGCTTTGTAACGTAGAAAATTTTTGTTTTTCCCAGTCCGTATTGCGTTTAATACGCGTAAATGTATAATTGTCTTCATCTTTACTTAAGCGTACAGTAACTTTATGCTCGTTGCCCATTGCAAAAGCATAATTTCCATATTTAAAATAAAGCTGAATTTGCGAAGTTCCACCATCAACATAAATAACTTTTATTACCGCTGTTGGATCATGCTTCTCTGTTTTAATTTCAAATCCCTCTGCATATACATGATGTTTTTCTATTAACGGGGCTACAAACTTTTCGAAATATGTTTCTTCTGTGGCTTTAGAAATTGCGATATAACGTTTGTTTAAAAATGGAACAAATTTCTTTCCCTCAATATCTCCTTCAAAATAATAAAGTACATCATTTAACAGCATCCAAGCAGGTTGATTACAAACTACTTGTGCATCTTTAAACATAAAATCAATGCGTAAACCTTGATATTTAATGGTTGGAAAATAACGGGTTTCTGTTTCTCCACGTCTAAAATGAAAAAGTACTGTTGCAGGTTCAGTAGCCAAATCTATTTTTCGCTCTGCTGGCCAACCATCTTTATCCATTAAATATAAGCCGTCTTTTATTTTAAGGATTTCAAGAACTTCTGCTAGTTTCTTTTCAATTTTTGGACGAACGCTTTCATAAAATTTATCATCGTAAAATTTACTAAAGAATTCAAAAGGTCTGATTGCTTTTTTATGATACTTTTTTATGATGTAATCTTGTTCTGTATCATCTAAAATCTTGATCAATTTAAAATCAACCTCAGTTAAATGTTTCGAAAATTCTTTAGCAGTATGTGTAAATAAACGCTGATAAGTTAAAGAAAAATCGCCCTGCGGATTAAGTTGAACTATGTGAGGTTCAATTAAATAGCCTAAAAACTCATGCTTGCATAAGGAATATACGATTTTGCAGGGTTTGGAACTATTTACGCGTAACATTGGCAAGGGCTAAAAGAAAGAAAAGATAAGCAGCTAAAAATTTCTAAACTTACAGTATTTCAATTTCTAATCAAACTGAATAGATAAATTTTTTTGTTTAACTGCTCATCTATCATTGACAAATGAAAAATTTCCCATCACTGTTCGTCGAAAAATTACAGCCGTTCGTCGTGAGTTACTTGCTCATGGTCTAAAAGGAGCAAAAGCGCTGCAACCTTTTTAGGGTATTGACGTCTTAATTACGAAACCTGCCAGCAAGGGCTTGCAGAAAATAAAAAATTATAAATATCAGATAAACAATTATTTAAAATATTAAGAATATGAAAACTTCTATTAAAACAGTATTCGCAGCAGCATTAACACTAGTAGTATTAACAAGTTCTGCATTCGCATCAACAGATGTAAAAGAAAGCAATGTTACTATCTTAAATCAGATAAAAAACATCAATAAAATTGTAGTAAGCGGTAACGTTGAAGTATTATTGGTACAAGCGCCAACTGAAAGTGTAAAAGTATACGATAGCTATTACTCAAAAAATGCATTGGTACAACAAGAAAACGGTGTGTTACGCATCAGTTCTTTCCAAAAAGAAACGTTAACTGTAGCAGTTTATGTTCGTAACCTTTCTTCAATTGAAGGTGGAGATAACTCTAGAATAAGAACTTACGGTAAAGTGAATTTCTTAAGTTTAGATGTGATTTTAAAGGATAAAGCAACTGCTGATCTTAACACAACTACAGTAAATTTATTTACTTCGGTAAAAGATGATGCAAGCTTGAAATTAGGTGGTTCAACTTCTGAATATTACGCAGTGTTAAGCTCGAATGCAAAATTAAACATGGGCTGTTTTGTAGCCGAAACTTCAAGCGTTAACTCTACTGCAACGGTTTTAGCAAAAGTAATAACAGTTAAAAAACCAACTTTAGAAAGTATTGTACTAATTGACGAGTTAGCAAAATAATAACCCAATCATATATCAATTTTAAAATCAAAAGAGCCTCAAATTGAGGCTCTTTTTTATAAGATTAATTTGAAACCACAAGATAATACAGGTTTTGTAATCCTGAGATTGTCGAAGAAAAATCTGCACATCTGCGGCTAACTATTATAAATCAAATTTAATTCCTTGAGCTAAAGGCAATGTATTTGCATAGTTAATAGTATTTGTTTGTCTACGCATATATGCTTTCCAAGCATCAGATCCACTTTCTCTACCTCCACCTGTTTCTTTTTCGCCGCCAAAAGCACCACCAATTTCTGCGCCTGAGGTGCCAATATTTACGTTTGCAATACCGCAATCAGAACCTTGAGCAGACAAAAATTGTTCAGCTTCTCTTAAATTTAACGTCATAATTGCAGATGATAATCCTTGTGGAACGCCATTTTGCAAAGCGATAGCTTCATCCAACTCTTTGTATTTTATCAGATATAAAATTGGCGCAAAAGTTTCATGCTGAACAATTTTATAATCGTTTTTAACTTCGGCAATACAAGGTTTTACATAACAGCCAGAAGAATAATCAGCACCACTTAAAACGCCACCTTCTACAACAAAATTTCCACCTTCGGCTTTACATTTTTCAATAGAATCTAAATAGCTTGCAACGGCATCTTTATCAATTAATGGCCCAACGTGGTTGTTTTGATCTAAAGGATCTCCAATTCGCAATTGTCCGTAGGCTTTAACAAGTTTTGCGGTAAACGCATCATACACACTTTCGTGGATAATTAAACGACGCGTAGAAGTACAACGTTGTCCAGCTGTACCAACTGCACCAAATACAGCGCCAATAATAGACATATCTAAATCTGCATCTTTAGAAATAATAATGGCATTGTTTCCACCTAGTTCTAATAAACTTCTACCCAGACGAGCGCCAACTGCAGCACCAACTGATTTTCCCATTCTGGTAGAACCTGTTGCAGAAACCAATGGAATTCTAGTGTCATTACTTAACAATTCGCCTACTTCTCTATCCCCAATAACTAAATTAGAAACGCCTTCAGGTACATCATTAGCTGCTAAAACTTTTGCTATAATATGCTGACAAGCAATAGCCGTTAAAGGTGTTTTTTCTGATGGTTTCCAGATACAAACATTTCCACAAACCCACGCCAAAGCCGTATTCCAACTCCAAACGGCAACAGGGAAATTAAATGCCGAAATAATTCCAACAATTCCTATTGGATGCCATTGCTCATACATACGATGATTTGGTCGCTCGCTATGCATGGTTAACCCATATAACTGACGAGATAAACCAACTGCAAAATCGCAGATGTCAATCATTTCTTGCACTTCGCCAAATCCTTCTTGCAAACTTTTTCCCATTTCATAAGAAACTAAAGTTCCTAAAGCTTCTTTGTTTGCTCTTAACGCTTCACCAAATTGACGCACCATTTCTCCTCTTTTTGGAGCGGGTACAGTTCGCCATTGTAAGAAAGCTTTTTGCGCAGTTTCAACTACTAAATCATAATCTTTTGCAGAGGCAACTTGTACTGATGCTATTTTTTTTGCATCTACAGGAGAGTGGCTTTCAATAATTTTTTCGCTAGCTGTTTTTCCCCAATTACTGCCCGTACTGTAGGCTGGATTACTATTTTCAATTCCTAATTGTTTTAAAACAGCGTTGATATTTGTTTTCATATGATGATGTTTAATCTGAAAATCGATTTATACAAAACAACAAAAAATTAAGCAGGTTTACCAAATTATAAATAGCCGATAATCTTTTGTAGCTTTCTAACTACCTTGTAACTTTATTTATCAAATTAAATCCAATAAAAAAATATAAACCATGAATAAACATTTTATAGCCGGATTAATGAGTCTGGTAATTGTAGGTGGAATTTCTTCAGCAAATGCTCAAGAAGAAAAAGCAAAAGTTAACCCAACTTATCGCGTTACGGCCACAAAAGTTAATGATTTAGTGCATACCAAATTAGATGTCAGCTTCGATTACGCAAAGCGATATTTATATGGAAAAGCTTGGATAACGCTAAAACCTCACTTTTACACTACCGATTCTGTAACTCTTGATGCAAAAGGAATGGATGTTAAAAGCATCGCGGTAGTTGGCGCTAAAGGAAATACACCATTAAAGTTTACGAACGATAAAGAGAAGTTATACATTCAGTTAAATAAAAATTATGTTAAGGATGAAAAATATACCTTATACATTGATTATACAGCAAAACCGAATGAATTAACGATAAAAGGAAGTGCAGCAATTACTGATGCAAAAGGACTATATTTTATTAATCCTGATGGCACAGAAAAAAATAAACCAACACAAATTTGGACGCAAGGTGAAACTGAAGCTTCTTCTGCTTGGTTCCCAACAATTGATAAACCAAACCAAAAAACAACTGCCGAAATTTCGATGACGGTTTTGTCTAAATATGTGACTTTATCAAACGGTAAATTAGTTTCGCAAAAAGGAAACACAAACGGAACAAGAACAGATACTTGGAAAATGGATCTACCACATTCGCCGTATTTATTTATGATGGCCGTAGGCGATTTCAAAATTTATAAAGATACCTACAAGGGCAAAGAAGTTAATTATTATTTAGAGCCAAAATATGCGCCTTATGCCAAGGCTATTTTCGGTAAAACGCCTAAAATGATGGGTTTCTTTTCTCAGGTGACTGGAGTTGAATATCCTTGGAATAAATACTCACAAATTGTTGCTCGCGATTATGTTTCGGGAGCAATGGAAAACACAACTGCTACTCTACACGGTGAAGCTGTACAAGCAACGGATAGAGAATTGTTAGATGGGGATCAAGAAAGTACAATTGCTCATGAGTTATTTCACCAGTGGTTTGGCGATTATGTAACTGCAGAATCGTGGTCGAATATTACAGTGAATGAATCATTTGCCGCTTTTTCAGAAATTATTTGGAAACAATATGATGCAGGTAAAGATGCTGCGGATAGAACGAGATACGAGAAATTAAATACTTATTTATCATCTACTCAAAATGGTGAAAGTCCAACTTTAGTACGTTTTAATTATAACGATAAAGAAGATGTTTTCGATAATATCAGTTACCCAAAAGGAGCAGTAATTTTATATGCGCTGAAAAATCAAATGGGTGATGATGCCTTCTTCAAATCGTTAAACCGTTATTTAACAACAAATGCGTTTAAAAATGGAGAAGCCCAACAATTACGTTTGGCATTTGAAGATGTAACAGGAAAAGATTGGTCGCCATATTTTAACCAATGGTATTATGCAGGTGGGCATCCAATTTTAGATGTGAAATATGATTATAAAGATGGAAATACAACTATAAATGTGAAACAAATTCAATCTGTATCTGTACAAACATTTACACTTCCAATAAAAGTAGATATTTACGTTGGCGGTAAAAAAACCACTAAAGAAATTGTTATTAATAGTAGAGAACAAAGCTTTAGTTTTCCTGTATCGGCAAAGCCTGATTTAATCGATTTTGATGCTGATAAAATTATAGTTGGACAGATTAAAGAAGATAAAACGTTAGAAAATTATATTTTCCAATATACAAATGCGCCATCTTATGCTAATAGAATAAAAGCAATTGAGCAAGCAACATTGAAAAATAAAGAAACCGCTGCTCAACAAATGTTATTATTAGCGTTAAAAGATCAAAATGAAGCATTAAGAGCCTTGGCTATTAAAGGTTTTAATTTAAAGGATGAAAAAATAAAAGACATGGTTGGATCTACATTAGCAACCATGGCAAAGCAAGATAAAAATTCAAATGTTAGAGCAACTGCATTAGCAAGATTAGCAACATCTGGTGATAAAGCGTATTTATCCCTTGCAAAAGAAAGTTTAAAAGATCGTTCTTATAAAGTAATTGGTACAGCTCTACAAGCTATCAATATGTTAGAGCCAACTTCATTAAATGGAGTAATGTCTAGTTTAGACGCAGATACAAAAGCACATATTCCTAATCAATTAGCCCAAGTTTATGCTGCTTTAGGAGATGATAGCTACAATGATTTTTACTTGAATATTGTAAATAATGAGGGCATCAATAAATTAGCTCAAGTAGTTGGTTTTTATTCTTCTTATTTAAGTAAAAACACGAACCCAAAAATTACGCAAGCTGGTGTTCAAGCTATCATTACTAACATGGATAGAACTAAATTGACACAGTATTACGGAAAACAATTTGTGCAGGTGTTCACTACTGCAGAGCAAGCTAAATTAAAAGCGGCAGAAACTTCTTCGAGTCAAGAAGCAAAAGATAATCTGCTTAAACAAGCGAGCTATTTTAAAGCCGGCGCTGATGAGTTAGCGAAGAAATAGAATTAAGCCGCAGATGTGCAGATTTCTTTCGATTATATTTAGGAAAAATCTGCGCATCTGCGGCTTTATCATGTTTAACTAATTTAAAAATTGCAATTATCTTTCCGTCTAGTATCGATAATATAAATAATTTTCCACCCATCTTCTCCTTTAAAAAGTTGGAAAGAATTAACGCCGCAATGGCTAAATTTTTCACCGACATAAAATTTATAATCCGTCCAAACACTAGCAAGATTGGCATCGATTAATATTTTCGTGAATACAATACGTTCATCGTATTTTTCGGGATGCGGAGTGCCAACACTTTTAATAAAATCGCTTACGTTTTCTGTTCTTATTATAAATTTTCCATCCTTGTTTTTAGCAATGGTTTGCATGATATTTTGAGCTGCTAAAGCTTTACGTATCATAGCTGTATCGGCATTTCTCATGCCATCAAACAATAAATTAATAGTTGTTTTTACTGCTGTTTCTTCGGTGTTTGATTGCGCATAAAGCTGAATGCTTCCAAATATGGACAATAATAGAATAAAACTTAATCGTTTCATGACTTCAATTTTACTGATTTAAGTTAAATATATGATATTTTTGTAAATAGTTAAAAGAACAAAGGTTGTAATCCAACTGCCCGCATCATTCACACTTGCTTAAAGCTAAATCTTTTATTACTAATCAATTACATTATAGAGTGTGTGTATGTTGAAAATTATTTTCGTAAGTCGGCTTGTAAAAAACGTAAACTTATAAGGTATTTGAAATAATAGGGTTGTTCTTTAAATATTCGAGACATGGAAGAAGAATTTGAATTTGATTTTAACAATGATGCGCAAAACTCTGTAGAACGCTACGAAGAGATGATCCGAAACCAGGATCAATATTTTTTTGATGCGCAGGCATTTGAATATATAATTGACAATTATATAGAAAAGAACGACCCGGTTAAAGCATTGCAAGTTGTAGAATATGCTTTAAACCAACATCCGTACGCTGCGGTTTTTTTAATTAAGCAAGCTCAATTATTATTATTTACTAATCAGGTAGATAAGGCATTCTCTGCACTAGAAAAGGCTGAAATGTTAGAGGCATCTGAGCCGGACATTTATGTATTACGTGGAAATATTTATCAGAATTTAGAGCGCCATGCAGAAGCTTTAGAAAATTTTGAGAAAGCATTAACATTAGCAGAAACTACCGATGAAATTTTATTGCAGATGGCATATGTGTATCAAAATATGCACGATTATGAAACTGCAATTGTTTACATCAAGCGAAGCTTGGAACAAAACATGGAAAATAAGGACGGTTTATATGAACTTGCCTTTTGCTATGATATTTTAGATAAACAGGAAGAAAGCATTCAATTCTACCAAGAATATATTGATAGTGATCCGTATTCTTATGCGGCATGGTACAATTTGGCAAACTCCTATCACAAGTTAGATTTGTTTGAAAAAGCAATTGATGCCTACGATTATGCTATTTTAATTAAGGAAAATTTTGCTTCAGCTTATTATAATAAAGGAAATGCTTTAGTGCAATTAGATAAATACCAAGAGGCGATAGATGTTTATAAACAAACTTTTGAATACGAACCACCTAATGCAGATACCTATTGTGCAATTGGAGAATGCTACGAGAAGCTTGAAAAAATGGACGAAGCCCGTTCTTACTATAAGAAATCCGTAAAAATGGATTCTAAAATGGCTGATGCTTGGTTTGGAATTGGTGTAACCTTAAATTTTGAAGAACGTTTTTTCGAATCACTTCATTTTTATAAAAAAGCATTAGAATTGGATGAAGAAAACCCTGATTTTTGGTTTGCTATGGCCGATGCACATTATAAATTAGGTCAGATAGACGAATCAGTAGAAGCATATTATAAAGTTTTAGAATATAATCCGCTAGATATTGAAGCTTGGCTAGATTTTTCAACTGTGTTATATGAACAAGGAAAATTAGTAGAGGCTTCAGAAACGATGGCTGAGGCGATTAAAAATAATCCAGATGCAGCAGAATTATATTACCGAATGGTAGCTTATTTATTTGCGCTTGGTCAAAGTAATGATGCTATTGCGTATTTAGAAACAGCTTTGGTGACTGATCCAGAAAAACATTATATCTTGTTCGAATATTTACCTCAATTACAAGATAATGGGTTGATTATTGAAGTAATCAATAAATACATCAAATAGAAATTAACAAGAAATAACAGCTTTATTTAAAAAATAGCAGAGTTTTTTTAACCTTTGCAGCATATATGAACTACAAATTAAATGATATTCCTGATCGCTCGGTAAAACCTCGTCAAAGTGGATTAACTATGGTGATGGATAAAGGCCTAAGTCTTAGACAAGTTGAAGATTTTATAGATATTGCAGGCGTACATACAGATATTGTAAAATTAGGATGGGCAACCTCTTTTGTAACTCCTAAATTAAAGGAAAAACTTGCGATTTATCGTGATGCCGGTATTCCAACTTACTTTGGTGGAACATTGTTTGAGGCTTTCGCTATCCGTAACCAATTTGATGATTACCGTAGAGTTTTAGACGAATTTGGAATGGAGTATGCTGAAGTTTCGGATGGTTCTATGGATATTGAGCACGATGAAAAGTGTGAATTTATTAGAAAATTATCATCTCAAGTAACTGTAATTTCTGAAGTTGGTTCTAAAGATGCAGCTAAAATATTTGCACCTTATAAATGGATTGCCTTAATGAAAGCTGAAATAGAGGCAGGTTCTTGGAAAGTTATTGCAGAAGCTCGTGAGGGTGGAAATGTGGGTATTTATCGTGGTACTGGGGAAGTAAGGGAAGGATTAGTGGATGAGATTTTAACACAAATACCTGAAGAAACGATTATTTGGGAAGCACCACAAAAAGAACAACAAGTTTGGTTTATCAAACTAATTGGTACAAATGTAAATTTGGGTAATATCGCACCTGCGGAAGTTATTCCTTTAGAAACTATCCGTTTAGGTTTAAGAGGAGATACTTTTGATTATTTCTTAAATAAAGGAAAATAAAACTATAAAAAACTCGTAATTGCGAGCATAGCGAAGCAATCTTTTAGCAAGAAAGATTGCTTCGTCGTTTTACTCCTCGCAATGACGCAACAATTTGACATGAGAACATTCGGATTAATCGGCTTTCCTTTATCGCATTCATTTTCAAAGAAATTCTTTTCCGAAAAATTCGAGAAAGAACGGATAGCGGATTGTAGTTACGAATTATTTCCGATTGAAAATGCGAATGAAATTGAAGGTTTAATTGCAAAGAATCCATCACTTTGCGGATTAAATATAACTATACCACATAAAGTAAATGTAATTCCATTTTTAAATGAAATTGATGATGCAGCGAAAGAAATTGGAGCCGTAAATTGTATTTCAATTGATCAAAATCACGATAAACCAAAATTAAAAGGATACAATACGGACGCATATGGTTTTTCTGAATCTTTAAAGCCATTGTTAAAAAAACATCATCAAAAGGCATTAATATTTGGCGATGGTGGAGCTGCAAAAGCTGTTAAATATGTATTAAATAAATTGCAAATTCCTTATTTGGTGGTGGTAAGAAATCCTGCACCAAATGCAATCTTATATTCTGCAATTACCGAAGAGATATTGAATGAATATATGATGCTCATTAACACGACACCATTGGGAATGTCACCAAATTTAAATTCTTACCCACCAATTCCGTATCAGTTTTTAACCGCACAACATTTGGCATACGATTTAGTTTATAATCCAGAAGAAACGGAGTTTTTAAAGAGAGCGAAAAATCAAGGCGCAAAAATTAAAAATGGATTGGAAATGCTATTTCTACAGGCAGAACGTTCATGGTATATTTGGAATACATAATATGAAAAGAAATCTCATTTTGCTATTCGTTTTGCTCTCCGTTATTGCTGCCTGTACCAGTGAAAGTACAAATACACCAAAGCCTAAAGGATATTTCCGGATCAATTTTCCAAAAAAGCAATACCAAGTATTCAATTCGGATTGTCCCTTTACATTTGAATACCCTGTTTACGCTCAAATAACTGCAGATAGCGATAAAAATGCTCAACCTTGTTGGAATAATATGAATTTCCCACAATTTAATGGTAAACTTCACCTTACTTATCATGGTGTTTTTTCGGAAAAGAATTATAACGAAATGACGGAATCGGCGAGAACATTAGCCATGAAACATACAATTAAGGCAAATTCAATCGACCAAAGAGTAATTAATTATCCTGAAAAGAAAGTATATGGAATTTACTACGCAATAGAAGGGAATACGGCATCTTCTGTTCAGTTCTTTTTGACGGACAGTGCAAAACATTATTTTAGAGGGGCGTTGTATTTTAACGAACGTCCCCAGTACGACTCCATTCAGCCAGTAGTTAAATTTCTTAAAAAGGATATTGATAGAATGATTGAGACTTTTAAATGGAAAAACTAGTGTGAAGTTGAAATGTCGTAAGTTGCAACGTTTCAATGTTCAAATATTTCAAACTTACAACTTTGTAAAATATGATCAGTTTAAAGAAATTTACATTTAATCCTTACCAAGAAAATGCTTACGTTTTATATGATGAAACAGGAGCTTGCGTAATTATAGACCCAGGAATGTATGATGGAGCTGAGCAAAACGAATTGGTAACTTTTATTAGAGAAAACGAATTACAGCCAGAACTTTTGCTCAATACCCATTGCCATATTGACCATGTATTAGGAAATAAATTTGTGTTTGATAACTGGTCATTAAAACCACAATTTCATAAAGGAGAATTATACATTTTACAAGCAGTTGCAGGTTATGCACCACAAATGGGTATGCGATATGAACTTTCTCCAGAGCCGGAAGTTTTTTTACCAGAAACTGGTACTATTAATTTTGGTCAAAGTAAATTAGAATTGATTTTTGCACCGGGTCATTCGCCAGCACATTTATGTTTTTACGCAGTTGATGAAAACTTTTTAATAGGCGGAGATGTATTATTTTACCGAAGTATAGGTAGGACAGATTTGCCTGGGGGGAATCATAAGCAATTAATAACTAGTATTAAAGAAAATTTATTTCAACTGCCAGATGATTGTGAAGTTTTTCCTGGACATGGCCCTTCTACAACCATTGCTTTTGAGAAAATGAATAATCCATTTTTAGTGTAGTTAGTAAACGTCATTTTTACCGCTTACATTTCCATATATTTGAAAGGTGAATACAGCATTTTATATTGCCCGCAGGTATCTTTTTGCAAAAAAATCGACCAATGCCATAAATATCATTTCGGCAATTTCTGTATTGGGTGTTTTTGTAGGGAGTACAGCTTTAATCATTATTTTATCCGTATTTAACGGTTTTGAAGAAGTTGTACTTAAGATGTTTAATACCATCACACCACAAATCATTATCATGCCATCTAAAGGCAAAACGTTTAATCCAAATACAGTTTATTTAAAAGAATTACAGGTAAATAAATCGATATTCTCCTATACCGAAGTCCTATCAGAGAACGCATTAATTTGGTATAATAATAAACAATCTCCAGCTTTAGTAAAAGGTGTGAGTAGTGATTTTTTGAAAAATAAGAGTTTAGATACCATCATGATTGAAGGCAATTTTGTATTGGAGAATAAGAATGGCCCAAATGCAGTGATCGGCTCTGCTTTACAAGCTTATTTAGGTGTAAATTCTAGTGATCCTTTTGAAAAACTACAAATTTATTCTCCAAAAAAGGGTGTTAAAGCGAATTCTATTAATCCAATGGATGATTTTACCGTGTTGAGTATTCCACCATCTGGAGTATTTGAAGTTCAACAAGATTTCGATAATTTAATTATTGTACCCTTAGCATTTGCTCGGGAACTTTTAGGAGAAGAAAAAAATGTATCGGCAATAGAAATAAATGTAAATGATGGTATAGACGCTGAAACCTTAAAAAATGAGATAGCTCAAAAACTAGGATCAAACTTTGTAGTTAAAAACAGAATTCAACAAAACCAAGGATTATATAATGTTTTAGGTTCAGAGAAATGGATGGTTTATATCATTCTAACCTTCATTTTAATTATTGCTATATTTAATATTATTGGCTCTTTAACGATGTTGGTTATAGATAAACTTAAAGATATTTCTATATTGAATAG
This sequence comes from Pedobacter sp. UC225_61, assembly GCF_044452285.1. Classification (NCBI taxonomy): domain Bacteria; kingdom Pseudomonadati; phylum Bacteroidota; class Sphingobacteriia; order Sphingobacteriales; family Sphingobacteriaceae; genus Pedobacter; species Pedobacter sp. UC225_61. Next base: position 1,231,869 of record NZ_JBIOAL010000001.1, read on the forward strand.
TCTTGGAGCCGGGAAAAAATTAATTAAAAGAATATTTTTGGTTGAGGGGATGATGATAACGTTAGCGGGTTGTATCTTTGGCTTATTAATTGGATTTGTTTTCTGTTTATTACAACAACGTTATGGATGGGTTAAAATGGGTGAATCGAATTTATTAGTGTCCAATGCTTATCCAATTGCTTTTAAATGGAAAGATTTCGTACTCGTTTTTATCACTGTTAGTATTTTTTCTTTTATTGCTTCAGCTTTGGCATCAAATTTAAGTGTAAAGAAAATAGATCAATTAAATCAAGATCTTTAAGACATGAATGACTATAAAAAATTAATTCTCTTATTATTTACATCAATGATTGTTTTATCAGCATGCCATAATGATAAAAAATCGAATGATGATTCAACAAAAAAAATCATAGCAAAAGGACTTTACAGCTTCGGTCCAGAAATTAAATCTTTTACAGATTGCGAAGAACGAAGAGAATATTGGGTTGCAGATAGTGCTAAAACATTAGAATTGGCCTATAATAATTTAGGATTTGAAAAGCCATATACCCCAGTTTATATAGAAGTTGAATGTAAATTAGTAAAATCAGATACAACAACAGTTACGGGCGATTATGACTCAACAATGGTGGTAACGAAGTTGCTTAAAATTAGCAAGCAAATTCCTGAGGGGCCTTGTTCACAGTAATTTAAGCCACATATAAATTCTGCTTAAAAGCAGGAATTATTTCGTTTTTAATTGCTTTTTCAAATAAATTATCTATTGCTTTCTTGCCTTCTTCACCTAAATCTATTGAGTATTTATTAACGTACAATTCTATATGTTTGTACATCACGGCCTCATCCATTTCTTGTGCATGTTGACGAATAAACTTAATACCAGATTTAGGATTGGCAAAAGCATATTCCACAGATTTTCTAATCAATCTATTTACTTTCTGCTGTATTTCTAAACTTAATTTTCGATTAATTACAATCCCACCCAATGGGATGGCACAACCTGTTAATTTCTCCCAATACGTACCTAAATCAACTACTTTATGCAAACCCTTATCCTGATAAGTAAAGCGATTTTCGTGAATAATTAAACCTAAATCAATTTCTTCGTTTAATAAAGAATTTTCAATTTCAGAAAACACCATTTCTCTTTTATTTGTGAGTTGAGGATAGGCAACTCCCAATAAAAAATTTGCAGTAGTATATTTGCCAGGTATTGCAGTTGTCAGCTGACAGTTTTCAAATTTCAATTGCTGATTAATTCGCTCAAAATTCTCATTTTTGCAAATCAATAAAGGACCAACGCCGAAACCTAAAGCGCTACCAGCATTTAAAAGAGCGTACTTTTCTATTACATAAGCAAACGCATGAAAACTCAATTTGGTAATGTCTAATTCGCCATGCATAGCCTTTTGATTTAAGGTTTCTACATCATCAAAAGAAACATCAAAAGTTAAACCTTCTGTATCAATTTTATCATGAATTAAGGCATCAAATATGAAGGTATCATTAGGGCAAGGTGAAAAACCGAGTGTAAGTTTCATAGAGCAAAAATAAAGTTAAAAGTAATTCATATCGTCATGTTTAACTCATTTCGTTTTTGCATTAATAAAATCGATCAACCAATCATTTAAATTTTTAATAGCTAATCCCATTTGCCAATTTTCTTTATTTCTTGGCTCTACATAGTTAGAAATGCTTCTCACTTGTGCACATGGAATTTGTAAGGTATTACACCCATAAAATACAACGGCACCTTCCATACTTTCAGTTTGCGGATTAAATTTTTGTTCAATTTTTGCGATGCTATTAGCATTACCATGAACTTTATTCACAGTAATTCCCTTAGCAATAGGTAAATCAACTATTTGATAAGTAGCCTTAAACGTATTGTTTCCAAAGCCTAATTCATCAATCGTAATAAATTCATCATGATTTTCTGCGCCTAATTCGGAAAATGTATCTGTGTTAATGTTAAGTAAACTTCCCAATGGGATATTTTTATCAAAACTACCAGCAATGCCAACATTTACAACCAAATTGTAAATACTATTCAAATGCCTACCTAAAGCAAAAGCGGTAGCCGTCATGCCAACGCCAGTTATGAGTATATCAAATTTATCCTGCTGTACAAAATTTTTATCTGGCAGATTAAAATGCTCAAATACCTTACCTAATTCAGCTTTAGTGGCGGCAACAACCAATAGTTTCATAAGGTAAATGTAAAGAAATTCTTTCTATGCTAAATGCTAGTCGCGAAAGGTCTATCTGCTATTAACCTTAACCAATATATAGTATATTTGTTCTTTATTTGATACAAAATGATTTACATAACACGCAGAGAGAGTTTTAATGCAGCTCACAAATTATCAAGAACAGATTGGAGTGAGGATAAAAATACGGAGGTTTATGGTAAGTGCGCAAATCCGAATTGGCATGGGCATAATTATCAATTATATGTAACTGTTAAAGGAGAGGTTAACCCAGAAACTGGATTTTTAGTGGATTTAAAGTGGTTGAAGCAAATAATTAACGTGTATGTGATAGATAAAGTAGATCATAAGAATTTAAATTTAGATGTAGAATTTATGAAAGATATTTTGGCATCTACAGAGAATTTAGCAATCGCGATTTGGGATATTTTATTACCTCATATTAATGAAAGCGGAGCACAATTACATTGCATTAAAATTTATGAAACCGAAAATAACTTTGTAGAGTATTTTGGTTAATAACCATTAAAAGCAACTTATAACTAATGGAAAACGATAAATACGATCACGAAGAAGAAACAATAGGCTATCAAAAAATAGATCGATACGATGATGAAAAAATCGCCTCGGTTGCTGTTCATTATAAAGATATTTTAGGGAAATTAGGTGAAAATCCTGAACGAGAAGGTCTTTTAAAAACACCAGAACGTGTAGCGAAAGCCTTGCAATATTTAACTCATGGCTACGATATTCAACCGCAAGAAATTCTTCGCTCTGCAATGTTTAAAGAAGAGTATAGTCAAATGGTAGTGGTAAAAGACATTGAAGTTTATTCGATGTGCGAACACCATATGTTGCCATTTTTTGGGAAAGCGCACATTGCTTATATTCCAAATGGACACATTGTGGGCTTAAGTAAAATTCCTAGAGTAGTAGATGCATTTGCTCGTCGTTTACAAGTACAGGAACGTTTAACAAATGAAATAAGAGATTGTATTCAAGAAACATTGCATCCTGCAGGAGTAGCAGTTGTAATTGAATGTAAACACTTATGCATGTCTATGCGTGGAGTCCAAAAGCAAAATTCAGTAACTACAACTTCGGCATTTACGGGAGAATTTATTAGTAACGATAAAACAAGAGCAGAGTTTTTGAGGTTAATAACAGCAGATCTTCACTAAACCAATTTTAAGAACAAAATTTTAACAAAACAAACTTCCCTATTGGGATTTTAAAATATGAAAGCATATATATTTCCAGGGCAAGGCGCCCAATTTGTAGGTATGGGTAAAGACCTTTATGAAAATCCTTTAGCAAAAGAATTGTTTGAAAAAGCCAACGAAATTATAGGTTTTCGCATTAGCGATATTATGTTTAGTGGTACAGATGAAGAGTTAAAGCAAACAAATGTAACACAACCTGCTATTTTTCTTCACTCTGTTATTTTAGCCAAGGTTTTAGGAGATAATTTTAAACCAGATATGGTTGCTGGGCACTCTTTAGGAGAATTTTCTGCATTAGTAGCTGCAAATGCATTATCATTTGAAGATGGTATGAAATTAGTAATAGCTCGTGCAAATGCAATGCAAAAAGCATGCGAACTTCAACCAAGTACTATGGCGGCTATTCTAGGTTTAGCAGATGAAGTTGTAGAAGAAATATGTTCAAGTATTGATGCTGTTGTTGTTCCTGCAAATTACAATTGCCCAGGTCAATTAGTTATATCTGGTAGCATTGAAGGAATTGATGAAGCATGTTTGAAATTAACAGAAGCTGGAGCAAAAAGAGCATTAAAATTAAATGTTGGAGGTGCTTTTCACTCACCATTAATGGAGCCTGCAAAAGTCGAATTACAAGAAGCAATTGAAAATACTGATATTTTATCACCAATATGCCCAATTTATCAAAATGTAAATGCAAAACCAACTACTGATCCTGCAACAATAAAGGCAAACTTAATTGCTCAATTAACTGGCGCAGTACGATGGACACAAACGGCTACAAATATGATTGCTGACGGAGCCACAGAATTTGTAGAAGTGGGACCTGGAAATGTATTACAAGGCTTGGTTAAAAAAGTAAATAGAGAAGTACAAACTAGCAGCGCAAGCATAGTTTAAGTGCCCAAAAGTTGTTTAGTCAAATGAAGCAACTATATATAATTAATACCTTATTAAAATAACTTAACGTGAGTATTGGAGGTAAAATCAGGTTTTTATTATTATTATTAGGCATTTGCTGTATTATTACGGCATTGTCTTTAAATAATTCGATTACCAAAAAAGATCTCCTTTTACATGAGGCAGCAGTATTACAACAAAATTTAGCAGCAAAAGAGCGGATTGTTCAAGGTTATTTGAATAATCCTGCCAAAATAAACGAGCTAAAGCAACTTTATAAAGACGATAAGCTAGCAATAAACTTTATAAATACTAATCGAGTAAATGGTATTAACGTATTAGTTTATAAAGAAGGGAATCTTCAATTTTGGAGCTCCATTAAATCATTTCCTACAAATGTTAATCGTTTAAAAGAAGGAACCTCATTTACTCAATTGCTTAATGGTTGGTATGAGTTAGTTAAGAAAACATCAGACAACTATACTTTTGTGTTTCTTATTGCCGTAAAAACACAATTTAGTATAGAAAATCAATACCTGAAAAACCAGATAGTACCAGAGCTTTTTCCTAGAAATAGCTTAGATTTAGCAACCTTTACAGATAGAGAGATTACAGAAATCTTTAGCATTCATAAAGAATATCTTTTTCCTGTTAAACTAAGTGAAGAATATTCAAAAAACATCTATGCATCAATACAGGTATGGTTATGGGTAATTGGCCTTTTTAGCATCTGTTTATTTGTAAATTATTATTGTTCGTGGTTAGCTAAAAGAGGTTTAGTTGTTTCAGCTACATTAGTGTTAAGCGTATTTTTTATTGCCTTTAGGTTATCAGATTTACAATTTTTTTGGTTTAATCATCAATTTAACCTCGAAATTTTTAGTCCCTCTATCTATGCTCAAAGCGACTTCTTTCCGTCGCTTGGAGATTTACTTTTAAATGTGATCGCTGTAACATGGATTGCCTTATTTGCATATACACACCGTCATCAGTACATTCTACCAAAATGGATGGTTAAAGGTAAAGCGGTGGGCATTTTATTTCATGTATTATTCCTACTTATTTTATCTGCTGCCGCCTTTTTAATCGATGACATTTTCTTTGGACTCATATATAATTCAAAAATTAATTTTGACATTACTAACATCATTAATCTTGATTGGATAAGCTGGGTTTGTATCTTAATTTTATGTATTGTCTGGTTAAATGTTTATCTAGCTACCAATATCTTTATCGAGTTAAGCAAACAACTTAAGGTTACAAATAAAGAAAGGTTAATTGTTTTTTTAACATTATTAGCTGGCTATTTTATATACAAATTAGCTATAGATTTTAATGTTTTCTTTTTAGTTTATGGTTTGCTTATTTTCATTATAGGGTGGAATAACTATATTCAATTCCGTAAATTTTCGATAGGAACTTTTGCTATTATTTTCTTATGTATGGCTTTTCTTACAGCTATTAAATACATCAGATTTAATGACATTAAAGAACGCAGTAATAGAGCTGCTATCGCAGAAAAGCTATTAAATGCTGATGATCCTAAAGTGATAAACTCTATCGATAGCTTTGAAAAGGGAATTTCCTCCGGATTCATCTATTGTAGAATATTTTAAAAATCCTAGACTTACCAAAACATTCAGCTTCCACGATTATATTGAAAAAAAATACCTTGACGGGTATTTATCTCGCTTCGAATATAATATGTATGAATACAATAATCGAGATTCAACATTAAAAAATGAGGAAAGCATTCCTATTTCAAAATACAAAAATTTAGTAAGATCAGGGGCTGTTAAAACACCAGAAACAACCTATTCTTACCGAATTAATGACACTTTTGGCTATCAAAATTACTTCGGACTTATTCCAATATTTGATGGAAAAAATCTACTTGGAACATTAGTAATTGAATTAAAATCTCAACCATACGATATAAATAGTCATTTCCCAGATTTATTAATCGATGGAAAAACGAAAAGCGATGAAGATTTTACCGATTATTCTTTAGCTTTCTACAAAGATAATCTGTTGTATAGCCAATCTGGAAAATACACATATCCTATGGTTAACAAGCGATTTAAAGGTGCTGTAGGGAAAATTGAGTTTGTCAATGATGAAGCACAGGATGAAATCGATGCAGGTACTGATAAGAAGATTGCATATAGCCACGCAGTTAATCGACCTAATAGCTCCAAATTAATTATAATAAGTAAAGAAAAGGTATCCTACATTGCCCGTTTGGCTACATTATCCTTCTTCTTTTTAGTATTTATTTTATTTGGAATTGTACTTTATGTAATCATTTGGATAATTAAAAATATTAGTGATAATAAAGCCGGATGGTTTAGTTTTAATCGATATTTAATGATTAATGCGAATAGGATTCTTTATAAAACTAGAATTCAAGTTTCCATCGTATTATCGGTAGTTGCTACATTGTTAATTGTAGGTTGGACAACCTTTTTCTATATTAAAGATGATTATCTAAAACAGCAAGAGAATAGTATTCGGGAGAAATTAAGAAAAATTCAACTTTCTTATGAAAAACAAATTTTAAAAACTGGCGGAATTAAAAACGATAGCGAATTCTGCTTATGCATTTAATCAGTTTGCCGATGTGAATGCTGCTTTTTTAAACCTCTATGATACTAAAGGAAACTTATATCTAACTTCTTTGCCAAAAATGTATGATTATGGTATAATAGGGAAAAAGTTAGGGCCAAGAGCATTTATATCCTTAAACTTAATGCAACGTTCAGAATTTTTAAATTCTGCAGAGAAAATCGGCACTTTTACCTATGCTGCGGCGTATGCCCCGATACGTAATGCACAAAATGAAACTGTTGCTTATATGGGTTTACCATACTACGCTAATGAAGCTGACTATCAGGCAAAAATCGGATTATTCATTAATACTTTAATTAATATTTACGCTTTAGTTTTTGTGTTAATTGGAGTGCTTGCAGTATTCCTGGCTAACCAAATTACTAACCCACTTACATTTATCCAAGAAAGCATTAAAAAAACTAAACTTGGACAAAAAAACCAACCTATTGTTTGGCATCGACAAGATGAAATTGGGTCACTGATTAAAGAATATAATAAGATGATTGCTGCTTTAGAGATAAGTGCTACTAAATTAGCACGATCGGAGAGGGAAAGTGCTTGGCGAGAAATGGCAAAACAAGTAGCGCATGAAATTAAAAACCCATTGACGCCGTTAAAATTAGGAGTTCAATTACTAGAAAAATCATGGAAAGAAAATGATCCTAATTTTGAAAGGAAATTTGCGAGCTTCAATAAATCATTTATTGAACAAATAGATAGCTTAGCCACAATTGCATCTGAGTTCTCTAATTTTGCTAAGATGCCAGATACTAAATTGGAAGATTTAGAACTCCTACCAGTAATTGAACAGGCAATAGCAGTATTTAATACTTCAGATAGCATTGAAATTGTAGTGCTAAACCGTACAAATAGAAAAGTAATTATATTAGGCGATAAAGATCAGTTGTTACGTACATTTAATAATCTGCTTAAAAATGCAATAGAAGCAAGTGAAGGCAAAGGAAAATGTGCAATTCAGATTCGCCTTATAAACAATAATAAGTACGTTTATGTAGAAGTGCAAGACAATGGTAAGGGGATTGATTTAGTATTACAGGATAAGATTTTTGTGCCTAATTTCACTACAAAATCTTCAGGTACAGGTTTAGGATTGGCCTTTGTAAAACAAGCTATAGAAAACGCTGGTGGTACAATAGAATTTACATCAGAAATTAATCAAGGAACTACATTCTATTTAAGTTTTCCTATTATTTAATAAGAATAAAAAGAAGGTTTAGCGAAGTGTGATTTGACCTTTGCCCATTATAAAGCCATCGGTATACAGAATGATAGAGTAAGTCCCTTTCATAAACTCTTTTGGATTTGTCCAATCAATTTTATAAACAGCTTCGTCATTATTGTATGAGAATTCAATAGCATTACTGTATTGCATTTGCTGGCCATCTATCTCAAACATATTATTTTCATTAGCAACCAAGTTTCCTGCTGGATCAAATACTCTTAAATATACTTTATGATAATTTTTTTCTGCTAATGAATTTGGCACAATAGAAAAATCTATGGTGAATTTGTTAGCGGTGCTAGCACGAGTTACAAGTACATTTTTTCCGCTTTCTTTAACTTTATAAGCATTAATATTAATATTAGCTGCTTTTAACGCTGCGCCTACTTTTACTTTAGCATTTAAATTCTGATTTTCTTTTTCAAGGTTTTCTGCCTTTTCACTGTAGGTATTTGCAGTTGTTTTAAGGCTATCTCGTTCAGATTTCAGGTAGGTGTTTTCCGTTTCTAATCGCTTAATTTTATCGTTGTAATTTTTTACAAACTCTCTTAATTCCTTAACCTGGTTTTGCGCTTTTTCTAAATCACCATGTGTAAGCTGACCCTTTTGCAAAGCCAATTTTAATTCAGCTATTTTTTCTCTAGCTAGCTTTTGTTCTTCTTGTAGCTTTTCGCTTAAGGTTACGTTTAATGAATTTACTTTGTCGAGTTCTACTTCAATTTTTTCTACTTCAAGATTTAGGCGATCTTTTTCGGTATTTACAGTTACAAAGCGATTGCTCTGTTGTTTATCTTTAAAATATAGGTATGCATTTATACCTAAAAGTGCAGCTATTACAATAACTAAAAAGTAAACTTTATTTCTATCGATTTTATTAACGGGATCTTGGTCTTGCATGTTTATTAAATTTCAAATTGGCCAAAATATGCAGCCAATTAACTTAATCTAAAGTATTTCGATTTTAAAGGACAGCTAACATAATATAAAAAAATGAAAAGTGTAAAATTTGTAGCACTTTTGTGTCAGATTTTTTAAAAAAAGTCGTTTATTAAAAGTCAAAGGACAGTTAATGTACTTTGACGACTACAAATCAAACCTGTTTTTCTTTTATACAAAACCAAATAATGAATAAAAGCCATATTTACGCACTTTTACTCTTACTAGCTGCTCCACTTTTTTCTAACGCACAAAACACCACAAAAATTGCTCCAAAACGCGAATTTAGAGGCGTTTGGATAGCCTCAGTTACAAATATAGATTGGCCCTCAAAACCTGGCCTTTCTGCTGATCAACAAAAACAAGAATATATTGGGATATTAGAACAACATAAGAAAAATGGCATAAACGCTATTATGTTGCAAATTAGGCCTACAGCCGATGCATTATATGCTAAATCTAGAGAGCTTTGGAGTCATTGGTTAACAGGCACACAAGGTATTGCACCAGCTCCTGGATACGATCCTTTGGAATTTGCAATAAAAGAGGCCCATAATAGAGGAATGGAGTTACATGCATGGTTTAATCCATACAGAGCAACAATGACGGCTGGACAGTTGGTAAGCCCTGATCATATTACTAAAAAACGCCCAGAATTATTCTATACGTATGGCGGCCAGAAGTTGTTTGACCCAGGATTACCAGAAGTGCAAGCGTACATTGTACAAGTTATTTTAGATGTGGTTAAAGAATATGATATTGATGGCGTACACTTTGATGATTATTTTTATCCTTATCGCATAGAAGGGCAAAGAATTAATGATGCTGCTACTTTTGCAAAATATCCTAATGGATTTACAAAAATTGATGATTGGCGTAGAAACAATGTTAATATGCTAATAAAAACAGTAAATGATAGCGTTCATTATTATAAGAAATATGTAAAGTTTGGCGTAAGTCCTTTTGGGATTTGGCGAAATATTAGAGAAGATACCTTAGGATCTAAAACAAATGGCCTATCAAATTATGGGGAATTATATGCTGATTTTAGAAAATGGATTAAAGAAGGATGGGTAGACTATATTAATCCGCAAATATATTTCACTTTTGGAAGGTCTGCTGCACCTTTTAATGTGTTATTAGATTGGTGGGGAAATAATACGTATGGAAGACATTTATATATTGGTCAGGCGGCTTATTTAGTACGAGTGCCAACGAAAGTAGATCCAACGTGGATGAAATTCGATGAAATTCCTAATCAAATTAGATACATGAGGGACAATAATAGAGTGCAAGGAAGTATTTTTTTTAGCTCTAAATCGCTTTCTACAAATGCTAGATCTCTTGCCGATTCACTTAGAAATAATTTTTACAAATACCCAGCTTTACCACCACAAATGCCTTGGTTGGATGATGTTATTCCTAATGTTCCACAAAATTTAACGGCAGATGCACTTGAAGATGGAGTTAATTTGAAGTGGGAAAAACCACTAAAAGCAACCGATGGCGAAACAGCATCAGGTTATGTGATTTATCGATTTGAAGCAGGTGAAAAAATCAATGTTTTAAACCCGAAAAATATAGTAAACATTAGTTTTAGAGATTTTACCTTTTATATAGACACAAATGCAGAAAAAGGAAAAAGATATAACTATTTGGTTACTGCTTTAGATCGCTTAAAGAATGAAAGTGAGCCTAGTGGACCAGTTGGTGTACAAGCAAAATAGAAGTTAAAATAATTCCTTTTTAATTAATTTTCTTTCTTTTAGTTGAGTTAGAATATGGTCAAGCTGTAAATCTGTTAAGCCATATATACTTTCTTTTGTCCAAAATGTATGATAAAGTTCAGCTTTGCTGGAAATGCCCAAACGTATTAAACTCAATAGAACTTCTTCAATATAGTTTAATTGAGTAATTGGATTAGGAAACCGTAATAAATGTGCTTTAAGTGCTTTTTTTAGGAGCCATAAATTTCCAAAGTCTCGAGTTAGAAATCCTTGAATTTGCTCAACATCATTGTCGATATATAAGTCCCAAGCTTCTGCAGCTAGCTTTAGATCAGTTTTTTGTAATTTAACTTTTTGAGCTAAAAGTTTTTTTAACTGAGTTGGATTTAATTCGCCTAAACCTCTAAAATTTAGCATTCCCTCTATAGTATCTGGACAGATTAAATAGATAGAACTATTTTCTCCAGAAATTAGAATAGAAAGTATATAAATCAGGTTAATTTGACAGGTTAGATCGTATTCAAACCATAAAATAACCTCATCGTATTGCTCAAGATGGCTTAATTTTTCAACTTCTGTAATTACCTTTTGTTGGTAATTGATAGCGTTTTCTCCAAAAGTTTTACAAATCCAATCTGACCGAAGTTCCCATAAATTTGTTTTTGAAACCGGTCCATCAGCTAAAATTTCACGCCAAACTAAAATATCTCCTTCAATTTGCGTTTGATTGAAAACAAATAATGTAGCATCCCCATTTAAAATGTGAAGTGTTTTCATGCAGTGAATTTTCTTCAGCTACACTTTAATAATAATATTTCTCTTGTACATTATCCAAAGTATTACATAAAAGAAAAGTATTACAAATATCGCATACGCTAACGATGCGTTTATTGGAGAAAAATGAGGAGTGAAAAAAGTTTCATTAAAATAGGTTAACGCACCTGTTTCATCGCCATCAGCACGTTTAATTTTAATCATATTTAGCAAACGTGGCATCAATCCAGATACAAAAAATACAGTGATTGCATTTACGCCATAAATTACAAAAGGTTTTGTAAAACGATTGTATTGATGTACGTCGATAATCCAATAAGAAAGTGCTAAAACAATGGTGGCCAGACCTCCAGTATAAAGTACGTATGAACTTGTCCATAATGCTTTGTTTATAGGAAATTCTAAATCCCATAAAAGGCCTGCAATTACACATACGCTACCAACAGAAAATAACCAAGCAATTTTTGAAGCAGGTTCAACATCTTTACGTTTTAAATAAACGCCAACTAAAACACCGAATAATCCAGTTGCAATAGCAGGCAATGTACTTAATATTCCCTCAGGATCCCAAGTAACAGCAGATTTCCATAAATGTGCCTCGGTTAAAATTGTTCTATCTAACCAAGCGCCTAAATTGGTTTCTTTTTCAAGATTAGCATAGCCAACACCCGGTACAGGCACAAACATCATTAATGCCCAATAGGCTAAAAGAATAATAATTATTGTTCTAAAAATATTTTTTTCAGATGATTTTAAAAATATCACTGAACAGATAAAAAACACAACTGCAATACGTTGTAAAACACCTGGAATACGAACGTTTTTAAGTGCTTCTATAAAATTATAATCATGAAAATTTCTAGGGAAAATAGCTAAAATAAACCCTAATCCAAACAAAATTAAGCCTCTTTTTAATGCTTTAAGTATTGTTTTTTGATGAGATTTAGGATCTTCTTTTTTACTGCCCATGGCATAAGCTATGGAAACACCAACTATAAATAGAAAGAAAGGAAATACAAGATCTGTTGGAGTACAACCATTCCATTCGGCATGTTCTAGCGGAGCGTAAATGTGACTCCAGCTTCCTGGATTATTAACTAAAATCATTGTGGCGACAGTTAGACCACGGAAAAAGTCTAATGATAATAATCGCTGAGGTTTAAGTTCCATTTCTTTATGTTAAAATTATCTTCTATAAGACTAATATATAGAAGATAATTTTAAATCATTAATAAAAATGAACGGAAGGACAGGATTTAGAATTTATAGCGAACAAAAGCTTCCATTGCTTCGTAATCTGCTAAACCTAAATTATCATAGGCTTTTGCGGTTTCTCTGTTCCTATCTTCAGCTCTTTGCCAAAATTCTCTAGCATCATCACCTGGAAAAACAGCTCTATCTTTTTGAGATTGATGTTTGAAAATAGCAAACTTTTTACGTTCAACTTCTTGTGGACTAAGCGGAACTGCCATTTCAATTTCGTGTGTTTCAAATTCTAACCATGCACCGCGATACATCCATAACCAGCAATCTTTAACCCAGCTTTCTGTTTTTTGTAATCTTTTTAAAGCTTCTAAAATAATATTGAAACAAACAATGTGTGTACCATGAGGATCTTCAAAATCGCCTGCGGCAAATACTTGTTCAGGTTTAATTTTTTGAAGTAATTCCATCGTTAGTAAAACATCTGCCTCAGTAACCGGATTTTTTTGATTTTTTCCGCTCTCATAAAAAGGCAATGCCATAAAATGAATATGATCATCTTCTAGTCCGCAATAACGAGCACCAGCAATAGCTTCTCCTTTTCTAATTAACCCCTTAACGGTTTGTATTTCTGGAGTATCTACTTGATTTGGTTTTTTTTGCTCCATAAACTGGCGCATTCTAGCATACATGCTTTTCATCTCTGGATGCATCATGCCCATCTTCTCAGAAAAATCATTGTTAAATTCTACAAAACGCAATGCATCATCATCCCAAACTGCGGTATTGCCCGAAGTTTGATAAGCAACGTGTACATCGTGTTTCTGATCAACTAAGCGAATAAATGTTCCACCCATAGAAATTACATCATCATCTGGATGTGGAGAGAAAATAACAACACGTTTTTTAGCTGGCTCAGCTCTTTCAGGTCTTTGACTATCATCGGCATTCGGTTTACCACCTGGCCAGCCTGTTATTGTATGTTGTAGTTTGTTAAAAATATGAATGTTGATATTGTAAACCGGCCCCTTTTCTAACGCTAGCTGCGCCATGCCGTTGTTATTGAAGTCGTCTTCTGTTAATTTTAAGATAGGTTTATGCAGCGTATTTGCTAACCAAATTACCGCTTTTCTAATTAATTGATCTGTCCAAACACAATCTTTTACTAGCCAAGGTGTATCAAATCTAGTTAATAAAGAAGCAGCATCTTCATCTAAAACAAATTCTACATTATCAGAAAGTTGCAAATATGTAGCAGGTACTTCGCTTGACATTTCTCCTTCTACAGCTTTTTTAATAATTGGAGATTTTTTACGGTTCCAAGCCATTAACACAATTTCCCGTGCTTTAAAGATGGTTCCAATCCCCATTGTAATCGCCTTTGTAGGCACAAAAGATTTACCGCCAAAATCGCGAGCCGCATCTCTACGAGTTAAATCATCTAAAGTAACTAAACGTGTACCCGAATTAGGTGCAGATCCCGGCTCATTAAAGCCAATGTGACCTGTACGTCCAATACCTAGTATTTGCATATCAAGGCCACCTAAATCACCAATTTTTCGCTCATATTCTAAGCAAAAAGCAGGTATTTCTTCTAGTTTTAACGTTCCATCTGGAATGTGAACATTGTTTTTATCAATATCAATATGATCAAACAAATGCTCGTTCATAAATGAAACATAACTTTGAGCAGCCGTAGGTTGCATTGGATAATATTCATCCAAATTAAACGTAATCACATTTTTAAAGCTTAAGCCTTCCTCTTTGTGTAAGCGTACTAATTCAGCATAAACTGCAATAGGTGTGGCACCAGTTGCTAATCCTAGCACTGCATTTAAATTGTTTTTTTGTTTGTCTTTAATAATGTTCGCAATTCTATGCGCTACATTTATAGAAGCTTCTTTAGGGTTTTTAAAGACTGTAACAGGGAGTTTTTCGAACCTCGTTTCTTCTAAAAGATTTAATCTTGCCATTAATTCTGGTATTGTTTAGTGAACGGAGCAGTAAATATAGGCAGTAATAAGCACTTTTTAATAAAGGTTATTTACTTTTATCGCAAGTATTTTTATGAATTACCATTAATACTGCAATCAAACGTTTGATATCTAGAAATATTTTATTCTTATGAACACTACTATTAAAAGACTCCATTCAATAGCAAATAAAAAGGAAAGAGTAATTATTGGACTAATGTCGGGTACTTCTATGGATGGTTTAGACATTGCATTGTGCAGATGTAAAAATAGCGGGAGTAAAACGGAAGTTAAGTTGCTAAACTTTATAACAATGCCCTACCAGGATGATTTTAGAGCAGATGTTAAAAGTATATTTTCTAGAAGAGATGCAGATTTAGAAAAGGTGTGTTTATTAAATGAACTTATTGGTCTTAAACACGCAGAGCTGATTTTAAATGCATTGAAAAAGTGGAATATTAATCCTTCAGAAATTGATATAATTGCTAGTCACGGACAAACTATATTTCATGCTCCAAAATCATTACATGGCAAAAGCAATTATCCAAACGCAACTTTACAAATAGGCGATGGAGATCATATTGCCGTTGCAACTGGCATTATAACCATAGCAGATTTTAGACAAAAACATTTAGCCGCTGGCGGAGAAGGTGCTCCATTAGCTGTTTATGGAGATTATTTGGTTTTTTCTAAAAAGGATGAAGATAGAATAATGTTAAATATTGGTGGGATTGCCAATTTTACTTTCCTGCCGGGAGATAAGGATGCCGCTAAAGTTTTTTCAACAGATGTTGGTCCAGGTAATACATTAATGGATCAATTTGTACAATTTCACTATCCTGGCAATTACTATGATAAAAATGGAGAAAGAGCAAGCACTGGAAAACTGAATTCATCTTTGCTGAAAGAACTATTAAACAATAAATTTTTCGAAACATCTTTTCCTAAAACCACTGGTCCAGAGTTATTTAATTTAGATTATTTGCAAAAAGCACAGGAGATTAGTGAAACAACAACTATTAGCAATGAAGATGTATTAGCAACGCTGTGTCACTTCTCTGCAAATGCAATTGTTGATGCAATTCAAAGAACCATTGATTCTACCTCATTACCGAAAATATTTATGAGTGGAGGTGGAATGCATAATCCTTTATTAGTTAAATTATTAAAAAATGCACTACCAAAAGTAATTTTTAATACAACTGATGAATTAGAAATAAATCCAGATGCTAAGGAAGCTGTACTTTTTGCCTTATTGGCAAATGAAACCTTAGCAGGAAACCCAATTAATTTTGGGGAAAGAGAAGGGGTTCCATCAATTTGTATGGGAAAAATCTGTTTGCCAGAATAATGTTAGTTTGTTTATAATTTTTATTCAAGTTTAAACAAACATTTTTTCCATCTTTAATAAATTTTTCAAACCATTAATGTTTGGAGAATAAATAATCAGCTTTGCTGTAATGCTAACCATTTAAAAATTTAAGTATGACGAAATTTTACATGTTTCGGTGCCCAAAACTATTTTTTTTGTTTTTGACACCAACGCTTTTGCTACTGCTGTTCTCTTCAGCTAGCGCACAAACAAGTCGCTATGTAATTAGCGGTAAGGTAATAGAAAAGTCCACTAAAACTGGAATTCCTGGAGCAGGCATCAAATTGCAAGGAACAAGTTTTGCGGTAGCTGCCAACAGCGATGGTGCTTATTCTTTAGTAGCCAACCTTGCACCTGGAACTTATCAGCTTGTTGCTACTTACGTTGGTTATAAAACAGTTACTAAACAAATTACTTTGGGTAGTAACAGTAACTTATCTGCAGATTTCTCTTTAGCTCCAGATGCGATGGGTTTGGATGAGGTCATTGTAACTGGTACTTCTCAAGGTACTACAAGGAAGCAATTAGGAAGTTATGTGAGTACAGTTAAGGGAGATGATTTAAATAAAGCGCCTAGTGGTAACGCTTTAGCATCTTTACAAGGTAAAACACCGGGTGCTCAAATTAGCCAAAATTCTGGAGATCCTGCAGGAGGTATATCTGTAAGGTTAAGAGGAGTAAGCTCTGTAAATTCTTCTTCAGAACCGTTATATATTATTGATGGAGTAATTGTCAACAATTCTACCACTAGAGTAACCAACACTTCATCAAATTATGATGGAGGAAACTTTGTAGGCAATATTGGTCAAAATAGAATGGTTGATGTAAATCCTGCAGATATCGAACGCATTGAGGTACTAAATGGTGCTGCTGCAGCTGCAATCTATGGCTCGAGAGCAAATGCAGGAGTGATTCAGATCTTTACAAAAAGAGGGAAATCAGGAGCTACACAAGTTAGTTTTAATACAAGTTTGATAATTAGCGAATTACGTAAACAAATAGACGTAAATCAATCTCCAACTAAGTTTGGAGGGCCAACCGATGGGCCTACAGCACAAACACAGGACGTATTATCTCCAGCATTAACCAATACAACTCCAGTTACTAGATATAATTATCAAGATTATATTTTTCATACAGGTATAGGGACAGATAATGCGGTAACCGTAGCTGGCGGAAATGAGAATACTAAGTTTTATACTTCTGCTGGTTATTTTTCTAACCAAGGTATTATACAAAATACAGATTTTAAACGTATTAATTTCAGAGCAAACTTTGATCAAATAATTAATAAATGGGCCAAAATGACGGCTGGGTTCAATTATATTCACAGTGATGCAAATGAAAAGCCTGATGGCAACTCGTTCTTTTCTCCAATGAACTCTGTCACCATCATAGGTAATTTCCACGATATTTTTGCCAGAGATGCACTTGGTAATTTAAAAGCTGTTGGTGAGCGTGGCCGTGTAAATCCGGTTTCTGTAATCGAAGATATTAAACAACGTCAATTTACAAATCGTGTTATTGCAAATGCTGGGCTAAAACTTACCCCACTTAAAAACTTAACTATTGATTATACAATGGGGCTGGACAATTCCATACAAAATGGTACTACTTATATTCCTCCTTTTGCTTATAATGTAAGTACTGGTTTTTATGGTGGTGGCCCAACCCTAGATCCATCATTAAATGGCTATGCAAGTGCAGCTAATGCTACTACCACCTTATTTAATAATGAGTTAAACTTTACTTATGATACAAAAATATCAGATCTCCTAAGTTCTACTACACAACTTGGAGGTTCTTATCAATACCAAAAAGATTTATACAGTTTAACAAACGGAAGAGGCTTGGCCCCATTTGTACAAGTTGTAAATGGAGCAAGTACAATGTTAACAGGAGCAGATAGCAGATCTGAATTCTCTATTAGCGGTGCGTATTTGCAACAAAACTTTAAATATAAAGATCATTTATTCGTAACTGGAGCAATTAGAGTAGATCAGTCTACCGTATTTGGAGAAGACAATAGAACACAATTCTATCCTAAAGCTAACATTAGCTATGTGTTGTCATCTGCAGATTATTGGAAAGATTTTGGAGTTTCCTCATGGTGGAATACCTTTAAGATTAGAGCTGCTTATGGTCAGTCTGGTAACTTAACTGGTATTGGTGCTTATGATCGTTTTAATGTGTATTTGCCTAGTGCATTAAACAGTAAAACCACGCTGACTTCAAGATCGGTTTTAGCTAATACAGATGTAGTGCCTGAGCGTCAAGAAGAGTTAGAGATTGGTACAGATATGTCGTTTTTTAATAATAGATTAGGACTAACTTTTAGCTATTATAACAAAACCGTTTCAGATTTGCTTTTAGAAGTTTCTGTAGCGCCTTCTACAGGTTTCTCTAGTTTGTTAGACAATATTAGTGGCACGCTTAAAAATAAGGGTGTTGAGCTAATGCTAACAGGTATGCCAATTAAATCACAAGATTTTAGTTGGACATCCACTCTAATTTACAACAGAAACAGAAATAAAATTGTTGGTTCAGGTGCACGACAAACATTTTCTACAAACCCAGGAGCACCGGTGTCTATTATTGATGGTTATCCGATAGGCGTATTTTATGGAACTTATTTCGAAAGAGATGCTACAGGAAATATTGCTACAAATGCTGCCGGAATTCCTTTAACTGCTGGCCAGGCAGCGGGTAATGTGCAACGTAAGGTTATAGGAGATCCTAATCCTGATTACACGGGCTCATTTGTAAATGAGTTTACCTATAAAAAATTGAGTTTACGTGTGCAACTGGATGCCGTGCAAGGAGGCGATGTATGGAATGCAGATTGGAGAACTAGGCAAGGAGTAGGTAATGGAAAGGTTGCAGAGGCAGAGCAAAGAGGGCAATTGCCTCGAGGTTATGTGGCTGGTGCTTACAATGTAGAAGAATGGCGAATAGACGATGGCTCTTTTGTAAAATTGAGAGAAATTTCTTTAAGTTATAATGTTGGACAAGTTAAGTTCATTAAAAATTTAGCCATTAATTTAAGTGGTAGAAACTTATTCTCTTGGGATAATTATAAAGGTTATGATCCAGAGTTAAACTCTGGTGGTCAATCTACACTTTTAAGAAATATTGATTTCGGTCCAGTGCCTATTCCTAGAACGTTCTCTTTAGGCTTGCAAGCAAAATTCTAATTTAAAAACCTTTTTTATGAAAAATTTAAAATCAAAATATATAGGTTACACATTTCTCTTTACAGCAATTACATTTTCAGTTGCCTGTAATAAAGAGTATTTGAATCCAAATGCAGCAACTGCTGATGATGTATTAACCTCTGCAAAAGGCTTAACTGGAGTAACAGTTGGCCTGCAAAAAAGTTACTCAACCACACGTCCTAGTATGCTTTATGCATCTATTACTTTAAATGGGTTAACAACCAATGAATTAATATCTATCAATACTGGTAATACAAATGAAGAAAGATTAGCGGCCGGTGGTGTTCAAGTTGATGGTTCAAATACCATAATAGGGAATGTTTGGATTGGTGCAAATAAAATAATTTACGATGCCGATAACGTAATTAAAAATGCAGCAAATTTGCCAGATAAAAACTATGCAGCGGGATTAATTGCCCATGCTAGTATTTTTAAAGCATTAGCGTTGGGAAATTTATCAGAATATTGGGAAAAAATTCCAGCAGGAACTGGACAAAATGTACAGTTTATAACCCGATTAGATGGTTTTAATAAAGCAATTAGTACTATAGATAATGCTTTAGCAGCAATTGCTGCAAATCCGATTAGCACTTCATTTTTAGGAAATATCCCTGCAGGAATTGACATCGTAAATACATTGAATGCTTTAAAAGCTCGTTACGCTTTATTTGCAGGTAACTATGCTTTGGCATTAACCGCTGCTAATGCAGTAGATTTAACTAAAAAATCTACTTTTACTTATGATGCTTTAAATCTTAATCCACTTTTTGAAATTGCAACATCTACGAATAACGTAATTCAACCTAAAAATTTAAGTTTAGGTCAAACAGGGGCAAACGTACCAGATGCGGCTGATTTAAGAATACCTTTTTACACAAGTGTAAATACAACCGTTCGTATCAATGGATTTGGTGCAGGAACTTTTACTCAAATTCCAGTGTATTTACCAGGGGAAATTACATTAATTAAAGCGGAGGCTTATGCTCGCCAAGCTGCACCAAATTTATCGAGTTCATTAACTGAACTGAATAAGATTGTGACAAAAACAGCAGCTACAGATCCTTTTGGTGTTGGTGCGTCATTACCTGCTTTAACTGGACCTTATACCCAACAAGAGCTTTTAGACCTGATTTACAAACATCGTTGCATTGAGCTCTTTATGTCTGGATTGAAGTTAGAGGATATGCGAAGATTTGGAAGGCCAACATCAGAAATGAAACGAAGTTTCATGCCGTATCCGTTTCAAGAACGAGATAACAATACCAATACACCTGCAAACCCTGCTTTTTAGTAGATTGCTCGGGTTTCGTCTAACTAAACATACTGCTTAAGCAATATAAAGGAGTAGAAATTATTTTTCTACTCCTTTTTTTTTCTAAAATATCGCCTTGTTGCATGTGCCAAAATGAACTATTTAGGATTGAATTTTTAACTATAGATTAATGAAAGTTGAAAGGGTTTTAACTCAAAGTTAACAAGGTGATTAACCCTATTAAGACCCTGTTTGCACCTTGTTATCACCTTGTGATTACCTTGTAAAACTGAACGTAAAATTTTAGGAACAATTAAGGCATTAGATCATAAATTAATTATAAGTTAAATCAACTTTTGCTTATAATCTGTCAGTTAGTGTTTTACCTCAGCAAGGCTAACACACCTTCATTTTTTTTATAACCTATCCATAGCATTAAGAATGCTTGAAATGTGATGCTGGTTTTTGCTGGTTTTTGCAATAAAAATTCGGTATCTACACTCAAAATACTTGTTAAATTTCTTTTTTTAGTAAAAAACATTTATGATATTTACTTGACAATTACTTATTTGCGTATTAATGCGTGTTTAGTAAATGTTAACAATCAACAAAAAACAAAAAAATTATTATTAACCAAATTCATGTTTATGAAAAAAAAATTACTCATGCTGTTTTTGGGCACGTTTTTGTTCGCTATACAAGTTATGGCGCAGCAAATAACGGTTACTGGTAAAGTAACTTCTGCAGAAGATGGATTGCCCATTCCAGGTGCTTCTGTAAAAATTAAAGGCAGCGCCTCTGCTGTCCAAACAAATCCCGATGGAAAGTATTCTATTCAAACCAAAGCGGGAGATGTGTTGCAATTTGTTTATTTAGGAATGACAACATTGGAACAAACTGTAGGTACTTCTACCACAATTAATGCTTCACTACTTTCAGATAGTAAATCTTTAGGTGAAGTTGTTGTAGTAGGATATGGCACACAGAAAAAAGGAAACCTTACCGGTGCTGTTTCTACAATTGATATTAAAAAAACATTAGAGTCTAGACCAATTGCCGATGTAGGAAGAGCGTTACAAGGCGCTACTCCAGGTTTAAGTGTGGTTGTGCCATCTGGTGAGGTGGGTTCTGATCCTACCATAAAAATTAGAGGTCAAATTGGTTCATTTAGAGGGACTTCTGCCCCTTTAATCTTATTAGATAACGTAGAAATTCCTAGTATCCAGTTGGTAAACCCTAGTGATATTGCTTCAATTACTATCTTAAAGGATGCTGCTGCCTCATCTATCTATGGTGCTAAAGCTGCTTTTGGTGTTGTTTTGATCACTAGTAAGCAAGGCTCTAGTGGCGCTAAACCATCCATTGCCTATAACAACAACTTTTCTTTCCAAAATCCTTCTAAAGAATATAAAATGGGCGATGTAAATACGCTTAAATATATTGTAGATGCGTATGAAAGAATTGGTACGACTACTCCGGTAGGTGCATTTTATTTTACAGATCGTGCCAGCTATGAAAAAGCGGTGGCTTGGAAAGACAAATATGGAAGTACAATTGGAGCAAATGATCCTACCATATATGGTAGAGATTGGTATGTAAATAGTGCTGGACAAAAAATGGGTGTTAGAACGTATAACCCATACGATTACATGGTTGAAGAATGGGCGCCAACTCAATCGCATAACCTTTCAATTGGCGGTACAACAGGTAAAACATCTTATAACATTGGTGGAGCTTTGCTTGATCAAAGTGGTATGATGAAACCAGCAAAGGAAGACAGATTTACACGTTATAATGCGAACATGCGTGTTAGTAGTGAGATTAACAAATACATTACTGCACGTGCTGGAGCGATTTTCTCTCGAAGAAATAAACAATATGCATATGTAACCTTGCCAGCTAATGCCGATCCATGGTTGTATTTATACCGTTGGGCTCCTATTTATCCATTTGGTAAAGATGATCATGGTGATCCAATTCGTAGCCCAGCAAGCGAAGCAGCAGCTGCTAATACTGCTAACATTCTTCAGAATTATATGAATCTGAATTTGGGTACAACGGTAAACATCATGGATAACTGGAAAGTTGACTTTGATTATACTTTTACCAATCAAGAATCTATTAATAAGCGCCCAGGTACTCGTTTTACAGCTAGAGACTCTTGGTCTGCTCCAATAGCTAGAGTAGATGGTTCTGGAAATCCTGTATTTGTAAACAGTGAAGGTCAAGTCGTTCCAAGTAGTACTCCTGGAGCAATACGTGCTTATGATCTTAATTATTCGACTTACACTGCGAATGGCTCTACACCAGATCATTTTTATCGTTCTGCAGAAAATTATTACAACCATACAATTAATGCCTTTACTACATACAATTGGAATTTAAATGAAAGTAATAATTTCAAGTTCATAGCAGGTATTAATAGAGTCGTTTCTACTACAGAATGGAATTCTTCGCAGATCACTAACTTAACTGATATCAACAATCCACAATATGGTTTAGGTGTTGGAACTGTTACTGCCAATGCTGATAAATACTGGGAAGGTCAGTTAGGTTACTTTGGTCGTGTGAATTATGCCTTCAAGAATAAATATTTATTCGAAGCAAATATTCGTTACGATGGTTCTTCAAAATTCCCTAGTCGTTTATGGTGGAGATGGTTCCCGTCGGCCTCTGCTGGATGGGTAGCTAGTGAAGAGAAATTTATGGAGTGGGCAAAGCCAGCACTTTCATCTTTGAAATTTAGAGGTTCTTATGGAACTATCGGAGATCAAACTGTGCCTAACTCGTTATACATTTCGTTAATGGATGCACCACTATCTACTTGGATAGGTGGTAATAATACAAGAGTTGTTTCTGTAACTACACCACCATTAGTTGCAAGCGATATCGAATGGCAGGATATTACAACTGCAAACTTTGGTGTTGATGCTGGATTTTTGAGAAACAGCTTAAACTTTACTTTTGATATTTACCAAAGAGATGCAACTAATATTATTGTGCCAAAAGAAGGTATTCCAGCAACGCTTGGTATAGATGCACCACAAAGTAACTATGGCGCATTAAGAACAAGAGGATGGGAGTTTGGAGTGAATTATAATCATAAATTCGAAAATGGAATAGGCATTAACCTAAGTGCCAATGTTTCTGATGCAAGAACTACTATTCAAGAATATGGTACCTCAACTGGAGTTAACTCTAATTATACGGGCAAAACGTATGGTGAAATTTGGGGTTACCGCACAGATAGATTGTATCAAATGGATGATTTTGAGTTAGATGGTGCTGGAAAACCACAATTGATTACATTAACTGCTGCTGAAAGCGCATTTAACGCTGGAAAGAAAGCATACAAATTAAAATCAGTAAATGGTGTAAAACCTGTTTATCAGCCATTCTTGCAAAATAGTACAACCTTTAATTTCGGTCCTGGTGATGTTAAGTTTAAAGACTTAAACGGCGATGGAGAGATCAGCAATGGATCAGCTACTTTGGCCGATCATGGCGATTTAGATAAAATCGGAAATTCAACACCTAGATACGAATACGGATTTAGATTGGGAGCAGATTGGAAAGGATTTGATATCAGTGCTTTCTTCCAAGGAGTTGGTAGCCGTCAAATTTGGGGCGAAGGATTTTTAGCCATTGCAGGTTATAATGCTGGAGATGGCGCAATGCCAGCGGCAATTGTAGACGATTATTGGACACCACAAAACACAGGAGCTTTTTATCCAGCTGCCTATAATAATGCTGGAAGTGGAACTACAAATAACATGCAAGTGCAAGATAGGTATTTATTAAACATGGCTTATTTGCGATTGAAAAACCTGACTGTTGGTTATACATTGCCGCAAAACTTGTTAAAGAGAGTAGGTATAAGTTCAATGAGAGTGTATACCTCATTAGAAAACATCATTACTTGGGATCACTTGAATGGATTACCTATAGATCCTGAAGCACTTGCTGGTAATATAAACGTATTCTCTCCAAGCAGCACGTATAACTCAGGACGTACTGGTGTTGGAATACCAACTTTTAAAAGCATGTCATTCGGTGTTCAATTAAATTTTTAAAATTATACATATGAAATTTCATAAACTTATATATAGTATAGGAATAGCAACAATGTTGTTTGTTTCCTGTAAAAAAGATACACTTGATCGTAAACCATTGACGAGTATCCTCGATGACCAATATTGGCGTAATGAGGATGACTTAAGATTGTTTGGTAATGGATTTTACACGAATTATTTTAATGGATTTGCTACAGGTTTTACTTTAGACTACACACCTGTTAGAGGATATACTTTTAATGATGATTTAACAGGTAAAAATGCACAATCAGCTTTTGAAAGTAGTGTTCCATCAAGCAGAGGTTCTAATTCTGAAGGAGCTGCGTGGCAGCCACAGTACGGAGGCCCGACTTGGAATTTTGCTTGGGTACGTAAAGCTAATATTTTCTTAGATCGTATAGAAACTAAGGTTAAACCAAATCTTTCTTCCGATGCGTATAAGCATTGGACTGCCGTAGCTCGCTTTTTTAGAGCATTTGAATACAGTAGACTAGTAAGTGTTTTTCGGGGATGTTCCTTACTTCGATCAAGAATTAACAACAGAAGATTTACCTATCCTATACAAAGATCGTGAGGCAAGAGGCTTGGTAATGGATAAAGTGTATGATGATTTGAAGTATGTAATGGCTAATATGCGTGAAAATGATGGTACGCAGTATCTAAATAGATATATGGCGGCAGGCTTTATTTCAAGATTCATGTTATTTGAAGGAACTTGGGAACACTATCACGGAATTGACGCTACTCGTGCTAAAAAATATTTAGAATTTGCAAGAGATGCTGCTGAATATGTAATGGTAAGTAACAAATATAATTTTAGTCGCGATTTCAAATCAATCTTTTCTTCAGAGAGCTTGGCAGGTCACCCAGAGGTTTTATTGTATAGAGCATACGATGCTGCTTTAACAATTACACACAGTACGTTATCTTACCAAAATGGTACAGAGGTGGTGGGTGTAGACGCGAACTTAAACTTTATCCGCTCATTTATTGTAAATGATGGTAAAACATGGAATAACTCTGCAGTAACTGGAGCAAAAACTTTTACAATAGCAGACCTTGTTAAAACAAGAGACCCTCGTTTTGAAGCCTCATTTATGGATAAACCTTCAAGTAATTCAGCAACTTTGCTATATGGCTATAAATTTGCGCCAAGAGAAGCGCTAACTTATATTGGAAAAACTTACCCTTCACAATATGGTAGCAGTACCAATACTAGTGATTCTCCGGTATTGCGTTTGGCTGAAATAGTGTTGAATTGGATTGAAGCCAAAGCAGTTTTAGCAGAGTATTATGGTGGTACTGCCGTAGCACAAACGGATATTGATAAATCTATCAATGCAATTAGAAACCGACCATTGGATGCCGCTGCTGCCGCTAAAGGTGTTCAAAAAACTGCGCCTTTATTATTAGCTGATTTACCTGTTGATCCAAATCGTGATGCAGATGTTCCTGCTTTGATCTGGGAAATCCGCAGAGAAAGAAGAATGGAGTTTGTTTTTGAACAATTTAGGCTTGGAGACATCAGAAGATGGAAGAAACTAACCTATATGAACTTCAATAAACCTGAATACTTATTAGGTCCATGGATAGATTTGCCAGCTGAATTGCCAAGCGCATTAACTGCAGCAGCTGCTACAGCTAAAAATGTGAAAGTAATGAAGGCAGATGCTAATGGAAATCCAAATGGTACGATTGTAATATATGATGGTACAAATGCTGCAAATATGGTTGGATTTTGGATGGTAACGAATGCCTCAAATAGAGCTACATTTACAGATAAATCTTACTTGTCTCCGGTTGGGCAAACTCAAATACAACAATATACTGAGAAAGGGTATAAGCTTACTCAAACCCCAGGTTGGAATTAGAATTATAACCATAAAAAAAGGCCATCTATTACAGATGGCCTTTTTTAGTATAGGTACAAATTATAAAATGCGTAATCCTTTTACCTTATAATTTTCTAAAAGTGAGTCATCAGGTTCTAATTCAGTAATGAAATAGCTAATATTCTCTAACGATGCAACTTTAATTCTAAGAGAAATATTTAGTTTTTCAGAAATACATAAGATTGCAGATTTTCTAGATGAACTAAGCATTCTTTTTTTCAGTTGATTAATTTCCCAATCGGTATCTGTAAGGCCATCAGTAGGATGTATAGCGCTTGTGCCTAACAAACATAAATCGGCATTGATTTCAGATAGCTGACTAATTACATGGCCACCATAGGTAATTTGTGAGTTTTTAGAAAACATACCTCCAATTAGAATTACCTCAACTTTTCTATACTTGGCTAATTCTACAGCTACTAATGGACTAATCGTAAAAAACGTAGCCGCTAAGTTTTCAGGTAATTGCTTTACCAATTCAATTATGGTGGTTCCGCCACCTGTTAAAATTACCATGCCATCCTTAATTAAAGGGATAGCTTTTTTTGCAATATTTATTTTGGCGTCCTTCGCGTAAACAGTACTATCGTCAAAACTAGAATGATAAGATTTAGAAAGAGCACCACCATGAACTTTATATAATAAATTATCATCAGACATCTCTTGTAAATCTCTCCTTATGGTGTCTTCAGAAACATTCAATAACTGAACAAGATCTGAAGTAAGTACTCTGTTATGCAAGTTAATTTGTCGCATAACAAAATCGTGGCGTTCTTTTTTTAACATATATAGCGTTTGTGATACTAAGATATAAAATTAAAAAAACATTGTGCTGGTTTTTGCTGGTTTCTGCAATAAAATTTATCATTTAAATTAAATAATTTTCTTTAAACTCAAAAACATTTATGATATTTACTTGACAATTGCTATTTTGCGTATTAATGCAGGTTTGGCAAGGGAACCAGAATAATCAACAAAACAAAACTTAATTATTAATCAAATTTTATGAAAAGAAAACTACTTTTACTTTTCGTAATGTGTTTTTTGTGCTTAACTCAAGTTTTTGCACAACAAAAAACAATTACGGGTAAAATCCTTGATGAAGACAGGTTACCACTACCTGGTGCCTCAGTTAAGGTTAAAGGCCTTCCGGGAGGTTCGGTTAGTTCTTCCGATGGTGTTTATAGTATCAAGGCTGCGCCAGGCCAAATTCTTGTATTTAGTTATATTGGAACTATTAGTCAAGAAGTTACTGTTGGAGCTTCAAATGCAATTGATGTAGTGTTAAGAACTGATGCAAATCAATTATCTGAAGTTCAAATTACGGGTGCGTTAGGTATCAAAGACGATAAAAAAGCTGCAGGTGCATCTATTCAATCTGTTTCTGGTGCTGTTATTGCTCAAACACAAAGAGAGAATTTTGTGAATGGTTTACAGGGGCGTATTGCAGGTTTAACAATCAATAGTACTTCTGGGGTGCCAGGTGCTTCAAGTCAAATTATTTTAAGGGGTTTTAGTTCTGTAAACAGTAACAACCAGCCTTTAATTGTAATTGATGGTATTCCTGCGGATAATACCACCATGAACACAGCAAATTTTGCTTCTAGTACAGCATCCAACAGTTCTTTAGAAAACAGAGGGACAGATTTTACGAACCGTTCATCTGACTTTAGTCCTGAAGATATTGAAGACATTACGGTGCTAAAAGGACCTGAAGCTGCAGCTTTGTATGGTATTGATGCTGCAAATGGAGCAATATTGATTACTACAAAAAGAGGTAAAGCAGGAGATGGTCGTATTAACTATAGCAATAGTTTTAGAATTGATCAAGTTACAACAGTTCCTAATGTACAAGATGTGTATGGATTAGGTACAAATGGTGTACTTGAAACCACAACTATTTCATATTTCGGTCCTAAATACCAAGAAGGAACAAAAATTTATGATAACGTTTCTGACTTCTTTCAAACAGCATTAACTCAAAAACATAATTTATCGTTTGAAGGTGGTTCTGATAAAGCAACGTATAGAATATCGACTACCTATAATCAACAAAATGGTGCGATCCCAAATACAAGTTATGATCGTTTTACTTTAGGTGGTGCTTCAACTGCAACATTGAATAAATGGTTAAAATTGGATTTGTCATTAAACTATAGTTATTCTAGAAATGATAAGGTTTTTAAAGGTGCTGGCGGTCCGTTAATTGGGTTGCTAGTTTGGCCAAGAACGGATGATGCTAAAAACTACCTTACTCCTGCAGGTTTAAGAAGAAAGTTTTGGGATAATTTAGCGAACGATAGCCAATTAGATAATCCTTATTTTAATATCAATAAAAATGGAGCCTATGACGTTAACAATAGAGTTTTTGCAAGTACAAGTTTAATCTTAACTCCAATTAAAGATTTCACGTTTACCACTCGTTTAGGTTTTGATATTGGCGCTTTCCAATCTCAAAGTGTGTATCATCCAGAAAGTTATTATGCTTTTTTAAGAGGAGGAGCTTTTGATCAGCTTACACAAAATACGCGTAACTTAAACGCTAACTCTTTTGTAAACTACAAAAAAGAGGTTTTACCTAAATTTACAATTAATGCTTTATTTGGTGGAGAAATCAAATCAGAAGACAGTAGAGGATTAAGTGCTTATGGTGAAAAATTCTTAGAACCAAATTTTGTATCTATCAATAATACAACTGCAAGTACAAGGAGAGCATTAAGCACAATTCGTCAAAGAAGGGTTGCTTCATTGTATGGTCAGTTACAAATGAATTATAATAAATTAGTGTATGTTACGGTAACTGGCAGAAATGACTGGACCTCTACTTTGCCAATAGCAAATAACTCATTCTTTTATCCATCTGTTTCTACAAGTTTCAACTTTACAGACCTGAAAGGTTTAGAAGGTTTAAAAAATGTGTTAAGCAGTGGTAAAATTAGAGCAAGTATTGCTCAGGTAGGTAGAGATGCTCGTCCATACAAAGTTTTCCCATCGTTGCAGTTTGAAGATTTATCTTATGGTGGATATCGTTATGGTTTTACAGGACCAAACCCAACTTTAAAACCAGAAATTGCAACTTCGTATGAGTTTGGTGCAGATTTATCATTCTTAAAGAATAGAATTAACTTAGAATTTACGTATTACAAAAAGAAAACTGACGAGCAAATTGTTAATGATATTAGAGCAAGTTATGGAACTGGCTTTGTGTTAACAGATTTAAATGGTGGTAATACGTCAAACTTTGGTTACGAAGTTTTATTAACAGCTAAGCCAATTCTTAAAAAAGATTTCAGTTGGAATGTAATTGCGAACTTTGATTTATCAAGATCTAAACTACTTTCTTTACCAAGAGATGTACCTAAGTCGTATAGCTCTGATACGTGGTTATATGGTAATGTTCGTGGTGGTGCACAACCAGGTCAGCCTTTAACACAATTTACAGGTAACTTCTACTTAAGAAACAATGATGGAGAAATTTTAATAAGTCCTGCCACAGGTCTTCCGATCAGAAGTACAGCTTTCATTTCGAATGGATCAGATCGCTGGCCAGATTGGACACTTGGTTTAACTAACGAATTTGGGTACAAAAACTTTAGATTATCTTTCCTAATTGATTTTAGAAAAGGTGGTGATGTGTTAAATGCTACAGAGCACTATTTAACACAAAGAGGTTTAACTGCTAGAACCTTAGATCGTGAAACGCCAAGAGTTATTAAAGGAATTTTACAAGATGGATTAGAAAATTCAGCTAAACCAACGCCAAATAATATTGTTGTAAATCCATATTATGATAGTAGATATTACTCTTCAATTAGTGAAGAATTATTTATTGAGAAAGATATCAACTGGATAAGAATGAGAGATATTACATTGTCGTATACCTTATCATCTAAATTGTTGGCAAGACAAAAATTCGTTAAATCGGCTTCCATTTTTGCAACTGCAACAGATGTATTCTTAATTACTAATTATTCTGGTGCAGATCCAATTGCGAATGGTAATAATGCCGCGACTGTTGGTGCTGGTGGAATGGCTATTGATTTTGGAAACTTTCCTACGTCATTGGGTATTAACTTTGGGGTAAGAATTGGATTGTAATATTAAAATCAAATTAAAATGAAAAAATTTATATATAGTGCAGCTTTACTCATTTTGATCAGCGTATCAGGATGTAAAAAGTGGTTGGATGTAAATGTTAATCCAAATAACCCACAAGAAGTATCTCCAAATTTATATTTGGGGCCGATACTTACTAACTTAACATTTTCACAACAGTACGATGGCCGTTATATCGGTAAATATATCCAAAACTGGGCTGAATATACAGCATCAGACACTTGGGATAGACATGGTTACTTATTTAATTCTCAAGATCCTGCATCAGAGCAATGGAGAACAGTTTATTTCTTGTTAGGCTATAATTTGATCGATATGATGCGTATTTCTGAAGCTGAAGAGCGCTGGGACTTATTGGGTATTGGGTATGTTATTAAAGCATTGGGCTGGCAACATTTAACCGATACGCATGGTGAGCTAATTTTAAAGCAGGCGTTTGACCAAAGTAGAAAAACTTTTGATTATGATTCTCAGGAAGACGTATATAATGAAATTCAACGCTTGTTAGATTTAGCTATTGTGAATTTAAAAAGAACAGATGGTAAAGTTAGTCAGGCTTATTTAGCAAGTTCTGATGCTTATTTTCAAGGGAATAAAGATAAATGGTTGAAATTTGCCTATGGTTTAAAAGCACTTAGCTTAAATCATTTAAGTAATAAGGGAGCAAAGTATAAACCAGATGACATTATTGCTGCTGTTGATTTAGCGATGGCAGGTAATGCTGATAATGCGAAATTTAAATTTAGTGGGTTAGTTTCAACCTCTTCAAATTTCTATGGTCCTCAAAGAGGAAATCTAAATACTTTTAGGCAAACAACTTTTTTTGTGAATCTAATGAATGGAACTCAATTTAACGGAGTTGTGGATCCTCGATTAAAAAGATTATTATTCCCATCAACAGATGGTAATGTGTATGGTATTGAACCTACCTATGGTTATAACAGTAGCACAGCTGCGCAAAGACCTTCTTTAACATTTTGGGGTAGTGCATCTTCTGGAACAAACTTATCAGGAAATTACATTTTTAATGATAAATCTAGTTATCCAGTAATGACGTATTCAGAGCTTCAATTTATTAAAGCAGAAGCAGCATTTAGAAAGGGAGATAAACCAACTGCTTTAGATGCATATAAAAAAGGAATTGATGCACACATTGATTTTGTAAACCAAGCTAATGCTGAAGCAGCAAACGCTACAGTGACTCAAATTACTACCGCAGAAAAAACAGCATTCTTAACATCAGCTGCAATACCTACTAATCCTGCTGATTTAAAATTGGGCGATATTATGTTGCAGAAATACATTGCACTTTGGGGTTGGGGTATTAACGAAACTTGGGCTGATTTGAGAAGGTATCATTATATTGATGCAGATCCATCTGCTCCTACTGCTACTCAAGTTTATAGAGGTTTTACAATTCCTGCTGCCGATCGAATTTTTAGCGAGAATAACAATAAGCCTGCCTACAGATTACGTCCACGTTATAACTCGGAATGGGTTTGGAATATTGATGCTTTTGAAAAAATAGGCGGAAAAAGATTAGATTATCATACTATTCCAATTTGGATTGCAACCCCTTAATATTAAGATTATGAAAAAGACGATATTATTAATTCCTATATATCTAATCGCACTTATAATGATGTTTTCATCATGTGAAAAAAATGCGGTAACCGATATTACTGTTCCTTATTCAGGAGCGCAATTTAAATACTATAATTTTGCAATTAATGGTCCAACCGTAAATTTTTATGCAAATGATATAAAAACAACCGCAACTTTAACGGCCTCTGGAGTAGAGGCTGCTGCTGGTGTTAACTTCGGAGGACTAGTGCCACTAAGAGGTTATTCGCTATCGCCAGTAGGTAGTGTTAAGTTTTCATCGTTAACACCAAGTACGATGGTGGTAAATGCTGCTTTAGGTCAAGGGCCAAACATTGAAACATCTGCTGTAACAAAAACAGTGGAAGATGGTAAAAACTATAGTTACTACACAAGTGGTATTTATGATTATGTGACTAAAAAATCTGATGCTTTTATTGTTGAAGATATCTTGCCAGCTCCTGATACATCAATTGCGTATATCAGAGTTGTTAATCCGGGTCATAATACAACTGCTTTGTCATTAGAATTAACTCAGACTTTTACAAGTACAACACCTGGTGTTCCACCACTTGTTATTGTTACAACACCGATAACGGGGGTAGCGTATAAAGCAGCTTCTCCATATATCGCGGTTAAGCAAGGAGCCTATTCATTAAGAATGATTGACTCTCCAAGCGGTAAAGTGGTAACTAGAGCAGCAACATCATTCCTTAAAGGTAGGTTATACACATTTACTTTACGAGGGAATCTAATTACTGGTACTCCTGCTCCTTTCCTCGATTTTACAGAAAATCGATAAATTAGCTATATTAATTAAAAGCCCATTTGGAATTTTCAAATGGGCTTTTTGATTCTATATATCAGAATCATATTCAAAATTTTATACTTTTGTAGCAAAGAATAAATACAATGGCAAGCTTTACACTTACTCCTGAAACCTGGGAAAGGGTTAGAATTAAATTTTTAAGAAAATATCGTGATTTAACTCAAGCAGATCTTTCTTTTACGTCTGGTCAAGAAGATCAATTAGTGCAAAAGCTCATGACTTTGGTTAAAAGAGATCAAAAGTATATTGAATTTACTATTCGCAAAGCATTAGCTGATCCTAACGGCAATCGCTTGTAATAACCAGTTTTAAATCCTAGACCTTTTTTGTAAGTTTACCTCTATTAATAAAAGGTAAATGAAGAAGGTTAAAATAGGCATCTTATTGTTTTCCATTGGCTTGTTGTCATTAACATTTGCCTTTAAAGAAGATTTATTTCTAGTTTCTAAAAACTTAGATGTTTTCGCATCACTCTATAAAGAGATAAATATCAACTATGTGGAAGAGACAAATCCTACAGACTTGATGCGAACCAGCATTGACGCGATGTTAGAAGAGCTTGATCCTTACACAGAGTATATTCCTGAATCTGAAATAGAAGATTATAAATTAAAATATGTTAGCACTCAATACGGTGGTATAGGTGCGGGTACCTTATTTATTGAAGGGAAACTTTTTGTGAATGAAGTAAGCGAAGGAAATCCAGCAAATAAACAAGGGGTTAAACCTGGCGATCAGATTGTAAAAATTAATGGCATTGATACAAAAGGAAAAGATAGAGGGCAAATAAGTCAATTATTACGTGGGCCTAAAGGATCTTCATTAAGTTTAGTAATCATAAGAGATGGTGCAGTATTAAATAAAACTCTTGTTAGAGAAGAAATTAAACAGCCAAATGTATCCTATTCAGGTATTTTGGATAATCAGATTGGGTATATCCGATTGGATAAGTTTTTGGAAAATTCTGGGCAAGAAGTTGCAACGGCATTAGAAAATATTAATAAAGAAAAACCAAAAGGCATTATACTTGATTTACGTAATAATGGTGGGGGGTATTTTGCAAGAGGCTGTTAAAATTGTAAATCTATTTGTAGATAAAAACATTTTAGTGGTTACCCAAAAAGGTAGAAATCCTGAAAAAACAATTGCTTATAAAACAGTTAATCAACCTGTATCTCCACAAGTGCCATTAGTTGTTTTAGTAAATGGTTCATCGGCCTCAGCTTCAGAAATCGTGGCAGGTGCATTACAAGATTTAGATAGAGCAATTGTTATTGGTCAACGCAGTTATGGTAAAGGTCTTGTACAACAAACTTTTAACCTTCCGTACAATAGTTTAGTTAAGGTAACTGTTGCGAAGTATTACACGCCATCTGGGCGCTGTATTCAAGCTTTAGATTATGCACATAAAAATCAGAATGGAGAAGCGGAAAAGTTTGCAGATTCCGTAATGAAAGCCTATGATACAAAAGCTGGTAGAACAGTATACAATGGCAATGGGGTTTATCCAGATGTATTTATAGCGCCAATTAAATACAGTCCTATTACTATCTCGCTAATCAATAAAAATCTTTTGTTTGATTATGCCAATAGCTATAGAAAGGCAAATAAAGAAATAACAAATGTTAAAACCTTTCAATTAAGCGATGCAGATTATGCCCAGTTTGTTAATTCATTAGCAGATAAAGATTACAGTTATACATCTCGAACAGAGCGTTTACTATCTGATTTAAGAACAGAGGCAGAAAACGAAAACAAACTTGTAGCTGTTAAAGGAGATTTAGAAGAATTAAAATCTAAAATGTTAAGTGCCAAAAAAACTGATTTAATTACACATAAAGCAGAAATTAAAAGAGTGCTAGAAACTCAAATCATTAGTCGTTATTATTTCGAAAAAGGAAAAATTGAGCAAGCATTTCAATACGATAAAGAAATATTACAAGCCAAAACATTATTTAATAATCAGCAACAAATGTTAGCCATTCTTAAAGGAGATGGTGTATACAAAACAATCGGTAGCCCAATAAAATCCTTTACATCAGAAAATTAAAATTCTGCAAATGCTTGATTAACTATCTTTTAAGTTGATAATTTGATTTTAAATCTCTTAGAACTTTGAATTATACTCCTGTAAGTGTTAAAAAGTGTTAAAATTTAAGCAACTGAAAATCAGTCGTTTATAATCTTCAATTGTTAATTTAATACATTAAAGTTTTGATTCATACATACTTTTACTCATATTTAGGAATTAATTAACTATTAACTAACCTAAATTTTATTAATTTATGAAAAAACTTGTACTAAGTTTATTCATCTTGTGTACACTATCGGTAGCCGCTTTCGCTCAAGAACGCACAGTTACAGGTACAGTTACCTCAAGTGAAGACGGTCTCCCGATTCCTGGAGCATCCGTAAAAGTAAAAGAGGTTCCTTCTGCTGGGACAATGACAAGTGCAGATGGAAAATACTCTTTAAGAGTTCCTGCGAATGGAAAAACATTAATTATTTCTTACATCGGATTTACACCAAAAGAAGTTGCAATTTCTGGTGGTAATGTAAATGTTTCACTTGCAACAGATCCAAAAGTTCTAAATGAAGTTGTTATTGAAGGTGCTTATGGAACTAAACAAACAGCAAGATCAACTTCTGCAAATACTCAAAGTGTTTCAGGTGACAAATTGAACACTGTACGTTCTAACAACATTAACAATGCATTAGCGGGTAAAGTTGCTGGTATTCAAGTAAGAAGTCAATCTACAGCTGCATTAGGTAGAAATACCGATGTTAGACTGAGAGGTGCTGGTGGTTTTGGAACAGGAAACGGCGCATTATATGTTGTTGATGGAACAATTTTGCCAAATGCTGACGATTTGAACTTAGATGATATTGAAGATATCTCTGTATTACAAGGTCCTGCAGCTTCAGCATTATTAGGTTCGCAAGCAGCAGCTGGTGCCATTTTAATTACTACCAAAAAAGGTAGAAAAGGTTCAGGTTCTGGAATTACAGTAAACCTTGGTGCTACTTTTGAAGATCCATATATCTTGCCAAATTATCAGAATTCATATGCTGGTGGTGCTGCTGCAGATTTAGCTAAGTATACTTGGAAAAGCACTGACCCTATAGAGTGGAAAGCTTTAGATGGTAAATATTATCATGATTATAGTGATGATGCAAGTTGGGGTCCTCGTATGGTAGGTCAAGAATATATTCCTTGGTATGCTTGGTACGGTGGAACAAAATACTCTTACAAAACTGCGTCATTAACTCCTCAACCAGATAATGCTAAAGATTATTATCAAACAGGTGTTGTGTTAAATAACACAATTACGTATGGTACAAATGGAGAGAATTACAATTTCAAAATGTCTTATGGCAATCAGTATACTTCTGGTATCACCACTGGTACAAACTTGCAGAAAAATACTTTGAATTTGGTTGCAAATTATGATCTTTCAAAACACTTTACTGTTGGTGCAAATATTAATTATGTTAAAACAGTATTGCATGGAGATATTGATGATGCTTATTCTAATCAAAGCTCTGGCTCATTTAACCAATGGTTTCATAGAGATTTAGATATGGGCATTATGAAAGAACTACGTGGTTTAACTACTAAAGGTCCAGGTACTACCAATATCTTTGCATCTTGGAACCACGCTAATCCTAATATTTATGATCCAGCTAATCCGAAAAACTTCTATGCTGCTAATTTTTGGTATAACTTCTATACTTACTTTGATAATATTTCTAAAGTTAATCAAAGAGATAGATTGTATGGTAACTTGTCATTAACTTATAAAGTAAACAATGACTTGAAATTTACTGCTACTTACCGTAAAAATCAAAATACTTCATTTACTGAAAACAAATACAGCAGTAAATTATTTGATAGTGGTTTACAAACTTTTGGTAACGATCCAAATGCTAGAGGGAACTATTTAACGGCAAATACTTATTCAAACAGAGAAAATTATGAGTTGATAGGTCAGTATAGCAAAAAAATCAAAGATTTTACAGTTGATGCAACTGCTGGTATTGATATGTTTTCTGCTACATCTAAATCTGTTCAAATTCAAACAGTTAATGGTTTAGCAATACCTGATTTATTTACTGTAAATAACAGTGTAAATCCGCCAACTTTAACTAACAGTCGTTCACAAGATAGATATAGAGCACTTTTAGCTAGAGCAACTTTTGGCTATAAAAACTTTGCCTTTATCGAAGGTTCAATACGTAATGATTGGTTCTCTACTCTTCCAGGAGATCACAATGATGTATTGTCTAAATCATTAGGTGCTTCATTTGTATTTAGCGATTTATTACCAAAAGAATCATTCGGATGGTTATCTCAAGGTAAATTGAGAGCATCGTGGGGAGAGATTCCACAATCATTAAGTGCTTACGATTATCCAGGCTTCTCTTATGGAGTAAATGCCTTGAAATGGAATGGTTCTAGCATATTAATGCAAACACCAGATAGATTGGTAGATCCAGAAATTAGAGGTGCTGTTGCAACAAGTAAAGAGATTGGTTTAGATTTAAAATTTTTAAACAATAGAGTTGGAATTTCTGCAACCCTTTGGGATGCTACAGAAAAGAATTATCCAAGAGCTATCACTATTAATGGTGCTTCAGGTTTTACTTCAATCTTAACTAACATTGGTCAGATTGACAGAAAAGGTCTAGAATTACAATTAACTGGTCGCCCTTTAGATTTGCCTAATTTCTCATGGAACATCTCTGCAACTTATGCTAATTTGTTAGATAACAAAGTTGTTGAGGTTAGTAAGAAATATGGTGTAACTAGGATTGGTGGTGTTGATGGTGCTGGACAAGGTTTACCAGGTGTAATTCATGAAGAAGGTAAACAATGGGGGCAATTATTTGGTGCTGGTAAAAAGAGAAATGCTGATGGTATTCCTTTAGTAGATGCAAATGGTTTCTTTATCAGTGATCCATTAGTATTTTTTGGAAGTATTTTGCCTAAACATACAGGTGGTTTGCAAAACTCTTTCGTAATCTTTAAAGATTTCGAAGTAAATGCAAATATAGATTGGCAAGTAGGTGGTAAATTCGCTTCATTATCAAACATGTATGGTTCTTATAGTGGTTTAACTGCTCGTACTGCTGCCGTTAATGACAAAGGCATGAATGTGCGTGATGCTGTTGCGAATGGTGGTGGAGTTAGAGTTGACGGTGTAAGTAGCACTACTGGCTTACCAGTAACTTACTATGTTGATGCTCAACAATATTATCACAACTTGGTTGATAACAAAACTTTTGATGATTATATCTACGATTTAACTTACGTTAAATTACGTGAAGTTTCATTAGGATATAAAATACCAGTTAAAAAATTAGGTATCAATAAATTCGTGCAGAATGCAACATTCTCAGTTGTGGCAAGAAATCCAGTATTAATCTATGCTAAAACCAAAGATTTCGATCCTTCTGAAATTTCAGGTAATGGTGGTGAGTCTGGTCAGTTGCCAGGTACAAGAGGATTTGGATTTAACTTAAGAGTTGGTTTTTAAGTTTAGGGATAAGAATTTACATTAAAATAAAAGACATGAAAAAAATATTAAAATATTCATTTGCCTGCCTGTTTTTAATAACAGCAGCTGGATGTAATAAATTTGAGGATTTTGGTAATACTAACGTAAATCCATCAGCGGTTAATGATGCTAATCCAGCAGCTTTATTATCCAATGCTATTCAGGGTTTACAAGCTCGTGCATTTGAAATAAGACCAGGGTATTATGCGCAGTATTTTTCAGAAACACAATATCCTGAGCAATCACTTTATTCAATACCTCAAGTTAGTTTTGCTGGTATTTATAGCGGTGCATTGTATGATATGCAAAATGTGATATCTTTAAGTACATCTAGTAATAATCAGATACAAGTAGCTAAAATTATACAACAGTATATTTTTTGGACAATGACTGATCGCTGGGGAGATATTCCGTATAGTCAAGCACTAAAAGGAATATCAGTTATCGCTCCAGTTTATGACAAACAAGAAGATATTTACAAAGGCATGTTGTCAACTTTAACAGCGGCTGTTGCTGCTATTGACGGTGGCTCAGTTGGCGGAGATATTGCCTATGGTGGTGATGCAGCTTCTTGGAAAAGAGTGGGCAATTCATTAAGAAATCTTAATGTCTATCCAATTATCTAAAAGATATCCAGGTGCATCTGAATATGCAGCAACTCAGTTTAAAGCTGCACTTGCAGATGGCGGAGGTTACATAGCTACAAATGCACAAAATTTGCAATTAACTGCTGATGGTTCAAATTATCAAAACCCTTATTTTTCAATCTATAATGGTCGTAACGATTTGGGACAAAGTGCTACAATGACTAGTATCACAAATGCAACAGGTGATGCAAGACAAAATGCATTTGGTGGAGCAAGTGAGCAAAAGGGACAAAATGCAACCTCTAATATTGGTGTGCCATATGGTGTTAATAGAACTGTTGTTACCGCGTTTACTGATGCTAACCCAGGTTGGGCACGTGTTTTAAGAGGCGATTTGCGTACAGATGTACCTGCAAAACCAACATATATTCTTACTGCAGCTGAGGTTGCTTTAGCAAGAGCAGAAGCAGCTAACTTAGGTTGGACTACTGAAGTTTTAGCAACTGTGTATGCTCAAGGTATTGCTTTATCATTTGAGCAATGGGGTGCAGGTACTCCTTCTCCAGCTTATATGGCTCAAGCAGATGTAGCACTTACTGGTGGTGTTGCCAATGCAAAAAACATTGCAGTACAACGTTGGCTAGCTAGTTATCCTGATGGTTTACAAGGTTGGAATATTTGGAGAAAATCTGGTTATCCAGTTTTAACTCCAGCTCCCAATGCTACAAGTACTAAAAAGCAGATTATAAGAAGATATGTTTATGGTACTGATGAGCGTACATCTAACTTGGCAAATCTAAACGCTGCAATCGCTCGTATTCCTGGAGGGGTAGATGAAGGTGAGGCTAGAGTTTGGTGGGATCAATAATTATTTACTTATTTAAAATATAAAACAATGAAACATACAATATTAAGATGTCTAAGTTTCGCCTTGGTGGGTTTAACTTTCTTCACATCTTGTAGAAAGGATGCCTTTTACAATAAAGATAATGAAGAAACCAATGGAGGTAGTACTATTATTAAGGTAATGGGCGGTAAAGAGCCAACAGTGTTTTTAGATGCACTTAGCGGGATTAAAAAAGTTACTATTTTTAGCTTAAGAAAAGATGCTGGAAATGCTGATGCACTTAATCAAGCAACTACGGTTACCTTAACATACGATGCTGCAGTACTTGCTGCTTATAATACTGCACACCCAACACAATCTGCTGCTGAAATTTTACCAGATGCTTTATTTACTATTGCAAGTAATGGTATTACAAGAA
Organism: Pedobacter sp. UC225_61; assembly: GCF_044452285.1. NCBI lineage: Bacteria > Pseudomonadati > Bacteroidota > Sphingobacteriia > Sphingobacteriales > Sphingobacteriaceae > Pedobacter > Pedobacter sp. UC225_61. The sequence goes on from NZ_JBIOAL010000001.1 coordinate 1,272,426, forward strand.
CAGCTACTGGGTTTGAAGTTAAATTTGCTCCAGGTGAATTTGCTAAAGATTTCGATATCAACTTGAATTTTGACAATTTCGACTTTGATAAAAGATTTGTTTTTCCATTTAAAATCACAAGTAATATTACTACACCAAATGTTGTGCAGTCTACTCTTGTAATGACGGTAAGTGTTAAAAATAAATGGGATGGTATATACACTGTAAGTGGAACAATGGTGGATGTAACTAATCCGGCATTTGCTCATTTTTCAACTAGCCCTACTATTACGTCTGACGCACCTTATAGATTGCAGTTACGTACAATTAGTGCAACCAAATGTGTGATTTGGGATCCTAAATACTTCAATGGTGGTGGTAATTTTGATCCTTTTTATACTGGTACAGGTACTAGTTCTTTTGGATCATTTGATCCAATTATAGAATTTGATCCAGCAACTAATAAAGTTATTGGAATTACTAACTTCTATGGTGCTGACGTAGCAGCTACATTAAGGAATGCAAGATTAGACCCAACTGGTGTTAATCAATATACTCCTTCAAACAAAACTTTACTGATTAAGTATAACTTAACTCAGAAAGCAGGTCTTACTCCTGCATTGGCTTCGCCATTTGTAAGAGCAACTTGGGATGAGAAATGGGTTTATGCTGGTTCGAGATAATTTTAATAAATAGTTTAATGCTCCCTTTCAAAAGAAGGGAGCTTTTTTTTGACCAATTTTTATTAGTAATTAATCTTCATTTGAGCTAAATAATATATTGTTAAGTTTCTCGTTTAGATAAAGTTAATTTGATTAATACTAAATTTATATCTATATTGACGATAACGAGTTATATAATAGGAATATGAAAAAAGGAAAAATATTTGCGTTAGGTTTAATTGTTTTTACTCTGTATTTAACAGATATTGTTCAAGCTCAACAAAACAATAAAATTTCTCAAAATGCTGGTGGTAGCATATTACGTGTGAAAAAGTCTAACGGTGATGATGTAATTGGTTCACCATATTTATTAGAAGAATGGGTAAAAGGTAATGTTAAGTTTAAAGATAATACGTCTGCTAGAAACGGAGACTTTAAATATGATGTTATGGAAGATTTATTGATTGTTAAATCTGAAAGTGGGGAGGAAAATGTATTTAGCGATCCAATTGATGAATTCACTTTAACTGTAAAAGGTAAATCTAAGCTTTTCAAGAACGGATTTTCTGGCGAGAATGGCGTAAATGGGAAAAGTTATTTTGAGGTTATTTACAACGGCAAAACTAAATTATTAAAGAGGTATTCTAAAACCATTATAGAAAGTAAGGGTTACAATACGAGTACAATTACAAAAAAATATGAGGAATCTAGTTTATATTATATAGCCAAAGCAGATAATAAACTAATTCCAATCAAAAAAAATGACAAATCAATTCTTGATGCTTTAGAGAAACCAGAACTTAGCAAATATGTAAAAGATAATAAGTTAAATCTGAAATCTGATGAGGATATAGAGAAGTTATTGGCATATTATGATACGCTGTAATAAATTCTAGTTAAAAATGAAAAGGGCAAATTACTAAGTAATTTGCCCTTTTCATTTTTCCTTATTGCTAACTAATCCATTGCATGTAACCTTACTTTAAGCCCGTCCATAGATGGGTTTAATTGTAATTGGCAGGCTAACCTAGAGTTTGGTAATAAGTCTGGTAATGTATCTAACATTGCGTATTCATCATCACTCATTTCGTTAAGTTTTTCTTCACCTTCCATTACATCTACGCAGCAAGTTGCGCATAAGGCCATACCACCACATGTGGCTAGAATATCATACTCGCTAGCTTTTAAAAACTCCATTAAACTTAAGCCCATATCGGTAGGGGCAATTAAAGTGCTAATATTACCTTCACGGTCTTCAACTTGTATAGAAATATCGTTTGTTTCCATTCTTAAAATTCAGTTACACCATTAACAGTAGTATATTTCATGGTATATTTAATACCTGGGTTCATATATTGATAAGCACTATGACTCATTAAAGCAGCTTCGTGGAAACCACATAAAATTAACTTTAATTTATTAGTATAGGTATTAATATCACCAATTGCATAAATACCAGGGATATTCGTCGAATAGTCATCAGTATTTACTTCAATAGCACTTTTGCTTATGTTTAAATTCCACTGCTCTATAGGGCCTAATTTAGGGCTTAAACCGAATAAAGGAATAAGATGATCTGCAGCAAAAGAAGTAGTTTCCATGGTACGGTTATGAATAACTTCTACATTTTCTAATTTTCCATTACCAGAAACAGAGTTTAAATTACTATTTAGAACCAAGTTAATCTTTCCACTTTCTGCCAATTCCATTACTTTAGCAACAGAATTTGGTGCTCCACGGAAACTTTCACTACGGTGTACTAGGGTTAATTCCGAGCAAATATCAGCTAAGAAAATCGTCCAATCTAAAGCTGAATCACCACCACCTGCAATTACCATTTTTTGACCGCGATATTTTTCCGGATCTAAAATCATGTAATTAACGCCTCTTCCATTTTCAAACTGCTCTAAACCAGCTACTGCAGGTTTACGAGGCTCAAAGCAACCTAATCCACCAGCAATAACAACTACTTTAGCCTCGATAATGGTACCCATGTTTGTGGTTAATACAAAATCTGCTTCCCCACGTTTTTCTAAGCCTTCAATTCTTTCTCCTAAAGTATAACCTGGATGAAAAGGCTTTGCCTGCTCTACTAAATTGTCAATTAATTCTTGAGCCAACACAGTTGGATATCCGGGGATATCATATATAGGTTTTTTTGGATAAATTTCTGAAAGTTGACCACCAACCTGAGGTAAGTAATCAATAAGGTGACAACGCATTTTCAATAATCCGGCTTCAAAAATGGCAAATAAACCAACAGGTCCGGCGCCAATAATGGCTATATCAGTAGAAATCATGTATTAAAATTTGATGCAAAGTTACAAAAACACAAACACTATTTAGATATGTTCCAAATTATTTTGAATTAAATCTATAAATTCAGTAGTTATTATTTTATAAAAATGCTATTAACTACTGAAGCAGAACTATATTTTGTTGAAGTGAGGGATACCCAAATGGTAAAATGCTAAAAATTAATCATTTTCCCCTACCTTTGAGCAATACATGAATAAAAACATTTATTTCGCTTCTGATTTCCATTTAGGTGCACCAAGTTATGATGAAAGTCGTAAACGTGAAGAGCGTATTGTAAGGTGGTTGAATTTTATTGAGCCAACCTGTTCTGAACTCTTCTTGATGGGTGATGTTTTTGATTTTTGGTTTGAATACACCAAGGTAATTCCAAAAGGGTTTATACGTTTGCAAGGTAAATTAGCGCAAATGGCTGATTCTGGGATTAAAATCTACTTCTTTAAGGGAAATCACGACATGTGGATAAATGATTATTTCACGAAAGAAATCGGAATTGAAATTGTTAGTGATGAGTTAATTATTGAACGAAACGGAAAGAAATTTTATTTACATCATGGTGATGGATTAGGTCCAGGAGATGCGAAATATAAATTTTTGAGAAAAATTTTCAGAAATCGCTTTTGTCAATGGCTATTTTCTATATTACCACCACGAATTGGGTTGTTTATTGCCAATGGTTGGTCTGGAAATAGTAGAATTGCTAGCAATAAAAAGGAAGTATTTTTAGGCAACGAAAATGAATGGCTTGCGATTTTTGCCAAGGAACAATTGGAAAAAAAGCACTTTGATTATTTCATTTTTGGACATCGACATTTGCCTTTAGATATTCAATTAAATGAAAATAGTCGCTATGTAAACATTGGCGAGTGGATTAATTATAATTCTTACGGTGTATTTGATGGAGAAGATTTACGCCTGTCTTATTATAAAAGCGTTTAATGTGCATGCAAACTGAGAAGTACTAACTGTACTTATTCTTTCCGCTTTTTTTGCTTATTTTTGCATCTTTATTTGCACAGGTTTGTGTTAAATAAACCCGCCCCGATAGTTATCGGTAGATGTTGAATTTTCTTTTTCTGAAGATTTAAACGCAAAGCGGGACTTGCTTTGTTTAGTATAGCGAAGCATATTTTTTCAAAGGGATACCTTTTGTACAAAAGAATTTAAAACTATGTTAGAGAAATTAGAAGCGATAAAGTTGCGTTGGGAAGATGTAGAAGAGCAATTGAGCAATCCTGATACAATACAGGATATGAAACGTTTTGCTGCTTTAAATAAGGAATACAAAGACTTGGGCAAGATTGTAGATGAATATAAAATCTACAAAAATGTGATGAGTAATATTGAGGCCAACAAAGAGATTTTGAGCACTGAGAAAGATCAGGAAATGCGTGAAATGGCGAAAGAAGAATTGGATTTGTTATTGGAACAACAGGAAAAAATGGAAGAAGCTATCCGTTTGATGCTGATTCCAAAAGATCCAGAAGATGCTAAAAATGCAGTTTTCGAGATTAGAGGTGGAACTGGAGGAGATGAAGCTGCGCTATTTGCAGGCGATTTGTATAGAATGTATAGCCGCTTCTTTGATCAGAAGGGTTGGAAAGTTGAAACTGTTGATGTAACTGAAGGTACTGCTGGTGGATATAAAGAGGTGATTTTAAAAGTGACGGGAGAGGACGTTTACGGACAATTGAAATATGAATCAGGTGTGCACCGCGTACAACGTGTGCCTGATACAGAAACGCAAGGTCGAGTACATACATCGGCAGCATCCGTTGCTGTTTTGCCAGAAGCTGAAGAAATTGATTTGTACATTAACCCAGCAGATATCGAATTACATACATCACGTTCTGGTGGTGCCGGTGGTCAAAATGTAAACAAAGTAGAAACAAAAGTACAATTAACACATAAACCATCTGGTATTGTAGTAGTTTGTCAGCAAGATAGATCGCAGTTGGGTAACCGTTTAATTGCAATGGAGATGTTGCGTAGCAAATTATATGATATTGAATTGCAGAAAAAGAATGGTGATATTGCTGCTAGACGTAAAACAATGGTATCTACAGGAGATAGATCTGCAAAGATAAGAACGTACAATTATCCACAGGGAAGAGTAACGGATCATCGTATTGGTTTGACGTTATATAACTTAAATGGTGTAATGGATGGTGGTGTACAAGAGTTAATCGACGCTTTACAATTTGCAGAGAACGCAGAGAAGATGAAAGAAGGTGCTGTCATTTAATGACTTACAATTATTTTAACTTTTTTGTTGTAAAATAAATTAAAGACGCTATATTTGCAATCCCAATCCGAAAGTGATTTTGTTTTGGGAAACGGGCCGGTAGTTCAGCTGGTTAGAATGCCGCCCTGTCACGGCGGAGGTCGCGGGTTCGAGTTCCGTCCGGCCCGCAAGAAGCCTTAACGAAAGTTGAGGCTTTTTTGATTCTTAGCTTATTTCAATCGTCTTGGCAAAAAGGTTAAAATAATGCCTTTAAAATTCGCCAATACATCCCAAAACTTTCTGTTGCTGTCTATTTCACTTTCACCACAATCAATAATATCACTTCGATTAATAATAAAATCTGCAGCTTCCTCTACCAATTTTAAACTAATTAGATTTTTTATTGCCTTTGCAAAATAACTCGCATAAGCGTGTGCCCATATCTCAATAATTAACGAATCGTTGGTGATTGCTAATTCCTTCCCAAAGAAGTTTAAATAGTCTATTTTGATACTATTAACCAAAACTTCCGAACGTTGCTCGATATCGGTAATCAAAAATTTTTGTAATGCTTTAGGTCGTTTAATCCTGATAAGTTGCTTTTCAAAAACGACCAGTAATTTGCAACCGCTTAGCTCATATGTTTTTTCCATTGATATAAGCTTTTTTCATGTAGGTGATTACTTCATCATTCACATCTTCTGGTAAATAGATCCTTAAATGATGGTTGTAGTCATTACTTTCTGGTACGGCTGCTATTTTACGAAAACAATAATTATCGTCGAAGGGCTCATTAAAAGGGAATACAACATCCATAAAATCTTTTCCTAATTTAATGATATAAGCAAATCGTTTATTGGCCACAAGAGCTATCATAGATTTTGTCGCTTGCAATTTTATATCCCCAATTTCATTATATTTTAAAATAAAATGATTGAATAAACCGACTGTTGTTTCACTTTTCCCTATAAGAAAATCATTAATTGTTTTATCTCCACAATAATGAATTTGATTGGAATTCTTAAAAGTCTGATTACATAAAGCGCAAGTCCACATATTGAATGATCAAATAAAGCAACGCTAAGTTAAATATTTGCGCAGATTATCAAACGTTTGCGTTGTGTAAATCACCAGATTCTTGTAGCTCAAAAGGGTATTTTTTATAATTTACAATTAATTAACAACAACCTGAAAACCAAAAACACAAAATGGAAAGAAGAGATTTTATTAAAAATGGTGCTGTTGCAGCTGCAGGCATAAGTATTTTACCTACCGGAACTTTATTTGCAAAGGATAATGGTAGAGTAAGATTAGGCTATATTGGCGTTGGTGCAAGAGGAATGAGTCACATTAGTGAGGGTGTATTAAGAGATGATGTAGAAATTGTGGCTATTTGCGATACACAAGAGAGTTCTTTAAAAATATGTAGGTCATTTATTGCTAAATCTGGCCGACCTGCAGCTAAAGAATATACCGGCGGACTTGATGCATATAAAGCATTATTAGATATAAAAGATATAGATGCAGTAATTATTGCTACACCATGGCAATTCCATCACCCACAAGCTATATATGCGATGAAAGCAGGCAAATATGTTGGCTGTGAGGTAATTGCTGGTTTAACTGTAGAAGAGCATTGGGATATTGTAAAAACTTCAGAAAAAACGGGAATGCCATATTCTACTTTAGAAAACGTTTGCTACCGCAGAGATGTAATGGCAGTTTTAAATATGGTTAGACAAGGCGTTTTTGGGGAGTTAGTTCATTTAGAAGGGGGCTATCAACATAATTTAAGAAATGTGCTTTTTAACAACGGTAAAAATTATTATGGTGGAGGAGTGGAATACGGCCCTAATGCTTTGAGTGAGGCACAATGGCGTACACAATTTAATATTGACCAAGATGGAGATTTGTATCCAACTCATGGTGCTGGTCCTGTAATGCAATATGCAAATATTAATAGAGGTAACCGATTTACAAATTTGGTTTCTTTTAGCTCTAAGGCACGTGGTTTAGCGAGTTATGTAAATGATCTTTCACCTGGTCATCCAAATTCGAAAATTAATTATAAAAATGGTGATGTAACCACCACACTGATTAATTGTGCAAACGGCGAAACTGTATTGTTATCTCATGATACACATTTGCCAAGACCATATTCTTTAGGATTTAGAGTGCAAGGAACTGAAGGTATTTGGATGGACGTTGCTAAATCAATATATATTGAAAAACAGGCAAAAAGAAATGATGCATGGGAGCCAGTAAAAGAATGGTTTGATAAATACGATCATCCAGTTTGGAAAAAATACGCAAAAGAAGCTGAAGGAGCAGGGCATGGTGGCATGGATTGGTTTGTATTTAATGGGTTTATTCAGGCTGTAAAGGCGAAAAAACAGACACCAATTGACGTGTATGATTCTGTAACGATGAGTGTTATCACTCCTTTATCTACAAAGTCTTTAAAAGAAGGAAATAAACCACAAGAATTTCCAGATTTTACAAGAGGAGCGTGGAAAGATAGAAAAAATGTGTTCGCACTTGATGATAGCGGATTTTAAGATTTTTAAGAGGCTGAAATTATTTCAGCCTTTTTTTATCCTTTATGACTTTCTATAAGTTGAGATTCGATTATTGTTTTATAATAACCTTGGGTTTCTTCATTAACGTCGCTATTTAATAAATCTAATAACGTATCAATCGCTTTTTGCCCTTGTATTGCAGGAAACTGTTCAACCGAAGCAACTGGAGGATGCTCCATAAAACCAATAATTGAAGAATTTGCATAACTTACAAATTCAATTTGTTGGTCAAGATTTAAGTTTAAACGTCTTAAAGATTTAATTGCAAAAGCAGATACATAATCATTAAATGTAACAATAGCTGTTGGTTTCCGTTTGTGATTTAATAAAGTTTCTAATGCTGTTTTAGTGCCACCTTCAGTTAAATCACAATCAACAATTAAAGTAGGGTCAAACTTTAGCCTATTTTTGTAAAGCGCTTTTATATAGCCTTCTTTTCTTTGTCCGCTAGCAACAAGTGTACTTGGCCCATTAATTAATCCAATACTCCTGTGACCTCTTTTTAATAAATAATTAACCGCTTCAATGCTGCCTGTTTCTATGTTACAAGCTACATAATGGATGTTTTTAATTGGAGGAATTCGATCAAAGAATACAACAGGAATTTGGTGTTTCCTCAGCAATTCAAAATGATCAAAATTAGAAGTTGTTTTAGCTACTGAAACTAATAAACCATCAATTCTATGGTTCTTCATTTTTTCCACTAATTGCTTTTCTCTTTCTTCATCATCATGAGATTGAGCTAATAATACAGTGTAATTTTTCTTGTATGCAATATCTTCAATTGCACTAATTGCAGAAGCGAAAAATGCTTCAGCCAGTTCAGGTAAAATTACACCTATGGTAAATGTTTTCCCTTTTTGAAAAAAAATAGCAGTTTGATTAGGTTCATATTCCATTTCTTTGGCCATTAGCTTAACTTTTTGCTGCGTAGTTAAGCTAATGCTTGGATGGCCATGTAATGCCCTAGAAACTGTTGAAATAGACAAATCGAGCTTTTTTGCGATTTCCTTAATGGTAATGGGTTTCTTAATCATCTGTCTGTTGCGCCAAAAGGCTTTCCGAAGATAACTATTTTATACTATATATTAAATATCAAACGTTTGTGCTAAATTAATTATCATTTTGGCCATTAACGCCAGTTAAAATAGCTCTTGTTCATCACGATCTGCTACAGGAATTTTCTTTAGAAAATCGTCAAATGCTGGTCCATCATTATCAGAATAAATGCCATAAGCATCTAAAATGTAACCAATATTTTTCTCGTTATCTTCCACTAAATAAAGTACGGAGTTATCTGCTGGATCAGACATGCCCTCAAAACGATATGTTTTTACGATTGTCAACTCATCAGGTGTATATATTTTATTCAAATTAGTCGATTGCATTTTCCCATGATCTGACATTCTAATTTCATTATCCTTTCCTTTAAGTCTTAATTTCTCTAATATTTGACTTAAAGTGTTCATTTCTACTGGCTGTTCCATGATTTTTAATATTTATGTATCGTAAAAACAACAGCAATTGAAATTGGTTTTTTATTTCGGATAGATAATTGAAAATTAAAATTTTGATCTTAAGGAATTTTATCTTGACAATATTTTCAGTATTAAAATGAGCTATAATTGAATGTGGTTAAGAAAAACTAATTACTTTTATGAAATACGTGATAAAATGTCATCTTATTTAAAACCTAAACAAGATGGCAACAACACTTAACATTCCTCAAAACGGCAAGGCTGTAAAAGGAAGAACCAAAAAACCATTACCCAATGTAGATTTAACCGCAATGGTAGACTTAGCATTTCTATTGATAACTTTCTTTATGCTAACTACATCGTTGGCCAAAATGAAAGCTTTAGAGATTGCAAAGCCAGTAGAATCTCCCATTCCATCTGCATACCCTCAGTCAAGAACCATGACTATTTTACTTGGAAAGAATAATCAAGCAATTTATTATATGGGTGAAGCAGGAAAAACTGAAATGAATATAATAAACATGAAGGATATTCAACGGAAGATTATAGCAAATAAACAACTAGTTGCTAGCACACATACTACTGCATTAAAAAAGGAAATGATTGTGATTATCAAACCTACTAATACTTCAAGCTATAAGAATTTTGTAGATGTAATAGATGAAATGAATATCTCAAACATTAAATCTTATGCAATAGATGATAAATACATCTCTGACAGAGAGAAAGCATTTTTGAAAGAAAAAGGAATATAAAAAAGCCCTTTAGATTTATTCTGAAGGGCTTTTATATATTTAATATAATTGATTATAAACCAAATGCAGCTTTTACTTTATCTACGAAATCAAGTTTTTCCCAAGTAAATAATTCTACAGTAACAGTCTTTTCTTCACCATTAGGTGTTCTAAAAGTTTTTGTAACTGTTTCAGGTTTACGACCCATGTGCCCGTAAGCGGCAGTTTCGCTATAAATCGGGTTTCGCAATTTTAAACGTTGCTCAATAAAATAAGGACGCATATCGAAAATGGATTCTACTTTTTTGCTGATTTCGCCATCGGTTAAATTTACCTTAGAAGTACCATAAGTTACTACGTTTATTGAGGTTGGCTTTGCAACACCAATTGCGTAACTCACTTGGACTAAAATTTCGTCTGCTAAACCAGCAGCAACTAAGTTTTTAGCGATATGACGAGTTGCATAAGCTGCACTTCTATCTACTTTACTTGGGTCTTTTCCAGAAAATGCACCACCACCGTGAGCACCTTTTCCCCCATACGTATCAACAATAATTTTTCTTCCTGTTAAGCCAGTATCGCCATGTGGCCCACCAATAACAAATTTTCCAGTTGGGTTAATATGATAGGTGATTTGATCATTAAATAAATGAGCATATTGAGGATATTTCGCTTTAATTCTAGGAATTAAAATAGAAACTAAATCCGATTTAATTTTTGCCAGCATAGTCGCCTCTTCATCAAAATCATCATGTTGAGTTGAGATTACAATTGCATCAATTCGTTGCGGTTTATTATCATCTGAATATTCTAAAGTTACCTGAGATTTTGCATCTGGACGTAAATACGTAATTTCAGCATTCTCTCTTCTTAAATTAGCTAATTCGATTAATAATGCATGAGATAAATCAAGAGCCAAAGGCATATAATTTTCAGTTTCATTAGTTGCATAACCGAACATCATTCCCTGATCGCCTGCACCTTGCTCTTCTTTTGTAGTTCTATCTACACCCTGGTTAATATCTTGAGACTGTTCGTGAATAGCTGATAAAATTCCACAAGAATTTGCTTCGAACATATATTCACTTTTAGTGTAACCAATTTTTTTGATTACATCTCTAGCAATCTGTTGTACATCTAAATAGGTTTTAGATTTAACTTCACCTGCTAAAATAACTTGGCCAGTAGTAACTAAAGTTTCGCACGCAACTTTAGATTCGCTATCGAATGCTAAAAAGTTATCAATTAATGCGTCCGAAATTTGATCTGCAATTTTATCTGGATGACCTTCAGATACAGATTCTGATGTAAATAAATACGACATTTTAAATAATTAATTCTTTAATAAAACTTATTATGTAAAATGGATTTTGATCCTGTAAACAGGCAGTAAAAGGAAGTGTGGTAATGGTTAGCACTTTTTTTTACGTGGTTGCAATCCAGCTAATATTTCATAGCATCGCAAATCAGTCCACTTTTAACAGCGCAAAATTACTATAATATTATTAATAGTCAAAAAATATCAGGTATTTTGTGCAACCAAATCCTTTGTAAATTGTTAAAAGCAAATATCTTATTTATTATTAATCCAATATCTGGCGGGAAAAAAAAGCAGATGATGCCGGCATTAATAGATTCTCAACTTGATAAAACGAAATTTAATCCAAATTTTAGTTTTACAGAATATGTTGGGCATGCGGCAGAATTAGCAGAAGAAGCCGCTAATAAAAATTTTGATGTAATTGTTGCTGTGGGGGGCGATGGAACAATAAATGAGATTGCACCCAAAGTAATGCAGCTGAATAAAACTTTAGCTATAATTCCTTTTGGCTCTGGTAATGGTTTAGCTCGATTCTTGAAGATTCCAATGAATTCTAAGAAAGCAATTCAATTAATTAATACGTTTAATACCCAAATTATTGATGCAGCCAAACTAAATAGCAAATACTTTTTTAACATGGCAGGAATGGGTTTTGATGCTCACATTAGTTCGGTATTTGCAGGAAATAAACGTAGAGGCTTAAAAGGATACATAGAAATGGGCTTAAAGGAAATGATTGCTTATAAACCGCAAAATTATGAAATTGAAATTGATGGAATAAGTTATACTCGAGATGCCTTTGTAGTAAGCATTGCGAACTCATCTCAATACGGTAATAACGTATATATATCACCCAAATCTTCTTTAACGGATGGGTTATTAGATGTTTGTATTGTGAAACCATTTCCATTATACAAATTGCCAATACTAGCCTATCAGATGGTGAGGGCAACTACTGATAAATCTGAAATGATAGAAATAATTAGAGGTAAACATATTAAAATTACTAGAGTAAAAGAAGATTCTATTCATTTAGATGGGGAACCTTTCTTTATGGGGAAAGATTTAGAAATAGAAGTAATCCCAGCAGCTTTAAAAATAATTACTGCAACAAAAGATTAGAATTGAGAAGATTTAAATATTAAACAGTGGCAAAAGAGAAAAAAAAGGTAATTAACGATTTTGGTGGAATTATGTATTCAACAGATCCTTCATTTATTTATGATGATGAAGCGGCTGCGACTGATGAGCCAATTCCAAATGCTCAACAAGATTTAAGAGTAACACTTGACAAAAAGAATAGAGGTGGTAAAGCCGTAACATTGATTACAGGTTTTATAGGGGATGATGAAAAATTAATGGCATTGGCAAAAATGCTAAAAACAAAATGTGGAGTAGGTGGCGCAGCTAAAGATGGAGAAATTTTAATACAAGGAGATTTTAGAGATAAGGTGATTTCAATCCTCCAAAAAGAAGGTTATAAAGTAAAAAAATCTGGAGGTTAATGTAGTGTTAATTTTTAACATAATATATTGATAATAAGTGTTTTAAACGTTAGTGTATTTGCCACAATAAGTAAAATTTTTCCAAAAAAAGCGTATTTTTTGCGTTAATATCTGCTTAGCTTTGCATGATATTAGACCAAATATATGAGCAATAAAAATGTAAAGCAGCCCGATTTAGGCTATCTAAATTTAAGTGCTAAAACAGTTAAATATCAATTAAGTGTAGCAGAATTAGTTGAAGAAGCTTTAAAAAATGACGAAGGTACTTTAGCGGATAACGGTGCATTGGCGGTTGATACAGGCAAATTTACAGGACGTTCTCCTAAAGATCGTTTTATAGTTTGCGATGAAGTCACCGAAAATGCAGTTTGGTGGGGTGATATAAATATTAAAATAAGCCCAGCACATTTCAATCAACTGTTTGATAAAATAACTAACCATTTAAGTACAAAACAGATTTATGTTCGTGATGCGTATGCATGCGCAGATGATAATTATAGAACTACTATTCGTGTTGTTACAGAAGATGCCTTCCAAAATCTTTTTGCAAACAACTTATTTTTAAGATTTCCACAAGAAGAACTTCCAGAACAACCAGAGTGGACAATTATTGCAGCACCTTCATTTTTAGCTAATCCTTCAACGGATGGAACCCGCCAGCCCAATTTCTCTATTTTAAACTTCTCAAAGAAGATGATTTTAATTGGCGGTACAGCATATACTGGTGAAATTAAAAAAGGAATTTTTTCGGTATTAAATTTTATATTACCTGAACAAAAAAACACATTATCAATGCATTGTTCTGCTAATGTTGGGGAAGATGGAGATACAGCTATATTTTTTGGATTATCAGGAACTGGTAAAACAACGTTATCTGCGGATCCAAAAAGAGCTTTAATAGGTGATGATGAACATGGGTGGGGAGAAACCTCAGTTTTCAATTTTGAAGGTGGTTGCTATGCAAAATGTATAGATTTAACAGCCCAAAATGAACCACAAATATACAATGCAATTAAATTCGGCTCTTTATTAGAAAACACAAACTATTTTCCAAATACACGCATTGTTGATTTTTCAAATATTGAAAAAACAGAAAATACTAGAGTTGCTTATCCTATAAACTATATAGATAATGCGATGGTGCCTTCAGTAGCATCAGTTCCAAAAAATATCTTTTTCTTAACAGCGGATGCATTTGGGGTATTGCCTCCAATCTCTAAACTAACCCCAGGTCAGGCAATGTTTCACTTTATATCTGGTTATACTGCAAAAGTAGCTGGTACCGAAGCTGGGGTTACAGAACCTCAATTAACTTTCTCTGCTTGTTTTGGTAAGGCATTTTTACCATTACATCCTGCTAAATATGCCAAATTATTGGGTGAAAAAATGGAGAAGAATAAAGTTAACGTCTGGTTAATCAACACAGGATGGAGTGGCGGACCTTATGGAGTAGGGACTAGAATGAAATTAACTTATACCAGGGCGATGATTAGTGCGGCATTAAATGGTAGTTTGGCAAAAGCCGATTTTGTAGAACATCCTGTATTTGGATTATTAATGCCAACAAATTGTCCAGATGTGCCCTCAGAAATTTTGAATCCTCGAAACACATGGTCAAACAAACAAAATTACGATAGTAAGGCAAATGAATTAGCTGCGGCATTTTTAGATAACTTTAAGCAATTTGAAGATTTTGCCAATGAAGAAATACAAAACGCACTCCCGAAAGTGGTTGAAAATGTACATTAGTGTATTTTTTTTGCTTAAAATTTGTTTTTAATTAAATTTTTAGTTTTAATTGCGGAAGATTGTCTCGAACAAAGGCAATCTTTTTTGGTTATACACTTAGCTCAAAAAGAAAAAGGGGCTAGCGTAACGAATTAATTGTATAACGATTATTTAATTTGTAATTTAAAATCAATTTATAAATTTGCTAAACGCAACAATTGATTTCAATAAACGTTGTGTGTATTACTATATTATTTAAATAATTTCTTTAAATTTAAAACAAGTACTAAAACTAAAAAACTAAAAAAAAATGGCAAACGCACCAAAACCAACAACAGTTAAAAAAGAGAGTTCAACTGCATCTAATTTATTTGCAACTCTTGTTATTCCTATTTGTATCCTTATCGGGATATCACTTTTCATTTTTGTATTGGGTAAACCGTCAAACTTTACAATTGATGATTCTATTGCAAAAGCAAACAGTACAGTTTCATTAGCTTTCTTTAATGATGATACAACTCACATTTTACCTAAAGTTGGTAACTATGGTGGTATGGCTTACAAAGGCGGATTTATTGTGCCAATATTAATGGGTATGCTTTTAATGGTATTTGTATTCTCAATTGAGCGTTTAATTGTAATTGGTAAAGCGACAGGTAAAGGAAGCTTAGATTCTTTTGTTAAAAAAATTCAATCACTTTTAAGCTCAGGTAATATCTCAGCAGCTGCAGCAGAATGTGATAAACAAGAAGGTTCGGTTGCGAACGTAATTAAATCTGGCCTTAAAAAATATGGTGAGATGGAAGACGAGAAAAACATGGACACTGATCAAAAATGTTTAGCTATCCAAAAAGATATTGAAGAAGCTACTTCATTAGAAATGCCAATGTTAGAGCAAAACTTAACAATCATCGCTACGTTGGTATCAGTAGGTACGTTAATGGGTCTATTAGGTACAGTAACAGGTATGATTAAGGCGTTTGGTGGTTTGGCTAACTCTGGAGCACCAGATCAAGCGGCATTAGCAACTGGTATTTCTGAAGCTTTGATTAACACAGCTACTGGTATTGGTACTTCTACATTAGCGATTATCATGTACAACATCTTAACTTCGAAAATCGATAAATTAACTTATGCTATTGATGAGGCAGGTTTTAGCATCATCCAAACTTACGCTTCTACACATAAATAGAAATTATTTTAATTTTTTTTTACCGGCTTTATGGAAAACCGGAAGAATTAACATCATTAATTAAAATATTATAATTTTTATATTATGCCTAGAGTAAAAGTTCCAAGAAAGAGTACCTCAGTAGACATGACCGCAATGTGCGATGTGGCCTTCTTGTTGTTAACTTTCTTTATTTTAACGGCAACTTCACGTCAACCAGATCCGTTGGATATCAAAACTCCATCGTCTACGGTTCAATTTAAGGTGCCTGATAAAGATTTGGCAATATTGAGTATCGGTAAAGGAAAAGTTTTTATGGAGATCATTGGTCAAGACGTAAAAAAATTGACCTTACAAAAAATGGCTACATTATATGGTACCTCATTTACAGAAGATGAAGCAAAACGTTTTGGTGTAATTTCATCATTCGGAGTTCCATTTGGTAACCTAAAGCAGTTCATTAATTTGAATGGTGATGATCGTGCAAAATTTGAAGCAAAACTAAACGGAATACCAACAGATTCTACCACTAATGGCGAACTATATAGATGGATAGAACAATCTCGTAGAGCTACTGCTGAATTGCACAATACCGAAATGAGAGTAAGTATTAAAGGAGATGGAAAAGAAGAATATCCAACAATTAGAAAAATTGTAGACGTACTTCAAAAACAACAAGTTAACAAATTTAGTTTAATTACATCAGCGGAAGCTGCTGCTAAATAAAAGAAGCGATGGCAGAATTAAATACAGGTGGCGATGGCGGTAAAGGCGGCAAAGTAAGAAGTAAAAAACAATCTACACGTGTAGATTTAACCGCAATGGTTGATTTAGCGTTCTTATTGATTACTTTCTTCATGCTAACTACTTCCTTATCAAAACCATTAGCAATGGATATTGCTAAACCCGATAAAGACGTTAAAGATTTAAATAAACTTGAGTTGAAAGCATCTCAAACAATGACGATCTTATTAGGTAAGAATGATAAAATTGCATGGTATATGGGAGAGGCTGGTAAATCAACACCAACTATTGAAGGTTTTAATGATATTAGAGCATCACTCCTGAAAAATAAACAAGAAGTAAAAGATAAAATGGGTAAAGACATCATTATTGTGGTGAAACCTACCGATGCATCTACTTACGAAAATTTTGTTAATATCATGGACGAATTGAATATTACCAAAACTAATATTAATGCACCAGCTATTGATGATGATCCTAAACACCTAATGGATAGTGAAAAAGAAGCTATGAAAACAGGTGGGATTTTATAATAAAATAATAACAAATTAAAATATTAAGCAATGTTTGGATCTAAAATAGATTTATTTAACAAAGAGTGGCTTGATGTAATATTTGCCAAAAAGAATAAGAATTATGGAGCTTACGAGCTTCGTCAAACTAATGCGGCTAATACATCAAAATCACTACTTATTGCATCGGCAATATTTATATTACTGTTCTTAGCGCCAAAAATTTACGCTCTGATTGCAGGAATATTGCCTGAGCCACCTAAGGAAAAAGTGGTAGAAATGGTGATGCAACCACCTCCACCAATTAATCCGGATGTGAAAACTCCACCACCAGTTGAGCCACCTCCACCAAAGCAGGATCAAATTAAGTTTCCTCCTCCAATTGTGAAACCGGATAACGAGGTACGTGACGAAGAACCGCCTAAGGCAGAAGATTTGAAAAAAGCAGATCCTGGGCAAAAAACAATTGAAGGTGATCCATCAGCAGATATTGTGCAAATTGCACCTGCAGGTGAAGGACCGAAACAAGCAGCCCAAGTTGAAGATAATACGGTATATAATTTCGTAAGTATGGAAAATCCGCCAAGTTACCCAGGTGGTATTCAGAAATTTTATGATTATTTAGGTACCATTAAGTATCCAGCAATGGCAACTGAGGCAGGAATTTCTGGGACACTGTACTTATCATTTACAATCGAAAAAGATGGTTCTGTAACTGACGCTAAAGTTGATAGAAAAGTAGGATATGGAATGGATGAAGAAGCACTTAAAGTCCTAAGAGCGAGTAAAAGATGGAATCCAGGTATGCAAAATGGTAAACCTGTACGTGTTAAATATAATATTCCAATTAAATTTAACTTGCAACAATAAACATCAAAATGTTTAATCTGAATTACTTTAAACAGAAATCGCCTCAACAGCGATTTCTGTTTATTTTAGGGCTTACTATGTTTCTGTTTTATTTAGTTTTAGGCTCTATCTTAATTTTTTGGAAGGATCTTATACCATTGGAAATGGAAGCAAAATATAGAATCGTATTTGGCATAGGATTAATAGTTTACGCTTTAATTAGATTTTATCGCATAATCAATCAAAAGGATACAGTATGAAAATGAAAAATATAGGTTTTGTATTCCTATTATTAGCCATTTTATCTTGCAATAGATCTCCAAAAAAAAATGGAGCTGAAGAAACAAGGACTTCTGGAACAACTGAATTGTTGGTTGATGAATCCTTTGCTCGTATTCTAGATGATCAAATAGAAGTTTTTAAAAGTGATTACCCAAATGCAAAAATAACAACTGTATTAGGGAATGAAAATAAGATTTTACCAGATTTTTTGAACGGAAAGGTTAAAATGTTGGTACTATCTAGAATGCTAAAACCTGAAGAAGAACTTTATTATAAACAAAAGCAAATTGCTATTTTTACAGATAGGTTTGCAGTCGATGGAATTGCGCTTATAACTAACGCTGCTAATATAGATACTAATATTACAGTAAAAGACGTACTTGATATTTTAAAAGGTAATGCTAACAATAATAAAAAGTTAGTTTTTGATAATGCATATTCTAGTACAATAAGATATTTCATAGATTCTGCAAAGGTAAAGGAATTACCTAAAACGGGAGTTTATACATTACAATCAAATAATGATGTAATTAAATACATAGCCGAGAATAAAGATTATATTGGTGTAGTTGGTGTTAATTGGCTATTGGAAAATAATAAAGACATTTTGACATACTTACCAAAAGTTAAAGTAATGGGTGTTAAGAATTTAACTGGTAAAAAAGGTGCTGATGCTTTTTATAAACCCAGTCAAAACAACTTAATTAAAGGAGTTTATCCTTTTTTAAGAAATGTATATATTATAAATGCTGAAGGTAGAGATGGTTTAGGCACAGGATTTGCAAATTGGTTAACTAGCCCTCGTGGACAGTTAATTGTACTCAAATCAGGACTAGGTCCTCATAAGATGGTATCAAGAGATTTTAACATAAGAAACACGAACTAAAATTAATATTAAAACTAATGAGATGAACGTTGCTGTAACAGAACCAAGAAAGATTACAGGAAAAGTTATTTCGATTAAAACAAATGAAGACGATGAAAATGATTAAGAAAGCAATAACCTTAAGTTTAGGTTTGGTAATGATGGGTGGTGCCTCATTTGCTCAAAGTTTAGCTGATGCAAAGAAGGCAATAGATGCAGAACAGTATCAAAAAGCTACTTCTATGCTTAAAACGTTAGTAAATTCACAAGCTAGCAAAGGTGAAAATTATTTTAGCCTAGGTGAAGTGTATTTAC
Organism: Pedobacter sp. UC225_61; assembly: GCF_044452285.1. Taxonomy (NCBI): domain Bacteria; kingdom Pseudomonadati; phylum Bacteroidota; class Sphingobacteriia; order Sphingobacteriales; family Sphingobacteriaceae; genus Pedobacter; species Pedobacter sp. UC225_61. The sequence goes on from NZ_JBIOAL010000001.1 coordinate 1,291,690, forward strand.
GTACGGATGATATTGATTCAGCAAGAGCAGTATTTTCTAAGGGAATTACTGCAGAACCAAAATATGCATTAAACTACGTTGGTTTAGGTCATGCTGATTTAAAATCAAATAATGCAACTTCTGCTAAAACAAATTTTGATAAAGCATTGTCTTTTGGAGCTAAAGACTATTTAACTTACTTAGCTATTGGGAAAGCTTATTTAGACCAAAAAACTCCAGATTATGCTGCTGCACTTCCAAATTTGCAAAAAGCAGATGAATTAGATTCAAAAGATAAAGATCCTGAAACATTTTTAGCAATTGCGGATTACTATGCAATGCAACATAAAAATTCGGAAGCTTATAACATGTATTTAAGAGCAACAGATATTAATCCAGCTTTATATCGTGTTAATGTACAAATTGGTAAAATGTATAAAGAAGCTTACGCATTTGCAGAAGCAGAAGCACAGTTAAAAAAAGCTGTAGCTGGTGACCCTAATTATGGCCCTGCTTATCGTGAATTAGCAGAGTTATATTTGCAATGGTCTTATCAAGATCCTAAAAATGGCGATGCAAAAAGAGCTGATGCATTAACAAACATGAAAAAGTATTTAGATTTAACTGATAAGTCTTTTGAATCTCGTTTACGTTATGCTCAATTTTTAGTTTACGCTGGCGATTTTGCAACATTATCAAATGAAGTTGCAACTTTAAATGCTCCTGATGCTAATAACCCTAAAACATTTGTAGTAATACGTATGCGTGGATATTCTGCTATTGAGAATAAAAATTATCCTCAAGGTGTTCAATTCATGAATGAGTTATTTGCTAGAAAGCAAGACACTGCTCGTATTCTTGGATCAGATTATTTATATTTAGGTAAAGCTTTACAAGGTACTGGCAATGATAGTTTAGCAGTAGTTAATATTACAAGAGGAGTTGAGTTAGATACTACAAAAGTTGAAGACTTAGCGGAGATTGGCAAAAAATTCTACGCAGAAAAAAAATACGATAAAGCTATTCCCGTGTTTAAGAAAGTAGTTTCATTGAATTCTAAGAACCCTAACATGGCGATGAATTATTACTATTTAGCATTAGCTGAATACGTAAAATCTGGTGCTAAAGATAGAGCTTTGCTTGTAGAAAGTGACTCTGCGTTGGCTAAAGTAATTACATTAGCTCCTGAATACGATCCAGCTTTTCTTTATAGAGCTCGTATCAATAAAGCAATTGATGTAATCGATAACCCAGAAACTCAAAAAGGGTTAGCAGTTCCTTTTTATGAAAAATATATAACACTTTTAACGGTAACAAAACCAGAGAAAGCTGCAGCGAATGTTAAAAACCTTGCCGATTCTTATAATTATTTAGGCTTCTACTATTCAGGTGTTGATAAAGAAAAAGCGAAAGAATACTTTAATAAAACTTTATCTATTGATCCTTCGAATGCATATGCAGCAGATAATTTAAAGTTATTGAGTGCTCCACCAGCACAACCAAAAAAAGCACCAATTAAGAAATAATATCTTAATTATTAATAAAGAAAGGCAGGGTTTGTAATCCTGCCTTTTTCTTTTAATTTTGCATAAAATAATAAAATGGAAACTACAAGTACAGCCCACGATTTTTTACCTATTATATTTCAAGTTATTGTTGCTTTAGGATTTGTTGTAGTAACTCTATTTGCTACGCATTTTTTAGGTCCTAAGCGTAAAACAAAAGATAAACTCTCTACTTTTGAAGCGGGTGTTAAGTCTGTTGGTAATGCTCGTCAACCGTTTTCTATTAAGTATTTTTTGGTTGCTATTCTTTTTGTATTATTTGATGTTGAAGTAATCTTCATGTATCCTTGGGCAGTAAATTTTAGGGAGCTAGGTTGGAACGGGATTATTGAAATGTTCATTTTTATGGGTACTCTTTTATTAGGGTTTATCTATATTCTAAAGAAAAAAGCATTAGATTGGAATTAATTATTTAGATTAATTCTAAATGCCAATACCATAATCTATTTGCTTTTAAAATATTGTAAATTTGTTGCTTATTCTCTATTAGGAATAAGCATTTTTTGTTTAAAAACATGAGTGAAATCAATATAGTAGATGCGCCACCAGGTATAGAGGGCTCAGGCTTTTTTGCTACTTCCTTAGATAAGGTAATCGGTTTGGCCCGTTCACATTCATTATGGCCATTGCCATTTGCTACTTCTTGCTGTGGTATAGAATTTATGGCAACTATGGGTTCGCATTACGATTTTGGTCGTTTTGGTGCAGAGAGATTAAGTTTTTCTCCACGACAGGCAGATTTATTAATGGTAATGGGAACTATCGCTAAGAAAATGGCGCCAGTTTTAAAACAAGTTTATTTACAAATGGCGGAACCTCGTTGGGTAATTGCTGTTGGCGCTTGTGCATCAAGTGGAGGTATTTTCGATACTTACTCTGTGTTACAAGGAATAGATGAGATTATCCCTGTTGATGTTTACGTTCCAGGCTGCCCTCCACGTCCAGAGGCTATTTTAGATGGCTTTGGAAAAATCCAGGAATTGGTAAAGAACGAATTGGGCAGAAGAAGATATTCAGATCAGTATAAACAAATGTTAGCTTCATACGGAATCGACTAATGGCTAAAGCAACAAATACAGAAATCATTGATTTGCTAGGTGAAAAATTCGGCGAGCAACTTTTTGATGTTACAGAACCTTATGGATTGCTAACTTTTTCTACTACTAAAGATAGAATTATTGATGTTTTATCTTTTATAAAGGAAAATGGAAAGGTCAACTTTAACTTCCTTACCGATTTAACGGGCGTTCATTATCCAGAGAAAAATCAAATTGCTGTTGTTTATCATTTACACAGTATGGTTAGTGGCATTAGATTGAGGTTAAAGGTGTTTCTACATGAAAATGACCCAGCAATTCCTACTGCATCTACGCTTTGGAATTCGGCTAATTGGATGGAGAGAGAAACCTATGATTTTTTTGGAGTTAAGTTTGAAGGACATCCTGATTTAAGAAGAATACTAAATATGGATGAACTTAATGTACATCCAATGTTAAAACAATATCCGTTAGAAGATCCTAACAGAGTTGATAAAAAAGACGAATACTTTGGTAGATAAAACATGAAGCACAATCAACCAGTATATACAGATAATGATCCGCAGAGCGAATTGGTAACCCTAAATTTAGGCCCAACTCACCCTGCAACACACGGTGTTTTCCAAAACGTATTGCAATTAGACGGCGAGCGTATTGTAAGTGGTGTTTCTACTATCGGATACATTCATAGAGCATTTGAAAAAATTGCTGAGCACCGACCGTTTTACCAAATTACACCTTTAACTGACCGTTTAAACTATTGTTCATCTCCAATTAATAACATGGGATGGCATATGACGGTTGAAAAATTACTGAATATCCAAATTCCTAAACGTGTTGATTACTTGCGTGTAATTATCATGGAATTGGCTAGAATTTCTGACCATATCATTTGTAATACCATTATTGCTCAAGATACTGGTGCAACAACAACTTTCCTTTACTTATTCCAATTTAGAGAGCATATTTACGAAATCTACGAAGAAATTTGTGGCGCTCGCTTAACGACTAATATTGGTCGTATCGGTGGTTTAGAAAGAGATTTTAATGATATCGCATTTGCGAAGATTAATAAGTTTCTAAAAGAATTTCCGGTTGCTTTAAGAGAGTTTGAAAGCTTGTTGAACCGTAACCGTATTTTTATTGACCGTACTGCTGGCGTTGCCGAAGTTACCCAAGAAACTGCTTTAAGTTTCGGTTGGACTGGCCCATTATTACGTGCAACGGGCGTAGATTATGATGTTCGTGTAAGCGAGCCTTATTCATCTTATCAAGATTTTGATTTCGAAATTCCGGTAGGTACAAGTGGCGATATTTATGATCGTTATTTGGTACGTAATGAAGAAATGTGGCAAAGTGTTCGCATCATTGAGCAAGCTTTAGAAAAGTTAAAATCGGAGCCTAAAGGTATTTTCCACGCTGATGTGCCAGAATTTTACTTACCAGGAAAAGAAGAAGTTTATAACAATATGGAAGCATTAATCTATCACTTTAAAATTGTGATGGGCGAAATTGATGCGCCAAAAGCAGAAGTTTACCACGCTGTAGAAGGTGGTAATGGAGAACTTGGATTTTATTTGATAAATGATGGCGGTAGAACACCTTATCGTTTGCACTTTAGAAGACCTAGTTTTATTAATTATTCAATGTTTGCAAAAATGAGCGAAGGTATGCTGTTATCAGATGCCATCATTAACATGAGTAGCATGAACATTATTGCAGGAGAATTAGATGCTTAAAGTAGAAGAAACACAACCTGTAGAATTTTCATCGGCTTTAATTGAAAAGTTTGATGAAATTGTTAAACGTTATCCTGCTGGAAAACAAAAATCAGCTTTGCTACCTATTTTACATTTGGTGCAAGCAGAATTTGGTTGGACTAGTGTGCCTGCAATGGATAAAGTTGCTGAATATTTGAATATAGAACCGATTGAAGTGTATGAAGTTGCATCTTTTTATAGCATGTACTTTTTACAGCCAAAAGGAAAATATGTATTAGAAGTTTGTAGAACTGGACCTTGTTGTTTAGTTGGTGCAGAAAAAATAATGGACCATATTGAAAGTAAGCTTGGAGTTAAAGAAGGCGAAGTTACTGCTGATGGTTTATTTAGTTGGAGAGGTGTAGAGTGTTTAGCAGCGTGTGGTTTTGCTCCAGTATTACAAATCGGTCCGGAATATACTTTCTATGAAAACTTAACTGAGCAATCGGTTGATCATTTAATAGACAATTTACGCAATAAATAATGGGACGTAAACTATTATTAGAACATATCAACGTACCTGGCATTAACACCCTAGAAGTTTACCGCCAAAAAGGTGGTTATCGTGCCGTAGAAAAAGCTTTGAAAACTTTAACACCTGATGAAGTGGTGGAAGAAGTTAAAAAATCTGGTTTACGCGGTCGTGGTGGTGCGGGTTTCCCAACGGGGATGAAATGGAGTTTTTTGGCTAAACCAGAAGGTGTTGCTCGTTATTTGGTATGCAACGCTGATGAATCTGAGCCTGGAACTTTTAAAGACAGATATTTAATGACATACATTCCTCATGCATTAATTGAAGGAATGATTGTGTCGAGTTTCGCCCTTGGTGCAAACACATCTTATATCTACGTTCGCGGTGAAATGATGCCTCAAATCCGCATCTTGGAAAAAGCAATTGCAGAAGCGAAAGCTGCTGGATTTTTGGGAAATAACATTTTAGGAACAGGATACAATTTAGAATTATACGTACAACCTGGTGGTGGTGCTTACATTTGCGGGGAAGAAACCGCCTTGTTAAAATCATTAGAAGGGAAAAGAGGAAATCCTCGTATAAAACCGCCTTTTCCAGCAATTGCTGGATTGTATGGTTGCCCAACAGTAGTAAACAATGTTGAATTCTATTGCTGCAGTTGTGCCAATTATCAATGATGGTGGAGACGAATATGCAAAAGTTGGTATTGGTAGAAGTACAGGAACCAAATTGATATCAGCTTCTGGAAACTTGGTAAAACCAGGGGTTTATGAAATTGAATTGGGCTTACCAGTTGAAGAATTTATCTATTCTGACGAATACTGTGGTGGTATCGCCAATGGAAAAAGGCTAAAAGCTACAGTAGCAGGAGGTTCTTCTGTTCCGATTTTACCAGCAAACCTAACGCTTAAATATGCCAACGGCGAACCTCGTTTAATGAGTTACGAATCGCTTTCTGAAGGTGGTTTTGCTACCGGAACAATGATGGGTTCGGGTGGTTTTATAGCATTTGATGAAGATCAGTGCATCGTTAGAAATACTTGGAATTTTGCTCGCTTTTATCACCATGAAAGTTGTGGGCAATGTTCACCTTGTCGTGAAGGAACGGGTTGGTTGGAAAAAGTGTTACATAGACTAGAATACGGACACGGCAAAATGAGTGATATCGATTTGCTAGTTGATGTGTCTAAAAAGATAGAAGGAAATACAATTTGTCCATTGGGTGATGCCGCGGCTTGGCCAGTTGCAAGTGCAATTAGACATTTTAGAGATGAGTTTGAGTGGCATGTAAAGGAGCCAGTTAAAAGCTTGAGCAGTAATTATGGCTTAGCCAATTACGCTGTTCCAATAGAGAAAAAAGTTGAAGAAGTTAAACAGGATAATCTTTAACCATGAGTGATTTAATGAAAGTTACTATTGATGGTATAACGGTAGAAGTAGCACCGGGTACAAGTATTCTCAATGCCGCAAGGCAAATTGGGGGTGATATTGTTCCCCCTGCAATGTGTTATTATTCTAAGTTAGAAGGTAGTGGTGGTAAATGTCGTACTTGCATCGTTAAGGTAAGTAAAGGCTCTGAAAAAGATCCTCGTCCGATGCCTAAATTAGTTGCATCTTGCCGTACTACTGTAATGGACGGAATGGAGGTGCAAAATATTACATCTCCTGAAGTTTTGGAAGCGAGAAATGGTGTTGTTGAAATGTTATTGATTAACCATCCATTAGATTGTCCAATTTGTGACCAAGCAGGTGAGTGCGATTTACAAAACTTAGGCTATGAAAACGGATTACAGCGTACTCGTTACGAGTTTGAGCGTCGTACTTTCGAAAGAATAGACATAGGTGATAAAATCCAGTTACACATGAACAGATGCATTTTATGTTATCGTTGTGTGTTTACTGCCGACCAAATTACAAATAAACGTGTTCATGGTATTTTAAATCGTGGAGACCATTCAGAAATTTCTACTTATATCCAAACAGCTGTCGATAATGATTTCTCTGGAAACGTGATAGATGTTTGCCCTGTAGGTGCTTTAACAGATAAAACATTCAGGTTTAAAAACAGAGTTTGGTTTACTAAACCTGTTGACGCACATAGAAATTGTGATCACGAAAAATGCAATGGTAAAGTAACCCTTTGGTATAAGGGTGAGGATGTTTTACGTGTTACTGCTCGTAAGGATCAATACGGTGAGGTTGAAGAATTTATTTGCAACGAATGTCGTTTTGAGAAGAAAGCAACTGCAGATTGGACAATCGAACACCCAACTCATATTCCTGATACTTCGGTAATTTCATCAAATCACTACGAAACATTTAAGCCGTTACCTGTGATTAAAGAAAATTTGGCTTTGCAAGAAGCTAATAAGGTTGAACTAGAAAAAACCAGTAAATTCTAAAATGGATATAAATTTTGTAATCGAAAAATTTGCGCTGGTAACTATTTTGTTTTCCATTAGTTTGGTAATAGCAATGTATTCTACTTATGCAGAGCGAAAAGTGGCTGCCTTTTTACAAGATCGTTTAGGTCCAGATAGAGCTGGCCCCTTCGGTATTTTACAACCATTAGCGGATGGTTTAAAAATGTTCATGAAGGAAGAGATTATTCCATCTAATGCTAGTAAATGGTTATTTATGGTTGGCCCAGGTTTGGCTATGCTTTGTGCTTGTATTGGCACTGCAGTTATTCCTTGGGGTCAAGATTTAAACATCAATGGAAGAGTTGTTCCATTGCAAGTAACTGATATTAATGTTGGTGTACTTTATCTTTTTGGTGTTGTTTCGTTAGGCGTTTATGGGGTAATGATTGGTGGTTGGGCGTCTAACAATAAATATTCATTATTAAGTGCAATCAGGGCAGCATCTCAAAATATTAGTTATGAAGTGGCGATGGGCTTATCTATCATCGCCTTATTATTAATGACCAATACATTAAGCTTAAGAGAAATTGTAGCGCAACAACATGGTTGGCATTGGAATGTACTTTATCAGCCATTAGGATTTATCATTTTTATGGTGTGTTCTTTTGCAGAAACTAATCGTGCTCCATTCGATTTACCTGAGTGTGAAACTGAATTAATCGGTGGTTACCATACAGAATATTCATCGATGAAATTAGGATTTTACTTATTTGCTGAATATATCAACATGTTTGTTTCATCTGCTGTGATGGCCACCTTATATTTTGGCGGTTACAATTACCCTTGGATGGATACTGTTGCAGGTCATGTTAGCCCTAATGTTGCAGCATTAATTGGAACAGTTGTTTTATTTGCTAAAATATTTATGTTCATCTTTTTCTTCATGTGGGTGCGCTGGACAATTCCTCGTTTCCGTTATGATCAATTGATGAATTTAGGATGGAAAGCATTAATTCCGTTGGCAATTGCCAATATTATAGTTACAGGGATTGTGATCGCTGTTGTAAATAAGTTTTAAGAGAGAGCTATGGAATCATTAAGTAACAAGAAAAAAGTACTAGAGCAAAAGCCTCTTAATCTTGCAGAACGTATGTATTTACCTGCAATTGTAAAAGGTTTAGGTACTACAATGAGCCACTTTTTTAAGAAAAGTTCAACTATTAGATATCCAGAAGTAGAACGTGAATTTTCTATCAACTGGAGAGGAATGCATTCTTTAAAAAGAGATGAAGAAGGTAGAGAGCGCTGTACTGCTTGTGGGTTATGTGCATTATCATGTCCTGCAGAAGCAATTACTATGATTGCAGCAGAACGTAAACCAGAAGAGAAAGCATTATATAGAGAAGAGAAATATGCAGCAGTTTATGAAATTAATATGTTGCGTTGTATTTTCTGTGGATTGTGTGAAGAGGCTTGCCCTAAAGAAGCGATTTATTTAGATGGACCAATTGTTCCTTCTGATTATTTACGTAAAGATTTTATTTACGGCAAAGATAAATTAGTTGAAGCTCCTTTGGAGGTGAAATAAAATAATATCGCCCTATGGCGAAACTAATAAACTAAATAAAAAGAAAATTAATGGGTACATCAGTATTCTATTTCGTAGCAACATTAAGCATCATTTTTTCACTGATGGTTATCTTTTCGAAGAACCCAATCCACAGTGTTTTATACTTGATTCTTACCTTTTTTACTTTTACAGTTCACTATGTACTATTAAACGCACAATTTTTAGCGGTTGTAAATTTCATTGTTTACATGGGTGCAATTATGGTTTTATTCCTCTTTGTACTAATGCTTTTGAACTTGAATAAAGAAAATGAACCCAATAAATCAGCATTAGTTAAAATTTTAGGCGTAATAGCTGGCGGATGTTTATTAGTAACCTTAGTTGGTTCATTTAAAGCAGTTTCAATTAATAGCCCATTAGTATTGCAAAATCCAAATTTAGGATTGGTAAAAAACTTAGGTAAAGAATTATTCGGTCCGTTCATGTTGCCATTTGAATTGTCATCAATTTTATTGCTTACAGCAATGGTTGGCGCAGTATTGTTAACTAAAAAAGAAGAAAAAGCAAATGGATAATTTAACTTCAACCATGCAAACAGTTCCACTTAACCATTACATTTGGTTATGTGCTATTATATTCACTATTGGGGTAATGGGAGTGTTAACACGTAGAAATGCTATCGTTATTTTTATGTCGGTAGAGTTAATGTTAAACTCTGTTAACTTATTACTGACTGCTTTTTCTGTTCATCACAACGATCCATCAGGACAAGTTTTTGTGTTTTTTATTATGGCTTTGGCAGCTGCTGAAGTAGCCGTAGGACTAGCAATTATTGTAATGGTTTACAGAAATACGCAGTCGATAGATATTAATGTATTAAATCGCCTTAAGTGGTAATTAGATAGAAGATGATAAATAGTTTACTTTGGTTAATCCCTTTACTCCCGCTTTTAGGCTTTGTAATTAATGGCCTTGGCAGAAATACCTTTAGAAAAAGCCTAGTTGGTTTTATTGGTAGTGGTGTAATATTTGCTTCTTTTGCATTAAGTGTTGCTTTATTTTTTGACTTACATTCAAGTGTTCAAAAGCAATTTCCAGTAGAACTTTTCGATTGGATTAGCGCTGGTAATTTACATATACCACTTTCGTTTTTATATGATCCATTGAGCTCAATTATGTTGTTAATTATAACTGGTATTGGCTTTTTAATCCATTTGTATTCTGTCGGTTACATGCATGATGATGCTGGATTTGGTAAATTCTTCAGCTACTTAAATCTATTTATCTTCTTTATGTTGATTTTAGTTTTAGGCTCGAACTATATCGTAATGTTTATCGGTTGGGAAGGCGTTGGCTTATGTTCTTACCTATTAATCGGTTTCTGGTATACCAATAGCAATTACGCAAGTGCGGCTAAAAAAGCATTTGTAATGAATAGAATTGGCGATTTAGGATTTCTTTTAGGTGTTTTCTTAATCTTCAATACGTTTGGAAGTGTAGAATTTGCTAAAGTATTTCCTCAGGCTGCTTCAATGATGCCGGGAGCAGGAACAATTACGTTAATTACCATTTTATTATTTATTGGAGCTTGCGGTAAATCTGCACAGTTACCTTTATTTACATGGTTACCAGATGCGATGGCTGGTCCAACGCCAGTTTCTGCCTTAATACATGCGGCTACAATGGTAACAGCAGGTATTTATATGATTGCTCGTTCAAGCGTATTATTCGATTTAGCGCCAACTACGCAAATGATTATCGCGATTATTGGAACAGCAACTGCTTTAATTGCTGCAATAATTGCCCTAACACAAACAGACATTAAAAAAGTATTGGCTTATTCAACTGTATCTCAATTAGGATATATGTTTTTAGGTTTGGGCGTTGGTGCCTATACAGGATCATTCTTCCATGTCTTAACTCACGCTTTCTTTAAAGCATTGTTATTCTTGGGTGCTGGGTCTGTTATTCATGCGATGCATCATGAGCAAGATATGCGTCACATGGGTGGATTAAAATCTAAATTGAAAATTACATTTACTACGATGATGATTGGTACAATCGCAATTGCAGGTTTACCACCTTTCTCTGGTTTTTTCTCTAAGGATGAAATTTTAGCTCACGCTTTTGAATACAATAAAGTGCTTTGGGCAATTGGATTATTTACCGCATTTTTAACTGCTTTTTATATGTTCAGAATGATGTTTTTAACATTCTCAGGAAAATATAGAGGGACACATCATGCAGAAGAACACATTCAGGAATCGCCAAAAATCATGACTTATCCATTAATTGTGTTGGCTATTTTGGCTGCAATTGGTGGAGTAATAAATATCCCACATGTATTTGGTGGTAACGAATGGTTGGCACATTGGTTAACTGGAGCAGGCATTGCTCAACATGAGTTGGAATTAAGTCATGCTACAGAATTTGGACTAATGGGAGCTTCTGTTTTAGCAGCATTAATTGCTTTGTTTTATGCGTATACTAAATATGTGAAAAATGCTCACATTCCAGTTTCAGATGAAAGCAAACGCTCAATTTTTGCTAAAATATCATATAATAAATTCTATTTAGATGAAATTTATTATGCCATTATCACAAAACCTTTAGATGCATTTTCTAGATTTTTCTATCGTATTATCGATAAAAAAGTAATTGATGGTTTGGTGAATGGCTTTGGTTGGTCGGCAACTGAAGGAAGTAAAGGTTTACGCCTTTTACAATCGGGTAATGTTGGCTTTTATATATTTATGATGGTATTCGGTATCATCGCATTGTTATTGTATACTTATTTATCTATCGCTTAGTTCGGTTCAAAACATATAAATGGAATTATTATTACTCCTATTTTTACCTCTTGTAGGTGCAATCATTACCTCATTACTTAAAGGCAGTTCAGCTAAATTAAGTGCTTTAGGTTTTGCACTAGTATCGCTCTGCGTAACTATTAGTTTATTAACTCAATTTACTCCAGATGCGACTACACAATTTGTAGTAAACTATCCTTGGATACAACAATTAGGCATTAATTTCCATGCGGGTATTGATGGAATTAGCATGATTACGGTTATTTTAACAAATGTTTTAATGCCATTAATCATCCTTTCGAGCTTTAAACACGAATACAAAAATGCCAATGCTTTTTATTCATTAATTCTATTTATGCAAAGCGGATTGCTGTTGGTATTTACTGCATTAGATGGATTTTTATTTTATATCGGTTGGGAAGCAGCTTTAATTCCAATTTATTTTATTTGCGCCATGTGGGGCGGAAAAGACCGTATCAAAGTAAACATGAAGTTTTTTGTTTACACGATTGCTGGTTCACTTTTCATGTTATTAGGTATTATTTACTTATATCTTCAAAATCCTGCAAAGAATTTTGATATCAATGCATTTTACGCTTTAAACTTAGATTCATATCAACAAGGTTGGATATTTTGGGCGTTCTTTATTGCTTTTGCCATTAAGATGCCAGTATTCCCTTTCCATACTTGGCAACCAGATACCTATACAGAGGCTCCTGCTCCAGGAACCATGTTATTATCAGGTATCATGTTGAAGATGGGTATTTATGGTGTAATTAGATGGTTATTGCCAATCGTACCTCAAGGTGTTAACGACTGGGTTTGTGTAGTAATGATACTATCAGTTATTGGAATTGTTTATGCTTCATTAATTGCATTTACACAAAAAGATGCGAAACGTTTGGTGGCCTATTCATCAATTGCTCACGTTGGTTTAATATCAGCTGGTATTTTTGCATTAAATACGCAAGGCTTGCAAGGTGTAATGGTACAAATGTTAAGTCATGGTATCAATGTAATTGGTTTATTTTTCGTGTTGGATATTATTTCATCTCGCCTTAAAACAAATAAAATTGATGAATTAGGTGGATTAGCAAAAGTTGCTCCGAAATTAGCAATTACTTTCTTAATTATTGTTTTAGGAACAGTGGCCTTACCAGGAACCAACGGGTTTATTGGCGAGTTTTTATTGCTATTTAGCGTATACAGTTACAATGCATGGTTGGGCTTAATCGCTGGGCTGACTATCATTTTTGGGGCAGTTTATATGCTTAGAATGTATCAAAGAGTAATGTTAGGCGAAACCAATGCATTAACCATCAGTTTCACAGATATTAAAGGAACAGAAAAGGTAGTATTGTACACTATTTGCGTACTGATAATTGTAATGGGTGTTTATCCAAAGCCAATTTTGCACTTATCTGAAGCTTCAGTACAACATTTATTAGAACAAGTAAATCAAAAATTAACAGGGGTAAACTAAACATGAACATTATTATAACCATCGCCGCTACGGCTTTAATAGTACTTTATGCAGGTTTGTTTAAGGCAAAAAAAGCCTTGCTACCCTTAACTTTAATTGGTTTATTGGTTGCATTGGGTTTCGTGGCTTGCTCATGGAACAATCCAACAACGTATTACGGAATGATGCGAATGGATAATTTCGCCTTAGCATTTTCAGCCATAGCTATAATTGGTACTTTCTTTATATTTCTATTAACTCAAAATTATTTTGCCGAAGGAAGTGATAACATAGCAGAGTATTTTACGTTGATTTTGTTTGCCCTATCGGGAATGATTATCATGGTTTCTTACCAAAATATGTCGATGTTATTTATTGGCTTAGAAATCATGTCGGTAAGTTTGTATATACTAGCGGGAATACGAAAATTGAATTTTGCATCAAATGAAGCTTCTTTAAAATACTTTTTAATGGGTGCTTTTTCTACAGGATTTTTGTTATTCGGTATTACCTTAATTTATGGAGCAACAGGTTCTTTTGATATTGCAACTGTTCAGAATTACTTAGTAAATAATGTAAAATCAATTTCGCCATTATTTTATCCAGGTGTTATTTTAATGATGATTGGTTTATGCTTTAAAGTTGGAGCAGCACCTTTCCATTTCTGGGTTCCAGATGTATATGAAGGTTCACCATCATTAATTACCACATTCATGTCAACAGTTGTTAAAACAGCTGGTTTTGCTGCTTTTTTAAGATTATTCGCCGGAGCATTCCAACCATTACACGATTTTTGGATGCCGGCATTAATGGTTATCACTATTATTACTTTATTCATAGGGAATATTACAGCGCTTTACCAAAAGAACTTTAAACGCATGCTGACGTATTCGAGTGTATCACATGCAGGTTATATGTTATTTTCTTTAATCGTGTTAACTGCTAACTCTGCAAATAATGTACTAGTGTATGCTGCAGCTTATACATTTGCAACAATTATCGCCTTTGCAATTTTGATTTTGGTGAAACAAAAAACAGGTAATGATAACTTCGAAAACTTTAATGGTTTAGGTAAAAAAAACCCGTTAACAGCTTTCGCATTGACAATTGCAATGCTTTCTTTAGCAGGTATTCCATTAACTGCAGGCTTTATTGGAAAATATGTTATGTTTTTAAATGTGATGGAAAATTATCAAACCGTTTTAGTAGTTATTGCTATTCTAAACGCATTGATAGGATTCTATTATTATTTTAAAGTTATCATATCAATGTGGTTTAAAGATGGTTCAGATACCGTTTTAGATACTCCATTACAATATAAAATAGTATTAGCGTTGTCGGTAATAGTTACCTTATTTTTAGGGGTTTATCCATCTCTTATTTTAAATTTGATATAGCCTAATGATATAGATTATTATTTGTAGTTTTACGAATAATTCAACTATGCAAGAATTCTGGAATTCACTACAGCATTTTATTGATCCCGAAAAATTACTTAAAGAGGGTGGTTTCTATGTTGTTTTGTTTGTGATTTTTGCTGAAACCGGTTTGTTCTTCGGTTTCTTTTTACCAGGCGATTATCTTTTGTTTTTAGCAGGCATGTTTGTTGCAACCGGCAGGTTGGATGTAAATATTTATGTTCTTGTACTGGGTTTGTGCATTGCGGCTATTTCTGGAAATTTTACAGGATATTGGTTTGGAAGAAAAACAGGGCCATTATTGTACAAAAGAAAAGATAGTATTTTTTTTAAGAAAAAATATCTTTTAGCAGCAGAACGATATTACAGAAAACAAGGTGCCTTTGCTTTAATAATGGGTAGATTTGTGCCAATTGTTAGAACGTTTGCTCCTATTTTTGCAGGAGTAGTAAAATTAGAACTTAAAAAATTTGCATTTTATAATATTGTAGGTGCAATATTATGGATAGCATCCTTAACTTTGCTTGGGTATTTTTTAGGCAGAAGATTTGCCCAACAAATTGAAGAATATTTGGTTTATATAATAATAGGTTTCATTGTAATTACCACTATACCATTGGTTATCACATTTGTGAAAAAACAGGTAAATAAGAGTGAAGACGAAGATGAAACGGAGATTGAAGAAGAAGAAAAAAAATGAGTAAAGAAGATCATCATCCATGGCATAGCGTTTCTCCTGGAGAGAACCTACCAGCTGTAGTAAATGCAATAATTGAAATCCCTAAAGGTTCAAAAGCAAAATACGAAATAGATAAAGAATCTAATCTGATTAAATTAGATAGAGTTCTTTTTTCATCTGTTATGTATCCAGCAAATTATGGCTTTATCCCACAAACATATTGTGATGATAATGACCCATTGGATATTTTAGTTTTATGTTCGGTAGATGTTTACCCAATGACAATTATTGAAGCTAAAGTTATTGGTGTAATGCATATGGTTGATAATGGAGAGCAAGATGATAAAATTATTGCTGTAGCAAAAAACGATATGTCTGTAAATTACATCAACGATCTACACGAATTGCCACCACATACCATGAAAGAAATTGTAAAATTCTTTCAAGATTACAAAGCATTAGAAGAGAAAAAGGTAACTATTGAACACTTGCTTGGTGTACGCTATGCACATAAGGTGATACAAGAAAGCATAGAGCTTTACGATAAGAAATTTAGAAATATATAATGGGCTGGGATTTATTCTGGACTTTCTTTTTAGTTGCACTTAACGGATTTTTTGTAGCCGCTGAATTTGCTATTGTAAAAGTTCGAGGTTCTCAAATTGAAATCAAAGCAAAAACTGGTAGTCGTGTAGGTAAAATTGCAAAGCATATTATCCACAATTTAGATGGGTTTTTGGCAGCAACACAATTGGGGATTACCTTGGCTTCGCTTGGTTTAGGTTGGGTAGGTGAACGTGTAATGCATGAAATTATTCATGATGGACTAATTAAGTTTGGAATAAGCGAATCTGTAATTAATTCGGCATCCACTATTATAGCATTTTCGATCATTACAATTATGCATATTGTTTTTGGAGAATTAGCGCCGAAATCGATTGCAATACAAAGACCAGTTGCTACTACATTGTTTATTGCATTACCATTAAGGGCATTTTATTTTGTTGGCCGACCAGTAATTTGGCTGTTGAATGGATTTGCTTCTCTTGTTTTGAAATTATTTGGAATTAATTCTGCGGGTGGTCACGAATCATTGCACAGCAATGAAGAACTTCAATATCTGCTAGACCAAGGTAAGGAAAGCGGTGCCTTAGAAGATAACGAGCATGAATTAATTAAAAATGTATTCGATTTCAACGAGCGTGTGGTTAAAAATATCATGGTGCCTCGAACAAAAATTTCTGGTATAGAACTTAATACCTCAAAGGAAGAAGTGGTGCAGACCATTATTGGTGAAGGATATTCTCGTATGCCAGTTTACGATGATATTATTGATAAAATTATCGGTATTGTACATGCAAAAGATGTATTGCCACTTTTAGCAGGTAAAAAACAATGGGCATTAGCAGATATTATCAGAAAACCATATTTCGTACCTGAAACAAAAAAAATTAACGATTTGCTAAGTGAATTACAGCAAAAACGTATTCAAATTGCAATTGTAATTGATGAGTTTGGCGGTACAGCCGGTATGGTTACTTTAGAGGATATTGTAGAAGAAATTGTTGGAGAAATTCAGGATGAATACGATGAAGAAAAACCAACGGTAGAAAAAATTTCAGATACAGAATTTGTCATTAATGCGTATGCTACAGTATACGATGTGAATGAACATTTGCCTCATGATTTACCAGAAGATGAAGATTTTGACACTGTAGGAGGATTAGTTTCGCATGCTTTTGGTAAAATTCCTGAAGTAGGTGATAGTGAAGAATGCTATGGCTATTTATTTACCATTTTAAAGAAAACTGAACAGAATATCGAAACCATAAAACTTGAGCTTGTAATTAATAAAAGCGATATGGTAGATACGCATTAAAAACCCAAACTAATGCATGTTTTTTATACACCTGACATTACTTCAAATCATTATACACTAAACGAAGAGGAAAGTAGGCATTGCAGTAAAGTGCTTCGTTTGACTAGCGGCGATATCATTCATTTAATTGATGGAAAGGGCGGTTTGTACGAAGCTGAGATTACTGGGATGAACAAAAAAAATGTTCAACTGACTGTAATTAACAAACAAACAGAATTTGGCAAACGAAATCATTTTTTACACATTGCTATTGCGCCGACAAAAAACATTGACCGCTTGGAGTGGTTTTTAGAAAAAGCTACAGAAATAGGCATTGATGAAATAACACCAATCATTTGCGATCGTTCCGAACGTAAAATTGTAAAAGAAGAAAGATTAGAAAAAGTGATAACTTCCGCTGTAAAGCAATCCTTAACTGCTTATCATCCTAAACTAAATACAGCTACTTCTTTTGCAGAATTTATGAAACAAAATGTTAGTGGAGAAAAGTTCATTGCACATTGTATTGAAGGAGATAAGCCATTTATCAATCACCTTACTCAAGCAAATCAATCGTATTTAATTTTAATAGGCCCTGAGGGAGATTTTACTCAAACCGAAGTCGATATCGCTTTGCAAAATGGCTATAAAGCAGTAACTTTAGGTAACACCCGATTAAGAACTGAAACTGCTGCCTTAGCAGCTTGTTTTGAGGCTAATTATATCAATAGATGAAGTTGATTTACGATTTGAGATTTACGATCTACGATTTTGCGATACAAAAGCATAGGCATTTCGCTATAATCTTAAGTCTCTTAACGTTAATTCTTAGTAGTAGTAGTTTTACAGCCCCGACTTATAAAATGGGTAAGTTAAAGTATAATGGTGGTGGAGATTGGTATGGGAATAGAACTGCTTTGCCTAACCTTATTGATTTTTGTAATAAAAATTTAAAAACTAATTTTTCTCCCGATGAAGGAATTGTAGAGGTTGGAAGTGCCGAATTATATAATTTTCCTTTTGTGTATATGACTGGGCATGGTAATGTGATTTTTAATAATCAAGAAGCGGCTAATTTGAGGAAGTACTTAATTGGTGGTGGATTTTTGCATATCGATGATAATTATGGATTAGATAAGTTTATCAGACCTGAGATGAAAAAAGTGTTTCCAGAACTGAGTTTTGTAGAATTGCCAGCTAATCACAAAATTTACAATCAAAAATTTAAATTCCCGGCTGGTTTACCAAAAATACACGAACACGATGGCAAAAGACCACAAGGATTTGCACTAATTTGGAAAGGACGAGTGGTTTGTTATTATACGTATGAATGCGACTTAGGCAATGGTTGGGAAGATTTTGGAACATATCCGACAGACACACAAGAAAGTCGTAATAAGGCGCTTAAAATGGGCGCTAACTTAATTCAGTATGCTTTAACACAATAAAAATGTATCAAATAAAAGTAAACGATAAATATAACTTTGATATAATAGCTGATCATGACCAGTTAAAGGTTAATAATGAAACGATAGCATTAGATCGACTTGCACTAAACTCTAATTCTGCTCATGTCTTATTTAAAAATAAATCCTATACTGTTGAAGTTGTAGAATTGAATAAGGATGAAAAAACAGTTGTAATTAAAGTAAATAATAATAGTTACACACTAACCATAAAGGATCAATTCGATCAATTGTTAAAGCAATTGGGAATGGATAATTTGGTAGTAAATAAAATACAGCAAATTAAGGCTCCAATGCCTGGCTTAGTTTTGAGTGTTTTGGTAACTGAAGGGACTGAAGTAAAAAAAGGAGATAACCTTTTAGTACTTGAGGCAATGAAAATGGAAAATATGATTAAATCACCAACAGATGGTGTAATTAAGAAAATAGAAATTAAACAAGGAGATAAAGTAGAGAAGAATGAAATACTAATTAGTTTTCATTAAAAAGAAAAGGGGAGTAATTTGCTCCCCTTTTCTTTTTAAATTTTTATCTATTTGCCCTTAACCTTAAATTGAGGTTTACCAACAGATTTTATTTCTGATGAACCTAACATGGTCATCGCACAACGGAAGCCAATATCGGCTGTTGATTCGTCTTCTTGTAAATATCGTCTAGCTGCAGGGTTTAACCACTGTGCTTGGTCGTCCCAAGAGCCACCTTTGTAAACTCTAGATTTATTATTCACCAAAGTAGATACACCATACAAAGAGCTTTCTTCATCTCTGTAACCACGTTGATCAGGGTTATAAGTTCCAGTTCCTGTACTTCCAGCAGCCTTACCCGCTTGTAATTCAGCCCAAGTCTGTTTAACACCAGAATTAGCATTTACCATTTGTGGCTTACCATATTTATCTTGTTTAAGTTTTCCATTAATTGGATCCCTATCTTTATTTTGATATTGGTTACCTCTAAATGCATTTAAAGCATCTGCTTGTTCAAAAGTTGAAGCACGATAAATATCGCGTGTCCACTCATTTACATTGCCGGCCATGTTATATAATCCAAAATCATTTGGCTCGTAGCTTCTAACATCTTGTGTAAATGCAGCTTTATCATTTAATGATCCCCCAACACCCATATAATCGCCTTTTCCTCTTTTAAAGTTAGCTAAAATTAAGCCTCTTGTACTTTTCTTAGCAGACGTAATTCCTAAACCGTTCCATGGGTATATTTTCCTCTCGCCAATGTTTTCGTATTGTGTATTTCCAATTAATCCTAATGCGGCATATTCCCACTCTAATTCTGATGGTAATCTAAAAGGTTGTAAAATCACTCCGTCTTCCAATCTTACATTTCTTGTCGCACTAGGTGCACCCCTTCCAGTTGTTGCAGCAGTTCCGTTAGCTGTTGCGGCAGGATTAAGATCGGCTTTTGCTTTTGGCCCTTTATCATCATATTGACCATTCAAATAAATTTCTGTATTGAATGGAGTTGTTGGTCTTGCAGCTGCTGGTGTAGCTGTAGCGTTTCTGCCAGTAGCTGTTCCATTTACTGTAGCGAACGAACTCATAAAGCCTTTATCTCTTAATAATTTTTCATTCACCATATCTGTTCTCCAAGCACAATACCTTTCGGCTTGTAAAGCGCTAACACCAACAACAGGATAATTCTGATAAGCTGGATGTCTTAAATAATTATTTACATAAGGCTCATTGAAAGATAGCGGTCTGCGCCAAACTAAAGTGTCTGGTAATTCTTCATAATAATATTGAGCATCAGTTGGATAACTACGTTTAATCCAGTTTAAATATTCTAGCCAGTTCGTGTTCGAAACTTCAGTTTCATCCATGTAGAATGAACTTACACTAACCTCTCTTTTATAATTATAGTTGCTTAAATCTTGTCCTGGAATATCAACAGCACTACCTCCCATAATAAATACACCACCTTCTATCTCAACTAAACCAGTTCCTGCAGGACCTCGCTTGTATTTGCTTGCAACTTCAAAACCGCCATTCTCCTTTTTATTATAGGCATAACCAGTTTTGCTCGAAACATCTTTCGTCGAATTCTTATTACAAGAAGTAAAAATTGTAATACTAAATAAGAATATAAATAATTGTAAATATGTTTTTTTCATAATTGTGCCTATATAACACCTAGCTGATAAAATTACACAAAAAAAGAGCGATCTGCCAAAAAAATATTTTTTAATTTATTGTCAGTTTGCCGACTTAATACCTGTTTTCTCACTCATAATTGACTAAATGATAGTTTGAAACGTAATCGCTCTTTGTTTAGTATAGTTTCTATTCTTTATTAAAAAAGCTTCTCCTTATTCTCATACCTTTTTCTTTTAATATACGTTGTATGATTTAACAAGAAATCAAGAGAATGAAGGTGTTATTACTTTGAAATTAGTAAACACTATGTTAACTTGCATACCTGTTATATGTCTATATTTAACTAATGAATCTGAAGTACTTTAGCGCAGCAGCCTTAGGCATGTTTTCTTTAGCGATGTTTTGTGGTGGCGAGCTATTTGCGCAGGTTGTACAACCAGGTACTCAAACAAATGGTAGTCAATCCAATAATATTAATACAGCAGTTCCATTTTTACTAATTACTCCAGATGCTAGAGCTGGCAGTATGGGTGAAGCAGGTGTGGCAACACAACCAGATGCGAATGCAATGAGTATTAATCCTGCTAAGTTGGCTTTTTTAGATAAACCTTATGGCTTTTCGGCATCTTATAGCCCATGGTTAAAAAACTTAGTGCCTGACATTAATTTAGCTTACCTAAGTGGTTTTTACAAAGTAGATGATAGAAATACAATAGGTGGTGCGTTACGTTATTTTTCATTAGGACAAATTCAACTTACAGATGCAAATCAGCAGGATTTAGGAATTTATAGTCCTAATGAATTTTCTTTTGATGCAACCTTTTCAAGAAGATTTGGGAATGAATTTTCATTAGGAACTACAGCTAGATTTATTTATTCGAATTTAACATCTGGTCAATTTTCTGCTGGGCAACAAACTAAAGCTGGTACAGCATTCGCACTAGATGTATCTGCATATTACAGAAAACAAACCATAGTATTAGGCAAAGATGCTGTAGTTGCTGCTGGAGCTAATTTTTCTAACATTGGCACAAAAATAGGTTATGTAGATGGTGGTGATAAATATTTTTTGCCAACCAATATGAAATTAGGAGGGGCTACTACGTTGATTATTGATGATTATAGTCAATTTACATTTGCCTTAGATTTTAATAAATTGATGGTTCCAACTCAGCCAATAAGAGATTCTAATGGGAATATAATATCAGGGAAAGACCCAAATCGTTCTGTGCCTGCTGGAATTTTTGGTTCATTTAGTGATGCACCAGGTGGATTTAGTGAAGAATTAAAAGAGGTTAGCATAGCTACTGGTGTAGAATATTGGTACAATCAACAATTTGCATTAAGAGCTGGATATTTTTACGAAGCTCCAGAAAAAGGAGATCGTCGTTATTTTACAGTTGGTGCTGGTTTAAAATACAATATTTTTAATATAGATTTTTCTTATTTATTGGCTGATCCACAAAAAAGTCCATTAGCTAATACATTGAGATTTAGCTTACTATTTAATTTTGGGGATACAAAATAATGAAAATTAAAGTAGGGTTCGGGTTTGATGTACACCAGTTAAAAAATAATCATCCATTTATAGTTGGTGGAGTAAACCTAGAACATCACAGAGGCGCTTTTGGTCATTCTGATGCAGATGTTTTATTGCATGCCATTTGCGATGCACTTTTAGGCGCTGCTAATTTAAGGGATATCGGTTTTCATTTTAAGAATACAGATCCTAAATGGAAAGGAATAAGTAGTGTTATTTTATTAAAAGAAACGGTAAAATTACTTATTGAAAAAGGATATGAAATTGGGAATATAGATGCAATGCTATGTCTAGAAGCACCTAAAATAAATCCTCACATTCCACAAATGCAAGAAAATATCGCGGCTGCAATTGGAATGTCGGTAGAAGATATTTCCATTAAAGCCACTACAAATGAACAAATGGGTTTTATTGGACGAGAAGAAGGAGTAGTTGCGTATGCAGTTTGCCTGATTCAGAAAAACTAAAAAAGCCGATCATCACTTACGCAATCATCGGCTTTAAGAAATTAACAAATCCTCTATTCTTCTAAATAACCAAATTTACCTTCGTTGTAATCGGCTATTGCTTGTTGTATTTCTTCAGGTTTATTCATCAAAAATGGACCATAAGATGCAATTGGTTCATTAATTGGTTCGCCGCTTAATACAAGAATTACACTGTTTTCTAATGCTTCTATCTCAATCGCTTCCCCTTCATTTTCAAAGTGAACCATTTGGTCTGTTTTTGCATTTTCTGAACCATTCACTTTCACATTTCCTTCAATGATTACAAAACCCGTATTAAAATTTGCGGGAAAATTGAAGTTAACTTTTCCTTGTTTGTTTAAGCGAACATTGTACATTTCTATCGGACTAAAAGTAGAGACACTTCCTTTTGTTCCTTCATAGTCGCCAGCAATTACTTCAATTACACCTGCACTATCTGGTAAATTAAATTTTTGTACTTCGCTGTGTTTAACACCTTGATATTTTGGTGTGCTCATTTTATCCTTAGCGGGAAGATTTACCCAAAGTTGAACCATTTGAAATGGTCCACCTTTTTTGCTAAAGTTCTCTTCGTGATATTCTTTGTGTAAAATACCACTTGCTGCAGTCATCCATTGAATATCACCTGGATAAATTACACCACTATTACCAGCGCTATCGTGGTGAGCAACTGCCCCATGATAAGCAATAGTTACCGTTTCAAATCCACGATGTGGGTGAACCCCAACTCCACGAGGTTCATTACGAGCAGAAAATTCAATCTTCGCATTGTAGTCGAGCATAAAAAACGGGCTCATGTTCAATTTATATCCGCTAGGAAAGAAATTGTGTACCCTAAAACCATCGCCAACCATATGTGGTGCAGGTGGATTTAATATTGCTGCAACTTTTTTTACATTTGCTTCCATTGTATTCCTCTTTCTTATTTAAAAATTAAGCTTGTTTTACAAACTGTAATTCTCCTAAAATTCTTACTTCTTCACTTACCATTACTCCACCAGTTTCTAAAGCAGCATTCCATGTTAAGCCAAAATCGTTACGATTAATTTTTCCGCTCAATGTAAAACCTGCTTTTGTATTTCCCCATGGATCGGTTGCAATGCCACCAAACTCTGCTGTTAATTTAACCGATTTGGTCACATCTTTAACCGTTAAATCACCTTTAAGGATATAATCATCACCATCTTTTTCTACTGAAGTTGATTTGAATTCGATGTTTGCATATTTTTCAGCATCAAAGAAATCTGCACTTTTTAAGTGATTATCACGATCTATATTACCAGTATCTATAGAGCTAATATCACCTTTAAAAGAGATGTCAGCATTTGTGAAATCATCATCATTTGAAGTTAATTCTGCAGAGAAAGATTTTAAATTACCTGTAACTGTAGTAATCATTAAATGCTTTACTTTAAATTGTAATTCGCTGTGGGTTGGATCTAATGTCCATTTAGTAGTTGCCATAATTTTATTTTTTAATGTCCTTTTAAATTGATAACACAAAATTAAGACAAGCTGTTTCTCTAAACATTGATGTATGGTAAGAAATCGATTCAACAGTCATTACCTCATTATGGGGTAGTTGGTTAATGAACAAAGTGAACCAATGAATGATTGATAGTTACCTAAAATGTTTTTTGGCCAAATCTTTACGTACTCTGCTTAAAGATTCTGGAGTGATGCCTAAATAAGAAGCAATCATCCATTGTGGTACGCGTAAAGTAAGGTTTGGATAGAGTTTAATAAAGTCTAAATATCTTTCTTCCGCAGTTGCGGATAATAACATATTTAACCTTTTTTGCATAAAGCGGATGGAATTATGGAGCATTAAGATGTTAAGCTCTAATATTTCAGGAACAATATTTTTGATGGCAGGAAAGAAATCTTTTTTAACAATGAGTACTTCTGTATCTTCAATGGCATCAATATAAAAGAAAGCAGGCTCATTAAAGACAAAAGTATCTCTATCAGATAGCATCCAATCTTCGGGTGCAAACTGAATAATGTGTTCCTTGCCTTTTTCGTCTATTGAGAAATAACGTAATAAACCACTATTTACAAAATAAGACTCAGACTTTAAATCTCCAGGACTTAAAAGGATTTGACCTTTTTTAATAGTTTTGGTTTTTAAACAACTTACAGCTTCTATTGCCTGTTCTTCTGTAATGGTTAATCTTTTTTGCAGATAAGCTGCGAACTTGCCTAACATTGCTATTTAGTTTTGGGTTCAGGAATGTTATCGAAATTTGCAGCACATTTGCCACATCCTGAAGCACAACCACTATTTTTTGGAGAAACAGAACGATAAATCATTCGGCCAACATAAAATAATGCGCCAGCAAAAATGATAATCATTAAGATGAATTGAATATCCATACTGCAAATTTACGATTTATTAATTAGGAGCATTCAGATTAGTGTCAAAATTCTAGTCAGCATTTTAGGAATTAAGAAAAATAAAGATTCCTTAAATGTCTTTAATTCATAATGTTAAAGGGTTCCATCAACCCGACTGTACCACCAACCCAATCGAAATCTGCATTGTAGCGAACACCAATCATTTTTCCTCTACTTAGTCTTCCTAAATTAATGCAAAGTTGAGGCTCTTCGCCTTCTGGCCATAAATACATCATTCTTATTTCGGCTTTTACACCTCCATCAGGCGCTTGAATAACTGGTTCGTAAACTACTTTTCGTTGCAAAATCCAATTTTCAGGATCTTTAATGGCTTTTATATCTGCTTCAGTTACGTCTATAATTACGCCCATTCCAGCAAAGCTGAATAATGGTTTTAACACGTAATTTTCTAAATCCATTGGGATAGTTTCTAAGGTATTTAAAAAATTCGTTTCTGGAACAAATTCACTTTTTAAAAAAGGCATAGTGTATTTGCTAATGCGATAAAACCAATTTGGATGTGTTATCCACTCTATGTCTAATTCTTCCCTAGGATCGAAACTGTTTTTAAAAATGTCAGTATTTTCTGCAATCTCATCAAAAATTAAGCGATTATAAATACGTTTTAATTGAATTTTTTGTCCTTTTTCTTCGTAGAATAATTGCTTGCCTTCTTTGTAAACTTCTTCTAATGCTAAGATTTTAATGCCTAAATGTTTAGCGGTCACAAAAAAATCAATAGCGGTTTTTTGATTAGGCGCATCTACATCCATCAACGCAACTTCATGCGGAGCATAATTTCCTATAATTACTTTTTTAAATAGTTCGAAATAGGAAGTTTCGTTCAAACCTTTAAAATATGGACTAAGCTTCTCATCTAAATTAAAAACTTCTTTGTAAGTGTGAGCCAAATGCGATTGAAACCCATATAATGATGGAAAACCTTGCATTTCTATTAACATTGGGGTAACTTCTCCCTTTTCATTTTTACATAATCCGTAATCGAAGGTTAAAAAATGAGGATGCGAAGTTTCATTCGGTACATTCCACTGTTGTGGAATTGCATTTTGAGTTAGGTCTTTAAAGTTATCTTGTTTAATGAGTGAAATAATTTCTTCGCCAGAGGCAATTAGCTTTTCTTTTAATGCCTGAGGAATAAAAATAGGAGTTCTCCGCAACTCTAAATGGGATAGGAGGAAAACCTTCTTCTAGTTTTTTGAGTAATTGACTGTATTTTTGTTCAGTAAAATTAGCATTAAATTGTTGACGATATTTTTCAATCATGGTAATGAATTAAATTAATTTACCATTAAACTTCCTGTAAAGTATCAATAGCTTGAGTTAAAAAATTAGGCAAAATTACACTTTGAGTTAATGTAATTCTATCTGGATCATCAAGGCTATTTAGCATATCATAATATTTATCTTCTCCATGATTTTCTATAATCGCTGTTTTCTTTTCATCCTGAAGCAAATACATTTTCATCCCAATTGGATCTGCCTCAGGGTGGAATTGAGTGCCAATAATTTCGTCAGAAAAACGGATAGCCATAATACAACGTTCTAAATTAACATGTGGGCGTTCTTTCTCTAATGCTAAAATTGATGCTCCTTTTGCAGCAAAATCTGCTAAGTTTGGCTGTACTACTTGCCAATCGCGATTATCAACCGAGTAAAATGGGTTATGAAGTCCATTAAAAACAACTTCTTCTTTTCCACCTTCAGTAAGACTTATCGGAAAAATGCCAAAAGAATTTGATTTTCTTCTAGTCACACTTCCTAATCCATATTTTCTACAAGCCAATTGAAAAGAATGACAAATTAGAAAAACATGTTTTTTATGCTCGTTTTTTACATTAAAATTTTCAATCTGATCTAATAAGGTGAAAAAATCGTTCTCCCATTTTTCTCCTTCTCCATCAAACGGACTTCCAGGGCCCCCACTAGATATATAGATGTCGTATGTTGTATCTGGTATTTCTCCTTTTTGCCTCAAATCAAAAAGATCATAGGTCAAATTTAGTTGTGTTTCTTTGCGGTAACTTTGTAAAAGTTCCTGTATCCCCCTCATCCCCTGGTTCGGGAAGCCATTATTCATATCAATAACGGCTACCTTAATCTTATTTTTCTCACTCATTATCCTGCACCTATTAATGTTTGGGTAGTAATGTAATCTACCACCGATTTCAAAGCTACCAGTTTTCTCATAAACTGCAAGCTGTCGATCTGCTCCAGTACCATTTGCTAGTATTTTATGTACATAGTTGATTTCATTTCTACTACCTAAATCATCAACTACATCATCAATAAAATCTAATAGTTCTAAAATTAAATTACGGCAATTTACTTCCATTTCCTTGCCAAAATCAATTAAATTTCCATCAATACCATAACGAGCAGCCCTCCACTTGTTTTCATTAATTAATGCCCTAGAATAACTAATGAACTCCATATTTTGTAAACGTAACTTATACAGCTTTGCGCATAAAGCTTGAAATAAAGCTGTAAAAGCCATCGTTTCATCAATTAACATAGGACAGTCGCAAATGCGGAATTCTACAGTATCAAAGAATGGATGCACGCGAATATCCCACCAAATTTTCTTGGCGTTATCCATGCAATTCGTCTTAATTAATAATTTTACATAGTTATCGTAATCTTCTATGCTATTAAAAATATCAGGTATTCCAGTGCGAGGAAACTTATCGAAAACCTTTGTTCTAAATGATTTGTAACCAGTATTTCTGCTTTCCCAGAAAGGAGAATTTGTTGAAAGTGCGAAAACGTGTGGCAAAAAATAACGCACTTGATTTGCAATATGTATAGCTAACTCACGTGATTGGAAACCTACATGCACATGCAAACCAAAAATTAAATTAGATCGGGCGGCTTCTTGAAGTTCATTTACAATTTCACTATAACGTGGATGTTCAGTGATCAATTGTTTTTCCCAATGGGAGAATGGATGTGTTCCGGCTGCACCAATGCGTAAACCTTGTTCTCCAGCTAGTTGAGAAACCGTATACCGCAATTGAGAGATTTCTTTTCTAGCCTGATCAGTATTATGGCAAATTCCTGTGCCAACCTCAACCACGGCTTGGTGCATTTCTGCTTTAACCTGATCTTTATGTATTTTTTGGGCAGATTCTACAATTTTTTGGTCGTGTGAAGTTAATTCTCGGGTAACGGGATCAACTACCATGTATTCTTCTTCTATGCCGAGCGTAAATTCATTCATCATTTTAATTCCCTCTTTTAATTCCCTATTTTTTTGCTGCTGGAGCTTTTTTAGCTTTTGATGCCGCAACTTTAGCAGGTGCCTTAGGTTTTGCTGCAGCTTTTGGTTTTGCAATGGCTGCTTTCACTTTACCAATTAACGGTATACTTGCGGCAGATGTTTTTACATACTCGCCCCATGTTAAATTATCCTGACCAAATTTTTGCTCTTTAGCTTTTTCAATCGCATAGGTTGCTGCGGTTTCCACTACCCATTCGAAATTTTCTGCACCCACACTTTCTACACCAGCATCTGGAGCAGGATTACAAAAATCAATTGCTATCGGAATACCATTTCTAACTGCAAATTCAACTGTGTTAAAATCATAACCTAAGTATTTGTTTAATTTAAGCGTATACTCTTCAATGGTTTTTAACAGCTTTGCACTTGGTTTGGGGCCATCAATCACATAACGTAAATGATGTGGATTACGTGGCTCATATTGCATAATGCGTACATATTTTCCACCAATGCAATAACACCTATAGTATTCTTCAAACATAATTTCTTCTTGCAACATCATTACCGTTTGCTTGGTTTGACTGTGTTTGTCAAAAAAATCTTCTTTATCGTGAAGTTTATAAACCTCTTTCCATCCACCACCATCAAATGGCTTCATGTATGCTGGAAAACCTGTATACTCGAAAATAGCATCCCAATCCATTGGCATGGTTAAATTTTCAAATGATTTTTCAGTAGTATCATCAGGATGTTCTCTTGATGGAATTAAAGCAGTTTTCGGAACAGGGACACCAATATTTTCTGCCAATGCATTATTAAAAAACTTCTCGTCAGCACTCCACCAAAACGGATTATTAATTACTGCAGTTCCTCCCATTGCAGCATTTTTTAAATATGCACGGTAAAAAGGCACATCCTGAGAAATACGATCAATAATTACTGCATATTCAGGCTCTTCTGCCTGAAATACTTTACTAATTTTTACAAATTCAGCAGTAATTCCTTTTTCGCCCTTTTGATTTACTCTATCCACAAAAGCTTGCGGAAATGATCTTTCCTGTCCAAATAAAATCCCTATTTTCTTCATATAATTGATGTTTTAGTGGTCTACTTTAATTTATAATTGAGCTATATAATCTGGAAACATTTGTCGCCAAGTTGGCCAATCGTGATCTGCATTTTGTCTTATATCTAACCAATGATTAATTCCCTTTTGATGTAAAATCCCCGATAATCTTTCATTGTCACCTTTGCACATATCACGATCGGATGTTCCTAAAACAATTTTCATGTGCCAAAGTTCTTGGTTCATGTCGTTTGGTAAAAAATCTACAGGATTGTTAAAATAAGCATCATCGTTATAAAAACCATCTAATTGGCCAGTAATATCAAAAGCGCCACTCATGCTAAACATATGGCTTACTGTCCAAGGGTGACGAAACGCAAAATTTGCAGCATGATAACCTCCAAAACTACAACCAGCAGTAATCACTTTGTGGTGACCAGTTTCGTCTTTTGCTAAAGGAACCAATTCTTCCAATAAAAATTTATCGTACCAAATGTGGTTTTTAATCCGATCTGCGGGATGAATGCCTTTGTTATACCAGCTTAATTTATCAATCCCATCTGGGCAATAAATTTTTATTTTACCATCATCAACGAAATTCTGAACGGAATCAATTAATTTAAAGTCTTTGTTTTCGTAATAGCTTCCCATACTCGTGGGAAAAAGCAGAATTGGGTATCCACTATGACCAAATATGAGCGTTTCTATATCTCTGCTGAGGCTCGGGCTGTACCATTTTTTTAACTCTTCTTTCATGGTAAATTAAATTAGATACCTTAAGGTAGAAAAATATAGGCCAAACACAAAAAAATAAAGCTATTAATTCCTATAAATCTAGCCCTTATGTAAAAAATGTATCTGCTTAACCGATTTTTTAACAAGATGTGTACATTTGCACCAGATTAGTGAGAAAGCTATTATTGACTATGTACACCACATTAACATTGCCTACTGTTATCAAAACCATTCATCAGATAAAATCTGTTTTTTTAAAGAAAGAAATTGAAATAGAAATTTTCAGTCCCGATAATTTATTGGGAAATGAACGTGTTAATCTGTTGCTAATAAACGATGGGCAAGATTTAGCTCAAATGGATATGGAGAACACTTTAAATTCTTTATATGAAAAATGGAAGATTGAACCAACAGTTGTTGTAGGAATCAAGGCGTCAGCAGATAGATTACTAGAATACGGAGTTGCTGGCAAACCCGATTTTAAAAAAAGAGGTTCAAAAGCGCAAGGATATACAGATTTTATTATTAAAGAATTGTTGCCGTTTATACAAAGTGAAGTTGATGTTACGATTAACGGTAAGCGTGCTTTCGCTGGATTTTCTTTAGGCGGGTTAACTGCTTTTGATATTGCTTGGAACAATGATAATTATTTTGATGCAGTTGGTGTTTTCTCTGGTTCTTTTTGGTGGAGGAAAAAAGATTTAAATGCTGGTTATACAGATGATGATCGCATTTTACATCAACTAATTCGCGATACAAAAACTAATCCTGCTTTAAAGTTTTGGTTAATGACGGGTACAAACGATGAAACCGCCGATCGTAACCATAACTTTATTATCGATTCTATTGATGACACGATTGATGTAGTTAAAGAATTGATGAAAAAAGGTTATCAAAGACCTAATGATATCTTTTATTTTGAAATGGTAGGTGGAAAACACGATGTGCCAACTTGGGGCAAAGCCATGCCGAAGTTTTTAGAATGGGCTTTTGGTGAAAAAGGGAACTAAGAATTTCAAAAATTCTACAAGCTATTGATTTTCAAAATTTAACGAGAGGAAATATTTAATACGGAGATTTTAAATCCTGATTAACTCCTTAAAATTTCAATAAAAAAGCTTATCTTTGCGCCAAATTTATAGGCGCATTTTATGCAAAAGATTAGAAATATAGCTATTATAGCACACGTTGACCACGGTAAAACTACATTGGTTGATAAGATTTTACATTCTTGTTCTGTTTTTCGTGATAACGAGCAAAAAGGAGAATTGATATTAGACAACAACGATTTAGAGCGTGAACGTGGGATCACTATCGTATCTAAAAACGTTTCTGTACAATACAAAGACGTAAAAATTAACATCATTGATACTCCTGGTCACGCGGATTTTGGCGGTGAGGTTGAGCGTGTATTAAAAATGGCTGATGGTGTATTGTTATTATGTGATGCTTTTGAAGGTGCAATGCCTCAAACGCGTTTCGTAACACAAAAAGCTTTGGCTTTAGGTTTAAAACCAATTGTAGTTGTAAACAAAGTTGATAAAGAAAACTGTAGGCCAGAAGAGGTTTACGAGCAAATTTTTGAATTATTCTTCAACTTAGAAGCTACTGAAGATCAATTAGATTTTCCTGTAATCTACGGTTCATCTAAACAAGGTTGGATGAGTACGGATTGGAAAGTGCCAACTACAGATATTTTTGCGCTAATGGATGCTGTTGTTGCTAATATTCCAGCTCCACCAATGTTAGAAGGTACTTTGCAAATGCAAATTACATCATTAGATTATTCATCTTTTGTTGGTCGTATTGCAATTGGGCGTGTACACCGTGGTACAATTAAAGAAAACCAACCTATTACGTTAATTAAACGTGATGGTAAATTGGTTAAATCTAGAGTGAAAGAATTGTACACTTTTGAAGGTTTAGGTAAAATTAGAACTACGGAAGTTAGTTCTGGAGATATTTGTGCTGTTGTAGGTATTGATGGTTTTGATATCGGTGATACTATTGCTGATTTTGAGGCACCAGAGCAATTACCAGTAATTAGCATCGATGAGCCAACAATGAACATGTTGTTCACCATTAATAACTCACCTTTCTTTGGTAAAGAAGGTAAATTAGTTACTTCTCAACGTATAAAAGATCGTTTGATGAAAGAAATGGAGAAAAATCTAGCTCTTAAGGTTGTTGAAACTCAAGGTGCAGATTCGTGGTTGGTTTACGGTCGCGGTATTCTCCATTTATCAGTATTAATCGAAACGATGCGTCGCGAAGGTTATGAGTTACAGGTTGGACAGCCACAGGTTATCGTTAAAGAAATTGACGGTAAAAAATGTGAGCCAATTGAAACTTTAATTGTAGACGTACCTGGTGATGTTGCTGGTAAGGTAATCGAATTAGTAACTCAACGTAAAGGTGAGTTGTTAATCATGGAGCCAAAAGGCGATTTACAACACTTAGAATTCGAAATCCCAGCTCGTGGTATTATCGGTTTGCGTAACAACGTATTAACTGCAACTGCTGGCGAGGCGATTATGGCACACCGTTTTAAAGCTTACGAGCCTTGGAAAGGTACAATTCCTGGTCGTTTAAATGGTGTATTAATTTCTATGGATAAAGGTATGACTACTGCTTATTCTATCGATAAATTACAAGATAGAGGCCGTTTCTTTGTAGATCCAGGAGTTGATATTTATGAAGGTCAAATTTTAGGAGAGCACATTCGCGATAACGATTTGGTGATTAACATTGTTAAAGGAAAAGCATTAACTAACATGCGTGCTTCTGGTACTGATGATAATACGCGTATCGCTCCAGCTATTAAATTCTCTTTAGAAGAATGTATGGAGTACATTCAAGCTGATGAATATATTGAAGTAACACCTCAAAGTATTCGTTTACGTAAAATTTTCTTAACAGAACAGCTACGTAAAGCAAACGGAAGTAAAAATTAATCTGTTAAAGACTAAAAATAATAAAGCCTGTAAGCGAAAGTTTACAGGCTTTTCTTTTTTGAACTGCATAAACTCTTGTTTTGTCATCAGAGTTTCAAAACTTATAGCTCTAAAGTAAAAATCATAATATGATGATAATTATATAGTTATAGCTATTTACTTTTGTATTTAAGTGGATCAAAAATGTTTCAAAAGGGGTTCTCATATCTTGGTGTATTTTTTTTAACGACGCTATCTTTCTTGCCTTTGGGATTTTTATACTTATTGGCAGATATCTTCTATGTGTTCATTTATCATGTCTTTGGCTACCGTAAAAAGGTAGTTAGAGAAAATCTATTAAACTCCTTTCCGGAGAAAAATTTAGAACAGATTATTGCAATCGAAAAGAAGTTTTTTAAATATTTAGCGTCTTTGATGTTTGAAGTCATCAAGATGAGAAGTATGTCTGCCAAAGAATTAAATAAACGTGTAAAATTCAAGAATGTAGATTTAGTTGAGGCTTATCTAAGGAATAATGAAAGTGTACTTTTCTGCTCATCTCATTATGGAAATTACGAATGGGTGTGTATGGCAATTGGAATGACGTTTTCTGGCCAACATCATCCTATCTATAAGCCATTAAGTAGTGAGATTTTTGATAATTGGTTTTTGAAAATGAGGAGTAGATATGGAAACCAGATGGTTTCAATGCGCCAAACAATCAGAGCGATTCAATCGACTAAGCATTATCCAACTATGTTCACTTTTGGAAGTGATCAGGCTCCATCAAAAGAGGACTCACAATATTGGACTACACTTCTACATCAAGATGCCGCTATTCAATTAGGAGTAGAAAAAATTGCAAAGAAAACGAATAGGCCTGTTTTTTATTTAAAAACAAGCTATTTAAAAAGAGGATATTATGAGGTTGATTGTGTGCCAATTTGTTTAGATCCAAAAAACACAGCTGAATTTGAAATAACTGAATTGCATACACGGTTTTTAGAGGATTTCATTAAAGAAGAACCAGCATACTGGCTTTGGAGTCATCGGAGATGGAAGTACAAACCAGGAAAACTAGTTCGGAAAACTGAACAGCAAACTAAAATGGATGGTAAAATACTTCAATCCGAATTGTAATAAAAACTTATATCAAAAGTTTGTAAGCATTTGCTTGCAGCCTTTTGTTTTTATGGCATTTAATTTTTTCTTGGTTTATAGCTAAAATTCTTAAATTAGTTTATAGTAATTTGAAAATCATGAAGATTAAACATCTATTATTTACAGTTGTTGCCTTATTTATTGTAAATATGGCATTTGCACAAAGTACACCTTCATCAGCAGATGATGTATTGAAAGAAGCTTTTAAGGAAGCAAAAGCACAAAATAAAAAAGTGTTTATTAAATTTAGTGCGTCGTGGTGTGGTTGGTGTCATAAGATGGATGATAGCATGAATGACCCAGAGTTAAAAGCTTTATTCGATAAAAGTTTTGTAATTAAACACTTAACGGTTATGGAATCAAAAGGGAAAGAGAACCTTGAGAATCCAGGAGCAATGGATCTAATCAAGAAATATAATAGTGATGGTTTTGGAATCCCAATATGGTTTATATTTGATGCAAATGGCAAATTGTTGGTAGATTCTCATTTAAGGCCAGAAGGCACTAGTTTTGAAACCAAAGGAAAAAACATCATTGGTTGTCCAGCCTCAAAAGAAGAAGTGGATTCGTTTGTGAAGTCGTTAAAAATGACGACAAAGCTAACAGATGCTGAATTAGCAAAAATTGCTGCTCGCTTTAGACAAAATGATCCTGCTTATAAAACAGAATAACAATAAAAAATTGAGCCACAGATTCGCAGTGAAGCCGTGGCTTTTAATGTATTAGTTTCTAAGCGTGTTGTCCTTCATGAACACCTTCCGCAAATTCTTCAACAATTTTATCGTTAAAAGCTGGTAAATCCTTTGGCGTTCTACTTGTTACTAAACCTTGATCAACAACAACTTCTTCATCAACCCAATTTGCACCTGCATTAATTAAATCTAGAGAGATATTTTTTACAGATGTTAATTTTCTGCCTTCTACAACACCAGCATTAATTAATGTTTGAGGTCCGTGGCAAATTGCTGCAACAGGTTTTCCTGCTTCAAAAAATGCTTTCACAAAAGCAATGGCATCATCATTTACACGTAGTTGATCTGGATTAATTACCCCACCTGGTAAGACCAATCCATCATATTCATTAGCATTTACTTCGCTTAGTGTTTTATCAATATCTACTTCTATAGACCAATGATCGTGATTCCAAGCTTTTAATTTACCACTTTTTGAAGAGATGATATGAACAGTAGCGCCTTCTTCTTTTAATCTTTTTACTGGCTCAGTTAATTCAACTTCCTCAAAACCGCTTTCCGAAAGCACTGCAATTGTGCGATTATTTAATTGTCCCATAATTTATGTTTTTAATAGAATGATATATTAAATACAGTTAGGGAAATAATTTGTTTAGAATAGATAAAAATACACGCTTGAGTTATGGCTGTGGTTACAAGATTTTATTCTGAAGGATAATTCGAAATGAAGAAACAATTGCACTTTATTAATCGTTCGTTCTTCTATGCCTTAAGAAATATTGCGCTAAGTTTAACGCGATAAAAATGTGATTTAACACATTAGGAATAAATCCATAATAATGACTTAGTATTTTAAAACGCTCTTTTAAACTGGCTAAATGTTTTTGCTTACTCATGCCGCCAACTAAATATTTAGCAACGTATAGGTGTGTATTTACAATATTAGATGATTTTTTAGCGGCTTTGATAATCCAGTCAATATCTGAGCTGTATTTGTACTGTAAATCATAAGGCTCGGTTAAGCTACGCTTGATATAAATTGCTTGGTGACTAACATTCATGCCGAACTTAAAACTATGCCAATCAAAATGCTCTGGCGCACGGTGACGTCGTTGTCCTAAACTTTTCCAATTCGCATCATACATTTCAGTTTCTCCATAATAAATATCACCCGATGGTGCCGAAGCAAAAACATCTGTAACCGTTTCTGGTGCATAAATTTCATCCCCAGAGTTCATAAAAAGTACGTAATCGCCTGTGGCCAATGCCAAACCTTTATTCATGGCATCGTAAATACCTCTATCTTGCTCTGAAACAAAAATAGCTAGTCTATTTTTGTATTTAGTAATAATATCTATTGTCCCATCGTTCGAAGCACCATCAATTACAATATATTCAATATTGGAGTAGGTTTGGTTTAACACAGAAAGCATGGTTCGCTCAATAGCCACCACGTTGTTATATACTATCGTAATTACGCTAAGTTTCGGATTTATGGTCATTTAGGCAAAGCGTTTAATAAACTTTGATATAATTCTTCGTGTTCATCTGCAATTAGTGATGGTGCAAAATGGTTTAAAATAGTTCTTCTAGCTTCCTTTTGAACCGCTTCTTTATCTTGATGTAAAAAAAGCCATTCAATTCCATCAGCTAAATCTATAGCTGATTCGTAATTTGCCAAATATCCATTCTTTAAATGCATGACCATATCTGGAATTCCGCCAGTTTTAAAAGCAATTACAGGCGTTGCACAAGCCAAGCTTTCCATTACGGTATTGGGTAGGTTATCTTCTAATGATGGCGTGATAAAAGCATCTGCTGCTGCGTAACATTTTGCTAAATGCTCATCTTTAGAAATGGTGCCTAAAAACGTTGTTTTAAAAGGAAACTCTGGAACAGCTTTCTCATCCTTATTGCCAAAAATAACTAGTTCTATTTGCTCATTAGGTATTTCAGGACGGGCTGCTAATTCATTTAATGCATCTATCAAATATTGAGTTCCTTTATGTTTATCATTTTTTGAAGGCATAAATCCGCTCATCAACACAAAATGATGTGCAGGTATCTTAAGAATTTGTTTGGCCTCCGCTTTTACGTAAGGTTTAAAAACATCAATTTCTAACGTATTCGGAATTACTGAAATTTTCCTAACGCCCAATAAACTACTTTGTTTGACTGAATTTGCCATCCAATTGCTTGGTGCTACAATATGAAAATTTAATTCTGAATATGCTTTTTGTTTGCGGAGCCAATTTTTATGAGAGATATCATTTGGCCCATCAAATTTTAGTAAAGGACAATTACCACATTGTTTATGAAAATGTTCACAGCTGTAACGCACATGACAACCCCCTGTAAATGCATTGCTATCATGGAAAGTCCAAACAATTGGCTTTTCCAATTCATCGAGCTCTGCTAAAAATTTAGGAGATAAAAACCCGTGATTAATCCAATGTAAATGAATAATATCTGCAGATTTTAATTCTGGATGATTGACAATTGATTTGCCAAACCATTGCAAAGAAAAAGGTGTTTTAACTGCTTTTACAAATAGTTTAGCTAAATAACGCTCTGCCATAATATTGAAAACGGCTTTAGCTTTAGCGAAAACATTTTTACTGAAAGTATCGATTTTAGGGTTCTGACCAAATTTGTAATAGACCAACACCTTCGAATCAATGCCATTTGATTTCAGGGCGTCACTTAAACGAAGGCAAGCTCTGCCAGCGCCTCCATTTCCATCGTAAGTATTTAAGTGTACAACTTTCAAATCAATCAAAAATACATTTATTCGAGTAAACCAAATTGTTAATAGTGTTAAATTGTTAAACAAAACAATAAAACAATTGAACAGTTCAGCAATATAATATAGACATTTTAATATTCATTATACTTTGTGTTTCTTTGTCAAACATATGACGAACCTTTTAACCGACAGAGATTTTTGGGTAAACTATTGGGAAAGTAAAACGGATTTATCGGTTGCTATACCTTCCACTTATTTATTTCATCGCCAACTGGCGGATATTGTGGCAACAAACAACATAAAAACTGCAATTGAATTAGGTGGTTTCCCAGGGTATTATGCTGTTTTTTTAAAGAAATATTTAAACCTCGATGTTACGCTACTGGATTATTTTGTTCATCCTCCAATTACCGAACAATTGCTAAAAACGAATGGTTTAGCCACCAACGATATTCATATTATTGAAACAGATTTATTTAAGTATACACCAGAAAATCAATATGATTTAGTGCTTAGCTGCGGGTTAATTGAACATTTTAACGATACTGCAGATATTATAAATCGTCATATTGCTTTTGTAAAATCTGGAGGAACTTTATTTATAACGCTACCAAATTTTAAAGCGTTAAATGGTTGGTTTCAAAAGAATTTCGATAAAGAAAATTACGATAAGCACAATATTAATTGCATGGATCCCGCGTTACTAGCTAAAATTTGCAAGGATGCAGGATTAGAAGTAATTCAATCTCGTTATTTCGGTAAATTTAGTGTGTGGTTAGAAAATGAAAAACAAAAATCTTTACCCGCTAGATTACTTAAAAAAACAATGTGGTTAGGTGGTAAGTTATTTACAAAAGTTTTCGCTTTTGATTCGAAACAATTATCGCCATATATAATTTTGGAAGCTAGAAAGCCTTAAGCTAATTTTTCTTTTAAATATCTTTTTATTCTTGCCCACAAACTTCCTTTTCTATTAGCTAAAAAGTGTTTAATAGCTTGGTACGCTTTTTTATTTTCCTCAACAACAGTTGGAAATTCTTTAATAGGCTGCGGATTGATAATTACATTATAAATATCACTCATTCCAGAGTGTATACCCGTACCATCGTGACCAATATTATTGACTAAAGATTGTGAAGGATTTAGCGTTAAGCCTCCTTTTAGAAAGATAGATGCATACCAACGTATAGCCCACGAATTATTTTTTCCATTCTTAAAATCTTGCATCTGTTTCCAAAAGTTCATGGTGTTTTCTATAGAAAAATCATGTTTCTTTTTGCTGTCGAACTGTTGGAGTAACGTATCAATGTTGGGTTCGAAGTTTTGCCAAGCTCTTGCCCATGTTGCCCATCCCCAACTGGTTGCAGCTCTATAAAAGAAACTTTGTGGTAAAGTCTCATCTTTTAGCGTATACATGTAAGCGCCAATATGCATCACCTTTTCTTCATTGCGGTATCGATTTAAGGCTTCATTAAAATAAGTTAAAGTATAAGGTGAAGAAATCAAATCATCTTCAAAAACAATAACTTGTCCATAAGTTGTTGTTAAACGATTCACGCCTGCAATTACCGAATTTGCTAAACCCAGATTGGTTTTACTCTCAATAATTTCTACTGATTTAAAACCATCAATTTTTTTAATAAAGTCTCTAACTTCTTTTACTTTATCTTCATCTGCGGTTGTTTTTGCTCCATCAGAAAAAATAAATAAACGACTTTCTGATGCCAATTCGTTTTGTTGCAAGAATTTAATGGTACGTTCGGTATGTTTCGGACGGTTGTAAACAAATAGAGCTATTGGTGCAAAATTCTGCATGATAAAGGGTTATAAATTTAAATACCCAAACAGTTATCGGCTTTATAAAAAACAGAGGTAGCTTTGTTATAGAACAATCC
The DNA here is from genome assembly GCF_044452285.1 of Pedobacter sp. UC225_61. Lineage (NCBI taxonomy): Bacteria > Pseudomonadati > Bacteroidota > Sphingobacteriia > Sphingobacteriales > Sphingobacteriaceae > Pedobacter > Pedobacter sp. UC225_61. The sequence goes on from NZ_JBIOAL010000001.1 coordinate 1,331,125, forward strand.
AGGTGAAATTCCAGTAAACGGCAACTCTTTAAACCCATTTGAGGTTAAAAAAGTTCTAGCTTCTTCATAAATTTCTCTTTCAGAATCATCCAAAACTAAAACGCCATTTGGAGTTAATGCAGCAACACTGTTTTTACAACAATTTACACGGTCTCTGCCATCAACAATAATTACATCGAATTTTTCACCCAATAAAGCAGCTTTCTTACTGTATTCACCGCCTTTTTCTAAATGCGTAAAAATCATTTCAGCGTTTTCTGCTTTCTCTTTTACAATTTTATTGAACCAAGCTTCATCGTGTTCTACAGAAACTACTCGGCGAACTCTTTTCGCATAAAATAAAGTAGAATTACCAGAGCCATATTCAAAAATAGAAAGTTCTTTAGTTAAACGAGTTTTAATAAAATCGATGAAAGAATAGGTTACCCAGGGAAGTGGCAAGCCATTATTATCTACAGCTTGGTGGGTATCAAATGCGGTAAACCAACCAATTGTGGCTAAATAGCCCTTATGTCCATAAGATAATAATGCATTTAGCCTTTTGGGCTTGCTGATTAGGGTTGCTAGTGCTTTAAATTTGCTCAACGTTTAACTATTTTTTGGAATACAGAAACCAAAAATAATGATTTTAACATCATTATTCCTTGCTGACGAGTTTTAGGAATGAATAAAAGATAAAAGGTGGATGCCATGCAAGCAATTAAAGTAGCAATTGATGCCCCTACACCTGCATATTTTGGGATTAGCCAAAGGTTTAAAAGAATATTTAGTATTGCACCAGCCGCAGTTCTGTAAAACGATATTCTAGTATATCCCTCTGCTAATAAATATTGAGAACTTGCTACACCGAGAAAAACAAATAGACCTGACCAAATATGGATGGAAAGCATTGTTCCAGCGCCTTCAAATTTATTATCGAAAATAATATGTATAATTTGATTGGCAAAAAAGCTGATAAAAATAGCCACAGGTAGGCTTATGTAAATTAACAAGTCATATAAATTTTTTAACCGTTTTTGGTAACGTGCTAAATCCGTTTTATGAGCATTAATAATTGCTGGAAATACAGAGGTAATAATTGCAGTTGGAATAAAATACCATGCTTCGCTTAAACTTGCCGCTGCACTATATATACCAACAGCGGCACTTCCCACTTGTTTTAGCATTACCTGATCTATTTTCATGTAAATAGAAACCATTATTGCCGATAATATTAAAGGAAATGATTGTTTTAAAAGGGAAATGCCTCTGGCTTTGCTAAAACTCCAACTTAAAATACTTAAGCCTCTGTTTTGGTATACAATAACTAATCCGACAGCTAAAATAAAAGCATCTACTACTAAAACGAGAACTAAATAAAGTAAAGGTAAACCTAGCCATACCACTACAATTTTTAATATTGCAGTTACGATTAAGCAAATATTTTGAACATAAACTACATATTTTGACTTTACCTGAGATTGAAAGTAGGCATCAATTACATTGAATGATTTAAACACTGAAGTTAGTGCCAGTAACGCGACAAATAAAGTTAAACTATCACCAGGAGTTGCAGATAAACGATGAAATATGAGATAAACAAATAAGGTGATAGGGATTAATAGAATATTTGTTCCTAAACGTAGCCACAAAGCTGTACCTAAAATTTCATCTCTTTTTGTTGGCTCATTTATAATTTCCCTAATAATAAAAGTATCCAAACCTAAAGCACCAACTGCTGCGGTAATGGCGACAAGAGCGAGTGCGAAACTTAAATCGCCAAATAATGCTGGACCTAAATAACGAGTAACTAAAAACCCCACCATTAAGCTTAATAGTTTGCCAGACATTAGCCAACCCGTATTTTTTAAATACTTGTTAAATGCTTCTTCATCAAAACCTTTTATGGCGGGTAATTTCATTAACGCAAAGATGTAAAAATTTATGCGCTCTGCTGAAAACTCTTTTCTATTCTGCCCAATTGCTTTAAATGATGGTTCAAGTGAATTTCAATAAACCTTAACCATTGTTTTGCATTTAAGTAACCTAACCTTGGATGTTTGGTCTTTATTTTTGAACTGGCTTTTTCTATTAAGGGATAATTTTTTGCCAATTGCAATTCGAAATCTAATATAAATTGCTCTGCTGCCATTAGATTAATTTTTTTAACCCTTTCAGCTAATCTTTTGGGAACATTATACCTCTTTCCCGGCGGGAAGGAGCCAAAAAATAAAACCATTTTTACTGCCCAATGCGTTGGCTTAATTTCTCCTTCGCCTTTTACACAATTATTTAATGCTAATAAGGAAAGTAAACTCGAATCGAAAATATGAGAATAGACTTCACTATAACTCCAACCGCCAATTGGTGGAATATGTATAAAATTTTCTTCATTCATATTAGCCAATTTAGCTTTATAAGCAGCAACTTTTTTTATGACGGATTGATATACTTTGCCTGTATTCATTTTATAAAGTTAGGTTATTTCTGTCCTAAAAATTCTAACAATGAATCTTGATTGCTTCTAAATTTGAAAACATCTTTTAAGGTAAAATAGCGTTGTTGATCAGATACAAAATTATACGCCATTTTTGCGCAAACCAACGCTTTATCTTCAAAACTATACAGTCTTAATAATTCGCCTATTTGTACGGTTGATGGTGCCGAATTTTGAATACTTGCTTGAATGACTTTTGTTTTATCATCATCAAAAGCTTCTCGTTTTACACTCAATCTTAATTGTTCAAAGGTTGTTGCACTCATGCCTCTTTTTCTGCCTGATGATTTACTGTCATTTAAGAAATTCAGAAACTCATCCTTGCTACTTAAAAAGGTAAATTCCTCTTTTAATGTATAGTAATTTTGCAAATCTGAAATTACAGGAGCAAGACTTTTAGCGAGAAATAATTTCTTATCATCTTGACTAAAGTTTTTCAATAAAATGGCAGCTTGAGCAGTTGATAAATAAGAATTTACAGTATAAGCTTGGATAACTTTAATTTTTCCATCATCAAATGGCTCTCTTTTTACCATCGCCAATAAATTGTTAAATTGATTCGTTGGATTACGATTTGGAACTGTTGGAGGAACTACTCCAGTGTTATATGAACCCGTATAATTATCAAAATCATCTAAGGCATATTGTCCATTCCTGTAGATTTTTAATTCATTTATTGTCTTTAATCCACTACGTAGCGTAAAGGTTAAAACCAATCTTTGTTCCGGACGAACACTAATTCTACTATTAAAAATGCGTCTATTCCCTTGTAGAATAGTTAATGATGGAGATGTATGATCAACATCGTAAAATCTAAATCTACCTTTTGAAGAACCAACTAATTCATTATCAAGATAAACCGTAAAGTTACCTCGATCTTCAATTTGTAAAAATACTTCTGCGTTGTTGTTTTGAGCGAAGCTTAGGTGCGCACTTAACAGTGCCATACCTAAAAGGATGTAAGTTTTCATACTAGTTCATTTGTGTGTGTTTGAGCATAATTCAAACATCAAACCTAAATGTGTTAAGAAATGTTAAAAGTGATGAAGCAGCTCTTCTAGACTAGAAATCTGCCATTCAACATCTGCTGGTTTTTCAATATTTAGCGGATTAAAAAAGATAGCCTTTAGCCCAAAACCTTGTGCACCTCGAATATCCGCTTCCAAACTATCGCCAATCATAATGCTTTCTTCTTTTTGTGCGGATGCTTTTGCTAAAGCATGTTCAAATATAATCCGGTTAGGTTTATTTACGCCAACATCTTCAGAAATAATTACATGCGTGAAATAAGGATTTAAACCCGAAAGCTCCATTTTTGTTAATGTAGTTTCTTTAAATCCATTAGAAATAATGTGTAATTGATATTTCTTTTGGAGATAAGTTAAAACTTTCTCTGCGCCAGCAAATAAATTGGTTTTTGTTGGACTGATTTTTACATAATCATCTTCAAATTGATGCGGAACATGCTCAGGTTTTACACCTAATTCTAAAAAAGTACTTCTAAACCGTTCTTCTCGAAGTGTTTCTTTGGTAATTTCTCCTAAATGATATTTTGCCCAAAGGCGATGATTATTTTCGGTATATCGATCAATAAATTCTTGTGCAGAATGTAAACCTAATGATTTAAGCGCATACACTTCATAAAGCTCTATTAAAGTTTCTTGTGCATTACGGTCAAAATCCCAAATGGTGTGGTCAAGGTCGAAGAAGATATGTTTGATCATTAAGAAAATTGTAATGTTGAAGGCTGTAAAGTTAAGACATTGATGGTCTATTCAATCGTCATGCTGAATTTATTTCAGCATCTGCCTGTAGACCAACTTATAGAAGACCCTGAAATAAATTCAGGGTGACGACAGCTTTAAATAAATTAAGCCTTGGTTCCATAAGCCAAATCTCCGGCGTCACCCAAACCTGGGACGATATAAGATTTGCTGGTCATTTCATCATCAATTGCGCCTAGCCATAAATCTGCCTTTGGCAAATTTGCACGCACATGTTTTACACCTTCAGTACTCGCAATGGCGGCAACTATATGTAATTTTTTTATTTTGTATCGATTAATTAACTCTTTTGCACACAAAACCATACTTAATCCTGTCGCTAACATCGGATCGGCAAGAATAACAACTTTCCCTTCTAAATCTGGTGAAGAAATATGTTCCATTTGAATTACAAAATCACCGTTCTTTTTTGTTTTGCGATATGCGGTAATAAAAGCACAATCAGCACGATCAAAAATACTTAACATGCCTTCTTGCATCGGTAAACCAGCTCTCAAAATAGTAGTTAAAACAGGTTGATTTGCTAATACTTTACTCTTAGCAATACCTAGTGGTGTTTGTGTATCAATCTCAACAAAAGTTAATGATTTACTAATTTCTAAAGCGAAAAATGCACCCAAACGTTCCATGTTTTTACGAAATCTCATGGAATCTTTCTGTATGGTTTCATCTCGAAGTTCTGCGATGAACGTATTGGCAATAGAATTAGTTTTGCTTAGGTCGAAGATCATAACCTAAAGATAACAAAAAAGATGTCATCTTAGTCTTTTAAAAGGATAGTGTTTGTTATTAAATGCTCAATAACTTAGATTGATAACGTAAGCTAATTTAATGAATTCTTCAACATTTCATCGTAAACAGTTTTCCATCCTTTCCATTTACCAGTTTCAGAAAGTGATTCATTGTGCCACAAACTGCAAAAAGTTCCGTCGACTAATTTCACACTCAATATCAATTCTTCTATTTTGGAAATAGCTTCTAGCGGATTTAATTTTAAATATTGTTGTAAGGTTACATCCATTACGGCAAAAGGATGAATTTTTAAGTGCGTTTGCTTTTCCAATTGTAAATCGTACCAAAAAAATGAAGTACAAGTCCCTGCTCTAAAACCAATTTGAGAAGCATAGCCCATAGAATAATCGTGGTTAATGCCTGCTTTAATAAGTTGTAAATAAGTTTGTGGGAAACTCAATTTTAAAAAATGCTGCCGTGAAGTATCAATCCTTTTTTGAGCAATTTCTTGTAACCTTACCAATTCTTCACTTATCTTTTTTGTTTCAGTAGTGGAAGCATAAGAGGGATGAAGTCCAATTTGTGCTATTTGAGATACATTGCTAATTAAATTTTTAAAAACTTCATCTTCTGGATCAATATTTTGATCAAATTCTTCATGCCCTTGTTTCGCTAATAAAAAAAAGAAAATAGCTCGTAAGTTATATTGAGCATGAATATCCGCTAGGTATTCGTAGGTGTCAAAAGGATCATCTTGACCTAACCCAGTGCTAATTAGATTTGCAATTTTTTCGGTATTCAGTTTCAAGGCAGCTTTAAAAAAGCGAACGGTGTTTTTTAAAATCCCGCTAGAGCGGAAATGATAAGCTCGATCTACATCAATCGTTGGAATAAATTCGAATTTCCTTTTCCTAAAAGTTAGTGTCGGGAATTTTTTAAGCAAAATATTTTTTAAAAGTAGCGCCCAACTATCAATTACAGGAATTTTCAATACATCTAATTTATATTGAAGGCTTTGCGTAGCAGGATAACGCTGATGTTCATCAGCCTCAAATGGCAAATATTCTTCATATCTACTTAAAAAGTAAAAAGAAGCTGCAAAAATATCAAACGGTAATGCACCATTCTCTACGGGGAAAGGCACTTTTTGATCGCCAAAGAGAGTTTCCTTTATCGTAATTGGTTCAATGTTATGTTTTGTTAAAAAAGATGAACAGGTAAAAAATAGCTCATCCCTCAATGGGATATCAGTGTAACTGATTTTAGGCAAATGACTAGTGCTAAAATCAGCCGCGACACTGGTAAATTCGAAATCGCAATGTAAAATCTCTCTAAAAATAAAGTTAAACGTATACTTTATTCGAGGTGTAACTTTAGGAGTGTAAATTAACAACTGCATAATTGCTTAAAGATATTTCTTATTAGTTAAATAATTTCATAAGAATTTGTAATAATTTAAAGAGGTTAATTATTTGTTCAACTTTAATTCGGATTTTATTCGAACATTGGTCGGATTCAATTGTCACAAGTCCGACCAAACCCCGAACCAACCCCGACCAAACCCCGTTTTAAGGACTGTGTTTTTATTCTCAAAACGAAGTAAAAATGGCAGATTAAATTCTTTTACACTTTTCACTAAACAACCAAACCAAACCCTTAATAACTTGTTCTTCCCGAGCCAACTTATTATCTTTACCTAACATGAAGTTCAAAATCATTTCGGATTATAAACCGACTGGCGATCAGCCAAATGCGATAAAACAGTTAGTAGAAGGGGTTAAAAATGAGGAGCACTACCAAACTTTGCTCGGCGTTACAGGCTCAGGGAAAACATTTACAGTAGCAAACGTAATTGAGCAAACGCAAAAGCCGACCTTAATTTTAAGTCATAATAAAACGTTGGCTGCTCAGTTGTATGGAGAATTTAAACAGTTTTTCCCTGAAAATGCGGTAAACTACTTTGTTTCGTATTACGATTATTATCAGCCTGAGGCTTACATGCCTACTACCAATACTTACATTGAAAAGGATTTACAAATAAACGAAGAGATTGAAAAACTACGTTTGCGTACTACATCCGCATTAATGTCGGGCAGACGCGATGTAATCGTAGTTTCGTCTATTTCCTGCATTTACGGTATGGGAAATCCCGAAGATTTTTCAAGATCAGTTTTCCGCTTTGCAGTAGGAACTAGAATAAGCAGAAACTCTTTTTTACATAGCTTGGTAGAGATTTTATATGCTCGTACCATTAACGATTTTAAACGTGGAACTTTTCGTGTGAAAGGTGATACTGTTGATATTTATCCAGCTTATTTGGATAATGCGTATCGCGTTTCTTTTTTTGGAGATGATATTGAAGAATTATCAGTTATTGATCCAGTTACTGGAAAAACGATTGAAAAATTAGAGGATATGGCAATTTATCCAGCCAATCTGTTTGTTACGCCAAAAGATAGGTTTAATTCTTCCATTTGGGGAATACAAGAAGAATTGGAATTGCGGAAAAACCAATTGTTAGGAGATAGGCAATTGCTCGAAGCTAAGCGTTTGGAAGAAAGAGTGAATTTTGATATCGAAATGATGAAAGAGTTGGGTTATTGCTCTGGAATTGAAAATTATTCACGTTTTTTTGATGGACGTTCGCCAGGGATGCGCCCATTCTGCTTGCTAGACTATTTTCCAGATGATTACTTAATGATTATTGATGAAAGTCATGTTACCGTTCCACAAATTAGAGCAATGTACGGCGGTGACCGTTCGCGTAAAATGTCGTTGGTAGAATATGGGTTCCGCTTGCCGTCGGCTTTAGATAATCGTCCATTGAACTTTGACGAATTTGAACGTTTGGCCCCACAAACCATTTATGTAAGTGCAACTCCTGCCGATTACGAATTAGAAAAATCTGAAGGGATTGTAATTGAGCAAGTAATTAGGCCGACAGGTTTACTAGATCCAGTTATTGAGGTCAGACCGGCAATTAATCAAGTAGATGATTTGTTGGATGAAATTGATAAAACCATTAAAATGGGCGATCGCGTTTTAGTAACCACATTAACAAAGCGCATGGCGGAAGAACTGACTAAATATATGGATCGATTAAATATTAAATGTCGTTATATCCACTCAGAGGTAAAAACCTTAGAACGAGTAGAAATTTTGCGAGGTTTACGTTTGGGCGAATTTGATGTATTGGTAGGAATTAACTTGTTGCGTGAAGGATTGGATTTGCCAGAAGTAAGCTTAGTAGCCATTTTAGATGCAGATAAAGAAGGTTTTTTACGCTCAGATAGAGCTTTAATACAAACGATTGGTCGTGCGGCGAGAAATGATAGGGGTAGAGTAATTATGTATGCCGATAATATAACTCAATCAATGGAAAGAACGATTGATGAAACGAATAGGCGTAGAGAAAAACAAATTGCGTATAATTTAGAGCATGGCATCACACCAAAAACAGTTGGAAAAACAAGAGAAGAGATTATTGAGCAAGGGTCAATCTTAGATTTTTCTGAAGGTAAAGCTCGTGCAAAAGCATATGTAGAGGTTGATGAAGTTAGCATTGCTGCAGATCCGGTTATCCAGTACATGACCAAACCAGAAATGCAAAAAGCAATTGATAAAACACGAAAAGACATGCAGAAAGCGGCTAAAGATATGGACTTTTTAATGGCTGCTCGCTTACGAGATGAAATGTTTGCCCTAGAAAAAGTATTCGAAGAAAGGTTTGGGAAGTAAATTATCCTAACCATCGCGTCATTGCGAGGTACGAAGCAATGACGATAACTTAAAAAATTATGCAAGGACAAAATAGAAAAGACGTTTACCCAGGTTTAGAAGTTGGAATTATCTTGAAAAAAGACCAACGCAATGGAAATGTAACTTATGGTGTGGTTAAAGATTTATTAACTTCATCTACTTTTCATTCTAGAGGGATAAAAGTGCGGTTAGAAGATGGACAAGTAGGAAGAGTTTGCGAAATCATTGAAGAAGATTGATGTATTGAGGAAACAATTCAAACTAGAAATTGTAATTATAGTGCAATTATCTTTTAAAAAAGTAACAATAAATTAACCACCACGTCTATATTTGCGTTAATACTTATATTATGGTGCTTATTAAATTTCTTCTTATAACAATAATAGTGCTTTGGATTATTCGAGTTTTAATTCGAATGATATTTCCTGTGATGCTAAAAAATGTTTTTAGCAATATGCAAAACCAGACAACTAATCAACAACAACAAAACTATTCTAGAAAACCAGAAGGTTCTATTTCAATAGATTACATGCCTAAAAAAGAAAAAAAGGGCAATGCCGATAAACTTGGTGATTTTGTAGATTACGAAGAAGTTAAATAGTTTTCACTTGGCATTTGACAGCTTTTAGTTGTCATTTTTGGGAGACTAAAATCTCGATACTTGATTCTCGCTTCTTGATCCTAAAAAAAATACTTCCTAATCTGTATCAATTTTCTATTTTTGGGATTACGTTAATCTTAAAATAACCTTAATGAACAATTGGTTTAAACAGAATGGCACACATGTAGCCATCATTGCATTATTTGTAGTTCTCTGTTTTGTGTATTTCAGTCCTGTTTTACAGGGAAAAGCTCCCGCTCAAAGTGATGTATTGCAAAGTAAAGCAATGCAAAAAGAAATTATGGAGTATAAGGACAAAGATGGTAAAGGCCCACTTTGGACTAATCAGATGTTTGGCGGTATGCCAGCCTATCAAATCTGGGTACAATATGCATATAATGGTGCTACCTATGGTATTGCGTTAATTACTAAAGCATTACCAAATCCAGTAGGAACTGTTTTATTGTTGCTAATAGGCGCTTACTTTTTATTTATTACGCTAAAGGTAAACCCTTGGTTAGCTGCTGCGGGTGCCATAGCATTCGCATTTACCACGTATAATTTTGTTTTAATTGCAACTGGGCATAGTAATAAAGCATTAGCAATTGGTTTTTTTGCGCCAATTATAGCAGGGCTGATATTAACGTTACGAGGTAAGTATTGGGTTGGCGCTAGCTTAACAGCTTTATTTTTAGCACTAGAAATTAGGGCGAATCACGTTCAAATGACATATTACCTATTTCTATCCATTCTTATTTTTGTTGGGATTGAAATTTATCAGGCGTATAAAAACAAAACATTACCGGCTTTAGGTAAGGCATTAGGTTTTTTAGGTGCTGCGGTAGTTTTAGCGGTGATGATTAATGCTAGTTTATTGTGGACAACATCAGAATATGCTAAAGAAACCAATCGTGGAAAATCTAATCTAACCACTGCTTCTGCAGAAAAAAATGCTGGCATGAGTAAAGAATATGCCTATGGTTGGAGCCAAGGTGTGGGCGAAAGTTTTACTTTCCTTATTCCTAATTTATATGGCGGTGCAACAAGTATTGATGAATTGATTAAGCCAGAAAGCCACATGTACAAAGCAGTTGCAGAAGTTACTGGAGGCGATCCTAATCAAACCCCACAAGCTATTCAGCAACTAGCTTCTCAATAGAATATGCAACAATATTGGGGAGAAAAGCCTAGTACTTCTGGTGGTTATTATTTCGGATCTATTGTTTGTTTCTTATTTGTATTTGGTTTATTTATTGTTCGTAGCCGTTTAAAATGGTGGATATTAGCAACAACGGTATTATTTATTCTTTTATCCTTTGGTAGAAACTTCCCATTGGTTTCAGATTTATTCTTTGATTATTTCCCTTTATACAATAAGTTTAGAGCAGTCGAATCGATCTTAGCAGTAGTAGGATTAATGGTTCCAATACTTGCATTTTTAGCGATTAAAGAAACACAAGAAGGTCAAATCGATCAAAAGATTTTAGTTAAAAAATTAACATGGTCTGCAGGTATAACTGGTGGATTTGCTTTAATCGTTGCTCTGATACCAACATTATTTTTCAGCTTTAAAACAGAAAATCATGCGCAAATTGTACAGGCTTTAACCCAAGCAGTACAAAATAATGCCGGTGTGGCACAAAAAATTGCTAATGCATTAATTGAAGATCGTATTTCAATCGCTAGAGCAGATGCACTTCGTTCATTCTTATTTATCGTTGTTGGTTTTGGTATTGTATGGGCATTTATCACTAAAAAAATGAACATGCAATTGGCATTTGGTCTACTGGCACTAGCAGTGTTAATTGATATGTGGCAAGTAGATCGCCGGTATTTAAACAACAAAAATTTCGAGAGTAAATCTGCATTGGCAAACTATTTCCAACCTCGTGATGTAGATAATTTCATCATGGCAGATAAAGATCCAAACTTTAGAGTGTACGATCAATCGATAAATACGTTTCAAGACGCAAGCACTTCATCATTTCATAAAACAATTGGTGGTTACCATGCCGCAAAGCTGAAAAGATATGATGAATTGATCCAAAATCAATTTTCTAAAAGCGTAAATCAAGATGTTTTAGATATGCTAAATGCAAAGTATTTCATTACACAAGATCCTCAAAATGGTTCTTACAAAATGTCGAGAAATACAACAGCATTAGGTAACGCTTGGATAGTAAAAGGCGTTCAGTTTGTAAAAAATTCTGATGAGGAGATGAAAGCAATTAATAGTTTCGATCCGAAAAATGAGGCTATTGTTGATGAGCAATATAAAAAACTGATAGATACTACACGTTTGGGTGCTGATCCAACGGCGTTTATCAAAATGGAAAATTATCATCCAGACCATATTGAATATTCGTATAGCGCACCAAGAGATGCAATTGCTGTATTCTCTGAGATTTATTACGATAAAGGATGGAATATGTATGTTGACGGGAAGGAAAAACCATATTTTAGAGCAGATTACGTATTACGTGCAGCACAATTAGAAGCTGGTAATCATAAAGTGGAATTTAAATTCGAACCTAAATCCTATTACTTAGGAGAGAAAATTTCATTAACTGGATCGATATTATTGTTAGGCTTTTTAGGTTTCGCCTTTTACACAGAGAATAAGAAAAAGAAAGCAGCTTAATAATTTTTCTGATAAGATATAGCCGCAGATTCGCAGATTAAACAAATCTGTAAATCTGCGGCTTTTTTACACTCGTCATTCCCGTGAAAACGGGGATCGTAATGCGTAAAAAAACTTACTATCGTATTAGGATTTAATGTAATCTGCGCATCTGCGGCCTTTTATCGCATTACGATGCCCAGTCAAGCTGGGCATGACAGCTAATAAATAGGAGATTTCCACGTCGCTTCGCTCCTCGCAAAAACGACTAGGGAGCAAACTAGCCAACTTCATGATTTCAATTTGCATGAACATGACGAGCTTATATTCTAATTAATCTGCGAATCTGCGGCTTTAATCTTTAATCCAATTAATAATCTTCCCTTAACATCTTATTAACCTGTGCTTTGCATTTTTGTAAAATAAAATGAATCAAATGCCGGAGTTATTTTTAATCATTTGCTTAGTTGTACTAGTTGCATTCTTCTTTAGTCCTTATGATCTGACTATTGATGAAGAAGAAGACTAGAGCAAATTGTTTTATCCCACCGAATGAAGCTAGTTTAATAGGCAAGGCATTTTATCCCCAAAAAATTAGGTTATGGAAAAGAGAGAAGTAGAAATTGCTGTAATTTCTGATGTTCACTTAGGTACCTATGGTTGCCATGCAAAAGAGCTGCTGAAATATCTTAAAAGTATCAAGCCAAAAATGATTATTCTAAATGGTGATATCATTGATATTTGGCAGTTTAGTAAAAGATACTGGCCTGAAACACATATGAAAATTATTAGAAAACTCATGAAATTTGTGGTTGAAGGAGTTCCTGTATATTATTTAACAGGTAATCACGATGAGCTTTTACGCAAGTTTGCAGATATGCACATGGGCGCATTTCATTTGCAAAATAAATTAGTTTTAGAGCTAGATGGTAAAAAAGCATGGTTTTTTCATGGCGATATTTTTGATGTAACCATGCAACATTCTAAATGGTTAGCGAAATTGGGTGCAGTTGGCTACGATAGCTTAATCTTACTTAACAGTATGGTAAATTGGTGTTTGGCTGTATTTGGAAGAGAGAAAATGAGTTTTTCACAAAAAGTAAAAGCAAAGTTTAAGGATGCAGTAAAATTCATCAATAGTTTTGAGCAAACTGCTGCGGATTTAGCCATAGAAAAAGGATATGAATATGTAGTTTGTGGTCATATTCATCAACCAGAAATGCGTGAAATTATTACTGAAAATGGAAAAGTAATGTACTTGAACAGTGGCGATTGGGTAGAGAGTTTAACTGCTTTAGAATACACTAATAAGGAGTGGAAGGTGTTTAATTATGAAGCTAAGGATTTTGAAAAAGATGAAGTTGAACAAGGGGTATTATCTGATAGCGAAGATCTACATAGCAAGCTAGATATTAATACGTTATTGCAAAAGATTAAATTGGAAATTGTCTAAAGCATAAAATCTTGATAGCTTCATTCCCATTAAACTATAAATATTGCTGAAAAATACAGATATTAGGAGCTGATGAAGATACTTTATGCAATTCAAGGTACTGGTAACGGACATATTAGTAGGGCAAGGGAAATTATTCCATTGTTGCAACAATATGGCGACTTAGATATTCTAATTTCTGGCACTCAAGCTGATGTTAAATTAACACAAGAAGTAAAATATCAATTGCATGGTTTTAGCTTTATTTTTGGAAAAAAAGGGGGCGTACATCATTATAAGACATGGCGTAACATGAATTTGCCGCGTTTTATAAAAGACATGAAAGCTGTTCCTTTAAAAGAGTATAACCTAATTATTAATGATTTTGAACCAGTTACAGCGTGGGCCTGCAAAAAACAAGGATTGGAAAGTGTTTCTTTAAGTCACCAAGCCGCTTTCAAATCTAAAAAAGTACCCAGACCTAAAACTGTCGATTGGGGTAAAATCATTTTAAGTCATTATGCTCCAACCACTCATCACATTGGTTTTCACTTCGAAAAATACGATAATTTCATTTATACACCAGTTATTAGAAGTGAAATTAGAAACTTACAATCAACTAATTTAGGCCACTATACAGTTTATCTTCCTGCAATTGATGATAAACATTTAGTTAAAATATTGAAGCAAATTCCAGCAACTAGATGGGAAGTTTTTTCTAAACATACAAAAACAGCTTACACCGATGGAAATGTGTTTGTGGAGCCTGTAAATAATGAAAAGTTTAATAAAAGTATGGCAAGCTGTGAAGGCTTATTTACTGGCGGAGGATTTGAAGGCCCAGCTGAAGCATTATTTTTAGGAAAAAAATTATTAGTTGCGCCAATGAGATTTCAGTACGAACAGCAATGTAATGCTTATGCCTTAAAGCAATTAGGATTGCCTGTAATTTGGGGAAGCAACAAAAATTGGTTGCCTATTTTGAAAGAGTTTGTACGTAATCCACAAGAACATCAGTTTAATTTCCCAGATGAAACGGCTTCAATTATTGACAACATGGTGAAGTCTTTTGCCAGATAAATTTCTTTACTTTGCCTTTAGCAAACAGGCATGATCAATCAATTTAGAAATTTAAACCCTATTAATCTATTAATATTAGCTGCATACGCCATATTTATGCGATTGGCTATTTTTTTAAATCTGCCCGATCAGTTAAATTTTGAGTTTTTAGAGTCATACACGAAATTTTTCATCCAAATTCCATTAACAAGCTCTTTTTCACCTGCTGTAAATATATTTTTCGCAACTTGTATTACCTTTATTCAAGCTGTATTATTTAATAGAATAATTAATAACCATGGCTTGTTAGCCAAACCAAGTTACTTGCCAGCTTTGCTTTATATTACTGCATCAAGCCTATTCTTGCAATTTTTAATTCTAAGTCCACCACTAATCTGTAATTTTCTATTGATTTGGATCATGGATAAATTTTTGAAAATTGGTAAAACACCAAACGCCATGATGAGCTTGTTTGATGTAGGGATGATCATTGCGCTTGGCACTTTAATTTATTTCCCGTTTATTGTGCTATTAGTTATGCTTTGGCTTAGCTTATTGCTCTATCGCTCTTTTAATTGGAGAGAATGGGTTGCTGGATTTATTGGTTTTTTAACCTTGTTTTTCTTCGTTGCTGTATTTTATTATTGGAATGATAACATAACTCAGTTTTACAAAATTTGGCGACCATTAGTGAACAAATTTCCATCGACACTTAAGATCAATTTCAACGATTATTTAGTACTCATTCCTATAAGTGTGATTATGATATTGGCTTCATTCCAACTACGCGAAAACTTTTTTAGGAGTTTTATTAGTACCAGGAAAGCATTTCAGATGCTATTTTTCATGTTTATCATCGCAATTATTAGTTTTTACACCAAACCAGATTTCAGGGTTTATCATTTTCTATTGAGTGTTCCTCCAGGGGCAGTACTATTGGCGTATTATTTTCGAACGCTAAAAAGCGTTGGTTTTACGAATCGTTGTTTGCAGTATTGGTACTTTGCATCCAGTATTTTTTGTTTGTTTAACCTTTTTTAACAATTTGACAGCTTGAAACTTGCTAAAGATTAATAGCTTTGTGCCATGAAGTCTATCCTTGGTAGCACTAATGCATAATCTGGTAATAGATATAGGGAATACAAATAGTAAGCTGGCTATTTTTAATCAGAAAGAGCTAGTGCACTATGAGCGATTAAAAGAACTAGATGAAACTAGTTTAAAAGTCTTAATTGAAAAGTATCAGATAAAAAATGCTACAGTTTCAAGTGTAAATAAAGAGATAAAAGAGCTGAGCGATTATTTAAAACAACTCGTAAACTATATCCCTTTCACTACTGAAATAAAAGGTAAAATAAAGAATAACTATCAAACATTAAGTACTTTAGGGTTAGATAGATGGGCAAAAGTAATTGCAGCATATTGTTTGTACCCTGGTAACAATTGTTTGATGATTGATGCAGGAACTTGCATTACTTACGATGTGTTAACTGCTACAAATGAATACTTTGGAGGAAGTATAAGCCTGGGAATAAAAATGAGATTTGAAGCATTAAATCATTATACAGGAAGATTACCGCTTGTGAATTGGAAGAATGAAGAAAATAATATTCCAGAAGGTACGAATACCATTAATGCCATTAAAAATGGTGTTTTACAAGGAATTTTGAATGAAGTAGAGGGTTTTATATCCTTAGAAAATAAAAAGAATAAAGACCTTAAAGTAATTATTACAGGAGGTGATGCCGATTTTTTGAACATGCAATTAAAAAATAGCATCTTTGCCACCCAAATTATACATGAACCATATTTGGTTTTAAAAGGATTAAATGAAGTTATTACATTATAATATGTACCATAAATTAAAATATACACTTGCTGTTTGCCTATTGTTAATGAGTATAGTTGCGAATGCACAAGTTACTGTACAATCACCATATTCTAAATTTGGTGTTGGTAATATAAAAGGTTCGATGTTGCCACAATTTAGAGCAATGGGAGGCATTTCTACAGCAGTTTATAAACCAAGCTTCTTTAACAATATAAATATACAAAACCCTGCTTCTTATGCAGGTATTAATGCGACCACGTTAGATATTGGCATGAGTGGAAACATTACGGAGTTAAAAAACAGTACTCAGACAGAGAATAGCTTCAATGCTACATTGAGCCATGTTGCTCTAGCATTTCCAGTAAGTAAAAAGTCGGCATTGAGTTTTGGGATATTACCATATTCTGAATTGGGCTATAATTTTAAAAACACGTTGAAAGTAGGAACGACAACAGCTAATACTAAAACAGTAGATTATAAATACAATGGCGAAGGCGGTTTAACCAAAGCTTATTTAGGTTATGGTATTCAATTTGAAGATCATTTTAGAGTAGGTGCTAATGCAGAATATTTGTTTGGTAATTTATCAGAAAATAGATCTACAGAATATGTAAATGATCCTGGAAGCATTAATTCGCGTATGCAAACTAAAAATAGTGTAGGTGGTGTTAGTTTTTCTTATGGAGCACAATATGATTTTAGATTAGATAACAAAACATCGTTAGTATTAGGTTATTCAGGTTCTTCTTCGTCAAAAATCAATTTAAAAAACAGTCAAGTAGTTACTCAATATTTTAATGACGCATCAGGTAACGAGCAAACAGCGTTAGATACACTGTTATTAGTAGAAAATAGCCCGACGAATTTAAAATTACCTTTGATACATAATTTTGGTATCAGTATACAAAAAGATAATAAATGGATGGTTGGGGCAGATTACCGCATGGGCAAATGGTCTAATCTTTCTATCGATAATGTAAATCAAGGCTTACAAGATACTTACGGATTTTCTGTAGGTGGACAATTTACACCAGATGTTAGTGCAATTAATGGCTATTTTAAAAGAGTGGATTATAGATTGGGTTTCCAATACGATAAAACCTATATCCAAATGAACAACCAAGATATTAAACAAATGGCTGTTACTTTCGGATTTGGGTTGCCATTAGCATCTTATAGTAGAGGGACTTTCTATAAAATGAATTTAACTGCCGAATTAGGTAAAAGAGGTACAGTGAGCAATGGTTTGTTGCAAGAAAAATATATCAATATTCATTTAGGATTTGTACTGAATGATAGCAGTTGGTTCCAAAGGTTTAGATTTGACTAATGAAAACGTCGGGTATTAAATCTGGCATTTTAATTCTCTTTTTAGTGCAATTAATAGTCTTATCATCTTGTAATGATGATGACTTGAAAAATGCAACTTCTATTTCTGCCAAAAAAATAACGTTAAGTACAGATCGTTCCTATGGAGTTGAAATCATTTATAGTGATTCTGCGAAGGTAAAGGCTAAAGGTTATGCTCCAATTTTAGATAAAGTTACTCCATCTGAAGGGGCTATGTATAATGAAATGCCAAAAGGAGTTAAAATAGAATTCTTTAACGAGTTTCTTAAACCTACCGGAACCATTACATCTGGCTATGCGATTAATAAGCAAACGGATAAAATCACCATTTTCAGAAAAAATGTAGTCGTAGTAAATGATCAAATCACTTTTACGACAGAAGAATTAATATGGGATGAAAATAAAAAGATGTATTCGTCGCCCTATGGCACAGTAACTTCAAAAAAAGATGGAAGCGTAGCAACTGGGACAGAATTTACAGCACCACAAGATTTTAGTACCTATAAGATAATTCAAGCATCTGGAACAACCTACGTAAAAGGCGATTTAAGACCTTAAAACGATAATTAATCTAGCTTTGTAATCGCTTAGTTCTATGCAAGTTTCGCTATAAAGATCAAATAAAATTTAATGTTTTCTAATTAGTTGCAAATTTGTATCTTGCGCCCTCTTAAAAAAAAATATAAAATAAGAATAATATGGGATTAATGACTTTCATGCGTACCAAGATGGGGTATTTTCTAGTTGGAGGTATTGCAGTGGTATTGGCGTTATTTGTTTTAGAACCTTTGCTTCAGCACAGTTCTTCACTTTTTGGTTCATCTAGAAACACCGTTGGCTCAATAGATGGTGAGGAAATCAAATACGAAGAGTTTAACCCTAAAGTAGAGCAAAGTGTTGCACAATTTAAGCAACAATATGGTGGTAGTGTAAATGCGCAAATGCAAGCTATGGCTGTAGATAATGCGTGGCAAGCTGAAGTTGCAAGCAAACTTTTAACTAAAGAATATGCACGATTAGGTTTAAGTATTTCTGGTGATGAATTATTTGATTTGTTACAAGGTAAAAACCCAAGCCCATTAATTGTACAATATTTTGGTAATCAACAAACTGGTCAAGTAGATCGCTCAGCAGTTTTAAGCTCATTAAAAGCACAACAAAAAGATCCAAAATTGAAACAACAATGGGACATGTTGCAAGCAGAAATAGAAAAGCAAGCTTTGCAACAAAAATATGTTAATCTTGTTCGTAACTCTGTTTATGTAACTTCTTTAGAGGCCAACGACGAATACATTAACCGTAATAAATTGGTTAACTTCAAATATGTTAATTTAGATTACAGTTCTATTTTAGATGCTGCGGTAAAACTTACAGATGCTGATTATCAAGCATATTATGATGCTAATAAAAAACGTTTTGATAACCCGAATGAAACTCGTGGTTTTGAATATGTGCATTTCAGCATTAAACCAACCGCTGCAGATAGTGCAGTTGTAAAAACTCAAGTAGAAAAATTAGCAGCAGATTTTAAAACTACGCCAAACGATTCGTTGTTTGCAGCAAATAATTCTGATGTGAAAGTTCCTTATGCTTATATCGCTAAAGGAAAATTAGACCCTGCTGTAGATTCAGTAATTTTCAATTACTCAGCAGGCAGTTACTACGGTCCTATTTTATCGGGCAATTCTTATAAATTAATTAAAGTAATTGATACTCGTTTCTCACCTGATTCAGTAAAAGCAAGCCATATATTAATCGATCCGAGTAAAATTGGAGAATCAGCGGCATTTAAATTAGCAGATTCTTTAAAATCATTAGCTCAAGGTGGAAGCAATTTCGGAGAATTGGCTAAAAAATACAGTGTGGATGGATCTAAAGATAAAGGCGGCGATTTAGGTACATTTGCTCGTAATACAATGGTTGCAGAATTCGAAAATGCTGCATTTAATGGTAAGCCTGGTGATATTAAAGTGGTTAAATCTCAATTTGGAATTCATGTAATTAAAATTGAGAAGCAAATTGGTTCTTCAAGGGTAGCTAAATTAGCTTACATCGAGAAAAGTTTAACTCCAAGTTCTAAAACTAGAGATGCAGCTTATAAAAAAGCAATCAATTTCTTAAATGAAGTGAAACCAGCTAATTTTAGTTCTTTAGCACAACAAAAAGGATATACAGTTGCAGTAGCAGATAAAATCACACCTACTCAAGGTTATGCTCCAGGGTTAGATAGTCCTCGTCCATTAATTAGAGATGCTTATGAAGCAGAAAAAGGTGATGTATTACCTCAGGTATATACAATGGAAGACGGTTTTGTAGTAGCGCATTTAACAGATGTGAAGCCAAAAGGTCAGTTGTCATTAGAAGATGTTAAAAAACAAATTCAACCAATGGTAATGAATGCTGTAAAAGCTAAATTGTTAACCGATAAAATTAATAAAGCTTTAGCAGGTACAAGTTCAATAGATCAAGTAGCTTCAAAACTAGGAAAAGCTGCAACACCTGTTCAAAATATGGTATTTGCTAACCCAATTATTCCAGGGTTAGCTCAAGAGAACAAAGTTGTAGGAGCTGTGTTCGGATCTCAAGTAGGTAAATTATCTAAGCCAGTTGAGGGAGAAAAAGGTGTATATGTATTTGTGGTGGATGGATTTGCTAATCCTGCACCAATAGATAACATGTTCAAACAAAAAGAAACAATGCTATTAGGAATTACGCAACGCTCTTTAGGTGCGGCTTTTCAAGCATTACAAGATAAAAGTGAGATAAAAGACAATAGAGTGAAATTCTATTAATCTTATTTACGTAATTTTGTAACCGTTCTAACATTAGTTAGAACGGTTTTTTATTTTTTAAGAGCCATGGATATTCAAGAAAACATCGTTAATAAAGTAGCTTCAAGTGGTTTAGTTACCTTAAATTTAGAGGAGTATTTCCACAAAGGAGAACGATTGGTGTATGATATTAAAGACAATCTATTTCATGGATTGATCTTAAAAGAGCAAGACTTTAGAGCATTTATAAAAGAACATAACTGGGAACAATACCAAGATCAAAACATTGCAATAATTTGCAGTGCTGATGCAATTGTGCCTACTTGGGCATATATGTTATTAGCAAATAGAATGAAGCCTTTTGCGAATGAAGTGGTTTTTGGCAATCTAGAAACCCTTGAAACAGTACTCTATACAAAGGCATTGGCTAAAATCGATATTAATGAATTCGCTGGAGAGCGTGTGGTAATTAAGGGATGTGCAGATTTAGAGGTGCCAATTTCTGCTTATGTGGAAATTACTGCTTTATTAACCCCAGTAGTAAAAAGTATAATGTATGGAGAGCCGTGCTCTACTGTTCCAATTTACAAACGGAAGGACTAACAATTTTGGAGTGCTTTTTGTTTGCATAGCTGTATGAGAAAACTAATTTTATTTCTTGCTCTTGGTTTAATTGGATTTAATAGTTCAGCACAAGAGGAATTGCCTTTAAAGAAGGACCCCATCTTTAAAGAGGGAGAAGTACTGAGTTATAAACTAAAGTATGGCTTTCTTACAGCTGCAGAAGCGACTATAAAAGTAATGGCTTCTGATGTGAAATTTGATAATAAACCTGTTTATAGACTTGTAGTTGACGCACAAACATCAGGTACCTTTGATATATTCTACAAAGTAAGAGATCACTACGATTCGTATATCGATAAAACGGATTTAACACCTTATTTTTATCAAGAAAATATTCGTGAAGCAAGCTACCGTAGACAGGATAAAGCTAGATTTTATCAGGACTTTAAGAAAGTAGTTGCCAATAAAGGAACTTTTGCCACACCAACTACACAAACTTTCGATTTAGTTTCTGCTTATTATTTTTCTCGTAGCCTTGATATTGCTAAATTAAAAGTGGGAGATAAATTTAAACTTAATTACTTTTTGAGTGATGAAATATCTCAGTTAGAAATTCAATATGTAGGTAAAGAAACCATTAAAAGTAAATTAGGTACAATACGATGCTTAAAATTTAGTCCATCTATTAAACCTGGTCGTATCTTTAAAAAGGATAGTAAACTATATCTTTGGATTACAGATGATGGCAATAGAGTGCCTGTAAAAGCGCAAGTAGAAATTTTAGTTGGTTCAGTAACCTTAGAAATTAAATCCGCCGAAGGATTAAAATATCCAATAGGTAAATAATTATTAAATGATAGAAGTACAGGGTGCTTTAGTGCATGAAGATGTAATTAGTGAAAACTTTGTGTGTAATTTAAGCAAGTGCAAAGGAATTTGTTGTGTAGAAGGTGATGCAGGTGCTCCATTAGAAGTAGCCGAGACGGCTATTTTAGCTGAGATTTATCCTAAAATAAAACATTTATTAGCGCCTAAAGGTATAAAGGCCATAGAAGAACAGGGAACATCAGTAGTGGATGCTGACGGAGATTTGACTACCCCATGTGTAGATGGCCATAAAGAATGTGCTTATGTAACTTTCGAAAATGGAATTACAAAATGTGCAATTGAAAAAGCATATGAACAGGGTTTAGTGGATTGGAAAAAACCTATATCTTGCCATTTGTATCCGATACGAATCACAAGATACGCAGAATTTGATGTGCTAAATTACGATAGATGGCACATTTGCCATGATGCTTGTACTTTTGGTAGAGAGCTTAAAGTGCCTGTTTATCAGTTTCTAAAAGAGCCATTAATTAGAAAATATGGTTTGGAATGGTATACAGAACTTGAAACTAGTGTAAATTTAAAAGAATAAGGATGGTAATTGTTTGTAATTTATACTTAATGTTGGCAATTTAACTACTTAAAACTAATTGATAAATACCTTGAAGAAAATTTTAATTACCGGCGGTGCTGGTTTTATTGGCTCACACGTAGTCCGCAGATTTGTAAACAACTATCCGCAGTACGAAATAATTAACCTCGATGCGCTAACCTATGCGGGAAATCTGGCAAATCTAACAGATATCGAAAACAGGAACAATTATAGGTTTGTAAAAGCCGATATTACCAATGCGGCAGAGATAAACAATCTTTTTAAATCAGAGAACTTTGATGCTGTGATCCATTTGGCAGCAGAATCTCACGTAGACCGTTCCATTGCAGACCCAAGTGCTTTTGTAATGACTAACGTGATTGGGACTGTGAACCTGTTAAACGCGGCCAGGGAATATTGGAAAGGTGATTATGCGGATAAACGTTTTTACCATGTATCCACTGATGAAGTTTACGGAGCGCTTGGAGAAACTGGAATGTTTACAGAAAGTACAAGCTATGATCCCCATAGTCCATATTCTGCATCAAAAGCAAGTTCCGACCATTTTGTACGAGCTTACCACGATACGTATGGTTTAGACATTGTTATTTCCAACTGTTCAAACAATTATGGATCGCATCATTTCCCTGAAAAACTGATCCCGTTAGCGATCAACAACATTAAAAATAATAAGCCAGTACCAGTTTATGGCAAAGGAGAAAATGTACGCGATTGGTTATGGGTTGAAGATCATGCAAGGGCAATAGATGTAATTTTCCATAACGCTAAAACAGGGCAGACATATAATATTGGCGGTCATAACGAATGGAAGAATATTGACCTAATCCATTTGTTGTGCCGGATAATGGATCAGAAACTAGGGAGAGCTGAAGGAGCATCTGCAAAACTAATCACTTTTGTAACCGATAGGGCCGGGCATGATTTACGTTATGCGATAGATTCTACCAAACTGCAAAATGAGTTGGATTGGGTGCCGAGTTTGCAGTTTGAGGAGGGATTAGCAAAAACAGTAGATTGGTATTTACAGAATGAGGATTGGTTAAATAATGTAACTTCGGGTAATTATCAAGCCTATTATACTAAACAATATCATACTAATTAATGGAAATTCAAGAAACCGGCTTAAAAGATTGTTTAATTATTAAGCCTAGATTATTTGATGACTCGAGAGGTTATTTTTTTGAGAGTTTTAATCAAACCACGTTTGAAAGTAAAACAGGTCTTTCAGGCAATTTCGTTCAAGACAATCAGTCATTCTCATCTTATGGAGTAATTAGGGCATTACATGCTCAGAAAGGAGAATATGCACAAGCTAAATTAGTGCGTGTGTTAAGCGGAAAAGTCCTTGATGTAGCTGTTGACGCAAGAAAAGGGTCTCCTACTTATAGTCAACATGTTGCTGTAGAATTAAGCGCTGAAAATAAATTGCAATTATATGTTCCTCGAGGGTTTTTACATGGTTTTGCCGTTTTAAGCGAAACAGCGGAATTCTTTTATAAATGTGATAATTATTATAACAAAGAATCTGAGCAGGGAGTAATGTATAATGATCCAACTTTAAATATTAATTGGGTGATTCCACAAGAAAAACAGCTAATTTCTGATAAAGATTTAATTTTAAATTCTTTTGCATCCTTGTCTAATGAGTAGAATAATTGTTATTGGAGCTGGAGGCCAGCTGGGGCAATGCCTTAAAGTTGTTGCTCATAAAAGAGAAATTAGCTCAATTGCGTTTCCTTTGGAGCAAGAGGCTAATATTTTAAATCCCTCACTTTTAAATTCATTATTTGAGCTTGAAAAGCCTGATTATGTGATCAATTGTGCCGCTTATACTGCTGTAGATAAAGCAGAAGATGAACAAGAATTGGCAAAAGCTGTCAATGAAATAGGCGCATTTAATTTAGCCAATGCTTGTAAAACATATGGATCAGTTTTAATTCATGTTTCTACAGATTTTGTTTTTGAAGGTAATGATGTAAAATTATTAACAGAAGAAGATATTGCTAAACCGATTAATATATATGGACAAACAAAATTAGATGGTGAACTAGCTATTGCTGAATGCTTAAATGCTTATTTTATACTTCGTACGAGTTGGCTGTACTCGGAGTATGCAAATAATTTTGTTAAAACAATGCTTAAATTAGGATCAGAAAGAGAAGAATTAAGTGTGATAGCAGACCAAGTTGGTACTCCTACGTATGCCATAGATTTAGCCAATGCTATTTTCGATATAATTGATTCTAAAAGTGAAAACTATGGGTTATATCATTATAGTAATGAGGGTGTAACTTCTTGGTTTGATTTTGCTAAAGCGATATTTGATATTAGTAAAATGCAATTAAAGCTAAATCCTATACCAGGGTCAGCTTATCCAACTAGGGCTAAACGACCATTGTTTTCGGTAATGGATAAAAACAAAATAAAGAACACTTTTAACCTAAATATCCCTTATTGGAGGCATAGTTTAGAGTTGTGTATTAAACAAATAGAAATCTTATCTAAAATTTAATTAAATGAAAGGCATAATTTTAGCCGGGGGTAGCGGAACTCGTTTACACCCATTAACACTTGCATGTAGTAAACAAATGATGCCAGTTTACGATAAGCCGATGATTTATTATCCATTATCAACTTTAATGTTGGCTGGGATAAAGGAAGTTTTGATTATTTCTACACCTCATGATTTGCCAAATTTTGAGAAATTACTAGGCGATGGTACTGATTTAGGTTGTAAATTCAGTTATGCAGTACAACATGAACCAAATGGTTTGGCTCAAGCTTTTGTAATTGGCGAAGAATTTATTGGAGAAGATAAAGTTGCCTTAGTGCTTGGTGATAATATTTTTCATGGTGATGGTATGGCAAAGTTGCTTCAAGCTAGCGCAGATCCTGATGGGGGGGTGGTATTCGCCTATCAAGTTTCTGATCCGGAGCGGTATGGTGTAGTAGAATTTGATGCAGATAAAAATGCAATTTCTATAGAAGAAAAACCAATTCAACCTAAGTCTGATTATGCAGTACCAGGCTTATATTTTTATGATAATTCAGTAGTTGATATTGCTAAAAATATTAAACCATCACCTCGTGGAGAATATGAAATTACAGATGTGAATAGAGTATATTTAGAAAAAGGTAAATTAAAAGTAGGTGTGTTAAGTCGGGGAACTGCTTGGCTAGATACAGGAACTTTTACCTCGTTAATGCAAGCAGGCCAATTTGTTCAAATCATTGAGGAACGTCAGGGTTTAAAAATTGGATGCATTGAAGAAATAGCTTATCGAATGGGATTTATTAATGATGAACAATTGAGAAAGATTGCTACGCCATTAGTAAAGAGTGGTTATGGTGAGTATTTACTGAGAATCATTAAATGATAATTTTCTATCAGATGAAATTAATCTGTATGTTTGCAATTGTGAGAACCGCTTAATCAATCTATGAAAGTTGCACTTATTACAGGCGTTACAGGTCAAGATGGGGCCTATTTAGCAGAGTTTTTGTTAAAAAAAGGATATTTTGTACACGGTATCAAAAGACGCTCGTCTTTGTTCAATACAGACAGAATAGATCATTTATACCAAGATCAGCACGACAATAATGTACATTTTAAATTGCATTATGGCGATTTAACAGATTCTACAAATCTTATCCGAATTATTCAAGAAACGCAGCCGGATGAAATTTATAATTTGGCGGCGATGAGTCATGTTCAAGTAAGTTTTGAAATGCCAGAATATACAGCTAACGCAGATGGTATTGGAACTTTACGTTTATTGGAAGCTGTAAGGATATTAGGCCTGGCTCAGAAAACAAAAATTTATCAAGCTTCTACATCAGAATTATATGGCTTAGTTCAGGCTGTACCTCAAAGTGAAACTACACCATTTTATCCACGTTCTCCATATGCAGTAGCTAAAATTTATGGCTACTGGATTACAGTAAACTATCGTGAAGCTTATGGTATGTTCGCTTGCAATGGCATTCTATTTAATCATGAAAGCCCATTAAGAGGAGAAACTTTTGTAACACGTAAAATTACAAGGGCAGCTTGTAAAATTGCCTTGGGGTTACAAAATTGTTTATACTTAGGCAATCTTTCCGCTCAACGTGATTGGGGGCATGCTAAAGATTATATCGAAGCGATGTGGTTAATTTTGCAACAAGAAAAGGCAGAAGATTTTGTAATTGCTACGGGGGTTACGACTACGGTTCGTGATTTTGTGCGCATGAGTTTTGCGGAGTTGGGTATTGAAATTGAGTTTAGCGGAAAGGATGTAAATGAACAAGGTGTAATCATTGATATCGATCAATTAAAAGTTGAAAGTTTAGGTTTAAATGGAGACAATTTAAAATTGGGCATGACTGTTGTTAAGGTAGATCCAAAATACTTTAGGCCGACTGAAGTTGATTTATTATTAGGAGATCCGACTAAATCAAAAACTCAGTTAGGATGGAAACCTAAATATGATTTGCCAGCATTGGTAAAAGATATGATGCAGGCTGATTTGCACTTGATGAAAAAGGATGAATATTTAAAACAAGGGGAGTTTAAAACTCTAAATTATTTTGAGTAGATTAATCTTACAGACACTTATGAAAAAAAACATACTTCAATTATTCGCGATTTTGCTGATTATCTTAAGCTTTAACAGCACTGTTTTAGCACAAAATAATTATACAAATATCAAAGTAGATGAGCTTTCTGATACGCGAATTTTAGAGATCATGAAACAAGCTGAGTCAATTGGTTTTACAAGTGAAGCTCAATTGGAACAAATGGCTTTAGCTCGTGGAATGAAAGCTGAAGAGGTAAGAAAATTTAAACTTCGTGTAGAGAAACTTCGCAATCAAAATAATACTGATCAAACTTCCTCAACTAATAGAACCTATAATGATGCGAATCTCAATGTAGATACTGCTGGAAAAGATAAGAAAGAGGAAAGCTTTGCCACTAAGATTTTTGGTTCAGATTTATTTCGCAATGGGAATATTACTTTTGAACCAAATTTGCGTATTGCTACACCAAAAGGATATATTATTGGACCGGATGATAAACTAATAATTGATTTAACTGGAGATAATGAAAAAACATATACTTTACAGGTGAGTCCAGAAGGTGTTATTAATTTAGAATTTGTAGGAAGAATTGCTGTTGGTGGATTAAGTATTGAACAAGCTACTTCGAAAATTCGTTCGCTAATGTCTTCGACATATCCAGCACTACGTTCTGGCCGTACAAGTGTAGCGGTTAATTTAGGAAATATTAGAAGTATAAAAGTAACCATTACCGGTCAAGTTGTTAAAGCTGGGACTTATACGATATCTTCATTATCTACTGTTTATAATGC
The DNA here is from genome assembly GCF_044452285.1 of Pedobacter sp. UC225_61. Classification (NCBI taxonomy): domain Bacteria; kingdom Pseudomonadati; phylum Bacteroidota; class Sphingobacteriia; order Sphingobacteriales; family Sphingobacteriaceae; genus Pedobacter; species Pedobacter sp. UC225_61. Next base: position 1,358,896 of record NZ_JBIOAL010000001.1, read on the forward strand.
TTTAGGTGCTTCTGGCGGCCCATCTAAAAATGGGTCGTACCGTAATATTCAAGTCATAAGAAATAATAAAGTTGTTTCTACCATAGATGTATATGATTTCCTACTTGGCGGAATTCAAAAAGATAACATTCGTTTACAAGATCAGGATGTAATTTACATCCCAGTATTTGAAAAAAGAGTTGAAATACAGGGAGAGGTTGTTCAACCTGCTTTATTTGAAGTTAAAAATGGAGAAAGCTTGCAAGATCTGATAAATTTTGCAAGTGGTTTCACGACAAAAGCCTATACGGCCCAAATTAAAAGTTTTCAGAATACAGATAAAGAACGTCGCATTAGTGATATTTCCTCAACAGCGTTTGCTACATATATTCCAAAAAATGGAGATACTTATTTAGTAGAACCTATTTTAGATCGTTTTGAGAATCGAGTGGAAATTGCAGGAGCAGTTTTTAGACCTGGACAATATGAGTTAGAAAAAGGGTTAACTTTAAAAGCATTAATTGCTAAAGCGGCAGGTTTAACTGAAGATGCTTTTTTAAATCGCGGATATATTAATCGTTTAAATGCTGATAATACTCCTAGCTTACTTTCATTTGATGTAGCTAAGCTTATGGCAGGGACGAATTCTGATATTCCTTTACAGCGTGAAGATAAGGTGACAATTTCGTCAATTTTTGATTTGCGTGATGAATATAAGATTACCATTCAAGGAGAAGTAAGAGCGCCAGGTATATTCAATTACGCAGATAGCATGAGTTTAGAATCGGTTATTCAAATGGCTGGAGGTTTTAAAGAAGGTGCTACAGCTAAGCGAATTGAGATTTCTAGAAGAATAAAAAATAGTGATGTTAGCTCAGTATCTGCTCGTACTGCTCAGGTTATTACTGTAAATGTAGATCAAAATTTGAAAATTTTGGAGAATAATGTCATTTTAAAACCTTTTGATGTAATCTCTGTACGTAGTTCTTCTGGTTATCAAGTGCAAAAGCAAGTAATAATAGAAGGCGAAGTATTATACCCAGGTCCTTATACGATTATAAAAAAGAATGAACGAATATCTGACTTAATTAAAAGGGCAGGAGGATTAACACCTTCAGCTTACACAGAAGGAGCTTCATTGAAAAGACCAGGTGCTGAAAAAGTTAATCCAGCGGATAAAAATGCAATTAATAATAAAGAGGAAGAAGAGAAAAAACTGTTAAGTTTAAAAAGAATACAAGAGACAGGCGTTAAAGATACACTTGCAGCAGAAGTAGAACAAAAACTTATTCAATCTGATTTGGTAGGGATTAATTTGACAGCAATTCTAGATAAGCCTCTTTCTAAACAAGATCTTATAATAGAAGATGGCGATATAATTCGTATCCCACGTCAATTACAAGTTGTTAAAGTTACAGGAGAAGTGCTTAGTCCTAATAGTATTGTTTATTTGACTGGTAAAAGTTTTAGAGACTACGTAAACGGTGCAGGAGGCTTTACAGATAAAGCACTTAAAAATAAAGCTTATGTTAAATATGCTAATGGAACTGCAGCTGGCGCTAAAAAATTCTTGTTCTTTAATAATTATCCTAGAATTAAACCTGGGGCAGAGATTTTTGTTCCAAAAAGAGCAGAAAAAGAGCGATTAAATGCACAAGCATGGATTGGAATTGGAACTGCAATTGCCTCTTTGGGTGCTATTTTGGTAAGTTTACTGAAATAAACTGTGATAGAAATTTATACAGCGAAATATTCCTCAAAAGATAGTATCCATTATATTTATAAACTAACTTGTTAAGTAAATGACAGCTGATAATCAGAGTAAAACTTCAGATGAAATAACTTTAAAGGAACTTCTACTTAAGTTAGGGAGAGGGTTTCGTTTTATTCTATCTAAGGGGTTTATTATTTTATTTTTTGGCATTGTAGGAGGCGTTTTTGGTTATTATTATGCCGCTAAAAAAAAACCAATTTATACCGCCACAACTAATTTTGTATTAGAAGATGGGTCATCTCAAGGAGGACTAGGGAATATTGGAAGTTTAGCATCCATTGCAGGGATTAATTTAGGAAGTGGTGGTGGTGATCTTTTTCATGGGGACAATATTATTAAACTTTACAAATCAAGAAAGATGGTTGAAGAAACCTTGTTAAGTGAGGTAGATTTTAATGGTAAGAAAAAATTATTGATTGATGCTTATATTGAATTTAACGATCTAAAATCAATTTGGAAAGATAACCCAAACTTAAAGGATATTAATTTTAAAGAAGCCGCAGCTCATAAAAATCGTGTTAGAGATAGTATCATCACTAGTATTGTAATTGATATTAATAAAAATTATCTCTTTGTTGATAAGCCAGATCCTGAATTAAGTATCATTAAAGTTGATGTAAAATCGCAAAATGAATTCTTTGCAAAAGAGTTCAACGATCAAATTGTAAAAAATGTAAATGATTTTTATGTGCGGACCAAAACAAAGAAATCAATCGATAACGTAAATATTTTACAGCATAAAACAGATTCTGTTAGGCTGGTAATGAATGGAGCTATATTTACAGCTGCAAAAGTTACTGATGCAACACCTAATTTAAACCCTACAAGACTTTCACAACGGGTGGCACCAGTACAAAGAGCACAGTTTTCTGCCGAAACAAATAAGGTCATTCTAGCTGAATTCTTAAAGAATTTAGAATTGTCGAAAATTACGCTCCTTAAAGAAACACCCCTAATCCAGGTAATTGATGAGCCAATATTTCCGTTACAAGTAGAAAGATTTGGTAAACTAAAAGGTGCATTGCTAGGGGGAATACTATTTGGATTTTTAACAATTTTAACTTTAACACTAAAAAGGATATTTAAAGATATTTTAAATTAATTAATGGAACTTACAGGTAAGAATATTTTAGTAACAGGAGCTGATGGATTTATTGGCTCTCATTTGGTAGAAGAACTATTAGCTATTGATTGCAATATAAGAGCATTTTGTTATTATAATTCATTTAACAGTTGGGGATGGTTAGATACTTTACCAAAGGATAAACTCGCAAAAATTGAAGTTTTTACAGGTGATATTAGGGATACAAATGGTGTTAGAACTGCAATGGAGGGAATTGATGTAGTTTTTCATTTAGCTGCACTGATAGCCATACCATTTTCTTACCATTCTCCAGAATCATATATTGATACCAATGTAAAAGGTACACTAAATATTGTTCAAGCTGCTAAAGATTTAGGTATTGAAAGAGTGTTGGTAACTTCTACTTCAGAGGTTTACGGTACGGCACAGTATATTCCTATAGACGAGAAACATCCACGCCAACCTCAATCTCCATATTCTGCATCGAAAATTGGAGCTGATAGTATCGCAGATTCTTTTTATAGAAGTTTCGATTTGCCATTAACTATTGTAAGGCCATTTAATACTTATGGACCTAGACAATCAGCTAGAGCAGTAATACCAACCATAATAACACAATTGTTAAATGGTATGGAAGAAATTAAACTGGGCGATTTAACTCCAACCAGAGATATTGTTTATGTTAAAGATACTGCTAACGGATTTATTGAAATTGCTAAATCAAACGCTTTAATTGGACATGATTGTAATATTGCTACCCAAACCGAGATTTCCGTTGCAGATTTAGCTCAAGAGTTGATTAATCAAATTAACCCTAATGCAAAAATCATTTCTGATAGCCAACGCTTAAGGCCAGAAAAATCGGAAGTTTTTAGACTTTATGGATCAAAAGAAAAATTACAAAAAAATACATCTTGGGAACCGAAATATGACTTAAAAAATGGATTAGCAGAAACTATCGAATGGTTTAAAAATCCAGATAATCTAAGTCGTTATAAAGCTGATATATATAATATTTAATAAAAGAGATCAATTTTGAACTCATGTGTAAAGATGAAATGATTAATCCTTTTAAAATTGTATGTATTATACCTGCAAGGGGGAAATCAAAGAGATTACCAAGAAAAAATGTAATTGATTTTTTAGGCAAACCATTACTTGCTCATTCTATCTTAGCTGCGAAACAATCTATCTATATTGATGATATTTTTGTAACTACTGATGATAATGATATAGCAGAAGTCGCAATTTTATATGGAGCAAAAGTTATAAAAAGACCAGAGGAATTATCATCAGACTTTGCAACAACAGCTGCTGCGATTAGACATGCATTAAACAATGAGCAGGTTAGTTACTTAAATCCAACTGCTGTTTTAACATTACAGCCAACAAATCCATTGCGGCCAGAAAATTTAATTGACCAATGTGTAGAGGCTTTCTTAAACAGTGAAAGTGATATAGATTCTTTAATTTCAGTATCAATTAATCGGCATAAAATTGGGAAAATTAAGGAAAATGTTTTTGAACCTTTAACCTATAAATTAGGTGAAAGATCTCAAGACATGATTCCAAGCTATTATGAGAATGGATTAATTTATATCACCAAAACAGCTGTTATTTTAAATAAGAACGATTTGTTTGGTAAAAAAATTAGGCCTATTATAGTTGATAGCCCATTTTCAGATATTGACATAGATACAAAAGATGATCTGGATTGGGCCGAGTTTATTGGTAAAAAGTATAACAGTAAATTATGAAAAATAATGATATAGAATTCGAGATTGGCGGAAGAAAAATTGGATATAACCACAATCCGTTAATTATAGCAGAGATAGGTATTAATCATGGAGGTTCTTTGGCATTGGCGAAAGAAATTGTTGATGCCGCTCATAGTGGTGGTGCTGAAGTTATTAAACATCAAACTCATATTGTTGAAGATGAGATGACAAGCGAAGCGAAGAATGTAATACCAGGACATACCAAAACATCCATATATGAAATTATGGAAAGGTGTGCATTGAATGAAGAAGATGAGATTGAGCTAAAGAAGTATGTTGAAAGTAAAGGTATGATCTTTATGAGTAGTCCATTTTCTCGTGCAGCTGCAGATAGACTTAGAAGAATGGATGTTCAGGCATATAAAGTAGGTTCTGGAGAGTGTAATAATTATCCCTTATTGGAGCATATTGCAAGCTTTGGAAAACCTATCATTTTAAGTACAGGAATGAATAGTATTGAAAGTGTTAAGAAAGCAGTTGCAATATTTAAAAAACACAATATTCCTTATGCGTTGTTACATTGTACGAATATCTACCCAACACCTCCAAATTTGGTCCGTCTTGGAGCAATGAGTCAATTACAAGAAGAGTTTCCTGATGCCGTAATTGGGCTATCTGATCATACTACAGATAATTTAGCATGTTTAGGTGCGGTAGCGTTAGGTGCATCAATTTTGGAAAGACATTTTACCGATAGTATGTCTAGGATTGGCCCAGATATAGTTTGCTCTATGGACCCAAAGGCGTTGACCGAACTTATAAATGGAGCAAATATCCTGAAATTAGAACGAGGAGGAGAAAAGGGTGCGCTTAAAGAAGAGCAAGCTACTATTGATTTTGCTTATGCATCGGTTGTTACCATTGATAATATTAAAAAAGGCGATACGTTTACCAAAGATAATTTATGGGTTAAAAGGCCAGGAACTGGACAGATTTTAGCTGAAGAATTTAATACTATTCTTGGTAAAACAGCCGCTAAAGATATAGCTAATGATACCCAGTTAAAATGGGAATACGTGCTGTAACTGATAATTAATTAAGATAAGCACAAAAAAATCGATAAAAATGAATCTCATTCCTATTTCTGCTACTATAAAAGATGCTTTAAAAACCTTAAATCAACTGGAGAGCGGATTTACATTATTTGTGAAAGATAGTGATGATAAAATAGTAGGGACACTAACTGATGGTGATATTAGAAGAGGATTAATAAATGGTCATGAATTAACAGCTCTCGTGGAGTTGATTATGAACAAAAAGTTCGAATTTCTGACACTTCAAACTATTAATTCTAACAAGATATATCAATTAAGGAATAAGAAAATTTTTCAGGTTCCATTACTTAATGATGAATTTAAAATTATAAAGATTTTAGACCTTGAAAATATAAAGGGATATATATCTGTTGATGTACTGATTATGGCTGGAGGTGAAGGAACACGACTTCGCCCATTAACATTAGAGGTTCCAAAACCACTCTTAAAAGTTGGTGAAAAACCTATTATTGAGCATAACATAGACAGGTTAATGGGGTATGGGGTTAATAACTTTTGTATCTCTACTAAATACTTGGCAGAAAAAATAGAAACTTATTTTGGAAACGGAGAAGCTAAAAAAATAAACATTTGCTATGTATTAGAAGATACACCTATGGGAACCATTGGGGCATTGAAACTCATGAATAATGTGACTAATGATGATGTATTGGTTATGAATTCTGATTTATTGACAAATATCGACTTTGAAGATTTTTATAATTTCTTTAAAAGTAGCAATGCAGATATGGCAGTAGCAACCACTGCGTACAATGTGAACGTTCCATATGCAGTTCTAGAATTAGGGACAGACAATTCAATAACTTCCCTAAAGGAAAAACCAACCTACACCTATTATTCTAATGCGGGAATCTATCTCATAAAAAAAGAAATGATAGACCTTATACCAGAATCTACGTTTTTTAATGCAACAGACCTAATGGAATTGATTATTGGAAAAAATTTAAAACTCGTAAATTACCCCATTCTTGGTTATTGGTTAGATATTGGAAATCATACAGATTTTGCTAAGGCACAAGAGGATATTAAACATATCCAATTATATTAAATTAAGATAAATATGAAAAAAGTTTTTGTAGTAGTAGAAAGAAGAGCAGATTATAGCAGATATAAACCTATCCTTGAAAAGATGGTCAAAGATCCTTTCTTTGAAATATATTTAGTAGTAACTGGAATTTGCTTATTGGAAGAGCACGGTAGTGATATCAACTATATAGAAGAGGATGGATTTGTAATCTCTGCAAGAGTTCCGATGTTTAATGAGAAAAGACCAGATACAGGTGCTGAAATGGTAAGGTCTATGGCAAGAGTACTTACTGGACTTACAGACGAGTTGGAAAAATCTAAACCAGATTTAGTGCTATCAGGATTTGACATTGGTGGAAATTTTGCCGTAACTATTGCCGCAGCGCACATGAATATTCCTGTGTTACATATTCAAGGTGGAGAAGTTACAGGAAGTATAGATGAAAGTATTCGTCATGCTATGAGCAAATTCTCGCATATTCATTTGCCTGCTACAGAGGATGCTAAGGATAGATTAATAAGAATGGGAGAAGACCCTGCTAATATTTTTGTAGTTGGTTGCCCATCAATTGATGTACTAGTAAGTACTCCTGTTATTCCTAAAGAAGAATTAGAAAAAGAATTTGATCTTGATTTTTCAAAACCATTTGTTATCATGATTCAGCATCCTGTAACTACAGAGGCTGCAACATCTTTAGATCAAATTAAAGAAACAATCAATGCTATTAAAGAATTAGGTATACAATGCATCGTTTTATTACCTAATAATGATGCTGGTTTCTCTAATATAATTAATGAAATTAAAAATTCTGGGCTTAAATGGTACCCTAGTTTGCCAACAAACAAGTTTATAAATTTATATAGAAATGCTTGGGCACTTGTAGGAAATTCAAGTTCGGGCATCCATGAAACACCTACTTATAAAATTCCTGCTGTTAATATTGGGAATAGACAAATGGGTAGAGAGAGAGCAGAAAATGTAATTGATGTTCCAAACAATAAAGAAGCGATTAAAAAAGGGATAGAAAGGGCTATTTATGATGAGGAATTTAGATCTTTTGTGAAAACAATTGTAAATCCATACGGGGAAGGTAATTCGGCTGATCAAATCATTGAGGTCATGAAAAATGTTTCTTTAGATGGCATAATTCAAAAACGTTTTTATGAATAAAAATGTTATAATCTTAGCTGGTGGTGGATTTTTAGGGAAAACATTAATTAATTCCTTGAAATTAAATGGGTATAATCAAATTGGATGTATAGACCTTATAAACCCGAATATTGTGGGAGTTGAGTTTTATGCACTAGATTTACTTAAATCCAGTACCGAAGATTTAATAACCATTATTAAAAATTACGATATTGTAATAAATTGTTTGGGTCAAATTACTAATCCAATTAACATTTGTTTTAGATTAAATACTGAGGGTATAAATCGAATCACAGATGCTGTTGTACAGACAAATAAATTTTTATTCCATTTTTCAACAGTTACTGTTTACGGGTCTGCTAAAAGCGCCAATGAAGAAACAGACCTAAATCCTGAAACACCATATTCTTGTTCGAAGGCATTTGCAGAATATTTAATCGAAAGTAAATTGGATAATAATAAATATTGCATAGTAAGGTTATCTAATTTGTATGGTGATGAGCAACCAAAAGGAGTATTTAGCTACTTGAAAAGGTCATACAATTCGGATAGGATACTTGAGTTTAATAACAATGGAGAAATGGTACGCTATTATTTGCATGTAAAAGATTGTGCATCTATTGCTGTTGAATTGTTATCGCAGTCTATTAGTGGAAAATATAACCTTATTGGCCCTGATAAGTTTACACTAAAAGAATTGATCAGTGCTGCAGAGCAAGTACTACATATTAAATTTAAAGGATTTTTTGATGATGTAGTTGCTCCAGACAATACGTTATATATAACTGATGAAAAGTTGAAAAAGCAAATTGGTGTTAAGTATAATTACTCAATACAAGAAAGTTTTAAAGTAATATTTAAATAAGACGATACAAAAAATTAAACATAATTCATGAGTAAGAAAAGGCTAATCGCTAGGATAGATGTAAAAAATGAATTTGTAATTAAGGGCATTCATTTAGAAGGTTTGAGAAAAGTGGGCGATCCATTTGAACTTGCCAGAAAATATTACCATGATGGAATTGATGAAATTATATTTATGGATGCCGTAGCAAGTTTATATGGAAGAAATAATTTATTTCATATTATTGAACAAGCTTGTAAGGAGGTTTTTGTTCCCATTACAATTGGAGGTGGGATAAGGTCTATCAATGATATTGAAATGGCATTAAAATCTGGTGCAGATAAAATCTCTCTAAATACTCAAGCCATAAAAACTCCAAATATCATTACGGAATCATCGAGAATTTACGGTTCTCAATGTATTGTTGGATCTATTGAAGCAAAAAGAAAAGGGGATTCTTGGGAAGCATATGTGGATAATGGTAGAGAAGAGACAGGAATAGATGCGATAGAATGGGCATGTAGACTTGAACAACTTGGTGCTGGCGAATTAATGGTTACTTCTATAGATCAGGAAGGTACTAAAAGAGGGTTTGAAATTCCTTTAATTGAGAAGATAGCTGCAAAGGTCTCTATACCAGTAATAGCAAGTGGAGGCGCTGGAAACCCTAGTCACATTGCTAATCTTTGTAAACAGACAAAAGTCAGTGCTGTAGCAATAGCTGCCGTACTGCATTATAATTTATTTACTGTAGGAGATGTTAAAAAAGCAATGAATGCAGATGGTATTAAGGTAAGGACATGAAGAAGATAGTTGTAATAGATTACGGTATTGGCAATGTAAAAAGCATGGTAAATGCTTTGGAAAATTTAGGTGTAGAAGCAGTTTTAACAGGTGATGAACAAGAAATCATGGCTGCAGATGCCGTTATTCTTCCTGGTGTTGGTGCATTTAAGCATGGGATGGATAATCTTATCGAAAGAAATCTTGTGCCTGTTATTCATAATTATGTTGCTACTGGCAAACCTTTTTTAGGAGTATGTTTGGGCATGCAAATGTTGATGGAAGAAAGTGAAGAATTCGGAAGGTCAAAGGGCTTGGGCTTAATTGAAGGGAGTGTAAAAATTATTCCTTTATTATCTGATACTACAGAGAAATTACCTCATGTAAGTTGGAATGAATTAATTGAGCCTACAAAAGGTCGATGGAATGATACCATTTTGAGCACTACTAAGGATGGAACGGATATGTACTTTGTTCATAGTTTTGCTGCAATTCCAAATCATCAAACCGATGTTTTAGCAAGCTGCAACTATGGTAACCTAAATTTTTGTGCAGCAGTACATAAAAAAAATATATATGGAACCCAGTTTCACCCAGAAAAAAGTGGGATATTTGGACTTAGAATATTAGAGGAATTCATTAAACTTATAAATTAAAATATATGTCATCAGATCAAACTTATTACGGATTGCCTGCAGAAGTAAAATTTTGCAAACGTTGCGTGATATCGAATCAACGACCAAGTTCTACCGTTGAATTTAAAAGTAGTATTAAAGATAAGAAGGAAACGATAGATTTTGATGAACACGGAATATGCTCGGCTTGTAGATACCATGATGAGAAAGAAGTAAACATTGATTGGAAGCAACGTGAAGATACGTTGATGAAATTATGTGATAAATTTAGGAAGGATGATGGTACTTATGACATGATTATTCCAGGAAGTGGAGGAAAGGACAGTGCATTTACATCACATATCATGAAATATAAATATGGAATGAATCCACTGACAGTAACTTGGGCTCCGCATTTATATACGGATATTGGTTGGAAAAATTTTAACAACTGGATGCATGAGGGTGGATTAGATAATATTTTATACACACCTAATGGTAAATTACATAGACTATTAACAAAATTTGCATTTCATAACCTATTACACCCATTTCAACCTTTTATCATCGGTCAGCGCATTATTGGCCCCGCAATGGCAGCACGTTATGGTGTAAAATTGGTTATGTATGGTGAAAATCAAGCAGAATATGGTAACAAGGTTGATGCTAATAATATTCCAACCATGAATACTGAGTTTTTTTCTGTGGATGATCCATTAGAAATGAGCTTAGGTGGTGTGAAAATGAAGGATATTATGAAGGATTATGGGTATAAAAAAGCAGACTTTGCACCATATATTCCAGTAAGCCCTGAAGAATTACATGCCAAAGGTGTAGAAGTACATTATTTAGGCTATTATTTGAAATGGGACCCTCAAGAGTGTTATTATTATGCAGTAGAAAATACTGGCTTTGCATCAAACACTGAACGTACTGAAGGAAGTTACTCTAAATACAGTAGCATTGACGATAAAATTGATCCATTTCATTACTTTACTACATTGGCCAAATTTGGAATAGGTAGAGCAACGTATGATGCTGCCCAAGAAATACGCAATGGTAAAATTACCAGAGAAGAAGGACAATTTTTAGTTAAGAAATTTGATCAAGAGTTTCCTCATAAATTTTTCACTGAGTTTTTAGAATATATTGATACTTCAGAAGAGGAATTCAATCGTACTGTTGATAAATTCCGATCACCACACCTATGGGGAAAAAATGAGCAAGGAGAATGGAAATTAAGACATAATGTAAATGGTGATGGATTGGATGATGTTAAGTAAGGAGTAGTGAATTTACTCAAATCTTTTTCTACTTATACATTAGCCTCTTTTATTGAAAGAGGCATTGCTTTTTTTTTGCTGCCAGTATTTACATTTTATTTAACGCCAAAAGATTATGGGACACTGTCATTACTTCAGTCTATATTTGGCTTTTTAGCTCCTTTGATATCTTTGGGAAGTTTAGGTGCTATATCTGTAGCTTATTATAATGAAGGGAGGGAGAATTATCCTAGCTACTTCACGTCTTGTTTGGTAATGCCTGGAGCCATAACTTTAGTACTTACAGTTTTGCTACTAATAGGGCAAAATTTTATCGGGAATTATTTTGAAATCCCTTCTATTTGGATTATAGTAATACCGATGTTTTGTTTTCTTTCAGTATTTAATTCGATGTTACTAATAGATTATCAAATTAAGAACGAACCATTTAACTATGCAAAATTTAGTCTAAGTAATTCTACAATTGGTGTTTTGCTTTCCCTCTTTTTTGTAATTATACTAGGTTTTAATTATTCTGGCAGATTATTTGGTCAGTATAGTGGCTTAATAGTTTTTGCATTAATTGCTTTTTTCATTCTTCATAATAGAAAAGTTTTGGTGAAAACAGTAAAACTCGATTATATAAAAGATTCCTTAAAATTTGGACTTCCCTTAGTTCCGCACACTTTAGGTTGTATGGTTATTGAAATATCTGATCGTTTATTTATAGATAAAATTCTAGGTAAAGAAATTCTAGGGATTTATAATACGGGTTATATTATCGGAAGTACGGTGGCTATGCTTTGTGCGGCATTTGCCAATGCAATCATCCCCTTTAGCTATAATTTGTTTAAAATAGATACATTAGAGGCAAAGAAAAAGTTAGTTAAAGTTTATTGGATTTTTGTTTTAATTTTGGCGACAGTGCTCTTCTTTCTTTGGTTATTAGCACCATATATATTTAAGTATTTTATAGATTCAAAATTTAATAATGGACAGATATATGTTTTTTGGGTAGGTCTAGGATACTTTTTTCAAGGACTATATCTACTTTTTGCTAATATAATCTTCTACTTCAAAAAAACTAAAATATTATTTTATTGGTCGTTTGTTAATGTTGCAGTAAACCTTACACTTAATTATATTTTCATCCATAAGCTGGGTGCAATAGGTGCTGCTTATGCAACATGCATTAGTTACTTTCTATTTTTCATTGCCATGGCAATTATAACTAATAGATATTACTCGTTGCCGTGGTTTAGTTTTTTAAAAAAATGAGGAAAGCTTATGATTCGAATCATTAAAAGAATATTTTCAAAAATCTTCTTTGTTTTAAAAAACAATCATCAAAACTACTTATATAATAGTTTTAGAGATATATATAACATTCCGTCTTCTTTTAGGTTTAATGGTGATGGTATTAGAATATATGGGCAGGGTAAACTTTTGATCGGAGAGAATTCTTATATTGGACAGTATTCTATTTTACAAATTGCAGATGGCGAGAAAATCTCTATCGGAAAAAACTGTAGCATTGGACCATTTTTAAAAATATGGACACAATCCTCCATAGTAGATTATGACTATAATTTAGTTTCCAGTATTCCACAAAAACTTGGAAGTGTTATTATAAAAGATGCCGTTTGGATTGGAGCAAATGTAATTATTTCGCCAGGTGTAACTATTGGAGAAAATAGCATTATCGGAGCTAATTCTGTTGTAACAAAAGATGTTCCTGATTTTGCAATCGTAGGAGGCATTCCAGCAAAAATTATAAGATATAAGACAATCTCTTAATTATAGTTTGTTATGGATATAGTAGAATTCACAAAAAAAATACATGAGTTAGAAGTTAAACATAATTTTTTTGGTTTTAAAGATAAAAATGACCTAGCTTATTGGGATGTAGTGCGGCATGATGTTTTTTATACAATATACTTTGAGCTTGCAGAAATAAATGGAGTTGGAAAGGCATTACATATTAATGGCGTATCAAAGCTAATATCAATTTACAACAATATATGGCATGCCTTAAAACTAAATTTCAAGTTAAAAAAGTATTCGAACTTATGTTTTGTAGCCTCTAGGTATAAAAATGAAAAAAATGAGAATATTGATTATGCAATAAAAGATATTATTGACATAATTAAAGAAGATCAAACTTTAATCCTAGAAACCAATATTAGATTTAATCAACCCTATTATTACAAGTCTGTATTTAATGTGGGGTTAACTATGGCTAGCTATTTAGAAAGATTGATAAAGAAAACTAAGGTTGATAATACTTATAGGGTTTCTGAAATATTAGAAAATCATTTTGGTTTAAAACTTGATTTAAACCCATTCATAAAATCTTTAATAATAAAATACAATATTGAATATAGGTACTATAAAAATCTACTTGGGCAAGTTAAACCTGAAAAGATTTTTGTTGTTCAAAATGGGATACAAAAGGCCTTATTTAAAGTGGCTCATGATGTAAATATACCACTGTTTGAAGTTCAACATGGATTGGTAAGTTTTATCCATCCTGCGTATGATTATCCAAAATCCTTAAATCTAAGTCATCTAGGTTCATTCCCTAAATATTTTTTAAGCTTTTCAAATTTTTGGAAAAATAATATTAATTATCCCGTTCAAGAGAAAATTGTTATTGGGAATAATTTTTTTGCAAAAAAATTATCGAAACAAATTAAGCAGTTTGAACTAACCATTATAACGGCTGATATATACTCAAAAGATATAAATGCATCATTACATGTGTTATTAGAAAATGGTTATGAAGGTAACATCGCCTTAAAACTACATCCTAATCAATATGTTGAAAAAGAAATAATTAAAGATGAGTTTGCTAAGTATAAAAATGTAAAGGTTTTATATAATGAAATTACTATTAAAGAACTTTTACAAATCTCTAAAGCTATATTAGCTGTACAATCAACATGCGTATATGAAGCCTTGGATATGAACATTAAGGTGCTTTTATATAAAATTAAAGATTATAAAACACATGAAGATATCTTCGATAATGCAAATGTTTATCAGATTTCGAATTTTAATGAAATAAAACAGTATTTAAAAAGAAACTATATATTTGAACAAGATGCGTGTTTTTTTGAGCCATTTAATCAAAGTGTATTTTTAAGTCTTTTCAAATAATAATCGGATGAGAAGGATCAAAAGAGCATTCCAGTTATTTAACACTGTTTTTATATATAAATTAATATTTAAAAAAATCGGGACTAAATCTATCGTATTATCCCCTTTAAAAATAGATTGTGGCAAAAATATTTCAATTGGAAACTACTCGTTAATAGGATATAAAACTTGGCTTGCTGCTAATCCAGTAACTGGGTTTAATGATTGTAAACTAGAGATTCATGATGGTTGCTTTATTGGCAATTTTAACCATATATATGCAACAAGAAGTATTATTATCGAAAAAAATGTGTTAACTGCTGATAAGGTTTATATTTCCGATAACTTACATGATTATAGAAATCCTAATTTGCCAATTATTAAGCAACCCGTTATCCAAAACAATATTGTAATAATTGGAGAGGGTAGCTGGATTGGAGAAAATGCTTGTATAATGGGTGTAACAATTGGAAAAAATTGTGTAATAGGTGCCAATTCTGTAGTTACTAAAAATATTCCATCATATTGTATAGTAGTTGGAGCTCCAGCAAAAATTATAAAGAAATATAATTTTGAATCCGCTACATGGGAAAAAACAGATGCAAAGGGAGATTTCTTAAGTTGAGCGTAAAGCAATGAAAAATAATATCACGCTAAATGGGAAAAAAATTCTTTTTCTTGGGCAAGAATTTTATGATTATCATGAGAAAATAATACGTCAGTTAAAGGAATTTGAAGCTGAGGTTTTTTTCTATGAAAATAAGATCTTTAATCACGATAAAGCTATCTCTACTAGTTTGGCAGCTATATTTAGAAGATATACCAATCCACACACAAAAGAAAAATATGTTGAAAAGATATTAAATGAAACTAAGGATATAAAATTTGACTATTTATTTTGTTTAGGTGGATTTTCTGTAACGGAGAAGTTGATTAACGAAATTAGAGCAAGTAATCAAAAAATCAAATGCATATTATATTTATGGGATTCATTTAAAGTTTGGAACTACACTAACTTATTGCCTTTATTTGATACTAAGTTTTCTTTTGATGCTGTAGATTGTGCTATTCATCATGATTTGCAATATTTACCCTTATTTTATACTGATGAATATGAAGAACCTACTAAAATAGAACAAGATATTGATCTATTATATATAGGATCTGTTGGTGCACAAACTATTGATAGGTGCCTAATTCTTAGTCAAATACAAAAAAATGCTCTTCAAAAAAAAATAAATATATTTTTTTGGGTGTACTATCCGCATACAAAAGGATTGATTAAAAAATTATTGAATAGGCTTAGAAGATTTATTTCATCGCCAAATCACTACTTAAATATTATTGAGAATTATATAAAACATGAAGATTCTTTTATTAAGCATAATACTTTAAGCAGAGCTGAAATAGTTCAATTAATGAAAAGATCTAAATGTGTTGTTGATATTCCTGTTCAAAATCAAGCAGGTCTTACTATCAGAACAATTGAAACCTTAGCAACGGGCAAAAAAATAATGACTACAAATCAATATATTTTGCAGGAAAAATTTTTCAATAAACATATGATTAACGTATTAGATAGAAATTTTAATTTAGATGACAATTTTATTAATGGGCAGCATGAAGTTTTAAAATTAAGTCATCTATGGATTGGCAATTGGATTAAAACTATATTTGATACCAACTAACAGTAACTAATATGAAAATAAAAGAACTATTTTTAGTTATTGTTCTCTATAAAACTAAGCTTGAGGAGTCAAGGGCGATAAGATCTTTAGGTGAAGCAATTAATAAAAAAGTAAATCTATTAGTTTTTGATAATAGCCCTTATAAACAATATGAAGATGAATTTTTTGTTAGAGATAGGTTCAATATTCAATATCATCATGATGTTAATAACTCAGGCTTAAGTAAAGCCTATAATTTGGCACTTCAATATGCCTCAACAGCAAATGCTAAATGGTTATTATTATTAGATCAGGATACCATTTTTACAAAAGCCTATTTTGAGGAAATCGAAGCATTAAACGATGATCAAATTGAAGATGATGTTGTGGCAATTATTCCTAAAGTTGTTGCAAATGGAAAAAATGACATTATTTCTCCAGCTACTATTTCTCTAGGTGGAGTTTCAAAACCAATTCATTTAGAAAGTGGGGTTTGTAAATTGAAAATAAGTGGAATTAATTCAGGAACCTTACTGAAGGTGTCTTTTATGAACTCAATAAATGGATTTAATGAAAAATATTCTTTGGATATGTTAGATCATTGGTATTTCAATGAAATTTTTATAAAACATAAACATATTTATTTAATGGAAAGCATCATTTATCAGGACTTGTCAGTTTTTGGGAGTTTTGAAGAAAATGTATCAATAGCAAGATATAAACAAATGATTAATGCAGAACATCAATTAAACAAAGATATGGGCTTGTTAAATTTGCTGGCATTTAAAGCTCGATTATGTTTTAGATTATGGAAACAATTTAGTTATAATGAAAAACAATATGCTAAACTTACAGTAAAGTATATTTTTGGAGTGTTTAATCCTTAATATTAACAAAATGATTAAAAGGCGGAATTATACACTTCTATTTTTTTTAAAATTGCTGCTAGTACCCATCCTATATGAACTTGTTATTGGTGGCGGCGGTCATTATCTTGAACTAGGGCCTATAACTTTTAGGATGTTATCTTTTCTTGTGGTAATGTCTATTTCAACTGTTATTGTTTTTTATAATAAAAAGATAAGGTTAGATGTAGTATTGTTAATTTTTACATTAACATTAGTTCTTTTTTTAGGGGCAATTGTTGGCTTAACAAACAATGCCAAACTTGGCTCTGTACTTGAAGATATTAAGCCACTTACTTTTTTTTACATGCTTTTATTTTTTTCACTTGCCATTAGAGATGTTAAAGATGTTCAAAATGTAATTAAAATTATTAAACGAGGATCTGTTTTAATGGCCGTTATATACATAGGGGTACTTATATTATTACTGCTTGGAAAAATTAATTATATTCAATTTTACAATCAGCAAAATGCGATAGGTGAAATTATGTTTAGAAGTAACCTATTGTTTTTTTATAAAGGATTTATTTACCTGTGTATAGGGTTTTTCTTTTTTTTGCTTATAGAAGGTAAGTATAACAAGATAGCCATGATACTCTTGTTTCTAAGTATTGCGTTAACCCTTACAAGGGGTTTTATTTTATTTACTATACTGATTACTTTGTATTATGTATTTTTTATCAATAAGAAAAAATACATTAAATATTTAGTTTTTACAGGGATGGTTGCAGTTATTTCGGTGCTCCCACTAGTTATGTCATCATTTGGAGATAGAAAAAATTCCGATTCTGTTAGATATATTCAAGTCGAGCAAGTAATCTCAAAGATAGACCCAATTAGTTTTTTTATAGGGCATGGTTTCGGTATTGGTATCCCTATTAGACCAGGTGGTATGGAAATTTCCTTTTTAGAAATATTTCATAAGCAAGGCCTAATTGGTGTTGGTTTTTGGATAAGTATGTTTTTTTATATATTTTTTATGTATTATAATATAAAGGATAAAGCATATAAAAAATTAGCATTGCCTTTTTTGTTAAGTGTTGTCTTTGTAATTTTACAATCAACTACAAATCCTTACATGAACAATCCCATAGGTCTATCCATAATATTAATTACTATAGTGGTCTTTTCTAGACTTCTGGAAATACAAAAAAAGAACAGAGATGATTTCAGTGTGCCTAGCAACCTTTAATGGCGAAAAGTATATTCAAGAGCAGCTTGATTCAATTTTAAACCAGCTTGGATTAGGTGATGAAATTATTGTTTCTGACGATGGCTCATCTGATCAGACTTTAGAAATAATTAGTGCTTACGAAGACCCAAGAATACATGTTTTTAAGAATCATGAAAGAAAAGGAATAGTTGGTAATTTTGAAAATGCAATGAAAAATTGTAAAGGAGATTATATTTTCCTCTCCGATCAAGATGATGTATGGTTGCCTCAGAAAGTAGAAATTAGTTTAGAAGCTTTAATTGAAAATGATTTGGTTGTAACTAATTGTAGTGTTGTAGATGAGAATTTAGCAATTATTTTTCCTTCATATTTCGAAATTGCAAATTCAAGAAAAGGGTTTTTAAAAAATTTTTATCGTAGTTCTTATCTTGGCTGTTGCCTAGCATTTAATAGAAAGCTACTGAATATAGTGCTTCCAATACCAGCATCTTTAAATTTATTTCATGATTGGTGGATTGGATTTTTAGCTGATACTAGTTTTAAGACAATATTTATTGAAACATCATGTTTACTTTACAGAAGGCACAACTTGAATGTATCAACAACTACTGAAAAATCTAACCAAAAAATAAATAAAAGAATTTTTGATAGATTTCAGTTATTATATTTGGGGCTTTATCGATTGCTGAAAAGAAATTAATTTATGATTTATAGAGTTTATTGGTCAATTATAACATTACTTTATTCTCCTTTTTTCGGCAAAATCAAATTTCCGTCATACATAGGAAAACCCTTATTACTTAGGGGTATTAATAAAATATTTTTAGGAAAAAACGTAAGAATATTTCCTCAAGTGAGAATGGAGGTCCATGGTGAAAATTCAAGAATTCAAATTGAGGATGATGTTGCCATAGCTCAAAATGTACATATCACTTCTGCATCTAATCTTATTATTGGTAGAGCCACAACTATATTGGCTAATGTGTTTATAACTAATATAGATCACGATTATCAAGAGATAGGTAAGCATATTTTAAAACAGAAATATTTAATTAAAGAAACGAGCATCGGAGAAAACTGCTACATAGGGGCAGGAGCATGTATTCAAGCTGGTACGATATTAGGTAAGCAGTGCATTGTTGGAGCTAATGCTGTTGTAAGGGGCAGATTTCCGGATTATTGTGTTATAGTCGGTATTCCAGCTAAAATTATTAAAAGATATAATCCTATTACTCAAGTTTGGGAAAAAACGACTCCAGATGGGGCGTTTAAAAATTAAAATATAAATAATGAAGAATATATTAATAACCGGTGGCGCAGGTTTTATTGGAAGCAATTTAGCATTAAAATTGATTGAAAAGGGTTATAGAATAACTGTATTAGATTCACTATCTACCCAAATTCATGGCGATAATGCTGAAGAAACTTCACCATTATATAAGAGCATAAAGAATAAAGTTACCTTTATTAAAGGTACAGTTACCTCAAAGCATGATTGGGAAAAAGCTATCAATGGACAAGATGTTATTGTACACTATGCCGCTGAAACAGGTACTGGACAATCCATGTATGAAATTCAGAAATATGTAGATGTAAATATCAATGGTACAGCTATTTTGCTAGATTTATTGGCAAATCAGCCTCATCAAGTGAAAAAAGTTGTTATCGCTTCTTCTCGCTCTATTTATGGGGAAGGTAAATATAAAAGTGCCGAGAAAGGCATAGTTTATCCTAAACACAGAGTATCTGAACTGATGGATAAAGGAGATTTTGAGGTTAAATACCCAGGTTGTGAAACTGTATTAGAACTGATGGCTACGGATGAAGAATCTAAAATACATCCATCGTCAGTATATGGCATTACGAAACAAAATCAAGAGCAAATGATTATGACTGTTTGTCCGACACTAGGTATTGCACCCGTAGCATTTCGTTACCAAAATGTTTATGGGCCAGGGCAGTCTTTAAAAAATCCGTATACAGGCATCCTATCCATATTTTCGACCCAGATTAAAAACGGAAATGGAATCAATATATTTGAAGATGGGAAAGAAACACGTGATTTTGTTTACATAGATGATGTTGTAGATGCCACCATTTTAGGTATAGAGAACGATAAAGCAAATGGAGAAGTCTTTAATGTAGGCACAGGTGTGGCTACTGATGTAATGAAAGTTGCAAAAACGCTGATCAAAAATTATGGTGTTGAAGTGCCCATTAAAATTAGCGGAAATTATAGGTTAGGAGATATCCGTCATAATTATGCTGATTTGACGAAAATAAAAAGCAAGTTGGGGTTTCAACCTAAATTTAGCTTCGAGCAAGGAATTAATGAATTTACTAAATGGGTAAATGATCAGGAAATTGAAACAGATAATTATGCTAAATCAATTGATGAAATGAAGGCTAGAGGCCTATATAAATAAATATGGCATCATTAGATAAGAAGAATATTTTATTTTTATCACCAAGTTTTTTTTCATACGAAGTAGAAATTCAGGATGCACTAAAACACATGGGAGCTCATGTGACTTGGTGTGATGAACGTCCATCCAATACGTTTTTAACTAAAGTGCTCATCCGATTGAATAAAAAAGTTGTTAAAAGAAAAATTATCAACTATTATTCAGTCATCCTCAATCAATTAATCAAGGAAAAAAAGGAGTTTGATTATATTTTTATCATAAGTCCAGAAACCTTGACATTGCCAATTTTAACTAACTTTAAAAGTTCTTTTCCTAAGGCAGAAGTTATACTTTATATGTGGGATTCTTTTAAGAATAAAGGAGCATTAGAATTGTTGCCTGAAGTTGATCGTGCGATTACCTTTGATCCAATTGATGCTGAAAAATATGATTTAAAGTTTAGACCTTTATTCTATATTGATAAGTATAAGGCAAAAGAAGCCAAAATTCTTTATGACCTACTTTTTATTGCTACAGCACATAGCGACAGATATATCTTTGTGAAAAACTTGATGCGCAAATTGCCAGATAAGCTCCGATTTAAATCCTATTTTTTTCTTAGTAGTCAAAAACTTTATTGGGCAAAAAAGATAGTTGAAAAGAATTTTAAGAATGTAAAATTAGAAGATATATCGTTTACTTCACTTTCTCATAATGAAACTGCAGAAATGGTTCACCATACTAAGGTTGTACTAGACATTAATCATCCGGAGCAAGTTGGTTTAACAATGAGAACTTTAGAAACATTAGGAGCTCAAAAAAAACTCATTACAACTAATAAAGACATCGTTCGATATGATTTTTATAACCCAACTAATTTTTTAATTCTAGACAGGAATGATCCCAATGTGCCAATTGCTTTTTTTAACACAGCGTTTAAACCCGTTGGTGCCGATATATTAAAAAAATATAGTGTAAATGGTTGGATTGAAGAAATATTTGAAGTGGATTAATTTATATATAATAAACTAGTTAGGAGGCAAATGCATTTTGTTTATTGGTAAAAAAATTACCCTTAAGTGTATTAATTTATTAAAAAATCTTATGTTAGGGTCATATGCTTCATTTTCAATGTGTTTTTAGAATTTGTAAGCAGATCTCAATTATAACGTAATGGGTAATCAACTTATACAAGTAAGTATCATTATAGTTAATTATAACAGTACTCAGTTATTAATCCAGTGTTTAGAATCAATAACTAAACATACAACCTGTTGTTATGAAATTATTGTAATCGATAATAATTCAACTGTTAATAAACCAATTAACTTAAATGAGGTTTATCCTCACATTCACTTCATTTTTAATTCGGATAATCTTGGTTTTGCTCGTGCTAATAACCAGGGTATTTCTATGGCAAAAGGAGATTATTTTTTTATTTTAAATCCAGATACGTATTTAAAAAGCGATGCAATCGATGCTTTTTTAAGTTTTATGGAGTGTAAAGAAAATGTTAAAGTTGCTTGTTGCGGTGCAAGTCTTTGCCTGCCAGATGGAAAACTACAAGTAGCTTATGGTAATTTCCCTACGTTAAAAGAAGCATTTTCTTCTTTGGGTTTCTATCGTCTATATCCATCTTATTATTACAAACGCCTGCATTCTGCACTAAAAGCTAGCACGAAAAAAACAATAACAGTAGATTATATAGCTGGAGCAGACTTGTTTTTAAGAAGAGCCGCTTTGATGGAAACTGGATTATTTGACGAAGATTTTTTTCTTTATTTCGAAGAAACAGAACTATGTTTTCGTTTTAAGAAACACGAATATAAATGTGTTTTATTACCTTTGGTAGAAATCGTTCATCTCGAAGGTGGAAGTCAGCAATCAAAATCTAATTATTTACTTAAGTATCAGTTTTTTGCAAAAGGTAGGAGTTTATTCTTTCGTAAATGTTATGGCCTTATTTCTTATATGATAATGAAAGTATTATGGACAGCCCATTATTTAATGATATACGCAATTATGAGAAGAAAGTATGCATTACCATTAGCAAAAATTACTTGGAAAATATGAAGAAAGTATTTATCACTTTTGGAGCTACCAGAAGCTATGTTAATTAATTAATAATCCTATATATTATTTATCAATAATGGATGCAGAAACCCTAATGTAAAAGGTGGTATGTGCTAAAATTCTAAAAACTCTTTGCGCTTGAAACAAATTATATTCCTTACTGCTTATCCAACCACAAATACTTTAAAAGACGGAATGGTTCAACGTGTTAAAAATATCGATAATCTTTTTATCCAAACCCCCAGAGTTTTTTTAGATGTTAATATAAGATGCTACTTTAATAAGCAAGTTTGCGAGCCAACCGATAATGTTAAAGAATACAAACTGAATGCTTTGCTTCATTTTTTTGTTATTTGGAAATTGATTAAAGCAGCTGATATTATTTTTCTTCATTCTGTTTACGGTGCTGTTTGTACATTTATACAATTGTGCCTTTTTAAGAAGAAAATTTGCCTAGATTTTCATGGTGTTGTGCCAGAAGAAAACCTAGTTATAAATAATAGATTTTATTTCTATTATTTCAAATTTATAGAATGGGTTTCTGTTCGCCTTGCTACCCATGTGATATATGTCTCCAAGGTTATGGAACAAAATTTTGTGCAAAAGTATCCTTTTATTACTAAAAGGAGAATGATTTATCCAAATTATACTAATATTAAGCAAGATCGTATTCCTATTAAATTTAATAACGCAAACACAGGAAATAAAACGGTGTTTATTTATAGTGGCAATTTGCAAAATTGGCAAAATATAGACGATCTCTTAAAAGTTATTCATCAGTATCAAACTGTTCCCAATTATCATTTTATCATTCTAACTGGTCAAGTAGAACAATTCAAAAAGAAGATTGTAAAACATCATATCCAACTAGATCGAATTGAAATAAATTCTGTTAATTCAGATGAAATAGACGCATATTATGCTAGGGCACACTATGGGTTTATTTTAAGATCAGATCATTTGTTAAATAGGGTGGCTAACCCTACTAAAATGATGGAATATCTTTTATTTGGTATTACACCTATTGTAAAGTCTGTAGCCATTGGCGACTTTAATGATTACCAATATGAGTATATTAATATAAACGAATTCAATGAGTACCTTCTGCCAAAAAAGAGTACAATCAATCAAAACATTGCCCTTAAAATTTTAAATGAAAAAGAAGATTTAGTTGAGTTTGTAATGTTGTAGCCATATATCTCAAACAGTATAACATAGATAAGTTGTTGCAATGTTCCTTTGTTATATATGCTTAGAAAGCATAAACTATTTGTGGCGGAAGGAAGATCTCTGCAATTATTCTATTCTTTTGATTTGCTTGATATCAAATTTCTATATCTTGATTAAATAACTATCTTTGGTATGTTTAGGCATAATAATTGGTGCAACGATAATTAATGAACAAGATCTACATCTACCTCCTATTTTTTGTTTTTTTGTTTTTGATGATGGCGGTTTATTTTAAGATAGCTACCAAATATAATATCATTGATAAACCAAATGCAAGAAGCTCACACACTTTAGTTACTGTAAGGGGCGGAGGCATTATCTTTCCTATCGCAGCATTTCTTCATTATTTTTGCTTCGGGTCAATTCATCCGTGGTTTTTGGGAGGCCTATTGCTCATTAGCATAGTAAGTTTTATTGATGATATCACGGAACTTAATGGAAAGATCAGATTAGTGTTTCAATTTATAGCAATGACCATGTTGCTGATGGATTTTTCATTGTTCGATTTTCCACTCTATATATATTTACCACTACTGATTCTGGGAGTTGCTACTATTAATGCTTGGAATTTTATGGATGGGATAAATGGAATAACTGGCGGGTATAGTTTACTCACATTGGCTACTATCATTTTCCTAAAAGACCAAATTCTTGGTTTTGCCTCAACTGGTTTTACAGTAGCAATTGCACTAGCACTATTAGTGTTTATCTTTTATAATTTTAGAACACAGGCACGTTGTTTTGCAGGCGATGTTGGAAGTGTAAGTATAGCATTCATTATTGTGGCACTAATGATTAAATTAGTAAAAACGACTGAAAACCCAAACTACATTCTATTTATCTTAATATATGGACTTGATTCGGCTACTACAGTGTTTTTCAGAATACTTAGGAAAGAATCTATATTAGAACCGCATCGTAGTCATTTGTATCAATATTTGGCTAATGAAAAAGGAATGCCACATAATACCGTCGCAATGATTTATATATTAATACAGTTAGCCATAAATATTTTAGTTATTTCATTGGCTTTCCATTCAACTAATATCTTTATAATAAGTTTAATTGTTGCTGTTGTTGCTTTTGTTGGGGTTAGGTTTGCACTAGAGGGCTCTAACCGATTGCTCGGTCGAACTCCACTTAACCAAAACTAAAAAATATCTATCATAAAGGCATTTGCGAAAAGCTGAAACCAACTTTTGGTTATTAACCAATCTGCAATCAAGTATTTCATAAATGAGATGCTTAAGAAACTGAAATCAGATTTTAAAAGTATAGCTCGAATAAATTGAGAAGAAAAGCAGTTATATTATTAATTCTTAAAGGATGCCGACTTGGCATATCTGTTTCAAGTCTTTATTTTTCTGCTAAATATTTTGGCGTAACCATTGAAAGAGATGTGTGGCTTCTTGCTATAAATGTGTTCCTTATTTTTGATATGGCTATCTGGGGTCCAATCAATGAAACATTTCGGGCTAAATTTATTTTCATAAAAGAAGAGCAGGGCGAAAAAGAAGCACTACACAAAACAAGTTCCTTATTACTCTTTACTAACGTGATTACACTGATTTTAGTTAGTGTAATTTTATGGAAACCAGAACTTATTTCTGCAATTATAGCGCCTACTTATAAAGGTGATCAACTAACATTATTGTTATTTATGATTAGGATTATGGCGCCGAGCTTTCTTTTTAATCAAGTTAATCAGCTTTTGATTAGTGTACTAAATTCCTATCGTTCTATTAATATTCCTGAAATTGCAGGATTTATTTCAGGAATAATCAATCTAATGCTCATTGTTATACTTGCTCCAAAAATTGGTATATTATCATTAGTATACGGTTACTATTTAGCGTTAATTTTTCTACTCATTCTGCTCATTATTCAAATTAGACTTAAGAAGATTAGACTTTTCAGTGATATAAAAGGACTTAAGCTTTCTGATACAAAACCGTTTATCTTATTTTCTTTACCATTTTTCATCCCCTATTTTATTGGTCAAGTAGCCTTAGTTATAGAAAAAACAATTTCTACTCTATTGGGCTCTGGTGTTGTTTCAATGCTTGATTATTCTAGGAAATTTTCAGATATATTAACCAACATCTTATTAAGTATTCTAGTTACGATGTTTGTACCAGTATTATCTTCTCATTTTATGAAAAATAATATAAAAAGCTTTGTGTTTGAATTAAAACAAATTTATCAGTTTGGCTTTTTAATCCTAATTTTTGTAGTTGCTATACTTACTGTATGTTCATATCCTTTAGTTAGTATAATATACCAAAGTGGCAATATTTCAACTGCATCTCTTCATCAAATAAGTAAACTTACAATGTACTATAGTTGGTCTACAGTTGCCATATTTTTTTATTACATTTTTGGCATTGGTTTACTGTCATCAAAAAAAGAGAAATACTATGCGTTATACGGTTCAATTGCACAAATAATCATGATACTATTAAATCTGTTATTCTATAAAAGATTAAATGCCTATATTTTTCCATGCTCATTATTCATATCCCACTTTATTGCAGCCTGTTTAATGTTAACAAAATTGCCTTACGGCAAAAAGGAGCTTGTAAAAATTGCATTAAAATATATTTCAATTTTATTGAGCGTTATTATACTGCTATATTTCATTAATCGTTACTTTATCTTAATGAGTTCTCCATTCATGGTGCTGTTTACCAATATATGTGTGCTTACTGGTATTTTATTGGCCGCGTTGTTTTTATTTAGGCTAGAAGAACGGAAAACATTAATTAACATATATCAAAAGGTTTTTAAAAAGCATAAATGAAAAGATTTTTAACAATCTTTCCTATTGCCATGAATGTTCATCTAATTAAAGATGTGGGTATGATTCCGTATATCATGCATAAGGAATTAGACTACGAATCGACATTGTTGTGCTATAAAAATGATGATTATTCTTATTTAGAAAAGGAAGTAAAGGGACTCAAAATTGTGTATCTCAAAAAGATATTTCATAATCAATTGTTCGATGTATTGCTTTTTCTCCTTTTTAATCTTAGAAAATATGATGTATTACAAGTATACCAATTAAGCCGAGTAAACTTGCTGCTATGTTTTTTTTGCAAAATATATTCTTTTAATAAAAGAAAAACTTACCTCAAGCTTGATGCAGATGATCAGGTGCTATACTATTTACCATCAAAAATTACAAAGTTTCTATTAAAGAAAATTAATGTAGTATCAGTAGAAAATCAGACCTATTTTGATCACCTCAATCTAACTATGCAGCTAGGCAGAAAAATTGATTATGTTCCTAATGGGTTTTATGATGATGGTGTTCAAAAATCACTTAAGTTTAATAAAAAAGAAAATAAGATAGTAACAGTTGGCCGTATTGGTACAAAACAAAAGGCAACAGAAATACTTTGTAAAGCTTTTAAAAAGTTTTCAGTTCATAATCAGGATTGGAAGTTGGAAATTATCGGACCCATTGAAAATGAATTTAAACCCTTTATTGCCAATTATTTTAAGCAAAACCCTAATTTAAGAGAGAGGGTTACATTTACTGGGCCAATTAATAATAGAGAATTGCTTGAAGATTATTATGCTACATCAAAGGTTTTTGCGCTTACCTCACGTTATGAAGGATTTCCATTAGTTTTAACAGAAGCCGCAAAATTCGGGTGTTTTATTGTTTCAACAGATTTGCCTGCGGTAAAAGATTTAATTGATAATAATCATTACGGTAAGGTTTTTCCAATAGATGATGATAACTATTTAGCTGACCTTTTTAAAGAGATCAGCAATGATTCCTATCAATTAGAAAAATTATCTTCAGAATTTCAATCCTTTGCTTACACGTACTTTTATTGGCCGGAAATCTGTAAAACTATCGATAAATTATTATGGAGTAAATGATATTATGGCCATTACTATCTCTAATTATATGAATAACATTACCACAACTCCTACTCGAACTTATATAGAATCTTTAATAAGTTACAAACATCGGGGCTTACATTTATGACATGCAATACAGGATAATTATTCTTTATTTTGCCAGATGTACAAATTATACCACATTTCTCTGTATTTTTTGCGAAAATTAACCAAGCAAACTTAATCTAGAACTAAAGCATAAAAGTGAAGAAAATACTAATCGTTTTTGGTACCAGACCTGAGGCCATCAAAATGGCTCCTTTAATTAACGAATTCAAGCTTCATAAAGATAAGTACGAGGTTAAAATTTGTGTTACAGGTCAACACCGAGAGTTACTAGACCAAGTCTTGGATTTTTTTGAGATTGTACCCGACTATGATCTGAAATTAATGAAAAGCAAACAGGATTTAAGTCAATTAACTGCAGCAGTAATTGAAGGGATGAAAGTTATATTTGATGCCTTTCATGCTGATTTTTTGTTTGTGCATGGTGACACCACAACGTCTACATTTGCTGCATTGGCAGGCTATTATGCTGGTGTAAAGATATGCCATGTTGAAGCAGGTTTGCGCACGTATAACTTAGATTTCCCTTTTCCAGAAGAAGGTAATCGTCAATTGACTTCCAGATTAGCTTATTTACACTTTACACCCACTGTTGTAGCTTCTTCTAATTTGTTAAAAGAAGGAATAGAACCAAAATACATCAGCTTAACTGGAAATACCATTATAGATGCATTGCTATTTGCCAGTAAGAAGATAAAAAAGAATAAGTACCCCCAAATAGAAGCATTAAAGAGTACCATTAATAGTGAAAAACCTTTAATATTAGTAACCTGTCATAGAAGGGAGAACTTTGGACAGAACTTTGAAAACATCTGTAGTGCCTTGAAACATATTGCAGAAACCAATGATGTTCAACTCATTTATCCAGTACATTTGAACCCAAGTATTCATGATGTAGCCTACCAAGTGATTGGAGATGTCAAAAATATTACTCTAATCGAGCCTTTAGATTATCCCACTTTTGTATGGTTAATGAAAACAGTCAATTTTATAATAACAGATAGCGGAGGTATACAAGAAGAAGGAGCTGCTTTAGGAAAATCAATTATATTGATGCGTGACTGCACTGAACGACCAGAATTAGTTGCTTCTGGGTTGGTAAAGCTTGTTGGTTCGAATCCAAAAAGAATTATTGATGAGGCTACTACACTTTTGAAAAACCAGAATAGCTTACAATCTGATGCCATTCAATCAAGCCCATATGGGAAGGGAGATTCTGCAAAACAGATACTAACGGTATTGAATGAACATATGCTTTAACTGCTATATAAAGATCCTACGTATTAGCATTACAAAACTATTGTTTTCTAACTCCTATTTGACTAGGATTACTATTCTTTTAGCATAATGCACTTAATAAAATGCATAAATAACCGTTAGTTGGTAGACACAAATGGTTTAATGGATTCTATCGCTTATATTTAAAAAATAAAATATAGTAATTATAAATAGTATTGAGACTAAAGAAAACAGCTGATTATGAAGAACAAAAAAATCTTAATAGTAGTATGGTTATTATCAATTTTCGCTTTACCAACCATTGCTCAGACCTTACCCGTAGGCCAACTACAAAATATTGAGGATGCCTACCGCAGGCAACAGCTCTTGGGAAATGATACCTCAAAGAGTTCATTTATGATACGTCCTATGTTTATGAGCAATGTAAATCAATTTGATCTTTCGGAGGATGAGGGAGCATTTTCAACGCATGATTTTCGTAAACTAATATATGGTTCATCAACTGGGGGTGCAGCTTTGTATGCCTTACCGGTTGTTTGGCAACAGCAGTACAACACACATCACCCATATGGTTGGAATGATGGAGCAATGGTGCCTGCAAAAGGTTACCAAACATTAGTTAGTGCAGGCTTTTATGCAAAATTGGGGCCTTTAAGTATTCAATTGAAGCCAGAGTTTGTTTTTGCCCAAAACAAGGATTTTGTAGAAATTTCAGAACCTGCCCCTTTTAAACCAAATGTAATAGGATCGATGTATAATAATATCGATTTGCCAGAAAAATTTGGCAACGGCACGTATAGTAAATTTAACTGGGGGCAAAGTAGTATCCGACTGAATGTAGGTCCAATGTCATTAGGTTTATCTAATGAGAATTTATGGTGGGGTCCAGGCGTTCGGAATTCTTTATTGATGAGTAATAATGCTAGCGGATTCAAGCACTTGACATTAAATACTACTAGACCAGTAAACACGCCGATAGGGTCTTTTGAGGTACAACTCATATCTGGTAAGTTAGAAAAATCGGGTTACCCAGGTTCTCAGTACATTACCTCTAAAGCCAAACCAGATGATTGGCGCTACCTTTCTGGCTTAGCATTCGTGTTTAATCCTAAATGGGTGCCTGGTTTATACCTTGGTTTCGATCGTTCTTATGCCCTATATAGTAAGGATCTTGGGACTGGGTTTTTTGATTATTTTCCAGTGTTCTCTGCATTAGAGAAAGTCGCCTATGATGATCCAAATAATCCAAATTACGATTTTGAAGATGCGAAGAATAGAGATCAATATTTTTCATTATTTGCTAGATGGGTTATGCCAGAGTCTCATGCAGAAGTATATGCTCAATACGGTAAAACAGATCACAATAAAAATTTAAGAGATATTTTGTTAGAGCCTGAATCTTCTAGAGCCTATATTTTAGGTTTTAGGAAATTAGTACCCTTAGCAAAGAGTGATGAATATATCCAAGTGGGTTTAGAAGTAACTCAAATGGAAAAGAGTGCAACTAAAGAAATTAGGACAGGAGGTATTTGGTATACACATAGCCAAGTTTTAGATGGGTATACCAATAGAGGGCAAGTTTTAGGTGCAGGCATAGGCCCTGGAAGTAATTTACAATCGTTAGATATCAATTGGGTAAAAGGCTTAAAAAAGATTGGTCTACAATTGGAACGTTTGGTCAATAACAACGATTGGCTGTACAGAGCTGCTCCAAGTATTAGAAGACATTGGGTAGATTTATCGGCAACTGGAAAATTTGATTGGACGTATAAGAATTTCATTTTTAATTCTCAGTTAACTTATATTCGGTCGTTAAATTATCAATATGTGGTAAAAGAGTCGGTGCCAGCCGATTTTTGGAATTATGATTTCCAAGATGCAAATAATGTGCAGTTGAGGATTGGGTTAATGTATAGATGGTAGTATCAGGCAGAATAGAATGAAGTTTGAGAAATATATTAAACTGGCAGTACTCAACTCCTGATCGTCTTTGAGAAGTTGATTTTTCATCAACTGCTGCAATCTCATTGCCACAGCTTAGCTCTTGGGTCAAAGGCCAATGTATAGATTACGAGTTTAGTAAGCTTTGGTTTTTCAACAATCCACTCTCTATTAAGCGTGTGAAATGTTTACTTAATGGTACTCGCTTTAATACTTCTAAATGTTTAACATGATGAATGTCGGTACCGATAAAATCAATCATGTCTTTTTCAATTAATTTTTCGGCCACTACTTTAATGTGTTTTCCATAATGCTCAGTTAAAGAAAGTGCATTCACTTGCAATTCGACACCCATTTCTTTAAGACGATTGTAATAATTAAAGTTATTATGGAAAAATAGATATCGTTCTGGGTGAGCTAGTATAACTTCATAACCTTTTATCCCCAAATCAAAAATTACTTCTTCTAAATCATGAGGTTTGGAGATTTGGCTAAATTCTACTAACAATTTATTCCCTACTAATGGAAGTAAACCATTAGCATTTAGTTGGTTCTGAAATTGTTCATCTAAATAGTATTCAGATGATAAATTCATTGTTATTCCATCAGGAACCTTACCCTCTAATAATTTAAAAGCCTCTTTTAGAATAACAGATGTGTTTGGATGTATATCTTGTAAGGTATGTGGAGTGGAAATTAGATGATGAAAACCTAATTCTTTTAAACCAGAAATTAAGTCTATACTATCTTGAACATCTTTTGCTCCGTCATCTACGCCAGGTATGAGATGAGAATGCATATCTACACCAACAGAGCCAAAATCAAAACGAGCTGTAGCAGAGCGATTAAAAAAAAACATTTGTTAGTAAAGTTATTTGTTGCTAAGCTAATAAAAATACTTATTCATTAAAAATTATTCTTCTTGTTGAGGTAAGTATTCTTACCGCTCTTTAATGCTGAAATTCTTTTAGTTAACAGTAATTTTAACTTTTCATATAACCAATTTCAGCATACTCAAAAAATAAAGCTTCCAATATAATTGCTCATCGAAATTTGTGCTCTGTCATCTGCTATAAATGAAGTCCAAATGTGAAATTCATTTCCTTTTTCCTGTAAGGGGATTTCTAATGTCTCTTTCACTTCATTTCTTCGGGCACCACTTAATTTGTAATAACATCGTTGATGTTCCATGGTATACGCCATTACCATTACTTGGTCAGTTTCCCTAATCCAATTGTTTCCAGCATTGTTGGCCCAACTGAAATGGAAGCCCGTATCATCAATTGCAATAGTGGCATTTTCTACACCAATTAGGTTTCCATAGGTTAGATGAATTTTAGCGCAATCAATTTCTCCATTTGCATCTTGTGCGTTGAGCATGTTGTAAGATTTGGCTACATTATGCGCACTCATTTGCCTCAATTTAGATTCGAGATTGAACCCCACCCTAATAAAGGCAATTACTGGACTAAGAAAATGCTGCATTTTGGTAAAGCCTGATCTACATGCCTTCTGATTGGTGCTTCCTTTTTTGTTTTTTGGACTGAATTTAGGTAAACCTCTCATTACCCATTTGCCATTTAGCTGATAGCCTACTGCGCTACCTACTTTTCCGTTGAAACCCCCGTTGATTCCGTTGTTGAATGTTGCCATATTTTTTTTTAAACATAAACGGGATGATTAGTACTAAGATACTAAAACAATTGTAAATAATAGTGATGGGAGTAATTAAATTCGCACTTCAGTCGCACTTTGTTCGGATTCAATTGTCACAAGTCCGACCAAACCCCGACCAAACCCCGACCAAAGTGCGTTTTAACAGCTACATAGCAAACTTATTTTTATAATGCATTCTTATCCTAAAAAAGAGAATAGCTGATCGATTTAATGCGGACACTAGAAAAAAATAAACTTTTAAAGCAATCAGATTTCCTTAAAAGAAAAAAATATATGCAAGTTTAATTATTACAATAAATTCATACTAATGGAGTAAGGCATAAATTGTATATTTGAAGAATTAAATAGGATCATTTGCCAATGAAAAGAATATTTTATCTACTCTTAGCCATCGCTGTATTTAGCTCATGTAGTTCTACTAAACAGTTGCGCTATTTTAATGACCTCCCTGATAGTAGTGTAGTAGATTTGCCGCCAATGGCGCAAGAAGAAAGATATATTCAAGATGGCGATCGATTGATTATTACGATTGGAGCGCAGGATCCTGTTGCTGCAGGCATGTTCAATTCGTATGGTGGAGTTTCAAATGCAGGGGGTAGTACTGGAGTAGCTAGGGAAAGTGAAGTATCTGGTTTATTAGTAGAATCAGATGGAACAATTGAATTTCCATACTTAGGCAAGGTACTTGCTAGAGGTTTAACCGCAGCTCAATATAAAGAGAAATTAACCAATTTATTAGCTAAATACTTAAAAGAACCTTTGGTGAGTGTTCGGTTTTTTCAAATAAAATTTACTGTTTTAGGTGAGGTAAGAGCGCCAGGAACCTATACTTTGCCCTTACAGCGCACTACCTTTTTAGATGCATTAGGTGCTGCAGGAGATTTACCAATTTCCGCTAAGCGATATGATATTCAAATATATCGAGACTATAATGGTAAAAGAACAATTTTTAAAGTAGATTTAAGAAGTAAGGAAATTTTGTACAATGCCAACCTTTTTCAAATTAAACATAATGACGTAATCTACGTTCAGCCTCGAGATAGTAGAAGGTTTAGTGAGGAAGCGCGATTCTATGCTTCTTTAGTTACTGTAGCCGTAGGGATTATTGCTATTTTTTCTAAATTTTAATTTAACAAACACCTTTGAATGGAAGACTTTTTTGAGGAAGACAAAAAACAAATTGCTAGTAATTCATTTGACCTTAAACAATATTTATTTAAGCTCATCAATAATTATCTTTGGATAATTCTGAGTTTAACAATAGCATTAATAGGTGCCAAAATATATTTAAGATATACGGTTCCTCAATATCAATTGTCTAGCTATATCTTGATTGGTGGGGGAGATTTAGAGAGTGGTACAAATTCGATTTTAACAAATGCAGGCTTAGCTAACGCAGCAGCAGATAATAACATATCGGCACTCAATAATGAGATATTCATCTTAAAATCACATACACTGATTGGTCAGGTGGTAGACTCTTTAAAATTAAATCAGGTATTTACTTCTTTAGGCAATATTAGAAAGCAACCCGTTTTCCAGCATAATTTGCCGATAATTATGACTGCGAAGAGAAAGTTTAAAGATATAGCTAGTTCAAATTATCAATTGATTGTAAATCCATCTTCCTTTACAATTAAAGATGCCTCAAAAACCTATTCTGGTAACTATGGTGAACCCATAATTGTACGTCAGGACACGATAATTATTAAAAGAAATCCAAATATCCCGCTGGTAAGAGAGCGTGAGTTTGGTTTTCAATTTTTGGGTAGATTAGGCGCTGTAAAAAAGTACATTTCTCGATTAAACGTTGCTCAAGCAAAAAACGGGGGAATTGGTTTGCTTCAACTTTCTGTAGTTGATGAAGTACCTGAAAGAGCAGAGGCATTTATTAATGTGTTAATTAATAAATATAATATAACTTCCCAAAACTTCAAAAACCAAGCTATTCATAGTGCGATAGATTTTTTAGGCAAAAGATTAACGACAGTAAGCGCTGAGTTGGAAGAGGAAGAGAATAAGGTTAGAGATTTTAAAGCCAACAATAAAATTTACGATGTATCAGCCTCTGCTACAGAATTACTGGGGAATCTCCAATCCATCGATGCAAAGAAAACAGAAAATAGCTATCAACAGCAATTGCTGGAACTAGTAGAGCAAACGATTAAAAAATATTCAGGTAAAGAAGAAATTATTGCTACGGCTAGTGGCTTAGAAGACCCAGTTTTGACTTCTCAAATTGTAAAATACAATGAAATGGTGATGCAAAAGCAGGCTGTTTTAAGTACTGGTACAGAAGCAGATGTAAGGTTGGATGGTATTAACACGCAATTAACAGAATTGAGAAAAAATATTCTGGCAAACATTGGGAATATTAAGCAACAATTTAAAAAGACAGATAATTATTATTCTGGACAAGAGAACAGGTTTTCTGGCAAATTCGAAGCCTTGCCAGAAAAAGAAAAGCAATTTATAGAACTGACAAGAAGGCAAAATATTAAACAAACCTTATATTTATTCTTACTTCAAAAAAGAGAAGAAACAGAAATACAATTAGTTTCTTCAGGTGTAGTCAAATCAAGAACAGTTGATGATGTACTAAACGAAGGCATTGTTTCTCCATCTACTAAAATAATTTATTCTTTAGCAGGTTTAGTAGGGTTATTATTACCCGCTTTAATTATCCTTGCTCGTCTTTTCTTTAATCAAACTATTCAAACTAAAAAAGAAGTAGAAAACGGAACTAATGTGCCTATTCTTGGCGAATTAAGTTTTAGTCCTTCAGAAGATCCAATTGCAATTACAACGCTAAATAGATCGGCAATTGCCGAACAGATTAGGGCTATTCGAACGAACTTGTCTTATATTGGAGGGAGTAAAGATCATAAGGTGCTCATTGTAACTTCATCTATGAGTGGTGAAGGGAAGAGTTTTGTGAGTTTGAATTTGGCCAATAGTATCGCTATCGGGAATAAGAAAGTGGCCATTTTAGAATTAGATCTTCGGAAACCAATGCTTTCGAAAAAATTAGGTCTGAAGAATAAAAAGGGAATTACCAATTATTTGATTGATGATCAAATGCGTCCTGAAGAAATTATCCAGCCATTGGCTAATTACCCAAATCTAAATATTCTAAGTTCGGGTCCAATTCCACCAAACCCAGGCGAATTGATTATTAATAATAGAATGGCTATGCTGATTAGCTATTTGAGAGAAAATTTTGATTTTGTCATCTTAGATTCTCCGCCCGTTGGTTTAGTTGCCGATGCATTAAGTTTAGGTAAGTTATCTGATTTATCATTATTTGTAATTAGACATAAGTACTCGTATAAATCTTCTTTGAATTTATTAAATGATCTCTATACAGATAAAAAATTACCTAACCTGTCTGTAATTATTAATGGTATTCAATATGAAAAAGGTGGATATGGTGGCACGTATGGCTATGGGTACGGCTATGGGTATGGCTACGGTTATGGTTACTATTCTGATGACAGTAAACATGAAAAAAACCGAGGTATCATAAAAGTTTTTAAAAAATTATTTAAACGTTCCTAATTAGATATGACATTAAATTGTACGGATACAAAAATTGCAGTCATTGGACTTGGTTATGTTGGTTTACCCTTAGCAGTTGCTTTTGCAAAAAAATATAATGTAATAGGTTTTGATATCAATCAGAACAGGATAGATGCGCTAAGAAAAGGATTAGATCATACTTTAGAAATTGAAGAGGAAGAATTAAAAGCTGTTACCTTATCAAATCCTAATGGCACAGGGTTATATACAACTAATTTGATTGATGATTTAAAAGATTGCTCTGTATATATCATCACAGTTCCTACTCCAACAGATAAACACAATAGACCAGATTTAACTCCTTTGTACAAAGCAAGTGAAACTGTAGGGAAAGTATTAAAACCAGGTGATGTAGTAGTTTATGAATCGACCGTTTATCCTGGTGTTACTGAAGATGAATGTGTGCCGGTTTTAGAAAAAATATCTGGTTTAAGCTACAATGTCGATTTTTATGCAGGCTATTCTCCAGAACGGATTAATCCGGGAGACAAAGAACATACCGTTACTAAAATTTTAAAAGTAACTTCTGGTAGTACACCAGAAATAGCTGAGTTTGTAGATCAATTGTATTGTTCGGTCATTACGGCGGGTACACATAAGGCTAGTAGTATAAAAGTTGCCGAAGCAGCAAAAGTAATTGAAAACTCACAACGTGATATTAACATTGCTTTTGTAAATGAGTTGAGCAAAATATTTAATCGAATGGGGATAGATACCCATGAAGTACTAGAAGCAGCGGGTACAAAGTGGAATTTCTTGAAATTTAAACCAGGTTTGGTTGGTGGGCATTGCATTGGCGTTGATCCCTATTATTTAGCACAAAAAGCACAAGAATTAGGCTATCATCCAGAGATTATTTTAGCAGGTAGAAGGCTTAACGATGATATGGGGGCGTATGTAGCGCAAGAAGTGATTAAGCTCATGATTAGAAAAGATAT
The DNA here is from genome assembly GCF_044452285.1 of Pedobacter sp. UC225_61. NCBI lineage: Bacteria > Pseudomonadati > Bacteroidota > Sphingobacteriia > Sphingobacteriales > Sphingobacteriaceae > Pedobacter > Pedobacter sp. UC225_61. Next base: position 1,396,192 of record NZ_JBIOAL010000001.1, read on the forward strand.
TGCAGTTAAAAACGCAAATATTTTAGTGTTAGGCTTCACCTTTAAAGAGAACTGTCCAGATGTAAGGAATACTAAGGTAATTGATATCATTAAAGAATTGGATACCTATAATACGAATGTTATGGTATATGATCCATGGGCAAAACCAGCTGAAGTTTTACATGAATACGGAATAAGCACAGCTAATAGTTTTGAAGATGTTAAATCAACAAAATACGACGCCATCATATTAACAGTAAGTCATGATGAGTTTAAAGTCCTTAATTTGAATGAATTAAAGGCTACAAATGCTGTGGTTTATGATGTTAAAGGTTTTCTGAATAAAGAAGTTGTAGATTCAAGATTATAAAAATGTACGAATTAAAATACCATAGTGAAGAGTTGACAGATAAATCTTTTTTAGTGACCGGTGGAGCTGGCTTTATCGGATCTAATTTAGTGGAATATCTGCTTAAATATGGCGCTAAAAAAGTAAGAGTTTTAGATAATCTATCCAATGGTTATTATGAAAATATAGAGCCTTACATCGGCTTAGAAAATTTTGAATTTATTAAAGGTGACATCAGAGATTTAGAAACATGTAAAGCTGCACTCATAGATATAGACTATGTTAGTCATCAAGCGGCTTTGGGTTCTGTACCACGATCTATCGCAGATCCTATTACCTCTAATGAAGTTAATATTTCTGGCTTTTTAAATATGCTTACTGCAGTTAAGGATGCTCAACATGTAAAAAAGATGGTATATGCAGCATCTTCGTCTACCTATGGTGATAGCCCTATGTTGCCAAAAGTAGAAGGTAACGAAGGTAATCCATTATCTCCTTATGCCGTTACTAAGTTAGTAAATGAGCTGTATGCCGATGTTTTTAGCAAAGTATATGGCTTAAATACAATAGGCTTACGGTATTTTAATGTATTTGGCCCAAGGCAAAATGCCAATAATCCGTATGCTGCGGTTATCCCTATATTTTGTAAAGCCTTTATAGAAGGTGTACAACCTTTAATAAATGGAGATGGTATCACAAGCCGTGACTTTACTTTTGTAGAGAATGCTGTGCAAGCAAATATAAAAGCAATGCTTGTTCATGATTTAGGAAAGCACGAAGTATTTAACATGGCCTGCGGAGACCAGATTAGTTTAAATGAGATGGTTAACCTATTAAAAGAAATTAGTGGGAAAGACATTCAAGCAAATTATGGCCCTGAAAGAAAAGGAGACGTGAAACATTCTAAAGCAAGTATTGATAAAATAACTAAAACATTGGACTATTCGCCTAAAGTAAAATTTAAGGAAGGTTTAGATTTAGTGTATGCCTATTATACAAGCAATAACAGTTAAATTTATTAGAAATTATCTCACAGTGATTTTTGGAGATTAAATTTAATTTAAAACATGAACAATCAGCCTTATCTAATCAATTTACCCAAAATATTGGATGAACGAGGGAATTTATCCTTTTTTGAGCATGATGGACAATTGCCATTTAAAATTGCACGTACCTATTGGATTTATGATGTACCTGGAGGAGAAGTAAGAGGCGGGCATGCGTTTAAAGAACAACAAGAGTTTATTGTGGCCCTATCTGGTGCTTTTGATGTGGTATTGCACGATGGAGAAAAAGAGATTAAATTTAATTTGAACCGGTCTTATTACGGTTTATATGTGCCTAATAGAATTTGGCGTAGCCTAGAAAACTTTTCTACTAATTCTTTAGCGTTAATCGTTTCTGATAAGCAATATTCAGAAGATGATTATATACGTGATTTTGATAATTTTAAAAAATAGGTGATGGCGAATGTTTTTAATTGTTCGGTATTGGAATTACCCAAAATTCATAATAGAGCTGGAAATATCACTGTTTTAGATCACGCAGACTCTATTATTCCATTCGAGATAAAGCGTATTTATTATTTATTCGATGTGCCTGGTGGTGAGAGTAGAGGTGGGCATGCACATAAGAATTTACATCAAATTATTATTGCTGCTAGTGGAAGTTTTGATGTTATACTAGATGATGGGAAAATTAAAAGATCAATTGTATTAAATAGACCTAATTATGGGTTATATGTTCCTCCTGGAATATGGAGAGACTTAGAAAATTTCTCATCTGGATCAGTATTGCTAGTAATGGCCTCTGAAAATTATGATGAGAATGACTATATAAGAGATTACGAAGACTATAAAATATTTAAATCAAGGTAAAAGGGTATAAAAGTTTATTATTCTATTAACTAGTAAAGTTTAATTATATCTCATTTATGTAATGATCTATTATAATCAATTTAATATAAGTCCAGAAAGGTTTCGTATTCCACAATACAATATAAGCCCATTTTCAACTGAATACGTAAAAAAGAATCATTTAATTGTTACTGAGAATGTAGAGGTCAACACTCGTATTTTAAATACATTTTTTGGAGATGAGCATTATTTTTTTGATAGTGGAAAAGCTGCCTTATTAACTGCGTTAAAACAATATGATTTGAAGCAAGATGATGAGGTTTATATTGTTACGACTAGTGGAAACAAATATGTCAGTAGTTGTGTGACAGATCAAATAAAAAAGATTTGTAACTGGAACAGAATTGTAAGTGTTAAAACAAAACTAGTATTAGTAATTCATGAGTTCGGAATGATTTATGATAAAATGAAAGAGATACTAGAATTAGGATTGCCTATTATAGAAGATATGGCAATGAGTATGCTTTCAAATGATTCATATAATAAGGTTGGTAAATACGGTGATTATACTGTTTTTAGCTTGCCGAAGTTTTTTCCAATCCAATTCGGAGGTGTACTTAAAGTTAATAAGCAAGGGTTTGTATCACCTTATGATACTAATGAAAGGATTCAACAGGACTTAAAAAAATTAAGTTCATATTATCTTGAAAACATCCAAGATATAAAAGATAGGAGAGAGAAGAATTATTCTTCTTTCAAGAAAGAATTAGCGGCCATTGGAGTTGAGGAAAGATTTCAGTTGAAGGAAAATGAAGTTCCTACTGTATTTATGTTTAAAGTACCAACAATAGTTGATAAAGATGGCTTAAAAATATTTCTACAAGAAAATGGGGTTGAAGCAAGTGTGTTTTATGGAGAAGAAACTTTTTTCATTCCCGTTAACCAAACCCAAGATGAGATAGACATCAAATTCATAGTTTCACTTATTAAATACTTTATTTATGCAGATAAGTAATATTCAGCTTGGCAAAGAGGTAGTAGTAGATACTACATCCTCAATTAATAATGTGATATTGGGTGATAGAGTTAAGGTTGCAAAGTACTGCAGCATATATGGTTCTCCAAATTGCATTCTTGAGATTGGTGAAGGATCATATGTTGGAATGTTCACCATAATTAATGGATATGCAGCTAAAATTACAATCGGAAAAAAGGTATCCATTGCTCAAAATGTAAATATTATGGCAGATTCTGGACCCAATGCAAGTGAGCAAATGCAAGCGAAATTTCCGTTAATTACTGGACCAGTAAAAATAGGAGATCATTCATGGATTGGTGCAAATGCGATAATTATGCCCGGTGTAGAATTGGGAGAATTTTGTGTGGTTGCTGCAAACTCTTTTGTCAATAGAAGTTTTCCCGCAAATTGTGTTATTGGTGGTAGTCCAGCAAAAGTTATCAAAAAATTAATCAAATAGTATGTTTCAAGTAGAAAGATATCAAAATGTAAATAAGACTGAATGGGATAACTTTATTAAAAGTTCTAAAAATGGACTTTTTCTATTTTATAGAGATTATATGGATTATCACAGTGAGCGTTTTGTAGATCATTCATTAATTATATATAAAAAAGGAAAAATAGCCGCATTATTTCCTGCAAACGAAGTAGGCTCAGAAATTCAATCTCATGGTGGATTAACATTCGGCGGGTTAATTATGAATTTGGATGTTAAGGCAGACGAGGTTCTTCAGATTTTTGAAAAATTTCTAGCATACTATAAATCAATTCGGTTTACCACGATTATCTATAAAGCAATTCCTCAAATATTTCATTCTTATTTAGCTCAGGAGGATTTATATGCTCTTTTTCGTTCTAATGCGTTACTGTTTAGAAGAGACATTTCTTCTGTCGTGGCATTAGATTCTCCTATTAAATTTTCTGAAAGTAAAAAACAATCGGTTACAAAATGTAAGAATAAAGACCTTGTCATCAATGAGTCGAATAGTTTTCAGGAGTATTGGCAGTTGTTAACAAGAGTTTTAGAAAAATTTAACGTAAAACCTGTACATAGCCTACAAGAGATAGAATTATTGAAAACTCGTTTTCCTAGCCAAATAAGATTATTTGAGGCAAGATTAGATGGAGAACTATTAGCTGGGATAGTTATATATGAATTCGATAAAGTAGTTCATACCCAATATATGGCTAACTCTGAGTTAGGTCGAAACATGGGGGCGCTGGATTTTATAAATCACGAGCTAATTAATAATAAATATACTGATAGAAATTACTTCAGTTTTGGTATTTCAACTACTAACAATGGACAAGTTCTAAATACGGGCTTAATCCAGCAAAAAGAAATGATGGGAGCAAGAGCTGTTACCATAGATTTTTATAGAATTAATTTATAATAAGCTCTAGAACAAATATTAATATTATTACAATGAAAATACCTTTTGTTTCTTTTTCAGAAGTTAATCAAAAAATAAAGCCAGAAATTCTTACTGCTTTTGAATCCTTCTTTGATTCGGGTTGGTACATATTAGGAGATAGAGTTAAAAACTTTGAAAAGGAATATGCTACCTTTAATCAAGTTAGTTGCTGTGTAGGTATAAGTAATGGGCTTGATGCCTTGCATATTGCTTTAAAAGTATTGGATATTGGTGCTGGAGACGAGGTGATCATACCATCAAATACTTACATTGCTACTGCATTAGCTGTTTCTTATGTAGGTGCAACACCAATATTCGTTGAGCCAAACTTGGATACCTATAATATTGATCCTAGTAAAATTGAAGCTGCTATCACTTCAAAGACAAGAGCCATAATGCCAGTACATTTGTGTGGCCAGGCTTGTGAAATGGAGGCGATTATGGAAATAGCTGAAAAGCATAACCTAAAAGTAATTGAAGACAATGCACAAGCACAGGGAGCAACCTATAAAGGCAAATTAACAGGTAGTTGGGGGGATATAAATGGAACTAGTTTTTACCCTGGAAAAAATTTAGGTGCCCTAGGAGATGCTGGTGCTGTAACAACTAATAACGAAGAATTAGCTGAAAAAGCTGCTATTTTAAGGAATTATGGATCAGAAAAGAAATACCATAATGAAGTAATAGGCCATAATATGCGTTTGGATGAATGCCAAGCTGCATTTTTAAGTGTTAAGCTAAAATCTTTAAAGGAATGGACTTTACAACGTCAAGAAATTGCAGATTGGTATTTTGAAGTGTTAAAGGATATAGTGCATATAATTTTGCCTACTACAGCAAAAGATGCAACACATGTGTATCATACATTTGTGATAAGAACAGAGAACAGAGACAAATTACAAGCATATTTAACTAACAATGGGATTGGTACTTTAATTCATTACCCAATACCACCTCATTTACAAAAAGCGTATCAAAACTTAGGATATAAAAAAGGTGATTTTCCAATAGCCGAAAAAATAGCAGATACTTGTTTAAGCTTACCAATGTGGCCAGGCATGACACAAGAAATGGTTATTGAAATTGGAACTTTGATCCAAGATTTTCAACGATAATGTCTGAAGAAAAAAATTCTTATAAACAGATATTTAAAGCCACTTCTATTTTTGGAGGAGTACAGGTATTTAATATACTTATTGCCATAGTAAGAAGTAAATTTGTTGCTATTTTATTAGGCCCTACTGGAATGGGGATTGTTGGTATACTAATGTCTAATACTGCTTTTATTACCAGTTTAACTAGTTTTGGGTTAAGTACTTCTGCTGTAAAAAATATAGCCGCTGCACATTCTTCTGGGGATGATGAAAAATTAGGTAAAGTAGTAGCTACTTTCCAGAAGTTGGTATGGGCTACCGGTTTATTAGGGTTTGTTGTAACACTCATATTGGCTCCGTGGTTAAGTAAATTAGCTTTTGGGAATAGTAACTATACCATTGCCTTTATGCTTATTTCCGTAACGTTATTTTTTGGACAACTAAGTGCTGGTCAAACAGTTATTTTACGAGGCATGCGGAAAATCCAGTACATGGCTAAATCTAGCATGTTTGGAGCGCTAATTGGCTTATTTACTTCTATCCCTTTATATTACTTTTTTGGAGAAAAAGGAATAGTACCTGCAATTATTATTACTTCTATAACTGCCCTATTACTGACCTGGTATTTTTCGAATAAAATACACATACCAAAATATAAACCAGACAAGGAGTTAATTCTTACTGAGGGTAAAGAGATGTTAAAAATGGGCTTTTTAATCAGCCTGAGTGGTTTGGTGTCAACTGGAACCACTTTTTTAGAGCGTATCTTTATCAACAATTATGGGAGCGTTGGTGATGTTGGGTTATATGTAGCTGGTTTCTCTTTAATTGGTACGTATGTAGGTATGGTGTTTACAGCAATGAGTACAGATTATTATCCAAGGTTGGTTGCTGTAGCAAATGATAACGATAAATGTGCAAAAGAAGTAAATCAACAAGCAGAAATTGCTCTATTAATATTGGCGCCAATTTTAGTGTTCTTCTTGATTTTTGTTAAGTGGGCAATCGTTCTTTTATACTCACATGAGTTTGTATTAGTTACAAGTATGGTGCAATGGGCGGCTTTGGGTATATTTTTTAAAGCAGCTAGCTGGGCTATGAGCATCATATTTTTAGCTAAAAGTGAAAGTAAAGCTTATTTTTGGAATGAAGTTACCGCAAATATTTACCTTTTAGTGCTTAACATTACTGGCTATTATTTTTGGGGCTTAACTGGCTTGGGTGTTTCATTTCTGGTAGCTTATTTTTTATATTTTGCCCAAGTATTCTTAAGTGTTAATAGGCTCTATTCATTTAAATTCTCTAAAGCTTTTATTAAGATCTTTTTAATACAGTTTACATTGGCTATTTTATGTTTTATTATTGTTAACCAATTATCTGGAATTATTACTTATTTAATTGGTTCGATTATTATAGCAATCTCCGTGATCTTGTCATGGAGAGAAATGAATAAGCGTATTCATCTTAACGCTACACTTAAAAATTTATATCTAAAACGAGTAAAGAAATTATGATTGAGAATAATAAAAAAATTTCTTTCTGTTTATTTACTTACAATCAGGAGGAATATATTCAAGAAGCTTTTGAAAGTGTATTGAAGCAGCACTATAGTCCACTGGAAATAATTATTTCAGATGATTGTTCTACTGATTCTACCTGTGCTATTATTGAGGATATTATAGCAAATTATAAAGGCCCTAACAAAATCATTTTTAATAGAAATGAAAAGAATATGGGTGTGAGTGCGCATTTTTCGAAGGTTTGTGAGCTAGCAACTGGCGATTATTTTATTCTGTTGGCTTGTGATGATGTTTCCAAAGAAAATCACATCCAAACTGCGGTATCCTACATAGAAAAGTACCCAGATGTATTAATGGTTGATTTTAATGGTCGTATCATTAATGGCAAAGGAGAAGATAAAGGAGTTTATCAAGATTTAAAATTTAAGGAGAAGAAATATACATTGAATGACTATCTGAATCTAGAACCTATTTCTACATTTGCACCTGGCCGTATCATGAGCAAGGAATTGATGTCTAACTTTGGTCCTATTTCTAAAAATTGCCCTACAGAAGATTCTGTATTGGTATTGCGTACGTTAATGCTAGGTAGTTTGCTTAGAGTAAATGAGGATTTAATCTTGTATAGAAGGCATGATAACAATGTGTCGAGTGCAGGTAATTTGCGTAAAATATCTAACCTATCTATTGTAGCGCAATACTATAGAGATTTATTAAAGTTTTACGACGACAAGAAAATAGATGATAAAGGTTTTGAACGTTTGTTTAAAAGAATAGGTCTTGAATATAAATTAAGAAAGTTAAAGTTTGATGGTAAAAAGAGCAAGCTTAATACTTTATCTAAGGTGATTCGTATAAAATTCCTAAATATAGCCTACAAACGTTAATAATTAAAAATTAGAAGAGGCATACATGCAGAAGGTTTTAGTCATAAATGAAGGATACAGCCATAACTTAGGAGACCAAGCTATTTTAGAAGCAGCTACCCGGTTTTATGAGGATAAAGGCTATGCGGTTGATTTTTTATATTTATCTAAGCCAAACATTCAGGCATTACCTAAGTACAACTATAAATCTTTGTCTTTAACGAAAGTAAAAAAAAACAATCTAGTTCTTAAACTGAAAGCATCTCTTAGTTTTTTCCACTGGTTTTTAACTAATCGTAAAGTCATCCTTAATACCTTAAACGGAAATAACTATGCAATTGTAAGCATAGGGGGTGGTCAATTGATAAATACCTCGGGAACGAATTTTCCAAGTGCTTTTGCTATTGCTTTGTTTTGGTTTACCCATTTAATAAAAAAACAGGCTAAACAAGCCAAATTGTATTTTGTTGCCATTGGAGCAGCAACACAATTTAATAAAGTAGAACGTTACCTATATCAAAGCGCTTTAAACAAAGCTGATCATATTTGGGTTAGAGATGAGTTTTCTCAACACATACTACGTAAAATTTACACCAAGAAAGCTGATTTGATTCCTGATATTGCCTTTTATAAGAGTAAGCATACAGAAGTTCCGATAAAAACAGATGTGGCATTGGTTGGTATTGCCAGTTATGAAGAGGTGGTGTTAAAATATAATAAAGCAGTAACCAAGGATACTTACTTTGCGTCGGTTTTTTTAGAAATTGAGGGGATACAAAAAATGGGGTTAACGGTTAAGCTTTTTTATACCACTCTTTTAGATGTAACAGCCATTAACGAATATAATGAATACTTAGTAGCAGAAAATAAAACGCCACATGAAATTTGCGCTATTCAAAACTTAACTGATTTAATTGAAGAGCTAAAAAAAGCAAAATTGGTTTATTCTGGAAGAATGCATGCGTTAATTTTAGGCTTAAAATATGGATGTGAGGTAATGCCATACCTGTTGTCTCAAAAATTAAGGTCTTTTAATGAGGCTTATATTGCTATTCATAAAGATGTAAGCGAGATTAGTAAAGAAGTAGAATTAGGCTTAGCTCCAATTTTTAATTCATGATAAAAAAAGATATTACATTTTTAATACCTTCTATGAATGGTGGTGGAGCAGAGAAAGTAACCATGCTCATTGCAAATGAATTATGTGCAAGAGGGTGGGCGGTTACTTTATTAATGTCTAAACTAGAGGGCCCTTATTTAGAGAGATTAGATAAGAATATTAAAATTGAGCTACTTAAAAAACGGAATATCTCAAAAAACCTGTTAGAAATCACAGCATATCTAAGAAAGAATACCCCAAGTATATTCTATTCCTCTATGATGTATGTGAATGTTATAGCAGGTTTAGCAGCTAAATTAGCTAGATATAAGGGCAAACTCTATTTTTCTGAACATAGTCATGTATCTAATAGCATTGCAACCACTAAAGGGCTTACTTTTAAAGTCATATTTAAATTGGCTAAATTACTGTATCAGGATGCAAATGCAGTCATTTGTGTGTCGGAAGGCGTAAAAGATGATTTGATATCGATTATTAAAAAGATAAAAAGAACAATTGTTATTAATAATCCGGTTGAAGATCTTTTTATGCCAATTGAAAGAAGGAGCGATGATAAATACCGTTTAATTTCTATTGGGAGGTTAGATAGAGATAAAAACTTTAAATTATTGATTGAAGCTTTTGGGGAAGTTTTACAAGAGGTAGAAGATAGGGATACTTATGAGCTTTATATTTTAGGAGAAGGTTACGAACGTAAAAACTTAGAAGACTTAACTTCAAGTTTAAATTTGAACAAGAAAGTGTTTTTACCTGGATTTGTAAATTCTCCAAGAGAAATGCTTAACTCATCAGATTTATTTGTTTTTCCATCAGTACGAGAAGGGTTTGGCAATGTATTGGTTGAGGCTTTAAGCTGTGGTTTACCTGTAATTGCTGCAGATTGCAAAAGTGGTCCAGCGGAAATATTGTTAAATGGAGAAGTTGGTGTATTGGTGCCCATACATAATAAAGAAAAATTAAAGCTGGCCATTATTGATGAAATTAGAAATCCTAATCAAACTTCTTCAAAAAAAGCAAGAATGGAGCGGGCAAATGATTTTTCGATACACGCTATTGTCAATAGGTATGAAGAGTTATTTTTAAATAAAAAATAGTAATGTTTCTACTGAACATATTCTTTTGTGTTATATTATTTATAGCAGGTTTATATCTTAAAAAGATATACTCTGGTTATAGTAAGTACGATCATAAGATTTTAAATTGGTTGTATATTTATCATGTTGCTATAGGTATCGTATTCTATTTTTATGTGATGGCCTATGGTGGTGATGCAACAGTATATTGGGATAAAGCAATGCAGTTTAGCTTTAGTGATATCATTACTATGATTTCAAATGGAAGTGCAACGGGCTTTATATTGTTGGTAAACTATGTGCCTGCACAAGTTTTAAAATTGTCTTTTTTCTCAGGATCCTTCCTTTATATTGTTTTAGGGTATTGGGGGGTATTGTTGTTTTATAACATCATTAAAGAAATTCTGCCGCATTATACGTATATCAGTAAGTATAAACTGTTATTCATCCCAATATTTCCTGGCTTGTTATTTTTGCCCAACTTACACTTCTGGACTTCCGGATTAGGAAAAGATACCATCCTTTTCTTTTGTGTAGCCTTATTTATGCATAGTATTATAAATATGAAAAAGAGGTTTATTGGTTTAATTGCCAGTATGGCTTTTGGTTTCTTTATTAGACCTCATATTGTTTTATTTTTAATGATCTCATTTGGTATCGCAACACTATTTGATGTTAAGATGAAAACCTATCAAAAAATTCTGATTGTTGCAGTATTTGCATCCTTAGCATTTTATTTATTTAGTTACGTAATGAATTTTGTAAAGCTAGAAAGTTTGGATACTCAAACTATTGAGGCTTATTCAGCAAATAAAACGCGAGTTTTAAGTAGTTCATCTGGTTCTGGAATAGATTTAAGTAGTTATTCTTACCCAGCTAAAGTCTTTACCTTCCTTTATCGTCCCTTGTTTTTTGACATCAATGGAGTTTTAGCAGTTGTGTCTTCTTTTGAGAATTTGATCTTATTGATTTTCACTATAAAAGTTATTTTCAATAATTCGATACCTACATTTAGGGTAAGTAACCGTGTAATAAAATCTTTGTTATTTTTCTTCTTAATTGGTGCTTTAACGTTTTCTTTAATATTGGGTAATTTGGGTATTATGTTGCGGCAAAAGGTTCCTTTTATCTTTGCATTAATTGTTTTTGGGTATACTACGTTTTCTTACGAATTAAGTCTGAAAAGAATGGCGTTTCTAAAGCGCAAAAGAATTCAAGAAGGACTTAGTAAATAATTTGTTTTGGCTTAATTAAATGGAGAAGAAAAATATATATATCTTGACGTTGAGTATGGGAAGCGGTGGTGCAGAAAAGGTAATCAGTTTAATCCTCCCATTTTTAATTCAAAAATATAGGATTACACTAGTTTTATTTAGTAATAATATCCATTTTGATATTCCAAGGGATGTGAATTTGATTATTTTAAACAACGAGAAAAAACAATCTTTTTTCGCTAAAATATTCTCATTTCCAATTGCTATAAGGAAATATATGCAACTGTTAAAGAAGAACAAAGCAGCTGTTTCGCTCTCCTTTTTAACACGACCAAACCTAATAAATGGGTTTGTTAAAATTTTTAACCCGAATATAAAAGTAATTATAAGCGAAAGATGTTATCCGTCAATCGCTTATAAATCAACAAAGTCTAGGTATCTGTTCTATAAAATCCTTATTCCATTATTTTATAATAGAGCCGATCTTCTTTTTTCAAACTCTATTCATATCAATACTGATTTGATGGAGAACTTTAAAGTGTCTATCCCCTGTAAGGTGATTTATAATCCAATTCATATTTCAAATAATTCAAATCCTACTCCTGCTAATCAAATAGATAGTGGTATTTTTAAACTAATAAATGTAGGCTCTATTTATCCAATCAAAAACCAAGGTCTTATTTTAAGGGCTTTACAAAACGCAAATTTTAAGTATCAACTAGATTTTGTGGGTGATGGAGTGATGGAAAATGATATGATTGAAATGGCAGCTGAGTTTAAAATTGATCAGCATGTTAATTTTTTGGGAAGAAGAACAAACGTGAATGATTATTTAAAGCAAAGTGACTGTTTTATATTATCTTCTAATTCTGAAGGATTTCCAAATGTAGTTCTTGAAGCTATGGCTGTTGGTCTCCCTATCATATCGACCAATTGCATGTCTGGCCCATTAGAAATTTTAAATGAAAATAGTGAAGTACCAATACATACTGGTAGTTTTTTTGTAGCTAAATATGGAATATTGATTAATGTTGATGATCATTTAGGGCTTAAAGCTGCAATTGAATATTTAATTCAAAATCCAGAAATAAGACATAAGCTGAGTAAGTTGAGTTTAGAAAGGGCTCAAGAGTATAGAACTGAGATTATTATGGAGAAATTGTATGAAATTTTAGATTAGTAAAAGAATAGCTATGAAATTGAAAGATAAATTATATGATTTCGCACCTAATTTTATTCAGAATAGTATGGTTAGTGCTTTTAATTTCTTAGCCTATAAAAAGCGCTATGGAGGATTTTATAAATCCTTTCTTGCTGGTTTTAAGAAAAACAGAGGTCTTTCTAAGCGTGAATTAGAAGAAGTTCAGGCTAATCGATATAAAAGTTTTATTTTACAAGCTTTGGCTAATTCAACTTACTATAAACATCTCTATGCTTCTATAAAAGACCCTGAAAATATACACAACATTAGTAAACTACCCATCCTAGATAAGGAACAACTTCGAAATAACATAAAAGACATTTTAACAATAGAAAAGGCTAAGGGTATTATTTCTAAAACAGGTGGTACAACAGGTAAATCATTAGAAGTACTGTTTACACCTAAGGATATGCAAGAGCGTTTTGCAATGCTTGATGATTTTCGATCTCGTTTTGGATATGCTTTAGGCAAAAAAACGGCTTGGTTTTCAGGTAAAAGTCTATTAACCCCCTCAGATATTACTAAAAATAGATTTTGGAAAACCGATTATCTTTATCATGTACGTTATTATTCTACGTTCCACATTAAGGAAGAATATTTAGAATATTATATAAAAAACCTAATTGAGTTTGCTCCAGAATTTATCGTTGGTTTTCCATCTTCTATAGTAGAAATTGCGAAATATGGAGTAAAGAAGGGATACAAATTTCCAACTAATGTGGTTAAGGCGATATTTCCAACTGCCGAAACAATTACAGATGAAATGAGACTATACATTGAAAAATTCTTTGGCGCACCCATGTATGACCAATATGCCTCATCCGAAGGAGCTCCTTTTATTTTTGAATGTCAGAATGGAAACCTTCACTTAGAGCTACAGAGTGGTGTATTTGAGGTTTTAGATCATCACAATAGACCAGCAAAATCGGGCAAACTGGTGATTACTTCATTTACAACAACAGGAACACCATTGATTAGGTATGATATAGGAGATTCGATTGAACTAACAGATGATACGTGTTCGTGCGAAAATAAAAACCCTTTAGTGAAGCAAATCTTAGGTAGAATTGATGATTATTTATACTCGCCCGAAAATGGTAAAATTAATTTGGGAAATGTATCTAATACGCTGAAAGATACCAAAGGAATTATAAAGTTTCAGGCTATTCAGGATGATCTTAATGTTATCCAAGTCAAAGTGGTAATAGATAAGAATGTTTACAATTCACAAATTGAACAAACTTTCATGAAAAATTGGACTGATAGGCTAGGTCATCAAATGAAAATAGATATTAATTATGTTGATGAGATTGATAATGAAAAAAGCGGGAAATATCGTATCATCAAAAATAATGTTAAACATCTTATAAATTAAAAACCAAGATAAATAAGTATGGGTTTTTTAAAAGAAGCTTTGTGTAGTTTATTCATAATATGTGCTATAAACACCTATGCACAACGAATAAATGTGCGAGATTATGGCGCAAAAGGAGATGGGGTAACAAATGACTACTTAGCGCTAAAAAAAGTAGTTAATGAAATTAACCGGAACAAAGGAGGCGAAGTTTACTTTCCATCAGGAACATATTTCATTGGCGAATACCATAATAGCGATAAAATAGCTGATTTAGAATACAAAGATTGTGATGGATTAAAAATATATGGTTCTAATGCAGTGATTTCTTTGAAGGGAGATTTTAATCGTGCTATTACGAAAAAGAGCACTAAGCATTCATTTAGTAATATCTCTACAGTAATTCCTTTTATGATTAACAATTGTAAAAACGTTACTATAGAAAACTTGGAAATTAATGGAAGTGTAGATAAGATGACCAGGGATAAGGGTGTAGTTGAAACAGGTGGATATCTTTTATACATTTCTGAATCTGAGAATGTAACTTTAAATAATTTATATCTACATCACGCCCAAACAGATGGTTTAGTAATAAGAGGGACGAAGAAGCCGTCATTCAATATAAAAGCGTCTAATGTTATTTCATCTTATAATGCAAGACAAGGTATGTCTATAGGGTATTTAACAAATGGTTATTTTACAAATTGTAAGTTTATAAATACTGGTTTTTCTAAAGGTAATTATGGTAATCATGCACCAAGTGCTGGCGTTGACATAGAGCCATCAACAGGAGATAGTTTAAAGGTTAAAGATGTCAAATTTGAGGGCTGCGAATTCAGCAACAATTTAGGGAGTCAATTTGTTGTTTCCAGACCTAAACTAACACAAGGTATTCAATTAAAAAGCTGTGTAATAGATTCTAGAAATAGTAAATCAATGTATACACTCATATTAGCGGCGAAAAACATTTTAATTGCAGATTGCGAAATAAAATGTGGTAGGGGCAATATTTATACTACTTGGAATGGCATGCCTGATGGCGATGTGAGAATAATTAATAGTATAATAGAAAGTTCGGCAAGAGGAATAGTTGCTGATGCTAATATTAAAAGTAATGGCATATCTATAGAAAATAACAACTTAAAATTTACTGGCGATTTTTTGACATCCTATTTCCCTTATCTGCAGAATTCTAATGTGAATTTTCTAAATAATAGAATTTTTATCCCGTCAAAAACTTGGGGGGCTAGGAAAATTCAATCTTTAGTGCAAGGCGTTAAACAATCTTCAGGTAATGTATTTTATTCAGAAGAAAATAACAAAAAACCGAAGGTGTCTTATCAAGGTGCTAAGCTTGTAAATGACCATTGAGATGTCGAATCATAAAACTAAATTAGTACGTATCACAACCGTTCCTCTTTCTTTGCAAAAGCTCATTGCTGGTCAAATGAAGTACATGAGTGAGCATGGGTTCAAAGTGACCATGATTTCATCTGATTTTGAAGGAAAGGATCAATTATCAGCTGATGAACAGGCCGAATTTATTCCGGTGAATATGACCAGGACGATATCGCCATTTGCAGATTTAAAATCTTTATATCAATTAATAAAAGTATTTAGAAAACTTAAGCCCCAAATTGTTCATACACATACCCCTAAAGCAGGCTTGTTAGGGATGTTAGCTAGTTTTATAACCGGAGTACCCATTCGTTTACATACAGTAGCTGGCTTACCTTTAATGGAAACTAAAGGGGCTAAACGAAAAATATTGGCATTAGTAGAGCAACTTACCTATACATGTGCAACTAAAGTTTATCCTAACTCTAGCAATTTAAAGGAATTTATCATCCAAGAAAAATTCACAAAAACAGATAAATTAAAGGTAATAGGGAATGGAAGTAGTAATGGAATTAACACAAAGGCATTTCAAAGAACTGATGAAGTGATGCAAAAGGCTACTGCCTTAGGCCAGCAGTATGGAATATTGCCAACTGATTTTACCTTCGTATTTGTGGGTAGATTGGTTAAAGATAAAGGCATAGAAGAATTAGTTCAGGCTTTTCATCTGCTCGCTGTAAAATATCCTGATTTGAAATTGTTATTGGTTGGACCAGAAGAGAAAGAATTGGATCCATTGTCTTCACAATGCCTGGAGATAATTAACACAAACAAAGCAATTATTGCTGTAGGTTATCAAAACGATGTAAAGCCCTATTTGGCACTCAGTAAAGCGCTGGTTTTTCCAAGTTATCGAGAAGGTTTTCCAAATGTACCTATGCAGGCAGGATGTTTTAACTTGCCAGCTATTGTAACCAATATTAATGGGTGCAATGAAATTATCATTGAGGGTGAGAACGGCTTAATTATTCCTGCAAAAGATAGTAATGCTTTAAGGAGTGCAATGGAGTCCTTATATTTGGATCGAAATAGCTACTATTATATGGCAGCACAAGCGAGAACAATGATTGTAGATCGTTATGAACAACAAAAGGTTTGGGATTTAATTCTAGCTGAATATCAATTACATTTAAAGGAAAAAAGCATTGTATACTAGAATTGTGAAACGTCTTATTGACTTTGTGCTAAGTAGCCTTGCTTTTGTCGTACTACTTCCAGTCTTTTTGGTTATTTTAATGCTATTGTTTTTTGTGAATAAAGGTAGCCCACTCTTCTTTCAGCTACGGCCAGGTAAGGATGGTAAAATCTTTAAAATCTTTAAATTTAAAACCATGACTGACCAACGAGATATAAATGGTAATTTATTGCCAGATGCAGCTCGTTTAACATCGATTGGTAAATTTGTAAGGAAGACCTCAATAGACGAAATTCCTCAATTACTGAATGTAATGAAAGGCGAGATGAGTTTAATTGGCCCTAGACCTTTATTACCAGAATATTTACCACTTTATTCAGCTGAGCAATACCGCAGGCATGAAGTTAGACCTGGTATTACAGGTTGGGCACAAGTAAATGGAAGAAATACAATAGGTTGGCAACAAAAATTTGAATACGATGTATGGTATGTTGACCATGTTAATTTTTGGTTAGATTTGAAAATAGTAGGATTAACCATAAAAAAAATTCTGATTAGAGAGGGAATATCTTCAGCTACATCACTAACCATGGAAAAATTTAAAGGAAACTAGTAATGCATATCATCGGCGCAGGCGGACAAGCCAAGGTAATTATAGACATACTTTTAACCTCTAATCAAGAGATAAATGGGGTATGGGATGAAAATCCATCTATTAAAGCTGTTTTAGATCAACCTATCTGTGGAAATTTTAATGATTTTAAAGCAAGTGGACATCAACCTGTTATTATAGCAATAGGTAATAATTTGACTCGTAAAAAAATTGCGGAGGATCTCAGCATCGGTTTTGGAAAAGCTATCCATCCAAAAAGTGCAATTTCACAATTAACTAGTATTGGAGAGGGTACAGTAGTAATGGCGAATGCTAGTGTGAATGTAGGTACAACTATAGGAAAACATGTGATTATTAATACGAATGCCTCAGTTGATCATGACTGTATTATTGGCGACTATGCCCATATTTCTCCACAAGTTGGCATAGGTGGTGGTGTACATGTTGGAGAGGGTTCACATATAGGCATTGGCGCATCTGTTAAGCATGGGGTGAAAATTGGAAAATGGGCAACTGTAGGTGCTGGGGCAGTGGTGATAAGAGATATTCCAGATTACGCAGTAGCTGTGGGTAATCCAACTAAGGTAATTAAATACAATTCAGTTTAAATCGAAGAAACTACTAAAGGCTTTACTGTAGTTTGTCAGATTTGTAACAAATAAGTTGTTTATTCTTTACTGCTCTATAATAGTTAAAAAATTAACTGTAAATTTACATTCATAATAAAATCCTGTTATTTAAGGTATAAGGATAATTTTGTGATCTACACTACGTTATTTAAAAATTGAATACGATTTAATGAGTTCAAAAATCTGGCTTTCCTCTCCACACATGGGTGGTGCCGAACAAAAGTATGTCAATGAAGCTTTTGAGACGAATTGGATAGCTCCTCTTGGTCCTCAAGTGAATGCTTTTGAACAGGATTTAGCTCAATATACCGATACTAAAT
Source organism: Pedobacter sp. UC225_61 (assembly GCF_044452285.1). Taxonomy (NCBI): domain Bacteria; kingdom Pseudomonadati; phylum Bacteroidota; class Sphingobacteriia; order Sphingobacteriales; family Sphingobacteriaceae; genus Pedobacter; species Pedobacter sp. UC225_61. The sequence goes on from NZ_JBIOAL010000001.1 coordinate 1,414,346, forward strand.
ATGCTGCAGCCCTAAGCTCAGGCACTGGAGCATTGCACTTGGCATTAATTATGCTTGGTGTGCAACGAGGGGATGAAGTGATTTGTCAAAGTATGACTTTTTCCGCAAGTGCAAACCCAATTGCTTATGTAGGTGCTTCCCCAATTTTTATCGATAGTGAAGAGGAAACCTGGAATATGTGTCCAGATTTGTTGCTTGAGGCAATAAAAGACCGTATTGCAAAAGGTAAAAAGCCAAAAGCGATTATTCCTGTTCATTTGTATGGCATGCCAGCTCAGATGGATAAAATCATGGCTATCGCAAACGAATACGATATTCCAGTAATAGAAGATGCGGCAGAGGCATTAGGTTCTACTATTAATGGGAAAGCAATGGGTAGTTTTGGATTAATGGGGGTGCTTTCTTTTAATGGCAATAAAATTATTACCACATCTGGAGGAGGAGCGTTATTATCTAATAACGAAGATTATATTCATAGAGCTAGGTTTTTAGCTACTCAAGCTAGAGAAAATACACCTCATTACGAACATAACGAAATTGGTTATAATTATAGGATGAGTAATGTGTGTGCCGCTATTGGTCGTGGACAAATGGAGGTTTTAGATGAACGAGTAGAACAAAGAAGAAAGAATTTTCAGTTCTATAATCGAGCATTATCGGTATTTGAAGGGGTGAGTTTAATGGAAGAACCAGCTGGCTATTATAGCAATCGTTGGTTAAGTACATTGTTAATTGATCCAAAAAAATGTAATGGAGTAACTAGAGAATTGGTAGCTGCCGAGCTAGCCATTGAGAATATAGAAAGTAGACCGTTGTGGAAACCAATGCACTTACAGCCCGTTTTTAAGGATACAGTATTTTATGGTAATGGTGTGTCAGAACAATTGTTTGAAAAAGGTCTTTGTTTGCCTTCAGGCTCTAACCTAAATACTGAAGATTTACAAAGGGTAGTTGACAATATTTCGAGAACACTTTCTCTTCAAGAAAAAAGCAATCAGATTACTGTTAAAGCAGATATCAGATAAATTTCAGTAATCACTACCACTTATTTTATTTATTCTTAACTTTAAGCATTAACTAACGCTAATTCATGTTTAAACTTGAGATTGTTTCTCGTTGGGTGATCTTTGCTATAGATTTTTTTCTATGCCTAATCGCATTGGTTTTAGCCAAATTAGTACGACATAACTTTGCTGTTGAAGAGCTAAATGCAATTGCATTGTATAAATCAATATTGATTTTTTCTGCAGTTAATATAGTGGTTTTTTGTAGTGTAAGAACATTTACTGGAATTGTTCGATATACCAGTATTCAGGATTCATTTAGAATATTCTTTGCTACTTTGCTTAGCTCCTTTCTCGTATTTATTATCCACTCCAGTTTTGTGTTATATGGGTTAACAAAATTCATTAGTGCAACGACCATAATTATCCAAGCCCTGTTTAGCTTTTTGTTTTTAATTATATATAGGGTATTGATTAAATACTTTTTTATGTACATTAAAAATGCTAGGCTTAATAAAACTCGAGTATTAATTTATGGGGCAGGAGAAGCTGGTGTGGCTACTAAACGTACCTTTGATCATGATGCAAAAGTGAATAAAAGTATAATTGCATTTGTAGATGATGATTTACGTAAAGTAGGCAAAACGATAGATGGGATTCAAATTTTGGATGCACGTAAATTGGCATACCTGATTACCAACCATGAGGTGGATGAGCTAATTTTCGCTGCACATGCAATTAGCGCTGAACAGAAAGATAAAGTAACCGATATTTGTTTAACCCACAAGGTAAATATTTTGAATATTCCATTGCCAGCAGTTTGGCAAAGAGGAGAACTTACATTAGCGCAATTACAACAAGTGCACATCGAAGACTTATTGGAAAAAACAGCGATTGAAATTAATACGGAGGAAATTAAGGGCCAGTTAAAAGAGAAAAGAATTTTGATTACTGGGGCGGCTGGCTCTATAGGAAGTGAACTAATAAAACAACTCTTAAAATTTGATACAGGTTTACTCATTTTGTGCGATCAAAACGAAACTGCACTGCATCATATTTATTTGGAGCTAGAAGAAACACATCCGAATCGGTCTTTCCATGCTTTCGTGGGAGATATAAAAGATGCTGCTAGAATGGAGCAGCTTTTTGAAACCTATAATCCTCACTTTATCTATCATGCCGCTGGATATAAACATATCTCATTGATGGAAGATAATCCTTCGGAAGCTATAAAGACGAATGTTTTGGGTGCTAAGGTGCTTGCGGATAAAGCGGTAAAGCATGGGGTTCAAAAGTTCATTATGATTTCTACCGACAAAGCAATAAACCCAACTAACATTATGGGAGCGTCTAAGCGCATTGCAGAGTTATATGTGCAGTCCTTAAATAGTTCTTTACATAGTGCAAACCATATTTTTAGTAATGGCTTAAGTTATATTAACGAACTAAAAGTAAGACCAATTACCAAATTTATAACAACACGATTTGGTAATGTATTGGGCTCAAATGGTTCTGTTATCCCTCGTTTTAAAGAGCAGATTGAAAAGGGTGGGCCAGTCACAGTAACACATCCAGAAATGACTCGCTATTTTATGCCGATACCAGAAGCATGTAAATTAGTTTTAGAGGCCGGTGCAAGTGGTAAAGGCGGTGAAATATTTATATTTGATATGGGCAAATCGATTAAAATACTTCATCTAGCAAAAAAGATGATTCGTATTGCTGGATTTGTGCCTAATGAAGATATTAAAATTCAATTTTCTGGATTAAGACCAGGAGAAAAGCTGTATGAAAAATCATTTATTGACGAGAGTACAGGACCAACTACGCATGAAAAGATTAAACTTGTTAATGCGGCGCCTATTTCTTTTAATGAGATAGAACAACAAATTTATAAATTGATAATGTATGCCACTGCAAATAATAATGCTCAACTGGTGTTGCAAATAAAGAAAATAGTACCAGAATTTAAGAGTAAAAACCCAGTGTATGAAAAATTGGTTAATCAATTTGTAAGTTAAACTGGCAGGATTCTTGTACATAAGGAGACTTGGTTAGGGCAATTAGTTGGTATAATATTTATATATTATACTTAACTTTACAAAAATTAAAGCTTATAGGATTTTGTTTACAAAAATTAATATAGTTCCTCGGTGGATTATTTTTTTACTTGATTTAATTATCTGTACTTTTTCTTTGGTATGTGCCTATAGTTTAAGACAGAATTTAGATGTAAGTGCTATTGGTTTTCCAGAATTATATAGAAATATTTTAATTTTAGGCTGTATTAATTGTGCTGTTTTTGTAAATGTAAAAACATATACAGGTATTGTAAGGTATACCAGTGCACAAGACTCTTTTAGGATTTTATTTTCTGTTCTTGTAGCAAATGGGACCTTTTTTGTTATCAATCTCTTCTTTATCTCTTTTTCACAAACTTCGCTTATTTCGAATGCTATTTTAGTAACTAATGGCTTAGCAAGTTTTCTCCTTTTGATTACCTATAGAGTAATGATTAAGTACTTTTTTCTATACATTAAAAACTTAAATTTAGATAAAAGGAAAGTTATTATTTATGGTGCAGGTGAGGCCGGATTAGCAACAAAACGTACATTTGACCATGATGGAAAGGTGAATAAAACCATTATGGCTTTTGTAGATGATGATGATCGTAAAGTAGGCAAGACAATAGATGGAATTAAAATTATTGCTGCTGGAAGATTAGAAGAATTAATCAAGGAACATGAATTAGATGAGTTAATTTTTGCTTCATATAGTATTCCAATCGAACGGAAAAATCAAATTGTAGATGTTTGCTTAGAAAACGAAGTTGTAGTACTAAATATACCTCCAGCTGATGTTTGGGCAGGTGGGAAACTACACACTACACAAATACAAAATATCAATATTGAAGACTTACTAAATAGAAAGCCCATTCAAATTGATATCGAATCTATTCAAAATCAATTACAAGATAAAAGAATATTAATTACAGGTGCTGCGGGCTCTATCGGTAGCGAGGTTGTTAGGCAGTTACTTAAGTTTGAAACAGGTTTAATCATTCTTTGTGATCAATCTGAAACAGCTTTACATCATATTTATTTAGAGTTAGAAGAAACGCATGCGAGTACAAATTTTCATGCTTTTGTTGGAGATGTAAGGGATGAGAAAAGAATGAACCATCTTTTTGAGACCTATAAGCCTCATTACGTGTATCATGCTGCAGCTTATAAGCATGTGCCTTTAATGGAAGATAATCCTTCTGAGGCTATAAAAACAAATGTGCTAGGGACAAAAACGATTGCAGATTTAGCCGTAAAACATGGGGTTCAAAAGTTCGTCATGATTTCAACGGATAAAGCCGTAAATCCTACTAACGTGATGGGTGCATCGAAACGTATTGCAGAAATTTATGTGCAGTCGCTTAATAATTCATTAAGTACTGATCAATTTATATTTAGCAACGGATTAAGTTACATTAATGAATTAAGCGTAAAACCTATTACTAAATTTATTACCACACGATTTGGAAATGTGTTGGGTTCAAATGGGTCTGTTATTCCTCGCTTTAAACAACAAATTGAAAAGGGCGGGCCTGTTACAGTTACTCATCCAGAGATTACTCGTTACTTTATGACTATCCCAGAGGCCTGTCGCTTGGTTTTGGAGGCAGGATGTATGGGTAAGGGCGGCGAGATATTCATATTTGATATGGGTAAATCTGTAAAAATAGTTGAGCTAGCTAAGAAAATGATTAGACTAGCGGGATTAGTGCCTAATCAAGATATTAGAATTCAATACTCTGGATTAAGACCTGGTGAAAAATTATTTGAAGAATTGTTGAATGATAACGAAAATACAATGCCTACACATCATGAAAAGATTATGATTGGCAAGGTACGCGAATATGTTTTTTCTGAAATTGAACAACAAATTTATAAGTTACTAGATCATGCTAAGAGAAATGATGATCGTCAAGTTGTTATGGCTATGAAGGATCTAGTAAGAGAATACAAAAGCAAGAACTCTATTTTCGAAGAATTAGACCAACAGGTCTAATCTCTCCCAGCTAAATCACATCTATTACTATGAAAAAATATATTTTTGGACTACTACTGGTCTTTTCAACTTTTTATGTCACTGCTCAACAAATTATCCCTTATAGTTATAATCAATACCAACGATTAAATCGTTCATTATACAGTCTAGATACTAGATTTCACACCTCTTTAAAACCAGTTATAGGTGATGATACAACTTTAACACGTCAATTAGATTCTCTTTTGATGAGTGAAGCCGATCAAACTCGTAGTTCATGGGTTGCACGTAAATTATTCAATGAACATTTAGTAGAAATAAATCGTGAAGATTACACGGTTTATATTGATTTTCTTCCAGATTTTCAAATTGGTAGAGATTTTAGCCATGCCATTACAACATGGAATAATACACGTGGATATCAAATAGGCGGTACTATTGGTAAAAAGTTCTCATTCTATAGTAGCGGATTTGAAAATCAAGCTCAGTTTAATTATTATTTGAACAATTACATTAATACCAAGAATATAATTCCAGGAATGGTAAACGATAAGTTCTTCTATGAAAGCCCAAAAAGAACGGTTAAAGATTGGGCCTATGCTACAGCCGTTTTAAATTACACTGCAAATAAATATTTTACTTTTACGCTAGCACACGATAAAAATTTTATTGGCGATGGTTATCGTTCTACTTTATTGTCTGACGTTTCTGCTGCCTATCCATATTTTAAGATAACTACTACTCTTGGCAATGTAAAGTATATGGTAATGTGGGCTCAATTTCAAGATCCAACCAGCCCTCAACTTTCTCAGGACAATGGATTTAGGAAAAAATGGGGTGCATTTCATTATTTAGACTGGAATGTAACTAATAGGTTATCCTTCGGTTTTTTTGATTCGATTATTTGGCAGGATGCAGACGAGAAAGGCAAACGAGGATTTGATGTTTCTTATTTGAATCCTGTTATCTTTTTAAGAACTGTAGAAGGAATGAATAATTCACCCGACAACGCTTTATTGGGTTTAACGGCTAAGTATAAATTATTTAGTAATGGAACTGTTTATGGCCAGTTAGCTTTAGATGAGTTTACAGCTAAACAAGTATTTAAGGGTACGGGCTATTGGGCTAATAAATCCGCCTTTCAATTAGGTTTTAAAGGATTTGATGCTTTTAAAGTGACTAATTTAAACTACTTAGTTGAGTTTAATACTGCCAGACCATTTACATATTCTCAGCGTACTTCTATTTTAAATTATGGAAATTATGCAGAAGCACTAGCTCATCCAATGGGGGCTAATTTTAGAGAATTCTTGACGATTTGGAATTATCAATTAGGCCGTTGGGGATTTTATGGACAAGGAAATTATGCTCAATATGGCTTAAATCAAAATGGAGAAAACTTCGGTAAAGATATCAATGAATCATATCTTACCCGTAAGCAAGATGATGGATACCACACAACTGGTGGTTTAAAAACGAATTTTTATTACCTAGATGGTAGAGTTTCTTATTTGCTTAATCCTAAATATAATTTAAGATTTGAAGTTGGAGGGATTATAAGAACAGAAAAAAATAGTTTAGGTATGGAACGTACTGGTCAACTAACTTTTGGATTGAGGAGTACATTCAGAAATATTTATCAGGATTTTTAATAGTCGGTTTAGTTGGCTAACTTGCGCACGTATTAACATTTTCATCTACCTACTTACTTTTACCCGCCTTAATTATTTCTTTGGGAAAGTATTTGCGAAGTGTTAAACCGGAATAATTACTTTATGGGTTACCAAGATCACAAATGCAGAGTATGTGGTTCTGATTTTCATTATCAGATACCACGAGGGTTTTTATTAAAAAATGTTTTAGGCTTCTTACCAATTCGAATATATTGGTGTCCAAGATGTATTAAGGGTAGATATGTATGGGTTTACAAGACTGTAAATTCTAAAAAATAAAATTGCATTAATGTTTTGTTAAGCGTGTTTGCTTAAATAATCCTGATAAGCTAACATTAATCCGTCTTTTAGTTCGATTTGATGCTTCCAACCCAAAGCATGTAATTTAGAAACGTCCATTAATTTTCTAGGTGTTCCATCAGGTTTTGTGCTATCAAATGTTAAGCCTCCTTTAAAACCAATCACCTCTTTTATTAATAAGGCCAACTCGTTTATAGTTAAGTCTTCACCGGTACCTACATTAATAAGATTAGGCTCATTATAAGTTTGCATTAAAAAATAACAGGCATCTGCTAAATCATCTGCAAATAGAAATTCACGCATTGGTTTGCCGGATCCCCAAATAACAACTTCAGTGGCACCAGTTTTTTTAGCCTCATCAAATTTCCTAATTAACGCAGGTAGTACATGAGAGTTTTGGGGATGATAATTGTCATTATAGCCATACAAATTTGTTGGCATTACAGAAATGAAGTTACAACCATATTGAGCACGATAGGCATCGCACATCTTAATCCCTGCGATTTTAGCTATAGCATAGGGTTCATTCGTTTCTTCTAATAAGCCAGTTAACAAATATGCTTCTTTTAAGGGTTGATGAGCTAATTTTGGATAAATGCAACTTGAACCTAAAAACATTAATTTTTTAACACCGTTTACATAAGATTGATGGATAACATTATTTTGTATAGCCAAGTTCTCATATAAGAAATCTGCACGATAAGTATTGTTCGCTATGATGCCGCCAACTTTTGCTGCTGCTAAGTAAACATAATCTGGTTTTTCTAGTTTAAAAAAATCCGTGACTGCTTGTTGATTTCTTAAATCTAATTCATCTGAAGTTCTAGTGATAAGATTTACAAAACCTTCTTTTTGAAGTTTACGATAAATGGCTGAACCAACCATTCCTCTATGACCAGCAATGTATATTTTTGAATTCTTTTCCACTAATGTTGAGTTTATTACTGATATTCTTCGCTTTCAATGATAAACTTAGACTAAGAAGCCATAGTTTTAGTTGTACGACTTACTGCTATTTTTTTTACAGCAGTAATAATGGCGTTTTTATCATAGCCACATAATGTCCAAAGCTCAGGTTGTTCGCCATGTTCAATAAATTCATCTGGAATACCTAGGCGTACCACATTTGCTTTATAATTATTATCGGCCATAAATTCTAAAATGGCACTACCCATTCCACCCTGTACACAGCCATCTTCTATTGTGATGATATTCGTATACCTTTTAAACACATCATGCAGTAGAGCGGCGTCTAAAGGCTTCACAAAACGTAAATCATAATGAGCAGGATGGATGCCTTCAGTACTTAATTCTTGGCAAGCTTCAACCGCAAAATTACCTACATGTCCAATTGATAAAATGGCCACATCTTCACCGTCACAAATTTTACGTCCTTTTCCAATTTCTAATGCTTTAAAGGGGCGTTTCCAATCTGGCATCACTCCATTTCCACGTGGATAACGAATGGTGAATGGTCCCATGTTTTCTTGTTGTGCCGTAAACATCAAATTGCGTAATTCCTCTTCATTCATAGGAGAGGCAACAACCATATTTGGAATACAACGCATATAAGCTAAATCGTAAGCACCATGATGGGTTGCGCCATCAGATCCGGCTAAACCAGCTCTATCTAAACAAAATACTACATTTAAATTTTGTATCGCCACATCGTGGATAACCTGATCATAAGCTCTTTGCATAAAACTTGAGTATATATTGCAAAAAGGAACTAAACCTTGTGTAGCTAATCCGGCTGAAAAAGTAACAGCGTGTTGTTCGGCAATACCTACATCAAAAGCACGGTCTGGCATCGCTTTCATCATGATATTTAAAGATGAACCTGATGGCATAGCAGGAGTAATACCTACAATTTTTTTATTCGTTTCTGCCAACTCAACCATGGTATGGCCAAATACATCTTGGTATTTAGGTGCCTGAGGTTTGTCTGGAACTGATTTTTTAATTTCTCCTGTAATTTTATCAAAGAGACCTGGAGCATGCCATTTCGTTTGGTCTTTTTCCGCCAATGCGAAACCTTTGCCTTTTACTGTTACACAATGCAACAATTTTGGGCCAGGAATAGCAGATAAATCTTTTATAATAGATGCTAAACGCTTCACGTCATGACCATCTACAGGGCCAAAATATCTGAAATTTAACGCTTCAAATAAATTACTTTGTCTAAGTAAAGTGCCTTTAATGCTCTTTTCTATTTTCTTAACGTATTTATGTGCATTTGGACCAAGCTCAGACAGTTTGGTTAATACATTAGATACATCGTCGCGAAAACGATTATAGGATTTAGAGGTGGTAATGCTAGTTAAGTATTCTTTTAATGCACCAACATTTGGATCGATAGACATGCAGTTATCATTCAAAATCACTAACAGATTTGAATTTTCGATACCTGCATGATTTAACCCTTCAAAAGCTAAACCTGCCGTCATTGCACCGTCGCCAATTACAGCAACGTGTTGTCTATCTTTTTCACCTTTATAATGAGATGCAACGGCCATACCTAAAGCAGCGGAAATAGAAGTAGAGGAATGACCTACTCCAAATGTATCATATTCGCTTTCGCTGATTTTTGGAAAACCACTTATGCCATTTATAATACGGTTGGTATGGAACTGATTTCTTCTTCCTGTTAAGATCTTATGACCATACGCTTGATGACCAACATCCCAAACTAGTTTATCGTAAGGTGTGTTTAATGCATAATGTAAGGCAACCGTTAACTCTACTACACCTAAACTTGCACCAAAATGTCCTCCATTTACACTTACAACATCAATAATATATTGACGCAATTCTTGACAAATTTGCTCTAAGTCTTGCTCGCTATATTGCTTTAGGTCAGCAGGATAGTTGATCGTAGATAATAAAGCTCCGGTTTTGATTTCCATGCACTATTTTAAAAGTACAAATTACGGTATTTTGTTTAATACTTTTAGCTTGTTTTTTGGTTTTTTGGTTTTTTCAGCTAACCACTCACTTAACAAAAGACCTAACCAACTAACAATTAAGCAATAATTTATTATTTTTACCAAAAATACATTCCCATAAATGAAACGAGATACTTTAATTTTTGACTTAATTGATAAGGAATTAGATAGACAAGAGCATGGCCTTGAACTAATTGCATCAGAAAACTTTGTAAGCAAACAAGTAATGGAAGCTGCAGGTTCGGTGTTAACTAATAAATACGCAGAAGGCTTACCAGGTAAACGCTACTATGGTGGTTGTCAGGTAGTAGATGAAATAGAAAATCTAGCTATTGAAAGAGCAAAAAAATTATTTGGTGCAGCATGGGTAAATGTACAGCCTCATTCTGGTGCGCAAGCAAATGCTGCGGTTATGTTAGCCGTTATTCAGCCAGGAGATAAAATTTTAGGATTTGATCTTTCACATGGTGGACACTTAACTCATGGCTCTCCAGTAAATTTCTCTGGCAAGTTGTACCAACCACATTTTTATGGAGTTAAAAAAGAAGATGGTTTAATTGATTATGCAAAATTGGAGGAAGTTGCTTTAGCAGAGAAACCAAAACTGATTATTTGCGGTGCATCAGCTTATTCTAGAGAATGGGATTATGCGTTTATTCGTAAAGTAGCAGATAAAATTGGTGCGTTAGTTTTAGCAGATATTTCTCATCCAGCTGGGTTCATTGCAAAGGGATTATTGGCAAATCCACTTCCACATTGTCATATTGTAACCACTACAACACACAAAACGTTACGCGGTCCACGTGGTGGAATGATTATGATGGGTAAGGATTTTGAAAATCCATGGGGATTAAAAACTCCAAAAGGCGAAATAAAAATGATGTCAGCCTTGCTGGATATGGCTGTTTTTCCAGGTACGCAAGGCGGACCATTAGAGCATATCATTGCTGCTAAAGCAATTGCTTTTGGCGAAGCCTTATCTGATGAATATTTAACGTATATTAAACAGGTTGGTGCAAATGCACAAGCGATGGCGAAGGCTTTTGTAGCAAAAGGATACGGCATTATCTCTGGTGGTACAGATAATCATTTGATGTTAATTGATCTTCGTAATAAAAATATAACAGGTAAACTAGCTGAGAAGGCGTTGGAAAATGCTGATATTACAGTGAACAAAAACATGGTTCCTTTTGATGATAAATCTCCATTTGTAACTTCTGGTATGCGTGTAGGTACAGCAGCAATAACCAGTAGAGGATTTAAAGAAACAGAAATGGAGCAAATTGTAGATTTGATCGACCAAGTTTTAACTCAGCCGGAAGATGAAAATAATCTTCAACAAGTGAGAGAAAAAGTATTAGCTTTAGTTAATCGCTTTCCCCTGTATAAATAAAATTTCTCGTTAACACATGTTTACTAATCCTATTTCTCCTGAAGATGAGGAACAACGCTTAAAAGCTTTGTATTCTTATGATATTTTGGGAGATGGATTAGCTAATGAATTGGATAACCTGGTGAAATTAGCAGCACAAATTGCTAATGTACCTATGGCTTATGTTGCATTTGTAGATCGAGATCATATTATTCTTCGTTCTGCAATTGGTATTAGTCCTGAGTATAAAAAAATACCTAGGGAAATGGCAATTTGCCAGCATACAATGATGTACGATCATATCTTTGTAGTACCTGATGTGCAGTTGGAGCCAGAATTTGCAAACAATCCTAAATATGCTTATGTTGATAATATTCGTTTTTATGCAAGCGCTCCCTTAAAAGACGCAGAAGGTTTTGCATTGGGTTGTTTGTGTTTATTAGATTATGAGCCTAGAAATTTAAAAGAAAATCAGTTTGAAGCCTTAGAAACCTTAGCAGTTCAAGTTGTAGCACAACTCGCATTAAAAAGAAAAAATCTACAATTAGAAGCACAGACTAAGCGTTTTGATGAGTTTGTAGACATATTCACTGCCTCTCCAGAAATTCATTGTATTTTGGATAGGAGTGGTGCAATACTTTTTATAAATGACGCTGTTACTCCTATGCTCGGTTATACAGTAGATGAGGTGATTGGACATAGCATGTGGAGTTATTGTTACCGTGAAGATGTTGATAGAACTGTTTATGCTATTGAAAAGGGGTTAAAAAATAAAGATAAACAGTTTAACATCGATTTTAGATTAGTAAGTAAAACTGGACAGGTGAGATGGATTGGTTGGGGAATGGTGTTCAAAGACGATCGTTGGTATTCTTATGGAAGAGATATTACTGAGCGAAAAAAGGTTGAAAGTGAGTTAACCAAACTTTCATTTGTTGCTAGTAAAGTAAATAATGGTGTTGTTATTAATGATGCCGATAATAATGTGACTTGGGTTAATGAAGCTTTTGAAAAAATAACGGGTTTTAACCTCGAAGATTTAAAAGGCAAGCCATTAGGAGATTTAATAAGTGGCCCTGAAACTGATTGGTCGCTGATAGAAAATGCTAGAGCGCTTACTCAAAAAAAGCAATCTTTTACTGTAGATATCTTAGCTTATCGGAAGGATAAACAACCAATATGGTTATCAATATACAACACGGTTGTTTTAGATGAGGAAGGTAAAGTAGAAACTGAGGTTGAAATTATTATTGATATCACTGAAAAGAAAAAAGCCGAAGAGGAACTACAAATTTTATCGTTGGTTGCTAGTAAAACTAATACTGGTGTAACTATAGCTAATCAAAATGGAGAAATTACCTGGGTAAATGAAGCATTAGAACATTTGATAGGATATTCATTGCAGGAGCTCTCAGGAAAAATGTTAGGTGACGTCTTATCAACAGCAGATACTGATAAAGAACTCATCTCTAGTGCTAGAGAAAAAGCCGCCAACAAACAAGCTTATACAATTGAGGTCTTAGCACTTAAAAAGGATGGCACACCTATTTGGCTGTCTGTAGCTAATACACCAATTATTAATGCAATGGGTCAATTAGAACGACAAGTTGAGCTCATTTATGATATTACTCAGCGTAAGCAAGTAGAAAGAGAAATGGTGGAGGCTCGCGAACAAGCATTACAATTAAGCGAAGCAAAAGAAATGTTTCTTTCGGTAATGAGTCATGAAATTAGAACTCCTTTAAATGCTATAATAGGAATGACCCATTTATTATTGGATAATCATCCCAAGCCATCGCAAATTGATGATTTGAATATTCTGAAATTTTCAGGAGAGAATTTATTAAATATTATTAATGATATACTTGATTTTACAAAGATTGAAACAGGTAATCTGGAATTGGAATCTATTCCTTTTGATTTGCATACCTTATGCGTAGATATTACCAACTCTTTACAGGTTAATGCTGCCAAAAAGGGAAATTTACTCACTTTAATATATGACGATAGAGTTCCTGAGCAATTATTGGGAGATAAAACCAGATTGTATCAAGTGATTGTAAATCTGTTAGGTAATGCGATTAAATTTACAGACAAGGGTAAAATAGATTTTAAAGTAAAATTAAAACATAACACTATTGATTCTTGCTCGATTTGCTTTGAAATTAAGGATACTGGAATTGGCATTCCTAAAGATAAGCAATCGTATATTTTTGAAACTTTTACGCAAGCAGGTTCGGATATTTCTAGAAAATACGGAGGCACAGGTTTAGGTCTTGCCATTACTAAAAGATTATTAAAGCTTCATAATTCTGAAATTAAAGTAGAAAGTACAGAAGGTAAAGGAACCTTATTCTCTTTTATTATTGATTTCAAGAAAATATCAGATACTGTTTTAGCGCCCGCAGTTTTGGCTAAACAAAGTGCATTTACTGGGAAAAAGATACTTGTAGTTGATGATAATGAAGTAAACATCTTAATTGCAAAAAGATTCTTAAGTAAATGGGGATTGATTATAGACTTTGCAACTAATGGAGAAGAAGCGATCAATAAAATTGTAAATACTAATTACGATTTGGTATTTATGGACATACGGATGCCTGGTATTGACGGTTTTGACACCACTCGTATTATCCGCGAAATTTCTGGTGACTATTATAAAAAGTTACCGATTATCGCATTAACAGCTTCAACCTTGCATAACGAGAATATGAAGTTTAAAGAATCTGGGATGAATGGTCATATTTTAAAGCCATTTAATCCTGAAGAAATTAAAGAGGTTTTGGCAGTTTACTTAAAAAAGTAAAGGGCCGATATTCCATGAAGAAATATCGACCCTTACCATCTAAATTAACGCTCTCAAAATAATAAACGCCAGCAAATACCAATTGTTTTAAAAAAGGTTATAATTTTTTTAATTATTTTCATAACAACCTATTTCAGAGGGAAATATTCTTGCTTTATTAATTAAGTCTTTGTGCAAATAAGTATTAAAATATACATCTGAACTTAAATTAAACCCTTTATTATTAGCCGGACTAACTTTGTTCAATTTAAAATTTCCCATTTCAGGGTTCGTAAATGAAGGATCCATATTTAAAATGTTTCCATTAGTAGCATAGGTCATAGTAGAAACTTTTAATAAATTATTTTTTATAGTTGCTATAACAGTTGTCTTCGAATCTTTTTTATCAATTGTAAATTCATCAACTAAATTGCCCCAAATAATATTATTATAAAGTTCTGCTGTTAAATTAGCAGATTGAGTATTGCTAATATAATCTGATAAATAAACTGCTGCGGTCTTTCTAGGAAAATTTAGATTGTAGCCCACAAAAGTGTTTTGCTTTAAATTGTATACACCGCCACCTACACCATACAACAAGTACTGACCACAGTTAAAAAAGAGGTTATTAAAGGCTGTCAACTCTGTTTGATAACCTAAAAAGCCAACCACTTCCATGTTTTTAATAATGCTATTGGTTAATAAAAGCTTTGGCTTGTTATTTTCTGATAACGAATCTACGGTAATGCCAGCCACACCATTTTTTATAATCGCATAATTGATTTGAGAATTTTTACTTTCCGGATAAAAATGAAGCCCATTCCATTGACCAGTTTCATCCATATATAATTTTTCTAGTCGATCACCTGCAAATAAAATACTATCCGATTTAGTGCCTACTGCTGTTAGCGTTCCTTTAATACTCATGGTAGAATTGCCATGGAAGAGAATTTTTGTGCCAGGAGCTATTGTTAAGTTAGCGTCTTTAGCAACAGTTACTGATTTATAAATTAAATAAGGAAGTTTACTATTCCAAGTTGTATTGGTTTGGATTGTATTGCTATTTATAAAATTAGCGTTTTGTCCGTAAGCTACCAGAGGGATGCTTTGCTTTTTGCCATTAAAATAAAACAGAATTGAATCTTGTACAATAAATGGTAAGCTTTGATTCGTAGGATTAATATTGACTTTTATAAAGACGTTTATTGAGTCGTTACCATTTATCTTTAAATCGCTCGTTTCTGGGGCTGCCATACCATTAATATTTAAGCTAAACGCTGAAGCATTACCTCCGCTCAATTTTATGTTATTGATATTGATTGCTTTTGCATTCGGATTATAAACTTTTAAGCGTCTGGTGCTAGAACCAATGGAAGTAAAAACGGTATCGAATAAAACACTGTCGATAGAAAAATTAACCTTTGCATCTAAATCAAAAGTAACATCCTCATCCTTATTGCAAGCAGCAAAGAAGAAACTAAGAACAATACCTAGAAATAGTAATTTTAAACGCATAATTATTTTGCAAAAGCAATTGCTGCTATACTTAATTTTTTAATGCCTATGGTTAATAAAGCATTACCACAAGCTTCTAATGTTGCACCTGTTGTAATTACGTCATCCACTAGCAAAACGTGTAGGTTTTCTATTTGTTTTGCATGATAGATGTTAAAAACCGATCGCATATTCTCGTAACGTATATATCGTGATTTTTTAGTCTGACTATCTGTAGATTTATCACGTAATAAATGAGTTGTGCTAACTGGAACAGCTAGAATTTCGGCTATGCCCTTCGCTATAAATTCACTTTGATTATACCCTCGTATTTTTTCTTTTTTTGGATGAAGTGGAACAGGAATAATCAAGTCTATACCATCGTATTGGTTACTTAATTTTAATTTTTCACCCAACAGATTTCCCAATCTTACGCCAACATCAGTTTGCCCTTTGTATTTTAAACTGTGCATTAAGTTTTGAACTTTTGTGCCTTTTCTAAAATAAAGCATTGCCATTGCAGCATTGCAAGGTAATCGACCCC
Source organism: Pedobacter sp. UC225_61 (assembly GCF_044452285.1). Classification (NCBI taxonomy): domain Bacteria; kingdom Pseudomonadati; phylum Bacteroidota; class Sphingobacteriia; order Sphingobacteriales; family Sphingobacteriaceae; genus Pedobacter; species Pedobacter sp. UC225_61. The sequence continues at coordinate 1,430,501 of NZ_JBIOAL010000001.1, forward strand.
ATAATTGCTTAGCAACTGGATTATCGGTGTACAAATGATAATCTGTATAAGGTAAGTCGTACAAACATTTGGTACAAATTTCCTTTTCTCCGTAATATAAATGCGTACCGCAAGCATTGCATAACTCTGGGAAAAGCAATCCGATTATATCTGTGGCTAAACGTTTTACAGTTATCATAATTCAATTTAGCAAATTTCTTATTAAAATGGAATTAAAGATGAAGATGGAAAATACAGAATGGGGAATGGGAATAGATAGACTGCAAATTGCCAATTGTGCCAAGGGTATCTGTTGGTAAAAACTGTAAACTAATTCTCGGCGGTTTCTTTTTGATTTAGAAGGTTTTTTAATCTTTCTATTTCGTTCGCTTGAATTGTTATAATTTCTTTTAAAGCTAAAATGTCTTCTTTTCCTAAATCTTTGAGACTTGGTCTTTCAAAGTCTATAATTTGTTTGCCTAAAATTTCTGCTATTTCTGCCAAACGTTCTCTACTAACTTTAACTGTACCAGTTTCTATTTTTTGGTACGTACTTTGGCTAATACCTAAGCGACTTGCCATATACTCTTGAGAAAGGCAAACTTCATCTCTATATTTCCGAATATATTCAGAACTTCCAAAAATGGTTTTCATTTCTCTTTTTGACAATATTTTATCATTAATCATAATTCAAAATAAAATTTAATAATTATAAATCCGTGAATAAACTTATTCATAAAAAATTACATAAGGTAAAATCTAGTATTTAGCTTTATTGCTAACTTAAAAAAAATAAACAATGAAAAATTTAAATCTAAATGGCTTCGATAGTGCTACTACACTTAGCAGAGACGAAATGAAAAATGTAATGGGAGGAATTATAAGTGCAGAAACATATCTTCAAATGTGTTATGATGGTAAAAATGGAGGTTCAGGAATTTATGGGAATAATGAAGCCCAAAATGAGATTAATAAAGCAATTTGTGACGCCCTTTATGAGGATATGACTCCTTAAGAATTATTTTAAGAGCATATAAATCTTTGAAAGCCATCTTGAATGGATGGCTTTCAAATTAGTATGAAATATACTAAAACCTAATAATTCAAAGCTTATGCATTACTTTAGTAAAAAATGAAAACGAAAAATATTTTTTTAACTGCTTTTGTGGTTATATTGTTAACAGTTAAAGGTTTTAGTCAAAAGTCCTTGATTTATGGTACAACTGCTTCTGATTGGGCATATAAATATGTTTATTTTTACGACCCTCAAACAAAAGTTTTACTAAGTTCACCAATAATTGATCATAAGTTTAATATTGAAATTGATAAACCCAACGGTTTTAAAATTTTGATGCTAAATTTTAATACTTATTTATTGAGTACATATAAGGAACTGTTGGAAAGTCCCGAATACGGTTATGTAAATGGAAGCAGAATCATTGCTTTGGAAGATACCGTACAAATTTCACTTATTGACAAAACGCAAAATGCAATAGTTAAAGGGAAGAGTTTAAATAAAGATATTGATGATATGTATGTTACAATAAAAACAAGAAAATATACAAATTTTTTTGAACAGCACTCGAATTCTCCAGTATCATTAATCTTTTTGAAGACATTAGTGCAAAACGTTATAGACGGTTCAAGCTTTTTCAATTATATAGAATGTAAATTATGGTTTAATAAATTATCTGAAAAAGTGAAAAGCTCAAATGAGGGGAAAGAAATATCGAAAATGTTGGGCGATTAAATTAGCGCTCTAAGCCTTTGCTTCTTCTTTAACCGCCAATTGTCCGCAAGCCGCATCAATATCTTTACCCCGACTGCGTCTGATATTTGTATTTACGCCATGATTACGCAAATAAGTTGCAAAAGCATCAATTTTATCGCCTTCTGCATTAATAAAATCTGCAAATTGAATTGGGTTATATTCAATTAAATTCACCTTGCAAGGCACATGTTTGCAGAATTTAACAAGGTCCATTGCATCTTCGATTTCATCATTAAAACCATTAAATACAATGTATTCGTACGTAACCGGATTTTTAGTTTTTTGGAAATAATATTTTAGTGCTTCAGCCAAAGCTTTTAATGAATTATGCTCAGTTATGGGCATAATTTCGTGGCGTTTTATATCGTTTGCCGCATGTAAAGAAAGTGCTAAGTTGAACTTTGCACTATCATCACCCAATTTTTTGATCATTTTTGCAATGCCAGCAGTAGAAACGGTAATCCGTTTGTAGCTCATATTTAAACCATCCGGAGCGGTAATTCGCTCAATTGATTTTAAAACATTGGCATAGTTCAATAAAGGCTCGCCCATGCCCATGTACACAATATTGGTAAGTGGAATATTGTAATTTTTCTTAGCCTGTTGATCTATTAAAACAACTTGGTCGTAAATTTCATCAGCGTTAAGATTGCGTTTGCGATCCATATAACCAGTTGCACAAAATTTACAGGTTAAACTGCAACCGACTTGTGAACTTACACAAGCTGTCATGCGTTCTTCGGTAGGAATTAAAACACCTTCAACAATGTTGCCATCGTATAAACGGAATGCGTTTTTAATGGTATGATCATTACTAAATTGAGCACTATTTATTTCAACAACGTTGATGGAATAGTTTTCATCTAACTTTTTACGAAGATCCTTAGATAGATTGCTCATTTCCTCAAAACTTCTGGCAGATTTCTCCCAAAGCCACTGATAGACTTGTTTTGCTCGGTACGCAGGTTCCTTCATTTCTGTGAAATGTTGTTGCAAACTTGGCAAATCCAACGAACGAATATCTATTTTCTTAGTGCTAACCATTAAGTGCAAAGGTAACTAAATTTTGTATTATGGTTTATGAGTTGATTGTTGCGATATTAATTTCAACTATAAAATGACTTTATATCTAGGCCTTTAGATAATAGCTTGTGCTTTTAACGTTATTTCTTTTTTGGGCTACGAGTTTTTGCACCTGGTGCACCTTGTTTGCCATTTGATGGGCGAGTTGGTCGTTTACTTGGTCCAGATTTAAACCAATCAGAACTAGGCGAACTTCCACCTCTTGATGAAGAACTTGAAGCTTTAGAATCATCTTTTGGTTTTGAACCACGAGTTTTATCTTTGGCAAAGCGTTGTGCAGGCCTTTCTTCTTTTTCTTGTGCTGATTTTTTAGTAACGCGTTTAGGTACAACTGGTTTTTCTGAACTAGACTTAGCAACCAATTTGAATATTTCAGTTTGTTCTTCTTCTGTTAATTCTCTCCAATCGCCTACGGCTAAACCTTTAAGCGTAATATTCATAATACGTGTTCTTTCTAACTTCGTTACTTCAAAGCCAAAATGCTCGCACATTCTACGTATTTGACGATTTAAACCCTGTATTAATGTAATTTTAAAAATAAAAGGACTTTCTTTAGTCACTTTACATTTTTTAGTCATTACGCCCAAAACAGGCACACCTTTACTCATCCCTTCAATAAATTGATCGGTTAAAGGTTTATTTACAGTTACAATATATTCTTTTTCGTGATTATTGCCAGCTCGCAAAATCTTATTCACTAAATCACCATTGTTGGTTAAGAAAATTAGCCCCTGTGAATCTTTATCTAATCTCCCAATGGGGAAAACACGTTCGCTATGATTTACATGATCTACAATATTTCCTTTTACATTAGCTTCCGTTGTGCTTGTAATACCAACAGGTTTATTATATGCTAAAAGAATAGAGTTTTCAGCCTGTTTGGGTTCAATGTTATTGCCATTTACACTTACTAAATCGCCAAAAAATACTTTATCGCCCACTTTAGCTTTACGGCCATTAATAAAAACCTGACCTTGCTCAATATATCTATCAGCAGCTCTTCTTGAGCATAAACCGCTTTCGCTAATGTATTTATTTAATCGTGTTGTAGAATCAGACATTGAGTAGAATTAGTAATTTAGCTACAAAGTTAACATTTTAACACATCTATAGAGTACAACTACGTAGAAACATAGGCCCATCGTTATAAATCTGATGTGCCTATGTGAAAAAGGTTTAAAAACTCTGATCGTCGGCGGTTGGCCCATAACTTGAAGGAACTGGAATATTTAATAAACGAAAGTAAACACCCAATTGAGCTCTGTGGTGAGTTGTTTGACTAAATGCAATGCGAATAATTCCATATTTATCCATGTCACTCAAAATTTGTTCACCATTACGTAAAACCCATCTTTTAGTTAATTCTTCTTCTTTTGCTTTCGCCAATTCTTCTTTTGCGCCTTCATAACTTTTTTCAAATAGTGCTAGTAATTCTTCATTATTATTTACTACAATAGGTTCATAAGGGGCAGTGGCAAAATCTAACTCATCAGTTGTTAAACCTAAGCTTATCCAGCTGGGTAACTCTGCAATATGAGTTGACAATGGCATCATTTTCATGCTTTTTTCATGTGGAGCCCATTCTGGTTTATCAAATGGAACCAATGCTAAAAATTTACGAGTAGTTTGCGCTTCGCTTTCTAATTCTTTTAATAATAATTCAATAATGTTCATAATTTCTCTGTTTTATAACACAAAGAAAAGTGAGCCGACTGACAACCCTATGGCAGCGTAAAAAAAGAAATAAAAAAGTTGAAATCATTTTTAAGGGCTATCATTTCCACCCAAATGGAGATGACATAAACCCTATAATATCATATAAGTAGTTCTATTTATGTCTTGACCTATACAACTACACTTACAATCCACCTCGAGTTCCGCTATTTCTCAATAATACGCGGACTAGATGCGGACTAGATGCGGACTTACTATAACGAAAGCCAAGCTTAAACTACTCAATAACCTTAGTGTTCAATTAATCAAACTACCTGCATTTCTATAAAATCGGACTTTAAGTTAATAGTTAACAGGAAGTAGTTTCATGTAGTCATTTAATGACATATGAGTTGTTTTTTTGAAAGGAATTTCAGAACATTTTATAGTGATGATGTTAGTTAACTTAAAGTCGCGGTACTCATTTCTTAAATGACACCATGCAATTAAATGCCAGCTAAATGCATAAAAAATCAGTCCGATTGGCTCTACCTCTCGCTTGCTAACTTCATCTTTATTATTTTTATACTCGATTTCGATGATGCATTTGACAGAAATGGCATTTTGTAGAACTGATAGATATTCGAAATCATTGATTAATCGTTCGGGCAATTGTAGTTTAATGTTATCATTTAAGAGCTCTAATTTTTCTTTTTGCGCAGTACGAAGTACAGTTTTAACTTTATTTAGTGCAGATGTGTAATGTTGAGCGATAGATTTATCTGCAAAACCACCTAAAAAACGTTCCATTAATAACAATGCATTTGCTTCATCAGAATTAAAAGAAATAGGTGGTAAAAAATAACCTTGTACAATAAAGTAACCTTTATGTTGCTCAAAACTCAGCGGAATGCCTTGTTCGCCAAGCGCTTTCATATCTCGGTAAACCGTACGCACACTAATGTCGAATTGATTAGCAATTTTTTCGGCAGTCACGTATTTTCTTGACTGCAAGAGTATTAAAATTCCAAAAAGTCTATCAATGCGGTTCATCAAATATTGGGTAATTTACTAATTGCCAAATTAGCTAATTATAGCGTAATTTGCTGCATGTATATCTCGGCAAATGTAGTTTATCCTGTCAGTAATGCGCCACTTAAAAATGGAGTACTTGAAATTAATGAAGATGGAAGTATCAATGCTGTTTTAACGCAAGATGAAGCACAGGGAATTGGAACTATTCAGTATTACGATGGCATCATAGTGCCAGGATTTGTCAATACACATTGCCATTTAGAGTTATCACATTTGCAGGGAAAGATTCCAGAAAAGACTGGACTAACAGGTTTTATTAAACAGATATTAGGTTTGCGGCAACAGCCGGAAGAGGAAATGATATTGGCTATGCAAAATGCTGATCAAGAAATGTACGAAAATGGAATTGCAGCTGTAGGCGATATTTCAAACCTATTAATTTCTAAATCAGTTAAATTAAATAGTAAACTCTATTATCACACTTTTGTGGAAGTCTTTGGATTTAACCATCCTTCTGAACCCATTCTTGAACAAGGGTTACAATTAAAAAAAGATTTTGCACCACTAAAAGCATCTGTTGTCCCACATGCTCCATATTCTGTTTCTAGCTCACTTTTTAATGAGATAAAAAAAGTAACAAATGACGATGATATTTTAACTATTCACAATCAAGAAACGATAGGAGAAAACGAACTTTTTGAAACTGGAACAGGAAAATTTGCAGAATTTTTTGCTGAGCTTGGAATAGCACAAAGTGATGCACATAATTCGAACAAAAATTCTTTAAACTATCACCTGCCACAACTTTCAAAAAAGGTAAATACCTTATTGGTTCATAATACATTTAGTAGTAAAGCTGATATAGATTTCACCAAAAAAGAACATCAAAAACTGTATTGGTGTTTATGTCCAAATGCTAATTTATATATTGAAAACTCATTGCCTGATGTAGATGTATTAAAGGCCGAACACTTAAAAATTACTTTAGGGACCGATAGTTTGGCAAGCAATCATCAATTAAATATTTTAAAAGAAATGCAAACTTTGCAAGAACATAAAAGTATTTCTTTTGAAGAATTGTTGAGATGGGCAACATTAAACGGAGCAGAATTTTTGGGAATTGAATCGCAATATGGAAGTTTAGAAACAGGTAAAAAGCCTGGTATAGTTTTAATCAGCAATGCTGAAAACGGAATTATTACTAAAGAAACCACTATAAAACGTTTATTTTAGCAAAATGGCTAATCGCATTACTACACTTTTCACTATTAAATATCCTATTATTCAAGCAGGAATGGTTTGGTGCAGCGGTTGGAAATTGGCGTCGGCAGTTTCTAATGCTGGTGGTTTGGGAATAATTGGTGCAGGTTCTATGTATCCAGAAGTGTTGCGAACGCACATTCGTAAATGCAAACTTGCAACATCAAATCCTTTCGCTGTAAATGTGCCATTGCTCTATCCAAATGTTCAGGAGATTATGAATATTTTGGTCGAGGAAAACGTGAAAATTGTATTTACATCTGCTGGTAATCCAGCAACTTGGACTCCCTTGCTAAAAGAAAAAAACATGACTGTAGTTCATGTAATTGCCAATACTAAATTCGCGTTAAAAGCTCAGGAATGTGGAGTAGATGCTGTCGTAGCTGAAGGTTTTGAAGCTGGTGGACATAATGGAAGAGAGGAAACGACAACGTTGTGTTTAATTCCGATGATTAAAGCTGCGGTTAAAATTCCTGTAATTGCGGCTGGTGGAATTGGTAGTGGTAAAGCAATGCTAGCTGCATTCGCATTAGGCGCAGATGCCGTTCAAATAGGCTCGGCTTTTGCCGTTGCTGAAGAATCGTCAGCACATCCAAATTTTAAAGAGAAAATTATTTCTTCTGCTGAAGGCGATACTAAATTGCGAATGAAAAAATTAGTGCCAGTACGCTTACTTAAAAATGAATTTGCAGATGCTGTTGCACAAGCCGAAGCGCAAGGTGCAACTACTGAAAAACTTATGGAACTTTTAGGTAGGGCAAGAGCAAAATTGGGTATGTTTGAAGGTGACATGGAACAAGGGGAATTGGAAATTGGACAGGTATCGGCTATGCTGGATAAAATTAAACCTGCCACTGATATTTTACACGAAATTTGGGATGAGTTTTTGAAGGAACAACAAATGTTGTCTAACCTTAAATTTGAAAATTAATATAATGAACACAAAAATATTAATGACTTTTAGTGCCCTTACCATGTTGGCTGTTGGTGTATTATGCTCATTTCTTCCCAATGAGATTTTGCAATTTATGGGAGTTAGTGAAACAAGTGTTCTTCCTCTAATCATTCAAATTCTTGGTGCGATTTATTTTGGATTTGGTTTTCTTAATTGGACAGCAAAAGCTAATTTAATTGGAGGAATTTATAGCCGACCAGTCGCTATAGGCAACTTAATTCATTATGTGGTTAGTAGTTTAGCGTTGATTAAATTTTTTACGGCACACACAGATATTAAAATACTATTGGTACCAGTAATTATCTACAGCATTCTTGCCATTTTATTCGGGAAAGTTGTTTTTGGAAGTCCAGTTTAACCTAAACATTTTAATATTTACAAATGATTTTAAAAAGAATATTAGCGCTAATAACAGTCATTTTACTTGTGGTAGCCATCATTTTGGTAAAGAAGAAAGCTAAAAATATGCAGCAAGAAAAATTGAAAACAGAGATAAAAAGCACTAAATAATTATAATGAAGCACATCAACATAAAAGTAATAGGGAAAGTTCAAGGTGTTTTTTTTAGGGCAAGCACTAAGGCTGTGGCAGATCAAATGGGAGTAAAGGGTTTGGTGAAAAATGAAAAAGATGGATCAGTTTACATTGAAGCAGAGGCGGACAAAACTACATTAGAAATGTTTTTGGATTGGTGTAAAGAAGGGCCAGATAAGGCTAAAGTAGAAAATGTAGAAGTTGTAGATGGAGAACTTAAAAATTATCGCAACTTTGAAGTTGTAAAAAAGAACTTGCTTTGGTAAATCTGATATACAATTATATCTAACCTCTAAAATGTAAAATAAAATTGTCTGTATATAAAAAATTTGCTGGTCAAACAATGATTTATGGTATAAGTACCATATTTTCAAGGCTATTCAACTTTATTTTAACCCCCATTTATACCAGAGTTTATGCAGAAGGTGTATATGGTATTTTCACTAAAATGTTTAGTTATGCTTCCATTATCAACGCAGTTTTGGCTTTTGGCATGGAGACTACCTTTTTTCGTTACCTAAATAAACATGAAGAAAAAAAGCAAGAGGTTTACAACAATAGCTTTTTAGTTATTGCCTTTATTTCTATTCTATTTCTAATTACTGGGTTAGTTTTTACAGACTATTTTACAAGATTTACTTCTAGCAGTGATGGTCTTGCAAATTATGACGAACAACGGAAATATGTTCAATATCTAATTTGGATATTATTTACAGATGCAATTTGTGTAATCCCATTTGCAAAATTACGAGCAGATGGAAAACCACTTAAATATAGCATTGTTAAATTTTTAAACATTGGTGTTTTTGTAGGATTAAACTTGATATTTATTTATGTTATTCCTGCAATTATTAAACAAAATTTAGTGGGCGCAACATGGTTGGCTACTTGGTTTAAACCTAGTTGGATTGGCTATGTTTTTGTTGCTAATTTGGTTGCAAGTATATCCACCTTCATTTTATTAATTCCAGAATTTAAACAAATCCAATTTAAGTTTGATAAAGAACTTTTCTATAAAATGCTCGCTTACAGCTGGCCAATTTTAGTAGCTAATTTGTCGTTTATTATTAATGAAAACCTTGATAAAATATTGTTAAGTAAATACCTTCCAGCTACTATTGCAGATCATGAAACAGGTATTTATGGCGCAGTTTGTAAGCTAGCAATTTTCATCAGCATATTTAATACAGCGTTCAGACTTGGAGCAGAACCTTTCTTTTTCAGCCATTCCAAAAATGAGAATGCAAAGACTACGTACGCCAATATTCTCAATTATTTTGTGTTGGCTTTGGCGATTTTATTTGTGGGTTTAATTGCAAATATTGACTTGTTAAAACATTTCATTGCCGCAAAATATTGGGTTGGTTTACCAGCAGTTCCTTTCTTGCTTTTTGGCTATGTTTGTTTGGGTATTTATATGAATTTGGCAGTTTGGTATCGTTTATCAGATCAAACGCGATATGGTTTATATATCTCTTTAGTTGGCGCAATTTTTACTATTGTGATGAATATTATACTTATTCCAAAATACAGCTATATGGCATCGGCTTGGGTAAGTATGATGGCTTATTTCATCATCATGATTATCTCTTACATTTTAGGACAGAAATTTTATCCAATACCATATAATTTAAAAAGAATGATAGCTTATTTAAGCGCTTCTTTGGGTTTGGTATATTTATCATTTTATGTGTTTAAACAAAATATTTATATTGGAAATGGTCTTTTAGCGCTGTTTTTGGTAGGGATATATTTTATGGAAAAAGATAACATTAAAAGAATACTGACGACAAAATAATGAAGATAAAAATCATCAATAACTCTACACACCCTTTACCTGCTTACGAAACTGCTCATGCTGCGGGTATGGATTTAAGAGCATTTACACCAGAGCAAATTACAATTAAACCTTTGCAACGTCTTTTAATTCCAACAGGTTTGCATATAGAATTACCGATTGGTTACGAAGCACAAATTAGACCACGTAGTGGATTAGCATTTAAGCATGGGATTGGAATTGTAAATTCTCCAGGAACTATAGATGCAGATTATCGTGGTGAAATTAAGGTGTTATTGGTAAATTTATCAGATACAGATTTTGTGATAAATGATGGCGATAGAATTGCGCAAATGGTAATTGCAAAACACGAAACCATTAGTTGGGAAAGTGTCGAAGAATTAAATGATACTGCTCGTGGCGCAGGAGGGTATGGGCACACAGGTAAATAGAGTTTTATAGAAAATGAGGTTTAAGTTGCTGTTTCTTTTCTTGCTTTTTGTAAATGGTGTACTATTTGCACAAGAAACTTCAGTTCAAGAAGGTAGAGAGGGAAATGCAATAAAAGAACTTTTTTTTGCGGGTTTGAAAGAAAAAATGGCAGAGAATTATGCGAATGCAAGCTTAAATTTCTCTAAAATTTTAACAATTGATCCAAAAAATGATGCAGTATATTTCGAACTAGCTTCACTTAATTATCGACAAAATAAATTATTAGACGCTGAAACTGCAATTAAACAAGCAATTAGCTTGAACCCTAAAAATAGTTGGTATTTAAAACTCCAGGCAGAAATATATAAGCGCAATGGCAATATGGAATCATTGGTTAGTGTATTTAATCAGCTTATTCAATTATCGCCAGAAACTGATACTTATTATTTTGATAGAGCAAATGCACTTTTTATTGCAGGAAAAACAGAAGATTCGAAAAAAGCTTACGATGAAATTGAGCAAAAATTTGGAAGTTCTAAAGAATTAACATTTGCCAAACAGCGTTTTGTCATTCAAGGCAATGAAACACCAAATGATGATGCAATAAGCAAGTTACTAGCTGAAAATCCTACTGATGTAAAAAGCTATCTCTATTTGAGCGGAGTTTTATTAGATAAAGATAAAAAAGAAGAAGCGTTAGCACTTTTACAAAAAGCCAAGGTTTTAGAACCTGATAATTATGAGGTTGATTTGGCAATGGCTGATATCTATAATTCGCAGAAAAAGAATGAATTAGCAATTGTTCCATTAAAATCTGCTTTTGCCCATCAGGCGATGCCAGTTGCGAATAAGCTTAAAATTGTAAGCTTAATGCTACCGAGATTTAACAATCAAACAGTTGTTAAAGATGCTACGGATTTAATACAAATTGCGGTAAAGACACATCCTAACGATCAGAAGCTGTTGGTTTTATATGGTGATGTGCTCTATCAACAAAATAATTTAAGTGGGGCAAAAGAACAATATTCAGCAGCACTAAAAATTTCTGATCAAATTTATGGAGCTTGGGAAAAATTATTAGGCATACAAACTTTATTAGGTCAATACACTGAGGCGATTAAAACAGGAGAAGAGGCAATCTCAATTTATCCTAATCAGGCGATATTGTATTATTATAGGGCGTTTGCTTTGCATAGAAATGGACAAAATGCAGAAGCTGGCCTAGAAATCAAATCTGCTTTGCAACTTGATCCTGATGATACGAATTTAAAAGCGATGATTTTTGCCTTGCAAGCAGAAGTATTAATTGATCAAGAAAAACTGAAAGAAGCAGATGTAGCATTTGATAAAGCCATCGCGTTAGCTCCCGATAATTATTTAACATTGAGCAATTATGCTTATTATTTGGCGTTAAGAAATCAGAATTTAAGTAAAGCCGAAATGTTAGCTGAGAAATCAGCTAAGGCGTTATCTAAAAATGCATCAATACTAGACACCTATGCATTAGTTCTTTTTAAATTAGGCAAATATGATTTAGCCTTAAGTTGGATAGAAAAGGCTTTGCAAAACAATGAGGCTTCAAATCCTGTTTATTTAGAGCATTATGGTGATATTCTTTTCCTAAAAGGAGAAAAAGATAAAGCGATAATGCAATGGCAAAAAGCCAAACAAGCAGGAAATGTATCCGAAAAATTAAACAAAAAAATCAATGAAAAGAAATATATTAAATAGCCTTTTATTAGCTGTATTAGTAGTAGTGGGTGTTGGTTGTAGACCAAAAAAGCTAATCGTTACTACTCCGCCAGTTGGACAAACTGAAGAGCTTAAAGTTGACAAGAAATCAGAAAACTTAGCCTTATTAAAAAGTAAAGATATTTCTTTTACTACCTTGGCTTTAAGAGGAAAAGCGGAATTAGATATTAATGGCGATGAGAATAATGTAACCATGATTATCAGAATAGAAAAGGATAAAAAGATTTGGGTAAGCGTTACTGCAATTGCAGGAATAGAAGTTGCTAGAGCTGTAATTACACCAGATAGTTTATTGATATTGGATCGTTTACATAAGAAATTTACCAAAAAGCCATTCAGCTATATTTATAACTATACCAATAAACAAATCAATTTTGGCTTGTTACAAGCGGTATTTTCTGGTAATACAATTAAAGATTTTATGGTAGAAAAATCAGCATTGGTACAAGATAATGGAGTTTGGGTTTTAAGTGGTACAACAGGTGATTTAGCTTATCGTAGTTTGTTTAATACGTTGCTAAAAACGGAAGAAACAACCTTAAATGATGCAAAAACTGCTCAAGCTTTTAAAGTGACTTACGGAAATTATACTCCAGTTAATAATGCATTATTTCCTTCTAGCCTGAAAATCAATTCGATGGCTGGTGATAAAAAAATAAATGTAAACATCGATTTTATTAAAATAGAAAGCAATACTCCAGTCGATTTTCCTTTTACCGTTCCTAAAAGTTTTGAGGTAATCAACTAATTTTTTATATTTTTGGTCTAATGAAGTTAAAAAAACTACTCCTTTCCTTATTGTTTTTAGTGCTTTGCTCAAGCAGTTTTGCACAATCTAGTAAAGAACTTACGCGTAAAAAGGAAGCGCTACAAAGAGAAATCGAATTAGCGCAGAAAAACCTGAATCGGACCACAAATGGTAAAAAATTAACGTTAACCCAAATTAATGCGATAAAAGCGCAGGTTAGATTGATGCAAGAGAAAATCTCGACCATTAACTCTGAAATGAAAAATCTGGATAATCAGATTACAGAAAATACAGGCAAAGTACATAACCTACAAACTCGTTTATCAGATTTAAAAAAGGAATATGCAGCGATGATTAGATTTGCTCAACGCAATAAAAATTCCTATGATAAAATGATGTTTATTTTTGCGGCAAAAGATTTTAATCAGGCCTATAAACGGATTAAATACCTACAACAATTTGGACAATATCGTAAAAAACAAGCTTCTTATATTCAAGGAACCGAGAAAGATTTGAGCAATAAAATTGTTGTATTAGATAAAGATTTAAAGAATAAAAATAACTTGCTAAAAGAACAAGTAAATGAAAAAGGTAAGTTAGATAAAAAGAAAAACGAGCAGGCAGTTGTACTAAATCAGTTAAGTAAACAAGAAAAGCAGTACAAACAAGATATTTCTAAAAAGAAACAACAGCAAGCAACAATAGATAGAGAAATTAGAGCCGCTATTCAACGAGAAATTGCGTTAGCTAAAAAGAAAGCAGAAGACGAGCAAAGAGAGAGAGATCGTATTGCAGCTGCAAAGGCGAAATCAGAGAATAAGCCAGCACCTGCCGCTTCCTCACCAAAAGCTCAAACAAATAGTGAAGCTTTAAGAGCTACACCAGAGGCCGCCAAACTTTCGGCTGCTTTTGAGAACAATAGAGGTAGTTTACCTTCTCCCGTTGCAAATGGATATATCACCTCTCACTTTGGAACGTACATGGTAGATCAGGCTTCTGGCCGCAACGAAGGTGTGAAATATCAAACTAGCGAAGGCGCTGCGGTTAGAGCAGTATTTAATGGTAAGGTTTCTACCGTTTTTGATAAGTTTGGTAAGTATTATGTGATTATAAAACACGGTGAATATTTCACGGTTTACGAGAATTTAAAGAGTGTTAGTGTAAGTAGAGGCGATGATGTAAGTACTAAACAAACCATTGGTGTTGCTGGTACAACAGACGGAGTTCCAGAGGTTGGATTCCAAATTCATAGAGGTAGTGCTCCACAAAATCCTGAAAGTTGGATTGCCCGATAAACTTTTAGGAAATTTATTTGTCTATATTTGTATAAAAATCAATTAGAGATGTATTCAGGCGTATTATTGGAGTTCTTAAACATGGGTGGCGGAGAGGTTGCACTCATTATGGTGGCTATACTTTTGTTATTTGGAGGTAAAAAATTGCCAGAATTAGCAAGAGGTTTAGGAAAAGGAATTAGAGAGTTTAAAGATGCTTCAGAAGGTGTTAAGCGTGAAATCCATCGCAACATTAATTCCGTAGATATAGACAACGAATTAAAAGCTGAAGAAGAAAATCATGCACAACGCCATCATCCAACAGAAGAAGATACGTTAATGCATGCAACTTCAACAGATGAAAGTAAAGTGGTTTCGGAAGAGGATGCTGCTGATCAAAAAAATAAAGAAACTTATTCTTAAAAAAGTTTCAATTAACCAGATTAAAAAAAAATAAAATAAATCCAATGGCACAACCTACAATTTTAGTAGCCGGTTTAGGTACAGGTGAGATCGTATTAATAGTTTTAGCACTTTTGTTATTATTTGGTGGTAAAAAAATCCCTGAATTAATGCGTGGTTTAGGTAAAGGCGTAAAAGAATTTAAAGACGGTAAAGACGGCGTTGACGGAACTAACGAAAACAAGCCGCTTTAGTTTCAGTAATTTTTTGTCTTTTAAATTTAAGTTTTGAAGAAATATACCTCTTTAACAGAGATACAGGGAAAATTTACGCAAAAGGAACTCACTTTACCAGATCTTTTATCGTACTACTTTAAACAAATAGAAAAAAATAAACACCTCAATGCGTTTAATGAGGTGTTTTTTGATTCTGCAATAAAGCAGGCAAATCTGGTACAAGAAAAAATTGAAAAAGGCACTGCTGGTAAATTGGCCGGCATGGTAATAGGTATTAAGGATAATATCTGTTATTTAGACCATAAAGTTTCTGCATCTTCAAAAATGTTGGATGGTTTTGTATCTCCTTATTCATCAACCGTTGTAAATCGTTTAGTACAAGAAGATGCCATTATTATTGGCAGACTTAACTGTGATGAATTTGCGATGGGTGGTTCTAACGAAACCTCCTATTTCGGACCAGTAAAAAATGCTGTTGATGAAGAAAGAGTTGCAGGAGGTTCATCTGGAGGTTCGGCTGTGGCAGTACAAGCAGATATGTGTTTAGCCGCTTTAGGTACAGATACAGGCGGATCCGTTCGTCAACCTGCAGCATTTTGTGGTTGTATTGGCTTTAAGCCTACTTATGGTCGTATTTCTAGATATGGAGTTATCGCTTACGCCTCTTCTTTTGACCAAGTAGGTACACTTACTTCCTCTGTTAGTGATGCAGCTTTATTGCTAGAAGTGCTAGCTGGAGTAGATGATTTAGATAGCACAGTGTCTTCATTACCAGTTCCTAATTATTCACAACATCTTTCACAAAGTGGAAAAAAGAAAATAGCAGTTTTAAAAGAAACAATTGAGAACGATGCGCTGGATTCAGAAATAAAATATGCCATTTTAAACGCTATTGAAACATTGAAATCTCAAGGCCATAGCGTTGAATATGTTTCTTTTGATTTATTAGATTACTTAGTGCCTGCATATTATGTATTAACTACCGCCGAAGCTTCATCGAATCTTTCGCGTTACGATGGTGTACATTATGGCTATAGAAATACACAAGCCGAAAGTCTTAATCAGCTCTATAAAACATCAAGAGCCGAAGGTTTTGGGGAAGAAGTAAAAAGAAGAATTTTGCTCGGCACTTTTGTGTTAAGTGCAGGATATTATGATGCTTACTATCAAAAAGCACAACAAGTACGTAGACTGATTAGAGAAAAAGTAGAAGGTTTACTAAACGATTTCGATTTTCTAATAAGCCCAGTAACACCAACACCAGCTTTTAAAATGGGCGAAAATATGCAGGATCCATTGGTGATGTACATGGCAGATATCTATACTGTTTTAGCTTCTTTAGCTGGTATTCCGGCAGTTGCGTTACCTTTGGGCAATAATAAAAGAGGTTTACCGTTAAGTGTTCAATTAATGACCAAACACTTTAATGAGCAAGAATTGCTCTCTTTATCACATCGTTTTTTAAACGAAGTTTAGCTTAAAAATCTTAGATTAGATTTTGCAACTGATAGCCTATGAGAAAAATAGTACTAATTCTGTTGAGTTTTTTGGCTTTTTTAAATGCCACGGCACAAACTCCTAAAAGAACAATACAAGGTGATTCGCTTTTAAAAGAGATTGTTGCTGCATTGCCTTCAGATACAATTGCAGTTCCGGTTATCGACAAACCTTTATTTTTCAATCAGAATTTAGTTTTTAAGCTACGTTTAGATTCTATTCAAAAGATTGTACCGCTTAGCTACAATGAGTACGTTCAGAATTTCATAGATATTTATAGTAGACGTAAAGATATGATGGGCAAAATGTTAGGCCTATCAAATTACTATTTTCCAATATTCGAAAGAGCACTCAAAGCGTATAATATTCCTGCTGAAATTAAATATTTGCCGATAATAGAATCGTCAATGAATCCACATGCAATATCAAGAGTTGGCGCAACAGGAGTGTGGCAGTTTATGTTCAGCACTGCAAAAGCATATGGTTTAACTATGGATAATTTTGTTGATGAACGCAAAGATCCTATTCAAGCAAGCTATGCAGCAGCAGCATATTTTAGAGATGCATACGAAGAACTTGGTGATTGGCTTTTAGCAATTGCGGCTTATAATTGTGGCAAAGGGAATGTTACTCGTGCCATTGATAAAGCAGGCTCAAGAGATTTTTGGGTGATAAGACCCTATTTGCCAAAGGAAACACGAGATTATGTGCCAGCCTTTATTGCTGCTGTTTACGTGATGAATTACGCAAGTACTCACAATATTGCGAAACAAATGCCTGCCATTAATTTTAAAACAGATACTATTCAAGTTAGCCACTTTGTAGCTTTAGGAGATGTTGCAAAGGCGATAAATTACGAAGAAACAACGTTGTTTGGCTTAAATCCTTCTTATAAAAAGAAAATTGTAAATGGTACTGCAGCTTTGCCAAAACGTATAATTTTGCCTAGAGTTGAACAAGCTGATTATGCAAAAGTTTACGATGTTTTAAACGCTGATATTGAAACAGAAAGAGATATTATTTTAGCTTCGACAGATGATGTAAGAGAGCTAAGGAAAAATAAACAAATTGTAATCAATAATAAACCTATAAATTCAGTAATCTTTTATAAAGTCGTTCCAGGTCAAAATTTAAAAAATATTGCTGATAAATATCATATTGAAGTTCAGGATTTGAAAGTTTGGAATGATTTAAAAAGTAGTACTATTATTCCTGGACAAAAATTAAAGATTTATAATAAAGAAGCTGCTCCAAAATTATCAAAACCTGCTGTTAATTTTCTGACATATAAGGTAAAACAGGGAGATACCCTTTCTGCTATAGCGGAAAAATTTGTTGGTGCAACAGTGGCCAATATCAAAAAAATCAATGGCCTGAGAAGGGCAACCCTGCAACCAGGGATGGTGTTGAAAATAGAGAAAGGCTAAATGAATTAATAGATATAAAAAGGGCATAATTCATGCCCTTTTTATTTATTAAGTATTAAAAACTTACAGTTGCCATAACTGGAAAATGATCTGACGGGAATTTACCAAAGTAAGTGTCCGTTAAAATTCCCCACCTGCTTACTGTAAATTGTTTGGAAATAAAAATATGGTCAATTACACCCATTCCTCGCGGAACTCGAAAACCATTGCTTGATGAATTGTTTTCATATGGGAATTTCACTTCTACATAAGCATCTCTTACAATATTAGAGTTTGCAAGTGTTAAGTACCACTCACTTTTTCTATCACCATTTAAATCTCCTGTTAATATAGCAGGCTCATTTCCTGTAATTTCTTTGATTTTATTTGCCATTAACTTTCCGCTTTCTTTGCGAGCAATGATGCCTTGATGATCAAAGTGAACATTAAATAAATAGAACTTTTTCTTGCTTTTTATATCCTCTAAATATACCCAAGAACAAATACGGTTACAGCAAGTCGCATCCCAACCCTTACTAGGTACATCTGGTGTTTCTGACAACCAAAAATCGCCACTTTTAACCAATTTGTATTTATCTTTTTTATAGTAGACTGCAGAATGTTCTCCACCATCTTTTCCATCATCTCTACCACGACCATATCTGGCATAGCCAGGCAAAGCTGCACTAATATCGTCCAACTGGTTTTTTAAACCTTCTTGAATTCCGAATACATCGAAATCATGAAAACGAATAAGGTTTGATACTACTGGTGAACGGTTGATCCATAGGTTTCCAGAATCTTTAGGGTTATCAAATCTAATATTAAAAGTACCTACATTAAAAGATTGCGCATTTAAGCGAATTGTTGATGTAGTCAATAAAACAATCAGTATTAAAAATTTTATTTTCATTTTATAAATTAATTTAAAGCAATAGCTTTTCTTTCATCGAAAGGCTATTGCTACTATACAATTACTGCCAACCAGGGTTTTGACCAAGTGCAGGGTTTTTTAAAAAATCGGCTTGTGGAATTGGATAATAATATTGTTTATCATTCCACTTTCTAGATATTTCATTCATCCAAATTAATTGCCCAAACGTGCCATTTTTTAATTGCATAGAATTTATTTTTCCACTAACTAAAGGAGAAACATCTACATAAGTAACGCCAGCAACTGCAGGTGAAGGCCTTGTGCCTTGATAAAATGCAACATCTAATATGCCATCTTCATTTAAATCCATAGGCGTATTAAGTGCAGGAACATAGAAACCATTCCATTCTTTTTCCATTAATTCACCTCGTTTCCATCTTAAAATATCACTAAAACGAAGACCCTCTAAACTCAATTCAATTCCTCTTTCTCTTCTAACTTCTAATATTGTAGGATCTGAAATGCCTGGGAAATAATTCGCAATTAGGTATGGATCAGCAACTGTTGGTTTTGTAGTTAATCCACCAGTGATACCAGCTCTAGCACGTAATTTTCCAATTGTAGCTGCCCAATCTGCATCAGATAAAGTTCCTAATTCAGCTTTTGCTTCAGCATAGTTTAAAAGTACTTCGGCATATCTAAATAAGGAGATAGAATTGATATTTAATGCCCCAGCATCATAATACATGTCATCTAAAGTCCACTTAATAGGTTGATAACCTGTAAAAGTATAAGAGAATACAGGTGGTGCAGGTATTTGAGTTCCACCACTTATTCTTTTGTAATCTCCAGAACGAATAGTTTGCTTTAATCTTAAATCTCTATTTTTTACTTCATCCTTAAATAACATGGTTGGGTATTCAGGATTATTGGTATAAGGAGTACCATCAATATTTAAATAGGTATTGATAAAGGTTCTAGTAAAACTGGCTTTTGCACCATAAGTTCCACTTGTCCACCACCAATTGGCCTCGTTTAATACATTTAATGTTAAATCGCAGATAGAAGAAAGCATGACCTCTGTAGCTACTGGAGCTGCATTGGTAAATACTTGGCGATAAGAATTGCTAGTACCACCTGCAGTATTAATGCTATAGGTGTTTTTATCCATAATTTGCTTTGCTGCTGTTGCTGCTTGATTTAACCAATCTGCTGCAGTGCTTTGCAAGTTTAATTCTGTGTGATATTTTCTAAAAGTTCCTTCGAATAGACAAATTCTAGATTTCAAACCTAGGGCTACATCTTTAGTAATTGTACTTCTAGTTGGATCATTGGTGGCTTTGATGTTTTCTGCAGCATAGTTAATATCGGCCAATACAGAATCCATCACTAATGTTCTTTTATCACGACCATTGTATAAACTTGGATCAGAAACTTCTAATGGTTTGTTAATCCAAGGTACATCACCAAATCTTTTTACTTTTTCAAAATAGAAATAAGCTCTAAAATATCTTGCAAGTCCTAAATAATTTTTTCTTGCTTCTAAAGGAACTTTAGTATCATTATTATTTACGATGAAGTAATTGATATTTCTTAGGTCTCCCCAGCTCCAACCCGAACTTAAATTAGGTGAAAGAACTCCGGCCTGTATAAAGCTTGGTACCTCTTTTACTGCTAAGTAATCAGACATGGCGTCTAAGCTGGTTGAGTTTCCTGGTAAAATGCTATAAAATGAGTTGGCATACAATTGCAAGCCATTTTCGCTACCAAATATTGCTGCTTTAGATGCTGTAGACTCAGGTTCTTGATCTAATTGTTTTTTACAAGCTGCCGATGCAAGTACGATAACTAACAACAGCCATAATTTATTTATTTTCATATGTGTATAATTATGTTTTTAATTGTCATATGGAATACTCATGTGTGTTTGTGTTTCGGGAAACATGAGCATTTCATGATCATTATATTTAAAACTTGTGATTAAAAGGTTATGCTTAAACCAAGAGAATAGCTTTTAAGCAATGGATAATTATAACCATCACCATTTGTAGATCCAGCATTAAATCCTTGATCTGCAGGGACAGTATTCTCAACATCAAGTGTTTTGGTAATTTTGTAAAGTGGAGAATATGTAAATAAATTCTCTCCAGAGAAGTAAATTCTTGCTGTTGTTGCTTTAATTTTTGAAATCCACTTTGCGGGTAAATTATAACCAACCTGAATATTTTTCATTCTGAGGTAAGCCACATTTTGTAAGTATCTCGTTTGTGCAACCCCTAATGTTCTGTTGGTGTTAGAGGAAGCTGCACGAGACATTGTCCTAGGGAAATATGCATTGGTGTTTTCTGGTGTCCACATGTTACCCAAGTGGAAGGTAGGAATATTGTTGTAGGGACGATTGTATTGACCCCAGAAAAATTCAGTTTCTGTACTTGGATACCAATCTTGTTTAGCTACACCTTGAAAAAATGTAGAGAAGAAGAAGTTGTTCCATTCCGCTCCAATATTAACACCATAAGTATATCTAGGAGCAGCATTGCCAATAATTTTTCTGTCTCCAGGATCGCCAACAGTATTTTTGCCAACATTAATGAAACCATCATTATTTATATCCTTTAGTTTAATGTCTCCGGGATACCATATGTTGGTAGGAGAAGCTCTCATTTGCGGACTTTGTTTAGCATGAGAATCAATATCAGCTTGGTCTATAAAGAAACCTTCAGTAGTATATCCCCAAATTTCGCCAATAGTTTGTCCAACATAATAATCAGAAAGTGACTTATCAGGATTATTATATTTTGTTATTTTAGATGTATTGTCTGCAATAGTTAATCTTACATTATAGCTAATTGGCTTTCGAGTATTGATTTTATCTCTCCAAGTTACACTCGCTTCCCAACCTTTGGTTTGTAAATCTGCATAGTTTCCTTTTGGTACTGTAGCGCCAAATACTGCAGGGGCAGTTAAACCAACTGTAAACATATCAGTTGTATTGCGAATATAAGCATCACCTGTAAAGGTTAATCTGTTGGATAACATGGCAATATCTAAACCTAAATTGCTTGTGGTCGACGTTTCCCAAGTTAAGCCATCGGGTAATACGCCAGGTTGGTTAGTACGTTGTGGTTTAACACCGCCCAAAATAACTCCTGATTGTGAAATAGAGAAGTTCTCTTGAAATAAATAGGAACCGATATTTCCATTTCCAAGTGAGCCGTATGAACCTCTTATTTTTAAGTCTGAAATGAATTTAGGAGACACTTTCCAAAATGGTTCTCCAGCAATTCTCCAACCTGCAGAAAAAGATGGGAAGAAACCAAATCTTTGATCGGAAGGGAATTTTGATGAGCCATCATATCTTGCATTTACTTCGAATAAGTATCTATCCTTAAAAGCATAATTTAATCTAGAAAATCCACCAAAAACATTCCATTTTTCATATCCGCCACCAGTAGTAATTGCTTGACCTAAGGCTAAGTTTAAGTCTGTAGCATCTTCGAAAATGATGCCATTGCGTTGTGCGGCTAAACGTTTGTAAGTAGATTCTTCATAGTTATAACCAGCCATTAATTTAAAATAATGAGCTTTAGCAAAGGTATCTTCGTAGGCAGCATAAACGTTGTTAGCAATGTATTGTGTTTCTCTTCTGTCGAATGATAAATCGTTGGTGGTAGTTCCTAAATATGAAATAACCCCAGGCTTATTGCTATAGGGTAACTGTACTCTTTTTTGCTCGCTGTTGTTATTGGTAATTCTAAACGTGAAATCGCCATTAACCGTAAGTTTATTATTTAAGAAGTGAGAGGATAGAGACGTTGTATTTCTAAAAACCTGTCTTTTAGTGTCAGTGCCACTTTTACCATAATTATAATCACCAGGTCCGTAAGCTGCAGACATAGATAAAGTGCCATCTGGATTAAACATTACTGATGTTGGGTGTCCTTCATCTGCAATATTTCTCCAAACACCACCGCCTTCACCAACGCTTAATGGATTGTGGTAATTCATTAACGAGAAATCAGCATTGTTGTCTAATGTTAACCAGGAGAATAACTGTATAGATCCTCTAGCTCTAAAGTTTTTCATACTGTAATCATCAGAGTTGTGTCTAAATAATCCAGCCTGTTTTTGATATCTTCCAGAAACTAAATAAGAAATTTTGTCTGAACTACCTGTTAATGATAAATTATGCTCATTTGCACTTGTATTATCTTTATATAATTCTTTATAAAAATCGGTGCTGCCGTAATAAACATATTCTCCAGTAACAGGGTCAATTTCTATTTGATTGTAAGGCTGACCAGATTCAGCTCTTCTCTTAAATTCTGTTAAATAAGCCTGAGAGAATTTTTGAGATTTGTTTACATTTTGAGGAAAGGCACCATCTCCATTTACAAATGCTTCTGCAAACATTTTTGCCCAAGTATAACCATCTGTAACAAAATCAGGTACCTGTAATGGACTTTTGGTTGAGTAATTTGTTGAATAATTTATTGTGGTTTTACCACCCTCTGCTTTTTTTGTAGTAATTAAAATTACACCAAAAACTGCCCTTGCGCCATAAATGGATGATGAAGCAGCGTCTTTTAGCATGGTTACTGTTTCTACGTCATTTGGATTTATTAAACTTGGGTCACCTTCAACTCCATCAATTAATACCAATGCATTACCTCCTTGCCCAATTGAAGTAGTACCTCTAATGTTATAGCTAGGAGATTGAGTAGGTCTACCATCCATCATTTTTAAATTAAGGTTAGGTAAAGCACCCTGTAAACCTTGAGTTAAATTAGTAAGCGGCCTATTTGCTAGTGCTTTAGAAGTAACCTGGTCTACTGCCCCGGTAAGATTTTCTTTCTTTTGTTTTCCATAGCCAACGACAATAATCTCATTAAGTTGCTTTTGGTCT
This sequence comes from Pedobacter sp. UC225_61, assembly GCF_044452285.1. NCBI lineage: Bacteria > Pseudomonadati > Bacteroidota > Sphingobacteriia > Sphingobacteriales > Sphingobacteriaceae > Pedobacter > Pedobacter sp. UC225_61. The sequence continues at coordinate 1,454,075 of NZ_JBIOAL010000001.1, forward strand.
GAAACCATTTTGAAATTTTGAACAATACTTTCTCCAGATTTAACAGTAATACTTAGCTGCTGAGTTTGATAAGAAATAAATGAAACTATTAAGATATAACTTCCCGGCTGAACGTTAATAGTGAAGATTCCATTCTCTCCACTTTGTACAGTTTGTTTAGTCTCTTCAATTTTAACAGTTACCCCAGGAAATGGCTGTCCATTTTCATCAGTAATTTTTCCAGTAATTTTTCCAGTTTCAGCTATATTAAAATTTATGTGGTTTATCGCTTTTACGGGTTTCGCAATGAATAAGATTTGAGCACAAATCACCATTGGAATAAAAATGGCTTTGTACAGTACTAGTAAATTTATTTTCATATTTTTGAATACTTAGTGATTAATAATTTGCTTGCTGAGTTCAACAGTATGGAGCCTCAATCCATTGTACTGTCGAGGGGGAAACAGGTTCTGCTTCAGAATCGCGTTTCCTCTTTAGTTTATCAACTCATGTTATAATATTTAAGAATAGATTTCGTGCCCATCTTCATTGAACGCTGCAAAAATATTTGGATAATGTAAAGTCAATATTAATTGGGTAAGAAGTCTAACTACAATTGAAGTGGTTACTAAATTGATTTTCCTCGAAAAGTCAATTTGAAATTTCTTCTAATGAAATTTTTTAGTGTTTTACTTTGAGAGAAGTTTAAGAATTAACAATTTCAAAACCTCCTGTGCATCGTAGAAAATAATTGTAACTTTGCCTGTTACCAAAAAGTATTTTATGAGTAAAACAAATAGAAAACAAGACGCTTTAGATTACCACTCGCAAGGGCGACCAGGCAAAATTCAGGTTGTACCTACAAAACCATATTCTTCACAAAGGGATTTAACCTTGGCATATTCGCCAGGTGTGGCCGAGCCTTGTTTAAAAATTGCTGAAAATAAAGATGATGTATATAAATACACAGCTAAAGGCAATTTGGTTGCTGTAATTAGTAATGGTACAGCAGTTTTAGGGTTAGGAGATATCGGTCCAGAAGCAGGTAAGCCAGTAATGGAAGGTAAAGGCTTGTTGTTTAAAATATTTGCTGATATTGATGTTTTTGACTTAGAACTTGACACTAAAAATGTAGATGATTTTGTAAAAATAGTAAAGTCATTAGAGCCAACTTTTGGTGGAGTAAATTTAGAAGATATCAAAGCACCAGAGTGTTTTGAAATCGAGCGCCGCTTAAAAGAAGAAATGAATATTCCTGTAATGCATGATGACCAACACGGTACTGCAATTATTTCTGCAGCGGCCTTGTTAAACGCATGCGATTTACAAAAGAAAAAAATGGATAAGATTAAAATTGTAGTTAATGGTGCTGGCGCCGCTGCAATTTCTTGTTCTCGTTTATATGTTTCGCTAGGAGCGAAAAAAGAAAATATCGTCATGTGTGATAGAAGTGGCGTTATTCGTCACGATCGTGAGAATTTAGATGCGATAAAGAGAGAGTTTGCAACAACTCGTAAAATAGATACACTGGAAGAAGCTTTAAAAGATTCGGATGTATTTATCGGACTTTCATCTGCAGATTGTGTAACTGCTGAAATGTTGAAATCGATGGCTAAAAACCCTATCGTTTTTGCAATGGCGAACCCAAACCCAGAAATCGCATACGATTTAGCAATTAGCTCTCGTAAGGATTTGATTATGGCAACTGGTCGTTCAGATTATCCAAATCAAGTTAATAACGTTTTAGGATTCCCTTATATTTTTAGAGGTGCTTTAGACGTTAGAGCAACCAGCATTAACGAAGAGATGAAAATTGCAGCGGTTCGTGCTATTGCTGAATTAGCTAGAAAAACCGTACCAGAGGCGGTAAATATGGCATATAATGCTCGTAATATCAAATTTGGAAAAGAATACATTATTCCAAAGCCAATGGATTTTCGTTTAATGACGAATGTTTCTATGGCAGTTGCAAAAGCAGCAATCGAATCTGGTGTTGCACGTAAAACGATTACAGATTGGGATGCATATGCAGAAGAATTGAAACGCCGTTTAGGAATGGATGATTCAATTATGCGTGCTATCACTAATAAGGCGAAATCTGCTCCTAAACGTGTGGTATTTGCGGAAGCGGATAACTATAAAATTTTAAAAGCTGCTCAAATTGTTAAAGATGATAACATTGCAATTCCTATTTTATTAGGGAATAAAGAAGCTATACAGCAAATTATAGAAGAAAATGCTTTAGACCTTGAAGGTGTTCAAATTATAGAGCCAGCTTTAGAGCCACAGAGAATGAAGAAATACGCTGAATCTCTTTATAATAAAAGACAGCGTAAAGGAGTTACATTGTTTGAAGCTAACAAATTATTAAGAGATCGAAATTATTTTGGTGCTTCTATGGTTGAGTTTGGCGAGGCTGATGCAATGATTTCTGGCTTAACAAAGAATTATGTATCTACAATTAAACCAGCATTACAAGTTATAGGTACTGAAGAAGGTGTAAATCGTGTAGCAGGTATGTACATGATGATGACTGAAAAAGGACCTGTATTTTTCGGTGATACCACAGTAAATGTAGATCCGACTGCTCAAGAATTGGTAGATTTAACACTATTATTGGAAAAATCGGTGAGGAAGTTTAATATTCAACCGAGAATTGCATTATTGTCGTATTCTAATTTTGGTTCTAATGAAGGAACAGTTCCTGAAAAAGTTAGAGAAGCAGTTAAAACATTACACCAACAGTATCCAAACATTGTTGTGGATGGTGATATGCAAGGTAACTTTGCTATTAATAATGCCATGTTAAGAGAGAATTTCCCTTTCAGCCGTTTGGCAGATGCACCAGCAAATACATTAGTTTTCCCAAACCTAGAATCTGGAAATATTGCGTATAAACTTTTGCAAGAATTAGGTGGTGCAGAAGCTGTGGGCCCAATTTTATTAGGGTTAAAAAAGCCTGTTCATATTGTACAATTAGGTAGTTCGGTAAGAGAAATTGTAAATATGATTACAATTGCGGTATTAGATGTACAAGGAAAAGAAGAAACATCAAACTCAAAAAAAAGAAGTATTTTAAATAGAATAGCTAAAAAATAAGCGCTCATGTTTGCATATATTGATGGGAAGTTGACATTTAAGTGTCCAACATATATTGTTGTAGAAGCTGGTGGTGTTGGTTACCACATCAATATATCGCTAAATACCTACTCCGCTTTGGCTAATACAGAGCGATGCAAGGTATACACTTGGTTGCATGTAAAAGAAGATGCGCATACACTGTATGGTTTTGCAGATGAAGGTGAAAGAAGACTGTTTTTACACTTAATTTCAGTTTCTGGTATCGGACCAACTACATGTAGAATGATGCTTTCATCAATTACTCCTGTAGAAATTCAAAATGCAATTATACAAGCTGATGTGGCTTTAATACAGCAAATTAAGGGGATAGGAGCGAAATCTGCACAAAGAATCGTACTAGAATTACAAGATAAATTAAAGAAAGAAGGTCCAGATTCTTTAATTTCTATGCCGCTACATAATACAACAAGGGATGAGGCGTTATCTGCATTAATTATGCTCGGATTTGGTAAACAAGTTGCAGAAAAAGCCATAGATAATGCTGTCAAAAAAACAGATCAGGATTTAACTGTAGAGCAAATGATTAAAATAGCTTTAAAAAATTTATAATTTAATTTCGCTTGAGAAACGCACTTATTCTAAGTATTTTCTTGTTTTTTATTTTTGTGGGCAAGAGTGCCTTTTCTCAAATTACGCCCTTACAATCGAGAGCCGATTCGTCAAAAAACTCTTTTAATTTACGTGAAAAGCAATATTTAGGTCTAAGAACCTATACTAATCCATTTTTAACTTTACCTGAAAATATTAAAAGGGAAGTTGAATACGACGCACAAAACAAACGATATGTTATTACTGAACGTATTGGAAATAGGTTGTACTCGCCTCCACAATATTTAACTATTGAACAATATTTAAGATTAGTTAACAGCGAGATTAAACGTGACAACTGGCGTGTTTTATCAAATGCAGAGATTGCAGATGTAAGAAGAACTGGTATTATCCCTCAGGTAAAAATTAACAGTCGTGTTTTTGAAAAAATATTCGGTGGAACAACCATTGATATTCAACCTCGTGGAGATGCGGAACTTACATTCTTAGGTCGAGTAAATAAAAATGAAAACCCTTTATTTAATGAACGACAAAGGGTTCAAAGCAATTTCGATTTTAATCAACGTATACAAATGGATGTTGTTGGTGATATAGGAACGAAGATGAAAATCAAAATGAACTACAATACAGAGGCTCAGTTTGATTTTGAGAATCAGGTTAAATTAGATTACACGGGTGGAAAGGATGATATCATTAAAAAAATTGAAGCCGGTAATGTAAGTCTACCTTTAAATAGTACATTAATTAATGGAACTCAAGCCTTATTTGGAGTTAAAACTCAATTACAATTTGGTAAACTAGATGTAGCAGCAGTATTTACTCAGCAGAAATCACAATCTAAAGAAATACAAATAAATAACGGTGCTCAACAAAATGAATATCGACTTAGCGGTAGCGATTATGAGGCAAATAAACACTACTTTTTAGCTAAATACTTCCGAGATAATTACAATAAATCCTTATCTAATCCACCAACAATAAATTCGGGCGTTTTAATTACTAAAATTGAGGTTTGGATTACCAATAAAACCGGGAATACACAAGATTCAAGAGATGTGTTAGCTTTTCTTGATTTAGGAGAAAATCAACCTTATAATACGGCACAAGTAACAGGCGGTTCATCTGTTTTACCGTCTGCATTTACAAACCCAACTTTCCCTCCACAATCCAATAATTTATTAGCGAATATTCCAGCAGATTCTAGGCAAACAAATAGCAATAGTGTAATCTCTTATTTTGCAGCAAATGGTGCAACTGATAATTTTGCCAAGCTAACATATGCTCGAAAATTAACAGATAGAGAATATAATTTCCAGCCGCAATTAGGTTATATTTCCTTAAATAATGCTTTAAATGCTGATGAAGTTTTAGCAGTTTCTTATCGTTATACGTATAATGGAGTAGAGTACCAAGTTGGTGAATTTTCTACTGATGTGACTTTTGATCAGTCGACGCCTAAAGTTTTATATTCGAAGCTATTAAAGAATGAGACGATAAAAACTAACCTACCAACTTGGGATTTGATGATGAAAAACATCTATTCAATAGGTGGATATCAAATTAGTAATCAGAACTTTAAATTAGATATTTTTAGAATTGACGATAAAACAGGAATAGAAATGCCTTTGATTAGAGAAGGGACAAAAACTGCTTTAAAACAATACATTACATTAACAAATTTAGATCAATTAAATCAGCAAAAAGAACGTAAACCGGATGGTGTTTTTGACTTTGAAGCAGAAGATAAGCCTTTTGTAAATAATCAAACTCAACAAAATAGTCAAAGCAATTATTCACCGACTGGGGCTGGATTAAGTAGTTTAATTAATAATACAAATAGCGGTTATGTTACTATAGATCCTTTAAATGGAAGAATAATTTTTCCTTTGATTGAACCATTTGGCAGTGATTTGGCGGCTAAATTTAACCTTCCAGCTGAGCAACCTTTAGCAGATAAATATACGTATCAGCAATTATACGATTCTACAAAGGTTGCAGCACAACAACAGTTTAGTAATAAAAATCTTTACATCATAAAAGGGGCTTATCAATCTGAAATTGCATCGGAATTTTCATTAAATTCTATAAATGTAACCGAAGGTTCTGTAAAAGTTTTTGCCGGAACAATTCCATTACAAGAAGGGGCTGATTTTACTGTAGATTATCAAGGCGGACGTGTTAAAATTGTAAATACAGCATTGCTAACTTCGGGTCAACCAATAAGAATTACTACAGAAAACAACGAACTTTTTGGATTACAACAACGCTCACTCTTTGGTGCACGTTTTGATTATCATCTAAATAATAAACTGACTTTGGGTGGTACTTTCATGAACCTCACAGAGAAACCGCTCACTCAAAAAGTAAATTATTTAGAAGAACCGATTTCAAATACCATTTTCGGTTTCGATATGAATTATAGTTCTCCATCGAGATTTTTAACCAAATTAGTTGATAAAATCCCTTTTATATCTACGAAAGCTCCATCAAGTATTACGTTTGCAGGAGAATATGCACAGCTAATTCCGGGACATCCGAGTGCTATAAATTCTAGTGGAGAAAAAGGCGGGTCAAGTTATTTAGATGATTTCGAAGCATCTCGTTCTATTATTGATCTTAAAAGTTCAGTGCCTTGGCAAATAGCGGGAACGCCACAGCTTTTCCCAGAATCGCAATTGGTAGATAATTTAGCTTATGGGTACAATAGAGCAAAACTTGCTTTCTATAACATCGACCCTACATTTTACAATAAAAACTCTACAACTATACCCTCAAATTTAAGAAATAATAGGGCTGAATTATCTAATCACTATGTTCGAGAAATAATTGAGCAAGAAGTTTTTCCGTTTAAAGAAATAAGCACGGGGCAAGCAATTAATTTACCAACTTTAGATTTAGCATATTACCCAAACATTCGTGGACCTTACAATTATACCCCAAGTGGGTTTTCTGCAAACGGCCTTTTAACTAATCCTAAAACACGTTGGGGAGGGATTACCAGAAGAGTAGATATTAATGATTTTGAGGCCAACAATATCGAATACATTGAGCTTTGGGTGATGGATCCGTATATGTATAAACCAACATCACAAGGTGGAGATTTATATTTTAACATAGGAAATATTTCGGAAGACATTTTAAAAGATGGTAGAAAATCGTTAGAAAATGGATTGCCTGCAAACGGGGATCCAACTAAATACGATGAAACAAATTGGGGACGAGTAGCCAAATTACAACCCGTTGTACAAGCTTTTGATAATGAACCAGCTGCCAGAAAAGCACAAGATGTTGGTTTGGATGGATTATCAAATGTTAACGAAAAAGTGAAATTTGCAGCGTTAATTAATCAGATTAAATCACAATTAAACCCAGATGCAGCTCAAGCTTTTGAGAATGATCCATCATCTGATGATTACTCTTATTTTAGAGGAACAAATTTGGATAATAGTAATGCAGGGATTTTAAAACGGTATCAAAATTACAACGGTACGGAAGGAAATTCTAAAACTTCGCAACAATCTGCCGAAGAATTAGGTTTGGAAAATTCGGCATCAACATCTTTACCAGATGGCGAAGACATTAATAGAGATAACAATATGACACAATCTGATGAATATTTTCAGTACAAAGTGTCTATGCGTCCAGGCGATTTAATTGTAGGACAAAATTTTGTAACCGATAAGGTAGTTTCACAAGTAAAGCTTGCTAACGGACAAACTCAAAACTCAACTTGGTACCAAATTCGTATTCCTTTAGCGCAATACCAGCAAAAAGTAGGTGGAATTCAGGATTTTAAATCGATACGATTTGTTAGAATGTTTATGACCAATTTTGCTGATACAGCGATTCTAAGATTTGCAAAAATCCAATTGGTAAGAGGAGAATGGAGACAATATAATGCCAAAAATGAGGCTCTTCAAGTAATTGCTGATCCTTCTTTATTGCCAGCAAGTCCTGATAATTCTACTCTAGAAGTTGCTACAGTAAATATAGAAGAGAACGGTAAGCGTACACCAATACCTTATGTAGTACCTCCAGGAATTGAACGTGAGCGTGATTTTAGCAATTATCGTGGAGATACGCGTCAAAATGAACAATCATTAGCGGTAATTATTAAAAAATTAAGAGATGGTTATGGTAGAGCTGCATTTAAAACCGCTATCAATGATTTTAGATCTTACAAACGCTTAGAAATGTATATCCATTTGGAAGCGATTAATGGTACGGATTTAGCTGATAATGACTTAAGTGCTTTTTTACGTATTGGAACTGATAATCAGGATAATTATTACGAGTATAACCAGCCATTAAAAGTTACCTTGCCTGGTACCAGCGATCCATATTCTATTTGGCCAGATCAAAACAAAATGGATATCGATTTAGAGTTATTTCAAAAAGCGAAAACAGCAAGAAATAATGCTCGCACAACTGGCGGATTACCCTGGCCAATAAATGTGCCTTTTACCTACATTGATAAAGGAAATACAATTATTGTAAAAGGTCAACCAGATATGAGTAAGGTTAGAGTTTACATGTTGGGACTTAAAAATCCATTGCGTAATTCGGCTTCACCAGCGGGCGATGATGGGATGGAAAAAAATGCACAAGTTTGGTTTAACGAACTTCGATTAACTGAATTTGACGAACGTGGTGGTTGGGCCGCAACGGCTAGAATGAATGCGAAATTGGCTGATTTTGCTGATTTAAATATTTCAGGCAGTAAATCTACTATCGGTTTTGGCTCTTTGGAAAAGAAAGTTAGTGAGCGCAATAGGTCAGATAATACTTTTTTTGATGTTTCATCAAGTTTAGAGTTAGGTAAATTCTTGCCGCAAAAATCGGGCATCAAAATACCCATGTACATTAGCTATTCTAAACAAGTACTTACACCGCAATATGATCCTCGTACACCGGATATCGAATTGAAAAATGCATTAAATGGAACATCAAAGGTTCAACGTGATTCTATTTTAAATTTTGCTCAAGATTATACCACTAGAAGTAGTATTAATTTTACTAACGTGCGCAAAGAACGACTTAACACAGAAAAGAAAGTAAGGTTATGGGATATTGAGAATTTTAATGTTTCTTATTCACAAAGCAAATTCTCACATCGTGATTTTATCAATGAAACAAGTATTCAAAATACATATAGAGCTTCACTAGGATATAATTATGCAAGTACGCCTAAAAGTTATTTGCCATTTGATAAACTAATTAAATCAAATACATTAAAATTATTGAAAGATTTTAATTTCACCTTGTTGCCAAGTTCTATCAACTTTAGAATTGATGTTGATCGTTTTTATGCAGAAAATACATTGCGAAATAATGATCCAAATAATTACATTCCAATTAATACCACATTTAATAAGAACTTTTTGGTATCGAGAGTTTATGGAATAGCTTGGGATTTAACCAACTCTTTGAGTTTAGATTTTGATGCTACAAATTATTCGATCATTGATGAACCAGATGGAAAAATTGAAGGTTTAAAAAGAGATACACTTTGGCAGAACTTGAAAACATTAGGTCGTACCACAGATTATAATCACAATTTAAATATCAGATATAATTTACCAATTAATAAAATACCTGGTTTAGATTGGATTAATATTGCAACGATTTATGGAACTAATTTTAACTGGCAAACCGAGCCATTGGCTACATTAAGAGATCCAAATGTTAATCTTGGTAATACTATTCAAAATTCAAGAACAATACAGGTAAACCCTACCTTGAGTATGACTACTTTATATAATAAGTTAGGGTTTGTAAAAAGGAGTTTAAATAAAACAGATTCAGTTACTAAATTTTCTAATGTTTTAGTAGGTTTATTAACAAGCATTAAAAATATAAATGTGGCTTTTACCCAAACTAAAGGAACATTTTTGCCAGGATATTTACCTAAAACCAAATATTTTGGTATAGATGATGCTACTGGAGCTCCAGGTTTAGGATTTGTGTTCGGTAGCCAAAGAGATATTAGAGAGATGGCGTTAAATAACGGTTGGTTATCAACAGATGAACTTCAAACACAGTTATATATTAATACATTGCGTGAGGATTTTCAGTTAACAAGTACTATTGAACCTTTAACAGATTTTAAAGTTACACTGAGTGCAACAAGAAATAGAACGTTAAATTATTCCACAAACTTTAAATACGATAATAGTGTCGGCTCTTTCAGAAATCTGAGCCCAACTACAACAGGCGATTATAGTGTATCTATTATTACATTAGGTACAGCGTTTAAAGATAAAAACGGAAGCATTGTTTCGAGTTTGTTCAATGAGTTTATGGCAAATAGACAAACCATTTCCCGTCGTTTAGGAAATGAAAATCCAAATTCAAATGGCAATACAAATGGATATGCAGATGGGTATGATAAAAGTGCTCAAGATGTAGTTATTTCTTCATTTATTGCAGCGTACACAGGCAAAAATGCAAATACAATAAGTTTAAATAATTTACCAAAAATACCATTACCAAACTGGAGAATTACATATGGTGGTTTAACGAAAATCCCTTTCTTAGCAGAGCGCTTTTCTGAATTAGGTTTAAGGCATGGCTATCGTTCTACATATAGTGTAAACGGATTTAATAGCTTATTAAAATACCAAGAAACAGATGGTTTTGTAAGTAGTAGAGATGTAAATCAGAATTTCTTGCCTTTATATCAATTTGCGCAAGTTAGTATTTCAGAACAGTTTGCACCATTAATTGGAATTGATACTAGATTGAAAAATAACTTAACCGCCAACTTCGAAATTAATAAAACACGTATAATGGCATTAAGTTTATCAAATAGTCAATTGGCACAATTATCGGAAAATAATATGGTATTTGGATTAGGTTATCGAACCACTAAATTTAGATTTCCTTTTGGCTGGTTTAGCCAACTAAAAATGAATAATAATATGGATTTCAAACTAGATGTTGCTGTTAGAGACAATAAAACAGTAATTTATAGAGCGGATATTGCTGAAGCAGAGGTTTCATCTGGTGCGAAGAATATTACACTTAGACCAAGTGTAGATTACGTATTAAACCAAAGATTTAACTTGAAGCTTTTCTACGATTCTAATATCACTAAACCATACACTTCTCAATCGTTTAATACCTCATTTAGTAATTTCGGATTTAGCTTGCGTATAACTCTTAATTAGTAATTGGTATAAACGCGTTTAATAATTACCTTTGATGTCAATAGAGTTTTCAGACTCCAAAAAAATATATTGATTAAAAAACTAACATAAAAACAATGAATTTTCCATCAGAATTAAAATACACTAAAGACCACGAATGGGTGAGAGTGTCGGGTAATGAAGCTTTTATTGGTATTACAGATTTCGCTCAGCGTGAATTAGGTGATATCGTTTATATTGATATTAACAGCGTTGGCTCTGAAGTAAGTAAAGACGAAGTTTTTGGTACGGTAGAAGCAGTTAAAACAGTTTCAGATTTATTTATGCCTGTAACAGCTACTGTTTTAGAATTGAATGGTGATTTAAACGATAACCCTGAGTTGGTAAATTCTGATCCATATGGTAAAGGATGGATGGTTAAAGTATCGTTAACAGATGCAACTGAAGTTGATGGATTATTAAACGCAGATGACTATAAAGCTTTAGTAGGCGCTTAATTAATGAATAACCTATTCAAAGCACTAAAACATCAACGGTGGTCTATAGTTTGGGCTATTATTGTTTTAGTGATTTGTAATATTAGAATGCCGGAAAGTGATGGTACGTCAAAATTTTTCTTTGAGGGATTTGATAAAATGACACATTTAGGCTTTTTTTATGTGCTAACCATCTTACTGTTTTACGGTAAAATTAAATACCAACATAATTATGCTTTTCGTTCATTAACTATATTCAAAATAATTCTTATCTCTTTCCTATTAGGCGGTGGAATAGAATTATTACAATGGAAAGTGTTTACATACAGATCTGCTGAATGGTGGGACTTGGGAAGCGATATGATTGGATGCTGTATGGGAGTGTTTAGTTATGTTCTATTACATCTGTCAAATTACAATGAGAAAAAGGTTTAAACTTATTTTAATTTTATCACTAGCGCTAATGTTTATTCTTGTAGCCTTTTTAAACCTTCCTGCCATTGCCCTAAAATGCCTCGTGCTAATTATGCAATGTAATAATGCACATCATAATTTAACCACCCTCTCTACCGTCAAAAAGCAATTTAATTCAACTCTGTAACGATAAAGTTAGTTGTATTTAAAATGTTACCCACATTTTAACACTTCTTAACAAACTTTTGCGACTTGCGCTAGTCTGATAGGTAACTTTACAAAAAATATAAAAAATAGAAATGAAGAATTTTTTACAAAGATCTATACTCATCGCTCTTTTATTCATGAGTTATTTTGCAAATGCTCAAACTAGTGGTACAGCTACTGGTAAAGTGATAAATGGCAAAGATAAATCACCCGTTGATTATGCATCAATAGCTATCAAAAGATTAAGTGATTCAAGTACCGTTGGTGGTACAAATACAAGTGCAACTGGTACATTTACAATTAATGGATTAACACCAGGCAAATACAAGTTATACGTAGTGTACTTAGGATTTAAAACGATTACCAAAGATTTCGAACTTACTGCTGCAGCTCCAGGTATTAACTTTGGTAATATAACCATGGAAGATACTGGTGTTACATTAAACGCAGTAGAAATTAAAGGAGAAACACCTCCGGTGGTAGTTAAAAAGGATACATTAGAATTTAATGCATCTACTCTGAAGGTAAAAGAAAATGCAGTTGTTGAAGATTTATTAAAGAAAGTGCCAGGAGTAGAGGTAGCTAAAGATGGTACAATTACAACTCAAGGTGAGACCATTAAAAAAGTAAGAGTAGATGGTAAAGATTTCATGGGTAGTGATCCGTTAATGGCTACAAGAAACTTAGCTGCTGATATGGTTGATAAAATTCAGATTATTGATGACATGTCTGAACAATCTAAATTCTCAGGAGTTGATGATGGTAATCGTGAAAAGATCATTAACATTACTACAAAGGGTGGTGTTAAAAACAAAGGTTTTGTAGGTAATAATACCGTGGGTTATGGTACAGATGATAGATATGATGTAAATCTAAGTGTATCTAGATTTAATCAAAGTGAACAAATGTCTCTTATAGGACAATTTAACAATGTGAATAAGCAAAACTTTGGTGGTGGAATTGGTGGCGGAGGCGGAATGAGATTTGGTGGTTTTAATGGTGGTCCTCAAAAAGGTATTACTACTACTAATATGGCCGGATTTAATTATGCTAACGTTTACAAAAACGGAACTATTTTTAACGCAAGTTACAATTTTAATAAAACTTCATTATTTAACGATCAAACTAGCTTAACTAGAGGATTATTAGGATCTGTTAACACAGTAAATAGTACAGATTTAGAAAGTACAACAGAGCGTTTAAATCATAGATTTAATGCTACTTTAGATACGAAAATAGATTCGTCAATTTCGATTAGATGGCAACCAAATTTTACCTACACGGAAAATAATGGGAATACTTTAACTGGTTATAATAGACAAGTAATCAACAATAATACAGTTGGCAGTCAAACTATTGGCAACCAGGCATTGATAAATAATTCAACTTCACCATCAATTAACAATAGTATATTATTGCGTAAGAAATTTCAACGCAGAGGTCGTACATTATCATTAAATATCAATACAAGCTATAATGATAGTGATGGAAATAACTTCAATAAGATTTCAGAAACTTTATCAATAAATGGTGGCGCTCCAGCTGCTAGCAATACAGATCAATTAAATGATCAAGATTCAAAATCTATATCAAATACTGCAAGGTTGGTTTATACCGAGCCTTTATCTAAAACCTTAAGTTTGGAATTAAACTATCAAAATGTATATTCATTTGATAACCAAGAGAAAGGGGTTTATGATTTTAATCCAATTACTGGACAGTATGATTTAATTAATGCTAAATACAGTAATAATTTTGAAAATACAGCTTATACAAATGCACTTGGTTTTAGCTTTAATAAGAATGAGAAGAAATACAATTGGCAAATTGGTTTAGCTGTTCAAAATATAGATCAAAAAAGATTCAACGTTACCAATAATGATACTTTTGATCGTAACTTCGTTAATTTAACGCCATCGGCTCAATTCAGATATAATTTTAGTAATAGTAAGCGTTTAAGAATTAGTTATAATGGACGTACATCTCAGCCATCTATTAGTCAGATTGCACCAATTTTGGATAACACAAATACACAAACATTACCAATTGGTAATCCAGATTTGAAACCTTCATTTACTAATAGTTTAAATATCTTTTATAATAATTTTGATTTTGCAAGTTATCGTTCTATGTTTTTTGGTGCTTTCATTAATCAACAGTTCAACGCATTCTCAACTCAATCAGTTGTAGTTGTTGATCCTGCTAGACCTGATGATTATGGTAAAATTGAACAAAAAAGTGTGAATGTTGATGGTAACTTCAGCGCTAATGTATTTGGTTCAATTAGTCAACCAATTATTAAAGGAAATAAATTAAATTTTCAAATTGATTTAAGAGGCGGCTATTCAAAAACAACAGGTTTTTCTGGAACTTTAGAGAATGTTACCAATAGTTATTCAATTACTAATGGTTATAAACTAGTTTCAAATTTAGATAAGCTCGATTTAATTGCAGGTATTTCAGGAACAATGTATCGTGATAGATATTCTGTAAATGTAAATAGTAATACAAAATATTACACTTTATCTCCTAATATAGATATCAGTTATTTACTTCCAGGTAGTATTCGTATACAATCAGATTTAACTTATAATAAGCTGACAGGTAGAGGCGCTGGATACGATACTGATTATACATTGATAAATGCATATGTAAGTCACTTATTTACAAAGAGCAGAATTACTCTTAAAGCTTCTGTTAACGATTTATTAAATCAGAATACGGGTATTGAACGTAATGGCGGTGCAAACACTATTCAAGATTTGAATTATAATGTGTTGAAACGCTATTACATGTTTTCAGTTACTTATTCTTTAAGCAAAATTGCGGGTTTAAATGGAAATTCTGGGCAACAAGGTGGTCAAAGAATGAGAATGGGTGGAATGTAAGCCCAATCTTACCTAATAATACAAATCGTCATCATTCAATTGATGGCGATTTTTTTGTTTAAGAACAACACTATATTTATGTTTTGTTATTTGGATTTAATATAAATAAAGGGTAAATTGCGCAATATTTCATTATGAAGCTTTCACAGTTAAACCCAGGAGAACAAGGAACAATCGTATCGTTTACAGATTTAGAAATGTCTGTGAAATTGATGGAAATGGGCTGCTTGCCAGGCGAAGTTGTAGAGGTTGAACGCTTTGCTCCACTTGGAGATCCTATAGCTATCCGCGTTGCGGGATATCAACTTTGCTTACGTAAAAGTGAAGCTTCGGTTATCATAATTCAGTAATACATTGGCAGATATTAAAGTTGCATTAGTTGGTAATCCGAATACTGGAAAATCTACCCTCTTTAATCTGTTAACTGGATTAAATCAAAAAATTGGAAATTTTCCTGGTATTACGGTTGATAAGAAAGTTGGTTTTTGTAAACTATCGCCTGCCCAAAATGCTGAAATTATTGATTTACCAGGTACATATAGCTTATATCCAAAAAGTAAGGATGAAAGTATCGTTTTTCAGGTATTAGCAGATAAAAGTAATCCAAGTCATCCAGATGTTGTAGTTCTAGTAGCAGATGCCACTAATTTACGTCGTAATCTTTTACTGTGTTCACAAGTAGCAGATTTGGGTTTACCAATGCTGTTGGTCCTCAACATGACAGATATGGCCCGTAAAGAGGGAATTCATATTAATGTAAATAAATTAGCAGAGCGATTAGGGATACAAGTTGTTGCCATGTCGGCAAGAAAGAGTGATGGATTAGAGACACTAAAAAAAGCCATTTCTCATACTACTTGGGTTAGTACTCAGGTTACAGGTATAGATGTAACCATTTTTGCACCAGAGGCAATTGCAGCAGTAAAGGAAAAAATCAAAACAGAAAATGATTATTATGCATTGCAAGTTTTACACCAACATGAGCATTTAACGTTTTTTACAGATAGAGAACAACAAGAGATTGAGGAGATTGAAAAGGCTCATCATTTCGAATCATCAAAAATACAAGGTGCAGAAACCATAGCAAGATATCGCTATTTGAGTACAGTTTTAACTGATTTAATTTTTGATACAGGTGCAGAAAAGAAGTTTAAGGTTACCGATAAATTAGATTCGATTCTAACTAATCGCTTTTGGGGATTTCTCATTTTTATCCTCATTCTTTTCTTCGTTTTTAATGCTATTTTCTCTTGGTCTTCTTATCCAATGGCACTCATTGAGAATGGTTTTGTCTGGTTAACTGAATTTGGTCATACCCATTTACCTGCTGGAGTATTAACCAATCTTTTATTAGATGGGGTAGTTGCCGGACTAGGTGGGATTATCATATTTATTCCGCAAATTGCTATTCTATTCGCTTTAATTTCCATTTTAGAAGATACTGGCTATATGGCTAGGGTGACTTTTATGATGGACAAAATTATGAGAAAGTTTGGTTTGAGTGGTAAATCTGTAGTGCCAATGATTGGAGGAATTGCTTGTGCAGTACCATCAATAATGAGTGCTCGCAATATCGAAAACTGGAAAGATCGCATTATTACTATCATGGTTACGCCATTAGTAAGTTGCTCGGCAAGATTGCCAGTTTATACTTTATTGATATCGCTAGTTGTACCTAATAAAATGATATTAGGATTTTTAAGCTTACAAGGACTAACGCTAATGGCCATGTATGTGATTAGTATTCTGGCTGCAGTTTTAGTCGCTTTTGTGATGAAATTTATCATTAAGGCTAAAGAAAAATCTTATTTCATAATGGAGTTGCCTGTATATCGCATGCCTCGATGGAGCAATGTAATTTATACAATGTATGAAAAATCTAAAACCTTTGTGCTAGAAGCCGGTAAGGTTATTATTGCAATTTCTATTGTGTTGTGGGTTTTGGCTACATACGGCCCAAGCAAACGATTCGATGCTATAGAAAAGAAGTATACTGCGATTGAAGTGAATTCTACTGATAGCGTACAGTTAGCATCTTTAGAAAGAGATAAAGCAGCAGAAAAATTAGAAAATTCTTATGCTGGTATTTTGGGGCAAACTATCGAGCCAGCCATTAAACCTTTAGGTTTCGATTGGAAAATAGGCATTGCGTTAATTACTTCTTTCGCAGCTCGTGAGGCATTTGTAGGAACAATGTCTACTATTTATAGCGTAGATAATGGCGATGAACAAACAGCTACTATTCGTAATAAGATGAGGGATGCTAAAAATCCTGAGACAGGTTTACCTGTATTTACTTTCGCTACTTCATTGTCACTGATGTTATTTTATGCTTTCGCGATGCAATGTATGAGTACTGTTGCCGTAGTTTATAGAGAAACTAAATCTTGGAAATGGCCAGTTATCCAATTGGTTTACATGACGGCAATGGCTTATGTAGCTAGTTTGATTGCCTATCAATTCTTAAAATAATTAGTAAATTTAGTTCGTGAATAAAGTTGATGTTTTAGCACAGTATATGCCTGCGCCAGCAGCTCCAATCATTGCCAAATGGATTGATTATTTTCAGTGTGAGTTTAAAATTTCAAAAAATAGAACAACTAAGCTTGGCGATTACAGACATCCATTTAAAGATAAAGGGCATAAAATTTCAGTAAATAATGATCTTAATCCATATGCTTTTTTAGTAACAACCGTACATGAATTTGCGCATTTATTAACTTGGAATGATCATAAAAATAAAGCTAAACCGCATGGTACAGAGTGGAAGCATAATTTTAAAAGAATGATGAATCCGTTTTTTGAACTTCAAATTTTTCCGGCAGAAATTCATCATACTATTATTAGCTACCTAAATAATCCGGCAGCATCTAGCTGTACAGATTTGAGATTGGCTAGAGCATTAAAAAAATACGACACACATTTAGCGACCACAAGGATTGAAGAATTACCATTAAATACAGTGTTTACACTAAAAGATGGAAGGAAATTTACAAAAGGCGAAAGAATAAGAAAGCGATATAGATGCGTTTGTTTAGATAATGGAAATACTTATTTATTTAATCCACTAGCAGAAGTATTACTAGCTACAGGAACATAAACTGCTTCTTTATCTTTTACAACCCATTTAAAATTCAATTTTTGATCTTTAAAATTAATTGGATCATTTAAGAGGCTATCAATGAGTGCATCTCTTTCTTTAACTAGAACACTAGCACTGTAGCTATTTTGGATTTTGCTTCTTAAAATAATATACCTTGAATCTGGGTAAGTAGTAATGCTTTCAAATACCACATCAAATTTATCGTTACGATTTACCACATTATTTAATGAGTTTACGTTTTCAAGATAGCTTTGATCTGGCTTATTATTTTTGCTCAAAGGCAAATCTATATAAGGTAATGAATTTAACGCAGCCTGGGTTGATGCTGTTTTATTTTCTATTTTGAATACAGTATTATTGCGTAGGTAAGTACGTGTATCTTTAAAAACAGTTCCTTCTTCATTCGCTAATTCATTTTTATCTTTTTCTAAAATTAAGCTATCATTTTTAAAATAATATTTTTTTAAACTGCTACTTGTACCACCGTTGTAAGAATGTTCGACTAGTAAGAGAGCTTGATTATTTTGGCTATATTTTTCTACATAGAATGATAAATCACCAAGCATGTAGACTAGACTTGTACTTTTTGAGAATTGGGAGAGATTTTTATCTATTGAATCAGTATACTGTATAATAGATTTAGTAGTAAGATTTGTTGAATTTGCATCGCTTAAATCTGCTTGTGGATGATCGGATTTAATATTGTTGCAACCAAGTATTGTACTAAATAAACCAATTATAGCCAAAAAATATACACTTTTCATACCGCTTCCATAAGTTAGTATCTTATGTAAGATTAGGCTATTATCGTGCCAACTGCTTATTTTATGCTTCTTCTTGTATTAAGTTTATTTTCTTAGAAAGTAGATTTATTGTTTTAGGTAAAAAATCTCCTTCGAAAAGACAAAAAACTAATTAATAAGCCAATATTTTATCTACTGTTTCAGCTAATCTATTTTTTGCAAGGAAACTGTCTTCTAAAACTTTACTCATTGGAATGGCGGTATCAAGACTAGCGCAACGGAGTACTGGAGCATCTAGATCTGTGAAGCAGTTTTCGCCTATCCAAGCAGCTAATTCGGCACCAAAACCGTTGCTCAATGTGTCTTCATGTAGAATAATTACTCTGCCTGTAGCTTTTACTGCGCCCGCAACAGTTTCTTTATCCCAAGGTTGTAAGGTTACTAAATCCACCAATGTGGCAGAAATTTCTGGATGATCGTTTAGGTATTCTAATGCCCAATGCACACCCAACCCATAGGTGATGATTGTTAATTGTTCACCTTGTTTTAAGACATTTGCCTTACCAATTTCGACGGTATAATAGCCATCGGGCACTATACCACTCAAGCTGCGGTATAAATATTTATGTTCGAAATAAATTACTGGGTTTGGATCTTCAATTGCAGCTATTAATAAACCCTTTGCATCGTAAGGGAAAGCTGGGTAAACTACTTTTAATCCTGGAGTTTTGGTAAACCAAGCTTCATTACTTTGTGAGTGAAATGGACCGGCACCTGTTCCTGCACCTGTAGGCATACGCACTACAACATCTGCTTTTTCGCCCCAACGGTAATGCGTTTTAGCTAAATTATTTACAATCTGATTAAAGCCACAAGTTACAAAATCGGCAAATTGCATTTCTACGACCGCTTTATATCCATTAATGGAAAGTCCTAAACCAGCTCCTACAATTGCAGATTCGCAAATAGGGGTATTACGTACTCTGGCTTTGCCGAATTGGTTTACAAAACCATCAGTAATTTTAAATGCACCGCCATATTCTGCAATATCTTGCCCCATAATAACAAGATTATCATACCGTTGCATACCTTCTTTCAAGCCATCACTTATTGCATCTAAATATCGTTTTTCTGTTTGCACTACTGAAGAATTAATTACTTTTTGGACATAAGGCGCATACATATCATCCAACTCTGTTGTAGGGTTGGCTAAAGGTTCTTGCTCGTTAAATGCAGCTTCTACTTCGTGTTCTATCTCGGATTTAAAGCTGATTTTAATAGTGGCAATTAATTCTTCGTTTAGTATGTTTTGTGTAACTAAATAATCTTCGAAGTTTTTAACAGGATCTTTCTTTGTCCATTCATCGAACAGATGTTGAGGAACATATTTTGTGCCTGATGCCTCTTCGTGACCACGCATTCTGAATGTTAGGCATTCTATTAAAACTGGGCGAGGGTTTTGTCGAATGCTAGCAGCGATTTCACTTAATTCGTCGTATACTTCAAGAATATTATTTCCGTCTATTTGTATACCTTCAATACCGTAACCAATTGCTCGATCTACTAAATGTTTACACTTAAATTGTTCATTTATTGGCGTTGATAAGCCATACCCATTGTTTTCTATTAAAAAGATAACTGGCAAACTCCATACAGATGCTAGATTGATGGCTTCGTGAAAATCACCTTCGCTAGTGGCTCCTTCACCTGTAAAAACTAAGGTGGCATGTTGTTTATTTTCAATTAGATCCGCAAGTGCAATTCCATCGGCCAATGCCATTTGAGGACCTAAATGAGAAATCATGCCTATGATTTTATGCTCTTGTGTACCAAAATGAAATGAACGATCGCGACCTTTTGTGAACCCGGATATTTTACCTTGCCACTGTGCCATCAACTTTTTGAGTGGAATATTTCTGCTGGTAAATACTCCTAAATTGCGGTGCATCGGCAAAATATATTCATCGCTTTGCATGGCTAAAGTACTGCCCACTGCAATGGCTTCTTGTCCGATACCTGAAAACCACTTTCCAATTCGGCCTTGACGGAGAAGAATAAGCATTTTTTCTTCTACCATGCGGGGATAAAGCAATGTTTTATACAGTGTTAGTAGGTGAGCATCATCTTTATCTTTTCTATCGAATTGCATAGTGGTTTTAATATTTGGACGTGTTTATCTTTAATTAAGACTTTGGATTTTTATTGCGTTCTTCCCATTGTTTCGCAAAAGATTTTGGTGCAATTTCTGGCATTGAACGGTATTTACCCCAACTCTTTTTAAAGAATTTTTTGAGAAGGAAATTTTTCATTTTACCACTTACCATATCCATTAGTGAACGTTTTTGCATTCCTTTTTTCCATAAACTCCAACCAATTTCTTCAGTTTTAGTATTGATATGTTCGGTGGCTGCATCTCTTCTATTTAAGAGTAGCATTTTGTGAATATCTATTTTAACTGGACATACTTCTGAACATTTCCCGCACAGGCTAGAGGCATAGCTTAAATGTTTAAATTCTTTCATCCCTTTAAAATGAGGGGTGATAATGGAGCCAATTGGCCCACTATATGTTGTGTTATACGTATGGCCGCCAATATTTTTATATACAGGACAAGCGTTTAAACATGCTCCGCAACGAATACAATATAATGCTTGTCTTTGCTCTTTTTGAGCGAGTAGATTGGTGCGTCCATTATCTAAAAGGATAACATACATTTCTTCTGGACCATCTGTTTCATTAGCTTGTCTAGGTCCACTTAAAATAGTATTGTAAACTGTTAAATTTTGCCCAGTACCATGACTTGCTAATAATGGCCAAAATAAATCGAGATCTGCAATGGATGGAATTAATTTCTCGATACCAACTAGTGCAATGTGTATCTTAGGGAAAGTAGTACATAAACGAGCATTACCTTCATTTTCTGTTAGGGCAATGCTACCTGTATCGGCGATTAAAAAATTACCACCAGATATTCCAATATCCGCTTTTAGGTATTTATCTCTTAATAATTCTCTCGCTTTCTGTGTAAGTTGCTGTGGTGTTGCGTCTATTGGTGTTCCAAACTTATCGTGAAATAATTGAGCAATTTCTTCTTTGCTCAAGTGCATTGCTGGTGTGACAATGTGATAAGGTTTTTGACCCAATAGTTGGACTATGTATTCGCCTAAATCGCTTTCTAATGATTCGATTTCGTTTTGCTCTAGAAATTCGTTCAAATGAATTTCCTCTGTAGTCATCGATTTAGATTTGATAACCGTTTTGCCGTTATTTCTTTGAATGATATTTAGGATTTCTTTTTGAGCTTCTGCAACATCATTTGCCCAAATTACTTTACCACCTCTTTTTTGAAAGTTTGCTTCGAACTCTGGTAAAAATTTATCTAAATTCTCCATCACACGCCATTTTACTACGTGTGCTTTTCTTTTTGAAGCTTCTAGATTTTCGAATTTCGACAGACCTCGTTCTACTGCGGTATTGTATTTCCCAATGTTATGATTAATAGTTTTACGATGTGGTAAGTCAAAAGCTTTTTCATCAGCTTTTACCAAGAATTCTTCTGCAGTATTGATCATGTTCAAATATACTAGAAAATGTAAAAGAGAAGACGTAAAATGTAAAATGGATAAGGCAAAAAAAATCCCGATATGTTTAACTTATCGGGATTTAATAAATTTAAATAATCTAGTTTGTAGTTTTAGGAGTGCCGTTTTGATTTTTATCTACAACTGGTCTATTTGCTCTGTTTGCAAGTTCCCAAGCTATGTAATAGGTTAAATGCGCTCTTTTTGCTAAAAGATCAAAATTGATTTTACTCACTTCATCACCTAAACCATGGTAATCTTTACCTAACATACCATCGTAAAAGAAAATGATTGGAATGTTGTTTTTAGCAAAGTTATAGTGGTCAGAACGATAGTAAATTCTTTCAGTATCTTTTGGATCATCATATTTGAAATCCAATTTAAGATTAGTGTATGTGTTGTTTATTTGTTCTTGGATTTGACCAAGTTCTGTACTTAACATAGATGAACCTACTGAGTATACATAGTTTGCACTATCTGCTTTTCCTAAATATTCTTCGCCAATACGACCAATCATATCTGTATTTAAATCTGCAATAGTGTTTGCTAAAGGAAATACAGGATGTTCTGAATACCACTCAGAACCTAATAATCCTTTTTCTTCGCCAACTACTGTCATAAATAGAATGCTTCTTTTAGGGCCTTTACCAGCTTTTTTCGCTTTTGCAAAAGCTTCAGCCATTAATAAAACACCAGTTGTACCCGAACCATCATCATCAGCTCCGTTGTATACTTTATCAGTAGCATTTGGATCGGGATTTAAACCTATATGATCATAATGACCAGTAAGTACTAAAATTTCATTTTTTAATTTAGGGTCAGAACCTTCTAAAAACCCTAAAACGTTTTCTCCACGTTGTGGAGTTTCTACTTTCTTAGCTGTTGCAGCTAATGTTGTTGCCACAGTTGATGAAGATGGTTTCACATTGTCTTTGATTTTTTTAGCTAATTCTTCAACTGTTGTATTGCTAGCTTTCAAGATTTCATTTGCAGTAGCAGGAGAAATAGTTATTGTAACTAATGGATTTGCTCTTTGTGGAGCTGCAGTTGCAGGAGCATCTTTCTTTAGCATAATTCTACCAACTGTTGAAGCGATTTTTGAATATTCTGGTACCTTATCAAAATTCATGTCAACTAATAAAATAGCTTTTGGTTTAGCAGCCATTAAACCAGTCATCATTTTTTGTCTAGCCATCATTGCAGCACGACCTGTAAGTGCAGGTTCGCCTGCTTTAGCAGTTGGGTCGCCAGCAGAGAAAATCATTACAACTTTGCCTTCAGCATTGATACCATCAAAGTCGTTATATCCTTCTTTAGTAATTCCATATCCTGCGAAAACAATTTCACTAGTATTAATATCTAGTCCTGTAGCAGAAACGCTATTGCTAGGAATTACAAAATCTTTGTACAATTGTTTTGCTTTTCCATTGATAGAAAGCGCAGCACCAGAAACATCATTTGTTATTAAGCCAATTTTTTGAAAATATGGATCACCACCATCTTTCACCGGCCCTTTTAAGCCAAAGCTTTGAAATTGTTTTTTGATGTACTCGGCAGCCATCCAAGCTCCCTTTTTACCAGTCTCTCTGCCTTCATACTCATCAGAAGCGATAACTGAAAGATGGCTGTATGCTCTACTCTTATTTATAGTTTCGCTAAATTTAACAGCATCAGGATTTTTCTGAGCTGTAGCACTCAAACTTAGCATTATTGCAAAGCCGGTGTATAGAAATTGTTTTTTCATCAGTTTTATATTGTTTTTATGGTCATGAAACTTTCGTTTCATCAGTTTATAATTATAAGGTTGTTAGCACGATATTTTTTCTACTCTTTTAGCATGTCTACCACCTTCAAAAGCAGTATTTAAAAAAATTGTCACCATTTCTTTTGCTAAATCGGCTGATACAAACCTCGCTGGAATACACAAAATATTGGCATTGTTATGTTGTCTGGCCAAGGCCGCTATTTCCTTTTCCCAACAAATTGCAGCTCGTATTTGCTGATGTTTATTGGCGGTAATAGCGATACCATTCGCACTACCACAAATTAATATACCAAAATCAAATTCCTTGCTTTCAACAGCTAATGCAACAGGATGAGCAAAATCAGCATAATCTACAGAATCTGCAGAGTATGTTCCGAAATCTTTCAGTTCATATGCTGCTAAATAATCTTTTAAAATTTCTTTATACTCGAAGCCAGCATGATCTGATCCAATAGCAATTCTTAATTTATCTTCTGTGGGCATCTTCAAATTTAAATAGAATTATACAGCTTACGCGTAAATTTTTTGTTGCGCTTATTTTACTATAATCCTTAATTTTTATAAAATAATGCTTCGGCTTTTAGTTTTTTCCTTTGGATATTCGCTGAAATCATGATACTCAACTCATACAATAAGAATAAAGGCAGCGCAACAATCATCATTGTAAAAGGATCTGCAGTAGGAGTTACTACTGCCGCAACTATTAAAATCAACACTGCTGCGTATCTTCTATTTTTCCTCATAAATTGTGGTGTCATTACACCAAGTTTAGAAAGGACAAAAATTACAACGGGTAGTTGGAAAATTATTCCAGTACCTAATGTGAGGGTAAGTACAGTTGAAAGGTATGAATCGATAGTAAATGTATTCTGAATGCTTGGATCTACAGTGAAATTGATTAAGAAATTGATAGACCATGGTGCGATGAAGTAATAGCCAAATAACACACCTGATAAAAATAAGATTGATGCAAAAAATACAAAACCTTGCGATGATTTTCTTTCTGTTTCTAACAATGCAGGTTTAATGAACAACCAAATTTCGAATAAAAGATAAGGAACACCTAAAATTAATCCAGCAGTAATACATGAACTCATTTGTAGGGTAAACTGACCAGACATTTCTGTATTGATAATTTTTGCATCAATCTTTGTAATGCAAAAATCTTGTCCAATTGATGGAAACATGGCAGCAATCTTACATCCCATTCTATATGTCCAGAAGCTTGGATCTTTTGGGCCCATAATAATCTTACCCCAAATGAAATCAGAATAATAAAAAGCAACACAGGTAAGTAAAGTTACGACAGCTAGTCCTCTTAATAAGTGCTTACGTAATACATCAATGTGATCAAAAAAAGACATCTCTGCCTCTAAACTTTTTCCTTTATTTTTTATGGATTCAATTAGATCCTTTGCTTTGTTCTCGCTCATTGAAATTAGTTAGTAAACAAAAATACCATTCTTTTGATATAGAATGGTATTTACGATTTAAATCTATGAAAAGATTATATTATTCTGAAAATTCAAAAGTTTCCATAAACTTCGTAGTAAAATTACCAGCTCTAAAGTTAGGGTCTTTCATTAATTGTAAGTGAAAAGGAATAGTTGTTTTTACACCTTCAATTACAAATTCACTTAATGCACGTTCCATTGTACAAATTGCTTCTTCACGTGTTTGTGCCACGCAAATCAGCTTTGCTATCATCGAATCGTAGTTAGAAGGAATTTGATAGCCTGCATATACATGGGTATCAACCCTTACTCCATGACCACCTGGAGAATGAAAATTAGTTATTCTACCTGGTGAAGGTCTGAAATTATTAAATGGATCTTCTGCGTTAATACGACACTCAATCGCATGCATGTTTGGTACATAATTATTTCCCGAAATCGGAATACCAGCAGCAACTTTTATTTGTTCTTTGATTAAATCGAAGTTAATTACCTCTTCAGTTACTGGATGCTCAACTTGGATACGTGTATTCATTTCCATAAAATAGAAATTACGGTGTTTATCCACCAAAAATTCTACTGTTCCAGCACCTTCATAACTAACAGCAAGTGCACCTTTAATTGCCGCTTCACCCATTTTCTCACGTAATTCTGGAGTCATAAATGGAGATGGAGCTTCTTCAACTAGTTTTTGATGACGACGTTGAATTGAACAATCTCTTTCTGATAAGTGGCATGCTTTTCCATATTGATCTCCAATAATTTGGATTTCAATGTGGCGAGGATCTTCAATGTATTTTTCTAAATATAGGCCATCGTTACCAAATGCAGCGCCAGATTCTTGACGAGCACTATCCCAAGCATTTTCAAATTCTTCATCTTTCCAAACAATGCGCATCCCACGACCACCACCACCAGCAGTAGCTTTTAAAATTACAGGATAACCCATTCCTTTGGCAATTTCAATTCCTTCTTTAACGCTTGATAACAAGCCTTCAGAACCTGGAATTGTAGGTACTCCTGCAATTTTCATGGTTTCTTTAGCAGAAGCTTTATCGCCCATGCCATTGATTTGCTCAGGCGTAGCGCCTATAAATTTGATTCCGTAATCGCGGCAAACCGAAGAAAACTTAGCATTTTCAGAAAGGAAACCGTAACCGGGATGGATGGCATCAGCATTAGTTAATTCTGCTGCTGATATGATATTTGGAATACTTAAATAAGAATTTTTACTAGGAGGAGGACCTATACAAACAGCCTCATCGGCAAAACGCACATGTAAACTCTCTCTATCTGCAGTAGAGTAAACAGCAACCGTTTTTATGCCCATTTCTTTACAGGTACGTATAATACGCAAAGCGATTTCGCCCCTGTTGGCAATTAATATTTTTTTAAACATAATTTTTTCCTTTTCGTCATCTCGAATTTATTTCGAGATCTATTAACAGTTGCTGAAAAAATTCAGCAGGACGGATATTAAATAGGTTCTACTAAGAATAATGGTTGATCATATTCAACTGGTGATGCATTATCAACTAATACTTTTACGATACGACCAGCAACTTCACTTTCAATTTCGTTAAATAATTTCATTGCCTCAATAATGCAAACTACTTTACCAACAGCAACCTCATCACCAACATTTGCAAATGAAGGTTTATCAGGGCTAGATGAACGGTAAAATGTACCAATCATTGGAGATTTTATAGTAATGTATTTTGATGTATCCTCAGCTGCTGGAGTACTTGCTGCTTTAGTCTCTGCAGCTTGTGGAACCGCTGCTGCAGGAACAGCGGCTGGTTGTGCAGCAACTGATGCAGGTAAAGCCGCATTTACATAAACCGGCGCTTGGTTAGTTTTAATGGTAATTTTGAAGTTTTCTTGCTCAATAGCAACTTCATTTACCCCCGACCGAGAAACAAATTTAATGAGTTCCTGAATTTGTTTAATATCCATTCTTTTGTTGTTATGTTAAAAAAATTGGTGTCTTATGAATTAACTAAGTTATAGTTTTTTTTGGTTTTTTAATTTTTTGACGTTTGGATTTTTAGAGCTAGTTGCTCTAAAACAACTAACAAACTAATCCATTGATTAACTGCCGTAGGCCCACTTTAAATATACAGATCCCCATGTAAAACCTCCGCCAAATGCTGCTAAAATAAGATTATCTCCTTTTTTGAGTTTACTTTCCCATTCCCATAAGCACAATGGAATTGTTCCGTTGGTAGTATTGCCGTAACGCTCTATGTTGATCATTACTTTATCTGTGCTAACGCCCATTCTTGAAGCAGTTGCATCAATAATACGTTTGTTTGCTTGATGTGGAACTAACCATGCAACATCATCTGAAGTTAAGCTATTACGTTCCATGATTTCTGCAGCTACATCTGCCATATTTGTAACAGCAAATTTAAATACAGCCTGGCCTTCTTGATGAACTACGTGCTCATTATTAGCCACAGTTTCTGCACTAGCAGGACGAGCAGAACCACCTGCTTTTTGACCTAAGTAATTTCTTCCAGAACCATCAGTACGTAAAATAGAATCTTGTACGCCTAATCCTTCTTCATTTGGTTCTAATAAAACAGCACCACATCCATCGCCAAAAATAATACAAGTTGTGCGATCTTGATAATTGATGATAGACGACATTTTATCGCCACCAACTACTAATACTTTTTTATGCTTACCAGATTCTATAAATTGAGATCCTGTTGATAAACCGAAAATAAAACCTGAGCAAGCTGCCTGTAAATCATAGCCCCAAGCATTTTTTGCACCTATTTTATCAGCCAAAATATTTGCAGATGCAGGAAAAGGGAAGTCTGGAGTAGTGGTACAAAAAATAATTAATTCAATTTCCTCTGCACCAATTCCTCTCTTTTTAAGTAATCCGTTTACAGCTTCAACAGCCATGTCAGATGTACCTAAACCTTCTCCTTTTAATATTCTTCGCTCTTTAATGCCTGTTCTTGAAGTTATCCATTCGTCTGATGTATCGACAATGGTTTCCAGCTCTTTATTTGTTAAAATGTAATCTGGAACGTAACCATGAACGGCAGTAATAGCAGCGTGAATTTTGTTCATTTTTATTTGATTTAAATTATTGGAATGCGGCTTGTATTTTTCCAATTAAGTCGGATGTTATCATATCTCTTGATTGGAAAATCATATTTTTTATAGCTTCAGGGCTAGAAATTCCATGACCAATTAATACCGGCGCATTTACTCCTAAAACTGGGCTACCACCATAGTTTTCGTAATTAAAGCGATCAAAGAACTCATCTTTTAATCCTTTTTTAATGGTTAATACATAGAATGATTCTGCAAGTTTAAGCATAACATTTCCAGTAAAACCATCGCATACAATTACATCGGCTTTGTCATTAAATAAATCCCGGCCTTCAACATTACCCACAAAATTAAAAAGCTTTGTTTCTTTCATCAATCGATGACTTGATAAAGCAATCATATTACCTTTCTCGTCTTCTTCGCCAATATTCATTAAGGCAACTTTCGGATTGTTAATTTGCATTACATTCTCAGCATATAAACTGCCTAATACACCAAAATCCATTAAGTTATCTGGTTTGCAATCTGCATTAGCACCAACATCTAATAATAATCCAGTACCACCTTTTAATTTGGGAACAATGGTACATAAACAAGGTCTAGAAATTCCTGCTATTGGTTTCACGCTAAAAACTGCGCCAACTAACATTGCACCAGAATTTCCTGCACTTGCAAAAGAATCTAATTTACCTTCTTTTAATAATTGAAAGCCTACAGCAATACTTGAATTCGGCTTTTGAAGAATAGCCTTTGTGGGATGTTCGCCCATACCAATTACTTCTTCGGTATGTACGTATTCAAAGTGATCGGGGTTGAATCCGGTCTCTTGGAGTAGAGGTTTAATCTGCTGAGTATCTCCAATAAGCACTAAATGCTCATCAGGAGCTAGGGATTGATGAGCTGCTATTGCTCCCAAAACATTCGCTTTGGGAGCATAGTCTCCGCCCATAATATCGAGACCTATTTTCATAGTAAAAAAATCTTTTGTGTTTAAGCTAAATCGCTTTTGTATTCATTCATCTAAGGTAAACTTAAACCAATGTAAAACACAAAAATTTTCTTAGAAAATTAACCTATTGATGTGTTTTCTATAACTAATTTACCGTTGTAGTACAAGTTACCATCAACATTATAAGCATGGTGAGGAACGTGTATAGCACCAGTAGTTTGGCATGTTGCCAAAGAAGGAGCTACAGCTTTATAGTGAGTTCTTCTTTTATCTCTTCTTTGTTTAGAAATCTTGCGTTTTGGATGTGCCATTGTGCTTTATTTAATTATTATTTTAATTTTTTTAATGCTTCCCAACGAGGGTCGTCATTTTGTTCTTCTTCTTTATCTGCTGTTCCGCTTGCCAATTTTTCTAAAGTTGCAATCATTTCTGGATCGCATTTTTGACCTTGACCTGCCTGTTCGCAGTTGTTTATATAAGGTACCGATACATTGATGAATTCGTAAATCATTTCCGAAACATCTAATGCACTTTCCTTTTTGTTTAGCATGATGATCTCTAAATCATCACTTTCTAAATCATCTTCAGCAAATTTTACAATTTGCCCTTCATTAATCTCAATTGGTTGTGAAAACTCAGCTAAACATTTATCACAATTAAGTTGAATTGTGCCCCAAATATGGAAGTGCAAAATCAACATTGTTTCTTGTTTATCTAATTCAACTTCAACTTTAAGTGCCCCATCTTTTACTAAAGAGTACTCAAATGCATCAAAAAAGCTTTTATCAATTTCAAAATCAAATTGATGTTTGCCCAATTTTAAGCCTGTAAACGGGATTGAAAATTGTTTTAATGCCTTCAATTGTAACTAAATTTTAGCCTGCAAAGGTAGAAAATATTTTTATTAAAAGAAATGTTTTTTAGAATTAAAACTTGCTTGTCTTCACAACTTTATCAGGTTTTAATTGTTTTATTGGAAATATATTAGAAATGGAAACACAAGAAAAAATTGATTTGTT
Organism: Pedobacter sp. UC225_61; assembly: GCF_044452285.1. Classification (NCBI taxonomy): domain Bacteria; kingdom Pseudomonadati; phylum Bacteroidota; class Sphingobacteriia; order Sphingobacteriales; family Sphingobacteriaceae; genus Pedobacter; species Pedobacter sp. UC225_61. The sequence continues at coordinate 1,484,563 of NZ_JBIOAL010000001.1, forward strand.
AAGAATTATTAACGAACAAGTGAGTTCTTCTATCCTTGGAGGAGAAGAAGCAGATTATACTGCTTTAGAAAATGAGGGTTATATTAAAATTGATAGGAGTTCGGTACAATGGTGGGCTGTTATTACGCCCTTAGGTCGAGCATTTTTGGAAGGGAATTGGTAATATTATTTTTCTGCTAAAACCATTTCTTTATTATTTCTGCTCCATTCACTCCAAGAACCGACGTATAATTTCGGTATTTCTAATCCTGCGTAATCCATTGCCAAAAGCATATGGCAAGCTGTTACACCAGAACCGCAATGCACAATTATAGTTGCTGATTTAGCATCAAATAATGTTTTAGCATATTTTTCCTTTAAAATAGATGGAGCTAAGAAAAAACCTTTTTCATCTAAATTTTCTGTAAAAGGAATATTTATAGCATTTGGAATATGGCCAGCAATTAAATCGATTGGTTCTGTTAACCCTGAAAAGCGATTCGCATCTCTTACATCAACAATGGTTTGATTTTTAGTTTTGCTTGCAATTTCAACTTCATTAATATTTGCTAATGGTAAAACCCAGTTGGTGATCTTATAATTATCTGCAATTTTAGGCTCTTCAACTTTTGAAGTTGTTGGAAAACCAGCTTTAATTGCAGCATTAAATCCACCATTTAAAACTTGGACTTTTTCATGTCCAATTGCTTTTAGCATCCACCAAAAACGAGCTGCTGCGTTACTGCTGTTTTTATCATCGTAAATAATAACATGACTGGTTTTATCAATCCCAAATCTTTTGAGTACGCTAGCAAACTGTTCGAATGTTGGTAATGGATGTCTTCCTCCAACAGCAAAATCATTAATATCTGCTAAATCGGTATTTAAATCAATGTATAATGCGCCCTCTAAATGGTTTTCAACATACCTAGTTTTTGATCCAGCGCTTGCATCAATTAATACGAAATCATTCGAATTTAAGTTAATTAACTCTGTTGGCTGTATAATTGGAATTAGTTGCATTCTTAATTCGCATCATCCTTTACATCACTTGCGGTTTCTATTAATTTTCCGCCAGTGCGTAATTGGTTGCTTAAAAGGTTCTCTTGTTCTCTACGGTGTTTAACTATATGAACAGCGGCAAAAACTGCTTCCATAAAAGAGGTTGGATCGGCCAAATTTTTACCAGCAATATCATATCCAGTTCCATGATCTGGAGATGTGCGCACAAATTTTAAACCTGCAGTATAATTTACTCCCGTACTAAAGGCAATGGTTTTAAAAGGAATTAAACCTTGATCGTGATACATCGCTAAAACTGCATCGAATTGTTTGTAAGTTCCATTTCCAAAAAAACCATCAGCAGGATATGGACCAAAACAAATAATACCCTTATCAAATGCTTCTTGAATAGCTGGTGAAATAATTTCTGCTTCTTCTTTTCCTAATAATCCATTATCACTTGCATGAGGATTTAACCCCAAAACTGCAATTTTTGGCTTTTCAATCCAGAAATCTTTCTTCAAGCTATCGTTTATTAACTGCAGTTTTTTAACAATTTTTTCACGACTAATTGCCGTTGGTACTTCTAAAACAGGAATATGACCAGTCACTACGCCAACGCGTAAAGCTTCACTAATTAAAAACATGAGTACATCGTTGCTTTCGCTGCGCTCTTGTAGATATTCGGTGTGACCAGGAAAACTAAAATTCTCAGATTGAATGTTATTTTTATTAATAGGAGCGGTAACCAAAGCGTCAATTGCACCACTTACTAAATCATCGGTTGCCTTTTGTAAAGATAATAAGGCATATTTTCCGCCAGTTTCATTAGCTACGCCTAAATCAATTTTTACATCTTCTTCCCAGCAATTAATCATGTTTGCTTTGCGTGGATTTGCATCAGCAGCTTTATTGATCACGTTAAAAACGAAATCGCTCATGTGCAATGCTTTTCTATGAAAAGATGCCACTTTTGTATGTCCGTATACGATAGGCGTACAATAATCTAGTATTTTACTTTCGGCCAAAGTTTTTAAAATAACCTCTAAACCAATGCCATTTATATCACCAATACTTATACCTATTTTAACTTTATCACTCATCTGTATTAAAAGAATTTAGCGCAAATTAGCGATTTTGAATTAAACGGTGATAAAAATAATAGAGAAGTTCAATAGTATCATTTGTTCGCTGGCTCATTCGGTATATAGCACAAATGAACTAATGACGAATGAACTGATGAACACATAAAAAACCTTAACTTTGCGACAATGAGTTTAGTAAAAGCGAAAAAGCATTTAGGTCAGCACTTTTTAACCGACAAGAAAATTGCGGAGAAAATTGTAAATGGTCTGATTCATACCGATCAATACCACCAAGTTTTAGAAGTTGGACCAGGAATGGGAATTCTTTCAGATATTTTATTGTCGAGAGAAGATTTGGAAACTTTTTTAATTGATATTGACGTAGAATCGGTAGCTTTTTTAGCTGATAAATATCCCCAGTTGGGAGAACGATTAATTAGTGGAGATTTTTTAAAGCTTGACTTAACTTCAATTTTTCCAGGTAAATTCGCTGTTATAGGCAATTTCCCATATAATATTTCATCTCAAATTTTATTTAAAATTTTAGAACATAAAGATTATGTAGTTGAAATGGTGGGAATGTTTCAAAAGGAAGTTGCCGAACGTTGTGCATCAAAATCTGGGACTAAGGAGTATGGTATTTTAAGTGTGTTGATTCAAGCTTATTATGATATCGAATACCTTTTTACCGTAAAGCCGGGTACATTTAATCCACCGCCAAAGGTAAATTCTGGTGTTATTCGCTTAAGTAGAAATAGTATGGAAACTTTGCCATGTGATGAGAAACTATTTTGGCGTACGGTAAAAGGCGGATTTAATCAGCGCCGTAAAACATTACGTAATGCTTTGTCGGGTACTATTCCTAAAGATAAAATGGACAATCATCCATTTTTTGATAAACGAGCAGAACAATTAAGCGTGGAGGATTTTATTACGTTAACACAACACCTCTGTTTTTTAACAGGCCAATAAGAAATGAGCAAAAGAATTTTAATTATAGACGATCTGCACCCTGTGTTTAAGGAACAAGCAACTGCTTTAGGTTTTGAAGTGGATGATTTACCTTTAATTACAAGAGCTGAAACATTGGCCGTTATAAAAAATTATGTTGGCATCGCTGTGCGGACTAAATTTAGAATTGATAAGGAATTGTTTGATTTAGCTCCGAATTTGAAGTTTGTTGCAAGGGCAGGAGCGGGCTTGGATAATATTGATGAAGCTGTCGCAGCTGAAAGAAATATCCAATTAATTAATGCACCAGAGGGAAATAGAGATGCAGTTGGTGAACATGCCATTGGTCTTTTACTTTCGTTAATGAATAATTTTCACAAAGCAGATTCAGAAATCAGAAACGGAATTTGGGACAGAGAGAATAACCGTGGATACGAGTTAAAAGGCAAAACTGTTGGAATTATTGGTTACGGTTTTATGGGGCAAAGTTTTGCAAAAAAACTTTCTGGGTTCGAAGTAAATGTAATTTCATACGATAAATATAAAACTGGTTTTAGTGATGCTTTTGTTCGTGAAGTAAGCATGGAAGAAATAGTAAAACAAAGCGATGTTTTGAGTTTACATATTCCTTTGACGAAAGAAACCAGGCAAATGGTGAATGAGGAATATTTATATCATTTCAAAAAACCAATCTTTTTTATAAATACAGCTAGGGGTGAACTAGTAAATACATCAGCCGTGTTGAATAAAATAAAAAGCGGTAAAATTTTAGGTGCAGGTTTAGATGTATTAGAAATTGAAAAATTTCCTGCATTGAACGAGCAACATTGGTTTGACGAGCTGAAAAAATCGGGTAAGGTAATTTTAACTCCTCATGTTGGTGGATGGACCTTTGATTCGTATCGTAAAATTTCTGAAGTTTTGGCTCAAAAACTATCGGAAATCAAATTATAAATCCTTAAATTGCTAATAAGAAATAAACATCAAAATATCTTATGGCAAAAGAACATCAATATAAAACTAATTTGGTTTGGGCAGGTAACAAAGGTTCAGGAACAATGGATTATCGCTCATACGACCGCGATTTTGTAGTGTCTATTGAAAATAAAGCACCAATTTCTGGTTCATCAGATTCCGTATTCCTAGGCGACAAAACAAAATACAATCCAGAAGATTTGCTGCTTTCTTCAGTTTCTTCTTGTCATATGTTATGGTATTTGCATTTATGTTCTAAAAATGAAATTGTTGTGATGGAATATAAGGACAATGCGATTGGTATTATGGAAGAAAACTCTGATGGAAGTGGTCAGTTTAAAGAAATTTTATTACAGCCAGAAGTAGTTATCTCTAAAAAGGAGCAAAAAGATTTAGCAAATTCACTTCATGAGGAAGCGAATAAGATGTGTTTCATTGCTAATTCTTTAAATTTTCCTGTTAAGCATACACCAAGCTGTTCGGCAATTAACGAGTAGTCTTCATTTAGAACATAATGACCATAAGAACTTTTTGGGCAATCTTAATTAAAATCTTAGGTATTTGGATTGTTTTTGGCAGTATAACCGTCATCCCTCAATTTTTAACAACGTTATCTGTTTTTCGGTTTAATAATGCAGAGAGTTTTCCTGGAGTTATAATAATTCTTTTGGTAATTACTGTTGCAAGTTACTTCTTCATTTTATGGTTGTTTGTTTTTAAGACCTTTTGGCTTATAGATAAATTGCAATTAAATAAGGGCTTTGTAGAAGAAAAAATTTCGCTTGAAATTAAAGCTTCAACAATTTTGGCTATTTCAATTATTGTTCTTGGCGGTTTAATGCTTGTTGATAGTTTACCAGTATTTTGCAAACAAGTATTTATCTATTTTCAACAGAAAAATGCATTTGGAGATAATCCAACTTCGGCTTGGATTATTTTTTACTTTGTAAAAATCATTATTGGCTATTTACTAATGGCAAACAGTAAGTTGATTGCTAAATTTATAGATAAACAAAGCGGAGAACAAAACGATTCAGTTGAATAACTAATATAAAATAGTTCTTAACAATACGATATGGAAACAAAAGCCGCAGATTTGCAGATTTAAGTTTATTAATCTGCTAATCTGCGGCTATTAATCTTCAAAAATTATTTCCCTTGCCAAGTATTATCGTTAGGAGTAGCATCCATAAAAATGCCATTATCTATAGTAACAGATTTAACCTGTCCTTTGGTAGTAAATTTAGCTAGGAATGATTTTTGGTTTTCCTTCCAAACTGCTGGTGTATAATGTTTAGTTTCAGTTTTTCCATCCTGATAAGTAACAACAAGATCAAAAGGAATTGCAAAACCACCTATGTTTTCAATACCAAATTTATATTCTCCTGCAACTTTTGAAAGTATGCGTCCAATTCTTAAATCCAAATAATTATTGCTGAAAAACCAGTTGTTAAAAAACCAATTTAAGTTTTGTTTAGCGCCGCTGTTCATCGAGTTAAAATAATCCCATGGAATTGGATGTTTGCCATTCCAATTATCCATATAGGTGTGTAAAGCAGTTTTAAATAAATCATCACCTAACATATCTTTTAAAGCTAAGTACGATAAAGATGCTTTTCCATATGAGTTATTTCCATAGCCCGAGCCAGATAGTTGTGTAGACATAGAAATAATAGGCTGATCTTCTTCGGTAGATTTATCTTTAATGTAACTGTTAACTCTAAAAGATTTATAGAATTTATCTGCAGAATCTTTGCCATGTTCGGCAATGCCGATCAAATATTCTAACGTAGTTGCCCAACCTTCATCCATAAATGCATAACGAGTTTCATTTATGCCCATGTAAAATGGAAAGTAGGTATGTGCAATTTCATGATCTTGTACTAATTGTGCGAACGTTGCATCACCAGTTTGTGAATCATTTACCATTCCAGGATATTCCATATCAGCAAAGCCCTGGAAAGCCGTCATTTTAGAGAATGGGTAAGGAACGCCTGGCCAGTTATTAGAAAACCAAGCCAATGCATAATTGTTATTTTTAACAGAGTTGACAAAATCAGTTCCCTTAACATCGTATGCTGCTTGAGTACTTACTCTGCGGTTCGTTTTATTATCTACAACTACACTTCCAGCGTCCCATAAATAAGTGCTACTTAAACCAAAGCAAACATCAACGATGTTGTTTACAGAGAATTTCCACGTATTCCAGTCGTTTTGTAAAGTAACTTTACCGCTTTTCATTTCTTGCTCGTTAGCCACGTGAATTACTTCATCACTGGTGTATGATTTCTTTAATCGAGCCGCAAATTCTGGTTGTAAAACTTCATCAGGATTTAATAAATCGCCTGTGGCATAAACCACAAAGTTTTTAGGCGCTTTTATAGAGAAAACATAATCGTTAAAATCGTTATAAAACTCCTGACGATCCGTATGCGGTACCCTATCCCATCCATTGTAATCATCGTACACAGATACACGTGGATAACTATATGCCACAAACATGGTTGTTGGGTCTATTTGACCTTCACGACCGCTTTCTTTTGATAATGGGTAGTTCCAATCGATATTTAATAACGCTTTTCGGCCAGGTAATAGAGGAGATTTTAACCTTACATCCCCTGTGGTACCCCAACCCTTTGTATTTACATTATATACTTCACCGTTAATCTTTAGAGAGGTGATTGTTAATCCGGCAGATAAAAAGTCTTCGCTCACACCACCGCCTCTTGGTGCAGTTGGTTTATGCAAATTGTTTACAAAACGAATAGTAATTGTTTTTAAAGTATCTCTACTGTTGTTCGAATAATCGATGCTTTCTGTTCCGCTTACAATTTTTGTATCGGTATTAACTGTGATTTCCATGTTATACTTGCCATGGTTTTGCCAGTAATTTTTACCAGGTTTTCCATCCAAAGAACGAGTTCCTTTTTGATAAGCTGCCTTAATATTTCTAGGCATATATAATTCTTGTGCAAACAGTGTAGTTGTACAGGTAAGCACAACTAATGTGAGAATAAATTTTTTCATGTAGGTTCTATTTAAAGCTAAATTAGCGAAAATAATAGTTAGCCTATAATCATCACTTTATTTTTACGAGGGCAATAAGTGTTTTCGAATTGTTTTTTAAATTAAAATATTTGCTTTTGTAAAAATTGCCTTATATCTTCGTTTTAATTCAAAGCAAGACTATGTAGGCTAAAGGCCGATGTAGTCTTGTTTGTTTTTTAGAGGATTTCATAAAAAATAATTAAGTATGTCAGACGTAACTTATTATACCCAAGAAGGTTTAGATAAACTGAAAGAGGAATTACACAAATTAAAAACTGTGGACAGAGCGGCAATATCTAAGGCTATTGCAGAGGCTAGGGATAAAGGTGATTTATCTGAAAACGCAGAGTATGATGCGGCAAAAGAAGCACAAGGTTTACATGAAGCTAAGATTTCTAAAATGGAAGCTACGCTTTCTACCGCTCGCTTAATTGACGAAAGTAAGTTAGACTTGTCAAAAGTTTTGGCTTTATCTATTGTTAAAATTAAAAACATAAAAAATGGTGCAACAATGACTTACCAATTAGTTGCAGAAAGCGAAGCTGATTTAAAAACTGGAAAAATTTCAGTTAAATCTCCAATTGCTCAAGGGTTATTGGGTAAGTCTGTTGGCGACACTACCGAAATTCAAGTGCCTGCTGGTAAAATGGAATTCGAAATATTAGAAATATCAAGATAATCGTATAGCTAAAAACTTTAAGGATGACTATATTTTCAAAAATTGTAAGTGGAGAAATTCCTGCACACGTTGTAGCAGAAACAACCGATTTTATGGCATTTTTAGATGTAAATCCATTAGTGATGGGGCATGTACTGGTTATTCCAAAAAGGGAAATTGATTATATTTTCGATATGGATGATGAGCTTTATGCAGGTTTAACACTTTTTGCAAAGCATGTAGCCAAAGCTGTTAAAGCAGCATTTCCATGTAAAAAAGTTGGTGTAGCCGTTATTGGATTGGAAGTTCCGCATACACACATTCATTTAATACCCATGAATAATGTAAGCGATATGAATTTTGCGAAAGAGAAACTGAAACCAAGTCAAGAAGAACTTGGTAAAGCTGCTGCCAAAATAAAAGCAGTACTATAAAAAAAGCCCCGACAACAAGTCGGGGCTTTTTTATTTTAATTTCTCATTATTCTTATGTCTATCTGCGTCACGCAACGTTTTCTTCTCTAAGTTTTTAGTCAAAGCATCATTTAAATTGATACCTGTTTGGTTGGCAAGACAGATTAAAACAAATAAAACATCAGCCATTTCATCTGCTAAGTTTACTTCTTCGTCACTTTTTTTAAAAGACTGTTCACCATATTTTCTGGACATGATCCGAGCAACTTCACCAACTTCTTCCATCAAAATAGCTGTATTCGTTAGCTCATTAAAATAACGAATTCCAGTAGATTTAATCCATTTATCTACGGTTTCTTGGGCTTGTTCGATGGTCATATTATTTTCGTTAGTGATTGTCTTTGTCTTTTGTGTCCATTATGATAGTTACCGGTCCATCATTTACCAAACTGATTTTCATATCAGCTCCAAAAATGCCACAGGCTATTTGTTTATTTAGCAAAGCTGATAAAGTTCTAATCATTTCTTCATACATCGGGATAGCTTTATCAGGTCTGGCAGCTCTTGTAAAACCAGGTCTATTTCCTTTTTTAGTGGCGGCAAATAAAGTAAACTGACTAATTAATAAAATATTTCCATCAATATCAGCCAATGCTTTATTCATCAATCCATTTTCATCACCAAAAACTCGCATATTAGCTATTTTCTGAGCCAGCCATTCTAAATCTTCTTGTGTATCCGCATCTTCAATACCTAACAGCACTAAAAATCCAGCGTCAATTGCTCCTGTAATAGTATCATCTACTGTACAACTAGCTTGTGTAACTCTTTGTAAAACTGCTCTCATTTTTTGGTTTGTTGGTTTATTCGTTTGTTGGTTTGTTGGATTTGTAGAGTTATGTCAAGACCCAAACAACAAACCAACTAAAAACTAACTAGCTAAGCACGGGTATCATTACCATGAAAAATACTCAAGTAACTCTCGTATCTGCTTATTTCAATTTCACCACTTTCTACTGCTTTAATGACAGCACAACCAGGTTCGTTCACATGCCTACAATTATTAAAGCGACATTGGTTTAAACGATCTCGCATCTCTACAAAATAATGGCTTAACTCTTCTGGTTTAATATCAAAAATGCCTAATTCTCTAATTCCAGGAGTATCAATCAAGTAGCCACCAAAAGGTAATGTATGCATTTCTGCAAAAGTTGTGGTGTGTTGACCTTTATCACTCCATTCAGAAACTTCTCCAGTTTTAATATCGAAACCTGGTAATAATGCATTAATTAAACTAGATTTTCCAACACCTGAGTGTCCTGAAAACAAAGTAGTTTTATCCTTCAATAAATCTTTAATCTGATCTACATTGGTACCTTTTAATGCGGATACTTCATAGCATGGGTAACCAATTTTCTCATAAATGGATTTATATTCAGCTAAAATTTCTAGCCCCTGCTTACTAAATAAATCAAGTTTATTAAAAATTAGACAAGTGGGAATGCTGTAAGCTTCAGAGGTAACTAGAAAACGATCAATAAAGCCTAAAGAAGTTCGTGGTGATGCTAATGTAACTATCAGAAAAGCTTGGTCTAAATTGGCGGCAATAATTTGTGCCTGCTTACTTAAATTAATGGATTTGCGGATGATGTAATTCTTCCGTTCCTGCAATGTATCAATTACACCAGTTTCTGCATTTGGTTCCAATTCAAAGCCAACCCTATCGCCAACTGCAATCGGATTAGTAGTTTGTATACCCTGAATCCTAAATTTACCCTTAATTCGGCAATCGTAATTTTTGCCATCCTCGGCATAAACCTGATACCAACTTCCTGTAGATTTTATAACTAATCCCTGCATATTATGTCGTAAAGGTAGTAATATCATTACATGCATAAAAATGCTTCTATAAATATCATATTTAGCTCTACCCTCATCATTGCTAACTGCATTTCAAATCTTCAAGAATTACTAATTTCTACACAGTAAATTTCTGTTTTCACAAGAATAATGAGCAAGGTATTTTAATCAAACATGATAATACCTTTTCAAAAAGCTATAAAAACAAACTTATCGTTACAATTTTTTTAAATAAGTAGTGGTTTTCATAAAACATTTCAATTTTTTTTAAATAATACTTGACATTGTAAAAAATATTCCTCTACTTAGCGGTGTAGAAAATACACTAAGAAAAGAAATGATTTTTAACAACACGATTATTACCATTATTACATCAACAACAGGCCAATGCCTGATGGGGAAACGCTAGTGGTATAATTGAAACACAACATATAAAGCGCTCCCGAGAATATCGGGAGCGCTTTTTTTTTAACCCATTATTATGAATATTTTAAAATTTGGCGGTACTTCAGTAGGTTCAGTAGAAAGCATAAGTGCTTTGTTGGACATTTTAGCAAAGGAAAATCAGCGGCAAGAAAAACCAATCGTGGTTTTGTCGGCAATGAGTGGTGTAACCAATTTGCTTACGGCAATGGCAGAAAAAGCTGCGTTAGGCCAAGATTATAGCGAAGAGTTAAAAGCATTAGAGCAACGCCATTTTGATGTGATTAGAGCATTATTACCTGCTGCGGCTCAAAATCCAGTTTTAACAAAGTTGAAGCTATATTTTAATGAGTTAGAAGAATTATTACAAGCTATTTATAACCTGCAAGAGATCAGCTTACAGGCTAAAGATTTAGTGCTAAGTTATGGTGAACGCTGCTCAACTTTTATGGTTTGCCATATTGCAAAGCAACAGTTTCCTGAAGCGGTTTTTGCAGATGCAACTCAGTTTATTAAAACAGATGGAAATTTTGGGCAAGCCAAAGTGGATACACAATTAACTGATTTTTTGGTTAAAGATTTTTACCAAACCAATGCTGGTAAGCTTCTTTTCGTTACAGGTTTTATTGCAAGTAACGACGCTAATCGTGTAACAACCTTAGGTAGAGGTGGTAGTGATTATACCGCAGCAATTTTAGGCTCGGCATTAAATGCAAATGAAATCCAAATTTGGACAGATGTAAATGGAATGATGACTGCCGACCCACGAATAGTGAAAAAAGCATTTTCATTACCAGAATTAAGCTATATCGAAGCAATGGAGTTATCTTATTTTGGTGCAAAAGTTATTTATCCGCCAACAATGACACCTGCTTTTTTAAAGCAAATACCTATCGTAATTAAAAATACATTCGATACAGATTTCGAAGGAACTTATATTCGTCATGGTGCAAAAGCATCTGCTTTGCCTATAAAAGGGATTTCGTCTATAGATGAAATAAGTATTGTTAATTTGGCTGGAAGCGGAATGGTTGGTAAAGCAGGGTTTAGCGGTCGCTTATTTTCTTTACTATCGCGAGAGCAAATTAACGTGGTGCTAATTACCCAATCCTCTTCAGAACATAGTATCACTTTTGCTGTAAAACCTTCTGATGCTATTAAGGCGGTAAAGCTGATTTCAAAAGAGTTTGATTTGGAATTACAGGCCAAAAAATTAGATAAACCAGAAGTAGAAAGTGGTTTAGCGGTTTTGGCTATTGTTGGCGAAAACATGAAACATACACCAGGTATTTCGGGTAAATTGTTTCATGCATTGGGTAGAAATGGTGTAAATGTTCACGCAATTGCACAAGGATCATCAGAATATAATATCTCAGTAATAATCGCAAAAGCGGATTTATCTAAAGCGGTAAATGCGGTACATGATGCTTTTTATACTTCACTGAATAAAACGCTGCATATCTTCTGTTTAGGGACGGGAAATATCGGTAAAACATTATTTAAGCAATTGCAAGTTCAAATGCCTTTCTTAGCTAAAAACAACGATTTACAGGTAAAAGTAATGGGAATAAGCAATACTCGAAAAATGCTGTTATCGCCTAATGGCATAGCTTTAGAAAATTGGGAAGAAACACTAAATGCACAGGGTGAAGCCGCCAATTTAGAAGAATTCGTTGCAAAAATGAAAGCCATGAATTTACCGAACTGTGTATTTGTAGATAATACCGCAAGTCCGCAGCCTGTACCTTTTTATCAAGGAGTTTTTGAAGCAAGTATTTCTGTAGTTACCTGTAATAAAATTGGTAACTCAGCTAGTTTTGCACAGTACGAAGCATTTAAAAATACAGCTCGCAAATTCGGTGTAGATTTTTACTACGAAACCAATGTAGGTGCGGGTTTGCCAATTATTAGAACCTTAAAAGATTTGATGATGAGCGGTGATAAAATCGCTCGTATTGAAGCAATCCTTTCGGGAACTATCTCTTATATATTCAATCATTTTAAAGGCGATGCAGCTTTCCATGAAATTGTAAAGGAAGCGCAAGAGAAAGGGTATACTGAACCCGATCCACGGGACGATTTGAACGGGAAGGATTTTATGCGCAAAATGTTAATTCTGGCTCGTGATGCAGGTTACGCTTTCGAAGAATCTGATGTAAGTATTCAGAATATGCTACCAGATGCTTGTTTGCAGGCTCCAACAGTCGAAGAATTTTACAAGCAATTGGAACTAAATGCTGCGTATTTTACCAAATTGAAAGATGAAGCAGAAGTGAGTAAAAAGGTGTTACGCTATATTGGTAAACTAGAAGATGGCAAAGCATCTATCACTTTGCAAATGGTAGACGAAAACCATCCATTCTATATGCTTTCAGGTAGTGATAACATTATCTCATTTACAACTGATAGATATAAAGAACGTCCGTTGGTAGTAAAAGGACCGGGCGCTGGTGCTGAGGTTACTGCTGCTGGAGTTTTTGCAGATATTATAAATGTTGGAGGCGAAAAGGCGTAAATACATATAAAGATGAAAGAAATAAAAGTTTTCGCTCCCGCCACCGTTGCCAATGTAGTTTGTGGATTTGATGTTTTAGGTTTCGCCGTAAACGAACCTGGAGATGAAGTTGTCATGCGCTTAGTTAATGAACCTGGCGTTCGTTTATTAAAAATTACTGGAGATGACGGTCGATTACCACTAGAACTCTACAAAAAATACAGTGAGCGCAAGTGTGCAACATTACCTAAAGCATTTAAATAAGGAAGATATAGGTGTAGAAATTGAACTGCATAAAAAGATGCCAATTGGTAGTGGATTAGGTTCCAGCTCAGCGAGTACAGTTGCGGGTTTATATGCAATTAATCAGTTAATGGGCAATCCACTAACTCCAAAAGAACTGGTTCCATTTGCAATGAAAGGTGAAGAATTAGCTTGTGGCTATGGTCACGCAGATAATGTTGCACCTGCTCTAATGGGTGGATTTGTTTTGGTTCGCAGTTATGAGCCACTAGATTTAATCGCTTTGCCAACACCTAAAGATTTGTTTGCTGCGATTGTTTACCCAGAAGTGGAAGTGCCTACAAAGGATGCCCGACAAATGATTCGTGCTAAAGTTTTATTAAAAGACGCCGTTACTCAATGGGGAAATGTGGCCGGCTTAGTCAGTGGATTATTTTTGAACGACATTGATTTGGTGGGTAGAAGTATGAAAGATGTTTTAGTGGAGCCAACTCGTTCTATTTTAATTCCTGGATTTGAAACTTTGAGAGCACTTGCTATGGAGAACGGAGCAGTAGGTTTTGGGATTTCAGGTTCTGGCCCATCTGTTTTTGCATTAACTAAAGATGAGGAAACTGCCCGAAAAGTAACTGATGCGCAACAAAAACACTTAACAAAATTAAAAATTAATAGCAATGCTTACGTGTCTTCGGTAAATGCCGAAGGACCAAGAGTATTGTAAAAGAATTCAACCATACAGCAATGCAATTATATTCAACCAACAACAAAAATCTACGTGTTTCTTTTCAAGAAGCAGTTTTTAATAGCATGCCACAGGATAAAGGATTGTATATGCCAGTGGAAATTCCTCAATTAGAAAAAGGGTTTATAACTGATATTGAAAAATATTCGCTTCCTGAAATTGCATATAAAATTGCTTCCACTTTGCTAGGGGATGAAATACCAGCGACTGATTTGAAAGCTTTAATTGAAGATGCTGCCAATTTTGATGCACCAATTGTAAAACTAGATAAACAAACATTTGTGCTCGAATTATTTCATGGCCCGTCTTTGGCATTTAAAGATTTTGGCGCTCGATTTATGAGTAGAGTGATGGCATATTTTTTAAAAGACGGAGAACAGTTATTAGACGTTCTAGTTGCTACTTCTGGGGATACTGGAGGAGCAGTTGCTCTTGGGTTTTTAGGTGTGCCAAATACTAGAGTTACTATTTTATTTCCAAAAGGGAAAGTGAGTGAAGTACAGCGTTTACAATTAACTACCAATGGCAAAAATATTAGAGCTATTGCAGTTGATGGTACTTTTGATGATTGCCAGACGTTAGTGAAACAAGCTTTTGCTGATGATGAATTGAATTCAAAGTTCAGATTAACTTCTGCTAATTCAATCAATATTGCACGATTAATTCCCCAAACTTTTTATTATTTCAACGCATATGCACAGGTAAAAAGACAAGGTTTTGCAACTATTGTTTTTTCGGTACCTAGTGGGAATTTTGGAAATATTGGTGCGGGATTATTAGCCTACAGAATGGGTCTGCCAGTTCATCAGTTTATTGCGGCAACCAATGCGAATGACACTGTTCCACGTTTTCTAGAAACTGGAGTGTATGAAACTAAGCCATCCGTACAAACCTATGCTAACGCAATGGATGTTGGTGCTCCTAGTAATTGGGTTCGCATTATGGATCTGTTTAAGGAAGATAGAAAAGTTATTCAGGCATTGGTAAAGGCATATCGTTTTACGGATGAAGAAACCTTAGCAGGAATTACAGAAATCTTTGAGAAATTTAATTATGTTGCTTGTCCGCATACGGCGATTGCTTATTTAGCTACTAAAGCTTACGCTGAAGAAAATCCTACAGATGAAAGTGCAAAAGTGTTTTTGTCTACAGCTCATGCTTGTAAGTTCCCAGAAGTTTTTTCGGCAGAAATGACAGCTAAAATTGAATTACCTGAACAAGTGAAATCGCTTAAAAACAACCCAGAGGTATATGACGAATTGGGTAAGGATTTTGAAGGATTTAAAGAGTATTTGTTAAAGAAATAAAGAAAATTTTTCATTCCTAGCCTGCGAAGAATTTAGTTATTGAATTAGATTCTTCGCTAGCTCTAAATGACAAAACTAAAATACGGCTTGCGCTATTCTTTTAGTTGGTTCTGGATTGCTCATGGTATAGAAATGCAATACAGGGGCTCCAATGTTAACCAATTCTTTGCATTGAGCAATCATAAATTCGATACCTACTTCTTTGACCTCAGCCTCACTTTTGCAAGCATGAATAGCTTCACTCAAATCTTCAGGTAAATCGATATGGAATACTTTTGGTAAACTGATTAATTGTTTAGAGGACGTGATTGGTTTTAAACCAGGGATAATGGGTACATTAATTCCATTTTCTCTACATTTCTTTACAAAATCAACGTATTTAGAATTATCAAAAAACATTTGAGTAACGATAAACTCGGCACCCATATCTACTTTCTTTTTTAAATATTTGAAATCAGTTTTAAGGTTGGGCGCTTCAAAATGTTTCTCAGGATATCCAGCAACGCCGACACAAAAATCTGTTTTAAAAGCATCATGATCTTCGTGTAAATAGCGACCACTATTCATGTTCATTACTTGCTCCAAAAGGTCTGTTGCATACGAATGACCACCAGGAGTTGGAATAAAGCTTGAATCTGCATGACGGGCATCTCCACGTAAAACCAATACATTATCGATCCCTAAAAACTGCAAATCTATTAATGCATTTTCAGTTTCTTCTTTAGTAAAACCACCGCAAATTAAATGTGGAACAGCATCTACTTTATATTTATTGATAATTGCTGCGCAAATAGCAACTGTACCAGGTCTTTTTCTGTACGATATTTTCTCTAATAAACCAGTTTCATGTTGTTTATAAATATAATCCTCTCTATGATAAGTTACATCAATAAAAGGTGGATTAAACTCCATTAATGGATCAATAGCATTGTAAATAGCCTGAATACTTTTACCTTTTACTGGTGGCAAAAGTTCAAATGAGAATAAGGTTTTACCCTTTGCGTTTTTTATATGGTCTGTAATCTTCATAGTGGTTGATTAGTTGTTTGGTCGTTGGTTTTTTGGATAGTTGAGCTAATGTATCCTAGTATGCCAAATTCGGGCTTAACCATCTTTCAGTTTCTTCTAAATCCATTGCTTTTCTATTTGAGTAATCTTCTACTTGGTCTTTGGTAATTTTTCCTAATCCGAAATAGCGAGCATCAGGATGAGAGAAATAAAACCCACTAACAGCTGCAGTTGGGTACATTGCATAACTTTCTGTAATCTTTAAACCAATCTTTTCTTCTGCATCTAGTAGCGCAAATAAGGTCCCTTTTTCGGTGTGCTCTGGACAAGCTGGATATCCTGGTGCTGGACGAATACCTTCATATTGTTCCTTAATTAACTGTTCATTGGTAAATGCTTCATCTTTTGCATAACCCCAATAATCCTTGCGTACCAATTCATGCAGTTTTTCTGCAAAAGCCTCTGCTAGTCTATCAGCCAATGCTTTGACCATGATGCTATTGTAATCATCATAGTTCTTCTCAAATTCAGCTACCAATTCATCGCAGCCTATACCTGTGGTAACGGCAAAGCCACCAAAATAATCTTGTACTCCACTATCTTTATCGGCAATGAAGTCTGATAAAGCATAGTAAGGCTGTCCGTCTACTTTTTCAGCTTGTTGGCGTAAAGTATGAATTCTTACTTTTTCAGCTTTGCCATTTTTCAGCTTTTCATCTGCTTTAAGGTTACTGCTTTCTACAGCCAGCTCTATATCATCGCCTATGGCATGAGCAGGCCAAAAACCAAATACTGCTTTGGCGGTTAACAGCTTCTCATTCACAATTTTATTTAAAAGTACTTGGGCGTCATCAAACAATTTTTTTGCCTCATTGCCAACAAATTTGTCATCGAAAATTTTCGGATAGCTACCGCGAAGTTCCCAAGTATGGAAAAATGGTGTCCAATCAATATAGGGAACAAGCTCTGCTAAAGGATAATCGTCCAATATCTTAGTACCAGTAAAACTTGGTGCAGGCGCAACCTTTTTAAGGTCTAATTTAAATTTATTAGCCCTTGCCTCTTCTATAGTTTTAAATCTTTTATCAGAACGTTTATTTAAATGTGCTTCACGAGCTTTATCGTATTCAGCTCTTATGCCAGCAACATATTCATCTTTTGTTTCTGGATTCATCAACGTACTACACACTGTAACACTTCTCGATGCATCTAAAACGTGAATTGCTGGTCCAGAATAATTCGGAGCAACTTTTACAGCCGCGTGAATACGTGAAGTTGTAGCCCCACCAATAATTAATGGAATAGTAAATCCTTCACGTTCCATTTCTTTGGCAAAGTGAACCATTTCATCTAAGGATGGCGTGATCAAACCACTTAAACCAATAATATCGGCATTAATCTCTTTGGCTTTTTTAATGATGTCTTGCGCAGGAACCATTACACCCATATCTACAATTTCGAAGTTATTACAGGCTAAAACTACACCTACAATATTTTTTCCAATATCGTGTACATCGCCTTTTACGGTTGCCATTAACACTTTTCCGGCAGATGAATTTTGATCTTGATCTGGATTATCTAATTTTTCTTGCTCAATAAAAGGTAGGAGATAAGCAACGGCTTTTTTCATTACCCTTGCCGATTTTACTACCTGTGGTAAGAACATTTTTCCAGCACCAAATAAATCTCCAACAATATTCATCCCATCCATTAACGGACCTTCAATTACCTGAATTGGACGAGGATATTTTTGTCGAGCTTCCTCTACATCGTCATCTAAATATTCTACAATTCCTTTAACTAGCGAATGAGATAATCGTTCTTCAACTGTTCCTTTGCGCCATTCTTCATCGCGAACTATTTCTTTTCCTTTACTTTTAATGGTATCGGCGTATTCTACCAAACGTTCAGTTGCATCATCTCTACGGTTCAATAGTACATCTTCTACACGTTCTAATAATTCTGGCGGAATTTCTTGATACACTTCTAGCATACCTGCATTCACAATTCCCATATCTAAACCAGCCTGAATAGCATGGTATAAAAATGCAGAGTGCATCGCTTCACGAACTGTATTATTTCCTCTAAATGAGAATGAAATATTAGAAACGCCACCACTTACTTTAGCGTAAGGTAAGTTTTGTTTAATCCATCGTGTGGCATTAATAAAATCGACAGCGTAATTGTTGTGTTCTTCTAATCCTGTTGCTACGGTTAAAATATTAGGGTCGAAAATAATATCTTGAGGGGGAAAGCCAAGTTCATTTACCAAAATATCATAACTTCTTTTGCAAATTTCAATTCTACGGTCATAATTATCGGCCTGACCTTTTTCGTCAAAAGCCATAACTACAACTGCAGCACCGTATTTCATAATTTTACGAGCGCTTTCTCTAAACTTTTCTTCTCCTTCTTTTAAGGATATAGAGTTTACAATTCCTTTTCCTTGCAAACATTTTAAGCCATTTTCTATGACCGACCATTTAGATGAATCGACCATGATAGGTAGTTTAGCAATATCAGGTTCTGATGCAATTAAATTCAGGAATTTGGTCATTGCCGCTTCCGAATCAATCATACCCTCATCCATATTTACATCGATGATTTGCGCACCGCCCTCTACCTGTTGTAGCGCAACAGCAAGAGCAGCTTCGTAATCGCCACCTAAAATTAATTTAGAAAACTTTGGAGATCCTGTGATATTGGTTCTTTCACCAATATTTACAAATATGCTTTCGGGAGTGATGGTAACGGGTTCTAATCCGCTTAAGCGCAGGTAAGGCTCAACGGTAGGAATTTTTCTTGGACTTGCTTTTTTTGCTTTTTCGGCAATACAGCCGATGTGTTCTGGGGTAGTGCCACAACAACCACCCACAATATTTACAAAGCCAGAGGCGATAAAATCATCCACCAGGTGTGCAGTTTCATGAGGTAACTCATCGTAAGCGCCGAACTCATTCGGTAAGCCTGCATTTGGATAAGCAGAAATATAACAACCTGCTTTTTCTGATAATTCTTCAATGTGCGGACGCATTTCTTTAGCTCCCAATGCACAATTAAACCCGATACTTAATGGATTTGCATGAATCACAGAGTTTAAAAAAGCTTCGGCTGTTTGTCCAGATAATGTTCTTCCAGAAGCATCGGTAATCGTTCCAGAAATCATGATTTCTAGTTTTCTGCCAATTACTTCTTCATATTTTTTAATCGCAACAATTGCTGCTTTACAATTTAGGGTGTCAAAAATGGTTTCTATTAATAATACATCAGATCCACCATCTACTAAACCACGAACTTGTTCATAATAAGCGGCTTCTAATTCATCGAAATAAATAGCTCTAAAACCTGGATCATTTACATCTGGCGACATAGATAACGTTCTGTTTGTTGGGCCAACTGCACCAGCTACAAAACATTTCCTGTCGGGATTTGCTGCCATAAATTCGGTTACTGCTTCTTTAGCAACTTTAGCTCCTTCAAAACTTAACTCGTACGACAACTCTTCCATTTGATAATCGGCCATGGAAATACGTTGTGTACTAAAGGTGTTGGTTTCTATAATATCAGCGCCAGCTTTTAAATATTCTAAGTGAATTTCCTTAATAATATCAGGACGTGTAATATTGAGCAAATCGTTATTGCCTTTTACATCGCATGGATGATTCTTAAATCGCTCTCCTCTGAAATCTTCTTCAGTTAATGTATAGCGTTGAATCATGGTACCCATTGCACCATCTATAATTAAAATACGTTTCTCTAATTCTTCTCTAATATCCATACTAGTATTTAGTAGTTACTATATAGGATCAAGACATTTGACACACCATAAAACTACATTTAGACCTAATCATATTATTTAGCACTTATCATCTAAATACTAAGTACTATAAGCTAGGTACTTTAAAAAAATGCTTCTAAAAAGTCTGGATTCTCTTTTCTCCTTAAACTTATCTTCTCTCGCCACTGCTGAGATTAGAAATTAGCACCTTGTTGGCACAGGTTGCTAAGACTTCGTTGGGTCTAGTCCCTCCGTCTTTCTTAATAAGCAATACAAAGGTGCAACAAAGCATTATCAATTCCAAAAAATTGGCTGCTAATGCCAAATAAAATTACAAAGGCCACGCAAATCTGCGCAGCCTTCGATATAATATTCTGAAAATGTTTTGTTTTTACTTTCTGCTTCCGAAAATGCGGAGTAATGAAAGAAATAAATTAAGGAAAGTAATGTAAAGAGACAAAGCGCCAATGAGTGCAAGTTTTTTAGAATCCTCTATAGTTGCGTCATCTGCATTATCAAGACCTTCGCCTATTCTTTTAATAGCCTGAACTTGAAAAGCAGTTAGTGCCGTAAAAATAGCCACTCCAACAAATCCTAAGAAATAGTATAATGATTCGCTCCCAATGAACATATTTATAACGCTGATTATAATTAATCCAATAATTCCAGCACTTAAGATTGGACCAAATTTACTTAGGTCAACATTGGTTGTGTAACCCATAATAGCCATGACAGCAAATATTGAAGCTGCTGCAGCAAAACAGATATATATTGATGTTAAAACATATATAGCAAGTATAAAACTTAAGAAAAAGCCAGTCAACACTGAATAAAGAATAAATATGCCTGCCAATGTACCATAGGAAAATCTACGCATACCTGCATTCATTAACATTATTAATCCAAAAGGCGCAAATATTGCAATTAATCCTAATATGTTAGGGCCAAGTTTTCCAGTTTCGGGATTTTGTGTTGTTAGAATACTGATTACTGAAGGATTGTATGAAATGTAAAAAGCTGTTAGTGTAGAAATTGATAACGCCACAAACATCCACAAGAAAACATTTGCAAAGAATTTTTTAGAAACAGAGCGTTCTTGTACAAAAACACTGTCATTTTGATATTGATAATTTTGTTCTGCCATTTTGATTGATAAATAATTCTAGGTTAAAAATAAGCGTTTAATTTAATCTTTTTGTCAAGAGTTCTTCAACTTTTTTAAAGAACTGTCGCGGTTTTAGTTTTCGCCAATGCAAATCATCTAGTTCTCCACCAAAGTTGATGTAATAATCGATGCTATTATCGCGAAACTCGCGAATAACGTGTTCGTTGAAATTAACTCCTGCAATCCAACCATCTTCCACATCTTGAAACCACTCTTCGTAATAACTATCATCAGATGCATGGAAATTCAATACGTTTTCTCCTACTAGGATAAACTTATTAATCCCTTCATCAATCATCAGTTCTAAGATTTCTCTTTTAAGCATCATGATATCGTTGTTAATGGCATCATTCCATTCACCCATCAACTCTATGATTGCATATTGCTTATCATAATCTACAAACAATACTTTAATGTAAAGGGTATTTGAACCAAACGTATCCCATTGGGGATGAATTAGAAAATTATAGAGTTGTTTGTCGTAGTAAAATTCAGAATACTCGGTATCGAAAAATGGCGAACGCTCATCTTCTGCAGCAATATAATCATCTCTCCAAAGATAAAAAGGTTCAATTTCGTGCATGAGTGGGTTGCGAGTTGTGGGTTGCGTGTTACGGGGCTGGGCGTTTAAAAGTTAAGTTGAAAAATTGTGGCTACTCAACTTGTAACCTGCAACTCGCAACTTTTAACCTTTACTGGCTTCAACAGCTTTGCGCACACTTCCATATTTTTGTAGTAAATCTGCTGCTTGGTCATGGTCAATATGTAGCTCATCCATTACCATTTGCGTGCCGCGATCTACCAATTTATGATTAGTTAATTGCATATCTACCATTTTATTCCCTTTCACGCGGCCCATTCTAATCATAACTGTAGTGCTTAACATATTCAACACTAATTTCTGAGCAGTTCCAGATTTCATTCGGGTTGAACCAGTTAAGAATTCTGGACCTACCACTACTTCTACTGGAAAATCAGATTCAGCAACAATTGGCCCACCTTCATTACAAACAATGCATCCAGTTAAAACGCCATGTTTACGAGCAGTATTTAAACCCCCAATCACATATGGAGTAGTTCCAGAAGCAGCTAAGCCAACTAAACAATCTTTCTCATTAATTTGGTATTCCTGTAAATCTTCCCAAGCTTGTGTTATGTTGTCTTCTGCAAATTCAACTGCTTTACGTATTGCTGTATCGCCACCTGCAATAATACCAACAACCGTATCGAAAGAAACGCCAAATGTAGGAGGACATTCAGAAGCATCAACTACACCTAAACGACCGCTTGTGCCTGCACCAATGTAAAACAATCTTCCGCCTTTAATCATTCTTTCGGCAATGGCCGATGCTAATTTTTCGATTTGTGGTAAAGCATGCTCAACAGCCAACGGTACAGTCTTGTCTTCGTTATTAATGCCTGTCAAAATTTCTAGAACAGACATTTTATCTATATCATGGTAGTTAGATTCTTGCTCGGTAACTCTATTCATGGATTTCATTAAAAGTTAAAGTTCGTTAATTTATCAATTAACAGGAAATATTATGCATAAAACCCTGCAATTTTAGAGAGAAGATTATTCCCTTGCAAATATTTGCTTCAAAAAAATCAAAAAACTAAAATGTTTTACCCTTGTTATTTAATAACAGGCTTATTCTCATCTGTTTGTAATTTGATTTTTTTATTTGCAATGAGGCGCCCATGTTTTTGATATTCATATAGTTATGAGCTTGATAAAATCACTGGGGTTTCATAACTTTGTAGTATCCCATCCCTAATGAAAAAAAGTACGAGATTTAACCTTCTTCTTGCCTTAACCTATTCCATAACTTTAATAGGTGGAATGTATTTGGGTTTTAAATTTTTAAAAGATCAAGGATTTAAAATCGAGAAAAGTACTCGCTATGCTGATAACAATCAAAAAGTAGAAGATATTATCCATATCATTAATAAGAACTACGTTGATGATGTGAATGCAGATAGCCTTCATCATTTGCCAATAGACAGTTTATTGCATCAATTAGATCCGCATAGCATGTATTTGCCAGCGACTAAAGCATTTGAATTGGCAGAAAATTTAGAAGGTAATTTTGAAGGGATAGGTGTAGAATATT
Organism: Pedobacter sp. UC225_61; assembly: GCF_044452285.1. Taxonomy (NCBI): domain Bacteria; kingdom Pseudomonadati; phylum Bacteroidota; class Sphingobacteriia; order Sphingobacteriales; family Sphingobacteriaceae; genus Pedobacter; species Pedobacter sp. UC225_61. The sequence goes on from NZ_JBIOAL010000001.1 coordinate 1,507,808, forward strand.
ATATCCTTAACGATACATTGCTGGTTACTAATGTGTTAAAAGATGGCCCTGCTTTTTTAGCTGGTGTTAAGCAAGGTGATAAAATATTAAAAGTAGACAGTGCCAATGTAAGTGGGAGAGGATTGCCTCGTTCTGAAATGATTGGCAAAATTAGAGGTAGAAAAGGTACGCCAGTACAACTTACCTTGTTACATTATGGAGCTGTTTCGCCTGCAGTTTTAACTATAAAAAGAGGCAGGGTAGAAGTGAGCAGTATTGACGCCGCCTACATGCTGAATACAGAAACAGCTTACATTCGAATTAGTAAGTTTGGGGCAAACACCGATGAAGATTTTGTAAACGCTGTAAAATCCCTTAAAACCAAAGGGATGAAAAAGCTAGTGCTTGATCTCCGAGATAATGGAGGCGGCTATCTGAATGCGGCGACAGGCTTAGCTAATCAGTTTTTGCCTGAGAATAAATTAATCGTGTATACGCAAGGGAAACACGAACCACGTACAGATTATTTTGCAACTGGGGGTGGTGAATTTGAGCAAGGAAAACTAGCTGTATTGATTAACGAGAATTCGGCCTCTGCTAGTGAGATCTTTGCAGGAGCAATACAAGATTTAGATAGAGGTATTATTATAGGAAGACGTTCTTTTGGGAAAGGATTGGTGCAAGAGCAGTTTGCATTTGAAGACGGTTCTGCTTTAAACTTAACCATTGCAAGATATTATACACCACTTGGTAGAAGCATACAGAAATCCTACAAGAAGGGTTATGCAGCCTATCAACATGAGTTGGAAGATCGTTTAAATGATGGTGAATTGACAGCTAAAAATGTAAAAGCAAAAGACAGTTTGCAAAAGACTGCTGCATTTGTCACACAAAGTGGGAAAAAGGTTTTTGGCGGTGGTGGCATTCAGCCAGATGTGTACGTGAAGCTAGATACTACGGGTTACACAAAGTTATATGCTACGCTGATTAATAAAAAGATATTAATTGATTTTGTATTCGATGTATTGGCTGATCGATATACACCAACTTATTTATCACAAACGTTAAATACGTTTAGCATTAACGATACCGATTATAAAGATTTATTGAAATACATTCAGTCTAAAAATGTTGCAATTGATGCGAAACAACTCATGGTATCAAAATCTATTATTTATAACGATTTAAAAGTGATGTTGTGTAAATATCATTTAGGCGATGCGGGATATTATAAAGCACATAATTTAACCGATAATGTGGTTAAACAAGCATTAGCCAGTTTGCAATAACCGATTGTTCATCCTTTCTATTGAGCACAGTGAGGCTAATAATCTGTTGTTGATCAAATGACTAATGAACCAATGACTGATGAACTAGGTAACTTCTATCTCAAAAAGATTTAAGCTAATACCTTCATAATGTTTAGGTAAGCCGCTATTCGGAGCAATTTTAATCATACCTACATGATTAAAACCACAACCTGTGTAATAAGTCAATAGTTTTTCATTATCTGCCCAAGTATCCATACGAATAAACTGAATAGCATTGTTTTTTGCATGTGCTTTGGCCCAATCAATAATTACATTTACAAATCCATACCCTCTAAAATCAGGATGCGTAACGATGCGATGAATGTAAATAGCAGAATCTGCATTTCTTTCCTCCCAAATTTGAGGATCGCTAAAGGTAACCGCAAAAATGCAGGCAATTTGTCCATCAACAAGAATTTTGTATTGCCTATTTTCTTCAATTTCTTGAGTAATCAAATCTATGCTAAAGCCTTGCCAATGGTGATGAAAAACCTTTTTTTGGTGCGCAATAGCCATATCATAAAACTCAAAAATGTTATCGATATCAGCTAATGTACTTGATAAAACTTGTATTGATTTTTGCATGTATGAGATCAAATTAATGGAACAATTGTGAGGCTGAAATTATCGATTTCTTGCCATTCAAAGGTTGAATACTTACAGTTAAATTGTTGCCCCCACCGCTATCATAGTACCATAAACCAACTTTATGATATCCTTTTTTAAGCGCAATCGTTCCACTGGGTTGAGGTTTGCCTTTAGCGGCATCATTTTCCGCAACTTCTTCATCCGCTACCCAAAGTTTACTTCCATCGTCAGAATCTAGATAAAAAGTATAAAGATCATCTTTATCTACATACACATATCCCGTAAAACGGAAAGCAAACTTATCTTTTCTTTCTTTTTTGTCAATGGATAAAGTAGGAGCAATTCCTTTAGTTTTAATCGCTGTTTTGGTTACCTTTTCCATATTAATTTTACCTTCTGGTTCAAGGTATTCATAACTTATTCCTTGTCTTGCAGCTATTTTGGCAGGAGCTTTCCATTGATAAACAGCCACTTCTTTAACACTTACATTACTTTCTAAAGCCCCATCTTGCAGTGCGATAGCTTTAATCGTACTTTTTGAAGTCACCTTAAAAGGTTTGCTATACTTTATAGATTTGATACTTGGCTCGCTTCCATCCACTGTATAATAAACCGCAGTTGCATTGCTTTTTAGTTGGACTGTAGTTTGCAAAGTCTTGTTGTTTTGAACCACATCAATTTCTGGTTTATACGCAAATTGACCAAATCCTGCAATTTTTAGTACATACGCATAAGGCACTTTAAATACATTTGGATCGTACTCAGGTAAATCAATTTCCGTTGCATTATTTTGCACATGCCAAGCTACTTTTGTGGTACTACCTAACAAACTCAGTGAAGCAGTTTTAGGCAACATGATATTTTTTAGCGTGATTTTTTTGTTGGAAGGATATTTTGGCAAAATAGCATACAACGTATTTGTGGTAGGATTATACGTGTAAAAAACCTCCTTCACTGCAAAGCCAGGGTCTGGATCAACTGTGATTTTCGTCATGTAATCGTTCGTGGTTTTCCAGTCTCCTTCAACTTTTTTAGATTCATAATGCTGATTTCCTTCACTCCATTGAAATGCATTCTTCCATCTAACGGTATTGTAAATTGCCTCTCCATTAAGCGTTAACCAGTCGCCCATTTGCAACAAACGCTCTTGCATAATTGGTGGTATTTTGCCATGTTCATCTGGACCTATATCCAACAAAAAATTACCTCCGCGACTTACTTTATCTACTAAGGAAATAATAAGCGATTGCGTTGTATTGTAATCCCAAGCATCTTCTGCACGATTGTATCCATAAGAATAGCCCATTCCTCTGCTTTCTTCCCAAGCATGATCTTCAAAATCTAAATCAGGTTGATATTCTGGAGTGTACACCTGTCCGTGATTAAACCGAACTCCGCTGCCCCACCTATCATACGTTACTACAGAATTTTTAACTGGACTTGAGTTATATAACCATGCTAAAAATTCTTGCGAACGCCAAGTTTCCGCAGGCAAATCCCAATCGCCATCCGTCCAAAAAACATCAGGTTTATAGGTATTAATTAAATCTAACATTTGTGGATACATATGGTTATCCACGTAGCTTTTCTTATCCTTTTTATACAAGGGATTAAACCATTCGTACAACGAATAATACATGCCAGGCTTTACGCTGGTTTTACGCAAGGCAGTAAATAACTCCCCTAATAAATCTCTATGTGGCCCTGTGGTAACTGAATTCCATGGAAATCCCCAGGTCTTATCAGTTTCTTTGCTAGGCCAAATGGCATATCCATCGTGATGTTTAGAGGTCAATACGACATATTTTGCGCCTGATTTTTCAATGAGTTTAGCCCACTCATCTGGGTTATATAATTCAGCTTTAAAATCTTTGGCCAAATCATAATAGCTACGATCACCAAAACGCTTTTTTTGATAGGCAATACGAGCCGTATCATTACCATTTAATCCATTTTGATACCATTCTGCATAATTACCTTTTGTACTCCATCCTGGAACCGAGTATACTCCCCAATGAATAAATATGCCAAATTTTGCTTGTCCAAACCATGTGGGAATAGGTCTGGTATCTAAACTTTCCCAATTCGCTTGGTAATTTTGTGCATTAATTGAAGTTGATAAACTGAGTACTAATGCTAGAATAAGTAGGGGTTTTAAAAGCATATCACATCTATTTGTGGTCATTACAAATAAACAACATTAAGACTAATAAAGAAAATTATATCATTCAGCGATGAGGTCATCCTCTTAGATTCTCCAGATGTTCTTTTCTCCCTCCGCTGAAAATCACAAGCATTGTTGCCTAGTGTCACTTAGTTTAGAATTTAAAGAGGCTTTACACTAAAATATGGTATATTTAAAAACCATCCCATTTACAACGATTTTCCGTTACAAGCCCCACTAATTTCTTAATGCTTTCCGCGACACTACCGCGACCTTATGGCGACCTTACCGCGACTTATGTCCTAGAAGAGTTCTTGTTTAGCTCTGCATTAGTTTAGGTTATCTGTTAGTTTTGGTGTACGCAGTTCTTTAAAATTGGCCATTTTCTAGAACAAGACTCGGACTAATCACAAGCAAGTGTGAGTGAAGTAAATTTATGTGCTGATTTTAAAATAGCTAATGAGATAATTTAGTAAAGCAAAAAAGGCTGCTAACGCATAGTTAAGCAGCCTTTTTTTAATTTAATAATCGTAGCCCGTAGGGGAATCGAACCCCTGTTTCCAGAATGAAAATCTGGCGTCCTCACCCCTAGACGAACGGGCCGTTAAATAAGAAGTGTCATTTCAACTTCTTTGGTAGCGGGGACCAGACTCGAACTGATGACCTTCGGGTTATGAGCCCGACGAGCTACCAACTGCTCCACCCCGCACGCTATACAATTTGAGGTTTTCGTTAAATCCTTAACTCTTCCCCCGAATTGGAATGCAAAGATATAATTCGTTTCTTTGCATTACAAATTTATTTTAAAAAATATTTTTATGTCGCATAAAGCAGGTTTTGTAAGCATCATCGGTAAGCCCAATGTGGGTAAATCAACTCTCATGAATGCCCTAGTGGGTGAAAAACTTTCTATCATTACGCCTAAAGCGCAAACCACACGTCATCGTATTTTAGGAATTGTGAACGAAGATGAGTTTCAAATTGTATTTTCAGATACACCTGGCATCATAAAACCGCTTTACGGACTACAAGATTCGATGATGAGTGCAGTGAACGGAGCATTAAGTGATGCAGACTTAATTCTCTTTGTTACAGATATTCATGAGAAGCATGATGAAAATGATGTTTTAGAAAAAATTACGAATACGACCATCCCTTTGGTTGTGCTTTTAAATAAAATAGATAATGCTACGCAAGAGCAAGTAGATGAGAAGTTTGCCTATTGGCAGGAGAAATTAAATCCTAAACATATCTTCGCAATTTCTGCGCTGCATCAATATAATTTGGAAGGCATTTTGCCAATGATTTTGGATCATATTCCAGAACATCCAGCATATTATGATAAAGAAGAACTAACAGATCGTAGTCAGCGATTTTTTGTTTCGGAAATTATTCGTGAAAAAATATTCTTTAATTACAAAAAGGAAATTCCTTATAGTACAGAAGTAATTGTAACTGCATTTAAAGAAGAAGAAAGTAAAGGCGGCCCTATGGTTCGTATTACTGCAGAAATTATTGTAGAAAGAGATTCACAAAAGAACATACTGATCGGTACAGGCGGCGCAATGCTTAAAAAAGTTGGTATGGAAGCTAGAAAAGACATCGAGAAATTTTTAGATAGCAAAGTATTTTTAGAAACCTTTGTTAAAGTTTTGCCAGACTGGAGAAGCAAAAAGAATTACTTAAAAAGCTTTGGATACGATAGTTAGTTTTTTGGCTATTTGGCTGATCAGTTGTCTGGGAAAAAGAAACCTAAGATTGATACTTAACTAAACAACCTTTCTCTAAGTCGATAAAAAATCGTACTTTTGCACTCCCTTAGAAATTTAATTTCTTTGAAACTTAGAACGTTAGCAGAAAAATGGCTTTTCAACTGGCGGTTAAAACATCAACCTTAACCCAACCAACGAACTAACCAACTTACTAACAAACCATAATAAAATGAGTAACATTATCGCAATTGTCGGAAGACCAAACGTAGGCAAATCTACCCTTTTTAACCGCTTAACAGAAAGTCGCAAAGCTATTGTAGATGATTTTAGTGGTGTAACTCGTGATAGACATTACGGTAAAGCCGAATGGACCAATAGAGAATTTACGGTTATTGATACTGGCGGTTATGTTGCCAATTCTGAAGATGTTTTTGAAGCTGCAATCCGCGAGCAAGTAGTGATCGCTATTGAAGAAGCTACAGTGTTGGTATTCATGGTGGATGTAACTACAGGGATTACTGATTTAGATGATGAAATTGCACAATTACTTCGTCGTAGTAAAAAACCCGTATTTGTTGTAGTAAACAAAGTTGATAACCATCAACTAGAAAATGATGCAACAGTATTTTATGGTTTTGGTTTAGGCGAAATCTACACGATTTCTTCTATGACAGGTTCTGGAACTGGAGAATTATTAGATCAAGTAATTACTCACTTTGAAGATGTTGTTGAGGAAGAAAATGCATTGCCTAAAATTACCATCGTAGGTCGCCCGAACGTTGGTAAATCTTCATTAATTAATGCGTTAATTGGTAAAGATCGTAATATTGTAACCCCAATTGCAGGTACTACTCGTGATTCAATTCATATTCACTATAATCAATTTGGTCATGAGTTTATGTTTATTGATACCGCTGGTTTGCGTAAAAAGACCAAGGTAAAAGAGAACATCGAATTTTATTCGGTAATGCGTACAATTAAGGCGCTAGAGGAAGCTGATGTGGTCATGTTAATGATTGATGCAGAAGATGGTTTAGAGTCTCAAGATGTAAACATTTTCCACTTAGCGGAGAAAAACAAAAAAGGTATTGTGATTTTAGTTAACAAATGGGATTTAATTGAGAAAAACAATAAAACCATTAAAGAGTTCGAAGATCAAATTCGCACAAAATTGCAACCGTTTACTGATGTGCCAATTGTGTTTATCTCGGTATTAAACAAGCAACGTATTTTCAAAACAATTGAAACAGCTTTAGAAGTTCATAAAAACCGTAGCAAGAAAATTCCTACCTCAAAATTGAACGATGTGATGTTGCCAATTATCGAAAACTATCCACCGCCTGCATTAAAAGGAAAATACATTAAAGTAAAATACGTGACGCAAATCAATGCTACCTCACCTATGTTTGCCTTTTTCTGTAATTTGCCACAGTACATTAAAGAGCCTTATAAGCGTTTTATAGAAAATAAATTACGTGAGAATTTCGATTTTTCAGGAGTTCCAATACAAATTTATTTTAGACAGAAATAAGGGAGTCAGAAAAGTCCGAAGACAAATCGTATTAAAACATATCGCTAAGAAGTTATGAACGACTTCTGATATTGTAGTGGGCTTTTCCCTGTGATACTTTTAAAGTATTGATGAAAGCTGGCGAAGTTATAAAAGCCACTATCGTAACACACTTCTTTTACATTCACCTTGCCATCCATTAAGAGTTTACAGGCATGGCTTACTCTAATCTCATTAATAAACCTTGAATAGGTTTTCTTACTTCGTGATTTAAAGTATTTACAAAAAGAATTTGGACTAATTTTAGCTACTTCGGCTATGGTTTTTAAATCAATTTTCTCCTTGAAGTTAGAGATGGTGTAATTATAAATAGAATGCATTCGATCTTTTTCTAATTCTTGAAAATGATACTTAAAGCCCATAGAAACTAAATGTTTTACCTCTTTAGTTGCTGCAATAGAAAGCAAGGCTTCCATTAGGTTTATAATTTTCCGACTACCATTTGTTTCAATTACATTGGTAATTAACTTGGCAACTTCCTTTCTAGCAGCACCTATAATTTGTACCCCTAATTGTGATTGCTTCAACAGGTCTTTTAATTCTTTATTCTCTGGAATATCTAAAAAGTCTGCTCCCCAAAAATTTTCATTGAAGTGAATTACCCTTACATCCACATCGTGGTCATCTTCTGTTATACTATCAAAACGCCAATAATGCGGCACATTACTACCTACTAAAATTACATCTCCAGAATTAAAGCTTTCAATGCTATCTCCAATAAATTGTATTCCACTTCCTTTAGCAAAATAAATCAGCTCAACCTCTGGATGATAATGCCAATGGCTATTAATGTCTGGAACAACGTCTTTTCTAGCACTAAAAGAATGAATTAAATCTGTCGATACTTTTAAAAGTTGAGGTTTCATAGTCTCGTTTAGTAAGTAATAATTCAGCGTAATTGTTAAATTTTAACTAAAAATAATTAAAATTACATCATATCGCTTACTATTAGTGAAAATTAAGACTCAAGACATGACTTTGGTTTTTAATATCTTTGCCTATAGAATGTAGTGCAAAATGAAACATATCCTAGATAATCCTATTTATAATTCTTTAAAAACTGCTCATCATAGTTTTGCTAATGGAACAGAAAATGTAAGATATTATGCTAGTGATGTTGCCCCATTTGCGGGATTAAAAGATAATTCTGACGAAGACTTTAAATTGTTGTACGAGAATAGCGCTACGGAAAGTACGTTTGTTGTTTTTACGCCAGTAGCCTATGCTATTCCTAGTCAATGGAAATTGCTCCATCAAATTAACATGTTTCAAATGGTTTATGATTCTAAACAACTTCCAACAGGAGATGATTTGGACTTTGCAGATTTGAATGCATCCCATGTTAAAGATATGTTAGCGCTTGTTAAGCTAACCGAACCTGGGCCATTTCGTTCGCGGACAATAGAACTTGGAAATTATACAGGAGTACTAAATAACGATGAATTAGTGGCAATGGCTGGTCATCGCTTTAATCCAACACCTTATGTAGAAATTAGCGCAGTGTGTACACACCCAGATCATTCAGGTAAAGGATATGCTTTCAGACTTATTAGAGAACAAATCAAAAGAATACTAGAGAAATCAGAAATCCCTTTTCTACATGTTAGAAATGATAATGATGGTGCAGTGAAGTTGTATCAAAAGTTAGGGTTTCATATTCGGACTGAAATGATCGCTTATGTTGTTCAAAAAGTAGTGAAATAGTAAGCTATTTATTCCTAAAAGTCTTAAAAATTATCATCCCATTAGAAAAATGGAGCTTAAAAAAGGAAGTACTTTTTATTAGAGGATAGATCTTATTGCTAATTATTAGTTGATATTTCCTTCAATTACACAGGTTTTTACTCTTAAATTGTTTATTTCTGTTCTATTTTAAGCGATTTATATTTTTTTTCAAATTTATTTAATGTGCTTGAAGCGTATTAGCTAAAAACCCTTCAAGTGCGTCACAGCAATGTTACGGTGCGATTTTATAGTATTTGTATTGTGATTTAAGCGTATCAAAATATTTATAACTACCTAATTATTAGTTATTTATGTTATTTTTTATTTTGCTATTCTATAATTTTTAAAATAGATTTACGGTTACAAACTATTCTAACCAAATGTAACATGAGAAAAAAAATTACCCTACTTATTAGTATGGTCCTTTTCACCTATGTATTCTGTTTCGCACAGGATGTCACGATTAAAGGTAGTATAAAGGACAAAAATGGAGCTCCGCTACCAGGAGTTTCAGTAACAGTTAAAAACTCAAAATCTGGAGTTTCTTCAAATGGCGATGGAGAATATTCAATTTCCGCCCCTGGCAATTCTACCTTAGTATTTTCGATGATTGGCTATAAAATGCAAGAGGTTGCCGTGAATAATCGGACACAACTAAACATCGAATTACTTGAATCTGTAAATGAACTTTCAGATGTTGTTGTGGTGGGTTACGGAACGGCACTTAAGAAAGATGTAACAGGAGCAATCTCTAGCGTAAAAGCCACGCAATTAGAAAACGAAAATCCACAAAGTGTTGCCGATATTCTTAAAGGAAACATTGCTGGTTTATCAGTTGGGATGAATACCAGTGCTAAAGGTGGTGGTGATTTATTAGTGAGAGGAAAAACAACCTTAACAGCTAGTACATCACCATTAATTGTTTTAGATGGAGTGATTTACATCGGACAACTTTCAGATATCAATCCTAATGATATTGAAACAATAGATGTATTAAAAGATGCGAGTTCGCTTGCCGTTTATGGATCTAAAGCTGCAACTGGTGTGGTAGCAATTACAACAAAAAAAGGTAAATCAAGTGCGCCAACAATTAACTTCAATACAAATTTCGGTATTGCTACACTCTCAAAAGATCAACCAGTTTATGATGGACCAGGTTTTTTAGCTTGGCGTGGTGATGTTTTAAGAAGTGCAGGAACAAGCCCTGCTTATATTTATAATGATCCAGATAACTTGCCTGCAGGTGTTACGTTAACGCAATGGCTTAATGGACAAACTACTACCAATCCAAAGGATCTTTGGCTAACTAGATTAGGTTTACTTACCAACGAGAAGAATAATTACTTTGCTGGTAATACTATAGATTGGTATGATTTATTATTCCGTACTGGTCAACGCCAAGATCATACGCTAAGCATTGCTGGTAGAAAAGACGAAGTTAATTATTACATGTCTTTAGGCTATTTAAAAAATGAAAATCTAATTGAAGGCGGCCAATTTAGTACCGTTAGAACTAGAGTAAATTTAGATGCAAGAGCGGCTAAATTTTTAAATGTTGGTATTAATTTTCAATATGCAGATCGTGATGAAGGTTCAATAGAAGCAGATTGGAGTCAGTTAACAAGTTTATCACCTTATGGCGATTATTACAATGCAGATGGTTCATTAAGAAGAATTCCAACTGATGACAATGGATTGAATGCAAGAAATCCTTTCTTAAACCCAACGTATAACAGCAGAATGGTAAGATTAAATACTTTATTTGGAAGTATTTATGCGAAAGCAACTTTACCTTTTGGAATTACTTATCAATTGAATTTTAGTCCTGGTATTGATATGTATCGCACATTTAATGCATCTTCTTCATTAAATCCAAACGTTACTACACCAGGAGGTTCTGCCACAAGAGCACAAGAAACAAGATACAATTGGCAAGTAGATAATTTGTTGAAATGGAATAAAACGATTGGCAAAATCCACAATTTTGATGCTACTTTCTTAGTAAATGGTGAGAAATATCAATCATGGTATACCTTATCAGGAAATGAAGGCTTTATTCCAAGCGATATTCTTGGGTACCATAACTTAGGTAGCGGTATTAAAGCAAGTGTTAGTAGCGATGATCAAGCATATAAAGGAGACGCTTTAATGGGCAGAATCAATTACTCATTAATGAGCCGCTACAATCTTTCTTACACCATACGACGTGATGGTTTCTCTGGATTTGGTGCTAATAATAAAAGAGCAACTTTCCAGTCTGCAGCTGTTGCTTGGACATTTACTGAAGAAAGTTTCCTAAAAGATCTCAAATGGCTTAATTATGGAAAGCTGAGAGTTTCTTACGGTGAAAATGGAAATAGGGTTGTAGATCAATATTCTAGTTTATCTGCTGAAGATCTTGTGAAGTATCAATATGTAAACTCAAGTGGAGTACCGTCAGAAGTAAATGGTTTAGTTGGTGGTGCTAGAATTGGAAACCCAGAGTTGAGATGGGAAAAAACGAAATCATTAAATATTGGTTTAGATTTCGGAATAATAAATAATAGAATTAATGGCGCATTAGAGTTTTATGATAAAAAAACATCAGATTTACTAATTAGCCAAACCTTATCCAGCGTATCGGGAGCTTCTAATGTAATTTCTAATATTGGTGCAGTTAACAATAAAGGTTTTGAGCTTTCTATTAGTAGTAAAAATATCACCTCTGGTAATATTTTATGGAACTCTAACGTGATCTTCTCATTAAATAGAAATAAAATCATTCGCCTAGCCACACCAAATAATGATCCAGGGAATGGCTGGTTTATTGGAAAAGACATCGACGTAATATGGGATTATAAAATTTTGGGAGTATGGCAAACTGATGAAGTTGCTGAAGCTAACAAATTTAACAAAGGGATAAAACCAGGCGATTACAAATTACAAGATGTTGATGGCAACTATGTTTATAATGACTTAGATAAACAGTTTTTGGGATATCGTAATCCTCGTTTTACTTGGGCGTTTAGAAATGAGCTTAATATTTATAAAAGCTTCGATCTTTCGTTCCAATTGATCTCAAATTGGGGGCAAAAAGGACAAGATAACCAAGGTCTTAATCAGCCAGGTAGTGTTGGTTTTGGTAGAACTAGTTCTTATGTTGTTCCTTACTGGACTGTTGATAATCCAACTAATGAGTATGCTCGTTTAAGTTCTGGCTTAAGTGGAACCAGTTTTAACGTGTACAGAAAGAGTTCATTTATTAGATTAAATACGGTGGCACTTTCTTATACATTGCCAACAAGTTTAATCAGTAAGGTGAAATTACAAAGTGCAAAAGTATATTTCAACATTAATAATGCAGCACTTTACGCACCAGATTGGAATACATGGGATCCGCAAAATAATGGTCCAACACCAAGATATTATACACTAGGACTAAATATTTCATTATAGAACTTATAGACATGAAAATTTTAAATAAAAAATTAATTACAGCACTGGTCATGTTTATGATTATGGCTAATAGTTGCAAGAAGGCTGATCTTGACTCAGAGTTTCTATCGAAATTTGAACCAGAGGTAGCTTTAAGTAATGTTGCTGGTATGAAGGCTGCATTAGCAGGATTAGGGTTAAATGTTAGACAGGAGTTTTTTGGAGATATGGCTCCAATAGTTACAGAGTCTATCTTTTCTGATGTTGCAGTAGATGGTACAACTGATAAAAGTACTCAAGCTCAGGATATGAATACGAGAGTAACACCTGATGCAGAGTTAAATAACCCAGATTTCAATAGAATTGGTTTTTATTGGATTGAAGGGTTTAAAGGCGTTAGATATGCCAATACAATTATCAATAACATTGATAAAGTTACCTTTAAAAACGATGCTGAAAAAAACGCAATCTTAGGATCAGCATTATTTTACCGTGCGTATTATTACTATAGATTAGTTCATCAATTTGGAGATGTACCTCTAATTTTGAAAGATTTAACAGAACCGAAACTCGATTATTACTCTACAAAGCGTGAAGTTATCCTTAAAAAGATGAAGAGTGATTTATTGTTTGCTGAGCTTTGGGTATTAGATAATGTTGATAGAGGAGAAGTAACAAAAGGTGCAGTAAGTCATTTATTAACAAAGGTGAATTTAGCGTTGGGCGATTTTGATGATGCAATTACATCTGCAAATAATGTTATTAATGGTGGGAAATATGCATTAATGAGAAATCGTTTTGGAAGTACTGCAGGAGATGCAACAAAGAACGTGGTTTGGGATTTACATAGAATGGATAATAAAGCAATTGCAGCGAATAAAGAAACTATCTTTTTAGCAATTGATAGAGAAACACTAGCTGGTGCAACTGCTTTTGGTTCTCAGGTAATGCGTAATTGCGTGCCAGCATGGCATTTTGCAAATTTAAGAACTCCGTCAGGGCTAAACCCAGCTATTGTAGATGGTGTTACGGTAGAAATTCCTTTAACGTTAATGTATGGTAGAGGAATTGGTAGATACCGCGGAACGCCATATAGTACCAAATATATCTGGACAGACAATACGGATTATCGCCATGCGCCAGGCATGTGGGTAAACATGACTGATCTAGTGTATAACAATCCAGCGTTAAAAAACTCTTCTAATGCAACAGAAAAAGCATTATATGGCAAGCCATTAGTTGATGCAACACCTGCAAATATTAACAATATGTTTTTAAATAAAGGTTTAGATACCATTCGTCACTTTTTTGGTTGGCCACACTATAAAACGTTTATCAATTCGACAAATGCTTTGGCAGTTGATAAATATTGGTCGCCACCTAGAGGAACAAATACAGATTGGTATATCTTCAGATTAGCAGAAACGTATTTGCTAAGAGCTGAAGCTTACTATTGGAAAGGTCAATTAGGTTTAGCAATGGATGATATCAATCAAGTAAGATCAAGGGCAAATGCAGCATTGCTTACCGATGCAACAAAGATAACCATCGGAACAATATTAGACGAGAGAGCGAGAGAATTGTATTATGAAGAGCCACGTAAAACGGAATTAACACGTATAGCATATATTTTCGCAACTACTGGTAAAGTTGCTTATAATGGAAAAACGTACAACTTGGCAAGTTTCTCAGACAATAACTTTTTCTATGATCGAATAATGGAAAAAAATGATTTTTATAAAAACCAGGTGCCAACAGTTTCTGGTGTAAATTTCAAAATTTCTCCTTACCACGTATTATGGCCAGTTCCAGGAAGCGCACAACGCTTTAATACAAATGGTCGTATTAATCAGAATAAAGGATATACTGGTTACGAGAATAATGTCCCACCATTGGACAAAATACCATAAGTAATTATAATTGGTAGTTTATAATCTGAAGAGGCAGTACTTGAAAAAGGCTGTCTCTTTTTATTGAGATGATTTATTGTTAATGTCTAATCTTTTTTTTAAATCCAATTTAGGGATTTTAACAATTAAGAAAAGTGCAACAGATGTGATCACAATTTGCAAAATAACCAAACTAATTGCAAACGTATTGAACTGTGGAGATGTCTCTAAATTAAATAAACGATGGATGTTTTTGGCTATTAAGATAATTAAAAGATATTTTGCCCAGGTAAAACGCCTTTTTATTAAAAAAACTGAAAAGTACCTTAAGCATAAAAAAATACCTGAAATAAGAATATCTCCCCAATCCTCAAGCCCACGTATAAATACAATTACAAGTCCAATTATAAAGCTGCATAAAACAAGATTGGAAGAAATTGTATAGTTCTTACTAAATTTATTCATCTGAGATCATCAATACCGATACCCTCAAATATCGATAATTCTTTTTTTACGCCCTAATATTTTAAGTAATTTCTCTGTTTAAATACATTTAATTCTCACATTATGAGCAATTAACAAAAGCTTCACCTCAATTATTAAATAATTTGACATATTTGATTCGTATTAATAATTCGGTTATGGAAGATATCAAGCTAGATTTAAATGATAAAGGCCGCGGAGCTTTTTTTATCATGGATGGGGAAGAGCAGTTAGCTGAAATGGCATTGGCTATTTCTGATGGAGATTTAATTGTATACCACACTGAGGTAGCCCCAAAGGCAGAAGGTAAAGGATTAGCAAAAAGCTTACTGAATGCAATGGTAAGTTATGCTCGCAAACATGAACTTAAAGTAGTTCCATTATGTCCTTATGTTCATGCTCAATTCAAAAGGCATCCCGAAGAATTCGAAGATATTTGGAAGAAATCCAAAGAAGATGTATAGCCAAACCATTTTAATTCAAAAGAATTAAAAATAAACTTCATAAATGAATGAATATTCATTTATATTTGTGCCATGAGAACTAGAGACGAAGACAAAGTCAGTTTAGTTAAAAAAATGGCCATTAAAAGTATTGTAAAAGAAGGCTTTGAAGGTTTTAGTATGAATAAGCTTGCTAAAGCCTGTGGAATTTCTGTAGCAACGCTTTATATATACTACAAAGACAAAGACGATTTAATTATCAGTATTGCAAAGGAAGAAGGAGATGCCATGGGCGATGCGATGATTAAAAACTTTAACCCGACAGTTTCTTTTGAAGAAGGAATGCGAGTACAATGGCAAAATCGTTACGCCTATATGCTTGAACATCCATTCTCTGTTGCATTTTTTGAGCAATTGCGAACTTCTACTTATCAAAGTCGTTTTTTGGATAATTTCATGAAGAAATTCAAAGAAGTTATAGGGCAGTTTATGGATAATGTAGTTAAAAACGGCGAAATTAATCCAATGCCATTAGAAGTATTTTGGTCTGTTGCCTACGCACCGCTTTACTCTTTAGTACGCTTTGATAATGAAGGGCAAAGCGTTGGTGGAAAGCCTTTTAAAATGACAGATGAGGTGTTGTGGCAAACTTTTGATCTAGTTATCAAAGCATTAAAAAATTAATTCCTTATGGAAAATTTTGATCATATCTTATTATTTAAAACCGACATTAAAAGCGAAGAATGCAAAGCAAAATTGCAATCTATTTTAAATGCTTATGATGGTATTGAGCAGTGGAATGTTGCGTTAGATGATCAAGATTGTGTGTTAAGGATAGTATCATACACCTTAAATCACCAACAAATTATAGAACTTATTACTAATCATGGTCACTATTGCTGTGAATTAACTTAATCCAATGAAACAAGAAATTATTCCTTTCACAGGCTATCAAAAAGTAGTGATTTTCCTCTTAGCTGTTACACAATTTACGGTAATATTAGATTTTATGGTGATGTCGCCATTGGGTGATATTTTAATGAAATCAATGTCATTGCAACCAAAAGCATTTGGTTTTGCTGTTTCTGCTTACGCCTTTAGTGCAGGTATTTCTGGTTTGCTTACTGCAGGTTTTGCCGATCGTTTTGATCGAAAAAAACTGCTAATGTTCTTTTATTTTGGCTTTATTGCTGGCACATTTTTTTGTGGTTTAGCGCATACTTATGCTGAGCTGGTTGCTGCCAGAATTATCACAGGATTATTTGGAGGTGTAATTGGTTCCATTTCTATGGCAATTATCACGGATTTATTTAGCTTACAACAACGTGGACGAGTAATGGGTTTTGTGCAGATGGGCTTCGGCGCAAGTCAAGTTTTAGGTGTGCCAATAGGACTTTATCTAGCAACTTTTTGGGGCTGGGAAGCACCTTTTTTAATGGTAGCTTCGTTAGCAGTTCTAATTGCTATCCTTATTTTATTTCAATTAAAACCAATTACAGCTCATTTAGCCATTCAAAAAGACAAATCTGCACTATTGCATTTATGGCATACCATTAAAAAACGTAAGCATCGTATTGGCTTTACTTCTACTGCATTATTATCTATAGGCGGTTTTATGATGATGCCATTTGGTAGTGCTTTTGCCATTAATAACTTAAAGATTTCTAATGATCAGTTGGTTATGTTATTTACCATTTCTGGTTTAAGCTCATTAGTAATTATGCCAATTGTTGGTCGCTTGAGTGATAAGATTAGTAAGTTTAAAATATTTGCTATTGCTACCGTTTGGATGATGGGAATGTGTGTGCTCTATACAAACCTTTCTGTTACACCATTTTGGATAGTGGTTATTTTTAATATTTTAATGATGATGGGGGTGATGAGTAGAATGATTCCTTCATCGGCTTTAACAAGTGCAATACCAGAAATGGAAGATCGGGGTGCTTTTATGAGCATCAATGCATCTTTACAGCAAATAGCTGGCGGTGTTGCTGCAGCAGTTGCCGGAATGATCGTAGTACAAAGAACTACGTCAAGTCCATTAGAAAACTATAATATTGTAGGTTATGTAATTGTAGTAATTTCTATCATCAGTATTTTCTTGCTGTCTAGAGTAAGTAAAATGGTAACAGAAAAAACGGTTAAATCTAATCCTACAGTTGCAGAAGAGTTGTTATAGTTAGTAATCATTTCGATTATAACAGTAGCTTACAATCATTAACAAAAAAGCAATTTAAACAGCCACTACAAATCCACTACTCAAACCGAAAATTAATTGGTTTTAAGTGAGTAGGCAAACCTTTGCGTAAAATTATCAGCTTACAGATAGCTTAGCTATTGGTTTGTGCTTTTAAAATGAGGAAATTGCAATTCGTTTATCGAACCAAATTCTAGATACAAATGAACAAATCCAAACAAATCATTTTATTAGCTGCTTTAACTTTTACTACTGTGTCATCTTTTGCACAGCAAAAAGCAAAAACTTCTTTTTCAACCAAAAAGGTAATTGTGTATTCAACTGTAAAAGGTTCTGATAAACCAATGGAAGAAACAGGAACGCTAACTTTTAAAACCTTAAAACAACCTGTAGAAACACAAACATTGGTTTTTGTAGACCCTACTAAAACTTTTCAAACCTTTATAGGAATTGGAGGAGCGATTACTGATGCTTCTGCAGAAGTTTTTGCGAAACTACCAAAGGCAGCGCAACAAGAATTTTTAACCGCCTATTACGATAAAAAGAAAGGGATAGGTTACACCATTGCTCGTACCAATATAAACAGTTGCGATTTTTCTAGCGATAGCTATACCTATGTTGCAGAGCATGATAAAGCATTAAAAACGTTTAACATTGAACATGATCGTAAGTTTAAAATTCCATTAATAAAACAAGCTACAGCAGCAGCTGGGGGAAAGATTAATTTATTTGTAAGTCCTTGGAGCCCTCCAGCGTGGATGAAAACTAATAACAGCATGTTAAAAGGTGGTTCTCTATTACCAGCTTATAACCAATCTTGGGCTAATTATTACGTGAAATTTATTCAAGCTTACGAAAAAGAAGGTATGCCTATTTGGGGTTTAACCGTTCAAAATGAACCAATGGCAACTCAAAGATGGGAATCGTGTTTATACACAGCAGAAGAAGAAAGAGATTTTATCAAAAACTTTTTAGGACCAACCTTGCAAAAAAATAACATGGCAAGTAAAAAGCTAATTGGTTGGGATCATAATCGTGATTTAATTTATCAAAGAGCTTCAACGTTGTTAAATGACCCACAAACTGCTAAATACTTATGGGGAATTGGTTTCCATTGGTATGAAACTTGGACAGGAAGCACTCAAAATTTCGAAAATTTAAAGAGAGTGCACGAGGCTTTCCCTACAAAGCAATTAATTTTTACAGAAGGATGTGTAGAGAAATTTAGTTTAGATAGAATTAACGATTGGTCGTTAGGTGAGCGTTATGGATTTTCTATGATTAACGATTTTAATGCAGGTACAGCAGCATGGACAGATTGGAATGTCCTTTTAGATGAAAATGGAGGACCTAATCATGTAGGTAACTTCTGTTTTGCACCAATTCATGCAAATGTTCAAACAGGGAAATTAATGTATACCAATTCGTATTACTACATTGGTCATTTTTCTAAATTTATTAAGCCAGGGGCGAAAAGAATTATTAGTTCCCCAAGTCGTTCAATGCTAATAAGCACAGCATTCCAAAATCCTGATGGCTCTGTTGTTGTGGTTGTAATGAATAACACAGACCAGAAATTGCCTTATCAATTATGGATACAAGGAAATGCAGCAGAAACAGAAAGTTTACCGCATTCAATAAGTACATTAATTATTAAGTAAATTGTGTAGTAAGCAACTACGGTCAGCGTAGTTGCTTACTCTTTCAGAAAGACTGGTAGATCGGGAAACAGCATAAGCAACTCCCCCAGTAGAAATTTGATATCCAGTAGAAACTGTATAAACTAATTTTTCAGCAATTAAGCCCGTACTGTTTTCTAGAATATACGTTCCGTTAGAATTGCTATTTAGCAAAGGAGTAACTATAGTACTACTAAATTTTATAACAGTGTTTTTTTGGTTAATGTCTTCAATCCAAAACTTTGTCACTAATTTCTGTTTGTAAATTTTAACAGAGTCAGTCCAAGTGTAGCCTTTTTTATAGGTGCTATTAACGTTTATATCTGCTAATAGACCTAATAAAGTTCCTTTTTCAAATGTTTCCATTTGTAGTCCTGCAAATGAAACCAATGTATCTGTGGCTAATTCACTTTTATATTCTGTTGAAGATAAAATAACTCCATATTTATCAATGGCAACATCAACAGGTTTATTAAGCATAAAGTTTAATGCTTTTTCAATTCTAGAAGTACTATCTCCTTTACCTTCCGAATTGTAATGGAATTGCTTACCTAAAGCATCAATTAGATTATCCATTTTTTTAATGGTTACGTTTAAATCATAACCTTTATCACTGGCGTTTACTACTTTATATGATTTAGTAAGAGAAGAAGTGGTATTTACAGTTAATGTTTGATTTCCGCGTTGAACTACTGCTTTTGAGTTTGATAGAATCTCTTTTTGAAATTCATTACCTACTTTAAGTGTAAAAACACGATGCTTCTCTTGTGCCTGTACAGTAAAAGACATCAAAAGAAATGAAAAGAGTAGTGCAATTCTTAAAATTGACTTATGATCATTATTCATAGAGCTAGCGTTAATAGTTGCCTTAAGGATTAATTAATCTTAATTCCGGAAGCGGTGGAATTGGTGGAACTGGCGGTAAAATTGGAAGTGATGGTAATGTAATAACAGTCGCAGTAACAGGGGCAGCAGCTGCTGCTGCGGTTGCTGCAGGAGTTGGAGCCGGTGGAGCCGCAGGCGTTGCTGGAATAGCAGGGACAACTGCATTTGCTGCTGGTGTATTTACTGGAATTCCTGGCAAAGCTGGCATTGTTGGCGTCGCTGGCACAGTAATAGGTGCGGCAGTTGGCGTTGCAGTAGGTGTAGAATTCGGTATTGAAGGTGCCGGCAATGGCACTTTCCAATCTGAGTTGTTATTTACACCATTTTGCGCATTTGCATTTTTTACACTAAAGGCTGCTACAATTAACAGCAAAATAAAAATTAGCTTTTTCATTAGTTTATGTGTTTATATTGTTTTTTTATTTAAAGAAATTGGATAAGATAATGTTCCTAGGATAGACGGTTTGTCGCCTGAATATTTGGTTAAATTATAAACTCCTAAGCCAAGTGTAAGTGCAGAATTTTTAATCGGTCTAATCCCTGTAGAGAAACCTAAATTTAACCCTGACCATTCAGCATTGATATTTATTTGTCTAAGTACTTCAAAAGAAACGTTTGCAAAAACTCCAGTGCCATATTTACCTTTACCTGATGCTATATCATAAGGACTCTTGTATAAAAAACGTCCTGTTCCAAAGCCAATAGTATAGCCTAAAGCAGAATAACCAGCGGTTTTAGAGCGCACTGTTTGCACAGCATGGCTAAAAGCAATATAATACGTACCGTCTGGAGAATCTGATACAGAAGAATTGGCAAAGAGTTGAACTCCACCTACAGAAATACTACTTGCCTTAAATATTTGTCTGTTTACAACTAAGTTAACTGAAAGGTCACGTAATTCGGTCACCCTTGTAATGTTTACACTAGCTGAAACATTGACACTTTTTGAAGGATTACCAAATGTAACACCCACTGCAGATATTAAGTCTGCTTTCTTGCTATATGCCGAAGGATGTACACCGCCTATTACACCAAATAAATAGGTGCCAGTGCTACCCCAAGCTGAAGGTGTCATAAGACTTTGTACTCCATTGTTTGGAAGCATAGTTTGACCAATTAATAATGGACCTTTTTCTTTAATTAAAGAATCCATCTTCTTTTTTAGTTCGATTTCAAAACTATTTTGGGCATATGTAACTTTAGGGGAAAGCATATAAACTAGCGCAAAAAGAAAACCGATTTTAAATAGGTAATTTATTCTAATTGCCTTATTCATGAATTTTGAGCATTACTGTAGTGATTTGAGCATTTAATTTACAAAGTAAATAAAAGTTATAACAAATAATGATTTTTTAACAACAAAAATTATTTAAGTGTTTAGATGACAAATATTTGAACAAGTAAATTCTCTTTTAAATTGACTTTCTTATTAAATAATATTCTCTTTTTGATTCTTATATTAATCCTTATTTAATTTTCGTTGTCATAGCATTGTAATTGCCATTGATATGAAAAAAAATATTCACAGTTTTTATGTATGCAGCATAGCATTTATTAGTGCCTTGGTGCTTTCTTCTTTTGTAAGAGTTTCACAGCAAAAAGAACAAATTTTCTTGCCGTATAAAAAAGCAGGCTTAACAGAGCAACAAGCAGCAGCACATTTGCTAAGTCGTTTTACCTACGGAGCAAAAGAAGGTGATGTAGAATTGGTAACAAAAATGGGTTTAGAAAAATGGCTGAAGCAACAGTTAGATGGAAATCTAGAAGACACAGCTTTAAACCGAATGCTTGATAAGTTTGATGCTATAAATTTAACCAATACAGAAGTAGAAAATGTTTTTCCACGAAATGCCCAAGTAGTTAGGTTTGCTGTTAGAGATGGATATATTCATAAAGATTCGGTAAACAAAGCCAATAGTAAAGAATACAGAGCAACATTGGCTAACTATATGAAAGAAAAGGGTATTAAACCTCAACAAGAATTATATAGACAGTTTATCAACCAAAAAATACTAAGGGCGGCTTATACACATAATCAATTAAAAGAATTAATGACCGATTTCTGGTTCAACCATTTTAATGTGGCCTTAAGCAAAAACCAATGTGCATCGTATATACCAGCTTACGAACGCGATGTGATACGCCCTAATGTTTTTGGAGATTTTGAAAACTTAGTGTTAAGCACAGCTAAATCTCCAGCAATGCTCACATATCTAGATAATTTTAGTAGTACGGGAACTAATATTCCTGTAAATGAATATGGAGAAGATATGATGATGGGTGGCCAACAAAAACGTAAAGGACAATTTGCGGCAAAAGTGGCTAAAGCTAAAATCCCTCAAAACAAAAATAAAAAAGCGGGCTTAAATGAAAACTATGCCCGTGAAGTAATGGAATTACATACGCTAGGTGTTGATGGTGGTTATACACAAAGTGATGTTACCCAAGCGGCTAGAATATTAACTGGTTGGACAATAGCACCAATGGGAGAAAATGGCTACGGCGCACCAATGAAAAAAATAATAGAAAATGTTGGTGATGATAACCTTAAAAAAAGAGGCTTTGTACACGAAGGAGATTTCCTTTTTGTAATAACTCGTCACGATAATGGAGAAAAAACAGTTTTGGGAAAAAAATTCCCTGCAGGTGGTGGTTATGAAGAAGGTGTAGCTTTATTACAAATGCTGGCTCACCATACCTCTACAGCTAAGTTCATTTCTAAAAAAATTGCAACTCGTTTTGTAAGTGATAATCCACCGCAAAGCTTAATCGATAAAATGGCAAAAACATTTTTAAGTAGTAATGGCAATATAAAAAGTGTATTGATCACCATGGTTAGTGCGCCAGAATTTTGGTCGACAAATGCACTAAGAGAAAAAACAAAATCTCCATTTGAACTTGCCATAAGCGCAGTGAGAAGCTTAGATGCAAAAATAAATCAGCCTTACCAATTATATACTTGGATTAACAAAATGGGTCAGCAAATGTATTATTACCAAGCACCAACTGGTTTTCCAGATAGAGGTCAATATTGGATAAATACAGGTTCATTATTAAATCGAATGAATTTTGGTTTGGCACTAGCTTCACAACGTATTCCTGGTGTAACCTTTAATCTGGCAGCAATGAATAATAACCACGAGCCAGAAAGTGCAGAAGCTGCATTAGTAATTTATAGTAAAAAGATGATGCCAGAACGCAAGTTAGATGAAACGATTGCACGCTTAAAACCTATGTTAAACGATCCAAATTTAGAAGGTAATGTGGCAAAGGCGGCATCGCAAACTGCACCACCTCAACAAATGAATACAATGGCAAATGAAGATGCCAATATGATGGAGCAAAGTACTGATAAAGGAAAATTAAAAGGGAAAAATGCGCTATTCAACGCCTCGCCTGCACAAAAAGCGGGTACAAATACAATGCTTGCTCAAGTTGTAGGAGTTATTATCGGATCACCAGAATTTCAACGTAAATAAATTTATCATGACATCAAGAAGAGGATTTATCAAAGCTGGGGGCTTAGCCTTATTTGGAATAAGCTTAGGAGGTATACCAGGATTTTTAGCTGATGCTGTTGCGGGAACTGTTGCACCAGGGTTATTTAAAAAGAAAAAAATAATGGTTTGCATCTTTCAAAGAGGTGCAATGGATGGTTTAATGGCAGTAACACCTTTTACCGATCAATATTTAAAAGCAGTTCGGCCAAACCTATTTATGTCTGCAGCGCAAGGCGGAAAAGAAAAATCATTAATTGATTTAGATGGTAAATTTGGTTTACATCCATCAATGAGTGCTTTTGAACCTATGTTTCGCGAAAAAAGATTGGGAATTGTACATGGTATTGGGTCGCCAAATAATACGCGTTCTCACTTTGATGCTCAAGATTTCATGGAGTCTGGAACACCATTTAATAAAGGTACAGCAAGTGGTTGGTTAAATCGTGCGGTAGGTTTATTAGGTCATGAAGCAGCAACTCCTCTTCAAGCGGTAAGTTTAACCTCCTCTTTACCAAGATCATTTTATGGTGATAATCCAGCAGTTGCCATTAGTAATTTAGCTGATTTCAATATTCAATTGAGAGGAAACCAAGCTGGTGCGAATATGGCTTCTAAAAGCTTCGAAGATTTGTACGATCAAACTTCATCTGGCTTACTAAAAAATACAGGTAAGGAAAGTTTCGATGCAATTAAATTATTGCAAAAAACAAATGTTAAAGATTACAAACCAGAATATAACGCCGTTTATCCAGCTACTGCATTAGGTAATTCATTAAAACAAATTGCCCAATTAATTAAAATGGATGTAGGTATGGAAGTTGCTTTTGCAGAATCAGGCGGTTGGGATACACACTTTAACCAAGGTACAGATACTGGAATTTTTGCTCGTAATGTAAACGATTTAAGCAATAGTATCATGGCTTTTTGGACAGATATGGGAAAATATCAAGATGAGGTTACCGTAATGACAATGACAGAATTTGGACGTACGGTTGCTCAAAATGGAACAGGTGGGACAGATCATGGTCGTGGTTCATGTAATTTCATTCTAGGAAATAGTGTGAACGGAGGTATGGTTCATGGATTAATGAATCCATTAGCTAAAGAAAACTTAGAAGATGGTAGAGACTTAGCAGTAACAACTGATTTTAGGGCTGTATTTAGTGAAGTAGCCGATAAACACTTAGGTATTCATAACGATAAAGTGCTATTCC
Organism: Pedobacter sp. UC225_61; assembly: GCF_044452285.1. Classification (NCBI taxonomy): domain Bacteria; kingdom Pseudomonadati; phylum Bacteroidota; class Sphingobacteriia; order Sphingobacteriales; family Sphingobacteriaceae; genus Pedobacter; species Pedobacter sp. UC225_61. The sequence goes on from NZ_JBIOAL010000001.1 coordinate 1,532,560, forward strand.
CAGATTGGTCTGGAAAACAGATTGGTGTGATGAGAGGAGTATAATAAGCTTAATATAATCGCAGATGGCTCGTGTTTCACGAGCCTTTTTTTTGTCATTCCAAGGTACGAAGTAACCGAACGTAGATAGTTAACGAACACCAAAAACAATAATATAAATCTGAGTAATCTTAAAGCTTTAGCAAATTGTTTTTAACAACTTTTGGTAACTTTTGGTAAATTTTGGTGTTTTTGACAACTTTTGACAACTTTTGGAAGGATTTATAGAGCTTCGCAAAATTCATATATGCCTTAATATAGGTAAAAAAGCAGTTTCCACTAATTTATCATCAGCAATAATCCCAATTGTACCGCATACAATGGTCATTGTACCGCATACAATGACGTATGTTTAGTATACAATGGTCAATGTATCTCATACAATGACTAAAATATAGCATACAATGGCGTATGTTTGGCATACAATGGTCAATGTATCGCATACAATGACTAACATATAGCGTACAATTGGCTTTGTATCGAATGCAATTGACTTTGTATTGCATGCAATGTTTAACACTTTACTAACCGTACATCCTGTAACTTATTTGATGATTGTTGCTTAAAACTCTAGCAATTCTTATCTTTCAATCAGGAAATAAACTAACAAAACTTATAAGAATGAAAACAACCCAAAAATCACGATTGCTATTATTTGTTGCGACCATGTTAAGCAGTAGCTTGGCTTTTGCACAAACAAAAGACGCATTTGTAGCAAACGTTACTAAAGAAGCAACTGAAAACTCACAATTAGAAAAATTAGCTCACGAACTTTTTGACGTTGTAGGCCCGAGATTGGTTGGGACACCACAAATGAAACAAGCAGGGGATTGGGCTGTAAAAAAATATACGGACTGGGGAATTTCTGCTAAAACTGAAAAATGGGGCGAGTGGCGTGGCTGGGAAAGAGGAATTACTCACATTGATTTAACAAGTCCAAGATTAAGAACATTAGAAGGGACTCAATTAGCGTGGAGCCCATCAACAGTTAAAGGAAAACCAATTAATGCCGAAGCAATTGTATTGCCATTAGTAACAGATTCAATGGCTTTTGTAAACTGGTTGCCAAAAGTAAAAGGCAAATTGGTATTAATTTCTCAAGCTCAAATTTCTGGTAGACCAGATAAAAACTTTGAAGATTTCTCAACAAAAGATGGTTTAGCAAAATTCAAAAAAGATAAAGAAGAATCAGCAAAAGCATGGAGAGATAGATTAGCTAAAACTGGCTTAAACGCTAAAAATTTAGCGTTAGCAATAGAGAAAGCAGGTGCTGCTGGTATTATCATTAATAACTGGAGTGCAGGTTGGGGAGTAGATAAAGTATTCGGAGCAAACACAACTAAAATACCAACGGTAGATTTATCTGTAGAGGATTATGGCTTAGTGTTTCGTTTAGCAGAAAGCGGCAATAAACCAATGCTTAGAATAGAATCTGAATCTAAAGAATTAGGTGTAGTACCAACTTTTAATACCATAGCAGAAATAAAAGGCACAGAAAAACCAAATGAGTATGTAATGCTATCTGCCCACTTTGATTCATGGGATGCTTCTAGCGGTGCAACAGATAACGGAACTGGAACTATCATGATGATGGAAGCGATGCGTTTATTGAAAAAATTCTATCCAAATCCTAAAAGAACAATTTTAGTTGGACATTGGAGTAGCGAGGAGCAAGGCTTAAATGGTTCAAGAGCTTTTGTAGAAGATCATCCAGAAATTGTAAATAACTTACAAGCATTATTTAATCAAGATAACGGAACTGGAAGAGTAGTAAATATTTCTGGTCAAGGTTTTGCAAAAGCAAAAGACTTTTTACCAAGATGGTTGGCTGCAGTTCCTGATACTATTAAAAATCAAATCAAAACAAGTTTCCCAGGTTCACCAAGTGGTGGCGGTTCTGATAACGCATCATTTGTTGCAGCTGGCGCATTGGGAATTTCTTTAGGAGCGTTACCTTGGGATTATTTCAGCTATACGTGGCATACCAATCGCGATACTTATGATAAAGTTGTATTTGATGAGGTTAGAAGTAATGCAATTTTAGCTGCAATTTTAGTGTACATGGCTAGCGAAGATCCAGAAAAAACATCTACAGAGAAAGCTCCTATGCCAGTTAACCAACGTACTGGACAACCAGGAACTTGGCCTGCACCAGTTAAGGCTAACCGTAAAGGCGGTTTAAACTAAACATAATTTAATTTTTGTCATTCCGAGGAAACGAGGAATTTATCTAATAGATTCTTCCTTCGTCAGAATGACAAATTTGTTTTAGCAGTATTCATTATCAATCAGGCCCATGCTTAAAAAATATCTACTCCTTGTTTCATTAACTTTAATCTGCTTTCAGCTTTGCATAGCTCAAAAAAATGATGACTTAAAAAATCAACCACAAAAACCTATTCGAGAATTTAGAGCGGCTTGGATTGCAACAGTAGCGAATATCAATTGGCCTAGTAAACCAGGCTTAACTACTGCCGAACAGCAAAAAGAAGCCCTCGTATTGTTAGATTTATTGAAGAGTTTGAATTTCAATGCCGCTATTTTACAAATCAGACCTCAGGCAGATGCCTTATACAAAAGCGACTTAGAACCTTGGTCTTATTTTTTAACAGGCGAACAAGGTAAGGCCCCAGAGCCTTATTACGATCCGTTGCAATTTTGGGTGGAAGCAGCACATGATCGCGGATTAGAATTGCATGTGTGGTTAAATCCTTATCGTGCTCATCATTTATCTGGTGGTGAAGAAAGTGCAACTTCAGTTGTAAAATCAAAACCAGAGTTAGTGGTTAAATTAAAAGATGGACAATATTGGATGGATCCATCTAAAAAAGAAGTACAAGATCATTCGGCTGCGGTGGTAAGAGATATTGTAAAACGATACGATATAGATGGCGTTCACATTGATGATTATTTTTATCCGTATGATTCATACAATGGAGGTGCAGATTTTCCTGATGACCAAAGCTGGGCTGCTTATCAACAAAGTGGAGGTAAATTATCAAGAAGCGATTGGAGAAGAGAAAGTGTAAATACGTTTATAGAACGTATTTACAAAGAAATTAAAGGCGAAAAGAAATACGTTAAGTTTGGCATTAGTCCATTTGGTATTTGGCGACCAGGTTATCCTGAATCTATTGAAGGACTTGACCAATATGATAAACTATATGCAGATGCCAAATTATGGTTAAATAAAGGCTGGCTAGATTATTTCAGTCCACAATTGTATTGGAAAGTAAATGATATTGCACATAGTTTGCCTGTTTTATTAGGTTGGTGGCAATCTGAAAACACAAAAGGCAGACATTTATGGCCAGGTTTAAACGTTGGTTTAGGTGGTGATGATAAAAATGTAGATGAAGTTATTAATCAAATAATGATTACCAGAGGGATGGTGCCAGCAAGTAAGGGTGCGTTACATTGGAGCATTGCAGGTTTAGTAAAACATGAGAAACTAAGACAAGGATTAATAGATGGTCCGTATAAAAAAGAAGCCATTGTGCCAGCTAGTGAATGGCTAGATAAAAAAGCACCTGAAATGCCTATTGTGACGGTTACTCCCAAAGATTCATTATGGCAAATTAGATGGAATCATCCTGAAAAGAGTGACGTATTTAGATGGGTAGTGTATTATAAATATGGCGACAAATGGAACTATCGCATTATGAATAGAAACGATAAAAGTTTGGATGTACTAGTCGCCATCAGTAGAACACCAACAAGTAAAGATAAATTAATGCTCACCGCATTTGGCGTAACAGCTATTGATAGAACCGGAAATGAAAGTGAGTTTCATGAATATACAATAGGACAAGGGTTTTAAAATGAAAAAACATTCGAGAGAACAAATTGAAGCAACAGCGAATTCAATTATGGAACATTTCATTCCAAAAGATGCAACGGAACAAAAGTTGAGTTTTCATTTTACTATACCACCTGCTTCTAATTATAAAGTAACTTATGAGAAAGACGGCAAAGGGAATTGGAACTTTACAGCGTATGAGGTAGATGAGGGGAAATAAGGGTTGTAAAGCGGTCGTCTTTGCGAGGTACGAAGCAATCCTACAACGTCAGAAAGAGATATATGATCTATCGCTTTAAGATTGCTTCGTACCTCGCAATGACGTGTTGTTACTCTTATTTGTGATGTAACCAATTAAGCAGTTATTCCTTCTTTTTTAAGGATATACTCGAAAATCCCTTCAATAGGTTTTTGTAATATTTTACCAACTTTAATAGCGTTCTCTGCAAAAACAGCTCTCAATTCATCTTGGTAATAAAAAGCAATAGAACCCACAAAATTACACTCTAATGTTTTGTACGCTTTGTAATCTTTAACATTAGTATCTATAAATTCCTGAAAGCCATCTTTTAATATTTGCTGAATAAAAGAATGCTCTTTATGATCTGCCATAAATCGACTGAAAGCTGCTAAATAAGAATTAGGGAATGGCTTTTGGTAAATATTCGTGATTACACTTTCTTTATCTACATTAAAAGTTTTTGCAAAAGCCTTGCTTAACTCTTCGGGCATTCTTTTATAGAGGTAAGAAACTAATACTTTTCTGCCAAAATAAGTTCCAGAACCTTCATCACCTAATACATACCCTAAACCATGATTACCAGCATGTACGCTCGTGCCATCGTAATAAGATATATTAGAGCCCGTACCTAAAATGCAGGTTAATCCTTTTTTGTCACCACAGGTAGCATAAGCAGAACCAATCAAATCATGATCTACACTAATAAATGCATTTGGAAAAAAGGTTGATAATCCGTTAGAAATGATTTCATGTTTATCGGGAGATGAACAACCAGCACCAAAAAAATATACTTCCTTCATCATGTTTGCATAAGCAGAAATATCTTTGTTCTTAGCTAGGATTTTAACTACATCTTGTGCATTCACAAAATATGGATTTATTCCCTGTGTACTAAACTTAATGGTATGGTTTGGGCTATAGGCCATCCAGTCTGTTTTGGACGAACCGCTATCTGCAACTAAAATCATGCACTAAAAATAGCAATTTATTGAATATTTAAAGTGCCGCTTAGCTCTTTTAGTGCAATTTCTGCCAATTTAGCCTGATATTGTATTTCTAAATACCTGCTATTTGCATCTAAAGCATTTCTTTGAGCTTCTCTCAATTCCAATGGAGCAATACTTCCTAAACGATATTTTTCTAAGGTGATATCTAAATTCTGTCTGGCAATATCAACATTTCCTCGCTCTAGCTTCACCAATTCTAAATACGTATTGTAATTCTGATAAGCTGAAGTTAGTTGAGCAATAATATCTTGTTTAGTTTTAGTTAACGTCAATTCCGATGAACTAATTTCAATCTTCGCATTGCGCTCATTTTGACGTTGCAAAAAGCCGTTAAATATGTTTATGCTTGCCGTTAAGCCATACGTTAATCCATTGGCTCTAAGACTGGTATTAAACCCTGTTGGCGTGGTACTACGATTAAATTCATAACCACTATTTAAACTTACTTGAGGATATCTTCCTGCTTTAACTTGCTTTAAATTGAGCTCGGCAATTTTTTTATTGATGAACGCATTTTGTAAATCCGGATTTAATTGTTCCGTTTGATTAACTAATTCAGTGTAGTTTAAACTTTTATCGATGTCTATCTGATCATTAACCGAAAACCTAATATTTACATCTCTAGCTAGTAATTGATTTAAAGTTACCATGTACGTCACCAACAGATTTTTTTGCTGTAAATAAGTGGAGGTATCTGTATTGTAATCAACTTTTGCAGAAAGTACATCTAATTTAGAACCACGACCAAGCTCTAATTTATTGTTTGCTATTTTTAAACGGAGATTAGAAACATCCATTGCACTATCTGATGCCATTACTAATTGCTGCTGTTTTGCTAAATTATAATAACCTGTAATGACATTAGAAATGGTAGTTAAAAGTTGCGCTTTAAGATTAATTTGCCCTTGTTGCTCTAATGCTTTTAATCTATCGTAATTCGCAAACATTCTAAAACCATCAAAAACAGTCCAATCTAACCCAACACCATAAGACATATTCGTGCTACGAGCACCATCTGTTCTTCTTTGTGTACCAGTAGACTGAGTTTGAACTGTGTTTTGTCTACTTCCACCAGTACTAAAACTACCCACTGCAACGGGCAATATGCCCGCATTACCTAAATTCACATTGTTTTTAGCAATGGCAACATCGTTGTTTACTAATTTAATATCGTAGTTGTTTTGCAATGCAATGGTAATTGCATCTTGAAGGCTTAATTTTTCTTGGGCAAACAACTGTTGATTAGCGCTTGCAACCCATATGGCAATAAAAAATATAAAGTGCTTCATCTTCATCTTAGTCGTTTAATTTTTTTGCTGCAGCTTCATCAGCCAATGCTGATTTTAATGAATCTGTTAAATCTTTATTCTCTTTATGTTCTTTAGACCAATAAGAATAGATCGCTGGAATTACAAATAATGTTAAAACCAACGAGAACAATGTTCCACCTACAATTACAATACCCATACTCATACGACTTTTTGCCGCAGCACCCAAGGCCATCGCAATAGGTAATGCTCCAATAGCAATGGCTAAACTTGTCATTAAAATTGGTCTTAATCGAGAAACAGCTCCTTCTCTAATGGCATCGTGTACAGATTTGCCTTGTTCTTTTAACTGATTGGCAAACTCTACAATTAAAATACCGTTTTTAGTTACCAAACCGATGAGCATAATGGTACCAATCTGACTAAAGATATTCCAACTCTGACCACATAACCAAAGGGATAAAAAGGCACCCGCAACTGCCATTGGTACAGTTAAAATAATAATAATCGGATCTTTAAAACTTTCAAATTGTGCCGAGAGAATTAAATAAACCAAAACTAAAGCTAAACCAAAAGCAAACATTGTGTTGGATGAACTTTCTTGAAAATCTCTTGATTCTCCACTTAAATCTGTAGTAAATGATTCATCCAATACTTTTGCCGCGATATCATCCATAGCTTTAATACCATCGCCAATACTCTTTCCTGGTGCTAAACCAGCAGATACAGTTGCTGATATTAAGCGGTTATTTCTATACAATTGCGGCGGACTACTTTCTTCTTTCGCAGTTACCAAATTATCTAACTGAATCAGTTGTCCTTTGTCATTTCTTACATATACCGAGCTTAAATCTAAAGGATCTTTACGGTCACTTATATCAAACTGTCCAATTACTTGGTATTGTTTTCCATTCATAAAGAAATAAGAAAAACGCTGACCACTTAACCCCAGTTGAAGTGTTTGCGCAATGTCTACAATAGAAACGCCTAAATTTTTTGCCTTCGCTCTATCAATGGTTAAATTAATTTCTGGTTTATTAAATTTCAAGTTCACATCAGAAGTAGAAAATGTAGGGTCTTTAGAAACTTCATCCATAAACAAAGGCACTTTCTCACGTAATTTCTCGAAGTTCTGTGCTTGTAAAATATAACTGATTGGTAAGCCACCACGTCTGCCCACAGAAATAGTAGGTTGTTGGTTTACCGTTACCTTACCTTCTGAGTATTTTTTGGTGATTTTAGTTAGCTTATCAGCAATTTCTTTCTGACTCCTTGTTCTTTCCGAAGGATCAACTAAGCCCATTCTCATAAAACCAGAGTTGGTAGCACCAGCCCCACCAAAACCTGGAGATGTAATGGTAATGTTTACTTTTTTCTCTGGAATAGAATCCATTACCATTTGGTTCAGCTTAGAAATAAATTTATCGGTGTAAGCAAATGAAGAACCTTCTGGTGTAGAGACGTTTACATTGATAGCACTTCTATCATCGTATGGTGCAGTTTCTTTAGGGAGTAAATTCCAAAAAAGAACAATTAAACCCGTACATACTACAATAATTGGAATGGCTAACCATCTTCTATCTAAAAACGCATTTAAATTAGATTTATAACTCTCATTCAGTTTTACAAAATAAGGTTCAGTAATGGTGTAAAATTTAGATGGTGTATGCCCGCCTTTTTTCATTAGGTAAGCGTTTAACATTGGAGTTAACGTTAACGATACAAATGCCGAGATTAATACCGCGGCACCAATTACCACCCCAAACTCCCTAAACAGTCGCCCCACAAAACCTTGTAAGAAAATTACGGGTAAAAATACCGCAGCCAATGTTATCGAAATGGAGATAACTGCAAAGAAAATCTCATTAGAACCTTTAATTGCAGCTTCAATAGGCGAGTAGCCTTCTTCTATCTTTTTAAAGATATTTTCTGTTACTACAATACCATCATCTACCACCAAACCTGTAGCCAATACAATAGCAAGTAAACTCAGTACATTTATCGAATACCCAAAAATGTACATGATAAAGAAGGTAGCTATCAAGGATACTGGAATATCAATTAAAGGCCTAAAAGCAATTGCCCAATCTCTAAAGAATAGGTAGATAATTAAAATTACAAGTACTAACGATATTAAAATAGTTTCGGCAACTTCAGTAACAGATTTTTTAATAAAAATAGTACTGTCTTGCGAAACGTTTAATTTAATATCGCTTGGCATATCTGCCTTTAGTTTATCGTAACGGTTATAAAACTCTTTGCTAATATCTAAATAGTTTGCCCCAGGTTGAGGGATAATGGCAACAGCAACCATTGGTTTTCCCGATTCGCGAAGTACGGTTTCTTCGTTCTCAGAACCTAGTTCTACTAAAGCAATATCTTGCAGTTTAACTACATTATTGCTATCGCTCTTAATAATTAAGTTATTAAATTCTTCGGCAGTAGTTAACTTACCTAAAGTTTTTACAGTTAGTTCGGTTGTTGCACCTGTTAATTTTCCTGAAGGTAATTCAACATTTTCTTTATCAAGCGCAGCTACAATATCTTGTGAGGTTAAACCATATGAAGCTAACCGATTTGGATCTATACGCACACGCATGGCATATTTACGTTGCCCTTGAATTTGCACACTACTTACACCCGGTATAGTTTGAATTCTATCGGCAATTACATTTTCTGCAAAATCACTTAAATCAGTTACACTTCTCTTGTCACTTTGTATGGTCATAGAGAGAATATTGTCTGAATTTGCATCGGCTTTGCTCACTACAGGTAAACCATCAATATCTTTTGGTAAGCTACGTGCAGCTTGAGAAACTTTATCGCGAACATCGTTTGCTGCTTCTTCAATGTTTTTACCTAAATCAAATTCTATGGTAATATTACTTGTTCCTTGGTTACTTGAAGACGAAATATTTCTGATCCCATCAATAGAGTTGATTGATTTTTCTAGAGGCTCTGTAATTTGAGATTCGATAATATCTGAATTGGCACCAGGATAGGAGGTACGTACCGAAACAACCGTTGGATCAATAGATGGGTATTCACGAACCCCTAAAAAGTTGTAACCAATTACCCCAAACAGGAGAATTAGTAAGTTCATTACAATAGCAAGAACGGGTCGCTTTATACTTGTGGTTGATATACTCATTTTTTAATTGTTGTAATGTTTTAAAGTTTTAATGTTAAAATGTTTTGGGACCTTACTTGAATCCAGAACTTTCAATATTTCAACGTTCTAACTTTTAACCTTTTGGCTTTGCACCTTTTTCTTTGCTTCCTGCTATTTTAACTTTAACTGCTGCATCTGGTTTTAAAGACATAGCACCAGTAGTCAGCACGGTATCGCCAACGTTTAAACCAGAAGTAATTACAATGTTATCTGCAGTACGTGTACCAGCTTCTACGTTAACTTGCTTTGCTTTTCCATCTTTGCTGATGTACACCATTTTTCCATTTAAAACTGGAATAATAGCTTGTGTTGGAACTAAAATTACATTTTCTTGTGTAGCTAAAGCGAGTTTAACCTTTGCAAATGAACCGGGTAATAGTTCATTATTCGGATTTGGCGCTAAAGCTTTAATTTGTAACGTACGTGTTTGCTGATTGATGCCAGGTTCTATGGCAAATACTTTTCCAGAAAAACGTTTGTTAGATCCGTCTGTAGTAAACGTAATTTCTGAGTTTAATTTAATCTGACCAATGTATTTTTCTGGTACCGAGAAATTAATCTTAACAGGATTTGTACTTAACAAATTGGCAATTACGGTAGATGGAGTTAAATATTCGCCAACAGAGATAGAACGTAATCCTACTTTTCCGCTAAAAGGAGCTACAATAGTAGTTTTAGCTAATTGTGCTCGTACTATTTGGGCTTGTGCTTTTAATGACCTTAAGTTCGCAAGAGCTATATCGTATTCTTCCTGACTTATAGCGCCTTTTTGCAGCAATTGTTTTGCTCTGTTTTCGCTTGTAGCCGATAAGTTTTGTTTTGTTAATGCATCTTGTAACTGCGCCTGAATATCTTTATCGTTAATTTTTAATAAAGTAGCACCTTTGCTTACATTGCTTCCTTCTTTAAAATAAATACCTGTTACCAAACCAGAAACCTCACTCCGTAACACAACAGATTCATTGGCTTCTATGGTACCTGTAATTTCTAAATCGTTGGTAAAAGAACTTGCTTTAGCTACAATACCATCAACTGATAAAGAACCACCTGCTCCACCGGGACCACCTTTTGCGCCTTTTCCACCTTTTGGTGCACCGCCACCATCAATTTTTTTATTTTCAGAAATTCTATAGTAAACTAGGTAAGCTAACCCTAAGGCGAGAATAGTGTAAATGATATATCTAATCTTCATATGTGTTTTATGATTTGGATAACGCACAAAAATATTTAATTGTTTCCTTTATCGAACGATGTACTAAGTATGTTACAGCTTATTAACTAATTTAGCTTCGTAAAAAAGCAAGAAGTTATATTTTTGCGTTAAAAGATTTCAACTATGTTTATAAAAAAATCAATTTTCGGATTAATTGTATTCCTATCCATAACTATGGCGGCAAAATCACAAGTTAAAACAGCCTTTCAGGTAAGCTTCACAGAACCACAAGCACACTATGCAGAAGTAGAGATGAACATGACTGGCTTAACTGCTAAAAGTTATGTAGATGTAAAAATGCCAGTATGGACTCCGGGTTCTTATTTGGTGCGTGAATTTGCTAAAAGTGTAGAAGGTTTTGGAGCTACAGTTGCTGGTAAAGCTGTTAAAGCAGAAAAGGTAAATAAAAATACCTGGAGAGTGTACAATGCTAAAGCAAACGCTGTAAAAATTAACTACCGTGTTTATGCTTTCGAAATTTCTGTTCGTACCGCATTTATCGATGCTTCTCATGCATTCTTATCGTCGGCAAATATTTTTATGTACCCTGCCGGGATGATAAAAACACCAAGTACGGTGAAGATTATTCCATTTAAAGGATGGGATAAAGTAAGTACAGGCTTAGAGCCAGTAGCTGGACAACAATTCACTTATACTGCTCCTGATTTTGATATTTTATACGATAGTCCATTGGAAGTAGGTAATCAAGAGGTATTTGAGTTTACAGCTGCGGGTGTTAAACATGAAGTAGCCATGTATGGTGGTGGCAACTACGATAAAGAACGTTTAAAAGTTGACATGGCTAAAATAGTTGAACAAGAAACAGCTGTTTTTGGCGAAAACCCTAACAAACATTATACATTCATTGTACATAACTATGCACAAGGTGGTGGTGGTTTAGAACATTTAAACTCTACTGTTTTAGGCGCAAGCAGAAATGCATACGCTAGTGAAAGAGGATACCAAGGTTTCTTAGGTTTAGTTGCACATGAATACTTTCATTTGTGGAATGTGAAAAGATTGCGCCCAATTGCTTTAGGCCCATTTGATTACGATAACGAAAATTATACGACAAACCTTTGGATTGCAGAAGGCTTCACTTCTTATTATCCAAATAAAGTGATGTTAAGAGCTGGACTTATTACTCCAGAGGGTTTCATAAATGCTAATTTAGGTGGTATTGGTACAGTAATGAATACACCAGGCGCTAAAGTTAATTCAGCTGCAGAATCTAGTTTTGATGCATGGATTAACCCAGCGTATCGTCCATCAGAAAATGCGAATAACACTTTTATCTCTTATTATTCAAAAGGCCAAGTAATTGGTAATTTAATGGATTTAGAAATTATCAATGCTACTAAAGGGGCTAAAAGTTTAGATGATGTAATGAAAGCAATGTATATACAATGCAAAACTTTAAAACGTGGCTATACTGATGCAGAATTTAAAGCAATGGTAGAGAAAGTAAGCGGAATCAGTTTTACTAATTTCTGGAATAAATATGTAACCGGTACAGTAGATGTTGAATTTGCTAAGTATTTCGGTTACGCAGGTATTGATGTAGTAAATGAAAATGAAGGCAAAAGTGTACCTTATTTAGGTGCTAATGCAGGTAGAGCTTCAATGGGATCTGGTAAAGTTATTGTTGGTAGTGTAGCTCGTGGATCTGGTGCTTGGAACGGTGGTTTAAACGTAAACGATGAAGTTGTTTCGGTTGACGGTGTTCCTGCTGAGATGAGTTTAGAAAGAATGAGCCAAATAACCAGCAAAAAAGTTGGCGATGTAGTGAAGATTAGCATTGTTAGAGATGGTCTTAAAAAAGATTTGGATATCACATTAACAGCAAACCCAGCAGTAAGATTAAAAGCAACTGTTAAAGAAGATGCAACACCATTACAATTGGCTGTTCGCAAAAAATGGATGGGTAATTAAGTATAAACTACTTTCATTAAGATTCCCATCCGATAGCTATCGGATCAAGTTGGGAATGACGAACACAAAAAAATCCCGTTAGGTTTGCCTAACGGGATTTTTTATAACTATATATTGTTATTTGAATATGTATCTAAAGCCAATTTGAAATCTTGCGGCATTAAAATCATTTCCACCATCAAAGAATTGCCATGCTGGTCTCCAATCTAAAGATACACCAAGTGGTGCACCACTAATTTTATAATCTAAACCAGCATTAGGTCTAATTAAAAAGTTAGTATTATTGTTTCCAATCGCAACACCAGGTCCAACACCTAAATCCCATCTTAATCCTGGAGCGCCAGAAATATCACCATGGTATAAATATAGTGCTTGAATAAAAGTTACATGATTTGCAAATAGAACATCTCCTTCAATTGCTCCGTTCGCATTAAAGAAGTGTTTAATATGCGGTCCAACAAGTGTAGATCCATCACCAAAGTCGATGGCTAAACCACCTGCAGTTTTGTAATCTTGAGCTTTGGCATTAGATATGCCTAGTGTAAAAAGTGCTGCACCCGCAATAAAAGTAAAAAGTAGCTTTTTCATAATTTAAAGATTAAGTATTTAAATAGTTTTCATCAACATAACAAGATTTGTGCCGTTTGTATTTAATTAATGAAGATTATTTGATTTTTAAATTACTTAGAAGTTATAACTGAGCTACAATAGCGATTAGCACTAGCAATCTTCAGTATACTTATAGTTTATTGTAGGGTATAAATTGTCTATTGTTAATGAACATTTACATTTTGTTCATTAACATTGGCTCTTTGTTGATGAACACTAATGTATTGCTGATGAACAATTGCATTTTGTTGATGAACAATTACTCATTGCTAATGAACATTTGCTTTTTGTTGTTGAGCAATTACCTTTTGTTGATGAACAATTGCTTTTTGTTGTTGAACAATGCTTCAATGTTAATGAACATTTAGCTTTTGTTGATGTACAATTATCTTTTGTTGATGTACAATGCTTCAAAGTTAATGAACAATGCTTCAATGTTAATCTACAATTTAACTTATTAGTAAGTTGTATTCAAAGCTTGATGTATTTCTGCAAAAAGTAATCCGCTACCACCACCATAATGTTTAACAAGAGGTAATTCAGGTTTGTGCTTAACTAAATAATTTTTTAATTCAAGCTCTTGTTCTTCCACAATACCGCCACCAATAAGTACTAGCTTAAAATCTTGTTGTAAACACATCGCTAGCGCATCCTCAAAAGAGAAAGCAATAGTAGCTTGCCATAGTCCATCTTTATCAATTAATCTAGCAATGGTTTCCATAATTGGTTTATTGGTGCCTATGATTAATATTTTTACTTTTTCCATCTTTTTATACTGACAGCTACTATTGAATTAATAACCACTAAACCATTTAATTAAAACTCCATTGGAACTTCCATTAACAAAAATTCTGCATCGGCTGTTGCTTTTAGTTCTACAGAATTTGTATCCCAAATACCCATCCCATCTCTTGTATCTAATGCTTCACCGTTTACTTCTACTTTTCCTTTCAAAACAAAAACATACAAGCCATTTCCTTCTTTATGAAATGAATAGGTTTTTGCAGTGCTTGCTGTGAAATTTGCTAAATTAAACCAAGCATCTTGATAAATCCATACACCTGCATCATCTTTATTTGGCGACAAAACTTGTACAAACTCATTTTGAAGGTTTGTATTATTTAATACAATTTGATCATATCGTGGAGTTACATTTCTTTTGTTAGGGAATAACCAAATCTGTAAAAATTTAGCAGGTTTTGTTGCATCAGCATTGTATTCAGAATGATAAATTCCTGTTCCAGCACTCATTACTTGTATTTCTCCAGCTTTAATGGTCGCTGTATTTCCCATGCTATCTTTATGTTGTAATTCTCCCTCCAATGGGATAGAAATAATCTCCATATTATCATGGGGATGTTCTCCAAAACCCATGCCTCCAGTTACAATATCATCATTCAGAACTCTTAGTGCACCAAAATTAATTCGCTCTGGGTTGTAATATCCAGCAAAGCTGAAACTTTGATAACTTTTTAACCAACCATGATCTGCCACCCCTCGGGTGTTAGCTTTGTGTATTACTGTTTGTGCCATATCTGTTATAAATTAGTAATACAAAGATAAGCTCACTTATAAATTTGGTTCTTGATGTAGGATAAGAAATGTTTGCTACATATTGCTTGAACAATAATCCATGTAATAAATAAATAAAAAGTCGATAAAATGTAAACAGTCGATTAAAAATTAGAACTGCAAATGGAAAAACATAACTTAGTGAAATGGTAAACCGAGCAACATACCAAGCAGCTAAATTAGTGGCTTCGAAAATAGAAGTACATTTTGCAAAACATTTAGCTGAAGCTAATGCTAAAGGCGAACAAGATTTAGCACCACAACCACCTGCACGAGTTATCGAAGCAATATTAGATGCTGCTTTTTGGTCGAGCTTGCGTAAAGAAGAAGGACACTCTCCTAAAATATCGATTGCTTTTTTACCACCAGAACAAGCTGGTAAACCTTTGCTTTTTAACCACAAATTACCATTAAATCCAAATGTATTAACCAAATTAGCACCAGGTGTAGAACGAGGTGGTATTCACATTGGCGTTTGGCACGATGGATATAATTTACATATTTGGGGTACTACCTTAAATATTCCTAATTACTGTTTTGTAGTCGATGTTTCAGAACCAGCATTATTGGTTATTAAACACCGTAGAATTTATGGCTTCGGTAAATACACCAACGTAGCGGTGTTAAAAGGCGATCAAATAAAAATTGTAGAGGATAAAAGTGCAGGTAGTCCAGACTGCCCTTCCATATTATTATCATTATTAGATTTAACAGCACATTCGTATTGGAATGATTCTGCAAATATTTTAATTCAATTAGCAGTTTCTATGCGAGCGCATGGAAGAGGTGGAGCATTGTTGGTTGTCCCACAAGGTACAAAGGATTGGGAAAGTTCGGTTATTCAACCAATTAGTTATGCATTAAACCCTTCATTTAAAGGATTGGCTGATTTAGTGCATAAAGATAGACCTGATGCGAGTGAAATATTTTGGCAAAGTGCCTTAAAAAGAGAAGTAGATCATTTAGCCGGATTGACTGCAATTGATGGTGTAACTATTATTACAGATGAATACCAATTGCTTGCTTTTGGTGCTAAAACGGGCAGAGCGAATAGTAGTGCTCATATTCAAGAATTATCTTTCTCTGAACCAATTGCAGGTGGCGAAGCTGTAGTTGTTCATCCTGCAAAAATTGGTGGAACTCGACATCTTTCTGCTGCTCAATTTGTGTTCGACCAAAGAAATGCACAAGCTTTAGTAGCTTCACAAGACGGACATTTTACCGTGTACAGCTGGTCGCCAACTTTAAATATGGTGCAAGCACATCGAATTGATACCTTATTGCTATAAATCTTTTTAATTAAGATAAAATAACAGCAGCAGCAATTGCGATTAGGTAGGAAATACAAATAGCTAAACGATCGGCTTTAACTCTATCCCTTATCGTTAAAGGGCTAGTTACTTTTACAACTTTATGTCTGGCATAAAGAATAGTTGGTAGGGGTAATTTAATAATCATGGGATGATGTTTTTATAGGTTATTTTTTTTATTACAAAACTTAAGCCAATGATTACTAAGTTGTTTGATTTTTTGAAAATCTAGCTATACGATTGGTATTCGCACTTTTTAAATTTCATTTTTTCCCTCCTTACATCACATGTATGTTTTCTTAAACAGGTCATTTTATACAGTGTTCTTTTTTCTATATAGCAATTAAACTGTATTCATTATCGTGTGATTGTTGACTAAAACAAGTGTACATTTAATACTGATTTTTATTAAAATCTATCTATTTTATTGAACAATGTAGTTTTTATAAAAAGTAAATTGAAAATTATTATGCTGATTATCAATAAATTAAAGTGTTTTATAAAATATTTATAGTACTATGTATTGCATAATACTATATGAAACATATATCTTTGTTTTATGATAGCAGAAAATACGCAAACACAAATGCGAAAAGGCATAATTGAATATTGTGTGCTTTTAATTATATCGAGAGGAGAGATTTACGCTTCAGATATTATCGCCGAATTAAAGCAGGCAAAACTACTCGTAGTTGAAGGAACATTATATCCTTTACTTACCCGCTTAAAAAACAACGGATTGTTGAGTTACAACTGGGTTGAATCTACATCTGGTCCACCACGTAAATATTATGTGCTTACCGAAGATGGCAAACAGATTTTAAAACAATTGGACACCACATGGGAAGAATTGGCTTATGCCATAACTACCTCTCAGCATGGTGCAACTAAACCAACAGACGCTCAAAATTAAACACAGCAAACATGAAAAAGACACTTATTATAAATATTGGTAACTCTATCATTCACATTGAAGAGGATGCCTACGAGATATTAACTACTTACCTTAACGAGATTAAACAACATTTTGCTAAAAATGCTGATGATTTTGAAATTGTAACGGATATAGAAAACCGAATTGCTGAAATGTTTTCGGAAATTTTGCAAGCTGCACAAAAGCAAGTAATTGAATTAGCAGATGTTCAGAGTGTAATTGCACAAATGGGTCGTGTTCAAGATTTTCAAACAGAAGACGAAGAAGAAGCTCCGCAAGGAAATACGTATACCAACTATACCAGTAGTAAAAAACTATACCGCAAACTATACCGCGATACAGATGAAGGCGTAATCGCAGGCGTTTGTGCAGGTTTAGGTCATTACTTAAACATCGAAGCACGTTGGGTAAGATTAATCGCTTTCTTGTCTATCTTTTTGGGTGGATCTGGAATATTAGCCTATTTCATTTTATGGTTTGCAATGCCAAGAGCAGTTTCTAGATCAGAAAAAATGTCGATGAAAGGTGAAGCAACTAATTTATACGGTTATCAAAGAAGTTTTGACGAAGAGCTTGCTGCCTTTAAAGAAAACATGAAATCTGCAAATGCACACCTCGGACCAATGGTTAAACGTTCAGGAAATTTTATTACTGAAATGATAGAGGTTTTAGGCAGATTTTTAAATGGTACTGGTAAAGTAATTATGAAAATTATTGCAGGCTCATTTATTATTTGCGGTTTTGGAATGATGATCTCCTTAATTATCTGCTTAGCTGCATTTTTAGGTTTCTGGGATTCGAATGCTTATGATTATTTCCCTTTATCAATTATTAACCAAGGTTTTAGAAGTGAAATTGTATTAGGTGCTTTTGTTACCTTGTTTATTCCGGTATTGGCCTTGGTTTTATTTGCGATAAGAGTAGCTTTTAATAGAATGGCCATCCATAAAACAGTTTCTTTTGCTTTATTAATTATCTGGTTAATCGGCGTTTCATCTACTGTTTATTATGTTGCTAAAATTTCATCGGAGTTTCAAGAACATGCAGAATTGGTACAAACTACAGAGTTAAAAACTTATCCAACTTATGTAGTTGATGTAGATAAAAGCATGGTGTTAAGTAAAGACGATAGTGTAGCGTATAGAATTAGTGAAATGGATTTTGGCAAACGTATCATTGTTGATGATTCTGATGATCATCCTTTTAGAGTTCCACGTAATGTACGTATAGAAATCGTTAAAAGTGATAATGCTAAAACTACCATGGTTCAAACTTACGAATCGCAAGGAAAAACCTTTCAAGTTGCCTTGCAAAATGCGCAAAACATTAACTACAAATACACACAAAAGGATTCATTGCTAACACTTAGTCCGAGATTAGAGTTAAAGAGAGAAAGTATTTGGAGAAATCAAGAAGTACACATTACATTAAAAGTACCAGTTGGAACACATTTATTCTTAAACGATAATATATATAACTACTTACAATTTTACTATTACTCTTGCAATACAGATGATCAAAAAGATAGTGAATACAGAGAATGGGTAATGACTGAAGAAGGTTTGAAATGTAAAAGTGAACTAGATCATCCACAAGACGAAATTCATCCTTAACTAATTTGTTTACATGAGTGATTGGAGCGCATTCTCCTTTCACTCAGACAAACAAAAGAACAGAGAAATCATGAAAAATTTACTAGTGCTATTCACATGCCTTTTGGTGTGCGGGGCTTCTTTTGCCCAAAAATTAAATAAGATTTCTGGTAAGATAACCAACGAGAAGTCTGAAAATGTACCTTATGCCATTGTTAAATTAGTGCACTTGCCTGATAGTAGTTTAGTTAAAAGTGCGTCGGTAGATTTGGATGGTGGTTTTGCTTTTGAAGAAATTAAAGCAGGGGAGTATTTACTTTCTATTAATATGGTTGGTTATAAATCGTTAACAACACCAAAATTTATGGTTAACCAAGATGTAGCACTTGCAGTAATTAAAATAGAAAGTGCTACTAAACAATTAAAGGAAGTTACCATACAAGGTAAAAAACCATATATCGAACGTAAAATAGATAAAACCGTACTAAATGTAGAGGGAAGTATTGTTTCATCGGGTAATAGTGCGCTAGAACTTTTAGAAAAAGCACCAGGCGTTACAGTTGATCGACAAAACGATGAAATTAAACTAAATAATAAATCGGGTATTACAGTAATGATTGATGGAAAGACTAACTTTTTATCGGGTGCAGATGTAACTACGTTGCTAAGTAATATGAGCAGCGATCAAATTGCAACGATAGAATTAATTACTAATCCATCTTCAAAATACGACGCTGCGGGTGCTGCGGGGATTATAAATATCAAGCTGAAACGTAATAAAGCTTTTGGTACAAATGGAAGTTTATCATTAAATACTGGTCAAGGTTTTCAGCCGAATTTCCCAAAAGATATGTATCGTGTTGGTTTAAGTTTAACACTTAATCATCGCGTAAATAAGTGGAATGTATATGGAACTGGAGCATTTAATAGAAAGGTTGGCTTTAACAACATCAACGTTTTACGAAATACTTTCACGAAAAACTTAGCAAGTTCTTTTAACCAGAATTTTGAAAGAAATACGACAGGAGTTGCATACATGGGTAAATTGGGCGCAGATTATTACGTATCCGACAAAACGGTTATTGGTGTAATGGTTGATGCAAATACCATAAACTCTGATTTAAATAATGTAAGTCAAACACACATTAGTGAAATGCAAAGCAGCATTGCAACTTCTAATACAGTAGATCAGTTGGCACTTTCAGATTCTCCAGTTGGAAATTTAACGGCGAATTTCAACATCAAACATGATTTTGATAAAGAAGGAACTAATTTAGCTTTTGATGTAGATTACTCTGGATTTAGCAATAAAAAGAACGATAAGTTTAATGCACAATATTTAGACAATACTGGGACTTTAACTAAAACCACTGCATTAAGAAACTTTACTGATGCACAAATAAATGTAGTAGCAGCTAAATCAGATTTTACATGGGCTGTAAATAAAACGGTAAAAGTAGAAGCAGGTTTAAAAAGCAGTTATGTCGTTACACATAATGATTTAATTTCTGAAAACTATTTAGCTGGAACTTGGCAAAATGATGCTGGAAAATCTAATAGTTTCATTTACAAAGAAAACATAAATGCAGCATACACTAATTTTGCGAAGGAATGGAAAAAATGGCAAATTCAATTAGGATTAAGAGCGGAATACACACATTCTAATGGTAATTCGGTAACGAGTAATAAAGTAGTGGATAGAAATTATTTATCACTATTTCCGACCTTCTTTGTAAATCAAACCTTAAATAAAGACAACAGCATTAATTATTCTTTTAGTAGAAGGGTTGATAGACCAAATTATCAGCAATTAAATCCTTTTGTGTTTTACATGGACCCTTATGCTTTGGATGAAGGAAATCCATATTTAAAACCTCAATTTACCTATAACTATGAAGTAGGATATACGTATAAAGAAATTTCATTTTCTTTGAATTATGCAGATACAAAAGATATGATTACTCAAATTAGTCAGCAAAATGAAGAGACAAGGATTATCAATGTAATTCGTAAAAATTTAGGAAGGGCCCAAACCTATTCTGCTAATTTATATTTTCCAATTAAGGTGGCTAAATTTTGGAGAATGCAAAATAACATAAGTATGTTTTTCTTAAAGTTTGATGATGGAAATTTAGAAGGGGCAGCATACACTGCCAATAAAATAGCCTATAATTTTAATACAAATCACTCCTTTACCTTACCTCAAGATTTTTCGTTAGAACTTAATTTTTGGTTAAATACACCAAGTTTAAGAGGGGTGGAGCAAACTACAATTACACAATACGCTTTAAATGCTGGTATTCAAAAAAGCTTAATGAATAAGAAACTTAAAATTAGGTTGAGCATGGATGATATCTTTTTAACCAATCATTGGGAAGGGAAATTGCAGTATCAAAATGTAAACTTAAATGTCGTTAATCGATATTTAAGTAGACGAGGAGCATTTACAATTAATTATGCTTTTGGAAATCAAAATGTAAAATCAGCCAGGAATAGAAATACTGCAACTGATGATATTAAAGGTAGAGCAGGAAGTAATTAATAACTTAAAAATAATAACATGAAAAATAAACACTATTTATTCGCAATTATATGCTGCCTAGTATTTGGATGTAATTTAAATCAGTCCAACCAATCTATCAGCGTTAAAAAAACAGAAGGAGCGTATAATTTCGAAGCTTCTTATCCCGAAAGGAAAACAGCAAAAGTAATTGCATATATAGAAAGTACATTAAAAGAAGATGACCTTTTTTCAACTGTAAAAAGCAAGCACAACTCGGAAGTTGTTTTGAAAGATAACACTCGATTTTATTTAAAAGCTGAGCCAGGTTTTATCATTATTGATGTTAAGAAGCAAAAAAATTCGTTGACTTCTTATCAAAAAATGGAAAAACTATGCATGGGCATTAAAGATGTAATTAGCGAAAACTAAAAAAAGCTGATGTTTTCATCAGCCTTAAGGTAAAATTTAGGTGCGGCGGAAACGCTGCACTTTTATATTATAATTATTTATTTAACAGTGTAACGATAAACTGTTCTGCCTACATTTCCATTTTTATCAATACCTTCTACAACGGCACGATAAGATCCTTTGCCATCAGCATTAAAAAACTCAAAACTTACATTGCCTTTATCGTCAGTAATTAATTTAGGATTCCAGTAAATGGTTGTACGTAAATCACTGTTTGGATATATAACTGATGGAAGGTATTTTGGTGAATAAAACTCACGCTCTTTGCTATATCCCATTGGACTAAACGTAATGATGTTTGTTTTTGGTAACATGTCCATCAATTCTTGTTTACTTATTTTTTTGCCAACAGGTGCCTTTTTAGTATTAATTACCAATACACCTTTCGTTCCGTACGCTCTATCAACAGTACCTAAATCATCTTTTAGGAAAACCTCAACAGATTCTACTTCGGCAGGATTTACATTGTTAACGTCTCTAGTATCTACTGGATTTCCATTGATGAAAACTTGAACTGGAGTTCTGCCGCCTTGATTGTAATCTCTTGAAACATAGAAATTCTCAATGTCAAAAGTCATTCCTGTAGCCATCGTTTTTAAGCAGTTTAAAAATTGACCACAACCAGTTGAAAGACGATCACCAGTAATTAAATGATCTGGTACCATACTTAAACCGGACAATGTACTGTGGTCTGCATGACTTGGTTTTTTAACAGCTGCGCCTTTAATTTCAACAGTTTTAAGTGTGCGCAAGTATCTGTATTGCTTTTGACTATTGCTTAAATAAGCAGAAAGTACGGTGTCAATGTTAGTTACTTCATCGGCATTATTAATATTTTTTGCAGCACCAGCTGTAGGAGTTCCATCAAGCATAATCATTAAATTTGCTGCATTCGGATTGTATTTAGCACTAACCACTACTTGAGAAGAATCTGGGAAAGTTAAATTCTGAAAATTAAATACGCCCATATTACTGGTGACTGTTTCTGAAGAAATTGGTTTTCCGGTAACCATTAAACGCATGGCACCTTTTCTTATTGGCATACCCGTACGGTCTCTTAATGTACCTGTAATGTTAATTCCCTGCTCTGGCAAATAGGTAACAACAGGATAACGTCCAGCTAAAATATCTTTATAAGCAAATCTGCGATATCCTTGAGTGAGCATTAATTTATCTAGATCACCAAGTTTTTTATCGTCAGTTTTAGTGAAGTAATAATTAGGTTTTTCAATATATCCTTTTAAGTCTGATGTAAGTAACAACGAGCTTAAAATTGTGGTTTCACTGTTTTCATCTACAGGTACTTTTTGTTCATCGATAACCGATACAGAAAAATCTCCTGCAGTTGGCAAACCAGCACTTTTGGCATCTAATGTCATTTTTACTTTTTGACGAGGCTTGTAGACGGGTAAATCTGTTTTAACAGTTAAATTCATTGCATCTGGATGCAAAACA
This sequence comes from Pedobacter sp. UC225_61, assembly GCF_044452285.1. Taxonomy (NCBI): domain Bacteria; kingdom Pseudomonadati; phylum Bacteroidota; class Sphingobacteriia; order Sphingobacteriales; family Sphingobacteriaceae; genus Pedobacter; species Pedobacter sp. UC225_61. Next base: position 1,555,673 of record NZ_JBIOAL010000001.1, read on the forward strand.
AAAGTTAATCGCTCACTTAAAGGTTCATTATTTGCGTTAAACAAAGTAATTTGAACTACTCCGGATGGAAAATTCTTTTTAGGAATTTTAGTCATAATGACTTGATTTTTTAAACTGGCTTTAGCAGCATAATAAATCACATTAGCATTTTGTGCAACAACAAAAAGAGATTTATCTGTATTCGCTTCATAAAAGGATGTGTTAGCTAATATTTTAAGATTAATAAATTCTGCATTAGAATTGACTATTTGTAATGTAATACCAGAAGCAATTGCTTTAGGCAAATCAAAAGTTTTTATGGTGCCATCCTTAAATGTAACCTTAGCCTTATAGTTTTTGCCATTTTCTGGAGTAACGTAAAACGAACCCATGCCTGCGTAAGAAGATGTAAAAGCAGTTACTTCGTTGTTTTGATCATCAATAATAACACCTTTTGCATCAATGCCTAAACCTGAAACTTTAATTGCCTTAAAACCTATTTGATTAGGTATGCCACTAATCAATTGCCCTCCTTCGGGAAAAAACTGAAAATCTACATTGCTTACGGTTTGTTTTAGGTTAAAGCTCGCACTTGCAACCTCTTTATCTGCAATGTTGATATCAGTTATTAAAGTTCCTTTTGTAATAAGCTCTTCAGCTTTGCTATTTACCGTGACTGTTAAAATACCATTTTGATCTGTTGTCCCTTTTCCTTTTAACACCACATCGTAATTAGAAATAACTTTCCAGTTTACTGTTTTATTGGCATAGGGTTTCTTGGCAATATCTTTAAATTGAATTTTAGCTGTAGTTTTTAAATTCTTATCGTTTTGCTCGTTACTATATGAAATATTAGTGATTAACTTTTTGTCTATTGCCTCGCCAAGTGGAATGGTTTTAGTAAAGAAATAATCATTGCTAAAGTTGAGCATCCATAATGTATACGCTCTTACATAATAATTACCCTGTTTGTAGTTTTGCATATTAAGCGGAATATTGCCATAAGCAACTCCATTTTTAAGAGGTAATTTTACAGTTTGCATTAAAAAATCTTGAGCATTCCAAACTTCTACGTACACTATTTTACTTAAGGGCGAAGGCAAGTTTTGATCAATAGTTGCATAGGCCTTAAACCACATCGTATCGGCAACAGCATAATAAGGCTTGTCAAAATGTAGGTAAACTTTTTCTACTGGTTGTTCGTCAGCTAATCTTTTAGTTTTTGTAATGATGTTATTCAATGCAATGCTATCCTGTTGTGCAAAAGCAGCTGAATTCAGAATAAATATAAAAGCGACTAACGTAAAGAGAATTTTTGGAAATTTCATCTAATTGGATTAAGCTTTGGAATGTTTGCTAATATATTGATTATTGATTGATGGATACGCATTGTAACTAATCTTTAACATATTTTTACAATTCAAAAGTGCATAAAAAAACGGATGCCTTTTTGCAAAGCATCCGTGTATAGCTAATGTGTTTTTTACTTGAATTCGATAATGAATTCTGATTTTGGTTGACGTACTTTTTTTAATCCTACTAACCAATCGCCAGTTTCATCACGATATCCTAAAGGCATAATTGCAACACTTTTTAGTCCTTTTTCTGTCAATCCTAAAATTTTATCGTATTCGGCATTGTCGAATCCTTCCATTGGTGTAGCATCTACTTTTTGAATAGCTGCTTCGGCTAATGCCATCCCAAAACCTATATATGCCTGACGAGCTGCGTGATTAAAATTCACATCTTCACTTCTAGGTACATAACTATTAATCAACATTTTTTGATAATCTGTTGTGCTTTCTGGTGGAGTGCCACGTTCGTTATGTGTATGTGTAAACACACCATTAATTCTATCTTCTGTATAGGTATCCCAAGCAGCAAAAACCAAAAGATGAGAAGAGTCTATAATTTGAGATTGATTAAATGAATGTGGTAAAAGTGTTTGTTTTAAATCTGGATTAGAAATTACGATAACTTTATAAGGTTGTAAGCCAGAAGAAGTTGGTGCTAAACGAGCAGCTTCTAAAATCAAATCTACTTTTTCTTGCGGAACAGCTTTGCCGTTCATTTTTTTAGTGGCATAACGCCAATTTAGTGCTTCTATTAAACTCATTTTATATATCAATTTTATGGTACAAAAGTGATTAATATAAACCGATCTCCTCTTGATGTATGATAAGTAAATTGTCATTTTGGGTGTAATGACAATCGGGTGTTAAAAGAAAAGCTGAACATTTGCCCAGCTTTTCATTGATGTTCTTAAAATTAATTTTTCAGCTTTGCTCTAAATAATTTTTCTAGCTTTTCCATTTTAGGTAAAATCACCAATCGGCAATAAGGAAGCTCGCCATTTTTAATAAAATAATCTTGATGGTAATTTTCTGCTACATAAAAAGGCTCAGCTTTTACAATTGTAGTTACCACAGGTTTGCCAAAAGCATTATCTTTATTTAATGCTGCTTTATATTTCTCTGCAATTTCCTTTTGTTCATCGTTATGATAAAATATAACTGAGCGATATTGTGTGCCAACATCTGCGCCTTGTCTATTTAATGTAGTAGGGTCGTGGCTTTTCCAGAAAACCTCTAACAATTCATCGTAACTAATTTTTGCAGGATCATAAGTTACTTCAATAACTTCTGCATGATTTGTAGTTCCGGTGCAAACTTCTTCATAGGTAGGGTTAGGAACATCACCACCTTCATATCCAGATTTAACGTTACTTACGCCATTTAAGCGTTGAAACAAAGCTTCTGTGCACCAAAAACAACCCATTCCAAAGGTTGCTTTTTGTAGTTTCTGTTTTTGAGCTTCAGCATCTTGCATAGATAAAAGAATTAAAACCATAATTGTGATATATTTCATCTTGATATTTACTTAAGTAATAATACGTAAAACAAAATAGGATAGTTTTTTAAAGTTAAAAAGGGACTTAACCTTGACAAATTGTATTTTTAATTGTGAATTCAGCTAATTTGTTAATAACTTAACTTTTTGTTGTTTAGTTTGTTAAATAACAAAAAATAGAAGGGTTAAGATTTATTAACATATCTTTTCTAATTTTAATGTTCATTAAATAAAATATTATGTCTACACCGTATATCCCCTGCCTTGATTTAGGTACGTATATTAATGGAAATGAAGAACAACGTAAAAAGTTTTCTGACGAATTAGGAAGAGCTTTTAACGATTCTGGTTTTGTAACCATCACTAATCATGGCGTAAGTCAAGAATTGATTGATAAATTATATAAAAATATTAAAGGCGTTTTTGCTTTGCCTGTAGAAACGAAACGTAAATACGAAAAACCAGAGTTAGCTGGACAACGTGGCTATACAAGTGCTGGCAAAGAAACTGCAAAAGGCGCTAAAACGGCAGATTTAAAAGAGTTTTGGCAAATTGGTCAGGAAGTAAGTGATGGAGATCCGATAAAAAATGAATATCCTGATAACGAGGTATTAGAAGAAATTCCAGAATTTAATCCGGTAACAAGAGAAATTTATAAAAAACTGGAAGAGAATGGTAAGCATCTATTACGTGCTATTGCTACTTATTTAGAATTACCAATTAATTATTTTGATGAACATGTACACAATGGAAATTCTATTTTAAGAGGGATTCATTATTTTCCAATAGAAAATCCTGAAGAATTGCCTGATGATGCTGTACGTGCAGGAGCGCATGAGGACATTAACCTAATTACCTTATTAATTGGTGCAAGCGCCGATGGTTTAGAAGTTTTAACTCGAAGTAATGAGTGGTTAGCGATTAAAGCAGAACATACAGACATTGTAGTAAATGTTGGCGATATGTTGCAACGTTTAACCAATAACAAATTAAAATCTACTACACACAGAGTGGTAAATCCACCACGTGAATTAATGAAAACTTCACGTTTTTCTGTTCCATTTTTTTTGCACCCGCGTAGCGATATGGATTTAACCTCGTTGAGTTCTTGCATTGATGCAGAACATCCAAAAGCATATAGCGATATGACAGCTGGAGAATATTTAGATGAAAGATTAAGAGAGATTGGCTTGAAGAAATAAGCTTACAAAAACAAAAACGGGTTTCATATTTGGAACCCGTTTTTGTTTAAACCTTTTTAGAACATTATTTTAAACTATTTCTTTCCTTTATCTATTGCTCTGTTAATTGCATCTTGTATTCTAGGGCGGATATTCATTCTTCCAAGTTGCTCACTTACAGTTGGATTCACACGATTTGATAAAAAGATGTAAACCAATCCTCTAGATGAATCTACCCAAACACCAATACCAGTATAACCCGTATGTCCAAACGTTTGAGGAGAAGCCAATTCTGATGGATATTTTTTAGTCAAATCTGGATCCCAACGATCAAAACCTAACCCTCTTCTGCTCACATTAGATTGCTTACTGGTAAATGTTTCTACTGTTTGTGGCTTAAAATATTGTTCACCACCATACGTGCCCTTATTTAACATAAGTTGGTAATAAATAGCTAAGTCATTAGCACTCCCAAATAACCCTGCGTGACCAGCAACACCACCTTTTAATGCTGCACCTTGATCGTGTACGTAACCTTCTAACAAAGTTTTTCTGAACACTTGATCGTCCTCTGTAGGTACGATTTGATCTTTACTGAAACGATTACGTGGCAAATAGCCTGCAGTTTGCATCCCTAAAGGCGTATAAAAATTATCTAATACATATTGCTCTTCGTGTTTTTCTGTAATGTGCTCTACAATATCTTGCATTACATACATACTGATATCACTATAAACATATGTTCCGCGAGTTTTAATTGGAGAGTTTAGCATTTTTGGCCACATGAAATCACTAAAAAATCCTTTTTTAATGTAATATCTATCCGCAACTTTTGTTGGATAAGCAGCTGATGAATCACGACTATAATCTCCTTCTTTAATATAATTATGAAAAGGAATATAGGGAATAAATCCAGCTTGATGCAGCATTACCTCGCGAACATTAATCGCATTCATTGGTGTATTTCTTGCTCTGGGAATGTAGTAGCCAATGTTCGTATCCAATTTTAATTTTCCTTCCTCCACCAAACGCATTACAGTTGGCGTTGTTGCGGTAACTTTGGTAACCGAGGCTAAATCGAAAATATCGGTTACTTTATCTGGCATTACGTTATCGTAAGTGTGGTAACCAAAAGCCTTATTGTAAATTACTTTACCATCTTTAGCAACTAAAACCACCATTCCTGGCGATGCTTTTCCTGCAATTCCCTCGGCAACAATTTTATCAATTTCATTTAAATCCTCAGTATTTACACCCGCATCTTCAGGAACTGAATATTTTAAACGAGTAACTGTAGTTTTAAAACCAGAACCTGCAGTATACTTTGCAGAAAATCCTTTAGTTAAGGTTTGTTGTGCGGCTATTCCTCCAAAAATAAGCTGCGGAACCACCATTGCTGCTTCATTGTTATTTTGAGGGCTCCAAACAATAGGAGCACTTAAATTATCAAATGAACTTAGACTTTTTCCATCACCAAAAACAGCTAAAACTACATCTTTGTGTTTGGCTACATCGCTAATAAAATTTAAAAAACGACCGTTGTTTGCCATTTTATCTGTAATACTAATAATTACAGTGCTGTAATATTTCAAATCATCTGCTAAGTCATTTAGCGTAGCTGAATCACGATATTTTTCGGCACTTAAAGATTTTACTTCAGCATATTTATTTAATAAACTATCAAATGAAGATTGATATTCGAAACCTAAATTAATGGAAACAAATTTTTTATCCGCCAGTTTAGTAACAGGAATAAAGCCTTGCTGGTTGTTTAATAGAACTGAACTATTGGCAATGGTATTTATATTTTTTAATCGGTTTTCATTCTGTCTGTGATCTTGAGCACAAGCACTCATTGTGAAAACTATAGTTAAACAAGTGGCAATTATGCTAATTAATTTATTTTGCTTCATATACTTTTTCTCCATTTAGATAGGTTTTTAATACTTTATTTTGTAATATTTGTTGGTGACTCGCTTTCATGATATCATTTTCTAGGATGACGAAATCTGCAAACTTGCCAACTTCTAAACTTCCCTTTTCTTTTTCTTCAAAATTTGCTTTTGCTGCCCATATGGTCATTCCTCTTAAGGCCTGCTCTGGCGTTAATGCATTTTCCATCTGAAATCCGCCTTTTGGGAAATCCTTAGCATCTTCTCTAACGGTTGCAGCATAAAAAGTAAGCATCGGATTTATTTGTTCTACTGGGAAATCAGTTCCTAAAGGTATCCAACCATTTTGATCTAACAATTGTTTGTAGGCATACGCACCTTTTACTCTTTCCTTGCCTAAACGATCTGCTGCCCAATACATATCTGATGTGGCATGTGTAGGTTGTACAGAAGGCACGATGCTGGCACTGCCAAACAGATTAAAATCGCTTTGCGCTATCACTTGCGCATGTTCTATTCGCCAACGTTTATCATTTTTCCCTCCTAAAACCTGATTGTAAATTTTTAAGATGGTACGATTAGCCGAATCTCCAATGGCATGTGTGCACATTTGAAAACCGTGTTCGTTAATTTTTTTTGATACTTCTTCAAAGTGTTTACGATCACTTAATAGGAAACCAGATTTAGTTGGCATATCGGTATATGGATGTAATAAACAAGCTCCGCGAGAACCCAAAGCGCCATCAGCATATACTTTAAATGAACGAACATTTAGTCGGTCTGTTTTTATTTTCCCTCGTTTAAATAAGTAATCGTAATTTTTTTCGGCATCCGAAAGCATCACATACATCCGCATCTTTAGCGATTTGTTGTTATGCATTTTTTCTATAAATTCTACCGCATCAAAATTTAAACCGCAATCATCAATCGTAGTTAAACCTGCAGCAAAACAATTTTTCTGTGCATCTAATAGAATTTTTGTTGCTTTTTTCTCATCTGGCGGAGGGATTTTATTTGAAACTAATTCCACTGCGTTATCAACAAGTAAACCAGTTAACTTTCCATCTTTTTCTACAATATCACCTCCAGTCAATGCAAATGATTTTGTAATTCCAGCTGCATTTAAAGCGCTTTGATTAGCTATAGACGCATGTCCGTCAATTCTTTCTAATAAAACTGGTCTGTTTGGGAATAATTTGTCTAATTTTTCTTTACTTGGAAACTGTTTGTCCTGCCAATCATTTTGATCCCAACCCCTTCCAGTTAACCAACCATCGGGATGCGATTTTGCAAATTCTGTGAGACGGTTTAACACATCTTCCCAGCTCGTTGTTCCAGTTAAATCGGCACTTTGTAGGCTCTCGCCATAGCCGAAAAAGTGCGCATGTGCATCAATAAAACCTGGAAAAATTGCTTTTCCATTTGCATCTACTTCTTCTGTTGCACTGTATTGTTTACGCATATCAGCACTGCTACCAACGGCTAAAATTTTACCGTCCTTAACAGCAATCGCTTCTGCTATATCAAATTTGTCATTAACCGTATAAATTTTTGCATTATATATTAGTAAATCTGCTTTTGGTTTGCTGCATCCAACTAAAATTAGGAGCACAGCAAATAATGGGAGAATTCTTTTCATATTTTAAAGATATAAAATCAGTATGGAGTTTTTGAGTAACAAAATTAAGATAGCTGCAGATGCGTAGATTTTATTATTTATAATCTAGTATTTGATCTGCATATATGTGGCATAAATAATAGCAATTTGACAATTAAACAATCAATTTTTGTAACCTAGATTAGCCTTATTTTAGTTAAATTAGCAGCCTTACTAAAGAATATAGATGTCTGATATTATACAACTTTTACCCGATAGTGTTGCCAATCAAATTGCAGCAGGAGAGGTGGTGCAAAGACCTGCATCAGCGGTAAAAGAATTACTAGAAAACGCCATAGATGCAGGTGCGGATAAAATACAATTGATTGTTAAGGATGCTGGAAAAGCCTTAATACAAGTTATAGACAACGGTTGTGGCATGACAATTACTGATGCCAGAATGTGCTTTGAGCGTCATGCAACTTCTAAAGTTCGCAAAGCGGAAGATTTGTTTGCTATACGCACCATGGGTTTTAGAGGTGAAGCAATGGCATCAATTGCTGCAATTGCACAAGTAGAAATGAAAACCAAACGTCATGAGGATGAATTAGGTACATTGATACAAATTGAAGGCGCTTCTTTTATTAAACAAGAACCTGTTGCCACAGCAAATGGCACCAGCATTTCTATAAAAAATCTGTTTTACAATACACCTGCTCGACGAAATTTTTTAAAGAGTAATCCAGCAGAAATGCGTCATATTATTGATGAATTTCAACGCGTTGCCTTAGCAAAACCACACATCGCTTTTAGCTTACACCACGATGGATTAGAAGTTTATCGCTTGCCAGCATCTGCTATGAAACAACGTATTGTGCATTTGTTTGGCAATAATTACAATGAACGATTGATTCCAGTAGAAGAAGAAACTACGATTATTAACCTAAAAGGATTTATTGGAAAGCCAGAATTTGCCAAGAAAACTAGAGGTGAACAATTCTTTTTTGTGAACGATCGTTTTATAAAAGATGCCTATTTGAATCACGCTGTAAATAAAGCATATCAAGAATTATTACCTGATGATAATTTTCCATTGTACGTGTTATTTATTGACATTGATCCTGCAAAAATCGATGTAAATGTGCATCCAACAAAAACAGAAATTAAATACTTGGATGAAAAATCAATCTATGCGATTATTCATTCAGCAGTAAAAAGATCTTTAGGTCGATTTAACATTAGCCCAACTATAGATTTTAATCAAGAAACTGGTTTTAGCAGTATGATAAGTCATAAAGCACCAGAAGATATTGTGCCACCGAGTATTGCTTTTAATCCAGATTTTAATCCTTTTAGTGCAACAAGCACTGAGACAAAGCAAACTACTTTTTCTAGAAATGAGAGCAAAGGAAGCATAGCACCAAGTAAAAACTGGGGGTCTTTGTATGAGATAAGTAATCATCATGTTCCAGAACAAGTGTCTATTGATTTAGGAAATCAGAAGGATGATCAATTTGAACCTGTACAAAAGCAATTTATGCAGATACATCATCGTTATATTGTTTCTCAAATTAAATCTGGAGTGATGATTATTGATCAACAAGCTGCTCACGAACGAATTTTGTACGAACGATTTTTACTGCATTTGGATGATAGAAAAGGAGCATCGCAACAAAGCTTATTCCCTCAAACTGTTACGCTAAGTCCAAATGATTATGAATTAGCCAAAAGTTTGCTAGACGATATTAAAAGTTTGGGTTTCGAAGTAAGAGAGTTTGGTAAAAATACCTTGGTTATTGAAGGTATTCCTGTCGATTTAGGAAGTGCAAACATCAATGAAACTCAATTGTTTGAACATTTAATAGAAGGATTTAAAAACTCACAACAAGAACTTAAATTAGATAGAAGAGATGCGTTAGCCAGAAGTATGGCAAAAAATAGTGCAATAAAAGGTGGAACGGCTTTAAGTCAACAAGAAATGAATACCCTAATTGAAGAACTTTTTGCCTGTAAAACTCCTAATTTTAGCATTAGTGGGAAACCAGTTATACAAACTATTGCATTAACGGAAATCGCTCAGAAATTTGATAAATAAATATGAATAACATAGATATACCACCAGTTGTAAAGAATTTGCTCATCATTAATGTGATTTTCTTTGTTGCAACTTGGGTTTTCAAACAACAAGGAATTGATTTAGCTGAAATTTTAGGGGCTCATTATTTTGATTCACCCAAATTTGGTATTTGGCAACCAATTACCTATATGTTTATGCATGCCGATATCACACATATATTTTTCAATATGTTTGGTCTTTTCATGTTTGGCGGAATTTTAGAAAGTCGTTGGGGAGCTAAGCGATTTATTAATTTTTATTTAATTACAGGTTTAGGCGCTTTAGCTTTACAATGGGGCGTTCAAGCTTTTGAGCTGTATCAAGTAACTGGGTCGGTAATTAATCATGGTAATTTGCCATTAGATTTATTAGCGATGGATCGTTACAATCCACAACTTTTTTCCGAGGCGAATTCAGTAAAAATTGCTTCAATCTATTTTGGAACAATGGTTGGTGCTTCAGGTGCAGTTTTTGGAATAATGACGGCCTTTGCGATGTTGTATCCAAATGTAGAATTATATCTAATGTTTATACCGGTTCCCGTAAAAGCTAAATACTTTATTCCAATTTATATTGTTATAGAATTGTTTTTAGGTGTAGCACGCATTCAGGGAGATTCTGTTGCACACTTTGCCCATTTAGGTGGAGCTTTAATTGGCTTTATTTTAGTGAAACTTTGGAAAGATAAAAACACCTTTTACGATTATTATGAATAACAGTTTGTGGAACGATTTTAAGCTTAAATTTTTTAAATCTGGAAATCCGGTTTTTCTTTACATAGGCATTAGTATTCTTATTTTTGTAGGTGTATCATTAGCTTCGGTAATTGTTTTCTTTGCCGGTTATCAAGGGTTGGTTAATAATTTAATAGATAATTATTTAGCTTTTCCATCAGTTCCAGAATTATGGTTAAGCCACTTTTATACCGTTTTAACCTATCAGTTTTTTCATGCCGATTTCTTTCATATTTTATTCAATATGCTCTGGTTATATTGGATGGGACAACTCCTTTTGGATTTTGTGAAGCCACGTCAATTTCATGTATTATATATAGGTGGAGGGATTTTAGGCGCAGTTTTTTATGCTTTAATTTTTAATATAGTTCCTGTTTTTAAAACCGCAGAGAATATTCCATTAATAGGTGCATCGGCAAGTGTAATGGCTATTTTTACAGCTTTAGTAACCTTAGTTCCAGATTATAGCATTCGTTTAGTATTTATTGGTGAAATAAAAATTAAATACCTTTTATTGGTTTATATCTTATTAGATTTAATTGGAACAATGTCACCAAATGTAGGTGGAAGTTTAGCTCATTTAGGCGGTGTATTATTTGGATTTATATACATTAAACTGCTACAAAATGGAACAGATTTGAGTACCATTTTCAAGAAAAAACCTAAACTGAAAGTAGTTCGAAATGAAAATGTAAAAAAACAAGGAAGCGTTGTTAATCAAAAGGAAATAGATGCGATATTAGATAAAATTTCTAAAAACGGATATGATAAATTAAGCAAAGAGGAAAAAGAGACTTTGTTTAAGGCAAGCAAGAATTAATGAAGAAAAGTAAATTAACCTTTTTCGATAAACTGATCATTTTTATAGCAATATTAGTCGCTATAGGTTTAGTATGTGGAATGCTTGCGGGTAACAATGATCCTCGTCAACATATCATTCTCGCATTTTTCGGATTGGCCTATCCATTTTTTCTATTGGCAAATGTAATTTTACTGTTTTGGTGGATCTTACGTAAAAAATGGATTTTTTTCTTGTTAACGATTATCGTTATTGGTATTGGTTGGCATTCTTTAATTGCTACGTTTGGTCTTTTAGGTACTGCTGGAAAAAATGAAAAAGCAGAAGCTAGTTTAGTCAGAGTGATGACTTACAATGTTCATAATTTTAAACCTTACGGTGAAGAAATAACAGAGAAAGTAAAAGAGAAAATGTTGGGAATTGTGAAAACGCAAAATCCAGATGTTATTTGCTTTCAGGAGTTTTATAGCCGTTATAAAGGCCCATATGACACGGTAGATAGTTTAATGAAACTATTAAATACAAAATATTATTATTTCCAACCTACAATGGAAAGCCGATCTGAAGCAATTGGTTTAGCTATTTTCTCCAAATATCCCATACAAAATAAAGGAAATATAGTGTTCGGACCTGATGCAGGAAATGGGAGTATTTTTGTGGATTTAGATATTAATGGGCAATCTTTAAGAGTATATAATGTTCATTTACAATCCATTTCATTTGGTAGTGAAGATTACTCCTATTTAGAAAAGGTAACAAAAGAAATGGATGCCGAGATGAATTCTTCTAAAAGAATTTTACGGATGCTGAAAAATGCGTTTAAAAAACGTAGCGAACAAGTTGATTTAGTGAAAGCACACATGAAAACTTGTACAACATCATATTTAGTTGCCGGCGATTTTAATGATACACCCGCATCTTATGCGGTAACTAAAATTACCGATTCACTTAATAATGCTTTTATCAAACAAGGCCGGGGATTGGGAAGAACTTATAATGGTAAATTTCCTAATTTTCAGATCGATTATATTGCCACCACTAAAGATATTGAAGTTACAAATTATCATATTATCCAAGCTAAATTATCTGATCATTTCCCTTTGCGTAGCGACTTACGTTTAAAAACAACCAAGCGCTAATGCTAGCTTCATCCCTCTATTAATCTCTTTTTATTTACATTTGTAGCATGAAACAAGATCTTCAATTATACAATACCATTACACGAAAAAAGGAATTATTTAAACCATTAAATGCCCCACATGTAGGTATGTATGTATGTGGTCCAACAGTTTATAGTGATGTGCATTTGGGTAATTGTCGCACTTTTATTTCATTCGATTTAATCTTTAGATACTTAAAATATAGTGGGTATAAAGTTCGCTATGTAAGAAATATAACCGATGCTGGCCACTTAGAGGGAGACCGAGATGAAGGTGATGATAAATTTGCTAAAAGAGCGAAATTGGAACAATTGGAACCAATGGAGATTGTTCAGAAATACACCTTAGGTTTTCACGATGTGATGCGAGTATTTAACACCTTGCCACCAAGTATAGAACCAACAGCAACTGGGCATATTATCGAGCAAATCGAAATGATTAAAAAAATTATCGATAATGGGTATGCGTATGAAGTAGATGGAACAATATATTTCGATGTAGAAAAATATAGTCAAAAATATAATTATACCATTTTAACCAACCGTAATTTAGAAGATATGCTGGCAAACACCAGGGAGTTGGGCGGACAAGATGATAAACATGGTAGACTCGATTTTGCGCTTTGGATTAAAGCCAAACCAGAGACATTAATGCAATGGACTTCTCCATGGGGAATGGGTTTTCCTGGTTGGCATATTGAGTGTTCGGCAATGAGCGCTAAATATTTAGGGCAGGAATTTGATATACACGGTGGTGGAATGGATTTAGCGGCAACGCACCATACCAATGAAATTGCACAATCAGAAGCATGTAGCCATCATCAGCCTGCTAAATACTGGATGCATACAAATATGTTGACGGTAAATGGTACTCGTATGTCTAAATCGGCAGGTAATGGTTTCTTGCCAGGAGAATTGTTTACAGGAAATCATCCGCTGTTGCGTAAAGGATATAGCCCAATGACGGTTAAGTTTTTTATGCTACAAGCACATTACCGTAGCACGCTTGATTTTTCTAACGATGCTTTAGATGCATCTGAAAAAGGTTTTAGAAGATTAATGAATGCGGTTAGCTTATTGCCTAAACTTGTTGCGAGCGAAATTGGTGAGGTAGAAATTGATCCACTACGTGAGAATTGCGAAAATGCAATGAACGACGATTTTAACAGCCCTGTTGTGATTGCTGAATTATTTGAAGCGGTTAGAATTGTAAATACAGTTTACGATGGTACATTAAAAATTTCTGCAACAGAATTGGATAAATTGACAATCTTAATGCATGATTTTATCTTTGAAGTTTTTGGTTTGAAAGATGAAGATACCAGTAATACTGAATTAAATGAGGTGTTAGATATGGTCATCGCTCTGCGAAAAGATGCCAAAGAAAATAAAGATTACGCAACTTCTGATATGATCCGTGTAGGCTTGCAGAATATTGGTATCCAATTAAAAGATAGCAAAGACGGAACGACTTGGAGTAAATCTTAAATAGTACCAAATGATAAATAGAAAATTTTTAATCATTGCTCTGGTAGCAACATTCACTTTTCAGGCGTGTACATCTGATAAAAAAGAAACGAAAGAAGAAACTGAACAGGTTGTAAAACTAACTTCCCCAGATTTTAATCCAGACAGCGCTTTTGCCTATACTAAAGCTCAAGTAGATTTTGGCCCTCGAATTCCATCAACTGAAGCGCATGCTAATTGTGCTAAATATTTAGTAAATAAATTTAAATCTTTTGGTGGTGAAGTGTTTGTACAAGAAGCACCTTCAAAAACTTATGATGGAAAAAGTCACCGATTAAAAAATATTATTGTAGCCTTTAATCCTGAAAAAACACAACGAGTTTTAATAACTGCCCATTGGGATGCCCGTCCGTTTTCAGATCAGGATCCTGATGTGAATATGCATGATAAGCCTTTTGATGCGGCAAACGATGGTGCAAGTGGGGTAGCTGTAATGTTAGAAATGGCTCGTCAAATTCAACAAAAGCAACCTAATGTTGGGGTAGATTTTATTTTGTGGGACATTGAAGATTATGGAAAATCAAAAGATGAATCCCAAAACGAAACCACATGGTGCATTGGCTCACAATATTGGGCCAAAAATCCGCCAGTAAAAGGATATAAACCTTTATATGCCATCAACTTAGATATGGTTGGCGGTGGAAATGCACAATTTGCTCAGGATGAAATTTCTAGAAAATACGCTCCTGCGATTGTGAAAAAAGTTTGGGATATTGGAAATGAAATCGGCTATTCTGCCTATTTTATAAATGTAACGTCAGGTAGCTTAATTGATGATCATTTTTGGGTAAATCAAGCTGGAATTCCTTGCATCGACATTATTCATTACACAGATGCTGCTGGTTTTTATATGAATTGGCATACACAATTAGATAATTTAAATAATATCGACAAAAATACATTGAAAGCAGTAGGTCAAACGGTATTAGAAGCTATTTATAGAGAAAAACCATCCGCTTAATGTGTAATTGTTAATTACTTTTTAGGAAGTCTTACAGTTCAAATCCTATATTCGCAACACTATTTTACTTATCATGATGAAAAAGATTATTTATTCAGTTTTAGTTGCTACAATTAGTGTAAGTGCATTTGCGCAAAAATCAGATGGCACTACAAAGTCTTTAGTTAATGCAGAAAAAGCATTTGCAGAAGAAGCAGTAAAAGATGGAACAAAAGCTGCTTTTAATAAATATGCAGCATCTGATGCATTGGTTTTCAGACCAAATCCTATAAATGCCAAAACTTTCTATGCAACGGCGCCAGATATGAAAAATTTAAACTGGACACCAACTTACGCAAGAGTATCTAGAAGCGGAAACTGGGGTATTACAAGTGGAAATTATATAGTTAATGGTGAGAAAAAAGCGTACGGGCACTATCTTTCAGTTTGGAGAGTAGAAAATGGGAACTGGAAATTCATTTTAGATTTAGGTGCAGAGACCAATAAACCTTTAAACAAAGTGACCACTAATTTTGTAGAACCTAAAGATCATTTTATTCCAAAATATACCACAGACAAGGAACTAAAAGCAGGTAGAGAAGTTATTTTAACTACAGAAAAAACATTAAATACTACCTTAAAATCATATGGTGCAAGTGCTTTTGCTGGTTTTTTAAATAAAGATGCGCAATTGATGTTTCCGGGAACTGAAACAATTGTTGGAAAAGAAAATATTCAAGCATTTAATAATAGAATGATTGATAAGATTAGTTTAAAAACTACTTCAGCAGATAAGGCTTTGGGAGGGGATTTAGCCTATACATTTGGTGTAGCTACAATAGATTATAAAACTGATTTACGTGAAAGCTTCCATTATGTATTTATCTGGGAACGTCAATCTGATGGAAACTGGAATATTATGAGCCAAATTTTTACCTTGGCAGAACGCTAACCTTCCCGATAGCTATCGGAACTACCAAATATAAATCTTAAGGATTTCGGCTATGCTGAAATCCTTTTTTGTTTATAGGTGTTTTAGATTGATTAGATACGCATAAATAGTAATCTTTGGCGTTATTATTGAAGACAATTCAGGCATGAAAAAACACCTACTATTAGTTTCATTATTAAGTATTTCTTTAAGCGTATTAGCTCAACAAAAGTTCGATGTACAAGGCCATCGTGGTGCTAGAGGAATAATGCCAGAAAATACAATTCCTGCAATGATAAAAGGATTGCAATTAGGTGCTACAACTTTGGAAATGGATATTGTAATTTCTAAAGATCGACAAGCAGTTGTATCTCAAGAACCTTATTTTAATCACGAATTTAGTTTAACACCAGACGGAAAATCAATCTCATTAAAGGATGAAAAAAAGTATAACATCTTTAAAATGGAGTATGACGAAGTAAAGAAATTCGATGTAGGCAGTAAAGTTCATCCTCGTTTTCCTGGTCAACAAAAAATTAAAGCTTATAAACCTTTGTTGGGAGAATTAATAGATTCAGTTGAAACCTATGTGAAGCTGAATAAATTGGCAAAACCTGATTATAACATCGAAACTAAACTAATCCGAAAAGGCGACGTAGAATTTCAACCAAGCCCAGAAGAATTCGTAGACATCGTAATGGAAATTGTGAAAAAGAAAAAGCTAGAAAAAAGAGTAATTATTCAATCCTTTGATATGCGTACGTTGCAATATCTCCATAAAAAATATCCTAAAATACGGACCTCCTTAGGCATCGATGAAAAGGAAGACTTCGAAAATAACATTAAGGATTTAGGATTTAACCCAACTATTTATAGCCCGTATTCTGTTTTAGTAGGGAAGAATTTAGTGGATAAATGTCATGCGGCAGGAGTTAAAATTATTCCATGGACGGTAAACTCAATAAAAGATATTGAATACATGATGAACCTTGGTGTGGATGGAATTATAACAGATTATCCCAATTTAATGGGACAGTTGAAATAAGCTTAAAACAAATCTTTTATAATCTGCTCGATAGCTAAACCTTCAGCTTCTGCTCTGTAATTACGCACAATTCTATGGCGTAAAATAGGTTCAGCAACCGCTTGAACATCTTCAATATCTGGGGCATATTTGCCAGAAATGGCGGCATGACATTTAGCGCCCAACACTAAAAACTGAGATGCTCTTGGGCCAGCACCCCAAGAGACATAATCATTAATAGTTTCTGATGCTAATGCAGTATTTGGACGAGTTTTAGCAGCTAGTTTAACAGCATATTCCAATACATTATCAGTAACTGGAATATTTCTAATCAACTTCTGGAAATATTGAATTTCCTTAGCATTTATAATTTTCTCCAACTTAACTTCTCTATTACTCGTTGTGTTTTTTACAATTGTCAATTCATCAGCAAATGCTGGATAATTTAACTGAATATTGAACATGAAACGATCTAACTGAGCTTCTGGAAGAGGGTATGTGCCTTCTTGTTCAATAGGGTTTTGAGTAGCTAAAACGAAAAAAGGTTGAGGTAAAATATGAGTATGACCGGCTGCGGTAACCGCTTTTTCTTGCATCGCTTCTAATAAAGCGGCTTGCGTTTTTGGCGGTGTACGATTAATCTCATCTGCCAAAATAATATTAGAAAATATTGGGCCTTTTATAAACTTAAAGTGACGATCTTCTCCTAAAATTTCTGCCCCAATTATATCGCTAGGCATTAAATCTGGTGTAAATTGTATGCGATTAAAATCGAGGTCTAAAACATTTGCTACCGTTTGAACTAATAACGTTTTTGCCAAACCAGGAACGCCAACCAATAAACAATGTCCATTGCTAAAAATTGCAATAAGAACAGATTTTATAATTTCATCCTGCCCAATAACAACTTTACCAATTTCGGCTTTAATGTTTTTAAAAGACTGGTGCAGGGCGTCTACGGCTTCGACCTCGTTAGTAAACTGCATTCTTTATTTTTTATCCTTATTAACCCAAAGTTTCATCTCATCACAGGTTGCAAACTCATCATCAACTCTAATATAAGTAGTTTCTTTACGTTTTTGAAACCATTCACTCATTACACGAGCTTGTTTTTCGCTTTGCGCTCTTTCTTTAAATTTAGGATAATCTTGCTCTAAATTACCTTTATGAGGAGGTATTTTAGATTTTAATAAGAAAATTTTATAACCTTCTTTTCCATCTTGTGGATTGTTAAATGCAACTGGTTTAGAGATATTACCAACTTTCATGGTGTCAATTACTACAAACACAGCAGGATCTAATTTCTCTACTGGAATAAAAGTTGTTCTTGCAGTTTGGTTATCTGCATACAACATCATACCACCATTGTATTGAGTTTCTTTGTTGTCTGAATAGGTAGAAGCAGCCGTAAAGAAAGGTAATTTTTTATCAGTAATGTCTTTGTAAATACTATCTGCTTTTAACTTAACTCGCTCTAAACTTGCAGGTGTAGTTTGTGGGCGAATTAATATATGTCTTGCATGTACTTGCTCGCCACGGCGCTCAATTACTTGTAAAATATGATAACCGTTTTCAGTTTCGAAAACTGGAGACATTTCGCCCGCTTTTAGTTTAAATGCCATAGCTGTAAACTCCTTAACCATTTGACTTCTGTCAAAAAAACCTAAATCACCACCTTCAGATGCAGAACCTGGATCTTCAGAATACGTTTTAGCTAAGAAACTAAAGTCTTCACCGCTTTTAATACGCAACCTAATTGCATCAAGTTTATCGTAATATTTTTGCTTTTCGGCTTTAGTTAATTTTGGATATAAAGCAATTTCACCAATTTCAACTTCAGTACCAATATCTGGTAAACTGTCTTTTTTATATGTTTCGAAATACTTTTTAACTTCTAATGGAGTAACGTTAGTATTCTCGGTAATTTTAGCTTGCATTTTTTGAGCAATCAAACCTTCTTTGATATCTGGTCTCATCTCATCTTTGTACTGCAATACAGATTTTTGAAGAAATTGCTCTAAGCGCTCTTGTCCACCCATACGTTGTATTTGGTAACGCATACGTTTATCAAGTTCATCATCAACTTGGCTGTCATCTACCATAATTGAATCTATTTCGGCTTGTTGTTTTAATAATTTTTGAACCAACATTTGTTGCAAAAAATAACATTTAGCCTTTTCATCTGCTGGATTACCTTGATTTAAATAAATAGCATATTGTTGATTTAAATCAGATAAGAGGATAATATTACTTCCTACTACCGCAACAACTTTATCGAGGTTTGTTTTTTGTGCTTGTACATTTAAAAACAGACACATTAAACCGCCTGCTATTAATAAAAATTTCTTCATTCTATTTTTGTTCAATTGTATTTCTAGTGCAAAGTTAATATTATTCGCTTTATAAGCTGGTTAAGGCTTGGCAAGCTTTCTTAATTCGTCTTCGTTAATCTTTACTGTATATTTTGCTCTTAAGGTTTTAATCCATGCGTTTTCTAAGCTTTGTTGATAATCTGCCGTAACTTGTCCACGTACTTCATCGTAACTTTTACCCTGATAAGCATTTATGTTTTTGTTGTAAAAATCTTCAATTGCAGCTTCGCTATCTTGTAGTTTACTCCAAATCTTTTTTTCAGATACATTAAACATCAAAACGCCTTCTCTATATTCATTCATAATAAAATTATACTCGATATTTTTCGGAGAAGTCTTTTTTTGAGCTTTTAACGCATTTTCGTACCCGTTAATTTCCTTTTTATAAGCAGTATCAGCATCTAAATTCATTGCTTTTGCCTCAGCCACCTTTAATTTGAAATTTAAGTAAAGATCTAAGTAAGATGCTAAATCCTGATAAGAAGCAGTTGCAATACCCGCATGATTTTTTTTATAAACCCACATAAACTCCTTACTGCTAATTGATTTTCCATTAACAGAAGCGACATTTTGTGCAAATGTAACGCAGGTAAAAAAACATAAAATAAAAATGCAACAGACTTTTCTCACAAAAGACAACAGCTATATAATTTTAATGGATAAAAGTAACAATTTAAGGCGCTATAATAAGATATTTAACTAATTTTAACAGAAAATAATTTTCATTAAAAAGATAAGATGGATAACCAACTAACAAGTAACGCTGAAGCCTTACGTTTATTTTTTACCGATGATATTTATTTGGTAAAAGATGATGTGCAAAATGCTTTTGCAGAGCCAGTTAAGCTAAGTCCATATATCGCTCCACAAGAAACTCTTTCTAAGCCAATAATAGAGATAAATGCAGTTGAAGATTTGCCGTTAATTGTTGAGGAGCCAAAACCAATTCTAAAAAAGGAATTTAACTTCGAGTTTTTAGGTAAAAATCAAAAAGGTATCTTGATTTTGGTAAATGACAGTGTGAATAAAGTGAGTTCTGAGCAAGGTACTGAGTTATTACGGAAATTGGTGAAAGCCATCGAGTTAACAAATAACGATTTTGCACTGGTTAATTATGCCAAGTATAATGGCGTAACTTTTGAAGATTTAAGCGGATTTTTTAATTGCCAGTTGGTGTTGTCTTTTGGAGTTGAAACTCAACAATTAGGTTTGCCTGCACAAACTTTACATCAATTATGCAAATTAGGTAATACACGATTAATTTTCACATCGAATCTACATGATTTAGATAGCGATCAGGCAAGTAAAAAAATACTGTGGACAAACTTACAGCAGCTAAAAAATGGCTAATCAATTAGTTTTTGCGACCAATAATACCCATAAAACCCTTGAAGTTAGGGAATTGTTAGCGCCTAAATATGAGATTTTAAATTTGACAGGTATTGGTTGTGATGTAGATATTCCAGAAACTGGAAGTACGTTTGCTGAAAACGCAACTTTAAAAAGTACATATGTTGTAGAAAATTATCATATCGATTGTTTTGCAGATGATAGCGGCTTGGAAGTTGAGGCTTTAAATAATGAACCTGGAATTTATTCTGCAAGATATAGCGGTGCTAGAGGTGATGCGGAAAACATGAAATTCTTACTCCAGAAAATGGAAGGCATAACCAATCGTAATGCCCAATTTAAAACTGTTATTTCTTTAATCCAAAATGGGAAAAATCATCTTTTTGAAGGGGTAATTTACGGCAAATTGAGAACGACACCAGTAGGAGAAAAAGGTTTTGGCTACGATCCAATATTTGAGCCAAATGGCTATTCTATCACTTTTGCCGAAATGGAAATGGAGCAAAAGAATAAAATTAGCCACAGAGCATTAGCCATGCAAAAACTAATCGCTTTTTTACAAGAAAGCTAAATCCACTTAATTTACAGATTGAATTTTCTTTTTAATAGTATCAACTTTTACAGGAGGAACAACGGCAGGTTTAATGGGCGTTGTTTTACTTTTGTTTAGATCTGCTGCTGGCTTTTTGGTTGGTAAAATCGGTTTTATACCAGACGCATCATTCCCTATAACTTTTACGGCTGGTTTTGTTGTTGTGTTTTTGGAAGTTGACTTAGCAACGGGTTTACCTTTAATAATATCAGCTTTGCTTACAGGCCTTAATTCGGGCTTCCAAATGAAACCTGTTAAAGTTGTTTCCTTTGGCAATTTATTCATTGGATTTGTTGCTCCCTCAGCTTCTTTAATGTATAAAATGTCTGTTAGCTCTTTATCTTTAAATAAAAATTTAATCCGACTACTCACAGATTGGTTCATTTTGTCATAATTACCTTTGTCATCTTTCGAATAGTAAATGCTTTCGGCATTGCCATCCACATACATATTTCTTAATTCCCCTTCTCTAAAAAAGCCTGTAATTTTTTTCCCTTTTACCTGATTAAATTTGGTAGAATCTGTTTCTACATTCACTAAAAATCCATTTTGTAAAACTTGAAAACTATGAATTTTGTCGTTCTTGAAAAAAACATGAATGGTGTCTCCTGTTTGCTGTGTTCCTTCCGACCATAAAATCGGATTTTTATACCAACGCAGAGTAGAATCAGCGGCGGTATAAAACAAAGAATCTGCTTTTGCTTGCATATTAGATTTATAAACCCTTACGTTGTGAAATGCCTTAATAACTCGGGTCCTTACTGTATCAGCAGGGTTAAAAACAGCTACACTATCCTTTTTAAGCAGATTAGCACTTGAAGTTTTTGGTTTTACATTTGTCGTATTCGAAATCGCCTTTTTATAGTCTGATTTTAGTGCAATTTTTTTATCAGCTTGAACGGAATCTTTTTTGCTTGATGCTATCGTTTTATTTTGAGTAGTTAATGGCAGTATCTTTTTTAAACTATCTGTTTTTATACTGTCAACATTAACCTTTGGACTATCCAATAATTTAGGTGGTGGCGGATTATTTTTTAAATCTTTAGCCTTTTCTTCCGCTAGTTTTTTTTCTTTTTTGCTCAGTTTTTTCGTTTCAAGATTTATGACAGCTGGTTTTTTTACGGCTTGTGCAGCGGCAGCAGCTTTTCTAGCTTCAGCTTTTTCCTTCTCTTTTTCTTCCTTCGCTTTGTCATCTTCAGCACCTACCTCATTATCTTTTTGAATAACCGGTTTATTCAGCAATTTCAAGGTATGTTGTAAAACTTTTTGCGTTTGTAAAGTATCTGCACCAAGCCATAATGTATCTGGTATCTTCTTTTTATTGACCGTAATGGAATCTTTAGTTGCCATACCGAAATATGCATTTTTTGTTACAACTACACGTTCATCCGCTTTGTAATATTCACCTAATTGCCCCCTTAAAAGTGTTCTGTCAGAAGTATCAATAAATACAATATTCTTTACTGCTCTACCATATCCCGTTTTACCGTAATAGTATAAACTATCACCTTTTAATGATTTTGTATTTTGTGTATAAAGATTTTTTTTACCGAAATACGCATTTTCACTTTTGGTGTTATAAGCACCATTTTCAGTATATAAATTATCATCTTTCCCTTTAATATTCGTCGGGCCGTAAAAGTAAGTCCAATTGGTAAAGGTGTTATAACGTAATGTATCTGATTTAATAGTGCTTTGTGGTGTAACAACTACAACATTATACCTAAAATAAGCATCTTTAGTATTGGCAAAATAATAGCCTCTTTTACTGGTTAATATGACATCTTTATTTACAATTTTCCCTCCGGTACTGTATTCCCCAATTTTAGTGGCCATATTGTAATCCAAAATGTTGGTAGTCAATGTAGAAGTTGGATCAATCATTTTTACATTATTTGATAAATGCGCTTTTTTTGCATTTCCATCATAATTTAAAAAATCAGAGTAAATATTTACTGTATCGCCTTGGTTAATATGAACGTTTTTAAAAGCTTCAAAGTAATTACGATCTTTATAAAATACCGCACTATCAGATCTTAATGTAGCATTATCTTGCCTAAAAACGGGATTTATAACATAGTTTACATTTGTTTTAGTGTCCACAGTCAAACGATCAGAAGAAACTAATTCAACTTTAGTTCGCTGTTGCGCAAACAAAATGCTGGGAAAGAGTAACAAAAGAAAGAAAAAGCGTAATTTCTGCACTTTACAAAGTTATGTTTTATTTTTTTTTAATGATGTAAGCTTATCACGGTTAAATTAAATATTTTTGAAACATGTTACCGCTACAGCAGTTTACTGATTATATCAAAAAAAATGCCCTTTTCTCTAAACTAGATAAAATCTTGTTGGCTGTAAGTGGAGGCAAGGATTCGGCTTTGATGGTTCAGCTATTTAAACTCGCAGGCTTTCAGTTTAGTATAGCGCACTGTAATTTTAATTTGCGAGGCGATGAATCTCAACGCGATGAGGCTTTTGTGAAATTACTCGCAACAACTTTAGGAGTATCATATCACGTAGTACATTTTGATGCGAAAGCTTATGCGAATGGACATCACCTGTCTATTCAAATGGCTGCAAGAGATTTGCGTTATCAATGGTTTGAAACGCTAAGGCAAGAAAATGGCTACAATTTTATTGCCTTAGCGCATCACCAAAATGATTCTATTGAAACGCTATTGCTCAACTTAACACGTGGTACAGGCATAAGTGGTATGCATGGTATTTTGCCGAAAAGAGATAAATTAATCAGGCCATTGTTGTTTTTATCACGACACCAAATTGATGAGTTGGTGAAAGAAAATGACATCAACTTTGTTGAGGATAGTTCAAACGAAAGCACAAAATATGCTCGTAACAAAATACGTTTAGCTGTTATTCCGCAACTGCGGGAAATTAATCCAAATTTAGAACACACTTTTGCCCAAAATATAACTCGATTTGCACAAACTGAAGAGGTTTTACAGAATGTAATTACACAAACTCGTAAAGAAATTGTAAGAGAAATAAATGGTGAATTTTATTTTTCAATCGAAAAAATAAAGGAGTTAAAACCTCAAAAATTGCTCTTTTTCGAATTGTTAAAACCCTATCACTTTACTAATAAGTTAGTTGATGAAATTTTAGAATCGTTAACAAAGCAAAGCGGAACTTCATTTTATAGCCATACACATCGTGCAACTATTAATCGAAATGAGGTAATGATATCGGCTCTGTCTAAAGAACAAATGCATAAAAATCAGTTTATCCACCCAAAAGATGAGCGAATTTTAGTAGAAAATCAGCAAATTTTAATTGCATACACTACTTCAAACGCAGTTGAAAATACTAGAAATAAAGCATTTATAGATGCAGATAAATTGATATTTCCTCTTGTCGTTCGTTTTAAACAAGATGGCGATCGATTTATGCCATTAGGAATGAAACAGTATAAAAAGTTAAGCGATTTTTTAATTGATAGTAAAGTGCCATTACCGCAAAAGGAAAAAATTCCGTTGATTATTAATGGAAATGGAGAAATAATTTGGGTTGTAGGTTTACGACAAGACAATAGATATAAAGTAACTGCAACAACAAAAAAAGTTGCTATATTCGAACTGTTAAATTCATAATGGATCATAAAAATATCTATATCGAAAAACAATACATCGGCCGCGATTATATCCGAATTTGTATTAGGCTTGTAATGGCGGCTTTTTGTTTTGCCGCCTATGTTTATGAGCGTGATCGAGATAATACTGTAGATCTTTTTTTAGTGGTTGGCTTTGGTATTATAGGTGTTTCTATTATTCTTTTATTCCTAATTCAATATAAAATACGCATCGAGAATAAAAGTGTAGTGATAGATGGATTGTGGACTGCTAAGAAAGTTAAAATAGATTTAAACAGTATTGTAAAAGTGCGTAAAGCGACATACAGCAATTATATGTTTAATAATCCGGTTTATAATCTACATAAAAAGGGGAGCATTCGCTTTTATTCTTCTGGCAAAGATGCCATTGTTTTAACCGATAGAGATGGTTTAGAATATTTTATTGGCACTCAACGCCCTAACGAAATGTATTTAGTGATTCAAGAAGAAATGAGAAGTTAATTTTCTTTCATTAAATCAATTTGCTTAAACATCAATTTTATTACCAATAGATAACACAAATTAAATAAGATATAGGTTAATTTGCTTTTGTAAAACCTACGGTTTACATTTTATAAAAAAATGATGAAAATAGGAATTGTTTGTTACCCTACTTTTGGTGGAAGCGGTGTTGTTGCTACTGAATTAGGTAAAGCTCTCGCAAATGAAGGCCATCAGGTTCATTTTATCACGTATAGCCAGCCTGCTAGATTAGATTTTTTCTCAGCCAATTTGTTTTATCACGAAGTTTCGGTAAGAGATTATCCATTATTTGATTATGCCCCTTATGAATCTGCTTTAGCAAGTAAATTGGTAGATGTAGTTCGATTTGAGCAATTGGATATTTTACACGTACATTATGCTATTCCTCATGCTTCTGCAGCGTTTATGGCTAAACAGATATTAGCAACTTATGGCATTAATATTCCTTTTGTTACAACGTTGCATGGTACAGATATCACCTTGGTAGGTAAGGATGCAACCTATAAACCAGTGGTAACTTTTTCAATTAATCAGAGTGATGGTGTGACGACAGTTTCTCAAGATTTAAAAGAAGATACCTACAAGCATTTCGATATTCAAAAGGACATTAAAGTAATCCCGAATTTTATAGATTTTAACCGATTTAGTTTACAGCCAAAAGATCACTTTAAAAAGGCTATTGCTCCAAATAACGAACGTATTTTAATTCATACATCTAATTTTAGAAAAGTAAAACGTACTGAAGATGTGATTAAAATGTTTCAAAAGGTGCAGGAAAGAATTCCTTCTAAATTGCTAATGGTAGGAGATGGGCCTGAACGTACATCGAATGAGCAATTATGCCGTGAACTTAATATTTGTGAAAATGTAAGGTTTTTAGGTAAACAAGATGCCGTTGAAGAAATTTTATCAGTTTCAGATTTGTTTATTATGCCTTCAGAATCTGAAAGTTTTGGTTTAGCAGCATTAGAAGCAATGGCTTGCAAAGTTCCTGTAATTACATCTAACGCTGGTGGTTTACCAGAATTAAATATCGACGATTATTGCGGCTACATGTGCGAAGTTGGCGATATAGAAGATATGGCGAATAAAGCAATTACTATTTTAAGCAATGAAGATACGTTGAGCTACTTCAAAGAAAACGCATTAAAAAGAGCTCAAGATTTTGATTTAAAGAAGATATTACCAATTTATATTAACTACTATAAGGAAGTAATAGAAAAATCTTTAGTAGCAAATTAGATTTTGCTGAATATCAAGCAAACAGGAACGCCCACACTAATTCTTTTACCACTATCTTTTAAAGTGCCATTAATTTTGTTTCTATTGAAAATTACAACTTCATTAGTGTATTGATGTGCTACTAACACATGATTTCCACTTGGATCTATCGAGAAATTTCTAGGACCTTTACCCAATGTGCCTACTCGTTCTACAAATTTTAACATACCAGTAGGAAAAATTGAAAATACAGAAATTGTATTTGCATCACCACGATTGGTTTCATATATAAATTTCCCATCAGGAGAGACATGAATATCTGCGCCATCTATTTTTCCAGTAAAATCTTTTGGAGCAGTTGCTATTTCTTGAATTTTTTTCAAAACCCCGTTTATATAGCGAAATGCAGTGATACTTCCGTTAAATTCATGGGCTAAATACGCAAATTTCCCGTTCGGACTAAAAGTTAAATGTCTTGGGCCAGTTCCTGCATTTGTTTTAATAACTGATTTTATGGTTAATATTTTATCAGAACTTGCAGGGTTGTAGTTATAAATGTAAATAAAATCTTCTCCCAAATCATTGCTGATTAAATATTTATGATCTGGTGTAAATTGAACCTGATGGACATGAGCACTTTCTTGCCTTTTTTTAGGATCTATACTTTTACCGGTATGTTGAATGATTTGTTTAGCATCGGTTAAAGAGCCATCTGCATTACGACCAAAAATTGAAATTGTACCTCCACTATAGTTTGCCAAAATCACATTTTTATCATCAACAGCAATAAAACAAGGGTCAGCGCCTTCAGAGTATTTTTTATTTAGGAAAGATAAATCTCCACTTTGAGGATTAAAACTAAATGCACTTACAGCACTATTTTTACCATCTTCATTTACACTATAAATGAATTTTTTATTACCACTAATAGCTAAATAACTTGGATTAACAACGTTTTTAGCAATGCTTTTTAAGTTGGTTTCTGCAGTTAAACTATTGTAATTATAAACGTAAATTCCTTCACTGTTACCTTTATTGGTATAGGTTCCAATTAGCAAATTATAGTTTTGTCCGTGAGATTGAAAAGTTAAAAAAAAGGCTAATAAAATGAAGAAATATTTTTTCATAATAATGGATTTCAATTTAAATGCAAAGTACACAAAGAAAAAATACCTAAAGAAAAATTTTGGATTTAGCTAAAAAACACAAAAGTCGCTAGTACTAAACTAACGACTTTTAAGAATTCTGCTTTGCGGTTATATTATTTTATCAAATGCTTAATTTGAATTAATTCATGTTCTTCTAAGAAACGCCATCTGCCTCGTGGCAAATCTTTCTTCGTCAAATTGCCATAAACTACACGATCAAGTTTAACCACATCATAGCCTAAATGTTCAAATATTCTACGAACAATACGATTTTTACCGCTGTGAATTTGAATACCAACTTCACGTTTTGATGCTCCAGCAACATAAGAAACATTATCTGGTTTAATTAAACCATCTTCTAATTCTAAACCAAATTGAATTTTGTTAAAATCACCTTGGCTTAAACTTTTGTTTAATTCTACATGATAAATTTTAGTGATGCCATTTTTAGGGTGCGATAATTTATCTGCTAATTCCCCATCATTGGTCATTAAAATTAATCCCGTAGTATTTCTATCTAAGCGGCCAACTGGATAAATACGCTCACGACTCGCTTTTTCTACCAATTGCATTACCGTTCTACGCTCTTGAGGATCATCGGTAGTAGTGATATAATCTTTAGGTTTGTTTAGTAAAACGTAAACTTTCTTTTCACGTTTTAGCAATTCGCCATTGTAACGTACTTCGTCTTTGTAAGGATCAATTTTATGACCTAATTCAGAAATTGGGGATCCATTTACCGAAATCACGCCTGCTTCGATTAATTCATCTGCCTTGCGACGTGAACAAATACCTGAGTTTGCGATATAGCGATTTAAACGAATTAAACCATCATCTTTCGGTTCTGCAGTTTTTCTTGCTCTAGTTGCAGGAGCTATTCTTTCTCCACGATCTTCTTTTCCTTTGAAACCACCTTCTTCGCGTTTTCTGTATGGTCGGCTATCTGTACTTCTAGATGCGCCACTTTTTTTATCAGCAAACTTAGATTTATCGCCATCAGTTATGAAATTATCTTTTTTAATGTAGCTGCGTTTGCCTTCGGCAGATTCTTCTCTTGAGCTACCTTCTTTATATGCTTTTGGTTTGTATCCAGAATTACCACTTTCTTTCTTTTCCCAAGGCTTAAAACCACCTTTGCTGTCGGTTTTAGGCTTATATTCTTTTGGCTCGTCTCTATCAGTTCGTGGTTTGAAATCCCTTCCACCAGATGCTGGTCTCGGAGAATAGGGCTTAGAATCTTTTCCAGAAGATGATGATCTTGATGAATAAGGTTTAGTATCTCCGTCTCTTGATGTTCTTGGCTTGTAATCTCTTGATGAATTGTCTCTATCAGTTTTAGGTTTGAAATCTTTTCCTGCTGCTGTTCTTAGAGTATATGGCTTCGAATCGCCATCTCGAGATGTTCTTGGTTTATAAGCAGGTTTATCACCCGTTGCAAAACCAGGTTTGCGTTTGTCTTTATCGTCTTTGTCAGAAAAATCTTTTCCGTCTTTGTCACTATATCTTCCTTTGGGTTTATCGGTTCCAGCAGGTCTCCTGCTTTTACTTCCTTCGCCCGCCTTGGACTTGTCATCGCGACTGTTCCTGTTATTGTTTTTTATCATGATACGCTTTTAGCCACATAAAATATGCGGGTGCAAATTTAATAAAAATGTATCAATCTATTTCGTAAAAATTGAGCTAAAATCACAAAAAAGAAATATGCGTTTAAGCAGCTTTAAACCTTGATTTTGGTAGAAAAATACGTAACTATTTGATAATTAGCTAAATGTATTGTACCTTTGCCGATACAAATATATTTGTTCACCAAAAAAAGGAGGAAGATGATAAAGAAACACCTCATTCCATGTACGGTAATTTTAACATTACTGGTTATGGCAAAAGTGTTTGCTTATAAGCTGCCAGAAGTAAAAACAAGTCTAAAGAAAGACAACAATACCACCATAAAAAAAGAAGCTGAAGAGCCAGCATTTACATTAGCTCAACTAGAATTTGCAAATGAAAATTTGCCCTCGGGCGATGCAAGGATTAACGGTAAAATGAAGAAAATTTTAGCTTCTTATGCCTACCAAAATTTGCAAACCAATCGTTTACACCGCAAAGCGGCAGAATGGTTCCCAATTATTGAACCAATTTTAGCAGCTTATGGCATCCCTAACGATTTTAAATACATGCCTTTAGTAGAATCTGGTTTACAAGGCGGTACGTCTCCAAAAGGCGCATCGGGTTATTGGCAATTTATGCCAGGAACTGCTCGTACTTACGGATTAAAGGTTAATGGAAATGTAGATGAGCGTCAGAACTTAAGAAAATCTACAATTGCAGCTTGTAAATACATTAAAGAATTATATAGCATTTTTGATAGCTGGACTTTGGTTGCAGCAGCTTATAATGTTGGAGATGTGCATATGAAAAGACAAATCAACAAGCAAAATCAAGACAATTATTTTAAAATGAAATTGAATCGTGAAACAGGTGGATATGTTTACAAACTCATTTCAATGAAAGAAATTCTTGAAAATCCAGCTCGTAACGGTTACACGAGTCAGAAAGCATTAATTGCTTATACTCAATCTCAACCTACTACAATAGAATAAGGTTTAGTATTAAAAATTTATAAAGCCATTCGCATGCAGCGGATGGCTTTTTTGATTCTCTTTCGCCGCAGATGCGCAGATTTCCTTAGATAAGTTCGGATTACAAATCTGCGCATCTGCGGCTTACTATTCTTTTCTGGGAAATAGAATTACTATTTTAGTTGCATGTCGTTGCAAAAACTCCGAGTTATTTCTGTAATTAAGCAAGCTAACGAAGTTTTAACTATAAATTTCGAAACCATAAGTGGTGAAATGTTGAACTATAAAGCAGGTCAGTTTTTGTCTCTGGTTTTTCAAGTTAATGGTAAAGAATTACGACGTTCTTATTCTTTTTTTAGTTCACCAGATGTTGATGAACCTATCTCTATAGCTGTTAAATTAGTAGAGAACGGAGAAATTTCAAGGTTTATTCATCATCAAATAGCTATTGGAGATATAGTAGAAATAGCAAAACCAAATGGACAGTTCATCTATCATCCCGATAGTGAAGTTAAAAGAACAGTTTTTCTATTTGCAGCTGGAGTTGGAATTACACCACTTTTATCTATTCTAAAAACAGCACTAGTGACCGAAACAAATTCTAAAATTGTATTAATTTATAGCAGCCGCTCCCCAGAAGATACGTTGTTTATAGAAGAAATTGCAAAATGGCAAGTAGGATATTCGGCTAGATTAAAGGTTATTCATTTGTTTAGCAATTCAAAGAATTTATTTAAAGCACGATTGAATGGTTTTTTGATCAATCAATTGGTGAGAGAAAATATGGTGTTTGATGCTAAAGATGCATTGTTTTATACTTGTGGACCAGTTGATTATATGGATGTTTGTCGTATTACATTGTTGGGTGCAGGCTTTAAACCAGAGCAGGTTAAGCGTGAAACCTTTGTTTTGCCAGAACATGAGGCAGATGAAGATGATGCAACAGAGAAAGTTGTGGACAAGAATACATACTCTGTAAATTTACATTTTAAAGGCGAAATACATCATTTGTTAATTCCTTGGCCCAAAAGGATTTTAGAAGTTGCGCTAGAAAATAAAATCAATTTACCCTATAGTTGTAGCGGTGGGGTTTGTAGTACATGTGCAGCAACTTGTATTTCTGGTGTTGTGAGGATGGATTACAATGAAGTTTTAACAGATGATGAAGTTGCAAAAGGTAGAGTTTTAGTGTGTACGGGGCATCCTACAGTAAATGAAACGACAATAACTTGGGAGTGAACGCATAGAAAAATAGTTAATAGAGAAGAAAGCAGACAGTAATGTGCGCCAATATTTCTATAAGTTATATTCTTCTTTCTGGTAATGGTACAAAATCTGTTTCTCCTGGAACTGGTGGGTATTCTTGATTTAACCATTTCGTTTTAGCTTGTTCAATTAATTCTTTGCTCGATGCTACAAAATTCCAATAAATAAAACGTTCTTCAGGAAAGGGTTCGCCACCAAAAATATAGATGGTGGTGTTTTCTTGCATGGTAAATTCACATAATGAACTTTCTTTTGCAACTAATAATTGTTTTGGTTCGAAAGTATTGCCATCGTTTTCAATAGCGCCTTCTAAAATATAGATTCCGCTTTCGCCAAAAAGTTCATCGCCAATTTTAACTGTTGTACGAGCGGTACTTTTCAGTTCTAATAAATACAAAGGACTATAAACTGGAATTGGAGATTTATGCCCTAAAACTTCCCCAGCAATTAATTTATATTGAACTCCGTTATTTTCCCATATTGGAATTTCTTCCGCCTCTGCGTGGAAAAACTCTGGCTCCATTTGCTCCAAATCTTTTGGTAGAGCTACCCAAATTTGTAAACCATGCAAAGATTTTGTCGAATGACGAAGATATTCTGGAGTTCTTTCTGAATGAACAATTCCTTTTCCAGCTGTCATCCAGTTTACTTGACCAGCTTTAATTTCTACTTCAGTTCCTAAACCATCTTTATGCATTACATTACCTTCAAAAAGGTAGGTGAGGGTAGATAACCCGATATGTGGATGTGGTGGAATGTCTAAATTTTTATGATCGCTCATTACAGTTGGCCCCATATGATCGATAAAAGAGAAAGGACCGACCATTCTTTTTTCTCTGAATGGCAACAACCTACCAACCATAAAATTGCCAATGTCACTTGGTCTTTCTTCAATAATGAGCTTAATATTCGACATATTATTTTTATTTAAAGGTAATAATTTGGATTGTAAAAATCTATATCGTAATATTGCAATATTAAAATATAAAAATAATGGGCGCATCGAAAACGGAATACTTTACACAAAAGCAAAATGAAATTGCCGCATTAATGAAGGCGCTTGGCCATCCAGCTAGAGTTGCTATTATTGATTATTTGTTAACGGTTGATACTTGTATTTGCGGAGATATTGTAAATGAATTGCCTTTGGCGCAACCAACAGTTTCTCAGCATTTAAAAGAGTTGAAAAACGCTGGATTAATTAAAGGCAATATTGAAGGAAATGCGATCTGTTATTGCATTGACGAAGAAACGTTTGCTAAGTTTCAGCATTTCCTGTCGGAAGTTTTTGGAAAAATTAAAGTACAAAAGAATAACTGTTGTTAATTTAAACGCTATAAAATGAAATTATCAGAAATTAAAACAATGTTAGCTACAGCCGAGGCTGTGAATTTTATATTAGAAGATGGTACATCTGTACCTGAACATTTTCATGTGACCGAAATAGGTGTGGTGAGTAAACACTTTATAGATTGTGGTGGAACAGTTCGTACAGAGAAAAAAGCTAATTTTCAATTGTGGGATGCTAATGATTTTGAACATCGCTTAAAGCCTGGTAAGCTATTAAACATTATTGGCCTATCTGAAAAGGTTTTAGGAATGGAAGATTTGGAGATAGAAGTTGAATACCAAAGTGATACCATTGGTAAATACGAATTGGATTTTAATGGGAAAGATTTTGTATTGATGAGTACTCGAACTGCTTGTCTAGCTAAAGATGCTTGTGGTGTTCCGGCAGAACAGCAAAAAATAAATCTGGTTCAATTACCAACTGCAAATGCTTGCATACCAGGTGGCAGTTGTTGCTAAATGAAGAAAAAAATAATTAAATACAAAAAGCCAATTGTAATTACTACTGCTGTAATTGCTTTACAATTAATTTTTGGTTGGGATGCTAAATTTTGCATCATCAATATTATTTGGCTTTTTGTTTAACTAAATAGAATGAAGAAAATATTAGTGCTTTGTACAGGGAATAGTTGTCGAAGTCAACTAGCAGAAGGTTATTTAAGGTATTTTGCAAAGGGAAGTGCAGCAGTTTATAGCGCAGGTATTGAAACACATGGTGTAAATCCGAAAGCTATTGCTACTATGGCCGCAGATGCAGTTGATATTTCTGGCCATACTTCTAATAACATTGATGAATATAAAAATATAGATTTCGATTATGTGATCACAGTTTGTGATAATGCAAAAGAAAATTGTCCATTTTTTCCTAGCGAAGCGAAGAAGTTTCATTACAATTTTCCAGATCCTGCAAAGGCGAGGGGAACTGAAGAAGAAATTGTAGCAGAGTTTAATCGGGTTAGGGATTTAATTAAAGGTTATTGCCATCGCTTTATAAAAGAAAACCTCATCCAAAATTAATTGAATGAGGTTTTATATTAAAGGTTATACTTTTTATTCTTCTTCTTTAGCTTCTACTAAACCAGGTACATCTACCATTTCATTTACATCAGCTTGATAATTAACTCCAGCTACATCAAAGCCAAATAAGTTTAAGAAATCCGTTTTGTAGCCTGCTAAATCACCTATGGCCGGTAAATTTTCGGTAGTCGCTTCTTTCCATAAAGTAGCTACTTGAGCTTGCACGTCATCACGCATTTCCCAATCGTCAATTCTGATACGACCTTCTTCATCTACAGGAACGGTGCTTCCAGTATATAATCTGTCTTTAAATAATCTACCGATTTGCTCAATACATCCTTCATGAATGCCTTCTTCTTTCATTATTTTATACAATAACGAAATGTATAAAGGAATTACAGGAATTGCTGAACTTGCTTGTGTAACTAAGGCTTTGTTTACCGAAACATAAGCTTTTCCGTTAAGTTCTGCTAGTTTATCAGTAATGGTAAATGCAGTCGCTTCTAAGTGGTTTTTTGCCATGCCAATTGTTCCTTTGCGGTAAACTGCTTCGGTTACGGCTGGACCGATGTACGAATAGGCTACTGTTGTAAAACCATCGGCTAATAGGTTTTCTGCTTTTAAAGCATCGATCCACATTGCCCAATCTTCGCCACCCATTACGGCTATCGTATTTTCAATTTCTTCTTCGTTTGCTGGTTCGATTGATACTTCCGAAACTATGCCTGTATGGAAATCAACTGTTTTATTGGTAAATGAACCACCAATTGGTTTTAACACTGAACGGTGTGTAATGCCTGTATTTGGGTTTGTTCTAACTGGCGATGCCAAGCTGTAGATAATTAAATCGATTTGACCTAAATCTGCTTTAATTAAATCAATAGTTTGTTGTTTAACTTCGTTTGAGAAGGCATCTCCATTAATGCTTTTTGCATATAAACCTGCTTTTTGGGCTTCGGTTTCGAACGCTGCGGTGTTGTACCAACCTGGTGATGCAGTTTTGCCTTCTTTTGGTGGTTTCTCGAAATAAACTCCTATTGTTGAGGCGCCTGAGCCAAATGCACTTGTAATTCTGGATGCTAAACCGAAGCCTGTTGATGCACCAATTACCAGTACTTTTTTTGGTCCATTGATGGGGCCTTGAGATTTAATATAGTTAATTTGATTAATTATGTTTTGCTCACAACCTTTTGGGTGTGCGGTTAAACATATAAATCCTCGCATTCTAGGTTCAATAATCATAATTTTTTAAAGCTATTACTTAAAAATTAACGCTGGTTTAAGTTGACAGCGTTCTATTCTTCAAAACTATCCTTAATTTCTTTCCATTCCAAATATATAGTTCATTTGTTTCCTCACCCCAGCCTCTCTCCGAAGGATAGGGGAGCTCAGGATGGAATTATGAACTTATAACTTTCTTGCGTTTGCTAGGTTTCTTTTTTACAGGGCTAGGTTTCTTCTTGACAAGGCTAGGTTTCTTTTTTACAAAGCTGGGTTTCTTCTTGACAAGGCTAGGTTTCTTTTTTACAGGGCTAGGTTTCTTCTTGACAAGGCTAGGTTTCTTTTTTACAAAGCTGGGTTTCTTTTTTACAGGACTAAATTTCTTCTTGACGAGGCTAGGTTTCTTTTTTACAGGGCTAGGTTTCTCCTTGACAGGGCTAGGTTTCTTTTTTACAAGGCTTGGTTTCCTTTTTACAGGGCTTGGTTTCTCCTTGACAAGTATAGGTTTCCTTTTTACAAGGCCAAGTTTCTTTTTTACAGGGCTAGGTTTCTTTTTAACAGGGCTAGATTTCTTCATGCCAAGGCTAGGTTTCTTTTTATAGGTGTTAGTTTGTTGCACTGTTTTGAGTTTATTAAACCCGATTGGAGTGGAAATACTTTTTGTGTGCTTCATCTTATGTTGAATTGCACTGTTTAAAGGTTTTTCGGCTGCGCTCTAAATGACGGAAGACGTTGATACAAAAAAATTGTAATGGAAAGCGGGGTATGGGGAGCGAAGGATTGCTGGCGCTGTTTTACAAAGTTTTAACCACCTAAGAAACCTTAAAGCACCTTAGGGTTTTGGTTTTGTAATTTTCTTAGGTGTTTAAGGAGGTCCTTCGACTACGCTCAGGATGAGAAATAAATGACGAGAGGAATTGACAAAAAACTGTGTTTTAACTAGTGAAGATCAATAGCTTTTGTGCTTAAAATTCGTTATTTTTGCAGGCTGTTTTTTACTACCGAGAATTACAAAATTTATGAGCAAAAAGAACATTGACCTAGGTGAGCAAAAAGATGTTGAAGTGTATGGTGCTAGGGTACATAATCTTAAAAATATTGATGTTAGTTTCCCAAGAAATAAACTGGTTGTGATAACTGGTTTGAGTGGTAGCGGTAAATCATCATTGGCTTTTGATACCATTTATGCTGAGGGACAACGCCGTTATATGGAAACATTTAGTGCGTATTCTCGTCAGTTTATGGGTGGGATGGAACGCCCTGATGTGGATAAGGTTTCGGGGTTAAGTCCGGTTATTGCAATTGAACAAAAAACGACGAGTAAAAACCCGCGTTCGACAGTAGGTACGATTACCGAAATTTACGATTTTATGCGCTTGCTTTACGCTCGTGTTGCTGATGCTTTTTCTTATAATACGGGTGAGAAAATGGAGCGGATGAGTGAAGATCAAATCCTTAAAAATATTTACAAAAAGTTTAATACAATGCCGGTAAATATTCTTGCACCTGTGGTGAAGGGTAGGAAAGGTCATTACCGTGAATTGTTTGAGCAAATTCGTAAACAAGGTTATGTAAAGGTTCGTGTTGATGGAGAAATAATGGATTTAACAGCTAAAATGCAGGTTGACCGTTATAAAATACATGATATTGAGATTGTTGTTGATCGCTTGATTATTGATGAAAAGGATCATAAAAGGTTATTAGATAGTATTCAAACGGCTATGCGTTTGGGTAAAGGAATTATTAAAATAAGTGATAAGGATAATAATGTAGCGCATTTTAGTAAGTTCTTAATGTGTCCTACTACTGGAATCTCTTACGACGAACCACAGCCAAACAGTTTTTCTTTTAATTCGCCTTATGGTGCTTGTGACCGTTGCGATGGATTGGGCTATATTTTTGTAGTTGATAAGGAATCGGTAATGCCTAACATGAAACTGAGCATTATAAATGGTGGTTTGGCGCCATTGGGCGAATATCGTGATGTGTGGATGTTTCAGGTATTGAAAGCTTTGGCGAAAAAATATAATTTCTCACTTTCTACTCCGCTAGAAAAGTTGGGCGATGAAAATATTGATCTTATATTGAATGGTACGCATGAGTTATTGAGTGTTGCGGTTGAGTATAATAAATGGAATGTTCAGAATTACCAGATCACTTTTGATGGTATTATTAAGTTGTTGGAAGAGCAACAGGAAAAAAGAAGTGATACCGCAAATGCGGATGATATGGATGCTTTTCGCAAATTAAAAACTTGTCCGGAATGCCATGGAGCTCGTTTGAAAAAGGAAAGTCTGCATTTTAAAGTAGATGGTAAAAACATTTTTGAGCTTGCTGAAATGGATATTTTTAGCTTGAAAACATGGTTTACGGATGTTGAAACTCGTTTAAATGAGCGTCAGAATACAATTGCGAAAGAAATTTTGAAAGAGATTAGGGCAAGGATTGGTTTCTTAACGGATGTTGGTTTAAATTATTTATCGTTGGATAGAACGGCTAGAACGCTTTCTGGTGGTGAGGCACAACGTATTCGTTTGGCTACGCAAATTGGTTCGCAATTGATGAATGTAATGTACATTTTAGATGAACCGAGTATTGGTTTGCATCAACGTGATAATGAGCGTTTAATTGGTGCCTTGAAAAATCTACGTGATTTAGGGAATACGGTTTTAGTGGTAGAACACGATAAAGACATGATTTTAGAAGCTGACCATGTGATTGATATTGGTCCGGCGGCGGGTGTGCATGGGGGCGAAGTTGTTGCTCAGGGAACACCAGCTCAGATTTTAAAATCGGGTACGTTGACGGCTGCTTATTTGAATGGAAAGAAAGGAATTGAAGTCCCGAAAAAGCGTAGAAAGGGTAATGGGCATAAGTTATCTATTATTAAAGCTACTGGCCATAATTTAAAAGAGGTTTCGGTTGATTTCCCTTTGGGTAAATTTATTGCGGTTACTGGTGTTTCGGGTAGTGGTAAGTCGAGCTTAATTACGGAGACGTTGTATCCGATTTTAAATCACCACTTTTTTAGGGCGAAAAAACATCCGCTTCCTTACGAGAAAATTAATGGCTTAAAGGAAATTGATAAGGTAATTGAGATAGACCAAGCACCAATTGGCCGTACGCCAAGATCTAATCCATCTACCTATACTGGCGTTTTTTCTGATATTAGAAACTTGTTTGTATTGTTGCCAGAAGCGAAAATTCGTGGCTATAAACCTGGTCGTTTTTCGTTTAACGTAAAAGGCGGTCGTTGTGAAACTTGCCAAGGTGCAGGAATGAAGGTTATTGAGATGAATTTCTTGCCAGATGTTTCGGTTCCTTGTGAGGAATGTGGTGGAAGACGATACAATCGTGAAACGTTAGAGGTTCGTTATCGTGGAAAATCGATTAGTGATGTATTGGATATGAGCATTGAAGAGGCTTGTGCTTTTTTTGATCAGATGCCTGCGATTTATCGTAAAATAAAAACGTTGAATGATGTTGGTTTGGGGTATATCAGGCTGGGTCAATCGTCTACTACGCTATCTGGTGGTGAGGCGCAACGTGTTAAATTGGCTACTGAACTTTCTAAAAAAGATACCGGAAAGACCTTTTATATTTTAGATGAGCCGACTACTGGTTTGCACTTTGAGGACATTAATGTTTTATTGGGCGTATTAAATGAATTAGTAGAAAAAGGGAATACTGTTTTAGTGATTGAACATAATTTAGATGTTGTAAAGGTTGCCGATTGGGTGATTGATTTAGGTGAAGAGGGTGGCGCTGGTGGTGGTCGGATTATTTTTGAAGGTACGCCTGAGGGATTAATTCAAAACCCAATTAGTTTGACTGGAAAGTTTTTGAAGAAGGAGATGGAAGGGTCGTTTTAGTAGGTCGTCTTTGCGAGGAACGAAGCAATCTTAAAGCGATAGATATTTTACTTACTAATATTAGAAAAGCAAATACAGAAGCCCGATTATTGTTAGTCGGGCTTTTTGCTGCAATCTTTTTGTGCTTCGACAAGCTCAGCATAGCAAAAAGGATTTTCGCTTCAATCCCGTTTAGATAATTTAGGTTTGTGCTAAGTAGGCATGGCAAGTTGTGGATTTTACTAATGTTTTAAGATTGCTTCGTTCCTCGCAATGACGAGTGAAACAACAGCTAAGTATTCCCCATGATGGCTAATAGAAGCTAAATGACTTTCTCCATTATTTTTGTCTATCAAATTTGGAATTCCATTTTTATCCTTTTCTAAAAAGTAGTCAGCGGATTTTGCATTGAAATCCGAGAGATAATTACTCATATTTTTTAGATAGGTAGTTTGTATATTATTAAGATTTTCGCTTGTTGAGGATGCAATTGTATGAATGAAATTTTGGTTGATTACACTTTTAGTGTTCATTATTTTGCCTTCAAAGTCAACAAAGTTATTATACTTACTTAAAGTGCAAATAAACTCTTTTGGGCTGTAAAATCTTTCAGAAGATTCTCTATTGATGATTTTATAAGCTGCTTCCTTCATGCTCCACAATAACCAAAGTGTAGTTTCTGGATGATTTGACGCCAGAATTTGTTGCTGCTCTTGGGTAGTGAACACTTTGTTTAGATATCCTTTTCGACGCCAATTACTTTCTGAACCTGCTTTTTGTAAGTCTACAATGTCATTACCCAGCATTTTCTGCTAGTTTTTCTTCTATTACAGCAATAGTAGCCTTTACAGTTAACATTTTATTCATAGAGGCATCGTCAATCGTTATTCCAAATTTTTCTTCTATATCTAATACAATATCAACCAAATTAGCAGAATTGATTTTTAGATCTGTTAGAAAATCAGTGTTCTCCGAAATATTTTCTAATGCGGTTTTATCATCAACATAGGGTGTGATAATTTCTTTGAGATCGTTTATTATGGACATTTTATTATTTTTTAAATTTTTTAAAGATAACACAGGCATTTACATCGCCAAAACCAAAATTGGCTTTTGCTAAAATAGTAAGTTCTTTGTTTACTAATTTAGTAGGAATGCAAGCTGGATCAATTATATTTTTTATTTCTGGATGTATGTCTTCACAATTGATATTTGGAAATATAAAATCATCAGCTATTTGCAAAACCGAGGCCACGCATTCCATACTTCCAGCTGCGCTTAATGGGTGACCTATCATTCCTTTTAGAGAGTTAATATAAGGAAAATCTTTACCAGACCGGTTAAGTGCCTTTGACCAGTTTTCAATTTCTAGCGAATCTTTCGAAGTTGCTGTTAAATGGCCGTTAATGCTATCAATATCTTTTGGTGTTATACCAGCATTTTTTATTGCATCTGTAATGCATCTTTGAACAGCTACCGGATTTGGAGCAGTCATTGTTCCTAATCCGCGTTGACCTCCAGAATTTACATTTCCACCTAAAACTTCGGCATAAATTTTAGCTCCTCTTTTCAAAGCGCTTTCTAAAGATTCAAGTACTAAAGCACCAGCACCGCTAGAGGGTGCAAACCCACTTGCAGAAGCGCTCATCGGTCTACTTCCTTTTTCTGGTTCGTGGTTGTGCTTAGTAGTACATACTCTCATGGCATCAAAACCTCCCCAAATATACGGGCCGCTATCAGTTGAACTTCCAGCTAACATTCTTGCGGCTTGTCCTGATTTTATTCGTTCGTACGCCATTAATACACTTTCAGTTCCCGTTGTGCAGGCAGATGAATTAGTGGTTATTTGATTTCCTAATCCTAGTTTGCCACCTACAAAAGCACTTACGCCACTAGCCATAGTTTGCGCTACGGCAGTACTGCCCAATCTTCTAACCTGTAAATCATCAACTTTATAAATTGAGGTCCTAATTTTATCTATTCCACAGGTGCCTGTTCCGAAGATAGTAC
This sequence comes from Pedobacter sp. UC225_61, assembly GCF_044452285.1. Taxonomy (NCBI): domain Bacteria; kingdom Pseudomonadati; phylum Bacteroidota; class Sphingobacteriia; order Sphingobacteriales; family Sphingobacteriaceae; genus Pedobacter; species Pedobacter sp. UC225_61. The sequence goes on from NZ_JBIOAL010000001.1 coordinate 1,596,490, forward strand.
CACTTTCCCAATCTGGATTTTCATTATTTTCTATTGATAAGCCAGCATCTTTCCAGGCTTCCAGTGCTGCAATCACACCATATAATATTGCTGTGCTTTCTAAAGATTTGAGTTCAAGTTCTGTAAACGCAGCTTGAATAATTTCATCGGTTAATTCGGGTTTTCCAGAAATCTGACAAGAAAACTTTAAAGCTTCTAACTGTTCGTCGTGGCGAATGCCAGAAACACCACTTTTTATTGCTTCTTTAAATTGCTGAAGATTGATACCATTTGGCGATACTATGCCTAAACCTGTTATTACTACTCTATTATTCATGTGGTTTTTCAGTAATCATTCCAGCAATATTTCCTTTGCAAACAATTTCCCCGGCCTCGTTTTCCATCTTCACATTGCAGCTTAATTTATTGAAACGAAAATAAACTTTTTCACTGGTTACTGTTACTTTTTCGTTTGGAAAAACGGGCTTTAAAAAATCTATGGTATTTGAAGTTAGTGCTACCGCAGCTTTTGTTTGCGTAGTATCATGTCCTAAAAGATAAATGCCAAGGCAAACCAAGCCAATTTGAGCCATTGTTTCGGTAAGGATTACGCCAGGTGTAACTGGAAAATCTTTAAAATGACCTTTGTAAAAGTCTAAATCTTTGGTGTATGTAAAGTTCCCTTTTGCTCCATTTTCATCGATGTGTAACAATTCATCAACAAAGAGAAATGGTTTACTGTATGGAAGTTTAGCTAAAATTTGTTGTGCATTCATATTACCACTGCAATATAATTCTTTGCGCTGAAAATCCCGGTCCAAAACTTAACATTAAACCTTTTTCTCCTGATTTTGGATGAGTATCCATAAAACGTTCGAGTACATATAGGACAGTAGCGCTCGACATATTGCCATACAATCGTAATATTTCTTTGGTTTCATCTATGTTTTTTCCGAGTTCTCCGAAAAGAGATTCGACAATCTGTACAATTTTTTTTCCTCCGGGATGGAAGATTAAATGGTCAATATCTTTAATTTCTAATTCGTGTTTAGCTAAAAAAGGATGAATAATGTTTGGGAAATGTTCGGTAATTGTGTTTGGAACAGCTACATCGAGTACCATCTGTAAGCCAGTATTACTGAGTTTAAAGCCCATCATATCTTCGGCATCGTAAAAATGGTACATTTCTTCTGCTAGCATTTCTGGTCCATTATCAGCTGGATTAGAACTTAACAAAGCACAAGCTGCGCCATCTCCAAAAATAGCTGCGCTTACAATGTTTGCCATTGAAAAATCGTTAAGCTGAAAAGTTGCGGTTGGAGATTCAACAGCAATAACTGCGGCTCTTTTACCTGGATTTGCTTTTAAAAAATTCTTGGCGTAAATCATGCCAGAAACCCCAGCGGCGCAACCCATTTCAGTTACGGGAAGTCTAACAATATCTTGTCGAAGTTTTAATATATTGATGAGATACGCATCAAGAGAGGGAATCATAATGCCTGTGCAACTCACAGTGATAATGTAATCTAAATCTTGAGGTTGCCAGTTTGCTTTTTCCAATGCAGTTTGTAAACATTTTGCGCCTAGCTTAATTCCTTCTCTGCAATAAATATCGTTTCTTTCTTCAAAACTCAAATTGCTAAAAACTTCTTCGGGCGACATGATCGAATAGCGTCTATCTACTGCAGCATTTTCGAATATTTTTTTAACTTTCCTAACAAAGCGTTCCTCTTTCCCTTTTAGCCAATTCTCTAAAAAAGGCATAATTTCACTCGTTGCTCTGGAATAATTTGGTAGGGCTTTACTTACGGCTTTTATTTTTACGCTCATGCTGTTTTTATTATCCATTGGTAGCGGAATGCCCATTTCCAGTTAATAGAACAAAATTTTAAATTTAGTTGTTTTGAATATCGTTGTAAGTCAGCTTTTTTAAATCCTCTTAATATGGAAACTAAACCATCTTCTCTCGACATATCATTTAATCGAAAAACAAAACAAAGCGCATTGAACAAATAATAGGCGATTGCACTGCGATGTAAATCATTAATTACGATACCAAGCTGTGCAAAGCGTTTAAAATTTTGAAGTAGCTTGATGATATCTTGATCTGTAAAATGATGCAGTGTTAAGGTACACAACATAATATCACATTCGTTAGTCTTGTCTAAATCTTCAAAAATATTTTTGCATTCGTAGCTGATATTTTGAAAGTTAACCGATAAACTTCGAGCATGTTCTACCGTGAAATTATTTGCATCAATTCCTATTAATTCAAAATTTAAATTCTTGCTTTTGCCATAATCAGCCAGAGCTCTTAACATATCGCCATTTCCACATCCTATGTCTAAAATACGTATAAGTTGATGTTTTGGTTTGCTACGGATTAATTCTTTAACACCATCTAATGTGACTTTGTTCCCACCTAATAATCTGTTTATGCTGGCAATTTTATCCAGTGCATCCCTTAATATTTCACCCTCTAATTCAAAATCGTCCATTATTTCTGGAGCGGAGCTTCTGCAACTTGTATCTATCATTATTTACTAATTAGAGGTTTACCATGCGTTTTTTTAATAATTTGCTGAAGAATGAAAGGCATTTTTATGGCTCCAGTCAACAATATATCCGTCAACTTATCTTTTCTTAAAATTGAAGATAAAATACTTCCCATTTTGAGGCGAGATCGAAATTGTTCATTCCATGACGATGTGTATTTCCTTTCTAGTTCAACTCTTGAAGTTATTATTCCATCAAAAAATTGGAGTAGTAATTCTGAGCAGATTTTGGCGCTGTGAATTGCCATTGCCATACCGTTCCCGCAAAGCGGATGGATAAGTCCAGCAGTATCACCAATACATAAAATATGGTTGCTAACTGCAGTTTTAGCTCCAAATGCTAATTGACTAATGGTTAACGGAGCATCGAATACCATTTCACTATTTTCAAAAATATCAGCTAAATATTTATTTTGATATAGAACTTTTTTCTGGTATGTCTCTATGTTTTTATGTGCCTTGAACGTTGCATAATCTGCCAAATAGCAAATGTTAAGGTGTTGATTTTCTACTTGAGAAACTCCACAATAACCACCATTGAAATTATGCACTGCAACCAAATCATTTGGAAAATCGCCTTTATAATGGGCTTTAACTGCTAAATAAGGAGATTTCTCTTTAATAAATGGCCGATTTAATTTAACATCAATCGTAGATCGTTTTCCATATGCACCAATAACTTGCTTAGCCGTAAATTCTTTTCCAGCTAAAGTATGTACAACGAAAATATCATTGTCAAAAGCGATTTCATTTACTGTGTCTTCAATAACCTCAATTCCTTTTTCCAACAGATGCTGATAGAGAAAATTGTCTAATTCATATCTGCTAACCCCAAAACCGCCTAAAGGTAAATCAACATGTATGCTTTTTCCTGAAGTCGTAGTGAGCTGTAATCGATTAATATGACTTGGGTATAATTTATTGATATCAATATTTAGCCATTCGAGATAAGGAAGAACTTCATTTGAAACATATTCACCACAAACTTTATGATGTGGATAGCTATTTTTTTCGATTAGGATAATTTTTAAACCTGTTTTATGGAGATGTAACGCTGCCGCTAAACCTGCTAAACCACCACCAACTATTAAAACATCTGTTTGAAAGAGCATAAATTAAAACAACATCATTTATAAAAATATAACATATTAAGCAGGTATTTGTTATTGATGAAATTAAAAGCCAAATCACAAATTATCTTTTATCAATTTACGCTAACTTTAAACTATGCAAACTTTATTAAACGCCGCTCAAATGCGAATTGCTGATGCTTATACCATAAAGAATCAGCCTATTTCTAGTATTAATTTAATGGAAAAAGCTGCAAAAGCATTTGTAAAAGTTTTTAAAAAGGAAGTTTCAGATAAAGAGTCTAGAATCTCCATTTTATGTGGGCAAGGAAATAATGGTGGAGATGGTTTAGCAATTGCAAGACTTTTAGCTAGTGAAAACTATAAAAATATTGCTGTTTACTTGATTGATTTTTCTACAAACCAGAGTGAGGATAATAAGAAAAACATAAAACGATTGCTCAAGCTAAAAGTTCCAGTAACTATTATTAAGGAAGCTGAAAAAGTAAAGGATTTACAAGCAGATGTACTAATTGATGCAATTCTTGGATCGGGCTTAAATAAGCCTTTGCAAGGAGATTATGCAACTATAGCATCTTTTATTAATGATTTAAAAACCAAAGTTGTTTCAGTCGATGTACCGACTGGATTTAACAGCGAAGGTGGAATAGCAGAAAAATATAATGGCATTAAAGCAGATTTAACCATCTGTTTTCAACGACCAAAAATCAATTTTTTCTTTCCTGAATCTGTAAAGGCATTGACAAAATTTAAGGTTGTAGATATTGGTTTAGATGAAGATTTTATTGAAAACCAAAAAAGTGAATGGAAATTAACTACGGAATCGGAAATAAAACAACTACTAAAACCAAAAAAGAATTTTAGTCATAAAGACACATATGGACATGCATTACTCGTTGCAGGGAATAATGCTACAATGGGTGCTGCTTTATTATCAGCTAGTTCTTGTTTGCATACTGGGGCAGGTTTAACCACGGTTTGCCTTCCACAAAGTGGATTAATCGCTTTGAATACATCTTTACCAGAAGTAATGGCTTTACCAAGAAATCAGTATTTGGCAACGGAAGCTTTTGACAGATTTTCAGCTATTGCAGTCGGTCCGGGTTTGGGTGTAGAAGAAGAAAACGAAGAGTTATTAGAGAAATTAGTTTACCTAAGAAAGCCTTTGGTATTAGATGCAGATGCGCTTACTCTTTTAAGTCAAAGAGGAGATTTACTTCATGAATTACCAGCTGGAAGTATTTTAACTCCACACATGAAAGAATTTGATAGGCTATTTGGCGAACATAAAAACTGGTGGAAGCGAGTTGAAACAGCAAGGAGAGAAGCGATGGAAAGGAATTTAATTTTTGTACTAAAAAATCAATATACGTTTGTCTGTTTGCCAGATGGAAATGTTCATATTAATTCAACTGGTAATCCGGCAATGGCTTCTGGTGGTATGGGCGATGTTTTAACAGGAATAATTATCTCTTTACTGGCACAATCTTATTCTTCGGCCGATGCCGCAATTTTAGGAACATATTTACATGGTAAAGCTGGCGACGAATTAGCGAAAAAGAGATTTACGGTAAGTGCTTCACAATTGGCTTTGCAAATTCCTAAAACAATGAAGAGAATACTTAAATAGTTGCGCCGCCCATTACTACCATTTTCTCCATGGTTGGGTTTTGGCTTCCGCCCATTGGCTCAATTGTAACTGCAAAGGCCTGTGCTTTTTCAATAGTTTCCATTTGTTTTACAGCTTCTTTAGCATTTTCGCCAAATACACCTAAACTTACAGGTTTACCATCCACTAAAGCCCATAGTTGATATTCGTGAGATTGATCTGTCTTAGGCAAATCCATCGCTGCGTAGTTAATTAAGATATTTTTATTGGTCTTATTCCAGTATACTAACATTTTAGCTTTTGGTGAATTTTTAACACCAGCTAATTTAACTGTAGCCCACTCATCAGTTTCAGTCATGGCTATTCTGTTTTCCATGCCTGCTTTATTGAATTCCAATTTAGAAACTGTACTTGCAAATTGATCTCTTTGTGTACTTAAGCTTGCAATTTGATCGTGTGCCGAATTTAATTTATTGTAAACTGAAATTAATGCAGCAATGCTAATCACTAATAATGCCACACATGCCACTAAAGCAAAACGTAAAGCTTTAATTTTTCCATCATTTGCACCTTCGTATAAAGGAACAATTTTAGGTTCAACCTTATCAATTTTAGTAGGATTTAATTGTGCTAAAATTTTATTTTCAAGATCAATAGATGGAGTAATTGCATTTTCTACGGCGTAAGATTCCATCGCAAGTTCGATTGCCAAAATTTCTGCCTTAATTTCAGCATGTTTGGCAGCCATAGCTTCAACTTCATTACATTCTTGAGCAGATAATTGCCCTAAAACGTAAAGTTCAAGTATGCCAGATTCGATATATGCTTTTACTTCTTCCACCTCAATTAAATTTTTTCCTCAATTCTAATATAGCCATTCGCACACGAGTTTTTACAGTGCCTAAAGGTAAATTTAGTTCTTCGGCCGTTTCAACATGCGTATAACCTTTAAAATAGACCATATCTAACACGTCTTTAAAATCAGGTTTAAGTGTTGTCACCATTTCTTTTAAACCTAAAGTATCCGCATTAAAACTAACCTTTTTTTGTTGGTCAATGAAATCTACGTTATTTTCTATGTCTTGGTTTTTATTGGAATTTTTAAAATCTTTTGATCGCAATTTATCAATGGATAAGTTACGAGCAACATTCATCATCCAGGTAAATAATCGGCCTTTTGATGAGTCGTAACTGCCTGCAGAATTCCATATTTTCACGAAAGTCTCTTGTAAAACATCTTCGGCAATTTCAGTTTGTTGTATAATACGAGAAATTACGCCGAACAAAGCACCAGAATACATATCGTACAATGCTTTAATTGCGATAGTATCCTGCCTTTTTAAAGCATTAACCAACTCTTCTTCAGAAAGGGATATTTTTTTTGCTGTTGCCAAGATTGCTAATATACAGAAACTATAACAGCGAAATCAACAAATTGTTTATTCACAACCTATAGCTCTAAAAATCGAATAAATGTTTTTCGGCGTGATAAGATGAGCGCACCAAAGGACCGCTTTCTACATATCGTAAACCTTTTGCCAACCCTATTTCTTTATATTTCGCAAATTGATCTGGATGTATCCAATCTACCACAGGGTGATGACTTTTTGTGGGTTGCAAATACTGTCCTAATGTTAAAATATGTACACCGTTTGCAACTAAATCATCCATTGCTTCTAAAACATCATCTTCCGTTTCGCCTAAACCTAGCATAATCCCAGTTTTAGTCCTTAATCCAAATTCAGATATTCTTCTTAGAGCTTCTAAACTTCTGTCGTATTTAGCCTGGATACGAACTTGCTTGGTTAAACGTCTTACGGTTTCCACATTGTGCGACATTACTTCTGGTCTTTCTTCTAAAACACGGTATAAATTATCCCACTGTCCTTTAAAATCTGGAATTAAAGTTTCTAATGTAGTTTCTGGACTTTCACGTCTGATTGCTTGTAATGTTTCTGCCCAAATAATTGAACCACCATCTTTTAAATCATCACGATCTACCGAAGTAATAACGCAATGTTTTACTTTCATCAGTTTTACAGAATTAGCAACTCGAGCAGGTTCATCTGTGTCAACAGCTAGCGGCCTACCGGTAGCCACAGCACAAAACGAACAAGAACGTGTACAAATGTTACCTAGAATCATAAAGGTAGCCGTACCAGCGCCCCAGCATTCGCCCATGTTCGGACAATTACCACTTTCACAAATGGTGTGTAGTTTATGCGTATCCACAAGACTTCGCACTTGCGCATATTCCTTACCAACAGGCAATTTAACTCGTAACCAATCTGGTTTACGTGGTTTTTCTGTTGCAACAGGAACTACAGGAAGTTCAATCATAGTACAAAGTTAAACAATCTTGCCGAAATGTTGTAGCAATGAAATGTTTAAGGGTTGTAATTTTGCAGGATATATTGAGCTTTAAATTTCAATTTCGAAAATCTTTTGTTGTTTGTTCTGAGAAAAACCAATGTTTTCATAAAATTTATGACTTTCAGTTCGAATAATATTACACCGAACTCGAATTTTCTTTATGCCTAAAGAAATGCTCCAGTCTTTTACTGCTTCAACTAAGCTTTTTCCAATATGTTGTTTTTGCTGTTTACGATCAACCACTAAACCGGCAATTTCTACAAATAATGGAGATTCTATTCTAACAGCTCGAAATCCATGAATCCAACCCACAATATTTCCATCAAGTTTAGCTACGAATATGCAGTCGTTCTTGCTTTTCAGAATTTCTTTAGTTCTATCTAAAAGATCTTCAATCTCATTTTCATAGCCAAGTTGAGTAGATAATGATGTTATTTCTTCAGCATCTTTTAACGTAATTGCTAAAAGCTGTGTTATTATCTTTTCCAATTGAATTTTTTTAAGCTAAGATAAAAAATAGCACTATAAATATTCATTTCAATCTCAAATTGATGGGTTTATGCTTTTCTATTTCTTCAAAATCAGTAAATTTGTGGTTCAAAATCACAAAAATGGCTACTTCAAAAATTACGTATACTGGCGATTTAAGAACTTCATCTATCCATTTAAAATCTGGCAATGAAATTATAACCGATGCACCTGTAGATAATCAGGGTAAAGGAGAAGCTTTTTCGCCAACGGATTTACTAGCAACCTCTTTAGGAAATTGTATGCTTACCATTGTCGGTATTACTGCAAAAACACATCATTTTAATATTGACGGAACAACTGCTGAGATCACTAAAGTTATGGGAGAAAATCCACGCCGTGTAACAGAAATTAATGTAAATCTAAAGTTCCCTTCGAATACCTATACGGAAAAAGAAAAATCGATTATTGAGCATGCAGCTAAAACTTGCCCGGTTTCGTATAGCCTTCATCCGGATATTAAACAAAATATAACTTTTAATTATTAGCATAAAATGACTTTTATTGGCATTAATTATGCTTTGTAAATTCAAACCCCTTTGGGTTTAATTTGAGAAATGAGTAGAAAAAAAAAGACGGTTGTTGAAACCGACGCAGATGTAATTTTAATTGGTGCAGGTATAATGAGCGCCACACTAGGGTTGCTTTTAAAAGAATTGGAACCTAATTTAAGCATAGAAATTTACGAACGTTTAGATATCGCGGCGGCAGAAAGTTCTGATGCTTGGAATAACGCAGGAACTGGTCATTCGGCATTTTGCGAATTAAACTACACCCCTCAAAAAGAAGATGGTTCTGTAGATATTAAAAAGGCAATACAAATTGCCGAATCTTATGAGATTTCTAAACAATTTTGGGCTTATTTGGTCGAAAAAAATATTCTCTCAGACCCACATTTATTCATTAGAAATATTCCACATTTAAGTTTTGTTTGGGGTAAAGACAATGTTGATTTCTTAAAAACTCGTTATACTAATTTACAAAAGTGTAATCTATTTGAAGACATGCAATATAGTGAGGACCCAAAAGTTATACAAGAATGGGTTCCGCTAATTATGGATGGTAGAAATAAAAAGGAGAAAGTTGCAGCGACCAAAATGGATTTAGGAACTGATGTGAATTTTGGCTCCTTAACTCGTGAAATGTTTAGCTATTTGGGTAAACAAGCAAATGTGAAGTTGCATTTTCATCACGAAATACGTGAATTAGATAAAACAGCTGAAGGGAATTGGAGAGTTAAAGTTAAGAATCTAAAGTCTGGTAAAAAAGATATCCGATTGGCGAAGTTCGTTTTTATTGGTGCTGGTGGAGGTTCTTTACCACTGTTAGAAAAATCTGATATTCCAGAAGGAAAAGGATTTGGTGGTTTTCCAGTAAGCGGACAATGGTTAAAATGTACAAATGAAGAAGTGATTGCAAAACACCATGCAAAGGTGTATGGGAAAGCTGCTGTTGGTGCGCCGCCAATGTCGGTTCCACATTTAGATACTCGCATTATTAATGGAAAACAAGCTTTATTATTTGGTCCTTATGCTGGGTTTTCGACTAAATTTTTAAAACACGGATCATTCTTAGATTTACCTTTGTCTATAAAGCTTGATAACATTAGACCGATGGTTTCTGCAGGATTGAAAAATCTCGATCTAACAAAATACCTAATTGAGCAAGTACGCCAATCTCCTGAAGATAGATTTGAGGCTTTAAAAGAATATCTTCCAAATGCAGAATTTAAAGATTGGGAATTGGAATATGCTGGACAACGAGTGCAGGTAATTAAAAAGAAAGCAAATGGTGGTGGAATATTAGAGTTTGGAACAGAAGTAGTTAGTGCTGCTGATGGGTCAATTGCTGCCTTATTAGGTGCGTCACCAGGCGCTTCAACCGCAGTTTCTATTATGCTTGATTTATTAAATCGTTGTTTTAAAACCAAATTGAAAAGTGAAGAATGGCAAACGAAAATTAAAGCTATGATTCCTACTTATGGAGAGAAGCTGGCTAATAATACATCACTTTGTAAAGAAACTAGATTGCGTACTTCTGCTGTATTGAAGTTGAATGATGTGAGTGCATAAATGTATCCTACTGAATTGATTTCGGCATCTTTCTACCAAAGATACTGAAGTAAATTCAGAGTGACGTTTAACAAAGAATGACTTAAGTTGTAATCTGCTCTGCAATTTCTTCAGCAGAAATGTCACTATGTGATAAATCTAAAATACATTCGCCATCTTTGATTAATAACACTTGTGGAGATTCGTGATGAACCTGAAACGTTTCAGCAATTAATGCGGAAATATCTCTATGTGCAATTAAATCTAAAAAATAAAGAGTTGTATTTTCAGGAATAGCACTCCAATCTAATTCGAAATTTCTTTTAGCCATTAAACTAATAGAACAACGTGTACTGTGTTTAAAAATCACACTGTATCCGATGTTTTCTTTTATTAATTTGACTTGTTCTTGGTTGTTAAGACTTATCCACTGCATTTTATCTTCTTCTTTTTCCTTCCGGATAAGAACTATAAGCAGGACACAAACGAGAAGAGCAAGATTCTAATACGGCTATTGCGCAAAATAAAAATATTAATAGAATAGCAATCTTTTTCATCGATTTGTGTTTTAAATTTTCCTTGATTAAAGTTCTAAATTACAAATTTTTATGAATATCAAGCAAGCTTGTTAAATTGTTGCAGAAAAGTGCGCCATTTTCAAAGCAGTAATGGCAGCTTCATCTCCTTTATTGCCATGTTTGCCACCAGCTCTGTCTAATGCTTGTTGCTCATCGTTGGTAGTTAAAACGCCAAAAATTACAGGTTTACTGTGTTTAATGCCAACATTTGTAATTCCGTTCGCAACAGCATCGCAAATAAAATCGAAATGCTTAGTGTCACCTTGTATTACACAACCTAAACAAATTACCGCATCTAAACCAACATTTTTAGTTAATAAAATTTCTGCTGCCCCTGTTAATTCAAAACTTCCTGGTACTGGCATAGAAATGATATTTTCTTCTTTTACACCATGCTCTACCAACGTATCAAAAGCACCTTGATACAATGCGCCTGTAATTTTAGCATTCCATTCTGCTACAACGATAGCAATTTTAAAATCTGCGCCATTTGGAATGGTTGTATGAGAAAAATCGGAAAGGTTCTTAAGATGTGTTGCCATGCTACAAAGGTAAATTTATTGTTTAAATGTTAAAAGACTATAAAGTTGTACTGTTGTCATAAAACAAAAAAGACCCTGCATATACAGAGTCTTTTCAATCCGCAATGCGGAAAATTATTTTAATGAAGCTTGTACACGAGCAATGTACTCATCAATCATAGCAGCCTCTTGGCTATCTGGATATTGAGTTTTGATTTTTGTGTATGCTTCTTCAGCACTTTTTAAATCTTTTAGCGTTTCATAAACCAACCCTAATTTTTTAAGAAACATTGGCGATGTAAATTTATTACTCGCTTTATCAGCTGCTTTTTGATAGTAAGTTGCGGCTTGTTTGTAATCTTTTAATTCGCTATATGCATCGCCTAATAAACCTAAAGCTAATGGATCTGCAACTGGACTACCAGTAGCTGTATATTTTCCTAAAGCTTCAGTAGCTTTTTTGTATTCACCTTTACGCAAATAAATACCACCCAAATACAAGTTAGCTAAATTTGCAGATTTGGTATTGTCATACTCTTCAGCAATTTTTTCAAGACCAGGATAACCGCCTTCGCCATTAATAGCTTTGTTAGCTAACGAATCAATGCCAACATACTGTTCTGCTTTATACATTTCACCAGCAGCTTTTTCTGCTCTATTTGGCAAGTATGAGTAAAAATAATAAGCAGCAATTGCTCCTAAAGCTAAAATTGCAACACCTATAAATAAAAAACTTTTACCATTCTCTTCTAAAAAACCACCTTTTCTAACTGGTTGACTTACTGTTTTATCTGTTGTAGACATTTATTTAAAAAAATTAAGGATTGCAAAAATACGTTTTTCAATGAAAGTATCAAGTTCTTTTTAACTATTTAATTAAACTTTAGTCGATTAGCATTGGTAAAAAAGGTAAATTGCAGCCTAATTTATGTGGTTAAAAAATATTACACTTCTTAATTTTAAAAATTATTCATCTGCTGAGCTTCGCTTTTCAAAAACTGTAAATGCGTTTGTAGGCAATAATGGCGCTGGTAAAACCAATTTATTAGATGCAATACATTATTTATGTCTGTGCAAAAGTTATTTCAATCCTATAGATAGTCAGCAAATTAAATCCAATGAAGATCTTTTTTTAATACAAGGAGATTTTGAGCGAAAAGAGAAAAATGAAAAAATCACTTGCGGTTTAAAACGGAATCAGAAAAAGCAGTTTAAAAGAAATAAAAAAGAGTACGATAAGTTGGCAAACCATATTGGGCTTTTCCCTTTGGTAATGATTTCTCCTTACGATGTGAATTTAATTATGGATGGGAGTGAGGAGCGACGTCGGTTTATCGATAACGTAATTTCTCAAACTGATGCGAATTATTTAGATGAACTGATTACGTACAATAAACATCTTTTAAATCGCAATGCGTTATTAAAACAAGTTGCAGCTACCCGAAAATTAGATGTGACTTTATTGCAGATTTTAGATGAACAATTAATCTTATCGGGAAATAAGATTTTTGAGAAAAGGAAAGAATTTTTAACTGATTTTATTCCATTATTTAACAAGCATTACACCTACATTTCTGATCAGGCCGAAGTAGTAGCTTTAAGTTATCAATCGCAATTAAATGAGCAGGGTTTTGAAGAATTACTCGCTCAATCAATAGAAAAAGATAGAATTTTAGAACGGACCACAACAGGTATTCATAAAGATGAATTGTTATTTACGATTGGTGATATGCCCTTAAAAAAGTTTGGATCACAAGGACAACAAAAATCTTTTTTAATCGCCTTAAAACTGGCACAGTATAGTTATTTGCAGAAGTTTAAAGGTTTTAAACCTTTACTCTTATTGGATGATATTTTTGATAAATTAGATGATCTAAGAGTACGTAAATTAATGGAAATGGTTTCTCATCACGATTTTGGACAGCTATTTATTACTGATACAGGAAAAGAAAGAGTAGTTTCTGTTTTTAATGAGATTAAAGTTGATGTAACTTTGTTTGAAGTAGCGAACGGAGTAATTGAACATGCGTAAACCAAACGACATATCCTTAAAAGATGCCATTACTAAAATGCTTTCGGTTTATCGATTGCGTGGAAAGTATGATGAAACTGGCGTTGTTGTACATTGGCCAGAATTGATGGGTACTGCGGTGGCAAATCGTACTACACAAATTTATGTGAGCAATAAAAAGCTTTTCGTCAGAATAGAATCCTCAGTTATTAAAAACGAATTACTGATGGTTAGAACCGGCATTATTCAAAAGCTAAATGAAAGAGCCGGCTCAGAAGTAATTACTGAAATTGTCTTTTTATAAAAAAATCAGTGCAACATGAATTGCACTGATTTTAATTTCTATTGCCAAATACTTTAGAGATTATCCAAATAATTAAAGCCAAAACGATTACTACAACAATTATTGCAGTCCAAAATCCTGCTTTAAAAATTCCTTCAACTAATTCGCAACTGCTCAAAGTTGTCGCTAATAAGGCAATAAGAGCTAATGGGGTGTATTTTTTCATTGTCATCTGATTTATTTTTAAATTAAACATACCAAATCACAATTAGTTTGATTTTAATTACTCACCAACTTTAATCAATTCTATTTCGAATATTAAAGTGCTAAATGGTGGAATACTTCCATCTGGAGTTTCTCTACCTCCATAAGCCAAATTATAAGGGATAAAGAAACGATATTTCGATCCTGTTTCCATTAATTGAACACCTTCCGTCCAGCCACTAATTACTTGATTTAGACCAAATGTTGCAGGCTCTCCTCTTTTATAAGAACTATCAAATTCAAACCCATTAAGTAATGTGCCTTTATAATTTACAGTAACTACATCTGTTGCTGTAGGTTTAACTCCAGTTCCTTGTACAATGACTTCGTACTGCAAACCGCTAGCAGTAGTTTTAATACCAGGCTTGGTTTTATTTTGCGCTAAAAAAGCAGCGCCAGCATTTACATTAGCTGAGTATTTTTGTTTATCAGCGTTCTCTTTTTGTTTGTTAAAACTAGTAAAAAGGTTATTGATAACAGTTTGACATTGTTCTTGGGTTAAGGTTGGATTAGCTTTTGCAAAAACATCCTTAATGCCTTTGTTAAACAATTCGTAATTAATAGTATTTAAACCGCCATTTTTAAAACTACTGGCTACATTTATGCCTAATGCATAACTAGCAGAATCTAATGTGTTTTTAAAAAGTGGAGCTTTGTTAGGTACTATTTTACTAGCAGTTACTGGTTTTTTGACTGGTGTGTTTTTTTTTGCAACTGTTTGAGCATTTGCGCTAAGTCCAACTAAGGTAACTAGCGATGCAAGCATTATTTTCTTCATAGATTATTTTTAAGGTCGAAATATAGAAAAAAAAATAAGCACCCTAACTAAATAAAGTGCTTATTAATAATTTATTGTGATTTAATTAGAAGCGCTCTGCAGCGGTAAAAAAGAAATCTCCTTCAATTTTTGCATTTTCATCAGAATCAGATCCATGAACAGCGTTTGCATCAATAGATTTTGCATATTTCTGACGGATTGTTCCTTCTGCAGCTTCAGCTGGATTAGTAGCGCCAATTAACGTTCTAAAATCTTCAATTGCATTCTCTTTTTCTAAAATAGCTGCAACGATAGGTCCAGAAGACATAAAGCTCACTAAATCATTGTAAAATGGACGTGCTTTATGTACCGCATAAAATTCACCAGCAGTTTCTGGAGTTAATTTCGTGTATTTTAAAGCAATGATTTTAAAACCTGCGCTTGTAATATCATTTATGATTGCGCCAATATGCCCGTTTGCAACTGCATCAGGCTTAATCATGGTAAATGTTCTATTTGTACTCATTGTATATTTAATTCAAATTTTTTGCAAAAATACAATTCTTTACCTTAATATTAAAGCTATTGAATAAAAGCTATCAATTAAATCTAAAATTATTAGCTTTGCAGGCGAAAATTTATGATATCAATTTCAGAATTAAAAACAGTACTGGCAACGCCACAAAAGATTGTCATCACAACACATCATAAACCTGATGGCGATGCAATGGGTTCTTCTTTAGGATTATATGCTTATTTAATTCAGAAAGGGCATCACGTTAGTGTAATTACACCTACAGATTATCCTGATTTCTTGCATTGGTTACCTAATAATTCTGATGTAATTATATATACAGAGGCTGAGGAAAAGTCTATAGAGTTAGTTAATCAAGCTGACTTAATTTTTTGCTGCGACTTTAATACCTTAAGCAGGATAAACGAATTAGGCGAGCATATTCGTCAAGCTTCAGGTTTAAAATTGATGATTGACCATCACTTAGAGCCAGAAGACTTTGATGATTATCGTCATTGGAATATTAATGCATGTGCAGCAGCTCAGTTAGTTTACGATTTTATATTAAATGAACTAAATGACGGCGAACTCATCAATAAGGATGTAGCAACTTGTTTGTATACTGGTATTATGACGGATTCTGGTTCTTTTCGTTTCCCTTCAGCAACTTCAGCTGTATATAGAATTGCAGCAGATTTAATCGATTTAGGAGCAGAACATTGGCGCATTCACCAACTGGTATACGATAATGCTTCAGAAAATCGTTTACGTTTCTTGGGTCATTGTTTATCAAACAAATTAGAGGTGATTAGAGAATTTAATACCGCTATAATTACAGTTACTGCAGAAGAGTTGAAAAGTTATAACATTGCCACAGGCGATACAGAGGGGATTGTGAATTATGCGCTTTCAATTAACGGCATAAAACTAGCTGCATTTATTATAGAAAGAACTGATAAAGTTAAATTATCTTTACGCTCTACTGGAGATTTCCCTGCAAACGAAATATGTAAAAAGTATTTTAATGGTGGTGGGCACAGAAATGCTGCTGGTGGTGCTTCTGATAAGAATTTAGTAGATACAATAGCAGAGTTTAAATCAATTTTACCTGAGTATAAAACACAATTATTACAATAATATAAAATCAAAAGAGTAAGCACTCTAAATCAATCTAAAAAAATAGAAAATATAATGAAAAAAAGTTTAGTAATTCTTTTTGCAGCTACATTAGGCTTAGCTGCTTGTAACACAGAAAAAAAAGGTCCAGGAGGTTTGTTGTATACTATTCACCATTCAGAGGGAAAAGAGAAAATTAAAGAAGGTGATATTATTAAAATGAACTTTATTATTAAAAATGATAAGGATTCAGTTTTTTATAGCTCATTTGAAAATGGAGTTCCTCAAGTATTCCAAGCACAAAAGAAAATGTATGCTGGTGATCAGCAAGATGCATTAACATTGATAGG
This sequence comes from Pedobacter sp. UC225_61, assembly GCF_044452285.1. Taxonomy (NCBI): domain Bacteria; kingdom Pseudomonadati; phylum Bacteroidota; class Sphingobacteriia; order Sphingobacteriales; family Sphingobacteriaceae; genus Pedobacter; species Pedobacter sp. UC225_61. Next base: position 1,613,070 of record NZ_JBIOAL010000001.1, read on the forward strand.
AGAAGGTGATAGCGCAACTTTTAAAATCAATTTAGATACCTTAGCTTTCTACACTAAACAGCCTAAAGGCGAGCAATTTAAAAACGATAAATACCAAACGTTTGTAGTTAAAATTGAAAAAGTATTTAAAAAGAATGCTAACGAAGGCAGATTCTACTTTCCAAAAAAGAGCTGGGGAATTTTTCCAAGCAGATTATAAAGCTACTATGGATAAAATTAAAAACGGTGAACCTGCAAAAATCAAATCTTATATCGCAGATAATAGCTTAAAAACTAAAACTACAGCAAGTGGCTTAAATTATATAATTTCTGCACCTGGTAATGCTGATAGAGCAGTAATGGGCGATACAGTTGAAGTAAACTATACTGGTAAGTTAACCAAAAAAGATAAAGATGGTAAATACAAAGTATTTGATACTAGCGATCAGAAAATAGGAAAAGAGTGGAAATTAGATCGTCCAGGAAAAGTTTTTGGTCCAACTAAAATGGTAATGGGTGGTACAGTACCAGGTTTTACAGAAGCTTTAACTATGATTGGTAAAGGCGGTAAAATAATGATTGTTATTCCTTCTAACTTAGGTTGGGGAGAACAAGGTGCACCACAAGCAGGCATTGGTCCATATGCTCCAGTAGTATTTGATGTTGAAATTGTAAACATTATCAAAGGTAAGCCAGCTGCAGCTGCTCCACCTGTACCGGTTCCAACAACAAAATAATAGTAAGTAGATTATAAAATATATAACCCCATTCATTTATTTGAATGGGGTTTTTTTATGAATATATTTCAGCATTGCTGGAAATAAAAATACCTTTGTATATGTTGTTAACCGATACTCATACCCATTTTTATTACGAAACAGATGTAGTTAACCAGGCCTTAATGATGGAGCGTTGCTTAGCTAATGATGTAAAACGTCTTTTTTTGCCAAATGTGGATGTTGCTTCCATTAAAATGATAGATGATTTGGTTAATCGATATCCTGAAAATTGTTTTGCTATGGCTGGTTTGCATCCTTGCGACGTGAAAGAAGAGTATCAAACACAATTAGCTACTATTCATCAAAGTATAACAGGTAGAAAGATTTATGCGATAGGAGAAATAGGCATTGATTTATATTGGGATAAAACAACTTTAGCCATTCAACAAGATGCTTTTAAGCAGCAAATTAAGTGGGCAAAAGAATTAAGTTTGCCAATAGTTATTCACTGTCGTGAAGCTTTTGATGAAGTTTTCGAAGTTTTAGAAGAGCTGAACGATGATAAATTAAGAGGGATTTTCCATTGCTTTACAGGTAATTTGGAGCAAGCAAAGAGAGCAATAGCATTAGGATTTTATTTAGGTATTGGTGGCGTAGTGACCTATAAAAAAGCAGGGCTAGATTTAACACTTGCGGAAATTTCGCTTAATGATATCGTTTTAGAAACGGATTCTCCTTATTTAGCACCAGTACCATATCGTGGTAAACCAAACGAAAGCAGTTATTTAATTCATGTTGCACAAAAAGTAGCAGATATTTATAACATCAGCTTAAACGAAGTAGCCGAGGTAACTACAGAAAACTCAAAGAAAATATTTGGGGTGTAGTTTATGGTTTTTTACCATTAAGAAGTTAAGGAAAACGATGACTTAATAATCTTAATGCCTTAATGTTAAATTTTTATATTTGTTCCCAATGACAAAAATCCTCATCATTTATACTGGTGGAACAATTGGAATGGTAAACGATGCTAAAACGGGTACCTTAATTCCTTTTGATTTCGAACAAATTCAAGAAAATGTACCAGAATTAGCTAGGCTAGATTATCAACTCTCTATTCATTCCTTCAATCCTATTCTCGATTCTTCTAATATGAACCCAGAAATTTGGGCAGAATTAGCAAAGTTGATTCAAGAGAAATACGAAGAATTTGATGGTTTTGTAATTCTGCATGGTTCGGATACGATGTCATTTACAGCTTCGGCATTAAGCTTTATGTTACAAAATTTAGCTAAACCAGTTGTTTTAACAGGTTCTCAGTTGCCAATAGGTGAGATCAGAACAGATGCCAAAGAAAATTTAATAACAGCTTTAGAAATTGCAGCAACAAAAAAAGGTGGCAAAGCAATGGTGCCAGAAGTTTGTGTTTATTTCGACTATCAGTTATTCCGTGGTAACCGCTCTATCAAATATAATTCAGAAAAATTCGAAGCGTTTACTTCGCCAAACTATCCAATTTTAGCAGAAGCAGGAGTGAGCTTATCTTTTTATCCTAATTATATTCTACCAATCCCACAAAAACCATTTCAAATTCATACTGTTTTTAATGCAAATATTGGTGTGTTAAAAATGTATCCAGGTATAACTGAAAATGCAGTAAAAGCAATTACCAAATCTGGTGTTGAAGCTATTGTATTAGAAGCATTTGGATCTGGAAACACAACTACAGCGCCTTGGTTTATCGCTTGTTTAGAAAAAGCAATTGAAGACAACAAGATTATTATAGATATCTCACAGTGTAAAGGTGGTTCAGTTCAACTAGGTGTATACGAAACCAGTAGAAAGCTACAGCAAATGGGTATTATAAGTGGCTACGATTTAACATTTGAGGCTGCAGTAACCAAATTAATGTACTTAATGGGGCAGGGCTTGTCGATAGAAGAAGTGAAAAGATTAATGGAAGTTTCAATAGCAGGAGAGTTAACCAATTAGGTTACACAGCTCCATTTAAGTAAAACTTCTGCAATTATGATGAAGATCATATCACTTATATAAGATTAACCCTTATTTTTGCTAAAATTGATTATGAAGATTAAGCAAATATATACTGGATGCCTAGCCGAAGCGGCTTATTATATCGAAAGTAATGGCGAAGCAGCTATTATTGATCCGCTACGCGAAGTAACGCCTTATTTGAAAAAGGCAGCTGATAATGGCGCAAACATTAAGTATATATTCGAAACTCATTTTCATGCAGATTTTGTATCTGGACATATAGATTTAGCGGAAAAATCTGGAGCTACTATAGTTTATGGTCCAACGGCCAAAACAGATTTTAAAGCACATATTGCTACTGATGGTGAACAGTTTAAAATCGGTGATATTACCATTACTACACTACATACTCCAGGTCACACCCCAGAATCTACAACTTATTTATTAACGGATGAAAATGGTAAAGATCAGTGCATTTTTACCGGAGATACATTGTTTATTGGAGATGTTGGTCGACCAGATTTAGCACAACAAGGCGAGCTAACCATGGAAGATATGGCGGGAACACTTTATGAATCATTACATAATAAAATTCTAACGTTAGCAGATGATGTGATCGTTTATCCAGCTCATGGCGCAGGTTCTGCTTGTGGTAAGAACATGAGTAAAGAAACATTTGATACATTAGGACATCAGAAAGAAGTTAATTATGCGTTAAAGGCAAAGTCTAAACAAGACTTTATTAAGGAAGTAACAAATGGTCTTTTGCCTCCTCCACAATATTTTGCTAAGAATGCAGCCATGAACAAAGGTGGTTACGATAGTATTGATGAGGTATATGAAAAAGGTTTAGTTGCTTTATCACCCGAAGAATTTGAATTAAAAGCAAACCAAACAGATGCTTTAATTTTAGATACAAGAGATCCTCAAGTATTTGCCAAAGGTTTTATCCCAAAATCGATAAACATTGGTTTAAATGGTCAGTTTGCGCCTTGGGTTGGTGCTTTAATTACCGATTTGAAACAAGAACTATTATTAGTTACGGATGAGGGCAAGGCCGAAGAAACGATTACACGCTTAGCAAGAGTAGGTTACGATTATACCATTGGTTATTTAGCTGGTGGAATAACTGCTTGGCAAAATGCAGGAAAAGAAATAGACCAGATTGAATCCATTTCAGCTGACGAATTCGAAACCATTTTAAATGCGAATGATTCTATACAGGCTTTAGATGTACGCAAGCCTGGCGAATACGAAGCTGAACATTTAGAAGCTACACTTACTCGTCCCTTAGATTACATTAACGACTGGACCACAGAGGTTCATCCAGATGAAACGTATTACATTCATTGTGCTGGCGGTTACCGCTCTATGATTGCGGCTTCAATTTTAAAAGCTCGTGGCATCAACAATGTAATTGATATAGCTGGTGGTTATGGAGCAATAAAAGCGACGAACTTAAAACGTACTGACTTTGCTTGCCCAAGTAAGGCAATGAAAAGTTAATTAATCTTAAGGCAGCAGTTCAGCAAGTTTCTTTTTTAATTCATCGCCTCGTAGATTTTTTGCGATGATAATGCCTTTTTCATCAATCAGGTAATTTGTAGGAAATGCATTAATGCCGTAAATCACTACCGCTAAATTTCTATCGCCTTTTAAATCACTTACATTTTCCCAAGGTAGTTTATCATCTTTAACTGCTTTTAGCCAATCTGCCTTATTATCATCTGCAGAAACGCCCAATATTTCAAAACCTTTGCTTTTATACGCATTGTAAGTGTTTACTAAATTTGGATTTTCTCCTCTACATGGTCCACACCATGAAGCCCAAAATTCTAGTAATATATATTTGCCTTTAATAGCGGAAAGTTTAACTTTTTTGCCACTGACATTTTCTTGTTCGAAATCTTCAAATTTGTTGCCGATTTTTATTTCTTTATTTAACGCAAGGTATTCATTAACTGCCTTTCCAAATTTGGATGATTTTTGTTCAGCACTAAGGTTTTGGTATAATTCTCTTGTTTTTTCTTTTCCCCAAGAAGAAGCATATACTTGTAATACGTTAGCCGCAATTAGGGAGTTAGGATTGTCTTTCACATAATTCTGATAAACTTTTTGTTCTTCATTACGAGTAGTTTTTATTTTATCCCATATAGCTGCTGACTCTGCAGCACTTTTACCTTTTAAAGATTTTGTTAAGCTATCTTGTAGTCGATCTATCACACTTAAGTTACTTCTTAGAACATCGGCCTCAGTTTGAGTTTTAGAGCCCATTATCATTGCCTTTCTAAACTCTCCACCTTTGAGCGTTACCGTTATATCTTTTGGTTCAACCCACAACATGGTGTAGTCTTTATAGTTTGCTGTGTATATGATCATTTCAACAGCCTTTTCATCTATATTTCCTTTTAGGGTAAATTTCCCATTTAAAATTATACTTGAATCAAGTTTTACTTCTGGGGTAGCTGTTCTTAAAAAAATCCAGGTGCTATCTTTTAAACCAGTTACCGTTCCATGTATGTTGAATTTTTGGGCAGATGCCGTAAAGAATAAAGTGACAAATAAAAAAAGTACAATTAGTCTACTACACAGATTTTTCATGGGAATAAAGTTTTGATTAAATATACACTATTCATTGTTTGACAGGTTACTATTATTCTAATCTTCCAGCCGCTCTTTCTTGTCTCAAAAGTTTAGCTAAATCTATTTTTGGATCACTTAATAGAATAATCCTTGTCCCTTTTTCTCTAGCGAATTGACTTTCAATTTTAGCAACTTCTTTAATGCCACCAAATAAAGAAAGATCACGGGTATTGCTTAAATTATCTTCAGTTTTAATTCTAATCACTGTTTTAATTTCTTTAGTTAAGTCTAACCAATTCACGTAATCTGCAGTAAAAGCATCAGCTTTTAAACCTTTAATTTTTGTGTAATAATTAACCGCTCCAGCTTGTCCATAATTATCGCAAAGGATCATTACATGTTTTTTATCTGCTAGGCTAGTATATACTGAATTTGTTTTTTTAGCTAATTCCTGCCAGCCCAACATATCAGCAAAGTCTTGTGAAATAGGATGAATTTTCCCGTCTTCCCATTTATGCTCGCTAAAAGGTTTGTGTAGTTTAGCAGCTTCTGCATATTTATCGGGTGTTCTTAAAGGCAAATCAATTCTTAGCATGGGTAAGAACAATAGTAAGATGATAGTGATAGCCACATAACGTAGATACTTTTTCCAACCTTGTTGTAATACTTCGCTTAAATAAATAGCGCCAAAGGCGAAGAAAATAGGGTATAAACCAAGGGCATAATAGGCTTTTGCTTTTAAAAAGATGAATAAGGCAATGGTAAAAACATAAGCCCAAAAGAGTAATTGATATTTCTTAAAAGGTTTGTAACTGAAGAATGAAATGAAAGCTGCAATAAGGATAAATATGGAGCCAAGGAAAAAGAAGATCTGCTCTTTCACAAAATCCATCCGTTCTACATGAACTAATTGGGTATCATTTAATTCTTTTAAATGTTTAAAGACCGGGAAATCGTTTTGAAACTGCCAAATAAGATTAGGACTTATTAAGAGTAAGGTAAGTAAAATTGCTCCATAAAATTGCGGTTTTAAAAACAGGCTGCGGTGTTTGCTTAGCAATAGTGCAGGTAGTATTCCTAGAAGGCAAAATGCGATATTATACTTATTTAAAAAACCTATAGCAAAGCTGATGGCCATAAAATAAAGCCATTTGTAGTTTTCGGTTTGGATAAATTTAACAAGTGTGAAGAAAAGCAATGTCCAGCAAAGAATATCTAAAGAGTTTGGCTGATATAAGATATTTATTCGTACTAGCGTAGAAAAAGTTAGGGCAGTGGCGGCAAGAATACATGCGTATAAACTTCCTTTTAAAGTTTCTATCGTTTTCCAAACGACTACAATAGTAAGCGCACCAAATAGTGCTGGAAAAAACTTAATCCAAAAATAGGAGTTACCCAATTGTAAAATTAACCATGAAAGCCAAGAGGTGACAGGTGGAACAGAGTGATACCCCCATGCTAAATGTTTGGCTTGATCGAGATGCAAAAACTCATCGCGATGTAGTTCGTAGATTGGATTTACAACTACATACTGTAGTATGAGTTTGATAAGGATGAAAATGAATAGAAAAATGGTTCCTTTTTTCATACAGAAATTTTGTTTGTGGTTTGTTTGGTTAGAGCGGGAATGAAAGCTTATTGTTACGAATTAACCAAATTATGGAAAGGATTTAAGTAATATTAATCTTTAAAGAAATTCAACTAGAAAATTTGAACAGAGATGGAGGGTACCTGAATGTAATTGTCTTTTTCTTCTCTATTTTTCCGTTTTTCCCAATGGGAAATGCTCTTTGCGTGATAGGAAATGTCCTTTGCGTAACGGGAAATGTCCTTTAAGTGATGGGAAATATCCTTTGCGTGATGGGAAAAGCTCTTTGCGTGATGGGAAATGTCCTTTGCGTAACGGGAAATGTCCTTTGCGTAATGGGAAATTGACATTTCCCATCGGGAAAAACCAAATTTCCGTATCAAAACGTGCTTAAACTACAGGGTTTTGATCAAATTTGAACAGGTTTTACACCATTGTTACGCATATGTTCTAAAACAACAATTTTTAGACGTTTTATACCTAATTATACCACTTTTTGCAGAAATAGGTTAAAATGATTCTCATGCTAACTTTCATGGCAATATATGGCATGCGGAAATCTTATTAACTCGGACACAAGGGGGACGCTTGCACTAGATGAGGCAGTAAGTGGTTTGGGGGTTAGGGAAGTTGTAAGGTTGGCGTCATTGTCCCCATGCCCGTCTTTGCGAGACTTGTTTTTCACAAGTCGTGGCAATCTCCTACTTGCATGCTTACCCCACGCTTGTCATCCCGAGCGTAGCGAAGGATCTATTCTTCACCTCACACTCTGGCTTGCCTCGGCTCTTGATAGCCGAAGGATCAAGTTCCTTTTTTCACGAGCGCTTATTTTTGGGGTGTTCAAGAGTGCTACGCAGTTTTCCTTGATGAAAAAGTAACAATCCCGAGCTTGCGAGAGCATGAATACCGATAAAAAAAATAAAGGCTAATGAATAACATCAAGGCTGTGAATCATTGCTCGGATTACGCTATCCAAACTTTTAAAGCGACAGAAAAAGGTTCGATAAAATCAGATACCTATCGGATCGAACTGCTTTCTGTCTTGGATAGTGGTTGTTCTAGGGCGGTGCAAAAGTTTGAATGCGTTCTCCTTCGGAATGCTTCAAGGCCGTCCGTAGTTCTTAGGAATGGTTTGTGGTTTTGGTAAGGTTGTTACGCGGTCGCGTCATTTCGACCGCAGCGGAGAAATCTTTGGAAAAGCCGTTCCTAAACTTGTAGGTTACCTAATATCGATATAAGTTTTTTGAACGGATTTAAAATACATTTAAAACAAAAAAGTTCAGCATACACTTATCGTATGTTGAACTATTATTAACTATAGGACAAGCGGGGTGCTTGTGCTTGGTGAGGCTAGATATGTGGGAAATCTCTACTTCCAAAATATGAACATGTCGTTCCCCAAATTTTTATAATTCAATTTAAGCTTATTTAAAAGCTCTTTCTCAAACTTACTTTTTATTCGAATATTCTCCTTTCTATCAAAATCTTTGTTTATTCTCTTCCAATGACCAAGAGTTAAACCCTCGTTTACTGCTTCAAAAGAAATTATTGATTTTGTTTGTTCATTATCTTTTTGGGAAGTTAAAATATGAATAATTCTATCTTCATCTTGCCAATAAAAATAAGAATGGTAATAATACTGGTCTTTAGCATAAGAATCAGTTAAACCAGTTTCCTTTGCAGGTTGTAAATTCGGGTTTTCCTTTTTAAATTCTGTTAGTTTTTTAATCATCAATTCTTTTTCACAATAAAATTCATACTTCTGTGAATAAGCATTATTACCCGCAGATAGTAATGCTCCGAGGAAACCTATTATTATTACTCCTACAATTAAAATAATTATTTTTGTTTTTGTCATACCTGAAATTTTATCCCTTAAGTTATAATTAGGAACTAAATATTGAAGTCACATAAAAATGATTATGTTTTATTAATTTTCATAATAAAGAAAAGCAACACCCAAGGAACTATTAAGGAAACTACTACTAAAAACCCTCGAGATATTTTTTGAGAATCAGTCTCATCTTTCCAATAGAGCCTGAACTTATCATATTTATTTTTATAGTAATACTCATTAATGGTACTAAGAATAAAAAAGAATAGACCAAAAAAGTAGGAGACAATTTTAGAATATGGTTTTATTTCATCTTGTTCAAAATAAAATTTCATAAGAAATATGCATAAGTCTGCAAGGAGCAATGTCTGTATCATGCTGACTCCACAAACTGCAACTATTCCTTTTTTACCGTCCCATTTAAGATAAAACTTAGTCATACTATAAAAGATGTAAGCAAATACCTTTTTCATTTTTTACGTATTACATCTAGCTGCCGAAATATTAGTATTACGACTAAATGACAAGCTGTTTTAGCCAAGTCGAAATCTTTTTTATAAAGCATAACTTTTATCTACTTTTCACTCTGGCGCAAGCGTCTCTCTTGTGACTAAATATAAAAAAAGCCATTCCTAAACTTCACTTTACACTTAATATCGAATATAGTTATTGAATAGATATAAAGCCACCTTTAAAACAAAAAAGTTCAGCATACATTATACTGAACTTTTATTTAACTATACCACAAGCGGGACGCTTGCGCTAGATGGGGCTGAACTTAATTCAAATCACAAGTGAGACATTACTTCTTACCTGCTCGTTTGTTTAATTCTTCAATTGGCATATTCATCATTCTACCTACTGGAGTTTTACCACGATAGGTAATTACCTTTAACACAGTAGCATCAACAGGTGGTACTAATGGCGCAGTATATTTAGGGTAAAAACGATCTGGAAACGAGTTATCAAAACTATAATACATATCTAAACCTTCTACTTCTGTACTTAAACTAATTGATAATTGTCTATCAGCACTTCGTTTTACAGAAAAAATAGGATCATACACACTTGGTGCGTATTTGGTTTCTGCAACATCTAAACGTTTAAAATGTTGTTCGGTACGAGCAAAAAAGTTAGTCCAATTCTTTTTTTCTTTAGGCGACCATACTGATTCGGCAATAGCAAAACCACGTGGCCAAGTCATGTATTCTGCCTGACGGATGTTATACACTTGTTCTGTCCATAAATTTGCTTGTCCACCTTTAATATAAACTGGATTTACACCCTCTGGTATTGGGTCAAATTCGTAAGCTTTGCTTAATCTAAGCGATGCATATACCTTAGGTTCGGTAATTGCATCTGCCTGCATGTAATCTATATACGCATATTGAGTTGGAGACATTACGACTTCATGACCTGCTTTAGCAGCTTCTGTTCCATGTTGCATGTTACGCCAGCTCATTACTGCTGCGGTTTTTGAAACGCCTCCTTCTAAAACTTCATCCCATGCCATAAACTTTTTGCCTTTAGAAACGATAATCTGTTCTACTCTTTTCTCAAAATAACCTTGTACTTCTGGAATGGTTTTTAAGCCCTCACGCTTCATCAATTCTTTTATTTGATCATTCTTTTCCCAAAAATTACGGGCAACTTCATCTCCACCTACGTGGATATATGGGAACGGGAACAATTTTGCAACTTGTGTAAATACGGTATCTAAAAAAACATATACTTTTTCATTAGCTGGACACAACGTATTATCTACTAAACCCAACGGGGGTGCACCACGGCTCCAGTCCATAATTTTTTCACCACTGCGCACTTTATAATTTACCGCTTCTGGTGTACAAGATAATTCTGGATACGAAGCTATTGCAGCTAAACTATGTCCAGGAACATCTATTTCTGGCATAATGTCTACAAAACGTTCTTTAGCATAGGCTACCAATTCTTTAATGTCTTCTTGCGTATAAAAACCTCCATAATTACGTGGTTCATCTGCCGTAGGCGGAATAAAATCTCCAAAAGATCCTACACGTTTTACATTCCATGCACCTACTTCAGTTAGTTTTGGTAAGCCTTTAATTTCTATTCTCCATCCCTCATCATCTGCCAAGTGTAAATGCAAAACATTGTATTTATAGCGCACCATTGCATCTATATATTGCTTTACCTCTTGTTTAGTAAAGAAATGTCTAGCTACATCAAACATTAGTCCTCTCCAACCTAAACGTGGATAGTCAGTTATTTCTACACAAGGCATTGTCCATCTTATGCCCTTAACTTCTTCTTTGCTTTCTATTTCTTTTGGCAACAATTGCACTACTGTTTGTACGCCATAAAATAAACCCGCAGGTTTATTTGCCCTAATAATTACTTGTTTTAAACCAACTGTGATATGGTAACCTTCTGTACCTAGAGTTGCATCTTGTTTATCGTTTAAAATTAACTTGAAAGTTGCAGTTGCAGATGGGGTACTAATAATGCTGGTGTAATATCCAGTAGGAGTTGACAAACGTTCTTGTAAAAAAGCAACGGTTTGTTTTAACTCTGGAGATTTATTGGCTTGAATAACAATGTTTGCTGGCAACACAAAATGTCCAGCTTGTTTCATCACCGAAACAGGCTCTGGGATAATTGCAATCTCACTATTAGTTATGGGTTCGCTATTGGAAAAAGTTTCTGTAGAACTTTCTATGGATTGAGCGAAAATGTTGATGTTAACGAATAAAAGAAATACGAACGGAATGGTAAGTTTCATGTAGGTTATAATTGGGATTAAACTTAAAACTGCAATTTATTAAATTCTTTTGTCATTCCGACTTTGGAGGAATCTCTTTATGAGATTTCTTCGTTGCACTCAGAATGACAAATGTTGTTTATTATACATTAATAGGTTTTCTAACAGCATAGATTAATTCATCGTAAACCGTTCCGTTTTTGTAGAAGGTCTCTTTAAGTTCAGCTTCTAAGGTGAAACCTACCTTTTCTAAAACGCGTTGCGATTTAAAATTAGTGTCAAATGTTCGGGCAAAAATCCGAGTAATATCAAAAGTTTTAAACCCATAGTTCACCATTAGTTTTACGGCTTCAGGAACAATACCTTGTCCCCAATATTCTTCTGCTATCCAATAGCCCATTTCGGCATTTTTGCAATAGAAATCTGTTTGCGGATGAACACCAATAGAACCGGCAACTTCACCATTCACTACAATGGCAAATATTTGCAATGGATTTGCAGATAATGCTAAGTTGATAAAAGCAACACCATGATCTTGTGTATAGGGAAAAGGGAATTTATTGCTCAGGTTTTTGGCGATATTATAATTATTAGCATGTTTTACCAAGCTGCTTAAATCGCTAAGATGAAAAGGACGAAGTTCAAATTGCATTGGCTAAAACTTCATTTTATTTTCGCCAGCATTTACACCTTTCATAAATTTAATGATTCCTTTCATATACGTTTGTTGGTCATCGTATAAACTCATGTGACTGCCGTTTTTACAATACAAATAACTACCATTTTTAAAGGCTGATGCCATCCATTCCATATGCTTTGGATCCATGGTATCATACTGCGCACCTATACTTAACGCTGGTATGGTAATATTTTTAAGCTGATCTTTAATATCCCATTTTAATAATTTACCAGAAACGCCAAATTCGCTTGGGCCTTGCATGGTTACATATAAAGATTGGTTCATTTTACTAAACGATCTATTGATAGGCTCAGGCCATTGATCTAAAGGAATGCGACAAATGTGTTTTACATAGAAGTTTGGCATTAACAGACCCATGTATTCTGGATTTGCAAAATCATTTTTTGCTTCCATATCTCTAATTTTTTTGAGCACTTGCGGATCCATTTGTTTTGCTAATACCTCATCCGCATATTTTCCGTAATCGGGAATACTCGACATCATATTGCTTACAATCAACCCTTTCATGTGTTGTTGGTACTTTAGCGCATATTGCATGGCTAAAATTCCACCCCAAGAATGACCTAACAAGTAGAAGTTGTCCTTATCTAAATGTAAGGCTACTCTAACTTGTTCTACCTCCTCCACATAACGACCCAAATCCCACATTGCGGTGTCTTTAGGATTGTCTGAATTGCCACAACCTAATTGATCATAATAGATAAATTCAATTCCTTCTTTTGGAAGAAAGCTTTCCATGCATTCGAAATACTCGTGAGTAGCGCCTGGTCCGCCATTTAAGAGTAATAGCTTTATTTTAGGGTTATTACCAATACGTTTAGTCCAAACGTTAAATTTTTCCTTTGGAGTTTGAATAGGAATAATTTTAATTCCTCCATCTAATACACCTGTATCTACTGTATTAAAATAAGCTATCGAACTATTTTCTGAGTTGTTTTTGTTGGTGCAAGCGCATACAGTAAAACACACTAGAAAAACTCCAAGGTAAAGTAAGTTTTTGGTATTCATGATGTTAGAGGTTAAATTAAAAGATGAATATATAAATTCTAATCTTTATATCCATTGTTAATCTTATTTCAATGCATCTAAAACTTTAAATAGTTTTTTGCTAATGCCACCTCCGTTATAGTTGTTGATATTGATCACGGCAATGTATTTGTTTCCATTTTTATCGGTATAATATCCAGCATAAGCTGAAACATCATTAATACTGCCGCTTTTTAATTTCATGCCATTATTTTCTGGGAAAGAATTGTAATAAGCTGCAAACCAATCTTCTTTCTGTGCTTGAAATAGGACAGAAGCCATTGCTGAAGTAGTTACTCTAGTTCCCGGAGAAAGACCGCTACCATCTAAGATATTTAATGCATTTCTGTCAATCCCTTTGGCAGACCAAAAATTAATAACTGATGATGCACCATTCCTAGTACTTGGTGTTTTCCCTTGTTTCCACGCAATGGTTTTAAGTAATTGTTCTCCGTAAAGATTAATGCTTTTTTTATTAAACCAGTACACAATTTCACTTAAATCTGGCGAACTAATGGTTGCTAATTTTTGAGTTACAGTTGGTACAGTTTTACCTTCTAAGTCCAATCGTCTTGTAGTTGTGGCTTCCTTTGTGCTGGTAATAGTTAAGCGTAATAACGTGTCTTGTAAACGATAGGCGGCATCATAAGCAGGGTCGGGTAGTGCTAAAGAAATTCCAGCTTTGCTAATTCCCATTCCCCAAGTGCCACGTAAATACGCTAAATTGCTGTATGGCGGTAAAAAAGCATAGGCATTATCGCCAGAACCTGATGAACCCGTTTTAAGTTCATTTACTACTTTTAAATAAGGCATTGCTGGAACAACTTTTTGCACACTAACTTCTGCTCCAGTACTTCCACCAGGTTTTAAATGAATATCAAATTGATTTTCTCGCCAAGTAAGTGCTGAACTTCCAGCGCCATAATAATTTCCCATATCTTGCCAAATCCAACCTTCGGGCATAGTTTGAGTACCGAACAAACTGTCATCTCCAATTACCGAACCTTCGATTTTTTTAATGCCAACAGCTTTAATTGCATTTACCCAAGTAGTTAAAACTGAATTTTCTTTAGTTTGCTCGTAACGCCATGAACCTAATGTTGGATCACCACTACCACTAATAATTAAATCACCTTGTAAAGTCCCATCAGAAGTAATTTTTCCACTGTAAGCTAAGGTAGTTTGGTATTTAAAATCTTTACCCAGAACGCTAAAAGCTGTTGCTGACGTGATTGTTTTTAACGTAGATGCTGTTGCTAATCCTATATTTTCGTTTTTAGCAAAAATTACTTTTCCTGTTTGTGCATCTAATATGCAAAGCGATGTAATGGCATATTTTGCTTGTGGGTCATCTACTAAATTCTGATAAGCTTGCTCTAACTTTGCTATTGGAAATTGTGCAAAGCTTGTTAGGGAACAAAATATAAATAGGAGTTGGAGCTTAAAAATTTTCATTTTAAAGGATTGATCTGTTATAAAACGATTTAAACTAAAAAAGTGATGCATCAAATACATCACTTTTAAATTATTTAGTTAAAGATATGGACTTAAAACGTAAACTTATACGTTTAATTCGATTATACTAATTCTTTTCTCACCAAGTATTCGGCAATTTGAACCGCATTTGTAGCCGCACCTTTACGCAAGTTATCAGCAACAATCCACATGTTCAGCGTATTTGGCATCGATTCATCTCTACGAATGCGACCTACAAAAACTTCATCTTTTTCATGTGCATCTTTTGGCATTGGATATTTTAAGTTAGCAACATCGTCTACCACAATAATGCCTTCTGTTTTTTCTAATAATGAAGTAACTTCAGCTAAATCAAATTCATTTTCAAACTCAATGTTTACTGATTCTGAGTGACCGCCCATTACTGGAATACGAACTGTTGTAGCAGTTAAACGGATATTCTCATCACCCATAATTTTACGGGTTTCATTAATCATTTTCATTTCCTCTTTTGTATACCCATTTTCAGTAAATACATCAATTTGAGGAATAACATTTAAATCGATTTGATATGGATAAGCCATTTCGCCATCATAAACGCCTTTTCGCTCATTCATCATTTGGTCAACAGCCTTAACACCTGTACCCGTAACCGATTGATACGTAGAAACAACCACACGTTTAATTTTATATTTATCGTGTAATGGTTTTAAAGCAACTACCATCTGAATGGTAGAACAATTTGGATTTGCAATGATTTTATCGTCAAGTGATAAAATGTTAGCATTAACTTCTGGCACAACCAACGGGATGTTTGGATCCATTCTCCAAGCAGAAGAATTGTCAATAACTGTAGTACCTGCTTCTTTAAAACGAGGAGCATGTTCTAAAGAAGTGCTTCCGCCAGCAGAAAACAATGCAATATCCGGACGCATTCCAATCGCAGTATCCATGCTAACGATTGGAAACTGTTTACCCTTGAACGTAATTAACTTACCAACGCTCTTTTCAGATGCTACTGGGATTAATTCTGTCAATGGGAAATTTCTTTCTTCCAATACTTTTAACATTACGGTACCAACCAATCCGGTAGCACCTACTACTGCAACTTTCATTTTTCTCTGTTTTTTTATATATTTAGTAAATTCTTAATATCTACCAAATATGAGAAAAAGTTTACTTTTTTTAATGCTGCTGAGTGTTAAACTTACATTCGGCCAAGTTTCTGATGACTTTAGTGATGGAGATTTCACTACAAATCCAAATTGGGTGGGGAGTACATCATTGTTTAATGTCAATGCTGCAAAGCAATTAAAATCTTCTTTAAGTTCTACTGCTCAAACAGTTACCTTGTCAACTGCAAACACTTATGCTACAAATGCCAAATGGGAATTCTCTGTGCAAATGAGTTTTGATCCTTCGACAAGTAACTTAGCAAGAATTTATTTAATTTCTGATCAACAGGATTTAAATGGACCTTTAAATGGATATTTTGTCCAAATAGGAGAAAGCGGAAGCTCAGACAGCTATGATTTGTACAAACAAACAGGTACAACGGTAAGCAAAATTATCGATGGTCCTGCAAGAACAAGGGTGGATGCAAACAAACTTTTAGCACAAGTTCGCGTAACTAGAAACGATGATGGAAAATGGGAACTATACACAGATATAACTGGTGGAACTAATTATGTACTGGAAGGAAGTGCGACCGATTTAACGTTTACCAATTCGGATTGGTTTGGTGTATTTTGCAAGTATACAGCTACAAGATCTACTGGTTTTACATTCGATGATTTTAGCATTACAGAATTAATACCAGATGTAACAGCACCAACTTTAGTAAGTGCAAAAGCGTTGGATGAATTTACTGTAGAAGCTATTTTTTCTGAACGATTGGAATCTTCTTCTGCCTTGATGGAGAATAATTATGCGATTGCTAATTTGGGTAATCCTGTTTCTATAACTACTACAAGCGTACCAACTGTTTATAAGCTAACATACCCATCGGCTTTGCCTTCAGGTGATTATAAGTTAACAGTTAACAATGTTAAAGATTTAAAAGGGAATGTAATTGGCGTTAATAATGCAACTTCATTCTTTTATTTAAAGCCTTATACACTTAAAAAAGGAGATCTATTAATTAGTGAGATTTTGGTTAATCCTAAAACCGGTGGAGTTGATTTTATAGAAATTTACAATAACACAAATCAGGTTTTAGATTTGGCTACAGTACAGTTAGCAAATGCCGATGTGAGTGGAAGTCCAGCTAATCATAAAAACGTTAGTACAACAGCTGTATATATGCCAGCGAAAACCTATTGGGTGCTCACTACTAAGCCAGCTATAGTTAAAGAGCAATATGAGGCGAAATTTCCAAATCAATTTGTACAAATGAGTAGCTTGCCATCTTATAACAATGATAAAGGTGCTGTAATCTTAATGGCGTCTCAAGAAGTATTGGATCGATTGGATTACACGGATAAAATGCATATTCCTCTTTTACAAAATGTAGATGGTGTTGCTTTAGAAAGGGTTTCATTTACAAAACCCACCACTGAATTGGGTAATTTTAAATCAGCCGCAGCCACAATTGGTTTTGCAACGCCAACGTATAGAAATTCACAAGAAGAAGATCCTTCACTTATTAAAAGCAATGTAAGTTTAACGAGTAAAACTTTTTCTCCAGATGGAGATGGCTTTGAAGATGCATTGCGAATTGATTATCAGTTTGTAACTAACGGAAATTTAGCCACTGTTAACATTTATTCCGATAAAGGAATACTTGTTCGCAAACTTGAACGAAATACAACAATTGCAACTACTGGAAGTTTTAGCTGGGATGGCATCAACGACAATGGTCAGCAAAGTAAAGTTGGTATTTACGTGATTAAGTTTGATACTTTTGCCTTAAATGGTAAAGTTGAGCACTTTAAGCAAACCTGTGTTTTAGCAACAAGACTGAATTAGCAACTAATATTCAGATTTTTTTAAACAATATGAAAACGTGTTTGTTGTTTTAAAAAAAGGAATGATTATGAAATATGGAAAATTAATAGGGAAAATTCTTTCTCAAAAATCAAGTAATAACGGTCAAGTAGCAGTGGCAATAGTTGCAGGTTTAGCTGCTGGGGCAGTACTTAGTATTTTATTCGCTCCAGAAAGTGGAAAAGATGCACGTAAACTAATTAGCGATAAAGCAAAAGATTTAGGAAACTCTGCTAGAGATACTTACGCTACATTAAAAAATAGAATATCAGGTAATAATTTTGAAGAGCACAAAGATGATGTTGCTCCAGAAGTTCCACATTTTGTTCGCACGCCAGTTAAAAAACGTAAATCAGATATTAGAGATATTATTCACGAAAGTCATGTTGATGACCAACATACTAAACAAGAAATTAGCTAGATAGTACTAAATTCAATTTTCATTGTTTACCAATGAAAATTGAATTTTGAAAGTCTTATTACAACAATTGATTGTTAACGTAATTGAAACTGGTTTTTATTGAGCCTAATTCATCGGGTTTATAATTAAATTCGTGTTCAACAAAATAGTGTTTTACACCAGCCATTTTTGCGCCAGTAAATATCGATTTAAAATCTACGGCTCCTTGGCCAATTTCTGTATTTACATCATTTTTAGTTTTATCCATATCTTTTATGTGCCACATGGTAAAACGATGTTGATGCGTTTTGAAAAGCGATAACGGATCTACCCCAGAACGTGCTACCCAATATAAGTCCATCTCAAAATCTACAAGATTTTTATCTGTCTCACTTAGTAAAATTTCATATCCAGTTGTATTACCAAACTTTGTAAATTCAAAATTGTGGTTGTGGTATGCTAATTTTAAGCCAGATGCTTTACATAAAACCGCAGCCTCATTAAGTTTGCCTGCAATTTTTTTATAATCATCTGCTGTTTTTCTAAGCGAATCTCCCAAATAAGGAACGGTTACATATTCACCCCCAGTAATATTTGCTGCTTCGATATAAGATTTCAATTCATCGCTATTTTTGCCTGCAATAAAATTATCCATTCCATAATGACCGCTTGGTGCTTTTATACCATTTGCTTTTAATAAATTATCAAAAGTTTTTGCATCTAATCCCCAAAATTTATCCTTTACAGAATAGCCATAGGTTTCTACTTCTTTATATCCAATTGCTGCAACTTTTTCAATTATTCCTTTGATATCATTTTTAATGATATCTCTTAAACTGTATAATTGTAAACCTACTGGATGTTTAGCAACAGGCGTACATGCGAATGATGGAGATACTGCAACAGCAGCCGCAATTAGGCCTGTTTGTTTAATAAATGATCGTCTTGAATTCATGAGGATTTACGTTTAATTATAAATTAGGTAGTAGCTTCTGGTTTAGTTTTATCATTAAATAAAACAGCGAAGAGTATAAATACAACAAATGCAATTCCAGCTGGGATAATCCAAATCATTTTCCAATTTTCTTCTCCACCCACTTTATACATTTCTGTAATTTGCCCTGCAACCATAAATCCAATAAGCATGCCAATGCCATAAGTAGCTAGCGTAATTAGGCCTTGTGCAGAGCTCTTGAACTTTTCTCCCGCTTTAGAGTTGGTATAAATCTGACCTGAAACAAAGAAAAAGTCATAACAAATTCCATGTAGTGCTATTCCGATTAATAACATAAAGCTTAATTCGCCTGCATTGCCATAGGCGAATAAAACGTATCTAACTGCCCAAGCAAGCATACCTACAAGAATCGTTTTTTTGAAACCGAACTTTTTAAAGAAAATTGGAATGAACAATAGAAAAATTACTTCAGAAGCTTGTCCAATCGTCATTTTACCAGTAGGATTATCGACACCGATTTTAGATAAGAATAAATTGGCATTTTGATAGTAAAATGCTAAAGGAATGCAGATTAATATAGAAGAAACAAAGAAAATTAAGAAGTTCTTATCTTTTAATAGTTTTAAAGCATCTAATCCTAAAATATCTGATACGGTTACTTTTTCTCCTTTTGCAACTTTAGGTGGTGTTTTAGGCAGGATAAAACTAAATAATCCTAATACTAAAGATGCAATTCCAGCCATAAGAAAAGTGTTTTTTAATAATCCTGCGGTGGTGCTTTCTTGCGAATCCCAATGGAAAAAATAGCTAATTAATAAACCAGCAGCAATCCATCCTAAAGTTCCCCATATTCTAATTGTAGAAAACTCTTTTTCAGGATCTTGCATCTGATTAAATGAAACAGAGTTCACTAAAGCCAACGTAGGCATATAAAGTATCATATAAGCCAATACGTAAGGATAGAATGTAGATATATCTGTTGAATTATACATTTGATACATTAAAATGGCACCAACAATATGCAAAACACCTAAGATTTTTTCGGCATTAAAATATCGATCTGCAATTAACCCAATAATAAACGGAGCAATAATGGCTCCCCAAGATTGAGTTGAAAAAACTGAGCCAGTTTCTGGGCCAGATGCTTTTAAATTTGTTGCCAAAAATGTGCCTAGTGTTACAAACCATGCGCCCCAGATAAAAAATTCTAGGAACATCATGAATGATAATTTGATGCGAGTTGTTGAGTTCATTTTATGTTTGGTTAGGTTTAGTTCTTTTACAATTCTTTAATCGATATGTTTCTATACCACACTTCATCTCCGTGATCTTGCAACGATATTTTGCCAGTTTTATAGGTTCCAAAACCTTCCCACTTGGCAAATTTACTTCCAGCAATTAAGGCTTTCCAATTGGCATCCCACATGGTGGTATTTACTACTTTTACACCATTTAAAATGAAAGTTAAATTTCCTTTATCACTAATAATTTCCGATTTATTCCATTCACCTACTGGTTTTACAGGCTCTATATCGCTTTTAACCATGTCATATAAGTTCCCAGCTCTGTGTTTAGTTATTTTTCCATCGGGATGTCCATCATTATCTAACACTTGCATTTCTGGGCCTGTACTATAGGTTTGACTATATTTTGGATCTTCGTGAATGTAAAATATCACGCCACTATTTGATTTTGGAGCAACTTTCCATTCTAATTTTAAATGGAAATTGGTGTACTCTTTATCCGTTACTAAATCACCACCACCGTCTTTTCCTTTTGTTTTCGGATCTAAATGGATAGCACCGTCTTGAACTTGCCAAGCACTTCCAACGGTAGTTTTTCCGTAAGTATGCCAACCTGATGTAGTTTTTCCATCAAAAAGTGGAGTGAACCCTTTTTTAGCTTTTGTTGTTTGAGCGGTAGAACTGCAACCCATTACGATTAATACCAGTGCCGATGCTATATATTGTTTCATTTTAGTAATTTTTAATATCTGTAATTAAACCCCTAAAGTCCAACCTTTGCGGTATTCTCTTTTCACAAATTGATTAACCTCATCAAAATTTGTCACCTTCATATTGTCGTTATCCCACAATAATTTTTTGTACCTCCCAGGATAAATAGTTTTACCTTCTGCATTTTTACCCTGAATATCAGCTGCACGAATAGCCAAATTAGCCATCAATAAACATTCAGTTAATGGTCCTGCGATTTCGAAAGGAGAACTTAATTCTTTTTTACCATGACCTGCAATACATGCTTCTACCCATTGTGCATAATGGCCATTTTCTCCGCCGGTTACACGAGCAAATTTTGCAGGCACTTTAATATCTTTTGTTTTGCTTAATGGTAAAAGTTGTGGATTTCTTCCATACGTTTCTGATGTCATTTTTCCTTTAGTACCGATAAATAATGTTCCATTTCCACCGTCTCCGAATTTTTCATTTGCCATTAATTCTTCAGGTCGTGTTGGTTGAATTCCACCATCCATCCAATGTACAGTTACATCACCTTTGGTTTTATTGGTTTTAGGGAATTTTAAGGTTACGTGACTTGATGGAGGGCAACTTTCAGGGAAATAACCTCGTTTAAATTCATCCACATAAACAGAACCTACACTTGCTTCAACTTCTTTCGCATATTTTAAATTCAATACGCTAAAAGGAGTTTCTAATAAGTGACAACCCATGTCACCTAATGCACCAGTTCCATAATCCCACCATCCACGCCAGTTAAATGGCACTAATTTATTTACGTAATCTTTGTAAGGAGCAGTCCCTAACCATAAATCCCAATCCAGTTCTGCTGGTACTTCTGCTTTATTTGCAGACCATGGAATACCTTGAGGCCAAACCGGTCTGTCTGTCCAAGCATAAATCGTATGTACATCACCAATTAAACCAGCATCATACCATTCTTTCATTTGTCGTGGACCATCATTTGAAGCACCTTGATTTCCCATTTGAGTAACCACTTTATATTTTTTTGCCGCTGCGGTTAATGCACGAGCTTCGAAAATATCATGAGTAAGTGGTTTTTGTACGTACACATGTTTACCTAATTGCATGGCAGCCATTGCTTGTACCGCATGGTTGTGATCTGGAGTAGAAACTGTAACGGCATCAAAGTTCTTATGTTCTTTATCAAACATTTCTCTCCAGTCTTTATAGAATTTAGCTTTAGGGAAACGTTTTACACTTTCTACAGCTCTTCGTGTATCTACATCGCATAAATAAGCAATATCTGCTTTGCCACTTTCGGATATAAAACGAAGATCTGAATCTCCTTTACCGCCCACACCTATACCAGCAACAATTAACCGATCACTTGGTGCTAAAAATCCTTTACCGCCCAAAACATGACGAGGAACAATCATAAATGCAGCAGAGGCAATAGCTGTTGTCTTTAAAAAATTACGTCGACTGCCTGCTTCTACTTCTTTTTTTGCCTTATCCATTTTAAAATTTTTTAAGGTTAATGTTATTTTTTAAGCGATAAAATATATTTTACCATTGATTTGGCTTCGTCGTTTGTTATTTTAGTGTGAGGTGTCATTGGAATATTGCCCCAAACGCCTTTACCACCTTTTACAATTTTATCGGCTAATAAATTTACATTTTCGTCTGTAGCAGGATATTTTGCTGCAATTTCTTGATAAGCTGGACCAATTAATTTATCTTCTTTATGATGACAACCGATACAATCTGATTTCACAATCAATAATTCGCCTGGTTCCATTGCTGGTTTAGATTCACTTGTAGCAGGTGTAGTAGTCGTAGCAGTATCCGAATTGGAAGTTGAGCCACCACACGCAGCTAATAAAAAAGTTATTGCGCTTAAAAATAAAAGTGTTTTTTTCATCTGTGTTATATTATATACCTAAAATTTTCTTGTTAAAATTTGCATCGCCTCCTGCGGATGCAAAATCATCAAATGCTTTGGTGGTAACTGGAATAATGTGATTTTTAATAAATTCGGCACCCTCTCTAGCGCCAGTTTCCGAATCTTTAATACAGCATTCCCATTCCATTACTGCCCAACCCTTGTAATCGTATTGAGTTAATTTGCTAAAGATGCGTTTAAAATCTACTTGTCCATCACCAGGAGAACGATAACGACCTGCTCGATTTGCCCAACTTTGATAACCGCCAAATGTTCCTTGTTTTCCTGTCGGATTAAATTCTGCATCCTTTACATGAAATGCTTTAATTCTTTCGTGATAAAAATCGATGTACTGAATATAATCTAATTGTTGGAGCACAAAATGCGAGGGATCGTACAATAAACAAGCTCTCGAATGATTGTTTACTTTGGCTAAAAACATTTCATAGGTTTCGCCATCAAATAAATCTTCCCCTGGATGAATTTCATAACAAACATCCACACCACAATTATCAAATTCATTTAAAATTGGTAGCCAACGTTTTGCTAATTCTGTAAAACCATCATCCACTAATCCTTCTGGGCGTTGTGGCCAAGGATGAAATGTGTGCCATAATAAGGAACCGCTAAAAGTCGCATGCGCTTTTAATCCTAAATTTTGGGAAGCCTTGGCTGCATATTTTAATTGTTGTACTGCCCATTCTGTTCTAGCCTTCGGATTGTTCTTCACTTCATCTGCTGCAAAAGCATCAAATAACTGATCGTATGCTGGATTAACAGCTACTAATTGACCTTGCAAATGAGTAGAAAGTTCGGTAATCACTAATCCGTAAGAAGCTACTTTTGCCGTAAGTTCATCAGCATACGTTTTACTCTCCGCAGCCAATTTTAAATCGATAAAGCGCTTGTCTAAGGTTGGCATTTGAATGCCTTTAAATCCTAAACTAGCCGCCCACTTGCAAATTCCATCTAACGAATTAAATGGGGCTTCATCTCCAATAAATTGGGCTAAAAATACGGCTGGTCCTTGTATAGTTGTCATTTTTTAAATTTTAAAATCGTACCATTTCTGATCAGATTTACTCGAAGCTACTACATTTTCTATAAAAGCCATTCCACGAACCCCGTCATTTGCATTCGGAAAATCAAGCATTTCTAAAGTAGGTTTTTCATTGTTTTGTTTGGCTGATAAAGTCAATGCAAAATTTTTATAAATATTAGCAAAGGCTTCTAAATATCCCTCTGGATGACCTGAAGGTGTTCTCGTATTAAATTTAGCAACGTCTGATAAATAATTATTACCTGTTTTATAAACTTGCGTAGGTTGGTCTAACAATTTTATAAGTAATGTATTTGGTTCTGCCTGATGCCATTCCAATCCGCCTTTTTCGCCATAAATTTTAATTTTCAAGGCATTTTCTTCTCCGGCAGCAATTTGCGATGCCATTAAAGTTCCATTGGCGCCATTGTTAAATCTCAATAATACATTTCCATCATCATCTAATGCTCTACCATCTACTACACAATTTAAATCAGCACAAATTTTTTCAATTTGTAAGCCCGAAATATATTCTGCTAAATGTGCTGCATGTGTGCCAACATCGGCCATGCAACCGCTAATTCCACTTTTTTTAGGGTCAGCTCGCCAAGCCGCTTGTTTATTATCAGCAGGTGCTGGCATACTTAACCAGCCTTGTGGATATTCTACGCAAACTTTCCTAATCTTTCCAAATGCACCATCTTTTACCATTTGTTTTGCTTGCTTAACTAATGGGTAACCAGAATAGGTGTGGGTTAAACAAACCAACAAGCCGGTTTCTACTGCTTTTTGCTGTAATGCTTTCGCTTCAGCTAATGTTAAGGTGATGGGTTTGTCGATGACCACATGAAATCCATTTTCTAGGGCTAACATGGCGGGTTCGAAATGAACGTTATTAGGTGTAACTATACTTACAAAATGCATTCTTTCTGGTTCTGGAAGTTTGCTTTCTGCTGTAATCATTTCTTGATAGTTGGTATAAATTCTATCTTCTGGCAAGAACAATTCTTTGCCAGAGGTGATTGCATTTTCTGCATTGGAACTTAACGCTCCGCAGGACAATTCAATTAAACCATCTAAACTTGCAGCCATGCGATGAACAGCACCAATAAAGGCACCTTTTCCACCGCCAATCATACCCATTCTTATTTTTTCTTTCATAGTTATTAGCTAAAAGCAAAAAGGAGAGAACAATTCTGTTTCAATTTAATCTTTTTGCTTTAGTCTTTAAGCATTTTAAATATTGCCTTTTTTCAATTCGCTAACCGCAAAATCACATGCTCTTGCAGTTAAAGCCATATATGTTAATGAAGGATTTTGACAAGCAGTTGAAGGCATACAAGATCCATCGGTTACAAAAACATTTTTAACTTCATGCATTTGATTCCATTTATTTAATACCGAAGTTTTAGGATCTAAACCCATTCTAGCTGTACCCATTTCATGAATAGCCATACCTGGCATTGAGCCATTATCGTATGTTTTTACATCTTTAATACCTGCATCTTCTAACATCTCGGCTGCATCATTCATCATATCCACACGCATTTTTGCTTCGTTGTCTTTAAATTCACAGTCGATCGCTAATACATGCTGACCCCATTTGTCTTTTTTGGTTTTATCAATATATACATGGTTTTCATGGTAAGGGAGCGATTCTCCAAAACCACCTAATCCCATACTCCAAATTCCTGGTGTGCTAATTAAATCTTTAAAATCTCCGCCGAAGGCTAACTCTGCAATATCGTTATGCCAGCCAGAACGACTTGCACCACCTTGATAACCGAAACCACGAACATAATCACGTTTATCATTACCTACATTTCTATAACGCGGAATGTAAACCCCATTCGCTCTCTTACCATACGTGTATTTATCATCAAAACCTTCTGCTTGGCCAGATGCTCCACAACGGAAATGATGATCCATTAAGTTATGTCCTAATTCGCCACTTGCATTCCCTAAACCATTTGGATGCTCTGCAGATGTAGAATTTAATAATAAAAACGTAGTACCCAAAGTTGAACCATTTACAAAAACTATTTTCGCAAAATATTCAATGTGTTCCATCGTTTCGGAATCTATAATTCTAACTCCTTTTGCTTTTTGAGTTTCTTTGTCGTAAATAATTTCATTAACCAAAGAAAATGGTCTTAATGTTAAGTTTCCAGTGGCCACTGCAGCCGGTAAGGTAGATGATTGCGTACTAAAATACGCACCAAAAGGACAACCACGACTACATAAATTTCTATACTGACAACTTCCTCTACCGCCATGTTCTACCGTTAAATTTGCAGTACGACCCATAGTCATAATACGGCCTCTATTGTATTTTTTCTCAATACGTTCTTTAACAGATTTTTCTACGCAATTCATCTCCATTGGCGGTAAAAAATGCCCATCTGGAAAGTGAGGATAATTCTCATTGGATCCGCTAATTCCAGCAAATTTCTCTACATAATCGTACCAAGGTGCAATATCTTTGTAGCGAATTGGCCAGTCTACGCCATGTCCATCCTTTGCATTTTCTTCAAAATTAAGATCGCTTAATCGATAACTTTGACGACCCCACATTAACGATTTTCCACCCACATGAAAACCACGGTACCAATCGAATCTTTTTACCTCCGTGTAAGGACATTCTAAATCGTTTACCCAAAAACTTTCATTAAATTCTTGATAAGGATAATCTCTTTTTTGTACAGGGTGAGATGCTTTTTGAGCTTCCGTTAATCTCCCACGATGCTCAAACTCCCAAGGCTTTTTCATAGCCGTGGTATAATCTTTAATATGCTCTATATTTCTACCACGCTCTAAAAGTAATACTTTTAGTCCTTTTTCTGTTAACTCTTTTGCTGCCCATCCACCACTAATTCCAGATCCTACAACAATGGCATCATATGTATTTTGTGCGGTTGCTTTTGTATTTAAGTTCATTATAAAATGATAATAAGGTTTATGCCCAAACTTTTTGACCAGGTTTAAGGTCTACACATCCATCATAACGGCCAGGGATTTGTACGTATTCATAAGCTTGTGTGGCACCAACTTCTGATGTAAAGTAGCCAAGCATTGTTAAATCTCTTGCAATTGCAAAAAACTGAGGTGTAGTTTTTGGCGGGTCTTTAACTGCCATTGGATTTCCGGCTCTCTCTTTCTCTGGTTTATTTCTTTCGATATCCATTTCTAGTTTAGCAGCTTTTTCATTAGCATCATTTTCTGTCTTTTGAGCAGCTACCGTTTCATCTCTAACTTTAGTAATTAGTTGTTCACGTTCTTTAACAGAAATTTCAAGAAATGATTTGCCAAAGTCTTTTTTAGATCTTGTTTCAATATTTTCTAAACCTTTTACAAAAGCTTTCTGTGCATCCTCAGGATAGCATTCTTTTATCATCATACTGATAAATGGTCCAACGTTTGCAGCTTTAGCTCCGGGAGATTTTGCTGTTGTAGGAATAATGATGTCAGCAATTTCTGAAATTAGCTTTTCCTGATCTGAGGTAAATAGATTTGCGCTGTTTTTTCCAGGTTCATTACAGCTGTCAAATAAAGTGGCAATTGTTGTGGCCGATAAGGCTCCACCAATTAAAAAAGCTACACTTTTTACGGCTTCTCTTCTGTCCATATGATTTGGTTAGGTTTTGTGTTCCAAAGGAACTCCTTTTGGAGCAATTAAATTAGGTAAAATATATTAACATAAAGAACCACATTTAAAAATTAATAAGGATTTTAGGTTTTAATATTGTACAAAATACACTTAGGTGTATCGTAGGGCAAATAAGGCTTTGTAAAAATTAGTTTACATAATAAAACGTTTTACGTATTAACACATTTGCAGATTTTTTTACCTTTGCTGCATTACCCACATTGTATGATCGAAAAAATACTAGTACTTGGTTCTAACGGACAAATTGGTACTGAATTAGTTACAGCTTTACGCAAGGGTTATGGAAACGACAATGTTGTTGCTTGTGATATCCGTAGACCTGATTATGAGACTAAAAATGCTGGCCCATTTGAATTTGTAAACGTATTAGATAAGGAAATTTTAAAAGAGATTTTCCAAAAATACAAGCCAACACAAGTTTATTTACTTGCTGCACTTTTATCTGCCACAGGCGAACAAAATCCAAAATTAGCTTGGGATTTAAATATGAATGGCTTGCTAAACGTATTGGATTTAGCATTAATATATAAAACAGCAAAGGTTTATTGGCCAAGTTCAATTGCAGTTTTCGGACCAAATTCTCCAAAAAATCATACACCTCAATATTGTACCATGGATCCAAATACGGTGTATGGTATCAGTAAATTGGCTGGCGAACGCTGGTGTGAATATTACAATCAGAAGTATAATTTAGACGTAAGAAGTATTCGTTATCCTGGATTAATTAGCTGGAAAGCAGCACCAGGTGGTGGAACTACAGATTATGCTATTCATATTTTCCATGAAGCGTTAAAGAAAGGAAGTTATTCTTCATTTTTATCTGCTACAACTGAATTGCCAATGATGTATATGGACGATGCCATTCGTGGAACAATAGAGTTAATGGATGCTCCAGCTGAACAAATTTCTATTCGTTCAAGTTACAATTTTGGTGGAGTTCATTTTACTCCAGAAGTATTAGCTGCAGAGATTCGTAAACATATACCAGATTTTAAATTATCGTACACTGAGAACGATCCGCGTCAAGAAATAGCCAATAGCTGGCCAAAATCTATTGATGATAGTTTTGCTAAGAAAGATTGGGCTTGGAAACCGGAGTTCGATTTAGCAAAAATGACAGAAGACATGTTAACGAATTTAAAAAAGAGTTAAAAACTAAAACTAGAAGCAGAATAAAGTATTCAATACTATAAAAAGATGGGAAGAGCATTCGAATTTAGAAAAGAAAGAAAATTTAAACGTTGGGCCAAAATGGCTGTTCAATTTACCCGTATTGGTAAAGATATTGTAATGGCAGTTAAAGATGCTGGGCCTCATCCAGAGACCAACTCTCGTTTGCGTACTGCTATGCAAAATGCAAAGGCTGTGAATATGCCAAAAGATAGAGTTGAAGCTGCCATTAAGCGTGCTTCAGATAAATCGATGGCCAACTATGAAGAGATTGTATATGAAGGTTATGCACCACATGGCGTTGCCGTATTAATTGAAACTGCAACCGATAATACCAATCGTACGGTAGCTAATATTCGTAGTTATTTTAATAAAACTAATGGAACTTTAGGTAAAACTGGTTCGTTAGATTTTGTATTTAACCGTAAATCTATTTTCAGGTTCGCACCTGCGGAAGATTTAGATTTAGAAGAACTAGAATTCGAATTGATCGATGCAGGTTTGGAAGAGTTATATGTAGAATCTGATGAAGAAGGAAATGATATTGCAGTAGCCCAAGGTGCTTTTGAGAATTTTGGTTCTTTGCAAAAAGCATTAGAGGAAAAAGGTATTGAATTAAAAAGCTCAAAACTGGAGCGTATTGCATTATCTCATCATCCAGTTTCTGAAGAACAGGCAGTTGATGTATTAAAATTGATTGATAAGTTAGAGGAAGATGATGATGTTCAAGCTGTTTATCATAATATGGCTGAATAACTATGTGTGATACAAAAAGAAAAGGCTTCGAATTTATTCGAAGCCTTTTCTTTTTGTATCTACTTATGATTACTAAATAACCAAGGAAGTAAATTAGGTTCTGCAAAAGTAGAATCCCAACTGTTGTGATTTGCTTTTAAGTAAATGGTGTATTTAGGTTCATGTCCTAATTTTTTTAACTCTCTGTACACATTGTAAGATAATTGTGGGTTAACCACATCATCTAGTCCTCCGTGGAAAATCCACAATGGCACATTTTTATATTTCTTTGCATTTGCGGGATTATCGCCACCACAAATTGCAAATGCGGCTGCGAAAGTATGTGGTTTGCGTCTTAAAATTTCAAATGTTCCCATTCCACCCATAGATAAACCACCTACATAAACTTTGCTCTTATTAACAAAAGACTGATTTAAAAAATGATCAGTTAGCTTTAGTAAAAGTGCCATTGGCTTTGTAGGTTCACCACCTTTTTGAAAAGTAAAAAAACGTTTACCGCTTACTTCTTCAATTTCTACATTAGACCAATAGCCATTTTCTTCACATTGCGGAAAGATAACAATAGCTGGATTAGTTTTTCTGAACTCTTCTTTTAGGAATAATTTAGCGCCATGTGTTAACTGCTTTTCATTATCATTACCTCTTTCTCCACTACCATGCAAGAAAAAAACAACAGGATATTTTTTTGTGGCATCAAAGTTTTCTGGATATAGTATTCTGTATTTTAACGTATCAGTACCTTGAATAAAATTTTCTTTTTTGTACTTGGATAAATCTTGAGCAAATGTCGAAGAAATCGTTACGCAAAATAATATTAATAGAATAGTCTTTTTCATGGTGTTTTATGAATTTATGCTGAAGATTGCTTTTTACTTCACCAATTTAAAATCAGCTTCTTTAACATCTCTAACATTTGAACCTACAAATACCTTGAAATCGCCAGGCTCAGCAATAAATTTAAGATCACTAGTATAGAATTTCAAATCTTCTTCAGTCAGGTTAAATGTAACCATTTTACTTTCTCCAGGTTGCAATTTAATTTTTTGAAATCCTTTTAACTCTTTAACTGGTCTAGTACTTGTGCCAACTAAATCACGTATATAGAGTTGAACTATTTCTTCTCCAGCCAATTTTCCAGTGTTTGTTATGGTTGTGGTTACTGTTATTTTTTGACTAGGTTTTAATGTGTTCGAGCTCAATTTTAAATCTCCATAAGTAAATGTTGTGTAGCTTAAACCAAATCCAAAAGGATATAGAGGTTCATTACTTACATCTAAATAATTCGATTTAAATTTTGTAAACCATTTTCCATCTGGCAATGGTCTACCTGTATTTTTATGACTATAATAGATAGGAACTTGCCCAACATTTTGAGGGAAAGTTACAGGTAGTTTGCCAGAAGGGTTCACATCTCCAAATACTACATCAGCAATTGCATTTGTTGTCTGAATACCACCAAACCAAACATTTAATATGGCTGGCACATTTTCACTTTCCCATTTTATAGCTAATGGTCTACCAGTAAATAAAACCAAAACAACAGGTTTTCCTGTTTTTAATAAAGCATTTAATAGTCTTTTTTGGTTTTCAGGAATTCCAATATCTGTACGACTTGAACTTTCTCCGCTCATTTCAGAACCTTCGCCAAGTGCTGCTACGACAACATCAGCTTTGCTAGCGTTTTGAACTGCCTCTTTAATTAATTCATCTTCACTGCGGTTGTCTCTTGGTATTTCTCTTCCAAACATGGTCGAGTTTATTTGAAGAGTTTCATCAGTTGTAAGATTTGACCCTAAACTATAAGTAATCTTCACATTATCACCACCTACATTTTTTAAACCTTCCAATAAAGATGGAACTAAATTCATATCAGCATTTACACTCCATGTACCTGGCATATTTGCTTTTGTATTCGCTAATGGGCCAATTACTGCAATATTGCCTGATTTTTTAAGTGGTAAGGTTTGATTTTGATTCTTTAACAATACAAAAGTTTTAGTCGCTGCTTCTCTGGCAAATTGAATGTTAGCAGGGGTTAAGATTTCATTTTTAGCACGTTCTTCATTACAATATCTAAAAGGATCTTCGAACAAGCCTAATTTATATTTTGCTTGTAAGATTAAGCGACAAGAATTATCTAGTTGAGTGATAGTTACTTTTCCTTCTTTTAAAGATTGTTTTAACGTTGATAAAAAACCCTCGCTCACCATATCCATATCAGTACCCGCTTTTAAAGATAAAGCAGAAACAGTTTTTAAATCACCTAACCCATGATCTATCAATTCACTTACTCCTGTATAATCAGAAACGACAAAACCTTTAAAGCCCCATTGTTTGCGTAATAGATCTGTTAGCAACCATTTATTTGCAGTTGCTGGAACTCCATTTATATCGTTAAACGATACCATAATACTACCTGCACCCGCATCAAGGGCAGCTTTGTAAGGAGGAAGATAATCGTTATACATTCTATCCAAGCTCATGTCGGTTGTATTGTAATCTCTACCCGCTTCTGCAGCGCCATATAAAGCGAAATGTTTTACACAGGCCATAATGGTATTGTACTTTGATAAATCATCTCCCTGATATCCTTTAACCATTACTTTGGCAATTTGTGAACCTAAGTAAGTATCCTCTCCACTTCCTTCTGCAATTCTACCCCAACGAGCATCGCGAGCAATGTCTACCATAGGCGAAAATGTCCAGTTTAAACCATCTGCACTTGCTTCTATAGCAGCAATCCGAGCTGTTTTTTCAATTAAAGGTAAATCCCAACTTGCCGCTAAAGCCAAAGGAATTGGAAATGTGGTTTTATAACCATGTATCACATCTTGTCCAAAAATTAATGGAATTTTTAAACGACTTTTCATGGCAATTTCTTGAGCTTTGCGAATTTTTTCAGGAGTAGTTAAACTGAAAATGCCACCCACATTACCTTTTGCTATTTTAGATTCAACATCAGTACTTACTGCTGCTCCAGTTGTTGCTTCTCCGCCAGTTAATAAATTTAATTGGCCAATTTTTTCATCAACAGTCATTTTAGATAATAAGTTGTTAATGAATGTATTCATCTTTTGCTGCGCAGGATTTTCTGTTTTCTTTTGCTGGGCAAAAATAGAATTTGAGATAAGAGCGGCTAATAAAAGAAGGTAACTGAGTTTTTTCATTGTTGTGTGTATTTTGTTATTCAATTTTTATTTTTTGTAGGTAAATCCTAATTTATCCAATCCTTTTTGAACTTCTGGCGCACTCATAAATAAGTTCCATAATAAACCAGTTCTTCCGTTTTCTATCATAATCACAATAGGGCCTTGATCAATTCCTAAGTATCTTTTTGGATACCAATTTTCGGTTTCACTGTAAGCATCGTAAAAACCAAATTCGCCCCAAACTTTATCGTTTAGATTTTCGTATAAATTTCTCATTACTTGTAAGCTTTCTTTAGGGGCATAAGGATAAGATGAAAGTGCTGCAGTTGGACTAATCACTCCAAAATCTTCATTTGGCATGTGTGCTGCATAACCTTTTACGGAATAGCTTGCCGTTAATCCCCATGAATTTTTTCCATAACCTTTAAAACCTTTGGGGTTAGCAATGGCATAGTTGTAATTGATTAAAGTTTGATTTTTATTTTCTTCCCAATAATTAGCGTATTTGTCTTTTAGTCCAGTCGGATTTAAACCTAAATAAGAATAATGTGCCCAAAATAATGGTCCAATACTCTCCCCAACTACATTATGTTTTAATTTAATTGGATGACCGTAAATACTTATATTAGTGTTTATGGCTCCACTTTTAGCCCAACCTTGGTAATAAACTTCAGCTGGAACACCATGAGTTGGTGAAGAAGCTGCCATAATGTAGGTAATTAAGCATTCATTATAACCTGTAATGGCAAAATTCATTTTCCATCCAGAATTAGGTGACCAATGCCAATACAGCACATTTTCGTTATTTTTTCTATAAAAATTCCAATCTATACCTTTCCATAGTTCGTCAGCTTTATTTGCTAATGCCTTTTCTGCTGCATTACCGCTTGCATAATATTGGCGAACGCAGATTAAAGCCTGAGCTAAAAACGAGGTTTCTACTAAATCCCCTGCATCATCATTTTTACCAAATGCTTTTGGTTTACCCGAAGATAGCATCCAGTGTGGCCATGCACCATGAAACCGATCTGCCTTTGCTAAAAAATCTATTCCTTTTTTAAGATGAGCAAACCCCTGTTCTCTAGTTATAAATTTACGTTCAATCGCCACTAATGTTCCCATTATACCAAAACCACTTGCGCCTGTTGCAATGCTATTCTTATCGTTTTCAGGGTAAATATTATCGCTATGGTAGCGTTCTCTTGCTAAACCAGAAATAGGTTCAGCACCTTCATAAAAATACTTATAGGTTTGTTTTTGAACTAAAGTTAATAGTTCATCATCACTAAGATGTTTTTGTTTAACTACAGATTTTTTTTGCTGTGAAATGCAGCTGTTTAATACAATAAGAAGGGGAAAGATATATAAAAATTTCATTTGTGTGTGGTGTTTTTTAAATGTTAGGACTTGTAAAACCTAAGTTTGTCATTCCTGTTTTTACTTCTGGAGCGCTCATAAATAAGTTCCATAGTAATTTGCTGCGGTAATTCTCTATCATAATGATGATTGGACCTTGATCAATGGCCAAAGTTGATGTAGCAAACCAAGGATCATTTAACTTAAATGAATCTACAAAGCCATAGTCTTTCCAGATTTTATCGCCTAGTTTATAATAGAAAAATTTAAGTGCTGCCATAGATTCTGTTGGTGTATAAGGAAAAGATGATAAGGCTGCGGTAGGAGCAATTACTCCTAAATCATTTATTGGCGAACTAGCTGCATATCCATTCGGAACATCGCTGGCGGTAAGCCCCCAACATTCCGCACTGTAACCCACATTTTTTGCAGGATTGGCAACACAATAGTTGTAGTTAATTGAGGTATGTGCTTTAGTTTGGGTTTCATAATTAGCATAAGCATCT
Source organism: Pedobacter sp. UC225_61 (assembly GCF_044452285.1). Taxonomy (NCBI): domain Bacteria; kingdom Pseudomonadati; phylum Bacteroidota; class Sphingobacteriia; order Sphingobacteriales; family Sphingobacteriaceae; genus Pedobacter; species Pedobacter sp. UC225_61. The sequence continues at coordinate 1,647,554 of NZ_JBIOAL010000001.1, forward strand.
ACCAAACCCATCGGATTTACCCCTAAAAAAGTGTAGTGCGCTAAGAATAATGGTCCACCATTTGCCACACCCAAAGGCAATTGCACACCGTAATATGTATTTCCGTTTTTCATTGCACCGCTTCTTGCCCAACCTAAATCGTAAACTGATTTTGGAATTGAATAAGTAGGTGATGATGCAGCCAGTATATACGTGTTTAGCGCTTCATTCCAGCCCTGTAATGGTAAATTCATATCCCAGTTATACGTTGGGCTCCAATGCCAATACAACACATTTCCGCCATCTTTTCTAAACCACGACCATTCTACTCCCTTATAAAGTGTGGTAATGTCGTTTCTTAAGTTAGTTTCTGCAGCATCAGTTCCGGTAAAATATTGTCTAGCGGTTATTAAACCCTGCATTAAGTAAGAAGTTTCGACTAAATCTGCACCATTATCTTTTGTGCTAAAAGGAATTACTTTCCCAGTATTTCCATCTAGCCAATGCGAATAAGCACCATGGAAGCGATCTGCAGTTTTTAGAAAAGCTACAATTTTTTGTAATCGAGCCAAACCCTCTGCTCTTGTAATAAAGTTTCTGTGAATTCCAGTTACAATTGCCATGATACCAAAGCCAGAACCTCCTGTAGTTACAATATCCCCAGATAAATTTCTTTCTCTAGCTAAGCCACTTGTAGGGTGTCCGAAATCCCAAAAATATTTAAAAGTTTGTTTTTGAACTAAAGTGAGAAGTTCATCATCAGTAATGCGAGGAAACTTGTCAGCGTTGTCTAATCCTGAAACCAAGGTGATTTCGACTGGATTGATTAAATTTCCGCCTCCAGAAGATTTTAAAGCATTATTGATTGTTAATGAATAAGAAGAATAGGACTTGAAATCACTCTGTGGAGTAATAATAATAATTTTATTCCCATCTTGATAAGTGGTTGAAAACGGCATTGAATTTCCTGCAGCATCTTTTAAAGATACTCCGCTCGAAACCGTTGAAGTGTTGATGGCTTCGGTAAAGTTGAATTTTATAACAGGCTTTAAGTTGGCTACGTTATATTTCAGGGTTCCATTATAAATGTCATTTACAGTAAATGAAAGAGATGTATCTATATTGGCAATTGGCTCAGTTTTACTTTTTTTGCAACTGATAAAAAATAATAGTAAAACAGCTAATGAAACACAAGTAAGTTTTGAATAGCCTTTAAAAGAAATAAATTGCATTTGCACTTATTATTAGGGTACATTAAAGAACATAGCACCACAATCGTAGTGCTATGTTTTAAATATTGAAATTATTTACCTGCTAAACCAAGGTTATATAATGCCTTAATATAGGCTTGTGGTAAATTTGTATTATATACTCTAACCTCATCAATTGATCCAGTCATAGCACCAAAATTTGTATCTGAATTTACAGATTTCCCAGGAATTACGTTGTAGTTTGCACCCATTATGATTTCACTAGGTTCGTATGAATTAAATAAACTGGTTCCAGTTCCTCTGTTTGGATAGTTACCAATTTTAATTGCATTAGCCCAAATATCAAAAGTCCCAGTAAGACCATCATAAGTAATTAGCAAATGCACCCACTTGCTTGCACCTATTTTAGGCGAAAGATTTGTAGAACCATAGTTGTTAATATTATCTTGGCGCCCACCACCTACAGTTGTAAAATATGGATGAATTTGAATGTAATCTGTGTTGCTTGCAGGATTGGCATTTGTCTCCAAAATAAAATCCAAACTTCCGTCAAATATTCCTGGTCTAGCAATTTGAAATAACATCGTTTTTTTCGAACCATTATTTAAAATTTGTACCCATTCACTTATGGTAAAGCTTTTAAACGCAGTTGTTTTAAATGCATCGAATTGTTTGCCATAATACATGTAACCGCCAGTTAAACTTAACGCTTGTCCTTTAACTCCTCCCGCAATAAATGCATCATTTAAAGTTGATGTAGGTGCTGTACCAGTTTTAAGTTCATTTTTCGTTCCATCAAAAGACCAATAGGCCACTAGATTTTTTGAATAAATTTCATCGGATGAGCTAAAGCCATCTATTTTTCCAGTATAATCTGAAGGACTTACATCTGGTAAGTTGTTAGGATTTCCATCTTTTTTACAAGATGAAATAACTGTTGCAGCAAGGACTAAACCTAGCATACAACCTTTTGTATATAAATTTGAAAATTTCATTTCTAATTTTTTAAAGATTAATAATTATGGGTTTTGTGTTAAAACGCCCTTACTTAAATCTATCTGAACTTGAGGAATTGGTAATAAGTTATCGCGGCTAGCAACGAAAGCTGTTTTTCCAGCTGCTGACATTTCAGCTTGCGAAATGCCCCAACGAACAATATCAAAGAAACGATCGTGTTCCATTGCTAATTCAATTCTTCGTTCATGTTGTATTGCTAAACGTAGGGCAGTTTGATCTGTTGTTGTGATATTAGGTAAAATAGCAGTATTGCCATTTCTAGCTCTAAAGCGAACACTGTTAACTGCAGCTAAGGCAGCAGTAGTGTTTGCTGTACCACCAATTTCATTTGCAGCTTCTGCATACATTAAAACAACATCTGCATAACGTAAAATACGAACATTCATCCAGTAGCCAAAAGTATCATTAATAGAAGCTCTAAAAGTTGGGTTGGTATATACTTTTTGATTGTAACGTGGATTTGGTAAACCAATTGGAGTAATTTCTCCATAAATGGTTATGCCAGGCGTAGTAGCTGTACTAGTGTATAAAATTGTTCGGGCTTTTCTTGGATCACCTGGTTCATAGGCGGCTTCTAATGCAGTGCTTGGAGTATTCCAACCCCAACCCATATTCCAAACCCCAGATCCTCTTACTCCTTGAATACTCGCATATTGAACACCATTGTCAGTTTTAACTTTGGCGTTTGCAGTTGCTTGTACTTCAAATACTGATTCTTTACTGTTTTCTCCAGATTCACTAAAAATTTTATCATATGGAGTTGATAAATCATATTGACCAGAGGTCATTACCAAATTAGCTGCACCCATTGCCGCAGCCCATTTTTTTTGTGTTAAATAAACTTTAGCTAACATTCCATTTGCTGCCCCTTTAGTAACGCGACCTACAAATTTCGATTCCCAACTAACAGGTAAATTTGCTGCTGCAAAAGTTAAATCACTTTCTATTAATGCATAAATTTCAGCAGGTGTGCTTTGAGGTACATTAGATTGTTCTACAGTCAATACTTTATCAATCAAAGGTACCCTTCCAAATAAACGAACTAACATAAAGTAAGCATAACCACGTATAAATTTGGCTTCTGCTCTCGACTGTGTTTTGATGGCATCAGTAGCAATAATAGTAGCATCATTATCAATTTTATCTAGCGTGATGTTACACTTGTTTATTAATGCATAGTAACCAGTCCATAATGAATTTGCTCTTCCGTTATTAGCTAATACAGGAAAATTATCCATTGAAATTACATCTGAACCGCCATCAGATGCAGTACTTCCTTTATCAGCATCATCACTTCTAATGCTTGTAGCAACTATAAAAGCATCCGAATGAACTCCGTAAGCTCTCAAGTCATTATATGCCCCAAAAAGATATTGATCATAAGCGCCTGAACCACTTGGGTAAGGGTAATCTCCTGATGTATATTCTCCTTGTTTTTGCGTGTCAAGGAAATTTTTACAACCCGAAGAAATAGAAATTAGGCAAATTGCAATCATTACAATACCAAAATTTCTTTGTGTTTTATTAAATTTTTTCATGTTATATGAATTTAATGCTGTTCTTAAAAAGTTACGTTTAAACCGAATGAATAAATCGCAGGTACTGGATAAACACCATTGTCTGCACCACCACCTAAAATACTACCAATTTGTGCTTCAGGGGTATAGCCGGTTACTTTGCTCCATGTTTTAACATTCTGACCACTTACATATAACCTCAATTTTGAGATACCAACTTTGCTTAAAGTGTTAGCGCCGAAAGTATAACCGAGTTGTACATTACGTAATCGGAAATAATCTCCAGGCTCTAAATAATAAGTGCTGAATAAATAATTATTACCACGAGAATTATCTAAAATTGGCTCGATATTGCTTGAACCAACCCCACTCCATGCGTTTAATCTATTGCTTTCGTAGTTTAAAACTGCAAATGTACTTGTACGACGTTGTGTATATATTTTATTTCCAGCAACACCCTGTCCTTCAATCATTGCATCAAAACCTTTATAATTCATACTTAGATTTAAACCATAACTGTACGGAGGGAATGGAGTTCCCAAATAAGTTCTATCTGCAGAGGTTATTTGACCATCTTTATTAATATCTGCGTAGGCGATATCACCTGGTAATGAATTTGAAAAATGAGGAAGTTTATCTAAATCTGCTGTTGATTGATAAATACCAACTTGTTTATACCCATAGAAATAACCAATAGATTGACCTGTTTCAGTTAAATTAGCACCACCATTTCCAATAATTTGGAAGTTGGTTGCATTACCTAATGAGTTAACTCTGTTTTTATTGTAACTAAAATTACCTGAAATGTTGTAACCAAAATCTTCACCAATTTTGTCTGTCCAACCCATGCTTACCTCAATACCCTTATTAGTAATCTTACCTAAGTTGGTAAAGTATGCTAATCCACCTTGCGAAGCAGGTAATGGGTAACTTGTAATAATTCCGTCTGTTGTTTTGTTATAAAGGTTAATTTCTGCATTCATTCGATTGTTAAATGCTCTAACATCTAATCCTAAATCTACACCTTGAACAATTTCAAAATGTAAGTTTGGATCTGGAATATAAGCGTTTTGAACCGCTGTATAAATATTTTCGCCAAATACAGCTGTAGAAGAACCTGATAGACCCTGCTGATATAAATTAGAACCTAACGAATTAGAATTTCCTAATCTACCCCAAGCAGCACGAATTTTTAAGAAATCGATACCCTTAATGTTGTCTTTAAAGAATTTCTCATCAGATGCAACCCATCCTAAACCGATACTTCCAAAAGTACCCCATCTGTTTTCGGGAGCAAATCTAGAACTTCCATCTCTACGAATAGTTGCGTTTAATAAATATTTGTTTTGATAGCTATAGCTTACGCGACCAAATGCACCAGCATTTGATTCTTCTCCACCACCACCACCATTAGAAGTAATGTTATTTGGGTTAATGATATTTATGTACCATAAGTTTGGATCAAATGGAACTTTTAATGTTGAATTTGTTCTAGAACCACTTAAAGATGTGCTAGATGAGAATACGGATGTAAAACCAATCAGCGCATTTAATTTATGACCACCCTTAAACTCTTTATCGTAGTTTAAAGTATGATCTTGTTGGTATTTACGATACTCTGCTTGCGCTTGACTTACACTTGTTCTAACAGTATTGTCGTAAAAAGTAGAAGTTGCAGCAGCGCCTTCCCCTAAATTAATTACTGTAAATGGAAGTGGTGAATAGCTTCTCGTATTATTAAAACCCAAATCTGTATATACTGTAGATCTAAGTGTGAAATCCTTTAAGAATTTAATTTCGGCAAATAAATTTCCATTAATTCTATAACCACGGTTAATAGAAGTATTTCTGCCACGATTTAATGCAGCAACAGGATTACCTACTTGCGCTCTTTGGAAAGAAGGCATGCTATAATAAGTATTTGCATCAGTTTGTATTGGTACAATTGGCGCTGCCCAAATGGCATTATTTAAACCAGCAGATGTTGGTTCATTTCTCCAATGAAAACCAGTTAAATCTCCGCCAACTTTAATTTTGTCAGTAATTCTAATTTCCTCGTTTAATCGAGCAATAAACTTTTTGTAGTTGTTGTATTTTACAACTCCATCTTGGTTGTTATAACCAATGCTTAATAAAGTTGTGCTCTTTTCTCCACTATTTGAAATACTTAATGAGTTGGTATTAATTACAGCGTTACGAAGAATTTCATTTTGCCAATTGGTGTTGGCCGTATAGTTTGTATAATCAAAAGGAGCTGCACCTAAATTAGCAAGTTGAGCAGAATATAATTTTTTAAATCCAGCTGCATCAACTACATCAATTTGATTAGTTACATGCTGAATACCAAGTGAACTTTGGAAATTAACTCTTGTTTTTCCTCTAGATGCTCTTTTAGTAGTTACTGCAATTACACCATTAGCACCTCTTAAACCATAAATTGCTGTAGATGAAGCATCTCTCAATAAGTCGATACTTTCAATATCTGCAGGATTTAAAAAATCAATATTGTCTTGCAATAAACCATCAACTACATATAATGGATTAGCACTATTTGTACTACTGATACCACGAATACGTACTGTTGGACTAGAACCAGGCGAACCAGAGTTTACCACTGTTAAACCAGCAACTTTACCCTGTAAAGATGAAATAGGATTTGTACCCTGAACTTTTTCGATATCTGCACCGCTAACACTTGTTATAGATCCAGTTAAATCTCTTTTTTTCTGTGTACCATAACCCACAACAACTACTTGCTGTAAATCATTTGATGAAGATTTAAGATCAATATTAATAGTTGTTCTACCATTAATTGCAATCTCTTGAGTAGCAAATCCTATATAGGTAAATACCAATGTGCCGCTTGCTGGTGCATTAATGGAATAGTTTCCATTAACATCTGTTTGCACTCCGTTACTTGTTCCCTTTACTATAACACTTGCGCCTGGCACAGGTAAACCTGTGTCATCTTTTATTATACCCTTAACTGTAACGTTTTGGGCATAAGCAACGTTTAATAGTAATAAACAAAAGAAGGTTAGAACAGAAAATTTTGTAAAGATTTTTTTCATACTGTTATGCATATTTGTTTAATTGATTAATCTAATTTTCTGTTTTTGTTTGGTTTCTACAAGAGAACGCACCTATACATTAATACATCAAAGCAATCATGTGTACTTTCTCAACTGAGTAGATAAATTGGTTTTTTAGTTCAAAAAGGATGTTTTATGAACGATAACAAGAAAATTACAGGTACTACAAAGTGAAATCTGTGTAGGGATAACAATGTAAAGAAAATGAAAGCATGAGAGGTAATGATGTAGTCCTAAAGTTCCATTAAAAACTCAACTAGGTTTTTATCGTGGGGAACTTCTAATTTTTTACGCAAACGATAGCGTCGTATTTCTACACCTCTAAGTGATATATTTAAGAGTGAAGCCATCTCCTTACTGCTCATGTTCATGTGCAAATAAGCACACAGTTTTAAGTCGTTTGGAACAAGATCTGGATGATTTGCTTTTAGTTTTTTGAAGAAACTCTCATGTGCTTCATTGAAACTGCTTTCGAATAAATTCCAATCCCGCTCATCATTCATTCCATCATCAATCACCTTTTGAATTTTGCGCAATTGATCTTCCGAGAGCTTTTTGCCATTTTCATCTTTCAACTTATTGATCTCCTCACTTAACTTCTGCAGCAATTCGTTTTTATACACTAAACTCATTGCAGAATTTGCTAACTCTCTATTTTTGCCAGCCAACTCGGCTTGTAGCTTCTCAGTCTGTAATTTGATGATATGCTTTTCTGTAGCTTCTGCTTCCTTCTTTAAGAATTCTTCTTTTTCAGTTTGTAGCTTTTGACTTATAGCGTGTTGGTCTTTACTTAATTTAGCTTCATAAATTCTTTTTCCTGCTACAAGTGCAATTACACCAATTAAAGCATAACATGCCAGAGCCCAATTACTACCATACCAAGGTGGTAAAACACTAAATTCAAAAACCGTGATAGCACTTATAGTTTCTTCATTTATTTTAGCTCGTACTTTAAACTTATAATTTCCTCTAGTTAAATTAGTGAAGTCTTTTTGTGTGGCCGAACTCCAATCGGACCATTGCTTAGAATATCCTTCTAGGTAATATTGAAATTTAATTTTAGATTGACGATAATAGGGTAGGGAAAAAGAAATGCGAATGTTGTTTCTACGAAATGGAATTTCAACGACTTCACCATTATTACCATTTTCTGTTAGTGTAGAATATTTATCGGTAATATCTTCTATTTTTCTAATTAAAACCGATGGTAATTTTAATTTCTCTTGCTTGCTTTCAGTATTGGTTGTGTTATAAATTACAAAGCCATCGTCAACGCTTATGAGATAAATTTTACTGCTGATCTGACTAATATTTTCATAATACTGTACCATTCGTCCATCTAGAATGCTAAATCTGTTTGAATCGATCAGTATTTTACCAGGCTCACTTAAATTAACCAAGCTCATTTTGCCATGGTTAATAAACCAATACTTTTTAAAACCAGCGTTAATAATTTTGTTGGATGAATAAAAACTGCCTAAATTTTTATTGAGCGCATCGTATTTGCTAAAGCGATTGCTAATTTCATCGTACACTAAAAAGCCAGAATCTGAAGAAAAAAGAATTTTATTCTCTACATTAAAAATGTTGATATTAAAGCTTCCTGGTAAGCCATTTTTCTCATCATAATATTTAATGTTAGTTGCTCTTTTTAAATCTGCACTTAAGGTTAATTTATACAAACCTTTATATGCATGACTTATCCAAATATCTCCTTTTGTGTCTTGCTCTACATATCGTGATGGTTCACCAAAGCCAGTTACTTTATGACTGAATTTCCAGTTTCCGCTCGCATCTTTTGCAAAAATAACTAGGCCATTGTAGGTTCCCTGAATTAAGAAATTAGGATTTGAATTTAGTTTCTTTATTGTCCATCCACCGCTAATGGTTGATATTCTTTCCATTCTATCACCAACAATGTTGAAAGTGCCATCATTGTGGCCGCATATCAACTGACCATCAATTTGGCTAAGTTCCCAAACCTGTCCTTGCGAATTTGGTATTAATTTAAAATCGAAGGAATTAAATAAATTCCCATTTTCTGGTAACCACGGGCTAGTGAATAAGCCTTGATTTGTACCTAGATATATTTTGTTTTTTACAATTAAACTTGAATATACTGTGCCGAACTGACCAGCTTTATCGAAATAAAAATATAATGGAGAATTTAGCTCTATTCTATCAATTCCGTTATCTAAACCAGCCCAAAGATTTTGCTCATTATCTGCGTACAAACTTAATATAGTATTATTTTGTAAACCACTAGATTTGTTTATTCGTTGAACAACATTCCCATCTTCATCGATAATAATTAGACCATTTAAAATGGTTCCATAGGCATAATATTTATTTAAAATTTTAACACCATTATTAAGTTGATAGGTTTTAAGAAAGGAATTCGCAGCGCTGAACATTGGACTAATCTTCTGACCATCATAAATGAAAAGTCCGTTTTTACTAGTGCCAATAATAAAACTATTGTTTTTGTAAGGAAGAATAGAAAGTACGCCTGTTTTTAAAAGTGTCTCACTTCCAGCTATTGGGACTAAATTTTTACCTTGTAACTCAAAAATGCCCCTCCCTAAAACTTCTGCAAAAAGACGGTTTCCTGCTTGATGCAGAAACAAAAATGCATTTGGCGCTTTAACAACGCTTATTTTTTTATTTTCGTAACTGTAAATGGTAGAGAAAGATTGAAAAATAATCTTTTTTCCAACCACATAAATTTTCCAAATTTCATCCGTTATTTTGTTTGGTTTTGGAATTAACTTAACCAAAGAAGTGTAAATAAGGCGTTTGTCTTGATAAGACCAATAGCCAAACTCACCAAAACTTCCAGTATAGATCATCCCTTTTGTATCGGTAGCTACAGCACGTACTATTTGGCGATTTGGCATTTTATATTGCTGCCAATATTTACCATCGTAAGTAAGTAAACCTTCGGCATTGCCAAAATACATGATTCCATTTTTATCTTTTGCTATCGACCAATTTTGATTGCCTGATAAATAAGATGATTTAGGATAATTTTGAACATAAGGAACCCCAATACTTTGTATATCGCTAGCCAAAAGAGTAGTTGCTTGGAGTAAAAATGCTAAAAAGACAAGAAGATATTTAAAAGATTTATTTTTCATTTATAGCAAATCGCGACCCTAATTCATTGCAAAATAAATATTTAAACTATATAAATGATGATGTATTGTTATTTCTTAATGAATGCAAAGAAAACAGCAAGAATAATGAGCGCAAATGCGACCATGTGATTCCAAGCAATCTTTTCTGTTTTAAAAAATAAGATAGAGAAAATAAGAAAAACACTAATTGAAATAGCTTCTTGTGTAATTTTTAATTGCATTAAACTAAAAGGACCACCATTCTCTTTAAAGCCAAATTTATTCGCTGGCACTTGAAAAATATACTCAAACAATGCAATTCCCCAACTAATAGCAATAATGCTAATTAACCCTAAACTTTTGCTCCACTCCATATCCTTAAACCTTAAATGGCCATACCAAGCCAAGGTCATGAATGTATTTGAAATGGTTAAGAATGCTATGGTGATAAGTGCTCTCATGCTTTTGCAACCTGCTGAGGAACTTTTACATAATAGCCCGTTCCATCATAAGGGCGTTTACGAGGATGGGTAGTACATTCTATTGAGCAGCAACCTTGCAGTTCTTCACCACACTCATCACATTGTGTAAAATGCTCATTGCACTCTGGATTTGCACAATTAATCATTTTTGGTGTTGTTTTACCACAATTATAACAGGTAGAAACAATGGTCGGATTAACAGAATTTACATCAACTGCAATACGGTTATCAAAAACATAGCATTTTCCTTCAAAATCTTTACCGCCAGCTTCTTTACCATATTTAATAATGCCGCCATGCAATTGATATACATCTGTAAAACCATGGTGCAATAGCAAGGCAGATGCTTTTTCACATTTAATGCCACCAGTACAATAGGTCATTATCTTTTTATCCTTGTATTTGGCTAATGCATCAATTTGATCTGGAAAATCACGGAAATTCTCAATATCAAGTGTGACAGCATTTTTAAATTTGCCTAAATTATGTTCATAATTGGAACGGACATCTAAAACAACTACATCATCGCGATCTAACATTTCGCTAAACTCTGCAGGTTCTAAATATTTTCCTGTTTTTTCATTAGGATTAATAATACTGGTATCACGTAAGCCAGAGTGTACAATTTCTGGTTTATACCTACAGTGCATTTTAATGAAAGAAGGCTCTGTAACCTCGTCAATTTTAAAATCTGTTTTAGCAAAACGTTCATCCGCGTTTAAATGCTCCATGTAAATTGCACATGCTTCTACAGTTCCAGAAACAGTTCCATTCAAACCTTCTTCGGCAATAATAATGCGGCCTACTAAGTTTAAAGATTTACAAAAAGCTAAATGATCTGCAGCAAATTGTTCTGCATTTGCTATTGGAGAATAGCAATAATAAAGTAAGGTATTGTATATCATAATTCATTGATACCGCTGCAAACGGCGTTTAATGCGTGACAAAGATAAGAAAATTAGTCAGGAAGACGGAAAGTCCAGAAGTTTAATTTGCAACTTTCTATAATTGGCTTTAAAAACTCCCGACTAAAGACCTCAGACTTTCGGACTAATTAAAATCCATAGGTTATCCTAAATCCTTGATCAACCTTTTTATTCCCGTCATATGCATAACCATAACTTGCGCCAAAACCTAAACGTTCGATACCAAAGTAAAACTCTTTGTAATTTCTTTTGCCTGGTTGTGTTAAATAGTTTACACCTACAATTTCCTCTAACTTTAACTTACGTAACAAAGGGATTTTATTAAGCATAAAGCCCGCAAAGTTATGTTCAAAATGAACTTCTACATACTCACGACTTGTACTGTATTGATAAAAATCTAAAAATCTAAATTTCCTCAAATTAGGAGGGAATATGGTTGAGTTGTTTCCTCTAAAATGTTTCATTTCTGGATAAAAGACGGTGGTGTTATTTAAAAATTTACCAGCGCCTACCACAAAAGACGAATAACCCAATAAACCTGTACTAATACGATCTTGATAAATTTCTACACTTAATAAATCATAATCTACATCACTATTTAAAACGCCTTTAAGCCCTTTTCTATACCCAATTTGAAAACGAGGATATTTTGATTCTTGATAGAATTTTCCGTCTGGTCTAGTTATATATTTTTGTCCAATAGTATACGTTAAACCTGCTGAAATACTTAATGAAGTATAGGTCGGAAATAGTGGCGTTTCAGTAGTAGGTGTAAACGGATTGTTGGATGTATATTCTTCGTCTTTAAGATCTCGAAGTTTATAAGTACTAGTGTTTTGTAAAGTATAATTTTTACTATAATCTATACTTGCAGAAGCTTGTAAACCATCAGCCAATTCTCTTGTACTATTAATATTGGCAAACTCTTTTTTGTAAAATTTAGAAAGATTTCGCTCAAAAAGTAACGTGTTAATAGAATTAGAAAGCAAACTCATTGAGCCATATCGATTAAGATCTGAAATATCTGTTCCAAAACTTGCGCCTACACTAGCTCGCTTTAATGGGTCGTAATAATAACTGCCACTTAAATTAGCTGTAAAAATATGGTTAGAAAACCCATAACGTGCTTCTGGCCTAATGCTATAACTTTTCCTATCCTCTAAATTTTTTCGAAATGTGATGCCATATTTTAATCCAAAACCTTCAACGGTGTTATAAAAAACGGACCTGATTATTGGGTCGAAAGAAATATATTTTTTCTCATATCTTTTATTAATGGTATATCCAGTTAATATCATTTTCCCGATGCCAAATTTATTATTTTCTTTCTCTAATGAATCTAGATAATGCTTAGAAGTTTTACGCAATGCGATACTATCCTTCTTTTTGTAATCGTATTTTTCTTCATCGGTTAACGGAATTGGACGGATATTCATCCAATACAATGAATCCTTTTTATTAACTGCTTTAGTTACTTTTAAAATCTCAGCTGTAAAATAGTTTTTAGGGAAATTAGGATGGATATTATAATCGCTGTAAATACCTACGTAATACCCTTCAAATTTAAAACCAAGTACATTTCCATTAAATTGAAATTTGATATCGGAAGGCATGTACACATTTTCAATCTTTATAAACTGCTGACTTATATTTAACGTGTCTACAAAATTAATTCCTGCATCTTCTGTTAAATTAAGGTTTGTGCCCATTAATCGCCAACTATCATCAGTAATATAAACTATACCTCTAAAAACAGGGTCATTTGTACGACGAGGAATGACCTCTATTTTATTTATGGTTACGCCATTTTCTTCCGTAGTTCCTAAAAGTTTGTACCTATAGTAGAATAAAGCGTTATCTGCAATTGGCGAAACAAAGCTTCGAGAGCTTAAACCAGTTCCTTCTAACAATAAATTTTCATAAAAATTGATAATTAAATCAGACGCTTTATTAAAACTGAAAGAGTTATTTCTACCAGAAACTTTTGAAGAAACCATCTCTTCATGAATTTTATTTGGGCGCTTAAAACTAAAAATTGATTGAGATTCTGATAAATACAAGATTCCTTTTCTATTCGTATCTAAATCGAGCGTTTTCTGAATATCTCTGCCAAAAAATTTCTTAGGAGCTCCAACTAATTTTTGCAATCCTTTTATATAGACACTACTACTATATTCATCTACTTCGTTTAAATGTATTTTTCTGTTTTTAATGGCTTGCCTAATTATTTCATAAGCAGGGTCTTCGGCATTTGGCCTAATAATCACATTTTTAAGTGTGTAGCTTTCTGATGCAAGTTTTTGGTTTAGCGTTAAATCTGAATTAACGGTTACAGCTTGTTCTGTAGTTTTAAATCCAATTGCTTTATATACTATCGTATAGCTGCCTTTGTCGAGTGAAAGCTTATATACTCCATCTGCATTCGCAGAGACACCTTTTGAAGTATTTTTTACATAAACAGACGCAAATGGAATAATTTCACCATTGTTCTCTGTTATTTTTCCACTAATTTGATATTGTTGAGCTACCGAAACATTAAAAAGAGCTAACATTAAAATTAGCAAGAGGTTAAATTTGTTCATATAAAATGATAAGCTATAAATATCGACTAAGTTCTAGAAGTTAACACAAATATTATGTTAAAGTTTGTTAACGAGCAAAATATTATATTTGCCAAAGCAAATCGTTATGCCTACGATTAGTCGCATCAAAATTTAAAATCATGTATAAAACTCTACAACCTGTATTACAAAAAGAACTCGAAGAAATAGAAAATGCTGGCTTATATAAACGCGAACGCATTATTACAACTCCACAAGGTGCTGACATTAAAGTAAGTACTGGCGCTGAGGTAGTTAACTTTTGTGCAAATAACTATTTAGGCCTTTCTTCACATCCAACAGTAATTGACGCTGCTAAAAAAGCAATTGATGAATATGGATATGGAATGTCATCAGTTCGTTTTATATGCGGTACACAAAATATTCACAAGGAGTTAGAAGCTAAACTATCTGAATTTTTAGGTACAGAAGATACAATTTTATACGCTGCAGCTTTTGATGCGAATGGAGGTGTCTTTGAACCTTTGTTTAATGCGGATGATGCTATAATTTCTGATGAATTAAATCATGCTTCTATTATTGATGGCGTTAGGCTTTGTAAAGCACAGCGTTTCCGCTATAAAAATGCGGATATGGCAGATTTAGAAGCGCAATTAATTGCTGCAAAAGCGTGTAGACACAGAATTATTGTAACCGATGGTGCATTTTCAATGGATGGTTCGGTTGCTCCACTTGATAAAATTTGCGATTTAGCAGACAAATACGAGGCCTTAGTAATGATTGATGAATCGCATTGCACTGGTTTTATTGGTAAAACTGGTCGTGGTACACACGAACACTTTGGAGTAATAGATCGCGTTGATATTATTACAGGTACGTTAGGTAAAGCCTTAGGTGGGGCATCTGGCGGATTTACCTCAGGCAAAAAAGAAATTATCGATATGCTTCGTCAGCGTTCACGCCCCTATTTATTTTCAAATACATTAGCTCCAGCAATTGCAGGTGCATCTGTGGCTGTTTTAAATATGTTGAGTGATACGACTGCACTACGTGATAAATTAGAAAATAACACTAAATATTTCCGCGAGAAGATGACAGCTGCAGGTTTTGATATTAAGCCAGGTTTCCATCCAATTGTTCCGGTAATGTTATATGATGCTAAAATTGCGCAAACTTTTGCAGCAAAAATGCTCGAAGAAGGAATTTATGTGGTAGGATTTTTCTATCCAGTTGTTGGGCAAGGAAAAGCTAGAATCAGAGTTCAACTTTCTGCAGCACATGAGCAACATCATTTAGATAAAGCAATTGCCGCATTTACAAAAGTAGGTAAAGAGTTAGGTGTTATTTAGTTCCCCATTTTAGTTTGAAATCATTTATGAAAAGCATCTCAAAAATTAGTGGTGTAGGATTTTTAATGTTAATGCTTTTCATAGCTTGTGAAAAAGTTGAACAGCCTTCGTATCAAACAAAAGCAGAAGCTCAATTAATAACAGATTTAGCATATGGCAACGATCCAAAACAAACCATGGATGTGTATTTGCCACCAAATCGTACCTCAAATACCAGTGTAATTATCTTTGTGCATGGCGGAAGTTTTATTGGAGGAGATAAAAATGATTATAAGGCTCATGCTATATATTTAGCGAATTGTGGTTATGCAGTATTAAACGTCAATTATCGTTTAGTAAATGGAACAGGTTTAAGCGAGACAAGATTAGAACCACCGCATATTGAAAGCGAAGTAAAGATAAAAGATCAGGTTAATGACGTAGCAACGGTTGTTGATTTCGCAATAGCACATGCTAAAGAGTGGGTAGTTAGTAATAAACGAATTGCAATCGCTGGGCATAGTGCAGGTGGTACATTAGCCTTGTTATATAGTTACGATGCAAGAAATACCAATAAAGTTCAAGCGGTATCAAATATGGCTGGAGCTTTAGATTTAGTATTTACAAATGTTTCAAATTGGCAATTTTACCCTAGGTATGTTTTTGAAGGTGGTTTCCGGTATACTGGATTTGATATTTCAATTGCTAATGAGAAATATTACAAAGAGATCAGCCCATTATTTACTGCAACTGAGAATAAAAGGATTTCAACTATAAACATTTTCCCGCAAAATAATGAAGTAATGGGATTGCCAAACCAAGATTTAGCAACTTTCGACAGATTTACCACAAGATTAGATGAACTCAAAGTACCTAATGAGTTCTTGTATGTTAGTGGTGCAGATCATAACTTTTCACAAACTGGCAAATGGCAACTTGTACTCGATTCAACAGTTGCCTATTTCAATAAAAATATAAAGTAACGCAGAGTAGATTGTTTTTGGGATCTTAGTTCATTTTCTTGTAATAAATACGTTTCAAGTTCATTTATAGACTCATGAGCTGTAAAATATTTCTATAAATTGCTGTATATTTGGCAGATGTTACAAGACCAGATTACACAGTATACGGCAGAAATCAACTCATTTGATACTACTAGTGCCGAAGAACTGGAACAATTCCGCATTCGTTTTTTAGGAACCAAAGGTATTATTAAAGATATTTTTGATGAGTTTAAAGCGGTTTCTCCTGAAGAAAAAAGAACCTTAGGTAAGGTATTAAATGAGTTTAAGCAATTAGCCGAAGCTAAATATCAAGCGTTAAGCGAAGTTACTGCAAGCGCAAAACAGAAAACTGAAAGTTCTAAAATAGACATGACTTTGCCTGGCGAGGGTTTCGAAGTTGGTGCTCGTCACCCTTTGGCTTTAGTTAGAAGAGAGATTATAGAAATATTTAATAAACTAGGGTTTAGCGTTGCTGAAGGTCCGGAAATAGAAGACGATTGGCATAATTTTTCTGCCCTAAATTTCCCAGAAGAACACCCAGCAAGAGATATGCAAGATACTTTCTTCATCCAAAAAGGAGGAGAAAAAGGCGATATCGCTTTGCGTACACACACGTCATCTGTACAAGTACGTATGATGGAAGCTGGTCAGCCACCATTCAGAGCATTAATGCCAGGTCGTGTATACCGTAATGAAGCAATTTCTGCAAGAGCACACTGCTTTTTTCATCAAGTAGAAGGACTGTATGTAGATGAGAACGTTTCATTTGCAGATTTGAAACAAACCTTATTTTACTTTGTTCAAGAGTTATATGGAGAAGGAACAAAAGTGCGTTTCCGCCCATCGTATTTCCCTTTTACAGAACCAAGTGCAGAAATGGATATTTCATGTACCATTTGTAAAGGAGATGGATGTCCAATGTGTAAATACAGTGGTTGGGTAGAGATTTTAGGTTGCGGTATGGTAGATCCTAATGTATTGGAAAACTGTGGAATTGACAGTAAAAAATACAGTGGTTTTGCATTCGGTATGGGTATTGAACGTATTGCCAATTTAAAATTCGAAATTAAAGATTTGCGTTTATTCTCTGAAAATGATGTGCGCTTCTTAAAGCAATATAAAACTGCAATTATATAATGAATAGGCTAATCGGTTTATTTTTGATGGTTTTACTTAGTGCATCTTGTGCTAAAGAAGAAAATCTAATACCCGATTTGCCTGTAAATTTTAGTGCACCATTAACAGATCCAAGGCTAAGCAGATTAAGCACAGCAGGTGGTGCGGTAAGTTTAACAGGGTATGGTGTGGCAGGCATTATCATTTATCGCAGGGCGGATAATGCATATGTGGCGTATGATCGCTGCAGTACTGTAAATCCTGAAAAGAAAAATGCAGTAATCGTAGATGATCCCTCATTAACGGCAACAGACCAAGTATCTGGAGCTAAATACTCATTATACGACGGCAGTCCGGTAAAAGCACCTGCTAAAACATCACTTAAAAAATACACTGTGATTATCACAAGTTCTACTATCCAAGTAAGCAATTAATGGAACCAGAAAAAATAAAAGAAAGCATCATAAGAGCTGCTAAAGAGTTATTCAGAAAATATGGTTACCATAAAACCAGTGTAAATGAAATTGCCAAAAAAGCACGAATTGCAAAGGCAACTATTTACAAATATTTCGATAGCAAAGAACAAGTTTTAGATGCTATTTTAATGGATTACCTAGATGTAAATCTTCACGAAATTTTAAGCAATAAGGTAACTTTTGCAAGTGAAGAAGAGCATTTAAAAGCATTGGTGATGAAAACTTGCCGTTTATCTTACACCGTTTGTAATGAGTTTATCGGTTGGGATTTCGTTCGTGAAAATGCCAATTCTCAAGAATTCTTAAAACATCTTTCAGATCAGTTAGAAGCACTTTTACTTTCTGCGTATCTAGAACTTGATCATTTTAAAAAGAACCCAGCTCGCCGTGGTGGATTGGCATTTCTACTAAAAGCCAGCAAAAGTATCGTCTTCTCTTTCGCCTTCACTTCCGTTAGTGATGCCGATGTTCGCAAGAACTTTGTCACTTTCCAAAAAGAGATATTGCCCTATCTGGTAAAGGCGGCTTTGTAATTACTTGCCATTCATTTCTCATTAGAAACTTTTTATTAACTTGGGAGTTCATGAGAAGAGCAATAATTTTAGCAATTTTTATTTGTAGTTCAATTATTAATTCAAGTTACGGTCAAGTTTCTGATTCTGTATTAATAATAGGCAAACCAGCTTTTTACTTGGTTTCGGATACAACTATTAGAATTGAATTAACAAATTCTTTAAAAGGTTTTTTGAGGACTAGAAATGATACATCTAAATCTAATCCGTACATAGAACAAGCTTATTTACTAAAAGATAATACTCCATTTAATTGGTTATTTAATGCTGAAGGTAAGATGCCAAATGGCGAGAATTTTTTCACGCCCACTTTGTTAGCGGTAATGCCTATTGGTAATGAAAAGTATATACTTAAAATTGCCTATATGGGTGTTGACAAGAAGCAATTTAATATTCCAAAATTAAATTTAATTACAACGCTTGAAGCAAGAAAAAACAGCAATGGATATTTCTTCTATAATGCGATTGACTACAATACCAGGTTGTATAATGTAAAGCAAGTTGGGGACATTAAATATATCTATCCAAATAAATTGAATAATGATAAAGCAAATAGGATGAATAGTTTTAATACATCTTTTGCGAAGAAATTTAATATTAAGCCTTTAAAAATAACGTATTATAAATGTGATGATCCGGAACAGTTATTTAAGATGTTAGGATATGACTATATTGAAAATATGTATTATTCTTTGTCTGGCGGATTTGCACATCAATGGACAAATACATTATTTGCGGGAAATAATTCTGAAATGTACCCGCATGAGGTTGTTCATTTTTATACATCTATATTGTTTCAACATCAATTTAGAGAAGTAGATGAAGGTTATGCCACTTATATTGGGGGCTCTGGTGGAGTAGGTGTAGAAAAGTTGGCAATTTTTGCTAAAACATATATAGCTAAAAATCCTAAAGATGATATTGGAGATTTAGCAACCAACTTTAAAATCCGTGTAGATGGTGGCGTTCCAATTACCTATATATTAAATGCGCTTGTTTGTAAAGATATCGAAGAGAAACTAGGAGTTGAAGGGATAAAAAAGTTATTCAGCCCAGAGCCACAAGAAGATTATTTTGCAACCCTAAAAAGACTAAATGGTGTTAGTAAGGAAGAATTTCCTAATTATATTAAAACATTATTGGCTAATTATTAGAAAATCCTTTTTTGAGCTTCGTCATAGAAATAGAAATGGCTGAAAATGCTTATGCTTATCAACAAGTATCTTTTTTAATCTGGCAAGTTTTAAAACGTTAAAAATTAAATTTCCAAATCACTTATGTTTTATTAAATAAATTAAAGTTGTTCTTTTCTAAGTAAGAAATAGCCTTATTTATTGCACGTAGATAAAAATAGGTGTGCGCAAAGCCCCATAGATTATACCAATTAAAAGTGTAGTGTTTTTTTAAATTTATATCGTAAATAACTGGAATTTCACGTTCACCTATAGTAGATCTCATTGATCCTTTACTAAATTTAATAGCTGATGGATCAATATCATGACCCACTATGATATTAATATACACTGTTAGAGAATATTCCGATTTTCCAGAAACAGCTTTGATAAAGCTTGTTGCCGCTGAGGTAAATCCTCTTATATATGCCTCATCGATTAACTTATCTGTTTTAGCAACAATTAAGATAAGTTTTAAGTCATACCCGTAGAATGGTTTTATATACCCTAATAATGCAACATCTGCTGTTGTACCGAAAATTTGTACGTTTTCAGCAATTTTTTGTAGTTCCATTAACTAATGTACAATTTATCACCGAAAACGATTTAAAATGTTATCTAATGATTAATTATCTTATATGAATTAAGCTTTTATTGGTTAGTGTCTTAATAACCAAAATCCAATCTGCTTTTCTAATCTTTCTAAGTTTGCAACCTTAGCAAACTATAAGTTTAAACACTTAATTGATTTAAATTGTCAAATCTTTTACAGCTTTAGGGGATAAAACTTTCTTTTAAGGTGTCGTTGCAATTTATACTGAAAAGTGCGCTATGTATTCATTTTTATGTATAAGTTGCTCTTAGTTTCTTCGGAGTTCCTTCGGAGCTTCTTCGGAGTTTGTTCGGACTTGCAACGGTTAACTCCGAACAAACTCCGTTTTAAGTACGAATGAAGTATGAATGAAAGATTAAGCTGTTATAGAAATCGTATTACTCTTTTTCCAAATTATTAGCATTTTATATTGTTTGTTATAACTTCTTTTTACCTCTCTAATGCCAAATAGAGCTAATCTTTTTATACTTCGTCATCTCGACTGGAGCAACGCGGAATGGAGGAACTTTCTAGATACAATATTTAAAGAATTTAGCTTTGCTGATTGCTGCGGGTTCTCCACTAGCTCGGAATGACGGAAAAAACTTAACATAAAATTAATATATACCGTTTTGGTTTTTGGTTCATAATAAGCTATATTTGTATAATTATCAACATAAAAACGTCATGAGTAAAGAAACTTTAGAAATCTCTGTAATGGTTGATGAACAATTTGATATGAGCTTTAACTTAGTAGAAGGCATTTTTGGATTAATCCTTAAAGTTTTTGGGAAGTAAGAAGATCAGTTGATTGTTTAGCCTCACCCAACCCTCCCCAAAGGGAAGGGCTAAATATGCTTTAAATTTTTTAGCCATAGATTAGCAGATTAATAGGGCATTATTTCTTTAATCTTTATCCTTTAGTCTTTCTGCTTTACTCTTTTAGGTTTTACTTATATTTGCAACAATGAGTAGAAATAGAAAAAATGCTGAGCCGATTCGAATTTCGGGACTGAGTATTATTGACATTGCCGAAGAGGGAAAAGGTGTTGGCAAAGCCGATGAATTAGTCATTTTTGTTGATAAAGCCGTTCCTGGAGATGTGGTTGATGTGCGTGTAGTGAAGAAGAAAAAGAACTTCGCGGAAGCAATTGTGGAACATATTCAGACCCCATCAGATTTGCGTCAAGATCCTTTTTGCAGTCATTTTGGTACTTGCGGTGGATGTAAATGGCAGCACATGGACTACGATGCACAATTAAAATTTAAACATAAAAATGTAGAAGCTGCCTTACAGCGTTTGGCAAAAATTGATACATCTACCATGGAACCAATTTTAGGTTCTGCCGTAAATAGATATTACAGAAATAAATTAGAATATACTTTTTCGAACAAACGTTGGTTAAATGCAACTGACATGGAATTTGAAGCGGAAGGCAGAGAAATGAATGCTTTGGGTTTCCATGTTCCATTGCGTTTTGATAAGATTTTAGATATTGAACATTGCTATTTGCAAGCCGAACCAAGCAATAGCTTGCGCTTAAGAGTTCGTGAATATGCATTAAAAAACGGATTGAGTTTTTACGATTTGCGTAATCACGAAGGTGCGCTACGTAATCTAATTATCAGAACTTCATCAACTGGAGAAGTGATGGTTGTTGTTGTTTTCGCTTATGCGGAGCAAGATCAGATTAATGGTTTAATGGAATATTTAAAAGTTTCATTTCCTGAAATTACGGCTTTGCTTTACATTGAAAATCAGAAAAAGAACGATACCATTTTTGACCAAGAAGTAATTAGGTATGCAGGCCGAGATCATATTTTTGAACAGATGCCCGTAGAGAATGGAGGTGTAGTTAAATTTAAAATTGGAGCAAAATCATTTTATCAAACGAACTCTGAGCAAGCATACGAATTATATAAAATAACAAAGGAGTTTGCTGGTTTTAAAGGTGATGAACTGGTGTACGATTTATATACTGGGGCTGGAACAATTGCTAACTTTATTGCAGGTAGTGTAAAACAGGTGGTAGGTATTGAGTATGTGCCAACGGCGATAGAGGATGCTAAATTTAATTCGTCGCTTAACGGAATCGATAACACCATTTTTTACGCTGGCGATATGAAAGACATTTTAACTGGTCATTTTATTGCTGAGCATGGCAAGCCAGATGTAGTGATTACTGATCCGCCAAGAGCTGGGATGCATGCAGATGTGGTGGAACGTTTATTAGAAATGGAAGCCGAAAAAATTGTGTATGTAAGTTGTAATGCCGCTACGCAAGCACGTGATTTAGCTTTACTAAAAGAAAAATACGATGTAGTGCGTATTAAACCTGTAGATATGTTTCCGCATACACAACATGTAGAAAACGTAGTTTTATTGCAACTGAAATCATGAAGAAATGTTGGATTTATGTAGTATTAATTGCTGTATTAGCTGCCTGTAAAGGTAATGTTAAAACCGAAGAAAAGTCTGAGAAAGCACTGGATTTGGCAAAAGCAAAAATGATAGTTGATACCACAAAACAAGTAGTGGATACTATTTTACTAAGTAAATCTGACACTGCATTTGTGGTTAAAAATAAACTAATACAAGATGATATTGGCGATAAACAAAAACAATATATCATTCAAATCTTTTTTACAAATGAACATTGGCCAATATTAATTTATAAAGATGCAATTGGTGCAGATGTAGCTTTAGCTGGAGATTTAAATAGCGATAATCAACCAGAGTTATTGCTTAGACCAGAATGGTTTAGCAGTTGTTGGTCGAGTGTTAACTTGTTTTCATTAGCCAAAAATGAATGGAAATTAGTTAAAAAAGGCAGTATGTATTTTTGCTCTGATAAATATCCACTTGCTAAAAGAATTGTGAAGACAGATAAAGGTTATGGCTTATTAACAGATAGCTTAACCGATGATAAATTTATTACCCTAAAAAAAGAAATCAAGTTTTAAGATATGGAGAGTGAAGAGTTATTGGGCAATTTAAGTTCAGATGAAAACGGATCGCCAAAAAAAGAAAAGAAAAGTCCACTAATAAGTTTAGAAAAGGATTTAACATTTTATGCAGATTCGATTAAAGAAGTAGCAGTAGAGATTATGATGGAAGGGATTTCCTTAAATCCAATTTTTATTGCACATCAACACGAAGTAAGCATAGGTGAAATAATTTTAAATAGAGCAGATTTAAATACGGATTGGACAATCCAAGCATCAACGTTAGAAGAATTTATCCAAAAAGGAATTATTCATCCTGATAAGAAAGAACAGTTTTTAAAGACTTACAAAAAGCCAGAAAACTACATGTGTGTTTTTGTGGTAGTACCTGAAGGAGCGAACTTTGTTTATTATCCTTATCCGAAAGGGAAATAGTTTGGTTAGTCATACCCAAATAAATTAGGTATACTAAAGCAATAAAAAAATAATCATCGCATTAAGATCACCGCTTTCGCGAGGATGATGCAAATGCAAAAGCCAATAGCGCATCCACACTATTGGCTTTTCCTTAAACTAAAAACTAAACTAAATTGTACTAATTTACGTGATTAACATCGCCACTTTTTGAAGAAGTGGTTTTCTTTAATGACGCATTTCCTTTATAATTTACATCGCTACCGCCACTTGCGCCAGCTTCTAATCCTTTGTTTACATAAATATTAGCATCGGAACCGCCGCTCACATTAACTTTAGCGTAATTTACGATATAGCTAAATGCATCTACATCACTACCGCCACTCGCATTTAACTGCATATTCTCTCCACTACCAGTTAAATCTGCATCAGAACCACCACTTACACTCACTGTTAGATCTTTACATGCTAAGGTTAATTTAAGATCAGAACCACCGCTACCTCTTATATTCAGCACATCTGCTTTTAGGGTGTTTTGAGTGTACACATCAGAACCTCCACTAGCTGTTAAGCTTTTCAATGTTTTAAAATTTACATACACTTTAATGCTTTGGTTTCTAAATAACCTACTCCAATTTACACCTTCTTTGTATTTAATGGTAACATCATTTCCGTTTTGCTCAACAATAACATCTTTAATTAAATTGTTATCACCTTTAATAGTTAAAGATTCGCTAGTACCTTGTGTTAAATACAAATCTATTCCACTACTTACAGTTAATGCATTAAAGTTTTTTACACTTACATTTTTGCTTTGCGCTTGAGTATTTATATAACTTAAAATGGCAATGGCTACTAAACATGCCGATTTGGGTAAACTGCTAAATTTCATAATTATTTTTTTAAGGTTTGTATTTATTAGACGCTCTTACCCCTGCAAACGTTGCAAGAAATTGAAATTATTTTTTTATTTGATTTTGAGGCTTAAAATCGTTCTTTTGTACAGTACAATAAAAGCGCTTAACCATGCCCGAAAATCAAGTACTTATTTTAGATAAACAGCAAATCGAACAAAAGATTAATCGCATTGCGTTTCAGATTTTGGAAGATAACTTAGAAGAAAAAGAAATTGTGTTGGCTGGTATTTGGGATCGTGGATATAAACTCGCTTTGCGTTTAGAAACTGTATTGCAAGAAATTGCCGGTTTTAAAGTTACTATGTTGCGTATTGATCTTGAGAAACAGAACAGCAAATTAGTTGCGAAAACAGATTTACAAGAATCAGAGTGGAAAAATAAAGTAATTATTTTAGTTGATGATGTACTAAACAGTGGCAAAACGTTAGCTTACGGTTTAGGAGTTTTCTTGAACACGCCGCATAAAAAAATCCGTACGGTGGTATTAGTAGATAGAAGTCATAAGATTTTTCCAATTGCAACAGACTTTGTAGGATTAGAACTTTCGACTATTTTAAAAGAACATGTAGATGTAGTGATGGATGTAGCAGGCGAAGAAGATCGAGTTTATTTAAGCTAATTACTCCATTGAATATATTTGCAAATCAGCCCAATTTTTTGCAATTTTCCTAAATGTATCATTCTCGTAAAAATGGTTTTATCTTTCATTGTTATTCATGGTATATCAATTATATCTTGAAGAAAGATTTTTCTGCTTTTACCCATAATCAGCTAGTTATTAAGGAAGATGAAGCTGTTTTGCTCTTGGCAAATCGTTTCAGTTGGTGGGATGGGTTTATGCTGTTTCAACTCAATAAAAAAGTTTTCAAAAAAGAGTTTCACGCCCTAGTTACCACGGATGATTATAAACAACTGAATTATTTAAAATATTTTGGCTGTTTTGCCCCAGAAAGCAAGGGAAAAGATGTGCTAGAAACCTTAATTTATGCAGGTACTTTATTAGATGATCCTAAAAATTTAGTGCTCATCTTTCCACAGGGAAAAATTAAATCATCTCATGTAGATTCTATTGCATTTGAAAAAGGAGTGATGCAGCTTATTAATGCTTCCAAAAAGAAATTCCAAACTGTGTTTTCGGTCATCCTCACAGACTATTTTAACAATAGAAAACCTAAAGCAAAGGCCTATTTAGCAAGTTGGCAAGCTGAAGAATACATAAGTTTGCAATTACTTAAAAGCGAATACAATAAACATTATGACACTGCAGTTTTAAAACAAACACAAAAAGCATCTTAAGCGTTAACTTCTCAGGCTCTTTTTGTGTATTTTTGTAGGTGTAATTGTGGTAATTTAAAATGAGATACAATTTAAACGTAACAATCGATAAATCTTCTGGCTTTTGCTTTGGTGTTGTATATGCCATAGATATGGCTGAGGACATTTTAGATAATGAGGAATATTTATATTGTTTGGGCGATATTGTACATAATGACGAAGAAGTAGAACGCCTAAAAGCGAAAGGACTTCGTATTATAGACCATGATCAATTGCACCAGCTTTCTAATGAAAAAGTATTAATTAGGGCGCATGGCGAAGCACCATCAACCTATGAATTAGCTTTAAATAATAACTTAACGTTAATTGATGCCTCTTGTCCTGTAGTTTTAAAGTTGCAAAATCGTATCAAAAATTCACATGATGATAATGAGCAAATTCTCATTTTTGGTAAACATGGTCATGCAGAAGTTATAGGCTTACAAGGACAAACCAACGGAAAAGCGATTGTTTTTCAGGATTTAGCAGAGCTGGATGAAATGGAATTGCCGAATAAGTTTACGTTGTATAGTCAAACTACTAAAAGCACAGATAAATTCTATCAAATTAAAGACGAATTGTTGAATAGAGGGTATGATGTGAAAGCGAATGATACCATTTGTAGACAAGTTTCTAATCGATATGAAGAGCTAGAGAAATTTGTAGCAGACTTTGATAAAATTATCTTCGTATCAGGTAAAAAATCATCGAATGGAAAAGTTTTGTATGATGTTTGCAAAAAATACAATACCAACTCTTACTTTATCTCTAATGTAGAAGAATTAGATAAAAGTTGGTTTAATCCAAATGATAAAGTTGGTATTTGTGGCGCAACTTCTACACCAATGTGGTTAATGGAAGAAGTAAAATCTGAGTTAGAAAAACTTTCGTAAATACGTCCGAAAACCACCATTAAATGAGTAGAAAATTTACTTTAGCACTTCTTTTTTCTTTTTTAAGTTTCACAGTTTTTGCCCAGAATGCTATTATTAAGGGCAAAATTACCAATTCGTTTACGAATCAACCAATTGAAGGAGCCACTGTATCTGTTCAAGGAAAAACAAATAATGCCATTACCGATAGTTTAGGGAATTATAGTTTATCAAACTTAACTCCTGGAGTTTATAATTTAAAGATCAATTTTATTGGTTATAAGCCTAAATCTGTTTTTGATATTGCAGTGAATAATGCAAAAGCGACAGTTTTTGATGTAACATTAGAAACAGAAGTAAGTAATTTAGATGAAGTTGTAATTCAAAAAGCAAGGTTTGTTAAGCCAATAGAAAGTCCATTATCGTTAAGAACAATTGGTGCTACGGAGATTAAAAGAAATCCTGGTGGCAATAGAGATATTTCAAAAGTTATACAATCTTTACCCGGAGTTTCTGCTCCGGTAAGCTATCGGAATGACATCATTATTCGTGGTGGAGCGCCAAATGAAAATAGATTTTATTTAGATGGGATAGAAATACCTAATATTAATCACTTTACCACACAAGGTTCATCTGGAGGACCAGTTGGTTTAATTAATGTAGATTTTATAAAAGAAGTAGATTTTTATTCTGGGGCATTTCCGGCATCAAGAGGAAATGCCTTGAGCTCGGTTTTTGAATTTAAACAAAAGGATGGGAATCCAGATAAAATGGGTGCATCATTAACGGTTGGTTCTAGTGATTTTGCAGTAGTGGCCGATGGGCCAGTTAGTAAGAAAACAACGTACATGGCATCCTATAGATTATCTTACTTACAGGGATTATTCAAACTATTGGGCTTGCCTTTTTTACCTTCTTACCAAGATTTTCAATTTAAGCTTAAAACAAAATTTAATACTAAAAATGAGTTGATAATAATTGGCTTAGGCGCTATTGATAAAGCGGTACTTAATTTCAACACTGAAAAAACTGAAAGTAATTTATATACAATAGCTAATTTTCCAGAAAATAAACAAGATAATTATACCATTGGAGCAGTGTATAAAAATTATCGTTCAAAAGGGTTTTCTACCCTTGTTTTAAGCAGAAATTATTTAAATAATAAGGCGTATAAATTTCAAGATAATGACCAAAGTAAAATTCAAGTATTAGATTATCATTCTACTGAAACTGAGAATAAGTTGAGAGTAGAAAACTCATCTCGAGAGGGAAAATATAAGATAAACTTTGGTGCAGGAATTGAAACTGCAGATTATACAACGAATAGTTTACAGTTTTTACCAGGTGGAGTTGAAGGGTATACTTCTGCCATTAATTTCATTAAATACGGAGCTTTTGCTCAACTAAGTGCTCCATATTTGGAAGAAAAGTTAAATCTTTCTTTTGGAGTTAGGTTAGATGGAAATAATTTTAACGCAAAAGGAGAAAATCCTCTTAAAACATTGTCGCCTAGATTTTCTGCTTCGTATAACTTTAACGAGAAAGTAAGTTTCAACTTTAACACAGGTATTTATTATCAATTACCAGCTTATACCGTATTGGGTTTTAGAAATAATACCGGTGGGCCATTAGTAAATACAAATGTTAATTATATCCGCTCTGCACAAGTTGTAGCTGGCCTTGAATACAATACTTTAAAAAACACGAAATTTACGGTGGAAGGTTTCTATAAAAATTATAGCCGTTATCCAATGGTTAAGATATTTGGAGATGTAATTCCATTGGCAAATTTAGGTGCAGATTTTGGTGTGGTTGGAAATAAACCTGTAGTTGGAGAAACTGATGGAAGAAGCTATGGGTTAGAATTTTTTGCTCAACAACGATTAAATAAAGGTTTTTACGGAATTTTTGCATTAACACTTTTTCGAAGTGAATTTAAGGATAAGTTAAACGAATATGTTCAGTCGAGTTGGAATAATAGATATATCTTAAGTATGACGGCAGGTAAGATATTTAATAAAAATTGGGAAGTTGGTGCTAAATTTCGTTTAGGAGGTGGAACACCATATACGCCATACGATATTGCTTATTCATCACTAAAAAGTAATTATTCCATATTTCCACAGGGAGTTCCGGATTATGATAGGCTGAATGACAATAGATTAAAGGGTTTTTACCAATTGGATGTTAGGGTAGATAAAAAGTATCCTTTTAAGAAATTTAACCTTAACGTATATTTGGACATTCAAAACCTAACGTACAATAAATACGAAACGCAACAACAATTGGTGTTGGATAGAGATATGAATGGAAATGCACAAGATGCGCCTGGAGATCCATCACGCTTTAAAACAAAACTATTAACAAATACTAGTGGGAATATCTTGCCTACACTTGGTGTAATATTCGAATTATAAATTATGGGAAAAAAAGGAGTTTTATTAATTAATTTAGGTACACCAGATAATCCAGATGTTCCTGCTGTACGCAGGTATCTTGATCAATTTTTGATGGATGAAAGGGTAATCGATATCCCTAAATTTAACAGAACTCTATTGGTAAAAGGAATTATTGTTCCTTTTCGTAGTCCAAAAACTTCTAAATTATACAAGGAAATTTGGAATGAAAAAGGTTCTCCATTATTATATTACAGCAAAATTCAAGCAAATTTACTGCAAGAAAAACTGGGCGATGACTACCAAGTAGAGTTGGCAATGCGTTACCAAAACCCATCTATTGAAAGTGCTTTAGAAAGATTAAAAGCAGGGTTGGTAGAAAGCATTAAGGTAATCCCAATGTTTCCTCAATATGCATCAGCAAGTACAGGTTCGGTTATGCAATTGGTAATGGAATTGGTAAGTAAGTGGCAAACTATTCCACCAATTTCATTTGTGAATTCTTTTCACGATAATCATTTAATGCTTGAAGTTTTTGCAGAAAATGCAGCTAAGCATCAGCCTGAAACGTATGATCATGTGCTTTTTAGTTTCCACGGTTTACCAGAAAGGCAATTGTTAAAATGTGATCATACTGGGAATTATTGCTTAAAGAAGGATAACTGTTGTGATGTATTAAACGACACCAATAAATTTTGTTATTCTGCACAAGGTCATCATACTGCAAGCCTCATTGCTGCAAAACTAGGATTGTCTAAGGATAAATATACAGTTTGTTTTCAATCTCGTTTGGGTAAAGAGCCTTGGGTACAGCCGTATACAACAGATGTTTTAAAGAAATTAGCTGCAGAAGGGAAAAAGAGATTATTGGTTTTTAGTCCTGCGTTTGTAGCCGATTGTTTGGAAACTTTATACGAAATTACAGTAGAATATCATGAAGAATTTAAAGCGCTTGGTGGTGAACATGTACAATTGGTAGAAAGCTTGAACGATCATCCAAAGTTTATTGAGGCATTAGTAGAATTAGTGAAAAACTAAAATTAAGCGATTGCTTTTACAATCATTTCTGTCGCTCCTTTTTTCTGCGTTACATATTTTTTCGCATTAGCAGATGACATTTCATTTGCTTTAAAAAATTCAAAAGCACTAATTAATTCACCAACTGTAGTAATACTTTTGGCTGCGCCTATGGTAATTAAATCTTTGGCTTCTTGAAATTTATCGTATTTGGGACCAAAAATTACAGGCAAACCAAATGCTGCGGCTTCTAACGTGTTATGTATTCCTGCTCCAAAACCGCCACCAATATAAGCTATGTTAGCATATTGATATAAAGAGGACAGCATTCCAATATTATCGATAATTAAAACTTGAGATGTATTTGCTTTTAATTGAGAAAACTTTACAGCAGTTGGAAATAGCTTTTCAATTTCTTCAAGATGAGAAATTCCAATTTCATGTGGAGCAATGATAAACTTCCAATCTGGATATTTTACTGTTAGGGAGACCAATAGTTTTTCGTCGGGTAGCCATGAGCTTCCGGCTATAAAAACATTATCAGCACCGCAAAATTTATCAATCAGTTCTAATTTTTTAGGTTGCTGAGCATTTTCATACACCCGATCAAAACGAGTGTCTCCGCTTAAACTAACATTATTAATACCAATACTTTTTAAAAGAGAGACACTTTCTTCATTTTGTACAAAAAAGTGCGTTACAAATTTTAAAATCCCTCTATAAAAACTGCCGTACCATTTAAAGAATACTTGATCTGATCTAAAAATGCCAGAAATTAAATAAAGAGGAGTTTGCTTTTCGTGTAATTCATTAAAATAATGATACCAAAATTCATACTTGGTAAATACAGCAAACTTAGGGTTTACGCTATTTATGAACTTCTTTGCATTGCTAGCTGTATCTAGTGGTAAATAAAAAACATCCGCCAATGCGTAATTTTTTCTAATCTCATATCCCGAGGGAGAAAAAAAAGTTATCAAAATTTTCTGCGAAGGATCATCAGCCTTCAACTTTTCTAGTACTGGTCTTCCTTGTTCAAACTCCCCTAAAGAAGCAAAGTGAAACCATATTGGTCTATCATGGGTACTGATTTTCTGTTGAACTTTTTCGAAGATATTTTTCCTTCCAACCACAAATAACTTGGCTTTGGCATTAAAAAGTGATACCAACCTTACTAATAAGCCATATATTACAATTCCAATATTATAAATCCAAAGCATTTTGTGTCTTAATTTCTTATCTTCGTCCGAAGATAAATGAATAAATTTAAAACCTTCAATTAATATATGAAGATAGCAGTAATTGGAACAGGATATGTTGGTCTTGTTACCGGAACATGTTTGGCAGAGACTGGCAATACCGTAATTTGCGTAGATATTAACAAAGCAAAAGTTGAAAAAATGATTGCTGGGGAGGTTCCAATTTATGAGCCAGGATTAGATGTGCTATTTCATCGTAATATTGCTCAAGGCCGTTTATCGTTTACAACCGATTTAGCATTTGCAGTTAAAGAATCTCAAATAATTTTTATGGCATTACCAACTCCTCCAGGTGGAGATGGCGCTGCTGATCTTTCCTATATTTTAGGCGCTGCAAAAGATATTTCAAAGCTAGTTACGGAATACAAAGTAATTGTAAATAAATCTACAGTTCCAGTTGGTACAGCAGATAAAGTTCAAGCAGTTTTTGCAGCTAATACTTCAGTAGAAATAGATGTGGTTTCTAATCCTGAATTTTTACGTGAAGGTGTCGCTGTTGATGATTTTATGAAACCTGACCGCGTGGTAATTGGTACACGTAGTGAAAAAGCACAAAAATTAATGACAGAGTTATATGCGCCTTATGTTCGTCAAGGTAATCCTATTTTCTTTATGGATGAGCGTTCTTCTGAATTAACTAAATATGCTGCAAACTCATTTCTGGCAACGAAAATTACGTTTATGAACGAGATTGCAAATCTTTGCGAAATCGTAGGTGCTGATGTAGATGCGATACGCAAAGGAATTGGCTCTGATGATCGTATCGGTAAACGATTTCTTTTTCCAGGAATTGGATATGGAGGAAGCTGTTTCCCAAAAGATGTGCAGGCTTTAGCTATTGCTGCAGATACTCATGATTACGATTTTCAAATTTTGAAAGCCGTAATGAATGTAAATGAAAAACAAAAAACGGTTTTAGTAGATAAGTTATTAAAATATTATAAAGGTGATATTAAAGGCAAACATTTTGCGCTTTGGGGTTTGGCGTTTAAGCCAGAAACTGATGATATTAGAGAAGCACCGGCTTTATATATTATTGATGAATTGATTAAGCACGGAGCAACAGTTACAGCTTTTGATCCGGAAGGAATGCATAATGTCAAATCAATATTAGGCGACAAAATCAATTTTGCTGAAAATCAATACGATGCTTTACAAAATGCGGATGCGTTATTAATTGCGACAGAATGGTCGGTGTTCCGTAATCCAGATTTTGAGAAAATGGATGAGCTATTGACTAATAAAGTGATTTTTGATGGAAGGAACTTATTCGATTTACAAAAAATGATCGATTTAGGTTATTATTACAATAGTGTAGGTAGGAAATTAATAAACTAATCATGGAGCGGAAAAGAGTTTTAATAACAGGAGCAGCTGGATTTTTAGGTTCACATCTTTGTGATCGGTTTATTAAAGAAGATTTTCATGTAATTGGAATGGATAATCTAATTACGGGTGATTTGCAAAATATCGAGCACTTGTTTAAACTAGAAAACTTTGAGTTCTACCATCATGATGTCTCTAAATTTGTTTACGTTCCAGGTAATTTAGATTATATTCTCCATTTTGCTTCTCCAGCAAGCCCAATTGATTATTTAAAAATTCCTATTCAAACATTGAAAGTTGGTTCTTTAGGTATTCATAATTTGTTAGGTTTAGCAAGATCAAAAAATGCTCGTTTGCTAATTGCTTCGACTTCTGAAGTGTATGGCGATCCAACAGTAAATCCGCAACCGGAAGAATATTGGGGAAATGTAAATCCAGTTGGACCTCGTGGGGTATATGATGAAGCTAAACGTTTCCAAGAAGCAATGACAATGGCATACCATACTTTTCATGGATTAGAAACCAGAATTGTACGAATATTTAATACCTATGGTCCGCGAATGCGATTAAATGATGGACGAGTTTTGCCAGCATTTATTGGACAAGCATTAAGAGGAGAGGACCTTACTGTTTTTGGCGATGGAAGTCAAACACGATCTTTCTGTTATGTAGATGATTTGATTGAAGGAATTTATCGTTTGTTGTTTAGCGATTATGCTCAACCTGTAAATATTGGTAATCCTGATGAAATTACCATGTTAGATTTTGCAGAAGAGATTATCAAATTAACAGGAACTACACAGAAAATTATTTGTAAAGAGTTGCCAACAGATGACCCTAAACAACGTCGGCCTGATATTACCAAGGCAAGAGAATTATTAAATTGGGAGCCAAAAGTAAATAGAGCTGAAGGCTTGAAGATTACATATGATTATTTTAAATCCTTACCAAAAGAAGCACTTGTAAATAAAGAGCACAAAAATTTTAAAACGTATAATAAATAATGAAGAAAATATTAGTTACGGGAGGTGCAGGGTATATAGGTTCGCATACTGTTGTAGAACTTTTTAATGCTGGATACGAAGTTATTATTGTTGATGATTTTTCAAATTCTGATCCTAAAATGTTAGATCAAATTGAAAAAATAAGCGGGAAAAAACCAGAGTTTGTAAAACTTGATCTATGCGATGAGCAAGTCGTTCATGCATTTGCCAATCAACATCAAAACATTAGTGGCATTATTCATTTTGCAGCATTTAAAGCCGTAGGCGAATCTGTTCAACAGCCTTTAAAATACTACCGTAATAATTTTTACTCCTTAATTAATATTATAACAGCTTTTAATAGTAAAATCAAATTAGTTTTCTCATCATCATGTACGGTTTATGGCCAGCCTGATCAATTGCCAGTAACGGAATCGGCGCCAGTAAAAAAGCTGAATCACCATATGGAAATACGAAACAAATTGCTGAAGAAATTTTACAGGAAACTTGTGCGGTAACACCAGATTTAAGAGTAATCGCATTGCGTTATTTTAATCCAGTTGGTGCACATGCATCAGCTTTAATTGGCGAATTACCTATCGGAGTACCACAAAATTTAGTACCATTTATTACACAATCTGCTATTGGCAAACGTGGTGCAATTACTGTTTATGGCGATGATTATAATACACCAGATGGTTCGGCGATAAGAGATTATATTCACGTAGTGGATTTAGCGAAAGCGCATGTTGCTGCTATTAAAAGATTAGAAGCTGAAACCGGAGATAATTATGAAATCTTTAATATCGGAACAGGCAAGGGCTCATCTGTACTAGAAATTATTCATGCTTTTGAACAATCTACCGGAGAAAAGTTAAATTATGCAATTGGCGCACGTAGAGAAGGAGATATTGAACAAACGTATGGCGATGTAAATCGTTCGAATACTGTTTTAGGTTGGAAAGCAGAGTTGGGTATTAATGAAATGATGAGTTCTGCATGGAATTGGGAGAAGTATTTAAGAGATAACCCTTTTTAAATGAACCATCATGAGCATCGACTATTCATTACTAGATGTGCTCATGATAGCTCATTCTCCATTAAAAACATAAATGAATAAATGAAACTAAGTGAGCACAAAGAGCTTAAAATAGAGATTTTAGCATTGCCGCCAAAAGAGAAGGACAAATTATTACTTCGCTTGGTAGCAAAGGATAAAGTGCTTACCGAACATTTACATTTTATATTATTAGAGGATGAAAGTCATCTGCGTGATAGGATAGCCACTATTAAAGAAAGCATTCTGCAAAATATGCAGAGTTTAAAAGAGTTAAAAAAGTTAAATGCTAAAGATGTATTAGTGAATTTACGTAAATTGGCAAAACAGGTTAATCATAATTTAAGGGTAACAAAAGCTAGTTTTGAAGATGTTGAGTTAAGGATATTTCTTTTTAATAACACGATTACTCAATTTAAATCAGGTATCTTTTCATCTAATAGAAATTATGAACAACTTTTTGCAAGTTATTTTGTGAAATCTACTTTAATAACTTTGCGCAAATTTGATAAATTGCATGAAGACCTTCAATTTGATTTACAAGAAGGAATGAATAACTTGCTGACCAAAATATACAATGGAAACATGGCGAAAATTGCTCATGAGCTAGGTTTACCAGAACAAATATAAATATGAAGAAGATTTTAATTACCGGCGGTGCTGGTTTTATTGGCTCACACGTAGTCCGCAGATTTGTAAATAACTATCCGCAATATGAAATAATTAACCTCGATGTGCTAACCTATGCGGGAAATCTGGCTAATTTAACAGATATCGAAAACAGGAACAATTATAGGTTTGTAAAAGCCGATATTACCAATGCGGCAGAGATAAACAATCTTTTTAAATCAGAGAACTTTGATGCTGTGATCCATTTGGCAGCAGAATCTCATGTAGACCGTTCCATTGCAGACCCAAGTGCTTTTGTAATGACTAATGTGATTGGGACTGTGAACCTGTTAAACGCAGCCAAAGAATATTGGAAAGGTAATTATGCAAATAAACGTTTTTACCATGTATCCACTGATGAAGTTTACGGAGCGCTTGGAGAAACTGGAATGTTTACAGAAAGTACGAGCTATGATCCCCATAGTCCATATTCTGCATCAAAAGCAAGTTCTGACCATTTTGTACGAGCTTACCACGATACGTATGGTTTAGACATTGTAATTTCCAACTGTTCAAACAATTATGGATCGCATCATTTCCCTGAAAAACTGATCCCGTTAGCGATCAACAACATTAAAAATAATAAGCCAGTACCAGTTTATGGCAAAGGAGAAAATGTACGCGATTGGCTATGGGTTGAAGATCATGCAAGGGCAATAGATGTAATTTTCCATAACGCTAAAACAGGGCAGACCTATAATATTGGCGGTCATAACGAATGGAAGAATATTGACCTAATCCATTTGTTGTGCCGGATAATGGATCAGAAACTAGGTAGAGCTGAAGGAGCATCTGCAAAACTAATCACTTTTGTAACCGATAGGGCCGGGCATGATTTACGTTATGCAATAGATTCTACCAAGCTGCAAAAGGAGTTGGATTGGGTGCCGAGTTTGCAGTTTGAGGAGGGATTAGCAAAAACAGTAGATTGGTATTTACAGAATGAGGATTGGTTAAATAATGTAACTTCGGGTAATTATCAAGCCTATTACGATAATCAATATAAAGGGAGGTAAGTTTGTTAGGGTGGTTTAAAAAGGACAAAGAGCCTGAGTTTAATTTTTCAGTGATTGGAACAGATATGCATTCTCATATCATTCCAGGAATTGATGATGGAGCAAAAAGCCTCGATGATTCTTTGTTATTGGCCAAACGTTTTAAGGCATTAGGTTTTAAAAAACTTGTTGCTACGCCCCACATAATGGCAGATTATTTTCGTAATACGCCAGATATTATTCATAGAGCACTTGATGTTTTACGTGAAGGTTTATTGCAAAACAATATTGATTTAGAAGTAAGTGCTGCTGCCGAATATTATTTAGACGAAACTTTTGAGAAAAAAATAGAGAAAAAAGAAGTGCTAAGCTTTGGAAAAAATAATTATTTACTTTTCGAGCTGTCTTACATCAATCCTCCTCATAATCTTTTTGAAGTTATTTCTAAAATTCACCATGCTGGTTATCAACCAGTATTGGCACATCCGGAACGATACCCTTATTACAATGGATCTTTGGAAAGCTATCAACAAATTAAAGATGCAGGTTGCCTTTTACAATTAAATACTATTTCCTTAACGGGATATTATGGTAAAAGTTGTAAGCAAACCGCAGAAGAATTAATTGATAATTATTGTATTGATTTTTTAGGAAGCGATATGCACCACCTTCGCCATGCGGATGCTTTAAAAGATAGCTTGAGTATAAAAAGGTTGCAAAATATCTTATCACAACCTCAAATTAGTAATCTTTTGTTGTAAATATTGTGAGTTCGATTCAAAATGAAAGACATTGCTTAACCACCTCGTCATTTCGAGCGAAGCTGTGAAATCTTTGAATTTATAACTACTTGTTGAAAAGATCCATTCCGCTGCGCTACAGTCGAAAGGACGATATTCGCTATAAGACTTCGTCTGTCAATTGAGAACTGAATTACTCGTAACGCAGTGCCTCTACCGGATCAAGTTTAGATGCTTTTTTAGCTGGATAATAGCCGGAAACTATACCCACAATAACACATAAAGCAAATCCACCGATAATAAATAGCCACGGAATTAAAAATGATCCTCCCATAGAGAAGGATATTAAATTCCCTATTCCAATACCTAGTAAAATTCCAAGTGCACCACCCATTAAACAAATTACTACAGCTTCAATTAAAAACTGTTTTCTAATTACTGCTGGATTTGCGCCTATAGCTTTTCTTATTCCAATTTCTCTAGTTCTTTCAGTTACAGAAACCAACATGATATTCATTAAACCAATAGATGCGCCAATTAAGGTGATTACACCAATGGCTATGCCGCCAACTCGGATATAAATTAGATTCTCAAATAGCGTTTGTGCAACAGCATCACTTTTAGTGATTTCAAAGTTATTGGCTTCACCGACTTTAACTTTTCTAATATTTCTAAATTCTGCAGTCGCTTCACCAATAACGTTATCCATTAAATCTGCATTTGGCACCATTACGGTTACAGTATAAGAAGGATTGTCGTTTGAATTAATCAGCTTTGCTTTATATAGAGGCACATATACGGCTCTATCTGTATTAGAACCCATACTCGAACCTTTAGATACCAGCACACCAATTACTTTCAATCGAGTACTACCAGCGGTGATAATTTTATCAATTGGAGATTCTTTTTTGAAGAGTGTACTTGCTATTTCACTTCCGATAATACAAACATTATTACCAGATAAAGCTTCTGCACTATTAAAGTTCCTTCCTAAAGCAAGTTCCAAACCTTGTGAAGCTAATCCATTCTCATCAATACCTTGTACACTTGTATTTGGATTTGTTTTTTCTTGCTCGTATTTAACCGTAGAACCACCACTTGCAAAAACACTAACAGAAACTGTTGCAGGCGTGTTTAATCTTTCTTTAAATTTAATAGCATCTTCATATCGAATAGATTTAAAGGGCTTTGGTCTTTTGCCAGAGCCTCCAATTCTAATTCCAGTACCTCTATTTCTAATGTTAAAAGAGTTTGCACCCATGCTCGAAAAAGCATCGGTCATACTTTTTTTAATTGCATCTATTGTAGTAAGAATACCCACTAATGCCATAAGACCAAGTGCTATAATTAATGCGGTAAGCATTGTACGAAGGCGGTTACTTTTAATAGATTGTAGCGCAAGTCTTACGTTTTCGGTATAGGTCATTTGATAGAAATAAAATTCTGTGGAGATAAAAATAAAAAGTCCCGCTGTTAAGACAACGAGACCTATTAAAATGTTACAAATATTATATGCTTAAACAGAGAAACTTGTTCCACATCCGCATGAACTTGCTGCATTTGGATTGCTAAATGTAAAACCTCTAGAGTTTAATCCATCTTGCCAATCAATCTGCATTCCTAATAAATACATTTGATGTGCTTTATGCATAAAAATTTTAATGTTGTCAATTATAAATTCTTGATCACCTTCTTTCTTTTGGTCAAAACCCAAAACATAACTCATCCCCGAGCAACCACCACCTTCAACACCAACACGTAAGCCAAAATCATCAGCAATTTCTTGTTGGTCTTTTAGTTTTAAAAGTTCTTTAACAGCAGTTTCGGTAAACGATACGGGCGCAAAAGCAGTTTCTACAGTATTACTCATGTTTTTAAAATTTATCTGTTACAAATATAAATAATAATGCACATTTTTGCCTTTATCACCTTATTATATTACTATAATTAAACAATACTCATGAATGGTATGCAGAATCTTATCAATCTAATAACTTTGCTATTTGGTATCTTTTTCGGGTTAATGGCATTTTATCAATTTATGAAAAATGATATTAAACGCTTTTTTGATTTGAAAACGAGCGAACTGAATAAAGAAAGTAGAGCAGCTTTACTTCCTTTACGTTTACAGGCACATGAAAGACTAATCGTTTTTATTGAGCGTATTAATCCTGCTAATTTATTAGTTCGTTTGCATCAATCTGGAATTGAGCTTTCTGCATTGCAATCTATAATCTTAAATGAAATAAAGGCAGAATATCAGCATAATATAGCTCAACAACTTTATATAGATTCTACGAGTTGGAGTGTAGTTAGAAAGTTAAAAGACGATACGATTGCTATGGTTAATAATGTTGTACAAGGTTTGCCAGAAAATTCAACAGGTGTTGATTTAAGCAAAAAAGTATTACAACATATGAGTACGATAGAAGAAAATCCGTACGAGTTAACCATTAATATTCTTAAAAAGGATATTCAAGCTTTATTTTAAGTGCCATGAGAGATAAAAAATTTACAACTACATCTGGAATAGAAATAAAGGATGTATATACTTCGGCGAAACCGTTAACAGAAACCCCTGGAGAGTTTCCATTTACTAGAGGGATTCAAAAAGATATGTATCGTGGTCGTTTATGGACAATGAGGCAATATGCGGGATTTTCAACTGCAGAAGAATTCAAATAAACGCTATCATTATTTATTAGCGCAAGGAACAATGGGTTTATCAGTAGCTTTTGATTTACCCACTCAAATTGGCTATGATTCTGATCATGATATGGCAGAAGGAGAAGTTGGAAAAGTGGGTGTAGCTATCGATTCATTAAAAGACATTGAAATATTATTTGATGGGATTGAATTAAAAAGGATTACCACATCAATGACGATAAATGCAACCGCGTCTATATTATTAGCTATGTATATCGCCTTAGCTAAAAAACAAGGTGCAGATTTGAAAGAAATATCGGGTACAATACAAAATGATATTTTAAAAGAATACGCCGCAAGGGGAACATATATCTACCCTCCAAAACCATCAATGCGTATTATAACTGATATTTTTGAATATTGTAGTAAAGAGGTTCCAAAATGGAATACAATTTCTATTTCTGGGTATCATATTCGTGAAGCGGGTTCAACTGCAGTTCAAGAACTAGCTTTTACATTGGCAAATGGTAAAGCGTATTTAAATGCAGCATTAGAAAAAGGATTGGATATTAATGTTTTCGCAAAGCGATTATCTTTCTTTTTCAATTGCCATAATAACTTTTTTGAAGAAATTGCCAAATTTCGTGCTGCTCGGAGAATGTGGGCTCACATCACAAAATCACTCGGGGCAACAGATGAAAAAGCAATGATGCTTCGTTTTCATACACAAACAGGTGGATCTACATTAACAGCACAACAGCCGTTAAATAATGTAATTCGTGTAACTAACCAAGCAATGGCTGCGGTATTAGGCGGTACACAATCTTTACATACCAATGGATATGATGAAGCATTATCGTTGCCAACGGAAGCAGCAGCTAAAATCGCTCTGCGTACACAACAAGTTATTGCATTTGAAAGTGGAGTGGTGGATACAGTAGATCCACTTGCTGGCTCTTATTTTGTAGAAGCTTTAACAGATGAAATTGAAGCTGCGGCTTTAGCTTATATTGATAAGATAGATGCGATGGGCGGTTCTGTAAATGCAATAGAAAATGGATACATTCAACAAGAGATTGCTAACTCTGCGTATCAATATCAAAAGGAAGTAGAATCTGCAGAACGAATTATTGTTGGTGTTAATAAATTTACTCAGCAGAAAGAAGGAATTACCGACGTTTTAAATATAGATGAATTCGATACGGACAATACAGACTGAAAAATTAAAGTTGTTAAAAGCCGAGCGAAATAATGAAGCTGTTAATTTAGCATTAGATAACTTACGGAATGCGGCAAAATCCGATCATAATTTAATGCCTTTTATACTCACTGCAGTAGAAGAATATGCTACACTTGGTGAAATTGCAGATTGTATGCGAAATGTGTTCGGAGAATATTAAATTTCATGTTAAAAAATAGTTATCAACACAAAAAATTTAGGTTAAGCAGTTTATGATACTGCTTTTGAACGACTTACAAATTAATTGAAATATTTGTTCTTTTTGTTGATAATTTTTTGAATATTCGATGTTCCAAAAGGGCATGTCCGTAATGCCTTTGTAAGAACTGAAAACCAACAAATTAACGATTAACAATGGAAAAAACTTGTACCGAAGTATGGAAGAACTGTCTTCAAATAATTAAGGATAACATCCCGACCCAAAGTTTTAAAACTTGGTTCGAACCGATATCAGCACTTAAATTAGAAGGGAAAGTTTTAACCATCCAGGTGCCTAGTTTATTTTTTTACGAATGGCTAGAAGAACACTACGTTGGTCTGCTTCGTAAAACAGTAAAAAAGCAATTGGGAGACGAGGGGAGATTAGAATATAATATCGTAGTTGACAAGTCGTCAAATAGCGGTTCTCCTTACACAACAAACATGCCCTCTAACGGAAATGGGGCAGAAGCGAAAATGCAATCAATGCCAATTCCTGTTTCAATAAATAAGGATATTAAAAATCCTTTTATTATTCCGGGATTAAAAAAATTGACTGTTGATCCGCAATTAAATGCAAACTATACTTTTGAAAATTATATTGAAGGAGACTGCAATCGTTTGGCTCGTTCTGCAGGCTATGCTGTGGCAGCAAAACCAGGTGGTACTTCATTTAACCCATTAATGATTTATGGTGGTGTAGGTTTAGGTAAAACGCATTTGGCACAAGCAATAGGTAATGAGATTAAACGTAGCATGCCAGATAAATTGGTAATCTATGTTTCGTGTGAGAAATTTTGCCAACAGTTTGTTGATTCATTAAAGAACAATACGATCAATGATTTTGTGAATTTCTACCAAGCTATGGATGTAATCATTATGGATGATGTACATAACTTTGCAGGTAAAGAAAAAACACAAGATATTTTCTTCCATATATTTAACCACTTACACCAATCAGGTAAACAAGTGATTTTAACTTCTGATAAAGCTCCTAAAGATTTAGCTGGCTTAGAAGAAAGATTATTAAGTCGTTTCAAATGGGGATTATCTGCAGATTTGCAAATACCAGACTTAGAAACTCGTATTGCTATTCTGAAAAAGAAAATGTACGCTGATGGTATTGAATTACCTGGCGAAGTGGTTGAATATGTAGCACACAATATTGATAATAACGTTCGTGAATTAGAAGGTGCAATGGTTTCATTATTAGCACAATCTACACTTAATAAAAAAGATATCGATTTAGCTTTGGCTAAACAAATGTTGAAGAACTTTATCAAGAATACGTCGAAAGAAATCTCAATGGAATATATCCAGAAATTGGTTTGTGAATATTTCGAAGTTCCAGTTGATATGGTGAAATCACAAACACGTAAACGTGAAATTGTACAGGCTCGTCAAATTTCTATGTATTTGTCAAAAAGCCATACTAAATCATCATTAAAAACTATCGGCGCTTTCTTTGGTGGTAGAGATCACTCTACTGTAATTTATGCTTGCCAAACAGTAGAAGATTTAATAGAAACAGATAAAAAGTTTAAAGCTTACGTTAACGATATTCAGAAAAAACTAAAGATGAGTTAATTCATTTACTAATTAATTTTTCACCGCATAAAAAAGCCGTTCGATTATCGAACGGCTTTTCTCTTTTGAGTACTACTGTATTTTATTTCTTAGTCACTCTTAGCATTTCTTTAACAGCAGCTTCAATTTGAGTATCTTTTCCAGAAAGGAAAGATTCATAAGGAAGCGTAACTTTAATATCAGGTTCAACCTGTAGATTTTCAGTAGTTCTACCTTCTTTGCCAATTGTGCCAATCATTGGAATCCCAAATACAATGGTTGGGTCAATTTGAGTTTCCCACCAAACTGCAGTTCCTGTACCTGGAACAGGCATACCAATTAATTTTCCAGTTCCTGTTTGTTTATAGATGTATGGGAATATAAACGCATCACTGTAATTGCTTTCGCTCATCACAACTGTACTTGGTTTAGTCCAAGTGTTAAAGGGTTCTTGTCCTTTCAATGCATTGCCTTGTGAACTAAATGTTAAATAAGGTTTTCCACTTAAGAAAGCGTTAAGGTCATTGTGTAACCATCCACCACCATTAAAGCGAGTATCTACAATTAATGCATCTTTTTCCTTGTTTATACCTAAAGCTTCATCTACTACTACACGGTAACTTCCATCATTCATTCCACGAACGTGTACATAACCAATTTTTCCTCCGCTAAGTCTGTCAACCATCTCACGCATCCCTTTAACCCAACGTTTGTACATCAATTCGTTTTCTTCGCCAGCAGAAATGGTTTTAACAGCTTCATCAAATCTCGTTTTACCAGTTGGATCGTAAATACTTAATAAAATTGTTTTCCCAATTTCTCGGTTTAGATATTTTGTCCAATCATCAGTAGCAGCGATTTCATTTCCATTTATTTTTTCAATGATATAGCCAGCTTTAATTTTAGATTCAAATTTATCCAGAGGTCCAGAGGTTAGTACTTCTGCAATTTTA
Source organism: Pedobacter sp. UC225_61 (assembly GCF_044452285.1). NCBI lineage: Bacteria > Pseudomonadati > Bacteroidota > Sphingobacteriia > Sphingobacteriales > Sphingobacteriaceae > Pedobacter > Pedobacter sp. UC225_61. The sequence continues at coordinate 1,691,223 of NZ_JBIOAL010000001.1, forward strand.
ACTCCTTTGTCCGCATAAGTTTCATCTTCCAAAATTCCAATTGATGCAGTTTGATCAGGTGCAACTGGCCTTGGTGCGTATCTGCCTCCAGTATGTGATGCATTTAATTCACCTAACAACTCACTCAATAATTCTTGAAAATCGAAGTTGTTTGAAATATGAGGTAAAAATTTGGCATAACCAGCTTTATATCCATCCCAATTTACATTATGCAACTTCGGATCATAGAATTTCTGTTTTACTTGACGCCAAATATGTTCGTAAATATAAGCTCGTTCCCCAACTGTGTTTAAGGTAATTTCACCATTAATATTAATTGGAGAAATTTTTCCGTTTTCAGCATCCACTTTAACTAATCTGCCATTATTGCTTACAAAAAGTGATTTTCCATCTTTACTAATTTCTAATCCACTCGGAGACCCGCCCAATTTGGCTAGTATTTTTGTGTCGTGTGTTCTAGGCTCTGTTACCCATAAATCATACCCGTTCTCAAATTCTGCCAAATAAAAGAGTTTGTTTCCTTCATTATTTAAAGCGTAATCGCTAATTGAAGAACTGTTAATCGTAAGTTTAATCGTACGATTATCAAGATCTTTTAACTCAAGTGCATTAACTTTCTTAATACTATCTGGAGTTTTAATCTCTTTTGCAGTTGTTTTGGAAGCAACAGTTTTTGTGGTGTCTTTTTTTGCAGCATCATTTGTTTCTTTCCACAGATTAAATTCATCTTTACTAAGTTTGAAATTATCGTATGCAGCTTTATCAAAAAAAGAAATAAAGATATCCGTCTCTGCAGATCCTTGTTGCGCCAAAGATTTTCTTCCGTTTTTGCTGTTTGCCCAAGTCAATGCTTTTCCATTCATTGCCCATTTTCCACTGCTTTCTCCAAATCCACTATTAATAGGCTGAACAATTGGTCCGGATCCGTCGGCCTTAATTAATGAGATATTGCTTGCAAAGGTATAGCCATTTTGATCATCTACGACAAGCCATTTACTATCTGGACTCCAGTTAAAACCCCAATCGCCATCACTATAAGAATGATTTCGTCCTTCAGGCAATACTGTTCTCGTTTTTTTTGAAGCTAGATTATAAATCTTTAAGATGTTCCTATTTTCAACATATGCAATCTCCTTTCCATCTGGAGAAAAGTCTGGCTGAAATTCTTCTGCCGCAGTTGCAATAATTGCTTCTTCTTTCAACACAGTTGAAGCATAAAAATAAGGTTCTGATGAACGTGTTCTTTGAGCTCTGAACACATCCCAGCTTCCGTTTCTTTCTCCAGCATAAACGAGACTTTTTCCATCAGGGCTCCATCTTACCGAACGTTCTTGTTGTGGCGTATTGGTAATTCTTTTGGTTTGTCCATTTTCAACACTTGAAACAAAGATTTCTCCTCTAGATACAAATGCAATTTCTTTCCCACTAGGACTCGCTGCAAACTCGCTAATATTTGTATTAATTGGAATATTTTTTTCAATCTCTGCACTAGTTTCATTTCCAATCTCTACGTTAACTTTTCGAGGTTGACCATTGGCAGCCATCACATAAATTTCACCATTGTAGGTAAAGCATAAGGTGTTGTTATCAGCAATGCTTAAATTTCTAACTGGATAATCTTTAAAAGAGGTTAACTTTTTAGCAGGTCCAGCAGTTGGCTGACTGTATACGTTTTGAGTTCCATCTCTTTCATTTAAATAAAATATTTGATCGTCATTTGTGCTATAAATCGGTTCACGATCTTCTCCTTCAAAATCTGATATTTTTTTATAGGCATTGTTTTTTAAATCAAGTTCCCAAATATCTCGCGTTACCGAAGAAACATGATGTTTTCTAAAAGCATCTTCGTATCCTTTTCTATCTTGGAAAATAATCTTTGTGCCTTTGCTATTGTAATGTGCATTTTCTGCTCCAGCGGCACTCACTAATAATGGTCTTCCACCAGTGGCAGTCACTGTATATAAATTCAAAAATAATCCACGTTGTGGGAATCGTACACTTGCTGCGGTAGATTGATGGCCTGAAGAGAATAGTACACTTTTGTTATCCACTGTAAAATCTGATGGATAATCATTGGCACTGTTAAAGGTTAAACGTTTTGCAGCTCCGCCAGTTGCAGGTAAAGTGAAAATATCAAAATTGCCGTATCTATTACTTGCAAAAGCAATAGTTTTTCCATCATGGCTCCAAATAGGCATTTGATCGTGATATTCGGAGATAACTAAAGGAGTGGCTATCCCACCTTCGGTGCTAATTTTGTAGATATCTCCTTTGTATCCAAATGCAATAGTTTTTCCATCAGGAGATATAGACGGATACCGAAGCCATAGGGCATTGGTTTGCGCAAATGAAAATAATGCGCTAAATGAAAATGCTGTAGTGCACAGCATTCTTCTGATTAGTTTAAATTTCATAAAAGGGCGTAAAATAGGTGAGTAATTAAGTTAATTTCATTAAGCCATAATAAAGACCAGCAACATGAAGTGCTTGATCAATTTTATTATCTTTTAATAATTGTTGTACTTCTTCTATAGTATATTCTTCTACATTTAAGATTTCGTGTTCATCTAAATGCTGTTCATGAGTTTTTATTCCACCTTTTAATAAATAAGTAAAGGTTTTGTTAGTAGATGTTGCCGGATTAGGATAAAGTGTGGCAATCAATTCGCATGTTTCGAAAGTATAGCCTGTTTCTTCTTGTAATTCGCGTAAAATGGCAGTTTCAGGATTTTCGCCTTCATCAATTACTCCTCCGGGAATTTCTAAAGAAATAATATCAGCAGCAAAGCGATATTGTCGAACTAAAATGATTTTGTTTTCTTTAGTTAAAGCAATTGCATTCACCCAATTTGGATATTCAAGCACATAATAATCATCTTTTATAGTGCCATTTTGCAATTTGCAAGTATCTACTCGTAGCGTAGCCCACTTTTCTCTTACTAAATATTTTGAGGCTAGTTTCTGCCACTTTAAAATTTCCATTCTTTTTTATAGGTATTGTTGAATCATCTTCTGCCTTCCTAAATTAATTAAATGTACAACTTGATGATCATCAATTAGAGATTGATAGATTAAATTTAATTTCTGTGCAAACAAATTTGATGTTATAGGATTATTTTCAAAATCAAGTTCGCTGTAAAGGAAATCAGTTAAGGCATTTAACTTTTCGGCATTAAGGTTAGATTTTTTCAACCAATTCGTGAAACCTTCAGTATCATTTTCTAATAAGATAGACGGATTTAACCCAAAACTAGAATTTAATGTTTCATTAAATAAATCTTCAGCCTCTTTTAGCTTTAATTCAGTTTTAAAACCCATTATTCTTGCTAAAACCTGAGCAAGCTTTTCTATTTCGGCAGTAATTAAATCTCGTCTATACATGACTTTTTAATTTTATAGGTATAGTCAATTCGTTAAATTGGAAAATAGTCAATCGTAATTCTTCATGCTAAAATGGCGATTACCAGCTTCCGCTACTACCCCCACCACCAAAACTTCCACCACCAAATCCGCCAAATCCACCACCGCCTCCGCTACTTCCTCCACCGAAACCACCACCAAATCCGCCACCAGAACTACGGCCACCACCTAATAGCATACTCCAAAAAAGTGCATCAGCAACGCCTCTTCCACCAATTACCTGACTTCCACCTCCGCCACCGCCTTTTCTTAAAATGATGACGATAATTACTATAATGATCAACACAATAAAGCCTGCACTTCCTTTTCCGCCTTTAGATTTTGCTTTAGGATTGTCGTTTTTATATTCGCCTTTAATTAAAGATATAATTGAATTTGTTCCAGCATCAATGCCACCATAATAATCATTTGCTTTGAAAAATGGTTTAATATCATTTTCGATTATTCTTTTGGTATAAATATCTGGCAAAGCGCCTTCTAATCCATAACCAGTTTGAATAGCTAATTTTCTATCGCCAATGGCAATTAATAAAATTACCCCATTGTTTTTGTTTTTTCCTCCAATACCCCATTTGCGCCCTAGTTCAAGCGCATATTCGTTAATATCGTAATCGCCAACGGATTTCATAATAACAACCGCAATCTGATTAGATGTAGAATCATCATACGCTACTAGCTTTTGCTCTAGCTGTTGTATCTGACTTGAGGTGAGTGTTTGTGTATAATCGTTAACTAAAGTACTCGGCTTTGCCGGAAAATCTTGCGCAAAGCTGAAACTATAACTAAGCGTTAAAAGAAATAAGATGATCAGTTTTTTCATCAATATATAGTTTGTTTTTTAAACGTGATGAAGCTATCATGAGCACGTAGTGTTATTTTAGATAGTATGCTCATGATGGTTTCATCAGTTATTTGGGTTCAGCTTGATCCATAAATATAATATCGTTAGGCAATTCATTCACATCACCACTTTGGTAAGGGAAAAATAAAGCTAATTTTTCACCAGCTAATGCCACACCAGCAATAATTCCTTCGGCTAAATTTCCACTTAAAAAATGAGCTTTCATAGCTACTTGTGTAGTTTCCCAAAAATCAGCTGGAACAACCGTATCAATTCCACGGTCACCAATAATAGCGAATTTCTTGTCTTCGTGAGCTAGGTAAATGAGCACCCCGTTATGTTGAGCCGTTTTGTCCATTCCTAATTCAGCAAAATATTGAGTTGCTCTTTCAAAAGCACTGCCATGGCAATGTTTCTCAATGGCAATTCTAATTTCCCCTGAAGTTGCTTTTTCAGCTTCAGCTATGGCATTGGCAATTAATTCTTGTTCTTGTGTTGTGAAAAGAGACATATTCTTTTGTTTTAAAAAGTAAAGGGTAATATATGTTTAGTGCATAAACATATATTACCCCTAAATGTTAGTGTATAACTAAAATTCTACTTTAGGTGCGTTTTGAGCTCCTGCATCAGCTTTAAAACCAGCTTTCGCACTGAAGCCGAATAAGCCTGCTGTTAAATTATTTGGGAATGATCTTACTTTAGTATTGAAGGTCTGAACAGATTCGTTAAAATCTTTACGAGCAACCGTAATGCGATTTTCAGTTCCTTCTAATTGCGCAGAAAGATCGCTAAATTGTTGTGTAGCTTTTAGTTCTGGATAATTTTCAGTCAATACCATTAATTTACCTAATGCCTGAGTAATTTGACCTTGAGCAGCCTGATATTTCTCAATATTTTCCGAATTTAGTTTATCTGGATCAATCGTTATTTTACTTGCACTTGCACGAGCTTCAATTACTGCAGTCAACGTACTTTGCTCAAATTTTGCAGCACCTTTAACCGTACTTACTAAATTAGGAATCAAATCTGCTCTACGTTGATATTGTGCCTCAACATTGTTCCATTTTGTTTTTACATCCTCATCTAATTTAACTAATCCATTATAGCCACATCCACTAAATAAGGCTAATAAAACTACAACTGCAATTATTCCAATTACTACTTTTTTCATGTTATTGTTTTTGTTTTAGGTTTCTATTTCAATTTAGATATCAATATTCATACCTTGTTACGAAAACAGACAAAATACTGACAACTTGCCACAATTGACTAGTTAAATATACCAAATATTGGATAAGGTGCAAATCTGTGGAGCATTGGCGAATTGGGAACTGCGAACAGAAATCTGTATTTTTGCATATTCGAGATAAAAACTCGACAAACCCATATGCAAAAAGAAATCGAAATTACTGTCGCTCCAGAACATGTTGCTAATGAACAAGTAATTCTTCAAAATTTAGCTAGAGCCTTAAAAGTCGAAATCTCTACCATCAAACAACATAAAGTTTTAAAGCGCTCTATTGATGCCAGATCACGTAAGGTTATTTACAGATTACAGGTTAGGGCTTATATTGATGAAAATCCCATAGTTGAAGAAAGTAAATTTACCTATCAAAAAGTAACTAATGCTAAAACAGTTATTATTGTTGGTGCTGGGCCTGCTGGATTATTTGCAGCTTTACAATGTATTGAAAATGGTTTAAAACCCATTATCGTAGAACGAGGTAAAGATGTAAAGCAACGAAGAAGAGATTTGGCTGCCATTAACAAGCAAGGAGTTGTAAATACAGAATCTAACTATTGCTATGGCGAAGGCGGTGCGGGAACATATTCTGATGGTAAATTATATACACGCTCCAATAAACGTGGAGATATCAATAAGGTATTGCAAGTATTTGTGCAACATGGAGCAGAACAAGATATTTTAATTGATGCTCGACCACATATTGGCACAAATAAATTGCCTCAAATTATTACTTCAATTAGGGAAACAATTCAAAATGCTGGCGGCGAGGTGTTATTTGATTCAAAGCTTACAGATTTCATTATTGAAGAAGGGAAGATAAAAGGAATCATAATTAATCAACAACAAGAACTTTTAGCTAACTCCGTTATTTTAGCTACAGGCCATTCAGCAAGAGATATTTACGAACTACTACATCAAAAAAACATTTTAATTGAAGCTAAACCTTTTGCACTAGGGGTGCGCATTGAGCATCCTCAACAAATTATAGATAGTGCTCAATACCATTGCGATATAAGAAGTGAGTTCCTGCCACCAGCATATTATAGTATGGTAGAACAGGTAAAAACAAGAGGTGTATTCTCATTTTGTATGTGTCCCGGAGGAATTATTGCTCCTTGCGCTACGGATTTAAATGAAATAGTAGTCAATGGATGGTCTCCATCAAAAAGGAATAACCCGTATGCAAATTCGGGAACAGTAGTACAGGTTACTTTAAATGATGTTCAGGGTTACGATCCATTAAGAATGTTAAACTTTCAATCTGAGATAGAACAACTCGCTTTTGAAGCAGGAGGTGGTAATTTGGTAGCTCCCGCACAGCGGATGATAGATTTTGTAGAAAATAGATTGTCAATCGATTTGCCAAAAAACTCATATTTACCAGGAGTAAAGAGCGTGATGTTAGCTAATATTCTTCCAGATTTTGTAGCTCAAAGTTTAAGATCAGCACTTCCATTATTTGGTAAAAAAATGAAGGGATATTATACCAATGAAGCTATTTTAGTCGGTGTGGAAAGCCGTACTTCATCTCCGGTACGCATTCCGCGTGATAAAGAAACTCTTCAGCATCCACAAATCACAGGTTTATTTCCTTGTGCCGAAGGAGCAGGTTACGCCGGAGGTATAGTTTCAGCAGCAATAGATGGTATTAATTGTGCCAATGCAATTTTAAACAATTAGAACGTCTGAAACGTTATACGTATAATTTCTTGATCATGATTAATTTAATAGACGAATTAGAAAAAGCCTACAATGGCGATACGTGGCATGGAAGTAATGCTTTAAATTTGGTGTTGCAAGCAGATCCTCAAAAAGTTTTTACGCATCCAATTCCTAATGCGCATTCAATAGCAGAACTGGTATTACATCTCACGGCTTGGACAGAAGAAGTGTTAGATAGAATAGAAGGTAAGGAGGCAAAATCGCCATTGCGAGGAGATTGGCCTATGCCAATAGAAAAGTCAGAGCAAGAATGGGAGATGATAGTAAAGGATTTTTCATCAGCTAATGAAAGATTAATTTCACTTGTTAATAATTTTATGCCTTCACAATGGTCTAATATTGTTAAGGATAAACGAACTCCAGAATTAGGAACTGGTGTAAACAATTCCCAACTTATCAATGGATTAGTTCAACATCATGCATATCATTCGGGCCAGATCGCTTTACTTTTAAAATTTTAACCAAATGAAAAAGACATTAATTATAGGAGCAACCCCAAATGCAGATCGCTACGCTTACCGAGCGGCTCATATGCTTACGGCAAAAGGACACCCTATTGTGAATGTTGGTGTTAAGCAAGGCGAAGTTGCAGGTGTTAAGATCGAAAAACAAGGGGCTCCGTATCATGACATTGATACAATTACCTTATATATAGGTCCAGCTGTGCAAATCGGTTATTACGATTATATCTTACAAACCAAACCTAAACGCGTAATATTTAATCCTGGGACTGAAAATCCAGAATTTGAAAAAATGTTAGATCTTCACAATATAGAACCAGTCGAAGCCTGTACATTGGTATTATTAAGTATTGGGCAATATTAGAAAGCAAGTTGGTATATATATACTATGGCTAGTCCCGCTACGATTTCAATCTTTTATCTACTCGTTTAGGTTTCAACAACCTATACTTCATTGCAAAAAGTATTTCCGTTTATATCGGGTTTATTAAACAATCCTCAGTTCACCCATGGATTTTTCCATTCAAGCAGGCTCACTAAAGAAAAAAGTAAGGAGCAAAGATTAACAGCTCAAAGGCAAATCAGTTATCTCGAACTTCTCAGGTTGAAGTTAAATAAAAAGAGCACGCTGTTTTGCCTTAAGGTTTGCTCCGAGTTAAGGTAAGGTTAAGACCATAATAAATACGCGTCTAGTCCGCATTTTTACGTAATGACGCGGACTAGATGCGGACTAGATGCGGACTTGCTCTTAGCATGACCCAAGCATGACCCTGGTTGTTCGCATCTGGATAAAGAAGAACCAGGTAAGTGGTTACTGTCCTTGTGTTCGATAAACTAGTCTAATATATCACAGTTTATATTTTATTAGTAAACGCTGCCAATGGTATAAGTTCTTTGGTTCCGTTCTTTGCTGTCGCCTCTGGTTAGGCTTCTGGGTTGCCACTACGCCCTTGGTTAGTTAACGAAGTTGCCATGCATTCTACTACATTCCATGTGATTTCCCCTCGATCATCCCACTACAGTTACGCACTTAAACTTTTTCTAGGTGTTAATCATGCACTTAGGTAATTTGATTAAAACAATCGTTAATATTATTTGTTTACACATCTTTTTTTTCTACCTTTGCGTCCCGCTTCGGAGGAAGGGGGATGGATGCCGGAAACGGCTCTGGTAGTGCAGGGGGGAGGGATGAAAAACAAAGCGGCTTATTTATAGCCACTTAGAACAAACCTCAAAAAACTTGAAAAAAAAGTTTTGGGAAGCGGAAAAGTTTCCTACCTTTGCAACCCGCTACGGAGGTAACGGCACAGGAAGAAAGGGATGAAGGAGGAGAGGGATTTTGAAATAGGGAGGCTATATGGAAAGCAAACAACGGAGCGGAAAAAAAGTTTCGATTTTTTTTAAAAAAAGTTTGCAGGAATAAAAAAGTTTCCTACCTTTGCAGTCCCAAACAAAACGGGAGCCGATCAGCGGATGTTGAGAAGGCAGAATAAACAAGATTGAAACAATGAAAACGTCGAGTGGCGGTTCGGAACAACAAAGACCGGAACAAAGCAGAACATTGACATTGCAACATATACAGATCACCGCGAGGCACGATCGAAAAGTTCATTAAAGAGATATCATTTATACAACGCAGCGGGGCAAACAGTACGATTTCAAAGTACATGACACCAAGCTGTTTCTTAAGTCTATTCTATCAGACAACATAATAGAATACAAGACTATTTAATTTTTAATAACACTAGAATAAGAATGGTCAGTGTTCAAACAACACATTTTACAATGGAGAGTTTGATCCTGGCTCAGGATGAACGCTAGCGGCAGGCCTAATACATGCAAGTCGAGGGGTAGTGGTTGCTTGCAACCATGAGACCGGCGCACGGGTGCGTAACGCGTATGCAATCTACCTCTATCTGGGGGATAGCCCGAAGAAATTCGGATTAACACCGCATAAAATCACAGTACGGCATCGTACAATGATCAAATATTTATAGGATAGGGATGAGCATGCGTGTCATTAGTTAGTTGGCGGGGTAACGGCCCACCAAGACCACGATGACTAGGGGATCTGAGAGGATGACCCCCCACACTGGTACTGAGACACGGACCAGAACTCCTACGGGAGGCAGCAGTAAGGAATATTGGTCAATGGAGGCAACTCTGAACCAGCCATGCCGCGTGCAGGAAGACAGCCCTCTGGGTCGTAAACTGCTTTTATTCGGGAATAAACCTACTTACGTGTAAGTAGCTGAATGTACCGAAGGAATAAGGATCGGCTAACTCCGTGCCAGCAGCCGCGGTAATACGGAGGATCCAAGCGTTATCCGGATTTATTGGGTTTAAAGGGTGCGTAGGCGGCCTGTTAAGTCAGGGGTGAAAGACGGTAGCTCAACTATCGCAGTGCCCTTGATACTGATGGGCTTGAATACACTAGAGGTAGGCGGAATGTGACAAGTAGCGGTGAAATGCATAGATATGTCACAGAACACCGATTGCGAAGGCAGCTTACTATGGTGTCATTGACGCTGAGGCACGAAAGCGTGGGGATCAAACAGGATTAGATACCCTGGTAGTCCACGCCCTAAACGATGAATACTCGCTGTTGGCGATACACAGTCAGCGGCTAAGCGAAAGCGTTAAGTATTCCACCTGGGGAGTACGCTCGCAAGAGTGAAACTCAAAGGAATTGACGGGGGCCCGCACAAGCGGAGGAGCATGTGGTTTAATTCGATGATACGCGAGGAACCTTACCCGGGCTTGAAAGTTAGTGAAGTATCCAGAGATGGATGCGTCCGCAAGGACACGAAACTAGGTGCTGCATGGCTGTCGTCAGCTCGTGCCGTGAGGTGTTGGGTTAAGTCCCGCAACGAGCGCAACCCCTATGTTTAGTTGCCAGCACGTAATGGTGGGGACTCTAAACAGACTGCCTGTGCAAACAGAGAGGAAGGAGGGGACGACGTCAAGTCATCATGGCCCTTACGTCCGGGGCTACACACGTGCTACAATGGATGGTACAGAGGGCAGCAAGCTGGCAACAGCAAGCAAATCTCAAAAAGCCATTCACAGTTCGGATAGAGGTCTGCAACTCGACCTCTTGAAGTTGGATTCGCTAGTAATCGCATATCAGCAATGATGCGGTGAATACGTTCCCGGGCCTTGTACACACCGCCCGTCAAGCCATGGAAGTTGGGGGTACCTAAAGTACGTAACCGCAAGGAGCGTCCTAGGGTAAAACCGATAACTGGGGCTAAGTCGTAACAAGGTAGCCGTACCGGAAGGTGCGGCTGGAATACCTCCTTTCTGGAGTAGGAAAGACTACTCGCTGCGTAAAAAATGATACATATCTCTAAAAGGAAACACCAAGAAGACGAGCCATCGGCACGACTCAGGTCTGCAGGGGCGAGATTAACAGTCCCGTAGCTCAGCCTGGTTAGAGCACTACACTGATAATGTAGGGGTCTCCAGTTCAAATCTGGACGGGACTACAAACGCTAAGTTTTTTTGGGGGATTAGCTCAGCTGGCTAGAGCGCCTGCCTTGCACGCAGGAGGTCAACGGTTCAACTCCGTTATTCTCCACCATCACCGGTACCTGTTACAAAAGGTACGTTTATAATAAGGATGCAGCAATGCAGCCTCGGGATTGAAAAGTTCTTTGACATATTGGAAGAAGTTAATAAGAAGAGCAAACAACAATAGAGACGTTGTTAGCTTGGAGTTCCCTCGGGGACGAAGAGGTAACGACAGATCAAAAAAAGCATTTATACAGGCGCAAAAGGCTGTATAGAGAAGAAAGTAAGAAAGAGTATACGGGGGATGCCTTGGCTCTCAGAGGCGATGAAGGACGTGATAAGCTGCGATAAGCGCTGGGGATCAGCAAATATGAATTGATCCGGCGATTTCCGAATGGGGAAACCTGGCATGTTGAAGACATGTCGCACATAGTGCGCAAACCTGCCGAACTGAAACATCTAAGTAAGCAGAGGAAGAGAAAATAATAATGATTTCCTAAGTAGTGGCGAGCGAAAGGGAAAGAGCCCAAACCAGTTATGTTACGGCATAGCTGGGGTTGTAGGACTACGATGTGATTATAATGCAATGAAGTGGAACGGGATGGGAAGCCCGGCAAAATAGAGTGATAGCCTCGTACACGTAAGTACCATTAGTCTAGTAGTATCCTGAGTACCGCGAGGTCGGAGACGCCTTGTGGGAATCTGCCGGCACCATCCGGTAAGGCTAAATACTCCTGAGAGACCGATAGTGAACCAGTACCGTGAGGGAAAGGTGAAAAGAACCCCGAACAGGGGAGTGAAATAGAACCTGAAACCGTATACTTACAAGCGGTCGGAGCGTCCAGGTGGCGTGACGGCGTGCCTTTTGCATAATGAGCCTACGAGTTACTCTTCTCTGGCAAGGTTAAGTGTTTAAGACACGGATCCGAAGCGAAAGCGAGTCTGAATAGGGCGTATAGTCAGGGGAGGTAGACGCGAAACCTTGTGATCTACCCATGGACAGGTTGAAGGTGCGGTAACACGTACTGGAGGACCGAACCGATAAACGTTGAAAAGTTTCCGGATGATCTGTGGGTAGGGGTGAAAGGCTAATCAAACTGGGAAATAGCTCGTACTCCCCGAAATGTTTTTAGGAACAGCGTGGTGGTTAAGTTATATAGAGGTAGAGCTACTGATTGGGTGCGGGGGAGTCAAATCCTACCAAATCCAGACAAACTCCGAATGCTATATAATATACACTGCAGTGAGGCCCGGGGTGCTAAGGTCACGGGCCGAGAGGGAAAGAACCCAGACCATCAGCTAAGGTCCCTAAATTACCGCTAAGTTGAACTAACGAGGTGCGATTGCATAGACAGCTAGGATGTTGGCTTGGAAGCAGCCATTCATTTAAAGAGTGCGTAACAGCTCACTAGTCGAGCGATCGTGCATGGATAATAAACGGGCATTAAGTGGTATACCGAAGCTATGGGTAATATTAATATTACGGTAGGGGAGCATTCCAGCGGCAGCGAAGTTGTAGCGTGAGCTATGGTGGAGCTTCTGGAAAAGCAAATGTAGGCATAAGTAACGATAAGGCGGGAGAGAAACCCGCCCACCGAAAGGATAAGGTTTCCTGATCAACGCTAATCGGATCAGGGTTAGTCGGGGCCTAAGGAGAACCCGAAGGGGATATTCGATGGACAACGGTTTAATATTACCGTACTTTTTATAGATGCGATGTGGGGACGGAGTAGTGACACTGCCGCGAACTGACGGAATAGTTCGTTAAAGACTGTAGGTATTAGAATGGTAGGCAAATCCGCCAATCTAGCTGAACGTCGATAGTACCGCAAGCCTTCGGGTGAGTGGATAGCGCAGGTAATCAGACTTCCAAGAAAAACCGCTAAGCTCCAGTCTATAAAAACCCGTACCGCAAACCGACACAGGTATCCGGGAAGAGAATTCTAAGGTGCTCGAGTGAATCATGGCTAAGGAACTCGGCAAAATGGCCCTGTAACTTCGGGAGAAGGGGCGCTGGTAGCAATATCAGCCGCAGTGAAAAGGCCCAGGCGACTGTTTAACAAAAACACATGGCTTTGCAAAATCGAAAGATGAAGTATAAGGCCTGACACCTGCCCGGTGCTGGAAGGTTAAGAGGGGATGTCATCCGCAAGGAGAAGCATTGAATCGAAGCCCCAGTAAACGGCGGCCGTAACTATAACGGTCCTAAGGTAGCGAAATTCCTTGTCGGGTAAGTTCCGACCTGCACGAATGGTGTAACGATCTGGGCGCTGTCTCAGCCATGAGCTCGGTGAAATTGTGGTCCCGGTGAAGACGCCGGGTACCCGCAACGGGACGGAAAGACCCCATGCACCTTCACTACAATTTAACATTGACATTGGATACAGGATGTGTAGGATAGGTGGGAGGCTTTGAAGCGGCGTCGCTAGGCGTCGTGGAGCCAACGTTGAAATACCACCCTTTTTGTATTCGGTGTCTAATCCCGCCCAGCGGGAGACATTGTTTGATGGGTAGTTTGACTGGGGTGGTCGCCTCCAAAAAGGTAACGGAGGCTTTCAAAGGTAAGCTCAGTACGCTTGGTAACCGTACGTGGAGTGCAATAGCATAAGCTTGCTTGACTGTGAGGCAGACAAGCCGAGCAGGGTCGAAAGACGGATATAGTGATCCGGTGGTTCTGCATGGAAGGGCCATCGCTCAAAGGATAAAAGGTACGCTGGGGATAACAGGCTGATCTCCCCCAAGAGCTCATATCGACGGGGAGGTTTGGCACCTCGATGTCGGCTCGTCACATCCTGGGGCTGGAGAAGGTCCCAAGGGTTCGGCTGTTCGCCGATTAAAGTGGCACGCGAGCTGGGTTCAGAACGTCGCGAGACAGTTCGGTCCCTATCTGTTGTGGGCGTAGGAATTTTGAGTGGGGCTGACCTTAGTACGAGAGGACCGGGTTGGACTAGCCTCTAGTGAATCTGTTGTTCCGCCAGGGGCATTGCAGAGTAGCTACGCTGGGGATAGATAAGCGCTGAAAGCATCTAAGTGCGAAACTAGCCACGAGATGAGAATTCCATATAGGACCGTAGAAGACTACTACGTCGATAGGTTACAGATGTAAAGCTGGTGACAGCACAGTCGAGTAATACTAATCATCCGAAGCTTTCAAGAGCAACACGTTGTTTGCTCTTCCAAACTAACTTCTTTCAATAATATGTCATTCTAGGCTGGACCCTTGTCCACCTATTAACGATATTCAGGTGCCTATATCGGCGGTGTCCACCTCTTCCCATTCCGAACAGAGAAGTTAAGCCCGCCAGAGCCGATGGTACTGCAGTAACATGTGGGAGAGTAGGTCGGTGCCAGATCCTAAAGAAGCCCTGTAACGAAAGTTGCAGGGCTTTCTTGTTTATACACAATTTCAATATGGAATAAAAAGATTGACAATATAAGGTAGTCCTAGAAAAAGCAGGAGTACATTACTTCTTAAAGAACTTTAATGCCTTTCCAAATCGAAAGCTGTAATTTTTGTTAAAATTTTGTTAAAATCTATCAAGTTACGACCATAAAAATTTTAAAACTGTATTATTGTAAATTACGTTAATCTTAAGAAAGCATAATAGTCATGAAATTGAAGATCAGTTTATTCATTGCATTTTTTATAGCGATAAGTGTTAATGTTTTTGCGCAAGATAAGAACGTTACTCTCCCACCAAATTGGTTTAATCTCGATTTAGTATCTAACGGATATTTTGGTATTAGTACCGAAAAAGCATACACTGAATTACTTAAAGATAAAAAACCTAAACAAAAAATTATAGTGGCCGTAATAGATGGCGGAACTGATATTAATCATGAAGATTTAAAAGACGTTTTATGGACCAATGCTAAAGAAATTCCTGGTAATGGAATTGATGACGATGGCAATGGTTATGTAGACGATATTCATGGCTGGAATTTTTTAGGGTCAAAAAAAGGTAATCTAGCTTATGACAATTTAGAATTGATACGTATTAAAAGAAAATTTGAACCTAGGTACAGATCTACTATTATGACCACAGTGTTGGATAGTACAGAAAAGAAAGAGTATGCACTTTACAAAAGAGTTCAAGCAGATTTTGGGAAGAAATATGAGGATGCCACTTCCACATTTCCAATATATATAGCCATAAAAAAGGTGATGGACTCTGTGGCCATGATTAATAAAAAAGAAGTACCATCATTAGAAGATATTGAAAAGTATAAAGCTGACGATGAGACAGAAGAATATGTTAAAAAAATAATTAGAAAAGGGGCAAAGGAAGAAGGAAACATTGAGAAATTCTATACCAGTATTAAAAAGGGATATGAAGAATTAGAAGTCATGTTAAAATATAATTTGAATGTGAATTATGATCAGCGTGCTGAATTAGTAGGGGATGATTATTCAAATTCTGAACAGCGTAATTATGGAAATGCAGATGTAATAGGGCCAAAAGCAGATCATGGAACCCATGTTTCGGGAATTATTGGTGCTAATAGAGGTAATGGAATTGGGATTTTGGGTGTTGCGAACAATGTGAGTATTATGACTATTAGGGTAGTGCCTGAGGGCGATGAACGTGATAAAGATGTAGCTAATGGAATTCGATATGCAGTTGATAACGGTGCTAGAATTATAAACATGAGTTTCGGTAAAAGTTATAAGTGGGATAAGAAAGCTGTAGATGATGCAGTGAAATATGCAGAATTTAAAGGAGTATTACTAGTGCATGCAGCTGGTAATGATAATAAAGACAATGATATTGAAGACAATTATCCTACTAAATATTATGATAGTCCAGAAGCTATTGCATACGCTAATGCTAATCAAAAACCAGATATTTCAAAATTTATACCACCAAAAACAGAGGAAATGGTGAACGGACAAATGAGCAGAAGGCCAGATCCATTTGCAAAACCAAAACCATTAGACTCTGCAAAATTCAATTTGCCACATGCTAATAATTGGATTGAAGTAGGTGCTAGTTCTTATAAAGATGATGATAATTTAAAAGCATCTTTTTCTAATTATGGTAAGAATAATGTAGATGTTTTTGCGCCAGGTTTTATGATTAATTCTACTATACCTGGATCTAAATATGAAGAATATGATGGAACAAGTATGGCTGCGCCTGTTGTTTCTGGTTTGGCTGCTTTAGTTTTGAGTTATTATCCAGAGCTAAATCCAACGCAGTTGAGAGATATCATTATGAAATCCGTAACTAAAGTTGATCATAAAATTAAATATAAAAATGATAGAGATGAAAATGTTAGAGTTCCATTTTCAGATATTTGTGTGAGTGGCGGAATTGTTAATGCTTATAATGCATTAAAATTGGCAGAATCTTATCAACTTTCAAAATAATATTCAAAATATAGTGTATTTGAAATCCTTGATTGTTAAAATCAAGGATTTTTTAGTTTAATGATCTTTTTGGTTATATAGTCGGTAACAATTTAGTGATGTTTTGCAGATAAGAATATAGAAAAGTGCCTTCATGAATTAGAAATTTGCTTTTTGTATTATTTATCTATTCTTTTATGAAAAATGCTGGATTTACTATTAAGCCATTACTTTATTATTAAGTCTATTCCGTAATACTCATTATTTAGTAAAGCTTAAACTATTAAATTGATATGAAAAAAGTCTACTTAAGTTTATGGATGGTGTTTTTAGCACTCGCTTCTTTTGCACAAAAAATACCTGATATACAAGTTTCGAATATGATTGCGCCAACTACTATTAAGATAGATGGAAAAATCTCAGAATGGAACGACACTTTCGCAGCTGAAAATAAAAGAACGGATTTATTTTATAGCATAGCTAACGACGATAAAAATTTGTACTTGGTTCTTAAATCTTCTAGTACGGCTTCTACTAACAAGATTATGATTGGAGGAATAACTTTTCTTATAAATCCCGAAGGAAAGAAAAAAGAAAAAGATGCAATAACCATAACATATCCTTTAGTTGTTCGTGCAAATAGAGGACAAGGTGGAAGAGGAGGGCAAGGACAAAATAGACAAGGTGGTTTTCAAAATCGATCACAACTAAGCACGCAACAACGTGATTCTATAGCATTGGCTTTGCACAAAACTCAATTAGCAACTGTAAAAGAAATAAAAATTTCAGGGTTTAAAACTATAACAAATTCATTGATTTCGATTTATAATGAACATGGAATTAAAGCAGTAGCGTCATTTGATCAAAAAGGAATATATAATTGTGAATTTGCTATTCCATTAAACTTACTTGGCTTATCTGTAAATGATACTAAAGAATTTGCTTACCAAATAAAAGTAAATGGATTAAGTAACATGAATTTTGGAGGCAATGGTGCAGGATTTGGTGGAAGGGGAGGTGGATTTGGAGGTGGCAATAATGCTAGCAGTGGACAAGATTTAATGAGTGCTACCGATTTTTGGGGAAAATACAGTCTTGCAAAAAAATAAACCTAATTATAGCTCTTAATAATCCTTTTTATGATTCACTTTTATCAATGCCGTTCCTTTGCTACTTTATTTAAAGGATTAGTTTTTTTTATTTCATTAATAATTTGCAGTATAAAATTATCTGCTCAAACCCCACAAACACCTAAAAAAACAAATACACCACCTCCATTATTAGTTCGTGAGATAAGTGGGATTGTAAAAGATACAACTGATGTTGGAGTGCCTGGTACTACTATACGTTTAACTTCTGAAAAAGATACATTAGTAACGAGCACTAATCCTGATGGTATTTTTGTGTTTAAAAATGTAAAATCAGCAACGTATACATTAAGTGTTAATATGTTGGGATTTAAACCATTAATTGGTAAATACAAGCAAAATGATGCCATTCCTAGAATTGTTATGGATCCTATTATTCTGAAATCTCATTCTAATACTTTAGATGCTGTAGTAATTAATGGAACTCCTTCTATTACTTATAAAACAGACACTGTTGAATATAAAGCAAGTGATTATATTGTAAGAGAGAATGCAACAGTTGACGAATTACTGAAGAAAATGGAAGGCATGGAAGTTGGCACGGATGGTTCATTGGTGCATCAAGGAGCTGCAGTAACCAAAGCTAAAATTAATGGTAAAACTTATTTAGGAGGAGATGTTTCTACAGCTATCCAGAATTTACCAGCAGAAATTGTAGAAAAAATTCAGGTAGTAGATGACTACGGAGATCAGGCTGCAAGAACAGGAATTAAAGATGGTGATCCAGAGAAAATCTTAAACATCGTTACACGTGCTGATAAATCTGTTGGAAATACTGCTAATATCGCCGCTGGCGCTGGGAGTAATGAAAGATACGAAGGCTCTGTATTTGCAACCAGATTAAATGCGAATCAAACAATAGGTGTGAATGCTAGAATAAATAATACCGTAAATGGGGTTGCAAATAGTGGAAGTAATAATGGCGGTGGAAATGGAGGTAGAGGAGGAAATGGAGGCGGGAGCTCATCAGAAGGAAGTGGAGGAACAACAAATAATGGGAATACCTCTTTTTCTTATCGTGATCAGTTAAGTAAAAAAGTTAAAATCAATACTAATTATAGATATAATTTTAGCGATGTAAATTCTTTAAATAGTAGCATTTCTCAAATTCCAAGCTTATTAGGTAAAACCTTCTCAACTAATGATGGCTCTAATGATAATAATACAAAAGCGCATAATTTGAGTTTTGAATTAGAAGCTGATTTAGATAGTGCAAATTTTTTAAGAGTTAGTCCAACATTTAGTTATTCATCTACAGGATCAGGTAGCGAATCATTCAATACTCAACGATTTATTGCAGCAAATCCAACACCGACAAACCAATCGTTTAGACAAGATCAAACTGGTAAAAATGCAAGTACAAATACGAGGCCTAATTATGGAGTTACAGTGTTTTATCAGCACATATTTAAAAAACCAAGGAGAAATATATCGTTACAAGTAAGTTTAAATAATAACAATCAAGAAGCAGAGCAAGAGCGTAATTCACGTATACTTTATTATGATGGATTATCTGATGTTGTACTTAAAGATTCATTAGTACATCGGATGGTTGATAGAGATAATTTGACAAAGAATTATAGAGGAAGTTTGACTTTTGCCGAGCCTTTAACTGCAAATACACAATTGGAATTTAATGGGCAAATTAATTACAATGGATACGATAACACAGCTACAACGAGTAATATCTTAGCAAACGGGACCAAACTAATTGTTGATTCATTAAGCAACATTTATGATTACTCCTTTACGCAGACACGTTTGGCTTTGAATTATCGTTATGGTGTTTCTAATGCTTCTAAAGTTAGATTTTCGTTAGGTCTAACTGCTGTTCCAGGTGTGCTTAGCGGAACTAAAGCAAGTTTAGGGACAACGACTCATCGAACTAGCTTTAATTTGATCCCTATTGCTCGTTTTCAATACTTATGGTCTAGACAACACAGTATTCAAATTAATTATTCAGGAAATGCCTCTGAACCTACATTTGATCAGATTCAACCAGTTAGGGATGTATCTAATCCGCAGAATCCTATAGTTGGTAACCCAAATCTTAAAGTAACATTTAATCACTCTATAAATACGAACTATAATAACTACATCGCTAACTCTAAGTTAAATTATTCTGTAAACGCCAATGCTACATTTATAGAAAATTCTGTAGTAAGAAATGTAGTACAAATTATAGATGCTTATAATAGTAAAAAGAACGAAACACGTTATGTAAATATTAATGGTGTGTATCGTATAAATGGAAATTATTCCATTAGTAAACAGCTTTATAATCGTAAATATAACCTCACACTTAATGGAAATGCTAGCTATAACCATGGTGTCTCAATGAGTGATAATAAGCAAAACATTACGACAACTTGGAGATTTAATGAACGACTTGGGCCAAGAATTAATCCAACAGAATGGTTAGAGGTAAATCCTTTTATTTCATATGATTATACAAAGTCGAATAATACTTTAGCTAGTTCAATTGATAGTAAAACAAAAACTTTAGCATTTAATATTGACGGAAAAGTTTACATGTGGCAAACCTTGATTTTTGGATATAGCGCTAGTAAAAACTATGTAAGTGGTATCAATGCAAACATTACAAATAATCCTTTGGTAATTAATGGGTATTTAGAAAAGGAATTTTGGAAGCGCAAAGCGAAATTTACATTTCAAGCATTTGATATCTTAAATCAAAATAATTTTGTGAATAGGAATATTTTAGATAATGGTGGTATTATAGATACAAAGTCGAACTCACTTAGCAGATATTTCATGCTTCGTCTTAGTGTACGTTTACAAAAATGGAGCGGAATTAAACCTCGTGATGGAAGACAAATGATGAGACGAGGAGACGGCAGTTTTAATTAAAAATTTAACTACTTACGGGCTTCCATTAATTGTCGAGGTGATGAATTAAATTACTAATTCTAATAAAAGAAAACAATTAAGAGAGCAATGCATGAAACAGCAATAAATAATAGATAGATTAAATTAATTGCATCTGCTTTTTTCATAGTAGGATTAATTATATATAAATAAGTAATGAGATTTAAATGTAATTTTATTATCTCCATTCATATGTAACTGCCTTAATAATTCGTTTACATGCGTTTTCTGTTAAGTCAAAACGCTCTTTTAATAAATTCAAAGTAATCATTTCACCAGTACATAGATCATATTTGCTCCAGTTTTTATAATCAGCAGCAATTTTCCATATGTTTTTGAAAAGCATTAATGCATTTTCATTTTGTAATTGATTAGAAATATAAGATTCAAATTTCCAAGGCATATTCCAGGTTTGAAAAGTTAGAACTGTTTCTTCGATGTTGTTAAGAGCTGATCTATGATCCATCTGATGCTAGTCTTTTAAGGTGATAATGTGATTTAGTTATAGTTTTAAAATTTAAATTCTTCGTTCGATTTCAACAAAGCTTAGTAAGGAATTAATTAGAAATCCTTGAAATAGCTTAAATAAAGAACTTTAATTTCTTAAAAAGGAATTCAGTATTTCAAAAGATTTTTAATATTCCTTTCATCTAAGTTATTCTTAAAAAGAAAGTTAGATATACTCTTTTAGGATGAAAACTTTGCTATGAAAGCATTAGAGAATTTAAGTAAACCAATGAAGATGGAACTACTTTTTAAAAGAGGGTTGAATAGCTCTTAAAATAAAAAAAGCTCATCTTTTGATGAGCTTTTACCAGTAGCGGGAACGAGAGTTGAACTCGTGACCTCAGGGTTATGAATCCTGCGCTCTAACCAACTGAGCTACCCCGCCAAAATGAAAATAATACCAAATGTTGAATACTATTTTTTAAAGAGTTGCAAATATAGAATAAATTACTTTTCTTTAGAAACAAATAATAAAAAATAGTCCATTATTTTTAAGAATAGAGGTGTTTAAGGATGTCAGAAAAGAAAAAATTTACATTAGAATATGAGTTGAGATCATCTCCCCGTATATTATTCAGTTTTATTAGTGAACCAAATGGCTTATCGCAATGGTTTGCTGATGATGTGATTTTTAGAGATCAGGTTTACACTTTTACTTGGGACGATGAAGTTCAGAAAGCAAAACTCCTTAGCATAAAAGAGAATAAATTAGTGAAATTTAAATGGCTAGATGATGAACCTCATTGCTATTTCGAAATGGAAATTGTTCAAGATGAGCTGACTAACGATGTTGCTTTGTCAATTACAGATTTTGCTACAGATGAGACACGTGCAGAAAGAACACAAATTTGGGACAATCAAATCACTTACCTACTTAGTGTAATTGGTGCCTAGATTTTCGTAGGCTTTGCCTATCTTTGCATAGTGAAAAAAATACACCTACTGCTAATAAAGGCATTCATTAGACCATTCATTGTCACTTTTTTTGTGGTAATGTTTATTCTATTAATGTTCTTCTTGTTTAAGTATGTGGATGACTTGATAGGGAAAGGATTTGAGTGGTATACCATTGCAGAAGTAATGATGTATGCTTCTGCCTCAAACGTAGCAATGGCACTACCTCTTTCTATTCTCCTATCCTCTATTATGACGTTTGGTAGCTTAGGTGAAAACTATGAGCTTGTTGCTATTAAATCTGCTGGAGTATCTTTACAAAAGGCCATGCGACCATTATTTGTGTTAATCATTGGTCTTTCGATTGCATCTTTTTTATTTTCAGATTACATGCTTCCTAAAGCTAATTTAAAATATGGCTCGTTGCTTTGGGACATGCGTAACAAAAAACTTTCTTTTTTAATTAAACCTGGAGTTTTTAATAATAGTATTCCCAATTATGCCATGAGGGTTGAGCGTAAAGGTGAGGGTGCGATAGATTCTTTATATGGAATTATGATTTATGACCATACGGGTGGCAATGGAATTCCGAAAATTATTATGGCACAAAAGGGTAGGATGGCTAAAACTAGTGATGGCAAATATTTAGTGCTAAAATTAGTGGACGGTGTTAGATACGAAGAAACTAATGGTAGTGGAAGTGCATCATACAATCCTCGTCAGGCATTTAACCGAATGCGTTTTAAACAAACAGAAGTGAAATTTGATTTTTCTAGTTTTAAGGATTTAAGTCGCACCCAAGAAGAAAATTTCAAGAACAATGCACCTATGCTTAATTTGAAAGAACTTTCTCACCGTGAAGATTTTTAAGTAAATCATTAGATAGTGTAAATAAAAGTACAAAAGTTAATGCAGGGAGTTATTTTAAACAAAATAATTATCAAAAAGGGTATAGTAAAATTAAAGCACCAGCAATCGTTATTAAAGGCTCTATATTAAATGCTATTCCAAAAAATCAACGTTTACAGGCTTTGCAAAATGGATTTGATCAAGCTGAAACTATAAAGCAGGTTGTTAATAATCGTATTTTAGAACATAGTGTTAGAGAGAAGGAAATTATAAAAGCACGTATCGAGTATCAAAGAAAATATACATTAGCCGTTTCGTGTTTGCTCCTATTTTTTATTGGAGCACCATTGGGTGCTATTATTAGAAAAGGAGGCTTAGGCTTGCCCGTAGTGATTGCAGTAGTGTTTTTCTTAATTTATCATATTATTTCAACTGTAGCAGAAAAGTCTGCAAAAGAAGGTTCTTTAGATCCTATTTTTGGTATGTGGACAGCGATATTAATTTTAACTCCTTTAGGTATATTTTTAACTTATAAAGCAACTGTTGATTCTGCCTTATTTGACATCGATTATTACAAACAACTTCTAACAAACTTATTTAAGCGCAAAAACCCTAAATCTTTGGATTAAGAAGATTTTTTACAAATCCTATTCCTTACTTATTGATGATATTTTATGTCAAATTATTGCCAACAAAGGTTGTAACTTTGCATAATAAACTATTGAAGGAATTTTGAATCCTTAAGTAGTTATTGATAGATACAAAATGAAAATAAAATTAAATACAATAGACGAAGCTCTTGAGGATATCAAAGCTGGTAAAATAATTATAGTGGTAGATGATGAGGATCGCGAAAATGAGGGGGATTTTATTACGGCGGCTAGAAATGTAACTCCAGAAGTAATTAATTTTATGTCTAAGTATGGAAGAGGGTTAATTTGTGCACCATTGATTGAAGATCTTTGCAACGATTTAAAACTCGACCTAATGGTGCAAAATAATACAGTATTACATCAAACTCCATTTACAGTTTCTGTTGATTTGATTGGTCATGGATGTACCACAGGTATTTCTACGCATGATAGAGCTAAAACTGTTCAAGCGCTAATCAATCCTGATACTAAGCCCGAAGATTTAGGTCGCCCAGGTCACATTTTCCCTTTAAAAGCTAGAAGAGAAGGTGTACTGAGAAGAACTGGTCATACAGAAGCTACTATAGATATTGCTAGACTTGCAGGTTTTGAACCAGCGGGAGTTTTGGTTGAAATTATGAATGAAGATGGTACTATGGCCCGCTTGCCTGATTTAGTACAAATTGCGGCTCAGCATGAACTTAAAATCATTTCAATTAAAGATCTTATTGCTTATCGTCTTGCGGCAGAAAGTTTAATTAAAGAAGAGGTTGCTGTAAATCTACCAACACAATGGGGAGATTTTAAAATGACAGCTTATACGCAACTTAGCAATAATGCTACTCATTTAGCGATTAGCAAAGGCGAATGGGCAGCTGATGAACCTATTCTTGCTCGAATTCATAGTTCTTGTGTTACTGGTGATATTTTTGGTTCTTGTCGTTGTGATTGCGGACCTCAATTACATGCTGCTTTTCAAATGATAGAAAAAGAGGGGAAAGGCATTATTGTGTATATGAACCAAGAAGGAAGGGGGATTGGATTGATTAATAAATTACGTTCTTATAATTTGCAAGATGCTGGTTTCGATACTGTTGAAGCTAATATTGAGTTAGGTTTTAAAGGAGATGAACGTGATTATGGTGTTGGTGCACAAATATTGAGAGCACAAGGAGTAAGTAAGATGAAGTTGCTATCTAATAATCCTACAAAAAGAGCAGGATTAATTGGTTATGGCTTAGAAATAGTAGAAAATATACCAATTGAGATAGAAAGCAATAAGCATAATGAAACATATTTAAAAACTAAACGCGATAAAATGGGTCATCATATTATGAAAGGTTAGTCAAATAGAAACACTTATAAAATTAAAAATCCAAAGCTTATTTTCGCTTTGGATTTTTTTTGCTCTCGTTCATGATCGCTTCTTTATCAAGTTTCTCTTTTGATTTTTCTGCTTCCTTTTTCTTCTGATCTCTGCGATATTTCCCACTTATTTTCTGTAGAAATTCTTTAAACGAATCGAATTGTTGACTATAAATTAAACCTAATGAGGTTACGTTAGCATTAGGATCTACACCTGGGTTAGCGAATATACTTTGTTGCGTAGGTGGTTTGTTAGCTAGTTTTCCTACTAACGTTCCATCTTTTTTAATTAGACCAAGAATTTCTACTTCTTTACCCACGTTATCTTTAAAGAGACCAATTGAGTAGTCAGTAGAGCTTTTTGTGTTGTCTACTATACCAGCATTTACTATAATTCTATCATTAAAAAATTTGAATGAAGCACTTGCTTCATTAAATGATTGAACGTTTATATCAACAAAATTCAGGTTAAGAGATGAAAGTAAGTTGTTGAATTGGTTAAAAATCAATTCTGTAGCAGTACTTGTCCCTACTGAACTTAATTGCTGACCAATATTTGCTTTGCCAGTTCCAGGAGCAAAACGACGTTGAATAATTAAGCTTAAAGCTTGCGTATTTAAATTGTCTCCGTCATTAAAATAAGCTTGCAATTCATCTTTAACTGCCGGATTAGTTGGGAAGAAAATATCTAATTTAATATCTGGTTTCAATAGCAATCCCGATAACCCCATTTCAACTTCTGTTTGCACTCTTTCACTTGCATTACTACTTGCATCGCGATTTGCGGCAGTATACAAATCACTCAAACTAGCTCGTAAAGCATATATCGCTTTTAAATTAATTTGCGCATTACTTGGGTTTCCTGTCCAACGTATGGTACCACCTTGGCGAATATCAAGACGTTTATTAATTACTTCTTGAGCTGTAAAATCAAAAGTTCCAGTTTCTATAATATAGTCGCCTTTCATTTCAAAATCGCCTATACTGTTAATTTTTAATTCTAATTCTGCGTTTCCTTTTCCACTTAATTTACCCAATATCGTATAAATATTTGCCGAACTATTCGGGTCAACTTTAAGTTTAAAGTTCATGGTTAGGCCATCGAAACTGGTTTTTCTTTTAATAACTTGAGTAGTATCTTTACTCACAAAAGTGATGAAATCTTTTTCAGAAACTGTTTCAGAGCTATTTAATGGTAAATTAAAGACAGTTCCTTTTTCTGTTTTCGCGTCAATATCAATAAACATTTTGTTTGTAGGACCTTTAAAAGAGAATTCTCCTGTAGCATAGGCCTTTCCATAATAAACTGAATTATCTTTCGAAGTTGTATTTAGTGCCATAAAATTAGTGGCAACTAACTTCACCTGTATATCTGGATTATCAATATTGTTTAAATCAACGGTTCCGTTTGCAGTAGCTTCATTACCATCAGCATCCTGTAAAACCAAATCATTGATGGCAATTATACTATTATTTACCTCAACTTTGTCATTTAAAGTATAAGCAGTTTTAAGATAGTTAACGGTTACTTCACCTTTATCAAAAGATACATCTCCATTTATCCCTGGTTTATCAAAGGAGCCTTTTACGGTAAGATCTGCAGAAACATTGCCTTTTAAATTAGAAACTAGTTTTTTAACAAAAGGCTCTAAGACCGTCAATTTACTATCATCTAACTTTATGTTAAGATCAATTAGTTTATCTTTTAAATCTAAGTTTCCTGTTAATTTAAAAGTTTCTTTATCATCCGTTACAATTTGAGTGTATACATTAGCAAGGTTAATGCTTTTGTTGTAAGAAGAGGTATCGGTTAATTTGCCGATATAAGTGTCGTTAAAATTAAGAGAATCGATTTGTATGCTATCCGTAATTCTTGGAGAGTTAAGGATGTTATATAATTTTGTTTTGCCATTGATATGCCCTGCCATTTTTAAGCCTAATGTTTTAACAAAAGGATTTAATGTTTTTAGCCTGAAATTTTCAAAACCAATAACTAACAAATCTTTTGGATCATTCGATACAATCCCATCTATTTTTAATAATTGTTTATCATTACTTAATGAGAAATTATTAATCTCAGTTTTACCGTTATTAAAGCTAATCCTAACTTTTTCTTGAATCATCCAATCTTCACTGTTGATTTTTAAATTGGATGGTAAGATACTGATTTTAGCAGTCGTATCTCCTGCAAATTCGATCAATCCGTTTAAATCCAGTTGATTGGCATCATCAGCATTTGATAGTTTTACGTTTAATGATAAACTATCGTTTCTTAAAACATTAGAGATGTTTACATTTTTAATGTATAAACTATCATTCAAATCTACTCTATCGGAAGTAATAATTGCTTGTAACTGTTTTGAAGTCGTGTTTTCGTCGATGATTATATTGTTTGCAGTAATTCCCTTATAAGTTAGCTTTTTTATACTACCATTTAAAGTTGCTATATTATTTCTTGAATCAAATGATCCAATAAGTAATGCCTGATCTTCAATTTGTAAACCAGGCATTAAAAGTTCTGCAATCGGTTCAAATCGTTTAATCTTTAAGTTAAAATCGAAAATCTGCGTATTGTATTTTATAATGTCTGTTCTAATAGATGGAACATAGGTTTTAGCAATTGCTTTATAATAAGAAACAATAGTATTGAGGTCATACTGCCCTTTAATGCTAGCGTCTAGAATATCAGATTTAATGGTTAAGCTTCTATCTATTCCAACACCATTTGCATTTAATTGGACGGAATCAATATTATAGATTCCTTTTTTATTAGTTAACCTTATTTGTTGGATTAATAAATTTCCTTGGATATTATCTAAGTTGTTACCTGAGAAATTAGAGCTAAATGTAGCATCCACTTTTAGTGAATCCTTGTATAATTTCAATGTTTTGAGGCGGGCATTTTTAATAGATGCATTAAAGTTGAAAACAGGTAGTTTAGGATTTAGATTTACACCGCCATCGAAAACTAATTGTACATTTTTATCATTTATTTTAAGGCTTCCATCGAAATATTTTTTATCAAATGTTCCATTAATAGTCACGTTTCTGTAGCGATAACCATTAAAATCTATGTAAGTAACCTCGCCTTTTAACTGCTCTGTAAGCCCTTTTACTTCTATACCTTTGCCTTTTACATACAATGCTGAGGTAATTTTACCTAAACTTTTTTCATTTAATAATTCACCCAAATTAAAATCAAAAGTTTTAACATTTCCAGAATAAGAAGGGATATCATTCTTATCTATTTTCATGTTAACATCAGATTTAAATCGACCTAGTTTTGTCTTAAATTCACCATAGGCAACAAAATCATTTTGAAAGCCAGTGAATGATCCATTAAAGTTAACATTGCCAAATTTATTTACAATTACTGGAATGGACTTCATTTGCTTTCCAGTAATATCTGTTAAAATTTCGTCCAAATCTTTTTTGTTTGTGCCGGCCATTTCAATTTTCATGTCCATAAAAGTTTGCTCCCAATCTGGCAAACCTTTTAACACGAAATCACCTTTAATGTAAGTGGCTTTTCCTGCTTTCAATGAAAGTTTTTTGGCCCTAAGGTCACTTACATATCCTGAAATTTGTCCATCAATGTCGATGTCTAATCTCATCTTTTTTAAGGCGGGAGTGAAGTAAGCAATGTCGTTAGAAGAAATGTGGCTTTCCTTAAAGTTAGCCTTCATTCTTACTTTATTTATGTAGTCGTTAAAATCTCTAAACTTACCAAACTTCATTTGGTAATAATCTGTTAAACGACTTTGGTTAGTCACTAATAAAAGGTCTTTCAGCTCAATTGCATTTGTGTCAATTGTAGTAAAAGCTGTTAAGTTTTTTAAGTTAAAACCACTCTTTTCTCTAAAGTTTAAGTTTTTAATATTAGCTTGAAGAATATGGCCATTGGTGTTCAGTTTTTCGAAAATGCCATTTAGTTTAGTTAAACTAATATCTTCAAAGTTTACACCTTTGGTAATGGTATCCTTTTTTAAGTTTTTATATTTAAAGGCTACATTATTTAAAATTATCCTATCAATTAAGAATTGGAATTTCTTTTTCCTAACCTTTGGAGGTGGCCCACTATCAAAATAATCTATAATAAAATCAAGATTTGATGAACCATCTAGATTATCTTTTAAAAAGAAAGAGCCATTATTAACCTGAACAGTATTTACATCCAAAATTCTTTCTTTTAAGGACAGTTTATTTAGATCTACTAAAAACTTTGGAAAATTGGCCAAGGTGTCTTTCTTTTGATCAAGCACAACTAGGTTCTCTAAGATGACAGATTTAAAAGGTTTTACGTATAGGCCACCAATAGAAATTGTAGTTTTGAGTTCTTTAGAAAGATATGCGGCAGCTTTTTTTGCTACAAATGTTTGTACAGGTTTAAACTGGAGGGAAAATATGACAATAGCAAGCAATAATATTATTGATGCAACAACCCAAAGCAGTATTTTTAATAGTTTTTTAATAATTTTGTAGCTTAATAATAATAAACGTGTCTATAATACTTGCCATTGAATCTTCTTGTGATGAAACATCAGTTGCCGTATGTAACAACGGCAAAATTACTGCCAATGTTATTGCAAACCAAACAATTCATGAAAATTATGGAGGAGTAATACCAGAATTAGCATCAAGAGTTCATCAACAAAATATAGTGCCTGCTGTTCAGCAAGCATTGTCAATTGCTAAAGTTAACAAAAATGAGTTAAATGGCGTTGCTTTTACGCAAGGTCCAGGCCTATTAGGCTCTTTGTTGGTAGGAGTGTCATTTGCAAAGTCATTTGCATTAGCTTTAAATCTGCCATTAATTTCGGTTAATCATATGCAGGCACATATATTGGCTCATTTTATAGACGAACCAAAACCAAAATTTCCATTTTTGTGTTTGACGGTTTCTGGTGGGCATACGCAAATAGTTTTAGTAAAAGATTATTTCGACATGGAGATTGTAGGTGAAACCTTGGATGATGCCGCAGGCGAAGCATTTGATAAAACAGCTAAAATTTTAAACTTGCCTTATCCAGGAGGGCCATTGATTGATAAGTATGCTCAACAAGGAAATCCATTAGCATTTAAATTCCCGGAGCCACAAATACAAGGACTTAATTATAGCTTTAGTGGATTTAAAACTGCAATTTTGTATTTTATTAGAGACAGCCAAAAAGAAAATCCTTTGTTTGTAGAAGAAAATTTAGCGGATATTTGTGCATCTGTTCAGTTTAGCATTATAAATATATTAATGAACAAATTGAAAAAGGCTGCTAAACAATACAATATTAAAGAAATTGCAATTGCTGGTGGTGTTTCTGCAAATTCCGGTTTGCGAAATACATTATCTGAAATGAAAGATAGTTTAGGTTGGAATGTTTATATTCCAGCTTTTCAATATTGCACAGATAATGCAGGAATGATTGCTATTGCTGGTTATCAGAAATTTTTGGCTGGAGATTTTGTAGGGCAAGACATTTCGCCAATGGCGAGAATGAATTTTTAATAAAAAATATGGGAACAACGAGTTATATCTTTTTTGGTTTATTGTTAATTCCGTTAATTATTTTTTTAATCTGGGCAATTAAGCAGGATAAAAGAAAGAATTATCTGGGTTTGTTTTTTTTGATGCTAGGCGTAATCATTGCTATCTACACCATTCTTAGGTTAGATAGAGATTTTATGAAAAATAACACGCAAGTTGTTCCAAAATCATCGAGCTTTAAATAAATAAAAAAAGGAGAATTGAAAAATTCTCCTTTTTTTATGATGATGATTATTTTGAGATTATATTTTCTCTTCTAATTTTTCGCCTGTTACTTCAGCTCTAATTTTAGCTTCAATCTCTTCTGATAATTCTGGATTATCTAATAACAACTGTTTAACTGCATCTCTTCCTTGACCTAGTTTAGTTTCTCCATAAGAGAACCAAGATCCAGCTTTTTTAATGATGTTAAAATCTACACCTAAATCAATAATTTCTCCAGTTTTAGAAATACCTTCACCAAACATAATGTCAAATTCAGCTATGCGGAAAGGTGGTGCAACTTTATTTTTAACGATTTTGACTTTCACTCTATTTCCAGAAACTTCATCTGAATCTTTAATTTGTGACGTTCTACGAATATCTAAACGTACAGATGCATAGAACTTTAAAGCATTACCACCAGTTGTAGTTTCTGGGTTACCAAACATCACCCCAATTTTTTCACGTAATTGATTGATGAAAATACAGCAGCATCCAGTTTTAGCAATTGTTCCAGTTAACTTACGTAGCGCTTGACTCATTAAGCGAGCTTGTAAACCCATTCTGCTATCACCCATTTCACCTTCAATCTCTGCTTTTGGTACTAAAGCTGCAACCGAGTCAATTACGATTACATCAATTGCGCCAGAACGAATTAAATTATCAGCAATTTCTAGTGCTTGTTCACCATTATCTGGTTGTGAAATTAAAAGGTTATCTACATCTACACCTAATTTTTTTGCATAGCCTTTATCAAATGCATGCTCTGCATCAATAAATGCTGCGATGCCGCCTTTTTTCTGAGCTTCTGCAATAATATGCGTAGCCAAAGTAGTTTTACCAGATGATTCTGGTCCGTATATTTCTATCACACGACCTTTTGGAACACCGCCAATGCCCAAGGCAATGTCTAAACTAATAGAGCCTGTAGAAATCGAATCGATTGCTTCTACGGCAGCATCTCCTAATTTCATAACGGAACCTTTACCGTATGATTTTTCTAATTTATCTAAGGTTAATTGTAGTGCTTTTAATTTTTCTGCGTTTGGGTTCATTTTCGTCATTCTCTAAGTAAATAATATATATGTATCGGCTAATAATCTAATTTTGTAATACTAATAACTTTAGCAAACATATTAATTTAAATTTGATTTATGCAAATAATATTTAAAATATTTTAATAAAATTATCAACATAGCTAATTTATTTAGTTTTAAAGGTCTTTTCGAAATACCTACAAAAGTGTGTGATCTCGCAAATGCTACACTTAGGACTTCTAGCTACACAAACATAACGTCCATGTAAAATTAACCAATGGTGTGCCATTGCAATTGTGTGCTCTGGTAAATGTTTTACTAAATCTTTTTCTACAGCTAATGGAGTTTTGCCGTTTGTTAAACCAATTCTATTAGCAACTCTAAATACATGTGTATCAACTGCCATTGCAGGTGCATCATAAATTACAGAAGCAATTACATTAGCAGTTTTACGGCCTACGCCTGGCATTTTTTGCAATTGATCAACATCAGATGGTACTTCGTTATTAAATTCATTAACCAACATATTTGCCATGCCCACTAAATGTTTGGCTTTATTGTTTGGATAACTTACACTTCTAATGTAATCGAAAACTAAATCTGGTGTGGTTTCTGCAAGTGATTTTGCATTTGGAAAACGTTGAAAAAGAGCAGGAGTAACTTGATTTATCCTTTTGTCGGTGCATTGTGCTGATAAAATAACGGCAACCAACAATTGATAAGGATTATTATAATGTAATTCTGTTTCAGCGTTGGGTTGTTTGGCAGAAAAATGAGAAACAAAAAGTTGATACCGTTCTTTTTTAAGCATGAACAAATATAGGTATCGGGTACAAAGTATCAAGTAAACAAAATACAGTAATAAGAAATATCAAAATAAAATTGATAGGTAATTAAAGTTAAAAAGCCCATTAACTTCGAGTTAATGGGCTTTTCTTTTTTGTAAATTATTTCTTTTTACTGTAAGCTAAAATCCTATTAATGATTTCATCTGATGGATTTTTAACTAGCTCATCCAATTTGGATTTAATGCTGTTGTAAAATAGCTCATTCTGTTGATCGGCTTCATCTGCAACTTTTTCCACAAGTTGGGTGTTAAGAGAATTTACAATGTTGGTTGAAGTAGAGGTTTTTGTCATACGCAATTAAACAATTAGAAATATAATTAAGTTTTTAAATCTAAACGCAATTGCATACATATTATTTTACAACTGGATTAAATTATTTGCGTATTCCAAATTATATTTCATAAAATGGATTATGAGCATGAATTCGTAGTTTTTATTAACCATAGATTAACAGATTTTTTAATTATCTATCAATCTGTGGTTTTTATAACGAATAAATGGTTGATGTTATAGACCTCTTTGCGATGTTACTTCTTTCACATTCATCATTTTACGAAGATTGCTTAACGCATAACGCATTCTGCCTAGAGCAGTATTAATGCTTACATCTGTTAAATCGGCTATTTCTTTAAAGCTTAAATCTGCATAATGACGCATAATTAATACTTCTTTCTGTTCATCAGGTAAAAGATGAATCATTGCTCTTAAATCTGCGTGTGTTTGCTCACGTAACATTCTATCTTCTGTGCTTTCTTCAAGAATTTGCAAAAGATTAAGTACATCTGTACCATCAGCGCTGGTAATTACGGGCGCACGTTTCTCGCGACGGAAATAATCGATGACCAAGTTATGCGCAATACGCATCACCCATGGTAAAAATTTACCTTCTTCATTATATCTGCCGCTGCGTAAGGTATTAATTACCTTAATAAAAGCGTCTTGAAAAATGTCTTCGGCTAAGTATTGGTCTTTTACCAATAAATAAATAGATGTGTATATTTTGGATTTATGTCTTCGAAGTAACTCTTCTAAAACAGATTCTTCTCCGTTAAGATATAACTTCACCAAATCCTGATCACTGTGCTGTTGTAATTTCATAGGAGTGCGTAACTAAAACTCTTCTCTTTTTATTAAAAATTAAAATAAATAAGTAGCTTTTTAATCTATAGCGTTTCTCCTGTTTTAAGATGGTGGTTTCTAACTTGTGTGAGTTACAATTCCAAAAGACGGATTTTTTTTTGATAATCCAACAATAAATATGTTAAAAAATGTAAATTTTTGTAAAATAGTACTAATATAGAGCTAGGTTGAAACCAAATTCGTAAATTTGAGGTTGTAAAATAGTATAGCTACAAAGGCGGTTCATGAGCAAGGAAATAGAGAAAGATCCACACAAAAATATCATTATAAAAGGGGCAAGAGTTCACAATCTTAAAAATATTGATGTTGCCATACCTAAAAACAAATTGGTTGTAATTACTGGTATGTCTGGCTCGGGTAAATCCTCTTTAGCTTTTGATACGTTATATGCAGAAGGCCAAAGACGCTATGTAGAAAGTTTATCATCTTATGCTCGGCAATTTATGGGCAGAATGAATAAACCCGATGTAGATTATATTAAAGGTATTGCACCTGCTATCGCAATTGAACAAAAAGTAATTACTTCAAATCCACGTTCTACGGTAGGTACATCTACCGAGATTTACGATTACTTAAAATTGCTTTTCTCTAAAATCGGCATTACCTATTCGCCAATATCTGGTGAAGTAGTTAAAAAAGATACAGTTACCACAGTAGTGGATTTTATTTTAGGTTTAGGAAATGATGTAGTTGCAACTATTTTCTGCCCATTGCATCCTCATAACAACCGCTCGGTTAAAGAAGAATTAGCGGTATTGTTGCAAAAAGGCTTCTTACGCGTTTACTTTAAAGGTAAAATTGCAAAAATTGAAGATCTATTAGAAGATCCTTCGATAAAAGATGTTGAATTGACAGATAGCGAGACCATTCGTATTTTAATAGATAGAATTGTTGTAAACGAAGAAGAAGAAACGTTAAGTCGTATGGCGGATTCTGTTCAAACTGCATTTTTTGAAGGCAAAGGCGATTGCTTTGTAGAACACGAAGGAAAACAAACCTTCTTTTGCGATCGTTTTGAATTAGATGGTGTTAAGTTTGAAGAGCCAACGCCTAATTTCTTCAGCTTTAATAATCCCTATGGTGCATGTAAACGTTGCGAGGGTTATGGAAATGTAATTGGTATTGATGAAGATTTAGTAATTCCTGATAAGAGCAAAAGCTTATACGATAATGCAATAGCACCTTGGCGTGGTGAAAAAATGGGTGAATGGTTAAAGAAGTTTATCAAGAATGCGGATAAATTCGATTTTCCAATTCATCGCTCGTATAGCGAATTAACAGAAAAACAACAACGTTTAATTTGGACAGGAAATAAGTATTTTGCTGGTTTAGATGAGTTCTTTAAAGAGCTAGAAGAACAAACATATAAAATCCAATACCGAGTAATGTTATCGCGTTACCGGGGAAAAACGATTTGTCCTGATTGTAAAGGAACTCGTTTGCGTAAGGATGCGTCGTATGTAAAAATTGATGGAAAATCTATTTTAGATATGGTCTTAATGCCTTTATCAACAATACTTCCATTTTTTGAAAAATTAGAATTATCAGAAACTGAAATTAAAATTTCTAAACGCTTATTAGCTGAAGTTACGAGTAGGGTTTTATACTTGAATAATGTTGGCTTAGGCTATTTAACTTTAAATCGTTTATCTAATACCCTTTCTGGTGGCGAAAGTCAGCGGATTAATTTGGCAACTTCCTTAGGGAGTAGCTTGGTTGGTTCAGTCTATGTTTTAGATGAACCAAGTATTGGCTTGCATCCAAGAGATACGCATAAACTGATTGAAGTTTTAGAATCATTAAGGAATGTAGGTAATACCGTTTTGGTGGTAGAGCATGAAGAAGAAATGATGAAAGCTGCGGATCATATCATAGATATTGGTCCTGAAGCGGGCACGAATGGAGGAAATTTAGTTTTTAGTGGTACTTATGATGAAATCATCAAAGATAAAAATTCATTAACTGGTCGTTATTTAGCTGGAAAAGAAGAAATCGCTATTCCAGCAAAACGTCGTGAGTGGAAAGACCATATCCTTATCAAAGGAGCTAGAGAAAATAACTTAAAAAACATCAACGTGAAATTCCCACTTGGAATTTTTACATGTGTGAGTGGAGTTTCTGGTTCTGGAAAAACGAGTTTGGTGAAGAAAATTCTTTATCCTGCTTTGCAAAAAGCTATAGGTAATTATGCAGGTGAGCAAACTGGTAGTTACGATGGTGTTTTTGGTAATATCGATTTGGTGAGTGCTGTTGAAATGGTGGATCAAAACCCAATTGGACGTTCTTCGCGTTCAAATCCAGTTACATATGTTAAAGCTTGGGATGATATTAGAGCTTTATTTTCGGCTTTACCAGCTGCAAAAGCTAGTGGATTAAAACCTGCAGCATTTTCTTTTAATGTAGAAGGTGGTCGTTGTGATACGTGCCAGGGTGAGGGTGAAGTGAAAATAGAAATGCAGTTTATGGCAGATATTTATTTGCCTTGTGAAACTTGTGGTGGAAGAAGATTTAAGCAACAAGTTTTAGACATTACTTATCAGGATAAAAACGTAGCGGATATTTTGGATTTAACCATTGAAGAAGCAGTTACATTTTTTGCCAAAGAACCTAAAATATTGCAAAAGCTAAATCCATTATTAGATGTAGGTTTAGGTTATGTGCATTTAGGTCAATCGTCAAATACTTTATCTGGCGGTGAGGCGCAACGCATCAAATTAGCTTCCTTTTTAATCAAAGGAAATAATGCACAAAAAACAATGTTTATTTTTGATGAACCTACCACTGGTCTACACTTTCATGATATTAAAAAGCTATTGAAAGCCTTAAATACATTAATAGAACAGGGAAATACAATTTTAGTGATTGAACACAATATGGATATGATTAAATGTGCGGATTGGGTGATCGATATTGGTCCAGAAGGCGGTGATAAAGGCGGACACGTAGTGTTTGAAGGGAAGCCTGAAGATTTACAAAATGCTAAAGGTTCTTATACTGGTCAATTTTTAAAAGCACATTTGAAATAGTATCTTAGCAAACTATGCTCTTCCTAACCTTACTAATAGGCATCGTATTAAATGCCATGGGCTATATCCCTCCGGGAAATATTAACCTTACTGTGGCGCAGCTTACCATTAACAAAGGCATGCGTCAGGCATTGTACTTTATACTTTCTTTTTCTTGCGTAGAAGTGTTTTTTACCTTCGGAATGATGCGTTTTGCTCGTTGGGTATCAAGTGATGTTAACCTTGATGCTAACATTAGTGAGGTAAGATTAGGAACATATGTAGACTTATTTATGATTTTGCTCTTTATTGTAATGGGCACAATTACTTGGGTTAATCGTAAAAAAGTCCCAAAAACAAGGAGTGAAGATAACAGAAGTAGAAAGGGTAGTGTATTTTATGGAATGTTGCTAGGAGTTTTAAATCCAGTACAAATTCCTTTTTGGTTGTTTTTTGGCAATTATGTGATTCTTCATGAGTGGATCCATACTAATTACTTATCATTAGTGATTTTTAGTTTGGGTTCGGGTATGGGTTCGGCTTTAGCTTTATATGGATATGCTCATTTTGCAAAATATATTCAAGAGAAATTTGCATTGAGTAGCCATATCATTAATCGCTCTATTGCATTGTTTCTTTATGCATTAGCGTTGTATCTTATTATTAAACAAAGTTTGGTTTATTTAGGGTAAGACATAGTAGTATAACCCAAACTTTTCACTGCTTTAAGATTTTACTTTCGTTTAAAATGATAGGAGTTATAGAAATCAGCGTTGATATTTCCAGTTTAAAGATTTTCCTTCGTTTAACCATTCAATTGTTGTCGACATACGTTTTATTCTGGTGGCTTCTGCTTTAGCAGTTGTTATCCATTCTAAGTATTCTCTACGGTGTGATGGACTAAAGTTTTCAAACTGTTGTTTGGCTCTTGGGTTTTCATTCAATACACTTGCAAAGTCTGATGGTATTGCAATTTCCGCCTTTGGCGTGACTACCTTTTTAACTTTTGTACCTTCTTCATTCAGCTTTAATGCTTCTAAAATATATTCTGTAAGAATTTTAGTTTCAGGGATATCTTCCATTTTTTCAACTCTTCCCATAGTGCCCATCGCATCTTTTTCGAAAATTTGATAAGGATCTTTCATTAAAGAAGACTTCCAAAAACCAAAAGCGCAATGTGCTTTAAAGCTTGCCATAGAACAAACAGTGCCTTTATAATCGAAATGAGGAAATCCCCATTTAATGGTTTCATTAATTAAAGGAGAGGCTTGGTGAATGGTATTTCTTAAATGTATTAAAATTGGTTGTGCAAATGGTGCAGCTTTTGCGATGTAAGCATCTACACGTTCATCGTATTGTTTCATTTTCGATCCATTTTATTCTTAGTGAACTCAATATTCCATATTTTTTCTGCTTTGCGGCCAATTAACCAAAATGAAATGGCTAATACAGAAAAGAATAATGCTTTATGCCAACTATCCCAAAAATATTCGAAATAGCGTGTATATAAATTTATAAATAAAAAAGTAATACCAAATTCTCTAGCAACTTCATCATGGTATTTTAAACCAATAAAAATGCTAATCGCACACATTGTTGACGAAATTATAGCCCAGTAAAACAGGTTAATTTGTTTTACGGCATACCAGCTTTCTAAAGTGCCGTAATTGCCAAACACCGAAAGCAACCAAAGAGATATAAAAAGATAAGCCATTCCGCAGATATACGTAGTTGGGAAAAAACGTTGGAGATTTTTCTTACGTCTTAATAAAAACGAAACAGCAGTAAGGAATAAACCGAATAATACAAAGCGTAACGGATAATTTAAGCCTATAAAATAGCCACTCCAACGTGATAAATAGCCTGTTTCAGTGCCGAACCAAGCACCAAAGGAAAGTAAGGTAAATACCCAAATTAGCCTTGATTTAAACAAATAAGCTAAGCCTGCATAAATTACTACAGATAGTAATATTAAAATTGAGAAATGATTGCTGCCATTATTCAATGATTTTCCGAAATAGGCAATGGCATTTGCGGTAAGCATTACAGCAGTAAAAACAAGAGCTTCATTGCTAAAAACCTTTTCGGGCTTAGTCTTTTTTCTTTTAAAACCCAATATAAACAGACCAATTGCAGCTAATGCTGAGAATAAGCTAATTAAACTATTTGGTGTATTGTATAGCCTTTGAATATAATTGAGCAAGGTTTTGTCTATCAGTAACGCCCCTAGAGAAATAACACCGCAAGCCATTGCCACCCAAAATGAATATTGTGCTAACCTACGCCAATCGAATACTTTAGCTTCGTAACTTTGGCGTAATTTATTTGCGGTAGCTTCATTAAGTAAGTTTTCTTCTTCCCAGTACTTAATTATTTCTTCCAAAAACTCACCTTTTTCTTGGTCTATTTTCTTCATCTTTTACTAAGATAAATTAAATTATTTCAACAAATCTGGAATGCGTTTGTTATTTCCTACAATCCAAACAATATCTCCATTTTCAAATATCAAATTAGAATCTGGATTTAAAATACGGTGACCATCGCGTTCAATGCCCACTACTAGGCCTTGTGTTTGTTCTCTAATGCCAGAATTTCTAATGGTTTGTCCAAAAACAGGAGATTTACTGTTGATGATAACTTTTTGCAATGACATATCCTGCATAGGAATAGAAACTAAAGTTTCGTCTATAATTCCATCAAATAAAGGTTTGATATTCGCTAATTGATCATCCGTTCCAATAACTAATAATTTATCGTATGGATATAAACGTTCATCTCGACTTGGCGTTGAAATATTGATTTTGCCTCTTTCAATCATAGCAATATTTACACCGTATTGCTCTCTAATTTTCAAATCGACTAAAGTTTTTCCTACCAGTTCTGATTCTGGTGCAACCGTAATCTCGGTCAAGTGCGTATCCCAAGGTAAAATATCTGGCGTTCTATTTTCTCTAGCATTTAAGTTTAACATAAACCTTGTTTCCAATTTATTGTAAAACGATTGTAGTTTACGAGAGAAAATAATCATGACCAATATGACAAGTGCTAATGCTATTCCAGCTGCAATCCAGGTATCAAAAAATTCATACATTAAAAATCCTACAAAGAAAATCCCTAATAAAATTCTGAGCACTTCAATAACTATTAATGGTCCTCGTGTATATTTTTTATTGAGCCATAAATGTGAGTAAGCAGTTTTTTGTATTCTTCTGATAGATAATGCCCATAAGAATGGAGTCATTAAGATAAAAGAGATAATTGCACTTATGATTGTTGCGTTTGAGCCTATATCTAACTGATTTGCTATAAATGGATTTAAAAATCGAGCTGCCAATAAGATAATAGAAATAATAATTACAGCGTGGATAATGGTATTAAATATGTACGATCGGAGTAAGATTTTCCAGTCGCTTAAAGTTGTTATACCTTCTGTACTAGAACTGTATCTTTCAATTCCATTTAACCATCTTTGTGGCAATCTGTTAGTTAAAAAGTTGTAAAGAGGCTCTGATAGTTTAATTAAATAGGGTGTTGTAAATGTGGTAAGTGCTGCTGCGGCTACTGCGATAGGATATAGAAATTCGCTTGTTACTTTTAGACTTACGCCTAACGTGGCAATGATAAATGAGAATTCCCCAATTTGTGCTAAACTCATACCAGCTTGTACCGAAGTTTTAAGTGGTTGACCAGCTAACAAAGCACCAAGAACAGTAAATAGAATTTTTCCGAAAATAATTACTAACGTAATTAAAAAGATAGGCATTGCATATTCAATCAATATGCTTGGGTTGATTAACATACCTACGGAAACAAAAAATACAGCGGCAAATAAATCTTTAACAGATTTTGTTAAGTGTTCTATTCGTTCTGCTTGAGTAGTTTCTGCCAATATAGACCCCATGATAAATGCGCCCAATGCAGGAGAAAAACCAGCTTTATCTGCTAATAAAACCATAACTAAACATAAAGCTAATGATACCACCAACATTGTCTCATCATTCATTAGTTTTTTGGTGGCCTTTAAAAATGTAGGCACTAAAAATATTCCACCTAAAAACCACAACACCAGGAAGAAACTTAGTTTTAGGATTGATTTGATCATTTCTGGGCCAGCAGATTGCTGACTCACTGCCATTGTAGAAAACAGGACTAGTAATAAAATGGCTACCAAATCTTCTACGATCAATACACCAAATACCAAACCGGCAAACTTTTTATGTTTAATGCCGAGTTCTTCAAAAGCTTTAATGGTAATCATAGTAGAGGAGATAGAAATAATCCCACCAAGAAAAATACTATCCATGTTATTCCAACCCATAGCTATACCAATGAGGTAACCAGCTAGGATGATGAAAAGTACTTTTACAATAGCAGTAATTGATGCAGAACCGCCAACTTTTACTAATTTTTTGAAACTGAATTCAAGTCCAAGACTAAATAAAAGGAAGATTACACCAATTTCACCCCAAATGGTGATGCTTTTATAATCGCTAACAGTTGGAATAATGTTAATATGTGGACCAACCAATAAACCGGCTAAAATATAGCCCAATACTAATGGTTGTTTAATTTTTTTAAATAGGAGTGTAGTTACTCCAGCTGCAGCAAGGATAAGACCTAAATCGGCAATTAATACAGGTAAGTGAATCATAAAGTATATTTTTTTGATGAATAATTTTAATGCTGGTTTTAGCAAAAAGAATTACCAAAAAGTATGCTTCGGAAATAGGCAATTAAAAATAAATTGATAGCTATAATTGACCTTACCTTTAAACTTTTTTATTGATTTAATAGGTGAAAATGTAAGTGTTAAATAGCTGTAGAGAAAACTAATTGCACCTGCTAAAGTTGGATGTTGTATAGTTTGATGAATCCGATTTAAATGTTCGGAAAATGGTTCTTTACTTAAAGAGCTTTTCGCTCGTTTAGATAATACATTTGCCTTATCCAAAATAAGAATAGATTTCTTACTCGACTTTTGAACAACTGCACAAGTTCTATTATCTAGGGCATGAGTCGTAGATAGATAAAAAAAAGACAATAGTAAAAAAGTAATAAAACCCCTCATTGCTTTAAATATAGCAAAAATAATCGGTTTTTGAATGCTTTAAGGCACTATTATAAATTTGGGTTTTGCTGAAAGAATGCTAAAGTATCTTCTTTATCTTGATGTAATTGTTGAGTTAAAGCTTCCAAACCTGTAAATTTTACATCGTGACGTAAGAATTTTAGGAAATTCATTTTAATGGTTTGACCGTAAATTTCACGATTGAAATCGAAAATATTTACTTCAATATTACGTGTCATGCCGTTAATAGTTGGGCGTTGACCAATGTACGCCATGCCTTTGTACGTTACGCAATTATTACCTTTCTCCTCTAGCATTTCAACGGTTACCGCATAAATCCCATCACTTGGGATAAGTTTATAGGTTTCTTCTACAAAAATGTTTGCCGTAGGAAATCCGATTGTTCTGCCAATTTTATCCCCTTTAATTACAGGGCCGCTAATAGAAAAGTGATAGCCTAAATAGGTTTCAGCTAAAGCCACATCCCCATCTAAAAGAGCTTTACGAATTTTGGTTGAACTTACCGCAACATCATTAATATCCTGCTCAGGTATTTCTTCAATTTTGTAATTATACAATGCAGCACATTCTTCCAACTCTTTCATGCCACCTTTTCTGTCTTTGCCAAAACGATGATCGTAACCTACAATAATTTGTTTTGTGCCAATGGTGTCCACTAAAATGTTTTTAATGTATTCGGCTGCGCTTAGATTAGAAAAATCTCGTGTAAATGGAGTGATAATTAAATGATCAACACCTAAATTTGCTAAAATCTCCGCTTTTTCTTTAATCGTATTGATTAATTTTAAATCTTGGTTTTCAGGATCAATAATCATCCGCGGGTGCGGGAAAAAAGTTAAGATTACACTTTCACCACCAGAAGATTTTGCTAATTCGCACAAGCGTTTTATAATTTTCTGATGTCCGTAATGAACACCATCAAAAGTGCCAATAGTAACAATGGCATTGTCTAATTTTTTAAATTCAGAAAGTTGGTGGTATATTTTCAAAACGTATCTTTTAATGTAAAGCTTGGCGTTTAACAACACCTCCCTTAAGGTCTGCAATTTGTTGTTGTACTACAAAAGCATCTGGATCTATTTGCCTAATTTCAGATTGTAATTTGCTCATTTCTAGCTTAGTTACAACTGTATATATGATATCAATGTCTTTCTTTTCTAAATAGCCACCTTCACCTTTATATACTGTAACACCTCTTTTCATATTATTGATAATGAAATGTTTGATGTCATCATTTTTTTCTGAAATAATGGTTACACCCGTATACGCTTCTAATCCG
This sequence comes from Pedobacter sp. UC225_61, assembly GCF_044452285.1. NCBI lineage: Bacteria > Pseudomonadati > Bacteroidota > Sphingobacteriia > Sphingobacteriales > Sphingobacteriaceae > Pedobacter > Pedobacter sp. UC225_61. The sequence goes on from NZ_JBIOAL010000001.1 coordinate 1,734,198, forward strand.
TTTACAATAAAATCAACTGTGTTTGAAGCAGATAAATACGTCAAGATAGCATATAAAGCTGTTTCGATATTTAAAAAATAGGCAGCAAATGCAAAAATAATAATGTTCAGGATAAGGATAATATTTCCAACCGTTAACATACTATTTCTACTAATATATAAGGCCAATACTTCAGTTCCGTCAATTACGCAACCACCCCTCATGGCCAATCCAATTCCGCCACCTAAAAAGAAGCCACCAAAAAATGCAATTAATAATTTATCGTGAGTAATCGGATTAAAAGGCAAAACAATTAAAGCGATGGAAAGTAGCGCAATGGCAATTGTAGTTTTTATTGCAAAACCTTTTCCTATTTGTTTGTATCCCATTATAATGAACGGAATATTTATGATGATAATCAAATAAGATAAATTCCACCCGGTTAGTGCTCTTACTAATAGAGAAATACCAGTTACACCTCCATCTATAAAATGACTTGGCAATAAAAAACTTTTAAGTCCGAAGCAAGCAGATATTACACCGCAAATAATTAAAGCTCCTTCTTTTAAAAATCGAGTATTCTTATTTTTGATGTTTTCCATAAACGCTTAATTGGATTCTGTTTCCTGTTTATTTTCTTCTCTCTTATTACGAAGATACTGAACCAAATCTGCTACTTCAAATGCATTTTTTAATAAGAAGTTTCCGCTGCGGGTACGAGTAAGTTTGGATAAATACGCTCCATTATTTAGTTGTTTGCCAAAATCTGAAACTAACGAACGAATGTAAGTTCCTTTGCTACATACAATTCTGAAATCGATTTCTGGTAAATCAATTCTAGTAATTTCAAATGCATTTACAGTAACGTGGCGTTTGCGCAGTTCGACTTCTTCTCCTAAACGAGCTTTCACGTATAAGCGTTCGCCATTTACTTTAACAGCAGAATGTGCTGGTGGATATTGTTCAATATCACCTTTAAAGGGTTCTGTAGCAGCGTAAATTTCTTCTTCAGTTAGGTGTTGAATAGCAAAAGTTGCATCAACTTCAGTTTCCATATCGAAAGAAGGTGTGCTCGCTCCCAAAATCATGGTGCCCGTATATTCTTTTTCTTCTGCCTGAAAAGTATCGATTTGCTTGGTTAATTTTCCCGTACAGATAATTAATAAACCTGTAGCTAAAGGATCTAATGTGCCGGCATGTCCAACTTTTAATTTTAAAGGTTTTAGCGAATTTCTAATCTTGCCAACCACATCAAAAGAAGTCCATTTGTAGGGTTTGTTTAATAGAAGAAGCTCGCCTTGGGCAAAGTCAAAATCAGGAAATTGTAGGTTTTTGTTCTCCAAAAGAAATTATTTTGATGCAAAGCTACGGTTTAAATGATAGAGAGTTGGTGTCCAGATAAAATCAAAACGATAATAACTAGTCCAACAATAATTCTATACCATCCAAATAGTTTAAAACCATTTTTGTTCAAATAACCAATAAAGCTTTTAATTGCCAATAGGGCGATGATAAAAGCAACAACATTACCAAAAGCTAAAATTTGTATTTGCTCATGCGAAATAGAATGCCCTTCTTTATAAAAGTCTAGTAATTTTTTGCCTGTAGCAGCAAACATGGTTGGTACAGCTAAAAAGAAAGAAAATTCTGCAGCTACTTTTCTGCTTAATTTCTGGCTCATCCCGCCAACTATGCTTGCTCCAGATCTAGAAACGCCAGGTATCATTGCTAAGCATTGAAAAAAGCCAATTTTTAGAGCAGTTAAATAATTGATTTCTGCTTCTTCATTGATGGTCGGATTACTAAACCATTTATCAACGAATAATAAAATAACCCCACCAACTACTAAAGAAATTCCAACGGTAAGCGGACTTTCTAACATTTGATCGATTTTATCACTCAATAAAACACCAAAAATAGCAGCTGGAATAAATGCGATAACTAATTTAATGTAAAAGTTAATGCTCTTAAAAAACCGTTTGAAATATAACACCACCACAGATAAAATGGCACCTAGTTGAATACAAATCGTAAATAACTTCACAAAAGGATCAGAAGCGATGCCCATTATAGAGGAGCCAATAATCATATGCCCTGTTGATGAAACTGGCAAAAATTCAGTTAATCCTTCAATAATTGCAAGGATTAGGGCTTGTATAAAATTCATTAACCCTTATTTTTTTAAAACAGCATAAATACCAAATGCAAAGCCAAACAATACCACCATTGGTGCTATTAAAGTTCTTCTCACATCATAAATATCACCTGTGGTACCCATCATTAAAATAAAGCCAACTACCACAATAGCAACGCTAATTAATAATAACTGATAGTTCTTTTTTGTAAAAACCAATTCTGTTTTTTATCCTGTTTTACAGGTGCTGATTGTTTTTCTGCCATTATCTATATAGATCGTAAATTTTTAAACGTAAATACCTGCTTACTGCAAATAATGTACTCATTGAGGTAATAAAAATACCAATAGCAATCATACCAATTAATACGAAACCAAATTCGGTATAGTTTCTTAAAATCAATATTTCAGGTATTTCCTTTTGTGCATAATATAAAAGCCCAAGCAAAATAATAATTGCGATAAAAGAAGCAATTAAACCGTGTAATGCTGCAACTAATATGAAAGGCTTTCTAATGAAGTTTTTGGTAGCGCCAACTAACTGCATGCTCTTTATTAAAAAGCGTTGCGAGAAAATTGCCAAACGAATAGTGTTGTTGATCAATGCAACTGCAATTACTAATAAGATAATTGCAAAACCCAACACAATTAAACTAATGGTGCTAATGTTTTTGTTCACCATATCAATTAAAGAACTCTGATAAATTACCTCTTTAACAATTGGGTTTTTTTCTATGTTTTTTTTAAGTGCATCAATGCTTTGGTTATTTGCATAATCTGCTTTTAAATAAACATCAATGGTAGAAAGTAATGGATTGTATCCTAAAAAGTTTACAAAATCTTCGCCTAAGTCTTTGGTCAAGTTATGTTGTGCAACTTCTTTATTTACATATTGAGTTTGCTTAACTGCTGTGTTTGCATTCAACTCTTTTTGAAAAGCTAAAATGTCAGTTTCTTTAGCGCCTTCATCAACAATAATGTTTAAAACAATATTCTCTTTTACATAATTGGATAAGTTTTTAGCATGAACCAAGATTAAACCCAACATACCTAACATTAGTAAAACCAATGCAATGCTAAAAATGGTGGAAATATAAATGGTTTTTGTCTTCTTAGAAGCTTCGCTTACTTCAAATTCTTCCATGTATTTATGTTTTTGTTTTTGCGAAAATAAAGAAAGATAAGCAGAAATGTAAATAAATGCCTTTTTGTTTTTGCATTGATGCTTAATTTAAGGAAAGTAAATTAGTAAATTTTGCATTAATCAATAGAGACTTAACATTATTTAACTTTCTCATCCTCATCAATGCTGATGTTTATCAATCTAACATATGGTTTGCTCCCAGTTTGCTCCTACATTCCTCCTAGAAAACCGCGTTTTAGCAGAACAATACCAGAACAAACCTAGGAGAACTCTAGGAGAATTCTAATTCTTCACAGACAAGTCCAGACATTTTCGGACATTTCAGGACATCCTCCCGTCCTTGATTTGTATGGATTTTTCTCAAAAAGATTTAGAATTAAGTGGCTATAATAACACAGAATCATTTTCAATTTTAGGAACAGTAATAAGCTCAAATCCTAAAATTACAGAAACTAATTACCTAAGCAGATAAGGATTTAACCAACAAATTGCAGTACGAACACCGTCTTTTAAAAAGAGATGGCGTTTTTTATGCGCTACACTTAAAAAAGAGGCTTAATTTGCTTATTTTCGCAAACTATTTAAGAAAGAGGAAATTAATGGATTATCAATTTGCAGCAATAGAGCAGAAGTGGCAAAAATTTTGGGCAGAAAATCAAACATTTAAAGCCGATACCAATTCTAGTAAACCAAAATATTATGTGTTAGATATGTTTCCCTATCCATCTGGAGCGGGTTTACATGTTGGGCATCCACTGGGCTATATTGCATCTGATATTTTTTCGAGATATAAAAGATTAAAAGGATTTAATGTTTTGCATCCAATGGGATATGATTCTTTTGGATTACCAGCAGAACAATATGCTATTCAAACTGGTCAGCACCCAGCAATTACAACCGAAGCAAATATTGCAACATATCGTCGCCAGTTAGATCAAATTGGTTTTTCATTCGATTGGAGTAGAGAAGTTCGTACAAGCGACCCATCTTATTACAAATGGACGCAATGGATTTTCATGCAATTATTTAATTCGTGGTACAACTTAGAGACTGACAAAGCAGAAGATATTACTACCTTAATTGAAAAATTTAATGCAGGTGGCAGTGCCTATGTAAAAGCGGTTTGCGATGAAGATGTAAAAGATTTTATGCCTAGCGATTGGGCGGCATTTACAGATGAAGAAAAACAAGTTGAATTATTAAAATATCGTTTAACATATTTAAAGGAAAGTACGGTGAATTGGTGCCCAGCATTGGGAACTGTTTTGGCTAATGATGAAGTGAAAGATGGTTTTTCTGAACGTGGAGGATTTCCTGTTGAACAGAAAAAAATGATGCAATGGAGCATGCGAATCTCGGCTTACGCAGAGCGATTATTGCAAGGTTTAAATACTATCGATTGGCCTGAACCAGTTAAGGAAATGCAACGCAACTGGATTGGTAAAAGTGTAGGAGCGAGTGTGAAATTCTCAATAAGCCTCACCCCAACCCTCTCCGAAGGAGAGGGAGCTAATAATTACGGTTATGAAACTGCAGATCCATTGTTGTGGGAAGTGTTAAAAACTAATGCAAGAGCAAATAGGGGAAATCAAACTGATGCTGAAGATGCACTTTGGCAAAAATTAAGAAATAATCAAACTGGACATAAAATAAGAAGACAGCATCCGATTGGAGCATATATTGCTGATTTTATTTGTTTAATTAAAAGGTTAATCATTGAGGTAGATGGTGGATATCACTTGGAAGCTCAAGAAAATGATAAAGTTAGAACAGATGCTTTAAATCAATTGGGTTTTGAAGTAATTCGTTTCTCAAATGAGGAGGTTTTAAGTAATGTTAATCTCGTTGCCAATAAAATAAAAACAGAACTTGATAATCGAGAGGATAAAGTTGCTACTAAAAGTAACGATTTAAACTCCCTCTCCTTTGGAGAGGGTCGGGGTGAGGCTTATATAGAAGTATTCACCACCCGTGTTGATACCATCTTTGGTGTCTCATTCATCGTTTTAGCACCAGAACATGAATTAGTGCAAGCCTTAACAACTGAAGCACAAAAAGCAGATATCGATAATTACATTGCTCAAACCAAAAAGAAATCTGAATTAGACCGTATGGCGGATACGAAAACAGTTTCTGGAGCATTTACAGGAAGTTATGTGATTAATCCTGTAAATGGTGAAGAAGTGCCAATTTGGATTGCTGATTACGTTTTGGCGGGTTACGGAACTGGTGCGGTAATGGGTGTGCCAAGTGGCGATCAACGTGATTGGCTATTTGCAAAACATTTCAATTTGCCGATTATCCAAATTTTAGATGCTCAAAAAGATATTGAAGTAGAAGCTGATCCAACTAAGGAAGGAAAATATATCAACTCTGATTTCATAAATAATTTAGGCTATAAGGAAGCGGTTTCATACTTAAATCATTGGATAGAAAGAGAAGGCGTTGGAAAAGCGAAAGTAAATTACCGCATGCGTGATGCAATTTTTGGTCGTCAGCGTTATTGGGGAGAACCAATTCCGGTTTACTTTAAAGATGGATTACCTTATTTAATTAAGGAAGAAGAATTGCCATTGTTATTGCCAGAAATTGATAAATATTTACCAACTGAAAGCGGCGAACCACCATTAGGAAGAGCAACAGACTGGAGTTATGAAGATCGGTATGAATATGAACTTTCTACCATGCCAGGTTGGGCGGGAAGTAGTTGGTATTGGTATCGTTATATGGATGCGCAAAATGGAAATAAATTTGCTTCAAAAGAGGCCATTGCCTATTGGAAAGACGTAGATTTATACATTGGTGGTTCTGAACACGCAACTGGTCACTTATTATATAGCCGTTTCTGGAACAAGTTTTTGAAAGATTTAGGTTATGTAAATGAAGAAGAGCCTTTCAAAAAGTTGATTAACCAAGGGATGATACAAGGTAGATCAAGTATTGTCTATAGACTGAGTATTTTAGGTAATTTAGGAAATATTAAAGATTCCTATTTTATATCACACACACTTTATCAACAATATAAGAAAAGTCAAGATAAGGATCTATTAAAAGGTTGGATGATTGATGTTGAATTGGGAGATGAAGTATCCATCTCAGAAATTCATGTTGACGTTAATATTGTTCATAATGATATATTAAACCAGGACGAATTCAGACAATGGAGACCAGAATTTATTGATGCGAAATTTATATATGAAGATGGAACTAACTCTAAACATACAAAAGGGACATATCTTTGTGGTGTAGAGATAGAAAAGATGTCTAAACGCTATTATAATGTAGTAAACCCAGAAATTTTAGCTCAACAATACGGTGCTGATACATTACGTATGTACGAAATGTTCTTAGGTCCTTTAGAGCAAAGTAAACCTTGGAATACTAACGGAATTGAAGGTGTATTTAAATTCTTACGTAAGTTTTGGCGTTTATTCCACAATGAAGAATGGGTCTTTCATGTAAATGATTCGATCCCTACAAAAGCGGAATTAAAAGCATTGCATAAAATCATTAAAAAAGTACAAGATGATGTAGAGCGTTTTTCGTTCAATACATCAGTTTCTAGCTTCATGATTGCAGTAAATGAATTAACAGACTTGAAATGTAAAAATCGTCAGGTTTTAGAAGATTTAGTGGTTGTACTTTCACCGTATGCTCCACACATTTGCGAAGAATTATGGTCATTGTTAGGCAATACAGATTTATCAAACACACCATATCCAACCTTTAATCCAGCTTATTTAGAGGAAGCAGAATTCGCTTATCCAGTTTCTATTAATGGTAAAATGAGAATGAATTTAAATTTGAGTTTAAGTTTAGAGCAAGATCAAGCTACAGAAATTGTTTTGGCAAATGAGCAGGTGCAAGGATATTTAGAAGGCAAAACGCCTAAGAAAATCATCTTTGTAAAAGGAAAAATTGTGAATATTGTAGTTTAATACACTGCATTAGACATTAGATAGCCACAGATTAGCAGATTTAAATCTGTCCATCTGTGGCTTTTGTTTTAAGCATTAATGTTCAACGAGCCCATGTAAAATCAAAATAATCTGCGAATTTGCGGCTATCTTTTATCTCCCAGAAATTATTTTTCACATTCCTTGTGATATTTCTGACCTTGCTGCGATTAATAGGGAAAGACGATTTAATTAATGCAACACAATCAACAAGAATTCTTAAAAATTATTGAAACCAATAAGCGTCTCATATTTAAAATATGTAACTCTTATTGCCAAAATGCGGATGATCGCGAAGACTTGGCACAAGAAATCATATTTCAGCTATGGAAATCGTGGGGAAATTTCAATAACGAATACAAGTTGTCTACTTGGATGTATCGCATTGCATTAAACGTTGCCATTTCATTTTATAGAAAAGAGCAAAAAACAACAAACACAGTTTTAATGGGTGAAGAGCATTTAATTGAAATTGTTGATGAGAACCTAGAAGAAGGATTGGAAGCAAACTTAAATGCATTGCAAAAGTTCATCAACCAATTAAAGCCTTTAGATAAAGCATTGATGTTATTGTATCTCGAAGAAAAATCTCATAAAGAAATGGCGGAAATTATAGGTATTACTTCCACCAATGTGGCCACAAAAATTGGAAGAATTAAAGAACAACTTAAACAGAAATTTTCTACTAACAATTAATCACATGGAAAATATAGAAATCATCAATCTTTGGAAACAATACGATGAAAAATTAGAAAAATCGCTTTCTCTTAATCAAAAAATTATAGCAGAATTACAACAACAAAAAGCTAAAAATGCCCTTAGGCCAGCTAGAAATTATAAGCTTTTAGTCGTTTTTATAGGAATTATTTATTCAGCTTTGGTGGGTTATTTTCTATATCATTTAATTCCTTTTGCTTCTATTTTTATCAATTTATCGGTAGGTATTCATTTATTAATTATGGTGATTGCTGTCATTATGTACATTAGGCAATTGGTACTAATAAGTGAAATAGATAGAAGTGAAAATATTTTACAAATGCAGCAAAAAATGGCAAAATTGCAGAGTTCAACGTTAAGAGTAATAGGCATTTGTTTTTTGCAATTTCCAGTATTTGCAACTTGGAATATTCGATTAGAATTAATTGAGAAAAATCCCATAGCATTTTGGCTTATTCAAATGCCAGTAGTATTGCTGTTAACTTATATAGGCATTTGGTTTTACAAAAACATCAATATCAAAAATATGGATAAAAGATGGTTTAGAATGATATTTTATGGTGTGGAATGGAGTTCAATTATCAAATCGGGAAAATTTTTAAAAGAAATAGAGAACTTCGAAAAAGTTTAACTGGTTTCAGACAGCATTTCTAGTAAACAGTTCACCGTCAAAAAATCAGCATTCACCGTCAAATCGTTCCTGATGGTCTAAAATCTCTCTATAAACATGTAACAAAAGCTACTTTTGTTAGACTAAGAAACAAACAAATTAATAATACAATGAAAAGAATTCTACTTTTAAGTATAGGTTTAATCTTCATGTTCAATGCTAAAGCTCAATTTCCTGGAATGGGAGGTGGACAAAAAGTAACTGTAACAGGTCGTATTACCGCAATTATTTTAGAACTCAGTAACCAATAAACCAGTAGATTATGCTACAGTTTCCTTACTAAAAGTGAAAGATGGTAAGGCTGTAAATGGTGGTGTAACAGATGAAAAAGGTAAAATCATTTTACAAAACGTTGCACCAGATGAATATAAATTATCTATCGGTTTTATGGGTTATAAAACGAAAAGTGTAACCATAAAAACTACACCAGAGAAACCAGATTATAATGTTGGCTCTATCATTTTAAGTGCTACTGCAAATACCTTAAGCGAAGTAAACATTGTTGGACAAAAAGCAGTAGTAGAGAATAAAATTGATCGTTTGGTGTACAATGCGGAGGCTGATGCTACAAATGCAGGTGGAGATGCAACTGATGTAATGCGCAAAGTGCCGATGCTTTCGGTTGACATTAATGGTAATGTTCAATTACGTGGAAGTTCTGTTCGTGTTTTAATCAATGGAAAACCTTCAGGTACTATGGCAAATAGCGTAGCGGATGCGTTGAAAATGTTGCCAGCAGATCAAATTAAAAGTGTGGAAGTGATTACCAATCCATCTGCTAAATATGATGCAGAAGGTTCTGGAGGTATCATTAACATTATTACCAAAAAAAGTAATGCAGAAGGTGTAAGTGGAAGTGTAAACGCAACGACTGGAACTCGTCAAAATGCTGGTGCTTTCAATTTAACTGCTAAAACAGGACGATTCAGTGTAAATACAGCTTTAGGAACTCAATTGGCTTATCCACAAGAATCGAGAGTGGTGTTTTATAATGAAATTACTAAGAACAATGTAACTACGGGTGTTCTACAAGATGGTACTTCAGATTGGACTAGAGAAGCCTATAATGGAAGTCTTGGTTTAGATTATGATTTTAACGCTTATAATAACATCAGTACAAATGCCAAATACACTCGTTTTTACAATGGTGGCCCTGGTAAATCAGGTATTTTTATCAATAATGTGCAAACTGGGAAAGTTATAAGTAGTACAGACATGAGCAATGGTAACTTAGATTGGAATATGGATTATAAGTTAACAACCAAAAAACAAGGGGAAGAATTTTCTATATCTGGTCAGTTAACTACAGGAAAGAATACAAATGAATTTGTTAACGATCAAAGAACTGTTGCAGATTTACCTGTTAAATATGATGCAAGTAATAATGTTGGCGAAAATAGGGAGTATACCGCACAAACAGATTATGTTTATCCTTTTAGTAAAACAGTAACTTTTGAAGCTGGGGGAAAGGCCATCTTTAGAAATATCCAGAGTAAATATGATGCAGGTTTAAACCAAGATTTTGATTATGATCAAAATGTCGGTGCAGTTTATAGTACAATTGCTTTTAATTTAACTAAGAAAATACAGTTTAAGGGCGGGCTTAGAGCAGAATATACAGCTATCAATTTCTCTAATAATAAAAATGATTACTTTAACCTATTTCCAAGCGCAATTTTATCTCAAACTATTAAAGGTAAAACAACTTTAAAATTAGCCTATAATCGTAGGATGCAACGTCCAAGTTTAGCCTATCTAAATCCTTTTTTAAATAAGAGCAACATTTCGTTTGACTTTCAAGGAAATCCTGATTTAGCGCCAGAGTTAAGTGATAACATGGAGTTTGGTTATTCTACATATATTAAAGGTTCAATTATTAATGCATCTATTTTCTATCGTAATACAAAAAATATTATTGAAGCTATTAATAAAAACGATCCATCATCAGGTAAAATTTTATCTACATTCGAAAACGTAGGGACAACACAAAGCTTTGGTTTTAACTTATTTACTTCTTACAATCCTCTTCCAAAATGGACATTGATGAGTAACATTGCGTTAAATACGTATGAAGTTAAAAGTAGACCAGACATCAAAGGAATGAATGAAGGAACATTTTTGAACTACAATTTCTTTATGCGTTCTGCAAATACATTTAAAGGTGGCTGGAGCTTAGAATTTTTTGGAGTGGTTAACTCACCTCGTTATACCTACCAGAGTAAAACAGAACCTATGTTCTTTTATGGTAGTGCTGTTAAAAAAGACATCTTCAAAAAACAAGGGACAATTGGTTTAAATGTGTTGAATCCATTTAAACGTGATTTACATATCGAAACAGTAACACGAGGTGATGATAATTATCAAACTCAAAATATTTATTATCCATTACGTTCATTTGGTTTGAACTTTAGCTATAAATTTGGTAAGTTGAAATTTACCGAGAAAAAGAAAATCAAAAATGATGATATCAAACAAGACCAAAATCAACAAGGTGGTCAAATGGGTGGTGTGCAACAATAAAACGTAATACTACTGCATAACAAAAAAGCCTCTGCTATTTTAGCAGAGGCTTTTTTGTTTAATCATGTTTATATTTTTTTCTGACTGGTTTTTTGCAAATTTACATTAACAATAAAACAATTCAATTTACTTCTTCTTCACCCTTTTCAAAATCATTAAACTTAATGGATTAATAGGATATCCACTAATATTATTTTGCAGCATAACCACTACCTGATCGTATAAAACAGGAACAACGGAAGAATATTCCATTACCATATTATCCATTTTATAATACAATTCATATCGTTTTTTAGAATCGCTTTCAAAATAACTTTGCTCAAATAACTTGTCAAATTCATCGTTAAAATAACCAGTATAATTTGGGCCAAATGGAACTTTGTTTTTAGAGTAAAATACAGATAGATAGTTTTCGCCATCTGCATAATCGGCAATCCATGAGCCTCTAAAAAAGTTTACCTCATTCTTGGCCATCATATCACGTAAACTAGCATTAGGACTAACATCTACTTTTACCTTAATCCCAATGTTATTCAATTCACCCTGAATAAATTCAATTAAATCTTTATAAGTGGTAGAAGTGCTTAACGTAACTTCAGGCATTCCTTTCCCATTGGGATATCCTGCTTCTTCCAATAATTTTGCAGATAATGCTGGATTGTAATCGTAACCTTTTACTCTGGTGCTGTCAAAACCTGGCATCCCTTTGGGTATAAAACCTGATGTTGCAGGAGTTCCGACACTATTTCTTAAATATTTAATTAATTTCTGTCTATCAATTGCATAGTTAATTGCTTGCCTCACTTTTTGAAAACGTAAAGGAGAATTTTTAACAATTGTTTTAGATGTATCCACTAAAATTCCTACATATTCTGTACATAAATAAGGGCCTTTAAATAATTGAAATTTCCCCTTGTATTTACTGGTCATTTTACCACTTTTAGTCAAAATATCATCTCGGTAACTTCCATCAACACTATTAAAAAAATCAAGGTCTTTTTTAATAAAATTCATAAAAGCACTTTGCTTATCGGTAATAAAAGTGACTTTAACAGCATCTAAATATGGAAGTTGAACATCTCCATCTTTTTCCCAATAGTGCTCGTTTTTAAGTAAAACTAAAATTTCATCTTCTTTCCAATACTTAAATTTAAATGGGCCTGTGCCTACCGGGTGACTTCTAAAATCCTTACCGTAATGCTCTACAACTTCTTTAGGTACAACAGAGCAATATTGAGCAGTTAATAAATTCATAAAAGCAGGGAAGGGTTTCAATAATTGAATTTGAAAAGTGGTATCGTTTAGTGCTTTAAAACTGTTAGCATCTTTCACTTTATCACTAAAAATCCATCCTCCAGATGAGGCAACTTTAGGATCTATTAAACGGTAAAAACTATAGGAAAAATCTGAAGCAACAACTTTTCTTCCCTTTCCATTTTTAAATAAAGGATCATCCTGAAAATAAACATCATTGCGTAGGTTAAACGTATAGGTCAATCCATCTGCCGACATTGTCCAACTTTTAGCAATACAAGGGATGGTATTTAAATCTTTATCTACTTGCACCAATCCATTAAATATTTGATTAATCATCCAAATGGCATTTTGGTTACGAGCAAAAGCTGGATCTAAAGAAGTTACATTTTGATCTAAATTAATATTGAAAACTTTTTTGCCATCGTTGTCGGTTTTTCCCTTACAAGAAACAATCGCCAGTAGGCAAAAAATCCAAAATATATTGTTTATAATTCTACGCATCAGTTTAGGAATACTATTTTTGTACAAATTAATAAATAATTCAGATGTCTTTTTTAAATGAGCTTATAAATAGTGAAAATGATGAAATTTTACGTGAAGAATTGCAAGATCGTATCGATATTGTAACACATAAAATTAAATTCATGGATAAAGTGCCTGTAGTTTGTTTAGATACATTCAACATGCAGAGCTTAGTTTTAGCTGATGAAATTAATGCTGCTGGAGGAATACTTGAAACTGAAATTCTGGGTGCTGTTTATATTATTTATTATCAACAAGGAAAAACTTTAAATGATTTAATGCGTGAAGTGCCTGCATTGTTAGACCCAAATTGGTCAGCAGTAAAAAATGGCAGAATTATTTTATTAAATGACGATCCAAATAAATTACGCACCCCTGCAAATGTTGTAATGTTAATAGAAGACTTCGCAGAAATGCTACATCCAGGATTTTTTATATTTGGTTACGAAGGTGACAAATGGATTAGGTTTGGTGTTTAGCTTATAAAATGATCTTGATGATTTTATTCGGATTTGGATCAACTCATTATAGCCCATTATTCTACGGTGTTGCAATTGGAATTGGAGTTCTTTGACTGATTTATGATTATTATAAGAATCAGAAGAGAAATAACTAATACTTAATAAATTTATCCATTTGCTGATTAGTAAATTTCAGTGTATCTACTTTAAAGAAATTTCCATTTTCATCTAGTTCTGTTTTAATATCGGGGATGTGTAAGCGCAATGGCATTACATTTAAATGCAAATACGCACAAACGCCATTAAAATGTTCAACACCACGAATGTTTCCATATTTGCCCGATGAAATTCCTACTAAACACGCTTTTTTATCGTAAAAACTTTCAGGAAAAGCACACGCATCTATAAAAGTTTTTAACACGCCAGGATAACTTCCATGATATTCTGGAATGATGAATAAAAACTTAGTGGTTTTTGTAATTAATTCGTGAATTTTTTCAAATGCCGCACTTCTTTTGCCGTATAAGTCTTGACCTATAAAATTTTCCGGTAAATCTTTTAAATCCAAGAGTTCTGTTTCTAAGCCCTTTTCTGCTAGTTGTTTCTGATAGTATTTAGCTACTTTTAAGGTATTACTCGCAGGTCTATTTGTGCCAGATATAATGGTAATCATACTAAAATTGTTAATAAGATGTTTAAAACACTTAGGGCTTTAATACTAATATTATGATTTAGTTTGTATCTTAGCTAATTGTTAAAAAGTGCTTTTTTTATACAAAAATAGCATTTTTTCTTAGCTAATTAGTGTAAAATAAAGCCATACTTCATTTTGGTGATTTTTTAAAAAAATAGATGAGTAAAATTATTGCTTTAGCAAACCAAAAAGGCGGTGTAGGTAAAACTACTTCGTCAATAAATTTAGCAGCCAGCTTAGCGGTTTTAGAGTATAAAACGCTTTTAGTTGATGCAGATCCTCAGGCAAACTCTACTTCTGGTATTGGTTTCGACCCAAGGAATATTAAAAATAGTATTTACGAGTGCATTATTAACGATGTTGATCCGCTAGATGCAATTGTAAAAACCGAAACTCCAAATCTAGACTTATTGCCTGCACACATTGATTTAGTAGGTGCAGAAATAGAAATGATTAATTTAACCAGCCGCGAATATAAAATGAAGGCTGTTCTAGAAAAAGTAAAAGATCAGTACGATTTTATCATTATCGATTGTTCTCCATCTTTGGGTTTAATTACCATCAATTCCTTAACAGCAGCAGATTCAGTTATTATTCCCGTTCAATGTGAATATTTCGCATTAGAAGGTTTAGGGAAATTATTAAATACCATAAAAATTGTACAAAATCGTTTAAATCCTGAATTAGAAATAGAAGGGATTTTATTGACAATGTATGACGTGAGATTACGTTTATCTAATCAAGTGGTAGAGGAAGTAAAAACTCATTTCCAAGATTTGGTTTTCGAAACTATTATTCAGCGTAATACACGTTTAAGTGAAGCACCAAGTTATGGCGTTTCGGTAATTATGCATGATGCAAATTGCAAAGGAGCTATCAATTATTTAAACTTAGCTAGAGAGATTGTTCGCAAAAACGGTTTAGTAACCGAAGAACAAGATGTAAATACGGCAACCATATAAATTATATAGATGACATCTTTTCAGCGAAAAACAGGTTTAGGAAAAGGATTAAGTGCGCTTTTAGATGATACTGATTCGGTTCATCCTCCAAAAAATGGCAACGACACATTAGATCAAACTGCACAAATTGGTAGTATTAGTCAGGTTAACATTAATGATGTAGAAACTAATCCATATCAGCCACGTACCGAGTTTGATCAGGTTGCACTAAACGAATTATCAGACTCAATTAAGGTACAAGGTTTAATACAACCAATAACTGTTAGAAAAAACGGAAATAAATATCAATTAATTTCTGGTGAACGAAGATTAAGAGCGTCAAAATTAGCTGGCTTAACTCAAATCCCAGCATATATTCGCAGTGCTGATGATCAACAAATGCTAGAAATGGCATTGATTGAGAATATTCAACGTGAAAACTTAAATGCTATCGAAGTAGCGCTAAGTTTCCAAATGATGATTGATGAATGTAATCTAAAACCTGAGCAATTAGGCGAAAGAGTTGGTAAAAATCGAACTACAGTTAGTAATTATCTTCGTTTATTAAAATTACCACCAGTTATTCAGGCATCAATTCGCGATGGCAAAATTTCTATGGGACATGCTCGTGCTTTAATAAGTGTAGAAGAAGAAGCAAAACAATTGTTCATTCACCAAGAGATTTTAGATAAAGGTTTATCAGTTCGTAAGGTAGAAGAATTGGTTCGTAGCATCCACCATGTGCAAATAAAACCTAAAACTAATCCAGTTGGTGTTTCATTCGAATATCAAAAATTGCAAAATGATTTGGCTTCTAAATTCGCTACAAAGGTGAAATTAAAAGTAAAAGAGAATGGTAAAGGTGCAATAGAAATTCCATTCGTTTCTAATGATGATTTGAGTAGAATTTTAGAACTTTTAGATTGGTAATGCGAGCATTTTTGCTTTCGGTAATGTTGATATTAACTTTTGCTACTGCAAAGGCACAAAATCCTGCTGTAAAAACTCCAGTAGATACTACTAAAAACAGAATTGACACGATTAAACCTGCTCCATACGTAAATCAAGGAAAAATTGCTGGTAGAAAAGCATTTCACAGGTCGTTAATTTTTCCAGGTTTAGGTCAGGTTTATAATTATGGACTTGTGGTAAATGATGTTAAAAGTGGTTTAACAAAAGGAAATAAATTTGGACAAAAGCTGTATATAATTGGTAAAATAGGGGCTATTTATGCTGGTGGTACTTTATTAGTCATGTCGTATATTGACAATAATAAAAATTACAAGTTGTTTTTAGATGAATTACAATATAGAAAACTACATAACAATACTCCAAATCCAGAAAATGGTTTAGCGCAATACACCAATACTGATGCTTTAGTTGTCGCTAAAAATATTTATAAACGTAATCGTGAAGTGGTGTTAATATCCTTGGTTGGTTTATACGGCTTAAATGCATTAGATGCTTACATTACAGCACGTTTAAAATATTTTAATGTAGATGATAATTTATCTTTTAAAATCTCACCATCATTAATCAATTCAACTACAATGTATAGCTATAATCCTACTGTGCCTGGATTAAAACTCACTATTAAATTATGAAACTAATAACGATATGAATAAATTCGTGATAGCTTCATTATCTTTAAAAAAACAAATCATACACTAATGAAAATAGCATTATTAGGCTACGGTAAAATGGGTCAAATTATAGAGCGTTTTGCTTTAGAAAGAGGACATGAAGTTGTGCTTAAAATTAGCATAGATAACCTGAAAGATTTTACAGTTGATAATTTGGAAAAAGCCGATATAGCAATAGATTTTAGTGCTCCAGATGCTGCAGTTGATAATATTTACAAATGTTTTGAAGCCGGAGTGCCCGTAGTTGTAGGTACAACGGGTTGGTATGGTAAACTACAAGAAATTAAAAATGATTGTTTAAGCAGTAACAATACGTTGCTTTATGGCTCTAACTTTAGTGTTGGTGTAAATCTTTTCTTTCATTTAAATAAAGTGCTAGCAAAGCTGATGAATAATTATCCGGCTTACGAAGTACAAGTAGAAGAAATACATCATACACAAAAGCTAGATGCACCAAGTGGTACAGCAATGACGATTGCAGAAGGGATTATTGAAGAGATTGATCGTAAATCGGAATGGTTGAATGAAGTGGTGGGTACGCAAATACCAGATGTGATTAAAAATGAACAATTATTGATCGAGTCGCACAGAATAGAAAATGTACCGGGTACACATACGGTGGTTTATAGTTCTGAAGTTGATGAAATAGAAATTAAGCATACAGCGCACAGTAGAGCAGGTTTTGCTTTAGGCGCAGTAATAGCAGCAGAGTGGTTACAAAATAAACAAGGCTTTTACAACATCGCCGATGTTTTTAATTTTAATTCCTAATATATGAGTTGGAAATTCTGGCAAAGAAATAAAAGTGCCGAACCAAAAAAGAAAAAAAGTAAAAGTAGAGAATGGACTGACGCGATCATCTTTGCGGTAGTTGCAGCAACTATTATTAGAGTATTTTTCATCGAGGCTTATACCATTCCTTCGGGTTCAATGGAAAAATCGTTATTAATTGGCGATTTCTTATTTGTAAGCAAAGTAAATTATGGCGCTCGTATTCCAATGACACCAGTTGCCTTTCCTTTTGCACATCACACCATGCCATTGACAGGTACAAAAGCATATTGGGATGGCGTACAGTGGAAATACAGAAGATTACCTGGCCTTCAAAATATTAAGCGCAATGATGTAGTTGTTTTCAATTTCCCTGAAGGAGATACAGTGGCTTTAGAGGCTCAAGATGATAATTATTATCAAATGATCATGCGAAGCGACAGGCGAACGGTAAATTCAAATTATACTATCGTAAATAGACCAGTAGATAAACGTGAAAACTTTATTAAACGTTGCATTGCTATAGCGGGAGATACCGTTAGTATGGATAACGGATTGGCTAGCGTAAATGGAAAAAAAGTGCCATTAGAACCAACAGGATGGTTTTATTATACGGTAGAATTTAAAACTTCGGATATCAACGTAAGACTGTTTCAAGATATGGGCTTTAAGACTGCAGAAACAAATGTGCCTACTATTTATCAGTTTGAAGGAACGCCAGCTATGGTTACAGAACTTAAAAAATCTGACTATGTAAAATCAATTACAGAGAACGTAGCTATGAAAGGAGAATTTGATAGAGCAATTTTTCCACATGATAAAAACAGGTCTTGGAATTTAGATAATTTTGGGCCAATCATTGTTCCAAAAAAAGGCTGGACAGTAAAAATGGATAGCGTTACCATGCCATTATACGAAAGAAGTATTCGTATTTATGAAGGTAATAAATTGGAAAAAGTTGGAAACGACTGGATATTGAACGGAAAGAAAGCGACAGAATATACGTTTAAAATGGATTATTATTGGATGATGGGAGATAATCGCCATCAATCAGCAAATTCTCGTTATTGGGGTTTTGTTCCTGAAGATCACATAGTTGGTAAAGCATTATTCATTTGGATGAGCTTTGATAGTGAAGGTTCATGGTTTAGTAAAATACGCTGGAACAGAATTTTTAAAGGTATTCACTAGTTTCTGAAATATAAGAAATCTGATAGATTTAGAATCGAAAACCCCATAAGTTTAAAAGCTTATGGGGTTTTAATTTATATAGTTTAATTAATTTATAATCCATCAATTCCAAGTTTAGCAGCCAATTCATTTAAATCATTTACCACTACATCAATAATTGGAATGCCACTTACTTTTCTCTCTAATTCTGCTTCAGCTTCTGGTTCACCTGGAATAATTACTTTTTTATCTGAACGTATAGTTTTTGCAATTTTAAAACGTTCAATCCAATTGTCTAAATGATTTTTAAAATCATCTGCAGGGCGAAAACCATCTACACGCATAGCGCCTAAAAAATGACCAATTCCTTCGCCAACAGGATTTGCATCAGGTTCTAAAAATGCTACAAAAGGAGGTACCCAGGGTCCATAATTTGCGCCAGAAAGCACAGCTGATAAAATATCTACTGTGGCACTTAATCCATAACCTTTGTGGCTGCCATGATCTTTATCACTACCTAAAGGCAACAATGAACCACCATTTTTCAATTCATTTGAATTAATTGAAGAATTTCCATCTTTATCTTGCACCCATCCTTCTGGAATTTCTTTATTCGCTCTTTGAGCGATTTCTAATTTTCCATTTGCTGCCGCTGCGGTTGCCATATCAACAATGACTGGCGGATATTTCCCCGCTGGAAAAGCATAACACATTGGATTTGTACCCAATAAACGTTCATTCGCATAAGTAGGTGCAACCAATGGACTTGCATTAGTCATGCTAATTCCAATCATGTCTTTTTCTACAGCTAATAAAGCATGATATCCTGCAATGCCAAAATGATTAGAATTTTTAACAGCTACCCAGCCGCTTCCGTATTTTTCTGCTTTTTCAATGGCTACCTTCATAGCAAATGGCGCAACAACTAAGCCTAATCCACCATCTCCATCTACAGTTGCAGTAGTCGGTGTTTCATAAACTACTTTAATATTTGGTGTAGCATTAATTCTTTTCTTCTCCCACAAACGAACATAGCCACTTAAACGAGCTACGCCATGAGAATCAATCCCTCTTAAATCCGACCTAATTAAAACATCGGTCGCTAACGCCGCATGCTCATCAGAGCAACCCATCTTCTTAAAAACGGAGTATGTAAAAGTTCTAAGTTTGGTTTCTGTAAAAGTTATAAAGTTCATTCTTTTAAATTTGTCTTAAAGAAATGACAGCTTATGAAGGCAATAGCAATGTAAAATCCCCACCCAAAGGTTGAAAGTTTTCTATTAATGAGGATAAAAAATCATCTCCATAATTTACATACATTGGTGCTATATTCAATATTCTTTCTTGTAAAGTACCTGTTGGAAAAAGCCTATTTTTTACGTTTTCAATCTGTTTTAAAGAAACTTCATGTTTTCTTTTTTCAGCTCTGAAAAGTTTCTTTTCTAAATTTTCTAATAAATGAATAGTCTTGGTTTTTGCAGAGTCTGCTGAACTTTCCAAAGTCTTATCAATTTTAGAAGAATGATGCTTAATCTGATCAAATGCTGTTTGTATTGCTTTCATTTCATCAGCTAAGGTTAAATTAGAAGTGCTGTTATTTTTTACCCATGTTTTTTGCAATTCTTCAACTGAAAGAAAAGCATCTTCTAATTTAAAGCCTAATTTGTGTAAGTTTTCAGCACTACGTTTATCGATTAGCAAAGCCGAATTACGCAACAGTAATACGGGAAAATCTGTCTTATAGAAATCGAAATTAGCTTTTAATTGCATCCAATAAGAAACTTCAGCGCCACCACCAATATAAGCGATGTTTGGCAAAATTACTTCTTGGTATAAGGGGCGCATAATTACATTCGGACTAAACCTTTCTGGATGACTTTCAATTTCTTTTATTAATTCATCCTTTGTAAAATGGATTTCTGTATGATTAACAGTGTACTTATTATCTTTTTCAATAATCCTTTCACGAAGATTATCTATTAAATAAAAGAAGTTAATTTCTCTTCCATTAACTTGTGTTTTATATCCTTTTTTTGCTAAATCTTCACTAGTTTTTTCAGTTAAATGTGCACTATTTTGTTCAGTAATATCTTGCTTAATGATCAAACTGAATTGCTTTTTCAGTTTAGCGTCATCAGCGTTAATTATCACTAAACCATAATCTTGAAATAGACTATTAACTAAAACCCGAGTTGCATCTGCCAGATTATCATTGGTTAAGTATGCATTTTCAACTAATTTAGCCAATTTTTTTCCGTTTTTGCTAATGCCCAAATAGGCCTTGTAAGCTCTTACAGCAGCCGCAACAGTTTTCGTGCTTAATCTTCCGGTTGCACCATTTGTTTGTTGTATCCAACTGATGTTTTTTTCATCAACGCTGACATGATTGATTTCTTCAAAATCATGATCCTCGGTTGCCATCCAATAAATTGGAACAAAATTCTTTTCAGGATAAGCGATTTTTAACTCAAGTGCCAGATTTATTGTCGTTACAATTTTGTAGATGAAGTATAATGGTCCGGTAAATAAATTAAGTTGATGACCGGTGGTAACTGTGAATGTATTTTCATCCGCCAATAAATTAATATTGTGATTTACAGATTTATTCGTTTTTACGTTTAAATATTGCTGATTTAAAACCTCAACTAATTCGGCTCTATTTCCTTTGAAGTTTCTGGCGTCGACAGCTTTTTTTAAACCATCCATTTCTGGACGAAAGCTATAAAAAGGTTTCAAGAATTCATCATCATTTACATAATCTAAAACTAATTTAGAGAATGAATGAGTATCTTGATAAGAGATATATTTTGCCTTCATGTGTTGCGAAATTAAACTAATTTACGAAACATTTTTAGGCTAGCGCTTTATTTTACAATTTGTCCATACAGGTCAAAATCTTCTGCACGATCAATTATTACGTTTACAAAACTTCCGTTAGCTGCATAACCAGAATTTGCATCGATTAAAACCTCATTATCAACCTCTGGGCTATCAAATTCAGTACGTCCAATAAAGAAATCGCCTTCTTTTCTATCGATTAAAACTTTGTATGTTTTGCCAACTTTTTCTTGATTAATATCGAAAGAAATACCTTGTTGCAATTCCATTATCGCATCTACACGAGCTTGTTTTACTTCTTCAGGTACATCATCAACTAATTGGTGAGCATGAGTTTTTTCTTCATGAGAATAAGTGAAGCAACCTAAACGATCGAAACGAGTTTCCTCAACCCAATTATACATTTCTTCGAAATCTTGCTCAGTTTCACCAGGATAACCACAAATTAAAGTAGTTCTCATTGCGATATTTGGAACTTTTGCTCTGATTTCATTTACAATATCGATAGTTTTTTGCTTGGTAATTCCACGGCGCATTGATTTTAGCATATTATCTGTAATGTGCTGTAAAGGCATATCCAAATACTTGCATATATTTTCGCGTTCGTTCATCGCATCTAAAATCTCCATTGGAAAACCAGAAGGGTAGGCATATTGCAATCTAATCCATTCTATGCCTTTTACATCAGATAAACGAAGTAATAACTCATCTAAATTGCGTTTTCCGTAAATGTCTAAACCGTAATATGTTAAATCTTGAGCGATTAAAATAAGTTCTTTTGTTCCATTAGCAGCTAAAATTTTAGCCTCGTTAACTAACTCGTTCATATCTCTAGAAACGTGTTTGCCACGCATCAGCGGGATAGCACAAAAAGAACATGGACGATTACAGCCTTCAGCAATTTTGAAATAAGCGAAGTGAGAAGGCGTAGTTAATAAACGTTCACCAATTAACTCGTGTTTATAGTTTGCACCTAAACTGTGTAGTATATTTTGTAAATCATTGGTGCCAAAATAAGCATCAACGTTCGTAATTTCAGATTCTAATTCTGGTTTATAACGCTCAGATAAACAGCCAGTAACAATTACTTTTCCTACTTTTCCTTCTTCTTTTAATTGACTGTATTGTAAAATAGTATCAATAGATTCTTGTTTAGCATTGTCTATAAATCCGCATGTATTAATTACGATAATATCATCTTTGCTTAAACTATTTGATTCGTGTTCAACAGCTAGGTTATTGCCACGTAATTGTCCCATTAATACTTCTGAATCATAAGTATTTTTTGAACAACCTAAAGTAATCACATTGATTTTAGGTTTGGCAATAGTTTTTACAAGCTTGTTTTTAGTAATCATATTAATTAAATAACGAGTTCACGAAATCTTTTTTATCGAACAATTGTAAATCGTCCATTTTTTCGCCAACACCAATATATTTTACAGGAATTTTAAATTGATCGGAAATTCCAATCACTACGCCACCTTTTGCAGTACCATCTAATTTGGTAATTGCTAATGCATTTACATCGGTAGCTTCAGTAAATTGCTTGCATTGTTCAAATGCATTTTGACCTGTTGAACCGTCTAAAACTAGCAAAATTTCGTGCGGTGCATTTGGAATTACCTTTTGCATCACGCTTTTAATTTTACCTAATTCATTCATTAACCCAACTTTGTTATGTAAACGGCCAGCTGTATCAATTATCACTACATCTTCTTTATTGGCAACAGCCGATTGTAATGTGTCAAAGGCAACAGAAGCAGGATCTGAACCCATTGCTTGCGCTACAACCCTAACACCAACACGTTCACCCCATAATTTAATTTGCTCAACTGCAGCAGCTCTAAATGTGTCGGCAGCACCCAAAACTACTTTCAGATTTTCGTTTTTCAATTTATGAGCAAGTTTGCCAATAGTGGTAGTTTTTCCCACACCATTTACACCAACGACCATGATTACATATGGTTTATGATCACCATATTCGAAATTACGGAAATCATTACTGTTGTTTTCAGCTAATAGAAGTTGAATTTCATCACGTAATAAGTGATTTAATTCAGAAGTAGATAGATATTTATCTTTAGCAACGCGAGCCTGAATGCGATCAATAATTTTTAAGGTAGTGCTTACCCCAACGTCAGAAGTTACTAAAACTTCTTCAAGGTTATCCAATACATCATCATCAACTGTAGATTTACCAGCAACAGCCTTAGTGATTTTACTTAAAAAACCTTCTTTAGTTTTTTCTAGACCTTTTTCTAAAGCTTCTTGTGCTTCAGGAGCAGTTTCTTTTTTTTTGAAAAAATCGAATAAACCCATAGAATGATATTAAAATAAAAAAGCCCTTCCGTTTAATACGGAACGGCCTTTAGTGCTATTCGTGAATAGAATTACTTGCTGATACCAGCAAGAGCATCTTTAACGTGATCGTTATGTACAATGATTTCTTTGAAAGAATAAGCACCAGTTTTAGGTGATTTGTTCATTGTGATAACTTTCGAATATTCTTTTCCTGTACCCGTTTTTAGGGTTGCAACTACTTTCTTAGCCATGTCTTTTAAATTTAATTATTGAGTGAGTGGATGTTTAATTAAAAGAATGTAAAATTCAATTCTTCAAACAAGTATCCTTCAATTATTTTATCTCTTTATGTACGGTTACTTTTTTCAATACTGGATTGAATTTTTTCAATTCTAAACGTTCAGTAGTGTTTTTACGGTTTTTTGTAGAAATGTATCTAGACATACCTGGCATACCGCTAGTTTTATGTTCTGTACATTCTAAAATAACTTGTACTCTGTTACCTTTTTTTGCCATTTTATTATTTATTTATGTCGATAAAATCGACAATGTTTTTTACAAATATCCTTTTTTCATGAAGCGATTAAGTGCCTCAGAAATACCAATTTTATTGATAGTTTTAATAGCTGATGTTGATACTTTTAATGTAATCCAAGTATCTTCTTCAGGAATATAAAATTTCTGAAGTTGTAGGTTAGGATAAAATTTACGTTTCGTTTTAACGTTCGAGTGAGAAACATTAAATCCCGACATCGCCATTTTTCCGGTTAAATCACAAACTCTTGACATGACTTTTTTATTATGTTGATTATTTCGCTACTTAATTTTTTTAAGAGTGTGCAAATATCTGAATTATTTTTGTAACCATCAATAGTCGACTTGAAAATAATTGATTTTGTTTATTCATTTTTTTAAACTTTGCTAATAATACTATATTTGAACACCTAAATGCTAAACCAAATTACCATGCAGATCACCTCTTTTGAGCAATATCAAGAAACCTATAAAGAAAGTATACAAGAACCAGAAAAATTTTGGGCTGGAATAGCCGATAATTTTTTATGGAAAAAAAAATGGGATAATGTACTGTCATGGAACTTTTCAGAACCAAATATTAAATGGTTTGAAGGGGCAAAATTAAACATTACAGATAATTGTTTAGATCGGCATTTAATTGAAAACGGCGATAAACCAGCTATCATCTGGGAACCGAATGATCCGGAAAGAGATAGCATTACGCTTAGTTATAGAGTATTGCACGATAGAGTTTGTCGCTTTGCAAATGTGTTGAAAAGAAACGGGGCAAAAAAAGGAGACAGAATTTGTATCTATATGCCTATGGTACCAGAGTTGGCAATCGCTGTGCTAGCCTGTGCTCGTATTGGTGCAATACACTCGGTAGTTTTTGGCGGTTTTTCTGCTAAATCCATCGCAGATAGGATAAATGATGCTGCTTGTAAGATAGTAATCACAGCAGATGGTGCTTATCGTGGCAGCAAACAAATCCAATTAAAAGAAGTAATAGATGATGCCTTAATTGGTTGTCCGACTATAGAAAAAGTAATTGTGTTAACACATACACGTACCCCAGTTTCTATGTTAAAGGGCAGAGATTGTTGGTGGGAAGATGAAGTGAAATTAGTTGATGCTAATTGTATTGCTGAAGAAATGGATGCCGAAGATGTGCTGTTTATTTTATACACATCGGGTTCAACAGGTAAGCCAAAAGGTGTTGTGCATACGTGCGGTGGTTACATGGTTTATGCAGGATATACATTTTCTAATGTATTTAATTACCAGCCAGATGAAGTATTTTTTTGCACTGCTGACATAGGCTGGATTACTGGTCACTCTTATATTGTCTACGGACCTCTCTCACAAGGTGCAACGACTTTAATGTTTGAAGGAATTCCAACCTATCCAACTCCATCTAGATTTTGGGAAATTGTACAAAAACATAAGGTAAATATTTTATATACCGCACCAACAGCTATTCGATCTTTAATGAGTTTTGGTACAGATCCATTAAAAGGAATTGATTTAAGTAGTTTACGTGTTTTAGGATCTGTAGGAGAACCTATTAATGAAGAAGCTTGGCATTGGTTTGACGAAGAAATTGGATATAAAAAAGCCCCGATTGTAGATACATGGTGGCAAACAGAAACTGGTGGAATCATGATATCGCCAATTGCATTTGTAACTCCTACAAAACCTAGCTTTGCTACATTGCCTTTACCTGGTATACAACCTATTTTAGTAGATGAGAATGGAAAAGAAATCGAGGGTAATGGTGTAAATGGAAACTTGTGTATTAAGTTCCCTTGGCCAGGTATGTTGCGTACTACATATGGTGATCATGAGCGTTGTAAATTAACTTATTTTTCTACATATGAGAACTTATATTTTACTGGAGACGGTTGCTTGCGAGATGAAGATGGCTATTACCGAATTACAGGTAGGGTAGATGATGTAATTAACGTTTCTGGTCATAGAATTGGTACAGCCGAAGTAGAAAATGCGATAAATATGCATGCAGGGGTAATAGAAAGTGCTGTAGTTGGTTATCCTCATGACGTGAAAGGTCAAGGGATATACGCGTTTATTATTTATCCAGGGTTGAGTAAAGATGAGGATTTAACTCGGAAAGATATTTTGCAAACGGTTACTCGTGTAATTGGTGCGATTGCTAAGCCAGATAAAATTTTATTTGTATCAGGTTTGCCGAAAACTAGATCTGGCAAAATTATGCGCCGTATTTTGCGTAAAGTTGCCGAGGGCGATACATCAAATTTGGGCGATATTTCAACTTTGTTAGATCCAACTGTAGTGCAAGAAATTATAGACAACTCGAAAAAACTATAAAACTTAAATCCTAAATTCTTAAAACAATTGCTTCTCTAGTCTGTTATTTTTGCAATCAACCGATTTGTAAACATAGGCAT
Source organism: Pedobacter sp. UC225_61 (assembly GCF_044452285.1). NCBI lineage: Bacteria > Pseudomonadati > Bacteroidota > Sphingobacteriia > Sphingobacteriales > Sphingobacteriaceae > Pedobacter > Pedobacter sp. UC225_61. The sequence goes on from NZ_JBIOAL010000001.1 coordinate 1,760,861, forward strand.
AAAGACATGGACAAGTTAGAATTAAAAGGAAAGTGGAATGAAATCAAAGGTAAAGTTAAACAAGCATATGGCGATTTAACTGAAGATGATTTGACACACGAAGAAGGAAAAGATGACGAGTTATTAGGTAAGCTTCAACAAAAAACAGGAAAAGGTAGAGATGAATTAGTAAAATGGATTAATTCACTTTAATATTTTTTTAAATTCATAAAATAAACGACTAACCTTTATTGGCTAGTCGTTTTTTATTTCCCCTTTACTTCAAAAAAGTTCTCTGAATAAATCACGTCTTTATTTGTTATTCCTTGAACAACAATTTTAAATTTTCCGGTTATGTCACTGGTATAAAAGCTTAGTTCGGTTTCTTTTCCAGCATTTAGGATTGTCGCATAATTCCAATAAATTGTAGAAAAAAAAGCTGGCTCAACTGGGTCTTTATAATCACTTAAATAAAACTCTTTTTGAAGATGAATACCTTTAATGAGGGTAAATATATTTTGATCTACAACTGTACAACCTTGATATAAAGTAGGAAAACCATTTACATTATACATTGCGCCAGTAATAGGTGGATGATTACCAGGAGTTCCATTAGGGTGATTGCGACAATTTAAGTTGTTGTATGAACAAACATAATCTCCACAAGCATTAGCACCAGTGCCATTAAAACTATTATCGGTTTTGTTATTAATAACAACTTCTTTTAAACGAATAGCTTTTTCATCGTTTTTTAATATAAGTTCTGCATTATTTTGTAAAGTTGATGGTAGTATTGGTTGATCAATAGTTGTTGATTTAGCCAGTCTTTGATTCATCATTGCAAATTCATCATGAATTACTATTTTAGTAGCAAACGGTAGTTTATTATTTCCATTAACAAAAAGATGCATTTTCTTTTCAGCTGGAGTAATTAAGTCTGCAAGATTTAGGTTAAATAGACCTTTGTTAGTTGTTTTAATTAAATTTATTTGATTGCTTACCATAGAGCCAATCACCAACGAATCTTTTATTTCTTTTTTTGACTTCGTCACCTGACCGCTCATTTTTAAACTATCTACTAGGTTTGCAGTGTCGGTATAATTGATAGTTTGTAAACCTTGCCAAGTATATCTTCTCCAAGACTTTACTAATAAAATTTGCTCTAGATAATTTAGGTCTTTATAACTGTTTCCTTTACTATTAATTGGAAGTTGACTTAATTCGTTATTTATGTACGTATAACTTTCAATATCACTCATTTTTTTGATTTCCAATCTGTTGCTTTGCACACAAGCAATAGAAACCAATGCATTTTTATCAACGTTAAGATTGAGCTTTAAATTTACTTTTTCTCGTTGTTTATATGTTTTTTGATCTGTTGTTATAGATAATTTTTCTGAATCATTGTAATGTGCAAAGAACATCCGCTCTGCTAAGGGCCTACTTAAACTATCTACTATGGTAATTGTTGCTAAACCTTTTGGAACGTCAGTTAATGGTATTTTTATAATGATATTTTCACGATCCATATCAAATGGAGTAGTTAAAAAACTGGTTCTAAAATTATGAACTAGAATGGTAAATTTTTTAAAGCCCTTACTTTTTAAACTTAATCGTACAGTATCTTTAGCGATAGCGTTTTGCATGCTTAAAGTCAAGCCTTCTTCAACCGATTTTGGTAAATAATACAGTGTGTCAATTAAACTCGAATGAATAAGTTTAACGGTATAATTTGCTCCATTTTCTGGTGTTAAGGAGAACTTTCCTATGCCATAACTACTGGTTTCAATGGTATCGATAATTTTTTGATTTTTATATAGAAATGCTTTTAAGGCTAATGGCATTTGCTGTTGATCTTTAACTTCCCAACCAATATTCGAGGTTAAACCGGCAACTAAATTTCCACCTTCTGGATAAAATTTAACTACGGCTTTATTTTTAATTTGCGGCAATGCTAGATTGATAAAGCTGCTATCTTTTTCAGATTTTAATTTCACATAAATATTAGGATCTGCTAAATTAGCTTGTGGTGATAAGGTAATCAAAGATTGTCCGGATGCATCTGTAAATGTGTTTTTCCTAATATTGCCATATGTATAGCTCACTTTAAGAGGTTTTGTTAAAAAGCGATCGTCTTTTGTAGTGGCAGCAATTAAAACCTTATACGATTTGCTGTCTGCATTGGCTGCTTCAACTAGTTTGATGTTCGCTTTAAAGGCGGGATCGATGCTAGATTTTATAGTAATATTTTGAACGAATATTGCCTCTGGTATTCCATTTATTAGTTTGTCTGTGTATGCTAAAAATCGATAATTTCCAGTTGGGATGGAATCAGGTAATGTTAAACTGCCAAAAGACAATCCATTTTCTATTAAAAATTTATCTTCAAATAACAAGGTGCTGTCGATATCTCTAATTAAAGCAACAGCTAAAACCTTATGTTTAATTGCTGATGTTTTTGCTTCTTTGATTAAATAACCAGTGAAGTAAGAGGTCTCATTATTTGAGTATACATTTTTATCAAAATGTACGAAAAGGTTACTTGTTGGTTTTGCTAAAGCATACCAAGCCATTTTTTGTTCTAATGAATTTTGCGCAAATGTTGTTTGCAAACCTAAGCAAAGAAGGAGGGACAGAATAAGGAAGCGCATTTGCTAAAGTTAACTTTTAACGTTTAAATTTTCAACAGTAAATGAGGGCACAAAAAAATCGATTTCCATTTCTGAAAACCGATTTTTTGAGATTTTGAAGGCTATTAATACCCGAATAATTGTTCTAAAGTTAATGTAGTTACAGCTCCAAATTTCTGCATATCTTCCATTTTTACTTTTTTGTCTGAAGCAACAATTAAATATGTATATGGCTTGTTAGCTACTTTTTGAGTATGGAAATCTTTAATACTTGCAAAAGTAATAGGTTTCAATTCTTTGTATAAATCTATTCTAGAATCGTAATCGTAACCTAATTTTTTATCTGCAAAATAAGAATAGAAGATACCGTCTTTTGTGATGCGAGCAGTTTCTAGACCATTTAACACATTTGCTTTTGCACCATCAAATGATTTATCACTCTGTGGTAAAACATTTAACAACTCGTTCATTCCATTTACCGCATCAGTCATTTTATCTGCTTGACTACCTACATAAGCAATCATGCTATATTGTTTATCTGCTTTATCTGGAGAAACATATTGAGCAAAAGTTGAATACGCTAATGCTTTAGATTCTCTGATGGTTTGGAAAACAATAGAACCCATTCCTCCACCAAAATAACTATTAAATACTTCAATGTTTGCAGCATCAGTTTTATTGTACAAACCAGTATTTCTTAACCAGCGAATTTCAGATTGTACCATGTCATAATTTGCAAAATAAACTTGATTTGCATTTTGAGTAGCATAAGTATAAACTTTAGCTGGCGCTGCAGGAGTGAACTCTTTAGGCATTAAATGAACCTTTTTAACATCTGCTGTAAAAGCGGCTAAATCTTTAGGTCCATAGTAGGTAATTACATGTTCGTAATTAGTTAAGTTATGAATAAGAGAAATTAAATCTTCAGCTTTAATATTATTAACTTCAGCATTTGTCAATACATTATTAAATGGATTTACGTTACCATATTGTGCATATGAAGTCAATGCATTCATAATTTGGCCTTTATTTAACTTATTGTTTTCACGACTTTTCAAAATTGTGCTTTTCAGGTTTGATAACGCTTTTTCATCAGGTTTTACATTTGCTAATATGTGTTCAACCAAGCTTACTGCTTTATCAAAATTTTCTTGCAAACCGCTAATGTTTATTGTTGTAACTTCTGTACCAACACTCACATTGTAAGTACAAGCAATGTTGTAAAATGCTTTGCTCAATTCTTCAGAAGTATACTTATCAGTACCTAAAAAGGTTAAGTAAGTAGAAGCATACGGCAACAATTTATAATTATTAGCACCAATATTAATTCTATAACTCATTCTAAAAATAGCGTTGTCGTTGTTTTTTGTAGTTAAAACTTCTGCTAAACCAACTTTACCAAAAACGATGTCTTTTTTATAATCCAAAAATTTCGGTGCAATTGGTTTTACAGGAGCTTCTAATATGCTTTTTACAAATGGTGATGTTAAATTTCCATTAGCATTAATAGGAGTAATTGCTGGTTTTTCAACTTTAATTACATTTTTGTCTTCACCTTTATGTTTAAATCCAATTACATAATTATCTTTAAAGAAAGTGTTAGCAAAAGCAACTAATTGCGCTTTGGTAATTTTGGCAGTTGCTTCTATTTCACCAAGACTTTTATTCCATTCGGTACCTCTGTTTAAAATAAATTCATTCGATAAATTTTCTGCTCTATTATTGTTGCTATCAAAAGCTTGTAAAAAACCCAATTTTTGGTTTGCAACGATAGATTTTAGTAAATCATCATCAAACTTACCTTGTTTTAAAAGTTCAACTTGCTCTAATAATAATTTAGAAGCTTGTTCTAAAGTTTGTCCTTGTCTTGGCGTTGCTGATAAATTGAATACGCCATAATCTTTCATTTGCTGATAGCTTGCGCTAGATCTCAATGTTTTTTGTTGTTTATTCAAGTTAATGTCAATTAAACCAGCTTTACCATTAAATAAAACACTTTTAGCTAAATTTAAAAGTAAACTTTGTTGAGAATTCTGAGGGAAACCACGATAATAAATCTCTACCGCTTCTGCACTTGGCCCATAAACATCAACTTGTTGTATTTTTGTTAATGGTTTTTCTGGAGCAGGATTATACAATGCAATAGGTTTAGAAACCATATAGCTAAAGGTTTTATCAATCTTTTTTATCATTTCATCTGGATTAAAATCTCCAGTAAAAATGGCTGCCATATTGTTTGGCACGTAATATTTGTTGTAGTAATTTCTTATCTCAATTAACGATGGATTTTTTAAATGCTCAATTGTACCAATTGTAGTTTGTTGACCATAATTATGAGTTGGGAATACTAATTCCATCATAGCCTCATCTAGTTTATTACCATCATTATCTAATCCACGGTTTTTCTCTTCATACACAGCTTCTAATTCAGTATGGAAAATACGGAAGATAGGTTTGCGGAAACGCTCACCTTGTAAAGCCAAAAATTTATCAACAGAATTAGAAGGGAAGTCTTCATTGTAAACAGTTTCTTCATACCAAGTATGCGCATTTGAAGAACTACCACCAATACCAGCTATCATTTTATCATACTCATTAGCAATAGAAAAATTAGAAGCTTCGCCAGAAGTTTTATCTATTTCTTTGTAAATTTCTTTACGTTGAGCTGGATCTGTTGTTTTGTTGTATTTCTCATACAACGCATCAATTTTATCCAAATATGGTTTTTCTTTTGCCCAGTCGGCAGTTCCGAATTTATCAGTTCCCTTAAACAAAAGATGCTCTAAATAGTGGGCAAGACCAGTTGCATTTTTAGGATCGGTATTACTACCTGCTCTAACACTCATTCTAAATTGAATGTTTGGTTCTTTTGTATTAGGAGATAAAATTACCGTTAAACCATTTTTTAACGTATAAAAACGAGTTTTAGATGGGTCGTTAGTTACAAATTTGTAGGTGTAACCTCCCGATGTGGCTGTTTTCCATTGGTAAGTGGATTGTGCCATTAAGTTTTGACCTGTTATAAATAAACAGACAAGTAAGAGTAGTTTTATTTTCATAATGAATAAGTTATAATCAAATATAAGTGGATAAGGCATACTTTCCATAAAAATAAACGAAAATTAATAATATCCATAAGCCGAGATAAGCTTCCAATAATTTCTTGTATTTTTACAGTATGAATAATGACGCCAAAAAACCTACTATTTTAGTTGTTAACGATGATGGAATAACTGCGCCAGGCATTAAAAGCTTAATTGAAGTAATGCAAGAAATCGGACATGTTGTAGTTGTCGCACCTGATGGACCTCAATCCGGAATGGGTCATGCCATCACTATTGGTAAACCTTTACGTTTCGATAAGGTAGATTTATACCCTGGAGTTGAAATGTACAAATGTTCAGGTACACCTGTAGACTGTGTTAAACTAGCTGTAAATAAAGTTTTTAAAGGTAAAAAGCCAGATTTATGTGTTTCTGGAATTAACCACGGATTGAACAACTCGATCAACATAATTTACTCAGGAACGATGTCTGCTGCTGTAGAAGGTGCGATAGAAAAAATACCTTCTATTGGATTTTCATTAGATGATTTTGCTCAAGAAGCGGATTTCAGTCATTGTAAAAAATTCATCAAAACCATTGCCTTAAAGGTGCTAACTAACGGATTGCCAGAAGCTACTTTACTCAATGTAAATTTCCCGAAAGGAGCTGATTTAAAAGGAATTAAAATATGCAGACAAGCAAATGCTAAATGGGCAGAAGATTTTGAAGAGAGAACAGATCCTTATAAACGCCCTTATTATTGGTTGACTGGCGTATTCGAAAACTACGATAGAGGAGAAGATACTGATGTTTGGGCTTTAGATCATGGTTTTGTGTCGGTTGTTCCTGTACAATTTGATTTAACTGCTCATCATGCTATTCCAATTTTAAATGGTTGGGGGTTTTCTGATAGCAACAACTCAACATCTACTGTAAATAAAACCGCTGGTCCAGATGGGAAAAGCTTAGGTTAACATGAACAAAAGAATTAGCGCTATAAAAAATACAGTTTGGAATGGCATTGCAATTGGATTTATTACTCCAATTGTGCCAGGAGTTTTAGTTTGGTATTTAATGCGACACATTACAGCTTTACGCCATGCTGATTTATTGCTAATAGGCTGTGTAGCGATTAATGCTTTTTTAATGAACTATTTTTTTAAATTGAATAAAGAAAACATTGGAAGAGGTATTTTGAGCATTACTTTTTTATGGGCTTTTGCCTTCTTTTTCTATAAAGTTTAACACTAGATATTCAAATGAAATACTACCTCGTAGCTGGAGAAGCATCTGGAGATTTGCATGGTGCTAACTTAATGAAAGCGTTAAAAACTGAAGATCAAAATGCAAATTTTAGATATTTTGGTGGCGATAAAATGCAAGCTCAAGGAGGTAAACTGGTAAAACATTATAGAGAAATGGCTTTTATGGGTTTTACAGAGGTTATTCTTAATTTGAGAATAGTTTTCAAAAACCTAAAAGCATGCAAGCAAGATATATTAACTTATCAACCAGATGCTTTGATTTTAATAGATTTCCCAGGATTTAACCTTAAAATAGCAGAATTTGCTAAGCAACAGGGTATTAAAGTTTGTTTTTACATTTCTCCTAAAGTTTGGGCTTGGAACCAAAAACGAGTATTAAAAATCAAAAAAGTAGTAGATCAACTATTTTGCATTTTACCGTTTGAAGTAGATTTTTACAAACAATGGGGAATGGAAGTTAATTATGTTGGCAATCCCTTATTAGATGAAATAGCTAATTTTTCACCAGACTTAGCGTTTAGAAAAAATCAGAATTTAAGCAACCAAAAAATTATTGCCTTACTGCCTGGAAGTAGAAAGCAAGAAATTGAGCGTTTGCTGCCAGATATGTTAAGTATAACAGCTAGTTTCCCTAATTATCAATTTGTGGTGGCAGCCGCCCCAACATTTACATCAGATTATTATCAGCAATTTATTGGCGATAAAAATGTAAAACTTGTTTTTTCGCAAACCTATAATTTGCTTTATCATGCAGAAGCTGCCTTGGTAGCATCAGGAACTGCTACATTAGAAACAGCACTTTTTAAAGTTCCACAAGTTGTCTTGTATAGGGGAGGTGCTATTTCTGTTGGAATTGCCCGTTTGGTTATAAAAATTAGATTTATTTCATTGGTAAATTTAATTATGGATAGAAAAGTAGTTACAGAACTGATACAGAACGATTGTACAACAGAAAAAATTACTACAGAACTAGGCTCAATTTTAACTGGTGAAGAAAGAGAAGTAATGCTAAATGATTACGAAAAACTTGCAAAAAGAATGGGAACTGCAGGAGCATCTGAACGAACTGCAAAGCTAATTTTTGATTTTTTACGATAAAAATTTTCTTTTTGCGAGAATTAATTTTTGATCAACTAAATATTTAGGATTTTTAAATAAACGCTTGTATAGTTTAATTAGAATGGATATTATTGCGTCCAAAAAATATATACATGAAAAAAATCTTATTAATGCTCACCATTATTAGTTTAAGTGTTGTAGCTAAAGCTCAATTTGAAGGGTCTAAACAAATTTTCGAAAGTCCAAATTTAAAATCAGAAATTTCAGAGCACAAATTAGTTGCAATTTTACCATTTGACACAAAAATATCTTATAAAAAACAACCTAAAAATTTTAGCGTAGAAGGAAACAAAGAACAAGAAAAGACAATGTCTAAATCTATTCAATCTAGCATGTACACTTTCCTGCTAAGAAAAGGGAAGAATTATTCTGTCGAGTTTCAAGATGTAGATAAAACGAATATTTTGTTAAAAAAAGCTGGTATGGCCGATAAGTTAGATGAGTTTACTAAAGATGAAGTTGCAAAAGCTTTAGGAGTTGATGCAGTTTTAGGGGGTCGTTTTGAAACTGAACAAACTAAATCAGAAGCTGGAGCCATTGCATCTGCTGTATTGTTTGGGGGTTTTGGTGGTAAAACAGGAACAGGGACTTTGACACTTACACTAAATAATGGAGTTAGTGGTAATTTGTTATGGCGCTTTTTTAAAACCATGGATGATGGTATTACTACTTCTACAGATGATTTAGTAGAACGTATGATGCGTAAAGTTTCTAGAAATTTCCCTTATACAAAATAAGTTCGCTTAAAACTATATTCTATAAGAGAATTATAATAAGATTGAAAATATTTAATTAGTAGTTTTACTAATTACTTAAGAAGGTAAATCAAATTATGAAAGCACTCTCTATAAAAGATATTGCGTTAAAGGCCAATGTATCCATAACAACGGTTTCTTTTATTATTAATGGAAAGGCTAAAGAGAAATCTATTAGTGATGCTGTTATAAAAAAAGTTCAACAAATTATTATCGATAGTGGCTATAAACCAAATCAAATTGCCCGTAGTTTAAGAACGGGTAATTCTAATATTATAGGTTTAATTATTGAAGATATTTCGAATTCCTTTTTTTCTAGAATTGCCAGATTAATTGAAGATAAAGCCTACAAAAAAGGGTATAAAATTATTTATTCAAGTACAGAAAACAATGTAGAAAAGGCACAGGAGCTAATTAATTTATTCAAATCAAGAAAGGTAGATGCTTATATTATCTCTCCAATTAAAGGTATCGAAGAAGATATTCAGCTATTATTAAATGAGCATAAACCGGTCATCTTATTCGATAGAAATTTGCCAGAATTGAATACCAATTATGTAGGGGCAAATCACTTTGTAGCATCTTACCAAGGAGTAGAAAGTTTTATTAAGCAAGGAAAAAAGAGTATTGCACTCGTTACAATTGATATTGACGTACAGCAAATTATTGAGCGTTATGAAGGCTATAAGAAAGCACTAATTGATTATGCAATCCCCGTTGATGAAGAATTAGTGCTTAAAATCCCTTTCAACCAACCTGAAGTAGATACGATTAAACAGATTAAGCAACTTTTTAAAGCAAAAAAGATTGATGCGGTATTATTTGCAACAAATTATCTGGCTATAAGCGGATTAAAAGTGCTTAAGCAAATCAATAAGAAGATAGATGATCAATTTGCAGTAATTGGTTATGATGATCATGAAGCTTTCGAATTGCATACTCCAAGTGTATCTACTATTCAACAACCGTTGGAGGAAATTGCTGAAACCATTATTAAGTTGATTCTGAATCAACTCTCATCTAAAACTAAACTTCCCGATCAACAAATTATTATTCCAGCAAAATTAATTTTAAGAAAATAATTGCTAAAAATAGTGATGAGACGGCCTCTTTTTTAATGTAACATAAAAGATACAATTAGCATTATTTTTTTACACGACTTATAATTAATATTGATTTACTAAAACGTTTTACTTAAGGTTCGAAAAGTACTAAATTGTGCAACGGCTTTAAGTGAACGGTTTAAAATGTAAGTTGTTCACTTTTTTGACAACTTCTGTTTTGATCAATTAGTAAAACGTTTTAGTTGTTTTCCATTTGCATATTTAAGAGAAACTAACCCAAATATAATATATGACCTAAAAAAAGATGAATGGATTTTAATGTCTAAAAATTAGTGTACTTACACTACCAAAACTAACCAAAGAAAAAACTTATTTAATTTAAATCTTTATGAAAAAACGGCTACTATTATTAGTCATAGCACTAATTAGCTTTATGAACGTAATGGCCCAAACTAGGGTCTTAACCGGTACAGTTGTCGATCAGGACGAAAAAACACCTCTTGTTGGCGCATCAGTTAAAGTACAGGGTACATCAAACGGAACTTCTGTAGATGCAAAAGGAAACTTCTCCTTAACTGTATCTGGTTCGGTAACCTTAGAGGTAAATTACCTGGGCTATCAACCAAAAACAATTCAAGTGAATGCAGATACCAAAACAGTTACCATTACTTTGGTATCGGAATCTGGTAATTTAAATGAGGTAGTAGTTACCGCATTAGGTATTACTAGACAAGCAAAAACATTAACCTATTCAACGCAAACCATTAAAAGCGATGAATTAAACACAGTAAAAACGCCAAACGTAATCAACAGTCTTAATGGTAAAGTGGCTGGTGTTCAGATTAACAGAACCTCTGGTGGTGTTGGTGGTGCTGCTCGTATCACTATTCGTGGGGATAAATCTACACGTAATTCTCAGCCTTTATATGTAATTGATGGTATGCCAATTACCAATCCAACTGAAGGTGCGAAAGTAGATATCTATAGTTCAATGCCTGATAATGGAGATATCTTGAGTACAGTGAATTCAGAAGATATTGAAAGTATCAACTTTTTAAAAGGTGCAGCGGCTACCGCTTTATATGGTAGTGCAGGTAGTAATGGTGTTATTTTGATCACTACTAAAAAAGGAAAACAAGGTGTAGGGAAAATTGATTTCTCTAGTAGTGTTACTTTTGATAATGTTTTTGGAACTCCAGAATTACAAAATAGTTATTTACAAACGTCTGCGCCAACTGCAAGTGATGCAGGGAGTAAAGAAAGTTGGGGTGCAAAAGGTACTTCAAAAAATCATGTTGATGATTTCTTTAATCAAGGTTCTACATGGATCAACAGTTTAAACTTTTCATCGGGTAACGAAAAATCAACTAATTTCTTTTCTTATTCAAACACTACTAATAAAGGAATTATTCCAACTAGTAAGTTTGATCAAAACAACTTGAATTATAGAAATTCAAGCAAGTTTTTTGATGACAGATTAACTTTAGATGCGAGTGTAATGGCCTCTATCCAAAAAGTAGAAAACAGGGTTAATCCTGGGATGTATTTTAGTCCATTGCTTGGTTTGTATTTGTTTCCAAGAGGATTGGATTTTGATAGTTATAAAAATAACTTTGAATATTTTTCTCCTTCACGTTATTTAAATGCACAAAACTGGTGGAACATCAACTTAGATAAAAATTATACCGGTGGTGATGACCAACAAAATCCATATTGGGTATTAAACAGAAACAAGGTTAAAACCAAGAACAAGAACATTTATACATCAGCTTCATTAAATTATAAATTAACAGATTGGTTAAATGTTCAAGCTCGTGGTAACTATAACTACTACAATTCTGAAGCACAAAGAGATGTTTATGCAACTACTCAAGCTACTATTAGCGGTGCAAACGGTAAAATTTATCACAATGGATTTGAATCAAAAACCTATTACGGTGATTTAATCTTTATGGGTAAAAATAATTTAAGCGATGATTTTAAATTAGAATATACCGCAGGTGCATCGGTTACAGATATCAAGAAAATCAATACAACAATTGAGAATGGAAATTTATCATATCCGAATTTATTTACTCTTTCTAATCTGCTCTTTAATGGAACTAATGATAATGGTCGCCATTATAGAATTGATAACCACCATATCCAAACACAGTCTATTTTTGCAAGTGCACAATTAGGTTATAAAGACAAATTGTTCTTAGACTTAACAGACAGAGAGGAATGGTCTTCAACTCTAGCATTTACACCAAAACAATCGTATAACTATTATTCAGTTGGTGCCAATGCTGTACTTTCAGAATTGTTTAAAATGCCAGAAGCTATCAACTTTGCAAAAATTAGAGGTTCTTATGCAACAGTAGGTAATGGTATTGAGGATAATAGAACAAACCCACAACCAAATATCGATGCAGGTTCTTTCGTAAGTCCAGATGGGTCACCAGTTCAGGATCCAAGATATTATTTAAGACCAGAAATGAACAATACCATAGAGTTGGGTACAGAATGGAGATTTTTCAAAAGTCGCTTAACTTTAGATTTCACATGGTATAAATCTAATATCAAAGGACAGTTCTTAAAAGATGTAACCTTGCCTCCAGGGGTGGCTGCAGGTACAAAAGGAGATATTTCTGGCGGTAATATTCAGAACTCCGGTATTGAGGCAATTATTGGGTACAAATTAATGAACGAAGGCGCTTTCAAATGGAATACAACTGTTAATTTTAGTACCAACAAAAATAAAATTATTGAATTATTCCCTGCTGCACTCGGTGTAGATCCGAATAGCTTACTAACGCTTGTGGGTGGTGGAAATAATTACTTAAAACAAGGTGGATCTTTCGGTGATATTTATGGTACAACTTTCCAACGCGATGCACAAGGACGTATTTTAGTTGATGCACAAGGTGTACCAAGCCGTAATGAAACCAAATCATACTTAGGTAATCCAAATCCTAGAGCAATTGTAGGTTGGACTAATAATTTTACTTATAAAAACCTAACATTAAGCGTATTAGTTGATGGTAAATTTGGTGGTAAAGTATTGAGTTTATCTGAACCATTTTACGACTCATATGGTGTAAGTCAACGTAGTGCCGATGCTAGAGATGCAGGTGGTGTAACTATTCCAAATGCAGCAACTGTAGGTGGTGCAGCTTGGACAGGTAAAACTAAAGCTCAAGATTATTATTCTAAAATTGGTGGTAGAAATGAAATTGATGAAGCTTATATGTACAATGCAACTGCAATTCGCTTAAGAGAGTTATCGTTATCATATCGTGTTCCTGTAAAGGTTAAAGGAATAAGCAATCTTACTTTAAGCGCAATTGGAACCAACCTATTCTTTATTAAAAAGGATGCGCCATTTGATCCAGAACAAGTTTCAGGAGTATATGCTGGTGGTGTTGGTGTTGATGTATTTGGATTGCCAACTTATAGAAGCTTTGGCTTTAGTTTAAAATGTGGTTTTTAAAGATTGAATGATCATGAAAAATAAGATAAAAATTTTAAGCCTTACAATGGCGGCAATGGCAGTATTTGCTAGTTGCAAAAAAAACTTTGAAGAATTTAACACAGGTTTATCAGGGCTTACAGATGCACAGTTAAATGCCGATTATACAAAAGTAATAGGACCAATGAAAGAAGTGCAACGTAACTTGATTAATCAGACCAATTGGATTTATCAGTTGCAGCAGAACTTAAATGGTGATGTTTATAGTGGGTATTTTATGAGCCCAACCACATATGGTGGAGATAACAATACCAATTATTTTATGAAAGATGGTTGGAATGATAGAATCATGATCAACCAGTTGGATGATGTAATGCAGAAAGTAAAGAGTTTTGAAGATGGAACAAAAGCATATGCTTCAACAACTTTTAATTACAGTTCAGCCATGTTAAGTATCTTGACAGTGATAGAAGGACAAAAAGTTTCTGATATACACGGACCAGTAATCTATAGTAAGTTTGGAAAGCCAAATGCCGATTTATCAGTAGATTATGATAGTCAGCAAGCAGCGTATAACAACTTCTTTACTACTTTAGATAATGCTATTGCAAAATTGAAGTTAGCCGCAAATGCTGGTGATGTTACCGCAATGAAAGCAGCTGATATGGTATATGGTGGTGATGTGAACAAATGGATAAAATTAGCAAACACGTTAAGATTAAGAATGGCTATTCGAATTAGGTATGCAGATGCGGCTACGGCTAAAACACAAGGAGAAAAAGCATTAAATGCAGCAAATGGCGGCTTAATCGAAACCAATGAAGATAATGCTTTCATTAATTATGGTGCTGGTCATCCTATTAATGATATTATCAATTCTTGGGGTGATTGTAGAGCAGGTGCGCCTCTAGGAGCAATTTTAGGTGGATATAATGATCCTCGCTTACCTAAATACATGACACCAGCAGCTGATGCAGCAGTAAGTGGTCAGTATATTGGTATTCGTAATGGAATTACATTAGTAGATAATGATAGGTATAGAAGTTATTCGAAACCTGCTGCACTTTCTGCTAATGGCGATTATTTTAGTGGCACCAATGGAAAAGCTAGATTGGCTTGTGCTGCTGAAACTTGGTTCTTAAAAGCAGAGGCAGCTTTATTAGGTTGGGCTAATGCAGGAAACATCCAAGTTGATTACGAAAATGGTGTGAAAGTTTCTTTTGATGAATGGGGTGTAAGTGGTTCTGCTGTGGCTTATTTAGCAGATAATACAAGTACTGCTAAACCTTACATAGATCCAAAAGCTATAGTGCCTGGTCAAAATGATGTTTTAGCTGGAAGCCCTTACTTAAGTAATGTTACAATTAAATGGGATGGTGCTGCTTCTGATGAGAAAAAATTAGAGCGCATCATTACTCAAAAATGGATTGCAATCTATCCTGATGGACAAGAAGCTTGGTCTGAATTTAGAAGAACCGGATATCCTAAACTTTTCCCTGTAATTAATAATGCAAGTGGAGGCACAATCTCTACAACTGGATTTATCCGCAGATTGCCATTCTGCACTAAATTTATCAATAGTAATCCAGGTGGTTATCAAAGAGCAATCGCTACCCTTGGAGGCCCTGATAATGGAGGTACCAAACTTTGGTGGGATAAAAAACCATAATATCAATTATATCGACTGGATCATAATCGATCCAGTCGATATTTTAAGAGTTGAAAGCTCTAAACCAACAAATACCTTTCTTTTGTTTGTTTCTAATTTTTAATAAACGTTATCAACGATACAACACTTGATAGGATTACCTATCTACCTATAAGCTCATAAATCCTATGCTATTCAAATCAATTACAATTAGTCAATTGTACCAATACACAAGAACGATATTGACTATTGGATTACTTGCTTCTCAGACCCAATTTTCAAGCGCTCAACAAAATACCAATACTAATTTAACCAAATACGTAGATCCAATTATAGGTTCTGCAAAACACGGGCATGTTTTTGTAGGTGCTAATGTTCCTTATGGTGCAGTTCAATTAGGTCCGAACAATATTTTTGAAGGATGGGATTGGTGCAGTGGTTACAATTATGGAAGCAATACTATTACTGGTTTTGCACATACACACCTTAGTGGAACTGGAATTGGAGATCTTGGTGATATTTCTATTATGCCTACCACAGGAAAATTGATTTTAGATAAAGGACAAAAAGATAATTTGGCTAATGGTTATGTTTCAACCTTTTCTCATGATCGAGAAGTTGCCAAAGCAGGTTATTATAGTGTTTGGCTAAATAAATATGAGATCAAAGCAGAACTTACGGCAACAGAAAGAGTGGGTTTTCATCAATACACCTTTAAAAAGAATGCAGAGAGCCCACATTTAATGCTTGATCTAGTGGAAGGGATTGGTTGGGATGCAGCTGTGGTTTCACAAATAAAGTTAGTAGATCCACAAACAATTGTTGGGTATAGAAATTCGAAAGGATGGTCTACCGACCAAAGGTTATTTTTTGTAATTAAATTATCGCAACCCGTTAAAAATATTGCCATTTACGATGGTTCTTTGCTAAAAAATGAAAACGATGCTACAGGAAAACAATTAAAAGCTGTTATTAATTTTCAGGCCATTCAAAAGGATGTTCTGCAAATTAAGGTAGCCATATCTCCTGTAAGTGTTGAAAATGCCGTACTCAACCTCAAAACAGAATTACCAGGTTGGAATTTTACCGAAACAGTGAGAAAGGCAGATCTAAAATGGGAAAAGGAATTACAAAAAGTTAGAATAGAGGCTTCTGCCAATTCAAAAAAAATATTTTACACCGCACTTTATCACACTATGGTTGCCCCATCATTATTTAATGATGTAAATGGAGATTATCGAGGTACAGATAAAAAAGTATATAAAAAGGCAACTTTTAACAACTTAACCACCTTTTCTCTTTGGGATACCTATCGTGCTGCACAACCTTTATATACTATCCTACATCAAGATAAAGTGAATGACATAGTCAATTCTATGTTGACCATTTATAAACAGCAAGGTAAATTGCCAGTTTGGCACTTAATGGGTAGCGAAACCAATACGATGATCGGTTATCATGCAGTTCCAGTTATTGTTGATGCTTATTTAAAAGGTTATAAAGGTTTTGACGTAAAATTAGCCTATGAAGCCATTAAACAATCGGCTATGCAAAAAACGGAGGGTATCGATTACATTCAACAATTAAAATTTATTCCCGCAGATAAGGTAAACGAATCTGTAGCCAAAGCTTTAGAATATGCTGTAGACGATTATTGTATCGCCCGAATGGCGAAAGCCCTAGGTAAAACTGCCGATTACAAATATTTTACCAAAAGAGCTAAACTTTACGAGCTCTATTTCGATCCGAAAACCCAATTTATGCGTGGAAAATTAGCAGATGGTAATTGGCGTACACCTTTTAGTCCATTTGCATCTAAACATCGTGAGGATGACTATACCGAAGGTAATGCATGGCAATACGTTTGGTTGGTTCCACAAGATGTTGAAGGATTAGTTAAGTTATTTGGTAGTGAAAAATCTTTTGTCACTAAATTGGATTCATTGTTTACTATTCCATTTCAATTTGGGGAGGAAAGTTCGCCTGATATTTCTGGATTAATTGGGAATTATGCACAAGGTAATGAACCAGGTCACCATATTCCATATTTGTATCCTTACGTAGGTCAGCCTTGGAAAACAGCGGATCTTATTAGAAAAATTGATAAAGAATTTTTCACTTCAATGCCAGATGGGTTATGTGGAAACGAAGATGTAGGACAAATGTCCGCATGGTATATTTTTTCTGCTTTAGGTTTTTATCCAGTTAACCCTGCAAATGGTGCTTATGTTTTTGGCTCGCCATTATTAAACGCAGCAACAATTTCATTACCAGCAAATAAAAAGTTTGTCATCAAAGTCATCAACAACAGTGCTGAAAATAAATATATCCAAAAAATAGTGCTTAATGGTAAACCTTACACTAAATCCTATGTATTGCACCAGAGTATTGTAAAAGGCGGTAACCTACAAATTTTTATGGGTAATCGACCTTCGAAAATTTTTGGTGTAGCGGTTAAGGACAGACCAGTTTCTAATATGAATTAATTACCTACAGCATTAGATTATGAAGATGATAAAAAGTGCTTATTTGTTTTTAGCCTATACCTTACTTTCCTTTTTTTTAGCCTTACCTGCATCAGCACAACAAAAATATGAGCTGAATTCTGGTTGGTTTTGTGCTAATATCAATGAGGTTAAAGTAGGAGGTGCACAATTGTCTAAATCGGATTTTCCAGTAGACCAATGGATGAAAGCTACGGTACCTGGTACAGTATTGACAACTTTATTGGATAATAAAAAAGTTCCAGATCCATTTTATGGAATGAATAATAAACTGATCAAAGATATCTACCATACTGGAAATGACTATTACACCTATTGGTTTGTAAAATCATTTACTCAAGTAGCCAAAGGAGACGAACAGGTTTGGTTACAGTTTAGAGGTGTAAACTATAAAACAGAGATTTTTTTAAACGGTAAAAAGGTAAATGCACAAATACATGAAGGCATGCACTTACGCCAGCAATATAACATTACATCTTTATTGGCAGCCAATGGAAACAACCGTTTAGCGGTATTGGTGTATCCGCCAGATTTTCCTGGAGACCCTAACGGTGGGCAAGGTGGTGATGGAACCATTGCCAAAGGCTTAACTACACAATATACTGCAGGTTGGGATTGGATACAACCCATTAGAGATCGCAATACTGGGATATGGGACAAGGTAACCATAGAAAAAACAAAAGTGGTGAACTTGCAAAATCCTCATATTGTAACCTTAGTTCCTGGTAAACGTTCGGTAGAAGGTCAGCAACAACCCGCAATGATTAAAGCGTCTGCTGAGTTGATAAATACAAGTCCCAAATCAGTTGCTGGTACATTGGTATTGACGATGGCTGGTAAAACAAGTCAGGCCAAGGTTGTGCTACCTGCAAATAAAACTACAGAAGTCCTATTGCCACAACTTTCTTTATCGAATCCAAAATTGTGGTGGCCAAATGGGTATGGTGAACAAAATCTATATCCAGTTAAAATACAGTTTATAATTTCTAATACAGTTTCAGATGAGGAAAATTTAAACATAGGAGTAAGGCAAATCGAAACAACTTTCAATGCCCATACGCAAAGTATGGAAACGACCATTAACGGACAGAAAATCTTTATCAAAGGTGGCAATTGGATTATTTCTGATGCTATATTAAGGTTTTCACCGCAGAGGTACGATGCAGAGATCCGTTTCCATAAAGAAATGAACCTGAACCTGATCAGGATATGGGGCGGGGCTATCACTGAACGACCAGAATTTTACGAAGCTTGCGATAAATACGGCCTATTGGTTTTTCAGGATTTTTGGTTTAGTGGCGATGCTAATGGCAGATGGTATGATCCACTTAAAAAAGAAGATCAATGGTCAAGAAGAAAATATCCAGACAATCATCAATTGGTTTTAACAGCCGCTGCTGATCAAATTAAAATGATTAGAAATCATGCTTCACTGGCTTTTTGGTGTGGAGGAAATGAAATTACACCACCTGATGATATCCTTATTCCACTACGTGATGAAGTTTTGCCAAAATTAGATGGCACTCGCACTTTTATCGACTTTTCTAATAGTGATGCGATGTCTGTAAATACATTTGGCGGTAATGGAGATGGACCATACAATATCCAAAACCCACGAACATTTTGGACAAATAGAACTTTTCCCTTCAATTCTGAAATTGGCTCTGTAGGTACGGGTGATTACGAATCCTTAAAAAGATTTATTCCAGAAGCCAACCTCATTGCACCACAATATCCTAATAAAGTAGATTCAGTTTGGGAATATCATAAATATATTGGCTATGACCAATACATCAAACCTTATGGAGAAGCCAAAAACGTACAAGACTTTGCACAAAAGGCACAATTGGTGAATTACAATCAATATAGAGCTTTAATGGAAGGTTTTTCTGCACACATGTGGGATTGGTACACTGGATCGATTATCTGGAAAACTCAAAACCCTTGGACAGCACTACGAGGTCAGATGTATGATTATTATTTGGATGTAAATGCAGCTTTATATGGATTAAGGTTGGGGAGTGAACCTTTACATATCATGTTAAATCCTGCTGATAGTATGATTACTGTTGTCAATAATCATTTCGTGCCAAAACGTAATTTAATGGTAAAAGCCACGGCCTATGATATGACAGGGAAGGCCTATTTTCTAGATCAGATTTTTTATGAAATCAACCCAGCCACAGTTAAAAAATGTTTTTCTATAAAAAGTGCAATAGAGAAATTGAAGCAAAAAGATGGACTGTTTATCCAGTTGTCTTTGCTAAACGAAAAAGAGCAGGTATTAAGTGAGAACTTTTATTGGCTAGAAGATGAGGATGGCACTTATAAAGGTTTACAAAAAATGAATAAAACTTCAGTTTCAATTCAATCTAAAGTAATAGCCAAGAATAAAGTAGAAGTTAAATTGACCGCTCCTTCCAATCAGCCTGTAGCTTTCTTTACTAGAATAGCATTAATAGATAAACAAACAGGTAAAAGAATATTGCCTGCTTTTTATTCGGATAATTACGTAAGTATTCTACCTGGAACCTCTAAAATGGTTAGTGTAGATTGTAACAATGTTGATTTAAAGGATTGTGCAATAGAAGTTTACGGATGGAATGTTGACAAAATAAATAAGGTCATATTTTAATATAAGTGTGATAAAGATTAGAATATTTGCTACATATTGTTGAAAATCAATGTGTTGTTAAATAATAGAGTGAAGAGATTAACCAAGAAAATCCTTGAGTTTAAATATGAGTTAACAAATAGGACTCATTAATTGATTAAAGTAATGAGAAACCTGTTTAGGTTAATAATTAATACTTTTGATAAGGATACTAGAATAGAATAAAAAATAAACATGAGCAAACCTGTTGTATTAGGGGTAGATATTGGTGGTTCGCACATTACGGCCGCATTAGTAAATTTAGAAAATGGCACCTTAATTAAAGGTTCTATTAAACGTAACGCAGTAGATTCAAAAAAAGATAAAGAAGAAATTCTAAACGATTGGTGCAAAGTAATCAATAAAGCATTTGAAGGATCGGCACCTAACGAGCGACAAATAGGCATTGCTATGCCAGGTCCTTTTGATTACAAAAATGGAATTTCCTTAATTAAAGACCAAGATAAGTTTAAGTCATTATATCTCATAAATATCAAAGAAGAATTGGCCAAGCGTTTACACATTGAGCCATCTAATATCAAATTTATAAATGATGCAGCTGCCTTTATGCAAGGCGAAGTTTTTAACGGAGCTGCTAAAGGGTATACAAATGCACTTGGCTTAACTTTAGGAACAGGATTAGGATCTGCAGTTTCTATAAATGGTGTTGCAAAAGATGCAGCACTATGGGATTCGAAGTTTTTGGGTGGCATAGCAGAAGATTATCTTTCTACCAGATGGTTTGTAAATAAATACTTCAGCTTAACAGGTAAAAAATTGGCCGGTGTTAAAGAATTAGCAGCTATTGCCAATAATGATCCATACGCTAAACAAGTATTTAACGAATTTGGTCGAGCACTTGGACATTTTTTAGCTGATATCATCAAAGAGAAAAATACTGAAGTTGTGGTGCTAGGCGGTAATATTTCGCAAGCCTTTAATTTATTCTCACCTCATTTAATCAGTAATTTAAAAGCATTTCACTTAGATACAGAAATTAAACTGACAGGATTAAATGAACATGCGGCTTTAATTGGAGCTGCCAGCTGTTGGGATTTAGTAGCTAAATAACGATGAATTAAAATCAACCTATCTAAAAATCTAATTATGAAAAGAAGAAGATTTATACAAAATACAGGATTATTAGGTGCAGGTGTACTTGCATCTAAATTCTCCTTTGCCGTTGCTCCCGAAGATTTTCCAGTAGTAAGAGTTGCAGCTTCAAAACGTCATTTTACAAGTGTTGCAGTTGATAAAGCCATTAAAACTTTCCAAGCTAATGTAGCCGATAAAGAATTGGGTTGGTTGTTCGAGAACTGTTTTCCAAATACATTGGATACCACAGTTACCCATACTATTAAAAATGGTAGGCCAGATACGTATGTAATTACTGGGGATATTGATGCCATGTGGATGCGAGATAGTTCAGCGCAAGTATGGCCATACCTGCAATTTGTGAATGAAGAACAAAAAATAAAAGATCTTATTGCAGGTGTAATAAATCGCCAAACGCAATACATTTTAAAAGATCCGTACGCTAATGCTTTTTACAATGACGAAAATAAAGTAGGCGAATGGAAAAGCGATAAGACTGCCATGAAACCTGGTATTCATGAACGCAAATGGGAAATTGACTCACTATGTTATCCCATTCGTTTAGCTTATAATTATTGGAAAAAAACGGGTGATAAAGCTCCTTTTGATGCAGACTGGAAAAAAGCAATAGAAACCACGTTAAAGACGTTTATCGAACAGCAACGTAAAGAAAACAAAGGACCATATCGCTTTCAACGTGAAAGTTTATACCCAACCGACACGCTTTCTATGAGTGGCTATGGATTTCCTGTAAAACCAGTGGGTTTAATCTGCTCTTCTTTCCGCCCAAGTGACGATGCAACCGTTTATCCATTTTTAATTCCATCTAACTTTTTTGCGGTAAGTAGTTTAAAACATGCTGCAGAAATGGTTACTGCATTACACAACGATAAAGTTTTGGCAGATAAATTATCAGCTTTAGCAAATGAAGTTGATGCAGCGCTAAAGAAATATGCAGTTAAAGATCATCCCGAGTTCGGTAAAATGTTCGCCTTTGAAGTTGATGGTTTTGGAAGTGCATATTTAATGGACGATAGCAATGTACCAAGTTTATTATCTATGCCATATTTGGGTGCTATAAACGTGGAGGATCCAATTTATAAAAACACTAGAAAATTCATTTTATCTAGCAATAACCCTTACTTTTTTAAAGGTACAGCTGCGGAAGGCGTTGGTGGACCGCATATTGGTCCGGATATGATTTGGCCAATGGCGATAACCATGCGAGGCTTAACTTCTGTTAACGACGCTGAAATTAAAAATTGTATCGCCATGCTGAAACGTACACATGCAGGTAAAGGGTTTATGCATGAAAGTTTCCATAAAGATGATCCTAAGAACTTTACACGCAGTTGGTTTGCTTGGGCAAATACACTTTTCGGTGAGTTTTTATGGAAAGTATACAATGAAAAACCTCATTTATTGAAATAGAAAACCAAAAATACTAAGTCCTATACATAATGAACAAATTCTTTTCGCTAATTGTACTTGTTTGTACCATTAGTTTGGCAAAAGCTCAACAAACCGAAACATTTAAAGAAAAAGGCTACACCCTAATCTTTAAAAACAATTATGCAAATTTTGATCCTGCATTAAAAAAGCGAATGGTAGAAACTTTCTTCGAAGTTTATCCAGAACTCGCTAAAGATTTCAATACTAAAACCGATAAAGAAGTGGTGTTTTATATAGATACTGCTTATAAAGATGTTGCCGCAACTGGCGGAGGTAGAATTGTATACAATCCAGAGTGGTTTGTGAAACATCCAGGTGATATTGATGTAGTTACGCATGAAGTAATGCATATTGTGCAAAATTATGGCGATAATGATGGTCCGGGTTGGTTAACCGAAGGAATTGCAGATTACGTTCGTTTTAAATATGGTGTAGATAATCCAGGTGCAAAGTGGACATTAACACCTTTTAAGCCAGAACATAGTTATAAAAATGCATATAGAATTACTGCCAGATTTTTAAATTGGTTAGAGCTAAATGGAAATAAAGGAATTGTACTGAAACTTGATTCCGCAATGCGAAACAATACCTATAAAGATACGCTGTGGAAAGAGCTAACAGGGAAGACTATAGATGAACTTTGGGCAGCTTATGCGGCAAATCCAGGTGCGTAACTCATTAACGTTTAGCAATACTACAATTAACCATACAATTGAACCCTCCATCTTTAGATAGAAGATAACGATGAAAAAACTATTAACTACTGCCTTAATTTTTACCGCTTTAGGTTTATCTGCACAAACCGTTAGCAAAATAACAGATCCTGTAGAATGGATAAACCCTTTAATGGGAACACAATCTAAACCAGATCTTTCAAATGGTAACACCTATCCTGCTATTGCTGTGCCTTGGGGAATGAATTTTTGGACACCACAAACTGGTAAAATGGGCAATGGCTGGGCATATCAATACGACCAAGATAAAATTCGTGGATTTAAACAAACCCATCAACCATCTCCTTGGATGAACGATTATGGTCAGTTTGCACTAATGCCAGTTACTGGAAATTTAAAATTTACAGAAGACGATAGAGCAAGTTGGTTTACACATAAGGCAGAAATTGCAAAGCCTTATTATTACAGCGTTTATTTGGCCGATGCGAATGTAACCACAGAAATTACACCAACAGAAAGAGCAGCACAGTTCCGTTTTACGTTTCCTAAAACAGACAGCGCTTTTGTTGTAGTAGATGCGTTGAATAAAGGTTCTTATATTAAAATCATCCCACAAGAGCGAAAAATTATTGGTTATACCACTAAATATGCTCGTGGTCCATTGCCAAGTAACTTTAAAAATTACTTCGTTATTTATTTTGATAAAGCATTTACGATTGCCAAAACGTGGTCGGGTAATAAATTAAATAATGAAGATTTAGAATTACAAAGCGATCATACGGGTGCAGTAATTGGTTTTAAAACGGCCAAAGGCGAAAAGGTAAATGCAAGAGTTGCTTCATCTTTTATCAGTTTTGAACAAGCAGAAATTAGTTTAAAAAGAGAATTGGCTAACGATAGTTTCGATATAACAAAAGCAAAAGCAAAGGCAATTTGGAATAAAACCTTAAGCCGAATTTCTGTAGAAGGTGGAACGGTTGATCAAACTCGTACTTTTTATTCGTCATTTTATAGAACACTGTTCTTCCCTAATAAATTATATGAAATTGATGCGAACAACAAAATTGTACACTGGAGTCCGTATAATGGAAAAACACTACCAGGTTATATGTTTGCTGGAACAGGATTTTGGGATACGTTTAGGGCATTATATCCATTCTTAAACTTAGTTTATCCTGCTATCAATAAAGAAATGCAGCAAGGATTAATAAACGATTACAAAGAGGGTGGGTGGTTGCCAGAATGGAGCAGTCCAGGTTATGCTAACATTATGATTGGTAATAACTCTGCTTCTGTAGTAGCAGATGCCTACATTAAAGGCATGCGTGGTTATGATATTCAAACCTTATGGGAAGCGCTAAAACATGGCGCTAATAATGAAGGACCAATGGAAGCAGTTGGTCGTTCGGGTGTTAAATATTACAACGAATTAGGTTATGTACCTTTTGATGTTAAAGTAGATGAAAATGCTGCAAAAACATTAGAATATGCATACGATGATTTTGCCATTTATCAATTAGGTAAAGCATTGGGTAAACCAGCGAGTGAAATAGACATTTACGCAAAACGAAGCATGAATTATAAGAACTTATTTGATCCAGCTTCTGGTTTAATGCGTGGTAAAAATGCTGATGGAACCTTCCAATCGCCATTTAGCCCGTTTAAATGGGGTGGAGCATTTACCGAAGGAAATAGCTGGCATTATACCTGGTCGGTTTTCCAAGATGTGGCAGGTTTAGCAAAGCTGATGGGTGGAAATTCAAAGTTTGTAGAAAAGCTTGATTCTGTTTTCTCTATGCCCCCAGTATTTGACGAAAGTGCTTACGGTGGTGTAATTCATGAAATTCGCGAAATGCAAATTGCGAATATGGGTCAATATGCGCATGGGAACCAACCGATACAACACATGATTTATTTGTACAACTATGGTGGTGCACCTTGGAAAGCTCAATATTGGGTTCGTGAAGCCATGAATAGATTATATAAAGCTACACCAGATGGGTATTGTGGTGATGAAGATAACGGGCAAACTTCTGCTTGGTATGTGTTCTCGGCAATGGGATTTTACCCTGTTACACCTGCAGTAGATCAATATGTTATTGGTGCGCCGTTGTTTAAAAAAGTAACGTTAACCTTAGAAAATGGTAAAAAGGTAATCATCAATGCCCCAGCAAATAGCGATGGCAATAGATATATCCAAACATTAAAAGTAAATGGCGCTAATTACAATCAAAATTGGTTAAGCCATTCAGCTTTGCAAAAAGGAGCAGTATTAGATTTTGGTATGTCAGCAACACCAAATAAAACAAGAGGAACGAGTGAAAGTGCTTTCCCATACTCGTTTTCTACCGCAAAGAAATAGCATAGAAAGAATTTTTAGCCACAGATTAGCAGATTTTGGATGTTTAATCCTATCTTATGTTAATCTGCTAATCTGCGGCTAAGATTTTAAACGTATTATCATCCTGAGCTTTTCGAAGGATCTTTGCAACTGATGCATAAAGAATTTCTGCTAATCTGTGACTAAATAACTAATCTATGAACTAATTAAGTTCGTTTTTAGTGCAAATTCATACAAAGCCACAGTAGAATCTGACAACTCTAATTTGCGCATGATATTTTTTCGATGCGTGTGTACGGTAAATTCTGAAAGGTATAATCGCTCTGCAATATCTTTTGTGCGAAGATTTTGACAAACCAAGCGAATAATTTCTACTTCTCTTTTGGTTAGTTTATATTTCTTTAAAAAATCATCAAAATAAGAAAACTGAGTATCTGGAGTTTCTTTTTCATCAAAACTTGGAAAAACCTCTTTTCCATCCAATACTTTTAACATAATATCAGCTAAGTTTTGCAGGTCATCAGATTTTACCATATAAGCACTTGCGCCTCTATGTTTGCAATCTTTTACCAATTCAAATGAGTGGTAATTGGTAAGGACGATGATTTTAGCTTTATTTTTTTTGTCTTTTAATTCAGTTAAAGCTTTAAGTCCATCAAGGCCAGGCATATTTAAATCTAACAGAATTAGATCAGCATTGGCTAACAAAGAAGAATTTAAAAGTTCTACCCCATTATTTACCATAGCAATAATTTCAAATCGCTCATCGCTGCTCAAATGAGCCTTTATTCCCTGTAAAACTACAGGGTGGTCATCTGCTAATATCAATTGGATTCTCATAAGTTTACAGCTTTTGGTATAGGTAATTCAATTAACGCAAAGGTGCCTGCATTTGGCTCTCCTTTTATTTCTAATTTTCCTGATAAATAAGCAATATTAGTTTGTAATAACTTCATTCCAACACCATTTGCATCCGTATTTTCAGTCGTAATTCCCTTTCCATTATCTTCAATGTAAATCGTTATTGCATGGTCTAGCTCAATGAGCTGCACAAATAAATGAGTGGCTTGCGCATGTTTAATGGCATTGTTTAAGATCTCTTGAATAATACGATAAGCGCTGAGTGTAAAGTTTTGCGGCCAGTGTTTGGTATCGTCTAATCCTTCAATCACATGTTCTACACTTAAACTATTAGCTGCTTTAATGTTGGCAAGGAGGTCTAAAATGGCTGCTTTAAACCCATACTTTTCGAGCGCAATTGGCATTAGCGCATGACTAATATTTCGCACAGTTTCAGAAATATCATCCATCAAGGTTTTAGTAATTGTGAGTTTATGTTCAGCCTCACTCCCAGCTACAAATACATGATCTTGCAACGTATTAATGTTCAGTTTTGCAATAGACAACATGGCGCCAACCTCATCATGTAATCGACCTGCAATTCTTTTCTTTTCTTCTTCTTGCGCATCAGTAAGCGTATTCATGATATCAATTCGATGCTGTTTTTTTAAATCGCTTACTGCTGCATTATGCAAAAGGATAGCTTGCTTTTTACGCTGAGATAAGATATAAGCAATGCCGCCAAACAATAAAACAGCAATGGTAGCACCGATGATAATTAATAAATTCCGCTGTTTTTGTTCTTTAAGCTCAAGTTCTTGTACTTGTTTTTGTTTTTTAGTCAGCTCTAATTCTTTCTCTTTTTCATTTACTTTGTACTTGGTTTCGAGTTCATTTGTAATTTTAGATAAACTCATGTGATACAACGTATCTTTCAACTGCATTTCTTGCTCCAAGTTTTTAATCAATGTGTCTTGACCAAGGCTAGCATATTGAGCGAAATTTTTAAAAGCATTTGCATAAATAAACCGTGTAGCAGGCGGCATGGAATATTTTTTTATCAACCCCTCTGCTTTTTTAAAGTAGAACGATGCAGAATCGCTTTTCCCTTCTCGAGCATATAAACTAGCAAGCCCTGTCAAAATCTCAACATCCATATTCGGATTAGCTTGTTTATCCATTTTTAGGTTAAAAGCTTTGAAGTAATTTGCTTTAGCCAATTTGTGGTTTTCTTTAGCATCAAAATACCGACTTTCTGCC
Source organism: Pedobacter sp. UC225_61 (assembly GCF_044452285.1). NCBI lineage: Bacteria > Pseudomonadati > Bacteroidota > Sphingobacteriia > Sphingobacteriales > Sphingobacteriaceae > Pedobacter > Pedobacter sp. UC225_61. The sequence continues at coordinate 1,788,635 of NZ_JBIOAL010000001.1, forward strand.
AGCTGGTATTGTTTACGAGAGTGTAAACTATTTTGATCCATACCAAACTTTTTATGGTCGGCATAATAACTATCGAAATTGCTGTAATTCTTTAATAAGAACGATAGGTTAATCATTTTATTAATGCTATTTCCTTTTTGTTGAGTAGTAGCATTGGGTAAATTAAATGTTTTTTCCGCATAGATAAATGCATTCTTGTAATCGCCATTTTTCTCATAGTTTCTTGATAAAATCTCAAAAAACAAAGCGGTACGGTCAGTCATTGCGTTATCTAAATCTGGAATGAGATCTTTTAGAATAGTAAAAGCTTCATCATCTTTGTGCATATTTAAAAGCACATTCGCATAGGAAAAACGGGTGTCTTTTAAGAGCGCTGGATTATTGCTTTCTTTCGCCAATTTTAAAACGATTTCGTAATTAGATTTTACCTTTTCGTTATTTCCTGCTTTTAAATCTAAATTAATTCTGTTTCTTAAATTGAGTACTCGAGGAATAATAAATTGAGGTTTATCTTTTGTAAAGGCCTCCAATTTATCATTGTATACAATTGATTTTTCATTATCACCAATACGCGTATACACTCGTGTTAAATCGGATAATACATTTACCACAGCCCGTTCGGGTAATTGCCCTAAAAAAGCTTCGGCTTGCTTAATGTACTTTATTGCATTTTCTTGATTGCCTAAACCTAACTCTGCAAGTGCTGTAACAGAAAGTAAACTAACGGTAAGCTCATCTCGCTTTGCTTCTTGTGTATAACGTAGTGATTCTTCTAGTAAATTTTTTAAATCATCAGAGTAAATCATTTTGGGATTTCTGCAGTAACGAACCAACTGATTTACTTTGTCAATTGATGCTGGCATCAACTTTATCTCTGAAATATCTTTTAATGGGGGAGGGCTACCAGGGGTTTGTGCAGACAAAATGGTGCTCATGAGAATGAACATCAACAAAATTGAGAATTTGAGAAGTCGTGAATTTTGAGTGCATAATTTAACACCTAAAATAGTAATAAATAACAAAAATGATACATGTTGAAACAAGAATAAAAATAATTCATGTACATAGTTCTAAATCCTGAGATTTCAGTAAATAAATTTGCGAGCACTAAACTTTTAATTACTTTTGCCATCCACACTGTGGGATTAGCTCTCCCGATACCTATCGGGATGGCTAGGTAAACATAAGGGGGATTAGCTCATTTGGCTAGAGCGCTTCGCTGGCAGTGAAGAGGTGATCGGTTCGAATCCGATATTCTCCACCAATACACCTAACGTATCTGATAATCAACGTTTTAGTAAGTTATCAGATACTTACTCAGCCAAAAGTCAGCCACAATTCTTATCTTTGGATTACATGGCAACTCCAGAAATACCTTATACCATTCCCAAACTGGTCAAGGGAAAACGGGTCACAACCGTTCCAAAGGGCAGCACATGGGCAAAGGAAGAGGCCAAGCAGAACTGGTATGTGGAATTCTTTTTCCATAATGCCCAAACAGATAAAATGGAAAGGTTCAGGCCTACCAAAAATCTAAATAGGCTCAAGGACCCAAAGGAGAAACTTAGACAGTTCACCCGATTATGCGAAGCTTATAAAATTGCCTTGGAAGGCGGATGGAGCCCAATCGATGAAAAAGCGAACGATAGATTAAAAAGGAAGGTATCATCACTAACCCTTGAAGCTGCCAAAGGCCTTTTTGAAGAATACCACATCGCTAAGGGCACGAGAAAGAAATCCCGCCAATCCTACCTTTCCAAAATCAATCAGTTCATTGTCTACTACGGCCAGGATAGGAAAGTGAGTGAAATCTCCGATTATGAAATTACGGAGTTTCTAAACTATATGGAAAAGAAATTCCAGTGGACCGGTGTCACATATAACAGTTCCAGGATTATTCTCAATAATTATTTCAGATACCTGAAGGTCAATAAATATATCACTGAAAATCCAGTAACTGATATTGAGACAAGGACAAAAATAGCGACAGAATCCCATCAGATATTTTCCGACAAAGACTTCAAGGTCATCATGAAGTGGCTAAATGAAACTGATAAATATTGTCTATTCTTCGTGAAGATGATCTATTACACCTGTATCAGACCAAAGGAACTCCGCTATCTTCAGCTAAAACATATTAACCTTGAGCATGGCGTCATAACTGTCCCAGCAACTATTGCAAAAAACAAAAAGTCTTTGCCAATTAGCATTGATGCAAGCCTTCGCAAGGAGTTAAAGGAGCTCAAACTTGCCCTGTATCCAGACAGCAGCTATCTGTTGGGATCAACCCGAACCATTATAGGTGATAAAAGGATTGGTGAGAATACGCCATACAATAGGTTCCAGAAGTGCCTGAAAGCTTTAAAGCTGGATAAGAAAAATTACACGCTATATTCCTTCAAGCATTTTTCTAACGTGAAAAAATTCAAGGCGGGATGGACATTAGCAGAAATCTGTTCTGCAAACAGGCACGGAAGCCTGGTAGAAACGGAAACCTATTTGAAGGATCTTTTAAAATTTGTCAAAAATGAAAAGACGATCCCGAAGATATAGGCCAAATCTATTTTTTTCGCTTTCTTGGAATGCCTAACAATATTTCTGCAAGAAATTTTTCAGTTAGGTTTTTTTCTTTCTCAAGGGCATCTTTTGGAAAGTGAAGTGAATGGATCTCGTTGATTTTTTTGCTGATGTATTCCACTCGGTTAAATCCTTCGTCCAGGCGATCCAATTTTTGCGAGAGGGTCGAGACAACTTCTATCAGGCATACAATAGTTTGCTCTAAGCTTTCCTTTTCCCCATGAATAGCCCTGTACGCTCCATCGGACGGCTCTGCTTGGTAAGCATCAGGTAACTGGTCATGGCTTTGGGGTTTCATATAATCCTGTATTTAACAAAGATTGAAATTGGAGACTTATGAATAGGTACATGACCTGGGTTATAACCCTAAATAAAAATCACAGGCCCTTTGCATTGTATTAGAACAGGAAATCCTATAGAGAAGGAATTTTTGAGTGCTATTCCAGACTTTCTTGAGCTATAGGTATGCGTGAAGTTAACAACCGCGTAGAAAGCTTTGCCTCAGTTTTAGGGGTTATAACTTGGGTTATATGCCATAATGGTAATTTTTACTTCCAAATTTTGCTGACATAATTATTGTAGTTATGACAACATTAGATATCAATATCAAAGTGGGATTGAAACTTGACAAATCCAGAAGCGAATTAATGAACCTTTCAGGCACCAAGGTCAAGGACAGCTACCAGAATTTTACAACAGCCCATAGAATTCAAGCTGATAGAATATCAGCCTAGTTACCATTTACAAAAAGCAAGCAGCATCAAGATTAATTAAATAACAAAGGACGTAATCCGGCAAACGCACGTTTGCAGCAAGATGTACAAATGCATGCGCATTTGAAATCTTGCCGTCCTTACAGCCGGGGAATTACTCGGAACTCGTAATTCTAAAAGTATCAGTTATGGCAAAGAAAAGGCTCCATGAGGAATACCTCTTAAAGCACAACCTGATCATCAGGGTGAATGAAAGTACCTACCAGAAACTGGGCAAACTGCTCAGCGAAAGCGAGTGCCAAACCCTTGCCGATGTGGCAAGAAAAATACTAGCGAACCAAAAGATCAACTGCGTCTACAAGGATGCCAGCATGGATGAACCTATGGAACAACTGGCTTTGATAAGAAAAGAGCTAAAGGCGATGGGGGTAAACATCAACCAGCAGACCAGGTACTTCAACGCCTGTAAAACTGACTCTGAAAAACGCTTCCACGCCGAGCGGACAATCAACCAACTCGAAAAGCTCGAGCCATTGGCTAATAAGCTATTTACTCTCATCTCAAAGCTTGCAGAAAAATGGTTGCAAAAATAGCGTTCGGAAAAAGCATCCGGGGGATATTGACCTACAATGAAAACAAGGTCAGCCAGGGACAGGCCAGCCTGATCCTGGCCAGCGGCTTTGCCGCTGACATCAACCGTCTCAGCCTCTATCAAAAAATCAACCGGTTTACCAAACTCACCAGCCTGAACACCAGGGCCAAGACCAATGCGATGCACATCAGCCTAAATTTCGATCCATCGGACAAACTTGACCAGCATAGATTACAGCAGATCGCCCAAAGCTATATGGAGCAGATCGGCTTTTCAGAGCAGCCCTATATCGTCTACCAGCATACCGATGCAGCGCATCCGCATATCCATATCGCAACGACCATCATCAAAAAGGACAGCAAGAGAAAATACACCCAATATTTTGGCAGGGACGTTTCTGAGCCCGCAAGGAAAAACATTGAAAAGCAGTACGCGCTGGTAAAGGCAGAAGGCAGGAAGCAGGACCAGAGCTGGGGCATAACTCCAGCGGTATATGGAAGCAAACCGACCAAGCAGGCGATTAATTCTGTTTTAAAAGCAGTGGTTGATAACTATAGCTTCACTTCCCTTGCAGAGTTCAATGCGATACTTGGACAGTTCAACATCAGAGCGGATCGTGGAGGAGAGGATACCAAGATGTTCCAGAAAAACGGATTACAATATTGTCTACTTGATGAAAACAAGGAACCGATTGGTGTACCGATCAAGGCGAGCAGTTTTTATAGCCAGCCAACACTGGCAAATCTTGAAAAAAAATTTCTAAAGGGAATAGAGGAAAGAAAGCCTTTAAAGGAAAACCTGAAAGATAGGATCGACCAGCAGCTTTCCAAATATAACTCCATTACAAGGGCAACTTTCCAAAGGGAAGTGGCAAGGGCGCAGGTCGCGGTGGTATTCAGGCAGAACCAGACCGGGTTCATTTACGGGGTAACCTATATCGACCATAAGCAGAAAACGGTATTCAATGGCAGCGACCTTGGAAACGATTATAAGGCTAAGGCGATCACTGCCAGGTTCAGCCACGAGGATGAAATCAAGACATATATCAAGCGGACAAAAGATCAGCCTGCGCAAGAGAAAAAGGAAATCAAAAAATCTAAAGAACAAAGACCCAAGCTATGAATACAGGTGAAGATATACAGGGACTGCGTAAAATCATGGATTTTACCAGGCTGATCAGTTTATTTATGCTCTCCATCCATTTTTACCTTTGCTGTTACCAGGCCTTTGCCGCCTGGAACTTTACCGCAGGGATTACCGACCGGATCATAGAAAATATTTCCCGTACAGGACTATTTACTGGGTTATGGCGGGCAAAGCTGGCAAGTTTGCTGATGCTTGTGGTTTCGCTAATCGGGGTAAAAGGTAAAAAGGAAGAGAAGATCGAGGTAAGGAGCATTGTAGCCTACCTGCTCACGGGAATGCTGCTCTATTTCATAGCCGCTTTGGTGTTTTACCTTAATGCCGGTTCACAGTTGATTGCCATTTGTTATATCGGTCTGACCTCTGTCGGTTATCTGCTTATTCTGACGGGGGGAGGTCAATTGAGCAGGCTGATCAGGGATAAGCTAAACAAGGATATCTTCAATGAGGAGAACGAGACATTTCCCCAGGAAGAGCGGCTGCTGGAAAATGAATATTCGATTAACTTGCCAGCGAAGTACAGGCTTCGAAAACAGGTTAGGGAAAGTTTCATCAATGTCATCAATCCCTTTCGCGGGCTCTTGATCGCGGGGACCCCGGGCGCTGGGAAGTCCTATTTTGTGATCCGGCACATCATCAACCAGCACATCAAAAAAGGCTTTTCGATGTTTTTGTATGATTTTAAGTTCGACGATTTGAGCAGGCTGGCCTATAACAAACTGTTGAAATATGCAAAGAATTATGCGATTAGTCCCAAGTTCTATGTGATCAATTTTGATGAACTGGACCGGAGCCACCGCTGTAATCCCCTGCACCCGGAGGCGATGGAAGATATCACTGATGCGACCGAGGCCTCGCGTACGATCATGATGGGACTGAACCGTGACTGGATCAAAAAGCAGGGGGACTTCTTTGTGGAATCCCCGATCAATTTCCTGACCGCCTGCATCTGGTATCTGAGAAGATATGAGAATGGCAGGTACTGCACGCTTCCCCACGTGATCGAGCTGATGCAATCGGATTATGAGCCTTTGTTTGCGGTACTGGAAACCCAGGAAGAGATCAAGGTTTTGATGAACCCATTTATCTCTGCCTACAGGCAGGAAGCGATGGCGCAGCTGGAGGGGCAGATCGCCTCGGCGAAGATTGGTTTGGCGAGGCTTGCCTCGCCCCAGCTGTATTATGTGCTGAGCGGTAATGATTTTACCTTGGATGTGAACAATCCCAACGAGCCCAAGATCATTTGCGTTGGGAACAATCCGCAGAAGCTGCAGGTATATGGTGCTGTGCTTTCGCTTTATATTTCCACGATGATCAAACTGGTGAACAGGAAGGGGCAGCTCAAGAGCAGCCTTGTCTTTGATGAGTTTCCCACGATCTATTTCAATAACATGGATAGCTTGATTGCTACGGCCAGGAGCAACAAGGTGTCTACTGCTTTGGCTGTTCAGGATTTCAGCCAGCTGAAAAAGGATTATGGGGCGGAGCAGGCGGAGGTGATTACTGGCATTGTGGGTAACGTAATTTCTGGACAGGTAACCGGTTCCACGGCAAAGACCTTGTCGGAGAATTTTGGCAAGATTTCCCAGCAGAAGGATTCTATGAGCATCAATTCCTCGGATACCTCTATTACCAAGGCTACCCAGCTAGATTATGCCATTCCTGCCAGTAAGATCGCAACGCTTTCCTCTGGGGAATTCGTTGGTGTGGTTGCCGATAATCCCGAGCAGAAAATTAAGTTAAAGATGTTCCAATGCGAGATACAGAATGACCACAAGGCAATTGCCACGGAGGAAAAAGCTTATAGGGATATCCCGATTGTCAGAAATGTAAGTTCGGAGGATGTGGAAGAAAATTATAAGCGGATCAAGCAAGAGGTTTATGATTTGCTAAAGGCGGAGTGCGCTAAATTAGGATTGGATTCAAACAAGGATGCCTCAAATGCAAAGGCTAAGAAAGATGATGGGAAAGGCGAGCAGATGGCGATTTCTTTTTAGAAACTTATTTCGACTTTTCCTTTTGGACATTGATCTTAGCTACAATCCTGTTTTCTGTTTCCTGCTGGATAACGTTGATGATTAAGTTCGGTTCAACATTTAAAATATACGCTAGCTTCAAAATTTCCGCAACTGTAAACTTTTCGGGGCTTGCCAATTTTACAGCATACCTCTCACCATTGATACCAAGTGATTTCACGATTTTAGTGGGATAAAGCTCTGCGATATCATACATCCTTTTCACTTTGCCAGTTTCAAAGAGTGTACCTATAAAAGAAAGATTTTTATCGGGATCACCATTACGATGCTTCCAAGTTGCCATAAGATATATTTATGGTTAAATGTCGTTAAATGCATATGGTTAATATTTAATAAATAACCTTAGGTAATTGATAAATTACTAATCGTATTGTTTTTTAATTTCTTTTTTATATTTTTGCTTCTGATGTAAATAAGTTCCTTTTATAAGGAGCAAATAGAATCGCTCGTACGAAAACCGCTAATTTGACCACGAGACGATGAGTGTAATGCCCTATCCTAAGAAATTTGATATCTTCGGGATCTTAATTCCTATGGGAAGGGCTTCACTTTAGTCTCTTGTGGTCAGTCAAGCCCTTGGGCTTGAAGGTTCTTAGCGGTACCTCGTGCAGAAGCTGTGGAGTTCCTTCCCGTTGGAACCATGGGCGCTCTCCCTGGCTAGATTAATACTTGATACAGGGATTATGTTTTCTTAGCCAAATAATGTTCATAATTTTTACATTTATTTTGGGATGCGAATCTTGGCTGGAAACGTAATCTGCGTTTTTCACCATTTGGTGAAATAAAAAAATTAAATTTCGCTAATTCACCACTTGGTATAATATTTATACTTTTAGTCAAAATTCTGCGTAATTTTAAGGTGGTGAATTAAATGAAGGCGAACTTGCTCGGAGGGCATAACCGATGCTTAGTTCACACCGTATAGGTAGATAATAGAGAAAATGGCAGGGTATTTTAGTTTTACTGACTCGCAGCTTACAGCGCTCCTTTTACAGGGGGATGAGCGTGCGTATGCCGAAATCTTTGAACGTTATAACAAACTGCTCATCAAGCATGCATACCATTTGTTGCAGTCGGGCGAGGAAGCTGGAGACTTGGTGCAGGATGTGTTTTTGGCGCTTTGGCAGAAACATAGGGAACTGGTTATTACTTCTTCCATTTCATCGTATTTATATCGCGCTGTTCGCAATCGGGTTTTTGACCTGCTTTCCCATCAGAAGGTGGTTTCGCGTTATACCGAGGCGATCGGAAGATTTATGGAAGAGGGCAATAGTATCTCTGATGCAAACCTGAGGGAGAAGGAATTAGCGGAAATTATCGAAAGGGAAATAGCGGCTCTTCCCAAAAAAATGCGTGAGGTTTTCCTGTTGAGCCGAAGAGAGGAACTCAGTTATAAAGAAATCGGTGAAAAGCTGAACATTTCTGACCAGACTGCAAAACTGCAGGTTCATAACGCTATTAAGATCCTAAAAGTTAAAATTAATTCACATCTTCATATGCTTTGGATGCTCTAGTCCCCCTTTTAAAACTATTTTAATTTTTTTTCAAATAAATCTATAACGTTTAGATAGTCATGCCGTCTTGTCTATGTGAAGGGATAAAAAACCTTCGGTTTGCATATGACGCAAGAACAATTATCCGAGTTACTCGAGAAATATAAACAGGGCAAGTTGACTCCAGAGCAGGTCGCTCTTTTGGAAACATGGTATGTCCAGGAATCTGCTACCGAAAAGCCCAAACTGACTGAAAAGGAGGTCGAGGTGATCTCTGAACGCGTTCGTTTGGGTTTACCCATAACCGTCGGCAAGCCTAGGCGCCTGCGAATGTGGCCATATATATCAGCTGCGGCATCTATCGCGGTGATTGTAGTTGGTGCTTATTTTTATCAGCAAAGCAATAAGGAAGTTTCCAATCCCAATGTGGTTGCAGTTGATGTTGCTCCAGGCATCCAGACCGCAACTCTAACGCTAGCTAATGGCAGTAAGATCAGGTTGGCTAATGCGGCCAACGGTGAGCTTGCTAAAGAAGCCGGGGTGTCGATCATCAAAACAGCCAACGGGCAGTTGATCTATGAGATCAAGAATTCTTCAAACCAAACAAACAAAATAAATACGCTATCTACTGCAAATGGGGAAACCTATCGAGTGCGTTTGCCTGACGGAACGGCGGCGTGGTTGAATGCCGCCTCTTCCATTTCCTATCCTGCTAGTTTTGCTTCGCTGAAAACAAGGAACGTGACTACGACCGGCGAGGTCTATTTTGAAGTGGCAAAAGATAGACAGCATCCTTTTATCGTTGAGAGTAAAGGGCAAACGGTAGAGGTCTTGGGAACGCACTTCAATGTCAATAGCTATGCGGAAGAGGGTGCAATCAAGACAACTTTATTGGAAGGTAGCGTAAGGCTTAAGGGAGACAAAGGACAAGTTGGAATGCTTAAACCAGGAGAGCAGGCAACGCTGGCAAGTGATGGTCAGCTTAAGGTGGCAGAGGGAGATGTACAACTGGCAGTAGCATGGAAGAACAACAAGTTTATGTTTGAAAGCCAGCAGATCACGGACATCATGCGGATGATTGAGCGGTGGTATGATGTGAAGGTGGTCTATGAGGGAGCTGTTCCGGACGATCGTTTTAGCGGTAAGGTTTCAAGGTACAGCAATGTATCTCAAGTGTTGAGACTTCTTGAACAATCGGGAGGGGTACATTTCCGGATTGCTGATAGAGGAGTAGAGAAAGTTATCTACGTGACTAAGTAAGAAGAAATAAATATAAATCAAACAAAAGTTAAACCATCTAAAATTCTCTGTATGAAAAAATCTTTACGATCCTAAAGCTTCGGCTTCAAAGTTTGTTCGCTGGTGGCGAGGAGACTTTAAATAACCAACCAGATCCCCGAGGAGGGACCCGATTGGTTGTTTGTACACTTATTCAATGTTAAACCGCAGCTGCCTATGATTTCGAAGGCAAGGGCCGCTGCAAGAACCAAACTAAACAAATGTATAAAAATACTAGGAAACTGGGTATGCCAGAAAGGCTATACCATAAAATTTTGCTGATTATGCGACTAACCACCGTGATATTGATAGCATCCCTTATGCATGTCAGCGCTGCTGGCCTTGCGCAGAAGATCAATCTTTCCAAATCTAATGCATCTTTAAGGACAATCATCAGAGAGCTCAGCGAGCAATCGGGATATGATTTTGTCTATAATGATAAAATGCTGAGTGCTGCTAAACCTATTTCAATCAATGTGAAGAATGTTGAGTTTGAGGAGGTGTTGAAGGAAATTTTTGCGAAGCAGGAACTGACTTACTCTCTTGATAGCAAAACAGTAATTCTTAAAGAAAAAGAGAAGCCAATACCAAACTTGATAGCAACCGGTTTGACTGGCTTCAATAAAAGGGATTCATTGTTGTTCATTGGAAAGGTCCTGAACGAAAAAGGATTGCCCTTGCCTGGAGCGACAATATTCCTTAAGGGTGGGACAAAAGGATCGATCTCGAGGGAAGATGGGTATTTTGAACGATATGGGACTGCGAAAGGCACCCTTGTGATAAGGTATATCGGCTACCTTAATAAAGAGATCAGTCTAGGGGGAGTTGACCCTAAGGAGCTTTTGATTATTAAGATGACTCCCGGACTGGAACAGCTGGGCGAAGTGAACATTGTAAGCACCGGTTACCAGACTATACCAAAGGAACGTTCAACGGGCTCTTTTGAGGTGGTAACCAAGGAGATGTTGCAACACAGCACAAGTCCTGACCTGATCAAAAGATTGGAGGGGATTACGAACAGCTTGGATTTTAGAAATCCACTCCAGCCTACAAATTCTGCGGCTCTTGATCGCCCTTCTCCTTTTCAGAGCCTGACCATCAGAGGAAAAAATACATTGGAAGCGGCAAACAATAACCTCGTGGCTACTGGTCAGGTATTGGTCGTGATCGATGGAATTGCCAGCCCATATGGCATTGATAAGATCAATCCGGATGATGTAGATGATATTACCATATTAAAGGACGCAGCTGCATCATCGATCTGGGGATCCAGGGCCGCTAATGGTGTTATCGTTGTAAGGACAAAGAAAGGGGCTTACAATAAGCCACTGAATATTTCCTATAACAGCAATGTAAGCATCACTGAGAAATTTGATCTGTTCTATAAAAACAAAATGAGCATTTCAGATTTTATTGATGCGCAAATTTTACAGTTCAATACGGCGGGAACCAACCTTCCCGCACCAGCCTTGACCCAGGGAAGAGCGGCAGTATCTCCTGTGGCGGAAATACTTGATCAACAGAAAAAAGGACAAATAACCGCGGACCAGGCTAAATCTCAACTGGATGCGTTGCGCAATAATGATGTTAGGTACGATTACGAAGATTACTTGCTGCGCCCCGCTGTTACCCAAAGCTATTCATTGGGCTTAACAGGAGGGTCTCAAATAGTGAACTATCGTTTATCCGGCGCCTATAATACATCACAGAACAATACGGTCAATTCTGGTTCCGACCGTATTGCTTTGAATTATAATACTTCCATAAGGATACTGAAAAATCTGGAAGCCAGTGCTGGCCTGAGTTATTATTTGCAACGGACGAACGATCAATCTCAAAAAAACAGGATTTCTGGCGGTCCAGGATCTGGTATTTATCCGTATACCAGATTGGCCGATGATGATGGAAATCCATTGGTGATTCCCTTTGGTTACCGTCCAGGATTTATCAACCTGATCTCCTCGACCTACGGGGATAAGATCTTAAATATGCGGTATAAGCCTCTCGAGGACATGAATGAAGGATATAGCAAGACTAGATCTCAGGCTGTGAATTTGGATCTGATGCTAAACTATAAAATTAACAACGTGTTTGCTGCCAAGGTTCAATATAATTATACCAATGGTAATGATGAAGTGAACAATTTATATGGTCAGAACTCCTTCTATATGCGGGATTTGATAAACCAGTTTACAACTCCTGGGAGCTTTGTAAGGAACATTCCCTTAGGTGGAATTTACCTGCCAATAGTGAAAAAATCCGAAAACCAAACATTGCGCGGACTGTTAACGGTCAATAAGACCTGGGATGAAAAACACGAGTTGAATGCAGTTGCGGGAATGGATGTTTCACAAAACTATTACATCAGTAGAAGCGATCAATATTTTGGATATGATGAAAGAACGCTGATGACCAATAACAAAGTGAATCTGGTCGCAACAAATATACCTAAGCTATGGGGAGCAGCTCCTTTCTTTTTTACAAGTGATCGAATACCCGTTTATCTTGCTGGTGGAATATCGGATTTCCGTGTAAGGACTTATAGTTTGCTTTCTAACGCCGCTTATACCTACGATAAACGATATACACTTTCTGGAAGTATACGTAAGGATGTTTCCAGTGAATTTGGTTCAGGAACAAATAAAGGGGGAACGCCCTATTACCACATTGGTTCGGCCTGGAATATTGCAAACGAAACATTCTACAAATTTTCATGGTTGCCGAGGTTGCAACTGCGCGCCACATTCGGTTATAATGGGAACGTGAATGCAAGAGTGAGCGCATTACCCACCATAAACGCTTCTACGAGTACAAACTCAAATAACGGTCTTTTCTATGCTGACATCAACGAAGCTTTGGGGCTTACCAATGCCAAACTCCGACCAGAGAAATCGAGGACTTGGAATTTCGGCTTGGATTTCGGGCTCAGAAATAATAGGTTATCTGGAAGTATCGAATTTTATGATTCGAAGACGACAGATATGTTGACAAATGCGCCCGTAGATCCGACAACAGGATTCGATGCTCCAGTATACAACACAGCCAACATTCGCCGCTGGGGTACTGAGCTGGCATTGAATTCTAAAAACCTACAACTGGGATCATTTAGCTGGACCAGTAATTTTTTGCTGGCTTACAATAGGGTCCGGATCACTAAACTTTATACGGGGAGTTCAAATACGGTGGGATCTCTTGTTAGTCTGAACAGTTTTGCCGAAGGACAGGATTTGTCAAGGCTCTTTGCTTATAGGTGGGCAGGCCTTGATCCCGCAACTGGCGATCCAAGAGGTTTCCTTGATGGAAATCCAGTTGCGATCTCAGGTACGACTTAGGGAAGCGCAAATCTTATAGCAATTAACTCTTCTCTAGGATCTAATGCTCGGTATTTTGGATCATCTGTCCCGGTTTATTTTGGCTCTTTCAGGAATACATTTAGCATTGGCAGGCTTTCGGTTACAGCAAATCTACTTTACAAACTGGGTTATTACTTTAGACGACCATTTTCTGACGTTGTAAGTTATTTTGATCTGTTCAACAACACCTTACAAGGTAGTGAGTATAACCTGCGCTGGCAAAAAAGTGGTGATGAAGTGCGCACAAATGTTCCCTCAGTATTTTATACCACAAGTAATTCAGACCGTGACCAATTCTATGCCAATTCTGAAATCAACGTTTTGAAGGCTGATCATATCCGTTTGCAGGAGGTGAATGTGTCTTATGGGTTTAATACGAAGAAGTGGTTTATTAAAAATCCTAGGATCTATGCGAATGTGTCCAACTTGGGCGTCATCTGGCGTGCAAACAAGCTGGGTCTTGATCCGGATATCAACGATTATCCGAACCCAAGGACCTATTCGTTTGGACTAAGTGCTAACTTTTAAACAAAAATCATGAAACTTAAAGATAATATTTTCAATTGCAGGACACCCAAATCAACTTACTGGGGACTCATCCTGCTACTTGTGCTGGCCACCTCTTCCTGCGAGAAGTTCGTTGACATCAAAAAGAACAGTCGACAGGCTATTATTGAAACGGCAGCAGACTGCCAGTTGTTGCTCGATAATTATTCCTACATGAATATGAACTACCCGAGCGACGGGGAAACGTCTGCCGATGACTATTTTCTGTACAATGCAGGATATGTTTCTGGCTCATTGACACAGGCCGAAAAGGACTTTCATATCTGGGCTTCTTCGGCCATCCGCCCCGGCGCTGCTCAATGGCAGCCATCATATAAGACAGTGTTTTCCGCAAATTTGGTTCTGGAAACCTTGGCAAAGATCAAACTGGGAACTACAGATCAGGTGACGTTGAATACCTTACGGGGATCGGCGTTGTTCTACCGCGCATTTGCGTTCTGGCAAATTGCACAATTGTATGCAAAGCCATACATAGCATCTACGGCAAGCCAGGATCTTGGTATCCCCATTCGCCTTAGTTCTGATATCAACGACGAATCGGAGCGCGGAACAGTGGCCCAGACCTATGCACGCATTACCCAGGATCTACAGGAGGCAATTACATTGTTGCCAAATACTTCCTCTGTGGCGTCGCGCCCTAATAAGGTGGCAGCATACGCCATGCTTGCCCGGACCTATCTATCGATGGAAGATTATCCGAATGCCTTGATCAATGCTAATGCAGCTTTACAGATTAACAATCAGCTGATCGATTTTAATACACTGGATAAGAACGCCGAAACCCCATTCAGTCCACGCTATAATAAGGAGGTGATTTTTCAGGCAGTGATGGCTGCTTCGACTACGCCATCAACGAATATTTTAAACCCAGCCAATGATTTTACCGGTGCGAAGATCAATCAGGCACTTGTGGATTCTTATACTGCCAATGACCTAAGAAAAAAAATCTTCCTAAAACCCAATACGACCGACGTACAGATTCCAAACCAGGCTCCAGCTACGGGAACGACGAATGTAAACGTACCTGACGGCACCTACCGATTTACTGGTAATTATGAACCAGCGGCGAGCGCGTTGCTTTTCGTCGGACTGGCGGTCGATGAGCTGTATCTGATCCGTGCAGAATGTTATGCAAGGGTTAATAACATTGCTGGTGCAATAACCGACCTGAATACCCTGCTCAGAACAAGGTGGATGACGGGTACCTACGTGGATATGATCGCTTCAAGTGCGGATGACGCTCTGGTTAAGGTTCTTACAGAACGTAGAAAGGAATTGCTGATGCGCAACTTGAGGTGGAGTGACCTGAGGAGATTGAACAAGGACCCGAAATTCCAGGTGACCTTGACTAGGCAGATAAAGGAATATGCACCGGTGATCACTGGCTACTATTCCGGTAATCCATCAACTTATACCGTTACTAATGGATATACGGTTAAAGCAAGTTATACATTGCCTCCAAATGACCTAAGGTATACGTTATTGATACCTCAGCAGGTGATCAACAATAGTTCTGTTCCGCAGAACCCTCGTTAATAGGTCATCTGTTACACATGTGTTAAACAAGCGGTTGGCATTGGCCAGCCGCTTTCTGCAATTCTTAAATTTTTTCATTAATGAATATAAAATATTATATCATCGGCATTTTCATGTTGTGTGCGTTCAGCTCCTATGCCCAAACCGACACCGGTTCGATTGCCTACCAAAAGCCTCTTTTTGATTTTGATTATATCAAGCCTGTCTTTAAGCTTTCAGACGAGCAGGCCTTAAATAAAAGCCGTTTTCTCAGGTTTTCAGCATTATCTGGATATCGTCAAGGTGTGCAGCCTGTGCAAGGTTTCGCCAATTTTAGCAACGTCCAGGATAAGAAATCCGGTACGAGCCGGATATATATGCACAACCTATCCATCCAGGACATGCTTACACATGGCCAATACCAATCAAATAGGGTGGTGTTGGAAGTAAAGGACCCTTCGAGGTATGGCTATCTGCCAAAATACGGACCAAAAGAGGAATGGATGCGTAAAAATGCCTATTGTTTCGAGCTGTTATTACCGATTGGAACTATCAATGATGCAAGCCTTTTAGACAAAGAGCTTGCCCGCATTTTTAATGTTGAATTTGGAAGGAAAAGAATATTGGTGAATACGTTGGTCCTGGTCAGGACCTCAGATAAGGATAAGATCAAAAGTACGGGCAAAGGTGAAAGAAGTTATACCGAAGAGGGAAACTTCACCAACATCAATCCCATTAACGGAATAAGTTCACTGTTGTACAGGGCCGGACTTCCACCGATGGTCGATGAAACGAGCTACAAAGGGGAAGTAGACATAGAACTTAACATCTCAGATTGGAAAGACCTTGAATCGGTAAGGAAGGCTCTGCAAAGGTATGACCTGGATTTGAGGGAAGAAAAACGCATGTTTGAAATGTTCGTGATCCGCGAACTTGATTATAAATAAAAAAGAAAATGAACAGATTAATACTTGTGCTAACAGCGGCTATTTGCATAACGGCTGTAAGCTTACATGCACAGACAAATAGGGTTATTTTGGGAAATGGAGTACCTAACGTCAAGAATTTAAATGTAGGCGACCAAGTTCCCGATTTTCAGGTTGGTAGAATCTTCAATAGCCCAGCAAAGACGGCAAGGATTGCTGATTTTAAGAAACAGTTGCTGATCGTGGATTTCTGGTCCACTTGGTGCAAGGGCTGTGTGGAGGCACTTCCCGAAATGGATGCATTGCAGAAAAAATTTGGGAACAGGATTAAGGTGCTACCTGTTACCTATCAATCAGAGGATATCGTAACCAAATTCTGGAGGAGCAACCATTATACAAAATCGCTATCACTTTCTTCGGTAGTGGATGACAAGTTGTTTTCACAATACTTTACACATAGATCCATCCCTCATGAGGTATGGATCTATAAGGGAAAGGTAATTGCCATTACCCAGCCTGAATATGTAGATGCCAATAACATTGAGAAAGTATTAAACGGTGAACCGATCAATTGGCCAGTAAAGGATGATTTCTACGTCTTTGATCCGACCAGGGAACGATTGTTCCATCCCGATGCAGACCAGATAGATACAAGTACCACGTTTTTAAAATATGCAGCGATCAGTGGTTACAAGGAAGGGGTGAATAATGAACTAAATGGGATTGTGCGCGATCCTCTGAAAAAGACCATCAGGGCTTATGGCCTGAATAATTCTATTTACAATACCTATCTGCTGAACTGGAACAAGGTGGCCAATCTTGGTTCATTGGTAAAACCAGACATTGCTATCGGCCCCAACCAGGTTATTTGGGAAGTGACCGAAAGGTCCAGATATGAATTCAGCTCAGGTTTGGGCTACCGCGAAGACTGGCTGAGGAAGAACGGGATCTGTTTTGAATCGGTGAATACGGATACCGGACAGAATGACATAGGGGTTGCAAAGAGCATCATTTCCGATCTGGATGCCCTATTAGGTCTGAAGGTACGCTGGGAAAAACGTAAAGAGAAGGTTTTAATCCTGGTGCTTACTGGTGGCATGGATAGATTGAGGAGCCGGAAGGCCATAGGTTTCAATGATAAAACAAGGGAATGGATGGAAAAAAAGTATATACAGAAAGGCCATTTGCACCAGTTTCGGGATTTTCGGATTCCTATAGCGGAGGCAATGAACAAGGAAGAAATCAATCCATATGTCTTTGACGAAACTGGATATAAAGGCATGGTGGACATGGACCTTAACATCCCATCCTGGACAGATATTGCAGCCGTCCGAAAGGCAATTGCCCCTTATGGGCTAGAACTGAGAGAGGAAGAGCGGGAAGTGGACAAGTTTGTGTTCACCGAGGTAGACGGAGGATTATTGGTCGATGGGGAAGGTCAGGCAGCTGCCAGGGCCAAGAGAACTGTCCAAATAGGTATGAAAAATCCATCGCCGGAAGAGAATGCTGCCTTTCTGAAAGCCAATAAGAAAAAGCCAGGAGTGGTCTCACTGCCTTCCGGGTTGCAGTATAAGATACTAAAAAAGGGTACAGGCGCAAAGCCCGGAATTGATGACCGGGTTAGGGTGCATTTCACCGGAACATTGGTCAATGGAAAGATCTTTGAGAGTTCGCTGGAAATCGGCAGGCCCCTGACCACTGCGATCGGTGCGGTGATCAGAGGCTGGCAGGAGGCACTGCCATTGATGCCCGTTGGCTCCAAATGGATTTTGTACGTTCCTTCCGAACTGGCATACGGAAGCCATACCAATCAGGGCACGATCCCGCCGAACAGTGTATTAATTTTTGAGATCGAACTGCTTCAAATCGTAAAATAGGATGACAAAAAATAAGATAGAAAGGTGGCTTGATAAGATCGGGCTGGCCGTCGCATTTGTATTGCTTAGTTTACCGGTTGCGGCACAGTCGCCCAAGGCGCCGGCCAACTGGCAAAATCTGGACCTAAGGAAGGACAGTGTCTTTGGGATAGGTATGGAGAAGGCCAATGCGGAGCTGCTGAAAGGCAAAATACCAGTTCCGGTTACGGTTGCGGTGATCGATGGAGGAGTGGATACCGGTCATGAGGACCTGAAATCGGTGCTCTGGGTAAATATTGGCGAAAAGCCGGGTAACAAAAAGGATGACGACAAAAATGGATATGTGGATGACGTGAATGGCTGGAACTTTTTGGGATCTTCCAGGGGCAGTTTCATACATGACAACCTGGAGATGGTTCGCCTGCTGCGTGCTGCGATTGTCAAAGACCCAAACTCTGCCGAAACAAAGAAGTGGAAGGGCCAGATCGAGGCAAGGCTAAAACCATTGGACAGGGCGCTAGGGGAGATGGAGATCCAGCGGAATGCATTAAAGGACATTACCCTTACAATTGGCAAGCAATATCCAAGGGCTGAAGATTTTCGAAACTACAGGTACAGAACTGCCGCCGAGGCCCAGGTACTGGTCATGATGGTCAGGGGATTAAAAGATAATCCCAGCTTTATGCAGGAGTTCGAGGACAGGTACCAGCGGTACCGGGTCCAGAGGGATTTCATGTACAATATGGATTACGATCCCAGGGCTGGGAACAAAGAATTTCAGCACCCGTTTTATGGTAACGGGGATGTGAAGGGGCTGGAGCCCAGCCATGGTACCCATATCGCAGGTATCATCGCTGCGGACAGGAACAATGGGACAGGGATGAACGGAATTGCCGACAAGGCAAGGATCATGTCCATTACCGCCGTTCCGGACGGCGATGCGCTGGACAGGGATATGGCTGCTGCCATCCGCTATGCGGTGGATAATGGTGCCAGGGTGATTAACATCAGTTCGGGAAAGGAAGGGGAATCCCCGCAGAAACAATTGGTGGACGATGCTGTGAAATATGCAATGGAAAAGGATGTGCTGATCGTGACCGCTGCGGGCAATAGGGGGGAGGACTTGAAAGTCGAATCGGGGTATCCAAGCCGTAACTACCTGGATGGTGGCAAAGCGGCCAGCTGGATCAATGTTGGGGCATCGGGGCCAAGGGACGATGGGACGCTTCTGCCGTGGTTTTCCAACTATGGGGCAAAGGCGGTTGATGTTTTCGCCCCTGGGGTGGACATCTGGTCTACCTGGCCGGGCAATGCCTACCGCTATGAGAGCGGGACGAGCATGGCGGCTCCGGTGGTCTCGGGCCTTGCAGCGCTGATCTGGTCGTACTATCCGAAGCTTTCCGCTTTGCAGGTAAAAGAAATTATCATGAAATCAGTGGTGAAGCGGGATGTCCTGAAAGACAAATGTATTTCGGGCGGGGTGGTCAATGCCTATGCTGCATTGCAGCTGGCGGCCAGCTATTAAGTGTGCTGTTGAGCCTATTTGTGATAGACAGTATGGGAAGGTATAGGACAGTTGGGCAGCCGAAGAGGCGTATTTTAGTCGGTAATAACTCACACACAATGGACAAGAAGAAACAAATATTAACGGTGCTGCTCCTGCTTTTAGCAGTGCTCAGCGCATCGGCGCAGCTTGCGGTGATGCCCATGGAGACCAACGGCAGACATATCTTTATCGAGCTGACCAGTGGTTCTGGTGCACCGATGCGCTTTGTCTTCGATACGGGAGCGACCAATGCCTCGATCGATTCGGCCGTCGCGGTGAAGGCCGGTCTGGATATGTCCAGTTCGCAGGTGGTCTCCTCGGCTGGACACAACAGTACCCAGAACTACAGGATGCTGATCGGACAGGACTTTAAGGTTGTGGGCCTGGAGCTGAAGGGGATCAATCCGTTAGTTGATAACTTTTCGGCAATGAGTGCTAGCACGGGCATGAAGCTAGACGGGATCATCGGCTACGAGATCCTGGACAGGTACGTGACGGCGCTGGATTTTGGAAAGAAGAAAATGTCGTTCTATGGTTCTATTAAGGACGTTGATACGACAGGCTATACGGGTATTCCCTTTGAATTCAACAAGGGGGTACTGATCCCGCGTTTCCCGGTGACGATCAAATTGCTTTCCGGGGAGCGTTTTACCGGTAGGGTCATGTTCGATAGTGGCGGCTTTTTTAGCCTGCTGGTCAGTACGCCCTTCAATAAATTCCATGGCTTGAGCGAAAAGATCCCTGATAAGACGATCAAGCATAGCCGCGGGGTGAGTGCGGTCACCAATGAGGAGCGTGGGGTGATTGCCGGGATGAGCTTTAATGGGTTTGAGCTGGGGAAAATGGCCATCGATTTGACCATCAACGACAAGGCAGAGGCCAAGGATGGCTATCTGGGGATGATCGGAACGGAGATCATTGACAGGTTTGACCTGATCTTTGATTATGCGAACAAAAAAATATATATGAAGCCGAATGCGGCGTATGCTTCCAGTTTTGATATCGGTACGGTTGTAGGGCAGAAAGACCTGACCTTGGAAAGCAAAACCTTTCTGGAATCAAACAAAATGAAACCGGGCATAAAGGTGACACCATCAGGCCTGCAATACAAGGTGATAAGGACAGGTGAGGGGCCAATGCCCCTGGCTTCGGACAAGGTGAAGATCCATTACAGCATGGCCAGGACAGATGGTACTGCGATCTGGAAGCCTTTTGACATCGACCATCCATGGATCCATCACATCGACAAGGCCTTGCCCGGCATACAGGAGGCGCTGCTGATGATGCCTGTGGGCAGCAAATGGACGATCTATATGCCTGCCGAACTGGCCTTTGGTCCTGATGGCCATGAGGAGATCGCCAAAGGGACCGCTGTGGTCGCCCTGGTGGAGCTGGTAGCTATTGTTAAGGAGTGAGGATATGCCGATTGATATTTAAAGAGATTAAAGATGATTGAAAAGTTAAGGTTAAAATTATTGATTGCTTGGGCTGCACTACTTTTGGTTACACTGCCTGTAACTGCCCAGGAATTGACTACTTATGATAGCAACAGGCACCTTGCGACAAGTGAGGATTGGCTGGTTAGTCCGGTAAGCATAAAGGCACAGGCGCTGAAAAGTAGCAATGGCAAGGATCTGGTTTTGTACAATGGCCTACTCAAACGGACATTTAGGCTCAGGCCAAATATGGCCTGCGTGGATTTTATCAACCTTTCTACGGGAAAACAGCTGCTGCGCGCAGTCAGGGAAGAAGGCAGGATCGTGATCGATGGTAAAAGCTACAATATCGGTGGCCTGTACGGCCAGAAAGAGAAAGCTTATCTGCTTCCGCAGTGGCTGGACGGCCTTACCGCTGGTGCAACCGATTTTAAATATGTGTCCTATTCGGTTTCACCGATCAGGCCATTTATCAACTGGGACAGCAGCAGGTTCTGGTCTTCCCGGAAAACTGGGGGTACTGGCATTATGGTGTCCTTTCTTTATAAGCCAGGGGCTAGTGCCTTGGCGGGCCTTGAGGTTAGCGTAAACTATGAGCTTTTTGACGGGATGCCGCTAATGGTGAAATCGATTACTGTCGTAAATAAAGGCAATAGATCCTTTAAAATCGAGCGCGTGGTAAACGAGGTGCTAGGTATGGTGGAGGAAGAAAATTCCCGTGAGGGCGGACTGGACAAGCTCCGCAAACCTACTGGAATTTACTTTGAAACCAATTATGCCTTCAATAATGCGATGAACTATCCACAGAGCGACCAGACCACGCACTGGAAGGCCGATACGAGCTATTCTTCGCAGGTAAACGGGCGCAGGCAGACCCCGGTGCTGCTGGAGGCCTATCCGGAAAAGGCGCCGGGCATCTTGCTGGAGCCAGGTGAGGTTTTTTCCTCGGTGCGCACGCACGAGATGCTGACCGACAGCGAGGACCGGGAGCGAAGGGGCATGGCCATCCGCAGGCTCTATGGGGCGGTAGCGCCCTGGACGAGCGCCAATCCGATCTTCATGCACCTGGTGAGCCGGAGCGATGAACAGGTCTATACGGCCATCGACCAGTGCGCGGCGACGGGCTATGAGGCGGTAATCCTGAGTTTTGGTAGCCATTTGAACATGGAGAACATGGCCGAGGCAAACCTTTCGCGTTGGAAGGGTATTGCCGATTATGCGCATAAGAAAAATATCAGGATAGGGGGCTATTCGCTTTTCAGTTCGCGCAGCATCGGTCCACAGGACGATGTGATCGATCCGGTCTCTGGAAAGCCCAACGTGCACGCACAGTTTGAACACGCGCCCTGCTTTGGCAGTAACTGGGGGCTTGCGTACCGGGATAAGATCAAGTCGTTCTATGAAAAGACCGGCTTTGATATCTGGGAGAACGATGGCCCGTATCCGGGTGATGTTTGCGCGTCGACCACCCACCCTGGCCACAAGGGATTGGAGGATTCCCAGTGGCGGCAGATCGAGATACAAAAAGAACTTTATCGGTGGCTGAATGAGCGCGGGGTGTACATCAACAGTCCGGACTGGTATTTTCTGGACGGTACGCACAAGATCGCCATGGGATACAATGAATCAAACTTCAAGCTGTCACGCGAGCAGCAGAAAATCATCAACCGGCAGAACATCTATGACTGCTTTTGGGAGATGAACCCCTCGATGAGCTGGGGAATGGTACCGCTGACAGAATATGGCGGCGGGGAGCTGATGCTGTTTTGGAGCCATTGAAGGACCATTTGGTGGATTATGAGCAGCTGATGATGCAGTATTATGGCGCTGGGATACAGGCGTGTTATCGCGGCCCGAGGTTGTATGATACAGAAGAAACCAAAAATCTGGTGATCCGTGTAGTCTCTTGGTACAAGAAATACAGGGGTATACTGAATTCTGATATGGTGCATTTAAGGAGAGCCGATGGCAGGGACTGGGACGGGCTATTACATGTCAATCCTTCCTTAAAGGAGAAAGGGCTGATGATGCTGTATAATCCTACTAGTGAAATTATTACGCGAACGATCAAGGTGCCGCTATATTATACCGGACTTTCGGCTGTTGCTAAAGTTCGGGAAAAAGATGGGAAGGCCAAAAGCTTTAAGCTGAACAGGGATTATACGATTGATTTAACATTTACGATCCCTGCTGAAGGGTATACCTGGTTTGTAATAGAATGAGAAAAGGGATGATCATTGCACTGTTGATGTGCTTGTTGAATACCGTAGCTGCGACGGCTAAGGATTTTGTGCTGCGCTCTCCAGACGGAAAGATTAATGTGGCTATCTCTTGCGGGAAAAATCTAAGCTATGCTGTAAGCTATGGGGGAAAGGCCTATGTGTTGCCCTCCTTTGTGAGCATGACCTTGGCTGACGGCAGGGTTTTGGGGGAGAATTTGAAACTGGTGAAAAGCTCGGTTTCTGGGGTTGATAGGATGATCAATCCGCCGTACGGAATCGCTGCTAACTTGAAGGATAATTATAATGAACTGGTACTTGAATTCTCGGGCAACTACCGGGTAGCCTTTAGGGCCTATAACGAGTGTTTTGCCTACAGATTTATTACTGGTTTTACTGGAGAGATCAAGGTGACTGCTGAGAAGGCGGAGTTCAGGCTCGCTAGTGAGGACGAGGCCTATTTCCATACGGTGATGTCCGAAGCGGAATATAGAGTGCAAAAGGTTTCGCAGGTGCTTGCGCCAAACTATTCGAGTATGCCGCTGCTGGTCAGGTCAGCTGCTGGAATGAATATCTTGATCCATGAATCCGATGTATCGGGTTATCCGTGCATGAGCCTGAAAGTTGCTGGCAGGGACAATCTACTGCTTGGTGAGCATGCTGCTTATCCAAAAAAGGTAGTGCCGGGCGGGCATATGAACTTTAATCTGAAGGTTACTGAGACCGAGAATTATATCGCTAAAACAAGTGGAACCAGGTCATTCCCTTGGCGACTGGTGGTGTTTGCACCAAAGGACGCTGATATCCTTTCCAACCAATCGGTGTATTTGTTAGGGAAGGAATCGGTGATTGGGGATGCTTCTTGGATCCGACCAGGCAAGGTGGCCTGGGACTGGTGGAATGCGCTGAACCTTTCGGGGGTAGATTTCAAGACCGGATTTAATACAGAGACCTATAAGTACTTCATTGATTTTGCGGCTAAGAACAATATAGAATACGTGAACCTGGATGAGGGATGGAGCGATCAGTTCGATCTGATGAAGATCACTGACAAGTTGGATATGCCAGAGGTGATCCGCTATGCAAAGGAAAAAAAAGTGGGATTGATCTTGTGGTGTGTTTGGTATACGCTGGATCGCCAGATGATTGCTGCCATGGACCAGTTTGAAAAATGGGGCATCTCTGGGATCAAGGTGGATTTTATGGACCGCGATGACCAGGTGGTGGTAGAATTTCAGGAGCGCTTGCTTCGTGAGGCGGCTAAGCGAAAGATGCTTGTTAACTACCACGGCGCCTATCATCCCAATGGGATGGAGCGCACCTATCCTAATTACATCAATACCGAAGGGGTCAAGGGACTGGAATGGAACAAGTTTGATACTGCTGGCGTTGGCCCGGATCACGATGTGACCATTCCCTTTATCCGCATGTTTGCAGGTGCCATGGACTATACCCCGGGGGCGATGTCCAACTTCAACAAAACCGATTGGAAACAGATTTTTGATCGACCGATGAGCCAAGGCACACGCTGCCACCAATTGGCAATGTATACGGTGTATTATGCGCCTCTACAGATGCTAGCCGATGCACCGACGGCCTATGAAAAGGAGCCCGAGTTTTTGAAGTATCTCTCCGGTATACCTACTGTGTGGGACAAAACGGTAGCGCTAGATAGCAAGGTAGGTGAATACGTTTGCATTGCAAGGCGAAAGGGAACTGACTGGTTTATGGGGGCGATGACTGGTTGGAAGGAAAAGAGTTTGAAAGTGAAACTGGATTTTCTGAATCCAGCAAAAAGATATAAGGTGGAGATTTTTATGGACGGACCTAATGCCGCGAAAGTCGGAAACGATTATAAGCGTGTGTTGAAGGAGGTGAAATCTACTGATGAGATGGAGATCGTGATGGCTTCTGGCGGGGGATGGTCTGCCAGGTTTACGGTGATTGATTAAGCGTAGAAATTGATAAGAAATTTTAGATGAAAAAAACGGTTTGGTTACTGATGGTCTTCTTTTACACAAGTGCCGGAATGCTAATGGCGCAGCAGGCAGCCATTGCCCCTGCGCTACTTTCCGGACCGTGGAAAGCTTCGTGGATCAGTTGTCCGGGTGCCATGCAGCGGGAGTATGGGGTTTACCATTTTAGAAAATCGTTTTCGCTTTCCTCGATGCCTAGTTCCTTTGTGGTTAATGTGACCGCAGACAACCGTTACCGGCTTTTTGTCAATGGCAAGGCGGTGGTCTCGGGATCTGCCCATGGGGATCTGTTCAGCTGGTTTTTTGAG
Organism: Pedobacter sp. UC225_61; assembly: GCF_044452285.1. Taxonomy (NCBI): domain Bacteria; kingdom Pseudomonadati; phylum Bacteroidota; class Sphingobacteriia; order Sphingobacteriales; family Sphingobacteriaceae; genus Pedobacter; species Pedobacter sp. UC225_61. The sequence continues at coordinate 1,814,169 of NZ_JBIOAL010000001.1, forward strand.
ACCGTTGATATTGCTCCTTTTTTACAGTCTGGTGATAACGTGATTGCGGCAACAGTCTGGAATATGGGGGAACATATGCCTGCGGCGCAGGTTTCCAGCCAGACAGGTTTATTGCTGCAGGGCAATGGAAAGGTTGAAGAGGTGGTGAACACGGATTCAACTTGGAAGGTCACGCAGGATAATTCCTATTCAGCGGTTTCCCTTGACAATAGGGAGCGGCTTAAAGCCTATATGGTCGTTGGCCCGGGTGACAGGATAGATGGAAAGCATTACCCGTGGGGATGGGAACAAACTGGTTTTGATGATTCGCGCTGGAAAAATGCTAGGGAGCTTTCGGTGCCATATCCAATGGGCTATGGCACGGGGAACGCCTGGACACTGGTGCCAAGGAACATTCCATTGTTTTCTGAAAAGCGGGTTGATTTTTCAAGGATGTTTGCCAGTGACGGTTCTGATATCGAAAGCACGACCTTCCTTAGGGACAAATTGGCGATACATATCCAGCCCAATCAAAAAATTAAGGTGCTTTTTGATAACAAGGTGAACTGTGTGGCCTACCCAGAGCTCTTAATGAGTGGCGGCAAGGGAGCTTCGGTCAAAATTTCCTATGCCGAGGCGCTGGTGGATAGTCTGGGTGTGAAGGGAAACAGGAATGAGCTTTCGGGAAAGCACCTGATTGGGAATTACGATATTTTTTTACCTGACGGTGGGAGTAGGCGCCTGTTCCGCCCCTTGTGGCTCAGGGCATACCGCTTTGTGGAATTGGAGATTACAACTGCTGATGAACCTTTGGTATTAGAGGATTTTTACGGAATGGCTACCGGCTATCCGCTGGAACTGAATGCCTCCTTCTCTTGCAGTGATTCTTCATTGTCAGAGATATGGAAAGTGGGCTGGCGGACGGCACAGCTCTGTGCGGGGGACATGTACTATGATACCCCTTACTATGAGCAGCTGCAATATGTGGGAGACAGTCGGATTCAGGCATTGATCTCGCTGTATTGTTCGGGCGATGACAGATTGATGCGCAAGGCGCTGCTTGATTTTTACAGGTCGCGTACCCCGATCGGTCTGACCCAGAGCCGCTATCCGACCAACAGGCTACAGATCATTCCGACATTTTCTCTTTTTTGGGTGTCGATGGTACACGATTACTGGATGCATAGGCGGGATGATGAATTTGTCCGCCAGTTCCTGCCGGCCATCAATGAGGTTTTAATGTGGTACAAGGACCGCATAGATAAGAAGACGGGTATGCTGGGGCCGATGCAATGGTGGAACTTTATCGATTGGGACAATTTCAATGGCTGGGGAATAGCCCCTGGTGCCGAAGATGGCAATTCAGCAATTATCTCCTTGCAGGCTGCCTATACTTTTTCGCAAGGCTCTGAGCTTTTTTCAGCTTTTGGAAAAGCTGGAGAGGCAAAAGAATTTATTGGTATTTCTAATGGTTTGAAGAAGGCGACCTATGGGTTATGCTTTGATTCATCTCGAGGTCTGTTTGCAGATCTGCCAGGCAAAACTTCATATAGCCAACATGCTTCTATTTGGGGAGTGCTGAGCGGGACGGTTTCTGGCAGTGAAGCAAAGTGGGTGATGGAGCGGGTGCTTTCGGACAAATCCATCGGTCAGGCGACATTTTTTTATAGGTTCTACCTGTCCCAGGCTCTGAAAAAGGCGGGGATGGCAGATCTGTATTATGCGCAGCTGCAACCTTGGAGGAACATGCTTGCGCTGGGGCTGACTACGTTTTCGGAAAAACCGGAGCCGACACGTTCGGACTGCCACGCCTGGAGCGCAAGTCCCAACTATGATTTCCTTTCTACCATTTGTGGAATTATGCCAAGTTCTCCAGGTTTCAGGAGCGTTCGGATTGCTCCTGCATTGGGTGAACTGGATTGGGTGAAGGGCAGTATGCCCCATCCGGATGGAAAGGTTTCGATGGAGTTGAAGAAAGGTGTTGATGGTAAGGGTTTATCCGGTTTTGTGGAACTTCCCAAGGAACTTAAAGGTGAATTTTGGTGGAAGGGAAAGTCGATTCGGTTGACTGGAGGGAGACAGGAGATCAGGTTATGAAAATGATAAGATTATATATAGGGCTATCAATGTTTTTGGCAATGGTGAGTTTTAAGGGTTACGGCGTGGGCATTCTGCCCCAGCCTTTGTCGGTTAGTTATGGCAAGGGAAGTTTTTCTTTAGGGCAGCAGGTTGTGCTGTTATCTCCTGGCAGGCTTGCTAATGAGCGCAGGGCGCTGGAAGAAATGCTTTTGGGGGAATTTGGGCTAGTGCTGGGCAAACCTGCTGTCCGAAACGGGATTATCGTGCTGAGCTTTGAGCGCAGGCTACAGGCGGAACTTGGACTGGAGGGTTATCAGATCGTAGTGGCAGGGGATTCGGTAGTGATCAGTAGCGCCGGAAGTGCAGGGATATTCTACGGGATACAGAGCCTTCGCCAGCTGATCAAAAAAAATAGTGATGGAGGTTTGACTGTTCCACAGGTAACCATTAAGGATCGCCCAAGGTTTGCTAAGCGGATTTTTATGCTGGACGAGGGAAGGCATTTTAAGGGAATGCAAGTGGTCAAGTCGGTACTGGATGAGATGGCGGTGCTAAAGATGAACACTTTTCACTGGCATCTCACCGAGGACCAGGGATGGCGGATCCAGATCAAGAAATACCCGCTATTGACCTCGGTCGGTGGCTTTAGGGATTCTACCGAGAGCAGCGGCTGGGGAGCAAAGGTGAAGACTTTTAAACGTGAGCGCCATGGCGGATTTTATAAGCAGGAGGAGATTCGGGAGATAGTTGCCTATGCGGCTGCGCGGCACATCGAGATCATCCCCGAGATTGATATGCCGGGGCATAGCACTGCGGCGATTGCAGCCTATCCTTGGCTTTCTGCCTCGGGGCAGCAAATCCCGGTGGCTGCAAACTGGGGAGTATTGCCCAACGCCTACAACGTGGCAGATCCAAAGGTAATGGGATTTTTAAAGGATGTGCTTTCAGAGGTAATGGATCTTTTTCCCTCGAAGATTATCCATATCGGTGGGGATGAGGTGGACTATAGCTCTTGGAAAAATTCTGCTATGGTAACGGGTTTTATGAGTGATAAAAAACTTTCCTCGCCAGCTGAATTGCAGATGTGGTTTACTGGTGAAATCGCTGGGTTTCTTTCCGCTCGTGGAAGGACACAGATGGGCTGGAATGATATCATGGGAAAAAAGCTGCTGGATCATTTCAATACGGATTCTGCGGATTATAAGGTAGGGTTGAAACTAGCGCCAGAGGCGATTGTACATTTCTGGCTTGGGGATAAGACGATGATGGTTGATGCCATTCGAGGCGGGCATCAGGTGGTCAATGCCTTTCATAAGAATACCTATTTCAATTACGGTTATGACCAGATCAGTCTGGCCCAGGCCTATGGCTTTGAGCCGGTACCTGCTGGACTGTCATCAGCTGAATCGTCCCTTGTTCTGGGTGTAAGCTGCCAGCTGTGGTCGGAATATGTGTCAGATGTGGAGACGATGAATTATCAGCTTTTTCCAAGGCTTGCTGCAAATGCCGAAGTGGGATGGACAGCGGCTGGGAACAAAGATTATAGCTCCTTTACTTCAAGATTGAATTATTTCCTTTCTCGCTGGAAGGACAAGGGGATTATATATAGTCCCGTTGATAACATGAATGAACAGAAGAAATAAAACTAAAACATAAAATCAGAACCATGAAAAAATTAATCTTAATGGCCATCATCTTGATGGTGGGAATGGCGCAAGTGAAGGCGCAGATCGAAAGTCCGGTAAAGTGGAGCTATCTAGCCAAAAAAGGAGCGGGTGGAATGGCTACGCTATACATCAAGGCAACCATTGAATCGCCCTGGCATATCTATTCGGTGAACCAGAAGCCTGGGGGACCGGAAAAGACAGCTTTCACTTTTACAAAGTCTACCGGGTTTGCCTTGGTGGGCAAGGTGAGCGAGCCAAAACCGGTCACCAAGTTCGAGGAGGTGTTCGGGATCAACGTGAGTTATTTTGAGAACTCTGTGATCTTTTCCCAAAAGATAAAATTGAAGGCAAAACAGACGGTGGTCAAGGGCAAAGTGAGTTTTATGGCCTGCAACGAGAAGTCGTGTCTGCCAGGGGATGAGGTGGCTTTTAGTATTCCGGTGAAATAAGAGATTTCGTGAGGGTTTTACCCAAGCGGATAATTTAGGATAAATAGTTAATCGATAAGTAAGTGCCGGGGTGGATGTCCCGGCTTACTTTGGTTTTTCGTGCGGCTATATCTATAAAGTTTTAAAACTATAACATATGATCGTGATGACTTTGAAAAGGTTTCAATTAGTAATGCTATTGTGCGTGACACTGCTGGTCTCGTGCCTGCAAAGAGACAAGAAAGTGGTAGTCACCAAAAAAGATACGACCTACCTCGCTATGGATACAAAGCCATATATGATTCTTGGTCAGATCCCCGATAGTCTTGAAAGCGCTGAACAAGTGGCGCATGTCAAAAAATTGTATGGGGTTTTGGTAAAGTATACCACTGTCGAGCACGAGGAGATACAATTTAAGCTTGATAAAAAGTCCTTCGTAAATATGGGTTTATCCAAGTCCGATTATGATCGAGTGGTCAACGGGCTCAGGGAAAGCAATACCTGGATCGGGGCAAACCAGATTGGTGATGTCGATAAGATGATCGAAAAATGGAAAACTGAAATAAACATTGACCTCCAGCAAATTGAACAGGAAAGTAAAAAAGGTGAACTTAAACGATAATCGATGATGAAAAAATATACACAAAAGAATTTTAGCATGCTAGTGATCGCCTGTATCATTGGTGTGCTGTATGCTACCTATCTGATGTATGACCGTAGCGGCGGTCTGGGTGATACTGAACTGATTACCATTGGTTTTTTGATTGGGTTGGTACTGCTGATACTATGGGTGGTCAGGCGTTTTATGATGGATAGGGCCGGTAGAAGGTAATCTAGGGTTTGCCTTCGGGTTACTGATTAATGGTCTGGGTTATTATGGGCTTTTGGGCTAGAATGGGCGATTTTGTTTTTTTTTGAGAAAACCCCATTTAATTCACCACCATGGAAAGCTGCCTGTAATAATTTAGTGACCTAAATATTTACATCATGAACATCAATTTTGAAACGGCCTCTTTCAAGGATTTTGAAAATCCTGAGGGCCTTGATGCCTACCAAAGGTCGGCATTGTTTAACGAGTACCTGGATTTCCTTGAGCGGAAGGGACATCTGAACTACCGCTTGGAAGGACTGACGGGCTGCGGCCCGATGGTGGATCTGGACATACCCGGTTTTGGCGGAAAGCGGAGCTATGTCGGTCTGGTATCCAACGATTACCTTGGCTTTACCCAGCATCCTCTGGTGAAAAAAGCGGCCATTTATGGAGTTAATTATTATGGCACCGGGGCAGGTGCCTCGCCCGCGATTGGCGGGCACTTCAGTTTCCATCAGGAACTGGAAAACAAGATCACTGCTTTTTTCAGAAGAGATTCGGCGATGATCTATACCACCGGCTATACGGCCAACAGTTCCTCGCTGCTTTCCATGCTCCAGGACAATGATCTTGCGATTCTGGATATGGCGGTCCATGCGAGCGTCTATGAAGGGGTACGCGGCAAGAACTTCAAGACATTCCCGCATAACAATCTGGAACAGCTGGAAAGGATTTTAAAACTTTCCAAGGATCAATATAAGACCAGAATCGTGATCGTTGATGGCGTTTATTCGCAGGACGGCGATTTGGCACCATTGGATGAGTTGGTAGATCTGGTACATAAATATGAAGGCTACGTGATGGTCGATGATGCACACGGTACTGGGGTGATCGGAAAGACCGGCCGCGGGGTGATCGAGCTGTATGACCTGTTTGACAAGGTGGATATCATCACAGGGACTTTCTCTAAGACCTTTGCCCATGTGGGCGGATACATTATTGCCTCGCCCGAGATGATCAGGTTCCTGAAGTTCCAGAGTAGGCAGCATTTGTTTTCTGCGACTAGTTCGCCTGCTGCAATGTCGATCATCAAGGCGATCGAGCTGGTGGATGAGCAGCCCGAGTGGATGGATCTATTGTGGGAGAACGTGAATTATTTTACCTCTGGACTTCGCGGTTTGGGACTTGATATCGGTACGACCAGATCTGCGATCGTTCCGGTGAAGATACGTGATGCGGCAAAAACGGGAGAGGCCAGTACGATGCTGCTGAAGGCGGGCGTTTATGCAAATCCGATCATTTATCCTGCGGTTTCCAAAAAGGATACGCGCATTCGCATGAGCCTGATGGCAACCCACACCAGGGAACAACTGGACGTGGTGCTGAATGCCTTTGAGCACATTAAACAAAAACTGCAGATCGGGTCATTGACCGAGGTGTAGTAAAAGAGCTAATCAACAATCCCTATGAACAGGCAGACAGGCCCCTATAAGTCACGCGATCCGGAGATCACCAAGCAGCTGCTGGTTGATACCGTGGGTGAGATCTTGACCGAGCAGGGATTTCAGGGGCTTGGGGTGAACAAGGTGGGCTACCGTGCAGGGGTGAACAAGAAACTGATCTACTGGTATTTTGACAGCTATAACAATCTGCTGAAGAAATATATCTGGGGACGGGATTTCTGGAAGCCGGTATTTGATAAGTTCCGCTTGAGGAAACAGCCAAAGGCCGAAGAGATGGGCGGCTATATCAGTGATATCTTTCAGGAGCAGTTCAAGTGCTTTTTTGGAAACCAGGAACTGCAGAACATGATCCTCTGGCAGATATCTGAGGCCAATCCCTTGCTTCGGGAGATTTCCGAGGAAAGGGAGAAACAGGCTGAGCCGATTGCTAACTTGACCGACCCACATTTTGAAGGTTCGGATATCAATTTCAGGGCGGTGCTGGCGCTTGTACTCGGCGGGATCTATTATGTGGTCTGCCACGCCAAGAACAACCGGAGCAAGGTCTGCGGAATTGATATCAATAACGAGCGGGATAGGGTTGCCTTTGAAAAGGCTATACGGCAGGTGATCGAGGCGGTCTGGGAAAAGGCTGGGAAACCTAAATCTTAGTTCAGGGGATACAATTAGAAATCTAAACAGAAATACATGAATTATAAGACATCAACAAAAAAATATAGAGCTATATATTTTCGAATAAAAGTAATGATAACCTTAATGGTTGTCATTACTCTAATTTTTCCAGCTTTCCTAGCTAATGCTCAAGGATATATTCCTTTCAGGCTTCAGGGAAAAGTACCCCTAGGCTACGAAGGACATACCATCTACCTCAGGCTAAATGATTATTATTCATCAAACCAGTTTAGCAAGTTAGATTCATTTAAGATTACGAAAAGCAACTTTGAGTTCGCTGGTGTACTTGGTAAGCCAGCTGAATTGGCCGATTTATTTATTACGGGCAAAAAGGGACGGATTAAATTCTTCAAGCAACTGATTGTCGATTCTGGTCTACGAGAATTCAAAATTAAGTCGATCGATACAAATTATCACTTTCGCTCAACATGGTGTATGAAGGACGCGAGTGAAGTAACTTATGAATCTCCAACGACAGCATTATTGGATTCTCAATTCAGATTAACCGCTGAGTTTTATTGTAAGTTTGCCTTTAGACAGCCAGGTGTGACTGAACCAAGTTTGGATTCAAAAAAGCAAGATGAACTTGATTTGTTAAAAATCGCGCTCATTAAAAATAACCCAAATAATTATTTCAGCCTAATCTTTCTTCGCCAACAGCTTAATTCATCAGTTATGGCGGACAATGAGTTGTTACAAATCTTCAGTTCATTTTCGGAGGCATTACAAGCGGGCAAGTTGGGAAAAGAGATTAAAAGTTTGTTGGAGGTTCGAATTAAAGCTGAAAATGCCACTTTAATTGGAAAAACTGTTCCAGAGTTTACTATACATACGCCGTCAGGTAAAACATTTAGAAATTCGTCACTAAAAGGTGAACCATATCTAATGGTATTCTCCGCAACTTGGTGCGGGCCGTGTCAGAAAGAATTACCATTTCTAAAGGAAATATACACGAAATACAACCCTAAGGGCTTAAAAGTTATATATTTTAATCTTGATGACAACCTTAGTTTATGGAAATCTCATATTAAAAAAAATAACCTGACTTGGATAAATGTTTCAGAAGGCACGAAATTCCGAGATAGCAAGATTGCAAACCAATTTCATGTCTATTCTATTCCTACCTGTTTTTTAATAGATAAATCTGGAAAAATCGTCTATAATGCTGATCAAATGGACAGAACTTTAGTTAATTTGGAAAAATACATTATTGCAGTCCTGTAAGGTTACTAAAATCTGTGGATAGTTTTTATTTATTTCGAGACAATTTTTCAAGGATGGTTCATCAACTTTTTTCACCTTCTATTCAATACGGATGTAATAGTTAAAAAATGGAAGAAATTAAAATTGCGACAGCTCAATTTGAGCACAGGAGCGCAGATAAAGCATATAATTTGTCAATCATCAAATCGTTGGCAAAAACAGCGTCAGATCAGGGTGCGAACGTCATTGCATTCCACGAATGCAGTGCAACCGGATATACTTTTGCAAGGAAACTTTCCAAACTGGAAATGCTGGAACTGGCAGAATTCATCCCTGGGGGAGAAACCGTTAAACAGTTGCAGCTGATGGCAAAGGAACTGGATATTGTTCTACTGGTTGGCTTGTTTGAAAAAGACGAAAACGACAATCTTTATAAAGCCTATGTATGTGTCGATCAAAATGGGCTGGTTGCCAAGCACAGAAAACTCCATCCATTTATCAATCCCCACTTGACCCCAGGAAATTCCTATACTGTTTTTGATCTCCTTGGCTGGAAATGTGGGATATTGATCTGCTACGACAACAATATAATTGAAAATGTCAGGGCAACCGCACTTTTGGGGGCTGATATCTTGTTTATGCCACACGTGACCATGTGCACGCCTTCTCCAAGGCCTGGTGCAGGTTTTGTTGATGCAGGGCTTTGGGCTGACAAGAAGACCAATGCCGTTTTACTCCGCGGGGAGTTCGATGGTCTGAAGGGCCGGGAGTGGCTCATGAAATGGCTGCCGGCAAGGGCCTATAACAATGGGATCTTCGTTGTGTTTTCCAATCCAATTGGAATGGATGATGATCAGTTGAAAAATGGGTGTTCAATGATATTGGATCCATTTGGAGAGATCTTGGCCGAATGTAGGAGCCTAGGTGATGAAATCGCAATGGCGGTACTTCAGCCGGAAAAGCTGACCCAGTCGGGAGGATATCGTTACCGGAAGGCAAGGCGTCCAGCTTTTATGGCAAGATCATCGGTGCCATTCATCAAAGCGAGCAGCACGTTGCATGGCTAAGTCCAACGGAAGGCAAATAAAAGCCGGTCCCATTAACTAATTGAATAGATATTAACTGCTTACCGCTATTGAAGTTGGCCTAGGACTTATTCGGCCAGCTATACCTATTTGGTAAGCACTAATTAATCCCTTATGATTGATGCAAAAACTGCGGATAAAGACCTTGTGGTTGATATCCTTTTAAATACATTCGCTGAAAACAAGAGCGTGAATTATATTGCCCCTACTACCTTTGGGGACAGGCGTAAGCGGGCGCTGATGGAGTATGCCTTTGATTTGTGCATGCTCTTTGGCAAGGTGCGGCTTTCTGATGACCGCAGGGGCTGTGCACTTTTGGTTTATCCCGACTGGAAAAGAACTTCCTGGAGAAGCTTTTGGCTGGATCTGAAACTTGCTTTTGGGCTGGGTTTGTTTTATGCCATTCGTGCAATGCGCAGGGAATCCAAGGTTGCTGCCCGTCAGTTTTCAGGTAAGAACGTAGCCTACCTCTGGTTCATTGGCGTGGAGCAAGGGTTCCAGAACCAGGGCGTTGGAAGTAAACTGCTGAGCGAGGTGATCTTGATGTGCGGGCGGGAAAGGCGGATGGTTTGCCTGGAGACTTCCACGCTGGAGAATTTGCCGTGGTACGGGAACTTTGGGTTCAGGTTGTATGCCAAGCTGGATCTGGGCTATGAGCTGTTTTTCCTGAGGCGAGAACTGGACTAGGGTCATGCTTGTCTTTGGTACGCAGATGCACGTGGTAACGTTCGTCTTTTTGGTGCTGGAAGTATTTTTGCTTTTTTACCAGATCGGACACTACTGGGTGTATCGACAGGATAGAACGAGGTTCTATTACCTGATCCTGCTTGCGCTCTTGATTTTTTACAATCTCTGTGGTGGGCTTTTTCCCGACCCGAAGATTGGGGTTTCAATTGCCGTTCAGAATATGCTGGCCTATGGGAGCGGGTTTTTGATGGCTTCTTATTTCCCTTATTTCTTTTACCGCGGGTTCCATTTGTATAAACTGAGGTTTCACGCCCTCTATGGGGTGCCACTATTTCTGCTGATGCCCTATGTGGTATTTTTTGTGGTGTTTTATTGGGTGAGCAGGAATCTGGAACTTGCGATCCGCTACGGGATGATCATCCCTTTTGTGTATTCCATCGTAATTGCCATGGCCATGTTGAATGCGATCCGTGTTGGTTTTGACAGGGATCGAAATGACGGGCGGCAGATATCCCGGATGGAGATGGTCGGGGTCTACTGCGCGGTTCTGCCCTGGGTCTCGATGACCGCTTTTTCCTATTTCCACGTCAGCCAGTGGGTGGAGGTGTTCTGCACCAACCTCGGGTTTGTGCTGATCACGGTCATTTTTATTGTCCGATCGATCCGTAGGACAAGGATACGTTTGCAGCAGTTGCGAGAGCAGGCGCTTGTGCCTTCCCAAGAGGTGTTCGAGGAAAATCTGTTGAAGTATGGATTTACCGCAAGGGAAATGGAGATCATTCGGCTGATCAGGCAGGGAAAAAGCTATCAGGATATGGCCGATATGCTTTTTATTGCCCAGACGACGGTTGCCCGTCATGTGCAGAATATCCACGGTAAGGCGGAGGTGAAAAGCAGGTTGGGATTGATGCGGAAGCTGGAGGTGAGGGATATCTAAAGGGGGCTGAGAGTGCGTCTAGCTGTCTTTCGGGGAAAAGATGGGTTTCCAGAAAGTACGAGCTTAATCTTAATGGATATAAGGCACGCTGGGCTGAATGGCGCATGTTTTTTTCAAGTCCTTTCCAGGTTCACCGCTAAAGTGATTGGCAAAGTTAATTTCACTGCATGGCAAAGTCTGCCGTTAGCTTCAACTTCCTTCCCCTGGTATAAATTGGACGAGCTTACAGATCCGGTATCGTCCTGGGGGGTAGTGAAAGGTCCCCAGGCGAAGGTTGATGGGCAGCTGTTTTGCCTGTCCTGGTGGAATGATATAGCCGATGTCGTTAAACGACATGCTGTCAAGGTTGTTGAGCGGTTTCCATTTTTTTGCGTTGAAGGATTCTATCCAAAAGCGGTCGCCGAGTTTGATCGAATCGGTGCTGCGGTTTGTTAGGGTCAGCATTGCCTTGCCGCTGGAGAAAATCCTGATCGGGTTGGGTTCAATGGTCATGGACACCTTGTCGCCTGAAGTAGCGGAAGGGTGGTCATTTGCCTTTTTATCGGCTTTTTGCGGACCTGGATTTGGGCTGCAGGCGGCAATGGTCAACAGCAAACAGAAGAGCTTTGGTAGGAGGTATTTTCTTGTCATGTTATTTTGAAATCAAGGTTAAGGAAAGGGGAGTGGGGCCTGTTGGTTTTATTGTTTCGTAGTATCAGCGCAGGTGAACCTGAAACCAATGCCCCTGATGCTCTCAATGGAAATGGTGGGGTCGGCTGAAAGGTGCTTGCGCAGCCGGGTGATGAACACGTCCATGCTGCGCCCGCTGAAAAAATCATCCTGTTGCCAAAGGTGGTCCAGGATGGTCTTGCGCCTGATCACCGTGCCCCGGTTCAGGTAAAGGTAGTGGAGCAGGGCCGCCTCCTTTTCAGTGAGCGTATACGCATTTGAGGGAGAGCAGAGCTGCAGGTTGTCCGGGTCAAAGGTAAAAAGGCCGATGGCTAGCTGCTGCTTTGGTATGCTAGTGGCTGGGGCAGGGAAGCTTCGCCTGAGGATGTTGTAGATGCGCTGGATCAGCTCGTCGGCATCAAAGGGCTTGGTCATGTAGTCATCTGCCCCCAGTTTCAGTCCCCTGAGCACGTCCTGTTTTGCCCCACGCGCGGTGAGGAAAAGGAAGGGAAGCTCGGGATGGCTTTGAACGAGCTTTTCGGCCAGTGTAAACCCGTCCTCTTGGGGCATCATCAGGTCGATGACCGCAATTTCATAGCTCGCCTTGGCCAGTTCAACCCTTGCCTCTAGGCCATTGAAGGCCTGCACGGCAACAAACCCGTTCATCTGTAGGTACTGGCCGAGCAGGCCGCCCAGGTCCCTATCATCTTCTACGATCAGCACGCGGATACTCATAGCGGCAGGGTTAGGGTGAAGGTGCAACCATCTGGATCGTTAGTGGCCAGCTCGAGCGAGGCGTTGATCTGCCAGGCGGCTGCCTTGGCCATGAACAGTCCCAGGCCCAGTCCCTTTACGCTGTGGCGGTCATGTTCGGGCACCCTGTAGAACTTCTCAAAGATCAGCTTGTGGTATTTGCGCGCTATCCCCGGGCCTTGGTCGGTGACCTGGATCTGATAGTGCGTGCCGAGGGCAAGTGATCTGATCAGGATCGGGCTGCCCTTTGGGCTGTACTTGGCCGCGTTATCGACCAGGATGTTCATGATGCGCATCAGCGCCAGGGGATTGGACTGCACGGAATTATTGGTCGGACCAATTTCAAGCTGCACGTGGTGATCGGGAACGGCAATGTCGCGGGCATATTCCAGAAGAAACCCGGGCATATCGACGCTTTCCAGTTGCAGCACCGGATCGCTGCTGGTGCTTTCCAGCACATGGTCTACCAGGCGCTGGATCTTGAGGTACTGGCGGTCCATGGAACCGATCAGTTCTTCCATGAGCATGGGCTGGGCATTGATGTCTATCTTTTTCATGCTCTTGAGGATCACGCTGACCGAGCTGAGCGGGGTCTTGAGCTCATGGGTGACGTTGTTGGCGAAATCGGTCTTCATCGCTGCCAGTTTCTTCTGGCTGATCAGCGAATGGAAGATAAGATAGAACAGGATAATGATCGCAGCGATCAGGACAGTTGCAAGGATCAGTATGGCTGCCATTTCCCTGTAGATGCCAAGCTGCCAATCTGAGACCCAGAAGTAGTTGGACTGCCTGACCACGATCCGCAGGTCAATCTCCCGGCCGGGTACCTTCTCATCTGAAATGGTCCTGTTGGTGACCCAGGTATTTCGGTTGAGCAGTAGCTTTTCACTGGACACGGCCGGTGGCCCGATAACGGTAAAGGGAGCCTCGGTTGCCCGAAGCAGGGTGTCGGCGCGCCCCAGGACCTCCACGGTCAGCTCATCATATACCGATTGGTACTGGAGGCCAACGGTGTGGAACCTTTCCTCCGATAGCTGCCTTAACCAGTTGCGGTAGGTCTCCGCCTGTTTTGCGTTGAGCGAGGTCAGTTCTTTAAAGATGCCTTCTTTGGTCAGTTCCCCTTTCATGTAGCTGGTGACTGCGTTTTTGAGGTTTTCCTGCATCTGGTCCTCAAGGGCAGCCATGGCTGGCAATTGGGCAAGTGTATCGATCTTTTGCTTCAGGGTTCGGTTAAATCCGCTTTTGTGCAGCTGATAGGTGTTGCGTATCAGGTAGACCTGGATGAAGATCAATGCGGCAAGGGTGATGATACTTGCAGCAGCCAGCAGCTGGATTCGACGGTTTTGATGCATTACAGGTAAAGGTAAGCATCTGCCGCGGGTTATCGGCAGTATGCGGGGGCGTTAACCGTTCGTTAACCCTTTGTTAGCCGTAATTGCGCTTTGGGGACGGCATCTTTGTGGCAGATATAAGCCATCAATGATATGAGACCACTTTTAAGACCGATTTTAATTTTTATCCTTTTCCTTACTGCCAACGTTGCGCAGGCGCGTGCCTTGCCCAGGTCAGCTTATGCCAAACAGTTAGCGCCGGCGCGGGATATCCGGGTTTCGGGGAAGGTCACCGACAACGGAGGCCATGGGCTGGAGAATGCCAATGTCACCATCTCCAGTGCCCTGGACACCACCGTGCGGAAAAGGACGCTTTCCGGTCCTGGGGGAAACTATGTGTTCGTTGGGGTGCCAGCTGGTAGGTATATCGTCACGGCCACACACCTGGGCCACGTGAAGGGAAGTTCAGACACCCTGGTTTTGGTAGAGGGTGGAACGTTGGTAGTCCCGCCAATTGCACTGAGCTCCCTGGCCAGCCAACTGGCGCAGGTCACTATCATTTCCAAAAAGCCGCTGTTTGAAAGGCGGGCCGACATGACCATCGTGAACGTTGGCAGTAGTGCGCTGGCTGCGGGGGGCTCGGCCAGTGATATTCTGGCCATTGCCCCGGGGGTATCTTTGGATGACAACCAGATTTCGCTCAAGGGCAAACAGGGCGTGGGGGTGATGATAGATGGAAAGCTGCAGAAGCTCTCGGGCGCGCAGCTGGCCAGCCTGCTGCAGGGGATGCCGGCCAGCTCGATCGACAGGATCGAGTTGATAGCTAATCCCTCGGCCCGCTATGACGCCCAGGGCAAGGGAGGGATCATCAATATTAGGACCAAGAAGGGGGCCAACCTTGGCTTCAACGGAACGTTAAGCTCAAGTGTGGTGCTGGGAAGGCGCCTTCGCCCGGGGGCTGGGGCGGTGCTGAACTATAAGTTTGCCAAGCTGAATGTTTTCGGCTCCTACGCCTATCAGCACAACAGGTACACCAGCACATATTTGAGCGATAAGGTCATTTCTGAGCGGACCCCGGTGCTGACCTATCACCAGGACCAGTCTTCCAATGGTCTGTCCGATGGGCATAACGCGAGCCTTGGGGCCGACTATACCATCAGCGATAAGCTCATGATTGGGTTCCTTGCCACCCGGAACCAAAAGAAGGGCAATAGCGGTTCGATGCAGCATATCTTTTTTGGGAGCAAGGCGAGTTCCTTGGGTGATTCTTCGCTCTTCTCCGGGAATATGGCAAGCTCTGATCTGCTGACCAGCGGGTTCAGCGTCAATTCAAGGCATGTACTTTCTGCTGGCGGGCAGCTGCTGCTTTTGGATGCGGACCATACGCGTTACCGCTCAACGGGCCTTGCTTCCTTTGAAAACTCCTATCGTAATGCAAGCGGAGTGGCCTCGGGCAGGGCTGAGCATATCGACAATGATGCCAGCGAAAAGATCGACCTTACGGTGCTCAAGGCGGACTATAGCCCCCCTCTTACAGGAGGCGGGAAACTTGAGGCCGGACTAAAAGCCGCCTTTACGCGCTCCTATGCCTCGGTAGCGTTCCGCTCGGACAGGTCTGGGGCGCTAGTGGTGGATAATGCCAGGAGCAATGCCTTTGCCTATCGTGAGATCATCGGTGCGGGGTATTTGAACTATAGCGCAAAGTTTGGTAAAGGGACCGAGTTCCAGGCGGGGCTTAGGGCCGAACAGACCCATTACACGGGCAGCTCGCCAACCACCGGCCAGGCTGCGGGCCGGAACTACCTTAACCTGTTTCCCAGCCTTTCGGTTCAACAGGCCCTGGGTGAGAACTCGGTTGGCTTTTCCTACAGCAGGCGTATCGGCCGGCCGGACTATGAGGACCTGAACCCGTTCACCGATTACACTTCGCCCTATTTTTATTCCCAGGGCAATCCCCTGCTGAGACCGGAAACCACCCATGGCCTTGAGCTCAGTTATGGATACCACCAGAAGTTGGACCTTTCCCTTGGCTTTAGCCGTACCAATGATTACTACAATTACTTTACCGCCCTTGCGGGGAGCTCCGGGGCTACAAGGCAAACGGTCGACAACTTCGATCATTACGATTCATGGAACCTGTCGGCAAGCTATTCGGGGGATCTTTTGGAATGGTGGACGCTGACCACAAATGGCGACCTTTCCTATGATAGGTACCGCACGCCATACCTTGGCGTGGACATCGATGTCAAGCAGGTCTCCTACAGCTTTCAGGCACTCAGCAGCTTTCGCATCGGCAAGGCACTGACCGCCGAACTGATCGGGCTATACCGCTCTAATCGGGTGCAGCTGGCCAGGACGATCGACGGAAAGTACCGCGTGGATGCAGCACTAAAGTATGCCTTTGCCGGAAACAGGGCAACATTTAAGACCGGGGTGACCGATATTTTCTATACCTTTATCAACAAGGGTACCAATGCGTTCCAGGGGCTATATGGCACCTACTATAACCGCAACGAGAACCGAAGGTTCAACCTGTCGCTTTCCTACCGGTTTGGCGGGGGAGCAACGGCGCTGAAGAAAAGCCGCGTTAACCAGGAAGAGCTCGACCGCATCAAGCAGTAGCCTTAGGTGATATGTTCCCGGGCGGAGGTAGGATTTACAAAATAGTGTTAAAAACCTTAAATATTCAAAGATATGAAATCGATCAAATTACTAACGGCCTGCCTTGTGCTCATCCTTTTGGGGTCTTGCCAGCTGGGGGCAGAAAGAAAACTGCCGAGCAGGAAAAATCATTCCTTCCCATGCAGGTGGGCAATCTGTGGCAAATCAATGCCCAGAACTTTACCCAGATCCAGGACACGCTGAGCATCGGCGGCAACCTTTACTTTAAGTTCCATTCGCTTATCGGCGGGGATGCGGTAGATACCAAGTACCTTCGGATCGATGGGGCCGGCCAGCTGCTGGAGGCCTATCCGAACGATCCAGGTAATACCTATCTGCATGCATGCTTCAACGGTAAGCTGGGTGAGGAGTTCTTTACCCTTAAAGATGGTTCGGAGAACGACTATAAGGTGAGGATCATTGAGAAAACCCCGGAAAAGATGACCTTTGAGTTCGAGATGGTCTACCATCCCAAGCTCAAGGGCGACAAACATACCGTCAGCTATGTCAAGGGAATTGGCCTTCAGGGCAAGTGGAACAAAGTCGTGATCGGTGGAAGAACGGTAAAAGGAGAATAGTTCTTGTGCCCAGCTGCAGACGTTATCCAAAGCCAGTTAAGTGTCAATGGTCATCAGACAACACAAGAAAAATTTAGTAATAGTTAATAATTAGTTAAGACACGCTGAGGCTAGATAGCTCAGCGTGTTTTTTTGTTGGATTAGCAAGCACGATAATTTGCCTTGCATATCAGATTTTTTAAGCTATTTGAAGCATAGGCAACTCCGCTTTTTTTACTTAAAGTGGCCTGAAATATGCCTTTTGCCACAAATTACCATTAAACGTGCAACGAAATACCAGTTTTTGTGTACGATTTTTTTCTCCCTGTAGCCCAAATTTGCATCAGTAACCAAATCTGATGCGTATGGAAAAACCGCTACCAAACCTGCCCGTGATAGTTGTGGCCAGTTAACCGGCCAGGCAGGAGTGACCAAATCATTACCTATGTTAAAAACGTTTACTGGAAAGCTGTCCGAAAAGATTCGGGTACTTTCTAATCTAACGAAAAAGGGCCTGCGTTCGCAGTTGCCCAAGGCTTTGCCATGGCTATCGCAAGCAAGGGGCAAAAGCCATTTGTTTTCCGTTTATCACCAGCCCGCACTGGCGGATCCTGTTCCCATTAACTTATTTTCTTCTCGGCATCTTGGGTGGAGGATTTTAAGCGAAATGAATCTGGGATCAAACTTACATATGGGCGGATATGGAAAAGAAATTTAAGCAGTTGATCGACCAGCTAGGGACAGACCTGCAAGTGGGCGAGGAAAAGAAGCTTCCGATTTTAGAGCAGCTAAAAGCTCAGCTTTTGCTGATCAATGAATGCCTTTCTTGTGTAAGGGAACTTGTCGTTAAAGACGGCTTTGCAAGCCAAGGCGAGGAAATTGAATTTTTTAAGTCCGTCAAGCCCCAGGTCTATGGACTATTGATCTATACCACTGAACGCTACAACTATGAAAGTTCAAGGCCAGTTGTTACCAGCGGAAAGAAAGATTTCCAGAAAGAGCAGCTTAAGTATATTTCCAGGTTCTTTCGCCGCCATGAATTTTTCTATCAGTACTATAGGCTGGGGATGGAGGAAATGGACCCGGTTTATTTTATCCGGGGAAAAAGGCAAGAGGGTTTTGCGGCCAGCGATGTGCCGGAGCTGAACAGCACCTTTGCCACAACTGGGGATTACCTATTTTCCAAGTTCATTGGCCTAGAGATGATGCAGCAGGCCATCCTTTTGGAAATGAATGGTTCCAGTGCTACGGTAGCTGCCGAGGTGGAAAGCCGCAAAGGCAGGAAGCTGAAATGGACTGGCGATAGTACCAACCTGATAGAACTTTTGTATGGGCTTTTTGAGACCAAGCAGTTCAATGATGGCGAAGTTGACATCTCAGATCTGGTGGATGTGTTCGAGCAGGTCTTCAATACCAATCTTTCCAATTACTTCCGAAGGTTTACCACGATCAAAAGGCGTAAATCAGTTTCTAAGACCAGGTTCCTGGATGAGATGCGCGAGGCGGTGAACAAGCGGATCGATGATGCAGATGCCTATGTGCCGGCCTGGGCCAAATCTTAAGGGTTACTTTTTTGGCCAAATGCTGGAAGCATAGTTTTCGTTCTTTGAATTATCTATAGGTTTTCTAGGGGTGTTATCGCCAGGTACAAATATCGCTTCAGGCTGCAATGCCATATTGATCAGATCTTTAGAGATGGCCACGCCGATGGCTAACCTCATTTTGATCAATATCATTGCAACATCTAGAATCTGGTTCAGCCAAATAGTAGCCTCCTCTATGGTGATTACGAATGAAGGCGGGTCAAAGTGCATCAAGTGGTTTCTTAACTCCCTCAGGTTATCAAAACTTGGCATCTCAGCTTCTATGTTCAGTTGCTGACCCGTGATCTGGTATACCCATTTGAATTTATCCTTGGTCCTTCGGGCATGCCGTTCTCCAAGTTTGTCCTTGGAGAACTTCCAGCCAGGTAATGGATCGAATTCGGCTTTGATGTATAATTGCGTGAATGCGATTTCCACCAATGAAATCACGTTGCTAATTAAATCTCTTAAATCAAATACCCAGTCATCATCAAGCGCATTTGAGGAATTTTGGATCAGACGATTCCTGTCCTTGATGATCCTGCGTATCAATTGAGGCTGATAGGAGGTGTACAGTCTCCCTTCTCGTTGCAATGCTGGCTTCAGTGGATAGTCCTTGCCATAATAGTTTTGCAAATCCCCACTTTCTACCGAAAAAATCCCATCATCGCCCGTGATGTGAAAATTCAGCTTTATTTCCATAGATCCATCCATCCAATCGCAGTGCTGTTCCATAAGATTTAATTTTTCCGGTTCAAATCCGCCAAGCTCCCTAGTGGATTTTGAGAAAATATGGTAGTTGAGCGGGGCACTCGATTGACCATTAAGTGGCCCATCATGATAGGTCAATGTCAGTTCCTGTCTTTGAGCCAGCCACTTTTTGATCGAAAGGTTCTTGCGAAGGTATTGGTTGGATAGCAATAGGGAAGCATAAGATATCATGCCCTTCCTTGGTTTTCCCCGCTTGCTATAAAAGCGTGGTTTGGGTCAATATTGCTATGTGTAAGGTGAAAGCCTAGGTTCATGGTTTAAAGGTACTGATAGTATTTGTAAGGTTATAACCTAGGTTATTGTCCATTCTGGAAACCGATTAACTGGAATTTTGGTGATGCCAAGGCAATTCAGCATTTGGTGAAAAAGAAAAGATATGTTACAACAGTTTACTTGGGGACAGTTTCTGCTGGCCTCGTTCGTGCTCAGTTTTTTATGGTATGTCTTTGTGGTACTGGGCTTTTACCGCAGGGAATTCTTTGGCCTGCTTTCTGGAAGTGGTGGTTCCCAAGAACCCTTGCCTCACCGGTGGGAAAAGGGCGTAGCCGTTTTAGATCATGAGGTGGGAAATGATGCTGACCTGGAAGAAGGCCTGATGGGCAAGCCTGCCCTGCCCCAGGGAATGGCGCTGGTCAAAACAAGCGAAGTTGCCTTTGCAAGTTCCGATACCAACACTGATCAAATAGGTATGGTAGCTGATGTGATCCAGGACCTGAAGGAAATCTTCAAGGTCCTGGAACAGCAGGCAGGCGATAAGAAGGATTTTTTCAGGCTACTGGAAAAGGTGAAGCAGGATTATGGGCGCATCGGCGGCCATCCCTCCATTGGGAGCATCAACCGGTTTATTTCCGATCATGTGCCCTTTCACCTTTCGGCGGAGGAGCTGGAAAACCTGTGGTATTAACGTGGAGTAAATTAAGGATTATGAGAAAGTTAGAAAGAATTAGATTAATGTTTTTGGGCGTGCTGACGCTGGTGATGGTGTCTGTTGTTTGCCTTGCCCAAGACGGGAACGCGGGGATACAGGAAGCGACCAACAAGGTGAAGGGCTATTTTGATACGGGCTGCGATCTGATGTATGCCATCGGCGCTGTTGTGGGCATTATCGGTGCGGTGAAGGTCTTCAATAAGTGGAATGCAGGTGAGCCCGATACCAACAAGGTGGCTGCGGCATGGTTTGGTTCCTGCATCTTTTTGGTAGTGGTGGCAACGGTGCTGAAGTCATTTTTTGGGATATAGGAGGAATAGGTATGGCTTCGGTATATAAAATCAATAAAGGGGTTTCCAAGCCCATTGTCTTTAAGGGACTAAAGGCGCAGTACATCGCCTACCTGGCCTTGGGGTTGGTGTTCCTGCTGGTGCTCTTTGCAGCATTATATATTTTGGGACTATCGCTTTTTGTGGTCTTGCCATTGATATTATCGCTTGGATCTGCGGTGTTCTTTACAGTGTTCAGGTTATCCCACCGGTTTGGCGAGCACGGGCTGATGAAATATTTTGCTAGGCGCGGCATCCCGACCTATGTGCGGTTTAATTCTAGACGTGTGTTTACCAGTTTGAAGGGAGGCAGGAATGAAAGAGGCTAGGGATCTGCTTCCAATCTATAAGGTAGAGCATAACTGTATCCTGTCAAGGCAGGGAGATATCACCGTTGGCTTCAAGGTCTCGCTGCCCGAGATATTCACTTTATCGGATCGCGATTATGAAAGCTACCACCAGGGGTGGGTGAAGGCGATCAAGCTATTGCCCCAGCACTGCGTGTTCCACAAGCAGGACTGGTTTTCGGCTGGGAACTATAAGGCGGATTTCGCTTCGGCCGGAGATAGTTTTCTGTCCAGGTCTTCGGAGAGGTTCTTTAACGAACGTGAATGCCTGGATCATAGCTGCTATGTCTTTTTGACCAAAAAGGCTGCAGGCAGGAAACTGTCGTCCTCGATGTACAGTAACATTCGCCGCCAGTCGGTCGTTCCAGCGCAAACCGTTTCACCGGTCTTATATCGTGATTTTATGGACAGCGTAGGTCAGTTTGCTAGGGTGCTTTCAGATAGCGGCTTTGTTGTTCTTTCTAGGTTAACTGATGATGAGCTGGCGGGAACGGCCAATGTGCCAGGGGTTTTGGAGCGTTACTGTTTTCTTTTGGAAGAGGGAAAGCCGTCGGTGATCCGGGACATCCACCTGAAAGAGCAGATTAGGATCGGGGATAAGCACCTGGAACTATATACGCTCTCTGATACCGAAGACCTTCCCTCGCTTGTTGGTAGCCGTATCAACTATGACAGGTATTCTACCGACCGGACCAAGTTCTCGGTTGGGTTTGCCTCGCCCCTTGGCCAGCTATTGCCCTGTAACCACATCTTTAATCAGTATGTGTTCTTGGGGGATTCTTCGGCCACCTTAAAGAGGTTAGAGGCAAAGAAACTCCGCCTGCAATCCCTTTCGGGTTATTCTAGAGAGAATGCGATCTCTAGGGATTCGGTAAACGATTTTCTGAACGAGGCGATTGCCTCGGGCAGGCTTCCGGTCAAGGCGCACTTCAATGTGCTGGCCTGGAGCGATGATGGTTCGGGGCAGGCGGATCTTCGTAACCTGGTTTCTTCAGCGATGGCCCAGCTTGATGCGGTTGCAAAACAGGAGACCGACGGGCAGGCGCAGATCTGGTTTGCGGGGCTTCCGGGCAACGAGGCGGATTTTCCGATGAACGACACCTTTGATACCTTCTTGGAACAGGCGACCTGCTTTTTTAACCTGGAGAGTAATTACCGTTCTTCTGTTTCTCCCTTCGGGATCCGTTTGGGGGACAGGCTGACAGGGCGTCCGGTCCACGTGGATATTTCCGATGAGCCGATCTCTTTGGGTTATGCGACCAATCGAAATAAGTTCATCCTAGGGCCTTCGGGATCTGGCAAGTCGTTTTTCACCAATCACATGGTCAGGAGTTATTATGAACAGGGGGCGCACGTGGTTTTGGTGGATGTCGGGCACAGTTATAAGGGGCTCTGCGATCTGGTAGGTGGCTATTATTTTACCTACTCGGAATCTGATCCCATCCGTTTTAATCCCTTCTTTTTGGGCGAAGGGGACGTGCTGGATACCGAAAAGAAGGAGAGTATCAAAACTCTCTTGCTTGCGCTTTGGAAAAAGGATGATGAGCATTTTAGGCGCTCGGAATATGTGGCCTTAAGTAATGCACTGACGCTATACTTTGAGCACCTTGATGCTAGGGCAGATATCTTTCCCTGCTTTAATACCTTTTATGAGTTCTTGCAGAGTGAATATGTGGAGGTGTTAGCGGCATCGAAGGTAAAGGAAAAGGATTTTGACGTGGATAATTTCCTTTATGTGCTCAATCCCTATTACCGTGGCGGCGAGTTCGATTTTTTGTTGAACGCAACCGAGAACCTGGATTTGTTGCAGACCCCATTTATCGTGATCGAGCTGGATAACATCAAGGACCATCCGATCCTGTTCCCGGTAACCACTTTGATCTTGATGGAAATGTTCATTTCCAAGATGAGAAAGCTCAAGGGCGTTCGCAAGGTGCTGCTGATCGAGGAGTGCTGGAAGGCGATTGCCAAGGACGGGATGGCAGAATATATCAAGTATCTCTTTAAGACCGTGCGCAAGCATTTTGGAGAGGCAATCGTAGTCACGCAGGAAGTCGAGGATATCATCTCCTCGCCCATTGTCAAGCAGGCGATCATCAATAACTCAGACTGTAAAATTCTGCTCGACCAATCCAAGTACCAGAACAAGTTTGATCAGATCCAGGAGCTACTTGGACTGACCGATAAGGAAAGGGCGCAGGTGCTTTCGATGAACAAGGCAAACGATCCAAGGCGAAAATACAAGGAGGTTTTTATCTCCATCGGCGGCCAGCTTTCCAAGGTCTATAGGACCGAGGTTTCGCTGGAAGAATATTTGGCCTATACCACAGAGGAGCGAGAAAAGGTGCAGGTGCAGGAATATTCCCTGCGGTACGGCAGCATGCAAAAAGGGATTGCGGTACTGGCGAATGAATTGCGCCAGCAATCATGAAGACAGCTCAAAACGTAAAAAGAAACTGAGTAAATGCGGACTAGAATATAAAAGTTATGAAAAAATTAATCATTCTAATGGGTTTGGCCCTAGCGATGATGCTGGGCTGCACTAGAGATAAGGTAAAAGAATTTATCCCGGGGGTTTATGTGAACTCCGCTGGCGGGGAGTTTTCAGTGGCGAGTGATACCCTGGTCATCGAAATGGTAGAGGGGAACAATTATGTGATCCACCGAAGGACGGGCTTCAACCTGGTTTCCGATGGAAAGATTGGTAGGCGTGAATATGAGACCGAGCAGTGGAAGGCAATTTATAGTGCAGAGAACCAGAGCCTGACCGAGGTGCGCAAGGGAAAACTGATCTCGTTTTTCCCTGACAAGAATTATCTATCGGTTGGTGCAAGGGTATATCAAAAATTGAATTAACAAAAATATTGACATGAAAATTTTTAAGAAGATGAAGAAGTTTATGGTCATCCTGCCCATGAGCGCCATGACCATATTCGTATCGCTGCCCACTGGGGCAAATGCCCAGGTAGCGGTACTGGAGGTGATCAAGGCCGGGGTAAAAAAGGTCATCAAGGCGATGGACCTCAAGGTGCAGCGGTTGCAGAACGAAACGATCTGGCTGCAGAATGCGCAGAAAGTGCTGGAGAACCAGTTAAGTAAGTTAAAGTTGACGGAGATCTCAGATTGGACGGCAAAGCAAAAAGAGCTTTACAGTAAATATTATGAGGAACTCTGGAAGGTGAAGTCTGCCATTACCTATTACAAAAGGTTAAAGGAATTGACCACTCGCCAGCTGGATATCGTGGAGGAATACCGATGGGCATGGAATTTATTTGGAAAGAGCGGACATTTCTCCGTGGATGAGCTTTCAGCGATGGAAAAGGTGTATTCGGGGATCTTGCAGGAGAGTGTGAAGAATGTCGATCAGATCCTTGTGGTGGTGAATTCCTTTAAGACCCAGATGAGTGATGCGGCTAGGTTGGAACTGATCTCAGAGGCGGCAAAGGAAATGGAGCGCAACTGGGCGGATTTGAAAAGGTTCAACCGCGAGAATAGTCTATTGTCCATTCAGCGTGCTAAGTCCTTGGATGAGGCCGCAAAATTAAAGGCGCTATATGGGATCGAGAATTAAGTTGTTTTTGTGCCTAGTGGTGTGTTTGGTTATGGTTTTCTCGGTTGCCTCGGCGCAGACCTACGGCGAGCTGTTCCGCCAGAAAAAGACGCAGGAAAAATACCTGATCAAGCAATTGGCCTATCTGAAGCTCTACGCGGGCTACGTAAAAAAGGGATATGATATCGTGGGCTCGGGACTGAATACGATCAAGGGAATTACCTCGGGCGAGTTTGGTCTGCATGAGGCGTTTTTTGGTTCGCTGAAACTGGTCAGTCCTATTGTCAAAAAAGACTATCGGGTGCTGGAGATGGTTTCGATGCAGCTTCGGATTTCCAGGGCGTTTGCTGCGATGGCTAAGACTGACATTGGTAGCGAAAACCTGACCTATGTGCATTCGGTGCGAGAAAACTTGATATCTGAATGCAACAAGGACCTGGATGAGCTCGTGCTGGTAGTTACCTCTTCCAAAGTAGAAATGGATGATGAGCAGCGGCTTTCCAGGCTTTCAAAAGTATATGGCTCAATGCTGGAAAAACTGGAATTCGTGATGGGTTTTCTGGCGGAGATCAAACAGCTGGAACAGGCGATGGAAAGTGAAAAGTCTGGGGTTAATGAATTATGGAGGTTGTATGAAAAATATTAAAAAACTGTTTTTCGGCTTTGCGTTTCTGCTGTGTTTTGAGGTGAGCTACGCCCAGTCCCAGGAAGCAAAGCAATTGCTGTTGAACGTAGAAAAGCTTTCTCAGCTGAAAAACATATTGGCGGATATGAAAAAGGGATATACCGTTGTGTCAAATGGCTACCGTTCGGTGAAGAACATTGCCCAGGGAAATTTTTCACTCCACGAGGTGTTTTTGGACGGGCTGATGCTGGTCTCGCCCGAAGTGAAAAAATATGCCCGTGTGGCAGATATCATTTCCTATCAAAAGGATATCCTCTCTGAGTACAAGCGGGCCTTGAAGGGCTTTCGGGCGGCGGATGTGTTCTCGCCGAATGAGCTTTCCTATCTGGGCTCGGTCTATGAGAATTTGTTTTCCCAGAGCCTGCAGAATCTGGAGGACCTCGCGATGGTGGTCACCTCTTCTAAACTTCGCATGAGCGATGATGAAAGGCTGAGGGCAATCGACCGGATATTTCTAGATACTAAGGACAAGCTGATGTTCCTTCGGGAATTCAACTTGCAGGGGCGGATGCTGATGCTTCAAAAGCAGAAGGAAAAGCGGGAGATCGAGCAGCTGAAATCCTATTACAGGCAAAATTAAGATGTGATGAAAAAGACGATTTTTTATGGGGCGCTACTTGCGCTACTGGCTACAGCCTTGCCCTTGTTTTCCTTTGGTCAGGCGGTTTCCGAGCGCCTGCAGGGGATGCAGCCGGTACTGGACAGGGTGTATGCGGAGATGTTGCCGCTTTGCGCTAAGCTGATTGATGTGGGTCGAGGCCTTGCGGGATTTGGGGCGCTCTGGTATATCGCCTCTCGCGTCTGGCAACAGATTGCTAGGGCCGAGGCGATTGATTTTTATCCGCTGCTGCGGCCATTTGCACTGGGGCTTGCAATCGTGCTGTATCCGATGGTGATCGGGATCATGAACGGGGTACTCTCGCCAACGGTCTCGGCGACCAGCGGGATGGTGAAGGACAGTAACAGGGCGATCGAAAGGCTGCTGGCCCAGAAGGAAACCGCGCTGAAAAAGACCAAAAAATGGCAGATGTATGTCGGGGAATCAGGGTCCGGTGACAGGGAGAAATGGTATCGCTATACCCATCCCAAGGATCCCAACGGGGAGGATGAGAGTTTTCTGGAGGGGATTGGCAATGACATGAGCTTTTACATGGAAAAGCAGGGCTATAATTTTCGTAACTCCATTAAGCAGTGGATGAGCGAGGTGCTGGAGGTGCTCTATGCTGCCGCTGCCTTGTGCATCAACGTGATCAGGACCTTTATGCTGATCGTGATGGCCATCCTTGGACCGCTGGTATTTGGTTTTGCGGTGTTCGACGGGTTCCAGCAGACCCTCACGGTCTGGATTGCCAGGTACGTGAACATCTTTCTCTGGCTGCCTATTGCCAACATCTTCGGGAGCATCCTGGGTAAGATCCAGGAAAACATGATCAAGTTGGATATCTCCCAGATCGATTCCCAAGGCGAGACCGTGTTCTCCTCGACGGATGTGGCCTACCTGATTTTTCTGGTGATCGGCATCGTGGGCTATTTCTGCGTGCCCAGCGTAGCCAACTATGTGGTCCATGCCGGAGAGGGAAACGTGATGGTGCAGAAGATCAATTCATATGTGGCCGTTTCTAGGTCAGCCGGAATGAGCGCGGCAGGTGCGGGCGCTGGGATGGCGGCGGACATGTTGGGCAACCAGGCCCGCGAACTTCGCCAGGGCTATGCAGCGGAATCTACGGGCGATTATTTCAAGGATAGCGGCAGCTCCCATCAAAGGGACAGGCTCTCGGGCAATTAACTTACTAAATACTATAAAGATGTTTACACAATTTAAAAACATAGATACCGCCTTTAGGCACATCAAGACCTTTTCGCTGTTTCTGATCGTGGCCTGCATTCTGGTATCGGGGTTTGCGATCTACAAGAGCTTTGAGATGGTACGGTCGGCCAATGCCAAGATCTATATTCTGGCAAACGGTAAGGCAATTGAGGCCTTTTCGGCAGAGCGAAAGGATAACATCGGCGTTGAGATCCGTGACCACGTGAAAATGTTCCACCACTGGTTTTTTACCCTAGACCCTGATGAAAAGGTGATCCAGCGCAATATGGGGCTGGCCTTGAATTTGGCGGACCAGAGCGCAAAGAAATCCTATGATAACCTCAGAGAGCAGGGGTATTTCACTAACCTCATTTCGGCCAATATTTCCCAGGAGATTTCGGTGGATTCGGTGGAGCTTAACCTGGACGTTTATCCCTATTATTTCAAGTGCCACGCGACCCAGCAACTGATTCGCTCAACCTCTACGGTGGTTCGAAGACTGGTCACCCAAGGTTATTTGCGCAACGTGTCGCGCTCGGACAATAACCCGCACGGGTTTTTGATCCAGCGGTGGGAAACCCTGGAAAATGCGGACGTGGTAAAGCCTTAGTTATGGGATGGTTCAAATGGAAAAAAGAGCTCAGCCCGCAGGGGGATGCGGTGGCGAAAAGGGCGGCTGAAAGGATTTTGGCCTTTCAGCAAAAGCTGGCAGACAGGTTAAATGCAGTCTGTGAAAAGTGGAACAGAAAGACCCTGCTGATGGTGCTTTTAGCACTTGGTGTTGCCTTTGGCGCTTACTGCCTCTGGCTGGTGACGGGGCTATTCAGATAATATTAATTATAAAATAATAGAGATGGAAACAAAAAAAAGAACAAGGGACAAAAGGAAGATCCTTTTGGTATTGCCGCTACTGGTATTGCCTTTTATGGCGCTGGGCTTTTATGCAATGGGCGGCGGAAAAGGAGAGACTTCAGGTGGAGTTGCTGTACACAAGGGGATCAATACGGCACTGCCCGATGCGAGTTTTAAGACCGAGGATCCAGTGGACAAAATGGGCTTTTATGCCAAGGCGGGAAAGGATACTTCTGCGCAGTTGGGGAGTTCTGGGATTTCTTCAAGGCTCGGGTTTGCTGTGGAAGAAGACCCAAAGACAGCGGAAATTAATGCGAAGCTTGCGGCGCTGAACAAGGAGATTAATTCACCGGTAGTTGCAGGGGGTGAGGCGAAAGCCAAAGTAGTTTCCTCAGCTAGTGGCGGTTCGATCAAAAGTGATGTGGACCGTTTGGAGCAGATGATGAAAACGATGCAGGAAGGAAAAGGCAAGGATGCCGAAATGGAACAAATGGACCAGGTGCTGGAAAAGATCCTGGATATCCAGAATCCTGTCCGCGCCCAGCAAAAGG
The DNA here is from genome assembly GCF_044452285.1 of Pedobacter sp. UC225_61. Classification (NCBI taxonomy): domain Bacteria; kingdom Pseudomonadati; phylum Bacteroidota; class Sphingobacteriia; order Sphingobacteriales; family Sphingobacteriaceae; genus Pedobacter; species Pedobacter sp. UC225_61. The sequence goes on from NZ_JBIOAL010000001.1 coordinate 1,842,533, forward strand.
TGTTGGGAAAGATCTATTCGGGACAGGATCTGGAAAAATTTTCTGCAATTACTGCGGTAATTGATGGCAACCAAAAGGTGGTACAGGGATCTTCGGTGAAACTCAGGCTGACCGATTCGGTGACCCTATCCGGAGTGGTCATTCCAAAGGGACATTTGCTTTTTGGATTGTGCAAGGTTACTAACCAAAGGCTGCTTTTGGACATCAAGAATATACGTTTTGGGAACCAGATCATTCCGGTTGACCTTTCTGTTTACTCACTGGACGGGATGCCGGGGATTGATGCGCCTGATGCGGTCTATCGCGATGCGGCAGGAATAGGCGTGGCTGACGGTATTTCAGGAGTTTCGGTATACGGCATGGAAGGGGTCGGCGGGGAACTGGCGGGTGCTGGAATTGATGCGGCCAAATCGCTTTTGTCCAAAAGGGCAAGAGTAGTAAAGGTGAAACTCAAGGGCGATCTTCCAGTACTGCTCAGGATAAACAGGCAGCTCTAGGATGGAAAGTCTTCGAGAGCAATTGGCTGGCATTGGGTTTTTAGATGAAAACCTGAGGGAAAAAGTGAATGCTTTTTTTGCCGAGGGAAATCCACTGGTGCTGGAACGATTGGTAGGAGCGGTTAAGGTGAGGTTTGATCTTGATATCAGATTGACCGAAAGTGGGGAGATCCAGCTTTTGGGCTATGAGCTTTGGAAGCCGAGGGTGGTGGAGATTCCCGAGCATTTCAACAATGGAACCCCGACACAGCTGATTGAAGAGCAGCTGAAAGCGATTGATTTTCCGGCGGTATTGCCGCAGGATTTCATGTCGCGAAGGGAGGAGAATGAGGCGTTTGACCAGATTGGTGATGTTTTCCAGGAATTCAACCACCTGGAGTTTTTTCTCCTTGGGCAGGATGATGATCTGGAGTTCAACAAGGTCAACAAGATGCAGAACATGCTGCTGGTAAAATATGGGGCTGGCAATGGTATGGAAGACTACCTGCTGAAGATCGATAAGGGGTATTGGAAGGAAAAATTCTACCAGACGTTTCCCTTTCCACCTTCACTGCACGTGGGTGCGGTAATTAACAGAATTAATGACACGGGCAGGCTTCAGCACTTAAGTGAGCTGACAAAAGTCTATCCCGAAAACAAATTGATTATGAACTTGAATAATTTAGAGAACCTCCGTGAGGAGATGGCAAACTTGGGCTTTAAAAAAGAGCTCATCGAGCAGATGGAAGAAAAGATGAAGGCGAACGTGGCTGATTTTAAGTTGTATGATTCGGTCGAGGCGACCCGCGGCAGGGTGGATATGACCCTGTTCTTTAAGCAGTCCGGCCAGTCTGATTATTATTACCTCAATAAGTTTGAGGTGTGCCACGAAAAGGGCCAGAAAATCCCCGAAGGGCAAAAGATCATGGTCTTGACCCATACTGAGGGAACGGATAAGAAAATGACCAAGGTTTTTGTGCATGTATCTGAGGCGATCGCCTTTTTCAATGGACAAAAGGAACAGCTCAAGGAGCAGAAAGGGATCAGCCATCTGGTGGTTGGTAAGGATGCCAATTCTGCGGTGAAGCTGGCCACGATGGAAGATGGCAAGGTGAACTATGTGCAGAAGGAATTCGGCCAGACCTACCGCACTTCCCCAATCAACCAGACGATCTATGTAGAGAAGGGAAAGGGCTTTTCGGCCGAGCAGGCGGTTAACCTGATCCAGGGACGCGCTGTTTACCGTGATGACATGGTTTCCCAGGCAGGTCAGCAATATAAGGCCTGGATCAAATTGGATTTTGATGTCCCAAAGGACAGGTTTGGGAATTTTTTGATCAACCAGTATACAGATCCGGCCTATGGGTTTGACCTTTCTAAGGTGCTGGACAAGTTTGAGATCAAGGAACTTTCGGATCCGGCCAAACGTGAGCTTTTGGAAGGTAGTATCCGTAATGGCAACAGGGCGGTGGTTATCCTTGAAAAAAATGGTGCGCCTGTGAAACTGGAACTTGAAGCTGTTCCACGTTACAGCCAGATCAATCTTTATACCAAGGAAGGCAGGCCTGAAAAACGCGAGCAGTTCTTAAAGCAGCCTGACATGAAGCAGGAGTATGCGCAGAGCAGGGAAAAGTCACAGGCCAAGAATAAAAAGCAAGGCCAGGGGCAGGGAATAGGAATCTAACTCCCCCTTTTTTTAGGCTTGGTGTTAAGTTTAGGTTTAGTTTGAGGGTCGCCTAATGGGCGGCCCTTTTGTTTAATAGCGACTTTCCATGGTATTTAGTTTTACTGGTAAAGGGGTAAACAGGTTTGAAAGGCGATTGGTTTTGTTTTCTTAAAAGTGGGGGGTGAAAAAAGTTAAGAAAAGCTAATTGTTTGGGCTACTGTGGGGTGATAGATTTAGGGATGAAAGAAACGATATTGACTAGAGCGGCGCAGGAGCTGCTTGGGCGGCAGGCGGATATCGCAGCTGGTAGGACAGGGCTTGGTTGCCTTTTTTTGATCGGGAAACGGATTTGGATTTTGCGAAGGTATGTGAAGATCTGTAGTGAAAAGGGTCTGCTGCCAGAACTTGGGGTGTTTTCGATGCTGGTGGAATATGAACTGCTAAAGATCAGGTTAAGGGAGCCACTGGCGAACGGGAATAAGGATCTGTTCAGGTTGGATAAGAAGTTTAATTGATGCCGAGGGTGATAAACTCATTGGAACCGAATGGGTAAATATAAACATCCAAGTGCTCTTCAAAGTCCACGGCGTCCAAGATGCTATCACGAAGGTGAGATACTGCCGCTTCGAAGTCAATGTCTGGCCGTACATATACGATCAGGTTTTTGCCTTGGTCAATTTCACCAGATAGCAGCATATCATTGTAATATTCCAAGAACTCATTTTTGAAACGTTCTAATCGAGCATCAGTCATATGTCTGTTTTGGCTTTTGGTTCATTATTGTTATATATGAATTGTTTTTAGGTGTCATCCGAATTAATTTTACTGGGTACGTATTCCAAAACACCAATGGTTCCCCAAAGCAGGCTATGTATTTTTTTAAGCGTGATTTCGTGTCTCTTGAAGTCTAAATAAAGTCCGAGCAATTGAGTGGTTGTGATGAGGGCGATTCCCATTTTTTTGCAATAGGTCAACATCTGCGGAGGAAATGCTTTTTCCTTCCGATCAGCTAACGGAATGTCTTTAAATGCGTTTACAATCAAAAAGCCTTTAGGCTGTATACCGTGGTCATGGTGATAGGTCGTTACCCATTTCATTAATTGAGCAGCATTTGTTTCGCCCGAACTAGATTTCAAGCCCTTTATCTCAATAACGCCGATATCTTGCCTGTGTTGTATGATTAGATCATCTCTTCGTTCCTCAGCAAAAAGGATTTCAAATCCAAATTCTGTAAATATGTGTTTAACTCTTTCCTCTAGCCGGGTGCCTGTCTCAAAAAGCAACTCTTTGAGGTCTGTATAACCGCTGAGAAAAGCCTGTTGTTCAGTAATCAAGTGTTGTATTTTATCTCGGTCTTCGAAGAGCTTGTTAAGTTTCTTTAACTGTTCGGATTCATTTGAAAGATAAATCCGCGAGCACCAGTCAGGCACGTGGATATCTGGCGTTGCTTTGTATCGGATTTTTAATTCTTGATCGATCTTTTGAAATGCCTTAAGTGCTTGAAGATTTCTGTTTTGGAATTCGTTGTAGTCCTCCGCATTCAGTCGCAATTTAGGCATGAGAAGTATGTTACCTTTCGATTTTGAAATGATTATAGAAATCGGATGCTTGGTGTTGTTTATTCTCGCCGCGGGAGCACCTTTGTATTTTGCGTAACTGAACTGATAGCTGCAATCGAATGCCTGAAAAAAATCAGTAAAAATTGGATCAGCAAACACGATATTGCTGCCGTTCATGGGTTCCAGCGCGAAGTCCTTACTGTCAAGCCCTATAGTGTCAAAAAGATCTATTTCCATTTCATAGGGCGTTGAGCTGTCACCTTCTGCGAAAAACGTGCATACTGGGCTACTCGGCAGTTGAACATAAATATTCCCGCCGGTGTTAAAATACTCAAGCAACTCTTTTTTACGGGCTGAAATCTTAGTGAGTATATCTTGGTAAGTCGTTTCCTGGATCCAACCAGGATGGTTTATAGTCTCGCCAACGGTTTTTTGTTGGATCTCGGTCGCTATATGATTCAGATCTATAATCAAAATGTCGCAGTCAAGAAGGTAGTCGAATGAGAAATAGCTCATGCGATCAATGTAATCAACGTCAAAATTTTCTCCTATTTCTGCGACCTTTAAATGCATAGATATATTAATTATGATGCAATATATTAATAGTAAATGAATTAGGATTTGTGAGAAAGTTAAAATGGCAAATCGGGTACGCAAACTTCTACTTCATCAGCATCTTTGAACTTGTCTTCAATTGACTGGATGAATTTGATGGAAGCAGCTACATTGGAGAAAATCAGTATGCTTTCCTGGTAGTTTAATATTGGGTTGTCATGTGCAAAGCTCTTGTTATTTCTAATATCGTTGAATGCATCAATAACCGCGAAAGAGTATCGCAGGATTTTTTCAGACATCGCCGAGTCAATCATTTTTTCGGCAATAATAAATTTTACATATTTTCCGAAAATTGCATTCAAACTTTCGTCTTTGCTAACGTTCACCCCGTGATTGGTACAAAGTTCCCTTATGAAACGGGTCACGAAGGTGTGAAGCCTATCTAAGGCGGCTTCCGGTTCGTTTTTTTCAATGCTTTCACGAATATTCTTTGCCAGTAAATGGAAATCTCGATCATCGGTTGTCGCCTTAATTGCGTCAATATTCTCTACAATTCCACCTGCTTTTAATCTTTCACAAAGATTCAAAAAATCTTGGTTTATCGAATGGTCTGTTGTGCCATATTGCTCTTTTTCAAGTGCTACTTTTACATGGAATAACTCATTAAAGACTTTACCAACTATGTAATTGCTTTCCAGCCTAATAAACGTACGCAGACGATTTGCTTTTGATGTACCCCCTTCTCGATATTTTTCTTGATCGATGTCGATTCCAACAGTGTCTCCGAAAAAATCACGGAATGTACGGTCAGAAAAATTGAGGACATAACCTCCCCCCATATCAAGAAATTTTTCTGAAAGCCTTTTTTCTAAATAGTTTAAGTCAGCCATGCAAATTTTTTTAAACAAACTTAGTTAAATGCTTACAATATTTAAAAACTAAAAATGTTAGTAATATGTTAATAATTAACTAAAATTATTAGTATAAATTTGTGACTACTAAAATTATTGGTTTATGAAAGAGATTACGCTGTACAGAAAGGGTGAGGCGCAGACCCTTATTCCACTTTTTACCGAAAAAGTCCATGCTGGCTTTGAAAGTCCAGCCGCTGATTATGAGGAGGCAAAAATTGATCTCAATGATTACGTTTCCAAATATCCTGAAGCAACGTTTTTTGCGAAAGTGGAAGGGGACTGCATGATCGGTTCTGGTATTTTTCCAGATGATATGCTCGTGGTGGATAGGTCCTTGGACGAACAGAACGGGGATGTCGTCGTCGGGGAACTCAACGGTGAATTTGTACTTCGTTCTTACTTTAAGGATGGCAACCGAGTTTTTTTAATGCCGGATAACAAGTATTACAAGCCGATTGAACTGAATGAAACCACTACCTTTTCGATTTGGGGGGTAGTGCCGCATACGATTTATAACCAAAGAAGGAGGAACAGTGCTCGCATTAATCGATTCGAACAATTTTTACGTCAGTGCTGAAAGGGTGTTCCAACCAGAGCTGAAAGGCTGGGCGGGCTGTGTGCTATCAAATAACGACGGTTGCGCGATTTCTAGGTCCAATGAGGCGAAAAAGGAACTCGGCATCCAGATGGGTACGCCCTATTTTTTGATGCGCGAGCAGCATGCTGCAGGAAAATTATGGTGGCGCTCTTCGAACTATACCCTTTATCAGGATATGATGCGCAGGATTACTAAGATCGTTCGCAGGTCCTTTCCCGACCAGGAAATCTATTCAATCGATGAATGTTTCTGCGATCTGACTGGGCATAAATATGTGGACCTGGAGTCTGAAGCGGTGGCGCTTCGGGCAAGGATACTAAAGTGGACTGGTGTTCCGGTCTGCGTTGGAATTGCGCCAACCCGCACTTTAGCTAAAATTGCCAACAAGCTGGCGAAAAAACAGGGGAGGTCCACTGGGGTTTTCCTGATGGACACGCCCGAAAAGATCCAACAGGGTTTGCGTGATACAGAAGTCGATGAGGTGTGGGGAATTGGTCCGCAATATGCGATCAAGCTGATGAAGGCTGGGGTTTATACGGCTTATGACTTCATTAATTTGCCCGAGGATTATGTGCTCAAGCTGATGACTATCCAGGGTAGGCGCACCTATCGAGAGCTCCGCGGGGAGCGCTGTATCCCGATGGAATATGTGCGTGCGGATAAGGAAGGGATTTCTACTGCCCGTTCGTTTGGCGGGTTTGAAACCGAGCTTTTGCCATTGGAGGAAGCGCTTGCAACCTATGTTGCCAATGCTGCGGTTAAGCTCCGCTCGCAAGGTTCGGTCTGCTCAAAACTTTTCGTGTTTGCCCATACCTCTAGGTTTGCGGTGGTGAGCGACCGGTATAGTGCGGGACTTGAGGTAAAACTCGACGTGGCAACCGATGATACGGGGGTTTTGATCTCCAAGGCGCTTTATGCCCTGCGGAAGTTTTTTGTTCGGGGTTACCGCTACCAGAAGGTTGGGGTAGAACTAAAGGGGTTAAAGCCTGCCTCGCAGGTTCAGGCCTCAATGTTCGATCAGGTAGATACTGAGAAAAGTTTGAAGATGAAAAGGGCGCTTGCCGTTATTGACGGGATGAACAGGGAATATGGCAGGGATACGGTGCGCTATGCGGTGATGGGCTATGAAAAAAAGTGGTTCATGCGCCAGGAATTCCTTTCCCGGAAGTTTACAACCAGGCTATCGGACGTGATCGTGGTAAAGGCAAAATAAAAAGGGATGAAACAAGCCCGGAAAATAAATGTTAGATTTAACTATAGACAATTGAGTATGGAACAGACAGATGTATCGCCGATGGACCTTTTGGCCCAAAGGCTACGGGCAAAATTCCCCGAGATTATTAGTGGCTCAGTTGTGGCCGGAAACCAGTATTTTGAGATCAATATCGCTGAGGGTACAGAGACCGCGCCATTTATGAAAGACTTTGACGGATTTGTAAAAGAATATCTTGTCGCTTACGGTGACAAGGAGACAGAATATGATTTCAAGATCAACAGAGGGAGGGAATTGATCAATATCCTTTCCTATAATTCTGATCGGGGTTATCTGGTGGAGGTAACGATGAACGGTAAATCGCAATCGCTTTTTGTGGTGGACGTGCAGGGGGCAACGGGAGACTACACGGTTTTCAATGATGACTTTGAAACGGTGGGCTATATGAATATGCGTGATACGAGCGAGCCGCGAACCGAGCCTGATTATGGTGATGACCGTCCCTTTCCAAACTTTAACGACAGTTCACTTTGGGAAGCTTCCAATATAGAGCTGGGTTATGTGCTGAAGGAAATCGTGGAGCAGATCGCTGAGCAACTTGGTGGAGATGAGACCGTCTAAGAAGGTTTAAACAATTATTAAAGATAAGGTTCTACGAACCCTTTTGAATAAATAGTAACAAATGGATCGTAATTAAATGTGGTTTGAATTCTTTACGCCTACTAATCTTTTAGTGATCCAAATTTAGAAAAAAACGAAATTCTTTCTAAATTGCTGATTATGCGCACTCAAAACAATTTATTGGGTATTCGTATCAGCAATGATTACGGTATCCTTGAAAACATCTTTGTAAGCTTAGATAGTGAATTTGAAATTACCGTTTCACTGTCGGTTATTCGAATCAAAAAAAATTTAGGGTATTTAAAGGACTTTTTTGGAGAAAACGTCACATCTGTCTCAGGGATAGTTGGACCAAATGGCGTTGGCAAAACAACCCTCCTCAATTATATCAAAAGTCTTTTTATTCAGGAAAAATCAGAATTAAGATATCGAGAAAATGATATTGTTTTCTTTAAACAAGGAAATAAAATTCTTATATACTTAAATTCAAACAGAAAGTCTGATTTTACGATTGATAATGAAACAGGTCATGAAATAGAAATTTTAACATATCACGAATACCCGAAGGTATTCAATACGATTAAAAATAAGACCACTGTTTTTTATGCCAATGGCTTAGATTTAGATCAAAGAGATACAGAAACCACAAATTATTATAATATATCAACTTCATACCTGCTGAATCACCCTGGTAAGATTAATTATCGGCAAAAAAGCTCGAACCTAAAACGGATGAGTTCCCAAAAGCGATTTCGCTATACAGAATTAAGAAGGCAAGCTGAATTTCTACAACGGTTAAATGATTTCGATCATGACATTCCATTCAAAAGACAATTATATATTGAGGTAGAAATAAATGAAGTTTTCAAAAAAGATTATGATAAGCTGCTAAAAATCACATTAACCAAACTTGAACAAACAGATGACCTGAATTATGAATTCATTGAAAGATTTTGTCAACCTCGTCCATGATTTAAAGTATGTTTCTAACGACTGGAAAGAAAAATGTGATGATAGAAAACTCCCAGAGGTCAAAATTGGGGAAAATATTTTATTTCAGCTGTCCATTATCGTAATTAATGCTGGATTTGAAAACCTTTCTTCTAATGAACTTATGGTTTCGATAGAAAGATTTAATCATCTGTTTCGAGCCATATTGAATAGTAGCCGTTTGGAATTAAGAAGTTTAGAAGAAATTTTTGACTTTTGGGAAAGCCAACTTACCCAAGTTCAATTTTTAGAAGGTACTTCGCAAAGTATGCCGGATGATGCTATCAGAAAACTAGGACAGTTTAAAAAAGTCTGGAAAATAGCAGTTAAGCTTTTATCAAATCTTGATCAACGAGGTCGTATTTCGGTCATTTCTTTTGAGGGAAACAGGGCAATGTCTCTTATTGACGATTTTTTTTCGTCAGAAATAAGCGAATTTGTCAACTTTAAATGGCCGAAAATGAGTGCAGGTGAAGAGGCAATGCTTTCATTTTACTCTCGTTTAAATAGCGTAATGAACAACGTTAAAACAGATGACTTATTGTTATTAATTGATGAAGGAGACCTATATTTTCATCCTGAATGGCAACGTAAATACTTATTTTACCTCTTAAGTTTCCTCAAAAAAAGTTCCCAGCAAATACAAGTAGTCTACACAACGCACTCGCCTTTTTTAATAAGTGATTTGCCTAAAGAAAACATTGTATTGTTAGGGCAAAAGGCAGATAGTGAAAAGTTCCAAACTTTTGGCGCAAATCTCTATACCCTTTTCTCCAAAGCTTTCTTTTTGGGAGAACATACCACAAGTGAATTTGCGAGGTTAAAAATAAAAACGGAAATTCTTGATAAGCTAAAATCAGATAAACAAAATTCAGAAAATAGAAATCTTAACGTGCTAGTGGATAAAATTGGCGAGCCAGTACTCAAAACATTAATACTTAATAGAATAAAAAGCGGAAGTAATGGTTAGAATTGAATCTGGCATTGATGGATTGCTTTTAACTCAGATTGCAGACAAACACTGGGACATCATTAATCCGAGACACCAACAACACGTATATTTTTTACTGGAAGAATCTTTAATTGGAAGGATTGAAAACAAGCGGAATGACCATTTAGCAAATGGTAATATTCGAGCTGAATTTTACGATATGTTGTTGGCGGATAACTATGCAAACCTAAAAAAACTAATTCTTTGCTCTGCAGCTGAAATCAGGGAAATTATCGCTGAGATAACACTCTTTTTGGCAGACAGAGGTCTACTTGATCAACCGGGCTGGACTACTTTTAGTACGGAGATTTTCACCGTTTTTGGCTACGAAAACTGGCGTTCAAATGGTAAAGGGCAACGGCTTTATGAGTTGTTGAATCTAGAAATCTGCCCTTATTGTAATCTTGAAACAATTCAAGTTGACTATGATAATGACATCGTTGTTGCCTCATTTGATCATTACTATTTGAAGGCAAAGTATCCATATCTATCTATGACTTTTTCAAACTTGATACCTGTTTGTCAAAAATGCAATCAAACCTACAAACTGGATTTAAGTTTCTGCCTAGGCACTCACATACATCCCTATCAAGATGATTATGATTCATATTGCTATATGGAATGTGACATTATAAATGATGTTGGTGACTTTGAAGTTAATCTTTTTTTGTATAACGACGATGACCAGCGTGTTAAGCGGTTTAATCATGAATTAAGTTTCACCGTACGATATAACCACAGTGCGGTGTTAAAAAGCGTAAAAAGCCTAGTAACCTTAATACAAAAGCATTATGGAATTGATAGTCGATTGAGTATGGTGAATGATTATAATCTTTCAATGCAAGAAATTACAAGAAACATTTGTGAGGATATAAACGTTCCGTATACCAAAACAGAAATTTTAAATCACCAATATGGAAAGGTGCGAAGAGATATTGCAATTCAATCAGGCTTGATACAAAGGGATAATATTTAGAATAAATGTGTGCACGCTATACCCTTACCGCTGAAGAAAAGGAACTGATCTCACAGGGCAACTATACCCTGAACGGGCCCTATGTGCCCGATCCAAACATTGCCATAACCGATATTGGCTACGTGGTGACTATGGAGGAACCGGATGTGGTGCAGCGTATGTTCTGGGGGATCGTTCCAGCGAATGCCACCAGCAAGGTGCCTGAGTTTTCTTCCTTTAACATCGTGAGCGAGGAGGTCTGGGAGAAGCCGGTTTATGCGAAGCTTTTGCACGAAAAGAAGTTCTGTATCGTTTTTGCGGACGGGTTCATGGAGGCAGAAGAGGTGACCGAGGAGGATAGGCGTCCCTGGCGCTTTTTGACCGAGCGCAAGATCTTTGCCTTTTTGGGGCTTTGGTCAGAGTGGATTGATCCCGAAACGGGAGAGGCGCACCGGACCTATGGGATATTTACCTGTAAGGCCAATAAGATCGTTGGGGAGATCCATGCCGCTCAGCGGATGCCCGTGATCCTGTCCAAAAAATCAGAGAATATTGTGCTGAGCAAGAAAAGTTCGATCGAGGACGTGCTCGCGCTCTGCGTTCCCTATCCAGATCAACTAATGAACCGTTACCGCCAGGACCGGCAGGCCCTTGCGGTATCGACAAAGAAGAAATGGAACAAATCGATGGAGCTATTGAAGGAGGTGCGGGATGAGCCGCGCACGGGAAACCTGTTCGGGGATGCGATGCCGCCGGTTGACCTGACCAAGCGGACCTTCAGGAACACCAAGAAAAAACAGCCCAGGAAACCTGGTGAAGGGCCACCACCTATCGACCTTTTTAATTCGCTGTAAATTTGTGATTCTTGGGATTTTCCTAATGAAAATCATAATTTAGCTTTCAACTAAAATTTATTGGACTATGGAGGCATTTGATATCCAGGTTACCCTTGAGGACAAACCTGCGAGCTTGCACGTGGAAGCTTTGGAGCAGCTGGCTGATGACAAGCAGCAATATAAGATCTATCAGGATGGAGAGTTCCTTGGAACGGTATGGCCAGACTGCCTGGACCACGGGGTATGCTGGTTTTCGAGCGATCAGATTGCCGAGGACACGCTGCTGAAAATTGGTGATGCGATTGAACGTTTTGAGTGCTAGGATATGGAGTTTGGAAGGGTTGCCACGACAGATGTCAAATTTGTAGACCATAGCTTGCCGCCCGATGGCAGGATTACGGTCAAGACCTTGCCCGGTAGGCCCGCGGAGGGCGGATGCAAGTTCCACCTGGGCTGCGCCAAGTGGGGAAGAAAGGAATGGAAGAGAACCCTTTATCCAAAGGGAACAAGAGAAAGTGACTTCTTGCAGGAATATGCCAGGCACTTTGACCATATCGAGCTCAATGCCTGTTTCTATTCGCTTCCCTCGCCACATGAGATGAAGCGTTGGAAGGAGCAGGTGGATGCCTCGGGCAACACCGATTTTACCTTTGTTCCAAAAATGTCGAGGTCGATCAGCCATATCAAAAGGCTAGTTGACTGCAAGGGAATGGTGGATCGTTTCATGGAGGCAGTCAGGGAATTTGGCCCGTCCCTTGGTCCTGTCTTTTTGGGGGTTAGCGATAATTTCGGGCCAAAACAATATGGGGTGCTGAAAGATTTTCTGGAAAATGACCTTCCAAAAGACCACAGGTTCTTCCTGGAGGTGAGGCATCCAGGATGGTTCGGTGATGAGATTGATCGGGGGCTACTATTTGACCTATTGGCCAAACATCAGGTGGGAACTGTGATGTCCGATGCTAGTGGGCGCAGGGACTGCCTGCATATGGAACTTCCAACGCCAGAACTGTTTGTCCGCTTTGTGGGCAATGGGGGAATGAACAGGGATTCTGATCGCCAGAGGGTTGATGAATGGATCAACCGGATCTCTAGGCTTGTCGAGCAGGGCCTTGAAAAGGTTTACTTTTTTGTGCACCAGCATGATGAGGACAATACCCCACTACTTGCAAAATATACGATCGAGCAGTTCAACCAAAGGCTGGGAGCAGGTCTGCGGGAGGTGCAGCTTAGGTCTGAAGACTAAATTTCTGCAAGCGGGTCCCAAAACAGTTTGTTAAATTCTTTTACCTGGTCGTTTTCGATCATTACCCCTTCGTTTTCCAAAAGCTGCTGCATCTGGGACGGGCTATCATAGTGATGCTTTCCGGTAAGCAGGCCGCTTCGGTTGACTACGCGGTAAATGGGCAGCTCCATACCGGGAGAGTGTGCATGGATCAGCGCCGTGCCGACCATCCTTGATGACCTTGCAGCGCCCAGTGCTTTGGCAATGGCGCCATAGGTGGTGACCCTGCCGCTGGGAATAAGTGCGACGATCTGGTAGACCATCTCGTAGAAGTTTGGTGCTATAGGGTTTGTTTCGGATGCCATGAGCTCACAAAGGTAAGCGGATTGCCCTAGTGAGAAAAATTAAGGTCCTCTTTTATTTTTGCCCAGTAACCTACATAGGATGATACCGGATTCAATTGCGCAGGATGGCTGGCAAGTGAATGGGTATGGGAATGTTTGACACGTTCCGGGCTGAGGTTTTTGATCAGCTGCCTACTTTCTTCTGATCGATATAAGGATCGTTGAACAGGTGGTTTGGCTTGAGATAGATGATGTTCTTCTGGAAGTCGAGCACCACATTGAACCTTTTGAGTACCTCATTGCCCAAGATATGTCGCTGCATGCCTTTGATGGGCTTATTGGCAGTGGTCTGCTGCACAGGTACGTTTTTTAGGTGATACTTTCCGATGCTGAGCGTTTCAAGGTTTGTAGTGCTGACCGGGATCTCATTTCCCTGGGCTCCCCGCATGATCACTGTTTTGATCACCTGCATCTTTTCGGTCGGAAATTTTCCCCGCATCAATAGGTCATGGTCGAGCATAGCGGTACGCTGATAGCCCGTATCAAACAGAAATAGGTCCCTTATTGCTGTCCCGTTTTGTTTGATCTGCCCGGAAACAAATACCAGATCTTCGATAAAGACCATTTTTAATTTTGTAAACCCATTGCGCTTTTTGACCGGATAGGGCAGTGCATCGTGCACAATCATGAGCTGCTGATCGTAATTCAGTTCCACGACCTTGCCGGTGAAAAGGTCCCAGCCAAAGCGGCCATCGGTACCGTGTCCGGTCAGCTGGGCATCGTAGACTTTTGTCTGATAGACAGTTTTTCCTATCCTGAGCGGGTATGGGGTATCATAAAGTTTGGCTGGCGTTTTTAACTTGTTTTTGAGCACAGCATTGATCAGTACCAGCTCGGTTGTGCCCGAATCGAAGTTAAGGGCCAGTGTATCCACGCCATTGAAGATACCCTTCACCGCTATCGTGTTCTGGTTGTTGATACTCATGGGTATGCTATCGCTAGAAGGCTTTGGACGTTGTGCAAAGCTTTGTCCAGCTAAGAGTACTAGGATAGCGAAAAGTGTTATTTTCATAAAAGATGGTTTAATGCTTTATTTTTAAAAGAAAATTATTGGATAGTAATGCCCTATCAATTTTATGATTGGTGGGCTTTCTGCGGTCCAGGAAGTCTTTGTTTATAACGAGCAGCTCAAAGGATTTTTTTCTTCAGTTCGCGGTAATGCGTCCTGCCCACAGGGAGCAGCTCGCCATTTTTAAGCCTTGCCATTGGGCTGGCTCCGCCTTTTAATATCAAGGTGTCGAGTTCGGAGGTGGCCACCAGGAATGATTTATGTATCCTTTCAAAGCAATCGCCCAAAAGATAGGAAAGTCGTTCCAGGGTCTTATCGTAAAGCAGGGTTTCGCCATTTTTAAGATGGATCTCAGCATAGATATCCGAACCCTTGAAATACCTTACCTCAGCTGACTTTACCAGCCTCAGCACCCCCTTTTGCCTTACAGCTAAAACAGTTATCCCGTGCGCCGGGCGGCCATCTGCCCGGTCAAGTGCGAGTGAGAGCCTGTCCCGGTCGAAGGGCTTGGGTACGAAATCCACCACACCATATTCGAATGCCTCCACAGCCTTTTCCGTATGGGCAGAGATGATTATGGTGTGAAAGGCCTGGGCCGTGAAATGCTCGAGCATGGAAAAGCCATTCTGGCCGTTCAAATTGAGATCGAGCAATAGCAGATCGATCTCATTTTTTTCCAGATAGGAACGGGCCTCCTCAATCCCCTCTAAAATTACGATGGATTGGACTTTGGAAGCCCATATCTCTTTTACCATTCTCTGTATCCTTGATGCAATCAGGACCTCATCTTCTATGATCAATATTCTCATTTCAAAATAATTATAGTGGTCAACCATCCTTGGGGAACGGCCTTGGAACTTAGCTCCCAAGCCTCTCCGTAGCTTTCCCTTAGCCTTGCTTCAATATATGCCGTTCCAGTTCCATTTTCCATGTTTTTGCCTTTTTCGCGGTTGATCGCCTGGGTAGTGAGTGTGTATGTTTTTTTAAACTGCGTCTGGCTAAATGATAAATGGAATGATATGCTGCCGTCGGCAGATGGCCTGCTATGGGTAATGCCATTTTCTATGGCAGTATGGAGCACTGCCGGGGGGATGTATTCGTTTTCGTCTATGTTGGTGGTAGATAGCCGGTAATCGGTTTCTTTGCGGAACCCCATCACCTGTAGGTGATAGCGGCAGAGCTCGATCTCTTCTAGGATAGATACCAGTTGGTACTCGGCCATCCGGGAAAATAGCTCAAACTCGCCAGCCAGTGCAACGATCATTCTTAATCCTGCCGGAGGCGATTGTTCGATCAATTCGCTCAGCGCCGTTAGCGTATTGAGCAGAAAGTGTGGCTGTATGCTTTTTTTTAGCAGTTCGGTCTTTAGCCTTTCAGAGAGGAGCAGTGCCTGGTGATAGGCCTGTTCTGTCCTTCGGGACCTCTCGCTCAGTAGGTAAAGCATGGCCAGCAGCAGCAGCCCAAATCCAAGGTACAAACTGTAGTCATAATATAGAAACCATGATGCGGTAGCGCCAAGTAACAGTGCAATCAGTACCAGTAATGCCCCAGAATGTTTACGTTTTACGGCTAGCAAACAGACCACGAAGCTTGCACTTACCATGACCACGCCCATCAGCTGGGATGTCAGATCATATCGGCCATGGTAGGCGATAAAGACAATGGTAAGTAAAAGACCGATCAGTAGATTGAATGAAATGGTAGGGAAGCTATTGAACTGCCGGTTGAGGAAATACGGGATCAGCATGCTGATGCCCAGGCCAAGGATTCCTATCATCTCCAGACGTACAACCTGAAAGGGGTAGGGATAGCCCCAAAGTGTGGGCAGGTATTCCATCACCAGCAGGCATAGGAACAGTATGCACAACAGGGAAAAAACCAGGTACAGCCTTTCGGCATGATGCTGGAAGAACATGAACAGATAGTACATGGCCCCGATCAGGAAAAACCCGGCCAGTACGAACATGAACGTTCCGATCTTTAAAGGGGCAGTGAGCAGCTGCTGATAAGTGCCGGAACGAACATTGAAGAATGCATATTTTCTTTGGTAATGGAAATTAGAAATCCGTAGTGCCAGCAGATGTGTTCCTGCATGGGCAAGGGAATCAGGCAAGGGCAGGACTGTTCTGTGCTGTCCGGGGCTTTCTTTTTCCCTGGTATCTCCAACCTTTCCGCTAGAGCCGATGTAGTTACCGTCCCAATAGGCATCGAAAGAGCCCAGTGCTATGACCTGGACGGCATAGGGCGAAAGGTCTTTTTTTCGGTTGGGCAGGTCAAGATGAAAGCGGATCGTAAAAATACCCTTATGTGTTGTGCCATTCCCAGCTACCCAAGAACGGTCATCCAATGATTTTTTAAGCCAACTTGTTTCATTACCAATTTTAAGCCTTACAGCTGTGGGCCTTACGGTAGCTTGCCCGCATGAGGACAGAAACAATAGCAACAAAAAGTGTATGTAATATTGTTCTTTACTATGCATATTCCAAAGGTAAGGCAAATATTGTTCTTTAGAGTGCCGTTCACAAGTCCCTGGTGCAGTTGACAGGATAAAGGATGAAAATCTATGGGATGAGCTTTATCATTGCCTTATTGATTGAAGCAATCACCTTTTAAAATATATTTAAATGAAAAAACACCTAATCCAAACGGTCCTGTTCATGGCACTGGTGGTGGTCAGTAGCCAGACATTCTGCCAGCAGACCATCAAAAAAAGGATAGATTCTGTGATGGACATCGCATTCAGGCGTGGGATTTTCAACGGGAACGTTTTGGTTGCAAAGGCCGGAAAGGTCATTTACCAAGCTGGTTTTGGCTTCGCAGAGGCTGGCAAGAAGGGTAAACTAAAACCAGAAACCCTATTTGATATCGGGTCGGTCAGCAAGGAGTTCAATGGCGTCAGTATCATGCTGCTCAAGGAAAAGAAGTTGCTGGACCTGGACGATCCGATTGCTAAGTTCCTTCCCGATCTGGGAGATTGGGCAAAAAGGGTGAAGGTTCGACACCTGATCAGCTACACCAGTGGAATTCCCATCTTTGATCCCTTGGCGATGGAACCTGATTCAGTGGTCTGGAGAAACCTGACCGGACTGAAAAGCCTTCAGTTCGAGCCTGGTTCATCTTATCTCTATAACCATTACAACGTATACCTGCAGATGCGCATTATTGAGAAGGCCAGTGGCCTCTCTTATGCTGATTTTATCCGTGACCATATTTTTATCCCACTGGGGATGAAGGATGCGGTTGTCG
Organism: Pedobacter sp. UC225_61; assembly: GCF_044452285.1. NCBI lineage: Bacteria > Pseudomonadati > Bacteroidota > Sphingobacteriia > Sphingobacteriales > Sphingobacteriaceae > Pedobacter > Pedobacter sp. UC225_61. The sequence goes on from NZ_JBIOAL010000001.1 coordinate 1,859,788, forward strand.
ATTATCCCCCAGATGGCGAGCGGATCGCAAAAGCCTTCGACGGGCAGTTCAGGCCGACACCGTATGGCCAGGGCATGAGCGGTTGGGTAAGGCTCTCGGCAGGGGATCTTTACCGTTTCGCAGATGCCCTTGACCACTTTAGGCTCATCTCCGGAAGAGTCCTACAGGGAACTGGCCTGGAACTTTCCCGCAGGAGAAAGCAGCCTGGGCTCAACTGGATTTGAAGGGCAGTCCCTTTTATGGCACCAGCACCAAGGTTCAAATAGCAATTATGAAGCGCTGCTTTATGACAGTTTAAAAGATAGTATACTAGTGGTATTGTTGACCAATCATCAGCAGATGAAGGTGCATGGCTTAAGGGCCGCAATCTTTGGGGCCATCAAAAACCAAGCTGTTAGCGTACCCAAAAAATCCGTATACTTGGAAGTGAGGGAAAAGATGCTTGCCGATATCAATAAGGGACTGGCCTATTACAACCAACTGAAAGCTATGGCTCAGGATACCTATGATTATTCATTTGAACTTGGCGATCTGCTGAGTTCAGGGAAGTTCCTCCAGCGGAGAAAACATTTTGACGATGCCATCCGCCTGTTCGAGATTGCGGTAAAACTAGAGGGGAGACCGTCAGATATTTCCTATGGGTATGAGCTGATGGCAGACACCTATTTTAAAAAAGGCGATAGGGCCAGTGCGCTGAAGTTTTACGCAAAGGCCTTAGAAACCGATGAAGCCAACAAGAATGCTCGCGGGATGCTGGACACTTTAAAAGGGACATCCGGTTAATGGCAATTTCTCTGCGCTTAATATAACAAGCGCAACATCCAACGAATTTATGTGGCAAATATCACAGTTTTGACATTCTATCAGCTGGAGAGGCGGCCTGGCAAGCATAATCGACCCAACCTTCCATTTAGGAGGCAAAATCCGTTTAAATTAAATTAAATCATACATCACTAAATTTCTCTCCGTAAAACGACATTGCCCACTACTTTAATATTCAATCACAACAACTATTCAGCATAACAGTTTAATGACAATGATAATGAACAAATCAACTATTGGTACAGCAAAGAAAGGTTTTCTGGCGCTACTACTATGTACACTATTTCTTTTTGCCTGTAAGAAAAACAGGTCTGAGCAGAAAATGCTGGAGATCAAGAATGAGACAGGGGTTGCACTGATATTGGTAAATGCCCAGAACGGCGAGCGATCTCCTATCGGTTTGGCTGAAGTCAGGCAGATTGCTACAGACCTGGAAATCGGTATATTCTCTATAGAGGCGCCAGTTGGTGAGCTACGCAGCTTTGAGTTTGAGCGGACCGGAGACAGAAAGTATACGATTATCAGCTACCTAGATGTTCTGGAATACAGGATCTCTGGAAGTGTGACTAGGACGGCCCGGGTCTCTTTTACAGACCAGAAGGGAGCACAGGTTGACCTACCCACTGTGGATTTGCCATATAACATTTCCTATAAAAAATACACGCAAAACAAATGGTCACTTTCAGCAGACAACCTGGAACAGAATGGGGCGATCTTTATCAAGGTGCTGGTGAAGGGACGGATAAGGACCGAGCTTTCCGCTCCACAAGGTGTGGCTGCAAGCGGGACTATCGATGGCACCTCTCCCTATAAATGATAACTCCAAGTTAGCGCAGATAATGAATAGCCGGCTTGAGATCTAATCTTTCTACAGCGGTTAATTCAAGTACTCCATGTGCGAGTAGCTGATGATCCTGGTTGCCTCCCATTTATCATTTAGGTGCCAAAGCGTAACCAATTTTGCCTCGCTGCTGAGAACTTCTTTTTGGCCTTTTTCGGTCGCATAGAAACGGTCGATGCCAGTCTGCAAGAAATGTTGTTTCATGTTCGTAAAATTTATGGCGTTTTTTTTAGCATTCAACCGAGTACTGGCTTAAGATGATAAGTGTTTTTTGATTTTTTGATTTTGCTTTGTTGCGGGCAGTTAAATATATTATTAGATTCATAGACACACAGCAAACCTATAAGTCACCTCTAATATTGAAAAATAGTTATTTCTTTTGCTTATAATGCCTTCATGAACGGCGATATGGAGTTCAATTTTTAGGTATGCTAAAACATTGGTAAAAAGTAAGTAATGGTAATCCGTTGGAAATGGGCTACCTTTGCGGCTAATCTGAAAAGCGTTAACATACATTGGAAATATCCGTAATTTTTAGGAAGAAACGATTAAATGCCATCCTTTTTGGAACAGACACCAATCCTTATGCAAGGCTGTTGCTGCATCTTTTTTTCTGGGCATGTATTTTCCAGTGGTTTGTCATGCAGGCTAACTGGGTGGTGGGCAATACCGATAAAGCGGCCTGTTACCTGGTTGCCTTTCAAAAAAACGTGACCATCATTGCCTGTTTTTATGGGATATCCTATCTGCTTGGCGCTAAACTGACCAATTTACGGACGGGTCTGGGTATCCTGGTGGTGCTGGTGATTACCTTTGTCTTGTACGGGCTTACCTCCTATAGCTTGTACCATTACATCGAGGCGCATTATCAAACACCCAGTTTCTTTCTGCGTTTCGTGAAAAACATCTCCACTGATGGCCTGTGGACCTTTGCCCGTAATCACAACGTGATCTACTATTATATCGAACAGTTGGGTTTTGCGCTGTTCATTCCCTTAAGCATCAAGGTTTTTCGAATTACCTATCAGGCTAATTTCGCTAAGTTAAAAGTCGAAAAAGACAACCTACTATTAGAAGTAGACTTTTTAAGGTCCCAGATCAACCCCCATTTTTTGTTCAATACCCTAAATAGCGTATATGGACTGATTGAGGACAAGGACCGCCTGGCGGCGGACATGGTCCACTCCCTCGCTGATATGATGCGTTATTCGCTCTACCAGGCGAGCGGAAAAGAGGTAGAGGTTTCCCAGGAACTTGATTTTATCACCAGTTACCTGGCTATCCAAAAAATACGCCACAGTAAGAGATTGACCATTACCACTGATTTCAGTAAAGCTATATACGGTGTTAAGGTTCCGCCATTGCTGCTGATTGATTTTGTGGAAAATGCATTCAAACATGGGGCCGACCAGCTTAGCACGGCAGCTTGGATTAATATCACGGCGAGGATGACCGGCCAACAGGAATTTTGTTTCCAGATCAGCAACCTGAAACCTGAAACCCATTCCAAAACAACACAAAAAGGGATTGGGATGGCCAATGCACAGCGAAGGCTGGATATCCTTTATCCCGGTAGACATCAGTTCAGCGTCACAGAAACAGCCGACACCTATAACCTAACCCTAAAAATCTGGTGAAATGAGTAGTATATCCTGTATCATTATAGATGATGAGCCTTTGGGGCAAGAATTGATAGAGAAGTATATCTTACGCATGCCGTCCTTGGAACTATTGGCCAAGTGCGATAATGCCATCGATGCGGTAGAAAAAATATCCACCTTAAAGCCAGCGCTTATTTTTTTGGATGTGAACATGCCGGAAATGAGCGGGCTGGAATTGGTCAGAACATTTGGGGTAAATCCGCCCATGGTGATACTCACCACTGCCCATGCCAACTATGCGGTAGATGGGTATGATCTCAACATTTTAGATTTCCTGCTCAAACCGATTACCTTTGAGAGGTTTGTAAAAGCGGTTAACAAGGCGAAGGAAAAGCTAGGTTCCCAACTCCCCAAACAGCAGGCCGATGTAACAGCGGCTGTCAAGCAGCAAGGGCACATTGTTTTTAAGGTGAACAAAAAGTTTATCAATGTAAGCACTGGGGAGATCGATTATATAGAAGGGATGAAGGACTATCTGAGGATCCATACCCAGACCAGAAGTATTGTGACCCATATGACCCTTAAACGAGTAGAAGAACTTTTGCCCCCGGATGAATTTTTAAGGGTAAACAGGTCTTTTATCGTCAGAAAATCAGCCGTGAGTAGCATTAGTGGCAATATGGTGGTCATGAATGACAATGCAGAAGTTCCAATAGGGACAAATTACAGGGATATCATCAAAAAATTGACAGAAGAGGGTAGGCTATAAGGGCATTGGTCTAAATACGTGCTGTAAACGTCGAATTTAATCTTTGCCTCGACTGGAGTTTGGTTTCTTTGCAGGAATATATTTTACAACCATGTTATTTCGCCCCATGAAAACCCTTTTCAAAACTGCCTTTTTTATCTTCTTCTGTTGCTGGGTGAACCTGGCCATGGCCCAAAAGGTAGACCTCACTTCCCTTGATGCTTTTTGGAAGATTACCGATCGGCTGAAACAGGGCGATAGCGTATCCCGCGGAGAATGGAAGAGCTTCCTAGCGCTGGAGGGCAATAAGGTCTACATCGAAAACCAGGCTTTCAGCGAACAGTTTTTAGAGAGTTACCGCAAAACACTGCAATTCGTATATAATCCCAAAAACACGATCCGGTTGAAGAAAATGATGGACGATAAGCTCAACAACTGGTTAGCTTATAAGATCAACCAATACAAGGACCATGAGCAGGTCTTAAAGACATACGCAGCGCAGCTCCACGATCCTGCGTATCTGGACAGCATCTATAGGCAATGTTGGCAGTGGCTGCCCAAGCCTCTGCAGGTGAAAGTTCCCCAGACTAAGATTTTCATCATCGGCATCGACAATGATGCCCTGGTGGATAGAAATGGAATTGTGTTTACCCTATGGAATGCCTACAATCAGGACAAATTGAAATATGGGATAGTGGGGGCGCATGAACTGCACCATATGCTGCGCAAACAGCGGAGCTTGAGGGCTTCAATACCAGCTGATGAGGGGATTTTGTATGCGCTTCAGGCGGTGCTAAATGAGGGAAGTGCAGATATGATCGACAAAAAGTATTCATTTGACCCATCCAAGGAAATCGTCTATGAATATCGGTTTGAGGAATTTTTGCTCTCCAGGTCCGATAGTATCGTGAAGCAGCTGGATACGGCCATGCAACTGATGGCCCAGAGCAAAGGGAGCACGTTCAGGACGGTAAAACAGTACCGTAGTCTGATGAACTATTCCAGTGGCCACAATCCAGGCTATTATATGGCCGATATCATCGTGCGCAACGGCTACCGTAAACAATTGATCGCCAATATCCAAAATCCCTTTTATTTTATCTATCTGTATAATAGGGCGGCAAAACGGGACAAAAAACATCCAACGCTTTTTTCTAAGGAAGCGATTGGTTTTTGCAAGCAGCTAGAGCGGCGGTACTGGAAAGCAGAAGGGGACAAACCTTCTTCTTAGGGGGCAAAAACCAGGGTGGTAAATTACCCGTCACCCTACATCCATTAAGTTTACCTCGATAAGCGGCCTTGCCCATTACAGGCTAACATTCAATCACAACAACTACTCAGCATAACCGTTAAATGACAATGAACAATTCAACTATAGGCACCGTAATGAAAGCCGTTTTTGCGCTATTACTGGGTTCACTATTTCTTTTTGCCTGCAAGAAAAGCAAGTCCGAGCTGAAAATGGAGATCCACAATACGACAGGGGTGGCACTGGTGCTGGTCAATAACCAGAACGGCCAGCGAACTGCAATCGGTACTGGAGAAACCAGGCAGATTACCACGGCCAGTGAAATCGGAAATCTCTCAATTGAGGCGCCGGCAAGTGATCTGCGCACTTTTGAGTTTGAGCGGACCGGAGACCGCCAGTATACGGCTATCGCCTATCTAGAGGTTTTGGAATACAGGATATCTGGAAACGGCACCAAGACCGCCAAGGTTTCTTTCACCGATGACAAGGGCGCTAAAGTCGACCTGCCTACAGTTGTGCTGCCCCATATTATTTCCTATAAAAAATATGCGTTGAACAAGTGGTCGCTTTCAGCTGACAACCTGGAAGGCCAGGGGTCAATCTCCATACAGGTACTGGTGAAGGGAAAGGTCAAGTCCGAGCTTTCCGGTCCCCAAGCCGTGGCTGCAAGTGGAACCATTGATGGTGCAACCCAATAAATGACAAACCTTTAGTTCACGGCCCCAATGATGTGTGTTTTCAGCCTAGGCCAATTACTCATTCCAGTATTCTTCTGAAATGACCTATTCCTGCGCATTCTGGTTCAAATTCGCTAGAGCCGATAGGTCAGTTCACGTTTAGTTTCTGCCAGGGCGGGGAAACTACGTACGCTGGCTACATAAGGCAGCGAGGCGATCCTTTTTCTCAAAAAATCGGTATAGCAGTGGATATCTTCCATGACCAGCTTGACCATAAAGTCATATTCTCCGCTGATGTGATGGCATTCGGCCACTTCTGGCATCTGCATGATCTGGGTTTGAAAATCGTTCAGCGTCATATCGCTATGGTTGTTGAGCGTCACCATCGAAAAAGCGGTAAAGAGGTTCTTGATCTTAGCGATGTCGATGACTGCAATCGTGCTTTTGATGTAGCCCAGTTCCCGCAGGCGGTTCACACGTTTGACCAGGGGGTTGTGTGTCTTGTGGGTATGTTTTGACAGCTCCCTGTAGCTCATCAGCCCATCGGTCTGCAGCAGGTCTAGGATCTTAAGATCGGTCGGGTCAAGTTTGTAGGAATCCATAAGTACCAAATTAGTTTAGTTGTTTCTGGTGACTTAGGATAAATAGTTGCCCAAATATAGCAATCGATTTTTTTATTGAAAATTTTTAGCTTGGCTTTGAGGATTGATATGGGGTTTTGAATTCTTCTATGGATGTTTCTCTACCGATCAATGTTCAGGATTTTAAAATAATATTCTGTCCAAGTAGTGAATTCAATAGACTTATGGATATAATCATCACTTTGTTAGCTGAAACTGATGGATTTGTCCAAAGTTAGATAATGATTGGTAAACAATTGTCCACTGCTGAAATTTGAGGCTTATTCAGCAATTTGATGTCAGTTCAGCACAAACATAACTTCGGGGCAGGTCCCTGTATCCTGCCGGGGGCGGTGCTGGAAAAGGCGGCCTCGGCGGTACTGGACTGGAATGGGATGGGGCTTTCTATACTGGAAGTCTCCCATCGTTCGGCCGAGTTCGAGGAGGTTACTATTCGGGTGGAAGCCTTGGTGCGCGAACTGCTCGGTGTGCCGGGGGATTATGCGGTTCTGTTTTTGCAGGGAGGTGCCAGTTCGCAGTTCTCGATGGTGCCGCAAAACTTCATGCCTGCCAGCGGTAATAGGACACCTGTATATCTAGATAGCGGTTATTTTGCACTGAAGGCGATGGCTGAGGCGAGTATTTACGGTAAGATTAATATTGCTGCCTCCTCGATGGACAGGAAATACACCTATATCCCAAAGAACTACAAGGTGAATAGCGATGCTGCTTATTTTCATATGACCTCGAACAATACCATTGAGGGGACGCAGGTATTTGATATCCCAAAGACCGGAGTGCCGCTGATCTGTGACATGTCCTCTGATATTTTCTCGCGAAGGATCAATGTCTGCGATTTTGACCTGATCTATGCAGGTGCGCAGAAGAACCTTGGGCCTGCTGGAATGACCCTGGTGATCGCTAAAAAGGCGCTCATCAACTTGGTTGATAAGCTGCTGCCCTCGATGGCTGACTATCGGGTGCACGAGCGGAATGGCAGCTTATATAATACCCCGCCTGTATTTTCAATCTATGTGGCCATGCTGAACTTGCAATGGCTGAAAGAGCAGGGAGGAATCCAGGCGATCGAAAAACTGAGCATCGAAAAGGCAGATATGTTGTATGAGGCCATCGACAAGAGCTCGATCTTTTATGGTCTTGCCGAGAAAGGTGATCGCTCTAGGATGAACGTGACATTCAAGTGTTATGACCCTTTACTTGAAGAAAAGTTTTTGAACTATGCCTCAGAGCGGGGTATCGTGGGGATAAAGGGGTTTTGGAGCGTTGGCGGATTTAGGGCATCGATGTACAACGGTCTTCCACTTTTTAGCGTGGCGCACCTGGTGAAGGTGATGTCCCATTTTGAAAAGCTACAGGAGCTGAAGGCAATCAATGCAAGTCAGAAATCAATGGTATAAACAGCAGCTTCATGGCAAGTATCATATCGTATAATTGGCAAGAGGTGAGCAGGTGGATGCCGGCTCAGCTTAAAGAAATTAAAGATTTTCCATAGGGTGGGATTATGGCAGAGGGGAGGCCGGTGCGTCGGCCTTTCGTTTTGCCAAGGGGATATGGATCAAATAGGCTTTATATAATCATCATATAGTGCGAACCAATAAATTTTAGTTAGTTAAATAATACGGGCCAGGTGGATGCCTGTCCCGTATTTATCTTGGTCTTTTCTAAAGGTTGGATTCGATGAGCAGCTTAAAATCCAGTAACCTGTCCAGTAGCGGTTGGTTGATCTTATTGATGGGTCCCAGTTTAAGCGGATAAAAGTGGCTGTCCAAAAAAAGCTGGACATCGTTGATCTGCGTAGATGGGTTTAACAGCAGGGGAGCTGTGGGCAGTTCCACCGTTTTGAACCACTGTTCTAATTCTTCAATATTCATATCGCAAAGTTAAAATAGGGCGAGGCGATTCAGGCAGGCGTGGATAAATTTATTTATCCAGTTTTTGTTTAGAAGTTGATGTGCCCAGGTTTTTTAAATCCGTTATCTTATATTTTCGAGAGCGTTAATTTAGATAAGCGGGAAGGGCCTTTGGTTTTTCCCGCTTTCTTGTTTTACGGTTATTTCGGCCTGCGTGAGATCGTCCTTGATATATACATAATCACCAATCACCCTAAATCCCTTTTCAAAGCAGTAGCGGTATGGCTCATCGGTGTCATCGATGCTGGTAAAGAACTTGAAGTTAAATCCCTTCTCCATGATTTTTTCCTTATTGACGAAGATTTCAGTATCCCTTTCAATCTCACCATAGGAGCGCAGGATCTCATAGTTGCGTTTGATGATCCTTAAGATCTCGGGCATTGCTTCATTGGCCTGTAAGAGCTCCTGCTGTTTTTTCCTTCTATTGAATTCATTTCGGCAGTTGTCGTTACAAAAACGCTTATCGGTTCGCCCGAAAAGTTCACGGCCGCAATTCTCACATGTTTTGTCTTCCGCTAGGCTACCTGATCTTGTTGCATTTTATTGAATTTTGAATCCATTGATTACCTGTAATATAAACGGAGAGATCGGGTAATTTGTTTTTGCTCCGAGTAAGAGGGTTAGCACCCTGGAATTTTGTGGCGGATCAAAACCACAAGATTATGGAAAGCAATATTCTAGCATCGGAGCAATTCTCCACTGGCAAACGGCACTTCTTCCTGGATTTCAAGCTGGCTGCCAACAACACCAATTTCATCCAGATCACCAGGAGCGATGAACAGGCCGACGGCTCTTTTAGGCGAAACCACGTTAACGTTTTTCAGGAAGATTTTCCAAGGCTCATCAGGGGATTTCCTCGCTGCTCCATCATGCCGCGCATTTGGGAATGGATAAACTGGATTTTAAACAGCAGTGCAGCTTGCCCTTGGATAAATCGGCAAAGGGGATCAAGGCCTGGGAACCGGACATGAGGCCACGGGAGAAGATGCTTGCCCGCGGGCCGGGTGCGCTCGAGGATCGTGAATTACTAGCCCTGCTCATCGGTTCGGGGACAGTAAGGGAAACTGCGGTAGGACTTTCCGCGCGTATCCTTTCCAGCATTGGCAATGACCTGGAGCAGCTGGCAAAGATTGATTACAGGGCTTTGGGCAGGTTTTCGGGGATGGGAATGGCCAAGTGCAGCTCGATCCTGGCGGCAATGGAATTGGCCCGAAGGATCGTTGAGCTACAGCTCAAATCTGCCGCTAGTTTCTTTGGGCTTTTGGATGCGATGGGAAGATGATTTTCTATGTCACCGAAAAACCGTTTGGCCTTTTGGGACGCAAATTTCTGAACCATCCTTTTTCCGTCAAGGCCATGCCCTAGCGGGTTTGCTGAAAAAATCTTCCCTGCTGGCTTCGCCAGCGAGGTTTTTTTTCGCAAAGCCTTGTCTAGCAAAAACGATGGTGTCAAGGTGAGGGGGCTTAACAAAAAAGCCAGGAGGCTGGAGCCGACTGATAAAAACTAAAGCCATGAAAAAAACAACATTTCCATTAAGCAGGGTTGCAGAAATCAAGATTAGCTACTCCCCAAAATTTAAGGCCTGTGAGCGTGCAAAGGTCTGCACCTCGCAGGAAGTTTATCAGATCCTTTTACAGAATTGGGATTTTGGACTTTTGCAGCTACAGGAGCAGTTTAAAATCATATTGCTTAATCGCAATAATGCGGTCTTGGGGATTTGCGAGATTTCTAGGGGCGGTATGTCCGATTGTCTGGTTGATGCCAAGCTGATTTTTTCCGTTGCGCTGAAAGCTGGTGCGAGTGCCATCGTTTTGGCGCACAACCATCCCAGCGGAAACCTAGTCGCCTCGGCTGCGGATTTGCAAATGACCAAAAAAATCTGTGAGGGGGGAATGCTGCTAGATGTTACCGTTTTTGACCATTTGATTATTTCGGGGCATGGCTATCTGTCCTTGGCTGATGAACAGTTAATGTAAAGCTTATGAAAAGGGAAACACTTGTAGTAATCGTGAAACTGGTATTGGATACCAGTTTACCATCGACCGAGGAAACGGCATTGGAGCTGCGAAAAAAACTAAAGATGAAAATGATGGATTCCGAGCAAGTCAAGGTCTTGCAAGCAGAATTGATCGGATGCGTTGCGCCTGATTTGCCTCAAGGTTCAGCAGGTAGCGAACTGGTCAATTAGCTTTAATTGCGAAGGAGAAAGGGTTTAAACACCCTTTTTTGTGCTGGTCAAGTGCCGGTTAAGTGTCTGTTAAGTATGGAGAAATGGCTTTTTTTGGTCCGTCGCACGTGCGGGTTAAGTGCTTGAAAAGCTTTAAAAAAACAAGTACTAGGTTCGATTATTTTTTCCGATCTCAATGTCCGTCGGAAATACACAGTGCAAAAACTAAAAGCCGAATTCCAATAAACCTGATTTAACTGAATCCTAATCCATCCGATCTTTTTGAGTAGCAAATTTCTGAACAATTGATTTTCCGAAAAGACCGAGCCCCAAGGGGTTTGCTGAAAAAATCTTCCCTGCCCAGCTGCGCTGGACGAGGTTTTTTTTCGCAAAGTCTTGTCTTGAAAATCAATTGTATCAAGGTGAGGGGCTTAACAAAAAGCCAGGAGGCGCTAGCCGACTGACCTAAATTTTTAAGCCATGATAATAGTAAAAGACAGAAGCCCACCACAAAAAAAAAGTTCACAAAAATTGAACGCCCGAATTAAAAACCCAACGCCCATAGGGCAATAATCAAATTTCATTACCCCAAATTTTTAAAAACAGAAATCATGAACACAATTAAATTAAATGGAAAAGCAAATGGCAACGAAGCAAATGCAGCAGCGACAGCAGTACAAACGCCACAGGCTAAAAGTGGAGCTTTGCAAAATAGCACGGCTTTTGAAGATAAAAAAGACGATGCAAAAAAAATAGATGTTGCCCCGACTGCTAACGGGCTAAGCTCGGCACAGCCACAGATCGAGGCACCGAAAGCCGATGCGCCAAAGGACGAGCAAAAACCAATAGCAGCAGAAAAACCTGCCTTGAACTTGGAAGGCACTTTGAAACTGGTTGAAGAGTTGCACAAAAGAAAGGTTCACCGCGACAACCTTTTGAATACCATAAAGACACTTGATGATTTTAAGGTAATGGTCCAAGAGGATGATTCAGAGGATATCGAGTCTACACATTTTCAAGGCTGTAAACTCACCATTGAGGATGATGATAGAAATTCGTTCACCACTAAAAACCCATTTATCATCAAGGCGGTTGCCGAGTTCGTCAACAAACTTTGCACTACCAAGTTAGCGGAAATCGAAGCCAATTTGATTATCCCTGCCTAAACTATTTTACCCCTTGCGCACCTGTCGCAAGGGGTAATCTATTCACTAAAATCTATTGTTATGAAAAAGTATCACACCCTTTATTTGATGGTTAGGGTAATGGCAGAGACCGAACTAACCACCGTTTCAGAGGCAGTCCACGAGGTGGAAACCCATTCAAGGTTTATTTTGCCCGACACGCCAAAAGTCAAAATCTTGGAAACCGAAATCTTATTAACCCGAGTTAGGAACATAAACAATATCAATCATGGCACACAATCTTAATTATAACCAAGCCACGCAGAAACACAGTTTTTTTAGTGTGAAGGAAAAAGCTTGGCATAACCTTGGGCAAATTATTTCGGATTACCCGACAAGTGCCGAAGCTATCAAACATGCGCAGCTAGATTACTTGGTAGAGAAACGCCCTTTATTTACCTATGATTCTGAAAACCAAAACAGACAGACCGATTTAATCATTCCAGAGGTTGAGGTAAATGATTTTTACGCTACAGTAAGAACGGATACCGACCAAGTTTTGGGCGTAGTTGGCAAAGATTACCACGTGGTGCAAAATATTGATGCCTTCACGTTTTTTGATTCGATTGTTGGCGGAAAAGATGGGATTCTTTATGAAACCGCTGGCGCACTGGGTAAGGGCGAAAAGATTTTTATTACCGCCAAGTTGCCCGATTATATCCGTGTTGGAAGAAATGATTTGATAGAGCAGTATCTATTTTTGACCACCTCGCACGATGGATACGGAAGTATTACGGCAGCATTTACCCCTGTTCGCATCGTTTGCCAAAATACGCTGAATGCGGCAATGCGCAGTAAATCAAATTGCATCAAGATCCGCCACACCTCGAGCGCAACCGACAGGCTAAAACAGGCGCACGAACTACTGGATATTACCAATCTCTTAGCATTAGAAATGGAAGAATTATTTAACAGCTGGGCAAAAATCCGCATTACAGATTCCGAAGTTAAAAAATTGGTGCAAATGGCTATGGCTCCAAATAAGGAAACCTTGCAAAGCCTACAAAGTAACAGGTATGAGCAGCTGTCCAGCATTTATACTAATTCGATAAGTGCGGTTTTAGACTATGCAGGTTCGCACGAATCCCAGCAGGATTATACCACAAAAGGCACTTTGTATGGGGCATATAATGCGGTTAATGGCTATTTTCAGAACGTGCGGAATTATAAGGATGAGGAAAGCAAATTTAAATCCATTATGTACGGCACGGCCTTACAGCGAAACCAAACGGCATTTGATTTATGTAAAAGCTTCGCCAAAAGTGGGTTAAAGGCTTTTAATTAGAGTTTAACAAGGGATTCAGAAACGTCTATAGTAATATGGGCGTTTTTTTTTTGCGCCTTAAGTGCTGGATAAGTGATTAATTATCAAATCGAAATAATTTATAAATTAGTTATTTGGAAAGTTATTTTAATATTTGGAATATTTTTACATATTATTGGAAATATATTTCATAATATGGAAATTATTACTTATTATTGCGGTATAAACGAAAGGTAAATAAATGGAATATTTCAATATTATACAAGCTCTCTGTAGGTCAGCGTTATCTAATCCCTCTAGTGCATTAATCCATCAGGTTGATAGGTTAAAGGCTGCGCTTGAAAAAGATGGCAAAACCAAGGAAGCTAAATCTTTGTCGTCGCTTTTGGAAACGGCTAATTCTGCCTTTGATATGTCGCCTAGTCGTATTGAAAAGTCTTTTATCAAATGGAAGGGAGATAAGATTACGTCGAAGACTCAAATTCCTGTTGATAAAGAAACATCTACCCCTTTGGCAGAGATTTTCTTTGTGGAGGAGTTACCGGTGGAACTGCCTATTTTTAGTGACAATGTCAGGTCAGCAATTGAATCTGTTGTCGTGGAGTGGAAGGAGTATGATAAGCTTCAAGAGTTGTCGGCACATCCAAGTAATACATGCTTGATATATGGTGCCCCTGGAACGGGGAAAACGCATCTGGCAAAATGGCTAGCAAAGCAAATTGGCTTGCCCGTTGTATTAGTACGGCTTGATGGGTTAATGTCGTCGTTTTTAGGAACAACCTCTAGGAATATCGGAAATTTATTTTCCTTTGCTGAAAAACATCAATGTGTATTGTTGTTGGATGAATTTGATGCCATCGCCAAGCTTAGGAACGACCCACAAGAGGTTGGCGAGATTAAGCGAGTAGTTAATACATTGCTTCAAAACTTGGATAGCCGAAAAACTATTGGATTTACGATTGGCGTAACTAACCATGAGACGTTATTGGATCCCGCAATTTGGAGAAGATTTGAGGTCCAGTTGGAAATACCAAAGCCATCTTTTGAACTGATGCCCGATATAATTAAGACGTTTTTTATTCCCTTGGAACTTGAAGATGTCGAATTTAAGTTTCTTGCTTGGTGTATTGAAAATGCATCTGGAGCTGATGCCCAAATGTTGGCAAAATGGTATAAAAGAGCTTATTTCCTTAATAAGGATGAAAGCTTAGTTTCCTCGATTAGAAAGTTTTCATTGTTGAATTCTGGTAGAATAGATCAAAGAAAAAGGAATTTATTGTTGCATAGTGATGATGAGCTAAAGTCAGCATTGCTAAACGACGAGAGATATAGTTTTAAGCAAAAAGATGTTGCTTCTCTTTTTGGGATAACACAATCTAAACTAAGCAAGCAAATGTCAAAATTAAAATAACCAAATAAAATACCATTATGGCCAATAGTCCTATACAAATTGTTCTCAATAGCACCGACTTCATTGATATTTGGGAGCGTAACCCTGGAGGTTCGCAAAAAGATTTTTTCGCTGAAAATGATACTGCCTTCTCAAAGCATCAAGAAAAACTCAATGAAAAACTCAATGCGATTAAGTCGATGCAAATCGATAATGAATTTACCGACGTTTCTTTTGCTAAGGTAATTTTGAGGCAATCAGGATTGGCAAAGTCCCATAGGCCCTCCTCCGCGCTGTTCAATAAAAAGGTGGCGCCTATTGTTGGTGCTGCCGATTTAGGTGAATTATTCGTGGAATTGACGCCTTCTGGTATTGATAAAATAACAAAAAAAATCCGTGAAGCAGAAGCGGAAACACGTTGGAAAACCAACAAAGATGGCAAAGTTGTCCCTAATCCAACCCAACTTAGAAGTGAGGTTGGGGTGATTGCGGATATTATGCCATATACGGCTTCCGATAAACGAAGTTTTTCTGCCTCGGAAGCAATAGAATGGCTGAGTAACCCGGAAACTGGTGGCGCTTACATCGTCGAGCTGTTTGATAATCCACCGCCTCGTCAGGATTGGGATAGCTTAGATAAGCAAAAACTTGGACTTTTCCAGAGCTTTGTGAACGGGTTGTCAAATTTTGGCAATGGCCTGACGGCTTCAAAAATTGGTGATAATGAAAGACACGGAATACTGTTAGGCGTGAGATTGGAAAATAGTGAGAATCCGCCTATCGTTCAATTGTCAATAATCCAAAGTTCTGCCTCTAAAGGAAACTCAAACAAGGAAACTAATCTAAATTTATCATCACACAACACTCTACTGAAGTTTCTCGACAATCATCCGCTAGTTAGAAAAATCATTCTTCCGCCAATTATTCGAAAAAGTGAAGATGTTTCCACGGCAGCCTATAAAGTCAATGACAAATATGATATCCCAGTTTTAGAGGACAATTACTCCCTGCCAAAGCTTGGTATTGTTGATGGAGGGGTGTCTGATATCTTAGGTGACTGGATTGAAGATAGATGGGGCTTGATTAGTCCAAGTGATAAAGATGAGAACCATGGGACTTTTATTGCTGGTATTGCACTGTTCGGAAAGACCTTGAACGGTTCGCAGATTTGCGGTGAGAGGGATGGTTGTAAAATAATCGACCTGGATCTCTTGCCAAAGGGCGAGTTTTTTGCCAATTATTACACCAAACCTTTAGAATTTTTCAAAGAATTAGAGCAAGCAGTTGCTGAACTCAAAGCAAGGACAGGTGTAAGGATTTTCAATTTTAGTTTAAATATTGAGGAACACGCTACTACTGAAGGTTATAGTCCTGCTGCTAAAATGCTAGATAAAATTGCTGAAGAGAATGATGTGCTTTTCGTTATTTCTGCAGGAAATACCAAACCCCTGCACACAAGGAAGGAATGGCCTGTTGATGCCGCAGACGCGCTTTCTATTCTTGCTTCATCGAGAAATGATACCATCAAAAGACCAGCTGAAAGTTGCAGAAATATAAGCGTGGCGGCCTTGAATCCGCCAAACTTAAAAGATATCATTCCATATGCTCCCAGTAATTATAGCTGCCGTGGGCCAGGATTAAGGGTTGGTCTGAAACCAGATCTGGCTCATGTCGGAGGTTGCGGAACAAAGCCTGCGGGCGGATCCCATGGCTTGCTGTCCTTAAATGAAAATGGAGAAATTGTTGATGGTTGTGGAACAAGTTACTCTTCTCCACAAGTCGCAAAAACTTTGGCCAGTCTGGATCATATTATCGAAGGTACTGTTTCAAGGGAGACTTTGATTGGGTTGGCCATACACCACGCTTCTGTGCCAAAAATTTTGACTGATAAAAAATTAAAGGACGTGGCGAAACATTTGGTAGGTTTTGGAATGCCAGATAATTCAGACGCAATTTTAGGAGGTAATGAAAATGCTATAACACTTGTTTTTGCCAACAGGGTTTATCCTGCGTCAAAAGATGAGTTTTAATTTTCAATGGCCGCCATCTTTAGTAAATGAAGGTAAATGCCGAGGTTATGCAAAATTAACCTTAGTTAGTACGCCACCTTTCGACTATCGTTTTGGTTCTGAATTTGTAAGGATAAATGTTGAAGGTCATTTGCGTCAAGAGCAAGCAGATGGCGGTTTTGTTGGCAGGTTAAACGCAATTTATACTCCGGAAAATAAGGACGGAAATCTCTATGAAAAAGATCAGATAGAGCATGCCTTTAAATGGAGCCCTGTCAAGGTTCACGAAAAACATTTTTCAGGTGTAGGTCCAAGTACAAATTGGAGATTAGATGTCGAACACTTAGCCAGAGACGGGGAAGCTTTACCTGCTTTAGGAGTTCCCTTTACGGCTTTACTAACTATCTCTGATTTAAAGACGGGCGCTCCTGTTTTCAACGAGATGAGGCAAGCGCTCCAAGCTTTCGGCGTACAAGTAGTTGACATTAAAACTGCTGCAAGAGTTATACCGAGAGTTTAGTATGAGCTACAAAAGATGTATCATTAGTGTATAATAGAATGGAAGGTCTCGAAAGACTAAATTATTTCGGTGAACTTGTCAGAATAAAATTAGTTGCAGGATATACCGATCAGCAAGCAAATCTGGCGAATGCGCCATTCACGATAAAGGGTGAATGGGTTGTAGATGAAAGTTTATATAGATTTCTGGAGTTTAACCGAATTGCCGCGCAATTTCTCGCTTCAGAGAACGGAATTTTCCTTGTGGATAAGCTTTTGGTGCAATATATTTTGATAGATAAGCTCGTTTCAGACGGTTTTAATGGATCAACACTTAAGGAAGTAAACGAATCGCTTAAGGAGATCCCAATAATATATAAGCCATTATTAAATTGGAACGATAGTGGAATTGTAATAGCATATCTACATCAGATGGGCTTAGCAAAGTGGGGCGATTTTGTTTCTGGAGCGACTATCCAATGGAACAATTTCAACGCATTGGATAGAGCAATGTCGCAAATCGAGTTAGCATCTGAAGATATATTTATCTTCATTAAAAAATTGCAATCGACAGACGCGTTTGCAGGAGGAGTTCACAAGGTATCGACGACCCTTTCTAAAAAACTGCTAACCGAGCCAAAACTTGCCGCTGAGTTTGAATCTAGTCTTGAAATAATAATAGCGGATAAGGAACTGCGAAAATTTCTTACCGCTGTTATCGTTGGGCTTTCTGGCAAGAATGGAGCGCAGTTCACACAGCTCTTAGATGCTGTAAAAGATAAATTTGAGGGTGAAATCCTCTTTCAGTTATTCTGGGGATTTATTAGGTGCTGTCCTGATGACCTTCGTTCGGAGTTTGAAAAATTGATGAAATCGAAATTCGATTTAGGAAAACTTAGTAAGCCACAATACCTTCAACTCTGCGGCCAGTTTAAGTCAGTCAGTCCAGAGATTGCTCTTTTAGTTGTACAACCGCTCCAGGACGGTGATTTCGTTGGTATTTACGAATATCTTTATGATTTGACGCCAACGGAAAATAAGCAAACTTGGTATAAAGAAGCAGCATTATCATTATACACATCGAACAACCCTGAACATAGGGGGCAGTTGGACTTTTTATTATATAACCTATCGGAGCATAATCTTGAAATAATATATGATTTGTTAACGGTAAGATTTGAAAATTTAGGTGTAAGCCTCTTTTTAGGCGAGCATTTAGATCATATAATTAGTCTAAACCAAGACTTATTTCAGCTTAACCTTACTAAGTGGTTCAATTCGCCGTATGCAAATGTTCATAAAGCAATGCTAAAAGTGTGTTCTGGTAGGCATGCCGATGGGGTCTCCAAACTTTCTAGTAAATATTTTAAAACGTTATCAACTGAGGAAAAGGTATTTATTTGCTATAAAATCGCTGGGTTTGTTTATTCTATGGAGAACTTGCAAAGCCTTTTGTTTTCTGTACTAGATGCTTCCGAGGAAGATGATGAAACTCTTTTGGTAAATCTTGAGCATATTTTCAAAGATTATCTTGTGTACAATTATAGATCTACATTGGATATTATTAAAGTTAAGCTGGATAGCAATGATTGTCTTATGCACCATAAAGAGTTTTTAGCCCCGATTGTGGAAACTTTTGAACAATACTTCACTCAGTTGAACAAAGTTCGCATGTTCAATGAACTTCGTGCAGATTCAAAATTGGAGGAGCTTTTGAGATTTTATAAGCATCAGCTTTTTTCCGAATCAATGAAAGAAAGTAATAAGAAAGGTTTTCTGTCAATGATTAAATCAGTGAACCTGCATGCGAAAAAATGGGCGATCAGACGTGAGGGAGAAAAGATACATAAGGTTGATCAATTAGGCTTAATAGAACATTCTTTTGAATTTCCTTCTGGGGAAAAGCTAGATCCCACTTATCAAGAGTCGCTAAGGCGCAATTACCAAAGAATTCAAAAGCATGAGATTAATTTTAGCTGAATATATTAATTCCTTAAAGGAAGATGGAGAACTCGATAAAGTCCTACAAGATATATTGAGGGCTAATGGTGTCGAAATTTTTTCTAGGCCAGAACGGGGAAGGCAATTTGGGGTGGATATTTATGCAGTTGGTAAAGACTTTACGGACGGAAATAAACGCAAGGTATTTTTGATTACAGTAAAACAAGGAGATCTTGACCGGAGAAATTGGGATGCTGAAGTAAATAGTGTTCGGCAGTCCCTAGATGAAATTAGGGAGGTTTTCGTGAAAAACAACCTTGCACCTCAGCACAAACGGTTGCCAATTAAAATAGTCGTTGCATATAATGGGCTGATTAAGCAGAGTTTACAACAAAATTGGGTAGGCTATACAAATCAGCACCCTGAATTTGATTTTGCATTATGGGAAAGTGACTTTTTTGTGGGACAGTTTCAGGATAAGCTTCTCAATGAAAGTGGTTTCTCCAATAACTTAAGGTCTTCAATCCGAAAAACCATTATCCATTTAGAGAATCGTGATTACAAACTCGGTGATTTTGTTAACGTTCTTGATTTACTATGTAACAACTTTAGAATTGCGACCAGTAAAAAGGCGAAGATAAAAGTGCTTAAGGAAATGCGATTGGTGGTAACAATGGTACTTAAGTACTGTGAAGAATCCGATAATCTTCTCCATTCGGTTAATTGTTCTGAAAAATATATTCTTATGTTGTGGTCATTGTTTGTTGGAGGAACTCCAGAGTCAATTTACGCTAAGGAGGTGGTGGAAGGTTTTCACCTCCATTTAGAAACTTTAGGCAAATACAATAACAAATTTTCATTCTTATGTGAAATAAAAGATGGGCTTGGCAGGTCAGTAAGCGATTCACTCTCCTATAACACTGTAGTTTATGAACAATTGGGTATCTGGTGCGAAACAGGATTGTTCCTTTTGCAGATGTATGAGTTTTTGGTGAATGGAGACAATGAAAAGGCAAAACTTGCTGCTGATATATATTTAGAAAAAGCTAAGATAATTGCATCAGAAGCGATTGGATTGGTCAACTCCAATTCAATTTTCTACACACCAAGATTTGATGATCAATTAATTGAAATACATCTTTTGCTGATGCTACTTTATAAACTAGGATTAAAACAGCAAGCTATTCACATTCTTCAGGGACTTCACAAAAATATCGCTGAGGCATTTGCATTTACTAAGATTTATCCTGCATTCAGAGATTTAAGAACTGTTTCAGAGTTGGAGGCAAATACTGATGTTCGTTTTAAGCACGACTATAATTCCTCATATCTCTATACTTTGCTTATCGAATGGTCAATTGTACTTAATTCATCTCGGTTGTATAAGTCTTTTAAAAGTGTAAAAGATACTTTATTAAAAGACATATCACTATTGCTTTGGTTTCCAGACCTAGAAACAGAGGCTAAAATTTATACTGAAAACGCCAATGATGATTCAGGTTATGCACTTTCGGGAATTGATTTACCTGAATCGATGGAGGAGTATAAATTGCTTTTGGAAGAAGAGTATAAAAATAACTGTTTTGAAAAGGATTTCACGTTTATCAAAGAAAGTTATTGGGCGGTGGGCCTAATTGCTTCCAGACATTTCCGTACACATATATTTCCCCATTATTGGAGAACATTTTTGAAAGATGATATCCAAAATAATTAGCATCCAAAATAACGTGTTTGTAAATAATTGATATAAAGTTTTTTAGTGGTATGGTTCGATCCCCTATGGTATCAATTCTCCCTGTCTTTAAATAAGCTTGAAAAAGCTTACCGCAATACTAAAGACTTCTGTATTATTTCATTCTTGCCTGAATTGGTTCACATCAAGCTAGTTGCGAATATTGCACTAGATAGCTAAAAGGAGGGTTTATTTTGGAAAGAGCTAAGTATATTTAAAGAGTTTGTCAAATTATAGGCATCATAAATCCGGAGTGAAAAAGTCAGCCAAAAAAATGGGTTTAGTTTAAAAAATATCGTCATAACCTCTGAAAAGAGCGTGTAGATTGTGGAATTCTACACTAAAAAAAGTTAACTTATTTAAAATCAGTTTCTTGTATGAAATTCGAACTGACCACTCAGCCAAAAATCAGTCAAGCCAACTTTAAAGGATGGTTGGGGAAATTGGGCATATTTCTTTGTGATAAATTTTTTATTCTCCACAATGAAAACAGCTATTTAAATCTTATAGGAGGTTTTTTAAAGAGGTTTTGTCATTTTATTTCCGCTATTTATTATTCGTAAAAAACACACGAAAAATAGCGCCAAAACTCAGCCATAAATTTTTCCAGAATTATTGAAAAATTTGCAGTGGAGAATAGGAAATTATCTATTCAAAATTTTGAAGTTTTTTTTGAAAATTCTGGATAATTTTGTAAATTAGATAACAGGAAAATTTATAAAAAATCGGTTTAAAAGCCTATTAATGCGGATTTTTAATGATTCGATACATTGAAAACTCTGCCAAAACTCAGCCAAATTACCCAAATGACAGATAAAAAACCCCTTTTAGAGCATCAAAAACAGCGTTTAGAGCTCGCAATTGATGAAATATCCACTCCGATATTCTCCACTTAAACACATAATAGTTTGATCATCAAATTGTTATGTGTTTTTTTTGTTTAATATTGTGGCTGAGTCATGGCTTTTGCTAACTGAAATGGCCTTTTATTCTATCTGTGACTGCTAAAATCATAATGTTGTGGAGAATATTGCATTGAAAACTGTTGAAGATTAAAAGATGTGATCAGTCCTTACCAGGTTTTGGCGAGATAAACTAGGACATTAGGCAGCCATACTTAAAATGCCCGCATCTCCAGGTCATTTAAATTTCTGAACATTATTTATTTCGCGACATTGATGCCAACCACTTCTGATAGATGGGATACCAAACCCTATCTCCGTTAGAACCATTGCACAGCACGACAATCCCGCTTTTGATTTGCATATCCATAAAGACGGCCGCACTCCAACCGACGTTTTCGCCTGTGTGCCCAATGGTGCGAATGCCATCGTAATTCATAAAGCGGTACCCCAGCCCACTTTCCCCCTCGATAGAGGATGGCATTACAGGCTGCTCCATTAGCTGTATGGTTTCTGGTCTCAATACCTTATTAAGTTGACTGGAATTTTTTGTGATGGACAGTTCGGCAAAATGCGCCAGGTCCATTATGGTCGTCTGGAGTCCGGCCGCTGCCTGCTCGGTGAATATCCTGTTCTTTATCGGAGCTCCAACGGTGTCATAGGCGGTTGCGGAATTTGCCATCATATGCTCGGTCCATTCATAATTGGTATGGTTCATGCCTAACGGCTGGAACACATACCTGCGCATGTATGCTGCAAATGTTTTTTCGGTTCTTTCCTCCAGGAGCAGTTGAGCAAGGGTATATCCTCCTCCCGAATATTGCCATTTTGTGCCCGGCTCGTTGACCAACCTAACACTTTCGCCATTTCGCTTTGTCTTGCCCTCCAATGATTCCTGCAGCGAGAGTAGTTTGGTGCCTTGCTCGGCCCCTCCGTATCCGTGCACCGAAAGGCCGGCAGTATGGCTCAAAATCCGCCTCAATGTAACCTTTTCGATATTAAAAGGTGAAGAGGGAATTTTCCACCTGTTCAGGTAGCGGTTCACCGGCGAATCAAGGTCTACCAATTCCTTTTCGCTCAACTGCATAAATCCCCATGCCGACACCATCTTTGATACAGAGCCAACGTTGAAGATAGTTTCTTTTGTTATTGGTCTCTTACTGGCCAGATCTGCATATCCTATACATTGTATGAATGCTATCTTTCCATCACGGATTACTGCCACGGCTACCCCTGGAACACTTTCTTTCCTTGTGAGATCTGCGCCCAGCTTTCCGATTTCGAGATAGAGCGGGTCTCGTGCCCCCGATAACGTTCCAAGGGCCTTGGCCTGTCTTGCATCTTTTGCAGATGAACAGGAGAACAAGAAGGTAGCACAGGCAGCCAATGAGACCGCCACTATAAGCGTATGTTTAAGCATATGTCATTCTGGTAACTGATTTTCCGTCGTTGTGGTTAGGTGGATCTCAACCAGCCTCGAAGATATGTAAAAAATTTTTCACTAAGTCCGTCCATATATTTTTAGCTCAGCCTTTGGTATGTCCATTAACTCGGATTCCAGCCTGGCTTGTTGTGCTCAAAAAACTGATTTTATATTTCCCGACATCTTGTGGTAAAGCGTATCCCGGACCTGGAGCCGACCGGGAATTTGTTACAGGCCGGCATTTTGGTCAATATGGATGATCGATATACTGAGAATATCGATATTGGCCTCCTCGAGTATCCTACATATGGACGGGATCTGCTCGATGTTCTCATACTTGATGTTGACCCAACCATTTTCCATTGAGACAGAGACAGCAAAGAAATCAAGCAGACCTGCTGACCTGTCATTGTTACTTGTATTTATTGTTATTATCACTGTTATTTTATTTTGACCCTAATTGCCACACAAACTAATGGGCTAACCTGGGTTGGTTGTTTTACCATTTACCTGATCAAAGGTATTTGGCACCAATCAAAAAAACTTGTAGAAAAGCGAACGTGGGAAAGGCGATTTGGCATAGGGAATTTTCCCTCCAAACCCTTGTTGCAGTTAATGCTGCCTAAAATGTATATTTACAACAGATAGATTAGAAATGGGAAAGTTTAACTACAGTGAGTATCGGGTACCAAGGAGCATGTCCCTGTTTGTGAAAAAGGTTTGGACGCTTGATAACCTAGACAGTTCCTCGGTGGTCATGGACAGATTTGCGCTACCCAACGGCTGCTTCAACATTGCAGTTATTAGGGGCAACGGCCTTAAGATCACCCACCGGGAAACAATAATCCACTTGAGCCCGGGAACTTATTTCTGCGGTCAGATGACCGAATCACTGGGCATTGAGATCCATCCCAAGAGCAGGGCCACGATGTTGCAGCTCTTTCCTTGGACTCCCGCCTACTTTACCGACCAGGGCATGCATAATTATACCGACCATTTTTACCGTACCGATGATGTTCTGCCAGGTTTGCCTGAAGGTATCGATCTATCCAGCGGTGAACTCTGCAGATCTATGGCAGATAGGTGGGGGTCACTTGCAAAGGATGTAAGGCCTGCAATGGACCTGCAGCGCAGCACATCGTTGATTATGGAGGCCTCTGGAGATATCAGTATCAGGGTTGTGGCGACAATGTTAGGGTGTTCTTCAAGATACATCCAGAAGCTTTTCAAAAAAGGACTGGGGCTTACACCGAAAAAATTTGCCGATATCATTAGATTAAGAAGTATCGTGGACAAAATCGCAGCTGGTGGGAATGGTAAATCCGATTTTACGGGAATTGCGATCTCCAATCGGTTTTACGACCAGGCACATTTTACCAATGCTTTTCAGGCTATGTTCAAGACTACGCCGAAGCGATTTGACAGGAAGGCCTATTTTTTGTCATACATTAAATAATAAATAGGTTGTTTTGCCAGAGAAGAGACCATGTTTACCTGTAATATAGCCCTTATTTAAAACTCAGCCAAAACTAAGACAATAAAAGGCTAGGTAGCGAGTGAAATGTATGGATTTATCTCATCATTTATATCGTGTATAATGCAAAATTATCCACAAATATTTGAGTTTTTTTTGGAATATTCAGCCAAATTTTGTATTTTAGGTAATAAGAAATTTTATAATAATTCAGTTTAAATGCCTTTCAATGTGTATTTTTAATGATTTTGAATGTTGAAAACTCTGCCAAAACTCAGCCAAATTACCCAAAATGACGAATAAAAAACCGCTTTTAGAGTATCAAAAACAGCGTTTGGAGATCGCAATTGATGAGATATCCACTCCGATATTCTCCACCTAATACTATAAAGCCCTTAAATTAATTTTTAAGGGCTTTTTGGTTCTTTGTTGATCATAGTTATAGGAGTCTTTCATATTGCAGCACTCTTCAGGTACCAATTAAGCAATGCGGAAACTTTATCTTATTCTAATTAAATTTAGATCTCCAAAATCAAAACTGAAATCAATGGATGGAGAAATGCCTTTCATAGTGAAGGATTGTGCCTTCCCATTGTCTTTTAAAGAAAAAGTGGCAAATGCATCACAATTCATATCTTGGTACTCCCATTTAATGGCAAAGGTATTTGGACTATATAAGTGCATTGGGCCATTTAACTTTGGCGAACGTAAACTTTTAATCCATAACTGTTTATCCTTCATGAAAATCTCCATCTTTCCAAACCATTTATCTTCATACATTCCTATATAATCTTCATTTTTAACTTTGGTATGCTGCATAGAATCTACTTTTTCCCAAATTTTCTTCGTTACTTCATCAACATTACTCACATTTTTTGCAAGATTTCTTGCTCTGTTATCAATCCATTTGGCATCATCTAATCCAAAATAGCTATCTGTAATTGCTCTGGAAACCGCGAAAGCAAGACTACCGCCGCCACTTTCTGTATTCGTTAACACCACAATACCCAAATTCAAATCTGGAACCAATGTCACTTGAGATAGCATACCTGGCAAACCGCCTGTGTGCATTGCTACCAAATTTCCCTTTACATCATTTAGCAGCCAACCTAAACCATATCCGTTAAAATGGGTATGGTATCTTTCAGATACATAGTTTGGCAAAACCGTTTGTATCGTCCACATCTTAGCACTGTTAGCTGTAGAGAATAAAGAGGACTTTAGATCATTTCCATATTTTCCTTTGTTAAGTTGCATGATCATCCACTTAGACATATCATTCACGTTAGAATATATGCCGCCAGCCGGACTAATCATTCCTATATGAAAACGACGAATTGTTTTTAAGGTACCTGTTGCTGTAGAGTGGGGTGTTGCGAAGTTTTGCATTTCACCAATAAGAGAGTCTCCAATAAACGAATTACTCATTTGTAAGGGTTGGAAGATGCGTTTTTGAATAAAATCTTCAAAGCTCATTTTACTTACCCTTTTAATAACTTCACCGGCTACAATATAGAGTAAGTTGTCGTAATTATAGGTTGTTCTAAATGCTGAAACTGGTTTAAAATTCTGAAAAATAGTAGTAAGGTCTTTTGCTGTGAAATCTGCACCATCTGGGATAAACGTGAGGTCGCCAGCACCAAGTGCAAGGCCACTTCTGTGAGTCAACAAATCGACAATATTAAAATTATCAGTTACATACTCATTGTACATTTTAAATTCCGGAAGGTAATCCTTTACCTTATCGTCCCATTTTATTTTCCCCTCATCAACTAATATGGAAAGCGCAGCTGTTGTAAAGGCCTTACTGTTGGAAGCGATCTGAAAATTTGTAAATGCTGTAGTTAATTGTTTTGTATCAATCGAATTAACTCCATAGCCTTTTAAATGGATTACCTTCCCATCTTTTACCACTGCTATTGCTGCTCCGGCTACTTTTAGTTTGGTGATTGCCTCTTGCATCAGCGAATCAATGTTAGCCGAAGATAGTTGCGCAAAACTTTGCACACAAGTAAAAAGAATAGAGGATGTGATTACTATTTTAACTAGTATTTTTTTCATGATAATTAGCTTTAAATTAAATGTTGTTCGTTTATTACCAGTTTATCTTAAGCAATAAGTAGATACAAAGTAATCGAGAAAAAAATCATCAAAATTGTAAAATTGTTACCAACTATTTAAAAAGCCAAACATTTTTATTCGCCGTATTCACATTTTTAAAGAATAGATTGGGATTGATTTCTGTAAGGGATTTGAAATCTTTAATAAGATGAGATTGATCAAAAAAAAGATTCTCATACGACAGTTCGGTTAGGCTTTTTAAATCTTGATAATTGTTAATTACGTTTCTGAACCGGAATATTTTCCTGTATTCAACCAGAGACTTGCCTAAGTTCTTCTGAACTAAATTGTTTAGATGCTTTCTTGAAATATGATGTTTTTTAGCAATGTCTTCGATCTTGATGTTAGACTCAGTGTCTGACAAAATACTTTTCATAAATGTTAGGTCTTTTACCATCAATTTTGATAACCAATAATTTTCAAGGGCAGCTATTTGCAATGGTCTTTTGTCAATGTGAAAGGTTTTACGCATTTCATCTTTAAAATCTGAAAATTGCGGAATAAATTCAGTCATTTTTTTTTGAGAGAACATTGTTTCCAGATTATCTACAAAATAATTAATACCGAGCGGTTTAAAGTAAATGGTAACCTCTTGGAAGGGCCCTGTATAATGTACTTCTATTGGATTGCTGTAACGATAGGCGAAACTCGCATATATATTGTTATCATAAGAGGGCTCAATAGAAATTTTAGTAAGGTCTAGTTTTACTTTAGAATTAAGATTTACGGTGACAATGCAATAATTGTTCGGGAAGGTTGTGTAAGCTTTAAGAGCTCCAGTTCCCTGATCGGTTAAAAAGTAGTAACCTTCAATATATTGTTTTAAGATGTCGTTTTCGGGCGTGTAAAAATGTAATTCCAAGGTGTTTATTTAAATAAAATCTACTTATAATAATAGACACGCAAAAAATCGTATAGTGACACAATGTATTGATTTTAATTTCCACAGTTTTTATGTAGAAAAAATGTCGAGGCAGAAGTGCAAAGCTACTTGTTTTCACTTATTCCAATTTTTGTTCTATCAGGCATTTTTTCTTGCCAAGAAAAAAGATAGGATTTCGGCAACTCAGCTGGCCTAGTATCTTTCAACCCCAGGTATGGGATGCAGAATGTGTAATGCCTTTTCCACAAGTTCTTCTGCCGTGAATGGCTTTTCCAGAAAATCATCCAATCAGCTTTTCATCCTTAAGGACATTATACTGTGTAGAGAGCAAGATAATGCCAATGTGGCAATGATCTTCCGAATTTTTTAACCTGCGGCAAAGTGCCGACCCATCGCTGTTCTTTAATGGGATGCTCATCACTAATAGGTCAGGAGCAAATCTTCCGATTTCTTTGTCGAGCTCCTCGATCTTGTAGACAACCATGGTAATTACCTCTTCAAAATCCAATAGTTCCTTAATAGCGTCTGCATTACTAGGATCATTGTCCATTATCAGTATTCTTTTCATGGCTTTAGCTTTAGGTCGATTGCTAAGCTAGTCAATTATAAATGAAATGATTGGAATTAGAAATGTAGCTGCATCATTATTCCTTTAAGGGTTTTTTGGGAATGATAAAAAAGAACCCAGTGCCTTTTCCAACTTCGCTTTCTGCCCATATTTGTCCACTATGTCTAACCACAAAGTCATGACAAAGGCTAAGACCTAATCCTGTTCCCTTTTCACCTTGCGTACCATAGGTTGTAAATTTACTTTGTCCAAAAAGTAAGGCGATCTTCTCTGACGGGATGCCAATGCCCGTATCCAGTATAGAAAATTTGGTGCCCTTTTCATTTGCCGTCACAGAAAGTGATACATGGCCAGAGAGTGGGGTAAACTTTACTGCATTAGACATTAGGTTACGAATGATGGTTTCCAGCATAGCAATATCCGCTTCAAGGGATACATCTTTTGGAATGTCAATGCTAATCTCGATGTCTTTTTTGGCGGCCATTGGCATAATGGTTTCCATACTCTTTTTCACTACGCCCTCAAGGTTTTTAATCAGAACTGGATTAAAAGTTACCGCACTAAACTGTGATTTAGCCCATTCCAATAAATCCTCCAATAAATTGGTGGCATTGGCAAGTTCTTGCCTAATGGAAAGAAGATAAGTTTTAATCTCGTCGTGACTTGTAGCATCAAAGTCGTCAATTGTTAAATCGATCAATTGCAAGCTACCTGCTATAGGATTACGCAGGTCATGTCCAATAATGGAAAGCAGTTTATTCTTTTGCTGGTTTGATTCTGTGAGCTCAGAATTCAGTGCCTTAAGTGTGTTCTCTTGAAATTTTCTTGCGGTGACATCCCGCATGCTACCTTCGGTAGACACTACATTTCCATTTTCAATGACTAGTCTAGCATTTACCGAAGCATAGCGCAATTCATGATTATTGGTTTTAAGCCGAACTTCAAAATCAATCACAGATCCGTTAGCACGGAGGCTTTCAACTATCCGATCCCTGTCGTGTGGATAAAAGTAGAATTCTGATACAGGTTTTCCAATTATATTTTCTCGACTATATCCCGAATATTTTTCAATTGAGGGACTAATCTCTATGACCGTCCCATTCTGATCGGTTTGGTAGAATACATCCTGTACATTTTCAAAGATGGTCCGATATTTTTTTTCGCTTAGGATCAGGTCGTTTTCAATTTCCTTGCGTTTGGTAATGTCCTCAATTTGCGAAACGTAATATAAGGGCTGTCCTTCACTGCCATACAGCATTGTAGCGGCAATAACTACCCAAATCGTATTCCCGTTTTTATGCAAGTAACGCTTTTCGAATTTGGTGCGTTCAAGGCTACCAGAGCTCAGGTCGTTCAGCATGGCTAGCGACCGCTCCCTGTCATCTGGATGCGTAAGGTTGTGAATGGATAAATTTTTCATTTCCTTTTCAGAATATCCCAACATCTGGCAAAGGCTCTTGTTCACCCTTTTCAGCTTTCCATCCGGGCTAATCAGTGCCATGCCAATCAGTGAGTGCTCAAAGGCAAGTTTAAACTGCGCCTCACTCTTATCAAGTTCCTCCCTTAGTAGGGTGCTCTTGGTAATGTCAAAAGCGATCGAACCAACCATATTTCCTTCTCCCTTAACATCGGTGAATGGGAATTTGTAGATTTTATAAACCTTTGGATGTCCATGTTGATCTCTCGAGGTTTGTTGAAAATCCATACCTTCCCCTTTTTCCAAAACATGCTGGTCTCGAACATTTGCCACTGCGGCAATATCGTTTCCAAATATCTCTACACTATTCTTGCCTATAACCTCATCAGTGAGGTGTAGCGTATCATAAAAGCATTTGTTGGCATATTTAAGTTTTTGGTCGGCTCCGGAAATCCAGCATAGCCCAGGAAAATGGTCCATAAAAAGCTGGAACCTATTTTCATTCAATATAGTCTCGTTATTTTTAGATACATCCTCACTGGT
Organism: Pedobacter sp. UC225_61; assembly: GCF_044452285.1. Classification (NCBI taxonomy): domain Bacteria; kingdom Pseudomonadati; phylum Bacteroidota; class Sphingobacteriia; order Sphingobacteriales; family Sphingobacteriaceae; genus Pedobacter; species Pedobacter sp. UC225_61. Next base: position 1,889,793 of record NZ_JBIOAL010000001.1, read on the forward strand.
CATCATCATACCTGCAACCTTGCCATCTTCGCCTCTGAAATGCCTAACTTCCCATTTTAGGTATATAACAGATCCATCCGCACGTTCAAATCTTTCATTAGGGTTGCTTTGGTCCTTGCCCTGCAAACAATCAGCATGGATCGCTTTCCAATTTTGCCCAATCTCAGGGAAAATTTCATAGTGAGATTTTCCAAGCAATTGAATTTTCTCTAAGTGATAAAAACTAATCCAGGTTTTTGAAACAGCGAGGTAACGCATATTCATGTCAACAACTGCCATGGGTATTGGAGAAACGGAAATTATGTTCGCTGTAATTATTGAAAGTTCTTGCATACGGCATCGATATATTTGGCTCCGCAATATACTGAATTCAAAGTCGGGAGATAAAATGCCCCAAATTTCATTTATCCATTAAGTTAACAATACTAGATCGCGTTTTGTTTCCATCGATAATAACAGCATCTGTACGATAAAAAGGCTTCGCGAAGCCCATTGAGCATTTATCAGCCCAGAGCACCCCATCTCTTGTATGTTTTTAACGGTCCGAATAGTCGAAATAATGGTGATAATTGCAATGCGAAAAAAAAGTTCTGAATTTTTATTTTTAACAAAATAAAATTCTAATATATTATTTATGGTGAAATATTATTTTATATTCTCAACTATTTGTGTATCTTTGATCATAATTTAAATAATAGTACAATGCAACAAGGAACAGTAAAATTTTTCAATGAGACAAAAGGTTTTGGATTTATCGTGCCAGCAAATGGAGATAACGAAATTTTTGTTCATTCTTCTGGCTTAATAGATAACATTCGTGAGAATGATTCTGTAAGCTATGACATCGAGCAAGGTAAAAAAGGCTTGAACGCAATTAATGTTAAGATCAGCTAATTAGATTTCCTTCATAAAATTGGATAGGCACCTGCTTTGCGCAGGTGTTTTTTTTTGCTTTTTTTACAAGACTGTACTCAAATATGTAACAAGAAATAAGCGATGTTAAAACAATTTCATACATCCACTGTTTATCAGCTTATGCAAAAAATAAGTTACTTTTTTCAAACCGACTATTGCTCCACTAATGTTTAAGGAGAAAAACCCTTTTAAATGTATTTTCTTCCTTAAAACCTATTTACTAATTTAGCATTTGTAATACGATACGAAGACTAACCTATGAAAGAAACAGCTGAATTGAGCGCCGAACAACTAAACTATATTCTATCGTTATCCAAAACAGCTACTGCAATACATGTGGGCGAAGATGCTACCATCAAGTTTGCAAACAAAACAATGCTCAACATCTGGGGAAAGGATGAACAAGTAATTGGCAAGTCACTAGTACAAGCATTGCCCGAGCTTGAGGGGCAACCCTTTATTGAAATGTTTGCTCGTGTTTGGCGAGAGGGAATCACCATTTCAGGAAGCGATACGGCTGCAGAGCTTAATATCAACGGAGAAACCAAAACATTTTATTTTGATTTTGAATATAGGGCTGTAAAAGATAGCAACAACACTGTGATAGCCATTTTGCATACAGCAACCGATGTAACAGAACGTTACTTGAATAGGCAAGAACTGAAAGACGCCGCACAGAATAGGGAACTGCTAGTTCGAGAACAGTCATTAAATGAAGAATTAGCCGCCTCTAATGAGGAATTGAATGCAATTAATGAGGAGCTTTCTAAAAGTAGGGAAGAGCTCTCAGTTATGAATAGAGAGCTAGAGTTGAGGGTAGAAGAAAGAGTTAAAGCCTTTGCAGAAAGCGAAGAACGCTTCCGCAACATGGCCGAAAATACAGATATATTGATAGCTGTAGGAAATGAATTGGGTAAAAAGTTCTATTTTAACAAAGCGTGGACTAAATTAACAGGACGAAAATTAGAGCAATTAATTAACTCAGGTTGGGAAGATCTGATTGATGTAAGAGACAGGGAGGAGTATAAATTGGTTCAATTAGGAGCCTTTAATAAGCGGATGTCTTATACCGATGAATTTAGGCTCAAAGGCGTAGATGGTAAGGTACACTGGATGTTAAAAAAGGGTACTCCCAGATTTCTGTCCGACGGAACATTTGCAGGTTACATCAGTTCCTGTTTCGATATTACCCAAAGAAAAAGTGATGAGCAGCTATTGCAGGACCTAAATGAGGAACTGGCCACTTCTAACGAAGAACTTGCAGCAGTAAATGAAGAATTGGCTGCAACTAATGAAGAGCTTGAAAAGTCGCTCGAAGAACTTGTGATCAGTGAAGGACGTTTTCGAACCCTGATTAGGCAAGCTCCGGTTGCCATTTGTGTCATCCGTGCAGCGGATCTAATGATCACCGAAGTAAACGATGCGTACCTCGAACTTGTGGGGAAAGAACGAGTAGAACTTGAGAACCATACCATTTGGGATGCGGTTGCAGAAGCTGCGGAAGGTTATACGCCAGTACTGCAAAATGTAATCGATACAGGAATTCCATTCCATGCCAGAGAGCATGAGGTAACGCTGATCCGTAAGGGGGTTCCAGAACGAGTATTTATAGATTTTGTTTACGAGCCAGTGCGGGGCCTATCAAATGAGGTTACGTCTGTAATGGTGGTAGGAAATGACGTGACAGACAAGGTAATAGCCAGACATAGTATCGAAGATTCGGAAGAGAGAAATAGACTTGCTGTAGATGCAGCTGAATTAGGCACATATGATTATAGGTACGACACCGACACACTCACTACAGGGGGGCGCTTTAACCTAATCTTTGGTTTAGAGCATCAAGCAAGTCGAGATGAGATTCTACAAATGTATCACCCAGAGGATGTGCAATTAAGTGCTAACGCCCATGAAGCAGCAAAAAATGATGGCAAACTTTTTTATGAAACGAGGTTTACTAAATCTGATGGCTCCCTACATTGGGCAAGGTTTCATGGAAAGGTTTATTACAATAGCAATAGGCAACCGAAAAGAATATTAGGAACTGTAGTAGATGTTACAGAGTATAAAAGACTTCAACAGCAAAAAGATGATTTTATTTCGATTGCAAGTCATGAGCTAAAAACACCTATCACCAGTTTAAAAGCCTCCTTGCAATTGCTGCAACGGATGAAAGATAAGCCGTCTCCGATTTTGCCAAAACTCATTGAGCAGTCGTCGCGGAGCATGAACAAGATATCGGAATTAGTGGAGGACCTACTGAATGTAAGCCGAATGAAGGAGGGGCTCGTGCAGCTCAATAAAAAGTCCTTTACCATTGCAGAGATGCTCGACGATTGTTGTACACATGTACGACAATTAGGAACCTATGAATTGAGTGTAGAAGGGGATAGAGACCTTCAAATCACTGCAGATGAACATCGGATTGAACAGGTAGTGGTTAACTTCGTGAACAATGCCATCAAGTATGCACCAAACGAAAAGAAAATATTTTTAATTGTGGAGGACCTGGGAGATGCAGCGAAGGTTTCGGTGAGGGATACTGGTCCTGGCATTGCAAAGGATAAAGTACCGCATCTTTTCGAACGCTATTTTAGGGCTGATCCATCGGGTGCGCAAGTATCAGGTTTGGGGCTAGGTTTATATATCAGTGCAGATATAATTGAACGACACAAAGGAGAAATTGGCGTAGATACTGAAGAAGGGAAGGGGAGTACTTTCTGGTTTACAATCCCTAAAGGTTAATGCATACAATTTGTTCTAATGGGAAGCTAAGCATCGTACTTCGCTTCGACGGCATTCCCCACTCAAACGTATAACTTATTTTTAAGGTTATACGTTTTTTTGTTTCTTGACATGATGATATAGCCGTATAACAGCAACTCAGGCTAATATTACAGTTGTTTTTAAATCTTCAACTCACTGAAAACATTTCACCTGTAAATGTGTTCGGTATCTTATATGGAGAAAAATTTACACAAATACCTATTAGATTTTAATAGCGCAAGGCTGCCTGAAATGACGCAGTTGAAATATACAAGAATGGCAGAAAATGCCTTCCGGTTTTTTCGGGGAACCTGCCACCTTTTTTACGAGCGATTGAGTAAGCTGAAAGGATTGCCCTTCTCTCCCTTAGTATGGATTTGTGGCGATCTGCATATCGAGAATTTTGGTAGCTACCGAGGAGAAAATGGACTAATCTATTTTGATTTGAATGATTTTGACGAAGGCGTGCTTGCACCTGCGCTTTTTGAAGTGGTCCGCTTACTAACCAGCATCTTTGTTGCTTTTGAGGTGTATGGGATTGCTGAAGATCAAGCAGCAAATCTTGTTTCCATATTTCTTGCTAGCTACAGCTCGGTCCTTGCAAAAGGTAAAGCCGTTGCCATTGATCCAAGAACCGCGAAGGGTATTGTTTCTAACTTTCTTAAGCATTCAGAGAGCAGGAGCTATAAGCAATTGCTTGGCAAGCGCACTATAGCTAAAGGTAAAAAGATCTTACTATCACTGGAACATGAAAAGCATGCTAAGGTGGAGAAAAAACTAAAGTCTGCCCTAATTGAACATATCTCGCACTGGCTCGAAACCAGTCCAGCAAGCCCATATAATTATAAGGTAAAGGACGTGGTATTCCGCATAGCAGGTACAGGTAGTCTTGGGGTAAAGCGATATCTTTTCTTGTTAAGGAGCAAAAATGTGAAGGGGAAATATCTTTTGCTTGATATGAAGCAATCATTTGATCCTTCCCTTTCTCCCTATGTTGAAACAAAGCCAAGATGGGAAAATCAAGCAGAGCGGATTGTTTCCATACAGCGACGAATGCAATATGTATCTTCGGCATTGCTTGATGTGACCGAATTTAAAGGTGAGAGCTATGTGTTGGGAGAAATGCAACCGATGGAAGATACTTTTGACTTTTCGCTGGTTGCTGGCAATTATCGTTCGCTGATTCAAGTGATCGATGATATGGGTTCACTTACAGCCTCTAGCCAATTACGAAGTGGTGGGATGGAAGGATCTGTAACGATAGATGCGCTAAGGAAATTTGGTGTAGATGTTGCCAGTTGGAAAGAGCAAATCGTGTACATGGCAAAAGAACTTGCCAAACAAAATAATAAAGATTACAACGACTTCATGGCAGGATATGAAGGGGGAGCTTATAAGAAAGAAAGTATTAAACCTAAAGCAGAGCGGAAAAGAGAGAAAGTTCAGCTTTGATAAGATTGCTTATTTCGCATTACTTGCTGAACTGGGATTTACCAAACATTATTTATCGCACTACACAATACTCCTCTTTTCCCGTAATCGGTAAACCACAATTGACCAACCCCTGTTCCCCAAGAACCATCATCAGGATCCAATAGGAGGTCTTGCCAACTCAAGTCCCTTTCAATTTCTGATTTGAAAGTTTTGGTAAAAATTCGGTCGTAATACGTCAAAAATTCCTTATTATTCCTCAACATCATAATTTTATTTTTGATGGTTACGCCAATCGGATAGTGAACCATATTTGATAAGCGTACTTTATCATTTTTAGTTAAAGTAGCAATAAATAATTTCATTGCTTTTAATTCAAAATCTGCTGGACTATCTTGTGCTTTTAACAAAATGGGAGCCCATATAAACAAAATCAGTGGTAATAATTTCTTCATGTTCATAACTTTAAATAGAGTAAGCTTAATACACGTTTCTTAGAAAAAATCATCTTTAACTGCAATCGATATTAATTTGATGGCGGATCTTCTATAGCCCTATCACTTTAAATTTCTTTGACTAATTGTTTGCCAACACCCTATCAATCATATAATTCATTAAGGAAAGAGCCGAATCAATAATTGGAGCAGCCATTTCATCCTGATACATCACCTCTAAACTTCCTTCACCAAAATACAAACCATTATTACATAGAAAAGATAAGCGGATATTTCCCTGTGTGGGAAATTCTTTTCGGGGTTTATACCAAGGACCAATTTTACGAGCAACTGCTTCACCTTTATTCAACAAATCTGTGGTGAACTTTAAGGATTCTTCATTTGGAGAATCATAGAAAATGGTTTTACCGCTATGGTTTAGGTAACGACAAGACCCATCTTGATAGGCTGCCACCACATCTAAGCCTGTTTCCAAACCCACCTCTACCACCACACCCAATACTTCCATCTGCACAGGGTCAACACCGTCGGCAAAGAGTTCTTTCCAAAAAAGTAAACGATACCGAGAGTCAACATTGGGGTCATTGGCCATCTGAAGCATTTCAGCTTCATCAGGTATGCCCTTATTTAACAAGTTTAAGGGATGAATTGACAATTCATCTGTAGAAATAAGACTTAAATCATCTGCAAATAGCAAATGATATATTTTATTCTGACTTTCTTCCAAGTAAGGGCCTTGGCTGCCGTTTATTTGAGACATAACAAGTAGAGCGGTTTTTAATGAGTAGGTTTTACATTTGGTGATTGCAATTTCAAGAACTCTGTTTTCACAGTGCCCAATCCATTAGCAGCATCTTTAATCAGTTGATCAGCCTTTTTGCCATAAAAACGCTTACTAAAACCGAAAAGAGAAATGCCATGCTGTTTCGTTGTTGCTTGACTATAGGTATGATAACGATATACATTCCATTCTGCAATTCTTGCAGCACCTTCGCCCGCACTTAAGGTAAATTCAAGCACAATTTCTCCAGACTTTGGCAAATTGGTTACTTTAAAATTTACAATAGGATCATTTTCTTTTCTAATTTGTAGTTCTTTCACCTTTGCTGCAACGGCATCCTGAATTTTCACATCGCCAAGCATTAATTGCACCATCACCATTTCATTGTATTTTTCTGGCAGTTCGCCCTTTACAATATATTCCTGCTGAAAGTACTGAGCAGTTGGGTGTGCACTGTAAGACAGATTGTATTTTTTTTGCATAAATTCAATAGGTCCAGGAACCATCAAGTAATCTTTTGTTCCAAAAAAAACAGGAGTTAGGCTTGCCGTAGTCGTGCCAAATGCAATTTTTTCGCTCGTAGTTGCTGGAAGGAAATAATTCATCGCAGCAAGCGCACCGATGTAAAGAAATTTTAAATTCATTTTTTTGTTGTTAAAGCCTAAGGCTGTGAAATTATTTTGTGTGATCGTCATTTCGAGCGAAGCCGAAGACTACGTAGTGCTCGGCGAAGCTAAATCTTTGGACTTTGTAATTAATATAAGTAGAGTCAAAGATTTCTCCATTTCGCTATGCTCCAGTCGAAATGACGACTTCATTATTAAAAAAGAACACTTCCAAATTTAAAGACACTAGCAATGCTGGTCAATCATCTTTTAAGATGATTTTGATAAGAGAATGTCGCCAAACCAATTTTAGCTTCAACTCAAAAGATGACTTTTTTTCAACAGCCTTACATTCAAATTAGGGTTCAGTTCTCCTACATTCCTCCTAGTCTGTTCCTGCATTTCTCCTACAAAATGCCCTTTGAGCAGAACAAACCTAGGGTAAACCTCGAACAACACTAGAACAAAACTACTTTTAGACTGACATTCTCGGACATGTACTGACATTTTCGGACATGTTAAATCATCAGTTCATTTCAAGTAAATCCTCACTAATTAGTTTTTGGCCTTATTAGCTATGCGGTGCAAAATGTGGTACTTTCTTCGCTATAACGATGAGTTTTTTAGGTTTGATCACCAAAAAACTAACCTAAAAGACGATTTTATGCCATAAAACCACGGCCTAACTTTGCTCTTTAAGTTGTGATGCGTTCATCTGCTCTCCAAAAAATTTAAACATCTACCTATATGAAAAAACAATTATCCAAAAAATTGCCAGGCTTATTGCTCTGTGTTTTTATGTTGTTGCTTAACCTAAAAGTTAACGCACAAGTGCCAACCATAAGTGATTTTAATCCTAAAAAAGGACCAATTGGAACACAGGTTCATATTGTAGGTACAAATTTTAGTTTAGATCCCACTAAAAATGTGGTGTTTTTTGGTGCAGTACTGGCAAAAAATATTCAGGTAATTTCAAGTACACTATTAGTAGCAGACGTAGCTGTTGGAACTGATAATGGTAATATAACTATCATCAACCTTGAAACTAACTTAACGTGCAGTATCAATAACTCTTTTGATATTACATACACAAGTTCTGGACCTTTGGCGTTCGCAGCTACACCAGTTGTTATATATAATTCTTCTCCAGCTTACGATATCATTTCCAAAGATTTTGACAATGATGGGAAAGTTGACTTTTTGATTTCTACTGGTTCTGAATTGGTTTTGATGAAGAATACCTCAGTCCCAGGGCAACTAAATTTTAATATAAATCCAATTAAACCAGTTGCTTCTGACAATAAGTATATCAATACACCTAAAGTTGCGGATTTTAATGGTGATGAACTCCTTGACATAGTTACAGTTACTGCGGCTCTAAAAAAAATCACTTTATATACAAATACTTCAAATACCAATACTACTGGAATTTCTTTTTCTGCTGCTGATATTCCTATTGGAATTTCAGGGACTGCGCTTGAAGTTGTAGACATTGATAAGGATGGTAAAAGCGATTTAATTGTTGCAGAGTTTGCAACTAAAGATTTTACGGTATTACTGAACACGTCATCTTCCTCAGCAATTACATTCGGTAAGGAGAATAATTACCTAAATTCAAATAATATTTATGCTTTAAATGTTGCAGATACAGAAAATCGAGGTGTTTTTGATATTGCAATAGCAGATAATTACGGAAAAGTAACTATTTATCGTAATACTTCAACCAAAGGGAACATACAATTAACCTCAAAATTATTTCCAATTCCTGAAACTACAAGCGTTTCTCTGGCTTTAGAATTTAAAGACTTGACAGGAGATGGGTTACCAGAAATGATAGTTTTATATAGTGATAATTTCGTTGTAAAAGTCAATCAAGGTGGTGGCTCATTTGCTTCTAGCTTAAACTATCCCATCACTAATAATAACGGTAATACATCTTTATATGTTTCAATGAATGTTGCAGATGTAAATGGCGATGGAAAATCTGATCTAATTTTAAATAACCCGAGTTCTGGAAATGCAGAAATTTACATTAACAATTTTTCTGCCACCAATAATTTTCTACCCCCGGTCTCAATTGCAACTGCAATAGCTCAATCAAAAGTATTTTTGTCCGATGCAGATGGTGATGGCAAACCAGATATTGTATATGGTAGTGGTTCCTATCCAGGCAGGGCTTCCATACTTTTAAATACTCAAGTTATTCCAACAGAGTTAATTACTTTACCTCCAACTAATGTTTCCAGTGCAGCGGTAACACTAAATGGTTCAGTTAAAGCCCTTACTGCAAATGTAAATGTAAATTTTGAGGTTGGGGTATCACCTGATCTATCTTCTTACCTTACATTTGCTGCCACTACGAATGGTTCTGTTACAGCAGGTACAGGTGTTAAAGATGTTAGTTATACGTTAAACAATCCTGGTGCTCCTGGTATTTATTATTACCGTGTGGTAGCTACAAATTCTAATGGAGAAATTTCAAGAGGCGCTATATTAAGTTTTGAGATTAAAACAGATGTGGAATCTATTACTACAATTTCTTCTAATCCGAATAATGGCAGCACAGGTTCGGTAATATATAGAGTCGAGTTTTCTGGTATAGTTAATGGTGTCGATGTTGCTAATTTTAACTTAGCCCAAACTGGGGGAATTACTGGAGCGACCATCAGCAATATCATTCAAAATCCAGTAAATGGTGCCTTATGGCAGGTTACCGTGTCATTGGGAAAGGTTACTGATAATGGAACGGTTCAGCTTTCATTAGCCAATTCTGGTAATTTATCACCTTTAATAAGCAACGCCTTGCCATTTGCAGGAGAGGAGGTTAGCATTACTCCAGATGTAATAGCCACTACCTTACCTGCTACGAATATTACGCCAACAAGTGCCACCTTAAATGGTGCTGTTAAAACCAATACAGGCGATGTTATAGTGAAATATGAATTGAGTACTTTAGCTGATATGAGCAGTAAATTCGCTGCTGATGCGACTGTTAATCCTACAGTATCGGCAGGTTCAGGTTTAACCCAAACCTCATTTGCATTTGATAACGTTACCGTACCAGGTACCTACTATTACAGAGTCGTAGCAATCAATGGCAACAATTCTACCTACGGGGAAATTATGAATGTCCAAGTAGCGTATGCTGTAAACAGCATTAAAGCAGCCTCGCCCAATCCAAACGATGGCAAAACTGGTTTGTTGCTTTATGAAGTAGAATTTAATGGAGTAGTAGATAACCTAAGTGCAGCAAACTTTAGCTTAGCCACTACAGGAACGGTGAATGCTGCAATCTCTACGGTAGTTAAAAGTGGTAATAAAGCAAAACCTAATTCATGGTTCGTTACCCTAACCATTGCACCTGGAGGTAACGGAACCGTTCAACTTTCCTTAGCCAATACCACTAATCTATCAACTCCATTTAGCAGTACCCTGCCTTTTGCTGGTGAAATCTATACCATTGAACCTGCTGTAGTAGCGACTACGCTACCAGCTACCAATGTTGTTGTCAATAGCGCTACATTGAATGGTACGGTTAAAACCACTACAAACGACGTTACCGTGAGCTATGAACTGAGTACTTCAGCTAATTTTAGCACTAAGTCTAGTGTTGTTCCCACACTTAATCCCACTGTTAAAGCTGGAACAGGGCTAACGCCAACCTCGTTTACCTTAACTACGAATGGTCCTGGAACCTATTATTACAGGGTGGTAGCAACTGATAATAGTACAAAAGAAGTTACCTATGGAGAGATTCTGAGTGTAGATATGCCTTTGAGCATTGTGGATATAAAGGTGGTAGGTAACAACCCACTGTCTTCTCCAAATCCGATAGTCTACCGTGTTAAGTTTTCAGCTCCAGTAGATGTTTTCAATAACGCAAACTTTACAGTTTCTACTACAGGAGGGGTGTCTGGGGTTACAGTAATCGGTGGGGTGCCTAATCCAAGTGATCCTACTGTATGGGATGTAACCTTGTATGTTCCTAAAGGAGGAGATGGCTCCTTAACTTTAAATATGGTGGATGACGCGGTATTGGCTTATCCAGTAGCTAATTTACCATTTGCTGGTGAAACTTTAGTGATAGACGGTGATCCAGTAGCGCCACAGGGTTTAACTGCCAATCCGGGCGACGCACTAGTGCAATTAAATTGGGCTGCCAATGCAGAAACTGATGTGGCGAGTTATGAGGTCTATGGAGGTACTGCCGCAAATCCAACTACGTTGTTAAAGAGCGTTCCAAAAGGTACGTTAACTTACACTGATGCAAACCTAAATAATGGTACCACCTATTATTACCGCATTACGGCAAAAGATGCTACTGGTCACGAAAGTGATTATTCTAATGAAGTAAGTGCGACGCCACAATTAGGTCTGGCACTAAAATTAAACCAGACCATTAACTTTGCAGGTTTAGCCGATAAGGTATATGGTGATGCAGATTTTGACCTAACGGCTACTGCAAGTTCAGGATTGCAGGTTACCTATACCAGCAGTGATAACAACATTGCCACTGTAACAGGGAATACGGTACATATCCTACATGCAGGTACTGTGACTATTTACGCAGACCAAGCAGGGGATAATCAATACAATAAAGCAGGGCAGATGGCACATGTATTAACTATTGCGCAAAAACAAATCGATGTTGTTGCTGATGCAAAAACAAAAGTAGCCAACACGCCAGATCCGATGTTGACTTATACCTTTACGCCGGACTTGGTCAATGGAGATACCTTCAACGGAAACCTTTCACGTGTAGCTGGGGAAGCTGTCGGTTCTTATGACATCACCCTTAATACACTAAGCCTAAGTAATGATTATAAGATCAACTTTAAAGATGCGCAGTTAACCATTACAGCCGCACCAGTGAACACCATTGCAGCACCACAGGGCTTAACTGCCAATGCTGGCGATGCCCAGGTGAAACTGGACTGGAACGCAAATACCGAAAGTGACCTTGCGAGTTATGAGATCTATGGTGGTACTGCGATAAACCCGACTACTTTAATTAAAATCGTTTCAGCAAATACGTTAACCTATACAGACGCAAACCTGACCAATGGTACTCCATATTATTACCGCATCACAGCCAAAAATGCCAGTGGCAAGGAGAGCGCATATTCTAATGAGGTTTCAGGTACGCCGATGAAGGTGTTAAGTACACAGAACATCACGTTCAACGCTCTGGTAGCAAAAACCTATGGTGATGCTGATTTTGACCTGACTGCTACAGCAAGTTCAGGTCTGCAGGTTACCTATACCAGCAGCGATAACAACATTGCGACCATACTAAATGGAAAGGTACATATCCTAAATTCGGGTACGGTCACCATCTATGCAGATCAGGCTGGAAATGGTCAATATTTGGCAGCACCACAGGCGAGCCAGGTGCTAACCATTAATAAATTGGCTATAAGTGTGAGCGCTAACCCAATGACCAAGGTTATTGGAGATGCAGATCCGGTACTAACCTATACGCTAACTGCAGGGCAACTGATCGGTACGGATGCTTTCTCGGGAAGTCTCGATCGTGCACCTGGAGAGGGTTTAGGGACCTATGCGATAGGTTTGGGCAGTTTAACGGCCGGCAATAACTATACGCTGAGCTTTGTACCGTCTACCTTTACTATTATGCTAAAATCGGCAGCAAACTTTAAGCTGGATGCCAACAACATCCTGACACCGAATGGAGATGGGATAAACGATAAACTAGTGATCAAGGGACTGGAGCAGTATCCACCTGCCAAGCTGACCATTGTGGACAGGGAGGGACGTGTGGTGTACCAGAGCGAACACTACCAGAATGATTTTGATGGAACGTACAAAGGTGCTCCACTGGCCACCGATACCTATTATTACGTGGTAGACTTCGGGAACGGACTGGGCAAGATCAAGGACTTTATCACTGTCGTGAACTAAATATTGCGAAACAGTTAGAGAAGGGAGGCCAATTGGCTTCCCTTTTTGTTTTAGCACTTATCCGAATTCGCTATATGGATGAGTTTCGCTGATAAGAACAGCATTTATTCGTTTGATTAGCGCTATGCTAAGGAATAAAACTCCCCTAAAAGATGATTTTATGCCAGAAAACCACCCTGTAATTTTGTCCATTAAACTATCCCGCTCAGTTTTGGGATTAGCTTCCACCTACAATTATCAATGATGAAAAAATATCTAGTTAACTATTTGCCCGGGATCATCCTTTGCATCCTTCTTTTATGTGTAAATTTTAAGGCCAATGCACAGGCGCCAACCATCACTAATTTAAATCCATTAAGTGGGGCTGTGGGTACAGATGTTACCATAACAGGCAACAATTTTAGTGCAGACCCTACAAAGAATGTGGTTTATTTTGGCCCTGTAAAAGCCGCGGTAACAAATACTTCGACGACAAGTTTAACTGTTACAGTTCCAGTTGGTGCTAATCATCAATATTTAACGGTAACTAATTTAGAAACTGGTGAAATAGGTACTGCTAAACTCCCTTTCGCAGTAACTTTTCCTGAAGTAGGAAATACTGATTTTAAATTGCTCAATACTTCTCAAATTGGTATTCAATCTTACTCAATTTCTGCTGGTGATTTAAATGGAGACGGCTATTCGGATATGATTGTCTCTGAAGGTGGAAATGCGAATGCACAACTTGCGGTGTTGTTAAATAATGGTACTGGAAACTTTTCAGCCAACAAAGTTTTGCTACCCATAGGTGCAACATCCGGCCTTTCTTACACAACTGTTTCTGATTTTAATGGTGATGGTAAATTGGATATTGCCCTACTTACAAAGAATAAGGTTTTAATATGGTTAAATAAGACAGTCACACAAAACACCTTGTTATTTGATAATTTTATAAAAATAGACGTTGTTGCTGACGATGTTTCTGCCATAAAAGCCACTGATGTTGACAATGATGGTAAACCGGATATCATTTTTATAGGTGGTGAAGAAAGTACTGTACATATTTTAAGAAATATATCAACCCAAAGTGCCCTAGCTTTTCAAGTGAATGCTGACTTACAGATATTGCCAGCCGGAACACTCAGTGCACCTATCTCTATGGTATATGGTGATTTTGATGAGGATGGTCTAGTAGATATAGCCGTTGCTTTAAGCTATAAAAATCAAATAGCCATTATGCATAATAATTCTACACCAGCTAATATCAATTTCGCCCAAGCAGTTTTAGTAGATGTGCTAAATGTGTATAACCTACGTGCAGCAGATATAAATAAAGACGGAAAACTAGATTTAGTTGCAAGTAATGGCAATGGTTTTTTAAGAGTTTTTAAAAATCAAAATTCAGTGGTAGGTACACCATCTTTTGAGGAAGATATAGTAGCAAATCAGAAACTCGCAAATCAACAAATAAATGTAACTGATTTTCAAATTGATGATGTGAACGGTGATGGGTTGTTGGATATTGTAACCACAAATAATACACATACAAATTTCCTTATAAATACGACCTTAAATAACCAGATAGATTTTGCACCTATACAACCAGTAAATGGAAGTACAGGCTTAACATTTGCTTTAGGTGATGTTACTGGTGATGGCAAAGCCGATATCGTTGGAGCAGAACCGGGTTTTAGTTCATTATATGTTTTTAAAAATGTAGTCGGCCCCCCCTAATATTACCGCTGTTAGTCCTTTAGTTGGTGCTTCAGGTGCGCAAGTGAGCATAAAAGGTTTTGGCTTTAATGCAGTAGGCAATCAAAATATTGTATTTTTTGGCTCGGCCATGGCTAAAGTAATACAGGTGGTTTCACCTAGAGAATTGATAGTAGCTGTACCTGTTGGTGCAAATAATGGCGCTATTTCTGTAACTAATTTGGGTACAAACTTAAGCGCCACCTATACCAATGGCTTTGATGTAACTTATACTGGTGGGGCAATTAACTTTGATGCACCAGTTTCTTTTGCTACAGGTACAAATGGGAATAGTTCACCATATGCCATAATTGCAAAAGATTTAAATGGTGATGGATTAATTGATTTTGCAGTGAGCAATGACAATGAATCTTCAATTTCCATCTATCAGAGTACTTCAGTAGTAGGAACGCCAAATTTTGTGAAAACAGAAGTGTTAACTGGCGGAGGTAATGCGGCCAAAATTCGCTTTGCAGATTTCGATGGTGATGGGAAAGACGATTTAATTTCTTGGAGCAGTACGGCTAGTACCGTTCAAGTTTTCCATAATGTTAGCTCTCCAAAATCTCCAACGAAAGCCATTGCTTTTGCTGCTCCTATTAATACTGCAATGCAGATTACAGATTTTGTTGTAGTTGATGTAGATGGAGATGGTAAGCTAGATGTAATGTTTTTGGAATCGGCTAATAACCTTGTTCGAGCATGGAAAAATACCTCACAAGTAGGTAACATCAGTTTCGGTTTGCCAGGCATTACAGCAGTAGATCCCACATCTGGTGCAATGGCTATAGGTGATTTAGATAATGATGGAAAAGTTGATATTGCAGTCACCAGTGGTACGTTTAAAAGAATAACGATATTAAAAAATACATCTGTTCCAGGTACTTTTTCTTTCACTCCAAATAACACAAATGCAACAGATATGGTTAACCCCACTAGTATTGCTATTGCAGACATGAATAAGGATGGATTGGCAGATATTGTATTAACCGATAATACGACTTCAGGTTTAGTATTTAAGCAAAACCTTTATAATTTAAGTTTTGCGACTGATGTAGCGTTTGCTACAGGTTCAGGAGCTCCAACTGCTGTAGAACAGATTTCAATAGGGGATGCAGATGGTGATGGTTTTCCTGACATTCTTTTAGGTTATCCAAATCTAAATCAGTTGGCTTTATTTCGCAATGCTTTTGCAAAGGGTACAGCACCGGTTTTTGAACCAGAGGTAATATTTAATACAGGTGTAGGACCACGTCATACAACATTTGCGGATGTAGATGGGGATGGAAAATTAGATCTAGTCAATACAAATTATTGGGCAAGTAGCTTCTCCATCCAACTGAATAAACAAAACCTTCCAGCAGAGGTGCTAACCTTAGCAGCGTCAAATATTGTTGCAGATGGAGCCGTATTAAATGGTCAACTAAAAGCAAATACAGCTGCATTCACACCAACATTTGTTGTGGGACAGGATCCAAATTTAACAGATGGTATTTCTTTGGGCACAGATGATAATGTGAATGTGCCTGCAGGAAGTGCTTTTGTGACGCAAAAATTAACGCTTACAGGGAAAGCACCTGGTCAATATTATTTTAGATTGTCTGGTGTTAATCCTGCTAACCCTAGCGAAAATGTTTTAGGGGATATTTTACCATTTGAAATTAAAGCGACTGTAGTTTCTTTTAAAGCTACATCTGGCAATCCCGTAAGTGCTGCTAATTTAGTGCTAAATTATGAGATTGAATTTTCAAGTAAGGTTGATGGTTTAACAGTAGCTAATTTTGGTTTAAAAACTACAGGTTCAGTAATATCACCTGCTATCAATCAGGTTGTTAAAAATCCAGACCCAACTAAACCCAATAGTTGGTTGATTGAAGTATATCCAGGTGTAGGAGGTGAAGGAACTTTAGGTTTAGAATTAGTAAACGATGCGGGAATTTCTGCACCTATTGCGGGTTTACCCATTTCCGGAGAAGTATATACGATAGTTGTGCCACCTTCAACGCCTCAAGGTTTAACTGCAGTACCAGGCGATGCAATGGTGACATTAAACTGGTCGGCAAACCCAGAAAGTGATGTAGCCAGCTACGAAATTTATGGTGGTACAACGCCAGCTCCAACAACCTTATTAAAAAGTGTCTCAGTAGGTACGTCAACTTATATCGACGCCAACCTGACTAAAGGCATTACCTATTACTATAGAATCACAGCAAAAAATACCTCTGGAATAGAAAGTACGTATTCAAATGAAAGTTCGGCTACGCCTAAGGAAGATCAAACCATTACCTTCGCTGCTTTAGCTGATAAAGTGTATGGAGCAATTGATTTTCCTTTAACAGCTACCTCAAGTTCTAACCGATCAATTATTTATAGCAGTAGCGATGATAACATTGCTACAATTATTGGTGGAAATACATTACAGATTAAGCGTGCAGGAACGGTTACCATTTATGCCGATGTGCCAAGTGATAATACCTATAATGCAGCACCACAGGTAGCCCGTGTGTTAAATGTGCTTCCTGCACCAATTACCGTAAAAGCAACTGCTGCAACCAAAGTCATCGGTGCAGATGATCCAGTGCTAACTTATGAAATGGTATTGGGCCAAATCTACAATAATGATGTGAATGTATTATCAGGTACGCCAATACGTGAGGTTGGGGAGGCAAAGGGTGTATATAAAATTCATCAAGGTAACGTAACAGCCACTGCTAATTATAGTTTAACCTTTTTAGAAAGTGACTTCACTATTACTGATGTACCAGTAAATAACATCTCAGCACCACAGGGCTTAACTGCTACCGAAGGAGATACTCAGGTCAAATTAGCTTGGAATGCCAATCCAGAAAGTGACCTATCAAGTTATGAGATCTATGGGGGTACATCACCAAACCCAACTACCCTAATACAAAGTATTTCAGGAGGTATCTTAACTTATACGCACCTTAATTTAACTAATGGAATTAAGTATTATTACCGCATCACGACCAAAAACACTAGTGGTACTGAAAGCGCATACTCTGCAGAAGTTTCAGCTACACCTATTCAGGGTCAGGTAGCTAAGATTGACCAAACCATTACTTTTCCAGCTTTAACCACTAAAGTATATGACGATGTTGATTTTGCTCCAGGAGCTACTGCGAGTTCAGGATACAAAGTATCTTACAGTACTAGTGATAACAATGTGGCTACGATTGTAAATGGTAATATCCATATTCTTCACGCGGGGACGGTTACTATTTATGCTGATCAGGCTGGAGATGCGACCTATAATGCAGCAGGTCAAGTCTATCGCGTGTTAACTATTCTTCCAGCACCTATCAGCGTAAAAGCCAAGGCAGCTAGCAAGATAGAAGGTGCAAAAGATCCAGTATTGGATTATTATGTAGCTGTGGGTAAATTACACGATAATAATGATTTGTCAGGCACACCAGAACGTGATTTGGGAGAGGTGCCAGGTATAGTTTATAAAATCCATCAGGGTACGGTAAAAGCCACTGCTGATTATAGCCTAACCTTTTTAGAGAGTGATTTTACTATAACGCCAGCGCCTATAAACAATATTTCAGCTCCACAGAGCTTAACTGCTAATACGGGTGATGCACAGGTTCAACTGAGCTGGTCGGCAAACCCAGAAAGTGACCTTGCGAGCTATGAGATCTATGGAGGTACCTCTGCGAACCCGACAACGCTGATCAAGAGTGTTCAGCCAGGTACAACAACCTATATGGACATGAACCTGACCAATGGTACTACTTATTATTACCGCATCACTGCAACAAATGCTTCTGGTACTGAAAGTGCATTTTCTAATGAAGTTTCAGCAACACCACAGGCAAGTCCGATACTTAAATTAAACCAGACCATTACTTTTGCAGCTTTAGCCGATAAGCTATACGGCGATGCCGACTTTGACCTAACGGCGACAGCAAGTTCAGGACTATCGGTTACCTATTCAAGTAGCGATAACAACATTGCCACTGTAACAGGGAATACGGTTCATATCCTTCATGCAGGTACAGTGACTATTTACGCAGACCAAGCAGGGGATAATATATACAATAAAGCAGGGCAGGTATCCCATGTGTTAAGTATTCTGCCTAGACCAATCACTGTAAAGGTCAATGCAGCTAGCAAGGTAGAGGGTGCACTCGACCCGATTCTAACCTATCAGGTTCTCGACCAGTTGTACAATAACGATGTGAACGTGGTATCTGGTTCACCTCAACGTGAGGGAGGAGAAGGCCCTGGTACATATCCAATCCACCAGGGTCAGGTAACAGCTACTGCCGATTATAGCATAAGCTTTATAGAGGATAATTTCACCATTACAGCGGCACCGGCTGGAGGTACGGAACAAACCATTACTTTTGGAGCCCTGCCAAATAAGATCTATGGCGATGCAGACTTTGATCTAACGGCTACGGCAAGTTCAAACTTAGCAGTAACTTATAGCAGCAGCGATAATAATATTGCAACGATCATCAACGGCAAAGTTCATGTTCTACATGCTGGTACGGTGACCATCTATGCAGATCAGACAGGAGATAATTCATACAATGCAGCACCACAATCTAGTCAGACATTGACTATTGATAAATTAACTATAAATGTGACAGCTAATTCACAAGCCAAAGTTTATGGTGCTGCAGATCCGAATTTAACTTATACCTATACCCCATCCTTAATCGGTACAGATGTATTTACCGGTTCGCTAAGTAGGATAGCTGGAGAAGTACCTGGTAGTTATGGAATAAAACAGGGCACACTTGCTTTAAGCAACGATTATAACATAGTTTATAAAGGGGCAGGATTAATAATTGATTTAATTCCTTTAACCATTACTGTTGATGCAAAAACTAAAGTGTATGGTACTGCAGATCCTGCGCTAACTTATAAACTTAGTTCAGGTGCTCTTTTAGCGGGAGATGCAATGAGTGGATCATTAAGTAGGGTAGCAGGAGAAAATGTAGGAAGCTACTGGATTATTCAGGGAGATTTAAATGCAGGCACAAAGTATAAGATTACTTTAGTAAGTGAAAAACTATACATAAGCCAAGCACCGATTACAGTTGCTGCCAATGCGATGAGTAAAAATATAGGAGATGTAGATCCAGTATTGAGTTACAAAATAATTTCTGGTGCTTTAGTTGGTACAGATATACTTTCTGGGAGTTTAGATCGTGTTGCTGGTGAGAGCATCGGTAGCTATGTCATTGGACAAGGTAGCTTATTAGCTAGTAATAACTATATAATGACCTTTATTCCTTCAACCTTTAGTATTACTCTAAAGTCGGCATTAGATTTTAGTGTACATGCTAATAATATCTTAACCCCAAATGGAGATGGCATAAATGATAAGTTAGTTATAAATGGGATTGAGAAATACCCAACTGTAAAACTTACAATTGTTGATAGGGAAGGGCGTACCATTTATAGGAATGACCATTACCAGAACGATTTTGATGGAACTTACAAAGGTTCACCGCTGGCCACCGATACCTATTATTACGTGGTAGACTTCGGAAAAGAATTTGGTAAAATCAAAGGCTTTTTCACCATCATCAATTAAAGTAAATTAATAGAATAAAAAAGGGAGGTTAGTTAGGCCTCCCTTTTTATTATCTCATTAGTAAAGGATTATAAACTCTAAGAAGATGTAATTAAAAATGTAACGCTATTTTAATTACATCATACATTAGAAGAAAATTAATCTTGATAGGTTAGATGATACAAAAAGCTAAGATTATGGCCTATTAAAGCGATTTAAAAACCTACGGAAAGAAATTCGATTGTAAGGGATAATAAACAGTGCTTGAGTTCCCATACCAGGTGAGCTTTTAATCTCAAAGCTTCCATTCCATTTCTGAGCACGACTTTTAAGATTTGACAAGCCATTTCGTTTTGAAGAAATTTTTGAGTCATCAAAGCCAATGCCGTTATCAGTAATTTTAAGATACAGCAAGCCTTTGGTATAACTTAAGTCAATGTCAACAGTATCTGCATGGGCATGTTTAAGGATGTTGTTTAAAATTTCCTTGAACATTAGAAATAAATCCCGTTGGGTCTCATGATAAATCTGATCATCAGGAAAACCCTTTTTGATGCGAATGTTAACCTTTATAGAATCATCTTCGAAAAGCATGCCCGTGTAACGGCGAATACGAACGGTTAAGCTGTCCATATCTTCAGGAGATGTTTTCATGTTCCAAACGATTTCGTCCAAAGCCTGAGTGGAAGCTAGTATTTCCTGTTGAATGTTTCGAAGGTGTACATTTCTTTGTTTTTCATCCACATCGTCTTGATTGGATATATGTGTTATGAACTGTATATTGGTCAATCTAGAGCCGATATCATCATGTAGATCGCGGCTTAATTCATCTCTGAGCTTCTGCATTTGTAACATATTACGAGCCCGTTGATTAACAATCCAGACATATAAAATAATAAGCAAAAGAAGAGCAATAACAAAAGCAGAAAGTTTAAGATTTTTTTCTTTTTGTAAATTTACTTGATTTATTTCTCTGTCCTTTTTAAGGATTGCAATTTCTTGGATATTTCGCTCTCTGCGAAACTGTTCCTCCATATTTTTTAGCTGCACTAGCAAACTGCTGTTGTGCACTTTGTCACTTGCCTCTAGATAGATATTCTTATAATATAAGGCCTGTTTATATTGTGATCTGTGAGAGTAGTAATCTGAAAGATATCGGTAAATATCAATTTCCATAGATTTGTCTCCATCTCGTAAAGCAGCATGTAGTGCTCTGAGCAATATCCTTTCGTCATTAAGTGAGGGGCTCTTATTGACAGATGCAATTTTAGCCTTTGTACTCCGTATTAGCGAACTATCTGTAGCAAGTTCAGCAAGCTCTAAGCTACGTTCATAAGAAGATTTGGCTTGTATAAAATTATTTTTTCTAGAATAATAATTGCCAATCATCACTTGGAGTTCTGCTTCGTCTTGAGGTAGATTTAATGTATGAAGTATCTTTAATGCTTGTCTATAATATTCAAGTGCTAGCTTATCATTCATTAAACCTTCATAGGCATTACCCATTCCTATAGCAGCACCAGCAATGCCACGTGTGTCTTTTAATTGAGTTTTAAGCTCCATTGCTTTTTTTGCATAAGGCAATGCTTGCGCATACATCTTCATAGCATAAAAATCTGAAGCGATATTTTGATAGCAGAAAGATATACCTCTTTTATTGCCAGCTTTAATGAAAAGACGTAAAGAATTTAGATGAGCATCTAGCGCTTTCTTGAATTCAAGCAATTTTATGTAAGTATTACCAATACTCATGTGCTGAGCCGCTATGGCAGAGAGATCACCTTCTGCTGTAAAATACTTTAATCCCAAATTCATATATGGGATTGCAGCCCGATAATTACCTTGTTGTTTAAGCAATAACCCAGCAGTGTAGTTATAATAGCCTTTTGCATTATTAGCATAGCCATTTTTAGTCCTTTCCGATAAAGTTTTTAAAAGCGCTAAGTACATATTGGCACTATCTACTTTGCCTGTGCTAGACTGTAGTGCCGCCATATGAGAATATGCATAAGCTAATAAATCAGCCCGATCCAACTGCTTATTGAGTAAAATTGATTGATAAAGTAAATCTTTTGAACGCTTGATGTCTGTTCTACTATATTCTGTGCTAAGCTTATTAAGTGCATTTACATGGGCAGCATCTTTTTTGTTGCGAAAAATTACCATTTTCAGGCTATCTATCTGCTCATATTGTGCATAACAGGAAAACAACCCACTAAAGCAAACGAGGATAACGATTAGGTTAAAGCGAAGATTCATCTTGAAATAGTTTCTATCCTTGTATTATCTAAAAATGCAGCACATAAAGATACAGTTACCGTTTAAAATATCAAGATTGATAATAGGTTCTTTATAATCTATCTAGCAATATTCAATATATTATCGATAAGCTTTAGCTTTATTTATTTACATGATGATCTTAAATAAGCTGCTTGTAAGAATATCGATACTAACAGATACAAAAAATAATACGCAATGAAACAATAAGCTGTGCCAAACTTAATAGAGTTGTAGGTGCAAATGATCATTATCAATTGGATAAACAATAAAAAAGGTAGCTTTCCTATTGAAAAAGCTACCTTTTTTATTGATTTAAATTAATGTTTTATTGCTATGGGATAATAGTTAGAGTCCCTTTAAGCTTTTCGTGTCCATCTCCTGGCTCAATCAAAAAGATGTAAGCATCCGTTGCTAATGCCTTCCCCTTGAATTTTCCATCCCAGCTGTTATCGTAGTTTCTTTTTTCAAATACAATTCTACCAGAAGAATCTAATACTAGAACATGGTTATTAGGATATAATTTAATATTTTTTATAATCCAATAATCATTTATCCCATCTGCATTTGGAGAGAGGATGTTAGTTATATCACTTAATGTTATTGGTATACGATTAGCATTTGATATAGTCATCTTACTGTTAACATATGTGATGTCATAATTATCTGCGATTGCCCCACTAACAGTTAAAGGATAAACCCCAGCTGGTGAATTAATCGTGGCGCTTGTTGTAATTGTAGGCTTAGCAGTCAATGCTTTTTCATCTTCTCCATACATAAATCCAAAATAGCTCACTGTAAATATTGGATTTGGTGCGCCAACTACTTTAACTTGAATATCAGCAGTAATAACTAATGGAGCTTTTTTGATGGTTAAAGTTTGCATGCTATTTGGAGCTGGGCTATATTTAGTATCTCCTGGCTGACTTGCAGTAATGGTTGCTGTTCCTGCCCCTTTTATATGAATTTTTCCATTTACAATTGTTGCAACCAAAGGATTACTGCTTTGGTAGGTGATTGGAATGGTACTATTTGAGCTAGTAGCATTTGGTGCAAAATCTGCTTCACCATAATTAGCAGTAGCTGTTGAAGGAAAATTTATGGTTTGCGGTGTGAGCACACTTGGGTTTGCTGTAACTTTTAAAGTACCAGGTGAGTAAGTGATTTGGTAATTATTTGATGTTGCCCCACTAACTGTAATAGGATAATCACCCGGTGTAGAACCAGTAGTGGCAGTTGTTATTAACGTAGCTTGTGTAATCAAAGCGGTTTGGTCTTCACCGTTTACGAAACCTGCATAGCTAGCAGTAAGTGCAGGATTTGCACTGCCTTCTAGTTTTGTTTTTGGATCAGCAGTAATGGTAAGTGGTGCCTTATTAACAGTGAGCACCTGAACCACATCTTGAGCACTGATATAGGTGGCGTCACCAGCTTGGCTGGCTGTAATGTTTGCTGTACCAGCACCTGTAATATGAAGTTTTCCTCCCACTATAGTGGCTACACTTGTATTGCTGCTGAGATAAGTAACTGGGATCTTACTATTTGAACTTGTTGCTGTAAGCGGTATATCGGCAGTGCCATAGGTAACGGCTGCAAGTGGAGTAAAATTAATGGTTTGCGGGGTTGTAGCCTGAGAGGTGATTGTTAAAGTTCCGGATATGTAATTGATAAAATAGTTTCCAGCAGTTGCAGCTGAACCTATAATTTTATACGTTCCTGGAGGCGATGCTGATGTAGCAGTGGTTGTAAAAACCGGTTGTGTTGTAAGCACTGTTTTATCTTGCCCCAATACGAAGCCTGTAATAGTACCTGTAAGTGTAGGAATTGGTGACCCTGCAGTAATAGATTTTGAATCAGCTTTGATATTTAGCGTTGCCTTTTGTACCTCTAATGTGCCTGTAACAGGACTGTTTCCATATCTGTTTACTGGATCTTTGAAAATGGCATTGCCTGGCTGATTTACTGTAATTACTGCGGTTCCAATACCAACAATATGAATTTTGTTGTTTATTATGGTTGCTATTTTCGGGTCAGAACTGGTATATGTTATTGGTATAGTTGGATTATCACTCCATGCATTCGGATCAAAATCCGGATCTCCGTATGTAGCAGCACTTTCTAGGTCAAAACTAATGTGCTGGGCTAACTTTTGATCGTCATACATATTCATCACGCCATTCACATAAACAATTTGATAGTTTGCTGCAGCAGCCCCACTAGCAACAAGTGGATAAGGGTTCCAGTTATTTGTCTGGTTTATTGGGCTTACGATAGGCGAATTTGCCGTAGCCTTAGTGGTTACAATAGGCAACTTGGTAAGTATTGTTTCGTTTTCTCCATTAACAAAGCCTTTGTAAGTTACCTTAAAAGTTGTAGGTACAGGGTCACCAACTTTCTTATAAACAACATCTGGTCTAATGGTAAGCATGGCTTTGTTAACTGTAAGGTTAAGCACGTATTCTTGGCCTGCAACACTTGCTTTAATAACTGTTTTCCCTGCGCCTACAATGTGAATCTTGCCTGCAACTATTGTAGCTACGCTTAAGTCACTGCTGTTATAAGGGATCGGCGGATTTGCAGATGCCGTACCTGCAGGATTAAAATCAGGTGCACCATACGTTGTAGTTAATTCCTTAGGATAACCGTTATTTAATGCTGGTACACTGCTTTCAAAAGCACCAATATCTATTGTGCCAGTTAACGTACGGGTTTTAGCATTTAGGTGTTTTACGTATTCTTCCAATACAGGATAGTTTGTAGCCGCAGTAGAAAGAGTTGTTCCGCCATCTATAGCATTTGAAGTAGATAAAAGCGAAAAGTCTTTATTTGCATAGTCTTTAAAACCAGGATCATTTACCCCCATATTGCCATAAATGTCATTGATATGTGTTACCCTACCAGCATTTGGTTTTTTTCCGCCACCTGATGTATTGTATTCATAGAGGTCAACTACATGAGGACTTAGCCAGTTGTTACGCATATTTACCTCCCCAGATAAGTTTGTAGAAAGGATATTAAGTTGGGAAGGAATAGTGCCTGCAGGAGAGCCAGGAACAGCTTGCCCATAGATGATATTGTTGCGCATATCTACTTTTGTAGTAATGGTAACGGTATCTCCACCGGCAATATCTCCACCATCTGCCATCAAAAACAGGGATACATCATAAGCTGCTTTGGAAGGCTTTGAAGGATCAATATTGTATGTTTTATTGCGTTCTATTACTACTGTATTGTTGTAAAAATGAAGCGTGCCAGGGCGATAGTATTTATATTCACCCTGATCACCGCCATAACGGATAAAGCGGGTTGCACCATCAACATCGCTAAAAATAACATTTCCATACATAAATGTTTCCTTGTAGCTGGGTAGCAGATCAAGTACGCCAATCCCACCTTGCGGCTCAGCAATTTGTACAGCATGACCAGCAGAGGCAACGATATAATTGTATCTGAATATGTTTCCTGATGAACGGTCTTTCAGTGAAGCGCCAAGTGCACCATCAATTAGCTTATCAAAAAAATTGTATTGATAAACTACGTTCTCAGCTTCTACATACAAACCGTGATCGTGAAAATCACCCACAACGCCGATTTTTGTAAATGTATTTTTCTCTATCAGGATATTTTTGGAATGAGCATGATACAAAAACTTGGAATTAATAAAAAGACCTATTCCACAATTATTGATGTTACAATTTCGGATTACTAGATCCTGCACTCTTTCTGCATAGATTCCTGCTGAAAATACGTCATACGGTATCTTGGTTTGAGGCGCACTTGCTGTTGTGAAAGTTTTTGTAGGATGGGCATTTCGAATTTCCAGATTATCGATTATAATATCATGTGGAATAGGACCATAAGAGCCAGCCCCGGTTCCAGGGCCAATAAAAATAAGTCCAAAAACATCAGTATTTGGAAAAGCCAGTTTTTGTGGGTTAGAGATGGCATTTTCTCCATCAATTATCGGTTTTTCTCCATTTGGTCCAGGAATACCTACGATAGTGATTGGATTCCCAGGTTCTCCGCTTGTGGAGATAAGAAATTTTTCTCGGTATGGGTTTGGATCATAATGAATATTCACTATGTCGCCTGCTCCAAGTGTATTCCAAGGAACGTCAGAAAGTTTTTTCATTGCCTGAGTAGGACCAACATGGTAATTTTTTTGAGCGAATGAGGTCAGATTACTAAAGGTAATCAGCAAGAAAAATAGCCGTATATAACCTATTCGGGTGATGAGTATAGATAAATTTTTATGCATATGGTTTGTGAATATTTTGTTGAGTTTATTTTTACAGGGCTTAGTGAAATAAGAATTATTCCAAAAACCAAAGTTAAGCCAGCTTAACAAGCAATAAAATCATCTTTTAAGGGGGTGTACTGAATACTATCTACAACCTTCTTTACAAGTCGTCCCTAAAAAGCAACTTAAAATAGCAAGGCTTTTAGTACAACCCTATTTTTTGGTCATTAACGATGAAAATGACGGACCGTAAATCACTAGTCCTTTAGGACTAGTGATATGATTAATACATTGATTTTGATTTATTTTTGAGGGTAGTATTGTTTGTATTAAACCTAATTTCATGAAAAATCAAACCATCTTATCCCTTCTTATTTGCTGTCTTTTTTTAATGTCTTGTTTTCATAAATCACCAGAAACTGCGGCTGCGGATGATGTTGCCCAAATCTTAATATGTGAAACAGGAACCCAAAGCTATTTAGTTAGTAAAGAGGAGATTTTTCAAGCTAGTTCTAAATCATCGGGACCAAGAGGAACTTACATATCTGGCTATAAACAATATCGTTATTCCGTACGGTCAGCAAATTCAGGCAAACTTCTCACACGTTTGGTTAGTGAACCAGATGCGGACTTTAATTTATTGGGTTTTGATGGAAAGTTGTTGTGGTGCTACAGCGCAGACCCTAAGATAGGTTTGCATGCAAGGAATCCCGTCTCGTTAAAAATCGTCATCAATAACAGCCGTATTATTGCACTCAATCCTGCAATCGTGCAAATGCCTGTAGTCCCATTATATCAAGCTTATCGTTTTTATCAATTTGATTGTGAGCAACAAAGTATTGTTTTATTAAATAATACTGGTTTTGTGTTTCGTTTAAATACCAAAACACTGTCGGCTTTAAAAGAGAAAGCAATGCCTGCAAACTTAAATCCAATTCTTTATTCACTATCATCCGTTGTTTATCTGGATGCTGAAAGACAAGTTTCCTTAACTTCAGATGTAAGAAACTATTTTCGGAAAGGTAATAGCAGTGGGTATTCTTTTTTGATGGGAAAGCTATTGGTAGAGAATGATAGGCAAAAAATTGCAGCTTTCAAACACCGTATACTTAGGGAGATAGGTGCAACTAAATGGGATGCGCTATCCTTGCAGTCAAGTTTGTCTGCAGTTAGCTTGGGGATAAATTCAAATACAGTGTATGTAATGGAAGCCACAGATCTCCAAGATACAGCTAGTATTCATTTGTCCGCACATCACGTAGTAGGAAATAGTTATGAAAAGAAATGGGGAAGTACGATTGGGGGAATTTATTACAACTATGCAGCTGCATTAAGAGCTAACCCCAAAGCGATGGTATTTTCTTCTGGAAATCCAGATTACGATTATGAATGGTTTGGAGTAACAAATGGAGTATTGGTAGGGGTAAGAATGCTGTATATGTTCGGACTAGATACTAACTCAGGAAAATTACTATGGAAAGTTAAAGTATAGGAACTACCCAGAGAGCCATTCCTATTCGTATTTCATCGCTATATAAATTTCGTGTTTGTATTTGGGTGTCACTATTTTTATTTCTTTTCCGCTCCTGTTTTGAAGCGTAATTTTTATGCCCTTTTTATAGATGGTTTCATTTTCTCTTTTGTAAACTATTTGGTCATCATCTTCACAATTTTCATATTCCTTTTTCACAATCATGCTACCAGTTGATAAATTAAAATCAACATGAACAAAATATTCACAGGGTTTTCCATCCATGCTAGAATAGCCGATTAAATAGAATTCTCCATCCTGATAGCGATATTTATCTGTATGCCCCCATTTCCAACTACTTCCTCCGCTTTGGGTGATGTTTAAAATGCCATTCTTAATCTCCAATTTTTCCAAAGGGTCGCCCATCGTTCCGCCATCCTGACTGCCATAAAGAGCCTGCTCAGATTTTTTCCACATCACCCATTTTCCGTTCTGCATCTTGTAAATTCTTAGTTCTCTTGGTATACTTTCATAGGTGTCATCTTCTTTCTTTGTATTGTAAGCTACAACAAGTTCTTTCTTGCCATCATTATCCAGGTCTCCTAAATTAGTTGTAAGAATAAAATAATTTTCAGGTTTAGGAATGCGCTGAGCGAAAATGGTGAGACTATTTAAACAAATGATGGCTAGTAATAGGGTTGTCTTTTTCATAATGTAGTAGTTTAAGCTTATAATTTTTTTGAGTACACTATCTTGCCAGACCCTAAATCGGCAACCATGAGATGCGCCATCTTTATGCCAATAAACTGGTTTCCATAAATTCCATACCATTCAAAATCTCTTGATTGAATACCCGCTCTGTATTTTTTTTGGAAAGGTGTCTTTGTTTTTTTTGCAACTAGATTGAAAAACACATCTGGAAAAGCTAATGTCCATCTCTTGTTATATTGCCCAGAATTAATAGCTATCTGGCTAATCAAAGCAGCACCACTATTACCAAAACTACTACTATACAATAGATAAACCTTGGTAGAATCACCACCAAGATTCTCGCCAGTAATGGTGCGGCGACTCCTATTCATCTTTTCATTGAAACTGGTGTTAAAATCTACTCTGGTTGGTTTTTTATAATTTGCAAGTGGTTTTTGCTCCCAATTTTTTTCGGCAATAGCAAGCTTAGTAGGATCTTGTTCTAGAAGAAATCGGCCAAACAGGTAGGGCACTTTAGCGGTTTTACCATCTTTAGTGATGTATTGTTCACTATTGCCTGTAAGTTTAAGAAGTTGTTTTGGGTTTAAAAAAACTGAATTCCCTGTGGGTTTCAGTTTTTTAGTAAAAGGTTTTGCTTTTTCTGTAGAAAAAGACTTTAGTGTTAGAACGTTTAATTTAAAGGTATTGCCACTTTTATTGATAATAGTTAATTGGGTATCTAGTGGGTTATAATGGTAATATTGGTATGTTTCTGCAACATCGGGTAGCGAAGAGTTAAGGCTTAAAATAGGATTAGTAAGGGCCATATCTTTTTGAGTTTGCAGAAGTGTTAAATCTGGAAGCCTTCTAGTGTGCAATCGATGTAAATTATCATAACACCAAATTTTACTTCCTTGAAAACCAATAATTTGGAAATCATCTGGTCCATTACCCGTTACCATTCTGTTTACTAAAAGGCCATTATCAAGTTGATAAACAGAATACCTAAAAATTGCCGATGCAGTAGAAAGTTTTAATTTATTTGTTCGATGCAATATGGTTTTATAAGTAAGCTCATGAACAATCAGCAATGCATTTTTACCTTCACCAGCTATCAGAACTGATTTGATTTCTGCAGCTTTCTCGATTTCTGGAGCATTTAATGAACAGGAGGAGAAAAGCAAGAATAGATAAAAACAACAGATAGATTTAATAGTTTGGTACATACAAATGGGCTTATTGAAGTTTGTTTTTTCCAGTAAGCAGGTAAATGCAAAAAAGAAGTGCACACGTAACACCTACACATATAGGTGATAAAAATAAAACTGCAGAGCCAGTACGCCCTTTGTGTTTTAGGTACATACTAAAAAAAAGTAAAAAAAGAATAATGAGCATACCTCCAACCCACTTTAAAGTGTCCATCGTCGATAGTTTTTGGCTCTCTTTCAGTCCAAGTACTCCAATCAAAAGATAAAGGTATACCAAAGTAACCAATGCGTTTATCACCCACATTAGTTTATATAAAAATAACATTTTCATTTATTATGTAAGTTTTGCTTTAGATAGTAACTAAAAGAATGTTAAACATGCTGCTAAATTAGTGTAGCGGTGGTAGGTATAAAATGCTCTTTTAAGGGGATATTTAATCTATTTAGGAATTAAAGGGTGATAAAACTGCACATTTGATGTTTTCGATAACCTTTTTAGCGTATTTTTTTAGACGCATTGGGCATATTATACATCATAAATCATCCTAAAAGATGATTTATTGCCGCTCTTAATCCCCTTACCTTTGTAAGCACCAGAATTTACAGTATGAATGCTTTTTCATACTTATGCGCCTTAACTACTTGATTTTAATTGATATAACTTATAATGTTCCCCATCTACAGGTCCCGGTTTAGTGTCTTAGCATTATTTCTCTTTCTAGTCTTGCCGGGTTTTTGTTTTGGTCAAAATCGTACGATTGATAGTTTGAAAAAAATAATACAGTCATCCGGGAACGCAAAAGATCTATGTGCTGCTCATAATTTATTAGCCACAGAACTCACTCGTTATGATATCAATCAAGCAAAAGATCATTTGCATACAGCAATCATCCTAGCAAAATCGATCAACTGGGATTTACATGTTGCCTATAGTTATACGGAGTTTGTAAATATCTTTAAAAATACAGCGGTAACAGATAGTGCTGAATATTACTTAGAAAAACTTAGACAACTCTCACTTCAGCATGGCTCAAACTCTTCAGATGATATAAAAATAAGGTCTAATTATAATGCCGTGAAAGGGCTTATGCTTAAAAACGAAGGTAATTACAAGGCCGCAATACCTTTTCTTCTTCAGGCATTAAAAGAAAGTGAAATAGTGAAAAACCCACTATCTGTAGCAGGCCAATCTCTAAATATTGGTAATACTTACCTTAAATTAGGAGCTTATGAAACAGCGCTTAATTATCATCTAAAAGCATTAGATGGGTTTTTAAAAGTCAACAATAAAAAAGGTCAATCTTTTTCTTATCAAGCTATTGGCGGAGATTTTATTGCATTACAACTGTATGATAAAGCATTGGGTTATATCACAAAATCAAGCAAGATTAAAATGCTTTTAAATGATAAACGTGGTTTATGTTCTTCAAATATAACCTTAGGTCAAATCTATCGCGGATTGAAAGATGCTGAAAAGTCGTTGAAATATTTTCGAATGGCACTTCACATTGCTAGAGAAATGCAACTCTTCTCAGAAGAATACGAAGTGCTTATGGAATTGGGTAATACCTATTTAGAAATGAATCAGTCCCTAATGGCATTGAATCAATTTAAGCTCGTACGTAAATTAGCCATTAAATCTGGTGATGAAATTAAAATTAAAGCGATAGAGACAAAGCTTAAATTTCTTCAGCCTACGTTGGTTTCAGATACAGGTTTGGAGAAAAAACTGTTTGAAAACATCCATCAGTATGCTAAAGATGGCAATAAAGCGCAAGAGCTTGAAAGTTATAAATACTTAGTGAAATTTTACGAGGAGAAGAATGACTTTAAAAAAGCCTTATTTTATAATGAGCAATACCATGATAAAAAAGACAGTTTGGTAAGTTATAAACTTGCCATGCAACTAAAGAAAAAGGAAGAAGATTTCAATTTGGAAAGACGTGAAAAAGAAATCATTTTGCTAAAAAGAGACAAAATTATAAGCTTAGCTGCTTTAGAAAAGCAAAGAGTTATTAAGTATTCGTTGGTTTTTTTTAGTGTCATTATAGGATTTGTGTTACTGCTGATCATTTATCGAAGAAACACCATTCACAAAGCCAATGCCGTTTTAGCATTGGAAACTATGCGGATGTCTATCGCAAGAGACCTCCATGATGATATCGGTTCTCGACTGACCAATATCCAACTCATGACAGAACTTATTCGTAATCCTAACATAGTTAAAAATTCACAGAAAGATTATATCTTAGCTATCCGGGAAGAAGTAATGGCATCGACAGAAGCGTTGGATGAAATTGTTTGGAACATGAACAGTAAATCTGCTATCGATTCTAACTTGATTGTAAGAATGAGAAGATACGCAGGAGAGCTCTTTGATATGGGTACAATAGATTATCAAATGAATATGGCTGATGAGCTCGTTGACAAACAATTCTCTCACGAAAAACAACGAGACATTTTTCTTATGTTCAGAGAAATATTAAATAATATCCGCAAACATGCGGAAGCCCAAAAGGTGCTCGTAGAACTTAAAACTGGTAGCAATAACATTTGCCTTAACATTACAGATGATGGCAAAGGGTTCGATTTATCTAAAACTGAACATAAAAGAAACGGTCTTAAAAATATTAAAAGTAGAACCGAAAAATGGAACGGGAAGCTCATCCTTTCTTCAAGCCCAGGGCTAGGAACACAATTTACAGTAACTATACCTAAAGATCATACTCCTTGTAAAGGAATACTATTATACATCCAAAATTTAATGTCTAAAATAAAATGGAACAGAAATTAGTCATCTTCGAAGATAATGAAGCCCTTAGGAATTCATTGGTTTATCTGCTTAATTCTCATACCGATTATGTGGTTGTTGCAGATTTTAACAATGTAAATGATGTGAAAAGGCAGATAAACCTATACAACCCTGATCTAGTTATTATGGATATTGATATGCCAGGAAAGGATGGCATATCAGGGGTGGAAGACATAAAGGAGACAAGGCCACAAACAACCATTATTATGTACACACAGTTTGAGGATGATGAAAGGCTGTTTAAAAGTATATGTGCAGGGGCAGATGGTTATATCTTGAAGAAGACCTCACCTGAAAAACTCTTTGATGCAATTGCAGAAGTACTTAACGGAGGGGCTCCAATGTCTCCTATGATTGCAAAAAAAGTAATCAGTTCTTTTAAAACCTCACGTCAAAAGGATACCATTCAAATAAAATATGATCTCACAAAAAGGGAAGCGGAAATTTTGCAATTACTCACCAAAGGCTACAGTGTTAAATTGATTGCGCATGAAATGAATATTGCTTATGATACTGCTCGATCTCATTTAAGGAACACGTATAGAAAATTACAAGTAAATTGTGGTAAGGAAGCAATTGCTATTTTACTAGCTTCAAAGATCATTTAAAGCATAGGGTAGCAAGTTAGCTTGTTATACGAGTATAAGCCTATTCATTTAAATTGGATAAGTTTTTTTGCAGGTTTTAAATGGATGAATAGTTAACGCATCGCTATATGATCCTTAAAAATTGTTAATGTATGTTTGTATGGCAGCTTTAAAGGTTTCTGGATCTGGAAAAGCAGCTAAGTCTAAAGTAGTGGATGGTAAATCTCCAAATTTTTCAGCTAAATAGTTGTGCATCCATTTAAACTCTTCTGATCCTTTGATTGTCTTTCGTCCATTGAAAAGTTTTTCAATAGCGGCAATTAAATGTGGAGCACATTTCCAACTATCCCCTTCCTTTTGTATCACCCCAAGGGCTACTAATTTAGCGAGTGAGGGTACCACTTCTTCATATGCTGGAATAGAGTGATCCATATAATCCCAATAAGAAATAATATTTCCAAGAGTAACTCCTTTGGTATCAAACTCCATGTTGCGTACGCATTGAAAAGTCATAATGTCATGATGTGAAAAATTCATTACTCTTATTTTTTAAGCATAGGAAGTGATGATTTCTTCGCTAGCGTCTACGCACTCACTTTTATCATAAAAGCTATTTATAATTCTATTAATTATTAATGCTGTATGCTTTTATGTATTCAAATGTATAGCGTATTTGGTAGTAATCCAAAAGAATAGGGGTTACAAAATCGTATTGATTAGATGTTTACACATATATAACAAGATCAAAAATCTTGTTTGCACCCTGTTATCACCTTGTTTGCACCCTGTGAACTCCTTGCTTAAATCGCATGTGTAAACAAGTAAATAGGGAAAAAGAAGATCAAATTATTTTTAAGAAAATTTGGTTGAGGGTTTTTACGCTCTGCTTAAAAAGGTAGCGAAGGTTAAAAGATTTCTCCGTTCGCTATGCTACGCTCGAAATGACGGTTTGTGGTCCTATCGTCCTTTCGAGCGTAGCCGAGAACTGGGTTTGCTCAGCGAAGCTAAATCTTTTGGCTTAAAAAGTATGGTTCAAAGATTTCTCCGTTTCGCTATGCTACAGTCGAAATGACGGTTTGTGGTCCTATCGTCCTTTCGAGCGTAGCCGAGAAATCTTTGGACTTAAAAAGCATAGTTCAAAGATTTCTCTCCCGAAAATACGGGACTGCGCTTCAGTCGAAATGACGGTTATTATATTGGAATGACGACTTGTTATTCACTCATTGTAGGAGGAATGTGCAGAAACCTGGGGATTATAATCGATAGTGATCTCCTTTTACCCCCTTAAAAGACGATATATAAACCTTCATTGTAACCGTACTTTTGTACTGTCATATAAGCTACAAGAGATATAAATCTATTGATATCAAGGTTTTAAGTAAAATCTTGATAGGGCTTTCATCAATTTTAAAAAAACATATCATGAAAAATTATTTTAAAACATTAGTTTTTGCAACGGCATTGGCATTCACTTTTTCATCTTGCAAAAAAAAGGATGTTCAACCTACCGCTCCATTAAAATCAGAAATTGCGGTAAAAATTAAATCAGGGAACTTGGTCTCACAAATTGTAGGAGCTGCAGGAACAAAAGAAGTTGCAAGTATAAATTGGACGACTTATAACTTTCCTTTAAAAGGAGTTTCTTTTATAGGAGCTAAAGATGACAGTACGATCCCTGCTATTGCACTATTAACGAAAGAATTCCAATTTGAAAGCAATTTAAAAACTAACTTGTTAGCTACGTTTCCAATTGAAGTAGGTAATTATTCAAAAACAGGATATATGCTGGATATTAAAGGAAGAACAGGGAATTACTTAGAAATTTCTGGTGTTTGTAATGTAAATGACTTTGTCTATCCTATCAAATTTATTTGCAAGGAAGAGATTGTTACATTAGCTGCTTGCGAAGATAAAACCTTGAAATCAGGAGAAAAATATTCAGGCGATATTGTAATTGATTTTGATAAATTAGGTACAAACATTACGCCATTAGATTTAATAAATGTTACGTACAGCGCAAATAATTCTATATTAATTGATGAAAACAATAATCCAGCTTTATACGCAAAATTGAAAGCTAATCTTTCTGCTATTGCGCATTTTAGTTACAATTGAGATCATCGTGTACATTATAGCGTTAAGTAAAATTATATTTCAATTAAAGCACACCCACTGGTGTGCTTTTTTTATTTAACTATTCTTTTATCCTATTTCTAATTTATTTGGAGTGTATTTGGAGTTAACAGGCATATTACTCGAATAAGCCTCATTAATGCCTCATTAAATGGTGTGACTATACATCAAATCACATGACCCAACGTACGAAGTTGAGTATAAACTTAGTATAGATCGAGTACAGTATCGAGCCCATAGGTGTATAGATGAGCAAACCCTAGAGTGGATAAACTTGCTGGGCCTTGAGCGTTTCAGGTTTGATTGCTCTATGTGTTTAGCAAAAACACATCCTATAATTAGTAAAAAAACAAGCTTTTTAATGCCAGTATATTTCATCAAATAGCAGTAAAATTTCATTGCATTACTGTATGTTTTAACATCTATTTTTATGCAAAAATGAATGATAAATTACTCGTAATTAATAGCTTATCAATTTTATTTTAGAGCGAATTGGAGTAAAAATAAAATTGACTTTAATCGAGCGAAATTTATCTTGTATAGCTAAAAAGAAGCTTTTCTAACGCTTTCTAATCCTTTTAAACTCAAAATCTTCAGTACTTCCACCCCAAAAGATGATTGTATGCCCCTATAGGAGTTGCTAATTTTATAGCAGTTTAAATTAACAATAATCTTCCTTAGAACTAATCAAATATGTTTAAAATTTATTCAACAAATTCTTATGAATGCTTTCGCCAAAAATCTAATGGGCTAATTCATAAAAGAGCTGTACTAAAAGCTAATACAGTGGCTAAAAATATCTTAAGCCAGTCATTAATACACTAAAATATTTATATCTATGAAAACATATCTTAAGTTAGCGTTATTGTCCTTCGTTTGTGTTGTCTTTACAAAAACAACCTTCGGACAAGGAAATGTAGGTATCGGCACAAAAACACCTCACCCTAGTGCATTATTAGATTTAACGTCTAATACATCTGGCTTACTCATTCCTAGAATGAGCAGTACCGAACGTACTGCAATTACTAATCCAGCAAATGGGTTAATGGTTTACGATACAGACATGAACTGTGTTTATTTCTATGAAGGTGTGAAACAGAAATGGAATTCGGTTTGTCAGATTTCTGGAGGTGGTATATTAGCCGGCACAACACCTCCTTCAGGTACAGTTCCAGCAAATCCTTCAAATGGAAGCTGGTATATTGATACCGTCACAAAAATATTATATGGTCCCTACGTGGAAGGTACTGGATGGCCTATGCCAGGTATACCCTTAGCTTCTGGTGCACAAGGCCCTAAAGGAGATACAGGTGCCACAGGTGCTGTAGGTCCACAAGGTCCAATCGGGTTAACAGGAGCCACAGGTCCACAGGGTCCAATAGGGTTAACAGGTCCTACGGGTCCCGCTGGAACAAATGGAATGAATGGTGCTGTTGGTCCTGCTGGTCCACAAGGTCCAATTGGACTAACA
The DNA here is from genome assembly GCF_044452285.1 of Pedobacter sp. UC225_61. Classification (NCBI taxonomy): domain Bacteria; kingdom Pseudomonadati; phylum Bacteroidota; class Sphingobacteriia; order Sphingobacteriales; family Sphingobacteriaceae; genus Pedobacter; species Pedobacter sp. UC225_61. The sequence goes on from NZ_JBIOAL010000001.1 coordinate 1,926,836, forward strand.
GGAGCAACTGGTCCTGCTGGAGCAAAAGGTGCCGACGGGATACAAGGCCCTGCTGGTCCAGTTGGTGCTACTGGGAAAGGTATTCAAACTACAACTGATAACAACGATGGAACAATCACCTATATTTATTCAGATGGGACAACATTTACTACACCAAACCTAAAAGGTCCAAAGGGTGATGCAGGAGCCGTTGGTCCACAGGGTCCAATCGGGTTGACTGGTGCTGTCGGTCCAACTGGTCCACAAGGTCCAGCTGGTACAAATGGAGCTGATGGGCTAACTGGTGCAGTTGGCCCTGCTGGTCCGATAGGTTTAACAGGTCCTGCTGGTCCAACTGGTGCTACAGGTTTAACTGGTGCAGTTGGTCCGCAAGGTCCAATCGGCTTAACTGGTCCTGCTGGTGCAACAGGCGCAGTAGGTCCCCAAGGCCCGATAGGATTAACTGGTGCAGTAGGTCCGCAAGGTCCAATTGGCTTGACCGGTCCTGCAGGTCCTACAGGTGCAACTGGTGCAGTTGGCCCTGCCGGTCCCGCTGGTCCAATAGGATTAACAGGCGCAACCGGTCCTGCTGGAGCAAATGGTACAAATGGAATTGATGGTGCTGTTGGTCCCGCTGGTCCCCAAGGTCCGATAGGATTAACAGGTCCTGCTGGAGCAACAGGCGCAGTAGGTCCACAAGGTCCAATCGGCTTAACTGGTCCAGCTGGTGCAACAGGCGCAGTAGGTCCCCAAGGTCCGATAGGATTAACAGGTCCTGCTGGAGCAACAGGCGCAGTAGGTCCACAAGGTCCAATCGGCTTAACTGGTCCAGCTGGTGCAACAGGCGCAGTAGGTCCACAAGGCCCGATAGGTTTAACAGGTCCTGCTGGTCCTGCCGGTACAAATGGTACAAATGGAATTGATGGAGCTGTTGGTCCCGCTGGTCCGCAAGGTCCTATAGGATTAACTGGTCCGCAAGGTCCAATTGGCTTGACCGGTCCTGCAGGTCCTACAGGTGCAACTGGTGCAGTTGGCCCTGCCGGTCCCGCTGGTCCAATAGGATTAACAGGCGCAACCGGTCCTGCTGGAGCAAATGGTACAAATGGAATTGATGGTGCTGTTGGTCCCGCTGGTCCCCAAGGTCCGATAGGATTAACAGGAGCTCAAGGCCCGGCAGGTCCAATAGGCCCTCAAGGTCCTGCGGGTGCAGATGGTTCGCTTACGGGTCTAGCTGGAGGAGATTTAACAGGGACTTATCCTAATCCAATAGTAGCTAAAATTCAAGGGGTAGCTGTAAGTACCACAACGCCTACAACAAACCAAGTATTAACTTATAATGGAACAAATTGGGTACCTGCTACTCCTGCAGCAGCTGGTGGTTCAACAAATATATATAATAGTGATGGTACTTTAACAGGTGCGAGAACGGTAGCAATGGGGGGTAATAATTTAAGCTTCTCAGGAACGGGAAATGTAGGTATTGGAACTACTCCAACTAAAAAACTAGATGTTGATGGCGATGTGATGTTTAGGAAAGCGCAATATGTGAATACACGAACAGATAGCTCTCCATCTTTATCCATACTACCAGATGACTATCATATTTTATGTACCAACGTTGGTACAGTAAATATTACAATGCCTGATCCTACCCTTTTTAAGGGAAGAATTTTAATCATAAGTATGGCATTTAACTCTACAGGGCAATATGTATTAGTTGGCGGAGTAAATCCTATCAAAAATAATCCTCAGAGTATTTCAGCTAAAACTTCTGCAATGCTGATATGTGATGGGTTAAACTGGTATAACATTTCTGGCTTTTAAAATTATGAATAAGAATTATAAAATATTTGGATTGACTGTTGCTTGTGTCTTTGGCTTAAATCAAATTACAAAGGCGCAGGTTAGGGCAAATTTTAACCTTGGAAATGACGAAGCGATATCGAGCTCTGCATTTTTTGATGCCTCAAGTTCTGGCTTTTGGAATACGAGTGAAAATGAAGGAAAAGGATTAGTATTTCCTAGAACAGATCTTACGCTACTTAAGTCGCTTGTTATAACAGGCCCTAATATTCCTAGCAATTACCCAACTTTTCTAGATGGTATGCTAGTTTATAATACCGCTACTGGTACTGCTGCTTTGGGGGGTGGGGCTGTAACACCAGGCTTCTATTATTATAGCAATCAATCTCAAGATATTAATGGTGGTATTTGGACTCCGTTAAAAGGAGCAGGAGGTGCTAATGGTGGTAAATTTATTGTTAGTACCCAAGATAATCTTGATGGCACTTTCACTTTCAATTATAGTGATGGAACAACTTTCACAACAGGAAATTTAAAAGGTAATAAAGGAGATAAAGGTGACAAAGGGGATAGCGGGTATACTTATCAGGCTATCCCAGGCACAACAGGTGCACCAGGACTTCCGGGTTCTGGCACACCAGGTGCACCTGGAGCAGGCGTTACGATTGTAACGAATGACAGTGGTACCTGGGTTTTCAATCCCGGTACACAAACATGGACAAACATCAACGGAGCAAAAGGTGCAGACGGAGCGATAGGCCCAAAAGGTGATGCTGGTGATAAAGGTGACAAGGGAGATAAAGGTGATACTGGATTTTCAATTCAAGGTTTACCAGGAACTACTGGTCAGCCAGGTATCCCGGGTTCTGGAACAGCAGGTGCTCCTGGAGCAGGCGTTACGATCGTAACAAATGACAGCGGTACCTGGGTTTTCAATCCCGGTACACAAACATGGACAAACATCAACGGAGCAAAAGGTGCAGACGGAGCGATAGGCCCAAAAGGTGATGCTGGTGATAAAGGTGACAAGGGAGATAAAGGTGATACTGGATTTTCAATTCAAGGTTTACCAGGAACTACTGGTCAGCCAGGTATCCCGGGTTCTGGAACAGCAGGTGCTCCTGGAGCAGGCGTTACGATCGTAACAAATGACAGCGGTACCTGGGTTTTTAATCCTACTACACAAACATGGACAAATATAAACGGTGCAAAAGGTGATCCGGGTGTTCAAGGCCCTGCTGGTGCTGATGGCGCAGCAGGGGCAAAAGGTGACAAAGGTGACAGCGGTTATACCTATCAAGCTATTCCTGGAACTACTGGTCAGCCAGGTATCCCGGGTTCTGGAACAGCAGGCGCTCCGGGCGCAGGCGTTACCATTGTAACGAATGACAGTGGCACCTGGGTATTCAATCCCGGTACACAAACATGGACAAATATAAATGGTGCAAAAGGTGCAGATGGAGCGGCAGGCCCAAAAGGGGATGCTGGTGATAAAGGTGACAAGGGAGATAAAGGTGATACTGGATTTTCAATTCAAGGCTTACCAGGAACTACTGGTCAACCTGGCACTCCGGGTTCTGGCACACCAGGAGCACCAGGAGCAGGCGTTACGATTGTAACAAATGACAGCGGTACCTGGGTTTTCAATCCCGGTACACAGACGTGGACAAATATAAACGGTGCAAAAGGTGATCCTGGAGTTCAGGGTCCAGCAGGTCCAACTGGTCCTGCGGGAGCTGACGGAGCCAAAGGTGCTGATGGTGCAGCTGGACCAGCAGGCCCAGTCGGTGCTCAAGGTCCTGCGGGTCCAGCCGGTGCTGATGGTTTAAAAGGCGATAAGGGGGATAGTGGGTATACGTATCAAGCTATTCCAGGAACTACTGGTCAACCTGGCACTCCGGGTTCTGGCACACCAGGTGCACCTGGAGCAGGCGTTACGATTGTAACGAATGACAGTGGTACCCTGGGTTTTAATCCTGGTACACAAACATGGACAAATATAAACGGTGCAAAAGGTGATCCTGGAGTTCAGGGTCCAGCAGGTCCAACTGGTCCTGCGGGTGCAGCCGGTGCTGATGGTGCAAAAGGCGACAAAGGGGATAGTGGGTATACGTATCAATCTATCCCTGGAACCACGGGTCAACCAGGAGTTCCTGGTTCTGGCACACCAGGAGCACCAGGAGCAGGAGTTACGATTGTAACGAATGACAGCGGTACCTGGGTGTTCAATCCTGGTACACAGACATGGACAAATATAAACGGTGCAAAAGGTGATCCTGGAGTTCAGGGTCCGGCGGGTCCAACTGGTCCTGCAGGAGCTGACGGAGCCAAAGGTGCTGATGGTGCTCAAGGTCCTGCGGGTGCAGCCGGTGCTGATGGTGCAAAAGGCGACAAAGGGGATAGTGGGTATACTTATCAGGCCATTCCTGGAACTACCGGTCAGCCAGGTATCCCAGGTTCAGGAACAGCAGGCGCTCCTGGTGCAGGCGTTACGATCGTAACGAATGACAGTGGTACCTGGGTGTTCAATCCCGGTACACAAACATGGACAAATATAAACGGAGCCAAAGGTGCAGATGGAGCGGCAGGCCCAAAAGGGGATGCTGGTGATAAAGGTGACAAGGGAGATAAAGGTGATACTGGATTTTCAATTCAAGGCTTACCAGGAACTACTGGTCAACCTGGCACTCCGGGTTCTGGCACACCAGGAGCACCAGGAGCAGGCGTTACGATTGTAACAAATGACAGCGGTACCTGGGTGTTCAATCCCGGTACACAGACGTGGACAAATATAAACGGTGCAAAAGGTGATCCTGGAGTTCAGGGTCCAGCAGGTCCAACTGGTCCTGCGGGTGCAGCCGGTGCTGACGGTTTAAAAGGTGACAAAGGGGATAGTGGGTATACGTATCAAGCTATCCCTGGAACCACGGGTCAACCAGGAGTTCCTGGTTCTGGCACACCAGGAGCACCAGGAGCAGGCGTTACGATTGTAACGAATGACAGCGGTACCCTGGATTTTCAATCCCGGTACACAGACGTGGACAAATATAAACGGTGCAAAAGGTGATCCTGGAGTTCAGGGTCCAGCAGGTCCAACTGGTCCTGTGGGAGCTGACGGAGCCAAAGGTGCTGATGGTGCTCAAGGTCCTGCGGGTGCAGCCGGTGCTGACGGTTTAAAAGGTGACAAAGGGGATAGTGGGTATACGTATCAAGCTATCCCTGGAACCACGGGTCAACCAGGAGTTCCTGGTTCTGGCACACCAGGAGCACCAGGAGCAGGCGTTACGATTGTAACGAATGACAGCGGTACCTGGGTGTTCAATCCCGGTACACAGACGTGGACAAATATAAACGGTGCAAAAGGTGATCCTGGAGTTCAGGGTCCAGCAGGTCCAACTGGTCCTGTGGGAGCGGACGGAGCCAAAGGTGCTGATGGTGCTCAAGGCCCAGCCGGTGCTGACGGTTTAAAAGGAGATAAGGGAGATTTCGGGGTATACCTATCAAGCCCTACCCGGCACAACAGGTGCACCAGGACTTCCAGGTTCAGGCACACTAGGCGCTCCTGGAGCAGGCGTTACGATTGTAACGAATGACAGTGGTACCTGGGTATTCAATCCTACTGACAACACTTGGACAAAAATAAATGGTGCAGATGGGAAAGGAATCTCTTCTACAACCGATTTGGGCAATGGTCTGATTAGGTTTACTTATACTGATGGAACCAGTTTCGTAACCTCAGATTTGAGAGGTGCAAAAGGGGATAAGGGAGATACGGGCCCAGCAGGTGCTGATGGTGCAAAAGGTGCAGACGGAACTCCAGGTCCAGTGGGTCCTACAGGTTTAACTGGCCCTGCCGGTCCAGTAGGTGCGACAGGTCCAGCGGGAGTTCAAGGTCCAATAGGCCCAGCAGGTGCTGATGGTGCAAAAGGTGCAGACGGAGCTCCAGGTCCAGTGGGTCCTACAGGTTTAACTGGCCCTGCTGGTCCAGTAGGTGCCACAGGTCCAGCGGGAGTTCAAGGGCCAATAGGCCCAGCAGGTGCTGATGGTGCAAAAGGTGCAGACGGAGCTCCAGGTCCAGTGGGTCCTATAGGTTTAACTGGCCCTGCTGGTCCAGTAGGTGCGACAGGTCCAGCGGGAGTTCAAGGTCCAATAGGCCCAGCAGGTGCTGATGGTGCAAAAGGTGCAGACGGAGCTCCAGGTCCAGTGGGTCCTACAGGTTTAACTGGCCCTGCCGGTCCAGTAGGTGCAACAGGTCCAGCGGGAGTTCAAGGGCCAATAGGCCCAGCAGGTGCTGATGGTGCAAAAGGTGCAGACGGTGCAGCAGGAGCAAAGGGTGCAGATGGAAAAGGAATACAAGCTACTACAAATAGTGGGAATGGAACATTAACCTTTACCTATACTGATGGTACGACCTTTGTCACACCAGATCTAAGAGGAGCAAAAGGCGATAAAGGTGATACTGGATTTTCAATACAGGGTTTACCAGGAACTACCGGTCAACCAGGTATTCCAGGCTCTGGAACACCTGGAGCACCCGGGGCAGGCATTACCATTGTAACCAACGATAGTGGAACTTGGGTTTTTAATCCAACTACGCAAACGTGGACAAACATTAAAGGTGCCGATGGTAAAGATGGCTTAACCAATGGTGTTGCAGGGGGAGATTTATCGGGTAATTATCCTAATCCAACCGTTATTCAAATTCAGAATATACCAGTTGATAACACGAAGCCTTTAATTGATGAAGTTTTAACGTATGATGGTGGAAAATGGGTGCCAAAGGCAGTTACAGCTGCTGCACAGCAAAACATATACACTACCGATGGAGCTTTACAATCAGCTAGAACAGTAGACATGAATAGTAATAATTTATTATTTGCTGGGAAAGGAAACATTGGTATTGGCGTTCAACCTACACAAAAGTTTGATGTAGATGGTAGTGTCCAGTTTCGTAAAGCGCAGTTTGTAAACATCAGAACAGATAATGGTGCTGCCGTTACAGTAGGTCCAGATGATTATTACATTTTATTATCAAATACAAATGCAACAATTAACATCACGCTTCCTGATGCTAAAACAAACAAAGGTAGAATGCTAATTTTTATGGTACCAAATGCAACAACAACAGGGCAGTTCGTATTAGTAGGTGGTGTTTCACCAGTTATTGGTCAACCGGGTTATGTAACCGCTCAAACGGCTACTGGAATTATCAGTGATGGTAACAATTGGTACAATACAACAGGATATTAATTTATAAGCGTATGAAGTATTTAAATCACAAAATCTGTTTACTAACTGCAGTTGCATTGTTAACAGGTACATTGAAATCAAATGCACAGGTTAGAACAAACTTAAATTTGAGTAACGATGGTGCTCCAGCTAGCACGGCATTTTTGGATGCTTCCAGTTCGGTTGTATGGAATAGTACAGCCAATAATCTTGGGAAAGGACTAGTTTTTCCGAGAACAGATCTCACTAAGTTATCCAATTTAGCGATGACTGGGTTCTCCTTACCTTCCAACTTCCCCAATTATATGGATGGAATGATGGTGTATAATGTGGGAAGCGGGGTAACTCCGATTGGCAATGTACTCGTTTCACCTGGGTTTTATTATTACAAAAATTCAAGTAATACACTTTTAGGTGGAACTTGGATGCCTGTTTCGGGAGGTAGTTCAAGTATTAGTGCCAATTGGTCGCTTTCAGGAAATACCGGGATCAATCCTTCCTTAAATTTTTTGGGGACAACTGACCTCAATCCATTGACTTTTAAGGTGAATAATATTATAGCAGCGAGTTTTGCTCCCAATGGATCATTGCCTTCTAGTTTAAATATTGAAGCACCTCTTTTTATGAATGGTGAAAGTATATTATGGAATGGGGGCATTGCTGGGCAATTTAACTTAATGGTAGGTAATACGAAAGCTAAAACACCTTCTGGTCAAAATAATACGCTGATTGGAGGAAATACTGGACTAAATTTAGGTGCCGCAAGTTTCAACACTTTTGTTGGGGCAGCTGCTGGTAGTGAAAATACAACAGGAAATGGAAATACGTTTATTGGAGATGGTGCTGGATTACTTAACCAAACGGGAAGCTCAAATATTGCCATTGGTAAAAATGCGGGGCCGATTGGCGTTATAAATAATACAGTTGCTTTAGGTTATGGCGCTACGGTTAAGGCAAGTAATTCTATGGCATTGGGGGGTATAAATGCCTACCGTTTAAATGTGGGTATTAACACAGAAATTCCACGATCATCACTAGATGTAGCTACAGATGATGCCATCGTTCTTCCAGTTGGTCCTACTACTAAGCAACCTGGTAGTGTTGGTTCGCCATTAAATGCAGTTCCAGGCATGATTCGTTTCAATTCGGAAAGTAATTTTTTAGAATACCGTAACAACAGTAAATGGGTAAGTGTGGGTTTTGGTCCGGGTTGGAATTTAACCGGCAATTCAGGTACAAATCCATCAGCGAATTACATTGGCACTGCAGATAACCAACCCACATCTTTTAGAGCAAATGCAATAGAAGCTTTCAGAATAGAACCTAACGGTGCTAATCCAGGGAATGTCAATTTGAAAGCGCCTTTGTTTGTAAATGGACAACGCATGTTATGGGACGGAGGAGCGCCAAGCAAAAATAATATTGTTGTAGGGAATACGATACCTTCTGGATTGGTAGGAGCTGATAACATTTTTATGGGCAAGAATGCAGGGGCTAATACAACCGATGGACAGGCTAACATTTTTATTGGTGAAGGCGCAGGGATTGCAAATACAATAGGAGCTAGGAATACGGCAATTGGGAATCAGGCGGGTCCCTCTGTTGGTAATTTAGCAAATACAGTGGCTTTGGGCTACAAGGCCAAAGTTGATATCAATAATGCTGTAGTGATTGGTAGTGTTACAGACCCAGTAAGGGTAGGTATTAATATCTCAAGTCCTAGAGCAGTATTAGATATTTCTGATAATGGCGCCATGATTGTGCCAAGAGGCACTAAAAATCAACGTCCTCAAGCACCTATAGCTGGTATGGTGAGATTCAATAGTGAGTTGGCCATGATGGAGTATTACAACGGAACGGTTTGGATAAGTTTGAATAACGAAAGAAGTATTCTTAAGACAACTTATACTTCACCCCCAATTGTAATTGTTCCCGGCACACGTCAGGATGTGGTTATAAAGGTGCCTGGAGCTAAAGTCGGTGGGGTGGTAAATGTTAGTTGTTCTAAAGGCTTTTCACCCAATGTTTTCTGCCATGGAAGTTCGATTTTAGCTGATGATAATGTAACGGTTTCTTTCTGGTATTTCGCAAATTCTGGCCCGGTACAAAATGTGGTCCTTGGTGCTGGAGATTTCGATATATATGTTTCTGTTATTCAATAATTAAGATATGAAGCGCATAAAATATATCCTATCCGTATTAAGCTGCATCGCAGTGTGCCTGCTCAGCGCTCCTGTTTCAGCACAGGTAAGGAGTAACCTATATTATTTTAATAATGGTGCACCCAATAGCACCGCCTTTTTAGATGCGTCTAGCTCTCCGGCATGGAACAACTCCAGCAACTATGGAAAAGGATTAATTTTTCCACGAGTAGATTTAACTTCGCTCAGCTCCTTAGCCATAACTGGATTGGTTCAAATGGATAATTTTCCTTCCTTGATGGATGGAATGATTGTCTATAATACCACATTTGGCAATTCGCTGATTGGAAATACGGCCGTATCACCTGGATTTTATTACTATAAAAATAGCAGTAACAATTTGCAAAGCGGGACATGGACTCCATTATCTGTCGGTCCAGGTAAACCAAGTATTACAGATTGGGATTTAAAAGGAAATACAAGTATAGGTAAAGGTAGATTTATTGGTACACAGGATTTAATACCTTTAATTTTTAAAGTAAAGGGAATAGAAGCCGCCCGAATTATGGTGAATGGCAATCAACCTGGAATTTTGAATTTAAATGCACCACTACAGCTTAGGGCAGAGCCTATCCTCTCTTTTGGTCGCGATGTACTCTGGAATAATTTGTTGGTTGGTAATATCGTATCCTCATTGACCGGTACAAATAATACATTGCTCGGAGCAAGCTCAGGCAAAAATTTAAATGCAGGGAGTGGTAATACCTTAATCGGTGCATTAGCGGGTTCAGAACTTACTGATGGTTATGAGAACACCTTTATAGGCGACAATGCAGGTACGTATACCACAAAGGGCTCTTTTAATACATCCATTGGCCGTTATGCTGGCCCTGTGGGTGATTTAAAATATGCAACTGCCTTAGGTAATAATGCACTCGCAAAACAAAATAATGCTTTAATATTGGGTGGTACCAATGCAAATAAATTAGCGATAGGGATCAATACGGAGAACTCCTAGAGCTACGCTAGACGTAGCCACTGATGATGCCATTGTATTGCCAATTGGGGATACAAAAACACGACCTGCATCACCAGTAGAAGGTATGCTTCGCTTTAATAAGGAACTTGACTTTGCAGAATATTTTAATAATTATAAGTCTTGGGTAAATCTTTCTAAAAATACAGGATGGACATTAGATGGGAATTATGGAACGGTGCCCACTTTTAATTATGTAGGTACCACAGATAATCAGCCCATGCGCTTCGGTGCAAATAACCAAGAAGCTTTTAGAATTACGCCAATTAATCAAACAAATCCAGCTTTTGTCAATATTAAAGCTCCTTTATGGATCAATGGACAACGGATGCTATGGCAGGAAGATGCTGGCAAAGGACCTAATATCATGTTTGGTGCTTGGGATAAAATTCCAACCCCATATTTAATTACAGGTGCGAATAACACTCTTTTTGGCGTAAGTGCTGGTAGTAATATCACGAGTGGTAATAATAACATTTTTTTAGGATATAGTGCTGGTTCAGCAGCATCTACTGGCAATGATAATATAGGTATCGGAGGTCTCTCAGGTCCAGACTATTCAGGAATTTCAAAAAGCATGGCGTTTTACGTTAAAAATAGACCAAGAAAAAGTAATTCATTGATATTTGGTGATGAGATCACCGGGTATTTATTTGATGCTGTGGGAGTTAATACAAGTTCGCCATCTGCTATTTTTGACGTAAACAGTACAGATGCCATGATTGTTCCCTCTGGAACAACTACTCAACGTCCTGCTGTTGCCGAATCGAGCATGCTCAGGTTTAATGAAACTACAAAATTATTAGAATATTTTGATGGTTTAAAATGGGTAGATTTAAATCCACCGACTTTTTCTGTCACACAGTTGCAGTATACTGCTGATAATGGAATTATTGAGGAAAATGGATATAAAATTTATAACATCCCTTTTCCAACAGCTAAAGTTGGGGGAGTCGTGCCGGCAGATGCCCCACCTATAATGGTACCGGGGGGATCTAACCCCGCAAGTGCTTTCAATATATACCTTATTATTACCGAAGCTCGTGTATTGATTGATGGCATGGTAAGGGTAGTGGTTTGGAACCCTGCGTTTCCCCTTCCAGGACCAAAACATATATACGTTACCACGTTGGGGAACGCACAGTATGAGTTTCCACCAACGTATAAAATTAACATAACCCTTATTCAATAGTATAAATTAAACGCGTATCATGATACATTATAAAAAAACTTTTATTTACCTATCGGGATTGGTTATATACCTGATGGATATGCCATGTCATGCACAAATGGTTAATAATGGTAGTATAGTTAGTTTAAGTACTAACTCTATCACCGTACTCAATAACACCGATTTCATCCACCAAAAAGGAGAACTGTACTTAAACGGTTGGCTTGGGCTTTCGGGGAATTGGAGTAATCAAGATGAGGCATCAAAAGTGCTTAATCCATCAAGTAAAGGAACGGTTGAGTTTTTAGGTAATCATCAGAAAATAGCAGGTGCAAATACCACTGCCTTTTACAATTTGTCATTAACAGGAACGGGCATAAAAACTTTAGGTGTAAACCAAGAGGTAAATGGAGAACTAGATCTTACGGATAGAGAATTGGCTTTGGAAAGCTACGACTTAGCCGTTAATAATGGGAGTGTAGATGCGGTAAAGCGATCATCGGGTTTTGTTAGTTCTGGAAACACGCCCGGGGCATTGGTTCGAAAAATGAATGGAAATGCCGATTACTTGTTTCCTACAGGATCTTCTAAAAATGGCCTGTTATATCGACCGGTTATACTCAAAGGACAAGGGCCAAATCAAACCCTAAGTGTAGCCATGTTGGCTAAAGACCCTGAAATCGATGGGCTTTCTGCAGCATCCATGAGTAAGAAAAATGGTCTTTTTGATGTTAATCATAAGTTTTACCATAAAATTGAGCAGTTAAATGGGCTTGATGCCATGAATATCGACCTGCTTTTCGATCCTCTTACTGATGGTAATTTTAAAGAAATGGCATTTTGGAATGGCACGACTTGGCTTCCTTCTCGAGCCAATGTTTTAACTGGGTTATATGGGGATAAGCTGAGTAAAAAAACCTCAAAAAAGTTAATGGACATGAAAGGACTTAAGTATTTCGCCTTAGCTAACCAAAATTCTGATGATTTATTCATACCGAATACTTTTTCACCTAATGGCGATGGTAAAAATGACACCTGGGAAATTCCAGGTTTGGAAATGTACGCAGATAACGAAGTGCGAATTACCAATCGTTGGGGTGATGAAGTTTATTCAAGAAAACCATATACAAATGCCAATGCCTGGAATGGTGGAGGCCTGAACGAAGGAACGTATTATTATTTCATCAGTGTAAATGTAGCTGGCAGTGTAAAAACCTACTCCGGGTACCTCACTTTATTACATTAAAAATATTATGAAAAAACTCATTTTTATACTCGGTTTAGTGCTGAGTACTGGGGCTCTTTTTGCCCAACAAGATGCACTCTATAGCCAATATATGTTTAATGGATTGGTTTTAAATCCTGCTTATGCTGGTAATAAGGGCATACTGAATGTAAACTTGGTAAATAGAAACCAGTGGGCAAGACAAAAAATTGCTGGTGCGCCTAGAACCCAAGCTTTCACCGCAGATGGTATTTTTAACGATGGCAAAGTTGGACTTGGACTTCATGTCATTAACGATGAATTGGGTGCTCAGAAACAATTTTCAACCATGTTATCGTATGCGTATAAAATATCACTATCTGAGGAGACTAAACTTTCCTTTGGTGTAAGTGCAGGCGTTTCTAATTTTTCGCTAGATGGAACCATGTTAACGTATAATCAAGAAAATGATCAGGCTATTCCCGCTACTCTTATCTCTAACCTAACTCCTGATTTTAGCGGTGGCATTTATTTGAGTAATGATAAGTATTATTTAGGCCTCTCTACCACACACTTATTAACGTTAAAGCACGAAGATCATTTCGCCGATTACATGAATGGCAACAGGCATTTCTTTGCTACTGCTGGATACATTTGGCAAATGAGTTCAACGCTCAAAGTTTATCCTTCAACCTTATTAAGGACGGATTTAAAGGGCCCAATGGATCTTGATTTTAATGCTTCACTTATTATTAATGATAAAATTGGATTAGGCGGTAGTTATCGAACTTCAGCAGGGCGTGAATATAAGTCGAATTCTGCAGTCGCCATGATGCAGCTCTACTTGTTCGACAGTAAAATGAGGCTAGGCTATTCTTATGATTTTGATCTCGCTGATTACGGTGTGCCAAGAAATTCACATGAAATTTCAATAGGATATTTAATTCCTGGAAAAACCATATGGAAATCTCATGCCTCACCAAGATATTATTAACCTAGCAGTTTAATTAGGAAACTAGCAGGATTTTTAAGCCCATACGAGGATGAAAAATGATCGCTTCATTATAAATGAAAAACAAAATTATACGAATGAAAAAATATGTATTATATGTTTTGCCAGTACTGATGTTGGCAAATTTGTCGCAGTCTAATGCGCAATCAAAAAATCCAGATACCCTATTTAAGTATGAGCAATATGCAAAGGCATTACCCTTATATAAAAAAATTGTACAAAAGGATTCAACAAAAAAAGACGCAGTGCTTAAAATAGGCAGGATATACAATTATGCGAAAGAATTTGCCATAGCAGAAAATTGGTATGCGAAGGCAGGTGAGCAAAAATTATTGGAAGACCCTATTAGGATGCTTGAGTATGCGGAACTGTTGCGTATTAGTGGGAAGTATACCCAAGCTGCAGCGGCTTACCGCAGTTATTACCAAAAGACCCCTGGTGATTTGAAAGCTTTAACGCTTGCCACACATGCTGAAACTACAGCACAACTTAGAAAAGCAGCATTGATTAACAATAAATCATGGGTAAATCTACTAGATAAACCAAATACTAGCTATGCTGAGTTTTCTCCATGGTTGCTAAAAGATCAGCTTTTGTTTTTAACCGATAGGTTTAAAACCGATAGCCTTAGTAAAGGGAAAGTTGTAAAGAACACAATTTACCATAGAACAGGGAAGGGGTTTTCTTTCGCTTCTGCCGAAACAATTAGCAATAGCCAAACTAAACTAATTGATTCTGTTTTTAAACGCACTCCTCAAAAAATAAGCAGTGCAGATAGCTCATTTCTATCTATTTTAAAACAGGAATTAAATGTTGGCCCATTATGTTTTAATAAAACAGGTGACACTGTATTCTTTAGCAGAGTACATGACTTAACAAAAGAAAAATCGAAGAGCAAAGCAAAAATTCAATGGCAATATTCGTATAACGAACTTTGTTTTATGGTGAAAAAAGGTACAGCGTGGTCTGAGATAAAGGTGTTTCCATACAATGATTACCATAAATATTCGACCATGCACCCAGCGCTTTCAGCAGATGGGAAGCGACTTTATTTTTCTTCTGATCGCCCAGGTAGTTTAGGTGGTTTTGATATCTTCTACTCAGAAAGGCTAAAAGACAATACCTGGTCTTTTCCAGTTAATGCAGGATGCACGGTGAACACCGAAGGCAATGAGTTGTTTAGTTCTATTGATGATTACAATACGTTATTCTTTTCTTCGGATGGACATTTGGGATTAGGAGGACTAGATTTATTTTCAACCTCTTTAAAGGTGGGGAATTGCGCAATTACCAAACCCTTCCATTTACCTGAACCGATCAACTCTTCTGCAGATGATTTCGGCGTGTTTGTTATTCAACCTTCTGAAAAAGATCAGAAATATGGTTATTTGAGCAGCAATAGAATTGGAGGTAAAGGTTTAGATGATTTGTATAGTTTTTACCTGAACCTGGTAACTTCTTGCCCGGTAGATATTTTGGTTTTAGATAGAGCAACTAAAAAACCATTGGCAAATGTAAAGGTTTCGTTAGGAGCAACTGTTAAAGATTCAGTGCAAACGAAATATACAGATGCATCAGGAAAATTAGCCGTCAGCTTAAAAGACTGCTTAGCAGAAGCCATAACTTTCAGCAAAGCTTTATATGTTCCTTTAGCTGATAGCATAGGGTTAAATAAAGGAAAAACCAGTTATACCTTTTTGATGGATCTGGCAAAAGGCTATGCAGTAGAAGGTAAGGTAACCGATGCCCTAACAGGTACGCCATTAGATTCGGTAAGTATACAGATAAAAGACAATAAAACGTTAGTTAAAAACCCTCAAACAACAGCAGATGGGAAGTATGCTTCTGCTTTGGAGAAAAATAAACGCTATTTAATCTTAGCGAAGAAAAAAGGTTATTTTACCAAAAGAAGTGTAGTGGTGAGCACCCTAGATAAACCAGAGGGTACTATTTTCAATGTTGATTTTGAGCTTGAAAAAGTGGTCATCAATAAGGAAATTAAAATTGAGAACATTTATTACGATTTTGCGAAAGCAACGCTAAGAAAGGAATCGTTACCAGAGCTTGATAAGATTCGTGATATGTTATTGGATAACCCAGAATTAATGGTAGAGCTGAGTGCGCATACCGATTCTCGTGGAAAAGATGCTGCAAATATGTTATTGTCTCAAAGACGTGCTGAAAGTGTAGTGAAATACTTAGTGAGCAAAGGAATTCCAGCTAGACAGCTAATTTCTAGGGGATACGGTGAAACGAAATTAATCAATCAATGTGCAAATGGCGTAAACTGTACGGAGGCAGAACACCAGCTTAACCGTAGAACAGAATTTAAAATTATTGGTTATGTCAAATCATTGCCAGTACAAAAAGCAGCGCCTAAAAAGGTCATCAAGCCAGTGATGATTAAAAAATAAGGGGTAAATACGTAAGAAAGGGGATGTGTATTGCACATCCCCTTTTTTGCATATAAGGTAATAAATAAAAAACAGATTAGTCTTTAGGGGTGATGTTGAAGTAAGCTGCACGTGTTTTTAAAGTGTGTTGAGGGTTAAATTAAGATTAACTAGTCCTAAAAGACGATTTTTGGGAAATGATTTTCCAGCTATCCTTGTACAGATTTTGTGCAGTCTGGATTTGGCTATTCATGACTAGAAAAATAGCAAGACTATACACTTCATTAAGGAAACAATTGAACATAACTAAGCACAGTACCTGTGCTTAAAAAAAGGATATACAGTAAAAGTCTTTAACATAAATTAATCAACCTATGAAACCAGAAAATATTGAATTGGTACAAAAGAGCTGGTTTTTAATCACTCAGATGGATAAGAAAGTTTTAGGTAGATTATTTTATAATAGGCTTTTTAAAATTGCACCGGATGTAAAACCAATGTTTAATAAAAGATCAATGCCAGCTCAATATGAAAAATTACTCGATATGCTTTCTTATATTATTAAGCACCTCGATCAATTAGATACCATAGCAGAAAATATTGCTGGACTGGCTCAACGTCATGTTGCCTATGGTGTACAACCAGCGCATTATCAAGCTGTTGGTACAGCATTATTATGGTCAATGAGACAGGGCTTCGGTAAATATTGGGAAGAGGAATTTACAGTAGCTTGGAATGAAATTTATTCGTTTATAGCTGCTAAGATGATTGCAGCTGGAGTAGAGTAAGTTTACGCATTTTGCTTATAAACACATAAGAACATACAGCTGCATAAAAGCAGCCGTATGTTTATTAAACGATACTAGCCAATAACGACGTTTTTGGCATAAACCGCTTTTTCACATCCGAAAGTTTGCTGAAGATAATCATCCATTTCATCTGCTTTAGTTACGAGACCCGCTAAGTCATTCAGCATGGTTTCGTAAAGTTTCTCATTGTGAATGCCTCCCAATGGAAAACGATAAGAAATATAGATCATATTATCTGAAAGGCCCAGCTGATATTGCTTAAGCGGATTGCTGAGCAGATAGGAAAGTATGGCTTCTGTATTCTGCCTAGGCATTTTATTCAAGGGGCTAGTGGCATAAATATAATTGCCACTGATAAATATACGCAGTTCAGCACTTCCCGAATGACCCACCCAAAATTCATGTCCAGCCCGCATCAATACCGGATTAATGCCGGCTTTAGCCATCGCATCCTCGCAAAAACGACCCACAAAAGAAAGTTCATACTCATCAAACCAACTTTCTTCTAATCCTGCTCCGCAAGATGGACAATAGTGAGAACGGTTAACGATAACGGTATCACAGCTAGTGCATTTAATGGCATACGATTGATGATTAGCGATCTTCAACACACCAATTAATTCTTCTAGCCGTGCAACTGGAATGGCAAAACCCATGTTATCTGCTTCTGTAAATTTAGAAGCAACAATTCCAATTAGATTTCCCTGTTCGTCTAAAACTGGGCCTCCACTGTTACCAGGGTTAATTGCCGCATCAATTTGGATGAAGTTTTGATTAGAAAGCACTTGGTTCACCGAAGAGATAATGCCTTGAGTAATACAATAGGGCATGCCGTAAGGATAACCAGCGACAGAAACTTTTTGAGTGTTGAAAAGAGGTTCTGTATTAAACATCAGATCAGTAGCGACAATTGGTGTACTTACTCTTAACAGAGCTAAGTCTGCACCTGGGTCGGCAAGAATTACCTCCGCCATCATGCGTTCCTGTTTATTGTTTTCAACGCTTACCACATGGCAGCCATTCACTACATGAAAATTGGTTACAAAAATTTGTTGCTCATTTAAAAAAAAGCAAGTTCCCGATCCCTTAGCGGTATTCACCTTAAAGACTAGAGATTCGATTATAGAAAAATTCATAGGTATAGATTATTTAAATAAACTGCTAAAAGAAGACAATACTTTGTTAAGGGATGAAGTATCTGCAAAAAGTGAGGCGAGTTGATTTTGCACGGCCTCACCACCATTTAATACTGCGGGTGGAGTAGTAGCAAGTTTTGCTAATAGATCGGCCTCCATAAAATTTTTAAGGCTGGTAAACAAAATTTCTGCACATTCTTTCCAAGGTTTTTCTGCAGATGAGATCAGCGCCTGACAAATAAAACCTTCTACTTCTGCTGGTAAATTAAACTCATACAAAATGCCGGTATAGTTCTGTATAATGGTTAATGAGCACGCCTCGAATTCTCCATTGGTAAATTCTTTTTTAGATAACTCATAAGGTCGATCGAAATTGTTTTGCAGATTTTCCAGCCTAGCTGCATATTTGCTGGGTACAAATACTTCCCCTTCAAAAATCTCCAAGCTAAATTGTTCATACGTTAGTTTTTGAAGTTCCTGTAGAAACTTTTTGCCAGACTTGATGCGTTCATTAAAATCAACATAGCCATTATTTAAACGATTGATTTCATCATTGATGCCATTCCCAAACTTCCCTTGTAGGTTGAGTATATATGCTAACTTTTGTAAACAAATGATGATGGTATCCCATGCATACGGGTTTTTGCGGTTATGCTCATATTCATTCGCATTTTCAATTGCAGTTTGAACTAGGGTAGTAAAAATAGTCCAGCCAGATTTGATGATGCTTTCAGGGTGTGGGTTAATGAGGGGCTCTCTTAAGCGTTGAGCAGCAAAATGAGTAGTAAATTCGTCATCCCAATAATCTGCTCCTAAGCAAACACTGCGGAAGAGTTCGTACACAATAATTGGCTGACAGGCTTCGAAAGGAAGTTCGGCAACAAAGGAAAGCTCATCCTCTTTTTTTTCAATCTGCGCAAGCACCAGCTCTGAAAAATTGATTTCGCCTATCTTTCTCATCAGGGCCACCCTGTTTTCTACAGGAAGTGCTAAGAAAGGGGCGTTGATGCTTAACTTTCCAGCGGCTATACGCACTTGAATGATGGCTGAACCATGCGGAATGTCAAATGCTGTTTGTTCAGCGTTTCCATATTTGCTGCACAGCTTGGGATTACAATAGGCTATACAGGCTCGAATAGCGTCTGCATAATTTTGGTTTTGAAAAAGCTCTTGTGCTTTTGCCCAAGCTACCTCTAGCTCATATAAGCCAGGCATAGCCACGGGGCTTACAATTCGGCGGTAAAATGCCGGAGAATGGTTGATCATAATTAAATTTTAAAGTATTTAGCTAAATTTTTTAAGGCACTACAATGCATGTAATGCCAGTTTAAAAATATTTCTTATAGCGGGATTTAAAAATCGTCTTTTGAGGGGGGATAGGTAAGATTTCACATGCTAAGTGCATGTGCTAGTTTTGTGTAAGCATATGAAAAGGGCGTCGTGCTCAGCTCGATCCGATAGCTATTGGTTGGGCATTGTATGCATAAGCAGTTTTTTCATCGAATCACAATTGGTTACACTGAGCACTTTGCAGTTCCAATTGCAAGGGAAAGGACGAGCAAGAATAATCGTGGTACTCCACTTTAATCAATAGTTGTTGGATGGACTTGTCATGCACAAAAACTTCAAATTCTTCATTCTTTACGATTTATCAGTAAACTACCTACCTAAATCTAATCCTTTAGGATTAGATTTTATCCCTCTGTTTTATAAGGATAAACCGTTAGCTAGAAAATTGCGTTGGGTTTATGCTCCGCTCACAACTTATTGGCGCATATTAAGCTTTAGCTCCTGGCTCAGTAGGGAATAGTAGGTATCCGCAAAAACCCCCTAAAAGACGATTTTTTGAGGCGCTGTGTTGATTTAATTTTGTTGAATTATAATCTGTCCCTAATACGCAAAGCTTCTCTTTATTGAGTTTGAGGTTTTTTTTAATCGAAGGACCAGGTTATAAGCTTACATAAAATTATTCATCATGAAAAAGTGTTTACGCCATTACTTCGTCAAACTAGCAAGCTGCTTAGCAGTATGTCTGGTTTCGTTAAGTGTTCAAGCGCAAGTTCCTACTATCACGGGCTTTAATCCGCAAAGTGGCCCAGTGGGTACAGATGTTACCATTACTGGTTCAAATTTCGATGCCAATCCGGCATTGGATGTGGTACTGTTTGGTTCGGCTGTGGGAAAAGTTAAATCCGTTGCTGCTGATGGCAGTAGTTTAGTTGTTACGGTACCAGTAGGCGCAGACCTTACCGGTATAACCGTAACCAATTTAAGTTCTAAATTATCTGGTGCTAGCCAAAAAGGTTTTGATATTACTTTTAGCAGTAATGGACAAATCGATTTTGGAAATACAGTTCAGACACCTGTTGGCTCTTTACAGACCATAAAAATTGTTTGTGATGACTTAAATGAAGACGGAAAGATGGATCTTATTATGCTTGATACGCATAATGCCAATGCTCCGGTAGCCATATTTTATCTGAACACAAGTGTTGGCAATAATGTCACTTTTGATAATTCTTTTAACATTATGCTACCGCTATCTACTAATTCGATTAGCACTGCAGATTTAGATGGTGATGGCAAGAAAGATTTAGTCATGTCTGAGGGACAATTTCAGTTTCATTATGCAATTAATCAAACCAGCCCTCAAAGTCAGAGCTTAAGTTTTGGGAATCTTTTTCTAGGTGTATTTCCAAATGCACAAGGTAATATCGTTAATACCAGTTTACTGACAAAAGATTTAAATGCTGATGGGAAAAATGATTTGATATTTATTACAGATAACTCTGTACACATTACGCCCAATACAAGTGCTAATGGTACTGTGAATTTTGGATCTAATAATGAGATCAGCATTGGTTTTAATATAAAGAAGGTTCAGGCACAGGATTTAGATGACGACGGTAAACCAGAGCTTGTCATTTCCTTCGATGATGGTGCTGGAAATACGGGGTTGATGATCTATAAGAATATGACAGCTTCACCTGGTGATGTCCCATCATTTAGTTTTTACACGGATATGGTTGCAGGAGTTAATTTTGCTATTGGGGATATCAATCAAGATGGAAAACCAGATTTACTTTTACCTAACCAATCTGGTAAAGTAAGCCGTATTTCAGTCCTTTTAAATAATGGTAATTTAACTTTCCGCCCACCTTTTCATATCACAACTTCGGGCGGGGTTGCTACTGATGTTTTTTTAAGTGATGTGGATGGAAATGGGTTGATCGATTTGGTAACAGAAAATAAAACCAATAATTACGCACTCGTTTTGCAAAATATGGGTGCTATAAATGGCCACCTAGATTTCAAACCATTTAACGTTGGGACAAACTTGGCGCAAATTGCTTTAAAAGTTGCGGATATAGATGGAGACGGTAAACCTGATTTAGTTGTCGCTGATAATAACTTTAAACAGCTTTCTATTTATTTGAATACGACCCCAACAATATACCCCCCCACGATCATTTCGATGAATCCATCTAGTGGCAAGGTTGGTGATGATATAGTGATCACTGGTGAGAACTTCAGTACTGACAAGTTACAGAATGCGGTTTATTTTGGAGCTACACAGGCTGTTGTTAAAGCGGCTACTTCTACGAGTTTAACCGTAACGGTTCCCGCTGGTGCAAACAATGAACTTTTAACAGTGACCAATGTGGGAAATGGCCTTACGGCATATTCCTTAAAACCTTTCGGCTTGACATTTGCAAACGGGGCAGGTGCTTCTTTTGGTATACCTAAAAAGTATAATAATGTTGGGCTTAACCCAAGCTCAATAGCTTTAGGTGACGTGAATGGTGATGGTTTCCCTGATTTGGTCACTACCGATCTTTCGACTAACGAATTGTCCTTGTCAATTAATGATGGGGCAGGGGATTTTTCTATCCGACTTCCTATATTGTTTTCAGCCGCTTTTACAGATGCTACCTATGTAAAGTTAGGGGATTTGGATGGTGATGGAAAGTTGGATATTGCAGTTTCGGATACACAATACAATTTGATTTATGTTTTTCATAATAATGGTGATAAGAACAAGAATTACTTTGATGCACCGACATCTTATGCTGCCAGCAGTCCAGGGAAATTAGTTATAGCTGATATGGATAGAGATGGGAAATCAGACATCGTGGTTGTAAATAAGGCATCTAATTCATTTTCTGTTTTTCGTAATATATCTGATGTTGGACTTATCAATTTTAACCCCAAGCAGGAATTTAACGTTTCCGTAAGCGGATATAATGGTAATGCAATAGCTGTTGGAGATTTGGATGAAGATGGCATTACTGATGTGGTGTTAGGCATGTATAATGGCCAAAAAGCATATATTTTTCATAATAGTTCTATACCAGGCACATTTAAATTTACGGAATCTTCTATTTTAAATCAGAATTTTTCGACAACTAATGACATTACCATTGGGGATATGAACGGTGATTTGAAATCAGATATTGTTTTGTCGGGTGGGCAACAGGTTGTTATTTATTTAAATACCAATACGAGCTCGGGTACAGCCTCCTTTATTGAGAAATCTATAATTCGTAATAATAACAATGTTCTACACCCTATAATTGGACTCCAAGTTAAATTGTCAGATTTGAATGGGGATGGTTTGCTTGATATTTTGGCCTCGAATGGAAATACCTCAAAAACCAGCTCAGTTGCCTATAATACGACTATAAATGGGCAATTGGATTTTGCAGATCCTGTTAATTATTTTTTACCACCATCGGGTATTTCTAATAGTTTAGCGGTTGGTGATTTAGATAACGATGGAAGACCAGATTTTGTACTGACGGATTATGGTAATAATCCCGGACAGATCGCAGTGTTCAAAAACAAAGTCTATAGTGCTCCCCCTACGATCATTTCGATGAATCCATCTAGTGGCAAGGTTGGTGATGATATAGTGATCACTGGTGAGAACTTCAGTACTGACAAGTTACAGAATGCGGTTTATTTTGGAGCTACACAGGCTGTTGTTAAAGCGGCTACTTCTACGAGTTTAACCGTAACGGTTCCCGCTGGTGCAAACAATGAACTTTTAACAGTGACCAATGTGGGAAATGGCCTTACGGCATATTCCTTAAAACCTTTCGGCTTGACATTTGCAAACGGGGCAGGTGCTTCTTTTGGTATACCTAAAAAGTATAATAATGTTGGGCTTAACCCAAGCTCAATAGCTTTAGGTGACGTGAATGGTGATGGTTTCCCTGATTTGGTCACTACCGATCTTTCGACTAACGAATTGTCCTTGTCAATTAATGATGGGGCAGGGGATTTTTCTATCCGACTTCCTATATTGTTTTCAGCCGCTTTTACAGATGCTACCTATGTAAAGTTAGGGGATTTGGATGGTGATGGAAAGTTGGATATTGCAGTTTCGGATACACAATACAATTTGATTTATGTTTTTCATAATAATGGTGATAAGAACAAGAATTACTTTGATGCACCGACATCTTATGCTGCCAGCAGTCCAGGGAAATTAGTTATAGCTGATATGGATAGAGATGGGAAATCAGACATCGTGGTTGTAAATAAGGCATCTAATTCATTTTCTGTTTTTCGTAATATATCTGATGTTGGACTTATCAATTTTAACCCCAAGCAGGAATTTAACGTTTCCGTAAGCGGATATAATGGTAATGCAATAGCTGTTGGAGATTTGGATGAAGATGGCATTACTGATGTGGTGTTAGGCATGTATAATGGCCAAAAAGCATATATTTTTCATAATAGTTCTATACCAGGCACATTTAAATTTACGGAATCTTCTATTTTAAATCAGAATTTTTCGACAACTAATGACATTACCATTGGGGATATGAACGGTGATTTGAAATCAGATATTGTTTTGTCGGGTGGGCAACAGGTTGTTATTTATTTAAATACCAATACGAGCTCGGGTACAGCCTCCTTTATTGAGAAATCTATAATTCGTAATAATAACAATGTTCTACACCCTATAATTGGACTCCAAGTTAAATTGTCAGATTTGAATGGGGATGGTTTGCTTGATATTTTGGCCTCGAATGGAAATACCTCAAAAACCAGCTCAGTTGCCTATAATACGACTATAAATGGGCAATTGGATTTTGCAGATCCTGTTAATTATTTTTTACCACCATCGGGTATTTCTAATAGTTTAGCGGTTGGTGATTTAGATAACGATGGAAGACCAGATTTTGTACTGACGGATTATGGTAATAATCCCGGACAGATCGCAGTGTTCAAAAATATTTTTCCTATTCCTACTATTACCTCATTCAGCCCTCATTTTGGTCCTGTAGGCACACAAGTTACCATAAAAGGTAAGGGGTTTAATTTAACCCCAGACCAGAACATTGTGTTCTTTGGTGGGGTAATGGCAAAAGTAGAGAAGGTAATTTCTTCAAACGAGTTAATCGTTTCTGTACCACTGGGTACAGATAATGGGTTTTTATCCTTAACTAATTTAGGTTCTAATTTAACGGCAGGTTCAACAGATGCATTTGATGTGACCTTTACTGCTGCACCTCAAGTAAGCTTCGGTGTACCTACAAATATTCTTATGGGAAATGGCACAGGAAAGCCTGTGGCTGTAGCATCCAAAGACCTTAATGGCGATGGACTAATAGATTTGGTAGTTGCCAACTTAAGCAATGCGGTCTCGGTATTTATTAACAAGTCAACAACAGGCAATGCTTCGTTCGATGCGCCTATAGTACTAACAACCGGCCAAACCCCAGAAAGTGTTAAAATTGCAGATATAGACAATGATGGTTTGCAAGATATTGTGGTAACCACTTCAGGGGTAAACAAAATAAATGTGTTTCATAATACGACTAGTAAAATTACCAAGGTTCCGGTAATGTCATTTGCAGCGTCACAAAATTTTGATACCGGTACAAGTCCAAAACAGTTAGAAATAGCAGATTTCGATGGGGATGGAAAATTTGACTTGATTGTTGCCAATACAGGTGGGGCAGGTTCAGTTTCCATTTTAAAGAATACCTCAGTTCCTGGAACAATCAGTTTTGATGCGCATGCAGATACTTTTGTTGATCCAAATCCATTAGGGCTAGCCATTGGTGATCTCAATGGCGACGGTAAATTGGATGTAGCCACTACTAGTAACTCAGTAAACCGCGTAACCTTATTAAAAAACACTTCGGATGCGACTGGAATTTCTTTTGCTGGAAAAACATATGCACCAACTGCTAATATAGGAACAAACGCCTTAGTAATTACCGATGTAAATGGTGATGGCAAAAAGGATTTGGCCTATACTGATAATACCAATATAGCTGGTTTTTCTGTACAATTGGGTAATGGAGATATGAGTTTTCAGCCAGAAGCAAAAACCAGCTCAGGCAATACGCCTGGTATGCATGGGTTGTCTGCCGGTGATGTAGATGGTGATGGAATTGTAGATATTGCTTTGATTGGAAATGATGCAGTTGATGCATTGCGTATACAAGCTATACTTAAAAACATAACCGATGGTTTTTTTGCAACGGTTTATAACACCCCTACAGAGAAATCTAACTTTACTGCACTGGAAGATGTAGACAATGATGGTAAGTTGGATTATATTACCGCTTTAAGTAGCACTGATGCGATCAGCATCCGTTTAAACACTACAGTTACACCAATTGATATAGAAACTTTGCCAGCAACCAATATAATTGCAGATGGTGCAAGACTTAATGGAAAGGTAAGGGCAAATGTGAGTGATGTTACGGTTACTTTCGAGTACTCCAACCAAGCCGACATGAGTACTTATTTAACCTTTAATGCAAGTGCGAATGCCACAGTTCAGGTTGGTGCTGGCTTTAAAGATAGCTATTTTGATGCGAACAATATGTACCCGGGCATTTTATATTACCGTGTTGTGGGTACAAATACAGCTAATAAAGTAGCTAAAGGAGCTATATTAAGTGTAGATATTCCTGCAGTGGTACTAAGCATTACTGCAACCTCGCCCAACCCAGTTTTACCTCCTCTAGGTACGGTAGACTATAAGGTTACTTTTTCAGGTGAGATAGATGGACTTACTGCATCAAATTTCAGCCTTACCAGTACAGGCTCTGTTTCTGGGGCAGCGGTAATTGATGTCAAAAAAGATCAATCTGATCCTAAATCGTGGTTGGTGGTGGTAAACCTCGGCGTTGGTGGAGACGGTACACTTACTATGAACTTGGCCAATACAGTCGGCCTTACATCATTCAATGGTGCTAATGGTCCTGTAACAATTAATACAGTATTACCTTTAGCAGGTGATACCTATACGATAGATGCTGGAGCACCATCGGCTCCAACAGGCCTAGTAGCCAATGCAGGTGATGCACAAATTAAATTAAACTGGGTAGCTAATCCAGAAAGTGATCTGGCTACTTATGAAATTTATGGCGGTACCTCTGCCAACCCGACTACTTTGATTACAAGTGTTCAGAAAGGTACGCTTACCTACACAGATGTGAACTTGACCAATGGTACTACCTACTATTACCGCATTACCGCAAAGGATGCCTCTGGCAACGAAAGTCCTTATTCGAACGAGGTAAGTGCAACCCCTCAGGCAGGGCAGGCTCAGACGGTTTCTATACCACAGGGTCTGAGTGCCAATCCGGGTGATGCCGTGGTTAAGCTGGATTGGTTGGCCAACACTGAGGCTACTCTTGCAGGCTATGAGGTGTATGGCGGTACGTCGGCAAACCCGACTACACTGCTTACTACTGTTCCTGTTGGTTCCACAACTTATACGGATGCGAACCTTAGCAATGGTACAACCTACTACTACCGCATTGTAGCCAAGCTTACAGACGGTAGTACAAGTGGCTATTCTAATGAGGTAAGCGCAACGCCTCAGGCAGGACAGGCCCAGACGGTTTCTATACCACAGGGTCTGAGTGCCAATCCGGGTGATGCCGTGGTTAAGCTGGATTGGTTGGCCAACACTGAGGCTAATCTTGCAGGCTATGAGGTCTATGGCGGCACGTCGGCAAATCCGACTACGCTACTTACTAATGTTCAAGCTGGTACCCAGACCTATACGGATGCCAACCTTAGCAATGGTACAACCTACTACTACCGCATTGTGGCCAAACTTACAGATGGTAGCACAAGTGGCTATTCTAATGAGGTGAGCGCAACGCCTCAGGCAGGACAGGCCCAGACGGTTTCTATACCACAGGGTCTGAGTGCCAATCCGGGTGATGCCGTGGTTAAGCTGGATTGGTTGGCCAACACTGAGGCTACTCTTGCAGGCTATGAGGTGTATGGCGGTACGTCGGCAAACCCGACTACACTGCTTACTACTGTTCCTGTTGGTTCCACAACTTATACGGATGCAAACCTTAGCAATGGTACTACCTACTACTACCGCATTGTGGCCAAGCTTGCAGATGGTAGTACAAGTGGCTATTCTAATGAGGTGAGCGCAATACCAAAAGCTGGTCAGGTAATGAAGATAGACCAGACGATCAATTTCACGCCATTAACGGATAAGATGTATGGGGATGCTGACTTCGATATTGCCAACCTAGGCACCAGTACCTCTGGTCTGCAAGTGGTATATTCGTCAAGCGATAACAGTATTGCTACGGTTAACGGAAGTGTTGTACATATCCTGAAAGCAGGAACGGTAAGTATCCATGCAGACCAATCGGGCAATGGAACCTATAATGCAGCGGGCAGGGTAAGCAGAGAACTGTTGATTCTACCATATCCGATCACCATCCAAGCAGATTTAAAAACAAAGGTTGAGAATACACCTGATCCAGTACTTACCTATACCATAACGCCACCGCTGTTGAATGGTGATGTGGTAAGTGGTTCATTGGTACGTACCCCAGGCGAGACTGCAGGTATATATGCAATCACCCAGGGAAGCCTTTCGGTGAGTGACAACTATAAACTGACCTTTATCAATAACCAATTAGTGATTACAGCTGCACCACTGAACATGCAGACAATCACCTTTAACGCGCTACCAGCTAAGACCTACGGTGATGCCGATTTCGATGCAGGAGCGGTATCTAGTGCAGGTTTAGCCATTAGCTATTCGAGCAGTGACAATAGCATTGCCACTATCGTAAATGGTAAGGTACATATCCTAAAAGCTGGTACAGTAACCATCTATGCAGATCAGGCTGGAAATGGTCAATATCCTGCAGCCGCTCAGGCGAGCCAAATACTAACCATTAATAAGGTTGACCTGCAAGTAAGCGCTAATGCAAAGACGAAAGTTTACGGTACTAACGACCCTACATTTACCTATATATTAACTTCGGGTACCTTGTTAGCAGGCGATGCACTTAGTGGAACCTTGAATAGGGCACCTGGAGAAAACGTTGGTGCTTATGCCATCGGTTTGGGGAGTTTGACAGCAGGAGCAAACTATAGCCTTACGGTAGCACCAGCTAATTTAACGATTACACCAGCTGCAATAACCGTAAGTGCCAATCCTGTTACCAAGAACATTGGTGATGCAGATCCATTGTTGACATATACTTATACCCCATCATTGATCGGAACAGATGTATTCACAGGAAGCCTTGATCGTTCACCGGGAGAGGGAGTGGGTGTATATGCCATCGGACAGGGAAGCTTAACTGCTGGTAATAACTATACGCTGAATTTTGTGCCTTCAAGCCTCACCATTAAGCTGAAATCGGCATCAGCCTTTAAATTGGATGCCAACAATATCCTCACACCGAACGGAGATGGCAAGAACGATAAGTTAGTGATCAAGGGTCTGGACCAGTATCCACCAGCCAAGGTGACGATTGTTGACAGGGAAGGACGAGTGGTGTATCAAAGCAATCATTACCAAGATGGTTTTGATGGAACTTATAATGGTAAGCCACTATCGGACAATACCTACTACTATATCGTCGACTTCGGCAAGGAGTTCGGGAGGATCAAGGGCTTTATCACCATTATCAACTAGGCATTTATCACAAAATAAACATTAATCAAAAACTAACCACTGCCCACGAGGGCAGTGGTAAATAATCACCATAAAAAGATGAAGAAACATACTTACAGAAAATCTCTGCAATTGATGTGCGGTACATTATTGCTTACAGCAATGAGTACGGCCCAAGTACGTGCACAACTGAACCCCATGGGTGCCTCGTTCTACCAGAACCAGTACTTGTCGAACCCGGCCATGGCTGGGATAGACGGTGGCATCAAGCTAAATTTGCATTACCGTAACCAGTGGAGCGCTGTTCCAGGTGCACCGGTGAATTATGCATTAACTGGCGAATTTTCCCTCCCAGATAAAAAGAGTTCGGTAGGTGTAAATGCCTATAACGACAAGGCGGGGCTTTTGTCAAGGACACGTGTAGTGGGTACCTTTGCCTACCATCTTCCACTGAATGGAGTATCGGAGTCATTGAGCTTTGGTCTGTCTGTAGGGTTTATGAACGACCGAATTGATGATTCGGCACTGAACGGCGACATCTCAGATCCGGGTATCAGCAATTTTAACAACAAACCTACATACATAGACGGCGATTTTGGGATTGCCTATACGAGCAAGCAATGGAATGCACAGGCCTCGATCCCGAACCTGAACTCCTTTTTAAACAGGAGCAAAAGGGAGAGTGCAGATATAGGTACCTATTATGCGGCAGTAAGCTATAAGCTATTTGAGGATGAGGAGGACTACGGTTACAACGTGGAGCCGAAACTTGCCTACCGCGGCATCCGTTCGCATTCCGACATCTTTGATGTGGGGGCGCAGCTCACTTTGGGCGGAAAGGAAAACAAGGCAAGGGGGATGGTGGTGTACCATAGTTCAAAAAGCGTAAGTGCAGGCATTGGGATGTTGCTCAAGTCAAGATATGAGGTCAATGCGATCTACAATTCGCCTACTGCGGCACTGACCAGCTATACCAACGGCACCTTTGAGGTGGGGCTGGGACTAAGATTTTAACAGGTGGTTCTTTAATTAGTAGAGACCCGGTTCAGTAATGGCCGGGTTTTCTTATTGTAAGGGATTTAAATGAATTGTCATGGTGGGGCTAGGGAAAACTAAACCTTTTTTCTTTTCTGAAGAAAAAAGGTTTATCTTCATTTTATGAAAAGAATCATTTTTACGCTAGTAAGTTTAAGTTTTTTTATTGCTGTTCAAGCACAAAAAACTTTACCCGAAATTAAAGCGGGCACCATAATGAGTGCAAGTGCTTTTGTACAAGGCCAAGAATTTCCTTTAATTATAACAGTTAAAAGCTTAACAGCTCCAGTTACATTAGCTTGGTCTGTAGATGGGTATGGTGATGGTGCTTTTGAAATGAATGAAAAGGCAATGCAAAGCGGAACAGCCTTGTTTATGGGCCAACCAGGAATGGGGGTTACTAAATTGGGAGATAGTGAAACGTATTGCTTAATTTCAAAAGCTGCATTTAAATCTTTAACGGACACTAAAACTTTTACCTATAACGGAATAAAATTTAAAGCTAAAACATCAGATACTACTCCAATGAAATATGGTGGGAAAGAAGCGGATGTTATTCAAGTAATAAGCGAAGATTCTAAAATGCAACTTTGGATTTTAAATAACCCAAATTTGCCGTTTATTGTACAAACGGCGGGTTTACCTATTGACATATTAATAAACGATATTAAATAGAAGAATAAATTTTAGTAGTTTTTTAAATAAAAATAAAGCCCTGTTGGGCTTTTTTAATTTGTAACCTGTATTTTTACGGCAATATGGAAACTCAGAAGAAAGATATATTCGATACCGTTGCTCAACGTTTACAAATTGAAGGTTTTAATGTCGTAAATCGTGATGAAACACGACCTTGGGGAGGTTTTTTTGTGATTGATGAGGCACAAGCACAGCAATTTGCTG
This sequence comes from Pedobacter sp. UC225_61, assembly GCF_044452285.1. NCBI lineage: Bacteria > Pseudomonadati > Bacteroidota > Sphingobacteriia > Sphingobacteriales > Sphingobacteriaceae > Pedobacter > Pedobacter sp. UC225_61. Next base: position 1,957,602 of record NZ_JBIOAL010000001.1, read on the forward strand.
ATACTTATTTTGATGGTTTGGATGTAAATAGCTTAAAAATAGGTGGTAAATTAAGTCCTAAAGTTTTAATTGTTGCACCAGGTACACGCCTTTCATGGCAATATCATCACCGCAGAGCGGAAATTTGGCAAGTAGTAAGTGGTACCGTTGGTATCAAAACAAGCGAAACAGATGTAGAAGGGGAATTAAAAAAATACCATCCGAAAGATCAAATTAAATTACAACAAGGTGAACGTCACCGTTTAATTGGATTAGAGGATTGGGGAGTGGTAGCAGAAATTTGGCAACACACCGATGCTGCAAATCCATCAGATGAGAGTGATATTGTTCGTGTACAAGACGATTTTGGAAGATAGTTTTTAGTACAACTAAAACTAAACACTACTAATCTTCGTTTATACTAACACACACAATACTACATGATTATTCTATTTTTCTTTTTAGCTCACTGGTTTTTATCCCTTTTCAGTCAAACTTTTTTTCTACACCGTTACTCATCGCATAAGATGTTTAAAATGGAGTTATTTTGGGAACGATTTTTCTATCTCATTTTATTAATTTCTCAAGGTTCTTCATTTTTAAACCCAAGAGCATATGCTATTTTACACCGAATGCATCATGCTTACAGCGATACTGAAAAGGACCCTCATTCACCACATTTTTTTAAAGATGTATTTGGGATGATGATTGCTACAAAAAATATGTACATGAATTATCTTCAACATAAAATAGAACCAGAACCAGCTTTTAGAGGAAATTATCCGGAATGGCCATTGGTTGATAGAATTGGAAATTCTTGGGTGTGGAGAATTGCTTGTGGCTTATTTTACATTGGTTTTTACATCGCTTTTGCTGAATATTGGTGGATGTTTATTTTACTTCCTATTCACTTTTTAATGGGACCACTACACGGTGCTATTGTAAATTGGTGTGGACATAAATATGGATATTCAAATCATGATAATGAGGATCATAGCAAAAATTCATTGCCTTGGGATTTCTTACTAATGGGAGAGTTGTTTCAGAATAATCATCATAAAAAACCCAACAGTCCAAACTTTGCAACCAGATGGTGGGAGTTTGACCCAACTTACCCGATGATGAAAGTTTTACATTGGATGAGAATTATAAGAATTAGAAAAATCTAAGTATATTCATACTATGCTATAGTAAAGGTTGGTACACGTACTAACCTTTTTTGTTTATAAAAAACCTGTGTTACTCTTTTTTCGTTTATTGTATATATGATTACAACCTTAAAGATTATTTTTTCAGCACTTTTAGTTTGGGTTACCTATATCGTAGTCAGTACAAGTTTAGACAGTTCGTTATTTAAAGAGTGGGATTTTTTAGGCTCAATCCCTTGGATGAGAGCAACACTGTGGGATTTCTACGCAAATATTTTCATTATCACTTTGTGGATGTTTTATAAAGAAAAATTGGTTCTTCTTAAAATCGTTTGGGTAATTTTATTCGTATGTTTAGGTAGCATTGCCACTTGTTCTTATGTTTTGATTAAATTATTCAACCTTAAGCCAGGCGAAGGTGTTAAAGAATTGGTTGGAAATAGGTAGCAAGTTTGTCATTGCGAGGAACGAAGCAATCTTAAGGCGAAAGTAAGAGATATATAAGAGGAGATTACTTCGTATCTCGCAATGACGGAAATTAAAATTTATGGATTACAAACATCTACTTTTTATTGCACTCATCTCTCTTATTGCTTGTTGCACCATTATGTTTTTGGTTTGGCTATGGGCAAAAAAAATCAAAAATGCTGGTATTGTAGATGTATTTTGGTCACTCAACTTTCCTGTAATAACCATCATTACTTTTTTCCTGTCGGAAGGATTTGAAACACGTAAATTTTTAATCTGCGGAATGTTTTTAATCGCAGAGCTAAGATTAGGACTTCATTTATGGCAGCGTGTTATTGGTCATTTAGATGAAGAGGAAGGACGTTATGAGCAGTTAAGGAAAGAATGGGGAGAAAAGGCAGATAGGAATTTTTTCTTTTTCTTCCAGTTTCAAGCTATATCGAATGTGATATTAGCTATTCCATTTTTTATTATTTCTGCAAATCCTTCACCAAAAATATCAATTTTAGAATATATCGCATTAGGTATTTGGGCAATCGCTTTCTTTGGTGAAATGATTGCTGATAATCAATTAGCAGGTTTTAAAAAAGACCCCAAAAACAAAGGAAAAGTTTGCGATACAGGGTTGTGGTATTACAGTCGCCACCCAAATTATTTCTTTGAATGGTTAACGTGGATGGCTTATTTCATCTTCGCATTGGCAACTCCTTGGGGAATTCTGGCTATCATCAGCCCTGCTATCATTTTATATTTATTATTAAAAGTTACTGGTGTGCCAAATAATGAAGAACAAAACCTGCGCAGTAAACCTGTAGCTTATAAAAAATACCAAGAAACAACCAGCGCTTTTTTTCCATGGAAGAAAAAAAATAGGTAAGATGGGAGATTTAAAAAGGAATATGAGCAAAGTTCCCTTACATTTTATTTCTAACACCCATCTTACATTTACCCTCTTACATCTTACATCAAATGTGGTACGATAAACTTATAGAAAACGATAAACTTCCAGATCCTATTTTACGTGCTGGAATTAGAAAATTATTAAAACAACGCTTAGCAGACGAAACTGTAGGCGATGAAGAATTGCAACAACGTAAATTCATTAATTTAGTTAATGAATTAAAATCATCTCCAATTGCAGTAAATACCGCTGATGCAAATGAGCAACATTATGAATTGCCTACAGAATTTTTTCAATACTGTTTAGGTAAAAACCTAAAATATAGTAGTGGATACTGGAACCCAGGTGTAAAAGATATTGATACATCTGAAGATGATATGTTGGCCTTAACGTGTAAAAGAGCAGATTTGCAAAATGGACAGCATGTATTAGAATTAGGTTGTGGCTGGGGTTCATTGTCGCTGTATATGTCGGCAAAATTCCCTGAAAGCAAATTTACAGTTGTATCAAACTCTGCAACACAGAAAATATTTATAGATGATACTGCAAAACAAAGAGGAATTCAGAACCTAACTGTTTTAACTGCGGATATGAATACGTTTACTATAGCCGATAGTTTTGATAGGATAGTTTCTGTAGAAATGTTTGAGCACATGCGTAATTATAAATTACTACTGGCAAAGGTTTCATCATTCTTAAAACCTGAAGGTAAATTGTTCGTACATATTTTTACCCATAAAACTTTAGCTTATAAATATGAAGTAATTGACGAAAGTGATTGGATGAGTAAGTACTTTTTTACTGGAGGAATTATGCCATCGAACCATTTGTTTTTTTACTTTAATGATGATCTGAAAATAACTAACCATTGGGTAGTTAATGGAACTAATTATGGTAAAACTTCTGAAGCTTGGCTAAGCAATATGGATAAACATAAAAAGGAGATTATGCCAATTTTAGAAAACACGTATGGTAAACGCCAAGCTGTTAAATGGTGGGTATATTGGCGTTTGTTTTACATGGCATGTGCCGAATTATTTAACTTTAATAAAGGAAACGAATGGATGGTTTGTCATTACCTGTTCGAGAAAAAGTGACATTTGTTATTCGAGCTTGCGAGAATCTTATACAGATTCTTACTTCATCAGAATGACAAAACTTACATATAATATATGCAGAAACTAGCAATAATAGGTACTGGGATAGCTGGAATGGGTTGTGGACATTTCCTTCATAAAAAATATGATATCACTCTTTTTGAAGAGCTCAATTATATTGGTGGTCACACAAATACTGTCACAGTAAAGGAAGATGAAAAAAAAGTTTTCATTGATACTGGATTTATGGTTTTCAATTATCAGACTTATCCGAATTTGTGTCAGTTGTTTAAGGAGATTGATGCACCAGTAAAAAAAACAGATATGTCTTTTAGTGTGCAATATTTACCTAATGCACTTGAATATTCAGGTTCGAGTATAAAGCATCTCTTTGCGCAAAAACGAAATATTTTCAATCCTTCTTTTTTAAAAATGTTGATGCAGATTAATCGATTCAATAAAGAAAGTATAGCGATTTTAGATAATCCAAAATATGCTAATTATTCTCTTGGTCAATATGTAAAGGAATTTGGTTATGGGAAAGATATGGTTTGGAAATACTTAATTCCAATGAGTTCTGCAGTTTGGTCTACACCGATGGAACAAATTTTAGATTTCCCTGCTGTTTCGCTCATTCGGTTTTTTAAAAATCATGGGTTTTTAGGTTTAGATACACAACATCAATGGTTTACATTACATAATGGAAGTCAAGCTTACCGAGAAAAACTGATTGAACCATTTAGAAATAAAATAAGAATTAACTGTAAAATTACTAGTGTTGAGCGTTTAGAAAGCGGAAAGGTTTTAGTGACTACTTCAAAAGGTGAAGAATTCGAATTTGATAAAGTAATAATGGCAAGTCATGCTAACCAAACTTATCAGATAGTAAACCGAAAAACTGAAGATGAAGAACGGCTTTTATCTAAATTCAACTATCAACCTAATATTGCAATTTTACATACGGATAAAACACAAATGCCTAAGAAAAAATTAGCTTGGAGCAGTTGGAATTATAGAGTAGAGAAGCAAGGAGATAAATTGGTGCCAAGTACCATATATTGGATGAATAAATTGCAAGGGGTGTCTGAAAATGTTGATTATTTTGTTTCTATCAATCCATCAGCAACTCTCGATAAAAGCAAAATAATTAAAGAGATTGCCTATGAGCATCCGTTATTTGATGTGCCAGCAATGCAAGCGCAAGAAGAACTTTATAAACTAAATGAAACAGGTCCAATTTATTATTGTGGCAGTTATTTTAAATACGGTTTTCATGAAGATGCCTATAAAAGTGCAGTAGATTTGTGTAAATTATTATAGAGATTTGTCATCCTGAGCATAGCGAAGGATTACTTTTTAGTACATGTAACTAATTCTTCGTTGCACCGAGAATGACAAAATTGTTTAAAATGAACTTTAATTCAGTTATATATAAAGCTAAAGTAATGCATCATAGGTTGGCGCCTAAGAAGCACAGTTTTTGGTATAAGGTGTTTATGTTTTATATCGATTTAGATGAATTAGAAAATCTAACTAAAAAACTCCGATGGTTCAGTTATAATCGATTTAATTTATTCAATTTTCGTGATAAAGACCATTTACAACTTCCCAAGCACAATCCAGATCAAAGTAAAACTGTAAAAGAACAAATTGCCAGCTATCTAAAATCTCAAAATGTGGATATTGGAAATGGTAAAATTATGTTGTTGACTAACTTATCAGTACTTGGCTATAATTTCAATCCTGTTTCCTTTTATTTCTGTTTTGATGAGCATAACCATCCGCTTTGTGCAATAGCAGAAATTAGCAATACTTACCACGAATTGAAAATGTTCTTTTTTAGCAAAGATGAATTGGATGGAAATACATTCAAACAAAGGGTACAAAAACACTTCTATGTGTCTCCATTTATAGATATAGATGATTTTTTCGATTTTAATCTTGTTATTCCGACAGAAAAATTGGATATTAAGATTGATGATCATGATAAGCAAGGAAATAAATTTTTCATTAGCACCTTAAAAGGAGAAAGAAAACAGCTAACGAATGCAAATATGTTGCGCTATTTCTTTTCTATTCCTATGATACCTTTAAGAATAATGGGCTTAATTCATTGGCAGGCATTTAAGTTGTGGATAAAAAAAATAAAATATCATCCAAAAGCAGCAAACCAAGATTTACAAAAAGACGTATATAAACCCTATAGAACAAACTAAAATTTAAGTATGCCATCTCTCTCTCTAACAAAATCAAAATCAGGTTTTTACGAAAACGCAGTTGTAAACGCACTTCGTAAAATGACTAAAGGTTATTTAAACTTGGTTTTACCTAGTGGAGAAAATTTACAAATTGGAAAGCCTAATTCCAATGAAAAAGCGAATTTGGAAATTAAAGATGTTGGATTTTTTAAATGTGTGGTGCTGTATGGAGATATTGGATTTGGCGAAGCGTATGTAGATGGCCTTTGGGAAACAGATAATATCACGAATGTGATTAAATGGGTTCTTCTAAATTTAGAAAATGCACCATTGGTTTCTGGAAGTAAAGTAAAGTCTCTGGGATTTAATTTATTTAAGTGGCTGAATAGAATTTATCATAACAATCGTTCGAACAGCATTACTGGTTCACAAAAAAATATTGCTGAACACTACGATTTAAATAATGATTTCTTTGCGACTTTTCTAGACCCATCAATGACTTATTCTGCCGCTTATTTTAAAACACCATCATTAACATTGGCCCAAGCGCAAGATGAAAAGTACCGTCGGCTTTGTGAGCAGTTAAAGTTAAAGCCCACTGACCATGTGTTGGAAATTGGAAGTGGTTGGGGAGCAAATGCTATTTTTATGGCCAAAAATTATGGCTGTAAAGTAACCACGGTTACCATTTCAAAAGAACAACAAAAGTTAGGAAAAGAGCGAGTTGAAGCAGCTGGCCTATCTGATAAAATAGAAATCATTATTAAGGATTATAGAAAAATTGAAGGACAATTCGACAAAATTGTTTCGGTGGAAATGTTAGAAGCTGTTGGGCATAATTATTTAGAGACTTATTTTGCAAAATGTGCAGAAGTTTTAAAACCTAATGGGATTTTCGCTTTCCAAGTAATTACAAGTCCAGATAGTAGGTATGAAAGTTTACGCCGTGGTGTAGATTGGATTCAGAAACACATTTTCCCAGGTTCTTTGTTGCCATCAGTTGCAGTAATTAATAAAGCAATCAACAATACCAGCGATTTAACATTAGTCGACTTGAAAGATTTGGGTTTAGATTACGCTCGAACCTTAAAACTATGGTTTATCGAATTTAATCACAAACTAAACGAAGTAAAAGCTTTAGGTTTCGATGAACGTTTTATCCGCAAATGGAATTATTATTTGAATTACTGTGAAGCTGCATTTGAAATGAGAAATATCAATGTAATGCAAATGGTTTACACGAGACCTAATAATACAGAGAGGTAAATTAAGCAAAAAGGTTCGTATTGTTACGAACCTTTTTTGTTATAAAGCATTGTCATACTTAGCTTAAAAGGCCACATGAAAGTGTTTCGACAGGCTCAACTTGAAAATTACTAATCTCTCCTTCTGTTTCCACTACCACTAAACCTTCTGTTACCACCACCAGCGTTTGCACTTGCTGTGCTACCCGTATGATTTGGTTTTCTAGCTCCACCACCATGAGGTTTCTTTTTCGCCCCACTTAAGTTTGGCTCACGCTCACGAGGTTCACGTTGGTTCCCTTTTTTCTTCCCGCCACTTTTTGCAGCAGCGGCTGAGTTCATTAAACTCTGCCAACTCATTGCATAGGGATGGTCTTCATTTACAGGAACTTTTATCCCAATCAATTTCTCAATATCATCTAAAAATTCTTTCTCTTCGCCATCGCAAAACGAATAAGCAATACCACTTAGGCCAGCTCTTCCAGTTCTGCCAATTCTGTGCACATAAGTTTCAGGGATGTTCGGCAATTCGTAGTTAATTACGTGTGCCAATTCATCCACATCAATACCACGAGCAGCAATATCAGTCGCTACTAAAACACGAGTTGTACGAGCTTTAAAGTTTGTTAAAGCTCTCTGACGAGCATTTTGAGATTTATTACCGTGGATAGCTTCAGCTTTCACATTAATTTTCAATAAATCCTTAACCACTTTATCTGCACCGTGTTTTGTACGTGTAAATACCAATACGGTTTCAATCGCTTTATCTTTTAACAGGTGAGCTAATAAACTCCTCTTGTCGTTTTTTTCAACAAAATAAACCGCTTGAGTAATTTTTTCTGCTGTAGATGAAACTGGAGTAACTTCAACTTTAACAGGATTTGTTAATATGGTGCTAGACAATTTCTGGATTTCAGTTGGCATAGTAGCCGAGAAAAACAAAGTCTGTCTTTTTGCAGGTAATTTTGCGATAACTTTTTTCACATCGTGAATAAAACCCATATCTAACATACGGTCGGCCTCATCCAATACGAAAATCTCAATATCGCGTAAGTTCACAAAGCCTTGGTTCATTAAATCTAATAAACGACCAGGAGTTGCTACCAAAATATCTACACCTCTATGCAAAGCATCAGTTTGGGCTTTTTGTCCAACACCACCAAAAATCACCAAATGTTTTAAAGATAGATTACGACCATATGCCTTAAAGCTTTCTTCAATTTGGATGGCTAATTCTCTTGTTGGTGTTAAAATTAAGGCTCTAATTGGTTTAGGCCCCTTAACATTTGAGTGTGGTTTATCTAACAGTTGCAACATCGGTATAGCGAATGCTGCGGTTTTACCAGTACCAGTTTGAGCGCATCCCAATAAATCGCGTTTTTGTAAAATAGAGGGTATAGATTGCTCCTGTATAGGTGTAGGTTTTGTATAACCTTCGGTTTCAAGCGCCTTTAAAATAGGGGCTATGAGGTTTAATTCTGAAAATAACAAAGTATAATTTTTAAATGTAAAATGTCGAAGAAGCTAGAACAATCATTGCTGGAAGGACTAACTTGCGAGTTGCTTTAAATGATAAAGAAATTCTGCTTCGCTGCAAAGGTAAGTAAAATAAATGGATGTAAGATGTAAAAGGGAAAATGGGCTGCTTAAATAACCTTTTCACTTTCTCTCCTTAAACCGTGTAAAAAATAGTAATGCCAAAACACAAAGTGCAAAACCTACCACGCCATTTAAACGTAAACCATAATCGTTACCAGGATCTTTTCCATAAATAGTTAGCATGGCAAAAATTGCAATTCCAATTGTTTGACCAAGTTTTACAAAGAGATATTTAACCGCGAAGAACATTCCTTCGTGATTTTCACCAGTTTCTAAAGTATCTTTTTGAGCAATGTCTGCTAAAATTGCGTTTGGTAAAATACCCAATGCGGCTAAAGGAAAAGATGCACAAATCACCAAAATATACATCTGATTAGTTGGTGTAAAAGGTAATTTTCCTAAATAGAAAATAGTGACAAAAATTAAACTTAAAACCCCAAAGGCTAATAATACTAAGGGTTTTTTGCCGAATTTCTTAGAACCATAATTGATGAATGGATAGAAAACCAATGATAAAACTACCATTAATCCCATAAATTTACCGCCGTCGGAATCGGGTAAGCCAAGTAATACGGTTACAAAGAATAACAATCCGCTGCTCATTAAACTCAATGCTGTATAATAAGTAAAATCTGAAATGAGATAATATTTGAAATTGCTATTTCTAAATGTATTCTTAATTGCTGGCAATAACGGAATATGGGTTGGTTTACTCTGCACATATTCTTTTTCATTGATAAAAATAATGGGTAAAGCCATTACTATACCCGAGAAAATGCTTAATCCCCAAATGGTGTATTGCAATGCTTCAAATCGTTGGGTTACATGAAATAGAACTTGAATTAAATCAGCGAAATTATTACAAAGTGCTCCTAAAATCATCCCTAAAACAAAACCAACTTGTTGAAAGGTGGACAGCTTTACTTTTTCTTCAGGAGTATGTGTTAATTCTGCTAACAAAGCATTATAAGGAATAATATAAGTAGTCACAGAAATGAAAAATCCGGCTAAGATGATGGTTAACCACCATGCATTGCTTATACTTTCTCCTTTTACTAGCGGAGTAAAAACCAATCCACAACAGATTACTGCAGGTGTAATGGCCCATCTCATAATAGGAAAACGCCTACCTTTTGGGTTATTACTGCTATCGCTTATTGATGCAATAAAAGGGTCGTAAGCAGCATCGAATAATCGTCCAGATGCTGCAATTAATGATAGAATATTAAAAGCACCAAAAACTAACAATTGTGGCACCAAAGGGGATAACCCAGAATTAGTTGGTGGTAAATAAAAATACGGCAGCATTACAATAATCAGGTTGGTCATAATGCTCCAACCCATCATGCCCGATGCATAAATTAGCTGTTTTTTAAAAGGTAGGGCTTGTATTGACATTTATTCTGATTAAAGCTGTGCGCTTTCTTTTTTGTTATTAAAGTATTTGATAATGAAGTAAATAATAATGAATCCAATAAAAATATACAAGCCATTTAATGCTGCATTTGGATCATCGCTATAAATACTGAAGGCCACAAATAAATATGCAGCAATAAATAAGAGCGGCAAAATTGGCCCCAATGGAACAGTATAAATATCTTTTTTTGCTAAATGAGCAGTTTTTTTACGTAAAATGAAGATCGAAGCAGCGGAAGTTGCAAATCCTATGCAATCTAAAAATATCGAGTAATTCAAAATCTTATCGAAAGTTTGAGCGTAAAACAAAGTAAAAATTGCAATAATGGTGAAAACAGTTAAGCTTACAATCATTACACCATGTTTTTTTGTTGTTTTAGTAAATATTTTAGGTAAAGCTCTTTCCTCGCCCATGGCATACATTGCTCTTGGATTACTTAATAAATTCACGTTTACGTAGCCTAAAACAGAAAGGTATATCAAAATAGATAGTAAAGAAAATCCGATAGGACCGAAAATTTTACCAGCAAGTATGGCAGCAATGCTTTCGGCAGTTTTTAATTGTTCAAAACCAATTACTTTTACATAGGCGTAATTTATAGCCATATACAGCGTGATGATAATAGCTAAACCAATAATAATTGAGCGGGGTACAATCTTTTTTGCTTCTTTTACTTCGCCACCAAAATTGATGGTTTGTTGATAGCCCCCAAAGCTAAACGAAACCGCAATTAAACATAAACCGAGTGCTTTTCCATAATCGCTCCAAACTGGCGAACCACCTGTTACACTTTTAAAAATAGGAGTGATGCTAGTGGTTTGTTCGCCAAAAAATACAGCGCCTATTAAGGTGAGCACCATTAAAATTTTAATAATAGTTAACACATTTTGTGTTTTCGAACTTGCTTTTAATCCCAATAAATTAACTGCGTAAAAAATGATTATACTTATGGTAGCAATTAAGATTCGATATTCTCCAGTTTGCATTTGTGGATCTAGTATAATTTTACTCAAATATTCTGCACCAATTAATGCAATGCCAGCAACTGACGCAGCATTAGAAACTACAATGATACAGTTGATAGCGAATGCAATAGATGGATGATAGCAAACAGAGAAAATCTTATAATATCCACCTGTAACAGGATAACGAGAGCCAATTTCGGCATACGTTAATGCGCCACAAACAGCTATAATCCCTCCAATAATCCACGCTAAAAAGAACAATTCTGGAATTTGGGCTTTTGCAGCCACGTTAACAGGGGTTTTAAAAATTCCCATTCCAATTACTAAGCTGACCACAATCATGGAAAGATCGAAAAGAGAGAGCTGTTTTTTTATTTGCATGAAGTTTAAATTGATTTTGGAAGATAGGAATTTTAGTTTGCAGATTAAAATTAGCTAATTGTTCATTTGTGGAAACTTTGTAATTGATTTCCATGGAGATTAAATTAAATTTGTAATGCTGAGTTGTTCCCCGTTATTTCTACGGAAGAATGATGGAGAAATCTGTTAAAGAATGTTTCAACCTACAAATTCTTCGCTGTGCTCTGAGTAACAAAATTAACACGACTATTATGGCAGAACCGATTTATAATGACGATAGCATACGTTCCCTTGATTGGAAAGAACACATCCGTTTACGCCCAGGTATGTACATTGGTAAACTTGGTGATGGTTCTGCACAAGACGATGGGATTTACGTTCTACTGAAAGAAATTGTGGATAATTCTATCGATGAATTTGTGATGGGATCTGGCAAAACTATCGAAATTACACTCTCAGAGCATAAAGTTAATATCCGTGATTATGGTCGTGGCATCCCTTTGGGTAAAGTTATTGATTGTGTTTCCAAAATAAATACTGGCGGTAAATACGATAGCAATGCCTTTCAGAAATCGGTTGGTTTAAATGGGGTAGGTACGAAAGCTGTAAATGCATTATCCACTAATTTTGTGGTACAAAGTTATCGAGATGGAAAAACTAAAAAAGTAGAATTTAGCAAAGGCGAAATTGTTTCAGATCAGCCAATAATTGAAACTACACAAAGAAACGGTACCGCAATTACGTTTTATCCAGACGATACTATTTTTAGAAATTACCATTACATTCCAGATTTTGTAGAAAGCATGATATGGAATTATGTGTTTTTAAATACAGGTTTAACCATCAATTTTAATAATCAGAAATATTTCTCAGACCGAGGATTATATGATTTATTAAATAAAGTAGCTGACGTTGAAAATATTCGTTATCCGATAATCCATTTAAAAGGAAACGATATAGAAATTGCAATGACACATGGTCAGCAATATGGTGAAGATTACCATTCGTTTGTAAACGGTCAGCATACAACACAAGGAGGAACACACCAAGCTGCATTTAGAGAGGCGGTGGTAAAAACTATTCGTGAATTTTACAAAAAGGAATTTGATGCAAGTGATGTAAGAGCTTCAATTATCGCTGCGGTTTCTGTTAGGGTACAAGAACCTGTTTTCGAATCACAAACTAAAACTAAGTTAGGTTCGCAAAATATGGGTCCAGAAGGGCCATCAGTTCGTACATTCATTAACGATTTTGTAAAAAAAGAACTGGATGATTATTTGCATAAACATGCTGATGTTGCAGAAGCTCTGCTGAAAAGAATTATCCAATCGGAAAGGGAGCGAAAAGATATTGCTGGGATTAAAAAACTGGCAAATGATAGAGCAAAAAAAGCGTCCTTACATAATAAAAAACTAAGAGATTGCAAGGTTCATTTTAATACTCCTCACGATAAGAGATACGAAACTACCTTATTTATTACAGAGGGAGATTCAGCGTCTGGATCGATCACAAAATCTCGTGATGTAGATTGTCAAGCAGTTTTTAGTCTAAAAGGAAAACCTTTAAATTGCTATGAACTTACTAAAAAAGTAGTGTATGAGAACGAAGAATTTAATTTATTGCAACACGCTTTAAATATAGAAGATGGCTTAGAGGGATTGCATTATAACAACATTGTGATTGCTACAGATGCCGATGTAGATGGAATGCACATTCGTTTGTTAATGATGACTTTCTTTTTGCAGTTTTTTCCAGATTTAGTAAGGGCTGGGCATGTTTATATTTTACAAACGCCATTGTTTAGAGTTCGTAATAAAAAAGAAACTATTTATTGTTATAGTGAAGATGAACGTCGTGATGCGATCGAAAAATTAGGTGGAAAACCAGAAATTACTCGATTTAAAGGTTTGGGTGAAATATCACCTGACGAGTTTGGTTTATTTATAGGGAAAGACATTAGACTTGACCCTGTGATTTTGAAAGATCAGACTATAAAAAGCCTGCTAGAGTATTATATGGGTAAAAATACACCAGAAAGACAGCAACATATCATTAAAAATTTAAGAATAGAAAAAGACGAAATCAAGGAAGAAGAAAGAGAAAGAAACGATGCGAATACGAATACGAATACTGAAGAGCAAGAAACTTTAGAGGTAGCTTAATTTTTTTTAAAATTAACTAATAAGCAATACTAATTTTAGTGTATGTTTGTGCACTCCTCTACTTGTTATTAAAAAATTGCCCTAACTCAATTTTGGGCATAAGTAATTTTAATTGACGAGTATTATGCCTTTTTCTTCTACCCAAAACCCTTCAACACGTTACAGTCTTGTCGTTTTTTTAATATTAACCTTATTTTTGTGTGCTATTTTTTTCTATGTTAGAAATAATAGAACCACTGTTTTATTAAAAGATATTCATCAACTTTCTGAGCTAAAAGAAGATTATAGTCAGATAGATTCGTGTATAAGTGTATTGTACACTGCAGATAATAATTCCCGATTATTTGCTGCTACAGGTCAGAAATACTATATCCAAAAATTTACAAGTGATATAAACTTTGTTTCAAACACTTTAGATAAAATTAATGCTAAGGTGAATGAGAATGAAAAAAATGGATCCAAAAGCATTAAAACATTAGTTGACCAAAAAAGAAGTAGAACAGAACTCTACTTAAAATTAAGATTATTAACCGATAGCTTAATTAATATTTCTTCAACAATAGATACATCTACTCGAGTTATAGCTGACACACATACTAATTTTAGCTTTAAAAAGATTAAGAAAATAGTTAAGGTTGATACCATTGGCACTCCCATTAAAACTCAGCCGAAACAAAAGTTTTTTGAAAGATTAGCTGCTGTTTTTTCCAAAAAGAAGGCTAGAGTAGAAGATACTGCTTATAAATTAGTTAGAACTGAAACGAAGATTGATACTTCATCGCAAAAGAGAACCTCTAATTTAACTCAATTACAGAAAGTAAATAATTTGTATACGGCTAATAATATGCTCAAAAAAAATGAGATAGCTATTTTACAAATCAATAATAGGTTAATTGTAGAGTTGGTTTCTTTGTTGCAAAACTATAAAAAACGCGAAATGGTTTTTGTATCACAAAATAGAAAAGAAATAAATGAAGATATTCATGATACGTTTAAAAGCCTCGACAAAATTTTTATTTTGAGCGTTTTAATACTCTTAATCTTAGTTTCTGCTATTCTATACAATATTTGGAAAATTTATAAAAATGAAAATGCGCTAATTAAGTATAGTCAAAAGACTTCTCAGTATGCCATATCTAAAAGCAGGTTTCTAGCGAATATGAGTCATGAAATACGTACACCTTTAAACTCGATTATAGGTTTTTCGGAACAATTAAGTCATAGTAAATTAAGTGAGCAACAAACAGAACAATTAACTGCAATAGAAAATTCTTCTAGAATTCTGTTAGATGTTGTTAACGATATACTCGATTTTTCCAAGTACGAAACTGGTAAGGTTAGCTTTGATGCAATTTCTTTTATCCCGCTCGATGCGATTACAGAAGTATTTACCAGTATGAGCATTTTGGCGAGTAAGAAAGGAATAGAGTTAAAAAAGGATATTTCTTTTAAAAATAACATTTGCTTTACTGGAGACTCACTTCGTTTAAAGCAAGTTGTAATGAATTTATTAAGCAATGCAATTAAGTTTACCGATAAAGGGTCAGTAATACTAAAGGCTGATTTTAGTTTAAATGCTAAAAAACAAGCGGTATTAAAAGTTCACATTATAGATACAGGAATTGGGATTACTCCTGAGAATTTGGAAATGATATTTGATGAGTTTGCGCAAGTATATTATTCATCTACTAAGCTTAAACAGAAGGGGACTGGCTTAGGATTAGCTATTTGCAAAAAAATAGTGGAGTTTCAAAACGGAAAGATAGGAGTGAGTAGTAGATTAGGTATGGGTTCTATATTTAGCTTTGAAATTCCCTATGAATTGTGCAATAAAAATGTAGAATCAGCTAAAGCTTCAACTTTTAACACTATTGCTAATTTAGAAGGGAAAAGAATTTTATTAGCTGATGATAACAAAATGAATGTGTTATTGATACAAACAGTTATCAAAAAATATAAAATAGTAACTGATGTTGCGTATGATGGTAAGGAGGCTTTTGAATTATTTAAACAGCATACCTATGATCTTATTTTAACCGATATTCAAATGCCCGAAATGGGTGGGGTCGAGCTAACCCGTAAAATTAGACTGCATGCTGACCCTATAAAAACCAATATTCCTATTTTAGGAGTTACCGCAAATGTTTTAAAGGAGGATCGTGAAAAGTATATTGAATCAGGAATTAATGATTTAGTACTTAAACCTTTTTCAGAAAAAGAATTGATGGATAAAATTGTAATTTATGTTTCTGGACAATCTACCGTATCTTCTGGATGTTGAGGTGGCAAAACCTCTACTTTTTTCTCTACTACAATTGTTTTTAAATGAACTGCATATTTTGAAGGAGTAATACCATCGGTATATTTTTCAGCATATGCTTGAGTAAATTCTGCACCAAAATATAAAATGATGGAAGTGTAATAAATCCAAACTAAGATAACTATGATTGAACTTGCAGCTCCAAAAGCAGAACCTGGATTTCCCTTTTCGATATAAATGCCTATTGCATATTTACCTAAACTAAACATTAAAGCAGTAAATAATGCACCAATTAATGCTGGTTTCCATTTCAAATTTACATCGGGTAATACTTTAAAAATGATAGCAAAAATTGCTGTTACCACCGCTAAGGTTAAAATATTTGTTACAATGAGCATAAAAAAACCTGACAGTTGTTCAATGCCTATTTTAGAAGCGTACACTTCTAATTTATTACCAATGCCAACTACAATACTATTTATCACAAGAGAAACTAGAAGTAAAAACCCTAAAGATGCTATAAGTGAAAATGATAATAAGCGATTAGTAATTAACTTTTTCCATCCTTTTTTAGGAACAGCTTTTACTTTCCAAATTTGATTAATACTATCTTGAATTTCAATAAAAATTGCTGTCGAACCTATAACTAATGTAGTAATTCCAATAATCAAGCCCATTGTACTTTTGCCTGAAAGATTTGCATTTTCAACAAAACCTCTTAATTGGTTTGCTGCATCTGTACCAATCATCTTACTAATTTCTGCAAATAGCTTTGTATTTGGATCCATGTTATCTCCAAGAAAAATACTCGTTGCCGAAATAATAATGATGATTAAAGGAGTAAGTGAAAATATGGTATAATAGGCTAGAGATGCACTTAATTTCATTACACGATCTTCTATAAAACCTTTTCCAGCAGCTATGAACAAGTGATACGTAACTACTAGTAAGTTTTTTGCCTTCTTTATTAAATTGATCATACTATTAAAACGGGTATCCGATGCCAATGTTTAAAATAAAATTTTCTTTTCGCCACGTTTTGCTTCCAAAATCTACCTGATCTAACACCCAACGTTGTCCACTAGGTAAATAAGGTTTTCTGATTGGAAATGCCCCATCTAATCTAATTACAAATATTTGTGCATCAATTCTTAAACCTGCGCCTGTACCAACTGCTAATTCACTCAACGCATTTTTTAGTTTAAATCCTGAACCCAATCTTTCACTTCCTGGAATTGTCGGATCTCCCTTATCTTCCTTCCTTAACCATATATTACCGGCATCTACAAATACAGCACCGTATAATACACTTACAATTTTAAATCGAAGCTCTGTATTTAACATCATTTTTATATCCCCACCTTGGTCTGAAAATGTTTTGTCATCAGATACTTTATAGGTTCCTGGCCCTAATGTTCTAGCTCTAAATGCTCTAATGTCATTACTTCCACCAGCAAAAAACTGACGCACAAAAGGCAAAGAAGTACTATTACCGTACGCATATCCATAACCAAGATTTAACCTGCTTGCCCAAGTTACATTTCTAGTAATTTTAAAATAATCTCTTAAATCAGTTTCTAATCTTACAAATTGAGTTAACGAAGTATTAAATAATTCTCTTTTTCCAAGCTCATCTTTTTTGACAAATAAGCCCCATAAATTTCCAGAAGTTTCAATACCAGCGTTAAAGTAAGTCGTATTTCTTCTCGATTGTTCCATTTGGGTAGAATAGGTGAAATTGTAATTGCTTCCTATAATAAATTGTGGTTGCAGTGAACTTCTTAAAATTGGATTTGCATCAAATAAGCTATCTCTTATATCCGTATTAGGGAAACTTGGTTGTACATAGTTGACAGAAATTGGATTTAGGTTATGCTCTTTTCTGATATTTTCTTTCCAATTGTATCCAAATTCTGTTTTAAATGCATTTAATGAATATTGCGATCCTCTGCTTAGCAATTGATAAGAAAGTGATGCAATGGTTTTTGGAATAAATGCATTAGTAGTTTTTGGTTTGTAAAAAGGAACTATAAATTGAGGGAATGTTAATTTACCTTCTGCAGTAAATGAATAAGAATTTAGGCCTTTAGCAATTCCGCTCACTTGTGTTTCAAAACCACCACTTACACTTATGTCTAATTGTTCAGCACCTCTAAATAAATTACGAGTAGTTTGTGTCAGTTTAACTTCTGAGCCGACAAAATTATTTGATTTACTTGTTCCGGTGACTGAAAAAGTTAGTGAATTTTTCTTCAACGGAGTTAAATAGATATTTAAATTCAACTGATTATTTCTGAAACTATCTATTGGCAAAAATTCTGCTCTAACGTCTTGAAACGCCCCAATATTTACCATTCTATTTAATGATTGATTATGATCTTTTCTATTATAATTTTCTCCTTTTTGAAGAAAACTAATCTGTCAAATAGTTTAGGTTTGAAGGTATTTCTATTGTCGTAAATATTAAAATCATTATACTGTACAGGGTTTAAACTCCTTAACAAACTATCTCTACGCAAATTATAATTAGGAAAAATATTGATATTGTGAATTGTATAAGGTTTTAGTGCGGCATCTGGAGACGTATTTTTAATATTTACATTAACATCAACTAAATTTTTGCCAATGGTACTGTCCACTTGTAAAATCAAGTAATCTGGATTAAAATAGAAATAACCACTTTCTTTTAAATCGTTATCAATTCTAATACGCTCATTTTTATAAGTATCCAAATCGTAAAAATCACCAACTTTTAATAGTGTTTTATCTTTATTTAAATTAATGATATGTGTTAAATTTCCAGTGTCTTTTGGAAAAGTTATGCTATTGATTTTATACCTAATTCCTGTGTTCACGGTATAAATGGCTTTCCCCTTTTTACCTTTTATAACAGTATCGCCAGTCACATCAGATTGCAAATATCCTTGGCTAATTAAATAGCTTTTTAAAACATCGTTATTGTATTTAATCTTTACGTCATTCAACAAAACTGGAGGTTCACCAATCTTGTTTTTCAACCAATTTCCAATCCCTTTAGGCTTTACTGTATCAGGAGCTAAATTGTGAATCAACAACTTATATTTAATGCCTAATATCGATTTATTTGGTCGTGGTCTGGTTTTGCCTTCCAAGGTTTTTTTAACCTCTTTTTGATTATTAATTCTCGCAGAAGAATCTGGATTGATATTAATATCTGCGCCAGTGTACAAAAATTGTCCAGGTTTTAATCTGCTGGTTGTACTACAGCTCGCTACAACCAAACAAGCCAATAAAAATAATATCGATTTAATTAGTTGCTTCATTTTTTGGTTTCTGTTCTATTTGGTTTCTTATTTTTTTCTTGCGGGATTGGAAAATCTCTCTAAACTTATTGTAGTCTACAACTAACGTAAATCCTAAGCCAGTTTCTATAATCTGACCTTCAACTATTCCTTCGTTTTGGTTACGACGATAAAATCTTAATCTGTACCTTCCATCAGCAGAAAGTGCATAATCTATATTTACATTGCCTGCAATATTTGATGAACTTTGTCCAGGTGTTTTAGGTCCTTCTAATCCAAAAGAACTTCCTACTGTTACAGTTAGCCTATCACTCAATAATTTTTTAGATAGACCAATTTCTAAATCTGTTTTTTGCTGTAAGGCTCCAGTAGAATAATCTTCAGAAGAATTTACCCCGAAATTCAGATCTACACCTTGAATTAAATCCGAAGCTAAATTGTTCAATTGTTCAGTTAATAACTTACTTACACTAGAACGGGCCAAAGTAGAAGCGCCACCACCGCCACCAACTAAGCTTTGAAAAGGATTATTGGCAATAAATCTGTTCAATGCTAACAATGCAAAAACTTGTTTATTCAACTCGTTTTCATCTCTATTTACGTTTTGCAATTTAGTATAAACAGTTCCTTCTAGTGCTCCGCGTTCGTTTTCTGGCAAATCAATTTTAAAAGAAATGGTTGGTTTTAGCAACTCATCTTTCATGTATAAATACACTTGGAAAGGTAATTTCGTCTTTGCCCTAATATTATCTGGCTCATTAATTAAATCAATTGGAGCAGCATTAACCTCATATAATGCGGTTAAATTAACAGTTGCTGCAGTGGGTTCACCAGTCCAAATAATGGTACTTCCTTTAACAATCTTAAATGGTCTTTTTCCTAATGGAGCAACAGTTAAACTATACGAACCATCTATAACTTCGTAGCGTCCAGTTAAACTAATTTTTCCACTCGGATCAATTGTAGCATTTAAATTGGCATTTCCTTTTACACTTAAATTATCTCCATTTTGAGGATCTACAACTACATTCAACTCCGCTTCTGGATCTATCGTTATGTCTGCAACAAGATTTAATCCTTTCAGTGGAGATTTACTCACACTGTCAGCTTTTAAATCTTTTTTGCCATTAAATGGAGGCGCATCTTTATCAATAAATTGTACAATTCCTTCCTGTTCAATTACCGAAGGATCATTTATTGGTAAGGCGTAAAAGAATTTTGTACCCTTGTTAACTTTAATATTCATGTTAACATCTGGTTGATTTAAATCTCCTCTTACTTTTATGGTACTGGTTAAAAATACCGTACCATAAATCATGTCGTTATCAGCCGCGGTAGAATTTATTGCTCTAAAATTGTTTGTTCTAATGTCTAAACCAAATTTTACATTCTTAAAATCGGTAGTATAAATATTTCCATCGATAATGGCTTTTTTCCCTAACGAATCAATTAAAGTGAAATCATCAAACCTAACTCCTTCATTGGTAAAAGTAATTTGCTGATCAGGCATTGTAAAGTAAGAATTGATATAGGCAACATTAAATCCTGCATTGTTAAATTTAAGTGCGCCCAATATTTTAGGTGATGTTAATTCTCCTTTTACAGAAAACTGTCCAGTTAAAGTCCCTTTTCCATTTCTAACCTGACCTAAACTAACGCTTTCTATTTCTTTAAGATCTATTTTATCAATAGTTACAGCTAAATCTAATGCGCTTTCTGGAGCTGTATAATAGAATCCATTTGCTCTTAATTCATGAACACCTTTTAATCTTGCATCTACTTCAAAAGCATTTGCCGTATTGTTGTTCACTAATAAACTCAAATCTCCAAGTTCATCTTTTTGATAGCGCAATTTTGTAACCGTTAAATCAGCTTCAAACTTAGGATTTGAAACTAAATCTTTTACATCAACTCTTCCATTTAATGTGCCGCCTACTAAAGTTGTATCAGTTTCTGCAAATTTGGTTAGCGTTTCTATTTGGAAGTTTTTAAACTGTACTTGTACTGGTGAGTTTGGTGTATTACTAATACTATTAATGCTGAGTAGTTGCGAACCTTGACTTAAATTAAACTGATTAGCTAAAATACCCGATTTACCAAATTGTATGTAATTAGCTGGATCGACGGTCCATTTCTCATAATCTAATAGCAGCTTATTCGGATCAAGGTTAAATCTAAAATCTTTATTAAATGATTTAAAAATCCCAGCAATTACATACTTATCTTTTCGTTGTCTATCTCTAAGAAATATATTTAGATTCAACTGATTATTTGCCGCATCACCAGAAATTTCACTATTAAATAAAACAATAGAAGGACTTTGAATACTTTTAATTGTGAAATTGTAATTTAATTTTTGATTGTTATTATTTACCACAACCCGTGTGCTATCTAATGCATAGTCTCCATAAACTACTTTCGGAAAAGAAGCATTCATTAATAAACTGTCTTTTTGTGTGTCCAATAACCCATTAATTCTTGAGGGTAAAAAAGTAGTCAGCTCTGGTACAAAATCTTTTAAAAATTTAGGATTGTAAATATTAATAGCAAATCTAATTCGTTGATCTGGAATGGAAGTAACTTCTCCAAATTGATAATATTTATTTATTTGATTGATGAATGCATTCCCAATTTTGCTCAACTGGTATTTACCGTCAATTTTTGCACTTAGTAATTCAGAATTTAAAGAAAGCCTATTTTCGGTTGCTGTGGAAAGTGCATGAATTTCAACCGTGTCTACATTAAATTTTCTACCTTCTTTTACCAGTTGCAAACCAGTTGCAAAAACATCACCATTCAAATAGTCTACATCGAGAGTACTGATGTTTGCTTTGATATTTCCTGCAACTTTAAACTCAGTTTTGCTGAAATTCAGTTTTTGCAAATCAATTTGTTTTAAATCTACATTTCCTTTTAAACTTGGATATTTTCCTGCTAAGTTAATTTGTGCGTTTAAATTAAAGTTGGCATTGCTATCAGCCATAGTTCCTTTGATGTTTACCAGCTGATTAGCATACGTTCCGTTTAAACTTAAATTACGATACGTGTATTTGTTATAACTAGCACTTAAAACTTTCGCATTAAACCTTGCATTGATTTTTTTAGGATCAATACCTGTTCCAACCACATTAGCTTTAGCGGTAATCCTACCCAATGTTGCTTGTTGTTTTAGTAATCTTCCTACATTAAAATTGTTTAAACTGATATTTGCCTGATAGCTTTCTTTACCTTTTGCACCCTTCATGTGTGCAACAACCACAGCACCACCCATATCTGTCTGTATGTTTAGATTGGTGTTGAAATTACTCATTGAACCTTTAAAATTTCCTTTTGCATTAACCACATTCGGTAATTCAATAGCAGGAGGGAGTGATTTTTTTGGAACGATAACTAAAATATCACCTTTGGTTATGTGCAATTTCTTAATCGTTAAATCGAGATAAGCTTTATTAAGGTCTGGTAATCCTTGCGCTTTACCGCTAATGTCAATTTGTGTATTTTTTAAACCACTAATTTGCAATTGAGGAATAGTTAAATTGTTTAAATATCCATATACATTCGCATTGATTTTAATTTTTTCATTACGATAATTTGCAGGAATAGTATTACTAAAAAAGGCAGCGTCTTTTAAACCAATGGTAGTATTTTTAAAGTTTAAACTCAATTTTACCTTTTCAGGATGTTTGGTTAAATCATCTATCGAAGTGAAATTCAATTCTGTCGTATTTTCAATAGTAGTATTAGGGGTTTTTAAAATGAAGTTGGCCAATTTAATATGCTTGTCATTATAAATGGCATCACCTTTTAAATCGTTTAAAATAAAACCACTTTTATCTTTTAACGAACCATTATTTACTTTAACAGTTATTCCTCCATTGCTGAAATTTAAATCATCTGCTCCTAAATTTAAATTGGTAACGTTAAGGTGATTAAAATCTAAACCTTTTGTTGGCTTCGCAACTAAATTATCAAATTGTACTTCGTTATCATTAAAATCAACTTTCTTTAAAAATAAAGCCAAAGGAGTTGTTTCTACAAGAACCGTATCCTTTACTTTTTTTAGGTTATTACTTGGCGCAGGTTTAAATGCGAATAAGATTTTCGATTTATTTAACCTCGCTTCATCAGCATTGTACTTACCATTTGTTAAATCTACTTTTAAATTAACTAAGCCTAAATCATTAAGGTTTGCAATAGCTTTTGTAGTTGATAATTGATCATTGTAATTGATGTTTACATTACTAAATGAAAAATTCTGAATAGTAATAGTTGGTAATTTTCCAGTAGTTTTTTGCGTGCTATCTACACTATTTGTAATGTGTTGTATTAATTGCGTTAAAGGTTTCTGTTGAAGATAATTTAAAGATGAATTTTTTAAACTTAATTCTTTAATAACATAATTCTGTTTAGCTAAATCAAAATCTTTAATCCTTGATTTAAATTCGCCAAGATGTAATTTCATATCGTTTCCCGCAACATCATCACGATACGTAATGCCAATATCTGTAAATAAAACCTTATCAATTCTAAATTTTAAAGGAGCTGATGTGGTATCTTTTTTAGGATCTTTTTTCTCTTCGGTCATAAAAGCATCTACCAAAAAAGAAAAATTAAAACTCGTATCAGGATTTACGCGTTTTATATTGGCACGTATATTTTTTAGTTCAATGTTGTTAACCTCAACTGTATTTTTGAGTAACTTAAAAAGACTAATATCAACCTGTAATTTTTCCGCGTACAGTAGCGTATCCCCTTTACGATCTTCAATGTAAAATTTATTCAATACTACATCTTTAGGTAAGGCGATTTTGATGCTTTCTAATCTAATCTCTGTTTTTGTTTTGTTTTTGAGGTAGGTAATGGCTCTATTTTTAACAAAATTTTGTACAGCTGGTATATTTAAGGAAACCGCAACAAGTATAACTAGCATGATTATGCTAGCAATTAACCATAAAATAATTTTTAAACCTTTGCGTAAATAATTGTTCAAGCGAGATGAGTTGAGATGATATAACTATTTAAACTATAACCATGCCATAACATGTAATTTTTAAACAAAATTGGGTTAAAAAAGTTCTTTAGTATTTAAAGAAAAAATAGCTTAGGTTTATACCCCGCAAAATAGTTGTGGAACTATTTATATGAATACACAAAATTTTACAATCAGCTATGAGACTTTTGATAGTATAGATGAACTTTCAGCAGCAGATCAAATGTTATGCAATAAAGCAAAAGAAGCATTGGCTTCTTCGCACTCACCATATTCTAAATTTAAAGTCGGAACAGCTGTTTTATTAGCTGATGACCAAATAGTTTTAGGTAGTAATCAAGAAAATGTAGCTTACCCATCAGGATTGTGTGCAGAAAGAGTTGCATTGTTTACAATCGGATCAAATTATCCCAATGCCATTATAAAATCGATGGCAATTACTGCACAAACAGCTAATTTTAAAATAGAAAATCCAGTTACCTCTTGCGGAGCTTGTTTACAAGTAATGGCAGAATATGAACAAAGACAAAAATCATCTATGGATGTATTGTTTTATTGCATTGATGGGAAAATAATAAAAGTAAAAGGAGTAAAGAGTCTATTACCTTTTGGTTTTGTAGAGGATAGGTTGGGCGAGTAATTTTAAAAAATTTCGGCATTTCGAAGAATGAATAATCTATAAAGTGATTTAAAAAACAGATTCTTCGCTGCAGCTTACATTCTTAGTTCTGCAATTAGTATTCTTGCTCCTGCAATTAAACTTTCTCCTTGCGTAGAAAGATTTCTTACTTCATCAACTAAATTTTTTCAGTATACAGAAAGACTTTTCCTTGTGCAACTAGTATTCTTGCTTGTGCAAAAGGACTTCTTGCTTGTGCAACTAGTATTCTTGCTTGTGCAAAAAGACTTCTTGCTTGTGCAACTAGTATTCTTGCTTGTGCAAAAAGACTTCTTGCTTGTGCAACTAGTGTTCTTGCTTGTGCAACTAGTGTTCTTACTTGTGCAAAAGTACTTCTTGCTTGTGCAACCAGTGTTCTTACTTATGCAGAAAGACTTTTCACTTGTGCAACTAGTATTCTTGCTTGTGCAAAAAGACTTTTCGCCTGTGCAATAGCTCTTGCATCTGCAAACAATCAATATTATCTATGCTTCTATAATTAATTTGAGTAGTGAAATCATCTTCTAACTAATCTCCGAACAAAAAAACAACCTCTCAACACCCTGTTCAAAACTTCTCTCTAAAATTCTACTAACAAGCATTATATTTACGCATCCCAAATACTTTTATAGCGAATGAGTGAAGAATTAGAAAACAACTTAAACGAAGAAAATAAACATACAATTACCCCAATCAACGGGCTTTATGAAAATTGGTTTCTCGATTATGCTTCTTATGTAATTCTAGATAGGGCGGTACCGCATATACACGATGGTTTAAAACCAGTACAGCGCCGTATTATGCATTCCCTTAAAGAAATGGACGATGGGCGATTTAACAAAGCCGCCAACGTAATTGGGAATACCATGAAATACCACCCACATGGTGATGCATCAATTGGCGATGCAATGGTTCAAATTGGTCAGAAAGATTTATTAATAGATTGTCAGGGAAACTGGGGAGACCCTATTACAGGCGATAGTGCTGCAGCACCACGTTACATTGAAGCACGTTTATCAAAATTTGCGAATGATGTTGTTTTTAATGCAGATACAACCATTTGGCAATTAAGTTACGATGGCAGAAATAGCGAACCCGTTACGTTGCCAGTTAAATTTCCATTATTATTAGCACAAGGAGCCGAAGGTATTGCTGTGGGTTTGGCCACGAAAGTAATGCCACATAATTTTGTGGAATTATTAGATGCTTCGATAGAAATTTTAAAAGGAAATAGAAGTAATATTTTGCCAGATTTCTTTACTGGTGGCATGGCCGATTTTTCTAACTACAACGAAGGAATGCGTGGTGGTAGAATTAGAGTTCGAGCAAAAATTACAGAAAAAGATAAAAAGACTTTGGTAATTACCGAAGTTCCATACAGCACTACCACCGGCTCCGTTATTGATAGTATTTTAGCAGCTAACGATAAGGGTAAAATCAAGATTAAAAAGATTGAAGACAATACTGCCGCAAATGTGGAAATTGTTATTCAATTAGCACCAGGTATTTCACCAGACGTTACAATTGATGCTTTGTATGCATTTACGGCTTGCGAAGTCTCTATTTCGCCAAATACGTGTATTATTAAGGATGATAAACCTCATTTCTTAACAGTTAACGATATTTTAGAGCAAAACACAAAGCACACTAAATTCTTATTAAAACGTGAGTTAGAAATCCGTTTACACGAATTGCAAGAACGAATTTTCTTTAGTTCATTGTTAAAGATTTTCATTCAAGAGGGGATGTATAAAAACCCTGAATATGAAAATGCAAGTGATTTCGAAGCTGTTGTAACCGTATTAAATATTTTATTCGAACCTTTTAAAGCCTCATTATATCGAGAAATTTTACCAGAAGATTTTAAAAAGCTAATCGATAAGCCGATGAGTAGCATCACTCGTTTTGATGTGAAAAAAGCTGATGAGCAAATGAAAGCTTTAGAAGATGAAATTAAAATTGTAAAAGGCCATTTACGTCATTTAACAGATTATGCTATTGCATGGTATCAGAAACTGAAAGACAAATACGGCAAAGGCAGAGAACGTAAAACGGAAATTCGCTTGTTTGATCGAGTTGAGGCAAGTAAAGTTGCACTTGCAAATGTAAAACTCTATGTAAATAAAGAAGATGGTTTTGTAGGTACAGGTTTAAAGAAAGATGAGTTTGTTGCAGATTGTTCCGATATAGATGAAATTATAGTTTTCCGTGAAGATGGAAAATGTATTGTGACAAAAGTGGCTGATAAAACTTTTGTTGGTAAGGGAATTATTCATGCGCAAGTATTTAAAAAAGGTGATGATAGAACGGTTTATAATCTTATTTATAGAGATGGCACCAGCGGAACTAATTACATTAAACGTTTCTCAGTTTTGGGCGTTACTCGCGATAAAGAATACGATTTAACCAAAGGAACAAAAGGTTCGAAGATTTTATATTTTACCGCCAATCCGAATGGCGAAGCAGAAGTTATTACGGTACAGCTTAAGCCACACTCTAAACTTAAAAAGCTACAATTTGATATAGATTTTGCAGAAACTGCCATAAAAGGAAGAGCGTCTCAAGGAAATATAGTTTCTAAATATCCTATTAAAAAGGTTTTGTTTAAGAGTAAAGGTGTTTCTACCTTATCAGGATTAAAAATTTGGTATGATGAATTATTGAAACGCTTAAATGTTGATGGAAGAGGTAAATATCTAGGCGAATTTGATGGAGATGATAAAATTTTGCAAGTTAATGCGGCAGGTTGGTATGAATTAACATCATTCGATTTAAGTAATCACTTTGATCCTGGAATTGTGTTGATGCAAAAATTTGATCCTGAGAAAATTTATGGATTGGTGCATTACGATGCTAAAGCGAAAAACTATTATGTAAAACGCTTTACGTTCGAGTTGCAACCTGCAGGTAAAGAGGTCAGCATTATCAGTGAAGAACCTGGCTCCAAACTAATTTTCATCACTGGAAAACCAGATGCGCAAGTTCAAGTTGATGTAGAGAAAGGAAAGTCTAAAACTCCAGAAACGTTAGTATTAGACTTGTCAGGATTAATTGATGTGAAAGGATTAAAAGCAAATGGCAATCGACTTTCGCAACACGAAGTAAAGAAAGTGAGCTTAGTTAATGCAGAATCTGAAATAGGAACAGAGCTTGTTGAAACACCAAAAGTAAATTCCAATCCATCTTCTGAAGAAGAAAATCTAACAGAGGATAATGTAACTGAAATAGCTGAAGAAGCTGTTGTTGAAGACGATGTTACAGAAAATAGAACTTCAACTACTGATTTAGATAATATTGAAGTTGCGGAAGTTGAACTTGAAAAAGAAATTGAAACACCTCTTATAAAAACTCCAACCGTTAAAGCTGAACCAAAAGTTGAAAAAGCAAAAGAAGAAGTACAGTCAGAAGAACCTAAACCTGAAGAACCAAAACCTGCTAAAAAAGTAGATTTCGAAATTACCAACCCTGACGATATAAAGATTGACGATAAAGGTCAACTTGGGTTTTTTTAAAAGAATAGAATAAATAAAAAAGGCTTCGAGAATTCTCGAAGCCTTTTTGTTGGAGTATCAATTATTGATACTGAATATAGCTAGGTAATGGTTTTAATTTCATTAGCTCTTCAGGAGTCATCATGCGATTAGGTGCTTTTTTAATATCATTTTTGTAAAACAATTTAAATCCTGTAAACTGTACAGGTTCGCCATAAATAAAGTGACGATACGTTCCTAATTTTAAATCTGGTTCACCCCAACCATCCATGTGCATTACAATTTGCACTTCTGGTCTTAATTTAATGTTTTGACTATTAGTCACCATCTTTTTAGTAAAACGGTGTAATACAAAAACTTTAGGAGTTAAATTGTGTTTTTTAACAATATCAGCTAAATACCCAGTTACATAATTAATATCAGCTGCGTCATAAGTTCCGATTTTTTTTCCAGGTAATGAACCATCTTTCATAGAAAATTCTGGATCGATACCTAAATGCACATTAGGCATTTCTAAATATTTTTCTATATGAGGTAACTCTGCTTTTATAGTACTTAAAGCAACTTGCAAATCTAAAAACACAATGGTATTAGGATGCATTTTAGCAATCTTTAAAACCGAATCGATTTGCTTATTTCCCATTCTATTAATGTATTTTCCATCCTTACCTGGCGTACCACTAGCAACTGCAGCTATATAATGTAAGCCAACTTGTACAGGTGTAGAAGGATCTACTTTTTGCCATTTTTTTACCTCTGCATTTAAACGAGACCACATTTCTTTTGGAGCATATTCTCCTAAGGCACCCATTTTTTTCGAGTGTAAATTTCCATAATAAACCACAATACGTTTAAAAGGTAAAATTGCTCCATCAAGTGGATAAGGCTGGTTTTTTACCGGCCATTTTCCGGTGGTATCGCCATTGGCTAATTTTTTAATTAAAGCATTATACTTTGCCGTATCAACTGGTGCACGTAGATTTTCTTCTTCAACTTTGGTTGAATCTGTACTTGCAGTTTTACCCTTGCCATTTTTAGCATCAGATGTGCAGTAAGAGAATGTACTAATTGTAGCTATTCCGATTAAGAATATCCCCGCAATCTTGGTTAATTTCATAAGTAGTATTTAATTTTAGTTTTTTCTAGTTCATCAAAAATACACCAATTCGGTTTGGACGTATGTTATAATTATCAACAGATTAACATTCTGTCAAAAAAAAGATAGTTTTTATTAAGATTTAATGGATTACTTTTTAAAAGTATTAAACTTACCAAAAACACCCAAAGGTAGTTTAATACCAGATGTCGCTTGTAAGTAGAGCTCACCAGTTTCTAAATTTTTTACCTGTGGAAAAGAAGTTTTGATGAGGTTTTCTACAATTACCGATGAAAAGCCCAATGAATAGGTGTTTAAAATGAGAAAATGTTCTTCTTCATCTAATAATTGAACAACATCTTGCATCATTTCTTGAATATGATCTTCTAATTTCCATTTCTCGCCATTTGGCCCATGACCAAAAGCAGGTGGATCTAAAATAATTCCGTTGTATTTTTTTCCGCGTTTTAATTCTCTCTTTACAAATTTCAATGCATCTTCAACCACCCAACGTACATCTTTTAAATTAGATAATTCTTGATTTTCGTTTGCCCAATTCACTACTTGTTTTATCGAATCAACGTGTGTGGTATCTGCACCTGCAGCTTTAGCTACTAAAGAAGCTGCTCCTGTGTAAGCAAATAAGTTAAGAACTTTTGGTACAGGGTTTTTAAATTTTTTAATGGATGAAGAAATATAATCCCAATTTACTGCTTGCTCTGGAAAAACACCAACGTGTTTAAAAGAAGTAAGACCTAATCTAAGATTAATACTTATATCGTCGTTTTTGTAATTTACATTCCACCGATCTGGAACATTTTTATCAGCTTTAATCCATTCTCCAGTGGTTGCAGAACGACCTTTAAAATTAATATGTGTTTTTTTCTTCCACTCTTGTGGAGATAATATTTTTTTCCAAACTGCCTGTGGTTCCGGACGTGAAAGTACAAGATTGCCAAAACGTTCTAATTTTTCGAAATCTCCGCAATCTACTAATTCGTAATCTTTCCAGTGTGTTGGAGTTAAAAGGCTAATCATAAATGGTATACTAAATTAAAGTTTGCCTTTAGCGGCTTTCATGAAACGGCTAGCAAATACAAAATCATTAAGTTCGTCGATATCAGTTTTAGAAATTTCTTTGTTAGAACCTTCCCAGAATTTTTTTCCTTCGTGTAAAAAAATAATATAATCACCAATTCCCATTACAGAGTTCATATCGTGAGTAACTACAATGGTTGTCGTTTTGTACTCTTCGGTAATTTCCTTAATTAATTCATCAATTACAATCGAAGTTTTAGGATCTAAACCAGAGTTAGGTTCATCACAAAAAAGATATTTTGGGTTCATGGCAATAGCCCTAGCAATACCAACACGTTTTTTCATCCCCCCAGAAAGCTCTGCAGGAAATAGTTTGTTTTTATCGGGAAGATTAACTCTTTCTAAACAAAAGTTGACACGATCTAATTTTTCACTTCGTGGCTGATCCGTAAACATATTTAAAGGGAACATGATATTTTCTTCAACGGTCATTGAATCAAATAATGCTGAACCTTGAAATAACATACCGATCTCTTTTCTAATTTCTATACGTTCTTCAAAATTAAGCTGGGTAAACTCTCTACCGTCGTATAATACAGTTCCTTGATCAGGTTGGTGTAAGCCAATCATACATTTTAATAAGGTTGTTTTTCCAGAGCCAGAACCACCAATTATTAAATTGGTAACGCCTTCTTCAAATTTCCCTGAAATCCCTTTTAAAACTTCATTATCACCAAACGATTTATGGATGTCTTTAATCTCGATCATAATAATAATTGGGTTACAATGTAATCACAAGCTAAAATGCTAATACAACTTACTACAACTGCTCTTGTACTTGCTTGTGCAACTTCTAATGCGCCACCTTTTACGTAAAAACCTTCATAAGCTGGTACAGATGTAATGATAAAACCAAAAACAAATGCTTTTACTAAAGCAACCGTAATAGTATATGGATTAAAATCTGTTGTAATACCTTGTATATATTCTGCCGCAGAAACCGCTCCAGAAAGTGTTCCACCTAAATAACCACCAGTAATACTTAATACCATTGAGATTACTACCAAAACAGGAACCATAGTGATACCTGCAATAATTTTTGGTAGAATTAAATAACCTGGTGCATTGATACCCATAATTTCTAGTGCATCAATTTGTTCCGTTACTCTCATGGTACCAATTTCTGATGAAATAGCAGAACCAATTTTACCAGCTAATACAATAGCACTTATGGTAGGACTTAACTCTAATATACTCGAGTCGCGATTAACAGAACCGATAATAGTTTTCGGAATAAAATCACTCACCAACTGGAAAGCAATTTGCAAGGTCATTACGGCGCCTATAAAAGTAGAAATAATACTAATTAAGCCTAACGAGCCAACTCCAATAAATTCCATTTGTTGAAAAATGGATTTTAAATATATTTTTGTTTTTTCGGGTCTTCTGAACGCTGCTTTTAATAGCAGGATATACTTGCCAAAATTGGTAAAGTTCATTTAATAAAGATTAGCTGTAGTGTAAATACAATATTATACAAAGAAACAATAAAAAATGTTCAGGCTTTGTGTATTTATTAAAAAATATTATTGTTTCCCAATATTAATACCCTTTTTTGTGTCACATAAACATCTTATTAAGTATGAATGCAATAATAACTGGTGCTACCAAAGGAATTGGAAAAGCAATTGCGTTAAAATTAGCGCAAGAAGGATATAACCTCGCCATTTGTGCTAGAACTGAAACTGATTTGCTAGCTTTCAAAAATGAATTAGCACATTATAATGTTAAAATTATTGCCATCAAGGCAGATGTGAGCAATAAAGAAGAAGTCTATAATTTTTGCACGGAAGTAAAAAACGTATATTCTAAAATTGATGTTTTAGTTAATAACGCAGGAATTTTTATGCCCGGAAATTTATTAGAGGAGGAAGATAAAAACTTCGAATATCAAAGCAAAATCAACCTAAATACACCATATTATCTATCCAAGTATTTTGGCAAAATAATGAGAGATCAGCAATCTGGTCATATTTTTAATATTTGTTCCATTGCAAGTACAGAGATAATTGATAACGCTGGTAGTTATAGTGTAACAAAAGCAGCGATATTAAGTCTTAATAATGTATTGCGGAAAGAGTTATCAGCATACAACGTAAAAGTAACGGCAATTTTGCCAGGTTCTACATTCACTGCTTCATGGGAAGGTACTTCCTTAAACCCAGATAAATTTGTACAACCAGAAGATATTGCTAATTCTTTATACTCCATTTTAAATTTAAGTAGTGGTGTAAACGTTGATGAGATAATCTTAAAGCCTTTAAATTTTAACACATAAATAGAAGGAGATAACGTTATGGAAAAGAGATTATTTAGAAACGAACACAACAAAACCGTTGCAGGTGTTGCATCTGGTTTAGCGGATTATATGCAAGTAGACATTACAATTATCAGAGTGTTATTTGTATTAGCAACCATATTTTTAGCAGGTACAGGTTTACTAGTTTATATTGTAATGTGGATCGTTGTACCAGTAAATAATGATCCTGCTGCTCGTTACGCAAAGTTTAATGAGTATTTTAATAAAAGCAAGCAAGATCCTTCTATATTCAATTCGCCAAACGCGTTTAATAATCCATCAAATTCTAGCGACCAAACCAAATGGAATACACCAAATGCTGGTCCAGATTTTAAAGACCCAAACCTTGTGAACCAATTTCCAAAAGGAAACGATACTGGTCGTACAATTGGAGGTTTAATCTTATTAATTTTAGGTTTTTATTTCCTATTAAGGCAATTTGATATTATCCCTCATTGGTTTAATATTTTTAAAATCTACAAATTATGGCCTTTAGCAATTGTAGCGTTAGGCATAAGTTTAATCTTTAGAAATCAAAGAAAAAACGAGTGGGATACCTTTAAAAAAACCACAGAAGATGCTCAGAATACAACTTCACAGAAGCCGGTTGAAGATGCAACTATAGTAGAAGAAGATAAAGATTCGGCAACGCCAAATCCTCAATCGTAATCAACCAAACCAATATGCATGATAAATAATTAATTTTAGGTTGGATAGTTTTCATGCGAACTATACACCAAGCATAAATAAATTTAAATAAGATGAAATTAGATAAAGTAATATGGGGGGTGCTACTTTTGTTTATAGGTGGCGTACTATTATTAGATAACTTTAACGTTATTGAGTTTTATTGGCGTAATGTATGGGATTTTTGGCCAGTATTTCTAATTATTTTGGGTGTGAATATCCTTTTTAATAGAAACAATTCTCAAACTGGAAATATCATTTCATTAAGTATTTTGGTAATTACACTATCGGTTTTATTTGTGAAAGGACAACAAAGACCTGAACGTGGTTTTTGGTGGAACGATCGTGGGAACCATGTTAATATCGATATGGATGATGATGATGACGACAATTCTAATTATACAAAATTGAATTTTTCTGAACCATTTACGGCTGAGGATACACTTAAAAAAACGATTTTAAATATTTCTGGAGGAGGTACTTCGTTCAACCTTAAAGGAGAAACGGATAGTTTATTCTCGGCAGATGTTAAAAAAAGAAATGGAAATTTCGCATTAGACAAAACAACTTCTGATAGCGTAAATACCTTAACGTTTAAAATGCAGAATAAAAACAACCGCAGAGGCTGGTCGATTGGAAGTGGAAGTAATAACGTTGATGTACGCTTAAATACTAGCCCTATTTGGGAAATGCATTTTGGAATGGGAGCTGGTCAAATAGATTTTGATTTAACAAATTATAAAGTAAGAACGTTCAATTTTGATGGAGGTGCAGCAGAGCTAGACGTTAAATTAGGCGATTTATTACCGATTACTGATGTGAATGTTAAAACTGGCGTAGCTGATGTAAAAATTAAAATCCCTACAGGATCTGGATGCCGTATTAAAACCAAAACAGGTTTGTCTTCAAAAGATTTTACAGGCTTTACAAAAGTGAGCGAAGGCGTTTACGAAACACCGAATTACCAATCATCAACCAAAAAGATATTTATTAATTTTGATGGGGGTTTAAGTAGCTTTGAAGTAGATAGATATTAATAATAAGTTTTTTTAAATGGGTAAAAAATGAAAATCGAATCATTTTTTACCCATTATTTTTGTAAGATGCCATATAACTTATACCTTAATACACAGAACTTAATATAAATGGAGTATACAGTAGTTATCAATGGTAAACCAGAAGGCCCATACAGTTTAGAGGAATTAAAAAATCTAAATATAAAGCCTGGTACTTTTATCAGAACTCCAGGTATGGATGACTATAAAGAAGCTCATGAACTGCCAGAGCTACGCGAATGGTTGGGCTTTCGTCATCAACAAACTGCACCACAATATTTTGCTTCTTTTGATCAAAGATTACTCGCTGCTGCAATTGATTATTTCTTTTTAATGATTGCCTACGTAATTGTAGTGCTAATTTTATTTATTTTTATCGATCAAAAAACATCTCGTATTACAACTGCTTTAGTTTTTTTAGCGCTCATTCCATTAGCTAAATTTATATATGGCAGTTTTGCAGAAGCATCTATCAAACAGGCTACAATTGGCAAACGCTTATTAGATATCAAAGTTACCGACATGCTGGGAAATCGTGTTCCTTTAAGTGTTTCTTTTGGTAGGAATTTGGCAAAAGCTATTTCAGTTGTACCCTTATTTTTAGGCTACTTGTATAGTTTTCTCAATAAAAAACAACAATGCTTGCATGATGTAATTGCAAATACACTTGTTATTAAGCAGCGACTTATTTAGGTTAATAGCTAGTAGTTGCGATGCAAATTTTACAACATTTCAACTCTTCAATATTACAACGTTTCAACTTTTAAAGTATCTTTGTTGCCGATGCAAGAAGTAGCTAAACCATATCAGTTAGAAGGCGGTTATTGTAACAGTTTAACCACTTATTCGAGATTTTTAACTCGAGAAGTTACAATAGGAAATATTCCAATGGGAGGTTTAAATCCTATTCGCATTCAATCCATGACCACTACTGATACAATGGATACAATAGCAACTGTAGAGCAAACTATCAGAATGGTGCATTCGGGTTGTGAGTATGTGCGCATCACCGCTCCAAGTATTAAGGAAGCTGAAAATTTAGCGAATATTAAAAAAGAACTACGCTTACGTGGATATGATGTTCCTTTAATTGCAGATATACATTTCACCCCAAACGCTGCAGAATCCGCTGCTCGCATTGTAGAAAAAGTTCGCGTAAATCCAGGTAATTATGCAGATAAAAAGAAATTCGAAAATTTAGAATATACTACAGATGCATATCAAGCAGAGCTAGAACGCATTTATAAAAAATTTACACCATTAGTTAAAATCTGCAAGGAATATGGCACCGCTATGCGTATTGGAACTAATCACGGTTCTCTTTCAGATAGAATCATGAGCCATTATGGTGATACACCAAGAGGAATGGTTGAGTCTGCGATGGAGTTTATTCGAATGTGTGAAGACCAGAATTTTTACAATTTGTGTATTTCGATGAAGGCCAGTAATACACAAATAATGGTGCAAGCTTATCGTTTACTGGTAGAAACAATGGTGAAAGAAGGGATGAATTATCCTTTGCACTTAGGTGTTACTGAGGCCGGTGATGGAGAAGACGGACGTATTAAATCGGCGGTAGGTATAGGTACTTTATTAGCTGACGGATTAGGAGATACCATACGTGTTTCTTTAACTGAAGATCCAGAATTTGAGGCGCCAGTAGCTAGAGCATTAGCGGATCGATACGAAAAGCCATTAAGGAATAATACTAAAGCTTTCACTTCCACCCTTGATGCTAAAAATTTACCGTATAGCCCTTATCAATACTCTAGAGGAATTACAAAACAAATTCAGCAAATAGGTGGTAATAATCCTCCTGTTGTGATGATTGATGTGAGTAACCAAAATCTAAAAGACCCTTATTTTTTAAGCTCGATTGGCTATAATTATAGTGCTGGGTTAGATAAATACAATCTTACAGACCAAGCTTGTGATTTAGTTTATTTAGGCGATAAATTACCTTCATTTTCATTTCCTGGAAATTTAAAACAGGTATATAATTATGATACTTGGTTAAGATTAAAAGATAAACACAACTGTTACCCGGTGTTTAATTTTGATAGTTTTTCGGATAGAGATATTAAAGATGATACATTAAATTTTTTAAAAATTAATGCCAATCATTTCAGTGCATTTGTGCTAATTCTGCCTAATTTAGTTAACTTACCTCTCGTACTCATATTGGAAGGCAATCAAGGAGTTCAATCAATAAGACCATTTTTTATTGAATTAGCTAAAAATAATGCTCAAATTCCAGTCATTATAAAAAATACCTATACAAATATTGATTCTGATCAACTAATGTTATATGCAGCTAGCGATATGGGTGCTTTATTAACAGATGGTTTTGGTGATGGAGTATGGATTAAGGCGACAGAAAACATTGCCTTATCGTTAATAAACTCTACTAGTTTTGGTATTTTACAAGCTACGCGTACACGTATTTCAAAAACAGAATATATTTCTTGTCCAAGCTGCGGACGTACATTATTCGATTTACAAGAAACAACACAATACATTCGTTCAAAAACAGATCATCTAAAAGGAATTAAGATTGCCATTATGGGCTGCATCGTAAATGGTCCGGGTGAAATGGCAGATGCAGATTATGGTT
This sequence comes from Pedobacter sp. UC225_61, assembly GCF_044452285.1. NCBI lineage: Bacteria > Pseudomonadati > Bacteroidota > Sphingobacteriia > Sphingobacteriales > Sphingobacteriaceae > Pedobacter > Pedobacter sp. UC225_61. The sequence continues at coordinate 1,994,669 of NZ_JBIOAL010000001.1, forward strand.
ATGTGGGCACTGGTCCCGGAAAAATTACACTATACCGTGGTAAGGAAGTGGTAAAGAAAAATGTAAATACTCCATCAGCTTTAGATGAACTCATCGAAATTATTAGAGAAGATGGGAATTGGGTGGAGACAGTTGAAGGTTAAATTATATTCCCCAAGCTGTTAATACTACAGTTCTATTGCCTCCATAATTACGATGTTCACATAAGTAAATCCCTTGCCAAGTTCCTAAAGCAAGTTGTCCATTTTTAATTGGGATTAAAACATCATTACCTAGCAAAGCTGATTTTAGGTGTGCCGGCATATCATCAGAACCTTCGTAATCATGTTTGTAATCTGGGTCATTTTCTGGGACAGTTTTATTAAACCACATTTCAAAATCTTTTCTTACGGTTGGATCAGCATTCTCGTTAATGGTTAATGATGCTGAAGTATGTTGAATGAAAACTTGAATCATTCCAACTTTCAAATCTTCGATTTCCGGAATAGCAGTTAAAATTTCATCAGTAATTAAATGAAAACCTCGGTTTCTGGCTTTTAAACTAATCGTTTTTTGAAGCATATCCATAAGCAATCAATTTTTTTGAATAAAAAACTAATACTTAAAATCTTCTCTTCCAGGACTGAAAATATCTAATAAGGTACAATCAGTAACTGCTCTTCCACCATGTGGTATATTACCAGGAATAACAACAAATTTGCCCGTATCTAAAATCTGAGTTTCTTCACCAACCGTCATCTCGAACTGGCCTTTTAACACAAAAGCACATTGATGGTGTGGATGACTATGAATAGGAGAATCGCTCCCTGCTTTAATGTCAATAAAATTGATGGTGTTATTATCAGTGTGGATGAGTTTTGAAAAAAAGCCAGGGCTCATTTCTTTAACTTCAATATCGGCAAATTGACGGAAAATTTCTTCGTTCATGATGATTCTACTAGACTATAAAGATACTATTTGTCACAACCCATTCAAAAACAATATACTCTTTTCGCAAACTTGCAATAATTGTGGCGGTAAAGTCTCTTTATAATAGGGGTGCGAAGCGCCGTAAACATGGTTTGCACTTTCAATTTTAAGTAACTTACTACTTGGGTTGGCATTAGCTAGTTGCTGTGCAGTTTCAAAAGGAACGTTTACATCATCATCGCCTTGTATAATTAACCAAGGAATATTAATCTGCTTTGCACTACGTATAATATTTAATTTTTCTTTATTCTCTTCAAAATCAGAGAATAAGGTAAGATTCAGAGGCATTTTCTCTTTGGTGCGAGCATTCATTACATATATTTTACCTTCTTTTTTCCATTCTTCTTCACGTTCTTTTCCCCACAAACTACTAAAGTCTGCAATTGCACTCCATGTAATTAAACCCTTAATATGTGGGTTATTGGCAGCCTGTAAAATACTTAATCCACCACCTCTGCTATGGCCAATTAAAAATACTTCGCTCACATCTAGATTTTTTAAAGCATAATCTAAAACAATATCAACATCTAACATTTCTTTAGAAATTGTATTGGCAGCAAAGGTATTCATGTCACTTACGTCATTTGGTTTTTCTGATGTAACTCCACTATGTGATAAATTGAATTTCAAATAGCGGTACCCATTTTGCGCAAAATAACGGGCTACTAAATTATGAGTACCCCAATCTTTAAAACCTTTAAATCCGTGAACAAAAATTACAAGTGGTGCTTTTGTATTCTTATCGTCATAAGTTATATCTCCAACAATAATTTTTTGATCTGAACCAGTTAACGAAAATTCTTCTTTATGTATCATAATCCATCTTAAACTTAGTATTTTAAACTTTAATAACAATTTTGAAAAGGCATGGTTTGTTAATTCCGAGTTAATTTAAAACCTTTCTAAATTAACCTAAATTACAGCATAATGACAGTTTTGCAGGTTTGGGTTTAGTACTTTTGTTCGCACTAAATTAATAGGCTGTACCCATTTTGGAATATTTAAAGATTATTGCATTTACACACAAACAGATTGACCTAAAGGCTTTAGGGAAATTAGTTATATGTGAGCATACATTGGACGATAGGTTGAGGAATATCCAATCAGAGTTAAACATAAAAGAAATATTTTATGTTGGTACATGCAACCGCGTTGAGTTTGTATTTACTTCAGTAGCAGAGCTTGATAAAGCATTTATTAGTCGTTTTTTACATGTATTGGATATGGGTTTGCCAGAAGAATACATGGAGCAATTCATAGCAAATGTTTCGATATACGAAAAAGTAGATGCATTTAATCACCTACTACGTACCTCTTGTTCTTTAGAAAGTTTAGTAGTTGGCGAGAAAGAAATTCTTGCTCAAATTCGTAAAGCTTACGAGGCATGTCGCATTGCTGGATTTACTGGCGATTACATGCGGATGGTAATGAACCGTGTTGTTAAAACTGCTAAAGAAGTTTATACCCACACTAATATTTCAAAAAATCCGGTTTCTGTTGTATCATTAGCATATCGAAAATTGCGAGAATTGACGATGTGCACAAATCCGCGTTTATTAATTATAGGCGCTGGCGAAACCAATAAAAATATTGCCCAATACCTTAAAAAACACAAATATTCTAACTTTTCTATCTTCAACAGAACCATAGAAAAAGCAGAATGCTTAGCAAAAGATTTAAACGGAACAGCTTATCTACTTTCGGCATTAGCCGATTACGAAAAGGGATTTGATGTAATTATTACTTGTACTGGCGCAACTGAGCCGATTATTACTGAAGAAGTTTACATTAAATTATTAAACGGAGACACTGGTAAAAAGATAATAGTAGACTTAGCAGTTCCTAATGATGTGGCGCCAGAAGTGGTAAAAAACTTTCCAATACATTATATCGAAGTAGAATCATTAAAAGAAACTGCCCGCAAAAATATTCAAGAACGTTACGATGAATTAGTTAATGCAGAACATATCATCGACGAAAATATTAAAGAATTTGAATCTGTTTTACGCCAACGCAAAATAGAAATTGCGATGAGTGATGTGCCTAAAAAAATCAAAGAGATAAAACATACGGCTATCAATGGTGTTTTTGCTGATGAAATAAATACTTTAGATGATAATTCGAGAGCAGTTTTAGAACGGGTAATGGATTACATGGAGAAAAAATGCATTACCATACCAATGGTGATGGCAAAAGAAATCTTAGTAAAAAATAGCTAATATTCCCGTCTTCCTGATTTAATTCGGGATCTCTCTTGCAGAAAAATTAACTAAATTTGCGGAAAAACTAAGCATAAGGTGAAGAAAATAATTATTGGTACACGCGGAAGCGATTTGGCATTATGGCAAGCTAACAACACAAAAGATAGATTAGCAAGTATTGGTATAGATGCAGAATTGAAAATTATTAAAACGCAGGGCGATAAAATATTGAATCTTAGACTTGATAAATTAGAAGGAAAAGGATTTTTTACCAAAGAATTAGAAGAAGAATTATTGAACGGAACAATTGATATTGCTGTTCATTCTCACAAAGATTTACCAACTACTAATCCAGAAGGGTTGATTATTGCCGCAGTTACTGAACGTGAAGATCCATCAGAGTTATTATTGATTTTAAAAGACTGTGTAGATGTAAGTCAGAAATTATCCTTAAAAAAAGGAGCAATGGTTGGCACATCTTCTAATAGACGTAAAGCGCAATTATTAGCCTTGCGTTCAGATTTAAATATCGAAGATTTACGTGGGAACGTACCAACGCGTATTCAAAAATTACGAGATGAAGATTACGATGCTATTTTACTAGCAAAAGCTGGTGTAAATAGATTAAATATAGATTTAAGCGAGTTTCACGTAGAAGTTGTAGATACAACTGAATTAGTTCCAGCACCTGCGCAAGGTGCATTAGCAATCCAAATTCGTGAAAACGATTCAGAGCTTTTTACTGCTTTACAAAAAATACATGATACGGCAACTGCAGAAGAAATTGCTGTTGAACGTAAAGTGTTGAACCTTTTTGAAGGCGGCTGCCATATGCCACTAGGATGTTATTGCAAAAAAGAAGACGGCGAATTTGAAGTTTGGACATCAAAAGCAGAAACGGATGAAGATTTCCCAGATCGTTTGTTTTTTAGAACTTCAACTACAGAAGGTTTAGCTGAAAAAATTGTAGCAAAATTTGATAAATCAAGAAAACTTCCTGCTAAGGTTTTCATTTCAAGAGAAATTGGTGAGCACAGTTATTTTAGAAAAGCTTTAGAAAAACACAGTATAGAAATTGATGGACGTTCATTAATCCGTACATTCCCAATTGTAAATATTTTAGATCCATTTTATTTAAAGAACATCGATTGGATATTTTTTAGTAGTAGAAATGGAGTAGAATATTTCTTCAAATTAAATCCAGTTTTAGCAAAAAAAGTAAAATTTGGAGTAGTTGGTCGCGGTAGCGAAGACACATTGAGAAAGTTTGGACATTTAGCTGATTTTGTTGGCGAGAGCGGAGATATTACTGAAGTTGCAGAGGAATTTGCAAAACTGGCTGATGGACAGACTGTATTATTCCCAAGAGCACAAGATTCATTATTGAGTATTCAAAAATCTTTAAGCGCAACTACAAAAGTTGTCGATTTACCAATTTATGAAACAGTAGTAAGTGATGATATTGATGGCACAACCGCTGAAGTATTGATTTTCACAAGTCCAAGCAATGTTGATGCTTATTTTACGGATAACTTATTAGATCCAGAACAGAAAGTAATTGCTATAGGTAATTCTACAGGCAAAAAATTTGATGAAATGGGGGTGAAATATACATTGCCTTATTCGCCAGATGAAATTGGTTTGGCAGAAGCTGTTTTTGGAATTGACATATAACTAGTTAATTCAAGTAAATACTTGAAAAATATACTCGATATTATGATGCACAGACCACGTAGGTTAAGAAAAAATCCAGTTGTACGAGAAATGATTGCTGAAACGCGATTAGCAAAGGATATGTTTATCTATCCTTATTTTGTAGTTCCTGGAACTGGAGTGACCAAAGCGATTGATGCAATGCCAGGTGTAAACCATTTTTCTGTGGATACATTGTTGAAAGATGTTGAAAAAGGAATAAAACTCGGCGTAAATAAAATAATGTTGTTTGGTGTGGGCGATGAAAAAAGTGATGACGCAAAATCAGCTTACGATCCACATTCATTAGTGCCAGTTGCAGTTAAAGAATTAAAGAAAAACTTTGGAGAAGATTTATATGTAGTTACCGATGTTTGCGTTTGTTCTTATACCACTCATGGTCACTGCGGAATTATGAAAGATGATTATATCCAAAATGATTTATCAGTAGAATTAATTGCGAAAATGGCTTTAAATCATGCAGAAGCAGGTGCTGATATGCTAGCGCCCTCAGATATGATGGATGGTCGTGTGGCTGCCATAAGACATAAATTAGATGGAAGTGGTTTTGTGAATACCGCAATTATGAGCCATGCCACCAAATTTGCTTCGGCTTATTATGGACCGTTCAGAGAAGCGGCAGATTGTGCGCCAAATAAAGGCGATAGAAAAGCGTATCAAATGGATTTTAGGAATGGAACGGAAGCGGTTAGAGAAGCATTGTTGGATGAAAGTGAAGGTGCAGATGTGTTGATGGTTAAACCTGCTTTGGCTTACTTAGATGTCATTAGCAAATTAAAACAGAACTCTGATTTGCCAATTGCTTGTTATAATGTTTCGGGAGAATACTCGATGATTAAAGCAGCAGCGCAAAGAGGCTGGATAGACGAGCAAAAAGTAGTAATGGAAACTATGCATGCCTTTGCCAGAGCCGGAGCAAGTATTATAACCACGTACCACATTAGAGATATAGTAGAAAATAATTGGATGTAAGAGTTCTAAGGTATACGTAATAAGTTGTAAAGTAATGCAAACTTAAAACGTAGAACTTACCACTTAAAGCTTAAAAAATGTTAGAATCATTAAAGAAAATATTTTCAGGAAATGAAGAAGAAATGCCGATAAATACAGGAAGTAAACCTGATATTAGTCGCGAGAAATCGGCAGAGTTGTATGCGAAATCGAAAACCTATTTTCCAGGTGGAGTTAACTCGCCAGTTAGAGCATTTAAATCTGTTTATGGAACACCATTATTTATTCAGAAAGGTGATGGTTGTTATATATGGGACGCAGATGGTAATCAGTTTATAGATTTTTGCGCAAGCTGGGGCCCTTTAATTTTAGGTCATAACAATGCTAAAATCAGAGAAAAGGTAATTGAAGTAATGCAGAATGGAATGAGCTTTGGCGCACCAACTGCATTAGAAAATGAATTAGCAGAGCTGATTATCAAGAATAATAAATATGTAGAAAAAATTCGTTTTACGAGCTCTGGAACTGAAGCAGTTATGTCGGCAATTCGTTTAGCTCGTGGCTATACAGGAAAAGATAAAATCATCAAATTTGAAGGTTGTTATCACGGCCACAGCGATTCACTTTTAGTAAAAGCAGGTTCTGGTTTAGTTACATTTGGAGAAACCTCATCGGCAGGTGTGCCTAAATCTTTTGCTGCTGAAACTATTGTTATTTCTTTAAATGATAAAAATGCAATTTCTGAAGCTTTTGAACAGTTTAAAGATCAAGTTGCTGCGGTAATTATAGAAGGAATTCCTGCCAATAATGGTTTGTTGATGCAAGATCAAGAGTATATTGAGTTTTTGCGACAAGCTTGTACAGAAAACAATGCTCTATTAATTTTTGACGAAGTAATTACTGGGTTTAGAGTTGGTATTGAAGGTGCAGCAGCACATTATGGCATTAAGCCAGATATTGTGACTTACGGAAAGATTATTGGTGGAGGTTTGCCAGTAGGAATGTATGGTGCTTCTGCAGAAATTATGAGTCGTATTTCGCCCGATGGCGGAGTTTACCAAGCTGGAACATTATCTGGTAATCCGGTAGCAATGGCTGCGGGAATTGCTACACTAACTGAATTATTACGCTCAGGTTTTTACAAAGATTTAAATGCAAAAACGCAAGAATTTACCGATAGCATTCAGCGTTTTGCAACTGCCAGAAATTATAAATTTAAAGTGTTTACAGTAGGTTCCATCTTTTGGTTTGCCTTTACAGATAAAGATATAAAAACAGCAGAAGATATTGATCCAACAAGCATGGAGAAATTTAAAGTAATGCACCGTGAATTGTTAAACAGAGGCATTTATTTAGGTCCATCTGGTTACGAAGTTGGTTTCGTTTCTGCAGCACATACAAAAATAGAACTAGAGAAAGCAAAAAGAGCTATTTTTGATGCATTGGATTTAGTTTTTAGAAAAGTATAATGAAAAAATCGATCCTCATATTTTATTTTTTACTACTCTACGCATTGTTAGAAATGTTTTGGTGGGGTTCGGTTGTAATTGATTTACAACCGCAAAAAATGGGGATGATAATGGGAGAAGGTTCAATTTTCATCTTCTTACTTTGCGTTGGCGCTTATTTTATTCATGCTTCTATTAAAAAGGAAGACAGATTAAAGGAACAGCAACAGAATTTTCTAATGTCAGTTACTCACGAACTGAAATCACCTTTGGCGGCTATAAAACTAAGTTTACAAACCATTGTAAAAAGAGATTTGGAAAAAGCTATGCAAACTTCTTTATTAAATAATTCGCTTAAGGATATTGAGCGCTTGGATGATTTAGTAGAGAATATGTTATTGGCTACGAAGATCGAAAGTCGTACGTATTCTTTCCCTAAAGAAGAGTTTGATTTCTCAGAAATGGTTACTAAAATAACAGACCGATTGCAAGTTCATTCGTGTGGTAACCAGCAGTTAATCAATACTAAAATAAAAAAGGGCATCAAATTGCTTGGCGATAAATTTGCTTTATCATCCGTAGTAACTAATCTGGTTGAGAATGCAGTTAAATATTCTGGTCCATGTGCCGAAATAGCAGTAGAGCTATGTCAAAATGACGGTAAGCCCTTTTTAACGGTTTCTGATAAAGGTCCAGGTATCCCAGATGGAGAAAAGATGCTTATTTTTGATAAATTTTACCGCGTTGGCGATGAAAATGTGCGCAAATCTAAAGGTACTGGACTTGGCTTGTTTATTGTTAAAGAGGTATTACAAAACCACGACGCTGATATTAGCGTAAAAGATAACGTACCGCAAGGTGCAATTTTTGAAGTAACATTTAATTGATATGCCACAAAAATTAAGAATACTGTTGGTAGAAGACGAAGATCATTTGTTAGATGCCATTAAATTAAATCTCGAATTAGAGGGTTATAAAGTTCATGCTGTTAAAGACGGTAAAACTGCGTTAAAAATCTTCAAAGAAGAACGTTTCAACTTGATTATTTTAGACGTAATGTTGCCAGAAATGGATGGTTTCCAGGTGTGTGAAACTATTCGTTTAGAAAATACTGAAGTTCCTATTTTGTTTTTAACCGCTAAAAATACGAGTGAAGACCGTGTAATGGGTCTTAAAAAGGGAGCTGATGATTATTTAGTAAAACCTTTCAACTTAGAAGAATTAATTCTACGCGTTGGAATTTTAGTAAAACGTAGCTTAAAAGCTGATGATTTAAAAGAGTTAAACTCTTATAAAATCGGTGATAAAACAATCTATTTTAACTCTTTTGAATTAAAACAAGATGATGGCGTTGTTGTGCCTTTAACTAAAAAGGAAACAATGTTGTTGAAGTTGTTAATTGAGCGTAAAAACGAAGCTGTTTCTCGCGAGCAAATTTTAGAAACTGTTTGGAATTACGATGTATATCCTTCAACAAGAACAATTGATAACTTTATATTAACGTTCCGTAAGTATTTTGAACCAGATCAGAAAAACCCAGTATATTTTCACTCGATAAGAGGAGTGGGTTATAAATTTACAGATAGTACGCATTAATGTATAATACTTGGAGTAGATATGCTTTAATGGCAACTTTTGCCCTTTCAGCATTGGTAAGTTTATATTACAATCAATACCAGTTAGCTGCAATAGCTGGTTTTCTTTTTGCTTTTATTTTATGGAGTCATTTTTAAGCATAGCTCGGTGTTATTGGCATCGAAACATTTTAAAGATGCAAACTATGATAAAGCAGAACAAGTATTAGCAGAAGTTAAAAATCCTGATCGTTTAGCTAAAAATCGTCGAGGATATTATGAATTTATGAAAGCTAATATTGCTTTGCAAAGAGAAGATTTTGAAACAGCAGAGTTTCACTTCCAAATTGCAAGTCGTTTCCCATTAGGCGGTAAAAATGATAAAGCGTTTGTAATGATACATTTGGCTAATCTCGCTTTGCGGAAAAAAGATAGTGAGAGAGCAAAAGCATACATAGAGAAGGCGAAAGAGTTGGCTACAACATCAAGAGCTAAAGAAATTATAAAAATTATAGAGAAAGAAGCCAACGGTTTGGCCTAATAAAACATGAAGAATAACTTATTTTTAGACGCTGCAAATTCAAAAGCTACAGAACGCCCACCAGTTTGGATGATGCGCCAAGCTGGTCGTTTTATGCCACAATATTGGGAGATTAAAAACAAATATTCATTTTTAGAAATGTGTAAAAACCCAGAAATTGCTGCTGATGTTACTATGTTGCCAGTTGATTTATTGGGTATTGATGCAGCCATTTTATTCTGCGATATTTTGGTAACTGGAGAGGCAATGGGAGGCGATTTAAGTTTTACTCAAGGTATTGGTCCAAAATTCGCAAATCCTCTTCGTACTGCTGCTGATATTGATAAATTAGAAACTGATGTAGTAGACAGATTGGAATATGTTGCCGATGCGATTAAAGTTATTCAACAACGTTTGGATGGTAGTATTCCTCTAATTGGGTTTGCTGGTGCTCCATTTACTGTAATGAGTTATTTGGTTGAAGGTGGTTCATCAAAAGATTTTAAATTAACTAAGTTGTTGATGCACAATCACCCAGAATTAACACATCGTTTATTGGCTAAAATTGCAAAAGTAACTACCGATTATTTGAACTTACAAATTGCTGCTGGCGTAAATGCTGTTCAGCTATTTGATAGCTGGGCTTTGGCTTTATCTTGGAACGATTATAAAGAGTTTTCTCATCAATATAACCAACAAATTATTGCTGGTCTAAATAGAACAAATGTCCCTGTGATTTCTTTTTGTAAAGGGAGTTCAGTTTTTGCGCCCATTATGGCTGAAGCAAAACCTGATGTGATTTCTGTTGATTGGAATGCAGATCTATTGAATATTAAAAACGCTTTACCTGCGGGAATTGCTGTGCAAGGAAATTTAGATCCACATATTTTATATGCAGATCAACCAGTTATTAAAAAACATATTCATCAATTGTTTGAAAGAATGCGTGGTACAGAAGGTTTTATCTTTAACTTAGGTCATGGTATTATGCCAGATATTCCTTTTGATAATGTAAAATATGCCATTGAAGTAGTAAAGGAATTTCGATATTAAACAAAACTCTTTTTTTGAGTATGGAAGAATATTACGAATATTTTAAAGCAGTTCATATCATTTTCGTCGTAAGTTGGATGGCTGGATTGTTTTATGGCGTTCGATTGTTTATTTACCATACCGAAGCTAATGATAGACCAGAATTAGAAAAAAATATTCTTCAAAAAGAATTCACAAAAATTGAAGGTCGCCTGTGGAACATCATAACCATTCCAGCAATGTGTTTAACGATTTTGGCTGGTGGTTTAATGTATTACACTCACTTCGACTTTTTAGTTACTCAAAACTGGATGTGGGTAAAAATTGCCTTTGTAATTTTACTCATCCTTTATCATTTCATTTGTCAGAATATAATGAAGCAATTGAGAAAGGGAATATTTAAATATTCTTCTAATCAGTTGCGTTTATGGAATGAAGTAGCGACTATTTTATTGGTCGCGATTGTATTTACAGTAATCTTAAAAAGTGCAGTTAACTGGATTTATGGGCTACTTGGTTTAATTGCGTTTGCAGTAATTATTATGATGGCTGTGAAGATTTATAAGCGTTATAGAGAAAAAAAAGGCGAGTAATTTAGCGAGAAAGATTGCCACGTCGTTCCTTCTCGCAATGACGATATCGGCTAAAATTGCGAGAGTTTAAATTTAGATATGAAGAAACAATTATTAGCAATCTTAATTACATTATTTGCTTCTTCAGCAATGGCTCAATTTAATAATGAAGCAATTTTTAATCGTATTCGTCCTGCAGATAGTTTAGATAAAGAGCTCCATTTCAATTTTTACAATTTCAATTACGTTCGTAATTACGAATATTCTAATAAATTTCACGACGGTTACACTTTATACGGTACACAAATAGAACCTCAATTGGTGTACTATGCGAATCCGAATTTGGCAATTACTGCTGGCGCTTATTTGCGTAAAGATTTTGGTAATGAAGGAATTTATGATGCAAAACCTCTATTTAGCTTAAAATACCATAAAAGAAATCTGACTTTAGTATTTGGAAGTTTAGAAGGAAACATTCAGCACAATTACATTGAACCTATTTACGATTTTGAACGAAAAATAACTACACCAATTGAATATGGAACTCAATTATTAATTGACAGAGAGAAATTCAAATTAGATAGCTGGATTTCATGGCAAAAAATGATTTACAAAGGTTCTCCAGAAAAAGAAGAAATTGTTGGAGGGCTAAGTACAGAATCAACTTTGATGCAAAGAGATGGTTGGAAACTGAGTATTCCTGCTCAATTTTTAGCGTACCATCAAGGTGGTCAAATTGATGTGTTAAAAAATATTCCAATAAGTACTTTGTTTAATGGTGCTGCTGGATTTAAACTGCATAAAGCAGTCGGCGATAAAGTAAAAGAAGTTTTTACTGATAATTACATCGCTGTTTATAAAGATTTTTCGCCAACAAAAGTTAGAGCATACCAAGGCGGTTTTGGCTTGTGGTTAAATGCTGGTATAGACACCAAATGGGGAAGTTTAGTTGCTTCGTATTGGAAAGGAAATAAGTTTCTTACTATTAAAGGAATGCCGTTGTATCAGTCGGTTTCTGAAAACTTATACGATGTTGGTTTTAAACAAAGTAGCAGAAGTATTTTAGCAGTTAGATACGCTTATCAGAAACAGTTAATTCCTAATTTGTATTTAGATGTTCGCTTTGAGCCACATTTTGATTTAGGAACTCCAGACGCTGATTTCCAGTTTAATCATTCTTTATTTTTAACCTATAAGGAAGATTTTAGAATTTTTAAAAGGAAATAGGCAAGAAGTCTGAAAGTTGGTTTGCTATAGATAATTGGATATGTTTTGCTACTTGCAGTTAACAGTTTCTTCTATGCAGTTAACAGGTTCCTTTATGCAGTTGATGGTTTACTCTATACAGTTAATAGTTTCCTTCATGCAGTTGATAGTTTCCTTCATGCAGTTGATCGTTTACTCTATGCAGTTGATGGTTTACTCCATGCAGTTGGCAGTTTCCTTCATGCAGTTAATAGTTTCCTTCATGCAGTTAATAGTTTCCTTCATGCAGTTAATAGTTTCCTTCATGCAGTGAGTAGTTTCCTAATTGCAGGTGATTTTAGTTTCTTAAACCAGATAGTAGTGGAAATACTTTTTGGTGTAAAGTGCTTTGATGGTTGAATGTGACACTGCCAAAAAGATTGTAACGAATAGCGGGACTACAGAATCTATAAAACACTACCATTCATTTTCAAAACAATAATAAACATTAAGAAGCGAAGGAGCATTAAGTCTTAGTTTATCTTAATGGCTTTAAATCGTATTTTTAAGCCGTGAAATTTACAAATAAAAAAATATTTGCAACCCCTTGCAACCTTTTACCTCTAGGGCTCATCTACCCTATACAAACAACAAATGAAGGTGACTAAAACATATACGATTGATGACTTACTGGAAGGCTGCAAAGCTGGCGACAGGAAAATGCAAGAAATGCTGTACAAGCAAACTGCATCGAAAATGTTAGCCGTTTGCATGCGCTACGCCAAAGACCGTATGGAAGCTGAAGATGTTTTACAGATGGGCTATGTTAAAATTTTCCAGAAAGTTAAAGATTATCGAGGCGATGGATCTTTTGAAGGTTGGATTAGAAGAATAATGGTAAATACCGCAATAGAAAGTTATAGAAAAAACTTGCGAGCATTAAATGTTGTGCCTATTGAAGATGCGTATGAGCAACCATCAACAGGTTTTGATTTTAGCAGTTTAGGTATGCAAGATTTAATGAAAGTGATACAAAAATTAGCAGACGGTTATCGAATGGTATTTAACATGTACATTATAGAAGGATATTCGCACAAAGAAATTGCAGAAACATTAGGTATCTCGGAAGGTGCTAGTAAATCTCAATTAAGTAGAGCGAGAGCAATATTGCAACAAGAAATTATTAAAATGGAGGGCTTTGGTTATGCAACACATACCGGATAAAGAATTCGATAATTTAATTAGGAATAAATTTGAGGATGCAGAAATTGAACCATCTGCAAATTTATGGGCTACTATTGAACAACAGTTGGAACCAAAACGTAAACGCGTTATTCCGATCTATTGGATGGCAGCCGCAAGTGTAGCTATTGCAATTACTGCATTATTGGTTTTTCAAAAAACAGAAAAAATTCAATTGCATGGTGATGATACTGTTGCAACTGTTGTAGAACCGACCAAACAAGATGCGGTAATACCAACTACTGAAGTGCCAGTTATACCTGTTTCTGTAAAAGAAAGCAATTCAACATCTTCAGCAGTAAAAACTCAAAAAGTGCAGTTATTAGATCGCACACCATCAGAAAATAATTCGGAAATTATTTTAGCAAGCGTGCAACCGAAAACAATAACTGATCGTCTACCTATTAAAGCTGCTGATGCCAAGCCATTAGATGTAATAGAAAGAGAAGTTCCTATAGAAAATAATGAGGTAGTAATTGCTAAAGTTGAACCTCAGAAAGAGGAAGGCCAAGTAATTACAGAAACAGAAAATACTACCGAACGTAGAGGAATTAGAAATGTTGGCGATTTAGTAAACTACGTAGTAGATAAAGTTGATAAGAGAGAAAAGAAATTGGTAAGGTTTAATACAGATGATGATGATAATTCATCGCTAATTGGAATAAACATTGGCTTTTTAAAATTGAATAGTAAAAAACATAAATAGAACACACATAAACCAAACAAACATACACAAATGAAATCTTTAATTTTAACAGCAGTTTTGGTAAGCGGACTTACCTTTCTGGCAGGCTCAGGTGCTAGTGCACAACAAGATAGCGTAAAACGCAAAAAGTTTGATATCAACTATGGATTAGGTATTAATATAGGTGGTAAAAAAGATAGTACAGGCAAAATTGATCAAAATAAGGGTCGTTTTGTTGGAGGAATTACTTTTACTCGTTTAGATATCGGTTTCTCTAAATTAATTGATAACGGAAGTTTTTCATTGTCGCCAGCAAATCAGTTTTTAGACTACAAAGCTTGGAAAACTAGCCACCTTTCATTTGATGTTTTACAAATGGGATATAGATTTAACTCAAACTTTAAAATTTATGTAGCTGGTGGTTTCGATTGGACTTTAATTCGTTTGAAAGACAACATTACGATGCAAAAAAATACAGCTGATTTAACCTATATTAATGAACCTATTATTTTTAGTAAAAACCGTTTTTCTAGCAGTTATTTACATATTCCTTTAAATTTTGAATTAAGAACTAAGGAAAACAATAAAGGTAGACGTTGGTATTTAATTGCAGGTCCTGAAGTAGGTTTCTTGTTAAATGGAAAAGTAAAACAGATTAGCGATGAACGTGGAAAAGAGAAATTTAAAGATGATTACAACTTTGCTCCATTCCGTTATGGAGGTACAATAAGAGTGGGTACTAATGGATTAGCTTTATTTGCTAAATACTATGCAAGCGATATGTTTGATAGTACTCCGCAAAAAGGTTTGAAAAACATGGCATTCGGTTTAACATTTGGATTAAACTAGTCCAAATAGATAAATTACTAAAGCAAACACACACAACACACAAATACAACCTGATCCTGCAGACGAAAGTTTGCAGGATTTTTTGTTTCTAATCAGATATAGAATCAACTTTCGGACTCCATAACTTCTAGACTTTCTCTATCTTTACGCTGTGAATGAGCAGATAATCACCGTTAATAATCTAACAAAACAATACCAGCAAACTCAAGCATCGGGTATTACAGACATTAATTTTTCTATAAAAAGAGGAGATATTGTTGCCATTATAGGCGAAAGCGGTAGCGGGAAATCAACTTTGTTAAAGTGTATTTATGGTTTGCTTAAACCGGATGCTGGCGAGGTTTTGATGAACGATAAAAGGGTGAAGGGACCAGATGAACAGCTTATTCCTGGTAATGCTGAAATGAAAATGGTTACTCAAGATTTTTCACTCAACATTTACGCTAAAGTGTATGATAATATAGCTTCTATGCTTTCTAATACCGATATAAAAGCGAAAGAAACTAAAACTTTAGAAATGATGGAGCATTTGCACATCACTAAACTAAAAGATAAAAAAATAATTGAGCTTAGTGGGGGAGAACAGCAACGTGTTGCAATAGCCAAAGCATTAATTAGCAATACTAAGGTTTTGTTATTGGATGAGCCTTTTAGTCAGGTTGATTCATTATTGAAAAATCAATTACGAGCAGATATTAAACGGTTAGCAAAAGAAACTGGACTGACCATTATTTTGGTTTCTCATGATCCAACAGATGGATTATTTCTCGCTGATCAGTTGTTGATTTTAAAACAAGGACAGCTTTTACAAAACGATAAACCTGAAACAATTTATCAAAATCCTTCGGATTTATATACTGCTCAAATTTTAGGAAATGCAGTTATTTTATCTAATGATGATGCATCACAATTAGGGATTAAAACTACAAAACAGCATGTCGTTTTTTATCCAGAATGGGTAGAACTAAAAAGTACTTGGCAAAGCCGACGTTTTGAGGTAAGGGAAGTGTATTACAAAGGTTTTTACGATGAGCTTTTACTAGAACGAAATGGCGTAAAAATTAGAGCCTTACAATTGAATAGTGGAGAGCACAAAAAAAACGACCACGTTCAAGCGAACATTGGTCGTTTTTTAGAGTTTTAATCAATTTTTTATTGAGCAGATTCGATAAGCACAATTTTAACTCGTGTTCTAGTTGTTGGTTTTATCGGTGCAGTATCTTGATTGTCGGAACTTTGAATATCTATTTCAATTGATCCTTGTCTGATCACATAACTATAAGCATCTACATTGTATACAAAAGGTAATTGTTCGTAGGTGTTATTATCACCTCTAGAAATATAAGTTAAAATACCATCGTCTTCAAAAGTTCTAGGGTCAATTCTACTCTCGTTAATAACAGCGTAATAGGTTAATCCATCACTACTTAATTGCCATTGATTAGGCTCGATGTATTTAATAATTGTCAAATTGTTCGCACTTTGAACAATAGTGTCTTTTTTGCAAGACGCCAGACCTAGTGAGGCGATGCAGATTAGGAGTAAAGTTAGCTTTTTCATGTTGTGTGTGTGTTTTGCAATTTATAATGCAAAACTTTTGCCAAATTTTACACACGGTAAAAGCTCAAGCGTTTTTTAACTATTGATCAAATCTGCTTTAAAACTTACACCAGATATTCAAACAAAGTTTGATCCTGATTTAGCTCAATGATGTCGAATTTAAAGGTTTTCATGCGACTTACTAATCCTTCATAATCCTCTCTATCTTTAAGTTCGATACCTACCAAAGCTGGGCCATTTTCGCGTTCTGTTTTTTTTATGAATTCAAAACGGGTAATATCATCATGAGGGCCTAAAACTTCATTTACAAAAAGTTTTAAAGCCCCTGGTCTTTGCGGAAAACGAACAATGAAATAGTGCTTTAATCCTTCAAAAAGTAAAGATTTCTCTTTAATTTCTTGCATCCTTTCGATGTCATTATTCCCACCACTTACAATGCAAACTACTTTTTTACCTTTAATTTGATCTGCACATAAATCTAAAGAAGCTACTGCTAATGCACCGGCAGGTTCGGCTACAATTGCATCTTCGTTGTATAACTTTAAAATGCTTGTGCATACTTTTCCTTCTGGAATAAGCATAATTTCATCTAAAACTTCTTTACAAATAGGATAAGTTAATAAGCCAACAGCTTTTACAGCGGCACCATCAATAAAACGATTAATTTGATCTAATTTTATAGGTCTGCCAGCTTTAAAAGCGGCATCCATGGAAGGAGCACCTTCTGGTTCAACACCAATTAATATGATATTTGGATTAGTTTCTTTTAAATATGTTCCAGTTCCAGACGCTAAACCACCACCACCAATTGGCATAATTACCACTTCTGTATCTGGCAAATCTTCTAAAATTTCTACACCAACTGTTCCTTGCCCTTCTATCACATGATAATGATCAAAAGGAGGAACGAAAGTCATTTTATTTTCTTCAGTAAATCGTAAAGCTTCAGCTAAGCAATCATCAAAAGTATCTCCAACTAAAACAATATCTATCCACCCATTGCCAAATAAAGTAGTTTGACTTACTTTTTGTTTTGGTGTAATTTCGGGCATGAAAATGGTGCCCTTAATTTTTAATTTTTTACAAGAATAAGCAACACCTTGCGCATGATTACCCGCACTTGCACAAACTACCCCATTTTGAATTTGGTCAGCAGGAATTTGACTCATCATGTTATATGCACCACGCAATTTATACGAACGGACTACTTGTTTATCTTCTCGTTTTAAATAAATTTCTGCTTGGTATTTTTCCGATAACCGTTGATTAAATTCTAAAGGTGTGTGTAAGACAGTGCCCTTCAGTCTTTCAGCTGCTGCTAAAAAATCCAATGTATATGTTGTTGTCATTATTCTATTCTTATCGTCTTGCGACGTAATCTATTAAACTAAATGTAAAGCTACTAGCTGATTTAAATCGTGGTCGTCAATGCCTTGCTTACTGTCTGCCAAAACCAAAAACTGTTTGTAAACGATATCTAAATTGTCTTTATCCAAAGTATGACCTAATCTATCTAAGTGATGTTTTAAGGCATGGCGACCACTTCTTGCTGTTAATACAATTGCAGCTGATGGGAAACCAACATCTTCTGGTTTAATGATCTCATAATTTTCTCGGTTTTTTAAGAAACCATCTTGGTGGATACCAGAACTGTGAGAAAAGGCATTACCACCAACAATAGCTTTGTTGGGTTGAACAGGCATGTGCATTTGCTCGCTTACATGTCTGCTAATGTTATAAAAACCTTGTGTATTGATATTGGTATGAAGATTTAAACTTTTGTGTGTTTTTAAAATCATCACCACTTCTTCCATTGAAGTATTACCGGCACGTTCGCCAATGCCATTAACAGTACATTCAACTTGACGAGCACCATTTTGCAAACCAGCAATTGAATTTGCTGTTGCTAAACCTAAATCATTATGGCAATGCACAGAAATGATAGCTTTGTCTATATTCTTTACGTGTTCTTTTAAATACAAAATCTTAGATCCGTATTGATCTGGCAAGCAATAACCATTCGTGTCTGGAATATTTACAACTGTTGCTCCAGCGGCAATAACTGCTTCAATCATTTTTGCTAAAAACTCAATATCTGCTCTGCCCGCATCTTCAGCATAAAATTCTACATCCTCCACATATTTTTTAGCATATCTCACCGCTTCAACCCCACGCTCTAAAATATCTTCACGAGTACTGTTGAATTTCGTTTTGATGTGCATATCGCTCGCTCCAATTCCTGTATGAATTCTTGGTCTTTTAGCAAAACGTAAAGCATCTGCAGCAATATCGATATCATTTTTATTTGCACGTGTTAATGCACAAATAATTGGATCCTTTACAGCTTTTGATAACTCAATTACACTTGTAAAATCACCAGGACTTGATACCGGAAATCCAGCTTCAATTACATCAACCCCTAAAAATTCGAGAGATTTTGCGATTTCTATTTTCTGATTCGTATCTAATTGGCAGCCTGGAACCTGCTCTCCATCACGCAAGGTGGTGTCAAAAATGTAAACTTTATTAGGATCGTGTATCATCGCTTTATGAATTTGTGGTAACGGTTTGTGATAAAAATTTCAAGACTAATTTGCCCATTTCTTGGGTGCCTAATACCTTGTATCTGTTGGTAGTGCTATCTGCAATATCGTTGGTTCTAAAACCTTCTTTAAGTACTCTATCTACTGCATTCACTAAAGTTTTAGCCTCTTCTTTTAGTCCAAAACTAATTTCTAGCATTAGCGCAGCTGATAGGATAGAAGCCAATGGATTTGCCAAATCTTTGCCTGTGATATCGTGAGCTGAACCGTGGATTGGCTCAAAGAATCCTGTTCCATCACCTACAGAAGCTGAGGCTAACATGCCCATAGAACCTGCAATTTGCGACGCTTCGTCTGTTAAAATATCCCCAAATAAATTGGCGGTTAACACTACATCAAATTGTTTCGGATCTTTAATTAATTGCATGGCGGCATTGTCAATAAACATGTGGCTTGTTTCCACATCAGGGTATTGTTTTGCAATTTCTTGAACGGTTTCACGCCATAAACGAGAGCTTTCCAATACATTTGCCTTATCTACTGAACATAATTTTCCACGACGTTGACGGGCTGCTGCATATGCTTTATGTGCAATGCGTTCAACTTCATATTTGTGGTAAATCATTAAATCAGAAGCTGTAGTTCTATCTTCAGATCGAGTTTTTTCTCCAAAGTAAACGTCGCCTGTTAATTCTCTGAAAAACAAAATATCTGTTCCTTTTAATATGGTAGGTTTAATGCTTGAGGCATGTAAAAGCTCATCAAATAATAGAATAGGGCGAAGGTTAGCATATAAACCTAGCTCTTTTCTAATTTTAAGCAAACCTTGTTCTGGTCTTACTTTTAATGAAGGATCATTATCGTATTTCGCATGACCAACAGCACCGAAAAGAATGGCATCACTTTGTTTAGCTTTTGCTAAGGTTTCATCTGGTAGTGGATTTCCAGTTGCTTCAATAGCAGCATGACCCATTAAGGCTTCATCAAAAGTGAAATCATGATCGTAAGTCGTTGCGATATGTTCTAATGCTGCTTTTCCCCATTGGGTAACTTCTGGTCCAATTCCATCTCCAGGAATAACTAATATATGCTTCTTCATTATGCTAATTCTTTTTTTGTGTGGTACGCTTTTATATTTTCTATTACTTCGCCATTATTTAACAGCAATTTATGAGTAAGACAGGCTGGTAATTGTGTTTCAAAATGCCCAACATAAATTAAAGTCATTCCGTTGGTACACAGCTCATCTATTAAATGATTAAAATGTTCTGTTTGTTGTTGATCTAAACCTTGGCAAGGCTCATCTAGTATTAATAATTCTGGGTTTTTGATGATTGTTCTCGCTAATAAAACCAGTCTTTGTTTGCCAAGAGGAAGTACTTTTAATAATTCATTTTTATATTCATTGAGCTCGAAATAGTCAATTAACTCTTCTACTTGAGCCTGTTTTTCTGCGCCAATCGTTTTAAATAAACCAGAGCTATCGAAGAAACCAGAGGCGATACTTTGAAAAACTGTTGCTGTTGCATCAAAATACCAATGCAATTCTGGCGATATTAAACCAATGTGCGCTTTAATTTCCCAAATGCTTTCTCCACTTCCTCTTTTATTGCCGAATAGATGGATATTGTTTGCATAGGCTTGAGGATGATCGCCATTTACTAAGCTTAATAATGTTGATTTCCCTGAACCATTATGGCCTTGTAACAACCATTTTTCTCCAGCCTTAACTTCCCAGTTAATGTTTTTTAACACTTTTTTCTCACCATAACTAATATTTACATCAGTCATACTGATTAAAATTTCGGCAGTAGAAATTGGCGCTTTGCTTAAAAAAATTGGTATGGTTTTTACAATCTTTTTAGGTAAAACAGAAATGGATTCCAATGTTTTGGAGATAGTTAAATGTCCATCTTTTATTTCTGCAAAGCGATTAATACATGTTGGTAATTCATTAGGATCAGTTATCATAATTAATTGCACACCTTGAGAAGAAATCTCGTTCAATAATGCGCTTAGGTTTTTACGCGAAGGCGCATCTAATCCTGTGTATGGTTGGTCTAAGATTAACAACTGCGGTTTTAACCATATCGCTTTAACCAATTGTAATTTTTTGTGCTCTCCACTTGATAACTGAATTAACTGAACGTCTTTCAATTCAGCAAAGCCTAGAGCGCTTAAAATATTTTCTAGCTGATTAAATTCAAGCTGATTTTCCTTACCGTAGTTTAGTAATTCGGCATAAACCGTATGTGTACGATGTGCCTGTTGACTATTGTAGCGTTGCTGATAATAAAAATTAGATTCGCCTTCTAAATCTTTAAATTGATACCAGCTTGCAACATACAATGCTTTTGCAGGTAATTTATGAGTAGAATCAAATTCAATTTGGATATCTCCATAGCCATTGATTAAGCCAGCAATTAGTTTAACTAATGAAGTTTTTCCACTACCGCTTTTACCACTTAATAACCAGTTTTCTCCACGATTTATTGTCCAATTCAAATCCGCTAACACCAATTTGTGTTGGTATTTTAAGGTTAAATTATCAATATGGACGACTGGTTGTATCATTATTTTGTTTGTTCGAATTCTTCTATTAATTGTTTTTGGTTTAAGATAAAATCGATATCATCGTAACCATTAATTAAACACGATTTTTTATAAGCATTGATTTCAAAAGTTTCTTGCTGACCAGTACTTAGTATTGTAATAGTTTGTTTTTCTAAATCAATTTCAACTTGATTTTCATGGTTTTTTGTCACTTCAATAAATAGTTGATGCAAAAAGTCATCGCTCACTTGAACTGGTAAAAGGCCATTGTTTAAGGCATTTCCTTTAAAAATATCTGCAAAAAAGCTACTTACCACAGCGTCAAAACCTGCATCTTGTATTGCCCAAGCCGCATGCTCACGACTACTGCCACAACCAAAGTTTTTGCCAGCTACTAATATTTTTCCAGTATGGGTTTTGTCATTTAATACGAAATCTGGTTTAGGATTGCGATTTTCATCATATCGCCAATCGCAAAATAAATTTTCACCAAAACCTTCTCGTGTAGTTGCTTTCAAAAACCTCGCAGGTATAATCTGGTCGGTATCAATGTTTTCTATATTTAAAGGCACTATAGCCGATGTTAATTTTTCGAATTTTTTCATTCTTAATATTAATTACTGTCTTCTAGGCTTATTTCTTCCAAGCTTTAATTCTCAATCTTCTATAATCTGCAACCCATTCTCCGTTCTTAAAATAATTGGGTTTTAGTAGTTGTACAGCTAAATTTTTGACTTCTTCGGACTGTATTGTTGTCAGTTTTTTAAATGCATGTTGAGCAAATTGACTAATCCAATCGTACATTCCATTTTCGCCATTTAATTTTGTAGGTCTATCAAATAACCAAGCTTGTTCAACTTCAAAACCTTGTTTTTCTAATAAGGTAGTGTAAGTGCTTACTGATGGAAAAAACCAAAAATTGGTTACAATTTGTTCTGC
This sequence comes from Pedobacter sp. UC225_61, assembly GCF_044452285.1. Taxonomy (NCBI): domain Bacteria; kingdom Pseudomonadati; phylum Bacteroidota; class Sphingobacteriia; order Sphingobacteriales; family Sphingobacteriaceae; genus Pedobacter; species Pedobacter sp. UC225_61. Next base: position 2,017,205 of record NZ_JBIOAL010000001.1, read on the forward strand.
TAAACCCAATTGTCTGGCTGCTGATTCAATAGCATCTGTTATACTTTTAACATTTCCCTTACCGCCAAACTCTGCAGCTAATCTGCCGCCAGTTTTTAAACTTTTATATAATCCTTCGATTAATGCATCTTGGTTTTCTATCCAATGGAAAGTTGCATTACTAAAGATGCCATCAAAAGTGTTTTCATAAGGCAACTTGGTCGCATCAACTACGTCGAAATCTAAATTAGAATGAGCGGCTTTTGCACTATTAATCATCTCCAAAGAAGCATCAACTCCAGTTACAGTAGCACCACTTTCAGCGATTTGAGCACCTAATTGACCAGTCCCGCAACCTACATCTAAAATATGTTCACCAGTTTTTGGAGCAAGCCATTGCACAACATCTGCTCCATAATCAGAAACAAAATGATGTTGTTTATCGTATAATTTGCTATCCCAATATATTTCTGGCATCTCTTTTTAATTTTTATACGTGTTCTTCTAATAATTCTCTTACATCTGTAATTCGGCCTGTAACTGCTGCAGCTGCGGCTGTAAGTGGACTAGCCAATAATGTTCTTGCATTTTGTCCTTGTCTACCTTCAAAATTTCTATTCGATGTAGAAACACAGTATTTTCCTGCCGGAATTTTATCTTCATTCATTCCTAAACAGGCACTACAACCAGGTTCTCTTAATTGAAAACCAGCAGCTTCAAATATTTTATCTAAACCTTCGGCAATTGCCTGTTGCTCAATTTGTTTAGAGCCAGGAACAATCCATACGGTAACGCCATCAGCCTTGTGTTTTCCTTCCACAAAATGCGCAACTTCCCGTAAGTCTTCCATTCTAGAATTGGTACATGAGCCTATAAAAACGTAATCGATTGATTTTCCCAATAGGGGAGAATTATCGGAAATGCCCATGTAATCTAATGCTTTTTGATACGATAATTGTTCAGGAATAGCTTGTTTATCAGTTGCAGGTACATTTTGAGTAATGCCCATTCCCATTCCTGGGTTTGTGCCATAAGTAATCATTGGCTCAATGTCAGCAGCATTAAACGTTAAAACTTCATCAAAATGAGCATCAGCATCACTGTATAAAGTTTTCCATTTTGCTACTGCATTATCCCATTCTGCTCCTTTCGGACTAAATTCTCTGCCTTTTAAATACGCAAAAGTAGTTTCATCAGGAGCAATTAATCCACCACGAGCACCCATTTCGATACTCATGTTACAGATGGTCATTCTGGCTTCCATACTTAAAGAAGTAATTGCCGAACCTGCATATTCAATAAAATAGCCTGTTCCGCCAGCCGCAGAAATTTGCGAAATAATATAAAGAATAATATCTTTTGCACTTACCCCAATACCAATTTCACCATTCACCTCAATTTTCATGGTTTTAGGTTTTTGCTGCAATAAACATTGCGTTGCCATTACTTGCTCAACCTGAGAAGTACCAATGCCAAAGGCGATGCTGCCAAAAGCACCATGTGTAGATGTATGACTATCCCCACAAACTATCGTTGCGCCTGGTTGGGTAATTCCTAATTCTGGTCCAATTACGTGAACAATACCTTGAAAAGGATGTCCTAAGCCATATAATTCAACGCCAAATTCTGCACAATTTTTCGTTAACATATCTACCTGATAACGAGAAAGCTCTTCTTTAATCGGCAAATGCTGATTTAAAGTCGGTACATTATGATCGGCAGTAGCAATAGTTTGTTTTGGTCTAAAAACAGGTAATCCGCGTTTGCGCAAACCATCAAAAGCTTGAGGGCTAGTTACCTCATGAATGAAATGTGTATCAATGTATAAAATATCAGGAAATCCTGCTTCACTTTTTACAACGTGAGCATCCCAAATTTTTTCTACTAATGTTTTTGACATCTTGTTATATTTAATTGTTGTCAATCTTAGCTTGTCGAGGGCTTTAATGGATAAAAAGAATTCTTCGACAGGCTCAGGATGACATTCTTTTTATTCTATGCTGTTTTAATTGATTTCATTGCGGTCATCGCTTTGCGCAACGTAGCACCAATTTGCTCTACTTCATGAGAACGAATAGCTTCATTTACTGCAATTAGTGTTCTATTATCAACTGCACCATCTTTGCCATCGTTAAAGTTTTTACCAACTAAATCAGTATCCACTTTTTTCATAAAGTCAGCTAATAACGGTTTACAAGCTTGATCAAATAAATAACAACCGTATTCTGCAGTATCAGAAATTACACGGTTCATTTCGAACAATTTTTTACGAGCAATTGTATTTGCAATTAGTGGCGTTTCATGTAAAGATTCGTAATACGCAGATTCTGGTTTAATACCTGCCTGAACCATAGTTTCGAAAGCCAACTCAACGCCTGCTCTCACAAATGCAACCATCAAAGTATAGTTATCAAAATATTCTTGCTCACCAATTTTCACATCCCCTGCAGGAGTTTTTTCAAAAGCAGTTTCACCAGTTTCAGCTCTCCAAGCCAATAAATTTTTATCGCCATTTGCCCAATCTTCCATCATAATACGACTAAATTCGCCGCTCATAATATCATCTTGGTGTTTTTGAAACAACGGACGCATAATATCTTTCAATTCTTCCGAAATTTCAAATGCTTTAATTTTTGCAGGATTACTCAATCTATCCATCATGGCAGTTATACCACCTTGTTTCAAAGCTTCAGTAATTACTTCAACACCATATTGAACTAGTTTAGAAGCATAACCGGCATCAATTCCTTTTTCTACCATTTTATCAAAAGATAAAATAGAACCAGTTTGCAACAAACCACATAAAATAGTTTGCTCGCCCATTAAATCAGATTTTACCTCGGCCACAAAAGATGATTTTAACACACCAGCTTTATGTCCACCAGTACCTACGCAATATGCTTTTGCTTGCGCTAAACCTTTACCTTGTGGATCGTTTTCTGGGTGCACAGCAATTAAAGTTGGTACACCAAAACCTCTCACATATTCTGCTCTAACTTCACTTCCAGGACATTTTGGGGCAACCATAATAACAGTTAAATCTTTACGAATTTGTGTACCTTCTTCTACAATGTTAAACCCATGCGAGTAAGATAGTGTAGCGCCTTCTTTCATTAATGGCATTACAGCATTCACCACCGCTGTATGTTGTTTGTCTGGAGTAAGGTTAATTACCACATCTGCTGTCGGAATTAATTCTTCGTACGTACCAACAGTAAAATTGTTGTCAGTAGCATTTTTCCAAGAATTTCTTTTGCCTTCGATAGCTTCCTTACGCAACGCATAAGCAATATTTAAACCGCTATCTCTTAAATTTAAACCTTGGTTTAAACCTTGCGCACCACAACCTACAATTACCAGTTTTTTACCTTTTAAAGCATTTACACCGTCTAAAAATTCAGAACTGTCCATAAAATCACAAACACCCAATTGGTTTAGTTTTTCTCTAAGTGGTAATGTGTTAAAATAATTTGCCATTGTTTTTTGTTTATTTCTTTATTAGTTTATGTTTTAATTTTAGCTTGAAAAGCAGGTTTAGCACTTTTCGTTTTCTTCAGTCCCGCTTTTCATTTCAAGTCCTCACTACGCTGTGGGCTTTCATTTCAATCGGGTTTAATTAACTATTTTCTGTTTTTCATTGGTCAGACAATTTCTCTTCCTTATCAATATCTTCATTAAATGAAATTTTATTATAAAAAGGATCGTTTACTGTTACGCACCAACTGCCATAAAAAGTTTCTTCCAACCCGGGCCGATTGTATTTATATTTCTTTGCAATTAATTGTTTATGAAACTCTTTTACACCCTCGCAACGAATAAAAACATTTCCACCTGGTGATGCATCGCCATGATGCTCACTTAAATGCAAAATAATATCGCCCAAGGAAACTTGCATATAAACAGGAGTATTTTCTTCAAATCTGTGCTCCCAATCTATTTTAAAACCTAACCAATTCACATAAAATTCAATCGTTTTATCGTAATCAAATATTCTTAAAACTGGTACAACATTTATAAGTTTCATATCTATTAATTTTTAAATATTACATCGTAAATATTTTTGCCCCTTTTTCTAGAAACTCATTTTCTACTAATTCTTCACCTGGTTCAATGGCTTCAAATTCTTTCAGTTTTTCATGGAAACCTGCGCTATCTTTAATAATTGCAACTCTTGCGCTACGTACAAATTCAATTAATTCGTAAGGCTCTAAAGCAGCAATTAATGCATCTGTCTCTTCTTTATGACCGGTCACAGCAAAAACAGTATAATCTTTACGAATAACTACCGCACTTGCACCGTATTGTCTTAACAAGCGCTCAACAGTTACTTTCTCAGCAATTTCATCAGTCGATACTTTGTAAAGTGCCAATTCTTGCCAAATAATTTCATCGTTCGTATTAAAATACACTTTTAGTACTTCAATTTGCTTTTCAATCTGACGGGCAAGCTTCCTAACTACTTCGTAACCTTCGTGGATTACAATATTAAAGCGGTGAATGCCTTCAATTTCAGATGGAGAAGTATTTAAACTCTCAATATTTATTTTTCGTTTAGAAAAAATAATAGCGATCCTGTTTAATAAACCAATACGATTTTCTGCATAAACAGTTATGGTATATTCTTCTTTCCCGTCAACTAAAGGGGCGCTTTTATTTTCGAAATGATCTATTGTACTCATTTTTTCCTCTATTAATTGCTCAATTACTTTAACCTAATTTCACTTACACTACAACCTTGCGGCACCATTGGAAAAACATTGTTTTCTCTCCCAACCATTACTTCTAGCAGATAAGAACCTTCATGATTTATCATCGTTTCTAAAGCTTTTCTCAGATTTGCACGTTCATCAACTTTATCCGCCTCGATGTAGTAAGCTTTTGCTAATGCTACAAAATCAGGACTGGTAATGTTAACTGAAGAATAGCGTTTATCGTTAAATAATTCTTGCCATTGGCGAACCATTCCTAAAAAGCGATTATTTAAAATCAGAATTTTTACAGCTGCACCGAATTGCATAATCGTACCTAATTCTTGTGGTGTCATTTGGAAACCACCATCACCAATTATGGCAATTACTGTTTTGTTTGGAGCGCCATATTTCGCGCCAATTGCTGCAGGTAAACCAAAACCCATAGTACCTAATCCACCAGATGTGATGTTGCTACGTATATTATTAAATTTAGCATAACGGCATGCGACCATTTGATGTTGACCAACATCCGTAACGATTACTGCATCACCACCACAAATTTCGTTAATATTGCGTAATACTTCGCCCATGGTCATTTCATCCCCAGTTGGATAAAGTTCTGGCGTAATTACTTGATCTATTTCTTGTTGATTGTAATCTCTAAATTTAGCTAACCAATCTTCATGTTTACTTTCGTTTACCAAATTGGTTAATAGCGGTAAAGTCTCTTTACAATCGCCCCAAACGCCCACATCCGCTTTCACATTTTTATCAATTTCGGCAGGATCAATATCTAAATGAACAATTTTTGCTTGCTTTGCATATTTATCTAAACGGCCAGTTACACGGTCGTCAAAACGCATTCCTATGGCAATAATTACATCAGCTTCGTTAGTTAAAACATTTGGCCCATAATTACCATGCATCCCCAACATACCCACGTTTAAAGGATGCGAAGTTGGAATTGCGCCTTCGCCCATAATTGTCCAAGCAGCAGGAATTCCAGCTTTATCAATAAATGCTTTAAATTCTTCTTCGGCTTTACCTAAAACAACACCTTGTCCGAATAAAATAAATGGTTTTTTAGCTGCATTAATTAATTCTGCCGCTTGTTCAATATATTGTACTCTAACTTTTGGTTTTGGTCGATAACTACGAATGTGGTTGCACTTTACATATTCAGGAAATTCTTCGATTTGTAATTGAGCATTTTTAGTAATATCAATTAAAACAGGACCAGGTCTACCACTTCTGGCAATATGAAATGCTTTTGCTAAAACTTCTTGAATTTCATTTGCATCGGTAACTTGATAATTCCATTTGGTAACTGGCGTAGTAATATTAATCACATCAGTTTCCTGAAAAGCATCAGTTCCCAATAAATGAGCAAAAACCTGCCCTGTAATACAAACTAGTGGAGTACTGTCAATTTGTGCATCAGCTAGACCAGTTACTAAATTAGTTGCTCCGGGCCCACTAGTTGCAAAAACAACACCAACCTCACCACTTGCTCTGGCAAAACCTTGAGCAGCGTGAATTCCACCTTGCTCATGACGCACCAAAATGTGTTTTAATTTATCGGCATAATCATATAATGCATCATAAATTGGCATAATTGCACCTCCTGGATAACCAAAAATGGTATGTACACCCTCTTCAATTAATCCATTTAATAGAACTTGTGAGCCAGTTCCTTTGAAAGTTTTTGTTGAGGTTTCTGCTTTAGCCTCAGCCGCTTGTAATGTTTCCTGTGCAGTTTCCATAGTCTTTATTCTAGATTCTTTAGCTTCTTAATTTCTTTTGTGTTTATAAGTCTTCGTCTGTTACACAACCACTTGCTGCATCTGAAACAGTTTTAGCATATTTATAAAGCACACCTTTAGTCACTTTTAGCGCAGGTTGTTTATAATTTTTTCTTCGTTCTGCGATGATTTCTTCACTTACTTGTAAACTGATGATATTATTTACAGCATCAATTAAAATCGGATCATCATTTTCCACTAAACCAATTAATCCGCCTTTGTAAGCTTCTGGAGTAATGTGGCCAACTACAAAACCATGTGTACCACCAGAAAAACGACCATCTGTAATTAGAGCAACCGATTTACCCAATCCAGCACCAATAATTGCTGAAGTTGGTTTTAACATTTCTGGCATTCCAGGAGCACCAACAGGACCGGCATTTTTAATGACAATCACATCGCCAGATTTTACTCGTCCGCTAGAAATACCAGCAATTAAATCATGCTCACCATCAAATACTCGGGCCGGACCTTCAAATTTTTCTCCTTCTTTTCCACTTATTTTGGCTACTGAACCTTTTTCAGCAAGATTTCCATACAAAATTTGTAAATGACCAGAAGCTTTAAGTGGTTCACTTAGTTTTTGAATGATTTTCTGGTCGTAATCCATAACTGATTTTACATCAGCCAAATTCTCTGCTACGGTTTTTCCAGTTACGGTTAAGCAATCGCCATGTAATAAACCTTCATTCAATAAATATTTCATTACTGCAGGTATACCGCCATATTGATGTAAATCTTGCATTAAGTATTTTCCACTTGGTTTAAAATCGGCAAGAACAGGTGTTACATCACTCATTTTTTGGAAATCATCTTGCGTAATTTCTACACCAACCGATTTCCCAATCGCAATAAAATGCAGCACTGCATTTGTACTTCCACCTAAGATGATGATAGAACGAATTGCATTTTCAAATGCTTTTCTCGTCATAATATCAGATGGTTTAATATCTTTTTCTAAAAGGATTTTGATGTATTTTCCAGCATCTAAACACTCTTGTTTTTTCTCTTCACTTACTGCCGGATTTGAAGAAGAATAAGGTAAGCTCATGCCCAAAGCCTCAATTGCAGCAGCCATTGTGTTTGCAGTATACATACCACCGCATGCACCCGCACCTGGGCACGTATGCTTAATAATTCCTTGATAATCTTCTTCAGAAAGATTACCACAGATTTTCTGTCCTAAAGCTTCAAATGCAGAAACAATGTTTAATTCTTCTCCTTTATAATATCCTGGTGCAATCGTTCCACCATAAACCATAATCGAAGGACGATCTAAACGAGCCATTGCCATAATTGCTCCTGGCATATTTTTATCACAACCAGGAATTGCAATTACACCATCGTAATATTGCCCACCACAAATAGTTTCGATACTATCTGCAATTACATCACGGCTAACTAATGAATAACGCATGCCATCTGTACCGTTGCTCATACCATCACTTACACCAATTGTGTTAAAAACCAAACCAACTAAATCATTTTTCCAAACACCGATTTTTACATCTTTAGCTAAATCGTTAAGGTGCATATTACAGGTGTTTCCATCATAACCCATGCTTGCAATACCAACTTGTGCTTTTGCCATATCCGCTTCGGTCAAACCGATTCCGTATAACATGGCTTGTGCTGCTGGTTGAGTAGGGTCTTGTGTAAATGTTTTACTATATTTATTGATCTCGTTCATTTCTATTTATTCAATTGGTTTCATTAGTTACTTTCGCATTAGATCGATTTTGGGCCTAAATGATCACTTCATAGTTTACTTTTTCTAATACTAAATTTTTATAGGCTCTTTGTATTGTAGCGCCAATACTATCATTCCATTTTTGTTTATAAACTACATCATCAATAGTATGGATGCCAATAATTTCGGTTGCGGTACCACAGAAAAATGCACTATCTGCTTTTTTTAATTCAGCAACGCTGATGCTTTTTTCTATAACCTCAATGTCTAACACGTTACATAATTCAATAACCGTGTTGCGTGTTATTCCTGCTAAAATGTTCCCTAAACTAGGAGTATATAATTTTCCATTTTTCTCTATGAAAATGTTTGCACCTGGAGCTTCAGCAACATTTTCATTCATATCTAATAGTAATGCTTCATCAAATCCCTTGCTTTTTGCATCAGTTGTGGCTAGGATAGAGTTTACGTAATGTCCGCTAATTTTAGCTTCAACAAAAGTTGATTTTGGGTTAGGTCTTTGAAAAGGAGAAATGCAAACTTTTAATTGTTTGTTGCCTAAATAAGCACCCCATTCCCAAGCACAAATCATAATTGATGCTTTTTGTGGAGCAATCAATGTCATATTTGGTTCGCAATATACCAAAGGACGGATATAGGCATCTTTCAGATTATTCAATTCTAATAATCGATACGTTTGTTTAATTAACTCATTTTTATCCCACAGAAATGGAATATTAACCAACTCGCATGAGCGTTGTAGCCTGTCGTAATGCTCTTTGATTTTAAATATTCGAGTAGCATTATGAGTCTTATAAGCCCTTATTCCTTCAAAAGCGGCAAAACCATAATGTAACGACTGACCGTACAAGTCTGTTTTGGTTTCTTCGGCTTTTTCAAACCGTCCGTTTACATAAATTACTGTGTTCGAATTATAGTATTGCATCTTAATTTTTTTATTTAAAAAAAGCGTCCCTTTTAATTGGGACGCTTTAGGTATATTTTGAGTATTAAATATTCATTTTATAGCGACCCTTGCTGCTTACTTAGTAGCAGAATAATAGCAATAAGAATGACATATAAAGTAGGCATATTGCCTGCTCTATTTGTTAAACGTAAATCTAAATTGCTAGGGTTGTACATTGTCATTGTTTATAAAACCAATTTAGTTTTTGGTTCATAAACAAGCAATAGCAAATGGAAAATAATTTAAAAAAAATTTTGTTTTGTTTTTTAATGAGATTCAGAATAAAATACCTATTTATTAGATTTATTCGAGTTATACATTGGGGTGAAGTAGACTAAATATGATTTCGGTATTTGGTATGTTTATTATGCTTGCATTGTAATTAGCAGATTTTCGGCGTAAAATGACGTGTCTAGTAAAAAAAATTGAAAAATACTTAGAAAAATTATCCCTTTCTAAAACATAAAAATTATACAGGCCAAAGGTATTATACCTGAATTTAAGCTTTCGTAAATTTAAAACGTTTATTGATGTAAATTGAAATTGGAATAAAGATTAATGCCCATAACATAGCTAATGATTTATCTTCTTTTTCTAAAAAGAATGTGTATGTAATATAACCTAGAGTACCAATAACGACCATCGTTACAAACAGATATATACGTTTTTTTAAATCCAATTTTTGATCAGTGTAATCAACGTTAATAATAATACTTTTACTTCTATTTAAGATGTAATCCTGTAAAACTAGCTGTGCACCCATACATAAAATGATAATCAGAAAATAAAGGAATGCAGGCAAGAGGAAATTCAATTTTAATGTAATTAGAGAAACGCCAAACGGAAATAGCCCAATAAAACATAAGAAAATCAAATTTCTAACGATTAATCCCTTATTGTAATCTTTTAATAAGCTGAACATTTGTAAGTGCTTATACCACATTGCACCAACAAAGAAAAAACTTAGAACATAGCCAAATATTGAAGGATAAACATGTTTTAATGCAACAAAGAAACTTATTTCGGTATAATGTTCACCATCTGGTAATTTAGGTACATGAATTTCAATGGCCATTAATGTAATCACGATTGCAAATACTGCATCGCTAAATAGAATCATGCGTTCTAGCTGAAATTCTTTCTTAATTTCTTGTTTGGTAATCTCTTGATTTTCGTTTTTCATAAGAGAGCAATTTATATAAAAATAAAAAAGCCCTTTGAAATTATCAAAGGGCTTTACAAATTAGCAAATTTATACTTAAGAAAGTACGGCTTCTGCTAAAACTATAATTTTATTGTCCAGAACTTCAACTACACCACCTTTAATATTAAAGGTGTTTTCACCGTTAGAGTCTTTAATAATTACTAAACCATCTTCTAAAGTAGAGATAATAGGAGCATGGCCTTTTAAAATTTGAAAAGAACCTAAAGTTCCAGGAACAGTAACTGAAGTTACATCGCCTTCGAAAACTTTTTTATCTGGAGTTAATATTTCTAAAGTCATTCTTTAAATTTTACGTTTTACGTTATATGCTTATTTATAACGTATCACTTTTACGTACAACGTACTAGTTAGATTCTGCTAATAATTTTTTTCCTTTTTCGATAGCCTCTTCAATGCTACCAACTAAGTTAAATGCAGCTTCTGGATACTCATCAACTTCACCATCCATAATCATGTTAAATCCTTTGATGGTATCTTTAATATCAACCAATACACCTTTTAAGCCTGTAAATTGCTCAGCTACGTGGAATGGTTGAGATAAGAAACGTTGAACACGACGAGCTCTTGATACAACTAATTTATCTTCCTCAGATAATTCGTCCATACCTAAAATCGCAATGATATCCTGTAATTCTTTATAACGTTGTAAAGTTTCTTTCACACGTTGCGCTGTATTGTAATGCTCATCTCCTAAAACAGCAGGAGAAAGGATACGAGAAGTAGAATCTAATGGATCTACCGCAGGATAAATACCTAACTCAGCAATTTTACGAGAAAGTACTGTTGTCGCATCTAAGTGGGCAAAGGTTGTAGCCGGTGCAGGGTCAGTTAAATCATCCGCAGGTACATATACTGCTTGTACTGAAGTAATTGAGCCACGTTTAGTTGAAGTAATACGCTCTTGCATTAAACCCATTTCAGTTGCCAATGTTGGTTGGTAACCTACTGCAGATGGCATACGACCTAACAATGCCGATACTTCAGAACCTGCTTGAGTGAAACGGAAAATGTTATCAACGAAGAAAAGGATGTCTTTTCCAGCGCCTTCACCATCACCATCACGGAAATATTCTGCAACTGTTAATCCTGATAAAGCTACACGAGCACGTGCACCAGGAGGCTCGTTCATTTGACCAAATACCAATGTTGCTTTTGATTCTTTTAATTTTTCTGTATCAACGGTTTTTAAATCCCATCCACCTTTTTCCATTGAGTGTAAGAAATCATCACCATAGTTGATTACACCAGATTCGATAAACTCGCGAAGTAAATCGTTACCCTCACGAGTACGTTCACCCACACCAGCAAATACCGATAAACCAGCATAAGCTTTAGCGATGTTGTTTACCAACTCCATGATTAGTACAGTTTTACCAACACCGGCACCACCGAATAATCCAATTTTACCACCTTTTGCATAAGGCTCTAACAAATCGATAACTTTGATACCGGTAAATAGTACTTCAGTTTCTGTAGAAAGATCTTCAAATTTAGGAGGGGCATTGTGAATTGGACGACCACCAGTTTTATCAACGGCTGTGATACCATCGATAGCATCTCCAACTACGTTAAATAAACGACCTTTAATTTGATCTCCAACAGGCATTTTTATAGGCGCACCAGTATCTATTGCATCCATACCACGTACCAAACCATCTGTCGAATCCATTGAGATGGCACGTACACGGTCTTCACCAAGGTGTTGTTGAACTTCTAAAACGATCTTTTGTCCGTTTTCTTTTGTAATCTCTAATGCAGAGAAAATTTTAGGTAAATGGGCATCGTTAGCAAAACTTACGTCAACTACCGGTCCTATAATCTGCGCTATTTTTCCAATGTTAGGCATATATTGTTTTTGGTAAAATTATAAAAATCAAAATGTTAAAGGCGCTTTTATACGCCCGCAATTCGGTTTGCAAAGTTAAGATTTTTCAATGTAAATTTTATATATAATAAAAAATTTTTCAACAGATTTTTTATCGATAATTTAGCGGCCATGAAAACCATATTAATAACAGGTAGTAACGGGCTTTTGGGGCAAAAAATTACTGAGAAGATTTTAAAAGAAGGTGGCGTAAATTTTATTGCTACGTCAAAAGGAGAAAATCGTTTCCCTGTAAAGGAAGGTTATATATATGCAGATATGGATATCTTAAATCCTGATCAAGTAAAAACGGTTATTGAAAAATACAAGCCTGATGCAATTATCCATACAGCAGCAATGACAAATGTGGATACCTGCGAAGATCAAAAAGAATTGGCATTTGATTTAAATGTAAAGTCTGTAATCAACTTAATTGCTATTTGCGAACAACTCGATATTCAATTGGTACATCTATCAACCGATTTTATATTTGATGGAGAAGACGGTCCTTATGATGAGGAAGCTGCTCCAAACCCATTAAGTTATTATGGAGAAACAAAATTATTAGCAGAGGAAGCTATTAAAAATTCAAAATGTAAGTGGGCTATTCTGCGAACCATTATTGTATATGGTATTGTGAGTGATATGAGTAGAAGCAATATTGTACTTTGGGCTAAAGGGGCATTAGAAAAAGGACAGCCACTAAATATTGTTAACGATCAATGGCGTATGCCTACATTAGCTGAGGACTTGGCTGATATTTGCTTGTTAGCAGTAAATCATAATGCACAAGGAGTATTCAATGCTTCTGGAAAAGATATGATGAGTATTTCTGAGCTAGTTGCAAGAGTAGCTGATTTCTGGCATTTAGATAAAGGTCTAATCAATGAAATCAGTGCAGATACTTTAAATCAAACTGCAAAACGACCTGTTCGCACTGGGTTTATTTTAGACAAAGCGATGACTGATTTAAACTATCAACCACATAGCTTTGAAGAAGGGCTTGGGATTTTAGATCAACAGCTCAAAGAAAGAAATTAATTAGTTTAGAAGTGTTATTTCATTAAGCATATTAATGAACAATTAAGCTAATAAACAATTGTATAGATAACCATTAAACAAAAGATATGTCACTAAAAGTTGGCGATAAAGCCCCAGATTTTAAATTATTTAGTTCAGAATTAAAAGAAGTTTCATTAAGTGATTATAAAGGGAAAAAATTGGTTTTGCACTTTTTTCCATTAGCATTTACAGGAACTTGTACTACGCAATTGTGTACTATGAGAGATAGTTTTGGTTTTTATGAAGGTATGAATGCAGCAGTTGTTGCTATATCTGTTGATTCTCCTTTTGCATTAGCTAAATTTAAAGAAGAACAATTTTATCAATTTCCTTTATTATCTGATTTTAACAAAGAAGTATCTAAAGCTTTTGGTTCATTTTACGAAGAATTTGTATTTAATTTAAAGGGTGTTTCTAAAAGAGCTGCGTTTGTAATAGATGAACAAGGTGTGATTAAGTATGCAGAGGTTTTAGATGTTGCAACAGATTTGCCTGATTTTGATGCAATTAAAAAGCTGGTAACGGATTAATTTGAATTATTCAATAAAAAAAATTGTTAAATTGAATTTCAAGCGTTACTTTTGCAATCCGTTAACCATACGGAAATATTAACTAACATTCGCATTTGTAGCTCAACTGGATAGAGCATCTCACTACGGATGAGAAGGTTTGGGGTTCGAATCCCTACAAGTGCACCAATATTAAAGAGCCTTGCTGCCAACAGGCGGTGAGGCTTTTTCACTTTTAAAGACAACCTTAATGCTGAATTTAGTTCTCTTTGGCCCTCCAGGTGCAGGCAAAGGCACCCAATCTGAAAAACTGATTAGAAAATATCAGTTAGTGCATATTTCTACAGGAGATCTTTTTAGAGCACATATTAAAAATCAAACTGCTTTAGGTAAAAAAGTAAGCAAATTAATTGCGGATGGTGAGTTAGTGCCAGATAAAATCACTATTGACATGTTAGAAGAAGAAATTGACAAAAATCCAAATGCTAAAGGATTTGTGTTTGATGGCTTTCCTAGAACAATTCCTCAGGCAGTTGAATTAGATAAGTTTTTAGAAGGAAAAGGGAGTAAGATTGACGGTGTAATTGCATTAGATGTTGATAAAGACGAGTTGGTAAAACGTGTCGCGTTACGTCAAAAAGAAACAGGTAGATTAGATGATCAAGCAGAGAAATCTCAAAAAAGAATTGATGAGTATTTCAACAAAATCATTTTAGTGTTACCATATTATGATGGGCAAAAAAAGTTAACTAAAATTAACGGTATTGGAAATATCGATGATATTTTTAATAGTTTGTGTGCCGTTATAGATAAGTATTAAAGTATAAATGAGATAAAGAATAGCGGGAAAGATTGTTCAGTTCTTCCCGCTTTTTTGTTTTTAAATAAATTGTTATGTCACAGGGATCGAATTTTGTAGATTATGTAAAAATATGTTGCCGTTCTGGTAAAGGAGGAGCAGGTTCTGCACATTTGCATCGTGATAAACTGACTTCTACTGGAGGGCCAGATGGTGGAGATGGAGGAAGAGGTGGACACATTATTTTAAGAGGAAATTCTCAATTTTGGACTTTACTTCACTTAAAATATCGCAAGCACATTATTGCTGAAGATGGATTAGGTGGAGGAAGTAGCCAGAAGACTGGGAAGACTGGGAAAGACGAAATTTTAGAAGTTCCACTTGGAACTATTGCTCGTGATGCAGAAACAGGAGATATTTTATTTGAGATTACAGAAGACGGAGAAACCAAAATTTTAACTCCAGGGGGAAGAGGCGGTTTAGGAAACTGGCATTTTAAAACTCCAACTTTACAAACCCCACGTTTTGCACAACCAGGAGAGCCAGGAAAAGAGGAGTGGATGGTACTGGAGTTAAAAGTATTAGCAGATGTAGGTTTAGTAGGTTTTCCAAATGCCGGAAAATCAACTTTGTTATCTGTTTTATCTGCTGCTAAACCTGAAATTGCTGATTATCCATTTACAACATTAGTTCCAAATTTAGGTATTGTTTCTTATCGCAATGGGAAATCTTTTGTAATGGCAGATATTCCTGGAATTATCGAAGGAGCATCTAAAGGGAAGGGATTAGGATTTAGATTTTTACGCCACATTGAACGTAATTCTGTTCTACTTTTTATGGTGCCTGCCGATACAAGCAGAAGCATTAAAGAAGAATATGAAATTCTAAAAAATGAATTGCAACAGTTTAATTCGGAGTTAATGCAAAAACCTCATTTATTAGCAATAACAAAATCAGATATGCTTGATGAAGAGCTGATAGCTGAAATGAAGGCAGATTTACCTAAAATTCCTACGCTATTTATTTCGGCAGTTGCCCAACAAGGTATAACCGAACTAAAAGATATGTTGTGGAAAGCAATTAATGAAGAATAATTAATCTATTATTCTGTCTTTTACTTTATTTGCAGGGTTTCCCTGATAAATGGAATACGCTTCCATATTTTTTGTGGCGACAGAATTAACGACAAGAACAGCGTGTGATTTAGCAACAATGCCTGGACACACAATTGATTTAGCACCTATCCAAACTCCATCTTCTAAAACAATGGATTTGGTAATTAAATCGAAACCTGTTTTTTTGTAGTCATGATTTCCAGTTAATAGCATAGCTTGCTGTGAAACACATACATTTTTACCAATAAGAACTTCAGCCAAATTTTCAATTCTACATTCTGCTAACCAAGAATAATCACCTACGGTTAATTTCCACGGATAATGAATATAGATAAAAGGTTTTATTCGAACATCTTTCCCAATGTTTGCACCGAAAACTCTTAATATAAAAACTAAAACTGAGCTAAACGGAATTAAGCCTGATCGAAAAAATAGCATGCTTGTAAAATACCAACAAGCAATTTTTAAAGAAGAAGCGCCAGGATTAAAATCCTTTTTATCAAAATCCTTTTTAAGTTGGGTTTCTTTAGTCAATTTTTGATTGGGGTTCTTGGTTAACAATGGGAGTGCTATTCTTTTTTATCCAATAATAAAGCACTATAAATACAATAACATAAACTATAATATTAAACACTTCGTGATGATAAGTAAAATTATCTCTTTGAGATTGGAAAAAGCCTAATAACACTCCAAGCGCAGCTATTCTTAATATATTTAGTATGTAAATCATAATTAATCCTAAAATAAGGAGCTTAATTTTCGATTTTAGTTTTGCTGGAAATGCAATTATAAAAGCGGTTAAAAACGACATTACACCTAGACCTAAACATGAATAATTTACTCTTAAGTGAGGTCCAGCTACAACCAATACATCCATTTCATTATGAATAGCATAAAATCCGAATAGCTTAATAATCCATACTGCAGGTACAATTAATGCTGTTTTTAATCCTTGAATGTAATCGAAATGATTTGAAATATATGCATTGTAAAATCTACTACCTTCATTCATTACGCTATTCATAAACAAATTGCCTTGGCTAAATACGAAGTAGAAAAATAAAAGTTTTACTACAAAAAAGATAGCTGTTTTATTTGCTGCTTTTTTGTTGTCGAGAGACTGATTCATGTTAGTTAATTTATAGACTAATTTACGGTTTTAGATTTTATCATTTCTTTGATTTTTACATCGACAATTAATCTAAACCAAAATCCTTGCAAAAAATGAAATAATATACCTGTTGAACCATCTAAAATACCCAGTTTAAAAATTAAGCGATAGCTAAAGTAGAGAAAGGGTCTTAAGCCTAAAGGGAGTTTCCACCACATCCTTTTTAACCAAGCATTACGTTCATCCGGACTACCCCAAAAATTAGGAGTAATTGTTTGATTACGCAAGTTGTTTAATCTTTCAATTTCTTCTTCGGCTATTAAATCACTGTATCTATTATGTTTTGCTATCCAGAAACTGATTTTATTTTCCTTCAGATTTTCTTCTAGAATATGACCATCTTTCCAAATTTCTGTTTGACCAGGAACAATAAATCGATGATCCATATTTTCATTTAAATCAGAATAACCGATATTGGTTCTAAACATTTTAAGCAAATATTTAGGATAAAACCCTCCATATTTAATCCATTTCCCTTTAAAAAAGTTTTTTCTGTTGAAATAGATGCCATTGGTATTCTTGTAATTTTCGTCTCTAAAATTTTGTAATAATTCAAAAAGTTCTGGCGTTACAATTTGGTCTGCGTCTAAACCAATAATCCACGGAGTTTGAATATCGAAATTTTTTAAGGCGAAATCCCACTGCTTAGGATGATTTTCGAAGGGATTAATTTTAACTTCAGCTTTAAAATCTTCAGCTATTTTTAAAGTTTCATCTGTACTTCCAGAATCCAAGATATAGATCGATGCATTTAAATCTGCGATAGATTTAAGCAACCTTGGTAAATGTTGTTCTTCATTAAAAGTTAAAATGATGAAACTAAAATCCGTCATTATATGCTAGCTTTAATTATCATAGATTTCCAAACGTAAGGAAATCGGCCACAGCCTACAAAATGCGTAACCTTAAATCCTTGCTCTTCTAATAATCGAGTTAATGTTTTTTTTGACCAGAATTTAATATGACCCCCATCAAATAATGGATCAACATGTTTATCCCAATTACCCATTAAAGATATAATGAGGTTTTTTAAATAACCATGATATGGAGTGCTTAAAATCAGTTCTCCACCACCGTTTTTAGTTAGAATCTTTTTACAGAATGAAGCAAATTTTCTAGGATCGTAGAGATGTTCTATTACTTCTGTAGAAATTATGGTATCGAAACTTACACTTGCTAGTTTTTCTGGAAGTTCATCTTTAGAAAGATCTTGCAATGCAAAACGGTCAGGAAACGATTCTGATGCGATTTGTATTCCTTTTTCTGAGGCATCAGTTCCGTAAGCATCAAATCCTTTTTCTAATAGAAGCTTTACTAAAGCGCCATTTCCACACCCTAAGTCAAGTATTTTTCGATTTTTTTGCGCATTTAATAAACCTAATATAGGTCCGTCCAAATATTGATGAGCATGCGAAGCATTAGCATGTTGAAATCCAAAATCTTTATATTCTGACATTAATTTACTTGCTGATAAAATGAAATATATTGATGAATTAATTTTTCAGAACTGAAATCGTTTTTTACAATTTTTGGGGCCATTTGGCGAATTTTAGCTCTCTTTTCCTGATTTATAAATGCTTTTTTTATATTCTCTTGTACGGATTCACTAGTTAAATCAGTAATCCAACCAAAATCATTTTTATCAATATAATCAGCTAAACCAACTTGATTTGAAAGTAAAACTGGTGTACCTACACTTAAACTTTCTACAACCACATTAGCAAAATTTTCATTGTATGAAGTTAAAACCATTAGATGATGATCTGTAAGTAATTCAAATTTATCGTTATTTGATATTTGACCAACCCAGTGTATTTTATCGTTAAATTTTAAACTCTCAGCTTTTATCTTCAAACTCCTTAGATATTCCTCTTCTCCTGAACCAGCTATAGTTAAGGTCCATTTAATTGTTAAACCTGCTAAAGCTTCAAAAAGTAATTCCAGCCCTTTTTTCTCTTCAATTCTAGATAGAAAAATTAATTTAAAAATAGGTTTTTCTTCTAGTAGTTGAAAAGGATCAACATCAATATTTTTTGGAAGCTCTACTAGATTTGGAATTACAGTAAGGCTTTTTGGTTGTATAAACTGTAATACATCTTGTTTTTCTTTTTCACTAGTAGCATGAATATGGCAGTAGGTTAATAATTTTTTACCCATTGCAGCATGAATAATAGATTTAAAACCTGAATTTCTATTCCCTAACGTATAATTAGTTAACATTCCTCGTGGTGATAAAATAACTGGAATATTGCACCATTTTGCTATTTGACAGCTAAAAATGGAAACTAAATTCCACCAAGCATGAATATGAATCACTAGTTTTTTATCTTTTTTATTTTTAAGAATGATACGACGTAAATTTTTTAAAAGTTCTGGTGAAAAATGGGTATGATCTTTTGTTATTCTCTTAAAATAAGTAACATTTACACCATCAACTTTTTGAACTTTATTTTTAACAACGTTTAATTCTGTTTCGCCATTAGCAGTTGTTGTTAGCACTTCAACATCGACCTCTTTTTCAGTCAAAGCCTCGCATAATTTAGCAACAGACATTGTTGGCCCGCCATAAATATGAGCAGGTTTATATGCTGCTGTTACCTGCAGTATTTTTATAAACATCTACTTCTGTTAGTGTATTCGATCTTTTTAGCATCCAAAAAATGGCGTACATCGCTATGTACCCATAAAAAATATTATTAAGCAAGAATTCGAAATTATTTCCTCGCCACAAATTTTGAAAAATAGCATTAAACATTACAATGCATCCAAGTTCGTACCCACCAAACCATTCTTCTGCTTTATTACATAGCCATTGAGTTAACCAGCCATATAAGAAAATTGAGATGAATACACCTATGAAACCTGCGCTTACATAGCCATCAACAACTGGTCGTGTTTTAGCAGACACATCGGATCCTTTATAGGCAACTCTTGCTTCATATACACGTTCCATAGAAATGGTTTCAGTAATAAATTTATTGGGCCAAATAAACCTGGGAATAATTGCTAATAATGAATTCTTAAAAATTTCTAAGCCATAATAATCTCTTTCTGCAGGAATATGCTTAACAAATTTGGTGAACATACTAATTTCACTTAAACGATTGGTTAGAAATCCCCAATTTGTTTCATCAATTAATGGAGCATCGCTTGTTAGCACGGCATTGAAAGCCGCTGTTCTTGCTTCTAATGCTGTTTTTTGCCCAGACCAGGCTTGGGATCTAATTATACTTGCAAAAGTTGGTAAAATGTATAATAGAATATAAATTGTTGGTAATGCTAAGGTTAAAATAACTTTTTTATAATATGGATATAGCAAAAAACTAATGATAATTACATTAATAATGATACTTTCTTTGTAGCCAGTTAACGTTGATGCTAAAAAATTAAAGACAAATAGCCCTCCGCCAAAAAATATATAACCTCTTTTTCTCTGTACAATACCTCTTACAAATACTAAAGCGCTACAGGTAATAGAAATATTGATTAAACCAAAAGAAAACTGTGAAATACTTGCAATTTTAGAAGCGGTTGCACCTAAAAGGTAACAACCAATACACAACCAAATTAAAAAGAAATCCAAATTTAAATTTAGTTTATGCTTAATAACTGGAAACTGTTTAATTTGAACAATCATACCTGTAACTAATGCCGCATGTGCTAATAATGACATTCGCTGACATTTTGCAATATAATAAGTTAGTTCATTTGCCTTAAAAGGTATTATGCTTACTTTATTAAAGTATTCATATCCCATATGATCCATAAAGTAAAAAACAGAAGTACAACACATAAAACCAGCAAAAATAAGCTGAATGAGTACAATTGGTCGCATTACTTGCCTTGTTAGCGGTAAATCATGAGGTATAAATTTTACTTTAGAAAATAACGTTAAGTAAAAAATGTAAAAAGAACCACTCCATGCTACAAAATAAGAAATAACAGGATCGAGTTGAGTGATTATCGCTAAAAACCAAGGGACATAAATTAAAATAAGTACTTTTTGACGAGAAAAATTTGGATTCTTATCTGTTAACATACTTTACGATTGCATTTACTTGTTCTTCAAAGCCCCAATTTTTGATATATTTTAATGAATTTTCTCCCATTTTTTTTAACTCATATTTATCTTGTGTTAAAGCTATTAATTTTTGAGTTAAATCCATTAAATCACCATGTTTAAAGATTCTTCCATTTTTAGCTTTAACTAAATCAACTGCACATCCTACTTTATTTGAAGCTAATATTGCTTTTCCCGATGCCATTGCCTCATTTATTGCCAAACCCCAAGTTTCACTATTAGATGGAAGACAAAATAGATCGCAAGCTTGGTAAATAGCTGGCATTTGCGTTTGATTTTGAAAGTTTAAAAAATGAATATTCATTGATAGCTGTCCATTGTTCATTGCTTGTTCTTTTAAACTTTTCTCTATTTTGCCATTACCTACAAATAATAAGTGCAAATTAGTTGAATCTAGTTTTTTAAAAGCCGAGAGTAATAGTTCTGGATTTTTAATAGGTTCTAATTTACCTGCAAAAAGTATTAAGATATCTTCGTCGTTAATACTAAATTGCTCTCTAAGTTTTAATGCCTCTTTATTTTTGATTTCTCCAAATCGTTTATTATCAATGGAATGTGGTGCGAAAATTAATTGCTCATCTTTTAATCCATATTTTTTAAAATAAGCTTTATTTGCTGTGCCAACATAAAATGCAGCATCAACATGTTTATAAACCCAAGTTAAAAACAAGCTACGCAATAAATTTTTAAGATCAGATTTTTGATTTAATAAAGTAGAATCTCCCCTAAAATATACAGGGATTTTATTTTTAAAATATCGAATAATTTTTAAATGACTTTTATATGCCCAACCATATATCAAAATTGCATCTGGATGAAAGTTTTTTAGTTTTGAAATTGCATTTGGATTAATAATACCATTAAAGTGATGACTTCCTTTATTCTTAGCACTATTTTCTAGAAATTCATACTCATAGCCCTCTAATAAAGGGATATCCCATTCAATTTTTTGTTTAAAACCTATATCATATTTTTTGAGAGAAGAATTACCAGCAGTATAAAATACTTTAATATTCATTCTTTTTGCAAGTAATTGAAATACAGGAGCATAGTATTGAATAGGATGGGTGCTGATAATTGCTAATTTCTTAGTCATTAGGAATTGCTAGAATATTACCAGATTTAAGTTCTTTGAAATTATCTAAAAGGATTGGTCCTTCTTGATAGATATGCATAAAGTGATAATTTAAGTCACTTAAAAGCGAAAAGATGTAATCTTTAGCTAATCCAGTCTTTTTATGGTAATTAATATCGTACTCAAATATTATTTTAGGCCTGTTCTTCTTAATGGTTTCGAGCATGCCTTGAATTACAAAACTTTCGTAACCTTCTACATCAATTTTAATAAAATCGACTTTTTCATCTCCAATAATTTCGTCTCCAACACAACAGGTAATTAAGGTGTCACCACTTTGATCAAAAAGATTAAATGTTCCTGGATTTGTACTTTTTTCATCAGCAGCAATGCTAATTTGTTCGTTTTTATTCCCAAGAGCAATATTTTTTGTTTTTATATGATGAAAATTATTTAGGCTGATGTTATAATTCAGGGTCCCAAAATTATAAGGAACAGGTTCAAATGCTGTAATCGAACCTTGATCTCCAACCAATTCAGCAAAAAAGAGTGTATGAAATCCAATATTCGCACCAATATCTAAAACACGATCTCCTTTTTTGATGTTAGATTGAAATACATTTTTAAGTGCAGGTTCATAATTACCTGTGTAAACTATTTTAGCGCCAATCCATGTTGCTGTATCGCAATTAATTTTAAAATTTCCTTGAATTGGTTTAACAATACGCCATCCCTGATTTAATTTATTTTTTTTAAATAGATAATTAAAAATACGATCTTGTCCTTTGAAAAATGGTCTTCTTAATATGATCCTAGCTATATTTTTTAACAACATTATTTACTGATCAATACTTTATTAAATAATTCAACTTGTGATTTTGTCATTGACGAAGCCGTATATGGTTCAAATGCCGTAAAATTAGTTGATATTGGGAATTGGTTTTTTACACTGATAATATAACGATGTAATTTTTCATAAGCCTCATTTTGATTGTCATTAAATGTAATTAAATGACCAGCATTACAATCCATCATGATTTTTGCAGCACTACTCATCTCATTAAAAATTCCAAGTAATTGCTTTTTGGCTAAAATATAAGGATATAATTTAGAAGCTGTATAACTACTATCGTTTGAACCAATTATTATTAGTCCATCGGAAGTAATAAGTTGTTTTATGCTTTCATAAAAACCAATTCGATTTGTATATTCTGTAACATAGTTTGAGATATTTATTGAATCGGCTATTGGACTTATAGTAGCTATACCTTTACCAGCAGGAGCATAACTTGTACCTATAAAATGAAAGTGAATGTTTTCAAATAAATGTGGCTCATTTTCAAGTCCAGTTTTGAATGCTTTAAACAAAATTTCTAATGCATCTCGCATATCATAACCACCTCTGCCTACATATACAAGATTAAGTTTTGTAGTTGATGGAGTATAATATAATTTTAATTGGTCATTATTTTTTTGAACAATTTTAAAATCCTGTTCATTCGCACCAAATGTGATCACTTTAGCTGGTAAAGTTGCTAAATTAGCGTATCTATCTTTTAAGGTATTTATATATTTTTCTGAAACACTAATTAAACCATCTACATTTTTCATGGCAATTGGTTCCAAGAATTTATGCAAACGATAAGAAAACCAATATTTTTTTGGTCGTTCTGATTTTGGTTTATCTTGATAATAATCGCTGTGCCAAGGATCTTGCATATCAATTACATAGGGAATGTTAAATTTATCTTTCCAATAAGAACCTAAAATACACACGGGAAATTCCGTTGTAGAAAAGTAAATTAAATCGAACTTTTTACTTTTTAATAGTTGATTAACCTTTTTGCGATAAAACCATAGTGAACGTAATGCTAAGCTCCCAAGTCCGATTTTGCTAGTCCATTTTTTAGAAAAAGCATTTACTTTATGTATTATGATGTTGTTGGGAATGGAATCTAGCAGCAGAGGGTCCTTTACCATATCTACATAATTTTCATCGACGGTAACAACTTCTGCTTCCCATTCAAATTCCTTAAAATAAGGCAAACTCATCCTAACACGTTGCATATCTGCCGCATTTGCAGGAGGGAAGTGAGGAGAAATGATAAGTATGCGTTTCAATTTAGCTAATGACGGATTGAATAATGGTAAGAAATTTTTCTTTTTCAACTTCCCAATTTAATTTTTCTTTTGCGTATCGAATTGATTGGGCCTGATGTTGAGTTAAGAGTTCTTTGTGTTCAATATATTTTTTTAAAATTAAAGCAAGATTAGTCGAATTTTTCTTTTCGTAAATTTCTCCCATGTTGGGATATGATGTCATAAATTGTTTTTGAGCAGTTGTATCAGATGCTATGATAGCTAAGCCAGCTTGTGCATAAGTGAAAATTTTATTACTCAAAGCAATGTCATTATTAATTGAAAATCCTGGTTCGGTAGCTAAACCAATATCAAATTTACTTGCAAACTTTGTTAGTTCTGTAGATTCGATAGGTGAGTGGAAGATAATTTTAGGAGAATGAATAAAGTTGAGATTTTGGATAATTTGATCTAATTCAATTTTAACTTGTTGAGTTAAAAAGCCAAGTATATGAAATTCGATTTTTTCATTTTCTATTATTTTTAAAGCCCCCAAAACATCTTGCAAACCTCTTGATAATCCAACGTTTTGTGAAAACCAGAATAATTTTAATGTTTCTTCATTATTTCTTTTAGTTAATACTGTCTCGTTTTTCGGAAAAACATTTAATAATGTATTGAATTTTAGGGATGGGAAAAACGCTTCATATTCTTTTGCAATCTCAGGACTGCTTGTCGTTAAATAATTAACTAAAGGAAAATATTTTTCCTCAAGGTATTTTTTTAAGCGAACATCGTCATTTAAATCGTCATCACTCATTTCATATCGATGTAAATCTTCCGCGTCAAAACCACATTTTGCATTGTTGTGCTTTGCCGCTAAAACAGCTGCAGGTAATGCTGCTAAATTATGAGCAATGTAAAGATCTCCAGATGTATGCTTTGCTTTTTTAGCTAATTGAAAAGTACATCGACCTATAGCTAATTCGGCTAAATTACCACTAAAACCAAATAATTTAACCAGTTTTCGAGAAACTTTTAAAATAATACGCGTTCGCCAATAGACTGCTTTTTCTTTTAAAGGATCGCCGCCAATTCTTATTGCCTTCCACTTTTTTTGAGGGAGTAATTTTTTATCTAAATTTGTGGCCCAACTATTCCAATATTGATATATTACATTAACATTATAACCCGCTTCAATTAATGCATTAGCTTCTTTTACCAATCTTGGGTTTAAAGAGGGTTGGCCAGATGTGATAAGAATAACAGTTTTGGACACTTAAGTTCTTTTGTAAATTAATTTTTATTAATCCTTGCTTTATAGAGCTTTAGGTATTCTGAAACAATGCTATCACTACTAAATCTACGCATTGCTGTTTTCCAAACAGTTTCTCTGTTAATAGAAGCTAGTTTGCCAATTGCGATAACGATTTCATCCGTAGTAGCACAAACAAATCCCGTAACATTATCTTCCACTACTTCTGGAACAGATCCTCTCGAAAATCCAATTACTGGTGTACCGCAAGCCATAGCTTCTGCCATTACAATACCAAAAGGCTCATTCCATTGAATAGGCATTAAAAATGCTAATGCGTTACCTAATAAAGTGTTTTTTTCTATATCATTAACTGGGCCAATATATTCAATATCTCCTGAAAGAAAAGGTTTAACTTTCTCATTAAAATACTCTTCTCCATCAGGTGGAATATTACCGGCAATAATTAATTTTTTATTTGTTTTTTGGGCGATTTCAATCGCAATATGTGTTCCTTTAATGAATTCTATTCTACCTAAAAAAACTAAAGGAGCATCTTCCTTAAAATCAAATTTTGGATTATAAGTATGTATAGGAAAACCATTATAAACTGTTTCAGCAGCTGCGAAAGGCTTAATTTGATTAGAGATGTAATCACTACATCCTGTAAAACTTAATGTCTGTTTTTTGCTTAACAAAACTGCTTTTTTAATTTGCGATAAAGTTGGCTCCCGTTGATAAGACATTATTTTAGGAATACTTGAACTTAAAAATGGCAAAAGATTTATCAATCGACCAAAACTATGAATAACATCTGGTTTGAAACTCTTTAGTTTGTTTATGGTTAGTATATTATGTAGTGTTGCAAGCCTTGTGTTTTGATTTTTGTATTTGATTAAAGGTACATCTACTTTAGAATCCTCATGGGCAATTAAAATTACTTCATGCCCTCTTTCTTTAAGCCCAACAATTAAAAAATGTATAATACGCTCAATTCCACCATAATTTAAAGGGGGTATTGGAATAAATGGATCTGCAATTATTGCTATTTTCATTTATTTAAGTGAATTTTCATACAAATTCAGATAATTTAAAGCCATCGTTTTTGATGTGTACTTTTCCTCAAAATATGCTCTACAATTCTGCCGATCAATTAGATTGATTTTAAGGACAGCTTCAATTAAATCTTCTATCTTATCACCTATAAATCCATTAATGCCATTTTTTATATACTCAGGGAAACAGAATTTATTATAACTAATTACTGGACAGCCACATGCATTTGCCTCAATCATTGTTGTATTAAATGCCTCACTATCTTTTGTTGGAATAATTAATGCAAGTGCTTGATTTAACAATTCATTTTTTTGAACATCATCTACTTCACCAATAAATCTTATGTTTTTATCATCAACATACTTGCCTACATTTTCATTAAACCATTCTTTTTCATGTGGATAATCGCCAACTTTCCCTGCAATTATTAATTTTTTATTTGATTTTCGAGAGATTTCTATGGCGTCTACTAAGCCTTTTCCTGGACCAATGCGACAAATTATAACTAGAGGACTATCGTTGGTAATAGTTGAATGATCAAAAGAATATTTGGAAATAGGTAAGCCATTATTAACGTATTGCCAATTTCCTCCAAGTGATTCATATCTTTCTTGAATCCATTTTCCACATGGACTAAATGTTAAATTTCTTGGTTTCATCCGCTGAAAATTATGAAATCCACTTTCTAAATCAGCCATGTGAAATGTGTGTAATTTTCGCGTTTTGCTATATATTATGGGTGCAAAATATAATAATCGACCATGATTGTGAACAACATCGTATTTAATGCTAATTAAGTGTTTCCAAACCGTTTTTAGGGTTTTCTTCCTATCTAAATAAGTACCAATAGGGATGTGTTTTACTTGGTTAGTGAAAGTAGATTCATCATGTCCCATAAACGTAACATCATGCCCAAGCTGAACCAATTCGTCCATTAAATATTCTACAATCCTTTCTGAACCCCCAATGGTTTTGGCAGGAAGTGGAGTAACAGGATTAAGAATTTGAAGAATTTTCATTCGCTATATCGTTATAAATAGTCATATATTTTTGAGCACAAATTTCAAGTGTTAAATTCTCTAGAATGAAATTTCTTGGCATGAACTCTTTACGGTTTAATTTGGAAATAAAGTTGTCAAGTGCTAAAGGAAAATCAATAATTCCTTTAAATTTCATCCCGCATCTTTCATCCCAATAAGGAACGGAACTTACAGGCTCGAATTTTACTTTATCAGGGTAATATGATGGGTCTTGCCAATAACCACCTCTATCCCAAGCTAATATGGGTGTATTAGTCGAAAGTATTTGTTGATAGGCAATACCTTGAGACTCATGAGTACACAAGAAAATGACCGCTTTGCAAACTCTTAATTCATTTATTAAATCCGAAGGCTGATAACTACCATATTTTATATAATGATAACTCAGGTTTTTCTCATTTAATGTTTTAGTCAATGGCTCTAATAGATCATCTTGATATTTATTATTTTCCCAACGTATCTTATCATATATTAAAAAATCCACATTTAACTCATCATTTTTAATTTTATCCGACCATTTTTCGCTATCAATTCCTACTGGCCAGGCTTGTACTTTATCATGGTAATACGGTTCACACATAACTTGCATCCATGGGCCTGGTACAAGCATTTTCTTGACATTTGGATAGAGTTTAAAAAGATCTGGACAATCTATTGGATGAGAGAATACTCCAGCACCAAAAAGGATAGGGTTTTTAAACTTTTTCTCAAAAATTAGATGAGGTTTCCCAATCACCCCGATCAATTCATTCGGATGTTTTTTAGCATATTTATAATCATTAAAACGATAAGGTATTTTTAGTTTATCTAATCCATGCATTAATTCTAAAGCAACCATCATTACACCTCCAGGTCTTTGTTTTCCTCTTATTATCTTTCTAATAATTTTTCTTGGATAACGATCGTATTTAAACCAACGATCAGCTTCTGGTTCTTCGTAAAAAATATTTATTGGATTAGTATTGCTCATCTTGCTAATAACTTACGTCTTAAACCTAATAATATTTCGGTATTCTTAAACCCCATTTTTTTATACATAGATCCTAAAACTCCTTTTTGAGGAATTTTAAAAGAAGGATTTAATTCATATATCCAATTTACAACTTCATTTGCTTCATTAATATGATTTAAAGCAATCCAATGAGCTAAAGGCCATAAGACGTTACATGCTGCATTTTTTCTGTTTTTTGTAAGCTTCCCATCTAATTCTAAACGTGATAATATCTTTTTATAGATGTTTAAATGTTGCCAATTGGTAACTTGAGCCTTTAAACCTCTATAATTTGCTTGCATTTGATCAGTATGCTTTACCCAATAGCCGGCACAACCCGCTACGTATACTGTTTTTGGTTCAAGTAATCCATATTCTAAAAGAAACATTCTATCTTCTCTAAAAGCATAATCAGGTCTGCGAGGTACTTTTTTTACAAGCTCTATTTTAAATAGCATTCCTAAGAAATGACTGCCGTAGCTATTTCCAAGTTGCACAGTTAAAAAATCATCCCATGGAGTAATTTCTGGTGATTTAATGATTTCTTTTGTATCCTCCACGTATATATCTACACCAGAATATACTAAATCTGCAGCATGTTGCTCAGCCGCTATAAATTGTTTATCAATTATTCCTTCTACAAGAAAATCATCACTGTCTAAAAAACGAATATACTTTCCGCGGGCATTAGCTATGCCATTATTTATGGCATATGTTTGTCCTTGGTTAACTTGTTTAATTTTAACGATATTATCTTGTTTTTCTAACCATTCCCACGTTCCATCCGAACTGCCATCATCTACTACGATAATCTCGACGTCACAATTGGTGTTACGACAACTATCAATTGCTCTAGGAAGACACCACAATCGATTATAAGCAGGTATGATTATACTTACATCCATTTAAACTATTCTTTCAGATTTTACAATTTTTCTAGTACCAAAAACTAATCTATATACCGGTCTAAATAATTCTTTGAACCTAATTTTTATTCTTTCTGGCCATTCAATATTCAATTTGGCATAAGCTTTTGTTTGCCAATTTAACTTGTTTTTAAGTTTTTTATCCAAACGATAAATTTCTCTTTTATAAGGGTAATGTTGTGTATAATATCCTAAAAAATGAAATATTAAAGGCTCAACCTTTGTAAATGGATACCAAATTCGATGCAATGGATTTGGTGGTGGCGGATTTAATAACCATCTTTTACCTGCGATAATATCAATTTCATAACCACCTGGGCATGCTTGTGGGTCACTCATTATAGTTGCATCATCTGCAATAGGCTCCATTTGATATAGCTGCATCGCTAATGCCATTAATACTTCATCGTTTGGTCTATTTCTTAACCTTTTAAATCCGATTTTATCGTAATCTTTTTCTAGCTCACGGGCTTTAGCATATACTTTTGAGGCTGTTTCTCCTTTTTCAAGATAGTAAATTCCGCCATTAAATTTAGGGATGTGAGGAATATTAAACTGCTCGCAAATTTCTTTAATTTCTCCAAACCATTCTCCATCTGCAATGTAGCCGCCAACAACAGATACAGGTTTACCTTTAAATCTCTCAAATACACTGTCAAGATTTCCGAAGATTAAGCAATCACTATCAATAAATAAAGTTTGACCTTCAGGTGCAAGTTTATCGAGATGTAATTTTGGAGAAAACCCTTCGCCAAGTTCTCCTTTTTTTACCGTAATAATTTTCGAATATTTCAATACATCCCTTTCAACTAAGTCAGGCAAATCTGTCACAATATAAAAAGCGATGTCTGAATTTTCATTCCATAAATAGAATGAACGTGCTAAATGAATTGCTAAATCAACATACAGCTTTTTGCCAGTAGCGATGGTTAAAATATTTCTATTCATCCTTTAATACAGAATTTGAAGATCTAATTACTCTGAAACAGTATTCGTAAATTTTGTTATTATGTAACTGTAATTTAGAAAGCTTTAGGAACATTAATGAAAGTTTTCCAATCATTTTAAATCTGCGGAATAAAGACGGGGCAGGTATAGTTAGTAAATGGGTTTTTGCTTTGTTCTCTATAGAATCTGTCATGTGCCAACTTCTTGGCGTACTTTCAAGATATCCTTCGTGAGAAATATGCGACTGGTCTACTGGATCTAGAATTACACATTTTTTATTTTCTTCTGCAAATTTTTTGGATAGGAAATTTTCGAAACCATCTTCACCCAATTTACTTCCTGTAGGCGCTTTTTCTAATTTATTAAAAGCAGAGTGAAGGTATTCTGTGTTGCACAAACAAGGATTAGCAGAAAAACCAAAAGTCGTTTCATATAAATTGTTAGCTAATTTATTTTCTTTCTGTTCTGCACTTAAAGCACCACTTTTGCTAAGCACAATTTCAACCCAATCTTCATTATTTTTTATTGAATATAGTAGTTCTTCTACATCTAATTTTTTATGAAACTTCCAATCATCTTCTAACCAAAAAAAATAAGGTGTATTAATTTGCTTTAACGCATTTAATATATTTTTTACGTAACCACTTCTATTTACCTGTTGCACAACAACTGTTGGAGAAATCTCATCTATAATTTGAGCATTAACTTTGCCATCAATTGCTAGAATAATTTTATCAAATTTATAATCGCAGTTTTCTAAAAAAGATTTAAAAGTATTAAGCAAAAGATGTTCTCTGGATTCGCAAGTAAAAATGACAAGGCTAATTGAATTGTTGTAGTTAATCATTTTGAATTTTATTGAACATATTTTAGAGATTTATTTACTGCTAAAATATTTTGATACCTATAAATTTCATGAATAGAATTGTAAGTGCCCATTGCATATAGAGAGTCATTAGGCATTATCCTATACAAATCAAATTCTTTTAATATATGATAGAAGTCAAACATTGAACTTTTAGAGAACAAATTAAACTCATTAAACTCAAATTGAATTACATTTATTTTATTTCGATTTATCATCGAAACAGAACCTTTAAGCGCTTCCAATTCATGACCCTCAATATCTATTTTTAAAAAATCTATATTATCAATTTTCATATCACAATAATCATCTATAGTTATCATTGTGCTAGATATTTCTTGATCCATATTGCCGGCAAAAGTGAAAATATGCTCAATAGCTCCTTTATAGGATGTAGACATAGCGCCATCTTCGTCATTTGAACCTGTGAATAATGTTAAAATGCCCATTTTACTTCCAACAGCATAGTTTTCACAAGTTATATTTAGGTTTAAAACATTTGCTTTTAGCCTTGAATAATTTTCAATAACGGGTTCGAAACAATAAATCTCAGCTGTTTTAAATCTATCTCTTAGCATATGAGCATATTGGCCAATATTTGCACCAACATCAAATATTACAGTGGGTTCTTTACCCAAAATCTCAATTAATAAATTATCTATTATATGTTTTTCTCCAGATGAATAGGTATTATGTCCCACACCAATTTGGACATGTGCATGTGCTAAAAGATTAACTTTTAATAGTTTTAATATTTTTATAAGAAATCTTTCAACGATTTTTTTCATGTTAATATTTATCCAAAACGCCAATAATTTATAATTCTAACTAGCTTCCAACCTAAAAAATTACCTAAAAATGTACTAACAGGACCTGCCAAATATTTTATTTTTTTTAATCCCATTTCTTCAGCTTTGCTAACTGCTTTTTGGGAAATGCTTTTGAATTTTGGATAGGTTGCTGTGGCTATTTGTTGATAATGTAAAGCAAAAATTTTGTTGAGTAATTTTAAATCGAATTTATCTTTTAAATGTTCGTATTTTAAATTGGTAGCGTTTAACATGGATTCGAAACCATTGAAAGTTAACTGGGCAGAAAGATTGTCGTTTTTTATATGTTGCCGATAATAATTTAGTGCACCAGATGCATAACAAACACCTTTTGCTTTAAAGATTACTCTGCAGAAATATTCTCCATCATCGTCCATACTTAAATTTTCGTTCCACGGCCCAATGTTGTCTAGTATATATTTTGGACACAACCAAGAATGTATTGTTATCATTCCCCCATAGTTCGATCCGATAAATTCTCCAGCATATAATTTATGTGCAAAGTCTAAGTTATCACTGCAATAACCATCAGTCCAGTTTTTTATTGGCTCTTTTAAAAGTATATTTTCTCCATCATCAAAGTAAATGGTTGAACAAATACTCAAGTATCCTTCATTCTGTTCTAATAACTTAACTTGGAGTTCAATTTTTTCTGGATTTATTAAATCATCAGCATCTAAAAATTGAATGTAGTCTCCTTTTGCAATAGCTAAACCAGTATTTCTTGCAGCACTAGCACCTTTATTTTCTTGTTTTATTACAATGATATTTTCCGACTCGTATTTTTTAGCAATGTGATAAGAATTATCAGTTGATCCATCATCAACAATAATAATTTCTTTATTTGTCCAAGTTTGATTAATTACACACTCTATCGCTTCCGCCAAATGATTTTCTGCGTTATAGGATGGAATAATTATCGAAACGAGTGGTGATTTCATTTGTTTTTATAGGCTATTTTTTTGGATAATTTAATTGAAGGTTTTTCAATTAAAACGTAAAATATATAAGCGCAAATTATCGCAATTAATAGTTGACTTGTTAATGTCAAAAGCTCTAAATTTTTAGATATTGACAGTTTTTTATAAATACCAAGCAAATAAATGAGCACTAATGGATGGATGATGTATAAGGAATATGATATTTTGCCTAAAAAATCGAATACTTTTGCGATTTTCTTTACGAAAGAAACAAAAAGTACCACGCAAATTATGAGCAGCAGTACACCAATATTAAAATTTAAAAATATGCTTATTGCGGTGAATGCAATAACTATCAAATATTCTTTTTCTTTAGTTGAATGATAATGCATAGTTGCAATGCCCATAGCAAAAATAGGAGCGTAGGTGGTAACTAAATAACCAGAATTTGCAAATGGAATGAAAGAAGTTAATGAGAATAACAACAGAAAACCTATTCTATATTTGAGATTAGTATTTAGGAAATATAAACCTCCAATTAAAATATAAAATTGAAATTCAACGCATAACGTCCAAAAAACGTGATTGTAAAAACCAAAATTTGTGAACGGCACTATATAAAAAACATGAGCTAAAAATTGCGCTGGAATAAATGGAATGCTGTGCCCTTTAAACGATGGGATGGAGGTGAATAGCCAAAATGATAACAATGTTAAAATAATTGTTGTTAAATACGCTGGATCTATTCTGATTGATCGTTTTAATAAAAAATTAAAAAAATGTTTTGGGTGATAATTATTTTTTATCAACGCAAGACAAATTACATAACCGCTTACAAAAAAAAATACATGAACACCATATTGGCCATAATTTAAAACCTTAGATAAAGTTTTATAGGCTATTAAATTAGATCCATAATGACATAATACAACAGCTAATGCAGCAAAACCTCTTAGAAACTGAATGCTTTGAATAAATCCTTTATGATTTTCCTTCATTAAATATTTTTAACCATGTGTTTTTACTATATGAATTTAATGGAACTTGATTATTGTTTAACCAAGGTTCTTTCAAATAATTAATATATAAATCTTTGTTATTATCTATTTCGATAATTTTTTCGATTAATGGTTCGAAATTTAAGTTGTTATAATTTAAATACATCTTTAGTCTTCTACCATAAGATTTTAATTTCCTACTTAGATGATGTTGAGGTTTTCTAAATTCTTGAGGTCGAAAATCAACAAAGTTTTGTTGAGAAGATTCTTCTAAAGATCTGATGATTTTATTGTTTTTAATCCCAATATATTCATTAGCGTTTAAAAAGCTTTTTACATTGAAAATTTCATTCACATTTATATCTCCACTGTAAATAGGTAAGCTATTTACTTGCATAGCATCATATAGTTTTTCAGTTTGATAACCTGGATATGCATAGTTTTCAAATGCAATGGTAAACTTATATTTAGAAAGAAATTGGCGTTTTCTTTCCCATGTATTCCCTTTATACAAACTATCAATAGCGCCCATATTATTCATTGATTTGCCAGGAGCATCGACTTTTTTATATTTGGATAATTGCCTAAAAAACTCTTCTCTATATGGAACTTTGTTTGAATATAAGAAATTACAGAAGCTAGTTTTTTCACTAACAATACGATCAATATCATTATCTGTAAAATTTTTTATAAATAACTCAGGATTTACACCATGCCATTGAATTCTTTTATAATTAGGATTATTAATTTCCTTTTCCAGAGGGATACCAAATGCGTATTTGCAAGTAGTTAAATCTGGAGTCATATTTTCACAGAAATAGCCAATCCTTGTATAATTTCCTATTGGCGGAATATTATTGCCATAGGGGCCGAAAACGATGAAGTCTGGCTGATCAGATTCTTCAAAATCAAATTCATCTGTAATTTTATTGACTTCAAAAACCTCTTTTACGAAATCGTTGAATGACAATCCATTTTGAAATTTTATTTTAATAGATTTTTTTGACATTTTTTCAAACCAATAATGTTACCATTTCTTGTATTGCTTTTTTTGGATTTAATACTTCGTCGTAAAGTTTTTTAGCCTCTTTAGTGTAATTATCTTGATTAGCATTTAAAATTTTTCTGAGCGCTGTATTTATTTGCGAATATTCCTTTATCACTTCTCCAGCTAAATACTTATCAAATAATTCAGGATAAAAAGTGCTATTTGTTACAATAGTTGGAATGCCAAGCATCATTAAATTAGAAAATTTACCAGAAGCCAGCCCAATTTCTCCAATGTTTTTGCCTAATCCATTTTGAGGCTGAGCAGCATACAATGCAAACCCAACATCAAAGCATTTTAAAAATCCGAAATACTGATCATCATTTTCGAAAATATGGTGATATAATGTAACATTAACTCCCTTTTTCTGCAGTTCATTAAGTTCAAAATGTGCTTTATGGTTATCAGAAAACTCTTCAAAGCTATGAATCACAAGCCAAACTTCTGATGGCCAATCTTCTTTTAAAGCATCAATAAATAATTGAGCACCACTCCAAGCTTCCACACTTCCAGAATGTATAGCTAATTTATAGTGATCTGGTATGGAAAGCATCTTTTTTAATGACCTTACGTCTTTAGATAAATGTGATATATCTGAAGTTGTTGCAACAGGGATAAGGTGCCATTTAGTTTCTTCAGAAACATTATTCTCTGTTTTTAAAAGAGACATTCTCACTTTATCTTGTATTAAAATATCAGTTACCTGATGGGAATATTTTAGTTCTTTTTCTTTTAATTTTTTATCCCATGACGTATTGAGCTCATCTTGGAAATAGATTTCAAATGAAAAATATACTAGCGTTTTGCACTTTAAAATTTTGTTCAGCCTACCTGCTATAATTAATCCTACATGATCTTGACCAATTAATGTTTGTACCTTTTCTTGATATAAAAATTTTGCTAAAGAAACATAATCTGCTAGTGCTGAAATTATTTTTAAAGGATTTTTTGGCCATATGATTAGTGGATTTGGAATTTTATGCTTTTTAATTTTTGATAAATCATCAGGTAATTTTACATTCCCATCCGGACATATCAAATGAATTTCAACTCCTTGGTCAAGAAATTCTCTAAATACCGCAAGTACAGTATTATTTGTGAAAAGTGTTTTTGAATTTGTGAAATAAGCTATTTTTTTACTCATAGTTATCGCACACGTATTTTGTTTACAATTACCTCTAAATTTTCATCAGTCAATCCCAAGCCACTTGGTAAATAAAACCCGTTTCTTGCTAATTTTTCAGCAACCGGATAATTTTCGCCCTCAAATAAACCCATAGATTTAAAGACAGGTTGTTCATGTATACACCAAAAAAATGGACGAGTACCAATGTTGTTTTCGGTTAGATAATTCACCATTTCTTCCTTTTCTTTCTCAGTAGGGGCAACTAAACCAAATACCCAATAAATATTTTCTGCAAAATCAGTTTTAGCTAGAGGTAATTGATATCCTTTCTCTTTCAAAAAAGAAAGCTGATGTTGGTAGTTGGCGCCCATTTTCCGTTTGATACCAATAAAACCATCAATTTGCTCTAATTGCGCTAAACCTAAGGCTGCTTGCAAATTTGTCATTCTATAGTTCCAACCCAATTCATAATGCACAAATCGTGGTCCATTTGGTTCAAAACAAAGGTTTCGTAATTTTTTACATCTTTCAGCCAAGACTTTATCATTGGTCAATAACATTCCGCCTTCGCCAGTTGTAATATGTTTATTTGGATAAAAGCTAAAAATGCTTAAATCAGCCATGCTGCCACACATTTTACCTTTGTAAGTTTGGCCATGCATTTCTGCAGCATCTTCAATTACTTTTAAATTGTTTTTTTTTGCTAAAGCTAGTATTGGATCCATATCTACAGGTAAGCCATAAATATGTACAACTAATATTGCTTTTGTTCTGGCTGTAATTTTAGCTTCAATTTGAGTTGCATCCATGTTCCATGTCAACGGATCACTATCTACCAAAACAGGTAAAGCTCCTGCAGTTACAACAGATTGTGCAGGAGAAATAATGGTAAAAGCCGGCATGATAACTTCATCACCTTGTCCAATATTTAATGCTTTTATGGCGATATCTAAAGCTGCAGAGCCATTACTTACTGCAACACCATACTCACAGCCAATATAATTACTAAAACCTTCTTCAAACTTCGAAATAAATGGGCCTTCGCTAGAAATCCATCCAGTTTCTAAGCATTCTGTTACATATTTTAGTTCATTGCCATTAAGCAATGGGGTGTTTACAGGAATTGGTTGATGCATTTTAATTCGTTTGTGTTTAAATTTTCTTTAAAATATAACATACACCCCACGTATTTGTGGATGGAACTGAACCCGTTAAAAATTCTTCGGTGCTCAATAGTTTAAATCCAGTTCCATATGCTAATAACTCTATTTCTGGTCTGCTAAAATGACGCATTGGATGTTTTTCAGCTATTGTGTTTGTACTTTTATCACTAAGATTTGTAATTGCTATCTCGTAATTAACCTCAACAATATTTTTTTCTGAATAAATTACAGGATTTGCTTTTCGTATCACCTCAATGGTATTACTTTGTAGAATTTTAGTTCTTTTTTCTGGTATTTGATGATAAACTGCTGAACTATGCCAAACATCAAAAATGAATATTCCATCTTCGTTTAAATGCTGATGAACATTTTTAAAGGTTTGAATTAAACTTTCATTATCCGTTAAATAACTAATCACGTGAAATAAAGAAGTTGCAACATCGAAAGTTTGCTTTAAATTAAATTCGGTAATATCAGCAACTTCAAAACTTACATTCTCATTTTTTTGCTGATTAGCAATTGCTACCATTTCTTTGCTACGCTCTATACCCAAAATAGTATAACCTTTATCTGCTAATAAAAATGCGTGTTTGCCAGTTCCAGCACCCAACTCTAAAATGGTTTTACTTTTAGGGCGATAAATTTCTATCAATCTACTTACGTAATTTGTTTCTTGAACATAATTTTTGTCTTGATAAAGTAAATCATAATATTGACTATACAATTTAAAATTTTCGTTCATTTTCTAGAGGCAGTTATTCGTTATTTATAATTGATATTTTCTTGACGATGCTCAAAGCGCACTTTGTCTTCATCTCCACAATATGGTCCCTGTTTAATTTCTATCATTTCGGAATTTTCCAACATTTCAAAACCATGTCCACCAGCTGCTAATAAAATTACATCACCTTCCTCTACTATTTTACTTTCCAAATAATTTCGATCATCATCAAAAAAATCTACTCTCACTTTTCCTGATTTGATGTATAAAACTTCCTGTGTCAGTGTAACTTTTCGTTCCACCAAATTATGTACATGGGGATCAATCACATATCCTTTTGGTCTATTCATATAGCCCAATTGTTGAGAAAAATCTCCTGGAGTAAAAAATGAAATACCCTCTTTTTTATAATTAGCTCGAATTATAATAGCCAATTTCTGATCCTTAAACTTAACCTCTTCTACCATGATTACCTAAAATAAATTGTTTAATATGACTTAAATTTATTCTCAAGATGAAAATTGTTTTTTTTAAAAACTGATTCAAAGGAAACTTAAATCTATTAGTTCCTTTAGAGAAGAGGTAATAATTAAGCGATTTAAAATAGAATTTATACCCCTTCGAAAGAGCTTTAGCTCTAAAATAAACTATAGAGATATCTAAATAATGTTTTGATAATGTTTTACCTCCACAATTAATTAAAATATCTTCCTTATAATTCTCGAATAAAAAGTTAAATCCTTCTGCAAGTTTTAATAAATTTTTGGTCATGGAATCTGGAGCACCATGAATAACAGCAAGCTTTTTTGGTATAGCTTTAAAAGCATAATTTTTTGCAAGTCTAAAACAAAAGTCATCATCTTGACAAATAGTATATCTTTCATCAAACTTGCCTATAGCCAAAACCGCATCTTTTCTTGCTGTTATTGCTATCATAGCTGATAAATAGCCTTTATTTAATACATCAGCATACATTTTTTCACCTTCCAATAATGTTGATGGTACTTCATCACAAAATGTATATGCAAACCCTACAGCTGGATTTTTAAGATAAGTTAGATACATTTCATGTAAATATTCAGGTAACCATTCATCGTCACTGTCAAGAAATGCTAAATAGTCATATTTTGAAGCCGCAATTCCAGTATTTATCGCAGCATTTTGTCCGGAATTCTTTTCATGAATAATTAATTTAATCCTTTTATCTAAAATCAATTTAATCCTTTCAATACTTTTATCCGTTGAGCCATCATCTACAATAATAATTTCAAAATCTTGAAAAGATTGATTTAAAATGCTTTTTATAGATCTCTGGATAAGATCTTCTCTATTGTAACATGTTATAATACATGTAAATTTTATCATATTACTTGATTCCAAATAACTTTAGGAATTATTGGTCCATTTTCGTTTGCTGTTGTATGGACATCGTAAGTACCCATATCAATAATATCGATTGATAAGATATTTTCTTGTTCAAAATAATCTGAGCTTCCGTCCCCAAACCACACTGATAAATTATAAGTTCCAGCTAATAATTTTGGCTCATGGATATCGGCAATAATTTGACCAGATGAAGATTTAATTATTTGTTTACTAGGTATTTGTAGCTTTGGATTTGTGCCAAAGAGTTTATTGTTGTAAGAATCACTTATGGTAAATCCAAGAAATGGGGTGTTGAAATTTTCGCAATTTTTATAATGGCAATGGATTCGAATGAAATTATCTATTTGCTCAATTTTAAGAAAGCTTAAGTAATTGTTATTTAAATGTATCTCTTGTAGTTTATCATCACTTGAAGAATACTGATCAATTATTTTACTTGTGACATCATATCCAGCTATATTTCCATGATGGAGTAAAATGGATCTATTACAGAGTTTGTTTATAGACTGCATGTTATGACTAACAAATAAAACAGTTCTTCCTTCGCCTTTGCTCACTTCATTCATTTTACCCAAACATTTCTTTTGGAATTCTGCATCACCCACAGCTAATACTTCATCTACGATTAAAATTTCACTTTCTAAGTGGGCTGCAACCGCAAATGCTAAACGTACATACATGCCAGAACTGTATCTTTTTACTGGCGTATCTAAGTAGCGTTGTATACTCGCAAATTCTACAATTTCATCTAATTTTCGGGCGATTTCTTTTTTACGCATGCCTAAAATCGCACCATTTAAAAAAATGTTTTCCCTTCCACTTAATTCTGGGTGAAAACCTGTTCCAACTTCTAATAGACTTGCAATTCGGCCATGCCCAGTAATTTTGCCAGTAGTAGGGGAGGTGATTTTGCTTAAGATTTTTAGCAGTGTACTTTTACCAGCACCATTTCTTCCAATAATTCCAACTGCATCTCCTTGTTCAATTTCGAAATTTATATCCCTTAAGCTCCAAACAATATCGCTTGTACTTTTAGAGGTTTGATTATTATCCTCACCAATACGCAAAAATGGATCTTCTTTTTTTCGTATTCGAGCATACCAGCGCTCTAGATCACGGCTAATTGTTCCAGTACCTATTTGGCCTAATTGATATGCTTTACTCAAGTTTTCTACTTTTATCGCTATTGACATCTTTTAATATGCTTAAACCGTGTCTACAAAATTTTTCTCTACCTTATTAAAAACAATTACCCCTATTATAAGTATAATTAAAGTTATAGTGGAAGTATATCCTAGATAGCTCCAACTAAATTCTCCTTTGCCTAAAAAACCAAATCTAAATACTTCAATAAGGGTTGTCATTGGATTATATTTTATTAACCAACTATATTTAGGGTATTTCTCAACTGCAGTAGATAATGGATAAATTACTGCAGTTGCATACATCAATAGTTGTACGCCAAAACCAACTAAAAAGGAGAGATCACGATATTTTGTAGTCAAGGCAGAAATAATCATACCAGCCCCCAATCCTAGTAGTGCCATTAACGTAATTACCAATGGGAATAATAAAATTGCCCAACTAGGTTGAAAATCTGCCCCTTTATATAAATAGTAGTACATTATAAAAAATAGAAACAAGATCATTTGCACTCCGAAACGAACTAAATTACTTACCACAATGCTGAGTGGCATAATTAATCTTGGAAAATAAACCTTACCAAAAATTGCTGCATTATCTTTAAATACCGTCGATGTTTTAGTTAAACAATCAGCAAAATAATTCCAGGCAGTAATTCCAGCCATGTAAAAGAGAGGTTTTGGCAATCCGTCTGTTGATATCCCTGCAAGATTTCCAAAAATAAAAGTGAAAATAATGGTGGTAAATAATGGCTGTATAAAAAACCAAAGCGGGCCTAGAATAGTTTGCTTATAAAAAGAAACAAAATCTCTTCTTACCAATAGGCCTAATAAATCTCTGTAAGCCCAAACTTCTTTTAATTTTAAGTCAAAAAGATGAGTTGAAGGAGCTATTTTCCAGGTTTCTTGTTGTTTATTCATTTATAAAAACATAAGATAACTTGTGCCATGAACAATTAAATTTTTAATGCTTTCGCGATATTTTTCATAACTAAAAGCTTGTAAGACGTTTTTCTGCAAAGTAATTTTTTCTTCGTGATTTAAAGGAGCTTCCAAAAGCTCATCTAAGGTCTTTTCAATTTCATTGGAATCATCAGGATTAACTAACTTACCTAATTCTCCATTTTTTAGTGCATCCACACTTCCATCTTTATTGCCAGCTACAACATATAAACCACTTGCCATTGCTTCAATAAATACAATTCCAAATCCTTCTTTTTTACTTGGCATCACAAAAATATCCGAAAGCAAGAAATGATCAGTAATTTCAGCTTCATCTATAAAACCAATTAATTTAATATGACTGGCTATTTGATGTTTGGCTATTAATTTCTCCAATCTTGATTTCTCCTCTTCATCAGATTTACCAGCTATTAAGTATACTACTTCTGGATATTTTTTAATTAATTCAGGTAAAATAGAAATGGTATTATCGTATCCTTTATATTTTTCCGATGATACAACTCTAGAAAGCGACATTAATATTTTTTGATTTGCATTAAGACCATATCTTTCTAGTAATGGTTTAGGTTTGCTAAAATTTTCTGGGAAGAAGTAGAAAGGATCAATACAGTTATTAAGTATTTCCATTTTTTCGGCTCTAATGCC
The DNA here is from genome assembly GCF_044452285.1 of Pedobacter sp. UC225_61. Lineage (NCBI taxonomy): Bacteria > Pseudomonadati > Bacteroidota > Sphingobacteriia > Sphingobacteriales > Sphingobacteriaceae > Pedobacter > Pedobacter sp. UC225_61. Next base: position 2,059,337 of record NZ_JBIOAL010000001.1, read on the forward strand.
ATGTATGCTTTTTATCTTTTCTGCCGTAAAATGACTAACAGCAATAATTTTATCTAACCTTTTAAGTGCTTTCAGTTTAGGTTCTGGCAATTTTCTCCAAATTTCTATCCCATGAGCAAGTAAATAAACTTTAGTTTTTGGACTAAATCTTTTTATTAAATAACCAACTGATAATAAGTTAATGTGACTTAAAATAATAACATCAGACCTTATTCCCTTGATTAAAGATTTAATTACAAAATATTTTCTATGTTCATTAAAAGCATGATATTGTTGTTTTTTTAAATATCTAAAATCCCTGTCAAAGTATTTATCATACATAGAATAAACTGTAGGCTCTACAACATTTTCTTCTCCAAGATCATATAATGAACGGCAAATAGAACGGCAAACTTTTTCAATTCCGCCCGTAAAACCGAAAACCTTTAAGGTTAAAAAAAGAACTTTAGGAGGCATGGAATACTTTATAAAGTGCAAAAGCAGAAGACCAATGCAACTTATTGTTATTAAATGATGCGATTAATTTTTTGGCTTTTTTATTTTGATAAAGATCGGGTGATGAGATCTCTTTGTTTTTTACCATCCATTCTTGAAATGGGAAAGTAAATCCCATTTTTGAGCGGTTCAAAATTTGTTCAGGAAGATCCTCTTTATAAGCCTCAATCAGTAATCGCTTTTTCTGATATACTCCAAATTTTATCGAAGGATGTATTGAAGTTACCAGATTTACAAAATTTACATCTAAAAATGGAACTCTTACTTCTACACCATGGCTCATACTCATGAAGTCAGTGTCTTTTAACAATTGGTTTTGCATGTACATATTAATCTCAAACCAACTTGCTCGTTCTTCATCATTTAAATAGCGAATGGTATCATTCAAAGGAATATTTTGCAAACAATTAATAACTGTTTGCACATCTATTTCTAATAATTTAGCTATAATATCTGGAGTGTATAAACCTCTTAAACACAAATATTCACCAACTGGCGATTGAAAACTTAAATAATATAGTCTGTTTAATTTGGTGTTTTGTAAAAAGCGAGCAGATTTAATTAATTCTTTACTTATTCGACCTAAATTTTGAATTTTCCTAATACGATCAAATGAAGGATACCCACCAAATAATTCATCGGCACCTAATCCAGAAAGCACCGATTTTAAACCATTTTCTTTTGCGCACTTACAAACAAACCACGTGTTAATACCATCCGTAGTTGGCTGATCCATGTTTTTTAATACGGTATCAAAATTATACACAAAATCCCTATAGGTAATTAAGTGTTCTTGATGACCTGCCTCAACTCGTTCAGAAATGATTTGTCGATAATTACTTTCAGAAAAGTCTATTTCATTGAAATTAGCAGATATTGAAGTTAAATTTCCTTTAGCATACATATCAGCAAGTAAAGTGATGATGCTAGAATCAAGTCCGCCGCTAAATAAAACTCCTATACTTGCATCAGAAATAAGTTGAAGTTTAACCGCTTTATTTAATTCTTCTTTAATTCTGATAATGGCTTCTCCTTCATCAATTATTTGAATAGCTGTGGTAAATTGAAAATAAGACTCAATTTTAAAGGAACCATCACTTAGTTTATATTTTAAAAAACTACCTTTTGGTAAACTATATACATTTTTTAGAGTAGTAAATGGCTCAGGAATGTGCCCAAAAGCTAAATAATATATTTTCCAGTTTTCATTTGGCTGTTGGATTACACCAGAGTGTTCAAATGCTTTTACTTCCGATGCAAATATTAAATTATAACCATCTCGGCTATAATACAGGGGTTTCACGCCACTTTGGTCCCTTACTAAATAACAGCAATTCTTTATTTTATCATGTAAACAGAAAGCAAAAATTCCATTTAACTTTTCAAACGAGATTTCTCCCCAAAATTGATAAGCTTTAATAATTACCTCTGTATCTGAATCCGTTTTAAAGTTAAAACCTTCCTGAATTAGTTGTGCTCTTAGAACTTTAAAATTATAGATTTCTCCGTTATAAGCAATTACAATTTGCTCATCATCACTAAACATAGGTTGATGTCCTGCTGCACTTAAATCTAAGATAGAAAGCCGTCTATTCCCTAGGCTTACTTTTTTATCTGTATCAACTACAACCCCAAAATCATCTGGACCACCATGCGCCATACTATCGCACATTAAGGTTACTTGATGCTTTAATTGTTCAGAAGAAAAATTTGGAGCAATGATGCCAGCAATTCTGCACATGTATTAACTATTAGTAAAATTAATAAAGAAGTAAACTTAATTTATTAATAATGCGTGTTTTTTAAGTAAGTAATTGATAAAATACAATGCTAATCAAGCACAGCTTCGCCCTCTCAATCACATTAAAATTCTGTAACTGCTTGCTATTATGTTGGTTATGTTATTGGCTCAATAAAAGCCATAGAAGTATTAATTAAGATAGAATAACCTATATCCTGTAATCTTAAAACTATACTTTTTTTGCTTTTTAAAGATACTAATTCTGCTATAATTCCTTTAAATGGGCCAGCTTTAATTAAAACTTTTTCTCCTAACGAAATATCATATTCAATTACTTCAAGATCCATTGCATTAGCTAATAATAATTTTAAATCTGCAAGTTGCTTATCAGGAATCGAAGCAATTTTCCCAGAAAAATAAATAAATCGACTAACGCCATAAGTCATTAATACCTCAGCATATTCTTTAGTTGAGATATAAACAAAAAGATAGGATTTCAATAAAGGCTCTTCAACAATTTTCTTTCGATCACTCCATTGTTTCAACACCTTTTTTAAAGGTAAATAAGAGATGATGTTTTTTTTGGCTAATGCTTCTTGTGTTGTTTTCTCAGCCCTAGAACGTGTGTAAAGAGGGTACCATTTGTAACTATTGTCTATCATATTTGGCATCCATCACGTACATTATTTCTTCTTCCAAAATTCCCACCATTTTTTTGGGTCCTCTTCATAATATCCAGAACCAGCATATCCAGAATAATCAGAATAATAATAGGTGCTATTTCCACCACCTCTTGCATAGTCGGTCGTGTAGTAATTAGAATGGAGTGCATCATCGCCAAATGCATTTAAAACGATTGCTAAGTTGCTTAATCCATACTCACGAGATAACCTTTCAGGTATGGCCGCAGCTCTAAACTGGGATTTTCCAGAACGAATTACAAACAAGTTTACATCAGATTGCCTAATTAGTGGAATAGCATCTGAGACCAAACCAACAGGTGCAGTATCTACCAATACATAGTCATATTGAGGAGCTAATATTTCTAGCAATTTCTTCATAGATTCAGTATGTAGCAACTCTGATGGGTTAGGAGGTACTGGGCCAGATGGGATAAAATCTATCCCGTGGACATCATCATGAATAATAACTTCTTCTAACGTTTTTTGTCCAATTAAGTAAGAGCTCAAACCAACTTTATTATCACTACCAAAAACTTTATGAAGTTTTGATTTACGTAAATCCGCAGCAATTAAAATAACTTTTTTATCAATTAAAGCTAATGTGCCAGCTAAATTAACTGTTACAAATGATTTACCTTCTCCAGAAACCTCGGATGTAATACAAATTGTTTTGCTTTTTTTGTTACTCGCTAAAAAACTAAGATTTGTCCGAACAGAACGTACAGATTCAGCAAAAACTGATTTTGGTTTTGAGATAGAAAGCGCTTGTCTGTTGTCCTTATCAATATATTCTGGGAATTTTCTAATTACCCCAATAATAGGCGTATTCGTTAAAGCTTCAACAGTTTCTTTATCATAAATGTAAGGATTTAAGAAACGTACCAGTAAAATAAGACCAAAACCACATGCTAATCCTATCATCGCGGCAAAAGAATATATTTTATTTTTTACAGGAGAGATTGGCACATTATCTGGAAATGCCTTGTTTACAATCGCAGCACCTGCAACAATTGCGGCTGCATTTAATTCAGATTCTAATTTTTTCTCTGATAAGTAAGTTAAAACTTTATTGTTTACATCAAAATTAGATTGAAATTGTACAAAATCCTTTTCTTTACCTGGTATTTGACTTATACTTTGATTAACTAAAGCAATCTGATTGTCGAAATAACGCATCAATTTAAGATTGCGCTCTTTTAGAGATCTAATATTATTCTTAATGGCAATCTTAACGTCTGAAATCTGTTTGTCAAGTTCTTGAATTGGTTCTGAATTTGGTCTAAATTGAGTTAGTTTTTGTTCTCTTGTACTAATTAATGCATTTAACTGACCAATTAAGCCACTTAGTAAGCCACTTATGTTCCCTTCTAAATCAAAATTAATTTTTATTTTGTCTCTATTATTATTGATTTGATTTTCTAATTCATTTATTCCAATCAATTCTATATTTACTTCAGATTTTTGTGTTTCCAATGCACTAAGCTTACTGGCATTCAATTGACTGCTAGCACTTAAATCAACCATTTTGTTTTTTATTTTGTAGTTGGCTAAGTTGGAACCTGCTGTGTCTGCTTTTTTATTTAAAAAGCCTAACTGGCTTTCAATAAATTCTATTGTCTGCTCTGCTGATCTTCGTTTTTCAATGATATCATAAGCAACATATTCCTTCATAATAGAGTTCAAAATATCTGCTGCAAAAACAGGATTAGAATCTGTTTGTGTTAATAACATGATATTAGTAAAATTACCCATCTCACTAATGGAAATACCACTAGCTCTACCTATAAAATCCTCTTTTGAGTTAAATTTAAAACTATAAGAACCAGAAGGAATCTGACTTTTAATTCGGAATATCATATTGCCCATTTTTAAGGTATCTCCATAGTGATACTCCTTTTTAGGGCCATTATTTTCTGAAATTAACGTAAATGTTCTAGGATTAACAGCCTCTACTTGATATAAAAACCGACTAAAATCAACTGAATCCTGTTTAATAATTTCTATTTCAAATGGTTTTCTTGGGTATAATTCAGTAGTTCTAATCGTACCTTTTATATAATAAGATATTTTATAATCGAGATTAGATATTGCATTTAAAATAACATCATTACTTTTAATAACAACGCCTTCTGCTTGTATTCTGTCTGTATAATTATATGCCTGAGAAGGATCACCTCCCATTGTATTTATTGTAGGATTTCTTTCTTGTAATTTTAATGAGGCACTAGTCTGATACATCGGTGGTGTATACAGTATATTTATTCGGGCAATTATTAATGCAATAATTACACAACCTGCAATCCAATACCAGCGACTAAAAAAAACTTTAAATATTTTATAGAAGTCTATATCCTGTCTAACGGATTTAGTGTGTTGTAAAATTTCTGGATTGTTCATTAACGGGTAAATGTAAATATTAATACGCCTAAATTAATTACAACAAGTAATGGTTGTATGATATTATTAAAGCTCTGCAATTTTTCGCCAAGCACACTACTTTTAGTAGGTTGTAAAACAATTATATCATTGTTTTGCAAAATTAATTTCTTGCTAGCTAAGCTATTAATGTCATTTAAGTTCACGTAAATAATTTCTGGATTGCTTCTGTCCCCACGAATAATTTTTAAAGTTTTAGGGTCAGCAGTTTTAGTAATGCCGCCAGCTTCACCTAAAATATCTATTAATGTTGTATTGTCTCTTTCTAATAAAAAGTTGCCTTGCTTAATAAATTCACCTAACAATGTAACCTTAACATTCACAATTGTCACTTCTATAATTGGATCAACTAATTGCTTTTCCTCATAAATTGCTTGTAATTTGGCAGTAGCTTCTTTTCGAGTTAAACCAGCAATGGCAATTTTTCCAATAGCGGGAAGATTTACTTTTCCATCATTGTCAACAGGATAAGAAGTAACCGTTGCTAAACTTCCGCCAGAAGAAGAACCAACTGCACTTGTAGAACCAAACTCTTTGTTTTGAACATTTCTAACGGCCAAAATGTCGTTTACTTTGATTTTATAATACATATCGCCAAGTCCTTGATCATTTACTACGTAAACTTGCTTTATGGTGTCGGTCACTATATCAGTAGATGCATTAAAAAGAGTTTTTTCTTTACGAGCAGCACAAGATGATAAAAGTAAGACTGCAGTGAAGATTAGGAGTAAATTTCTTAGAAGATTGACTTTGTGCATAGTATGGTATTTCTTGTAGAATTATATCGTTTATATAAAATGATAAAACTATAAATACAGCTTAAAGATGCTGAAAAAATATGGAAATAAGAAAAATGTGGTTTTAACTTTTACTAAATAAAGTTTCTGAAATTATTTTAATTCACTTTATATATTTCTTTAAACGAAATAATATTTCGGCTTAAAACTTGCCTAAATTAAAGTATAATTCGTCCCTTTCATGAATAAATTTAAAATTATTGTCACTCTTGGTATTTTGTTTTTTATAAATAATAATAATGCCAATGCAGCTAATGGTTGCATATATGCATCTTCAGGAAACTTATATATTACCCCCACTACTTCTTATAATAGCTTGCCAACTTATGTTTATAATGGTGCGTCCGATAGAGTTACTAGCCCAAATTCGGTCTATTGTGTTCAGGCAATTTCAACAAATGGTTGCTATATTAAACAAAATTCAACATATAGTTTAGGGAATTACGTAAGTTATGGTCCACTACCTTGCTCAGTTGATGATTATATTTGGGTTTTGATTAGTGCGGTAATGAGTTGTTGTTATTATTTTCTTTATAAGAGAAATATTATAACTTTTAGTTAAATCTATTTTTTAAATATTTTATTAATGAGTAGAATTGGGTATAAATGTGGATTTAATTTCTCATTAATCCCTTTAAATTGCATTATTTATGTTTAACTTAAATGTTTTTGTATGAAACTAAATTACATTCTTAAAAAAAAGAAAGCTCATTTCAGTTAAAATAAAAGGTACTAGATTAAAGCAAATATTCCTTAAAATTATTTATTTAGAAATTCTGTCATTGAAAGTAAGTTTAATCACTGTAGTATATAACGGAGAAAAATACATAGAAGATTGTGTTAAATCTGTTATTTGTCAAACATATAAGGATATTGAATATATTGTAATTGACGGTGGGTCTACAGATTCTACTTTGTCAATACTTGAAAAATACAAACAGAATATTAATTGTTTTATTTCTGAAAAAGATAAGGGGATGTACGATGCCTTAAATAAAGGTATTAATAAAGCAACTGGAGATATAATAGGTATACTCAATGCTGATGATATGCTTGCGGCTGATGATGTGATTTTGAAAATTGTAACTTGTTTTAAAAACAATAACTCAGATGCAGTTTATGGAAATTTGAACTATATCAATCCGGAAGATGCAAATCAAATTATAAGAAAATGGGTTTCAAAGCAATTTACAAAAAGAGATATTGAATTAGGTTGGATGCCCGCACACCCAACTCTATATCTAAAAAAAGAATTATTTGATCGTTTGGGTAATTATTCTCTAAATTTTGGAACAGCTGCAGATTATGAATTAATGCTTAGATATTTATATCATTATCAAATTAATGCAGTATTTCTTGATCATTTAATTGTTAATATGAGAACAGGTGGTATGAGTAATGCTTCTTTTAAACACCGCTATCATGCGTTCATTAATGACTACAAGGCAATAAAGGCAAATAATATATCATTTCCTTTACTAACTATTGCTGCAAAAAAAATAAGTAAGATTAAGCAGTATTTACATTAAATTAATTAAATTAACTTTCTGTAAACATATAATAAGTATTTTTGGGTACATGACAAATCAATTTATTGTGGATTTTTTACAAGGGAATTTAATATACTATATCTCAATTGTTGGTTTAGCATTTCTATTATCGATAGCTGGCATTCCTTCTATAATTTTTACAGCCATAAAATATCGTTTGTTCGATAACTCAGATGGACATCGAAAAGCTCATCGTATCCATATTTCCAGATTGGGAGGAGTAGCTATTTTTTGCAGTTTTACAATAACTATACTACTATTTGCTACTACTGTAAATTATCAACAAGCTAATTTTTTAATCACTTCCTGTATTATTTTATTTGGCTTAGGACTTAAAGACGATTTATACGGCGTTGGCCCTAGCACTAAATTTCTTCTTCAATTAATTGTTGCAATAATTTTAGTTGTTTTAGGAGGATTTAAGCTAACAAGCTTATATGGTGTTTTTTATGTGTGGGAGGTAAATGTAATTTGGGGTGGATTGTTTTCCGTGATTGTAATTATTTTTGTAAATAATGCATTTAATTTAATAGACGGCGTAGATGGTCTGGCCGGAACTTTAGGGGCAATTGCTACATTGAGTTTTGGAATATTTTTCTCGATAGCTAATGCTTTGCCATATGCATTTATTGCCTTTGCAATGTTTGGAGCTGTTGCAGGTTTTTTAATATTTAATTACTCTCCAGCCAAGATCTTTATGGGTGATACGGGTGCATTAATTATAGGCCTTGTTTGTGTAATTTTAGCCATTAAATTTATAGAACTTAATAAAATCGGTTCCTTACCTAAACCATATTTTTATTCTGCACCGTCAATTGCAGTTGCAGTTCTATTGGTTCCAATTTTCGATTCACTGAGGATATTTATCATTCGCATTCTACATAAAAGTTCTCCATTTAAAGGCGATCGCAACCACATTCATCATCGGTTACAGCGTTTAGGCTTTAAATCCAATAAAATAGTAATGATTTTAGGTGGTTTTAATGTTGCGATGATTTTCTTTGCAGTTGAATTACAACGAGTTGGAAATTTCACTCTAATTACCTTATTAATATCAATTTGCATTGTTATGAATGCTGCTATAACTTATGCTATTGGTAAAAAGACCAATAAAAAGTATAAATTAATTGATGTCATTTTTAAAGATACTTTTAAGCCCTCTACTTATTAATGTTGTGATTAAAAAACGACAAAAAATAGCATTTCCTTTAAAAGAATATAGGTAGTTTTGCTACATGAAGTTAGCAATAAATGGTTTTGGCCGAATTGGTCGAACTTTTTTACGTACAGCAATAAAGCGTCAACTTAATGTTGTAGCTATTAATGATCTTGCCTCAGCTGCAACACTTGCACATCTATTTAAATATGATTCTGTTCATGGAGTTTATAATGGTGATGTTACTTATGAAGATGATTTGCTAATTATTGATGGAAAAAGAATTAAGATCTTCGCAATCGCAAATCCTAGTCAACTACCTTGGGAAACACTAGAAATAGATGTAGTAATCGAATCTACAGGTAAATTTACCAATCGTGCTAATGCTTCTTTACACCTTCAAGCAGGAGCAAAACAAGTGGTTATTTCTGCGCCAGCTACTGATTCAAGTATTCCAATGGTAGTAATTGGTGTAAATGATGACGAAATTGATCTTAAAGCAGAGATTATATCTAACGCTTCATGTACCACAAATAATGTCGCTCCAATGGTAAAAATTTTAGATGATAATTGGGGAATAGAAGATGGTTATATTACCACTATTCATTCCATGACTGGCGACCAAAACCTGCATGATGCACCGCATAATGATTTACGAAGAGCGAGAGCTGCATCATCATCAATTATACCAACAAGTACAGGTGCAGCTAAAGCAATTACACATATCTTCCCTCATTTAGATGGGAGGCTTGGAGGAGCTGGAATTCGCGTACCAGTTTTAAATGGTTCTTTAACAGATTTTACCTGCATTCTTAAACAAGAAACAACAATTGAAGAAATTAATGCGGCCTTTAAAAAAGCTTCTGAAGGTAAATTAAAATCAATTATTGAATATACAGGAGATCCAATTGTTTCTGTCGACATTATTAATAATACACATTCTTGTATATTTGATTCTCTACTTACCTCTATTGTTGGCGATTTGGTAAAGGTGGTAGGGTGGTACGATAACGAATCCGGTTATTCGAATAGGTTGGTTGATTTGGTTGAAAAAATTGCTCATGTAAATGGTTAAATTTATTCCGTTTGAACTAACTTTAGGTCTTAGAAGTAAGATTTTAAGAAATGGCTTACCTATAGAACAGTGTGTATTTGCTACAGATGAGATAGAGGGAGCTTTTCATTTAGCTTTTTATGCTGATGGGGAAATAGCGTGTATTGCATCTTTTTTTCCTAATAACTACAAGGATAAAAAAGAATTAGGTTATCAATTAAGAGGAATGGCAAGCGATACCATGTTTGCAGGAAAAGGATATGGCTTGGAATTAGTAAAATTTGCGATCGAATATATCAAAAATACAAACGCACAGTATATTTGGTGCAATGCTAGAAGTTCGGCTATCGATTTCTATAAAAAATTAGGCTTTAACCTTGTTTCGAATGAATTTGAAATAGCAGGAGTTGGACCACACTATGAAATGATTTTAAACTTATACTGATATATGAATACAATAGACGAATGTAATTTTAAAGATAAAAAAGCACTAGTAAGAGTAGATTTTAACGTGCCTTTAGATAAGGATTATACCATTACAGATGATAAAAGAATGCGTGCCGCTTTGCCAACAATTAATAAAATATTAAATGAAGGTGGCTCAGTGATTTTAATGTCGCATTTAGGTAGGCCAAAAGGTGGACCAGAAGAAAAATATTCTTTAAAACATATTTTAGGTGATTTATCGAGAATGCTCGATTTAACTGTGAAATTCGCAGACGATTGTGTTGGTGCCGATGCAGAAAATAAAGCTAAAAATCTTTTTCCAGGAGAAGTTTTGTTATTAGAAAATTTACGTTTTCATCCAGAAGAAGAAAAGGGTGATGTTGCGTTTGCAGAAAAATTATCAAAACTTGGTAATGTATATGTTAACGACGCTTTTGGAACAGCACACCGTGCTCATGCTTCAACAACTATTGTGGCTCAATTCTTTCCAAATGCTAAATATTTCGGGTATTTAATGGCTGAAGAATTGAAAAATGCAGAGAAAGTAAATCATGGTGCTGCAAAACCATTTACAGCTATTATGGGTGGCGCAAAAGTTTCAGATAAAATTCTGTTAATCGAAAGTTTATTAGACAAAGTTGACAATCTGATTATTGGCGGAGGTATGGCTTACACTTTTGCTAAAGCGCAAGGCGGAGAAATAGGTACATCACTTTTAGAAGAAGATCGTATGGCTTTGTGTCTTGAATTATTAGATAAGGCTAAAGCTAAAGGAGTAAATTTAATTTTACCAGTTGACACAGTAATTGCTGATAAATTTGATAATGATGCAGCAAAGGATCAGGTAGATACAGGAGAAATTCCCCCAAACTGGATGGGTTTAGATATTGGCCCAAAAACTATTCAGTTATTCAGTGAAACTGTTAAAAATTCTAAAACTCTACTTTGGAACGGACCAATGGGCGTCTTCGAAATGGCCAATTTTGAACAAGGTACAAAAGCTATCGCTGAAGCTGTAGTTGCGGCAACAAAAAATGGAGCTTTCTCTTTAATTGGAGGTGGAGATTCTGCTGCGGCAATCGCCAAATTTGGTTTAGAAGATGAAGTAAGCTACGTTTCTACTGGTGGTGGAGCTTTATTAGAATATATGGAAGGTAAGGAATTGCCAGGCGTAAAAGCTATTCAAAGCTAGGTAAATAGCTTATAATTAATACTTAAAAGGCGGCATTTCGAATAATAATTCGAAATGCCGCCTTTTTGATTCTCAAGAACTTCTTTCAAAATCACCAAAAAATGGAACAAAATGGAGATTTTAAATATGTTGAAAACTTTTTGTGGTAAGAAGTGGTAAATTGTGGTAGAAGTGTTTATTTTTACACTACATAAAAAGTGTTGGTGGTAAAATGATACAGCTATTAGGAGAGTTTGATTGTAAATTAGATGCGAAAGGTCGCTTAATGGTGCCTTCAAGTCTAAAAAAACAATTGCCTAGTGTAGAGCAAGAGGGCTTGGTCATTAACCGCGGATTTGAAAAGCACTTAGTTATTTATCCAAAAAAGGTTTGGGAAAGTATTGTAGCTGAGTTAAGTAAGTTAAATCAGTACGAGAAAAAAACTAGAGAGTTTATCCGCTTTTTTACCCGTGGAGCTACAGAGTTAAGCTTGGATGCTTCGGGTAGAGTTTTATTGCCAAAATCTTTATTGGAATTTGCTGGTATTAATGGAGATGTAGTTTTGGCGTGTCAGTTCGATAAAATTGAAGTGTGGTCTAAAACTGCTTATGATAATTTATTAGATAACGAGCCAGAGAATTTTGCAAATCTTGCAGAAGAAGTGATGGGTGGTAAAGATAGGAGAGATGAAGATGGAAAATAATTACCACGTACCAGTTTTACTGAAAGAGTGTATTGAAGGATTAAATATTAAGCCATCAGGAGTGTATGTTGATGTTACTTTTGGTGGTGGGGGTCATTCTAAAGAGATATTAAAAAACTTAGGTAAAGACGGTATTCTCATAGCTTTCGATCAAGATCCGGATGCGCAAAGAAATAAAATTAATGACCCGCGTTTCATTTTTGTAGATCAAAACTTCGGTTTCCTTAAAAATAATTTACGGTTATTGGGTTACAAGCATGTAGATGGTATTTTGGCTGATCTAGGTGTTTCTTCTCATCAATTTAATGAGCCTAGTAGAGGGTTTTCAACTCGTTTTGAAGCAGATTTGGATATGCGCATGGACAAACAACGTCCATTAACTGCTGCGGTAGTTTTGAATACGTATGCGGAAGATAAATTGCATAAAATCTTCGGGATTTACGGAGAGGTTAAAAACGCGAAATCCCTTGCAAAAACCATTGTAACTGCTCGTATTAATCAGCCAATAGCTACTCTGGCAGACTTTAAAAGTGTAATTGCGGCTCACATCCCAAAGGGAAAAGAAAATAAATACATGGCGCAGGTTTTTCAGGCTTTGCGAATTGAGGTGAATGCGGAAATAGAGGTTCTAGAAAGTTTTTTAGAGCAAAGTGCAGCAGTTTTAAATACAGGTGGGCGATTAGTAGTGATGTCTTATCATTCATTAGAAGATAGACCAGTGAAAAACTTTATCGCTAAAGGAAAATTTAGGGGAGAAGTTGATAAAGATTTCTTCGGAAACGAGGAAAAGCCTTTTAGGTCAATAACTCGTAAGGCGATAATAGCAGACGAAGAAGAGCTGGCAATAAATAGTCGTGCTAGAAGTGCAAAATTAAGAATTGGAGAAAAAATATGAATAACCAATTCAAAAAAAGATTAGAAGAGCAAGAAGAAGTGCAGGAACAAGAAGAGTTGGAAACTGTACAAGAACCTGCTAAAGAAGACGGACCTACAACAGCTTTTTTTAGAAAATTATTTACAGAAGGGGTTGTAAGTAAAGAATCAGCAACGGATATGCTTCCTTTTTTGATTTTTTTATGCGTTTTGGGGATGATTTATATTGCTAATAGCCACATGGCGGTAAAAAATATACGTGATATAGATAAGCTGAATAAAGAAGTTAAAGAGTTAAGCTGGGAATATAAATCGCTAAAAGCGGATTTAATGTTCAAAAGTAAACTAACTGAAGTAGCAAAAAAAGTAGATACGCTTGGAATAAAAGAACTAATAGAACCACCAAAAAAAATCATAATAAACAAGAAATGAACATTAGAGCAAACATTTTACTGCGTGTGTACTTAGCCTTTGGGTTGATTGTGCTTTTCGCCTTTGCTGTTTTGTTGAGGTTGGGAGATGTGCAGTTTATACAAGGACATAAATGGCGTGCCATGGCCGACAGTTTATCAACTAAAGAATTTGATATTGAAGCTGCTCGAGGTAACATTTATTCAAACGATGGAAGTTTGTTGGCAACATCAATCCCTGAATACGAATTGCGCATGGATATGTTGGCGGGTGGAATTCAAAATAAAGAAGTATTTGATAGTAAAGTAGATTCGTTGGCCATGAAATTATCTCAATTTTTTGGAGATAAAAGTGCAAAAGATTATTCTCGTTTTTTACGTAAAGCTAGACAAGATAGCGCTCGCTATGTGCTAATTAAACGTAAGGTTTCTTATCAGGACTTAAAAGTAATTAGAACTTTTCCATTGTATAATATTGGAAAATATACTGGTGGTTTAATGGCAATTCAGCAAAATAGACGCATTAAACCATTTAAAGATTTAGCATCAAGAACCATAGGCTACAAAAATGAAAATGTAAAAAATGGAGTTGGCTTAGAGGGAGCTTATGGTAATTACATTAACGGCGAAAGTGGTAAACAGTTAATGCAAAGAATTAGTGGTGGAGTATGGATTCCGGTGAATAATGATGCAGAAGTTGCCCCAAAAGATGGCGCTGATATTATTTCAACCATCGATATTAATATGCAAGATTTAGCACAAAATGCATTAAAAGAAGGGTTGATTAGAAGTAAAGCTCATCATGGTGCTGTAATCGTTATGGAAGTAGCTACTGGTGAGATTAGGGCTATTGCAAATTATACAAGAAAAGAAGAAGGGGTTTACGAAGAGGCATTTAATTATGCAATTGCAGGAAACCAAGATCCTGGCTCTACTTTTAAATTAGCTTCTTACATGGCTTTATTAGATGATAAAAAAGTAGATACCAATACGCTAATCGGAACCGAAAATTATAAGTTACCTGGAGGACATGTTATTAAGGATTCTCACGGAAGTATTGGGACAGTAACAGTAAAAAGAGCATTTGAACAATCGTCTAATTCAGCTGTAGCTCAATTGATTAATAATAACTATCGTGATAATCCGAAGCAGTTCACTGATCATTTGTATAAATGGCATTTGAACGAACGAACAGGATTGCAAATTCCTGGAGAGGCAAGACCTGTGGTTAAAAATCCAGCTACAAACAAAAGCTGGAACAAAAATATGACTTTGCCTCAAATGGCTTATGGTTATGAAATGATGTTAACCCCTTTAAAAATGTTAACGTTATACAACGCTATTGCTAATAACGGTAAAATGATTTCGCCAATTTTTGTAAAAGAAATTAGAAGATTAGGTAATCCAATAGAACAGTTCAAGGCAAAGGTAATGAATGAAAAAGTTTGTTCTGATGAAACCTTGAGTAAGTTAAAAGCAATGTTAGAAGGCGTAGTAACTAATGGAAGCGGAAGACAAATTGTATATAATCCATTATATAAAATTGCTGGTAAAACTGGTACAGCACAAGTTGCTGATGATAATTTAGGTTATAAAGCTAAAAAGCAATATCAAGCTTCGTTTGTTGGTTATTTTCCTGCCGAAAAACCTAAGTACTCAATGATCGTTGTAATCAATGATCCAATTGGTGAATACTATGGTGCGTTGGTTTCTGGACCGGTTTTCAGAAAAATCGCGGATCGCATTTATGCTGGTGATATAAAGATGTATAGCGGGATTAAGCAAAATCTTGTGGGTAACACTAATCCGCCAGAAGCAAAGGCTGGTCAAAGTAAAGCAACAAAAAAGGTATACAATGCATTTGGTATTAAAGCGCTTTATGCCGCAAAATCGGATTATTTCAATTCAGTAGATACAAGTAACGGAATCGCTTATCAGGAAAATGCACCAGTGAAAGGAATCATGCCAAATGTAAATGGTATGGGTTTAAAGGACGCGATGTATTTAATTGGTAATGCTGGTTTAAAAGCAAGAGTAAAAGGTAGTGGCAAAGTGAAAAGTCAATCGATACAACCTGGTAGTAATATTGGCAAGGGATTAATGGTAGAAATAGAATTACAATAAGATGCAGTTGCAAGATTTATTATATGGTGTAGCAATTAAAAGTTTGACGGGAAAGCCTAATCAAAAGGTTGCCGCTTTGGCTTTTGATTCCCGCCAGGTAACTGAAAATACTTTATTTTTTGCAGTAAAAGGAACAGTGGTTGATGGCCATGAATATATAGCACAAACTATAGCTGCTGGTGCAACTGTAATCATCTGCGAAATTTTACCTGCCGAGATAGTATCGACTGTAACCTATGTCGAGGTAGCAAATTCTTCGATTGCTTTAGGTGTAGTTGCTAGTAATTTTTACGGAAATCCATCAACTAAACTGAAGTTAATTGGTATTACAGGTACCAATGGCAAAACTACAATTGCAACGCTTTTATTTCAATTGTTTCGTGGGTTAGGTTATAGTGTTGGTTTAATTTCTACTGTTCAAAATCATATAAATGAAAATATAATTCCCGCTACGCATACAACACCAAACCCAATTGCTTTAAATTCTTTATTGCAGGATATGGTAAATGCAGATTGCGAATATTGCTTTATGGAAGTGAGTTCTCATGCGGTAGTTCAACATCGCATTGCGGGATTAACTTTTGGAGGCGGAGTATTTTCTAATATCACTCATGATCATTTAGATTTTCATCAAACATTTGATAATTATTTAAAAGCTAAAAAAGAATTTTTCGACCATTTGCCAAAATCTGCATTCGCCTTAACAAATGTTGATGATAAAAACGGGAAAGTGATGTTGCAAAACACAAAAGCAACTAAAAAGACATACGCTTTAAAACAAATGGCTGATTTTAAGGCGAAAATTATTGAAAATAAATTCAGCGGATTGCACTTAAACGTTGATGATCTAGATGTCCATTTTAGAATGGTGGGCTCATTTAATGCCTATAACTTATTAGCAGCTTATGGAACTGCAATTCTATTAGATCAAGATAAGTTAGAGGTATTGACCATTTTAAGCACTTTGGCTGGTGCCGAAGGTAGATTTGATTATATCGTTTCGAAACAAGGAATTATAGGGATAGTAGATTATGCACATACACCAGATGCCGTTCAAAATGTATTAAGTACAGTTGCAAATATTAGAAAAGGTACAGAACAAGTGATTACGGTATTGGGGTGTGGCGGTGATAGAGATAAAACTAAGCGACCAATTATGGCACAAGTTGCATGCGATTGGAGCGATAAAGTAATTCTTACATCAGATAATCCAAGAACAGAAGATCCACACATAATTATTACCGAAATGGAAAAAGGGGTTTCGCCAACTAATCAGCGAAAAACCTTAAGCATTTTAGATAGAAAAGAAGCGATTAAAACAGCTTGTCATCTAGCAAAACCGGGAGATATTATTCTAGTTGCAGGAAAGGGTCATGAAAAATACCAAGAAATTAATGGTGTGAGACATCATTTTGACGATAAAGAAGTGTTAATCGAACAACTAAACCAAATCAACTAATGTTATATTTATTATTCGAATATCTGCATAAGCACTATGATTTTCCTGGATTAAGGTTGTTCCAATATCTTACATTCAGAGCATCGTTATCTATTATTTTATCGTTGATTATCACTACAGTTTATGGTCGCAGAATTATAGATTATTTACACCGTAAACAAGTTGGTGAAACTGTTAGAAACTTAGGCTTAGAAGGCCAAATGCAAAAACAAGGCACGCCAACAATGGGTGGTATCATGATTTTGTTGGGTATTCTTATTCCGACATTGTTGTTTGCCAATATCACCAATGTGTATGTTATTTTAATGATCATTACCACAGTGTGGATGGGTGTAATCGGGTTTGTTGATGATTATATTAAAGTTTTTAGAAAAAATAAGGAAGGCTTAGCTGGTAGATTTAAAGTCGTAGGACAAGTTGGTTTAGCCATTATTGTTGGCTTAACTATGTTTTACAATTCAAATATCGTAGTACGACAAACGGTTGATGATAGTGTAGTTTCTAAAAACACTGCTCCGATGATTTTAAGACAAAAAGGAGAGAAATTTTATTATACACAAGATGTAAAATCGACGAAAACAAATGTTCCTTTTTATAAAAATAATGAGTTCGATTATGCTAAAGTACTTAAATTCTTAGGTAAAGATTATGAGAAATATGCACTAATTGTATTCTTGTTTTTTGTCATCACAATAGTTACGGCTGTGTCAAACGGAGCTAATTTAACAGATGGGATTGATGGTTTAGCAACAGGAACATCCGCCATAATTGGAATAACACTGGGTATTTTGGCCTATGTTTCTGGTAATACGGTGATTGCAGATTACTTGAATATCATGTACATTCCCAACTCTGGAGAGCTGATCATTTTTGCTGGCGCTTTTGTAGGAGCTTGTGTGGGTTTCTTATGGTATAATTCTTATCCAGCCCAAATTTTTATGGGTGATACCGGAAGTTTAACTATTGGTGGTATTATCGCGGTTTTCGCAATTATGATTCGTAAAGAATTATTAATTCCAATTTTATGTGGTGTGTTTTTAATCGAAGTATTATCGGTTACGCTACAAGTAAGTTATTTCAAATACACTAAGAAACGTTTTGGCGAAGGAAGAAGAATTTTCTTGATGTCGCCTTTGCACCATCATTATCAGAAAAAAGGATACCATGAAGCAAAAATCGTAACCCGTTTCTGGATTATCGGCATTATGCTGGCTATTATCACATTCGTAACCTTAAAACTACGCTAAATGGAAACAAAGAGAATTGTAATTCTTGGAGCAGGTGAAAGCGGAGTAGGTGCGGCAAAGTTGGCGCAAAAGCATGGTTTTGATGTTTTTGTATCTGATTTTGGTGCTATTGCTGATCGCTATAAATCAACTTTGCAAGAATTGAATATCTCTTTTGAAGAAAAACAGCATACAAACGAGTTGATACTGAATGCAACTGAGGTGATAAAAAGTCCAGGTATTCCAAGTACAGCGCCTATTGTTAAAGCATTAGTTAAAAATAACATTCCAGTAATCTCGGAAATTGAGTTTGCAAAAAGATATACTACTGCCAAAACTATATGCATTACAGGGTCAAATGGTAAATCAACTACAACAATGTTGACGTATCATATTCTTCAAAATGCAGGTGTAAATGTAGGCTTAGGTGGAAACATTGGGCAAAGTTTTGCAGTTCAAGTTTGTGATGGTGAGTACGATTGGTATGTATTAGAAATATCAAGCTTTATGCTAGATGATATGTATGCTTTTAAAGCAGACATCGCTGTTTTGTTAAACATTACTCCTGATCATTTAGACCGATACGATTATAAATTAGAAAATTATGCTGCATCAAAAATGCGCATTGTTCAAAATCAAACTGATAAAGATTTTTTCATTTACTGCGCTGATGATGAAGAAACAATCAAATCTCTAGAAAAAACTAAAATCAATGCTAAGCGATATCCTTTTTCAATTCGTAAAAAAGTAGAAGAAGGCGCCTACTTAGAAGACCAAACTATACACATCAACACACACCTTAAACAACCATTCACCATGTCAATTTCAGAGTTAGCTTTACAGGGCAAGCACAACATTTACAACTCTATGGCTTCGGGCATAGTAGCCAAAGTTTTAGAGTTACGTAATGAAACCATCCGCGAAAGCATGGGTAACTTCAAAAATATTGAGCATCGTTTGGAGTTTGTTGCAAAAATATCTGATGTGACCTACATCAATGATTCTAAGGCAACGAATGTAAATTCTACGTGGTATGCATTAGAAAGTGTGGGTTCGGATGTGGTTTTAATTATGGGTGGTGTAGATAAAGGGAATGATTATACAATGCTTAAAGATTTAGTGCGTAGTAAAGTCAGTGCCATTGTATGTATGGGCAAAGACAATAAACGTATTCACGAAGCTTTTGAAGATGATGTAGATATTATTGTAAATACTTTTTCCGCAGCAGAAGCAGTTCAAGTCGCGTATCATTTAGCTAAAAAAGGAAATACAGTATTATTATCTCCAGCATGTGCAAGTTTCGATTTATTTAAAAACTACGAAGATAGAGGTAACCAATTTAAAGCAGCAGTAAAAGAATTATAAAATGTTTAATATCAACGCACTTTTAGAAAGAACAAAAGGAGATCGATGGATTTGGTTGATAATCATAATGTTATCGCTGATTTCTATTATGGCGGTTTATAGCGCAACTGGAGCAATTGCTTATAAAAAAGGAATAACAGTCGAAAAATACTTGTTATATAAACACGTCATTTTTGTGCTTTTAGGTATTGCGATGATTTATATTTCGCACCTGTTAGATTATAAATACTATTCAGGAATTTCTAAAATTTTAATGATCGTTACTATCCCTCTTTTGTTTTACACATTAATATTTGGAAGCAGTATTAACGATGCATCTCGTTGGGTAAAAATTCCAGTAATTGGATTAACTTTCCAAACTTCCGATTTAGCAAAATTGGCTTTAATTACCTTTTTAGCACGAATGTTAACTAGAAAACAAGAGAACATAAAAGATGTTAAAAACTCATTCGTGCCAATTATGGGTTCTGTTTGTGTAGTATTTATATTAATCGCTTTAGCCAATTTATCTACTGCATTAATGTTGTTTGGCGTAAGTATTTTATTGCTGATTATAGGTCGTATTAGTATTAAACAAATTGCAATAGTTTGTGCTGGCGGATTGGTATTATTAATGTTCGTGGTTTTTTTAGGGCCAAGGAGAGATACCTATAAATCACGTATTAATGCTTTCATGCATCCAGAAAAACAAACTTCCGATAAGAATTACCAAGCAAATCATTCAAAAATTGCTTTGGCAAGTGGTGGGTTATTTGGTAAAGGGCCGGGTAATAGTACAGAGCGTAACTTCTTACCTCACCCATATTCTGATTTTATTTTTGCCATTATTATCGAAGAATATGGAACAGTTGGAGGCTTAGCCATTGTAGTGCTATACCTGGTTTTGCTTTACCGATGTGTACGAATTGTCACGCGAAGTCCCAAGGCATTTGGTGCGTTGCTGGCAGCAGGATTAAGTTTTAGCTTAACCATACAAGCATTTGCAAATATGGCGGTAGCGGTTGGATTAGGTCCTGTAACAGGTGTGCCTTTGCCATTAGTAAGTATGGGTGGTACGTCAATGATATTTACAAGTATAGCATTCGGTATTATTTTAAGTGTAAGCCGAGATGTAGAAGAACATAGTAGTAAAAAAGAAAAAGTTATTGTTGGAGAAATCCCAGCAATGGCATAAAATAATAACAATGAATAATTTCCCAAAAATTATCATATCTGGAGGTGGCACAGGTGGGCATATTTTTCCCGCCATTGCCATTGCCAATGCATTGAAAAGTATTTCGCCAAATTGTGAAATACTTTTTGTGGGCGCAGTGGGAAGAATGGAAATGGAAAAAGTTCCAGCTGCTGGATATAAAATTGTGGGATTAAATATAAGTGGAATACAAAGAGGATCAATTTTAAAGAATTTGAATTTACCTTTTAAAGTAATTTCAAGTGTGCGCAAGGCGATGAAATTAATTTCCGATTTCAAGCCAGATGCAGTTGTTGGTGTTGGAGGCTATGCTTCTGGGCCATTATTGTATGCAGCATCTTTAAAGAAAATCCCGTATTTGATACAAGAACAAAATTCGTATGCAGGTATAACTAATAAGCTATTAGGCAAGAATGCTTCTAAAATTTGTGTTGCATTTGATGGAATGGAAACATTTTTTCCAGCGGATAAACTATTGAAAACTGGAAATCCTGTTAGAACAAATATAGTTGAGATTGAAGGAAAGCATCATGCGGGTGCTGAATTATTAAAATTAGATCCTTTAAAGAAAATCATATTAATTACTGGCGGAAGTTTAGGTGCTGGAACCTTGAATAAAAGTATTGAAAAGCATTTGCCTGAAATTATCGCACAAGATGTGCAAATAGTATGGCAAACTGGTAAGTTTTATTACAAAGGCATCATCGAAAGATTGGGTTTAGACTACCATCCGAATGTTTGCATTTTAGAATTTTTAAATAAAATGGATTTAGCTTATGCTGCTGCAGATTTAATTATTTCTAGAGCTGGCGCTGGAACTATTGCTGAATTGTGTTTAATTAAAAAGCCAGTGATTTTGGTTCCATCACCAAATGTTGCAGAAGATCATCAAACAAAAAACGCGATGGCTTTAGTTAAAAATGATGCGGCAATCTTAATTAACGATCGCTCAGCTGAAGATACTTTAGTTGCTGAAGCATTGAAATTATTAGAAAATGGAACACGTTGTAAATCATTAAGTGAAAATATAGGTAAAATGGCATTAAAAGATGCCGACATAATAATTGCAGAAGAAGTATTGAAATTAGTTAATAGGTCATAAAATGGAATTGGCAACTATAAATAGAGTGTATTTTGTGGGTATCGGTGGTATCGGTATGAGTGCTCTCGCTCGTTATTTTGCTAAACGCGGTGTTGTGGTCTGTGGATACGATAAGACTAGAACTAATTTAACAATTGAGTTAGAACGTGAGGGGATTTTGATAACATATCTAGACGAAGAATCTGCAGTTTCAGTGTGCTTTCAAAAAAATCATGAAGATACATTGGTTGTTTACACTCCGGCAATTCCTAAAAACTCTAATATTTTAAACCATTTTAAAAATAATGGTTTTAGCTTGAAAAAACGTTCTGAAGTTTTAGGAATCATTAGTCAAGGTATGTTTTGCATTG
Source organism: Pedobacter sp. UC225_61 (assembly GCF_044452285.1). Lineage (NCBI taxonomy): Bacteria > Pseudomonadati > Bacteroidota > Sphingobacteriia > Sphingobacteriales > Sphingobacteriaceae > Pedobacter > Pedobacter sp. UC225_61. The sequence continues at coordinate 2,081,671 of NZ_JBIOAL010000001.1, forward strand.
CCGTAGCAGGTACACATGGTAAAACTACAACTTCATCAATGATTGCTCATCTTTTAACAGATACTGGTTTTGACTGTACTGCATTTTTAGGTGGTATAACAAGTAATTATAACAGTAATGTCCTATTTGGAAAGAATAATGTAGTCGTTGTAGAGGCTGATGAATACGATCGTTCTTTCTTGACGCTTCATCCTGATGTAGCTGTTGTAACTTCAATGGATGCAGATCATTTGGATATTTATGGAGATGAAAGCCATTTGCATGAATCATTCCACTTGTTCGCAAATCAATTAAAAACAGATGGTAAATTATTTGTTAAGGATGGTTTGCCATTAAATGGAATAACGTATAGTGCAACAGAAAACTCTGCATTAAGAGCGAGTAATATTCATGTAGAAAATGGAAATTTTGTTTTCGATTTCGAAGATGGGTACACTACAATTAAAGAGTTAAACTTGGCAATGCCAGGCAGACATAATGTAGAAAATGCAGTTGCTGCAATTGGTGTTGCGCTGAGTTTGGGTATTCATCCAAAAAGCATTAAAAAGGCTGTCGCTTCTTTTAAAGGTGTGAAACGCAGATTTGAAAAACAAGTAAACACATCAAAACATATTTACATTGATGACTATGCACATCATCCAGAAGAATTAAGAGCGTGTTTTGATGCGGTTAAACAATTACATCCTGATAAGAAATTAACAGTAATATTCCAGCCTCATTTATTTACGCGAACTCGTGATTTTGCAGATGATTTTGCAAAAGTTTTAAGCATAGCTGATGATGTGGTGTTATTAGAAATTTATCCAGCGAGAGAAATGCCTATTGAAGGTATTAATTCACAGATGTTACTAGATAAAATTACCGTTGTAAACAAGGAATTATGTGGAAAAGAATCGGTGGTGCAACATATAAAGAATAAAAATCCTGAACTACTTTTGACAGTTGGTGCGGGAGATATTGACACCTTAGTAGAACCGTTAAAAAATGCCTTAAATCATGCTTAGGAGAATTAATTGGAAAGCGATTTTTAAAGGATTTGCATGGCTTGTTTGCCTAGCAGGTGTGGTTGTGCTGATGAGTTTTATTGAAATTAAAAAACATGAAGTAAAATGTACTAATATTAAAATATTAATTCCAGGGGCAGATAATTTTATTGAGAGGGAAGAGATTGATGCGATATTAAAACAAAGTCAAGGAGACTTAATAGGACGTAATTTAGAGCAGATTAATATTCATCAAATTGAAAAAACATTAAAAGCTAACCCATACATCGCATTTGCAAAAGTTTATGCAGATATGAATGGAGTTATAAATATTGAAGTTAAACAACGTCAACCTGTGTTAAGAATTTTAAATGCTGGCGGACAAGATTATTATATTGATAGTGATGGCTTAAAAATGCCAATGTCACCAAACTTTACTGCCAATGTTCTTGTTGCTACAGGAAATATATTAGAAGGATTTGGAGGTAAGGTTGATACATTATTTACACCACTTGCATCTGATTTATACAAAGCAGCCTTATTTATAAAGAAGGATACTTTATGGGATGCACAGATTGAACAAATGTATGTGAATGAGAAAAGCGATATAGAGTTAATTCCCCGTGTAGGTAATCAACGAATTATTTTAGGCAATGCAGATTCGCTTGAAATTAAAATGAATAATTTATTGGCTTTTTATAAACAAGCAATGCCATTAGTTGGATGGAATGCCTATAAAACCATCAATTTGAAATATGTAAATCAAATTGTTTGCGAGAAGTATGATTCATTAGCTGTTAAAAAAGCTACAGTAGTTACAGTAATTGATAGCGCAGTTGTTGCTAAAAAAGAAGTGGATTTTTAATAAAGGATGCAATACAAGATGAAATTAAAAAGGCGTCAAATGATGTTGTTGCAGCAAAAAAAGTAACACCAAAAACTAATACTACAGCAGTTGTAAAACCAGTTAGCGCAAAAGAAAAACCAGCAGAAAAAGTAGTTGTTAAAGCAAGTACAACTCCTGCAAAAACAGCAACTGCAAAAGATAAACCTAAGCAAGTTGCTACAACAAAAAGAGAAAACAGATACCAAGAAAAATAAATAACAAACTCAACAAAACAATAAAGTTATGGGCAAAGAAAAATCTACCATTCAATCACCAATCGTAGTAGGATTAGACATTGGTACAACAAAGATTTGTGTTATTGTGGGCCGCAGAACACATCACGATAAAATTGAAGTTTTAGGTATTGGGAAAGCAGAATCTGCTGGAGTAACGCGTGGTGTTGTTTCCAATATTCAAAAAACGGTGCAGGGTATTGCCTCAGCAGTAGAATTGGCAAGTAGTCAATCTAATGTTGAAATCCGTGTAGTAAACGTAGGTATTGCCGGTCAGCATATTAAGAGTTTACAACATCGCGGAATTTTAACGCGTAGAGAGTTAAATAATGAAATTAGCAAAAAAGATATCGACAAATTGGTAGACGATATGTTTAAGTTAGTTATGCCCCCAGGCGAAGAAATCATTCATGTATTACCTCAAGAATTTACCATTGATAATGAGCCAGGCATCAAAGACCCAATTGGCATGGCAGGAGTTCGTTTGGAAGCGAATTTCCATATTATCTCTGGTCAAGTAACTGCTGTTAAAAATATCATGCGTTGTGTAACCAATGCAGGTTTACAAACACAAGAGCTTATTTTAGAGCCTCTTGCATCTTCAGAATCGGTGTTGAGCGATGAAGAAAAAGAAGCAGGAGTTTGTTTAGTTGATATAGGTGGTGGTACTACAGATATTGCAATTTTCCACGAAGGAATTATTCGCCACACAGCTGTAATCCCATTTGGCGGCAATAGTGTAACTGAAGATATTAGAGAAGGGTGTTCTGTAATGCGTAACCAAGCAGAGTTGTTAAAAACTCGTTTTGGATCAGCGTTAGCCGAAGAAAATAAAGAAAATGAAATTATTTGTGTGCCAGGATTGAGAGGTAGAGAGCCAAAAGAAATTTCTGTAAAAAACTTAGCATATGTCATCCAAGCCCGTATGGAAGAGATAGTTGAGCACGTTTATTATGAAATTAAATCTTCTGGATATGAGAAAAAATTGATTGGTGGTGTAGTAATTACTGGTGGCGGAGCGTTATTAAAACATCTAAACCAATTGGTAGAGTACGTAACCGGTTTAGATTGCCGTGTGGGATATCCAAACGAGCACTTATCTAAATACGAAGATATGCCGAAAACAATTTACGATGATTTGAAAAGTCCAATGTATGCAACAAGTGTTGGTTTGTTGATAAAAGGAATTCAAAAAGCAGAAGAATTGTTGGAAGAAATGAAGCAACCTGGAGTTTTTGTAGAACAGCCTACGGCAATAAAAAGAGAAAAAACGTAGTGGCGGAGGTTTGTTTGATAAACTACTTAAAAAAACTACAGAATTCATCAAGGATGATATGAATGTAAGCGACGAAGATTACATTAAACCGTAATATTTTTCCACAAATCAGGATTTTTCCACATTATTAACACTTGTGGAAAACGCCTGTTAAAAAAGTGTTAATATTACAAAAGAGATGAACAGAAAATTTCAATTTTTAAACAACTGATTCATAACGATATGAAGTTCGAAATGTTAAAAGATAAGTCATCAATCATCAAAGTTATTGGTGTTGGTGGCGGTGGAGGTAATGCGGTAAACCATATGTACCGTCAAGGAATTACTGGTGTAGACTTTATTATTTGTAATACTGATGCGCAAGCATTGGAGTTTAGCCCTATTCCTAATAAAGTACAATTAGGTTCTAGCTTAACAGAAGGGATGGGTGCAGGCTCAATCCCAGAAGTTGGTAAAAATTCGGCTATTGAAAACATAGACGACATTAAAGCAATGTTAGGTAGCACTACCAAAATGCTTTTTATCACAGCTGGTATGGGCGGTGGTACAGGAACAGGTGCTAGTCCAATTATTGCTCAAGCTGCAAAAGAACTTGATATTTTAACAGTTGCTATTATTACTACACCTTTCGCTTTTGAAGGTAAAAGACGTAAAATGCAAGCTGACGATGGTTTAGATGAATTGAAAAAGTATGTAGATTCATATTTAGTCATCTCTAATGATAGATTGCGTGAAATCTTCGGAAACTTAACACTGGGTTCAGCATTCGCACAAGCGGATGATATTTTAACAACTGCCGCTAAAGGCATTGCAGAAATTATTACAGTTCCTGGTTATATCAACGTTGATTTTAAAGATGTACGCACTGTAATGAAAGACAGTGGTGTATCGATAATGGGTAGTTATGCTGCAGAAGGTGAAAATCGTGCTTTAGCAGCAGTAGAAGGTGCCTTGGCATCACCATTGTTAAAAGATAACGAAATTGAAGGTGCTAGATATATCTTATTAAATATCAGTTCGGGTGTACGTGAAGTAACTATGGATGAGGTTACAATCATTACAGATTATATTCAAGATAAAGCAGGTCTTTCTGCTGATTTAATTTGGGGTAATTGTATTGATGAAAACTTAGGCGATAAATTATCAGTAACTATTATTGCGACTGGTTTCCAAACTACTGAGCAAAGAGCAAAAGATAAACAGAATGTTAAAAAAATCTCTTTATTAACTCCAGAAGAGGCACCATTAGTTAGACCAGTTGAGCCAGTAAATTCTTTTATCGAAGCTAAACAAGAGGTTGTAAGTGATGAACCTGTTTTGAAAGTACAAGATGAGCCAAAACAATCTGATTTGTTTGGAGACTTATTTAACTTAAATAGAACACCTAAAGTAGAGGAAGAAGAAAACTTAACTATTGTTCATCAGTTAACAGTAGAGGAAGAAGCTCCAATGGCTGAAGCTGTGCAAGAAGCAGGTTTCGAATTTGAAGTAAAGCTTTCAGAAACTGATTTCGTATTTGAAACTCCAGTTGCAGAATTTGAGATTGAAGAAGAGATTAGTATTCCAGAACCAATTGCAGAAATAGAGGAAGTTGGTGCTGATGATGATAAAAACGATGAATCAATTGAAGATCAGTTAAAAAAATCTAAAGAGAGAATTCTAAGACTTAAAGATTTGAGCATGAAATTGCGTACTACAAATGGTTTACAAGAATTAGAAAATGAGCCAGCGTATAAGCGTAAGCAAATGCAATTACAACAAGTTCAACATTCTTCAGAATCGCAAGTTTCTAGATTTACATTAAGCAATGATGAAGATGGATCGACAGAAATTAGACCAAATAATTCATTTTTACACGATAACGTTGATTAATAAACCAAATAAATAAATATACGAAGCCTTAACAATGAAAATTGCTAAGGCTTTTTTTTGTGCTATAAATCTTCCTTTAACGAGTTGTTAAATAGGTATTTTAAGCGTAAATTTGCACCACAAAAACAGATCACACTAAAAACAGATAACATTGGATATTTTCGATAAAGTAGCAAAACGCATGGGCCCAATCGGGCAACACCAAAAATGGTCTCATGGATATTTCTCTTTTCCTAAATTAGAGGGAGAGATTGCACCACACATGAATTTTAGAGGTAAAGAGCATTTGGTTTGGAGTTTAAACAACTATTTAGGCCTTGCTAATCACCCAGAAGTTAGAGAAGCGGATGCAAAAGGAGCAGCAGAATTTGGTATGGCTTACCCAATGGGTGCACGTATGATGTCTGGTAATTCTAAATATCACGAACAATTAGAGCAAGAGTTAGCAGCATTTGTTGGTAAGGAAGATGCGTTTGTATTAAACTACGGTTATCAAGGTATGGTTTCTATTATTGATGCTTTGGTAGATAGAAACGATGTTGTGGTTTACGATGGTGAATCGCATGGATGTATAGTTGACGGATTGCGTTTACACATGGGCAAACGTTTTGTGTATAAACACAATAACATTGCAGATTGTCGTAAACAATTAGAAAGAGCTAGTAAATTAGCAGAACAAACCGGTGGCGGTATTTTAGTTATTACTGAAGGAGTTTTCGGAATGTCAGGAGCTCAAGGTAAATTAAAAGAAATCATTGAACTTAAAAAAGAGTTTAACTTCCGTTTGTTAATTGATGATGCACATGGTTTCGGTACAATGGGACCAACTGGAGCAGGTACTCACGAGGCTCAAGATTGCATTGATGGTGTTGATGTTTATTTTGGAACATTTGCTAAATCTATGGCAGGAATTGGTGGTTTTGTAGCATCAACAGAAGAATTAACAAACTACTTTAGATATAATTTACGTTCTCAAACATTTGCGAAAGCATTACCAATGCCAATGGTAATTGGTTTATTGAAGCGTTTAGAGTTGTTGAAAAACAATCCAGAGTTAAGAGAAAAATTGTGGAAAGTTGCTACAACTTTACAACAAGGATTAAAAGAACGTGGTTTTGATATCGGTGTTACAGACACAGTAGTTACTCCGGTTTTCTTAAAAGGAGAGTTATTAGAAGCTACAGCTTTAACAATGGATTTACGTGAAAATTATGGTATTTTCTGTTCGATTGTAGTATATCCAGTTATACCAAAGGGAATGATAGAGTTAAGGCTTATTCCTACAGCTGTACACACAATGGAAGATGTACAACGAACATTGGATGCCTTTAGCGAAGTGTCTGAAAAACTAAAAAGTGGGTATTATAAAGAGAATAAATTCTCAGCCACAGAATAAAATATAAAAAATGCCCTCACAACACTGTAGAGGGCATTTTTATTTCATAAATAATGTAAAATACTGTAAATCAATTAAATAACTATATTTTTAGATACCTCAGTTGTTTATAACCATCTAAAATGTGGAAAAAAACAGGTATTTAAGCACTTTTTTATTGTTGCAAAAATTTTTTTATTAAAATAAACCTCTTACTTTAGTATAGAGTATTAATCAAAACCTTAAAAAAAACTAAAAAGGAGTAATTAAAAAATGAAAAAATTTAATGAAGTTAAAGCACTTGTTGCAGCTTTAGAAGCTGATGCAGACAAATTCTACAACAAAGCAAACAGCGCAGCAGGTACACGTGTGCGTAAAGGTATGCAAGATCTTAAAAACTTAGCTCAAAGCATTCGTTTAGAGATTCAAGAAACTAAAAACAAAGCTTAATTAGCATTCTTGTTTAAAAAGAAGCGCCCATAACCGAGGCGCTTTTTTTATGTGGTAACTTTTATGGGTTATACTGGTATAGCTAAGCTTTCTAATTGTGCAGCCAAGCTTTTATTAAGCGTTGTAGAAGCCTTAACAAGTGGAAGTCTTACTACATCATCACAAATGTTCAATTGTTTTAATGTAGCTTTTACTCCGGCAGGATTTCCTTCTGCAAACATCAACCGTGTTATTTCTAGTAAACTTAAATGTGCTGGTAAAGCCTTAGCAAAATCTCCTTTTAAGCATAATCTAATCATATCAGATAATAGTTGAGGCAAAGCATTTCCAATTACTGAAATTACACCAATTGCACCAATTGAAATCATGGGTAAAGCAATTGGATCATCACCAGAGATTAATAGAAAATCTTCTGGTTTATCTCTCATAATCTGATTGAATTGTTCAAAACTGCCAGATGCTTCTTTTGTTGCTATTACATTTTTAAAATCATGTGCTAAACGACACGTAGTTTCTGCACTCATATTACTTCCAGTCCGACCAGGTACATTGTATAAAATGATAGGTAATTCGCTTAATTCGCTCAAATATTTGTAATGCTGATAAATTCCTTCTTGCGTTGGCTTGCTGTAATAAGGGCTGACAGAAAGTACAGCGCTATAATTGTTGTTTTCAAAAGTTTTAATGGTTTCTCCAATAGCTAGTGTGTCATTGCCACCAATGCCAGCAACTAATGGTAAACGATTATTGTTAATTTCAGCAGTAAAATCCCACACCTTCTTCTTCTCGTCCTTGTTTAATGTAGCAGTTTCGCCTGTTGTACCTAAGGATACAAGGTAATCTATACCTCCATCAACCAGGTGATTAATCAGTTTTTTTAAACCCTGATAATCTACGGATCCGTCTGTGTTAAAAGGTGTAACTAAGGCTACACCAGTACCGTGAAATTTGTTCATTTTTTAATTAGTCAATTATTTTATTCAATCTCAAAACTATGTTTTGATGTTTATTCGAGTAATGTTAACAGTTCGTCTTCACTAATTAAAGGAACATTTAATTTTGTTGCCTTTTCTAGTTTTGAAGGTCCCATGTTATCGCCGGCGACTAGGTAATTTAATTTAGCCGAAATGCCACTAAGAATTTTACCGCCGTTCTCTTCAATAAGTGCTTTTAATTCTTCTCTGCTGTACTTTTCGAAAACGCCCGAAATTACAAAAGTTTTTCCTAATAATCTATCGCTTTGATAGACTATTGTCTTTTCTTCCACTTCAAATTGTAAACCAGCTGTTTTTAGTAGTTCGATTTGCTTTAAATGATCGGTTTTACTAAAATATTCTTGTATACTTTCAGCAATACGTATACCGATTTCATCAACTGCAGTTAATTCTTCAATTGACGCATTTGCTAAGTTATCTATGTTTTTTAAACCTTTGGCTAATTTTTTAGCGACAGTTTCGCCAACATAGCGTATCCCTAAACCAAAAAGTACTTTTTCAAAAGGCATCTTTTTAGAGTTTTCAATACCCCTTAACATGTTTTCTATTGATCTTTCACCAAAACGTTCAATCAACTTAAGTTCATCTGCTTTTTCATGTAGCGTATATAAGTCGCTAATATGAGCCACTAATCCCCTTTGGTAAAAAGTTTCGATAGTTTCATCACCTAGTCCATCAATATTCATCGCTTTGCGACCAATAAAATGCTGTATTTTACCTACTATTTGTGGTGGACAACCTTCATCATTTGGACAATAAAATGCAACTTCACCTTCTTTTCTAAGTAATGCTGTTCCGCATTCGGGGCAATGTGTAAGATAAACGATTGGTTGAGAATTTGGCTTTCTCAACTCTAAATTGACCTTAATTATTTTCGGGATAATTTCTCCACCTTTTTCTACAAAAACAGTATCGTCTTCATGTAAATCTAAGCGAATAATCTCATCTGCATTGTGCAAAGTTGCTCGTTTAACAGTTGTACCAGCCAATAAAACAGGTTTAAGGTTAGCAACAGGTGTTACTGCCCCAGTTCTTCCAACCTGATAGGTAACTTTTTCTAAAATAGTTTGTACTTCAGCAGCTTTGTATTTATAGGAAATTGCCCAACGGGGCGATTTAGCAGTAAAGCCTAATTCTTGTTGTTGCGCATAATTATTCACTTTAATTACAATACCATCAATATCATAACTTAATTTAAAACGATGATCTTCCCAATAGGCAATAAAATCTAAAACATCATCTATGTTCTTGCTCAGTTTGCTATGTTCAGAAATGTTAAATCCCCAACCTTTTACAGTTTGTAAACTTTCCCAATGTGTCTTAACTAATTGTTTGTCGCTATAAAGAGCATACAAAAAACAATCTAACGGACGTTTGCGTACTTCTTTCGAATCTTGCATTTTTACTGTCCCACTGGCAAAATTTCGTGGATTTGCATATGGTACTTCGCCTAATTCTTCACGTTCTTTATTTAACCTTTCAAATGCCGCAAGATGCATAAAAACTTCACCGCGAATTTCGAAAACTTCAGGAATATTTTCTCCTTTTACTTGATGCGGAATGGTATGAATTGTTTTAATATTTGTAGTTACATCATCACCTTGTGTACCGTCACCACGTGTAACAGCTCTTGCTAAAACACCATTTTCATAGGTTAAGCTAATGGATAATCCATCAAATTTCAGCTCGCAAACGTATTCGAAATCATCGCCTATGGCTTTTTTAACACGTTCATCAAAATCACGTAAATCTTGTTCATTATACGTATTGCCCAAAGACAACATGGGCCATTTATGTTTTACAGTAACGAAATTTTTGGTAATGTCGCCACCAACTTTTTGAGTAGGGGAATTTGGATCAGCAAACTCTGGGTATTCTTTTTCAAGTTGAGCAAGTTGCTCTAATTTTTGATCAAATTCGTAATCGGCAATGGTAGGCATTGCTAATACATAATAATTATAGGTGTGCTGATTTAACTCAGCAACCAGGGCATCCATTTGTTCTTTTACCGCAAAAATCGACATACAACAAATATAAAAAAACGGCTTAAACCACTAGCTTATTTTTTCAAAAGCTTGCCGTCTATTTCATTGAAAATGGACAGATAATTTTTTTTAATAGAAGTTTTGTAAATCGCTAACTGCTCGTTTAATAGTCCAACAGTTGTTTCATTTAAAGGATGAGGCCACAAACGCATGCAAATTCGTTGTAAAGCATAGCTGATGTTTTCTAATTTTTGATAGCTTAATAAATACCTGCTTGACCTGAAACCGTTTAAGAAACTAAAGAATTTATCGGTATCTGTACTTCCACAATTTTTTAAAAACGCGTTTAAAACTTCATCGTCAACTTTATTTAAATGATCATAAAATAAATTGATGTTTACGATATTATCTTCAACCAATAAATGATCTAAAACTAATTCTACACCAATATGTGCTAAAAATGATGGACGTACAGGACTATTTTGAAGTATAGGAATAAGTAGTTTTTTAAGTTTTGTAGTTTCAGTATTGAAAAAATCAGATGAATGAAATAATAGATCGACTTCTAAATGTCGTTTCCATCCTTTTAATAAGGAATTTAATTGATGATTTTCTGTAAAAAGCTCTTCCTTTTTTTGAGGGTAGAAATTCCAATCCTTGTGTGCATTTTTAACCAAGTCGGGCAAAACTGTTCCGATAACCATGTTTTCATCTTGGTTTTCTCTTTCAAAATAAAAATGCGAAAGGAAGTTCATATCGTAAAGATAATTGTTAAAGTATAAAGTAGCTAGTGTGGAATATCAAGATAAGGTCAGTTTCAACTTTGGGCTTTCTGCTTAAAAAACTATCTTTGCGAGCTAAAATAATAAGTAATGACAAATTTTGTTGACGAATTGCGTTGGAGAGGAATGTTGCATGATATTATGCCAAACACCGAAGATAAGCTGAACGAAGGCATGTGTGCTGGTTATATTGGCTTTGATCCGACTGCTGATTCTTTACACGTTGGACACTTAACTCAAATTATGACGTTAATCCATTTTCAAAGAGCTGGACATAAACCGGTGGCTTTGGTAGGTGGTGCAACAGGTATGGTTGGGGATCCTTCGGGTAAATCTGCTGAACGTAATTTGTTGACAACAGAGATACTAAATCACAATTTAGCACAACTAGAAACTCAATTAAGTCGTTTTTTGGATTTTGGAACTGGAGCTAATGCTGCTCAAATGGTAAATAATGCCGATTGGTTCAAAAACATGAATTTTTTAGATTTTATTCGTGATGTAGGAAAGCACATTACGGTGAACTATATGATGGCAAAAGATAGCGTTAAAAAACGTTTGGAAGGTGAAACAGGCATGTCGTTTACTGAATTTAGTTATCAATTGGTACAAGGGTATGATTTCTATTATTTATGGAAACATCATAATTGTGTAATTCAAATGGGTGGTTCAGATCAGTGGGGAAATATTGTTACGGGAACCGAATTGATTAGAAGAAAGGATCAAGGAACTGCATATGCCATTACTACACAATTAATTAAAAAAACCGATGGAACTAAATTTGGTAAAACAGAAAGTGGTGCTATTTGGTTAGATGCTGAGAAAACTTCTCCATATAAATTTTATCAATTTTGGTTAAATTCTTCTGATGACGATGTGAAAAAATGGATACGCATTTTCACGTTAAAAACTCAAGAAGAGATTGAAAAACTGGAAGAAGAACATGATGCAGCTGCGCATTTACGTGTTTTACAAAAAGCATTAGCTGAAGATATTACGGTTAGAACGCATTCGAAAGAAGCTTTAGAAACCGCCATTAAAACTTCTGAATTTTTATTTGGAAATGGAGCTTTAGAATTTCTCCAAACATTAGATTCTAAAAGTGTATTGGAGATATTTGAGGGTGTACCACAATTTACAATTTCGAAAGCAGAACTTAGAGATGGGATTGATATCGCTACACTTTTAGCAGAGAAAACAACTGTATTTCCGTCAAAAGGAGAGGTTAAAAAAACTATTCAGGGTGGTGGATTAAGTGTGAATAAAAATAAAGTTGCAGAGATTACAATAACTTATTCAACAACAGATTTAATTAACGATCAATTTATTATCATTCAAAAAGGAAAGAAGAATTATTTCTTGTTAATTGCTGAATAATTTACCAATTAACAACCTAAAATCCTATACTGAAAAGTATGGGTTTTTTTGTGCCCTATTGTACCAAAAGATTGCAACCTCTAATATCAGCATTGTCGAATCTACCTAAAACTTCGAAACTTCCATCTGAATGAAACTTTCCTAAATCTTGTGTAGCGATAAAAGAGCAGGAATTGATATTTGCCAAATCGATTATATTAATACCCCCACTTTGTTTGTTTTGAACTAAACTTAAAGGATCCGAGGTATCTCTTAATAGAATTTTCATCCAAGGTGGACAATTAAAAATTCCTTGGCCATAAGAATACGCTTGAGAAAGCAACTCCGTCATTCCGTATTCGCTATGAATGCGATTTACACCAAAGCCCGCGTATAGAACTTCATGTAATTCTTCACGAACCATTTCTTTACGTTTGCCCTTCATTCCGCCAGTTTCCATCACAATCAACTCAGGAAAATCAATTTTAAATTGTTCTACGAAATCTAATAGGGCATAGGTTACGCCAATTAAAATCGTTTTTTGACCAGTCTTTTTTAATTCTAATAAAGTGGTGAAAAGCTGATCAAGGTTGTGCAAAAAATATCCACTTTTTGGGTGTTCGCTTTGTTTTAGTAAATCATCAACCATGTAAATTAGAGATGAACCTTCTCGCTCTAAATAAGATGGGAGTAAGGCTAAAATACAAATCTCTTTTGCATCGTTGTAAAATTGTTCGAAAGCTTTGTTAAAACTTTGCTCGTAAATAGTCACATCGGTGACTAAATGTTTGCTAGTAGTTTGGCCAGTAGTTCCCGAGCTACTAAAAATAATTTCAGGGTTTAATTTTGAGCTTAAAACTTCGTGAGTTTTAAAGAAACTAATGGGTAGAAAAGGAATTTTTTTGTAATTATTTATGGAAGTTAAATCAATTTTCAGGTGATGAATGTAATCATGATATACTTCGCAATTTTTTTCTTGATGCTGAAATACAGCTAAAGCCACTTCATTAAAAAAGACTTCATTATCAATAGAAAAAATTTGTTCAGGAGTTATGTTCACTGCACAAAAATACGAAGAAATATAGATTTAGGCGGGCGTTTTCAGGCTAATTACTGCTTTTCTAAAATGATGACCGCAATAACCACTAATCCCAGCTACTAAACCACCCAATAAGGCGGTAATTAATAGGACTAAGGGCCAAAGTTTAACGCTTAACATTTCAGCAACTCGAGTAGCTAAAACATTGTGATTTGGTAAACTTTTAAATAAAGCCATTCCTAGCCAAAGCACAAAAATTGCTAAAAATGGTTGCCAAAAAGATATTTTACCGGTTTTACCAATTAGGCCACAGGTGGCGAAAGATATGATGATAATTACCCACCAAGGCAAAACTAGTTGTAGTAAAAAAGAGGCTATAATGATGACTAAAAAAACCATATTTATTTTTTTGAAATTTTGTAATGAGAAATTATTTTGCCCGATTTATCATCTGGAGATTGCATAAAGAATAAATTGTAAAGTTTGCCTTCTGCCCAAGTATCAATCATATTATCATAAAATGGACTCCCTGGATTGCCAGATTGGCCGCCTGGATAAACGCCATGACCTTTAGGTGTTTTACCTAATTCAATCACCATTCTCCACGATGGTCCATTGCTTTCACTTAGTGCATTAACAGTACTTTTTCCGCCACCAATTAACAGTTTTTTAGAACCAAAACCTGGGATTTTAGCTAAATGCGGCACATTGGTGTTTTTAACTTTACCCCAATTCCAATTTTTGCCAATTGCACCGTATTTTCTTTCTAAGCTATCACAGGTGAATTTAAATGATTCATTCACTAAATCTTTTAAAGTTTCTTTTTGACTGGTTTTTACATTATCAAACCATTTAGAGTTTGGGTCTTTTTGAATCAATTCTATGGTACGATCTCTTGATGGATAACGCATTGGGATATTTGCGATAGTAAATTCGTCATCCCAAATATCATAGTTTAAGCGTTTGTTCCATAAGTCGAAAATACTAGCAGCAACCTCTTTAGCTTCGAAAAATTTATTCCACTTTGTGGTAATATTTAATGCTTCTTTTTGAGTTGCGTTTAGTTGTGTAGAGTCAACCAATGGTAAAATATAAGGCAATAAATTTTCTGCGATTATGCTGTATGAATCACGCTGCAAATTACGCATACTATCAACATTTGCCTTCGTCATAGCGGTAAGTCTATCGTTAATTCTCTTTCCGCGTTCGTAGGGAGAAAATTCCCAATTGATGTAATATGGGTAAGTTGTATCCGTAGAAGATTGATTAGCAGAACTTACAAAGTTGCGAGGTGGATTTTTAACTGTCGGATTTTGCGATGCAGGAATCCATCCATGCCAATCGTTTCCAGGATCTGAACCATCTAAAATGAATTTACCTTGATCTTTCCATTTCAATGGGAATTTACCATTTGGCGTAATAGCAATATCGTTATCAGCACTTGCAAAAACAAAATTCTGTGCAGGAGCCGTATAATAGGTTAGGGCTTTTCTATAGTCAGCATAGTTTTTACCTCTATTTAAATAATAGAAAGTCATTAACTCATTCGATTTATCATGTGCAATCCATCTTAAGGCATTTCCAATCGGAACATTACTTGCTTTGCTATATTTAGGTTTTTGAAAATAAACTACAGGTCCTTGATGAGTATAATAAACCGTGTCAATTTCATCTGCTGAACCTCTAATTTTAATTTTTTCTAGTCGCTGGGTTGTATTTTTCCATTCGTTATTGCACCAATAATTTTTATGGCTATTATCTTTAAATTTAATTTGATAAAAATCTAAAACGTCTGCTGCAACATTGGTTACACCCCAAGCTATATTTTGATTAAATCCGATAATAATTCCTGGAGCACCAGGTAGTGAAACTCCATAAGAATTTAAACCAGGAGCATGTAATTGAATTTGATACCAAATAGAAGGTAGGGTTAAATCTAGGTGCGGATCATTTGCTAATATAGGATATCCTGAAGCTGTTTTAGCGCCAGAAACAGCCCAATTATTGCTGCCAATTCCCTCTATCTTTTGCTTTGTTTGTACATTTCCAGTCAACATTTCCGTGTATCCCTTTGGTGTCGGTGGAATTGGAAGTGGAGTAAAATCCCATTTTGTACCTACAGGAATAATAGGGTCTTCCTTAAAAGGATAATCTGGAAAAAGATCTTTAGTAATTTCTGGTCCAAACTTTTTAAGAATATTGGTCATGTAAAATTCATCAGAACCCATTGCCAGAACCGCAGACATTTGCTTAAGCAATAAAGCGCATTTGATAGGTGTCCAATCTTCTGGTTTAAAATCTAATAATTTATATTCTAATGGTAGGTTTGCGCTAGATAATGAGTGGATATAATCGTTAATTCCTGCGGTATAAGCCAAAATCATTTCTCTAGCTTTCGGATCTTCCATCATTCCTTTTAAAGAATTTTCAGCACCATATACCATGCCCATCCTACGTTGATATCTATCTACTTCAATTGCTTTTTTTCCAACAATTTCAGAAATTCTTCCTGCAGCAAATCTAGTTTGAAAATCCATTTGCCAAAGGCGATGCATAGCCGTTACATACCCTTGTGCATAATACACGTCATGATCGTTTTGAGCAAAAACATGAGGAATCATTCTATCATCAAAAAGAATGTCAATCTTATCATGTGCGCCTTTAAGAGCAATTTTCTTGTTTGCAGTAATCATATTACTTTCGGCATTCTGCCAAAAACCAGTAAAAGGATTTAAAAATTTAAGTATTGGTGGGGTATCTCCAAACTTAGTATTTAAGACATAAGCTAATAAAATAGGTATGATAATGCAGATAAGGGCTTTTGCTCTATTCATTAGGGTAATTTAAGTTTATTTGGTTGATTCTGTTTCAATTGCAGAAACTTACTTCTGCAATTTACTATAAAATTAAATTCATTTATAATCAAATTAGATTTTGCTATATAAATTTTATGCCGAATAGAATTTGTTACTAACAAAATTTGTATTAAGTTTATAGTAAATAAACAAAATATAAACTACTTAAGTATGAAGAAAATTTTTACAAAAGTCATTTTTATGCTTTTTATGTTGCTCACAACTGGAGTTGTAGCGCATGCTCAAAGCATTGTGGTTAGCGGTACTGTTACAGATAAGCTAACTAAAGAGCCTATTCCTGGCGTGAGCGTAACTATAAAAGGGAAAACTATTGGATCTTCTACAGATTTAAAAGGTCAATTCTCATTTAGTACGACTGAAAAAGTACCTTTTACCTTAAACATTTCTTACATAGGTTATACAACTGTAGAAAGAGAAGTGACAGGTAACACTTCTAACTTAACGTTCGAATTAGAAAGTGGAGTAGTTTTAGGGCAAGAAGTAGTTGTTTCTGCATCAAGAACACCAGAACGTATTTTAGAATCTCCTGTTTCTATTGAACGTATTAGTTCTGCTGCTTTAAAAGAACTTCCAGCACCTTCTTTTTATGATGCTTTAAATAATCTAAAAGGCGTAGAAATGAGTACTCAAAGTATGACTTTCAGATCAGTTAATACTCGTGGTTTTAATGCCAATGGTAACGTTCGTTTTAATCAATATATTGATGGAATGGACAATCAAGCACCAGGTTTAAACTTCTCGGTTGGTAATATCGTAGGTTTAACAGAGTTAGATGTTGATAATGTGGAGTTATTACCGGGTGCTGCATCTGCATTATATGGTGCTGGTGGTATCAATGGTACTTTATTGATGACATCAAAAAATCCTTACCAATATCAAGGAGCAAGTTTTCAATACAAAACAGGTATTAATCATGTAAATGATGATAAAACAGGGCAAGGTGTACAAGAATTTAAAGAATTAAATGTGCGTTTGGCAAAATCATGGAATAATAAATTTGGTTTTAAAACATCATTTGGGTTTTTACAAGCGAAAGATTGGGCTGCTACAGATACAAGAAACTTTGATAGAACTGCTCGTCAGTTAAAAAGCGGAGATAGAAATAGTGATCCAAATTATGATGGTGTAAACGTTTATGGAGATGAGATTAGTCAGAATATGATTAACGTATCTCAAAGCGTACAGAACCAAACTATTGCAGGTATTAATGCTGCAACAAGCGGTGCTATTCCGAATATTAAAACAATGATAGATGGTGCATTTCCAGGAATAGTTCCTAATGCTGCACAACAAGCTGCATTTTTAGGTGGTTTGCCAGCAGCATTAAGACCAGCTGTTGCAAATTATTTTCCATTTTATGTTGGTTTAAAAGCTGGATTAATTCCAAATCAATTTGTTTCGAGAACTGGTTATAATGAAACTGATTTAGTTGATTATGATACTAAATCTTTAAAGACATCAACCTCTTTACACTATAAATTTAACAATACTGTTGAAGCTATTGCACAAGCAAATTGGGGTACTGGTACATCAGTTTATACAGGTACAGATCGTTATTCATTAAGAAACTTTAAAATTGGTCAATATAAATTAGAGTTAAAAGGACAAGATTTCTTCTTAAGAGGTTACACCACTCAAGAACGTTCTGGCGATGCTTATAATGCAACGATTTTAGGTACTTTTATTAATGAGGCTTGGAAACCATCTACTACTTGGTTTCCTCAATACATTGGAAATTATGTTGGTGCTAGAGCAGGTGGACAAACTGATGCTGCTGCACAAGCTTATGCAAGATCACAAGCGGATATTGGCCGTTTAGTACCTGGTACTGCTGGTTATGAAACTGCTAAGAGCGCAATTGCATCTAAAACTATTGGTCCAGCAAATGGAGCTAAGTTCAATGATAAAACCAACTTATATCATTACGAAGGTATGTACAACTTCTCTAATGCATTTAATAATGTAGTAGAGTTAATTGTTGGAGCATCTTATCGCGATTACTTTTTGCATTCAGAAGGTACTATCTTCGATGATTTAACTCGTGACATTGTAATTGATGAATACGGAGCTTATGCGCAATTAGGTAAGAAATTTGGCGACAAATTTAAAATGACTGTTGCTGGTCGTTATGATAAAAGCAAGAACTTCGAAGGTAGACTTACTCCTCGTATAACAGGTGTATGGACAGTTGCTCCTAACAATAATATTAGAGCATCGTTCCAAACAGGTTACCGTAATCCAACTACACAAGATCAGTATATTGATTTAGCTGTAGGTGGTGGTTCAACTCGTTTAATTGGTGGTTTACCAGAGTCAATTAATAAATATAATTTAAACACAAATAAAGGTGTAACTGCTGCAAGTTATAGAGCATTTTTAGCTTCAGCAGCTGCTGGCGCTCCAAATACTACATTATTGCAGCCATATACTTTTGATGCTGGCGGTTTACGTCCTGAAAGTGTTAAATCTTTCGAGGTAGGTTACAAAGGCTTAGCTACAAGAAGCTTATTAATTGACGCTTACGCTTATTATAACATCTATGAAGACTTTATTGGCGGTGTAGAATTATATCAAAACCCAACTACAACAGCTGTTAAATTTAGCGTTCCTGTAAATATTGCTACAAAAGTTAAATCGTATGGTGGTGCTTTTGGTTTAGATTATCAAGTAGGCAAGTTTAACTTTAATGGAAATACTTCTTATAATAAATTAAGTGATATTCCTGCAGGTTTCGATAATAACTTTAACACTCCAGAATGGAGATTTAATGCTGGTGTTGGTAGTAAAGAAATCATTAAAAACTTTGGTTTCAATGTTCAATACCGTTGGCAAGATCAGTTCTATTGGAACTCAACTTTTGCAACTGGAACAGTTCCTTCATATTCAACATTTGATGCACAAGTTAACTTGAAAATACCTTCGGTTAAATCTGTTGTTAAATTAGGAGGTTCAAATGTTTTAAATAAATATTATAGCACTTCATTTGGTAACCCAGAAGTTGGCGCACTTTATTATTTATCATTTACATTTAATCCGTAGTAGATCTTATATTTTATTAAAAAGCTTTCCGAAATATATTCGGAAAGCTTTTTTGTTTACGATTATATTTTAAAAAATCTTTGCGTTTTAACTTAAAAATTAACACTTTCGTTAGAGTTATATTAACCAAATATAAAATGATCAAGAAATTATTTCTTTTAACAGTATTTCTATCAGCCCAATTCCAAGTTCTTAAAGCGCAGATGGCTAGTTTGGAGAGAATTGAACCTCTCAATTGGTGGGTTGGCTTTAAAGATCAATCATTGCAATTATTGGTAAAAGGAAATCGAATTTCAGATAAATCTGTTTCACTTAATTATCCTGGAGTGAAGCTGGTAAGTGTTCAAAAAGTTGAAAACCCTAACTATCTATTTGTGAACCTGCAAATTTCTTCAGCTACAAAATCGGGAACGTTCCCAATGACTTTTACTAAAAAGGGCGAAAAAGCAATTAAGTATACTTACGAGTTAAAATCTAGAACAAATCATACTGAGGGGGTAACTAATAAAGACCTTATTTATTTAATTATGCCAGATCGTTTTTCTAATGGTGATCCAAGCAATGATAAAATAAATGGGATGAAAGATATGACTTTGAATCGCGATTCGATGTATTCTAGACATGGAGGTGATATTCAAGGGATTATCAATAAGTTACCCTATCTACAAGAGCTAGGTATAACTACACTTTGGCTAAACCCAGTATTAGAAAATGATGAATACAGAACATCATATCATGGTTACGCTAATACAGAAAATTATCAAATAGATCGACGTTTTGGTAACAATGCTCTTTATAAAAAGTTAGTAGATGAATGCCACAAACGTGGGATGAAAATGATTAAAGATTTAGTGCATAACCATATTGGAGATCAGCATTTTTTATTTTTAGATCCGCCTGCAAAAGACTGGTTTCATCAATGGCCAAAATATACTGGTACTACTTATAAAGATCAAGTTTTATTTGATCCATATGCATCAAACGCTGATAAAAAATTAATGACTGATGGTTGGTTTGATCATCATATGCCAGATGTAAATCAACAAAATCCACTAGTAAAAAAATACATTACGCAAAGCCATATTTGGTGGATAGAATATGCTGGTTTAGATGGATTTAGATTAGATACGTATGCATACAATGATCTGAAATTTATGGCAGAATGGGCAATGGCAATTACTAGAGAATTTCCAAAATTCACATATTTCGGAGAAACTTGGGTTCATGGAACTGCTAATCAAGTTTTTTTTACTGAAGGAAGTACAGTTAATCAGCATTTTGATACCGGTTTACAAGGTGTAACCGATTTTCAAACCTATTTTGCAATTAATGAAACGTTAACTGGAAAATTCGGGTGGACAGAAGGCGTGAATAAGTTGTACACCGTTTTAGCAAGTGATTATCAATATAAAGACCCAACTAGAAATGTACTGTTTTTAGATAACCACGATACAGATCGATTTTTATCGAAAGTTGGCGAAGATTTTAATAAATATAAATCAGGTATTATTTTATTGCTTTCACTTCGTGGCATTCCTGAAATGTATTATGGTACAGAGATTTTGATGAAAAATTTTGCAAATCCAGATGGTAAGGTGCGTGATGATTTTCCGGGAGGTTGGACAGGAGATAAAACAAATAAATTTACCGCATCTGGAAGAACAGAAAAAGAGAACGAAGCATTCGATTTTGTTAAAAAACTAGCTAATTACCGTAAAAATAATTCCGTTTTACAAACTGGTAAATTGATGCAATACGTTCCAGAAGATGGCATTTATGTATATTTTAGATACAATAATGAAAAAACCATAATGGTGGTATTGAATACGAATGACCAAGCTAAAGATTTAGTAACAAGCCGTTTTTCAGAAAGAATTGGAAAGCATCAAATGGGATTAAATATCATAACTGATCAAAAAATTCAAATTGATAACATAAAACTACCTGCTAATACATCTTACATCTTTGAATTACAATAATATGTCTAACATAAAAGCGTGTATTTTTGACCTTGATGGCGTTATCGTCGATACGGCAGTATATCATTATAAAGCCTGGAGAAGATTGGCTAATCAACTTGGATTTGATTTTACAGAAGAACAAAATGAAGAACTAAAAGGCATTAGCCGAATAGAGTCCTTAAAAATTATATTAAATTGGGGTGGTGTAAGAAAAAGTGATGATGAAATGCAGGAATTAGCTACCTTAAAAAATACCTGGTACGTTGATATGATTACTAAAATGACGCCCAAAGAAATTTTGCCAGGTGCTAAGGAATTTTTAATGTTAGTAAAAGCAAGTAATTATTTAACTGCTTTGGGTTCTGCTAGTAAAAATTCGGAAACAATACTAAAACAAATTGGCTTAACACATATGTTCGATGCTTTAGTAGATGGAAATAAAGTGACCAAATCAAAACCAAACCCTGAAGTTTTTTTAGTTGGAGCGCAAGAATTAGGAGTTAAGCCAGAAGAATGTGTAGTTTTTGAAGATGCAATTGCAGGAGTTGAAGCCGCCAAAAGAGGAAATATGAAAGCAGTTGGTATTGGTAAAACTGATGTATTAAGAAATGCAGATTTAGTGATAGAAGGATTGTTTGAAATGACTATTGAGAAATTGGAGAATTTATAACTAGAATGAAGAATTATATCAAATATAACGAGTGGCAAATTATTGAAGAGGGATTTGATCCGCAGTTGAACAAAATCTCTGAAAGTATATTTAGCCTAGGTAACGGGAGAATGGGTCAACGTGCCAATTTTGAAGAGCAATATACTGGAGAAACTTTACAAGGTAATTATGTAGCTGGTGTTTATTATCCTGATAAAACTCGCGTAGGGTGGTGGAAAAATGGATATCCTGAATATTTTGCTAAAGTATTAAATGCCACTAGTTGGATTGGAATTCATATTATAGTTAACGGTGAAGTACTCGATTTAAATACCTGCACTGTTTCAAATTTTAGTCGTGTACTAGATATGAAACAGGGAACACTCACTAGAAAATTTATTGCGGAATTAAAAAAAGGGAACGTTCTCGGTGTAGAAGCAATTCGTTTTTGTAGTTTAGTTGATGATGAAGCTGGAGCAATTAAATACACCATCACTCCACATAATTTTGATGGGAAGATCACAATTGAATCTAATTTAGATGGAGATGTAAAAAATCAGGATTCAAATTATGATGAAAAATTTTGGACTGAAATAAGTGCTAAAGAGCAAGATGATTTTGCATTGCTTACCATGGAAACCAAAAAAACTGCTTTTTGGGTAAGCTCGGGTATTTACACAGAGATTCATCAAGATGATGTTGCTTTAAATATAAAACCTCAATTTTCTACTAAAGAAAAAAAGGTAACTCAGTTGTTTTCTATTAATGTTAAAAAAGATCAAGCAACTACCATTTATAAATATGCAGTTAATCTTTCCTCAGAAAATTACGATAAGGCAGAACTAGAAAATGCTGCGGTTAATGTTTTAAAAACTATTGTCGCTAAAGGATTTGATCAAATGCAGAAAGAACAGGCGAATGCTTGGGCTACTAAATGGAAGAACGGTGATGTAATAATTGAAGGTGATGTAGCAGCTCAACAAGCAATTCGTTTTAATATTTTTCAATTGCACCAAACTTATACAGGTGAAGATGCTCGGTTAAATATTGGTCCCAAAGGATTTACAGGTGAAAAATACGGCGGTTCTACCTATTGGGATACTGAAGCGTATTGTTTGCCTTTTTATTTGGCAACGGCACCACAACAAGTTTCTAAAAACTTATTGATTTATCGTTACAATCATTTAGAAAAGGCGATTGAAAATGCAGAAAAATTAGGTTTTAAAGACGGAGCTGCGTTATATCCAATGGTAACCATAAATGGCGAAGAATGTCATAATGAATGGGAAATTACTTTTGAAGAAATTCATAGAAATGGTGCCATAGCTTTCGCCATTTTTAATTATATCCGATACACTGGAGAGCAAAAATACTTAGCAGAGTACGGTTTAGAAGTATTAATTGGTATTGCTCGTTTTTGGGCACAACGCATCAATTGGAGTATTGAAAAAGAAAAGTATGTAATGCTTGGTGTAACTGGTCCAAATGAATACGAAAATAACGTTAATAACAATTGGTATACCAGCACAATTGCAACGTGGTGTTTAAAATATACAATGGAGGCAATTGCTCAAGTTAAAGCAGATAATGAAAAGAAATTGGATCAAATATTGAGCAAAACCAATTTCAATTTAGCTAAGGAAACTTCGCATTGGCAAGATATTATCACTAAAATGTTTTATCCTGAGGATGAAAAATTAGGTATTTTCTTGCAGCAAGATGGATATTTGGATAAAGAACAAGTTTTAGTAAAAGATTTACCTGCAATTGATCGACCATTAAATCAAAAGTGGAGTTGGGATAGGATTTTAAGATCATGTTTCATAAAACAAGCTGATGTTTTGCAGGGAATTTACTTTTTTGAAGAAGATTACGATTTGGAAACTATCCGTAGAAATTATGATTTTTATGAACCACGTACTGTACACGAAAGTTCATTATCGCCCTGTGTACATGCTATTATTGCTGCAAAACTTGGCGATTTAGATAGAGCATATGAGTTTTATTTGCGTACATCTCGCTTAGATCTTGATGATTACAATAACGATACGGAAGATGGTTTGCACATTACTTCTATGGCTGGAACGTGGTTGAGTGTAGTAGAAGGTTTTGGTGGAATGCGCATTAAAAACAATCAATTACATCTTCATCCGGTGTTGCCAAAAAAATGGAAATCTTATGCGTTTAAAATAGGTTTCAGAGAAGCGATAATTACCGTTAAAGTAAATCAACAAAAGGTGAGTTTAAATAATGAAAGTGAAAAAATGTTAACCTTAAACATTTTTGGCGAAGACCATGTTTTACAAGCTAACGGAGTTTTAGATCTGGACACACAACTTACCATCAATTGAAAAACGGTATCAAAATAGCAGTATTGATGGTCATTTGTGGCTTATCTGCTTACGGACAAAAAAATAATTTGCAAATGTTAGATTTAAATCAAACCACCAAAGAGAAAATCGAAAATAAAAAGTTGGTGATTTATCAAGCACTTGTCCGTTATTTCGGTAATAAAAATACCACCAACAATTATTACGGTTCAATTGAAGAAAATGGGAGCGGAAAATTTAATGATATTACTGAAAAAGCGTTATCGGAGTTAAAAAAGCTGGGTGTAAATTATGTTTGGTATACAGGTGTAATTGAACATGCTACTATGACAGATTATTCATCTGCTGGAATTAAAGTTGATGATCCGGATATTGTGAAAGGAAGGGCGGGTTCACCATACGCCATTAAAGATTACTATGATGTTGATCCAGATTTAGCGGTTAATGTTAAAAATCGAATGGCAGAATATGAGGATTTGATAAAGCGCACACATCATCAAGGACTAAAAGTTCTAATGGATTTTATTCCAAATCATGTAGCGAGAACCTATCATTCTGATGCTAAACCAGCCAATGTAATAGATTTAGGTGTAAATGATGATGTCAGCAAAGGTTTCGCTACTACAAATGATTTCTACTATATTCCAAAGCAAAAATTTAGTGTTCCTGCAGGATACAATCCAGGGGGAAATGAATATAACAGTTCGCTAAAAGATGCGAAATTTGAAGAGAATCCAGCTAAAGTAACAGGAAATAATGTATTTAATGCTGCTCCAAAACTAGACGATTGGTTTGAAACCATTAAATTAAACTATGGTGTTGATGTACAAAATAACAATACCAAACATTTTGTACCGCAACCTCCTGTTTGGAAAAAAATGCGAGACATTTTGGCTTTTTGGGCTTCAAAAGGAGTAGATGGTTTTAGATGCGACGTAGCAGAAATGGTGCCTGTAGAATTTTGGAATTGGGTAATTACAGATTTAAAAAAGAAATACCCAAACCTAACCTTTATTGGTGAGGCTTACGATAGAAATCAATATAAAGAGTTTTTAGTGAATGGGAAATTCGATTTCTTGTACGATAAGGTTGGTTTATACGATGGACTAAAACGCTTAATAACTAACGATAGTGCTGCGACTGTAAAAGACATCAGCTTTGTTTGGCAAAAAGAAAGTAATGGGTTTTCTCAGCACATGTTACGCTTTTTAGAAAACCACGATGAAACTCGAATTGCTTCTAAAGCATTTGCTGGAAATGCATGGTATGCTGTACCTGGAATGGTTGTTACTACAACATTATCGTCTGGTCCTGTGATGATTTACAATGGCCAAGAAGTCGGCGAACCTGCAAATGGTACAGAAGGTTTTGGTGGTGATGATGGTCGAACGTCAATTTTCGATTATTGGGGAGTACCACAACATCAAAAATGGATGAATGATGGAGCATTTGACGGAGGAAAACTAAATGAGGATGAAAAAAAGTTGCGTCAGTTCTATAGCAAATTGTTAAACCTAGCATCCACAAACGAGGCAATTACTAGTGGTAATTTTTATGAACTTTTAGAAGCAAATAAAACCTCAAAAGGTTTTAACAATAAAGTTTACGCATATTTAAGATATACAGCAAACAAGCGAGTTTTAGTCTTAACAAATTTCAATAGAAATGAAGTTAAATTAACTATGAATTTGCCAAAAGATGTACTAGCAGCATTTAATTTAAGTGGCAACATCACTTTTACAGATTTACTATCAGACACTAAATTTAAAACTGAAAATATAATTAATGGACTCAATATTACAATGGCTGCTACGAGCGCAGTCATTTTAGAGTTTTAACCATTCGACTAAACCAACTATAAACCATGACCGATTTTTCACGTAAACCAAAACTTTCATTTTGGAGCATTTTTAACATGAGCTTTGGCTTTTTGGGAATTCAATTCGGCTTTGCCTTACAAGGCGGCTTTATGTCTCGAATTTTTCAAACACTGGGTGCAAGTCAAGATAGTATACCTGCTTTGTGGGTCGCCGCACCATTAACGGGGTTATTAGTACAACCCATAATTGGTTATTTGAGTGATAGAACTTGGAATCCAAGATGGGGAAGAAGAAAACCATTCTTTTTAATAGGAGCGGTACTAAGTACAGTTGTTTTGTTTTTCTTGCCAAACTCTCCAGTATTATGGATGGCAGCAGGATGCTTGTGGGTTTTAGATGCATCCATCAACATTACAATGGAACCATTTAGAGCTTTAGTTGCCGATAAATTACCAAATTCACAACGCTCGTATGGTTTCGTAATGCAGACTTTAATAATTGGTGTAGGTACATGGATTGCCAGTAATTTACCTTGGTTGGTTAATAAATTGGGAGTTTCAAACGAAGCTCTACCAGGAATTGTTCCCTTATCCGTAAAAATAGCTTTTGCAATTGGCGGAGTTGTCTTTTTAGGTTCGGTTTTATACACCATTTTCACTACTTCAGAATATCCACCAGATGATTTAGAAGAATTTAAAAAAGAAAATGAGCAGAGTAAAGGCTTTTTAAACGGATTTAAAGAGATCTTTTCAAGCATTAGTAAAATGCCTAAAACAATGAAATTATTAGGCATAATTCAGTTTTTTAGTTGGTTTGCTTTTTTTGCCATGTGGAGTTTAGCTACGCCAGCATTAACTACACACGTTTTTCATGCACCAGCTCCCATAGAAAGTGCTTTTAATATGGCCGATGAAACCTCAAAAGCTTTATTTATGTCAGCAAGTAAAGCATATAACGATGCAGCCGATTTAGTAGGATCTTACATGGGTATGTACGGTTTATCTTCGATGGCTTTTGCGCTGCTACTTACTTTTTACGCTGCTAAAAAAAGCATCAACAGAAAATATATCCACATGTTTAGTTTAATTGCTGGTGGATTAGGGTTCATTTCAATGTACTTTATTCAAGACCCACAGCAGTTAATTTATTCGTTTATTCTAATAGGAATTTCATGGGGCAGCATACTTTCTATGCCTTATGCTATGTTGTCGAGTGCTATAAATCCTAAAAAAATGGGGATTTATATGGGGATTTTTAATATGTTTATTGTAATTCCGCAAATTATCGCTGCAACAGGTGGATTAAACTATTTATACCACTTAATTTTTGGTTCAGCGGTAATTAATGCAATGTTATTAGCAGGTACTTCTTTAATTATTGGAGGCTTAGCTAATTTTTTAATTACCGATAAGAAAGTAATTACGCATCAGGTGGAAGATACAGAAGTATTAAGTTAAGCGTACAACAGCAGTTTAGATTTATGGAAGAAGAAACGAATAGTGAAGAGAAACAAATTTTAGCAGAAACAATAGGATCGCAAACAGAAGAAGAAGTTATTCAGCATCTTAACAATCCAGTAACTAGTTTAAAGCCAATAGTAAAACAATATTTAACGGCGGTAAAAGGAGTTAAAAAAGAAGGGAACAAGTTTTATTTTTCTGATGGAAATGCTAGGGTAGAAGTAAGGGTTGTAAGTGATGAAATCATTAGAGTACGATTAGCTCCTCATGGTGTTTTCTTAGATGATTTTTCTTATGCAGTCCCAATAGTAGATCAAAAAGTAACCACATTTAAATTAGAAGAAAGCGAAGAGTATTACGCTATTTCTACCAATACCGTAACCTGTAAAGTTAAAAAAGAAGATTTTTTAATTTCTTTTACAGATAATACAAGTGGTACAATTATGACTCAAGATACTTCTCCAATGCATTGGGAAGAAAACGTAGAGTTTGGAGGGTATTATGTTTACGCCACAAAAGAATGTTTGCCAGAAGAAAATTTCTTCGGTTTAGGAGATAAATCAGGCAACATGAATTTACGTGGCAGAAAATTCCAAAACTGGAATACAGATGCCTATTCTTTTGGTTGGGATCAAGACCCCTTGTACCGTACAATTCCTTTCTACATTGGCATACATCAAGGTGCTGGCTATGGAATTTTCTTTGATAATACATTCCGTTCTTATTTTGATTTTGGTAAGGAAAACGGTGCTAAAACCAGTTTTTGGGCAGACGGAGGTGAATTGCAATATTATTACATCCATGGCCCACACATGATGGACGTGGTGAAACGTTATCAAACCCTAACGGGAACACATCAATTACCACCAAAATGGGCTTTAGGTTTTCATCAATGCCGTTGGAGTTATTATCCAGAGAAAAAGGTCAGAGATATTGCAGAAAGTTTTAGATCACATCAAATTCCTTGTGATGCCATTTACCTCGATATCGATTACATGGATGGTTATCGTTGCTTTACTTGGAATAAAAAATACTTTCCAGATCCTAAAAAGATGATCAAAGATTTATTGAACATTGGTATGAAAACCGTGGTGATGATAGATCCAGGAATTAAAGTAGACGATAATTATTGGGTATTTAAAGAAGGAAAAGAAAACAATTACTTCTGTCGTAGAAGCGATGATTATTTTATGGAAGGTCATGTTTGGCCTGGTAGATGCCAATTCCCAGATTTTACCAATCCAACGGTAAGAGAATGGTGGGGAGGTTTATATAAGGAGCTTGTAGATTTAGGTGTGGCTGGAGTTTGGAACGACATGAACGAGCCAGCAGTTTTTGGTGCAGGAACTTTTCCAAATGACGTAAGACATAATTACGATGGTTATCGTGGCTCTCATCGTAAAGCACATAATGTTTACGGTATGCAAATGGTGCGTTCTACGTACGATGGGTTAAAGAAATTGCAACGCAATAAACGCCCTTTCACCATTACGAGAGCTGGTTATTCTGGTATGCAACGTTACGCCTGTGTATGGACAGGAGATAACGTAGCTACATGGGAACATTTAAAATTAGGCAACATTCAGTGCCAACGGATGTCAGTTTCTGGTGTGCCATTTTGCGGAACAGATATTGGCGGTTTTAGTGGAGAGCCAGATGGGGAATTGTTTACAAGATGGATCCAATTAGGTACTTTTTCTCCATTTATGAGAGCACACTCTGCAGGTGATACTGCCGAACGCGAACCTTGGAGTTTTGGAGAACCCTTTACCAGCATCAATCGTAAATTTATTGAGTTAAGGTATCGATTAATGCCGTATATATATTCGGTTTTTTGGGAGCATCACCGTTATGGGTTCCCAATTTTAAGACCGTTGGTAATGCTAGAGCAAGATAAAATCAGCAATCATTATCGTCAGGATGAATTCACATTTGGAGATAAGATTTTAGTTTGTCCAGTATTAGAACAAGGCGCAGTTTCTAGAATTGTGTATTTACCTAAAGGACAGTGGTACAACTTCTGGACTCATGAATTGTTAAATGGAGAAAATGAATACACTATTGCTGCTCCATTAGAAGACATGCCTTTGTTTGTAAGAGCAGGATCGGTAATTCCAGAATATCCAGTCATGCAATATGTTGGTGAAAAACCGATAGACGAAGTTTGGTTAAATGTGTATTATGCAGATTACGAAGTGAATTCATTCTTATTTGAAGATCATGGAGATACATTTGCGTACGAACAAGATATTTATTTAGAGAAGAAATTCAGTGTAAAAGGTGATGGCAAAAACTT
The DNA here is from genome assembly GCF_044452285.1 of Pedobacter sp. UC225_61. Lineage (NCBI taxonomy): Bacteria > Pseudomonadati > Bacteroidota > Sphingobacteriia > Sphingobacteriales > Sphingobacteriaceae > Pedobacter > Pedobacter sp. UC225_61. The sequence continues at coordinate 2,111,334 of NZ_JBIOAL010000001.1, forward strand.
ATTTATCAAGCAAGATACAGAAGGTTTGTATACACCAAACTATGAATTGTACGATTATAATGTAATCGGTTTGCCTTTTACTGTAAGTAAGATTTTTGTTGATGATAAAGAAGTAACAGATTTTAATATCGATGAACGCAGTAGGTTAAGATTTAAATCGAATAAAAACTTTATACATATTAAGATTATAGGAGCATAAAATTTTTAGAAATAGAACTATGTACAAGAAATTGATATTCATTTACAGTCATCATTTCAAACTAGTTCTATTTCTTAATTGCTGCTTAAGTCTATTCTTCGCTTATTTATTCCTCCAAAAAGGATTTGATAAAATTCCTTTATATAATTTAGCCATAGCCTTTAAAATAGTAGCTTATTTAACAACTTTGGGCATTGAAAAGTTATTGTTTGCACAACGAGCTTTCTATTACCGCAATTTGGGGTTAAGTTATCGCAAATTATTCTCCACCTTTTTCGCTATAGATTTTGTCCTTTTTCTTATTCTATTAATAGTTGCTTTTATATGCAGGAGCTTTATATAGATAGTGTAAATCATCGCTATGGTGGTAATGAGGTATTAAGTAGCGTTTATTTGAGCTGCAAAGTTGGTGAGGTTGTCGGCTTATTAGGGCGAAATGGCTCAGGGAAATCAACTTTATTAAAAATCATTTTTGGCAGTATACAACCAAAGTTTAAACACTTAAAAATTGATGGCGAATTTAAGTTAAAAGGGTACTTAACACATCAAGTTTCTTATCTCCCACAGGGATACTTTATTCCACACTATTTGAAAATTAAAGACCTGATCGATTTATATATTAATCGGTACAAAGAACAAATCCTCCAACTAGATGTTTTTAAATCGAACTTAAATGAACCTATTGGAAATTTATCTGGTGGAAACAGAAGATTGGTCGAAGCTTTATTAATTGTATACAGCGATGCTAAATATGTATTGTTAGATGAACCTTTTTCTCAGTTGGCACCTTTATTAGCAAATGATTTGAAAGAACACATTTTTAAGTTGAAATCCGAAAAGGGGTTTATTATTACAGATCATTATTACCGTCAAATTATGGAAGTTTCATCTCGCATAATTTTGCTGCACAACGGGTGTAATTATGCCATTAACAATGAAGATGATTTAAGATTGCATAACTATTTACCCAAATAATAATTCAATAAAAAAGGTTAAGCTAGTATTTAAACAAGTAAATTAGGAGGTGTAAATTTTCGAACTATGGCCAACACAAAAAAAGGTACCCCAGTTAAAAAAACAAAGGCAGCAATAATAGAAAATCCATTTACAGATTTTGCTAAAAGTGTTTGGGTTCATAGTTTACTTACCGATTTCGATATCTCTTTATTTGTATCAGGAAAGCACTTTCGTTTATACGAAAAAATGGGTGCACACCTCTGTACTGTCAATAAAATTAACGGAACCTATTTTGCAGTTTGGGCACCTAACGCACAACAAGTTGCAGTTATAGCTAATTTTAACGGTTGGAATAGAGAAAGTCATCCACTCAATAAGCGTTGGGATGCATCAGGTATTTGGGAAGGATTTATTCCGCATGTGGGCAAAGGCGAAGTATACAAGTATTATATTAAAGGTTTTGATGGTACAGATTTAGAGAAGGGAGATCCATATGCCTTACGTTGGGAACATCCCCCACAAAAAGCATCTATTGTTTGGGATACAGATTATACATGGAAGGATAAACCATGGTTAACCAAACGGCCCAAGCTCAATGCGCTCGACCAACCCATGTCGGTTTATGAATTGCATTTAGGTTCTTGGCAGCGTGACCCAAGTAATCCAGAAAGGGTATTAAGTTATGGCGAAATTGCTAAAAGCTTAGTTCCTTACATTTTGGAAATGGGTTTTACACATGTAGAACTTATGCCAATTATGGAGTATCCGTATTACCCATCTTGGGGATATCAAATTACAGGGTATTTCGCAGCAAGTTCCAGACATGGTGCTCCACAAGATTTAATGCACTTAATAGAAGAGTTACATAAAAACAATATCGCTGTCATACTCGATTGGGTTCCATCACATTTTCCAGGAGATGCAAATGGATTATTTAATTTCGATGGTACACATTTGTTTGAGCATGCCGATATGCGTAAGGGTTTTCATCCCGATTGGAAATCTTACATCTTTAATTACGATAGAAATGAAGTTCGCTCTTTCTTAATTAGCAATGCACTATTTTGGATAGATAAATACCATGCGGATGGATTACGCGTAGATGCTGTAGCATCTATGTTGTATTTTGATTTTTCGAGAACAGCCGAAGAAGCTGGAACAAATGAGTTTGGAGGAAGTGAAAATTTAGGGGCTATCCAGTTTCTAAAAGATTTAAATGAAGCAATTTATGGTCAATATAAAGGCGTACAAACCATAGCTGAAGAAAGCAGCACATTTGATGGTGTAACACGACCAGTGTATGCAGGTGGTTTAGGGTTTGGTATGAAATGGATGATGGGTTGGATGAACGATACCTTAAAATATTTTAAAAATGATCCGATCAATAGAAAGTTTCATCATCATCAGTTAACCTTCAGCATGACGTATGCTTTTACAGAAAACTTCATGTTGCCTTTTTCGCATGATGAAGTGGTGCATGGCAAATCATCTATGATTTATAAAATGCCTGGAGATGAATGGCAGAAATTTGCTAACCTACGTACACTTTATGCGTATATGTTTACACATCCTGGCACTAAATTGTTGTTTATGGGCAATGAATTTGCGCAAACCAACGAATGGAATTTCACAGAATCATTAAACTGGGATTTATTACAACATGCCCCGCATGCAGGAATGCAACAATTAGTGAAAGCATTAAATTTGTTATATAAAAAAGAGCCAGCGTTATACAAATACAATTTTTCTTACGAAGGCTTTGAATGGATTAATGCAGACGATGCAGATAACTCGGTGTTTATTTATGCGAGAAAATCTGATAAAGCAAAAGATACCTTGGTTATTGTACTTAATTTGACGCCGGTTTACCGAGAAAATTTCAGAATTGGTATTCCGATGAAAGGTAAATGGAAAGAAATTTTTAATACTGATTCCACAGAATTTTATGGTAGTGGGAAATTAAATATGGAAACTTTTCCAGCAGAAAGTATTCCTTTCAATAATCAAAAACAATCTGTTTCAATTAATATACCGCCATTGGGTGTGGTTATTTTTAAAAAAGGAGTTTAATTATAGAAAAATTTACACTATCGTCATGCTGAATTTATTTCAGCATCTTTTCAGCAACTAAGACCCTGAAATAAATTCTGGTGAGGACTTGTCTAATAAATGAAATGGTAAGAAGAAACTTCGAATTTTATAAAAACGAAAAAAACGAATGGTATTTAAACTTACCAGAATGGAATGGAGATCCTGAAGATTTACAAATGGTAGAAGGTGCCGATAAATGGTTGGATTTAGTCAGCAACAATGTATCAACTGTAAAACTCACACTTTCCGACAAACAATTTGACAGCGCCGAAGTCCTTACGCTTTTACGTATCCGTGAAGAAAACTTTGGTGGTGGTGGTATTTATTTTTTAAAATCCTATCAAGATAAAGAAGTAGGACTTAAACTTTGGCTATGCGAAGTAACCAAATTTGTTTTTAATGCTATTCCGCAGAAAATTTATTTTAGTAAATTATAATAAACGTCATACCCAATTTAATGAGGTATCGTAATGCAAGAGCAAATCTTTTTTATCTCTTTAAGATCCCACATTAAACAAACAAATTACAATACCAACACCTATCTATAAGCCCCAAATTATAAAAAAAACACCAACCATATTTTTTTATTTGTTGTAACTGCATTTAACCAATTTTAGTATATTAGCCTAGTAAAGAACGCTCAAAATTATAAGTTTCATGTTGGTAGTCAAAAAAGGTCTTTTTTAATAACGATGGAGAAGAAACCTCATAAGCTATCTAGTTGGTTTTTGTATAGACCTAAAACCTCAGGGTTTATCTTCTTCCTGTTTTTACTGAGCCTTATCGGTTTAATTGTTAGTCAACGTTACCAACTCTTTCAAGAAAATAAAGAACGAGAAATTGCTAATATCCTCGATGGCGTAGAGCAAAACATAGAGCAAACGTTAAAAAACAGTTATACCGTTGCACTCACTCTAGCACTTACGGTAGATAATAACGGTGTTCCTCAAAATTTTGATGAGGTTGCCAAACAACTCATTATCTCAAACCCAGATTTACAAGCCGTACAATTAGTGCCAAATGGCGTGGTTAAATATATATATCCCCTAAAAGGAAATGAAAAAGTACTTAATCTAGATCTTTTTAAAAGTCCACCAAGAACAATACTCGAAGCGAAAAAAGCAATTAAGAGTAGAAAAATGTATTACCAAGGGCCGGTGAAACTTACACAGGGAGGAGTTGGCGTAGTAGGTCGTTTACCCTTATTTATAAACAACAAATTTTGGGGTTTCTCAGCAGTAGTAATTAAACTTGATAAGCTATTTAAATCAGCTGGTATTGATAACAATAAGTACGAAGATTATAAATTTCAATTTTCTAAAGTAAACGATCTAACGAATAAAGAAGAGTTTTTCATTCCTTCTACCTACGATTTCACCAAACAACAATCTAAAGCGATCAACTTTCCAGATGGCGATTGGAAACTATACGTTGTTAACGTAAACCCTTACAGTAGTTGGGTACAGTTAGTAAGTGCTGTTCTGTTTGGTTTAGGTTTAACAGGCTTATCTAGTTATTTATTAACTCGATTACTCAAAAAACAAGCACAATTACAAGGGAAAGTTTCAGATCAAGCCTCGCAATTGCTAGATACAGAAAGTAAGTTTAAAAACATTTTTGATCATGCTGCTATTGGAATAGCCAGAATAGATTCAAAAACTGGTCACGTTTTAGAGGTAAACGATTACTTATGTAAGTTTTTAGGCTATAGCGAAGCAGAGTTGATGACTAAAAAGATTAAAACCATTATTTATCCAGATGACTTAGATGAAGATAGAACACTTTTTAAACAATTGTTAAGCGGAAAGATTAGGCACTCTAATACTGAAAAAAGATATTTAAAAAAAGATGGTAAAGTAAGTTGGGGCAATGTAATTATAACCCCTTTATGGAACGAAGGCGAAGAACCAAGCACTCATATTGTAATTGTAGAAGATGTTACCAAACGCAAACTAGAAGAGCAAATTTTAATTGCCTCGCAACAACGTATCGAATCGCTTATTAACACGGTTGATGGAATAGTTTGGGAAGGTAACCCCAACAATAGCACCTATACGTTTACCAGCAAGAAAGTGCAAAATATTTTAGGATATACACCTAAGCAGTTTATGAATATCCCAAACTTTTGGTTTAATCATTTGCATCCAGATGATCAAGAAAGGGTAGAAGCCTTTATTTCTAAAAGCAATAGAGAAGATAAACAACGCGACTTTGAATATAGAATGATTGCAAAAGATAAGTCCATCGTATGGATTAGAGATATTGTAACCATTATTAAAGAAGATGATCATTCTATAAAATTAAGAGGTATTATGATTGATATTACCAATCAGAAACACGCCGAAGAAGCACTAAATAAATCATTTCAATTGGTAACAGAGCAAAACAAGCGCTTACTTAATTTCTCTTACATCGTTTCGCATAATTTACGCTCACATTCTAGTAACATACAAGGCATTTCTAACTTGATAGAGAGCGCTAAAACAGAAGACGATAGAAATGAAATGATCCAGCTACTCAAAACTGTAGCAAATAACCTAAACGAAACTCTATTTAATCTCAACAACGTAATCAATATTCAAACCAGTATAGATATCATTGTAGAACCCTTAAATCTGTACGATTACATTATTAAAACACTCGCTACACAAAATGCGCAGATATTAGTAAAACAAGCTACTATTTTAAACAAGGTAGATGAAACTATAGAGATCATGTACAATAGAGCGTACTTAGAAAGTATTCTGTTAAACTTAATCTCTAATGCCTTGCGCTACAGTCATCCAGATAGGAAACCTGTAATTTCTATTACCTGTTTTGAAGAAAATGGACAAATGGTAATGCGCATGTCGGATAATGGAATTGGAATAGACTTGAAAAAATACGGTGATAAAATGTTCGGAATCTACCAAACCTTTAATGGCAATGCCGATGCTAGAGGATTTGGTTTATTTATATCAAAAAACCAAGTAGAAGCAATGGGTGGGAAAATTGAAGTAGAAAGTGATTTGAACAAAGGCACAACATTTAAAATTTATTTTAAATAAAAGATGCATTTAACTAAATGATTTCTTTAATATTGAAATCAATAATTAATCCCTAATCTAAGTAGCGCTCACTACAGATTACTATGGAGAAAACCGACAATTCAGACATTTTAAGCATTTCAAAAAATAAATTTGACGAATACCTGTTACTAAGTAATTTCTTTACAATCTCTGCAGATTTGCTATGTATAGCAGGTTTTGATGGCTATTTTAAAAGAATAAATCCTGCAGTAATTAAATTATTAGGCTATACCGAAGAAGAGCTAATGGCAAGCCCCATTAACGACTTTGTTTATATAGACGACAAAGATATAACTAACGACTCTCGTAAAACTGTATACAGCGGAACCTTATTAAGTAATTTCGAAAATCGCTACGTGACTAAAAGCGGAGAAATTGTTTGGCTTGCCTGGACATCTATGCCTTTTACAGATCAAAAATTAGTATTTGGTATTGCCAAAGATGTAACGCTTAAAAAGCGAGAAGAGGAAGAACGGAATGTATTAATTGCTAACCTAAGTAAAATTAATAAAGACCTACAAAGCTTTACCCAAATGACATCTCATGATATGAGATCTCCGGTAAATAATATAGTTGCTATCTCTCAGCTCTTAGATCATGCTAAAATTGAAGATCCAAAGACGGTAGAATTGGTGGACATTTTAAAATCTACCAGTGAACATCTGCATCATACAATTAATAACTTTGTGGATGTGATGATTAAAAACGATAAGTTAAGCGTGCAGTTAGAGGAATTAAACTTAACTAATGTGTTGCATACCGTAACTAAATCTATCAGTTCATTGCTGCTCAATGCCAATGCGCAACTCGAAAGCGATTTTTCTGCGTTTAACACTATAGAATTTAATAAATTGTATTTAGAAAGTATTTTCCTGAACCTAATTACAAATGCTATTAAATACGCCAATCCTAGCAAACCGCCTTTTATTAAAATCACTGCCGTTATAACGGATGGAGTACACCAATTATTAATTTCGGACAATGGTTTGGGTTTTGATATGGATAAAGTAAAAGATAAAATTTTTGGGATGTATCAGGTGTTTCATGAACATGAAGATAGCAAAGGCTTGGGCTTACACTTAGTTTACGAACACATTACCTCATTAGGTGGTAAAATAGAGGTAGACAGTTGTTTGAATGAAGGAACAACATTTACCATTTCTTTTAAAGAAAAAACGCTTAACACATAAAGAATAGAGCGAAGCGATTGTTGCTATGTGGTTCATAAACATCCTACTCGTCTTTTCGAGCGTAGTCGAAAACCACAATTGCTCAGCGAAGCTAAACCTTTAAAGTTCAAAGATTTCTCCATTCCGCGTTGCTCCAGCCGAAAGGACGATGGCTTAAACCCACAAACTACTCCTAAGAACGAGGATCGGCCTTGTAGCATCCCGAAGGAGAAAGCATTAAAAACTTCCCCACAAAACGTTCAAGAACTACTATCCAAAACAATGAGCCAGTTCGATCCTTCATCGAACCTGCTGCTTGTTGCCGAAAAAGTTTTAATCGCTTAATCCGAGAGATGATACACAGCCTTGATCTTTTGTTTCTTTTCTATCAAGAGAAAAGAAAGAGCCTTAGCGGCGGTGAGCTAAAAACATTAACCCTCATCAGTCTTTGGAGCAATACCTTTATCCACATCTAATGTATAAGAAGGTTCCGAAGCATCAAAAGCTTGTTTAAGTATTTCCGTATCAGGTTGTTCCTCTTCGTCTGCAATTAGATTTTCTTCATCCAAACCATTCGAATGTATATCTTTCTGACTTTGTTGATCCTCCGCTTCTGAATTTTCAGAATCATCAAGAGGAATAGTATTTTCTGGAGTTATCATAATTTTATTTTTTAGATTAAACAGTAAAAAAGCACAGTTGTTTCAACTTCTATTCAGCTTTTCGTTTTTTTAAGAAAGGAGTTGTCATGTTAACTTAAAATTTAGCACGCATTAAATTTTAAAATTACTCTACAATTTTAGTATAATATTTTATAACTTTAAATCAACGCTCTCCGATTAAGTATTTGTTGGTACAAAAATCTAACTCCCTATGATAGATAAAACAACACCAATTAATGTAATACGATTTGACGTTAACCCTAACCCTGATCTTGCACAGGGTAATAAAATTGATTGTAACATTGATTACGATTTAGATAAATCACAAATTACAGGACAAAACTATTTAGTGCTCCACTGGCAACTCGTGGCCTATGATCAGCTAAACAATGTTCTAGTAAACTACTGCTCATCAAGAGTATGTACACTCACCATTACGACTAAACAGGAAGATTTTGTTTCTTTAATTAATTACCTAAACAATTACTATTTTGAAATTGCGCTAGACTTTGAAGAGAAGTTGCCAAACATTAGTAGCTTTAATTTTGGGGACCTTAGCACGCTACTAAATGAAACAGCCAGAAAGATAATCGTAAGTTTAACCAATCTTGGTATTTACCATAAACTTCCACGAGTAGAAATTCACGTTTTTAACGCAATGCAACAAAAACGTAGTAAAAAATCAACAAAAAAGATCATCCACTAAGTTAAATCTGATCTTGTTTATTCACAAGCCGACTGCAAACTTACTAGCAATACATTTTTTATGTAGCCGTATTTATAATAACTTTATGGTTCAAACAAACAACAAACAAACATGGCACAAATAAATCCATATTTAACCTTTGATGGTAATTGCGAAGAAGCATTTAATTTTTATAAATCAGTATTTGGTGGCGAATTCCCTTATATAGGTAGATTTAACGAGATGCCGCCAATGGAAGGTCGACCTGAACCATCAGCAGAAGAAGGAGCAAAAATAATGCATGTATCTTTACCAATTAGCAAAGAAACGGTGTTAATGGGGAGCGATACTTCTGAAGCATTCGGACAAACAACCATAGTTGGCACTAACATTTCCATCTCTATTAATACCGATAGCGAGGAAGAAGCAGATAAATTATTTAATGGCTTATCTGCAGGAGGAAAAGTGACCATGCCATTGGAAAAAACCTTTTGGGGAGCTTATTTCGGTATGTTTACCGATAAGTTTGGCATCAATTGGATGGTGAACTACGATGAGCCTCAATCCTAAAAGAGATTAATAGTAAAAGGAGCAGAGCTGAGATTTTAGCTCTGCTTTTTTATTTTACTTACCGCTTAAAAATTCATTGAGCACCGCTACAAAATACTGTAAAGTTTCAAGATTTGGATTGCTGGTCATAATCTCGCCCATATAACTTCCATGCGAACCAGGTACAATCGCTAAATGGCCATTATCAAAAAGACGATACATTTCTACCGCATGTTCTGGTGTTGGCAAATCGTGGTCGCCAATTAAAACCAATACAGGCGTTTTAATTCTTTGTAAATCTTCTGCCTTCCAATCTTTAAACGTTTGCATCCGTTGCGAATCTTTAGTGAACATATTCATCAGCGCTGCGGGATTGTTATTGATCTTCAGGAACTCATCTTTGTACACTTGTGGCATATCGCTAAACTTGGCATGTGCCATTCCTTCCCAAAAGCCAGCAGGAGCACCACTCTTTTTATAAAATGCAGAAGCCACAATTAATTTATTCACACTGTTTGGATGACGCATTCCAATTTCCATTGCTGTTTGTCCGCCATTGCTAAACCCAAAAATATCGGCTTTGGCTATGTTTAAGTGTTTTAATAAAGTCGCCACATCATCAGCATCTTGCTGAAAGGTTTCTGGCGCATCGCGATCTCCCGAATGTCCATGTGCTTGTAATTCTACGCCAATAACTTGATGTGTTTTTGCTAAGAAAGGAATAATTCTGCCAAAAGTAGTATGTAAGGTAGAACCTCCACCGTGAATTAAAACCAATGGCTTCCCTGTACCATGAATTTCATAATACATTTTTAAACCGTTTACAGTTGCATATTTTCCTTTAGTTTGCGCTTGTGATACATTCATGGTAAGGATAGTAATTAGGAAGAGTAATTTAATGATTTTCATGATAGCTGGGTTTACTACAATTTGAAAAGGATATTTTGGAGGTAAATAATATATAGAATTATTAAATTTCGAATTTTACCTGCCTGGGGTAATAAAATATTTAATATAATTCGAATATAGCAGTTATTAAAATGATATAACTTTATCCCTAAAGTTCATCTAAACTATTAACTTTAAGTTTAAAAAAGTAGATTATAATGCAAAAAAAAACGGGGTTAAGTAAAGGAGATTGTAAGATTATAGCCTCAAAAATTCGAAAAGATATTTTCGAACCAGCAAGGACATATAAAATCAGCATTTTCTTATGTGGAAAAGCAATATCGGACAAAACAAGTCTGAGATTTAGAATTGCTGATATCTTAGAAAATAGATTGTGGTATTCTGGGAATTATGATTTAGTTTATCCAGAAGATATTTTTGAGGAACTATTATACAGCTCTGCATCTTCTGATTTGCTTTCATTGGAAAACTTACTTGCAGATAGTGTTGATGTAGTAGTTGTGATTCCTGAAAGTGCTGGCTCTTTTGCTGAATTAGGTGCTTTTGCAAATAATGAAAATCTACGAATTAAAATGTTATGCATCTTAGATATAAAATATAAACGGGATAAAAGTTTTATTAATCAAGGGCCAGTAAAACTTGTCAAGAGGACTAATAAAGATGGAGTGGTTTATATCGATGAAACAAAATTAGGAAAATCTACTACAGGATTGAGTGCTCTTTTCTCTTTAGAACGTGATACAGAAGTTGATAAAATCGTTTCATCTCTAAGAAAAATAAAGAGAAATAATATAAAAAAGGATAATAGAATTAGTCTATTACAGCTTGATAGGTTTTTAATACCAGCAATTTTTTTACTAGAACCAGTTTACAAAACTGAACTATCTAAAATAGTTTCATATGCTATTGAGGATGAAAATAATTCAAAAAGCTCAACAGATGCAATATTAACAGTATTAACAAAAAAACGGTTTATAGAATCTACTTCAGAAGGATTTAGACTAACCGCATTAGGTAACCAAGAATTTTTAAGTTATAGAAATGTAAGTCATAGAAATAAAAATGCAAAAAAAGTACTTGCGATCGACGACTTAAGGTTAGAAATATTAAATTTGAAAAATAGAAATAAAAAATTGAGGGCATAATTTTTTTAGACGTTAAGTAGAGTTTAACTTTACTGATACGAGTGGGTGTTGTTCCGGCACCCGAGTTTTAAACTTATGTTTATTTTCTAAAATTATAAAGTGAATGGACTCGCTACCTCGCCATCCCCTTTATAATTCTCTCAATATTTTTGAAAGTAAAAACTTCAAGCCCTCATTTTTTATTTTTATGAGCAAAACAGATACAATTAGATTAAATATGTTAGGGTTGCCAGTAATCCAAAGCATTGATGATTTTTCAAATCAAACGCACATATCGAAATTTACAATTTATCAATTATCTCAAAATTCTGATAAATATTACAAAACTTACACTATCCCTAAAAAAAGTGGAAAGTTACGAGATATAAGCCAACCAAGTAAAAAACTAAAGGGTTTACAATCATGGGTGCTTGTTAATATTTTAAATAAGTTAAAAGTATCTAATTCTTGTAAAGGATTTGAAAAAGGTTCATCAACTTATGATAATGCAAAACCACATATAGGAGCAAACTCAGTACTTACAATAGATCTAAAAGATTTTTTTCCAACGATTACTCAAAAACAGATTTTCAATATATTTAGAGCAATTGGCTACAATAACCTAATTGCAATAATTCTTTCGAAAATTTGTACATATAAGGAAACTTTGCCACAGGGAAGTCCGTGTTCTCCAAAATTGGCTAATTTAACAGCGTGGCGGTTAGATGTAAGACTTCAGGGATATGTTGGTAAAAGAGGGATTAATTATACTCGTTATGCTGATGACTTATCATTTTCTGGACTGACTCCATCGAAAGTCATTCAAATAATCCCGAAAGTAAAGGAGATTATTCAGGATGAAGGTTATATTATCAATACATCTAAGACAAGAATAGCAGGACTGTCAAGAGCTAAGATAGTTACAGGTTTAACTATATCAAATAATAGCATAGGAATTGGTAAAAATAAATACAAAACTCTTCGGGCAAAAATATTTCACTTAACAAAGGATTCTGAGCAAAAGAATAAAAAACTACTTTATGAAGTGAATGGTTGGTTAGCTTATTTGAAAAGTGTAGATGTGAGAAGATTGAACAAGGCAAGAAAATTCATTCATGATTTAAAAGTAAAATATCCCACAACTTTAATAATGGAATTGAAGTGGGACAAAAAATAAAAGAATTGATATGCAAAAATAAAGCTAATTCTATAAATAGAATTTTAGATTAATTCGATATACTAAAAATAAATGTGAATTCGATTATTGTATGTTACAATCCACCCTAAAGCAGGAATTTAGAGCATAATGTTCTGACCAAAGTACTAAAAAATCAATTGACGCAGGACTATTATTAGAGTGGTAGCTGAACATCTAATTGTAGCTAATGAAATTATTTATCTTTGGAGATAATACCCTCTCCTAAAAAAGAAAAGAGATCATCCATCCAGACTGATCTCTTTTTCTAACCAAATATAAACCTGTATGAACGGGTTATCTTTTATTTTCCTTCTAACCAGGAAGGAAACATTGTATTCTTTTTTCAATCGATACGTTGGTGATCAACGAATGATGATGCAAATATAATAATAATTTTCAATAGTGTAAAAAGTACACTAAGAAAGTTTCAGTTTTGTTACTTTTCTGTTATTAAAATGACAAAACCTACTTAGAGCTATCATTTGCTTGTTTCTATAACGCAAAAATAGTTCCAATCTTTTACTGTATGTAGCAAATGATGTTAAACTTTTGTTAAATAATTAGGCAAGTAGGGGTAAATGCTGCCTGAAACAAAAGAAGAGAACTGAGATGCGATAAACATTTTGCTATTGTTCATCAACATTGTGCTATTGTTCATGAACATTGGGTTTTTGTTGATGAACATTGAGCTATTGTTCATCAACATTTTGTTATTGTTCATGAACATTTTGCTTTTGTAGATGAACAATGAACTTTTGTTCAAGAACATTTTGCTTTTGTTGATGAACAATGAGCTTTTGTTCAAGAACATTTTGCTTTTGTTGATGAATAATGAACTTTTGTTCATCAACATTTTAGTAATGTTAATCAGCATTGTGCTAATGTTCATGAACAATTTGCTACTGTTGCTCAGCATTAGGCCTGATGCAATGATCAAATTGTTAGTGTAAAAAGCTAATGACGTAGATCTGCTTTGAAAATGAGAAAAGATATTCGCTTTTTCTTTAGGATCAAGAACAACAACCAATAAGATGTTGTCTTTAAGATATTACTATTTACTTTAATTGTTTGCTTGAAGAATTTAGGTTAAAGCTAAACGTCTTTGCTAGGAGCGCAGCGAGGTGGCAATCTCCTGTTGATAATAGGTATAGCAAGAATGAGGTTGCCGCGGTCGGTGAAAACCTCCCTCGCAAGGACGAGTGTGTATAAGATATAATGTTAAAAAAAATGTAGATCTGTGTAAGCTCTTGCAAAACTCTCCACACAAAACCATCCCCAAAAAATAAGCACAAAAAAATGGCAATACTAAAAGCATCGCCATTTTAATTAATGTAGAAGGGAATTATTTTAAACTTCCATAGTATTCTACAAACTTAGCAAGGGCAGAAGAATAACCCCACTCGTTGTCATACCATGAAACAACTTTAACAAAATTATCATTCAAAGAAATCCCAGCTCCAGCATCAAAAATAGAAGCGTTATCGTTTCCAATAAAGTCAGATGAAACCACTTCATCTTCTGTGTAGCCTAACACACCTTTTAAGTATCCTTCAGATGCAGCTTTCATTGCATCTTTAATTTGCTGATAGGTAGCAGGTTTTTCTAAACGTGCTGTTAAATCTACTACAGAAACATCGGCAACTGGAACACGGAATGACATTCCTGTTAATTTGCCTTTTAATTCTGGTAATACTTTACCTACAGCTTTTGCTGCACCAGTTGATGATGGAATGATGTTAGAGAAACCTCCACGACCACCTCTCCAATCCTTTGCGCTTGGACCATCTACTGTTTTTTGTGTTGCAGTTACAGCATGTATTGTGCTCATTAAGCCTTCTACAATACCGAAGTTATCGTTTAACACTTTAGCAATTGGCGCTAAACAGTTAGTAGTACATGATGCATTAGAAACAACAGTTTGATCTGCTGTTAATTTATCGTGGTTAACACCCATTACATACGTTGGGATATCATCGTCTTTTGCAGGAGCAGAGAAGACTACTTTTTTAGCACCAGCGGCGATATGCTTGTTTGCATCTGCACGAGTTAAGAATAAGCCTGTAAATTCAATTACGATTTCTACACCAACTTCATCCCATTTTAAGTTTGCCGGATCTCTTTCTGCAGTAATGCGGATTGTTTTTCCGTTTACCACTAAGTGTCCGTCTTTTACTTCAACAGTTCCGTCAAAACGGCCATGTGTAGTATCATATTTTAACATATAAGCCATGTAATCTGGCTCTATTAAGTCGTTGATGGCAACAATATCCAATCCTCTTTTCAATGCAGCTCTAAAAACTAGTCTGCCTATGCGGCCAAATCCATTTATTCCTACTTTAGTCATTGTATTTAATTTGTGTAATAATTAAGTAAATTATATATCGGTTCTTTAGTAATCGTAATAATTTTAATTGCATGTTTTTCTGCAACTAAACGTAATCTATCTTGAAACGTTCCGGCAACAGTACCCACAAAATGAACATGTTCGTTAGGGTGTTGTGCTGCGGTTGGTACCAGATACGTGCTGATGTATTTCTCAAAAGCTTGATCTATCAACTGCTCTATGTATTTATGGTTTCTATTTTCGATATAGAAATCTAGAAAAGAGCTCAAATAGTTTTGTACGTTAGGTTTTTTGTAAATCCGTTCTAAAATTAACGGTCTATCCAAATTGTATTTATCTAACAGTAGTTTTGTTAAGTCTGCCGGCAATTTCTCTTCTAAAAAGTGTTTTAACAATACTCTACCCAAATAGTTAGCAGAACCTTCATCGCCAAGAATATACCCTAAACCAAAGTTATTCTGTTCAGGTTGCTTGCCATCAAAATAAGCACAATTTGCACCGCTACCTAAAATGCTTACAATTCCACTTTGATTATAACATGCTGCAATAGATGCACCATATAAATCATCTTTCACTTTTATCTTCGCATTTTTAAAGAACATGCCTAAGGTTTGGGCCAAAGAGTTTTGCATGGCAACAGATGATGCGCCAGCAGCAAAAACATATAACCGTTTGATTTTTTCGGCGTGATTAATTAGCGTGATGTTTTTATTTAATAGATAAAGGATATGCTTTTGGTCGTTAAAGCAAGGATTAATGCCTGGAATAGTGCATTCGGCAACTGATTTGCCTTCATTTGCAATTTTCCAAAAAGCACTTTTAGATCCGCTATAAACTACTGCTATCATTTTATGTATTTAAATGGATAAAACGTGAGTCATTTCTAATAAATCAGCTTCTAACTTGTAACTGTGAACATGTAAGGCTTCTTCTAAACTGGTGAGTTTAATTTCGTTGCCACGAAGACCAACCATTTGCATCGTTTCGCCTTTAATCATTTCATTTACGGCAGCATACCCCAATCTACTTCCTAAAATACGATCGAAACCACTAGGACTACCACCACGTTGTAAGTGACCTAATATAGTTACTTTCGTATCGTAATGCGTGAATTTTCTTTTCACACTTTTAGCGATATCGTAAGCCCCACCGTATTTATTTCCTTCAGAAACAATTACAATACTTGATGATTTCTTAGTGCTTGCACCTGCTTTCAACTTTGAAATTAATTCTTTTAATGAAGTTTCTTTTTCTGGTAATAAAACTGCCTCTGCACCGCTTGCAATAGCTGTTCGTAATGCAATGCAACCAGAATCTCTACCCATTACTTCTATAAAGAACAATCTGTCGTGAGAATCGGCTGTATCTCTAATTTTATCAATCGCTTCTATAATTGTGTTCACGGCAGTATCGTACCCTAAGGTAAAATCTGAACCGTATAAATCATTATCGATTGTACCAGGGATGCCTATTACGTTAATGCCAAATTTTTCGCCAAAGCGTTTAGCACCTGTAAAGGTTCCATCGCCACCAATCACAATTAATCCGTCAATTTCTTTTGCTTTTAAATTTTTAAAAGCGAGTTCCATGCCTTCGTCTTCCTTAAAAGCTAAACATCTGGCAGTTTTTAATATCGTACCGCCCATGTGTAAAATGTTACTTACAGATCGGGCATCCATTGGGTTAATGTTATTGTCAATTAAACCCTGATAACCTTGTGTTACCCCGAACATATTGCATCCGTGGTATATTCCAGTACGAATAACTGCTCTAATGCAGGCATTCATTCCCGGGGCATCTCCTCCCGAGGTTAATACGGCTATATTTTTGATATTAGATTTCATTTTAATATACGAATATACTGTGTATTTTTTACACTAAGTAATTTTTTTTCATTATTATTGTGAATAAACGGAGTAAGTATATTTATTTTGTTCTAATATTATAAAATATAAAAACGGATTTGTCTTGAAAGAAGTATTACCTGTGTTTAATTCGGCGGTCTCAATTGACTGCGTTTTATTTGGTTTTGATGGCGGAGAGCTCAAAATTTTATTAATAGAGCGAAATGAAGAACCTTTTAAAGATTGGTGGGCTTTGCCTGGTAATTTGGTAGGGGAGAATGAGAGTGTAGACCAATCGGCCTCGCGTATTTTACATGAGCTTACAGGCTTGAGTGATATTTACATGGAGCAATATTATACCTTTGGCGAGGTAGATAGACACCCCCAAGGTAGAGTAATTACCGTTGCGTATTATGCCATGTTGCGTTTAGGTGGTGATAAAGCCTTAAAACCGTTAACTAGTTATGCGAAAAAAGCACAATGGATAAATGTTAAAGAATTACCAAAATTAGGTTTTGACCATCAGCACATATTTGATAAAGGCTTAGAAAAGATTAAGCGTAGAATTAAACATTTGCCAATTGCTTTTGAATTATTACCTGAAAAATTCACGTTAACACAAGTACAAAACGTTTACGAGCTTATTTTAGGTAAGAAATTGGATAAGCGTAATTTCAGGAAAAAGATATTGAGCTTTAAGGTGTTGAAGGAATTAGATGAGAAACAGAAAGGGGTTTCATTTAGGGCAGCAACATTGTATAAATTTGATAAAAGGAAGTACGCGAAATTATTTGGTAAGGAGATTTCTTTTTAAAGAAAAATTAGGTTTAAACCATACCCAATAGACGGTAGGACTTAAAAATAAGCCTATCAACTTCGTATCGAAAAAAAATACTTTATTTCGTTGCTTTTTAGGGTTCATGTGTTATATTTACACTATCAATCTGCTTGTATGGAGAAACTCTACAAATTGTTTGTATTTTTTATTGGTCTAATTGCGATGAATATATCTGTTTATGCGCAATCAGAAGCCTATACTCCATCTTCAACAACAGATTCTACTACTTCATCAAATTATACACTTATAGATTTAACAGCTACATCTACTTCTACTATTGATTGGGATGATGAATCAGCTTTAATTGTTAAGCAAAATCCTTCTTTTACTAATTATCCAAATCCTGCAACTACTCAAACTACCATTGCCTATACGCTTGCTACAAAAGCAAAAGTTACGTTACGCGTAGTAGATTTAACAGGAAAGCAATTAGCCGTTTTAATTAAGCAAGAAATAGCTGCGGGTAAACACGAGTACGATTGGGAACTGGCTAAAAACAACATTACCTCTGGCATGTATATTTTGGTTTTACAGGTTGATAATAAGATTTTTAGTAGAAAGATTATTGTACAGTAATTTCTCTTAAATAATAGATAAAAAGGAAAGCCTCAATCAATTAATCGAGGCTTTTTTATTTTTTGAAACTATGTCATACTGAAATAAATTCAGCATCTTTCTAGTCAGACCCTGAAACAAGTTCAGGGTGACGGAGTGAATTAATTATTTTTTGCTTAAGTGATAATCCACTAAATCATCTATAGGAGAGCGGATAATTTTACCTACACCCATTTCATATCTATCGGCTACTATACTTAAACTATCTCTAAAACTATAGCCTACTGAACCTACACAGTTTAACTCGTAGTTTTTATAGTTAGGGTAGTGGATCACTAAGTTTTCGAAGAAAGCAGTAAACGCATAATCTACAACTGAATTGGTGTAATCTTCGTAGTTTTCCTTGAAATCGTAAATGAACTTGCTAAAGCTTGCACAAAAACGGTTTGGTAGAGGTTTGTTGTAAATGTGATCAAAAATATCTTCGTTAGTTAAAGCATAGTTGTCATAAAAGCTCTCTCTTAGTCCTTTTGGCATGTAACCTTTCATGTAGTCTGCTAAAATACGCTTGCCAATATAGCTTCCGCTACCTTCATCGCCTAAGAAATAGCCTAAAGAATCAATATTTAAAGAAATGTCTTTTCCATCGTATAAACAACTGTTAGTTCCTGTACCTAATATAGCAGCAAAGCCTTCGTTGTCTCCCAATAAGGCACGACAAGAAGCTAATAAATCGTGACCAATGTTAATTTTTGCATTGATAAAGATCTTTTGCATGGCATCTTCCACAATCTTTCTTTTTGCATCGGTAGAGCAGCCAGCTCCATAGTAATATACTTCGGTTAATTTTTCTGGCTCAAGATGATCTGGTAAAGAACTCTTTAAAGAATTCTCAATATAATCGGTGTCTACAAAATAGGGGTTATATCCTTCGGTATTAAAATGGATTTTTCTCCCTGCTTCGTTAATCAAACACCAATTGGTTTTTGTTGATCCACCATCTGCAATAACTATCATTTTTGGTTTGGTTAAGTTGTGTAATACGTAAAAAGTGCAGCAATATATGTGGCTTTTTTTGAAATAAAAAATTAAAATATAGTTTTTATTCTGGTAATGATAAGTTTATAATCAAACGATTGATGGGGCTTAAATGAAAGTTTTTTTAAAAGTGTACTTTATACACTAATAACACGGATTTTGGACTGATTGTTTTATTGGTATCGCGTATCTTAAAAAACAAAAAGCCCTTAAAATTAATTAAGGGCTTTTTGCATTTTAAAATGAGGTTTTAGTTTTTGGTAATAGAGTACGTTCTGTTGTACTCATCTAATTTAATAGTGTAATTTCCAGCAGATGCTATTACTAAGTTATCACCACCATCTGCAATAACACCAGCAGAACCTCCGTAATTATATTCCCAACTTCCTTTGGTTGCAATGAATTTAAATTGACCAGCACTTAAGTTAGTAGTTACTGTCCATTTTCCGCTTCCGCTATAAGTCATTGCTGGAAGTAAAGCATTACCAGCAGAGTTATCCCAACCGCCAGCAGTTGCATCACCCACTAAAAATACTGTTCCATCAGTTATAGTGTATTTTAGGTTTTTAATATCTGTTCCATCCCAAATTATACGGTATGATCCTGTTGCACCAGGAACGGTCATGTTGTCTGCATCTCCTTGTGTAATGGAGCCATCTGTTTTGGTTTTTACTTTTCCAAAATCTTTGGATCCAGCAACTGAACCATCACCCCAAGCATTACCATCAATAAATTTCCAAGAGTTACCCGCACTTAGATTTACAAAGCCAATAAATTTATTAGTTGATATCAAGGTAAGACCTTGCGATGGGAAAACGTTAGGTGGATTCCAACCTGCAGCTGTTGCATCACCTACAGCTCCCATTCTACCATCTTGAACATAGTATTTAAGATTTTTTTGATCAAATGATACACGATATACACCGCTTGCGCCGTAGTTTTCAATGTTAACTTCGTTGTCAACAGCAGCATCACCTGGAGTTCCAGGTTTCATACCCCAATCAGAAGAATTTAAACTACCACCCGGCCATTGTTGTTGGTTTAAGAATTTCAAACCACCATTCCCAGCATTTAATTTTACATAAATATAAAAAGTACCTGGATTATTTTTGTCGGCAATCATTGGTAATGCATTCTCAGCTGTCCAACTAGCTGGTGTATCACCACCAACTAAGAACATTTTAACTTCTCTGGTAATGACCAAATCATTTACGTAATCAGCTGTTTTTTTGAACGAACCAGAAGTTGCTTCAACAGTCCACTGCAAAGCAACAGGGGTAGCCTGATCTGTATAACCAGCAGCAGTTAATTTATCGCTAATATCTTTATAATTCACTGCTAATGCAGAATCTAAACCACTATTGTTTGAGGTATAGGTAAATAAAGGAGTTGAAAAATTGCCCCCTTTTGCAACAAACTTAATTTGATATTTAGTTGCGTTTGCCGTTACACCAGGAAAAGATTTCTGCCATTTAAAGTTCATGAAATCTGTAGTAGAATTTGGGTTAATAACCACAGGAGTAGTTGATGAGACCGGTCCGTATAAAAGGAAGTTACTTACTCCATCGCCCATACGAGTAATGGCAATATTTAAAGCAGGAGAAGTACTTACAGTCATATCTCCATTGGTCGCTTTAACTGCCCAAATTAAATCAACTTTGATACCGTCACCAATAGATTTAGCTTTTAAAGCATCATCTAATTGTTTTTGAGTGAAGGTTAAAGTAGTACTTGCTCCATTATTATCTGAAGGTATTTCTAACAAAGGTGTAGTTAGACTACCAGTTTTCAAGGCTGCTACAAATTTGTAGGTTGGCATAGTACTCACACCAGGTTTTGCAGCACTCCAGCTAAAAACTACTTTTGCATTAGGGGTTGCCGAATTTAATACCCACATGGTATTGTTTACTGGCGCTGCAACGGTAAAAGTTCCAAGTGCTTCGCCTTTAGACATTTCATAGAATTCTGTTTTTTTACAACCAAAAGCAATTGCTACAAAAGCTAGTAAGGTGTATAATATCTTATTTTTCATGATCGAGCTTAATTAAAGATGGTATAAGTTACTTCATTCACAGGTCCTGCTGTTCCTACATTTCCACCATTTGCATCTTTAACACTACCTGTAAATTGATAGGTAAACTTGCTTAGTTTAGTTCCGGCAGTTAGCGTTATTAATTTCTCAGGAATAAATGAATAGGAATATACTGTGCTTGATTCTTTAACCGCTACCAAAGCTGTTCTGGTAGCAACAACTGCTCCAGCATCATTATAAAAAGTAAGGTTAACTTTTACATCAAACATCCGCTGTAAGTTTTGATCTGTTGCTAAATCTTGATGGAAGTAAACCGTACTCATATCTGTAAAATCTTGCTTAGCAGGGAAAATGCGGAATTGAGATGGGGTAAACACTAATGGATCAAACTTATAAGGTTTAAAATCTTGTGTTTGTTTTGTTCCATCTTTGCTTTTACCTAAAAAGCCAAAATTGATAAGTTCGGCAGGACTCTGACCAAATAGAGTTGTGCCTGTAAATTTAAATGTGAATTTATTGGTAGCAATTTTGGTCATTTTAGCTGATTCGGAAGAACTGCCCCATTGACCATTTGTTAATGCATCTTTTCCACCTCCAACACCGTCGTTAGAGAATGCCCATATGTAAACATCATTTTGACCAGCTAGGGGTGTGCCAGTAACATCAAGAGTGATGATAACTTCATCCTCAGAAGTAAAAGTAGCTGGACTAAAAGTAACCTGAGCAAATGCAAATGCTGCACTTAAGGTAAATATGATTGATAATATTAATTTTTTCATAATTTCTTTAATTTATCGATTACTTTTTAGTGAATTGATAGGTATAACTTACTATAGCTTTACCGTTAAACTTTTTCACCTTTTTAAGATAAAACTTTCCTAATTTCAATTCAGCATAAGAACCTATTGTTAAATCTGAAGTAGCAGTGCCATTTTTTAACGTAATTGTTGTAGGTGCTTTCGCATTGTCTACTACCCAAGTGCCTGTATTAAAGTCAGCGATTTTAGGAGAGTTGCCAGGGGTAATTGTAAATGCTGTTGGCGCACCAGTAGCATCACCCTGAAAGGCAATAACCAAATCTTTATAGGCATATACATTTGTAATGTCTAGCTCTTTATAGGGAAAGCCTTTGGTTACTGCATCTTCATCCTTTTGAGTAACTTTTGTTAAACCCCAAGTCCCTTGCAATTCCTTCAAAATATTCTCCTCGGCTCCAATTGGTCCAAATTCTTCTGGCTTGCATCCCCATACAGATAGGATGCATATTACCATTATGATATATTTAATGTTTTTCATTTTTATATTTTTAATTAGTTACAACCACCTTCAACATTTCTTTGGAAACTAGTATTACTTGACATTTCTCCTTGTGGAAATTGTAAGATTAAACCTGGGCAATTCCATACTGCACCACGTTTATCAATGTTTTCACCTTTTGCACCAATTCTTTTAATTTCAGAAATCCGATTTCCTTCACCAGCAAATTCAATACTGCGTTCGAAACGAACATTACTTTTAATTAAGCTTGCAGAAGATGCTAAAGGAATACTTTTCGTACCAGCATAGGCTCTATTTAAAATGTCGTTAATGTCTTGTGCGCCAGTTGTAAGGTTTGTTCCAGTTTCTGCAGCAGATTCGGCCCTGATTAATTTCATGTCAGTTAAGTATAGCACTGGTACTTCGATATGATCGGAGTTATATTTTTTAGTAGCAATCACTCCAGGATATTTTGTCGTTTCATACCATGCTTTACGCACATCGTTTGGTGTATTTACACTTGCATAAAAATCTGTAGTAAATCGTAATGTCGGTGCATTATTATCAGATCTAAACTGTCCTTTTAATTCATTTCCAGGTTCAAAACCTCCATTGGTGTAAATAATTCTGAAAATGCTTTCTTTGGATCCAGTTATAGCAAATCGTGATGCATAAGTATCTAAAGAAAATTTATTACTAGCAATTACTTGATTTGAATATACATACGCATTCGTAAAGTCGTTCATTTGAAAATAAACTTTAGCTAGCAATGCTTTAGCTGCCCATTTAGTTGCATAGCCACCATTATCGTCAGGTAATTTTACTTCTGCAACTTTTAAATCGGCAATAATTTGATCGTAAACTTGCTTAACGGTAGCACGGACACCTGCATCAATGGTTGTACTTGTTCTAATTGGTACACCTAAATGTGAGTTGTCAGTTGTAAAACCATAAGGTTGGGCAAATAATTGTACAACTTGGAAATGTGTTAGAGCTCTAATGAATTTAGCTTGACCTTCTAAATTATCTTTCATTGAGGTCGCTTTATCCAAATTCTCTAATACTGTATTTGCTCTGAAGATAGCTTGATACATATCAGTGTACATCCCATTTTTATATTCACCAAACACAGAGGTTTTACGGCCATAAATTTCTCCAAAATCACCATTCAGTAATGAGCCATTTAATTGATCGGCAAGCATCTCATTAATGGCTTGTATTTTACCACCAAACATATTTCCTCCTCCTACAATTTGATAAGCTGAATTCATTACTGATTTCAATCCTGTTTCATCAGCTATGGCTACATCTTTAGGAAGTGACTCAATAGGTGGGGTTTCCAAGAATTTTTTACATCCTGTTCCTACAGCTGTTATGACTGAAAGTATTAAGAATGATTTTAATATATTTTTATAATTGATTTTCATTTTTTTATCTATTAATATCTATCTAAAATGAAGTTGATAATCCAAAAGTCAACGACTTTTGCTGAGGAGTAGTTAAATAGGTTACGTTAGGACTCATGTTCCTGTCTTGAGGATTTTCGAAATCCCTTGCAATTTCTGGATCACCACCTGGGTATTTACTAAAGGTTAATAAATTCATACCTGTTGCAAAAAGTTTTAGACTTTGTAATCTTAATCTTTTAGTGAAACTAGCAGGTACAGTATAAGAGAGCGTTACTTCTCTTAAACGAACAAATGTTGCATCATATAAAAACATGGTCGAATTGTATTGCCATTCGCTTGATAAGCCTGCATATGTGCTTGGATTTAACGTTAACCGTGGGAAATCTGCATTGTCACCAGGTTTTCTCCATCGATTAGCAATATCTGTTCTAATATTCCAATCAGTAACTACACCTAATTGGCGTTTTGCAGAAGCATCGTAAAGATTTCCACCAATAGCGAATGTGAATAACGTATTTAATTCAAAACCTTTATAAGAGAAAGTATTAGTTAAACCACCAACGTAATCAGGTAGAATTTTTCCAACTGGAACACGATTGTCTAATGAAAATGTTTTGGTTTCAAAGCCATCTTTATCAAGCCAAATAGGTAAACCATCAGCTGGATCAACACCTTTATATCTTACTAAGAAATTCGTCCCGATCGGATAACCAACTGCGATACGCGTATCATTTGTACCGCCACCAACAGCATCTGGAGTTAAACCACCTAAACTTAATACCTCATTATAATTTTTAGAAGCATTTAATCTAGTAACCCATTTAAAGTTATCATTTTGAATATTGATGGTGTTTAAACTCAATTCATACCCTTCATTTAAAATTTTACCCACATTTAAATATCCAGAACCGAAACCTGTTGAAGGAGAAATACCACCATTAATTAATGCGCCGTTTGTTGTTTTCTTATAGTAAGAAAATTCTGCGCTAATGCGGTCTTTAAATAAACCGAAATCTAAACCTAAATCGAGATTTCTTCCTTCTTCCCATTTTAATGCTGGATTAGCAACGTTTGTTGGAAATAATACAGGCTGTCCATTATAACTTCCAGAGAACTGGAAATTCTGATAATATTGAGCAGATGGGAAACTAGAGCTACCAACTAAACCGTAACTAGCTCTTAATTTTAGATTGCTAATTACCTTACTGTCTTTTAAGAAATCTTCTTTGTTTATAAACCAAGAGGCTGACGCAGCAGGAAAATAACCATATTTGTTTTCTGGGCCGAATTTAGAAGACCCATCTCTACGAGCTAATATTTCTAAATTATACTTGTCGTCATGAGAATAGTTGATACGAGCAAAGATAGAAGCAAATGTATCTCTTTGATAACCATCATAATAAACTAAAACCCCATTAGATACTATACCTTGCATTGCTAGATAAAGATTAGCCTTGTTTTCTGAAAATGGCTCTGTAATATTTGAACCTGTAGCTGAAATGCCTCCAGGATAAGTGTTTTTGTAGTTCAACTGAGATTCTGTACCTAATAAAAACTTGAATTTGTTCTTGTTGTCTAACTGCCAAATGTATGTTGCGGTACCTGAGAAATTACGGTTAAATATTTTTGTGGGATATAACGTTGCGCTTCCATCTGTTGTACCTGCTAAAGCAGCAGGGGTATAAATATTGTCTTGAACATCTAAATTATCCATGTTAAAACTTCCTTTAATGCTTAGGTTTTTAACAGGAATTAGTTCCATTGTTATTCCGGCTAACAAGCGCTCATTTCTAGTTTTCCAATCTAACAGGCCAAGACTTCTAGCAGGATTTGCACCACCACTAAAGAAAGTTCCATCAGCATTTCTAACTGGATAAATTGGTAACGCTGTAGACATTGCATCACCTAAACCACCGCCCCAAGCTGCATTAACACGTTTGTTAATACCTTTATCATATCCCACATTAATACTGGTTGTGAAATAAGAAGTTGGTTTTATATCGAAGTTTGTTCTGAAACCATAACGTTCATAAGAGTTTCCTTTTAAAAAGCTCTCATTATCGCTATAATTAGCAGAAATGTAGCTTTTAATTTTATCAGTACCTTGACTAAATGATATAGCCTGATCGTTTGATTTACCTGTTTGAGTTAAAATTCCCCACCAATCGGTGTTGTTTTGCTGAGCTTGAGCCCAGGTTAATCCTCCAGGTAAAGTTGCTAGGCCAGTGTTTCCATCATTTGTCCAAGCTTCTTGACGTAATTGTAGCCATTCAGCGCCCGTTACAAAATCAGGTTTATTTGCATAAGTACTTAAACCATATTTAGAAGAGAAGGAAATTCTAGGTTTTCCTGTTTTACCTCTTTTAGTTGTAATTAAAATTACACCATTAGCACCACGAGAACCATAAATACCTGCAGCACCAGCATCTTTTAAAATCTCAACCGATTCAATATCGTTAGGGTTAATAGTTGCTAATGGATTTTGAATTCATTGCTCCACGATTACCTGTGATAAAAGGATCGGATGTTACTGGGATACCATCCACTACATATAATGGATCGCCACCTGCACTAATTGAACCAATACCTCTAATTCTAATTACAGACCCACTACCAGCTAAGCCACTTCCTTGAGTAACTTGTACGCCAGGAGCTTGACCTTGCAAACTTGCTTCGAAACTTGGTGTTGGTAATGAAGTAAGTTTATCTCCACTAACTTTAGAAATGGCTCCAGTTACTTCACGTTTGGTCTGTGTACCATAACCTACAACTATTACTTCATTAAGATTTTGAGATTCTGATTTAAGGTTAAAATTTAATACTGTATTACCAGTACCAACAGTAGTGGTTAATTTTAAAGCAGTAAATCCAATGTACTTCGCCGTTAAGGTATAAGTACCACTTGCTAAACCAGTAATTCTAAAGTTTCCTTCACTATCGGTAACAGTTAATTTTTGGGTGCCATCAACTTGAACTGATGCTCCAGGAATTGGAAGTTTAGTATCATCGATAATCTTACCAGAAATGCTTCCGGTTTGCGCAAATGCAGTTAGAGAGCAGAGCGCAAAAAACATCAATATACTAAGCTTAATGGGGTAAAATAATTTCATAGAAAAAGCCCGTTTTAAAGTTTAAATATTTGGTTATAAAATGTGTTGTAACACGTTAACGTAAATTTAACGTTGGATATGAAAAATCAAAATTTTATATCATATTTTTTTTAAACACCATATTTTAAGGAAGTAAAACGTTAGAAAAAGCGAATAATTAGCTAATTTTTATTTTTTAAAAAGATAATTTTAATTTTTCAAATTATTGGTATTCAACTATTTATATTTTAATTTTTTAAAATAAAGTGTAATCTATACACTATGCTCTATTTTTTAGGTTTTTCGGGAACGTTTTCGGGAACGTTCCCGAAAAAATCAATACAAAATGAAAACTTGCTTGAACACCAAAGGCAAAATTCTGCGTGTTTTGGCAAAAACCAGATTTTTTTTGATAAAAAATGAGTGATTTTTTAGGCTAAAAATTAACGTAAAATTCGAGCGGTTTTTAGTCGTTTGAGGTAGACTTTCTTTGTATTAATTTCGACTTTAAAATCACCTCACTATCGGGGTTTATATCACCTGGATTTTCTAGCATTTTAAAGAGTAATTCGGCAGCTGTTTTGCCTAAATCGGAGGCTGGTTGAGTTACTGTACTTAACGCAGGATTTAGTAATGGTGCAATCTCTAAACTAGAGAAACCAATTACTTTTAAATCTTTTGGGATAGAAAGATTAATGTCATAACAAGCATAATAAGTGGCAAAAGCCAAACGCTCAACGGAAGTAAAAACACCATCGGGCTTTAATTCTGTAAATGCTTGCTTTAAATGATCTATGTTTTCTTTATAATTATTAGTGCAATCAATGATTAATTCATCTTTAAATGGGATTTTGAATTTCTTTAATGCATCAATATACCCTTGCATACGGGTTTTTCCAATGGATAAGGTTTTATTTACTGCCAAATAAGCAATCCGTTTACAACCTTGTTGAATTAAATGTTTGGTGGCAGAAAAACTACTTTCGTAATCGTTCGTAATTACACGAGGAGTGATAATATCTTCGTAAACACGATCGAAAAACACTAATGGAAGTCGTTTTTTAGAAAGTTCGTTTAAATAATTATGATCATTTGCTTCCCCAGAAACAGACATTATAATTCCATCGGCTCTGCCATTATGTAAATGCTTGATAAAAGAAACTTCTTTTTCAAACTGGTCATTTGTAGCATACACTAAAATATGGTAACCTTTTGCACTTGCCACTCTTTCGATACCTTGAATGGCTAATGAGAAATAATTATTGGCTAACTCTGGTACGATAACAGCAATAGTTTTACTTTTTTGTTCCCTTAAATTACTAGCATAATGGTTTGGCTGATAATTTAATTCTTTTGCCATTGCCAAAATACGTTCTTTTGTAGCAGCGTTGATATCGCTATTATCTCTAAATGCTCTAGAAACGGTAGAAGTAGAAAGATGAAGGGCTTTAGCTAATTTTTTGATATTGACGTTATCCATTTCTACTGATAGCAATTATTTCTTGTTAATTTATTTGGCTGTAAATATAAATGATAAAAAAAGTAATTATTTCTATTTATTTGTTAAATGATTTGAAAATTGCCTCATTTTTTTAAAAACAAAGCTATAAATACACCAATTAAATAAAAACAATGAAATGGATTTATTTCTTCCTCATTCTTGCAAACAGTTTTCTAAGAGCTAACGCACAAGTTAAAGTTAAGTTCGAAATGCAAAATATTCCACCAAGTAAGGATTCGGTAGCTGAATATTTTCTTGCTGGTAATTTTAATAATTGGAAACCTAATGATGCTGCATTTCAGTTTTCAAAAGTTAACGGTGATTATTTACTAGAAAAGCAATTGCCAGTTGATATATACGAATACAAAATTACACGTGGAAGTTGGGATAAGGTAGAGGCTGGAAGTAAAGGAAATGCTTTAGCAAATCGGAGTTTGAATTTGAAAAGGGATACAATAGTTAAAATTACCGTGGCTAATTGGGCAGATCAATTTAAAAAAGAACCGCTTAAACATACAGAATCAGTTAATGTTCATATTCTTGATACTGCTTTTTTAATCCCCCAATTAGCTGCAAAAAGGCGGATTTGGATTTATTTACCACCATCTTATATTTCTTCAACCAAAAAATATCCTGTATTATATATGCATGATGGACAAAATCTTTTTGATCAGTTAACCAGCGGCTATGGAGAATGGGGTGTGGATGAATTATTGGATAGTTTAATCGCTAAAGGACAAAAAGAATACATTGTTATAGGGATAGATCATGGTGGTAGCGAGAGATTAAAGGAATATAATCCGTATGATAGTGAATATGGTAAGGGAAAAGGCAAAGCTTACGTTGATTTTTTAGTTGAAACTTTAAAGCCATATGTAGATAAAAAATATAGAACAAAAAAAGATAGTGAAAACACCGCAATTGCCGGTAGTTCTATGGGTGGTTTAATTTCTATGTACGCCATTGCAACTTATCCAAAAGTTTTTGGCAAAGCTGGAGTTTTTTCACCTGCATTTTGGCTAGGTAAAACGATAGAAGCTGATATTAAAAATAAGCTAAAGAATTTAAATGAAAGCAAAGTTTATTTGGTAGCCGGAGATTTAGAAGGCAAAGCAATGGTTAGTGATATGAAAAATGTGTTTCAGATTTTAAATCCTACTGGTACAAATAAAAATATTAAAATGGTCGAAAAAGCTGATGGTAAGCATAGCGAATGGTTTTGGCATAGGGAATTTGTTGATTTTTATAAATTCATTAGTAATTAAGTAGTGTAATTTTTTTAATATTGATGATTGCAAAGCATTCAAAAAACCAATATTTGTGTATGGATAAAATAGATTTTAGAAGTGATACGGTAACCAAGCCAACGGCTGGAATGCTTGAAGCAATGATGAATGCAAAAGTTGGTGATGATGTTTTTGGAGAAGATGAAACTGTAAATGCTTTAGAAGAAAAGTTGGCTAGCTTATTTAATATGGAAGCTGCCTTATTCTGTCCATCAGGTACAATGAGCAATCAAATCGCTATAAAATGTTTTACTCAACCAATGGATGAAGTAATTTGCGATCAAACCGCCCATGTATATCGTTATGAAGGTGGTGGAATTGCTTATAATTCCTTAGCATCTGTTCGATTATTGAATGGCGAAAGAGGAATTTTAACGCCAGAAATGATTGAACCAGAAATTAATGTCGAAAATATCCATTATCCAAATTCAAGTTTAGTCGTTTTAGAAAATACGGTAAACAAAGGAGGAGGTAAGTGTTATACACTTTCGCAAATTGAACCTATCCATAATTTGTGTGCAATAAAAGGAATCAAACTCCACCTTGATGGTGCAAGAATATTTAATGCACTTGTAGCCACAGGTGATAAAGCAAAAGATTACGGCAAATATTTCGATGGAATTTCAGTTTGTCTTTCTAAAGGTTTAGGTGCTCCTGTTGGTTCTGTTTTGTTATCCTCAAAAGCTACCATTAAAAAAGCCACAAGAATTAGAAAAGTTTTAGGTGGCGGCATGCGACAAGCAGGTTTTTTAGCAGCAGCAGGAATTTATGCATTAGATAATCATGTTAATCGTTTGGCGGAAGACCACAAACATGCAAAAGCTTTGGCAGATGCATTGAGCAAAACAAATTACGTAAATTCAGTCATGCCAGTAGAAACTAATATTGTTCTTTTCGATGTTTCTCCAGGTTTAAAAGCAGATAGTGTAGTAAAAGCATTGGAAGCAAAAGGCATTTTATGTAATAGTACATCTAATCAAACTATCCGATTGGTTACTCATTTGGATATTTCCTCAACAATGGTTGATAAAGCCATAGAAATCTTAACACATCTACATCTATAATAAGTATGGCTCACATTTCAAAAATTCTTATTGCCAATCGTGGTGAAATTGCACTGCGTATTATGCGTTCTGCAAAAGAAATGAACATTAAAACAGTCGCTGTTTTTTCAGAAGCTGATAGAGGAGCTTTGCATGTCCGCTATGCAGATGAAGCAATTTGTATTGGTCCAGCGCCATCAAATCAGTCTTATTTAAAAAGTGATAAAATTATTGAGGCTTGTAAATTAACAGGTGCTCAAGCCATTCATCCAGGTTATGGTTTTTTATCAGAAAATGCTGCTTTTGCCAAAGAAGTTGCAGCAGCAGGACTAATTTTAATCGGACCAACACCAGAGGCGATGGAGATTATGGGAAATAAATTATCTGCTAAAGCTGCAGCTTTAACCTATAATATTCCGATGGTGCCAGGAACTGAAGAGGCAATTACCGATATAAATGAAGCAAAAGAAAGAGCGGTTGAAGTTGGTTTCCCTATTTTAATTAAAGCAGCTGCAGGCGGTGGTGGTAAAGGAATGCGTATTGTAGAAAAAGTTGCTGATTTTGAAGAACAAATGCATTTAGCAGTAAGTGAAGCAACATCAGCTTTTGGCGATGGTTCAGTATTCATAGAACGTTACGTGACTTCACCAAGGCACATTGAAATTCAGGTTTTAGGCGATACACACGGAAATATTGTTCATTTATTTGAACGCGAATGTTCAATCCAACGTCGTCATCAAAAAGTAGTTGAAGAAGCACCTTCCTCTGTTTTAACTGAAGAAATTAGACAAGCAATGGGTAAATGTGCGGTTGATGTGGCTCGTTCGGTTAATTATGTTGGAGCAGGTACGGTAGAATTTATTTTAGATGAAAATCTAGATTTTTTCTTCTTAGAAATGAATACGCGTTTGCAAGTAGAACATCCTGTTACGGAAATGATTACAGGTTTAGATTTAGTTAAAGAACAGATAAAAATTGCTAGGGGTGAAGTGTTAAGCTTTAAGCAAGAAGAATTAAAAATTAGTGGGCATGCTATGGAATTAAGGGTTTATGCAGAAGATCCTTTAAATAATTTCTTGCCAGATATTGGTACGCTACAAACGTATCGCACTCCAAAAGGAAACGGAGTAAGAGTTGACGATGGTTTTGAAGAAGGAATGGAAATCCCTATTTATTACGATCCGATGATTGCAAAACTCATCACCTATGGCTCAACTAGAGAGGAGGCAATTGAGCGAATGATTAGAGCAATTGATGAATATGACATAACAGGCATACAAACTACCTTAAGCTTTGGTAAATTTGTAATGCAGCATGAAGCATTTACATCGGGCAAGTTTGATACACATTTCGTAAGTAAGTATTTTAACGCCGATAGTTTAAAAAAAGATAATGAGGAAGAAGCATTATTAGCTGCACTTACTGCGGTTTTATTACTTAAAAAGGAAGATAAGATTAGCCTTGCACAAAACAATGAAGTAGCTAATAATTGGCGAAAAAACAGAAAGAAATACAGTTAAATGTTTACAGGAATAATAGAAACGCTAGGCGAAGTTGAAAATATTGTAAAAGAAGGAACTAATATTCATTTTACAGTGAAATCTGCTATTTGTGCCGAGCTAAAAATAGATCAAAGTGTGGCACATAACGGCGTTTGCTTAACTGTTGTAGCATTAAATGAGAATTCACACACAGTTACCGCCATAGAAGAAACCTTAAATAAAACGAGTTTAGGAAATTTGAAAATTGGCAGTAAAGTTAATTTAGAGCGTTGCATGCAAATGAATGGGCGTTTAGATGGTCATATTGTGCAAGGCCATGTAGACCAAACGGCTACTTGTATTTTAGTAAATGAGTTAGATGGGAGTTGGGAATTTCGCTTTAAATACAATTCAAATTTAGGCAACGTCACTGTAGAAAAGGGTTCAATTTGTGTAAATGGAATTAGTTTAACAGTTGTAAATTCACAGGCCAATGAATTTTCGGTATTTATTATTCCTTATACTTTTGAGCACACCAATTTACACGAAGTAAAAGTAGGAGATACAGTTAATTTAGAATTTGATATTATTGGTAAATATGTTGCTCGGTTAATGGGGAATAAATAAGGGAAAAAATATAAAATAAGTTATCATTAACGACTCTTACTTTATAATGTTAATTTTTTCGAAAAGCAAAAACAGTTTCAAATAAAAATCAGCCCTGCAGCTTCATTCGGAATGCTTCTTGCTCGCTTTTATCAGGTTTAATTTACAGGGTAATGCAACAATAAAAAAATGTACAATAAAGAAGAAGCATCAAAAATCCGGCAACAATTTTGGATAACTTTCGGTAAGTACATGAAACCCATTTCATCAGCTGAAGGATTACCAATAAACTGGATTAACTATAAAACTGGTGTAAAGCATATTTTTTTTAGAATGAATGCCGAAAAAAACAGGCAATAATTTCAATAGATATTACGCACCCCGATAAAGAAATTAGAAAACTATACTTTGAACAATTTTTAGCTTTTAAAACATTATTTAAAGATGCTTTAGCGGAAGACTGGATTTGGGAAGATGAAATCTTAAATGATTTTGGGGCACCTTTATCCAGAATTTCAACCACTTTAAACGAAGTAAGTATTTTCAATCAAAATGATTGGCAAGCATTAATCTCCTTCTTAAAACCAAGAATAATTGCCCTAGACCAATTTTGGTCAGATGTAAAACCAATATTCGAATCTATTTCGTAAGCGATTTCAAATCAGCTAATCTACTTGTTACATAGTCTATTTGTCCTTTTTCTACTTTCGTATCAGGTTTACTCGCCAAATAAAGGTTATAATAAATCGAAGCGTTTTTCAACTGTTTTAATTTTAAATCGTACAATAAACCCAGTCTATAATAAGTGTTTCCATTTTCGTTAAAAGTTAAACTCCTTTTATAAGATGCTACGGCTGCGGTTAACTTGCCATTGCTTTCTTGTAAAGCAGCCAATAAACTGTAATATGTGCTCGTATTTGGAGAAATTCCTTCTTCAATGGTTCTCTTCGCATAAGTTGCGGCCATTTCTAAGTTTTTTAATTCTCGATAACTCAAAGTCATCATGTAGAGCGTCATTTCTGTCTGTTTATCAACCTTTTCAAGCATTTGATAATAACTAATACACTTTTCGTAGTTCTTTAAAAAATAATAGGCCTTACCAACATCCTTAACCACATTCGCATCGGCACCATCTTTCAGCAATTTCTCACCAACATAAATTACTTCCTTGTATTTTTTTAATTCGTTTGCAAATGGTAATTGTGCTTGCAGTAAAAATAAGTTGCTGGTATCTGCCGCAATAGCAACTTTTAGAACTTGATATCCTAATGCCCATTTTTGTAAATCTCTGTACCCTTGAGCTAAATCAGTTGCCACATCCGCATCTGCTGGATTTAGAGAATTAGCTTTTTTTAAATAGGTAATTTTTAACTGTAAGCTGTCTTTTATTAAGCCTGCTAACTGCTTAAAAGCATTAAAATTTGTGGTGTCTATTTTAACAATACTTTCTAAATAACCTTTTGCTTTTAAATCGTTTCCTCTTCTTGTATTAATGTTAGCTAGATTAAAAAGGACAGGTAGCGTATTCGGTTGAATTTCGTTAATCTTTAAATAGCTTTTTTCGGCTTCTGGTAACTTTCCCGCCATCATATTACAATAGGCCATTTGGCTTAATGCTTTTACATCTTTAGTATCTGAAGGATAAATGCTCTGAAGATATAGAGCTGCATCTGCATAGCGTTGAGTTTGATAAAACTCAAGTAATTTTTCTTTGTCTAAAATTGCAGATTGTGCAAATGAAAATTGAAAAGCAAATGCAAAAGAGAGCGTATAAATGAACATTTTCATAGTGACCTATTTTTGAACTAATTTATTAGTTATAATTTAGATTTGCAATACCTCCTTAAGATATTTCAAACTTTTTAATGAAAAATGCGTTCTATAATGGATAATATAAATTTTAACGTTAATAAATTACCATATGGATACTCTGAAAAAGTTTGAATTAATGGAAAAGATTGTAAGAGAATTAGAAGACTTACAACATTCGCAACAAGCAATTATTCAAAAAATTGGAAAAATTGAAGTTGACAATATAGAACTAAGTGATAAAAAATTGGATAAAGATTTGCCCGATATGCACCAACGTGTAGCAGACAATCTCGATTCAATTGTGGATATACTTGCTTACTTTGCAGATAAAACCCAAAACTTTGGAAACAAAAATAATGTAGATGCTTTAAAAGAACAGCAAGCCATTAATGAGGCTACTGGTCAATAAGTAATTGTAAAAGGGTTCAGAAATTTATGAATCCTTTTATTTTGTTGTAGGAATAGTGATACAAAATTTAGAACCCTTTCCTTCTTCCGTTTCTACAGTAATATTACCGCCATTTCGGTTCATAAAATCCTTGCATACCATCAATCCTAATCCTGTTCCTTTCTCGTTAGAAGTACCACGAGTGGTAATGTTTTCATCTTTAAAAAGTTTGTCGAGAATATTTTTTGATATACCAATGCCATTATCTCTAATACAAACCAACATCATTCCATTTTTCTGATAGGCAGCTGTAATGAGAATTTCACAGTCTTCATAGCAAAATTTAATGGCATTATTAATAATGTTCCTCATTACAATTTGTACCATTAAAACATCGGCATACACCATTTCTCCAGGAAAAACATCATGAATAATTTTTATTTTTTTTAGTGTAGCACCAGGTAAATGGTAGTTTATTTCATTAATAATGAGATTACGGAGATTAAAGAATTCCTGTTTAATACCAAATCCTTTTAGTTGACTTCTAGACCAGTGAAGTATATTTTCTAACAGATCAGTAGTGTAAATGATATCCTTACTGAGTGTAGGAGAGATGCTTTTAAATTCTTCATTGGTAATCTGATCATTATCAATCATCTTTAAAACTTCAGATAGATTGACCAAGGGGCCTCTCAAATCGTGTGCAATAATCGAAAATATTCTATCCTTTAATTGATTTAACTTTTCAAGCTCTTTAGCTTGCTCTTTAGTACGAATGGTATCATTTTTAATGCTTGTTAAATCTTGCAGCTTGATTATAGCAAAATCATTGTTGAGTTTATTGTCGTTTAAAAAGAGTATTTCTGTTTCTAAATAGAGCTTCTCATCGTTAATAGTAAGATTTAATTCTATTTTACCTTGCTCATGATCTTTAATTCGTTTAAAAAACTCAGGTTGATTCGGAAACACTTCTTCGATTGGAAGACCTATTAATTTTTTTCCATTCGTATTAATATATTTTTTTATGGATTCATTATAATCAATCACTCTATTTTGTTGATCTAATAACAAAAACCCATCTCGCATCAATTCCAGTACTTTTTCCCTCGCGATAGGAATAATATCGAAAAGTTTAAACCTGTAAATGCCTATTAGAATTAAAAATGAAGTAAAAATAAAAGCAAACGGAGTGATATCTAAATAGCCAAGAGGTCGCACACCTAACACATGAGCAATGTTTGCAAGCCAAGGTAAAAGTGCAGCTATAATAATACTGTAATTTTGTTTTTTATAAATAGGGTCTGATATCCTGAACTTCACAAAAATAAGGTAGCATCCACAAGCTAATAACAAATAGAAATAGATAGTAAAAATTTTATAAAACAACCCAAAAGTGATATTTGCCATTGGGAATGGTCCTTCTGTTGCTAGTTGAATGTTCGCATAATATAAGTGATGCAAATCATTTGTCCATACTAATACTATTGCAGCGATAGGCATGATGAGCAAAAGAATTAGGTTTAAGGGCTTTTTATACCAGCATTCTTTACCACAAAAATGAAGACAAAAAAGAAACCAGTTTAAGGGTAAACTGGCAATCCCAATATATTCTATGTTAATCAGAAACTTAATTTGCCATAAGGAAGTACTTGCCAATTCTAAGCCATATGCGATAGACCATATCGCATTAGAAACCATCATATAGCTAAACCATTTTACGGCATTACCACCTCTATTAAAAATATAAATAGCCAGAATTAGAAGTACAGCGCCGCATATTAATAAAAAGATGGCATAGGCATTGTAGGTAAATTCCATTGAAAGTGGTCAAAAAATATCCAATAAAGATACCATTTATATTGAATTTCATTATTGGTTTAAATCAAAGAATAAGTTCTAATTAAAATTATAGTACATTTATACAAACAATTATTATTCACATGAAAAAGCTCAGTTTATCTTTATTGCTTCTTTGCAGCAGTTTTTTTGCATTTAGTCAAGTACTACCTTCTTTCCAATTTGGTTTAAAGGGAGGAATGAATCTATCAAAATTTAATACATCTAATACTTTTAGTAGCGATAACCAAGC
The DNA here is from genome assembly GCF_044452285.1 of Pedobacter sp. UC225_61. Classification (NCBI taxonomy): domain Bacteria; kingdom Pseudomonadati; phylum Bacteroidota; class Sphingobacteriia; order Sphingobacteriales; family Sphingobacteriaceae; genus Pedobacter; species Pedobacter sp. UC225_61. The sequence goes on from NZ_JBIOAL010000001.1 coordinate 2,148,557, forward strand.
AGGTTATTATGCTGGAGTTTGGGCTCGTATTGGAGCTGCAGGTTTGCATTTACAACCAGAACTTTATTTGTCTGGTAAAAATGCAACTTTAGAAAATTCTGCAGGTGTTGAGAATAAAGTAAAATTTACCAGTTTGGATGTGCCAATTTTGGTGGGAACTAAACTAGGCGCTGCTGGAGTAGGGTTGCGCTTAAATACTGGTCCAGTTGTTTCATTTGTATTGAACGAAGATCAAAGCCTTTCTCAAGCTGCATCTGCTGCTTTTAATGGTAGTTTTAAAGATCAAGCTTTTGCATGGCAATTTGGTGCTGGTTTAGATCTTGGTAAATTAGGCGTAGATTTAAGATATGAATTAGGTCTTTCTAAGCTTAACGCAGAAGGTTATTCTTCAACAAAATTGAATTTATTTACACTTGGTTTAGCATACAAATTGTTTTAGTTAAATCATCTTTTATATTTAATAAAAAATGGATGGGCTTTTTAAGTTTATCCATTTTTTTTGGCGTTAAAATTGATAAGTGTTTTTTAATCAAAACCCTAACCTTTAACACCATGAATATCAAAGAACTGTTACTAAACGGCCAGAGCTTTTTGGCACTATTAAAAGAGTTTGCAATTGAGGCAAAAGACATTATTATTCAGGACGAAAATTTAATTCTTGGCGACCAGAATTTAGCACAACGCGAAATAGTTAAAGAAACAATTTGTATTGAAGGAAAAAATAAAGACGGAATTTTTAATTTTTTTGGAACCCTACACTGCAATCTTCTGAATAAATTAGCTGTATTCGAAATGCAAGGTTTTGAACAAGTAGGAATGCGGACTAATTAATCAATGCTTTTCCTTAATAACTTCTTTTAACTCATAAAGGAAAGCTCCTTTAATTGGGTGTATTGGTCTACTACCTGCATCACTAAGTACTTTTACGAAACAGGCACCAAAATAAAAAATAAAGGAAGAATAAAATACAAAAAGCATAATTAAAACAATAGATCCAGATGCACCATAGATATTACCTATGTTGCTCAATGGGAGCATGATTCTTAAAATGAATTTACCTAGTGTAAATAAGATGCCTGTTAATAAACCACCTCTTATAGCGGTTTTCCAACTTGGTCTTCCATTGGTTAAAAACCTAAATAAAACGGTAAACCAAACCGTTACAATAATTATAAAAAGCAATTGATTTAATATGGAGAGAAATATTTTTCCGAAAGTTGGAGCTGCGGTATTAATGTAATTTCCAATTATTGCTTGTATACTATCGGTTAATAGACCTACGAAGAATAAAATTCCAGCCAACAAAATAATAATCATAGAGCGAGCTCTAAGCTTCAGATTAAATATAATTCCTAATTTCTCGTTTAATCCAATGCTCCATATCTGGTCCATAGAGCTTTTAATTACGCTAAATAACGTGGTCGCTACAAAAATGAAAAATACAAAACTGAGAATTGTTGCCCACCAATTATGATCAACGCCACGAATGTTTCTTAAGGTTTGACGGATTTGAGCAGTACTACTATCATCTAAAATATTGGCTATACGCTCAAATAACCTAGTCACTAAAATTTTTCTATCAATAAAAAAACCAAATAACCTAATTAAAATAAGGAGTATTGGTGGTAGTGCGAAATTTGCGAAAAAAGCAGTTGCTCCAGCTAAACGCAAAGGATCATTTTTCTGAAATAACTTAAATGCTATTCTTAAATGTTTGAAAAATAATTGTGATCTCTTTAGTGTGATTGCGAACATCTTAGCTTTTACCCGGATTTCAAAATTAAGAAATTTATCTAAATAATTACGCTTAAGCGATTAAATAGAAAGTTTGTCAGTTGCAAATTGATGAATGCTCTTAAACAATGAAGAAAAAAATTAAATTTACTGCTCCTTAATCTTATTAAATCCCTAATTCATGAAAAATCTATTTTTCTCTTTATTATTATGCATCGTATCATTTTATGTAAATGCTCAAGAAATAAAATATACCTCAGGAAATAACAGTTGGAATGCTGATTCGCTAGGCAATCAACGAGTCATAGTTAATTTTATTGGTACAGGAAAAATAGCAAAGGTGATGATTAATTGGCGCAGAAGCGATCCAAATCCAGAGCTAAAATCAATCGTTGTTCAGGACGCAAAAACAGGGAAGAAAGTTAAAAGCATTTTACCCATTTTAATAAATAAAGAGAATGGATTGATTTGCTTCGAACCAGAAAGTGGAGCTGGTACGTATTACATTTATTACCAGCCTTACAAAAATGAAGGAAGATCAAATTACCCAAAAGGAGTTTATTTAAAACAAGAAAAACCTGATGGTGAAATTTCAATAAAAGATGCAAATGCGACTTCTATAAATACAAAAGTACTTCAAATCGAATCTATTAATGCTTTTAATAGTGTTTATCCAATGGAAGTTATCGCAACAGCGGAAGAAATGAAAGCATTGAGAGTAAAGAATGCTGAGCCAGCTTATCTTGTTTTTCCTGAGAGCAGAAATTATCCAATCATCATGAGAAATGATATTCCGCAACGATGGATTAATAAAGGAGTGCAGAAGACATTTACGGATAGAGCTTTTAGAGGGGAAAATTTTTCTTTTCAATTAGGAATTCTTGCTTTAAAAGATTTACAAAATGTGAAATTGAAGTTCAGCGATTTAAAAGATAAAACAGGGCATAAAATTTCGTCAGCTTTGCTTTCATGTTTAAATACAGATGGAATTGCATATGATGGAGTTCCATTTAAAAAAGAGGTGGATTTACAAGCTAATCAAGTTCAGGCTTTATGGTGTTTGCTTACTATTCCAACAAATGCGTACAGCACAACGTATAGCGGAACAGTAACTGTTTCTTCAGCTAATGCTCCCTCGCAAGTGGTGAAGATAAATTTAATGGTAGTTCCTAGAACCGTAAAAACAAATGGTGGAATTGATGAACCATGGAAACAAACGCGTTTAACTTGGCTAAATTCTACATTAGCTCAAAAAAATACTGTGATTGCACCTTATACTTCATTACAGGTTCAAGGAAATACGATTAATCTTTTGGGTAGAAAAGTAGAGTTAGATAAAAATGGTTTCCCGAAGCAAATTCAGACTTTTTTTAGTCCAGAAATGACGGATTATACAACGACTCCAAATAACTTGTTAGCAGAAAACATTCACTTCCATTTTGTGCGCAAAGCGGATGGAAAAAATACAGTGCTTAAAGATGGTGGAATAGAATTTACCAAAAAAGAAGCGGGAACTGTGCAATGGAAAAGCAAAAATGCAAATGATAGTTTACAAATGGATGTTGCCGGGAGCTTGGAATTTGATGGATTTTTGGCATATACTGTAAAAGTAACTGCCTTAAAAGATGTTGATTTAAAGGATGTTACGATGCATATCCCTTTTAATAAGACTGTGGCAACTTACATGATGGGGTTTGGGCAAAAAGGAGGTTTGCGTCCCGAAAAATTTGATTGGAAATGGGATGTTGCCAATAAAAATCAAGATGGTGCTTGGTTAGGAAATGTTAACGCAGGTTTGCAATATGCATTACGTGATGAAAAATACGTTAGACCATTAAATACTAACTTCTATTTACAAAAACCATTATTGCTGCCAACTTCTTGGGGCAATGAAAATAAAGGAGGTGTAACTATAGGTATAAAAGGAAGTTCGATGTTAGCTAATAATTATACTGGCGAGCGTCAACTAAAAAAAGGTGATGTATTGTATTATAACTTTACATTGTTAATTACTCCATTTCACACTATAAACACCGATTTTCAATGGGAAAATCGCTTCTATCATAAATATAATTCAATTGATAGCATTAAAGCAACGGGTGCAACAGTTATAAATATTCATCACGCAACACCAATCAATCCTTGGATTAATTATCCATTTATTGAGCATGAAAAAATGAAAAATTATATAGATGAAGCGCATAGTAAAGGACTGAAAGTAAAGATTTACAATACAGTTCGCGAATTATCTAACCGAGCTTACGAGACATTTCCAATGAGAAGCTTAGGACATGAGATTTATTCGCCAGGTAAAGGAGGCGGATTTTCTTGGTTGCAAGAACATGTTAAAGATGATTATATCGCAGCATGGTTTGTGCCAGAAATTAAAGACGCAGCAATTGTAAACAGCGGCATGAGTCGCTGGCATAATTACTATGTAGAAGGCATGAATTGGTTAACCAAAAATGTAGGTGTTGATGGTATTTATTTGGATGATGTTGCATTTGATAGAATAACCATGAAACGCATTAAACGTGTGTTAACTCAAGATGGACATCCTGGAATTATAGATTTGCACTCGGCAAATCAGTACAATAAAAGCGACGGATTTAACAATAGTGCTAACTTATACATGGAGCATTTTCCCTATTTAAATCGCCTTTGGTTTGGAGAATATTTCGATTACGAAAAGAACAAACCTGATTTCTTTTTAACAGAAGTGAGTGGAATTCCATTTGGTTTAATGGGAGAAATGTTACAAGATGGAGGAAATCAATGGCGTGGAATGATTTATGGAATGACTAATCGTTTACCATGGTCTGGGAATAATGATCCTCGTCCAATTTGGAAAGTTTGGGACGATTTTGGAATGAAAGGTACAAAAATGATTGGCTATTGGTCAGAAAATTGCCCGGTTAAAACGAACAATGCTGAAGTATTGGCAACAGTTTATAAAAAACAAGGAGCTGCTTTAGTGGCTATTGCAAGTTGGGCAGATAATGATGTAAAAATTACCTTAAATGTTGACTGGAAGACATTAAGAATTGATCCAGCAAAAGCTGTGATTACTATTCCAGAAGTGAAAGATTTTCAGAATCAAAGTTCTTTAACCCCACAAAGTGAAATTTTAATACCAAAAGGAAAAGGGTTATTGATAGTGATTAAGGAGAAATAAAACTTTTTCAGGTAGATAATGGTTATATCTAAAAACCATTTAACTATGAATAATTTCTTCAGAACAATAATAGCCGGTTATGGCGCAAAAAAATTGGGTGGTGGGTGTTTATCCACCATTGTAATATTTGTAATTATTTATTACGCTTTAGGACATTGTTAAAGAAGCTGCTTAATTTTTTAAGCAGCTTTTTAATATTCTATTTTCTATCGTCTTTCCAGATTAATTTCTCTTTGGTTCGCTTTTCAAAAAAGTCTGTACATTTTCCATCACCTTTACCTGTAAAACCTCCATCAGGGCTACAAATTAAATTACAATTTTTATCGTAAAGTAAACTTGGAAGATCACAACACTTTTGTGGAATAAAATAAACGGTTTGTCCATTGTATTCATATTGCCAAACACTTGCTGGTGGATTTGAGACATTTTCAGTTTTTAATTCCTTGATTTTTTCCAAGATACAAACTGGAACATCCTTAAAGTCATCTTTTCTGCAAGTTTGGGTTTGTAATAGCACAAATCCAATCAACAGTAATTTAATTTTTAAAGCCATAATGTATAAACAGTAAAATGGTTATAAATTTCCCCTTAATTCTTGTTCACGTTCTAATGATTCGAATAAAGCTTTAAAGTTTCCTGCTCCAAATGATTGTGCTCCTTTACGCTGAATAATTTCAAAAAATAGGGTAGGGCGATCTTCAACAGGTTTAGTGAAAATTTGCAATAAATAACCTTCTTCGTCACAATCAACCAAAATACCCAAGCTTTTTAATAACGCAATTTCTTCATCTATTTCTCCAACACGAGTTGGCATCATTTCGTAATAGGCCTCTGGTGGTGCACTTAAAAATTCTACACCACGAGACTTTAAATCGGTAACTGTTTTAACAATATCTTTTGTTGCAACTGCAATATGCTGAACACCTTCGCCTTCATAAAATTCTAAATACTCTTCAATTTGAGATTTTTTCTTGCCTTCTGCCGGCTCGTTAATTGGGAATTTAGAGAAACCATTTCCGTTACTCATCACTTTACTCATCAATGCAGAATATTCGGTGTTAATTTGTTTATCATCAAAAGAGAGAATATTCACAAAACCCATTACATCTTCATACCATTTTACAGTTTCGTTCATGCGATTCCAACCCACATTTCCTACACAATGGTCAATATATAAAAGCCCAGCATCTGCTGGATTATATTCACTTTGCAATGCTCTATAACCAGGCATAAAAATGCCATTGTAGTTTTTACGCTCTATAAACATGTGCACAGTTTCACCATAGGTGTAAATCCCACTCATTTTTACTTCACCATGGTCATCGGTTAAGGTTTGTGGTTGTAAATAGGGTTTAGCGCCACGTTTGGTGGTTTCTTCAAATGCGCTATACGCATCATCAACCCAAAGTGCTAATATTTTCACACCATCACCATGTGTTTTTACATGCTCTGCTATTGGACTATCGGATTTTAGAGCAGTAGTCAAAATCAATCTGATTTTGCCTTGTTGTAGAACATAGGAAGCTCTATCTCTAACGCCAGTTTCTGGTCCTGCATAGGCCAAAGATTGAAAACCGAATGCTGTTTTGTAATAGTGAGCTGCCTGTTTGGCATTGCCCACGTAAAATTCTATATAATCCGTTCCGTTAATAGGAAGGAAATCTTGTGCTTTTGCTATTTTTTCTGCAAATGTTTGTGTTGACATGATATTGATTTTTAATGTCCGAAAGTCCGTAAGACCGAAAGTCGGAGCTTTTATTGTTTTATAAGTTAGAAAATTAAATCTTTCGGACTTTCTCGACTAATAACTTTCCAACTCTTTTACTCTACATTAATTTGCCAGCTGGTATGGTAACTCTCATCTTCAATATCAACTGCATCTTGAGTTAACATTAAAGGTCTAAAAGGATCTATCATTACAGCTAGTTCTTCTGTTTTTTCTTTACCAATTGATTTTTCTACAGTTCCAGGATGTGGGCCATGAGGAATTCCCCCTGGGTGTAAAGTAATTTGGCCTTTTACTACACTTTTGCGACTCATAAAATCTCCATCTACATAATATAGAACCTCATCACTATCTACATTGCTGTGGTTATACGGTGCAGGAATTGATAATGGATGATAATCATATTTACGAGGAACAAATGAACAGATCACAAAATTATGTCCTTCAAATGTTTGATGAACTGGAGGTGGTTGATGTAAACGTCCCGTTATCGGTTCAAAATCATGAATAGAAAATGCCCATGGATAATGAAAACCATCCCATCCTACAAAATCAAATGGGTGTGTTCCGTAAGTATAAGGATAAATAATTCCCTGTTTTTTAATCAAGACTTTAAAATCTCCAAGCTCATCAATTGTTTCTAAATCTTGTGGACGCTTAATATCTCTTTCACAATAAGGAGAATGTTCTTCCAACTGGCCAAATGAATTACGGTAACGTTTTGGCGTGCGAATTGGGCTAAAACTTTCTACAATGAAAAGTCTATTTTTCTCATCATTAAATTCTAATTGATAAATCGTACCACGAGGAACAACTAAATAATCACCATATGCAAACTTGATTTTACCAAAACCAGTTTTCAATGTTCCAGAGCCTTCGTGAATAAATATCACTTCATCTGCCTGACTATTCTTGTAAAAATAATCGGTCATTGATTTTCTAGGTGCTGCTAACGAAATATGTAAATCGCTATTCACTAAAACAGGTTTACGACTTTTCAAATAGTCATCTTCTGGTTTTATATTGAAGCCAATTAAACTCGTATGTCTTAAATGTTTTTCACGAGCAATTTTTGGCTCCACAGAATAAGGCTCACCCAAAGATTTTACAATTGTTGGTGGGTGACAATGATAAACCAGCGAGTATAAACTTGAAAAACCTTCAGTTGAAACTAATTCCTCAGCGTATAAATTGCCATCTGGTTTGCGGAAAACAGTATGTCGCTTCGGCGGAATAGTTCCTAATGTATGGTAAATTGGCATAGCGTTAGGTAATTTGGTTAGAAATGTAAATATATAACGATTAAAACGTAAGAAACGTTTTAAAATTGACGCTCAGAAAAACGACTTAAAAAGAATATTGCGCAAAAATGATTTTTGAAAGCATAGCATATCTAAAAGCTGCAAGAACTTCGTTTGCATTATGGTTTTGATATGTTGATTTGCTAATCATTTCGTTGAGTAAAATTATGATTTTTAAAGTTAATTTCAAATTAATTCATACTTTTAAATATGGCAAATGACAATCAAAATTTGGAGAAATTAACTGCTGCAAAGGCTGCCATCAACTATGTGAAGAATAATGATGTGGTGGGTTTGGGCACGGGTTCTACTGCTACATTAGCTATTAAAGAATTAGCAAAGCGTATAAAAGATGGGTTTAAAATCACGGGAGTTCCTAGCTCGGAAGCTACAAAAGAACTAGCTATTTCATTAGGTATTCCTTTGTTAGCGTTAGGAAAAGTTAGTTCAATTGATGTTAGTATTGATGGTGCAGATGAGTTTACGAAAGAATTTAATCTCATTAAAGGCGGTGGAGGAGCCTTATTTAGAGAGAAAATAGTTGCTTCACTAAGCAAGAAGAGGATTATAATTACCGATGGAAGCAAATTGGTGGAAAGGCTAGGCGCATTCAAAGTGCCAATAGAAGTTAATCCAAATGCTGAAAAATATGTAATGATTAAACTTAAAAAGCTAAAAGGTACGCCTGTAAAACGCATTGAAAATGGTAAAGCATTTATAACTGACAACCAGAACTACATTTTTGATACAGACTTTGGATTAATTGATGATCCTGAAAAATTAGCCAGTGAGCTAAATCAAGTAGATGGAATTTTGGCACACGGTATTTTTGTGAACTTGACGGATAGCATACTTATGGCCAAAGGAGAAGAAATCATCAGCTATCATAAATCGATATAGGATAGAAAATATCGCATAAAAATTTTGAAACCTAGCACTAATTCTTAGCTTTACCGCCATATTCTAAACCAGATATCTTATGAACCCGACTTGATTAAAATATTTATTTTAATCATCAAAGGCTCCATCTAACCTTTAAAACAAAATATAAAAGATGAAATTAGTATCCTACAAAACCGAAGATAGAGAGCACTTGGGTGTTTTTGTAAATGGGCATATTTATAATCTAAATTCCTGTAATAAGTTAATTCCTGACGATATGAATGCTTTTTTACAAGGTGGCGAGCCTTTAATGGAAAGAGCGAAACAAATTAATCAGGACATTATTAATGGAGATTTGAAACCTAAAGAAGAAGTCTTCTATCAAATACTAGCGCCAGTTCCACATCCAACTTCTTGCAGAGATGGATATGCTTTTCGTCAACATGTGGCGGCAGCAAGGCGTAATCGTAAGGTAGATATGATTGCAGAGTTTGATCAGTATCCAATTTTCTATTTCACGAACCACAATGCAATTCAAGGTCCTGGAGAAATAGAATGTATGCCAGATCATTTTCAGAAACTGGATTTTGAATTAGAGGTAGCCATTGTCATTGGTAAAAAAGGTCGTAATGTAAAAGCAGCAGAAGCTGATGAATACATTGCTGGGTATATGATTATGAATGATATGAGTGCCCGAACTTTACAAATGGAGGAAATGCTGCTAAACTTGGGTCCAGCTAAAGGCAAAGATTTCTCGACAGTAATTGGCCCTTGGTTGGTAACACCAGATGAATTGGAACAATATAAAGTGCCTGCAAAACCAAATCATGTTGGTAATGCTTACGATTTAAAAATGACGTGTAGGGTAAATGGGGTAGAAGTATCTGCAGGAAATATGGCAGATATGGATTGGACTTTTGCAGAAATTATTGAACGTTGTGCTTATGGTGTAGATATTTTGCCAGGTGATGTGATTGGATCTGGAACTGTTGGAACTGGCTGTTTCTTAGAGTTAAATGGTACAGGTTTATTAAATGATCCAAACTATAAAGTACAATGGTTGCAAGCTGGTGATGATGTTGAAATGGAAATTACGGGTTTAGGTAGCTTAACCAATATCATTACTAAAACTGATACAGATTTCTCAATTTTAGGATTGAAAAAATCTTAATAATGATTTCCGTCTGAGCTTGTCGAAGACTAATAGACCAAAAAAGAATTCCTTCGACAAGCTCAGGATGACATTCTTTTTTGGTCTTTTTATTTCAACATTCCAATTCTTATAAATGCTAACACTAAAAACATCAGATCTTTCACCTATGCAATTGCAAAACTATTTGCAATATGCCATTGCTCCGCGACCAATTTGCTTTGCGTCTACAATAGATTCTGAAGGGAATATTAATCTAAGTCCGTTTAGTTTTTTTAATATGTTTAGCACAAACCCACCCATGTGTATTTTTTCTCCAGCACGTAGGGTTCGAGATAATACCACTAAACATAGTTTGCAAAACGTATTAGAAGTTAAAGAATGTGTCATTAACATTGTCGATTATGCAATGGTACAGCAAACTAGTTTAGCTAGCACAGAATATGCTAAAGGGGTGAATGAATTTGAAAAGGCTGGTTTTACTATGCTTGAATCTGAATTAGTAAAGCCACCTAGAGTTGCTGAAGCGCCTGTTCAATTAGAGTGTATTGTTAAAGAAGTTATTCCATTGGGAGACCAACATGGTGCTGGAAATTTAGTGCTTGCCGAAATAAAATTAATACACCTAAAAGAAGAGATTTTAGATGAGGAGGGGAAAATTGATCAGACTAAAATAGATTTGGTGGCTCGTTTAGGTGGTGATTGGTATTGTAGAGTTACCCCTGAAAGTTTATTTAAAGTAGCAAAACCTTTAACAACTTTAGGAATAGGGGTTGATGCTTTACCAATTTCGGTTAAAAATTCAACAGTTTTAACTGGTAATGATCTAGGGATGTTAGGCAATATTGAACATTTACCAAGTGATGAAGAAATAGATGCTATGCGATGGAATAGCAATGTAAAAGATATTTTAGATGCCACTATTGGAGATGAAGCAAATAAAAAACGTGAATTGCATGAGTTAGCACATCAGATGCTAGGCTTAGGGAATGTTCTTGATGCGTTGAAAGTAGTTTTGTTATAATCTCTATTTCTTCAAGTTCTGATAAGAAATCTCACACATTTCTCTTAGAACATCCACATTAATATCTTTTAAATTTTTAATGTAAATGCAACCTTTACCAGTTTTATGTTTACCTAAACGAGAAAGGATATCTGCTCTTTCATCTTGGTTGCAACCTAAAATATATAAACTAATGTTTGCTTTTCGTGGTGAAAAACCCATCATAAACCAATCTCCAGTTCTTCCTGTTGAATAACTATATGTGTAATCTCCTACGCCAATAATTGCCGTTCCCCACATTTTTGCTGTAGCTTTGGTTACATCTTCCATTAGTTGGCAAATCGTTTGACAATCTTTTCGAAGAGTTTCATCGGTGATTTGCTGTAAATAATCAGACACAGCTTGTTCCGTAACCTTGGTTTTAAGTTCAGCCATTTTCAGTTAATTGAGAACATGAAAATACAGAAAGTTTCACCATTTGACAAATGCAGAAGGAGAGCGAAATTGTGAGCAGAATTATTCTACAACTGTAACAGCTTTTAAAAACCGTGTTTTGTAATAACCTTCTAAATCGGTTACTGTAACACCATGTGCTTTACCAGAAGAAGCATGAATAAATTTGATTTTTCCATCAGCATCAATAGAGTAAATAATGCCAACATGACCTGGTGTTCTTAATCTTGCGTTGGTACCAGTAAACACTAAAACGTCACCAACTTTAGCTTCATTTAGCGCAACTTGTTTTCCTTGTTTTGCAAAATCTCTAGAGGATCGAGCTCCAGTAAATCCGAAATTCTTGAAAACATAACTTACAAAACCAGAACAATCAAATCCTCTTTCAGGACTGCTTGATGCATATTTGTAACGAACACCCAATAGTGATTTTGCAAAATCCATGATTTGAGTAGCCTTGTTTGCAGCAGCATCTGGAATTTTACCTAAGATGTCTGTAACCGCTTCTTGATATTGTTTAGGAAGCGACTTTGTTTCTTGAGCTTTACCAGTTAAGGCAAAGAACAAAATAAATGAAAGAATAATTAAAAATTTCTTCATATCAGGTTGCCAAAGATAAGAAAAAAAAGCAAATGAGGTAAAGTGTTGAAAACTTGATGATTGTAGGAATTGTTAATTGCTAAAAAAGCCTACTTCTCATAAGGATAAGTAGGCTTTTGATAAAAATTTTTAAAATTAAATAGAAGAAAAAATTGTTTGAGCTTTTTGTCCAATGATTGGCATTGGTGTTTTTATACCTTTAATAGCGCCCAATAAGCCAATAATCCAAACTACAAGAATCACAAGATAAAATGCATAGAGCAAGTAGATTAAAGCTAAAATTCCAGTAGATACAATTAAGATTCCTATTACTAAGCTAAATCCCCATCCTAGTATCATAACTGCGATTGCAAATAATAAAGTTTGTCTTAAATGAAAAGAACTTAATTCCGTTTTTTTGTCTTTGTGCATAGCGAAATAAGCAATTAACCATCCAAGAAGTGAAAAATAGCTAATGATTGCAGCAGTTTTTCCGCTGTCTGTTGTTGTAGTAATGTTGTTTTCCATAAGGTTTGAATTTTTATTTCTATTATTCAAACCTATTGCCAAACAAAAAAGTGCTATGGGGTAGTTACTGCAACAGGCAATACTTTTCCATTGAAAAACTTATGCCCAGTACGAGCAAAATCAGCCACATATTTTCCCATTTCAAAAGCCATTACAGGACTTTCATAACCTGGAAATGCTGCTTCTAGCATTTCAGTTTGCGCTGAACCTAAGGCTAAGCAATTTACTTTTATCCCTTGATCGGCCAATTCGAAGGCTAAGCATTCACTTAACGTATGCAAAGCCGCTTTGCTTGCCGAATAAGCAGCCAGGCCAGGGAATTTAACACTTCCTTGAAAACCACCCATACTACCAATGTTCACAATATGACTTCCACTTTGCATAAACGGCAATGTATGGCGCATCATTTTAAAATGGCTCATCACATTATGCTCTAGCATTTCTGCTACATCTGCTTCTGTAGTCTCTGTAAACGGTTTATTGATTAAACTGCCAGCATTATTTATTAAAATGTCAACCGTACCTAAGCGCTCTTGAATGAAAGGAACTAAGGCAGCATAACTATCATTTACTAAATCAAATGCAACAGGTAATAAAGTGCAATCTGGGTTAATGCCCTTTGCAATTTCATGCAATTTTCTCAGCTTGTCAGCCGAACGAGCTATGCAGATAACTTTATTTTTACTATCTAAAGCAAATTCTAATGCGGTTTCGAAACCTATACCACTACTTGCACCTGTTATTATTACATTCATTATAAAAGTTATAAGTTATACATTATAAACCTTACGTTACCTAAACGTATCATTTGTAACGTACAACAATTAATCTTCTTCGGTTATTAATTGTGTTACTGGGTTGGCTATTACATGTAAACCATCGTTAATTAGTTTTGCATGATCTGGTTCTGTTGCGGCTTTCATTTCTAAGTGAATACGCAATTCTTTTTCAAATGCGGGATCTAATTGTTTGTGGTATACAATTTCTAAAATTTCTAGGGCGCAAAGCCAATCAGTGCGATGAGCAGTTTTCAACGCTTTAAAAATAGAAGCAAGTTCTTCGTATCCACTTTGGTTTTCTCTTATTGAACGAACTTTTTGATATAAAGTATGCAATTGCTGTGTTGCCTCATCGTAAGTTACTTTATGAGTTTGTTCTTTACTTACAAAAATAATTTCTTCAAAAGCATCTTTATCAGCTGCGCCATTAAATACCGAAATTATTTTCTCGCCTATCGCCATATCGTAAGTTCCCCATTCTGGTTTAAATAAAATATTCCCATTGTCTTCTTTAACTGTGCAGTTTTCGAAAACGATTAAGATGACTTTACTTTCTCTAACTACAATTTCTTTAACTAAACCACTTACGTTAATACCGCTTTCAAAAGTAAGTTCAGCTTGTTTTCCTTCAAATATTCCAGCTAATTCCAATTCTATTAAATTGTGTTCTTCTAAAGGTTTTGCTGCCCCTTTTAACTTGCCAACTGGCGAAGAAAACCCAGCTGCATGGTAATCTTTTCCATGTCCTAGAAGTTGCTTTCCATTAAATGCTAATGCAGATGGGCCTGTGGTTTTAACAAAAGTCAATTCATCAGCTTTGCTTAAACCAATATCTGTAAATGTGCCAGTAAGTTGCAAACCAGAACTGTAAACTGCCGTTGCAGGATTTTTACATTCTATTGCTTTTAAAATACTTTCGGCACCACCGCGTCTAAATGCCATAGTATCAGCAAACGCTTCTAAAACATCTATTAAGTTTTGAAAAGTTGGTGTTACAAATAGCTGTGGTTGTTGTTGCGTAATATCGTATTGATAATTAATCGTATCTAAATTGTACCAAATCTTTTTAATATCCGGATTCATACATGTTGCACTTTCGCCAATAGATGAAAGTAAGCCTGCACCATAAATCTTAGGATTTTCTAATGTTCCTATTAATCCATATTCAACGGTCCACCAGTGTAAACGACCTAATAAAGCCATTTCTGATGGTTCACCCATATTATCTGCAATATGACGCAGCGTTTTTTCCGCAAGAGCGATTTCTTCTTCATCAGCGTTTACTGCTTCTTTTAAAATGGAAAGTTTGCGGATAGCTTCATACAACTCGAAATCTTTGCTCGAAAACATTGCTTTTGCACCAATAGAACCAAAATAACTTAAATAATTATTGTAATCTGTGTCGGCAATAATTGGTGCATGTCCTGCGCTTTCATGTATAATATCAGGTGCTGGTGTGTATTCTATATGGTTAATTTGACGAATGTCTGCTGCAATAACTAATACTCTATAAGCCTGATATTCCATGAAAGCTGCTGGTGGAATAAATCCATCTACAGTAACAGCTCCCCAGCCAATTTTGCCTAGGTTGTCGTTCATGGTTTGTAAATCCGGGATGTACTCTATACTTAAGCCAGCTCGTTGCAAACCTTTGATGTATGGATAATATGCCACATGTTTTAAATAGCTATAATTTTGGCGCATCACGTATCTCCACACCGCTTGGTCTATTGGTGTGTATTTTTCGTAATGTTGCTCTACTATAAACTGCCTTAAATGTTTAGGGAGTTGGGCTACTTGCTGATTATTAAAATCACTCATTGTGGTATAGGTATTGATTATGGCTAAATTAGCTTGTTTGCATTAGGAATGCAAGAAAAGAATGTCCTTTTACGCTAAAATGATGAGTGTCATTTTTTATTTGGCTTGTCTTTTAGCTCGCTGCCGCTAGGCTCGTTCTTTATCTTGCCTTGCTGTTCTGAAAGTTTATTCCTTTTTTACTCTGAAAGAGAAATACTTTTGTGAAAAATAGCTAAATACAGCTAATACGATAGTGATCAGCGTTTTTGCAATGGTTGGGTAAAACTGAAAACCTTCTACTAAGATTTTCATGAGGGCATAGTTGAGTAGAATGTTTGTTGCAACTACAGTTGCGTACCTAAAAAGTTGGATACGCCCTTTTAGATTTGATTGTGTAAATACGAGGTATTTATTTAGCGTAAAACCAACAATAAATGTAGATACTGACTCGATAGCTAAGGCTGCGATGTGTGCGGTTACTAGGTACGGGCCAATGGTTACATCTTGCTGGTGTAGTATGTAATTGTAAATTAAAAAGTAGCCTATAATGCCTGTTGCTGCGGTTATGCCGCCAGCTGCCATGTATCTAAATGTGTGTAAGGTAAACCATTTTTTAAATGGTGGGTAAAAGAAATCGATGACCATTAATGCTCTTTTTCTCATATTATTTTGCAGTTAATTGGTCTTTAATCATTCTATTATTGTATTGTTGTATAAATGCCTTCAGGTATTTTTCCATGGTATTTTGAACTTCTGGTGCTTTATTAACAAGGTTATTTTTTGTTAATCGATCTGTTTTTAAATTAAATAAAGCGTTAGATTTTAATCCGTCGTTAATTAAAAGATAATCTCCTTGGTAAAAACTGAAACTGCCATCGTTGTTATTCACTACAAAGTTGTTATTTTTTGTGCTAAATGCATCGAACCCAAAGGCAAAATAGGGCTTATTGTAGTTTAGATAGTTTAAAACGGTTGGCATGATGTCTGCTTGTTGCATCAATTTATCTGTTTTTCCCTTTAAATCTCCGCCTGGGTAATAAAATAAAATTGGGATAGAGAAATAACCTGGTGTGGTTTGATATTGGGGCAAGTAGGATACGGTGGCATGATCTGCACACAACACAAATAAGGTATTTTTATACCAAGGCATTTTTGAGGCTGTAGCAAAAAACTTTTTTAGCGCCATATCGGTATAACCGATTGGTTCCTGTACAGGTAGCGGTCCTTTTGGGAATTTACCACTATATTTTTCGGGCACTTTAAAAGGATGATGTGATGAAACCGAGAAAAAAGCAGAGAAAAAAGGCTGCTTGAAGGTGTTGATAGTTTTGGCCATGTATTGCATAAAAGGTTCGTCCCAAATGCCCCAAATACCATCAAAATCTGCATCGTTGTTGTATTCGGTTTTACCATAATATTTTTTAATTCCAGCAAGGTTAGTATAGGCCGAAAAACCCATTGAACCGTTTGGTGCGCCGTGAAAGAAAGCAGTTTCGTATCCTTCATCGCCTAGTAATTTTGCAATACTTGTGGTTTTATTGCCAGAATAAGATGAAAGCACAAAGGGTTCACGAATAGAAGGAATGCCAGAAATGATGGATGGCAGTGCATCTATAGATTTTCGCCCATTCGCGTACGTATGTGAGGAAGTAAAACTGTTAGCTACTAAACTATCGATAAAAGGAGTATAGCCTTTGTATGTTCCATTTAATAAATCTTTGTTTAAGGCACCGATGTGTTCTTTTCCTAAGCTTTCGATGATGAGAAATACAACATTAAGTTTTTTAAACGAGCCTTTGTTTTCTGGTTGATGGATGGGATTATAAAGGCTATCAAGCTGTTGCTGATTGTAGTAGTTTACGGGTTTTAGGTTGGCTGCCTTTAAGGTTTTCATAATGGTAAAAGGCGTATTTAATACCAAACTCATATCGCTAGGAGATTTTACAAAATCGCCAGCATTGCTCATAGTTATTGGTCGGGTACTGTGACGCCAGCCACCACGCATACCAATCACACTTAAACCTGCTATTAGCACTAAAGCCAAAGTGTGTGTTAGGTAAATATACCAAGTAAATTTAGGTGCTTTTTGTATGCGAACAACCTGGTATAACTTTATAAATAGATAAATGAAAATGATAAAGAGAATAAGTAAATACCAATAATCTGCTAAGAAATCTACAACTAGTTTTAACTTGTTCTGTTCATTACTAAATTGTGAAAATACACTTGCTGTGGTGTGTTTTAAGGTATACTTATAGTAAGCAAAGTCTATAAAGTTAGCTAAGAAACCAATGGTATTTGTGATGATAAATAACCATTTACAAAAAAGTTGGTAGCCATTCCTATACCTAAAAGGAAATGGAATTGCTTGTAATACAATGTATAAGGAGTTGATGTAGAGTAGAGCAGCAATATCGAACTTTATGCCACCAGCAAAAATGTATAGTAAATCAGCAAAAGGAATATGATTAAAAAGTGAACGATTAGTGATATAAAAACCTAATCTACAGAGCGTATATAATAGTAATAACACTATAAAACGATAGACTAACGCTATATAAATAGATTGTTCTCTTTTATTTAGGGGTTTCATTTTTTGCTAAAAGTTTGGCAATTTACATATTTGCTAGTAATTAATTTATCATCAAAGAAATGGTTTTGCTATCAAGGAATTAAGATTAGTTTTCCTTAACTTTTAATGTTGAAATAATATGAATGTAAGTTGCCAGTTACGAAATATGTATATAATTCTATTTGTTGTAACTTCGTTATTCAAATTGTATGCAAATGAAGAGTTTATATTTAGGCTTGTTTTTAAGTTTTTGTGTAATTGGAGCTAAGGCTCAATCTGATACTTCTGCTTATCGTAGTGTTGCTGTTGCGGTGCAAAAAAAGTATGCTCCAGATAAACGTTCTGTTTATTTTAACCTGCAGATGCGAGGTGATTCGGTTCGATTAGAAAGTACATCGGAAGCAGCTTTGCTTGAATTTGAAAAGATGAAACCTACACTACAAAATGTAAAGTTTACGTCGGCTTTATTGCCTGCTAAATCATTAAATGACTTAGTTTACGGTGTGGCTAATATTTCTGTGGGAAATAATAGGAGCAATCCGCAACATGGAGCAGAGCTGATGACACAAATGTTGTTAGGAACACCTGTTGAGATATTTAAAAAGCAAGGCGGATTTTATTTGGTTAAAACACCTGACGGTTATTTAGCCTGGACAGATGGTGGTGCACTCGCTGTAATGAATGAACAAAGTTTTAAGGATTGGCAAAAGGCTGATAAAATTATTTTTACTGCTGATTATGGTCATGCGTTTAGTAAAGCGGATGTAAATTCTACTCGTGTCTCTGATCTAGTAAATGGGAATATCTTACAAGTTTTAGGGGAGGACAATGGTTTCTATAAAGTGAGTTTCCCTGATAAGCGAATTGCATTTATACCAAAAGCACAAGCTGGAGTTTATAAACAATGGTTAAAAAGACCTAACCCAACTGCTACTGCTGTTTTAACGACCGCACAAACTTTATTAGGTGTACCTTATTTGTGGGGTGGCACTTCTATTAAAGGGGTAGATTGTAGTGGATTTACTAAGACAGCCTATTTTTTAAATGGAATTATTATTCCTAGAGATGCTTCTCAACAGGCTTTGGTTGGGGATGCGATTGATGTTTTAGAAAACGATACGGTTAGTGTGACTAAATGTTTGGCGAATTTAAAGCCTGGCGATTTGTTGTTTTTTTCTGCTGCTAAGCGTAGAGGAATAAACGGTGGAAGAGTTACGCATACTGCAATTTACATGGGTAATGGAGAGTTTATTCAAAGTGCAGGCATGGTTAAAATTAATAGTTTAGTGCCTACCGCGGCTAATTATGATCAAGGCCAATCAACCACATTAGTTGGTGCTCGAAGGATTTTAACTGCCATTGGTAAACCTGAAATTACTAGAGTAGATCACCACGACTGGTATGGAAAAAACTAAAACTATGCTGACAATTTATCATAATAGTAGCTGCAGTAAAAGTCGTGAGGCATTAAAAGTACTAACACAAGGCGATGAAGAATTTCAAGTAATTAATTATTTGGAAGAAGTACCAAGCGTAGCTGAGTTGAAAATGCTGCTCCATAAATTAGGTTGTAGACCACATGATATAATTCGGAAAACCGAAAAGGTTTATCTGGAAAAATTTAAAGGAAAAGAGTTGACCGATGAAGAGTGGATTGTAGCTATGCATGAAAACCCAATTTTAATACAACGACCAATTGTTGTAAATGGAGATAGGGCAGTTATTGCAAGAACTGATGATGCACTCGATGATATTTTATAAAAAAAAGCCGCTAGTTTTGCTAGCGGCTTTTTTATTCCTATATTTTACTGAGCTAGCAAAGTTCTCCAGCTTACTTTACCTTCAATAATGGTATGTAATTCTTTAATTTCAATGCGTTGCTGCTCCATAGTATCTCTATGACGAATAGTAACCGTATTATCTTCTAACGTTTGATGATCTACAGTTACACAAAAAGGCGTACCAATAGCATCCATACGACGGTAGCGTTTTCCAATTGCATCTTTCTCTTCATACACACAGTTGAAATCGAATTTCAAATGATCCATAATTTCACGAGCTTTTTCTGGTAAACCATCTTTTTTGGTTAATGGGAAAATAGCCACTTTAATTGGTGCCAAAGCAGGATGTAAACGCAGCAACGTTCTGCTGTCTTGTCTTTCTGGGGTACTTAAATCTTCTTCTTCAAAAGCGTTGATCATCGTTAATAAAAACATACGATCTAAACCGATAGAAGTTTCGATAACGTAAGGAACGTAATTGCCATAAGGTTTTCCATTTTCATCTAAATCGTTATCAAAATATTGCATTTTCTTGCCAGAATATTCTTGATGTTGAGTTAAATCGAAATCTGTTCTACTGTGAATTCCTTCTACTTCTTTAAATCCAAATGGGAATTCGAATTCAATATCCGTCGCTGCATTTGCATAATGTGCTAATTTAACGTGATCATGGAAACGGTATTTTTCTGGAGCTGTCCCTAATGCTTTATGCCATTTTAAACGAGCTTCTTTCCAATAAGCAAACCATTTTTTATCTTCACCTGGACGAACAAAGAATTGCATTTCCATTTGTTCAAACTCACGCATGCGCATGATAAATTGACGGGCAATTACTTCGTTTCTAAAAGCTTTACCAATTTGTGCAATCCCGAAAGGAATTTTCATTCTCCCAGATTTTTGTACGTTTAAGAAGTTCACAAAGATACCTTGTGCGGTTTCTGGACGAAGGTAAACTTCATCGCTTCCTTCTGCCATTGCGCCAAACTGAGTGCTAAACATCAAGTTAAATTGACGAACATCAGTCCAGTTTTTGGTGCCACTAACCGGACAAGCAATTTCGTGCTCTTCTATTAGTACTTTTAAACGAGGCAAATCCTCAGCCATTAAAGCAGCATCCATATCAGCTTGCAATTTTGCAGCCTTTTCGGTTTTGCCATCTTTTTCGTAACGAGCAATTTTATCTTCTAATAACTGATCAGCACGATAACGTTTTTTTGAATCCTTATTGTCAATCATCGGATCGTTAAAACCATCCACGTGACCACTTGCTTTCCATACTTTAGGATGCATAAATATTGCAGAATCAATTCCTACTATGTTTTCATGCATTTGCACCATAGCTTTCCACCAATAAGTTTTGATGTTGTTTTTTAATTCGGCACCTAATTGCCCATAGTCATAAACGGCACTTAAACCGTCATATATTTCGCTGCTTTGAAATACAAAACCGTATTCTTTAGCGTGTGATATTACATTTTTAAATTGTTCGTCGTTTGTTTTAGCCATAGTGATGCAAATATAATAAAAAGGCTTAAAGGTATAGGTGATGAAAATGAGGTTTTTGTAAATAGAAAAAGCCACATGAAGTTTAGTGGCTTTATTGAATAGAACACTATTTGCCTTAAGGTTCGCTTCGTATTAACGCCATAATTAATCCGCGTCTAGTCCGCATTTTTATACGATAACGCGGACTAGATGCGGACTAGATGCGGACTTGCTATGAAGATGACCAAACCATAACCAGTATAATATCATCATTAGAAGTACTGTGCTGAATAATAAAATTGGGTAATTGAAAGGATGGTTTTGTAATCAATAGCTGAATTAACAGTTGATAATGTAACATTTCAAATCAAAGTGTTTCTGCCTTCTAATTTTAATTTAATTTTGGAATATGAAAAAAATCAATCTACTTGTTGTTGCTGTTTTTATCATATGCTTATCATGCATATCGCCATCAAAACATCATTATATTTATTTTCGCTCTGCGGATGATTTTACTAATTTCCTAAACCGTAAAACAACTGGATTTCCTTTAATTAGTGCACACCGTGGAGGACCAATGTCGGGCTTTCCAGAAAATGCCATTGAAACTTTCGAAAATGCAACAACTTACCAGCCTGTAATTATTGAGTTTGACGTGGCTTTGAGTAAAGATTCTGCGTTGGTAATTATGCATGATGATAAACTAGATAGAACAAGTACTGGAACAGGGCTGATTGGAAGTTATACTTATGCAGAATTGCAGAAATTTAGCTTAAAAGACGATGATGGAAAAGTGACTTCTTTTAAAATTCCAACTTTGGATGAAGTGTTAACTTGGGGCAAAAATAAGGTTATCTTTACCATCGATATTAAACGCGGTGTTCCTTATGCTAAAATTATAGCTGCGGTGCGAAGAACAAAATCAGAAGCCAACTCAATTGTAATTACTTATAATGCTAACCAAGCTGCAGAAGTGCATCAACTGGCGCCTGATTTAATGATATCAGCCTCCGCCAGAAGCATTGCAGATATAGAGCGTTTAAATGAAATGGGGGTGCCAAACAATAGAATTGTTGCCTTTGTAGGTACAGCAGCACCAGATAAAGCCGTATATGAATATTTACATCGTAAAGGGATTACCTGTATTTTAGGTACAATGGGCAACTTAGATAAAAGCGCTATTGCTAATCCTAATCAAAAAGTATACGAACAATTATTAGGAAATGGAGCTGATATTTTATCGACAGATGAATTGGTATTGGCAGGTTCACAATTTGATAATTATAGAAACGACAAAAAGCTTAAGTTTGCAAACTTAAACTTAAAGTAAATGAGTATTAAAGTAAAAGATCTATCTAAGCACTACGGTTCACAAAAAGCAGTTGATAACATCAGTTTTGAAGCGAAACCTGGTAAGATTTTAGGTTTTTTAGGACCAAATGGCGCTGGCAAATCTACCACGATGAAAATGTTGACTGGCTATTTGGCAGCTACAGCTGGCAGTATAGAAATTTGCGATAAAGATATTTTGACAGATGCGCTAGCTATCAAAAAACAAATTGGTTATTTACCAGAAAATACCCCTTTATATACTGAAATGTATATCCGTGAATTTTTAAGTTTTGTAGGGCAAACCTATCAATTAGAAAATTTGGAACATAGGGTAGAAGAGGTGATTAAGCAAGTTGGATTAACGCCCGAACAGCATAAGAAAATCAGTATGCTTTCTAAGGGTTATAAGCAACGTGTCGGTTTAGCACAAGCAATTATTCATAACCCGAAAGTGTTAATATTAGATGAACCAACCTCTGGTTTAGATCCAAATCAATTAGCAGATATTAGAACATTAATTAAAAACTTGGGTAAGGATAAAACAGTTATTTTATCTACCCATATTATGCAAGAAGTTGAGGCGATTTGCGATGAGGTAATTATCATCAATAAGGGGAAAATTGTGGCAAATTCAACAATTGATGAACTTAAAAGACAGAATGAAACTAATTCATTGGAAGAGGTTTTTAGAAGATTAACAAATTGATCGTCATAGCATTAGATAATAAAACTATATATCATCAAAATGAGCTAACAATTTTTTTCAAGAGGCAGAGTTATTGTGTTTTAAATTATAAATACATAAACTATGAAAAAATTAGTATTATCAATTGCACTTGTTGCAGGTTTAAACTTTGTAGCATCAGCACAAACAGAAGGCGCTGTTAAAAAATTAAGTATTGGTGCCGAATTCGGTATTTCAACTAATAGGGGAATTAAAGACATTGTAATTGCAGGTGGATCCATACAATTTGAACAACCAGTGGCAAAGTCTTTGAACTTAATTTTTTCTACAGGTTATCTTTCACAAATGATTACTGGTGACTTGAGAGATGCTTTTAAAGCATTTGGTCTCCCTACAAGTTTGGGTATGATTCCAATAAAAGCAGGAGCAAAATATTATTTCAATAATAATTTTTATGGTGCAGGTGATGCAGGTGTTGCAATTAGCGTTGATGGTGGAGGTACAGCTTTTATTTTCGGTCCAAGCTTAGGTGCTTCTTTTTCTATTGCTGATAAATCAAGCTTAGATTTTGGTTTACGCTATGGAACTTGGACTACAAGTAGATCTTTATCATTTTTAGGCATACGTGCAGCATATGCATTTGGCTTGTAAGAAAAATTGTCACATAATACTGCCATAGAAGACCTGAAAGAACAAAATAAGACTGATTCTTTAGAGGAAGTGTTCAGAAAATTAACCAATTGAAATTCATCTCATTAGCTAATTATTCGTATAAGTTGTCAAAAATCTGACAATTCTTTGTAACTACTGGCTTAGTTATTGTATCTAATTGAGAAATTAATACAAACATAAATTACAAAAAAACACAATGAAAAAATTAGTATTATCATTAGCCCTTGTTGCAGGTTTAGGCTTTGCAGCATCAGCACAAACAGAAGGTGCTGTAAGAAAATTAAGTATTGGTGCAGAAGCTGGCTTGCCTGTTGGAGACAATTCAAAAGACAATATGCTTGCAGGTGGATCATTACAATTTGAGCAGCCAGTAGCTAAGTCTTTAAACCTAACCGTATCTGGTGGTTACTTATCACATTTTTTAACAGGAGATACTAAAGATATAGCTAAAGCTGCAGGTTTTCCAACTAGCGAAGGAATTGTTCCTCTAAAAGCAGGTGTTAAATATTATTTTGGTGGTAACTTTTATGCTGCTGGTGAAGTAGGCGCTGCAATTAGTACAGAAAATGGTGGAGGTACTGCTTTAGCTTTAGCCCCAACTTTAGGAGCTTCTTTCTCAGTATCAGATAAATCTAGCTTAGACTTCGGTTTACGTTACGAAAACTGGTCAAAAGATGGCAATTCATTTGGTTTTATGGGCTTACGTGCAGCATTTGCATTCGGTTTGTAAGTATCAATCTAATAAAAAAAGCCCCAGTAATTTTTTGCTGGGGCTTTTTTATTGGTACTAATTTTATAGTTTTACAATCAGATAAACAAACAAGAAAACATGAAAAAACTAGTATTATCCTTAACCTTAATTGCTGGCTTAAGCACGGCAGTTTTGGCTCAAACTCCAGTTAAATTCGGTGTGAAAGCTGGTGTAACTTTCTCAAACATGACTTTGTCTACAATGGGAGTATCGGCAAGCTTCGATTCGAAAACATCATTTTATGTAGGTGGAACGGCAGATATTCCTGTTTCAACTATATTCTCGGTTCAACCCGGCTTAACTTTAATTAACAAAGGAACAAAAGTAAATGGAGGAGATTTTGATTTTGATGGGGGTTCGGTAACTGCAAACGAAAGTGGTACGATAAACTCTATGTACATCGAAGTTCCAGTAAATTTATTAGCAAATTTTACAGCAGGTAGTGGTAAAGTTTTTTTTGGCGCAGGTCCATATTATGCATTTGCAGTTGATGCGTATGCTAAATCTGGTGGCGTAAAACAAGATATTGAAATTGGCTCTGGAGAAGATAACTTTAAACGTAGTGATTTCGGAATAAACTTTTTAGGCGGTTACCAACTTAATCGTGTAAATATCCATGCTGGTTATGGTTTAGGTTTAAGCAGTGTAATTCCTGATCAACAGGATCTTGATGTGAAGTTTAAAAACAAAGTCTTTTCTGTTGGCCTAGGCTTTACTTTCTAAACGATATTTTTAATGCGAAAGGCTTCCCAATAGTTAGGGAAGCCTTTTTTGTTTTAGCAGATATTGCATAACTTCGACCTCATTAATTTCTTTGGATGTACGCAGTTTTTAAACGAGAATTATTCAGCTTTTTAAATTCACTAATGGCCTATATCACCATTGGTATTTTTTTGTTGGCATGTGCCTTACTTTTATGGTATTTTCCAGATACATCTATATTAGATTATGGTTATGCCGAATTAAATGGCTTTTTTAGTTTAGTTCCGTTTTTATTTATGTTTTTAATTCCTGCTATTACCATGCGGTCTTTTGCAGAAGAACGTAAAGAAGGAACGTATGTACTTTTAGCCACTAGACCATTAAGTGATTTACAAATTATCTTGGCGAAATATTTAGCTTGTATTGTTTTATTGCTTTTCGCTCTACTACCAACATTGGTTTATTATTATAGCATTTATCAATTAGGTTTCCCTAAAGGTAATGTAGATTCTGGAGCCGTAATAGGTTCTTATTTAGGGCTGTTTTTACTTGGAAATGCTTTTACAGCAATTGGTATTTTCACTTCATCTATTACAAAAAATCAAGTAATTGCATTTGCTATTGCTGTTTTCTTATGTTTCTTTGCTTTCAGCGGATTTGATTCGCTGAGTAAATTGTTCGAATTAAATTATTTGGAAACCGTACTCGTCAATTTAGGAATTAACGAACATTACCAATCGATTAGTAGAGGAGTTTTGGATACACGAGATTTAATCTATTTCATCAGTTTTGTATTGATATTTTTGGGGTTAACCAAGATGGTTGTAGGAGGTAGGAAATGGTAAAGCATCAAAACAAATCTATCAAGGTTATACTTTTTGTGATGCTATTGGTACTTCTAAATGTACTAGCGCAATACTTTTATACACGTTTTGATTTCACAAAAGAGAAACGCTATACCCTAACACAAAAGACGAAAGAGAATTTACAAAAAACCACTAGAGATATTATCATTACGGTTTTTTTAGATGGGGAAATACCTGCTGCATTTAAGAGATTACGCAATGCAACAAAAGATGTATTAAACGATTATAAAGCGTATTCGAAAGCTAACGTGAAAATTGTTTTTGAAGATCCTTTAGCAAATATTCCTGCTAATGAACAAGATACCATCATTAATAAGTATTTGCAAATTGGTATAAAACCTTTAGCGGTTAACATTAAAAGTGATGCAGGAATTACGCAGAAAATAATCTTCCCAATGGCACTTATAGAAAGCGATGGAGTCCAAATGCCAGTTAATTTATTGCAAAAAACGGGTGGGGCAGCAACAGATTACGAGGAAAATATTACCAGTTCTATTCAAAATCTAGAATACACATTTACATCAGCCATTAAAAGATTAATCACCAAAAGTAATCCACGTATTGGTTTCACAGAAGGACATGGCGAACCATCAAACTTGTATTTGTACGATGCCATTACCTCTTTATCTCAACAATATTATGTAGGTAGAGTAGATTTAAAACTCATTACCAAAGAAGGTTTAGATAATTTGAAGGTGTTAATTGTTGCTAAACCACAACAAGCATTAACAGAAGTAGAGAAGTATAAAATTAACTATTTTGTAATGCAGGGCGGAAGAGTAGTTTGGGCAATTGATCAAGTGGGTGCGGAATTAGATAGTTTGCAAAAACGACCGCAAATTATGGCGGTGAATAAGCAATTGAATTTAGATGACATGCTTTTTGAATATGGCGCTAGAATTAATTATAATTTAATTACAGATATTAATTGTGCCTTAATTCCTTATGCAACTGGTGCTGCAGGGCAACAGGCTCAAATAGATACAGCACCTTGGTTATATTTTCCAATTTTAATGCCTGATACAACCAGTAATGTGGTAAAAAATATAGATGGTATTCGAACTGAATTTGCAAGTACAGTAGATACCATTGGTGTTCAAAATGTGAACAAGAAAATTATTCTTCAAACCTCGCCTAATAATAAAATTTACGATGCACCTAAACTACTTTCGTTACAATTATTAGCACAACAACCAACACCAGAAGAATATACCAGTACATCAAAAAGTGCTGGAGTATTATTAGAAGGTAGTTTTAAATCTGTGTTTTTAAATCGACCAGTGCCAGAAGGAATTACAGAGAAATACGATGTGCCTGCAACAAGTAAGCCTACCAAAATGATTGTAATAGGTGATGGAGATATTTTTAATAATCAGGTAAGTAAATCAGAAAATACGCCTTTCCCTTTAGGTTTTGATCGATATTCGCAACAGAATTATGGAAATAAGGCGTTGTTGTTAAATATTGCCGATTATTTTACAGATGATGATAATTTGATTGCCCTTCGCAATAAAGAAATTAAGGTGAGATTGTTGGATAAAGCTCGTTTACGTGCAGAAAAAACAAAATGGCAATTAATTAATGCAGTTGCTCCGTTACTATTGTTAATATGTTTCGCAATTTTTCAACATTATTACCGTAAACATAAGTATGCAAAGTAATTTTTATATTTTTGAGAACAGATAAAATCAACTATGAGATTTATAGTATCAACTTCAACATTATTAAAACATTTACAAACAGTTAATGGCGCATCTAGCAGCAGTACTGTTTTGCCAATATTAGAAAATTTCTTATTCGAAATTAAAGATGGAAATCTAACTATTTCTGCTACAGATTTACAAACGAGCATGACCACATCGTTAACTGTAGAATCGAAAGAAGAAGGTAAAGTTGCCGTTCCATCTAGAATATTATTAGACACCTTAAAAACATTACCTGATCAGCCAATTTCTTTCAATATTGATGATACTACATTCTCTATTGAGATTAGTGCAGGCGATGGAAAATATAAACTAAGTGGCGAAAACGGAGATGATTTTCCAAAAATTCCAGTAGTAGAAAACGCTTCATCGGTAAATTTACCTGCATCAGTTTTAATTGAAGCAATTACTAAAACCATATTTGCAGTAAGTAACGATGAGTTGCGCCCAGCAATGACAGGTGTATATTGTCAACTTTCTCCTCAGCACATTACATTTGTAGCAACAGATGCACATAAATTAGTGCGTTACCGCAGAACTGATAGCAAAGCTGATAAAGCATCATCGTTTATTTTGCCTAAAAAAGCATTAACTTTATTAAAAGCTGCTTTACCAAGTACAGATGTTAATGTTTCTGTAGATTATAATGCGACAAGTGCTTTCTTTAAATTTGAAAATATCAATCTAGTTTGTCGTTTAATTGATGAACGTTATCCAGATTACGAAGCGGTAATTCCTGCTAATAATCCGAATAAATTAGTAATTGATAGAGCGTTATTCCTAAACACATTACGTAGAGTTGTGATTTTTGCGAATAAAACTACACATCAGGTGAGATTAAAAATTAATGGAAGTGAATTAAATATCTCTTCAGAAGATTTAGATTTTGCAAATGAAGCTCACGAACGTTTAAGCTGTCAATACGAAGGCGAAGATTTAGAAATTGGTTTTAATGCCCGTTTTTTAATCGAAATGCTAAGTAATTTAAGTGGTGAAGAAGTTACTTTAGAATTATCTACACCAAATAGAGCAGGTTTATTAATTCCACAAACTAACGACGAAAACGAAGACGTTTTAATGTTAGTGATGCCGGTAATGCTAAATAATAGTTACTAATCAGTATATAGTTTTTGTTTTTAGTGATTAATTAAACTTTAAACTTATAATTTCATAACAATGGCTTGGTTTTTGACCGAGCCATTGTTGTTTAATACCAGAGTTAGACTAAATTTATGAAAATACCGCTACTCGCTGTTAATAGACTTCATTTCTATTTAAGTTTAATGTGTTTTACTACATTATGTTGTCTTTTTTCTTGTAAAAAGGACATGGTAATTTCTAATGAAGTTGTTGAAGGAGAAGCGAAAATTAAATTAGTTAATGCATCTCACACTGCATCTGCAATAGATTTTTATTTAGACAATGTTAAGGTTAATCCTCAAGCTATAGGATTTGGAGAGGGTAGTGATTATTTAAAAATTCCTTCAGGTACTAAAAACGCGTCTTTTTCAAATACAAGCGAAAATGCGTCTGCAGAAGTCATCTTTGTCCCAACGTTATCGTATACGTCATTCTATGTAGAAGACAAATCCAATAAAGGAGAAGTTTTAACTTTTGAAGATAATTTAGGAACTACACCTTCTGGAAAAGCGAATGTGCGCTTTATAAATTTAAGTCCTTATTTTACGAATGCAGTAAATGTAAACTTAACAGGAAATGTTTTATTAATTAATTCATTGCCATTTAAAGAAGCTTCAAGTTACTTTTCTATAGACCCAACTATTGATTTAAGAGTTTCTATTTTAGGTGCTGGCGGATTTAAAGTGATCTCAGGAACAGAATTTGAAGCTGGAAAAATATATACCATTTGGTTCAGTGGAACCTCAAATGCTAATCTAACCATAAATAAAATTACCTATAATTAACATCTTAATTTGAAATTAAGCATGGTTATCAAAACCATATGCTTATTTTTGAAAAAAACAGAAAAATTGGAATTCTTAGACTTACTTATACAATTACTTACTAATACAAAAGAAACTTTAGAAGTAATTATGCAGGAATATAAAACCTGGACTTACCTTATCTTATTCATTATTATTTTTGCAGAAACTGGATTTGTGGTTACACCATTTTTACCTGGAGATTCCATGTTGTTTGCAGTTGGCGCTTTAGTTGCCGGTAATGGAACAGGTTTAAATATTTGGTTCATGTTAGTTATTTTAATCATTGCCGCTGTTTTAGGGAATTCTTTAAATTATCAATTAGGTAAATATTTTGGGATTAAAGTGTTTAAAGAAAACAATAAAATTCTTAAACTGAAATACTATCATCAGTCTCACGAATACTTTGAAAAACATGGCGCAAGAGCTATTGTTTTTAGTAGGTTTTTGCCTATTGTAAGAACAATTGCACCTTTTGTGGCAGGAGCTGCTAGAATGTCTTTTAGTAAGTTTACCTATTATAATATTGTAGGTGGTATAGCTTGGATAACTAGTTTGCTATTTGCAGGCTATTTATTGGGGAAAATCCCTTTCGTAGAGAAAAATTTTGAAATTTTAGTATTAGTTATTGCAATTGGCACTTTTGTTCCAGTTGTTTATGGTGCTTTAAAATCTTTGTTCAGCAAGAAAGAAGTTAAAGAATTGGTGGATGAAGTTGATGTAACTGCATCAAAAGAGGATTAATTTTCTCTTCCAATAATTTTGCCTTCTTTATATTTCTTTTCTTCTAGCTCGGTAGCTTTTCTTTCTTCTGGACTTATTTCTATTTTAATTAGATTTTTAAGTTCGGGTTGACCTGCATCTACCCATGCAGAGAACCAAAAAGAGCCAATCATTAAAATGGCAGAACGCATTTGTTTTTCTACCATACCATTCATTTTATTTTGATAAGCTTTTGAATAGGCAGGCGAATATTGTTTTATAACTACATTACTCCGCTCTGAGAAACTATATTTCTGATCGGATGGGAATGTTTTATTCAGCTCTGCTTCAAAAAGTAAAACGCTATCTAATAAACTATGCGAATGCTTCACAATTCCCCAAGCAGTTTTTAAAGGATCTTCAATGTAATAAGCTTTGCCAACAACAAAATTATATCCACCAGCAAATAATTCTGGAAGTCTGCTTTCCCAAAAAGCATGAATTCCAACTTGGTTGGTTAATTGGCCGTTGTGATTATTACTGGTGTGTAAAGGAACATGAGCATCCCCAATATAATGACCTAATTCAGCAGAATATTTTAAAATCTTTAGCGAATCATGAGTTTTAAAAGCTTTAATTAAACTGTAATAGGTTCGTTGAATTTGCCAAGGAACCATTCCATTTTCATTCAGTTTCTTTTGCCCATATTTGGCTAAGGCATCGTTAAACTTCTCAGGAATACTATCTATATTTTGCTCGTAGTTTTCTACATCTAAATAATGTCTAGGAGCTTCCAGTGTATCAATATATCTACGCTTATCTGGATCTACAGCATGCTCGGTAATATATTTATAACCAGTTTTGTAAAAACTAATCATTTCAGCTGGTAATGTAAATACCGCCAGTTGATTAATTCTTCGGTGGGCAAAGAAGCCCCAAGAAGTGCAAAATAGAAATGGGATGATTAACAATAGCAAAATCGTTAATCTTTTCATAAAATGAAGATAAGGAAATCTTTTAATTAAGCTAGTACTTTTTCAAAACATACACTATTCTCTACACCTTCATATTGGCCATAGTTTGGTATAATTTGATAACCACTTTTTAGATAAAGTGCAATGGCTTCGGGTTGTTTATTACCTGTTTCGAGCACACATTTTTTATGATGAAGTTCTTTCGCCCAAATCTCTAATTGATTTAAAATTGTTGAAGCTATTCCTAGTCCACGTTTAGTAGGAGATACAAACATTCTCTTCACTTCCATTGTATCTGTTGCATATGCTTTAATTGCTCCGCAACCTATAGCAATTCCATTTTCATATGCCACAATTGCATATTTAATAGCGTCTATTTTATTAAACTGAGCATAAAATGAATGATCTTCTCCATCTCTAACTTTTAAATCAGCATCAAGTTCAGCTACCAATTTCTGGAAGTCTTTATTTTCAGAGTTTGTTCTTGTGCAATTAATCATCTGTACTTAATTTCTCAACTTTTAAGGTTATTGTGACTCTTTAGTTAAATAAATATAAGTCGATTTGAATTATCTTTGTAGAAAAAAATAAATGGAAGTTTCTTGTCCTATTTCTGCAGAAAGAGTTAATGAAAGTGTAATTAGAATAGTCGCGTTATTAGTGGCGATCATTGCAATTGTATGTATTGCTTTTGATAATTACTATGCAATGATTTTTTTAATGGTAGATTTTGCAATTAGAGCTTTTACCAGTGGAAAATGGAGCATGTTAAAAGCTGTTGCGTTACAAGTTTTTAAAGTATTCTCCTTCCCTACGAAAATGACTGATTTGTCCCCAAAGAAATTTGCTGCAACATTGGGGTTTGTGTTTTGCATACTTATTAGTGCAGTTTATGTATTACAATTTAATCTTGCTGCTCTAGTTTTAACAAGTATTTTATTGGTTTTTGCGCTGCTAGAAAGTGTGTTTGCAATTTGTGTAGGTTGTTATGTATACACTTTTTGGCAAATGATGTTTGGTGCTAAATAGAATTTAGCTACAGGTTTAATTATTGCTCATCTATGCTTTTACCTTTCATCGCTTGACCAACTGCCATATCCATTAATCGCTCTGCAAAAGGACGAGTAAACTCATTCAATTCGTCGGCTTTCTTTAAAATACGATCTTTTTCGCCGCTATCCAGCGCATCTTTAAGTTCGGCAATAAGTACAATAGTTAAGGTTAATTCTTGCTCGTTTAAGATATTGCCATTCTTTTTAATAAATCGCTCTGCAGTATACACTAATTGTTCACCTTCACTTTTAGCTTCAATAAGCATACGTTGTTCTACATCGCTTTTGGCATTTTCAATGCTATCAATTAACATCTTTTCTACCGTATCATCGCTTAAACCATAACTAGGAATAATATCTATTTCTTGCTTCACGCCTGAGCGTAACTCTATTGCCTGAACAGTTAAAATTCCATCTGCATTTAATAAAAAGTTAATGTCAACTTTTGGTAAACCAGCTGGCATAGCTGGAATTCCTTTTAAATCGAACTCGGCTAGTTTGCGATTTTCTTTTACTAAATCTCGCTCACCTTGATAAACAGAAATTTTCATATTTACTTGTCCATCAATTGATGTAGTGTATTGGCGACCAGCTTTTGTCGGCACTTTGCTGTTGCGAGCAATGATTACATCCATCAATCCACCCATGGTTTCGATACCTAATGAAAGCGGAGTTACATCTAATAATAAAATATCTGAACGATTACCAGCTAAAATATCTGCTTGAATGGCAGCACCTAAAGCAACTACTTCATCAGGGTTAATTTGATCGTGTGGCTGACGATTAAAGAAATCACTTACCGCTTGTTTTACATACGGCGTACGCGTTGAACCACCTACTAAAACAACTTCATCAATTTCTGCGATAGTTAAATTTGCGTCAGTTAATGCTTGTTTACAGCAGGTTAACGTTTCAGCAACTTTATCTGCAATCAATTTTTCGAATGTTTGTTTATCCAACGTGCACCAAATTTCGCCTAATTGTTCGTTGTATAAATTTTGCGTAGATAATGCTTTTTTAGCAGCTTCGGCTTGTAAACGTAAGGTTTGCATTAGGATATTATCTTGAGCAACGGTTGCAAAATCTAAGTTGTTTTTCTCAATCCAATAGTTTAAAATGGCTCTGTCAAAATCATCTCCCCCTAAGAAGGTATTGCCATTGGTTGCTAAAACCTCAAATATTCCGTTCTGTATTTGAAGGATAGAAACATCGAAAGTCCCGCCGCCTAAATCGTATACTGCAATTGTTTTTTGTTGTGTAGGATCAAGACCTAAACCATAGGCTAAACTTGCAGCAGTAGGTTCATTCACAATACGTAACACATCTAATCCAGCTAGTTTACCAGCATCGCGAGTGGCTTGACGTTGACTATCGTTAAAATATGCTGGTACAGTAATTACAGCTCTGTTAACTGGTGTTTTTAAAGCGTGTTCTGCTCTTGCTTTTAATTCTTTTAATATCTCTGCTGAAAGTTCAATCGGCGTGTAAAATTTATTTCCAGCTTTAATTTTCACTAAAGCATCTGTATCATCATCAATGATTTTATAGCTAAAAATGTCTTTGTGATTGGCTACATCTTTGTAAGAACGACCTAATAATCGTTTTACAGAAAAGATAGTGTTAGCAGGATCTGAAGTTAAAAAAGCTTTGGCTTCATTACCAACTTCGGCATCACCATGTTCATTAAAATGTACAATAGAAGGTACTAAGAGCCCTTTTCCAGTATCATTAATTACCTGTGGGTTTTTCTCTGGATTGATAAAAGCAACCAAACTATTTGTAGTGCCTAAATCTATACCGACTATAATTTCTTCTTGTTGTAATGAACCTGTCGCCAGATTGATGGATATTTTTGCCATAACGTCGCAAATTTACAATAATGTTGTAAGGTTAAAGTCCAAAAGATGTAAAAAGTAGGAACTTTCGAATATCCTAGCTTCGGAGTATTTTATTAATTTTGAAACATGCTAGGACTTAAATTATTGACTGACCCGCGTTGGGCGAATATTGCAGAATCTAATTTGGAAGAAATTTTAACCGACCATGCGTGGTGCGAACAAAAAGCAGCTACTAATGCCATAAATTTAATTGCAGATAATTGCGAACACATTGATTTAGTATCAGAATTAACAGTTATTGCTTTAGAAGAAATGCAACATTTTCAGCAAGTGGTGGACATCATTAAAAAAAGAGGATATACACTAGGTCGTGGTAGAAAAGACGATTATGTTGGACAGTTGATGAAGTTTTGTAAAAAAGATGGTTCCAGAAACAATAGTTTTATAGAAAGATTATTGTTTGCTGCAATGATAGAAGCAAGAAGTTGTGAACGTTTCCGAGTATTATCTCAAAATATTCAGGATAAAGAATTAGCTCAGTTTTACCATGATTTAATGGTTTCGGAAGCTGGACATTATACCACTTTTTTAAACTTTGCTCGTAAGTACAGTATAGATGTTGATGTAGATAAACGATGGAAAGAATGGTTGGCTTTCGAAGGAGAATTAATTATGAGTTTTGGTACTAAAGAAGCGATACATGGGTAGGGTAGGTCGGGAAGTTATTAGTCCGAAAGTCAATAAATAGAAAGACTGGATGCTATTTTAAATCCGTTAGTTCTTTAAATGCTCAGCTATTAAACAACTTAATCTTTCCGACCTCGGACTTTCTGACTAGCTCAGACTTATGTATATTCCATAACCAAATTACAATATTTTGGTAGCTTTTAATCCCTCTTTTTTGATTGTTAAGCTTTAAAAATTTATCAAAAGCAACACCCATATAATTCGACATTTGTCCATTGTATTTTGCCCAGAATTCATTTTCTGCTTTAAAGTTTGCTAAAACTTCTGGAGCTATTTTATCACGCATTTTAAGATAATCTTCAGGTGACTTTATCCTAATTTCGAATAAAATATAACGCAACATATTATAATTTACAGAATATTTAAAGTTAATATCGCTGCTATTTGTACCCACCAAATATGCTACTAAATTGGCTTCATCTTCTCGGGCAACACCCATTTGGTGCGAAATTTCATGACAAGCCACAAAAGGCAATACCCAAGCTGGTAGTTTCATATTTACATTAGCCTCGCCACTTAATGGGTTGTAATAACCTTCAATTCCTATTTTACTAACCATCCAATTGTTTAATACTGGTTTTACAGACGGCGCATTATAGGTGAAAAATGGATTTTTCTTTTCCATATTATGATACTCTACTACTGCTTTTTCACGAAGCTGGTTAATATCATAACTGAGTTTAGGAGATAATTGAGATTGAAGTGTATTTAATTTATCAATAAAGTAATCACCTAAAAGCACTAATTCTTTTACTGTATATTTTTGATCACTAATAGCCAATTGCTGGGTAATACTTGGTCGCGAATAATTTAAACCCCAAAGTAGTTTAAAAGCGATGTATAAAATCAAGATTAGATTAAACAGTTTTAAGGGAATGATTAATCGATGGGCTTTAGTTAGTGATTTTCTTCTTTTAACGAATAGAAAGAGTTGTATCAGAGCTATAATAATCAATATTCCGTATAGAATATCACCTAAAGCAAAAGGAAAAATAGAAGAAATCCATCTTAAAGTAGAGGAAATAATAGGATATAAACCTTTTGAATAAACTGTAAGGACTACTTGAGGGAATAATCCAAAAAGAAATATGAATAAGGCGATACCGAAGATTAAGGCAGATTTTAGTAGAAGTTTACGAGGAATGACAGCTTGCATAAACTAGCGAGTAAAACTCAATCTCTTACCAATTTCACTAGTTACAAATTTACCATTTTGATATGCCAAATTGCCCGATACAAAAGTGTGTGTAATACTCGCTTGAAAAGTTTCACCATCAAATGGTGACCAACCACATTTATAAAAAATGTTTAATGGAGTTACTTTAAATGGATCGTTTAAGTTTACCAATACTAAATCTGCCCAATACCCTTCACGAATGAAACCACGTTTTTCAATGTCAAAGCAAATAGCCAAGTTATGAGCAGTTTTTTCAGCGATTTTTTCTAGAGAGATTTTACCTTGCAAATGCATTTCTAACAAAGCAGGTAAAGCATGTTGCACTAAAGGTCCACCAGAAGGTGCTTGTGAATAAGGCTGTTGTTTTTCTGCTAATGTATGTGGTGCGTGATCAGTTGCAATGACATCAATGTTGTCATTTAAAACACCTTGCAAAATTCCAGCTTGATCTGCTGCGGTTTTTACAGCAGGATTCCATTTAATAAAATTTCCTTTTGTTGCATAATCTTGGTCATTAAACCAAAGGTGATGCACACAAGCTTCGGCAGTTATTTTTTTATCTTTTAAAGGAATTGAATTATCAAATAAAGCAATTTCTTTTGCCGTAGAAATATGTAAAATGTGTAATCGCGTTTGATAACGTTTGGCCAATTCTACTGCTAATGACGAAGATTTATAACAAGCTTCTGCACTACGAATTAAAGGATGCATTTCTATTGTTAAATCTTCACCATATTTCGCTTTAAAAATGGCTAAATTTTCACGAATAGTGGCTTCATCTTCACAATGTGTGGCGACTAATATGGGAGCTTTACTGAAAATGTTTTCTAATGTTTGTTCATTGTCTACCAACATATTTCCAGTTGAAGAACCCATGAAAACCTTAATCCCGCACACATTTTTAGCATCTGTTTTTAAAACCTCTTCAATATTATCATTGCTGGCACCCATGTAAAATGAATAGTTAGCTAATGATGTTTGTGCAGCGATAGCATATTTATTAGCTAATAATTCTTGTGTTAACGTGTTTGGAACAGTGTTCGGCATTTCCATAAAAGAAGTAATACCACCTGCAACAGCTGCCATACTTTCTGTAAAAATATCCGCTTTGTGTGTTAATCCAGGTTCGCGAAAATGAACTTGGTCGTCAATCATTCCCGGTAAAAGGTGAAGTCCATCAGCGTTAATTTCTTGTGCTTCTGGAGCTGATAACGATTGACCAATTTTCTCGATTAATCCATTTTTTATTAAAACATCAGCTATAAATTGCTGTCCTTCGTTAACTAAAGTTGCGCCTTTTATCAGATATGTACTCATGCTGGTAAAGTTAGGAATTATGAAGTTTATGTACTAGTTTTTGTGGAATAAACCTGATAGTAGCGAGCACGAAGTGAAACGAGTAAAGCGAATAGCAGGACTTTCGTAAACGATTAGTACTAAAATTGCTTTTCTTAAGCTTTCATCTTAAAAACCTATCTTTGTACGCTATGGCAAAATCGTTTGAAGAATTTAATTTAAATAGGCAAATATTAAACGCAGTTGCCGATGCGGGGTACACTGTTGCCACTCCAATACAGGAAAAAGCAATTGCACCAGTTTTATCTGGTCAAGATATTTGCGGCATAGCCGAAACTGGAACTGGTAAAACTGCAGCCTACGTTTTGCCAATGCTAATGAAATTAAAGTATGCACAAGGCGATGCAGCAAGGGCATTAATTTTAGCGCCAACTCGGGAATTAGCTATGCAAATTGCAGAGGAAGTGAAGCGATTTAGCACCTATACCGATTTAAGATCGGTGGTGATTTTTGGCGGAATTGGTCCTAAAGCACAAAAAGAGCAGTTAAAAGCAGGAGTTGATATTATTATCGCAACGCCTGGCAGGTTTTTAGATATTTACCTTTCGGGAGATATTAACACCAAATATTTACAGTTTTTAGTATTAGACGAAGCTGATAAAATGATGGATATGGGATTTATTGGTTCCATTCACAGAATTTTAGAAGTAGTGCCCCGTAAGCGTCAAAACTTGCTTTTTTCGGCTACAATGAGCGATTTAGTACAGAAAATTGCAGGGGATTTCTTGAAACATCCAACCATAATTGAAGCATCTGAACAAGCAACACCAGCAAGTACGGTTACACAGGTTTTGTATGAAGTGCCGAACTTTAAAACGAAAATCAACTTATTACAGCATTTGCTGAAAGATGTTGAAGTTTTTAACAGACTAATTATTTTTTGCAAAACCAAAGCGGTAGCTGATAACATTTTCAGTTTTGTGGTGCGTCGTTTTGGAGAAGAATCAGTTAGAGTTATTCACGCAAATAAAGGACAAAATACACGTATCAATTCTATAAATAGTTTTAAAGAAGGAAATATTAGGGTTTTAGTAGCAACAGATGTGGCATCAAGAGGAATTGATGTAACGGATGTAAGTCATGTGATAAACTTTGATGTACCCATTATTATTGAAGATTATGTACACAGAATTGGTCGTACTGGTAGGGCTTTTGCCACAGGAGATGCAATTACTTTTTGTACAGAAGCAGAGAAATATTACATCCGTAAAATTGAAAAATTAACACGTCAGTTTATTCCAGTTGAACCAATTCCTGAAGGAGTTTTTGTGGAAGAAAACGCCTTACGATGAAAAACAACAAATTGCAAAAGAAATAGATTTGCAAAAACGTAAAGAAGATCCAGATTTTAAAGGTGCTTTCCACGAAAAGAAAAACGCTAAACAAATCGAAGATCGAGAAAGAGAAAAAGCCAGAAATAAAGCACACAAAACAAAAGTGTTTAAGAATAAAAAACGTTTTGATAAGAAGAAATCATAATGAAACTACGATTAACGCCATTAAATATTGTAACTGCATTAAGTTTCGCACTATTAGTTATTAGTTTTTTTCAAACGAAAACTACTGGACAACATTTTGATATGACGGCTTTTTACAAATTTCTTTTAGGTTGTTTAGTCGTAGTAAGTTTTGTGAGTGATTTGATTTTTAGATTTACATTTAAGGATTTGAAACGAATTTGGATTGTAGAATTAGTGTTCATTGTACTAACTGCTGTCCTTATTTTAATATTACAAAAGTAAAACGATATGCGTTTAAATATGCTTTGTAAAATCAGCATATTTGCAACCGTAAAAAATTTAACATGAAGAAAGCAGAGATAAAAATAACAGTAGAATTAGACGATAATAATTTGCCAGATCAAATTTTATATCAAAGTACAGATGGAGCGAATAAAGATCAAGTACCTGTAAAATCTATGATGTTATCTTTTTGGGATCATAATTATAAAAACTCAATGCGCATTGATTTATGGACAAAAGATATGCCTGTAGATGAAATGAAGCGTTTTTTCTACGAGACTTTGCAAACCATGGGTGATAGCTTTTTAAAAGCAACTGGTGAAGAAAATATCATAGAAGATTTACGTGATTATTGTGCGCATTTTGCGGAGAAAATGGGTATTGATACTAGGAAATAATTTTTAATAGACTCAAGAGATGTTAATTGTAAAAAAATTCAATGCTTATTTAGGCTTACTTTTAGCAGCATTAGCTGCAGGGGTTTCTCCAATAATTAAAGTGCCATTAAAAGGAAACTGGAATCTATATCAAACAGATC
Source organism: Pedobacter sp. UC225_61 (assembly GCF_044452285.1). Taxonomy (NCBI): domain Bacteria; kingdom Pseudomonadati; phylum Bacteroidota; class Sphingobacteriia; order Sphingobacteriales; family Sphingobacteriaceae; genus Pedobacter; species Pedobacter sp. UC225_61. Next base: position 2,188,285 of record NZ_JBIOAL010000001.1, read on the forward strand.
AACGTTTGTTTCTAATTACTTTTGCCATTCTTGCATTAACCTCATTGTGTTTGTTTGTAAGACAATTAAAAGCATTTAGATTACTAACAATTGTGCTATTTATTTGGAGTTTATTAATGGCAGCTGCGGTTTATTTTAAATCAAACAATTATTTTGGTTCTAAGTTTTTTGATAAAGTTTTAGCAAAAACTATTCACTATCAATGGGGGTGGATTGTTTTATTAGTTGCTGTTTTATTATTGCTAACTAGTGTAAAAAGAGAAAGGTTAACCACCAACAGTTAACGTTTTGTGTGATTTTTTGCGTTTGTAGTGTGTTTGCTTTAATGTTTTATCGCCTGTAATGATGCTGATATTACCATCTACTTCAAAAATGGCAAGTTTAACATCTTTGTAATGCTCAACTCCATGTTCTCGCATGGCTTCTTTTTAATTCGTCATCGCTAATTCCTAAATGACTTAACTTATTAAATTCAAGTTTACCATCATGAATTAATATCTCAGGATGTTGAGAAATGAATTCTCTTACACTTTTATTGTTAAACATCAATTTCTTTAGTCCATAATTTAAAATAAAAAGCACAGCAGCTGCAGCTAATCCACCAAGCAAACTTGTATTACTTCCCACCATTGCATTTTGCACCGCATTGCTGATTAATAAAATAAGTACCACATCAATGGTATTTAATTGCGAAAACTCTTTTTTACCAGTTAATCGGATAGCTATTAACATAAAAGTATAGACAGCTAAACTTCGCAATGCGATATCTAAATAAGGATTCATATTAAAATTTTAACTCTGTTTGACCTTTTTGTGCAACTTCTCGTTCATGTTGTAAGAGCCATTTTTTTCGCCACAAACCACCAGCATAACCAACTAATTTGCCATCACTTCCAATCACTCTGTGGCAAGGAACAACAATTGCGATATTGTTTTTCCCATTTGCTGCTGCTATTGCTCGAATAGCTAAAGGCTGTTGCGCAGAAAATTTAGCATAAGAAATAGTTTCTGCATAAGGTATTTTAGATAAATTATGCCAAACCTCTTGCTGAAAATCAGTTCCTGTTTGATTTATGGGAAATGTGAATTCTTGTAATTGGCCATCAAAATAAGCTCGTAATTGTTTTGCTGCAGTTTTACTGATTTCGTTTTCTTCCAATCCATCGATTTCTCTTTCGCTAAACGTAATTACATTTACAGCAACATCATCCGCTAGGATAGTTATATCTCCAATCGGACTTTTTACAACACTACAATATTTTTGATCCACAACACAATATTACAACAATACAACAATTTAACACTGCAACAATTTAGCAATAAAACTATCTTTGTCGCTATGCAAATCGCAAATCAAGTTAAACAACTCATCCGCAAGGAAATGTTATTGGAATGGCGTTCTAAATATGCGCTCAATGGCATTTTGTTGTATGTAGTTTCAACTGTATTTGTTTGTTTTCTATCCTTTGTAAGTGTTCCAGAAAAATTAACGTGGAATGCGCTATTTTGGATTATTATGCTTTTTGCTTCTATAAATGCTGTAGCTAAAAGTTTTTTGCAAGAAAGTAAAGGCAGACATTTATACATTTATACATTGGTTAGCCCTGTAGCATTAATTATAGCTAAAACAGTGTACAATAGTTTATTAATGATTGGATTAACGCTAATCGCTTTGCTGTTTTATACTTTAGTTTTTTCTTTTCCAGCAGGTGCTGACATGGGAATGTACTTGGTAGCAACAGTTTTAGGAAGCTTAAGTTTTGCAACCATATTTACCATGGTTTCGGCAATTGCTTCTAAAGCAGGTAACGGCGGGATGTTGATGGCAATTTTAAGTTTCCCGATTATTATTCCGGTGTTAATTGTGTTAATCAAATTAGCGAAAAATGCTATTGATGGCTTAGATAGAAGTGTAAGTTTAGATGATATAGGCTTATTAGCCGTGATAAATGTATTGGTAATGGCTGTGTCTTTATTGTTATTTCCTTACCTTTGGCGGGATTAAAAACCAAATCAAAATAAAAAATGCAAAAATCTTGGTGGAAAATTTTAGGTGCTGTTTTAGTGATTTATTCAACAATCGCTGGGTTATTATTAGGCGTTCCGCATTTAGATATTTTAAATGAAACCATCAGAAATTTGTATTTCCACGTGCCTATGTGGTTAGCAATGATTGTATTATTTTCTATTTCAGTTTTTTATAGCATTAAATTTTTATGGAAAGGAAATGAATTAGATGATTTAAAAGCTGTGGAAAGCGTTAATGTTGGTATAATATTTAGTGTTTTAGGGTTAGTTACAGGAGCAATTTGGGCAAAATATACTTGGGGTCAATTTTGGAGTTTTGATGTAAAGCAAAATTTTACTGCAATTGCCATTTTACTCTATTTTGCTTATTTGGTATTAAGAAATTCAATTGATGAGGAGCAGAAAAGAGCTAAAATATCGGCCATATATAATATTTTTGCTTTTCCAATGATGGTTGTATTAATTATGGTTTTACCTCGATTACAATCCTCACTACATCCCGGAAATGGCGGTAATCCTGGGTTTAATAGTTATGATTTAGATAGCAGGATGAGGGCAGTTCTTTATCCAGCATTTATCGGTTGGTCGATTATTGGCTACTGGATTTATACCATTCGTTTTAGAATTCGTTCTATAGAACATCAAACAAATTAATGCCATGAAGAAAATTATTTTCACTTTATTAATGTTAGTAAGTACCCTTAATTTGTTCGCTCAGAACAATACAGTAGAAATGGCTGATGCCTTACGTAGCAATGGAAAAATATACGTTGTTGTTGCTGTAATCGTAATAATTTTGCTTGGTTTATTGATCTATCTCTTCTCTTTAGACAAAAGATTAAAAATGTTAGAAAAAAAATCTTCTAGCAAAAACTAATTTTAAACGTCCTATTCCTAACCTTTTACCTTTTTTGCAATGGTGTTTATGATACACTAAGCAAATTTACACTTGCATTAGTGGTTTATTTTAATGCAATTTTGCACCGTACAAGAAGAAAATTCAAATTTATAAAACACAAAAAATGGCTAATACAGCAAACGAAACAAGTTTTTTTACAGATGTTTGTAAGAACTTTGATAGTGCCGCACAATTTACCTCACACCCAGAAGGTTTATTGGCTCAAATAAAAGCATGTAACAGTGTATATCGTTTTCAATTCCCAATTCGCAGAGGTAATGGCTTTGAAGTAATTGATGCTTGGCGTGTAGAACATTCTCATCACATGAGTCCAACTAAAGGCGGTATCCGTTATAGTGATATGGTTAATGAAGACGAAGTTATGGCACTTGCTGCTTTAATGACTTACAAATGTGCTATTGTTAATGTTCCTTTTGGTGGTGCCAAAGGCGGAATTTGTATCAATCCAAAAAATTATTCTGTTGCTGAGTTAGAAACAATTACGCGTCGTTATACAACAGAGTTGATTAAAAAGAATTTTATTGGTCCTGGCATTGATGTTCCCGCTCCTGATTATGGATCTGGTGAACGTGAAATGAGTTGGATTGCAGATACTTATATGACCATGAACCCAGGTTCTTTAGATGCTTTGGGTTGTGTAACTGGTAAACCAATTGCGTTACACGGGATTCGCGGTAGAAAAGAAGCAACCGGTCGTGGCGTAGCGTATGCAGTACGTGAGTGTGTAGCACATGCAGATGATATGGCTAAAATTGGCTTAAAAGCCGGTTTAGGTGATAAAAAAGTAATTGTACAAGGTTTAGGTAACGTGGGTTACCACTCTGCTAAATTTTTAGCAGAATTTGGCGCAACAATAGTTGGTGTTGCCGAATATGAAGGTGCAATTTACAATGCAAATGGTTTAAATATAGATGAGGTTTTTGCTCACCGTAAAAACACAGGTTCTATTTTAGGCTTCCCTGGAGCAACAGACTTTAAAAATTCTATGGAAGGTTTAGAGCAGCCATGTGATATTTTGGTTCCAGCAGCTTTAGAAAATCAAATTACAGCAACTAACGTTCGTAACATTAAAGCAAAAATTATTGCTGAAGGTGCAAACGGACCCTGCACTCCAGAAGCAGAAGAAATTTTTACTGAAATGGGCGGTATGATTATTCCAGATATGTATTGTAATGCAGGTGGTGTAACAGTTTCGTATTTCGAATGGTTAAAAAATCTTTCTCACGTTGCTTTTGGTCGTATGGAAAGTCGTTATGCGGAAAACTCTAATGCAAACTTGATTAATACATTAGAGAACTTAACAGGAAAGAAAATTCCGAATGAAAATCGTTTAATGATTGTTAAAGGTGCATCTGAAATGGAATTGGTAAACTCAGGATTAGAAGATACGATGATCCATTCTTACAGAGAAATTAGAGAAACTTTAATTAACAAACCAGAAGTTAAAACATTAAGAACAGCAGCTTTTGTAAATTCTATAGATAAAATTGCTATTTCTTACATGAACTTAGGTATTTGGCCATAGTTCAATATATTCTATATAAGAAAGCCCCGATTTATTGGGGCTTTTTTTATGTAGTTAGTTCATAGTTTTAAGTGATGATATGAAAAACACATGTTAATTGCAGGAGAATTGCGATGATAAGACAAATCATCCATCCGAAATACCATTGAAGCCCAACACGGCTTTTCTTAACTGCAATAAAATAAAAGATCAACATGGCAGCCACACAAATTATTAACGTTAATGCAAATTGTTGCCAATTAGAAAGCGGAAATAATGCAATAACATAATAGGAGAGTAGTGAAATAGAACCAATAAGACAAACCAAACTTATTCTTCTAATAAATTCGAATTTCTTTTTTCTTAAAAAAATTAAGGCAGCTACTATTTGAATGCCCCATTTTGCACCAGCAATACTTGTAGATAAGATCATTTGATTTGCATCAATATATAACAAATCGTTTTGACTAATAAATACAATACTGATGAACAGAGATATTAGAAAATAAAGAATCGCCAGACTAATATCTTTTTGAACGTTTTGCATTATTTATTAAAGTTACTTGATAAACAGGTCAATACATATACCTACTATTGGGTATTTATACTAAAAGAGCAATTCATTTATTATTTAATCATGACAATTAAGAAAAACTATTTTTAATTTCTAAGCGTATATTGTATAAAAATAATCAGCATGAAAAATCTAATCGCACTTTTATTTGTAACCGTATTTTTCTCTTGTACTAATGCAGATGAAAAAGTAAAAGCAGAAGTTCCAAAAATCTCAAAAACTCAACGAGTAGCAGTCTTTGCTGGCGGATGTTTTTGGGGGTTACAAGAAGGTTTTTCAGAATTAAAAGGGGTAATTAAAACAACAAGCGGTTACGCTGGCGGTACAACTAAAAATCCAACGTATGAAGATGTAAATACAGAAACAACAGGTCATGCAGAAGCTGTTCAAATTGTTTATGATCCTTCAGTAATCAGTTTTGCTCAATTATTAGATGTATTTTTTGTGGTGCATGATGGAACTCAATTAAACAGACAAGGTCCAGATATTGGTACAAGTTATCGTTCTATTGCTTTTTACAGCAATCCAGAAGAGAAAAAACAGATTGAAGCCGCTATCTTAAAAAGTAATCGTTCACAATTGCACCCAGGGCAAATTGTAACAGAAGTTAAGCCAATGGCAACTTTTTATCCGGCAGAAAAATACCATCAAAATTTTGTGAAACTTAATCCTAATCAAGGTTACGTAGTAAATGTCTGTGGACCCAAAATTCAAAAACTAAGAAAAGCCTTCCCTAATTTGTTAAAAGACGAGTTTAAATAGTTTTTTGGTTATTAGTTTTTTGGTTTTTTTGATAAGTTACCTAACAAATTAACCATCCGACCAACTAATTAACTAATAATATCAATTAATTGTCACGTTGTATATTACCAATAGCCTGCTACAGTAGTTTTTTTATCTTTGTGGTCTTGGATTTTTAATTTAAACCCCACATGAGAAAAAGTGCTATTATCGGTTTAATTACAATTGCCATTTGTATTGGCTTTCTAGTAAGTCTAAATGCAGATACTGATACCTATTCTAATTTTACAGAAGCTGCTTCTTCCAATAAAGAAGAACATGTAATGGGACATTGGGAAAAAAGCAAAGGCACACAATACGATGCACTTAAAGATCCAAACCATTTCGCTTTTTACATGAAAGATGAAAAAGGCAAAGTGAAAAAGGTGGTGCTAAATGGCACTAAACCACAAGATTTTGAACGTTCTGAGAAATTGGTTCTAATTGGTAAAATGGAAAATGATACCTTTTATGCAACCAAAATATTAATGAAATGCCCTTCTAAATACAATGATAATTTGGTTGAAATAAATCAAGACGGTCAAGTAAAACAATACAAGAAACCTTAATGGATATACAATTTATAGGAGAAAACCTCCTTCCAGGTAAAATTGGACAGTTTTTTATTGTTCTAGCGTTTGCTGCATCGCTACTATCAACTATCGCTTATTTCTTCGCGGTAAAAAACAAAAATTTAGAAGATAAATCTTGGGTTAAACTGGGTCGAATTGGTTTCTTAATTAATTTTGCAAGTGTTATTGGTATTGGGGTAACCTTGTTTTTCCTTATTTTAAATCATTATTTCGAGTATTATTACGTTTATCACCACTCCTCAAAAACACTTCCCGTATATTATATTGTTTCTGCTTTTTGGGAAGGTCAGGAAGGAAGTTTTTGGCTTTGGGCATTTTGGCAATCTGTTTTAGGTACCATTTTAATTTGGAGAGCAAAAACCTGGGAAAACGGTGTAATGACTGTAGTCGCATTTTCTCAAGTATTCTTAACTTCTATGTTATTAGGGGTTGAGATTTTCGGGCAACGTATTGGTAGTTCTCCATTTATTCTGTTAAGAGAAGCGGATGACTTAAAATCATTTGCACCTGTGATTTTTGCAGATCCAGAAAATTTTAGAAATTATTTAAAGTTTATCACCGATGGTAAAGGTTTAAATCCATTATTACAAAACTATTGGATGGTGATACATCCACCAACATTGTTTTTAGGTTTTGCAAGTATGGTAGTTCCTTTTGCCTATGGCATAGCTGCTTTATGGACAAGACGTTACAAAGAATTCGTTAAACCTGTATTGCCTTGGGTTTTATTTGCAGTAATGATTTTAGGTACTGGTATTATTATGGGTTCATTCTGGGCATATGAAGCACTAAACTTTGGTGGTTTTTGGGCTTGGGATCCAGTAGAAAATGCTTCGATAATTCCTTGGTTAACCTTAATTGGCGGATTACACGTAATTATCGCATACAAAAATACTGGTCATGCTTACTTCACTGCTATGGCTTTGGTATTAATTAGTTTCCTTTTAGTACTATATGCATCTTTCCTGACCAGAAGCGGTATTTTGGGAGATACTTCAGTACATGCATTTACCGATTTAGGGATGTTCGGTCATTTGATTGCCTATAACGTAATCTTTTTAATCATTGCAATTTATTTTGTAGCCACAAGGTGGAGTGAATTACCAATCACCCATAAAGATGAAGAAACTTATTCTCGTGAGTTTTGGATGTTTATTGGCGCTTTAGTACTTACAGTATCTTGTATTCATATTATTTTCGCCACTTCGGTACCAGTATTTAACAAAGCATTTGGTACAAACTATGCACCAATTAAAGATGCAATTAGGTTTTACAATCAATGGCAAGCGCCATTTGCCATATTAATTACCTTGATTTCTGGCTTCTCTCAATTTTTGAAATACAAAAGAACAGATCCACGTAAGTTTTATAGCAGTTTAATCTCATCAATCGTTTTTGCACTGGTTTTAACTGGCGGTTTTGCATGGTTAACCGGTGTTTATACTAATTTGATGTATATCTTCCTAACGTTCAGTTGTATTTTTGCAGTGCTATCTAATGCCAGATTATTATCTACAGCATTTGCTGGAAAAGGAAGCAAATTAGTTGGTTCTGCAGTAGCACACATTGGTTTTGCTATCTTATTATTAGGGGCCCTAGTGGCAGCTGCAACGAGTAATCCAATTTCTATAAATGAAACTAACTTTATCCCTGTTAAGGATTTCGAAAAAGCCGCTAAACCTGGAGAAAATATTATGCTGTATAAAAATGAGCCTAAGAAAATGGGCAAATATACAGTTACCTATATCAGTGATACCACTATTGCACCAAATACATATTACAAACTTAATTTTAAAGTAATTGATGCACAAAGTGGAAAAGTTAAAGAAGATTTTGAAGTAAATCCTAGTATCCAAGAAAACGGAAAAATGGGTCTAATTGCCTCTCCAGATACTAAACATTATGTAACATCTGATATTTACACACACATTACTAGTGCTGCTGTAAAAGAGGAAGAACATAGTGATCACGAAGGTCATTCTGAAGAAGAAAATTATAAAGCACCTAGAATTGTAAACTTAAGCGTTGGCGATACCATTCATGTAAGCAGCGGTGTGTTAACGGTAAAACCAATCAACAATAAACCTGTAGTTAGAGATTTAAAAATTGATGCTGGTGATTTAGCTGTTGGCTTACCGTTAGAAATTAATGTGAGCGGTAAAATTTATAAAACCGAACCTTTATTTTTAGTAAAAGGAAATAACACATTCGATTTTGCTAGAAAAATTGAAGAATTAGGATTGAGAATTAGATTTACCAAAATAATACCGGAGCAAGGAAAGTTTGAAGTGCAGATTTACGAAAAGCCACAACAAGCAAAAGATTGGTTGGTGTTCAAATCTATCGAATTTCCATACATCAACTTATATTGGATAGGGACAATTGTAATGGTAATCGGTTTCTTAATCTCTATTTTTAGAAGAAAGAAAGAACTGAAAGCGAATTAAAATGAAAGTTGTAATTGTAGGAGCTGGAAATGTTGCTACACATTTGGCTAAAGCATTGCTTGCGGCAAATGTGCAAATAGCACAAGTCTGGTCTTATCATTATGCAAATGCAAAACTGTTAGCAGATCAAGTACATGCAACTGCGATTGAAAACTTAGCAGTGCTTGATAAAACTGCTGATATCTGTTTAATTTCAGTTAAAGATGATGCGATTGCAGAAATAGCTCAACAGTTAATTGATTTTAAAGGTGTAATTGCACATACATCTGGCAGTGTTAATATTGATGTTTTAAGTGGTAGCGCAAACTACGGCGTATTTTATCCACTACAAACTTTCTCAAAGGATAAGGAATTAAGCTTTTCAACTGTTCCACTTTGTATAGAAGCAAACAATGACATTACTTTACAGCTTTTAAAAAAGCTGGCAAACCAATTGAGTAACCGTGTGGTGGAAATTGATAGTGAAAAACGTAAAATTTTGCATTTAGCAGCAGTATTTGCATGTAATTTTACTAATCATTTTTATGCATTAGCAGAAGAAGTTTTAACAGCGCATCAATTGGAATTTGATATTTTAAGACCATTAATTACCGAAACTGCGGCAAAAGTTCAACAGTCTTTGCCATTAACTGTGCAAACCGGTCCGGCAATTAGAAATGATGAACAAACGTTAAAAAAGCACGAAGAATTGTTGTTACAACAACCACAATTATTAGAAATATATAAAATAGTAAGTGAGAGCATTAAAAAAACCAGATAATTGCACAATTGCGGTTTTAGCTCCTTACTTTTGCAACTAATTATGAGTATTTTTAAATTAAAGATAAATTTTGAAGAACAAGGCAAAACGCCAATAGAACTACCCATTGCAGCTGGCGAAGATGTTTTAGACATTTGCTTGGATAATGGGATAGAACTACAGCACAATTGTGGTGGCGTTTGTGGATGCAGTACATGTCATATTTATGTGAACAAGGGCATGGACAATATTCAGGAAATATCAGATAAAGAAGAAGATTTTATTGATAGAGCGGTAAGACCGAGAATTACTTCGCGTTTAGCTTGCCAATGTATAGTTTTAGATGGCGATATCGAAGTAACTATACCAGATCAATCAGAATTTTTAGGACATTAAGTTAAGTCTAAAGTCTTTAGTAACAGTCTAAAGGCTTTTAGTCGAAAATTTTATAACTCCCGATAGTTATCGGGATCAACTTTTAGAACTTTACAATAGTAGTATGAACAACGATAAATTTGCATTACCGATTTACTGGAATGACCACGAAGATATAGCTCAAGAACTGTACGAAAAGTTTGGTGATGAATTTAACGAGGCTAAAATATACCGTATTAGATTTACAGAACTGTTAGATTGGGTACTTGCGCTACCTAATTTTAAAGGTACTCGTGAAGAAAGTAATGAAGGACATTTAGAGCAAATTCAATCTGCTTGGGTTTACGAATGGAGAGATAATCAAGATTAGTTAACTACAATGTTCCTAGAAAACCTAAAAAATATCACCACTTTTATTTTCGATGTAGACGGTGTTTTAACCGATGGAACTGTTATTGCATCAGAATCTGGAGATCTTTTGCGCACTTTTAATATTAAAGATGGTTATGCCCTGCAATTGGCATTAAAGAAAGGATATAACATTTGTATTATATCAGGAAGTGGTGGTGCTGCAACAACAAAACGTTTTGAAAATTTAGGATTGCCTGATGTTTTCTTAAAAGTAGTTGACAAGGTTGAGGTTTTTGAAACTTATCTAAAAGAAAAAAATATTTCACCTTCGCAGGTTTTATATATGGGCGATGATATGCCCGACTACTATGTAATGAAGTTAGTAGGCATTGCTACATGTCCACTTGATGCTATAGATGAGATTAAAAAAATCTCACATTATATCTCTCCAAAAAAAGGAGGGGAAGCTGCAGTTAGAGATGTAATTGAAAAGGTATTAAAAGTACAACAAAACTGGTTCGACCTTCATCCATCTGCTGCTGATTCGAGTAAATAAAAATTTATTTCATTGTCTCCTAAGTGTTTAAGATTGTTACAATTATTTGCTGACAATCAATTAAACTTTCTAATACTTTTACGTTCTAAGAAATACAAAAACATAAAGAACCAAGGGATTTTTATGCTTAAACATGAGATCTCAAAACACGTAAAACAAAAACAACATGAAAAAATTAGTATTATCATTAGTGCTTGTAGCAGGATTAGCATTCGCAGCAAATGCACAACAAGGTGGTCAAGGTGGTCAAGGTCGTCGTATGATGGCTCCAGAAGACAGAGTGAAACAATTAGATGAGAAAGTTAAATTAACTGATGATCAAAAAACGAAAGCAACAGCAGTTTATACTGAGGCTGCAGAAACTCAGAAAAAAATGCGTGAAGAGATGATGGCTGGTGGTGGCGATAGAGATGCGATGATGGCTAAAATGCAAAAAATGCAATCCGATCTTGACACTAAAGTAAATGCTATTTTAAACGATGATCAGAAAAAAGCCTACAAAACTTGGCAAGATGAAGTTAAAGCAGCAAGAGAAAAAATGATGAAAGAACGCCAACAAGGTGGCGGTGGTCAATAATTAAACCATCACATTTTATAAATAACGAAAGCGACTTATAGTCGCTTTTGTTATTTTAGCACAAATTTATACCACATGTACCAACAACAGCATCCTATAATTTTAGCCTCAAAATCACCACGTCGTCAAGAATTAATGAAATTGATTGGCTTAGAATTCACTATCGAGTTGAAAGAAGTAGACGAAAGCTATCCTAAAGGATTAAGCCCTGCACAAGTTGCTGTATATATTTCCGAACAAAAAGCGAAAGCATTTGGAAACGCTGAACATAAAATTGTAATTACTGCTGATACCATTGTAGCTTTAGATGGTGAAATTTTAGGTAAACCAAGCGATAAACCACATGCACAAGAAATGTTGCGCAAATTATCTGGTCGTACACACGAGGTGTATACTGGAGTAACCTTAATTAAAAATCATAAACTAGTATCATTTTATGATTTAACCAAAGTACATTGCAAAGAAGTAAGTGATGAAGAAATCGATTTCTATATTGATACTTACAAACCTTACGATAAAGCTGGTTCTTATGGTGTACAAGATTGGTGGGGATTGGTTATAGTAACACGTATAGAAGGCTCTTATACCAATGTGATGGGGTTGCCAACAGAAAAATTATATCAAGCGTTAAGCGATTTGGGATAATTTTTCCTAAAATTTTAAACTCTGTAAAACACCCATTTTTAAATCATAGGTGGAAAGTTTTATCTTTTTAATATCCAGCTCTTCTAAAATATAATTCGTTAACAAACTCGCCATAACAATCATATCTACACGAAGCGGAATTAACCCTTTCATGTTTGTACGTTCATCGTGATTAGCCTTAATTAAAGTATTAGCTAATTCAGTATACGCAGGTAAGGAAATGTTCGTCGTACTTATTTTAGCAATATCAATCTTAGGTGAAATCATACCTGCAAAGGTTTCAAATGCACCGGCTGAACCAATGAGTGTTTTAGGTTTATAAGCAGCACAAATTATTTTAAGCGCTTTTAATTCCTCATCTAAATGTTCTATTATTGATTGCTGATCAGCTTCATTAATCGGGTCAGATTTAAAGAAACGTTGCATCAATCTTGCTGCACCAATGTTATAACTCTTTTTCCAAACTAACGTCTCCTCATCACATAAAATAAATTCAGTACTACCTCCACCAATATCCATAATCAAAGATTTGCCTTTAATAGCTCCACTCCATTTTACACCTTCGTAAATATATTGTGCTTCCTCATCACCATCAATAATATCAATTTCAATATGAGCTTGTTTTTTTGCAGCCTCAACAAATTCTAATCCATTTTTCGCACTTCGAACACCAGAAGTAGCCGTTGCTTTAATAACATCAACTTCATGTTTATCCAGCTCTGCTCTAAATTCTTTCAAACATGTTATACCACGTTTAAATGCAGTAGGAATTATTAAATTATTGGTAGTAATATTTTCGCCTAATTTTACTGGCTGATTGGTTTTATAAATTACATGAAGTTCGTTTGCATGCTGTTCTGCAATTATTAAATGAAAAGTATTAGTTCCTAAATCTATTACAGCTAACTTCATATTATATTCTTTCATATAAATAACTGGGCATCAATTTTAAAAACCAAGCTATAATTCGCCAACGCTTAGTTATATAGATAACGTTCTTTTTGGTTTTAATTGCATTAAATATTTGTAAAGCTGCTTTTTCAGGGGTTGCCATCCAAAATTTTTCTTCAGCTTTTGCCATTGCAGTATCTACAAAACCTGGTCTTGCATCAGTTATTGAGATAGCTAATTTTTGTTTTCTTACTTTTTGCCTTAATCCTTCTAGGTAATTAATTTGATAAGCTTTACTGGCATTGTAAGCTGGAGCAATGCCACCGCCTCTTAAACCTGCAATAGAACTAATGACAGCAATTTGTCCAGTTTTTTGCTTTTCGAAATAATGAAAAGCCCAAATAACAACTTTATTAAACGCTTTCACATTCACATCAATGGTAGGCAATTCTAAATCTATGTTTAGATCTTTATTTAACTCCCCAATTCCAGCACTAAAAATTAATAGGTCTAACCCGTCTAATTGTTTAGTTAAAATCTGTAGATTTTCTTCTAAACCATTAGCTGTAACATCAAACGCTAAACTATAAAAGGTGTTAGGCTTTTCAGTATGCAGTTCGGCAAGTAGGTTTTCTCTACGACCAATTATACCAACTTTATATCCATTATCTGCTAATAGTAGAGCTAACGACTTTCCAATGCCAGAAGTTGCACCAACAATGATTGCTTTTTGCATATTAGATCTTAACGGCACAGATGCTCCGTATAAAAACTAGATAAAAAATGCTAGTTTTTATACGTAAACCATTTAAACATTTCTTTAAACGTAGTTTTCTTCCCGTACATTAAAATACCAACTCTATAAATTCTGCTTGCAATCCAAACCGTTCCTACAAAGCCAACTACTAAAATCACCATAGATAAAGCAAGTTCCCAATTTGGAACACCATACGGTAAGCGTACAACCATGGCAATAGGAGAGGTAAATGGTATCATCGAAAGCCAAAAGGCAACATTCCCATAAGGATCATTGGTAACCACACTTAACGATAAAGCATAACCCAATAATAATGGCATCATCACAGGCATCATAAACTGTTGGGTTTCCGTTTCACTATCAACCGCAGAACCAATAGCGGCATATAAAGCACTGTAAAACAAATATCCACCAATAAAGAAAAAGATAAATACCGAAACAATTTTACTAAAATCAAGTCCTGCTAAGCTCTTCTGAATATCCATCATAGGACCTTGTGCTGGCGATACTACTTGTGTTCCCGTTGTTACCTGACTTCCACTTTGTGCAGATGCGGCTATTTTTTTAACATCAGCTTTATCTACTAAAACAGTTACAGCAACCGTACTAATGGTAAGCGTTAGAACAATCCATAAAATAAACTGCGTTAAACCTACTAAAGCAATACCAATAATTTTGCCCATCATTAACTGAAAAGGCTTTACAGAAGAAATCATGACCTCAATAATTCTGCTTGTTTTTTCTTCAATAACTCCACGCATTACCTGTATGCCGTACAGCATAATGAACATAAACATTAATATCCCAGCTATAAACGCAATAATCGTACTTGCTCCAGCGCTACTTGATTCTTCTTTTCCAGTTTCAGCAATCTTTTTAGTTTCAATATCAACAGATGTTTTCAACTGATCCAAATCACTTTGTGCGATACCAGATTCTTTCAATTTTTGGTTGCGAATCAACTCTTCAATATCCCCAGAAATTCTACTATTTAAGGATAAACCAGCCTGTTTTTGCACCAAACAACTCAATGCCCTTTGGCGCTTTTAAATCAAACTCAGGTAAATACAACACGTAATCATAATCAGATTTTTTTAGCGATTTCTTCATCTCATCCAAATCCTTGTTTACATAATCGTATTCAATGTTTTTATCTGTGACCAATTTTTCCGTTAGCGTTTTATTAGTACTAACTACAGCTATTTTATCATGTGTATCTTTTATGCCTTTATAAGTGAAGTAACCAATTAAGCCATAAATTCCGGCAATTAAAAGTGGAGTTAAAAAAGTCATAATAATGAACGATTTTTTCTTCACTCTCGATAAATATTCCCTGCGTATAATTAGTAAAATCTTATTCATAATCTTGTCTTTTAACTTTGTCAATAAAAATATCGTTCATGGTTGGTATCACCTCATCTAATCGATGAATAGCAACATAAGGTAACAATAAACTAAGCACCTCATTAGCAGTTTTATCTTGCTGCAATTGCACTTTAATTAAAGTTTTTCCCTTAACATTTTCAGTTTGTAACACGTCAAATATTCCTTTAGCACTTACTACATTATACTCGCCTTCATATTCAATCCAGTACGTATTATTCCGATAAGTACCTTTAATTTCATCCACACTACCATCTAAAATCTTCTTAGATCTATCAATCAATGCAATATGATCACAAAGTTCCTCTACACTTTCCATTCTATGCGTAGAAAATATAAAAGTAGCTCCCTGTTTGTTCAATTCTAAAATTTCATTTTTAATAATATCAGCATTAACAGGGTCAAAGCCAGAGAAAGGTTCATCTAAAATAATCAACTCAGGTTGATGCAAAATGGTAGCTACAAATTGTACTTTCTGCTGCATACCTTTACTCAAATCTTCTACTTTTTTACTCCACCAGCCCGCCATCTCTAGCTTTTCGAACCAATATTTAATGCGTTTGGTAGCTTCAGCAGTGCTTAAACCTTTTAATTTAGATAAGTATAAAACCTGTTCGCCAATCTCCATTTTCTTGTACAAACCACGTTCTTCGGGCAAATACCCAATTTGAGAAATGTGTTCGGCATTTAACCGTTCGCCATTAAAAAGAACTTCGCCACTATCTGGTGCAGTAATCTGAGTAATAATTCTAATTAAAGAAGTTTTGCCAGCACCATTAGGTCCTAAAAGACCAAATATTTTACCTCTTTCTACTTCCAAGCTAACTTGGTCTAAGGCACGGTGCGTTGCATATTGTTTCACAATATTTTTTACGCTTAGCATTTTACGATGTTTGTTTTAGTTAGTAAATATAAGATGCTGGCCGGTTAAAAATGTTACGGTTATGAACAGTTTGTTTTAAACCTTCACTTATATGTTCTATTTTGTTAATAATCTTTAGAAAAACAAGGTCAGCATTCTATCGCAATTTCAATCCCGTTTTCCGTTACAATCTTTTTGTGTTAACATTCATCGTCATTTCGACCGTAGAGGAGAAATCTTTGGATTATGCACTCACATTCGAGATGGTTCACCACAAAAGTATTTTCACTTTAATCGGGTTTAGCATCTAAAGCAAGCAGTTCTTTTGAACATTTCAAATGTACTATTTAACAAGCTTTTGCAATTGCCTTGAATTGATTAAAGCACCAGTTCCCCAAGTATTATTGAAGTAAATAAAGACCTCTTCAGTTTCAGTAGGAACTTGTAGGACCAAATTTTTCATCACTTCTTCAGCATATTCCGATTTATATAGAACTGGTTTACCATGCAATCGATAATACACTGTAGGATTATTTTTCACTACACTATCAGATAATGCAGAAGGATAACTTTGTCCGCAAAAAATGATGTTATACTCAGCAAGTTTCGCATAAATTTCCTCATCCCACCAAGAAGCATGTCTAAACTCTACCACATTTTTGAAAGTTGGATCTAACAAATCAATTAATAACTGTAACCGTTCAGCAGTATAATTAAACTTTGGTGGAAACTGAAATAATACACATGCCAGTTTATCTGTTAAGCCATTACCTATTGCTAAATAAAAATCAGCCAATAGCTCTTTACAAATTATTAGTTGTTTGTAATGAGTAATTAACCGTGGCGCTTTAATCGTAAACACAAAATCAGCTGGACTTTCAGTATACCACTTCTCAAAAGATTTTTGAGTTGGCATTTTATAAAAAGTAGAATTAATTTCTATGGTATTAAAATGTTGACAATAAAATTTAAACCAATCTTTTTGTGCCAATCCTTTTGGATAGAAAACCTCTTTCCATTCACTATAATAAAACCCAGAACAACCAATACGCCAATTCATGTTAACTTAACAAAATTGGTTTTTAAATGTTTAGTATTACAAGAATAGACTAGGGGGAGGTTAAAAAAAATCCCAACCATTTGGTCGGGATTTTCTCTTATTCAAAATATTCTTTCATTTTATCAAAGAAACTCTTGTCGTTTTTACCAGGTTGCGGCTTAAAGTTTGGAGATTCTCTTAAACTCTCTAAAATGGCTCTTTCTTCACTACTTAACGCTTTAGGAGTCCAAATATTTACATGGATAATTTCATCACCTCTATGGTAAGAATTTATTTCAGGAATACCTTTTCCTTTTAAGCGCAATAGTTTTCCACTTTGCGTACCAGGCTCAATTTTAATTTTTGCCTTTCCATCAATAGTAGGCACTTCAGCACTATAACCCAAAGCAGCATCAACGATACTTACATGCAAATCGTACACAATATTATTGCCTTCGCGTTTTAATGTATCATGAGGTAATTCTTCAATCAAAATGATTAAATCGCCAGGAACACCACCATTCGGAGCAGCATTACCTTTGCCAGCCATGCTTAATTGCATACCTTCACTTACACCGGCAGGAATATTTATGGTAATTGTTTCTTCACCACGAGTAGTTCCTTCACCATGACAAACATTACATTTAGCTGTAATTTGTTGTCCACTACCATGACAAGTAGGGCAGGTTGCAGTAGTTTGCATCTGTCCTAAAATAGTATTAGTTACCCTACGAACTGCGCCGCTACCACCGCAAGTTTTACATGTACTTACAGACGATTTATCTTTCGCACCGCTACCATCGCAAGTTTTACAAGTGATTTGTTTATTAACTTTTATCTTTTTCTCAGCGCCATGAGCAATTTCTTCAAGTGTTAATTTAACCTTAATACGTAAATTACTACCCTTAGCTACTCTACGACCACCACTACGAGATTGTTGGCCACCACCAAAGAAACTATCAAATGGACTTCCGCCACCACTACCGAAAATATCGCCAAATTGGCTAAAGATATCTTCCATATTCATGCCGCCACCGCCATAGCCGCCGCCACCGCCTGCGCCGCCAACACCCGCATGACCATACTGATCGTAACGTTGTTTTTTCTCTGGGTTACTTAAAATCTCATATGCTTCTGCTGCTTCTTTAAATTTATCTTCTGCAACTTTGTCATCAGGGTTCTTATCCGGGTGATATTTAATAGCCAACTTGCGGTAAGCTTTCTTAATTTCCTCCGCCGATGCGTTTTTGGCTACGCCAAGTATATCGTAAAAATCTCTTTTGCTCATTGTTAACTACCTACTACCACCTTTGCAAAGCGAATTACTTTGTCATTTAGCGTATAACCTTTTTCTAATTCATCAACTACTTTACCTTTTAAATCATCAGATGGTGCAGGTATTTTAGTAATTGCTTCGTGTATATCTGTATCGAAAACAGTATGAATGCTTTCCATTTCTTTTAATCCTTTTTGACCTAAAATGTTCTTCAACTTAGTTTGCACTAACATAATACCATCACGAATGGCACTTACTTCTGTTGCATTTTCAGTCGCTTTAAGCGCACGTTCAAAATCATCTAAAACAGGCAATAAAGAAACCACTACATCTTTTCCAGCTGTTTGCAATAATTCTACGCGTTCTTTTTGTGTACGGCGTTTATAATTATCAAATTCTGCAAATAAGCGTAAATATTTATCGTTCAAAGCAGCATTTTCTTGCTGTAATTTTTCCTCTGCAGAAAGCTCTACTACAGGTTCTGTAGCTGCATTTTCTTCACTATGAGTTTCTTCGCTTTGTGCGTTTTCTATTTCTTGCTCTACCTCGTTATTTTTAATAACTGGTTCTTCTTCCTTTTTCTTCTTATTAAACATGTTGTATACTCGTGTTTTTCCCAAAGGGATTCCTTTGGATTGTTCAAACTCAAAAGTGTTGCCAATACCTAAAATCAGCCATGCTGTCAGTTTTAATTAGGTATGACTGAACAGAATGGCTGATTGACTGACAATGAATTTATGATGTTAATTTAATTGATTAAGCAATTTGTGCATCCTCATGTACAACCCCACCTTCACATTTAATAATTCGTGAAGGAAAAGTGCGGATGATATGATAATCGTGAGTTGCCATTAAAACAGCAGTTCCGCTTTGGCTAATTTGCTTTAACAACAACACAATTTCTTCAGATGTATCTGGATCTAAGTTTCCTGTTGGCTCATCGGCCAAAATAATTTCTGGATTATTTAACAATGCTCTAGCAATAACAACACGCTGTTGCTCACCCCCTGAAATTTCGTGAGGCATTTTTTTAATTTTAGAACGTAAACCAACTTTCTCCAAAACATCTTTAATGCGTTCGTTAATTAGGTTTTTATCATTCCAACCAGTTGCTTTTAAAACAAACTCTAAATTTTGCTCAACTGTTCTATCGCTTAACAACTGAAAATCTTGAAACACAATCCCTAGTTTTCTACGCAAGTAAGGCACATCCTTATCAGCTAGGTTTTTTAAATCGAAGCCTGCAATTGTACCACTACCATTTCCAATGTGTAAATCGCCATAAATTATTTTCAACAAACTACTTTTTCCAGAACCTGTTTGACCAATTAAAAAAACAAATTCGCCTTTGGCTATGTCTAAATTTACGTTTGATAAAACCAAGTGTTTTTGTTGAAAAACATCTACTTTTTGTAAGTTGATAACTATGTTTTCTGCCATGTTTAAATATCTAATTTGGTAACCTGTCCAAAAGGTAAATCATTTATAATGTTCATAATGTAAGGCAGCTTATCGCCAAAGCCTAATTTCTCTAAAGATTTATCAGGGCGATCTACTCTAAAATAAGCTAATAATGTAAACTTCTCATCCCTTAGCTGTACGTAATCGGGTATTTTGGCAATGCCTTTTACTTTTATGATATACATTTGCCCAAAAATAACATTTCTAGCTGATAATTGAATTGAAATAATCGATTTTATCTGGTTAATAAAACCCATCCAGAATATATCTTAAAATCTTCATTCAAATAAAGAGTATAGTAATAAACGCCTATTGGCAAATTTTTACCGTGAGATTTTCCATCCCATGGTTGTGGATTTGAACTTTCAAAAACCAACTGACCATTTCTGTTCACTACTTTTAATTTTGGATTAGTAAATGCAGCTATCGATGGAATATTCCAAGTATCATTAATTCCATCTCCATTGGGTGTAAATGTATTCGGTATTTCTATTTTTGGGTAAACTTTTACAAACACATCATCTGTGCTCACATTGCAATTAGAGTTTACAGTTAGTGTGTAGGTGATGTCATTTGGAGGGGTTGCAATTGGATTAAGTTTGGTTGGATCATCTAAATAATCAATAGGTGACCATAAATAGGTAATATTATCTCCTGTAGCATTCCCTTTTAATGTAACTGACTGACCAAGAAATAATTTTTTGTCTCCTCCAGCATTTGCTGATGCATTTTTTAAAACAGTAATAAGTATTTGTTTAGTAGTAAAGCAAGTGCCATTTGAAACTTTTACAGTATAAATTGTGGTTTGTTTTGGAGTTGCGATCGGGGTTGCACTATTTGGATTTGATAAACCATCTGTAGGAAGCCACGTATAGCTAGAACCACCACTCGCTTCTAATTCGAAGCTTTCGTTTTCGCATATTGTGGCGGTTGTAATATTAGTATAAGCAATAACTTGCGGTAAAACTTGCACCTGAGTTTGACTTGTATTAGAACAACCGGAAGCATTAAAAACGGTTACAGTATATATACCACTTGAGTTTGCGCTTACATTTGGTATAATTGGATTTTGAAACAGAGACGTAAATCCATTTGGTCCAGTCCAGCTAAAAGAAATACCCTGATCAACATTTAATTGAATAACTGAACCAACACAAGCTGCACCACTATTACTAGCAATAGGGTTTGGTTTCTCGTTTACGTGTATGGTTAAAATTGCCGAAGAAGTTCTACAATTTACAGAATTGATATTTGGTCGCTCCGCTACTGACAAACGATATTTATAGGTTCCAACAACAGCATTTGTAAAAGTTACGGTAGTTTGAGTTGTGTTTTCTCCAAGAATATCTATCCAAGTTGAACCATTAAACGATTGCCATTGATATACCGGATCGCTATATCCTGCAGAAACTTGTGCAGCAAGGTTGTAGGTTTTGCTTTGTCCAACGCATAAATCTGCATTTACACCAACGACATTATTAATTGAAGGCGTAATTGTTGGTCCACATGCTCTAAATGTGATATCGTCTAAAGCAATATCATTTCCATTACCGCCAGGACCGTTATTTATCATTTTTAAAACAATATCAGCATTGCTGGATGTAGTAAATGTAGTCGCATATTGTTTCCACGTAGCGGTTGTATTTTCTAAAATATCGCCAGTATCGTAGCTTTTTAAAACTGTCCCACTTATAGTTTCTATCTGAAAAGTAACATTAGGTTTAATACCAGAATAGTTTAAAATATTAATAATCCATGCGGCAAACTCATAAGTTGTACCCGGACATAAACCAGTAATAGTTGTTTGATAAAAAATACCTGGGTTATTAGATGCATTAACCACCATCATGTACCCATTTGCATCATTTGGCGTATGATTATTGATTTGAAACCAACCATTCCCACTGCTATGCATTCCGAAGGTGTTTTGTGAAATGGTGTAATCACCATCATTTGGTGTACCACCCACAAAATTATAATTAGTAGTTCCAAATGTTAAAGGAGAACCAAATGCATTAGCGCCTTTTCCAAAATCAATATTAATTACAGGATCTCCCAATGTGCCATTGCACACTTGAGCGTTAATTTCTGAAAAAGAAAAGAATAAAATAAGCGCAATAAAATACTTGCAAAATGTTGGTTTCAATTGCTATTAGATAAATTTTAAACAAAGTAGCAATTTTTTATAGTCTATTAGATATAGATCAACTTTGTTGTGTAAATGTTGTGGTAATTATAGGCTATTACAGTTTTTGCAAAAACTCAATTGTATTAACATTATCTGCATAATCCCAAAGTTTAGGACTTTGACTTTCACCAAATCCAATTTTTTCTTTGCTAATTTCCAATTGGACATTTGAAACTACACATTGAATTTGTTCATCTTGTGCATTTAATTTCGCTTCTACATCTTCGATAGAACTATATTCTTCGTAAAACAGAACTGCCAAAGGCGATACAAACGTTTCATCCTCTTTCACTAAAATAAAACCATTATCAAAATGTTTTACGCCGTTTACCAAATAAATGGATTTATTGTAATCGTAATTATTGTTGTATTTGAAATGATTAATAATTGGTTGATATTTTTCAATCGGCTCGAAGAAATTCTTCAAATCGTAATTTTCAGGAACATAAATTTTAGATACATTTCTACATCCTAAACCAAAATAATCAAAAACATCATAGCCTAAACTTTCTAATTCAGTTATACTTTCTTTACCATTTAAAACAGCAACACTATTTCTATTTTTACGGATGATGTTAGGGACTCTGCCAAAATAGTAATCAAAATAACGAGAAGTATTATTGCTGCCAGTGGCGATGATCGCATCAAAATCTTTTAATCGCTCTGCATATTCAATATGATTTTCGAGTGCTGGTTCAAAAGAAATTAATTGTTTTAATAAAGCAGGTAATAATTTATCATCAGATGATGACATTTTAATCATAGCAATATTTCCAGTCGCTAACACACAAATTACATCATGCAAGCCAACTAAAGGAATGTTGCCGGCTAAAATCAATCCCACTTTTTTAGGATCCTCATTAAGCTGAATGTGCTCAAACCATTGTTCTAAATCATGATCATTCAGCATATTACTTAAGGATTTAAGCGCTTTTTTTACTTCCTCTGGAGTAAACCATGCATTGCTATGGCTAACAGATTGTACTATTGCATTAAATTCTGAACTAGTGTTAACCATAAATTCGCTTAGCTTTTTTAATGCAATAATTAATTTTCCTTTGGTAAGTGATGACATATTTAGAACTATTATAAATGAATATGTGTTATATTTGCAGTGCAAAGTTAAACTTAGCAATAGATTTATACGAAGACATGGCGATTAAAATAACAGACGAATGTATTAATTGTGGAGCATGTGAGCCAGAATGCCCAAATAATGCAATATACGACGCAGGTACAGCCTGGAGATTTTCTGATGGTACTAATTTAGATGGTATTATTGATTTTGGTGGACAACAGATAGATGCTAGCGCTTCGCAAGAAGCTGTTTCAGATGAAGTTTACTATATAGTTTCTGATAAATGTACAGAATGCAAGGGTTTTCATGATGAGCCTCAATGTGCTGCGGTTTGCCCGGTTGATTGCTGCGTTGACGATGAAGATGTTCGTGAAACAGAAGAAGAATTATTAGCTAAAAAAGCTTGGTTACACCAAGAAGGATAGTTTAATTCACTATTTTCAATTAATTTATAATATAAAAGGAGATTTTTATTTAAATCTCCTTTTTTAATGCTCATTAATTTTCTGTCAATTGAGAATTGCAATTGAAAATTTAATTAATCCTTATTAGGTACAATTAAAACTGGGCAAGCAGCTTTTCTAGCCACGTGTTCTGCTACACTACCCATTAAAAAATGGTATAATCCAGATCGACCGTGTGTTCCAATTACAATTAACTCAGCGCCCCATTCCTCTGCTTGTTGAATAATGCCGTGGGTTGCTGTATCTAAGCTTGTTAAATAAGTAGTTGGAATTCCGTTTCCGTGTTTATATGATATTTCTTTAAGTAAAGTGTGACTATTTTCCTCGCTATTGTCATACATCTCCATAAAAACTGGTGCTAATGTAAAATCTGGATTTACAGTTGCTGGAGCAGGCTCTATAATATTCAAAAGCGCTACTTCTGCACCAAATTTTGTTGCCATTTCGTAGCCAGCTTTTGCTGCTTTTTCAGAACATGTACTGTTATCTACAGCAATTAATATTTTTTTGAAATTCATGGCTCAAGCATTTAAGTACATAAAAATAACAAATAAAAAATGTAAATGTTTATGTTGTGATGTTAATCACTATTTTTGGAAATACATTTTATATATGGATAATTACCACGTTTGTCGAATTGCTGTTGCGCCATTAAGAAAGGAACCATCTGATAGAAGTGAAATTGTATCTCAATTATTGTTTGGAGATAGAGTTAAGATTTTAGAGAAAACTGAAAAATGGTGTTTGATCAAAACTCATCATGATAATTATGAAGGTTGGATGGATTATAAGCAACTACAAAAGATTTCTGATTTGCAATTTGCAGCCGATAATGATCATGTTTACGTTACTCCAATTCAGTTGAATAACACTTTAATTGCAAACGATGGAAGTGCTTACTATTTAAGCCCTGGTAGTACATTGCCCTTTTACGAAGATGGATTTTGTTACTTAGGAGATGAAAAATTTGAGGTAAAATTTACGCCAATACATCCTGATAAAACAAATTTTAAGACAAAAGTTGAAAAAACGGCTAAGTTTTTTGAGAATTCTCCGTATTTATGGGGAGGTAGAACTTTGTTTGGTATAGATTGCTCTGGTTTTGTACAAGCTGTTTATAAATTAAATGGATTACAACTTAAAAGGGATGCTTCTCAACAGGCAGAACTAGGGGAGTTAGTTGATTTTCTAGCATCAGCTCAATTGGGAGATTTAGCTTTTTTTGATAACGAGGATGGGAAAATTACTCATGTAGGTTTAATGCTAAGCAATGATAAAATTATTCATGCTGCAGGAAAAGTAAGGATAGACCCAATTGATGATCAGGGGATTTATAATGCGGAATTAGGTAAATACACTCACAAATTGAGAATTATAAAGAGGTTCGTGTAAAAGTGCGAAAGTTTTTAGTCTAAGAGTCCGAATGATAATGTTTAAATCAAGGTGCTAAAGGCCTAGTCAGTCATTAACTTGGATAAATTTTCTTTCAGCTCGGCAAGTTCTTCTTCAACTTTTGTTAAACGTTCTTCTAAATCACTAGTAGATTTTGGACTTTCGTCTGCAATATATTCTTCTTCGAAAGTTTCGATATCACCAGCAAATAAATGCATGTAACGTTGCTCTTTCTGTCCTGGTTTACGAGGTAATTGTTTAATGTAAGCTGGTTCTTCGTTGGCTAATTTTTCTAAAACTTGTTGAACTTCTTCTAAAGTTTCAAATTCATATAATCTTCCGGAATTTGTATTGATTTCGCCAGGAGTTTGTGGTCCTCGTAAAAACAACAGGCACATTACTGCAACTTCCGAAGGTACAAGAGGAAATACGATAGCGAAGTTATGTTTGTATTTAATGCTTCTAATCGAGCCACCAGTTGCAGTAGAGATTAATCCGGCAATTTTTAAAGAATTGAGTGCAGTAGTTATCGTCGAATCATCATATTGAACAACTGGTTTACGAGATGTTTTTTGATTACAAGCAGCAGCTAACCCATTCAAAGTCATTGGGTAATAATCTGGCGTAGTTTTGCACTTCTCCATCAAAGCGCCTAAAATTCTTATTTGTGCTGCATCTAAAACTGGTAAATTTTTTGTGTCCATGAGGCCAAGATATAGTAATTCGTTAAAACTAAAAATAATTAGCTAATTTTCAACTAACCTTCCATCTCCCAAACCATCACTTTCCTGTCATCTCCTGTAGAAATCAAAAATTTTCCATCATTACTCCAACTAATCTTGTTGATAGAATGAGTGTGCCCAACTCCAGTTTTTTCTAAACTTAAAATTTTATAAAGTTTAAAGCTTTCAGCATCCCAAAGTTTAATGCTTTTATCTTGACTACTTGTAGCAAAATAGGGTAGCGATGGGTGAAAAACAATATTATAAATAGTAAATAAATGTGCAGCAACAGTTTGTGTCAACTCATAATTTGTGCCATGGACCAAACTCCATATGTTTAATTGCGCATCTCGGCTACCCGAAATTAAATATTTCCCAGTGGGATGATAAGCCAAAGAGGTTACACCGAATTTGTGACTTTCTAAAGTTTGCTTTAAACTATAATCGGCCAAATTGTAAATACGAATTAAATGATCTTTGCAACCAAGGGCGATTTCGGTTTCATCTGGAGAAATTGCAATACATCTAACGGTATCGTAAGCTACTTGAAAACGATAAATTTCAGTAAAATCTGTTAACGACCAAATGGCGACAGCACCGTCTTCTCCTGTAGTTAATAACTCATTTTTACTTTTGATAGTTTTTATATCAAAAATAGGCTTCGCATGTGCATTTACACGAGCTATAATTTTCTGTTCTATAAAATCATATACACTAAAGGCACCACTTCTTTCACCAATAAATAGTTTATTATTGTAATTGTGTAGCACATAAACAGAGCTTTGGACAGGCACTTTAACCATTACAAAAGCCATGTTTTTAAGCGACCACTCTACAACCCCTTTATCATTTCCAGCACTAAAAAATATACCATCTTTATCTGAAAATGCTAAAGCATACACAGGATTTTGATGACCAGAAAAGGTTTGTAAGTGTTTAAGCATGAATTCGACTATTTATGTCTTCTCTCTAAATTCTTAGCAATATGTTGAATGGATAGCCCTTTTTCTTTTAATAAAAATAGTAAGTGGAAAAGTAAATCTGATGCTTCTCCGATAAAATCTTCTTCAGTTTCTGCAAGCGCTGCAATAACAGTTTCAACTCCTTCTTCTCCAACTTTTTGCGCAATTTTATTTAAGCCTTTTTTGCGCATTTTATTGATGTATGAGTCCTCAATAGGATTTTCATAACGATCATTAATAATATTCTCTAATTCAAAAATGAAGTTCTGATTATAGTCTGTTTTAAAACAGCTTCTGCTGCCAGTATGGCAAGTTGGCCCAATAGGTTTTGCCTTTATAAGTATTGTATCGTTATCACAGTCGATATGAATAGATTTTACAAAAAGGAAATTTCCACTTTCTTCACCTTTAGTCCATAAACGGTTTTTAGAGCGAGAATAAAACGTTACTTTACCTTCATTTTGTGTTTTTTCAAATGCTTCTGTATTCATGTAGCCTAACATCAAAACTTCTAACGTTTGATCATCTTGTACTACAACAGGAACCAAACCGTCTCCTTTATCAAAATCTATTTTCATATCCTTACTGGGATGTTATTTCTTTTTAATTCTTGTTTCAAATCTGGGATTAATATTTCTCCATAATGAAATACAGATGCTGCCAATGCGGCATCAACTCCAGCTTTTTGGAAAACTTCTGTAAAATGTTCAGTGTTTCCCGCTCCACCAGATGCGATAATAGGAATATTAATCATCTTATTTATCTTTCCAAGTAAATCGCAATCAAAACCTTGCTTGGTACCGTCATGATCCATGGAGGTTAATAGAATTTCTCCAGCTCCTAAATCCTCGGCTTTCTTAATCCAACTTTCTGTTTCTAGCTCGGTAATTAATCGACCGCCGTTTAAATGGACAATGTTTTTGCCATTAATATGCTTGGTGTCGACTGCCAAAACCACAAATTGAACACCAAACGTTTTAGCTAAATCCGCAATTAATTGAGGATTTTTAACCGCCGCAGAATTGATGCTTATTTTGTCTGCACCTGCATTTAAAAGTGCTTCTGCATCAGCGATTTCAGTAATGCCGCCTCCAATTGTAAATGGAATGTTTAATTGTCTCGCAACAGATTTTACCATCTCAATCATCGTTTTACGACGTTCATGAGTGGCAGTAATATCTAAAAATACCAACTCATCTGCTCCTTGTTTTGCATATTGAGCTGCTAATTCAACTGGGTCGCCAGCATCACGTAAATCAACAAAGTTGATGCCTTTTACTGTACGGCCATCTTTTACATCAAGGCAAGGAATAATTCTTTTCGAAAGCATTTTATTATAGTTTCGTCAATGCGAGGAACCAAGCAATCCTAAAGGACTAAGCTATCGTTGAAAGATTGCTTCGTGCCTCGCAATGAGGTTAATTTTATATTGATGATAACGCTTTCAAATTCCACTCCTTAATTTCTTCAATAGAAATTCTGTTTTCATAAATCGCTTTGCCTACAACAACACTTCTGATGTCATATTGCGCTAATTCCTTGATGTCATCCATAGAACTTACTCCGCCAGATGCGATTAATTTAATGAAAGGAGAGTGATCAAGTAATTTCTTGTATAAATCTACAGCTGCACCTCCTAATTTTCCATCTTTATTAATATCAGTACATAAGAAGCGGAAGAAACCTAAAGCAAGACATTTATCAACGTAATCCATTAATTTTATCGGAGAACTTTCCATCCAACCAGAATATTTAATTACCTCGTCTAACACATCAATGGCAATTACAATTCTATTGGCATAGCCATCTTTTTTAACAAAAGCGGCACTCAATTCTGGTAAAAAATCTGGATTGCTAATGGCTTGTGTACCAACAATAACGCGATGAATTCCAGAATCTAATAAGTTGTTTACTTGCTGAATAGTTCGTATCCCACCACCGTATTGAACCCGCATATCGGTTTTTTTAATAATGTCGAATAATGCTTTTTGATTGCTAAAATCGCCTTTTGCTCCATTTAAATCAATAATATGAATAAAATCTGTACCGTTTGAGCGGTAGCGTTCTATCATTTCCTGAATGGAAACATCATATTCTGTTTTCTGGCTATAGTCGCCTTCACGTAAGCGGACAACTTTTCCATCTAAAATATCAATTGCAGGGATAATGTACATTTTATGAATTTATGTTTGAGAAGTTTTTCAATAAGTGTTCGCCTGCTTCGCCAGATTTTTCTGGGTGAAACTGAACGCCATAAAAATTATCTTTTTGTATTGCTGCCGAAAATTTGTTTCCATAATTAACAGATGCAATATCAAAAGTAGGGTTATATTCAATAAAATAAGAATGCACAAAATAAAACTGTGTACCCACAGAAACATCTTTAAATAATGAATTGTTTTTAAATTCCACAGTATTCCACCCCATGTGAGGAATTTTAATACCTAAATCTTTGTTAAAAAGTTTAGTTTTTAATGGAATGATATCCAATAAATTAGCGTCACCTTCTTCCGAATGTTGAGTAATTAACTGCATGCCAACGCAAATACCAAGTACAGGTTTTTTTAGGGATTTAATAGCAGTTACTAAACCAGTTTGTTCTAGCTTTTTCATTGCTGCACCAGCATGTCCAACTCCAGGAATAATAATGTGACTATAGTTATCTAAATCAGTTTCTAAATTTACCATGCCATAGACGATGTTTTGCCTTTCTAAAGCAGCAGTTAAAGAGAAAATATTTCCAGCTCCGTAATTAACTATTCCAATCATTTTTCAGTTATAATAACCCTTTTGTGCTCGGTAAAACTAATTTTTCAGCATCACGTTTAACCGCCATTTTAATTGCTTTTGCAAAAGCTTTAAAGATAGCTTCTATTTTGTGATGTTCGTTTTCGCCTTCTGCTTTAATGTTCAAATTACATTTAGCTGCATCGCTAAAGGATTTAAAAAAGTGAAAAAACATTTCTGTAGGTACATCGCCTACTTTTTCACGTTTAAAATCTGCGTCCCAAACAATCCAGTTTCTGCCACCAAAATCTATAGCAACTTGTGCCAAGCAATCATCCATTGGTAAACAAAAACCATAACGTTCTATACCTAATTTATTACCTAAAGCTTGTGCAAAAGCTTCACCTAAAGCAATTCCAGTATCTTCAATCGTATGATGTTCATCAATATGTAAATCGCCATTGGCAATAATATCTAAATCCATACTTCCATGTCTAGCAATTTGATCTAACATGTGATCGAAGAAATTTAGACCAGTTTTAATCGTTGCTTTACCAGTTCCATCTAGATCTAAATTAATCGTAATGTCAGTTTCATTCGTTTTGCGGACATGATTTACTTTTCTCGCCCCAGCTCTTAAAAAAGTGTAAACATCTTCCCATTTTTGAGTTTCTAAGGCAATTACATCTGTTAGCTCTTCAATTTTAGCCATTCCTTCAGCACTACCTAATGCATCATTCTGACGCAAGAAGATAGCTTTTGCACCTAAATTTTTTGCTAAAATCACATCATTTAATCTGTCGCCGATTACAAATGAATTTTTCAAATCGTAGTCTTCTCCCAAATATTTAGTCAACAAGCCTGTTTGAGGTTTGCGAGTAGGGGCATTGTCTTTTGCAAATGTTCTATCAATTATAATTTCACTAAAAACCACACCTTCATTTGCGAAAGTGTCAATCATAAAATTATGCACCGGCCAAAAATTTTCTTCAGGATTTGAAGGAGTACCCAAACCATCTTGATTAGTAACCATAACTAACTCAAAATCCAACTCTGTTGCAATTTTAGAAAGGTAATACAATGATCTTGGATAAAATTTTAACTTCGCAAAACTATCAACTTGTTCATCCGCAGGTTCGATGTTTAATGTGCCATCGCGATCTATAAACAATACTTTTCTCATTATAATTTTTCTAAAATATTTAATAATTGATTGTTTTCGTCAATTGTACCCACAGTAATTCTTAAGCAACCTTCGCAAAGTGATACTTTTGAACGATCACGAACTATTATTCCCTTATCTACCAGTAAATTATAGGTATTCAACGCATCTATCACCTCTACCAATATAAAATTAGCATCAGAAGGATAAACTTTTTTTACAAGCGTTAATTTGGCCAATTCAGTATTCAATCTTTCACGCTCTGAAACAGTTATTTTAATCCACTCATTTACTTGCTGAATATTATTTAAAGCTGCTAAGGCTAAATCTTGAGTAGCTTGGTTGATGTTATAAGGCGGTTTTACTTTATTTAGAATATCAATTACTGGGCGTGATGAAAACGCCATTCCTAAACGTAAAGCCGCTAATCCCCAAGCTTTAGAGAACGTTTGAAGGATGACTAGATTAGAATATTCAGTTAATTCTTGAATAAATGTTTTCTGTTTTGCGAAATTGATATAAGCTTCATCAATCACTACCAAGCCTTTAAAATTCGCTAAAATCGTCTCAATATCTGTTCTGTTAATTGAGTTCCCGGTAGGATTATTTGGTGAACAAATAAAAATTATTTTTGTATTTGCATCAATCGATTCTGCAATTTTCTCTAAATCTAATTGAAAATTAGGCAATAAATCAACCTTTCTAATTTCAACATCGTTGATATTTGCAGAAACTTCATACATCCCATAAGTGGGAGGAAGAATAATGACGTTGTCTTTTCCAGGATTGCAAAATGCCCTATATAATAAGTCAATGGCCTCATCACTACCGTTGCCTAAAAATGTATTTTCAATAGGTACACCTTTAATTTTGCTAATTGCATCTTTTAAATCTAGTTGCAATGGGTCAGGGTAGCGATTATAGTTTGCAGGTAATGGCGAACCAAAACTATTTTCATTTGCATCTAAAAATATGCTTGCTTGTCCTTTAAACTCATCTCTAGCAGTAGAATAAGGTTTAAGGGTTTTTATATTTTCTCTTTGTAAGTCTTTAATATCCATTTTATTCGTTTTTTCGTCATCTCTACCTTGTGGAGAGATATTTTTCATTTGTTTTAAACAGAGTTCAAAGATTTTTCGGCTTTTCTCGAAATGACGATCTATTATTTAATCAAATTCAATCGTATACTTATCGCATTTTTGTGTGCTTGTAAACCTTCTGCTTCAGCCAAAACCTCAACTGTGTTGCCAATGTTTTGTAAACCTTCGGCTGATAAATGCTGAAAAGTGATTTTTTTAAGGAAAGTATCGATTGAAACCCCTGAAAAGGCTTTAGCAAAACCGCTTGTAGGTAAAGTATGATTTGTGCCTGACGCGTAATCGCCAGCACTTTCTGGAGTTAAATTTCCCAAAAACACTGAGCCCGCATTCCTAATTAATGAAATAAGGGGCTCAAAATTTTCTGTAGCCAAGATTAAATGCTCAGGAGCATAAGTATTACTAAATTCCATTGCCTCATTTAAATTTTCGGTGTAGACGATGTAAGAATTCTCAATTGCTTTTTGAGCGATATTTTTTCTTGGTAAATCAAGTAATTGTTTTTCAATTGCTGAAATTACTTCACCACTAATTTTTTTTGAAGTTGTAACTAATACGGCTTGACTGTCAATTCCATGTTCAGCTTGTGCTAATAAATCAGCAGCAACAAATGCAGGATTTGCAGTTTCGTCCGCTACTACTAAAACCTCTGATGGGCCAGCTGGCATGTCAATAGCAACGGTGTTTTGAACTAGCTTTTTTGCCTCGGTTACATACCGATTTCCAGGCCCAAAAATCTTGTCAACTTTCGGTATAGTTTTAGTCCCAAATGCCATTGCTCCGATTGCTTGAGCGCCACCAACTAAATATACTTTTTCGATGTTTAGAAGTGTAGAAACATAAGCGATATACATATTGATTTTTCCATCACTTTGTGGAGGAGAACACACCACGATTTCTTTGCAACCGGCAATTTTCGCAGGAATGCCCAACATCAAAAAAGTGCTTGGTAAAACTGCTGTTCCCCCTGGGATATATAGCCCAACTTTTTCAATAGCTCTAGCTTCTCTCCAGCAATTTACACCAGGCATCGTCTCGATTTTTCCTTCAGTTTTTAGCTGCGCTTCGTGAAATTTATAGATGTTTTGATAAGCAACATCAATGGCATTTTTTACTTCTTTTGGGATTTGTTTTGCCAACTGGATTAGCTCATCTTTGCCGATAAAAAGTGATGATAATTTTACTTTGTCAAATTGTGCAGCGTAGGAGAGGAGTGCAGAATCGCCATCAGATTTCACAGTAGAAATGATACTTTGAACTCTCGAATAGACTAAAGTATCATCTTCCACCTTACGTGAACATAATTCCTCTATTTCTTGTTGAGTTAAATCTTTATAATCGTAGATTTTCAATGCTTTATGTTTTGTATTTAACTAATAGTTAATAAAAAATTACTTATTTTTAGCGTTTTAAGCTAAATTATGTAATGATTTTTTCAATTGGCATCACTACAATCCCTTGAGCACCTGCTAATTTTAATCCATTTATTTTTTCCCAGAAATCTTCTTCTGCAATTACAGAATGTACAGCGACCCAGCCTTCTTCAAACAATGGAACTACAGTAGGACTTTTTACTCCTGGTAATAAATCTACCACAGCTTGTAAGTTTTCTTTAGCTACATTTAATACCACATATTTTGTAGCTTTTGCTCTAAGTACAGATTGTATGCGTTGCAATAATTCTAATACTTCAGGATTTAATTCCACCCCTTTGCTAGCAATTAAAACAGCTTCAGAATCCATCACATTTTTGAATGCTTTTAGGCCGTTGCTTTTCAAAGTGCCACCTGTAGAAACGATGTCGAAAATCGCATCACTTAATCCTAAACCTGGACCAATTTCTACCGATCCAGAGATGTTTCTAATCTGGGCATCGACGTTATTTTCTGAAAGATATTTTTGTAAAATTACAGGGTAGGAAGTGGCAATTGCTTTGCCATTTAATTGTGCTAATTCGGTGATATTACTGGTGCTTTGAACAGCAATTTTTAGGGTGCATTTTCCAAAGCCTAGCTTCTGCAAATAAGACACATTTGCACCTGCTTCGATGATTACATTTTCTCCAACAATACCCAAATCTGCAATGCCATCTTGAACGTATTCTGGAATATCATCATCTCTTAAAAAAAGAATTTCTAGAGGGAAATTAGCTACGGTTGCTATTAATGAACTTTTGTAGTTTTCGAAAGAAAGACCACAATTTTTAAGAATTTCTACTGATTTTTCGTTTAACCTACCCGATTTTTGGATAGCGATTTTAAGTGTTTTCACTTTGTATAAAATTAGGAATAAGAATATTGAATCTGTTTAAAAACCGTTTTGCGTACAAAACATATATCTATCTATCGCCACAATGGCGATGATGTAAATGTACGTGATGGTTTAAAACTTGGATCATATATTGCTTTTCTTTCCGTAATTTTGGGCAGAAGATGATGCAAATATAGCTTTGTTAATGTGAAATCAAAAAAATATGGCATTTTATTTGAAGCAATCAATATAGTTACCTTAAGAAACTATCATCTAAATACTAATTATACTTTGAAGAAAACGCTCCTATTGATCCTTTCATGTTTGTTTTTGAACTCTTGTGGATGGTTTAAAGAAAAACCACAAATAGCCACTGTATTAGCAAAACATTTTGAAAATAAACTCTATTATAAATTCGATACGGCATTTTATAATCCCATTTTCAGTAAAAAAATGAACGAATTGAGCAGTAGTTTGTCCAATCCAAAAACTACAAAGGCTTTTTATGCCGCCCACGAAAATAACCCGTTACTAATTACACGATTTTATACCAATGGTGGTTTAGATACTTTAAAAAATTATATAGAAAGGAGCACTGCAGATGGTTTTAATCCAGAAGTATTTAAAATAAAAGACCTAACAGCTCTTCTGACAACATTAAATGAGAATAAATTTAAAAGTATTGAGGAAGTTTATCCACTTATTGCTGAATTAGAAATTAAAACTGCTGATGCTTTTTTAAAATACGCTAGTTTTATCAAATATGGAATTGTAAATCCTCGGAAAATATATAATCGCTATTACATTAATGTTCATCGTCCGGATAGTTTAAGAATGGATTCGCTCTTAAATACAACTGATATAATTTCTTCATTAAAAAATGCTCAACCAAAATCAAAAGGCTATTTAGACTTAAAAGCAATGTTAGCTTTTTATCGCGATAGCATTAAAAATGAAAATGATCCTGCAATAAGAACTATAAAGTTAAATATGGAGCGTTTGCGCTGGCAATTACCGGTGAAAACTGATGAGGTTGTGGCGGTAAATATTCCAGATTTTTCATTGACATGGTTTAATAAGCAAGATACCTTAGCTCATATGAAAGTATGTGTTGGTGGCAAAAGAGAAGCGACTTACACAGAAAAAATGAAACTGTTCTTAAAGTCTGGCAACTTAGATGATAAACCAAAGAATCACGAAACACCTCAATTGGTAAGTGTTTTTAATTCGATACAGGTAAATCCAATTTGGAATATTCCTGTAAGTATTGCACAAAGTGAGATCTATTGGATGGCAAGAAAAGACCCTTACTATTTATCAAATAGTAACATAAAAGTATATTACAAAGGAAAACAAGTGCTTGATCCAGATACTATTCAGTGGAATAAATATGCTAGAGAAAAATTGCCATTTACGTTTAAACAAGGCTCTGGAGAAGGAAATGCATTAGGGAAATTCAAATTTATTTTTGATAATAGTTCAAGCATTTATCTACACGATACGAACAACAAATATGGGTTCAAGTTAACCAATAGAGCAATTAGTCACGGTTGTGTACGGATAGAAGAACCATTAAAATTTGCACAATTAATGGTTAAAGATAAAAATCAATACGACGAATTAAGAATGGAAGTTAATTTGCCTCCAATTGATACAAACCGCAATAAAAGATATAGAAAAATATTAGCCAAAAAAGCAGATACACTAAATACTTTTCAACTCAAACCATCTTGGTTCTCTACTAGGAAAAATGTAGCTGTTGTAATTGGCTATTATACCGCTTGGGCAGAAAAAGGAAAAGTTCAATTTAGACCAGATGTTTATGAATATGATGGAATTCTTTGGGAGGCCATTAAAAAATTTATGTAAAATTTCAAACAAAAGAGGATGTAATTTTATTAGGTGTACATGACATCTAAAAATTATCCTAAATCTATCGCTCAAAAGTTGTTTTTATTGGGCGCATTATGTTTATTTATTTTACAATCTTGTAAGAAAAGCCACTCTGATATTGGCGCAGTAGTTTTTAAAGAAACTAGAAATAAAATCTTTAAAGATATAGAAACTGAAACCTTCGTTGAGAAATTCAAATCTACTTTTGAGAAACAAAAAAGCCAGTATAGAAACCCTAAGTTTTTAAAGGCATTTTATGAGGCTAATGATTTTGAACCGGTCATTTTAATGAAGAACTTACCTAAAGACAAGTTAAAAGAAGCAGTTGAGGTACTTAATAGTTCTGTTGATCATGGTTTAGATCCGGCTATATTCCGAACAAATGAATTAAACGAGCTAATTGAAAAAACATATAATAAAAAAGAGATCAAAACAGTTGATGAAGCCTACCAAGTCTTAATTGATTTAGAACTTTCTGCAGCAAATTCTCTTAGTAATTATAGTAATGCCTTGCAATTTGGAATAATTAGTCCTAGAAAGATTTATGCGCAATATTACACTGCAACAAAAAGGCCTGATAGCATTAGTTTTTTACAAATTTTTCAAACGAATGACATTAAAAACTTTTTGGACAGCATCCAGCCTAAAGAAAAACAATATTTGGCTTTACAAAAAGCATTAAAGGACAAAGTTGTTATTCCTGGAATAAGTCAGGAAGAAGCAGAAAGAGTTTTAAAAGTGAATTTAGAACGTTTAAGATGGAAAAATCTCCCTACAGAAGATAAATACGTTTGGGTAAATATCCCTGATTTTAAATTAGATGTGGTAGAAAATGGAAAATCTGTGTTAAATATGAAAGTTTGTGTAGGAGAAGGTAGAAATAAGAATAACACGGATAATTTAGTGGAGTACGACGAAAATGATCTCAAAAAAGACAGACCATTTAATAGAGAAACACCTCAGTTAAAAAGTATGATCCATAGTGTTCAGGTTAATCCGGTTTGGAATATCCCCGAAAGTATTGCTACAAATGAGATCTCAAAATATGCTGCTAAAGACCCTTATTATTTAGCAAATAACAATATTGATGTTTTTGATAATGGACAGCTTATAGAAGATCCAGAAACAATTGATTGGTCGGATGGAAATGTGGGTAAGAAATATTCATTTAAACAAAGACCTGGAGATGATAATTCTTTAGGTAAAATTAAATTCTTATTTAATAACGAGAGCAGTGTTTATTTACATGACACACCAGCAAAAGCACCTTTTACATATGAAATGAGAGCTGTTAGCCATGGATGTATAAGATTAGAAAAACCTTTAGAACTAGCGGAGGCCTTGTTTGGTCAGGGTGCTAAATATGATAAAATTAAAGCAGGAATGGAAAGTCCAAACCCTGTTGCAACTGACATCGGCTTGCCAAAACAAGTACCTGTATATTTAACTTATTTTACGTGCTGGGTTGATGAGGCAGGAAAACTCCAATTCAGAAAAGACGTATATGGATTAGATATTGTATTGTATACGTATTTACAACGATTGGCATAAAAAAAAAGGAGGAATTCAATTCCTCCTTTTCTATTTTTAATTTATAGATAATTAATCCATTAAATGTGTAGCTGAGTCTACAGCAAAATTTGCAGCTAGTGTTTCATCTAGATATTTAGATGAATATGTCTCAACACTTTTATTGATAAACAAAACAGTTTTATCTCCAATTGTATTAATTACTTCATCAGCAACTTCAGGTGCAACAGCTGGGCAACCTTGACTACGACCTAATCTGCCTAATGCGTTAATAGTTCCCTGGCTTACATAAGATGCACCGTGAACAACTATAGAACGACTTCTTGCAAGATCATTAAAGCCTTGATCCATTCCGTCCAATTTAAGCGATCTACCATGTATGCCTTTGTAAACCTCTCCAGTTACATAAAAGCCTAAACTACTAGTAAAAGAATCGTTCCTATTGGAGAAATTAATTGCAGCATCATCCCCACTTTTTTGTCCGTGTGCAACCCAAGTATTTAATAAAACTTCTTTTTTATCTAAATCAATAATGTACAGTCTCTTTTTTGTACTTAGTTGATCAAAATCAGCAATGCTTAAAATTGATTTATTTGAAAGCTGACCAGATTTTTTCAGATTGTAAAAACCTGTTAGAGCTTTTTCGAACACAGGAAAACTTAACCCTGCTTCTTTTAAATGAGCAGCGTTATACAAATCGTTAACGTGTTTAATGTAAATGCTATCCACCCCAGCAATCGTACTGCTTTTAACTACTTTACTTTTAATAGTGGGTTCTTTTTTCTTAACAGCTTTCCATCCTGTAATGGTAAGGCAAAATGCGATTGATAAAAATCCTGCGGTTCTTAAAATGTATTTTCTCATAATTTTCGGTATCTCGTTCACTAAAATCTAAGTATGAGTTTTTTATATAGGCGCTTATTTTATGTTTGAATTGTAATACAAATATACGCAATATTTTACTTCCAATAGTTATGAACTTCTATTATTGCCTTTTCATGACTAATTCAACTTATTGATTTAAAGCATTTTGAAGAAAATACTCCAAATAGGAGTTAAAGTTTTTGAGTTCAATTTTAATGGAAAGCTTTTTAAAGCTCTCTTCTCCTATATTTATAGTTATTTGCTATCTTGTATTAAAATAAAATTATGAGAACTGTTAAACTGTTACTTTCTTGCTTATTTGTGTTTTTAATCTCTTGCACTCAAGCGCCTAGAAAAACAGAGGTGCATAGGAAGAACGTAAAGAAGATAAAATCTCCCGAAAAAGCAAATGTTAGAATTGGTTTGCCAAAAATTGCTGAAGCAAATATTACTGTAAACTTTGGTAAATTTTGGGAGTATTATACAGGAAATATAGAATTACATAAAGATTTTGTTGCTTTTAATTCAAGTGGTAAGCCTATCAGTAAATTACAGTTCTTAAGCCAACTAAAATCGGGGTTATATTTTCCGTTAATTCTTAATTCAAAAGATGAGCAGTTAAATTATCAACTTGCTAAAATACCAGTAAAAGCAGATCCTAACATTTCAGCATATATGAAACAATTCGCACGCAATGAATTGATTTTCTTCAAAATGCAAGGAAAACCCATTCCACACTTTGATTTCACTGATATCAATGGAAAAAGATATACTTCTGAAAATACAAAAGGAAAAATTGTATTGTTCAAATGCTGGTTTATTGGCTGTGTTGCCTGTGTAAATGAAATGCCGGCATTAAATGAAATTGTAAAAAAGTATCAAGATAGGAAAGATATACTCTTTATTAGTTTAGCAATGGATAATAAATCAGCATTACAGCAATTCTTTAAGCGAGTAAAATTTGATTATGCTACAGTACCAAATCAAGAAAATTATATGGCTAAACAATTAAATGTGCAGGTCTATCCAACTCATTTTTTAATTAATAGAAAAGGAATTATGGTTAGAGCTTTGCCAGATGATATTCAATTAGATGAAGCATTGGCAAAGGAGATTGCAAAGTAAGTTTTATTTATCAATTCGCTAATTTCCATAATTTTTCTATCTTTGATTTTTAATGAATTTCCTGTATCCGGGCTTTCTTTTTGCACTTTTTGCGGTCGCTATTCCGATCATCATCCATTTATTCAATTTTCGAAAATTTAAAAAAGTTTATTTCAGCAATGTTGCTTTTTTGAAAGAAATTAAAGAGCAAAATTCTTCAAGAGAAAAACTGAAAAATCTACTTATTCTGTGCTGTCGGATACTAGCAATTGTGTTTTTGGTGTTTGCTTTTGCCCGTCCATTTTTGCCATCTGCTAGTAAAATCGATCAAAATAAAGGGAACAGCGTAAGTATTTACATTGATAATTCTTATAGCATGGATGCTGTAAATAAGGAGGGAAGTTTGCTTGATGAAGCCAAGCGCAAAGCAAAGGAAGTCATCAAAGCTTTTCAAATAAATGACAGGTTTCAGGTATTAACGAATGATTTTGAAGGTAAACACCAACGTTTAGTAAATGCGGATGAAGCGTTGCAAGCCATTGATGAAATTAAAATTTCTTCCGCAAGTAGAAAATTACAACAAGTATTGAATCGACAACAAAGTGTTTTTACAGGCGTAAGCAATCGATTTGCGTATGTAATCTCAGACTTTCAAAAAGGATTTTCTGGAGATGAACGTATAAAAACCGATGCAAATACGAATATATCTTTAGTTAAACTGAATGCTAATAATTTGCCAAATGTTGCAGTAGACAGCGTTTGGTTATTATCTCCAGTGCACCAAGCTAATACCACAGAAAAATTGGTGGTTCAACTACGCAATTATGGCGATGAGGTGGCTAAAAATATTCCGCTAAAACTGAATATAAATACACAGCAAAAAGCAATTAGTAGTTTAACAATTGAAGCGGGTAAAACAAAAAACGATACACTTTCATTTAGTGGTTTGGGTTTAGGCTGGCAAAAGGGGACAGTGAGTTTGAAAGATTTTCCATTAACTTTTGATGATGAACTTAATTTTAGCTTTAAAGTAAGTGCTGATCAAAAAGTAGTAAGTATAAACGCAAAGACAGACGAAAAATACATCAAAGCATTGTTTAGCGCTGATTCTTATTTTAAATTGACAGAAATGCCAGAAGCGAATATCAATTATTCAGCTTTGTCAAGTTATAGTTTAATAATAATAAATAGTTTAAAAAGCCCATCAAGTGGATTAGCACAAGAACTTAAATCCTATGTTTCAAATGGTGGTTCGGTAGTTATTTTTCCAAATTTAGATGCTGATAAAAATAATTATTCAGCATTTTTAACAGCCTTAAATCTTCCGGCAGCTGCCGAATTAAATACAACACCAACGAAAGTAAGCGGCATAGAATTAAAACATCCGCTATTTAAAGATGTATTTGAAACTTTACCTCAAAATCTAGATTTACCACAAGTAAACAGATATTTCAGCTTTGTGGAAAGTAATACTAGTAACAGGGAAAATTTATTGCATTTACCTGCTGGCAAATTGTTTTTTGCTCGATATCCTATTGGCAATGGCCAGATTTATTTATCAGCTACAGATTTATCAAACGAAGATAGTAATTTTGCAAAACATCCAGTTTTTGTGCCGTTAATGTATAAAATCGCTTTTGCAAGTGCTAAAGAACAACCTATTTATTATACGGCCATGAAAGATAATATGTTGGAAAGTCAAAAAATAAATGTAGGCGCCAACCAATCTTTAAAACTAGTAGCAGATAATTTTGAAGTGATCCCAGAATTACGTCAAGCGAATGGAAAAACGTTATTGTGTGTTGCAGATCAAGTTAAAAAAGCAGGCTTTTACAAAATTGAAAAAGGTGATTCGACTTTAGCAGTTGTTGCTTTTAATGATAACAGAACAGAATCAGATATGCACTATACTGCACAAGGAGATTTACAAAAATTGTTTGATAAACAGCAAGTCGCATTTTTAAATCCAAAATCCGATAACATTGCATCAGCTGTTGCCGCAAAAAATAATGGAACAGAGTTATGGAAACTTTGTCTAATTTTGACATTAGTTTTTTTAGCGATTGAAATACTATTAGTCCGATTTTATCATATCTCAAAACCGAGCTTGCGAGCTCATTGATACAAATAATTAATATATGCTAATCAATAACATAAAAATTCATGAACCTCTTAGTTAAGGGAATTACCATAGTCGATTCTAACAGCGAGTTTAATCAAAAAACCTGCGATGTACGCGTTGAACAAGGAAAAATTACCGAAATTTCAAAAAGTTTAACAGCAACCAAAGGCGAAAAAATGTTTGAAGGAAAAGGTGCTATACTTTCTCCTGGATTTTTCGATTTAAATTGTACCATCGGAGACCCAGGTTTAGAAACTAAAGAAGATATCGAAACCGGAACTGCAGCAGCAAAAGCTGGAGGATTTACTGGGTTGGCAGTTTTGCCAAGCACTAAGCCTGTCGTTCAATCTAAAGGCGAAGTAGAATATATCTTAAACAAAGCCAAAGGTAATTTGGTAGATGTGTTTCCAATTGGTGCAATTAGTCGTGATTTAGAAGGAAAAGAATTGGCCGAGCTTTTTGATATGAGAAATGCTGGTGCAGTTGCTTTTTCTGATGGGAGCAAAGCAATAAGCGATGATGGTTTTGTAAGTCGAGCTTTGCAATATTGTTTGGGTTTTAATGGCTTATTGATGCTTTATCCAGAAAATAAATCTATCGCTGGCAAAGCACAAATAAATGAAAGTAAAAATAACGTGTTGTTGGGCATGAAGGGCATTCCGGCATTGGCAGAAGAAATGCAGATTTCCAGAGATATATTTTTAGCAACTTATCATGATGCACCAATTCACATTAGCAATATTTCTACTGCTGGTTCGGTTGCGATTATAAAAAAAGCTAAAAAAGATGGTGTAAAAATTACGTGTGATGTTGCTGCTCATCAGCTGGTGTTTACAGAAGATTTGTTGAATGACTTTGATAGTAATTACAAAGTTAAACCCCCATTACGTAGCAAAGCAGATCAAAAAGTATTAATAGCTGGTTTAAAAGATGGAACTATTGATGCGATTTCTTCACAGCACCGTCCGCATGAAATAGAATTTAAAGATGTAGAATTTGAAATTGCAG
Organism: Pedobacter sp. UC225_61; assembly: GCF_044452285.1. Classification (NCBI taxonomy): domain Bacteria; kingdom Pseudomonadati; phylum Bacteroidota; class Sphingobacteriia; order Sphingobacteriales; family Sphingobacteriaceae; genus Pedobacter; species Pedobacter sp. UC225_61. The sequence goes on from NZ_JBIOAL010000001.1 coordinate 2,230,605, forward strand.
CTTACGGAATTATTGCTTTGCAAACAGTTTTACCATTATTACTGCAAGCAGGTTTAGATACAGTTACAATTGCAGAAAAACTTTCAATCAATCCACGACGATTACTAAACTTGCCTGTTCCAACAGTTAAAGTAGGAGAAGATGCAAACTTTACAATTTATCATCCAACCCAGAAATGGGAATACAATTCGTCTAATAATGCCTCAAAATCAAACAATTCTCCTTTATTAGGTAAGACTTTAATAGGAAAAGTGCAGTTAATTTACAATAACAAACAATATCAAGTATATGAATAATAGTGTAGAACAAGCTTTGGTTGCATCTTTAGATCAATTTGCGGCAGCTAATAATATAGATTCAATTGCTATAGAACAACGTTTAATTGAGGTTTTTGGTAAGGATATGAATTTCTTAGAAAAAGTTGCAGAGTTTGATGAAGTTTTTGACGAACATCCAAAATTTGATGAACTAAGAGAAGTTTATTTCGATTTATTGATGATTAATTTCTTCACAAGCGATGTAAATAAATTAGAAGAAGATTACTTGGAATCGAAAGAATGGGAAAACATAGAGGAAGAAACCATAGAGCGTGGAACTGAGTTGTTGAACTTGTTATTGTACATTAATGAGTGCCATGACGAAGAAATTAAACCAGGTTTAGAAGACTTTTTAAAAGAGTTTTTATTAGTAGAAGAAGACGAGTTTCAAGATGAATTTCATATTTATGAAGATTTAATTAGTAATCAGCAACTAGCAGAAAGTAGTGTAGAAGATATTTGTACTAATGCAGATTTATTAGAATTAAGCGAAGAAATGGAAGAGCTTTTTGTGCCTTTCATGACATTCTTTTTGCAACCAAATACAAGTGAAATCATACAAAAAGAAATACTTAAATTTAGTAACAATAAGAGTTTTGATGTTGCAGTATATACTTTAATTACTAATTTTAATAAAAATAGATAAACCTAAAACTAAACTAAATAAAAATGGAACAACAATTATTACAAGAACAGAAAAAACCTAATGCGTTGGCATTTCAGGTTGCTATCAGCTTTGCTATTTACATCTTGATTCTTACCGTGGTAATGAGGATATTAAAAATTGATCCACAAGCATTAAATGTACCAGTTTATCAAACAATTTTATCAGTTTTATTAGCATGGGGTACTTTTATTTTTGCAATTTATTATGCTCAAAATAAGCATAAACAAGAATTAGGTGGTTTTATTACTTACGGGAGAGCATTCTCTACAGGTTTTAAAGTGGCAGCTTATGCAGGTTTATTCATCGGTATTTTAATGTTCATTTATTATCAGTTTGTAGATCCAGCTGCCATGACACAAATTATGGATAATGCTATTGCGAAAGCAGACGGTGATGAAAATAAAATAAAAGGCATAGAAATGATGTCTAAATACATGATTATTTTTACCGTTTTTGGCGCTGCAATTATGTATGCAGTTGTGGGATTGTTTATTAGTTTAATTACTGCAGCAATTGTTAAAAAAGATCGCCCTGTGGATTTTGATAACGCACAATAAAATTCATTAACATAAGTTTGTCAACGTGCAGGTTTTATCATATAATTTGATGAAATTTGCACGTTGTTTTTTAAGTGCATTTTGTTTTAAGTTAATTACCTAAATACTTGATGCCAAATACTCGATACACATTACATGGATATATCAGTTGTAGTACCTTTATATAACGAAGAAGAATCTTTACCAGAATTAATTGCTTGGATAGATAAAGTGATGGGCGAAAATAGTTTTTCGTATGAAGCTGTTTTTGTAGATGATGGCAGTACAGATACCTCTTGGGCTGTAATTGAAGAATTGAAAAAAACATACAATACCGTAAAAGCAATTAAATTCAGAAGAAATTACGGTAAATCTGCAGCGTTAAATGTAGCTTTTGAAGCCGCACAAGGGGATGTAATTATTACAATGGATGCTGATTTACAAGATAGTCCAGATGAAATTCCAGAATTGTATCGTCGTATAAAAGAGGAAAATTACGATATCGTTTCTGGTTGGAAAAAGAAACGTTACGATCCAATCACTAAAACCATTCCCACAAAATTATTTAATGCTGCAACACGTAAAATGAGCGGTATTCAATTAAATGATTTTAACTGCGGATTAAAAGCGTACCGAAAAGATGTAGTTAAAACCATAGAAGTATATGGTGAAATGCATCGTTATATCCCTGTAATTGCAAAATGGGCAGGTTTTAATAAAATAGGCGAGCAAGTTGTAGAACATAGAGCAAGGAAATACGGAACGACTAAATTTGGTTTCAGTAGGTTTGTAAATGGTTTTTTAGATTTGCTTTCTATTTTCTTTGTAGGTAAGTTTGGCAAACGTCCAATGCACTTTTTCGGTTCTTTAGGTGTGTTAAGTTTCCTTTTAGGAACAATTATGGCCTTGTGGATGATTGGTGTGAAGTTATATCACATTGCAGCTCATATCCCTTATAAGAGAGAAATCACAGATCAACCTTTATTTTATATTTCTTTAGTAGCAATTATTGTAGGTTCTCAAATGTTCTTAGCTGGATTTATTGCTGAACTTTTATCTCGTAACGCACCAGAAAGAAATCAATATTTAATAGAAAAAGAAATTATATAAGCTAAAAGCTCAAGCAGCTTCTAGCCCTCAGCTTAAGAACATGTTTTTTTCCATTATTATTCCACTTTACAATCGCCCACAAGAAATTGATGAGCTTTTAACAACCTTAACTGAGCAAACGTACACACAGTTTGAAGTATTGGTTATTGAAGATGGTTCTGTAAACGATGCAAAAAATATCGTAGCTTCTTATTCAGATAAACTAGATGTTAAATACTTTGTAAAGCCAAATGGAGGGCAAGGTTTTGCTCGTAATTTTGGCTTTGAGCGAGCCAAAGGCGATTATTTTATCATTTTCGACTCAGATTGTTTAATCCCTGAAGATTACTTAGAAATTGTTAAAAACTACCTTTTCGAACATCAGTTAGATGCTTATGGTGGTCCGGATGCTGCACACGAAACGTTCACGCCTGTTCAAAAAGCAATTAGCTACGCCATGACATCTCCATTTACAACTGGCGGGATTCGTGGTAATAAAAAACATATCGGACAGTTTCACCCACGTAGTTTTAACATGGGTGTTTCTAGAGAGGTTTACGAAAAAGTTGGCGGTTTTATCTTAACTCGTTTAGGAGAAGATATCGAATATAGCATTCGTATACATGAAAATGGATTTAAAATTGGATTAATACCAGCAGCAAAAGTTTTCCATAAACGAAGAACAAGTTTTAGTCAATTTTATAAACAATTGCATTTCTTTGGCAGAGCTCGAATTAATATTTACAAACATTTTCCAAAAGAGTTAAAGCTAATTCATTTTTCCCCAGCAGTAGCCACAATAGGAATGATTACAACAGTGCTTTTGAATATAATTTATCCACCTTTAGCTTATATTTTTGATTTCATTGTACTGCTTTACTTTTTGTTAATATTTTTTCACGCTTGGCAGGTTAACAAATCAATAAAAATTGCACTTTTGAGTGTTGTTGCATCATTTATACAGCTAACCGCTTATGGTTTAGGTTTTATACAAGATTTTTTTAAAAGAATAATAGTTAAACAATCATGATAGATTATTTAAAGGAAAGTACTTTCGCAGTAAAAGATGTAATTATGCAAGCGTGGAAAGTTACCCGTGATAACTATTTCTCAATTGCTACACTCTGTTTTTTAATATTTATTACTGCATTTACCTCGACATTTATGGCTTTTTTTATGGGCGAATTAAATATAGGTATTAGAGTTTTTATGCTACTCATTTTTATTATGAGTTATTGCGTAGTAGAGCTATGTCTAATTAAATATATTTTCAGATTGCTAGATCATCAAGAAGAAACAGACATAAAAATTATCGATACACTACCTACAAGAACTGAAATTATACGATTTCTTATCGGAACTGTTTATTTCGGACTAAGTATCTTTTTAGTAGGTATTTTATTAATGCCAGTTCTTTACATTTTAGATTTAATCTTAAAATTTGCAGTAAATCAAGGTCTGATTGATAATTTTACCTATGCAGGAAAAGTAATTGTAAACGTTGCAGTTGCAATTGCGATGTTAAGTATATTTTTCACATTTATTCGAATCATATTCTTTCCGTTTTTTATTATCGATAAACACAGCCCCCCATTCGAATCTCTTAAATTAAGTTTAGCTACAACAAAGGGTAATTTCATTAAATTACTATTTATATTATTAGGTTTGGTATTAGTCCAGGCAATTGTTTTTGGCTTTTTTTACATCGTAATTATGATGGGATTTCGTCTAATTAATTACTTTTTCGATTATGATATCAATCAATATATCTCTTTAATTGTTGTTATATTTAGTTCATTTGTTATTGTACCATTTAGTACAGCATTTTTTACTGTTGCTTATCGTAAAATAATGAACGAATACAGAGGCGATGAACACCCTGATATTATACATAACATCGTTTAATGCAGATTACATTCACAAGTTCTCTCATTTATTAAATTAACAACATGGGAATAAAAGCGGCACTAAGTAAACCATTTGCTGCATGGGTTGTAAAAGGCATCAATAAATGGAAAAGGGATGCATTAAAAGCACAAGATGATGTCTTTCATTCGCTTATCAAATCAGCAATGCCTACTGTTTTTGGTAAAGAGCACAACTTCAATTCCATTAAAAATTACGAAGATTTTAAAACAAATGTTCCGATACGAGATTATGAAGGTTTAAGACCTTACATAGATAGAGTAGTGTCAGGCGAAACAGATATACTTTGGAAAGGTAAACCAAAATATTTTGCAAAAACATCTGGTACTACCTCTGGCGTGAAATATATTCCCATTTCTAAACAATCAATGCCAGAACATATTAAAGCAGCTCGTAATGCTCTATTAACCTACATTCATGAAACTGGCAAAGCCGATTTTGTAAATGGTAAAATGATTTTTCTACAAGGAAGTCCGATTTTGACTAAAAAAAATGGAATTAATGTAGGTCGTTTATCTGGAATTGTGGCGCACTTAGTTCCCGCATATTTACAAAAGAACAGATTGCCATCGTATGCCACTAATTGTATCGAAGATTGGGAAGAAAAAGTAGAAGCAATTGTTGATGAAACGGTAAATGAAGATATGACACTCATTTCAGGTATTCCACCTTGGGTTCAAATGTATTTTGATAAGTTGAGCGAGAAAACAGGCGGAAAGAAAATCAAGAATATCTTTAAGAATTTTAGCCTATTTGTATACGGAGGAGTAAATTACGAACCTTATCGAGCTAAAATTGAAGCAAGTATTGGGCGAAAAGTCGATGCCATTGAAACCTATCCAGCATCTGAAGGTTTTATTGCTTATCAGGATACACAGGAAGATAAAAGTTTATTGCTTTTAGTTAAAGCAGGAATTTTCTACGAATTTATTCCAGCAGATGAATATTACAATGAAAACCCAACTCGTTTAAGTTTAGCGGAAATAGAGTTGGATAAAAACTATGCATTAATTTTAAATACAAATGCAGGTTTATGGGGTTATAGCATTGGTGATACGGTAAAGTTCGTTTCTAAAAATCCTTATAAGATTTTAGTTACTGGACGCGTTAAACACTTTATATCTGCATTTGGCGAACATGTAATTGGAGAGGAAGTAGAGCAAGCGATTTTATCTGTAGCAAATGAAGAAGGAATAGAAATTACAGAATTTACAGTGGCTCCACAAGTAAATCCACCTGCAGGTGAGCTCCCTTACCATGAGTGGTTTGTAGAGTTTGTGGATGTGCCAAAAGATATCAAAGTATTTAGCGAGAAAGTAGATCTTGCTTTGCAGCAAAAAAATATTTACTATTTTGACCTCATTGAAGGGAAAATCTTACAGAAGTTGATTATTCGTCCACTACAAAAAGATGCATTTGTGAATTATATGCGAGCAGAAGGTAAGCTGGGCGGACAAAATAAAGTACCTCGATTAAGTAACGATAGAAAGTTAGCAGAGGTTTTAGAAAAGTATATTTAGAAAAGGAAGTTTGAAAAACATATCAATATTAGGTTCTACAGGTTCTATTGGAACACAAGCGTTAGAAGTAGTTCGTGCAAATCCGAATTTGTATAAAGTTGATGCTTTAACTGCTCAAAATAATGCAGAGCTGTTAATTCAACAAGCCTTAGAATTTAAACCAGAATTAGTAGTAATTACTTGCGAAGATCATTATCAGAATGTAAAAGAAGCATTGCCCAATGTGAATGTATTATGTGGTGAAGATGCATTAATTGCTGCGGTTCAATTACCACAAACTCAATTTGTATTAACAGCAATTATGGGAGCTGTAGGTTTAAAACCAACAATTGCTGCTATTGAAGCTAAAAAAGATATCGGGCTTGCCAATAAAGAAACATTAGTAGTAGCTGGTGAACTAGTAATGCAATTGGCAAAGGAAAATGGAGTGAAAATAATTCCAGTTGATTCTGAGCATTCGGCTATATTTCAATGTTTGGTTGGTGAAGAAAATAATCCAATAGAAAAGATTTTTTTAACCGCTTCTGGCGGACCATTTAGAGGTAAAGATTTAGATTTTTTAGCGAACGTAACCAAAAAAGAAGCTTTAAAACATCCCAATTGGGTAATGGGTGCAAAAATCACTATCGATTCAGCTTCCCTTATGAATAAAGGATTGGAAGCAATAGAAGCAAAATGGTTATTCAATTTATCTGCAGAACAAATTGAAGTTGTAGTTCATCCACAATCTATTATTCATTCCATGGTGCAGTTTACAGATGGATCGATTAAAGCACAAATGGGTTTACCAGATATGAAATTGCCAATTCATTATGCATTAGCATATCCAAAAAGAGTAAAGAGCAATTTTGAACGGTTTAATTTTTTAAACTATCCAGAGCTCACATTTTCTGATGCAGATACAAAAAGTTTTCGTAACCTTGAGCTTGCCTTCGTGGCAATGAAAAAAGGCGGAAATATGCCTTGCGTCATTAATGCAGCAAATGAAGTTGTAGTAGAAGCTTTTTTAAAAGACCATATCGGCTTCTTAGAAATGAGCGTTGTGATAGAAGAATGTATGCAGAAAATGGATTTTATTGCCAAACCAACACTTAATAATTATTTAGAAACCGATAAGCAGACACGTATATTTGCAAGTCAACTCGTAACAAAACAAAGTTTAACAAATCTAAAATCAAAAACACACTAAATACTATATGAACGGACTGATTATGGCGGGCCAGCTTTTGCTGGGGTTATCGATACTAGTAATTTTACACGAATTAGGACATTTTTTAGCGGCACGTGCCTTCGGAATAAAAGTTGAAAAATTTTATCTTTTCTTTGACGCTTGGGGATTTAAACTCTTTAGTTTTAAAGTTGGTGATACAGAATATGGAATTGGATGGCTGCCTTTAGGGGGCTATGTGAAAATTTCTGGAATGATTGACGAATCTATGGATGTAGAGCAAATGGCATTACCTCCTGAACCTTGGGAATTCCGCTCAAAACCAGCTTGGCAACGTTTAATTGTCATGCTAGGCGGTATTATAGTAAATATTATTGTAGGTATTTTCATTTTCTGGATGCTTACATTTAAATACGGAGAAACTTATATTCCAAATGATAAGCTTGCTAATGGTGTACATCCAGGTATAATAGGACAAGAGATTGGCTTAAAAGATGGAGATAAGATCTTAGCCATTAATGGACAAAAAGTTATTCGTTTTGAAGAGTTAATTAGTTCTAAAGTTCTATTGAGCGGTCCGAAATTAACTATTTCTCGTGATGGTAAAGCAATTGACTTAAAAGTTCCTGAAACGGTTTTAAACAGCATTAGCAAACATGGAATCGAAGAATTTGTAGAGCCAAGAATTGTTGCTCAAAAAATATCACAAGTAGATAAGCCTACAACTGCAGTAGAATCTAAAGGATTGTTAAGCCGTTTATTTTCTAAAAAGGAACCAGCAAAAGTATATACACCTGCTTATGATGCAGGAATGAAAGTTGGTGACAGTGTAATTTCAGTTAATGGCAGACCTGTTCATTTTTTAAATGATTTTACAACAGAAGTGCAAAAATCTGCAGGAAAAACGATTACCATTAAAGTATTACGTAATGGTAATGTAATTGATTTAACTCCAAAGGTAACAGCAGAAGGTACGATAGGTATCGCAATAGCAAAAGCTAAATTACCAATTAGCCATGTCGATTATAATTTGTTTGAATCTTTCTCAGTAGGTACTTCTAAAGCATGGACAACTTTTGCTGATAATGGTAAAGGAATTTGGAAAATGATAACCGGTAAAGTGAGCGCTCGTAACATTAGTAGTCCAATTGGTATTGCTAAAGTATATGGTAGTGAGTTCGATTGGGCAAACTTTTGGCGCTTAACAGGCTTAATTTCTATGGCATTGGCCTTTATGAATTTATTACCAATTCCTGCTTTAGATGGCGGTCATGTGGTATTTTTAATAGTAGAAATGATTAAAGGAAAGCCACTAGGAGATAAATTTATGGAACGTGCTCAAGTAGTTGGTTTTGTAATTTTATTAAGTTTAATGGTATTTGCCTTTGGTAACGATATCCTTAAAATATTTGGTAAGTAAATCTTCCTGTTAAGATAAAAAGATAGCTACAGATGCGCAGATCATTAAAATCTGCGCATCTGTAGTTTAAATCATAATTTAAATAAAATGAATTATTTTGAACTTTACGATTTGCCAGTTAGTTTCAACCCCGATCAACAACTTGTAAAACAGAAGTTTTACGAATTGAGCAAGAAACATCATCCTGATTTTTATATTAATCAAAGTCAAGAAAAGCAAGATGAAGTTTTAGAACTTTCTACACTCAATAACAAAGCTTTCCAAGTATTAAAAGACCCACAAAAGCGCTTAAAGTATATCCTTAACTTAAAAGGAGAGTTAGTTGAGGGTGAAAATTACGCGTTGCCACAAAGCTTTTTGTTAGAAATGATGGAAGTAAACGAAGCTTTAATGGATTTAGAATTCGATCTTGACCCAGTAAAACTAGCTGAATTAAAGACTCAAACTGAGCAGATAGAACAAGAACTTACAGAAGAACTAAAAGCTTTAACACTAGTCTATGATACTGCTACAGAAGAAAATCAACAAAGTACATTAAAAGCAATTAAAGATATTTATTACCGCAATAAATACTTACATCGCATTAAAGAGAGTTTAACTCGCATGGCTTCTTAAATGCCCAAGGTTTGCTAAGTGTAAAAAAGCAAATCAACAATTTTTATGCAAGTGTCATTAATTACATTTGTAGCAAAGCCAAAAATCATGACTTCATTAAATATATTCAGAAAAGTAGCGGTAGCAGAAGGCATCTCTTACCTTTTATTGTTGTTTATCGCAATGCCATTAAAATACTGGGCAGATATGCCGTTAGCAGTAAAGTATACAGGTTGGGCACATGGTTTACTTTTCGTGTTGTACGCTGCAAGTTTGGTTTTAGCTTGGCAAGAAACAAAATGGAAATTTGGAAAAGCAGTCTTAATTTTTTTAGCTTCATTATTACCATTTGCTCCATTTGTAGTGGATAAAAAACTAGGAGAAGACCCTAATTAATCAATCAAATAGGGCAACTAATTTGCATTTTAAAGCCTTTATCTAAACTGGTTTCAAGTGTATAGGTAGCATTAATCATTTGTATTCTGCTAATAATGTTCTGCATGCCAATGCCTTTCTTTGCATCTAAAATGGCAACATCAAAACCTTTCCCATTATCGTGATAGCTAATTTCAAAACTGTTGTCTTGCTGCTTAAAGTAGATCTCAATTTTAGTAGCATTCGCATGTTTCAACGTATTTGCAATTAACTGAGTAATTACCCTAAATAATGCCAATTCTTCTTTCTCAGAAAGTAGCTTTTCTTCAGTATTTAATTCGTTAGCAAGAATAATTTCAATTTCTCCAGTTTTATTAATAAGTGAAGCAAAACCCTCAATAGAAGTATAAAGTCCAAACATAGCCAAGCCAGGAGGAGAAAGATCGTGAGCAATATTTCTTACATCCACAATCATTTTATCTATTAACTGTTTAGCAGGTAAAATAACTTCTTGGTCAGCCTCATTATATTGCCTCATTGCAGCATTTAACATCAGCTTAATAGCAGATAATGTTCCACCAACTTCATCATGCAAATCCTCTCCAATTCGTTTACGTTCTATTTCCTGAGAATCAATTACCGCACTAAGCAATTGTTTCTGTTGAGCAATTTCTGTTTCCTGAAACAATTTCCGCTGCTGCCAAACCATATTTTGATTTCTAATATACAGCACCAAGAAAAAAGTAACCAATATAAAAATGGCTAATACGCTATAAAAAATAAGTAAATAGATGTTATCCATCTTTTTTAATTAAGCTGAAACCTCTTGCCCAAGCTAAATACATTAACATAGACATAGCCCCATGAAAATACCAAATCATCAAGTTCAATCCTTTGTTTTTGGTTACAAAAGTAAAATAGTTAGACAAGATAAAAATGATGCAAACTACGGGGAAATAAACTAAAATGCCCATATTAAACCAACTACTTGGCTTTTCAATCCAGTTTTCTGTAAAACCACTTTTATACAGATAAAATAAGCAGAAAAAAGTAACTAATATAGCTTCCAGAGGTCTGGTATAGGTATTAAAGGTAAAAATGCTTTGTATAAAACTGAAATTTATAATGCATAATAAAGGAAAAAGTATAATAATATATAGAAGAACTTTTTTTAATAAAAGATCGGCAAACAATGTTCGGAAATAGCTTAAAATAAAAACAGCTTCTACAATTGTGTATAAATGCAACAAAGGCAAATTCTTCATTCTATACATGATGAGAATTATTGCAGCCAAGTTAATTAGACCAGAAGCCACCAAATAATATAAAAGAAGTCTAGGCCCAGCCTTTGCGGCTTTAAAATTAAGTACCCCAAAAAGTATAGGTATCAATATACTAAGGGGTACAATATAAGTTAAAAACATAATAGATTAAGGTACGTATAATGGACTTTCTGGATCACAAACATCAGGACAAGGTTTTGTGAAATCATATATTTCCGAATCATCACCAGGGTTACCTAAACCAGTATCTGTAGTAGGAATAATATCTTTTCCATTTTTGTCTACTGCAACAATTAATGCAGTTACATCATCATCTAATTGCTCGTCAGTTAATTTAACCGCAAAATAAGCTCTTACTCCTTGTAACTCGTTGGTAATATTTCCTGCCTCATCAACAGAAGAATATTTTTCTACAATCGCCATCAAATCATTAATAGGGATAAGAATTGCTCGAGGAATAGTAGATTCAGGAGCTTGTTTTGAAAGTTGCTCTCTAAAACGAGTAACTCTGGCAACAGCTGCCTTTAGCGGAATTGTGGGAACGTTAATTGGTTTCATGATTTTTTAAATTTTCACTAATCTAAAAAAAAATCAACATTGTATAACTTATAGCGCACAAATTTTATAATTTCAAGCTTTCAATCACGCTCAATGAACATCAATATTGCAATAGCCGACGATCAAAAACTTTTTAGAAGAGGAATGGCTGCGCTTGTCAGCACCTTCCAAAATATGTCGTTAATTTTCGAAGCCGAAAACGGTAAAGAATTGCTATCACATTGTGAAAGTGCTATTGTAAAACCCGATATTATTTTATTAGATCTTTCCATGCCCGAAATGAATGGATTAGATGCTTTAAAAATACTAAAAGAGAAATATCCAAAAATTGGCGTTATCGTGTTAACTATCCACGAAGCTGAAAATTTTATTCTTGCTACTGTACAAGCAGGTGCAAATGGCTATTTAGCTAAAAATGCAGAACCAGAAGAAGTAGAGCTGGCCATTAGAGAAGTGCATAAAAACGATTTCTATTTTACTGTTCCCATGTTAGAAACAATGAGGAAAGGCCTAACTCAAAAAACAAATACCGCTTCTTTAGAAAACATAAACAAATTAACCAACCGCGAAAAAGAAGTATTGCAATTAATCTGCAAACAGTTAAACAGTAGCGAGATTGCAGAAAAACTATTTCTTAGCACCCGCACAGTAGAGGGGCATAGAAATAATCTTTTAATAAAAACAGGTAGCCGCAATATAGCTGGCTTGGTTTTATATGCACTCAAGCATAAACTGTATTTAGATATAGCCACACAATAAATACGTCTATCCCGAAGATAATTTTTCGAAAGCACAAGCAGTAACATCTATTTAAGCAAGCCCTGCTATCCATTCCAATCTTTTTGAGTAAACGTTCACCTCATTTCGATTGTAGTTTGAGCTGAAAATAATCAGGTATTTCTACCTGATGCATGCGTATATATACCTGATTATCTCTTTCAGCAAAACTACGCTCTAAATTTTGCTGTTTATTCTGTCATTTAGCTTCGCTAAGCAACCAAACAATTGCTCAACAATAACTAATACCAATAAAGACATGGAATGTTCAGAGAAAATTAAAGCCTTACAAGAAAAAGCTGGTATTGAAGCAGATGGTATTGCCTCATCAAAAACATGGCTTACTATTTATTACTTATTATTTAACTCTTTACCCTATAATATTAATGTAAGTGCAATTATTAAAGCCATACAAGAAAAGATAGAAGTTAGAGCAGATGGTTACCCTTGGACTAGAACTTGGGATGCTTTATACCAATTATTAATTATTGACCAACAAAGTGAAGTAGTCGATGATTTAGAATCTATTAAACAACACAATGAAAAGGTACTTACCACTATGACAAAAGAAGTAGTGCCTTTTGCCAAAGAATTAATACAGCTTGCTACAGCTCAAGGCATTCATGTTCGGTTAATTAGTAATGGATCAGGCAAAACAAAAACAGCAAAAAACAATGAGAACTTTGGACTTACTTTTGGAATTGCAATAGTTGAAAGAAACTCGATAGGAGAGTTGGTAGATAAAGATCAATCGCCATTGTATGAGGAAGTAGCAAAGCTTGGAGAATTTATAGGACTTACCTGGACAAGAGATCTTAAAACATTTACCAGCCAACAACATTTTCAATTAAGACCAGCTTGGGCAGTTGCAATGAAAGAAAGCGACATGGTAAAAGAACTTGAAAGAAGAAAGGAACATAATCTCAACTTTCTCGCTTTTTTGTAAAACAACTACTATATAAATCGTAAGCGTTCTTCCTCTAAATCTAGGTGTAATAGATGTTTACGAATAATTTCTTCGTCCAATGTTTGCTCTTCCTCGTTTTTATCATGTAACCATTTTCTTTGCTGTTCCAAAATATCCAGATAGATTACCTTACAATCCTCAGCCATCACCTCATCATTAACGATCTCACTTTTATCTTCCCATTTCTTTGCCATTTGTTGCAATGCAGGGTGAGCATCTAATTGCTCACTATACTTATTTTTCAATAGCAACACAGCTTGTTCCGCAAGCTGTTTTTTTATGGTGTGATACACCTTATCTTCAGGTAAGGCATTGTCAAGATTAGGGATGATTAAGCGTCTAATTAAATAAGGTAAAGTTAATCCCTGCACCAATAAGGTTAACAGAATAACAATAAACGTAATAAATAAAATGAGGTTGCGCTGAGGAAAAGGGGTGCCATCACTAAGCTGTACTGGTATAGACAATGCTGCGGCTAAAGATACCACACCACGCATACCGGTCCATCCTAATACCAAAGGAACTTTATAACCTGGATTTCTTGAATCAGCTACAGTAATAAAATTTCGCATAATTAAAGTAACTAACACAGCACCATAAGCCGATAATATTCTCCCTACTATTAATACACCTGTAATGAGTATGCCGTAACCAATTGCCGTAGAAAGGCTTGTTTCTTCTAATCCTGCTATAATTTCTGGTAAGGCAAGACCAATTAACATAAATACCAAACCATTCAGCACAAAACAAAAACTTTCCCAAAAATTTATACCTCGCATTCTTGAAGTACTGTTTAAAAAAAGATGTCGCTTATTAGATAGCAATAGGCCACCACTCACTACCGCCAATACACCAGAACTGTGGGCCTCTTCTGCAGCAATATACATCACATAGGGCGCAACAATAGACAAAACGATATCTATATTCACATCTGTAGGTAAGTGTTTATGAGCCTTCATAAAAATCCAGGCTACTAATAAGCCAATACCAACACCACCTAATAGCATCCAGCTAAAACTTAGGGCAGCTTCATACCATATAAATTGACCTGTTGCTACAGCTATTAATGCAAAGCGAAAAATAAGGAGCGATGAAGCATCATTCAATAAACTTTCACCTTCTAAAATTGATGACATCCTTTTCGGTACTGTAACAAATTTTAAAATCGCACCAGCACTCACAGCATCTGGAGGTGATACAATGCCGCCCAATAAAAATCCTAAAGCCAAAGAAAAACCAGGAATGAAATGATTAGTTACAAATGCAACCGACATGGCACTAAGAAACACTACTACAAAAGCAAAGCTGCTAATAATCCTTCGCCAGCGCCACAATTCTTTCCATGATATAGCCCAAGAAGCTTCGTAGAGTAGCGGTGGCAAGAAAATAATAAAAATAAGCTCGGGGTTAATATGTATAGTAGGTATACCCGGTATAAAACTAATTAATAAGCCGGCTAGCACTAGCAATACTGGATAAGCTACTTTTATTCTTTTCGCCAACATAATTAGCAATAGAATGGCAACAATAAGACTTAGATAAAAAGGAAAGTGATCGAGCATTATTTTTAGTTTAAGCAAATATAAATTTCAACGTAATAAGCAGTAACTTATTTGTTAAACAATTTAATACAATTTTTTATAAACCGCTAAAGAAAATTAAGTTCAATTCTATTTATAAAACTTACAACAAGTCTTAATCCTACTAAGAAGATATATCACTCTTTTGCTCTAGAGTTCGCTTTATTATGTTAGCTTTAGAAACTTACAATAGGAAAGCATTCATTCTACTTCATTATCCTATACATAATTCGCACAATATAAAAAACAATCTTGTTTTTAAGGATATGAAAAATACCGATTCCGATCAGCTTGTCATTGCCAATAAGGAGCTAGCCTTTCAACTGCAAGAAAAGGAAAATAGGGCTGCAGAGCTCATTATCGCCAATAAAGAGCTTGCATTTCAAAATGAAGAAAAAGAGAATCGTGCAGCCGAACTTATTATTGCGAATAAAGAATTAGCTTTTCAGAACAAAGAAAAAGAAAAAAGGGCTGAGGAATTAAGTATTGCAAATAGGGAACTAAAAAATGCAGAAGATGATATTCGTAAACTAAATGACGAATTAGAACAAAAAGTAATTCAGCGCACTGCACAATTAGAATTAGCAAACAAAGAACTTGAAGCCTTTTCTTATTCTGTATCTCATGATTTACGTGCCCCAATTAGAGGGATTAACGGATACACTAGAATTTTGGTTGAAGATTATGCAGAAAAGTTAGATGCAGAAGGTGTGCAAATTCTGCAAGCTATTATAAATAACTCAAAAAAAATGGGCTTGCTGATTGATGACTTACTTGCATTCTCAAAATTGGGAAGAAAAGAGGTGGCATTTTCAGAAATTGATATGGCTGAATTGGTTGATGTAGTTAGAGAAGAGTTATTATTTGAAGAAGAAGGAAATACCCCCGAATTTAATATTGCTGTATTGCCACCAGCAAAGGGAGATAAATCACTTATAAAACAAGTATGGATTAACCTAATCACTAATGCAATTAAATATTCTAAGCATAAAGAAAAAATTACTGTTGAAATTGGTGCTTACACAAAAGATAATCTAATAGTGTATTATGTGAAAGATGAAGGTGCAGGGTTTGATATGCAATATTATGATAAGCTTTTTGGGGTTTTTCAGCGACTACATTCTCAAGAAGAATTTGAAGGAACGGGTATTGGTTTAGCTATCGTACAAAAAATAGTGCATCGCCATCACGGAAAGGTGTGGGCCGAATCAAAAGTAAATGAAGGAACTTGTTTCTCTTTTAGCTTAGAAAAAGTATAAATTTTAAAATTAAATACATGTATAATAACGTTGAAATTTTATTTGTTGAGGATAGTGCAGATGATGCTGTATTAACCATTAGAGCGCTAAAAAAAAGTGGCTTTACTCATAAACTACATCATGTTACAGACGGCGCATTAGCACTTGATTTTATTTATTGCAGAGGTGTTTATGCAGATAGAGATAAAAAAGATTATCCCAAACTTATATTGTTAGATGTAAAAATGCCAAAAGTATCGGGCATACAGGTGTTAGAAGCACTAAAATCAGACCCAGCGTTAAGATCTATTCCTGTGGTGATGCTTACCTCATCAAATGAAGGTCCAGATATAGAAAAATGCTTTGCTCTTGGTGCTAACAGTTATATCGTAAAACCAGTTGATAGCGACAATTTTTATCAAGCAATTAAGGAAATTGGATTGTATTGGATGATTTTAAACCAGCAATCTCATTAATCAACCCACAAATTTATAGTGAGGCAATTTGCATATAAAATGACACCAAATCTTAAAATACTTATTCTTGAAGACAATAAAACTGATGCAGATTTATTGCTTCGTGAGTTGAAGAAATCTGGATTGAATTTTATAGCTGAAATTGTTCAGTCAAGATTAGAATTTGAGCATGCGTTACATAATTTTAATCCAGATTTAATATTATCAGATTATTCCCTTCCTTCATTTGATGCAGTGACCGCATTTCGTATAAAGAAAGATAAACATCCACACATTCCTTTTATTATTGTTTCTGGAATTATTGGAGAGGAAAATGCTGTTGAGTTAATTAAAGATGGAGTTACAGATTATGTCTCCAAGCAAAAGTTATTTACGCTGTCAACAAAAATTAGTAGGGCTTTAAACGATACGAAGATAAGGCAAGAAAAAATTAGTATTGCTGAGAAATTAAGACTGCAAACTGTAGAGTTAATTAGCGCAAATAAGGAGTTAAAAATACAACAGCAGGAATTGCAAAAATCACACGATCTATTGATTGAACAGGAAGAAAAGGTTAAGATAATTAATCTTGAACTTTCAGAGCTGAACCAAGGATTGGAAATAAGAGTACTTAATCGAACAAAGGCATTGGCCGACAGCGAGAGTCGATTTCGTAATATGATGGAAACCATTCCTCAAATAGCTTGGACTAATACAATAGAAGGCGAAGTTATTTTTTACAATCAACGCTGGTACGATTATACAGGATTAGCAAAAGAACAAACTAAATTACAAGGATTTACTATAGCAATTCATCGCGACGATCTTAAAACTTGTTTCGCCCAGCTCAAATCAATCCTCCAAACTAGTGATGGAGGTGAATTCCAGGTTCGCGTAAAACGTGCAGATGGTCTTTATCGTTGGCATCTTATTCGCTTAATGCCGATTTTAGATGAGCAAGGGCAAATACAACTTTGGGTAGGAACAGCAACTGATATTCAAGAACTGAGGATAGTACAACAACAAAAGGACGATTTTATAAGCATTGCTAGTCATGAGCTTAAAACACCGATCACGAGCTTAAAAGCAACCCTTCAACTTTTAGATCGACTAAAAGAAAACCCTTCTTCAGCCATGCTGCCTAAACTTATTGTGCAGGCAAATAAAAGCTTAGGGAATGTTAATACGCTTATAGATGATTTATTAAACGCAAGTAGGGCTAATGCTGGTCAGTTACACATTAATCCACATTATTTTGTACTGGCTGATAGCATTGAAGAGTGTTGTCAGGCTATATGTTCAGATGAAGTTTTTACCATTAAAATAGAAGGCGATAAAGAGTTGCAAGTGTATGCAGATGCAATTAGAATTGATCAGATTGTGATTAATTTTATAAATAATGCAATAAAGTACGCACCAAAATCCAAAGAAATCCAAATCCGTATTGAACAGATAAGTGATATGGCCAAAGTATCAGTTATTGATAAAGGTCCTGGTATTCAGCCAGAAAAATTAGGCTATCTTTTTGATCGTTATTATCGTGTAGATAGTAGCGGAAGTCAATACACAGGCTTAGGGCTAGGCCTTTATATTTGCGCAGAAATCATTAAAAAACATAACGGGCAAATTGGCGCTGATAGTGAATTAGGAAAAGGCAGTACTTTTTGGTTCACACTGCCTCTTAAGTCATAGTCTAATCTATTCTTTTTTAAGTAGTAATGTATTTTGAAGAGATCAACAAAAGCAGTGTGCGGTCAGCTTTAGCCTCGTCATAGTTTTCCTTTAGCAATTGATTGATGTGTTTGTTTTTAAGCTTAACAGCGGCCATTTGCAGGATTTGAAAAGAGGCCATTTCAATACTTTCTATGTTTTGTAGATAAAAAATTATAGATAGGTCACGAAGCTCAGGTTCGCCCATCTGTTCATCAATTGCTTCAAAAGCATCTTGAATAAGACCAGTTAATCCGTGAATACTTCCTCTAGAAACCTCAGCGTCGAGAAGGGAATAGATAACTTCCATCCTTGCAATTTGTTTTTCTACATCATCAACAGTCTCATTAATTGCATTCTTTAAATCGGCAAATTCTACTTCGCTTGCAAGACTTGGGAGCTTGGAAACCAAATGCAACTTTGCACCGTAAATGCGATCAAGATGCTTGATGAAAAAAACTTTAAGCTTATCAGAACCAAGGTTGATTTTTTTCCAAGAGCGAGATTTATCAGGTTTTTCAGACATAGTAGCACGTTAGCCTACTAAGTTATAAATTCTTTCACTTTTTCAACAAGTTTATTTATTTCAAATGGTTTGCTCAGATAGCTGTTTGCACCACATGAATTAGCCCTTTGATGTATATCAGGCTCAGCAGAAACTAGTACTACAGGAATAGTAGTTAGTTCCATCTCGCGTTTAATTTCAGCGCAAATTTCATCTCCACTTTTAGAAAAGCCAATTATTGTAATATCTAGCAGGATAAGGTCTGGTCCAATGAGCTTTACCTCATTGGCAGTCACACCAGTATTTTTCACAATAACCTCAAATCCCTCTTCTTCAAAAATGATACTTAAGATAGAAAGAATATCCTCATCATCATCGATCACTAGTATGCGTTTACCCATTAGTATATGTATATGGTTAGATAATGTTTGTCAACAATCTCAATCTTTTACCAAACCCCTATAGCAACTCCGTCACGTGTATACCGTATACCTCGTAAAAAAGTCGGTTAAAGTGCCCTCTTGAATTATAACCAGCAATGTTTGAAATCTCTTTAACCGTACGGTACTTGCCAGATGCTATTGCTTCCCATGCCAGTTGTAGGCGAATTATTCTCACAAGCTTGTTGGGCGTAATGCCTAATATACTGTGCACTCGGCGGAATAACTGTCGCTGGCTAAGTGCCAATTCATTGCTAATTAGATGCAGATTGAGGTTTGCTTTTCCTACATGCTCGCGAACAATTTTTTCAAAACTATTCAGCCAGAGCTGATCGGATTGAGATGGTTCCTCAATGGATTTCTGGCTTTCATTTGTATTAAAAGCAACAAAAGTTCTATCCACACTAGGCTTCGGCTGCCTAAACCTAGAATGATGATCATCGTTGATCATTCCAAGTATTGAGGAAATTCGCTCGTACTCCTCTAGTTGTCTTCTATAAGTGATATCCTTTGCAATGGCAAAGATTAAGCTGTCCTTTTTAATCGGCACTAAAGTCCAACTCAACCAAACCACTATGCCATCCTTAGTAAGATATCTATTCTCAAAGTTTAACAACGAACGCCCCTCTAATAAAGCTTTATGTTTCTCAATTGTCCTTAATCTATCTTCAGGGTGAATGAAATCATTTATAGGTGAAGCAAATAATTCCTCCTCTGAATATCCAAGAGCCTTGCAAACTGCAGGGTTGATTTTCTTGAAATACCCATCAAATCCAGCAATGCAAAAAAGGTCGGGCGCAACTTCAAAAAAATAATCTAGGTCAAAGACCTTCTGAGGCTTTAACTTAACCACGGCATGTCTGGTTCATATTACTACGCGTTAAATAACTGTTAATTGTTGACATCATTGAAATACAAATTTTGTCTAAATTGTTTTCAATTAATTACTAATGCATTGATTATGTCAATTTTGCGAACACATTCGGCAATTCTGTGACTAGCTACAGTAATCTCAATCAGAAAGCCAAATTAACTAGCCGTGGCTTATTCGATTTAAGTAGATTTTAAATAAAAAAACCCTCTTCACTTTCGTAAAGAGGGGCAGTACCCAGCGCCGGAGTCGAACCGGCACGGTTTCCCACAGGTGTTTGAGACCAGCGCGTCTACCAATTCCGCCAGCTGGGCATTTGCTTATTCAGCGGGATGCAAATCTATCGATTACAAGACATATAAACAAACTATTTTTCTAAAATATTTATATGCTATATCAAGCATTTCTCCTTTTAGGAATACGATTTTATACTTAAAAGTACTAGAAACTAAAACAACATTGTTATATGGTTGTTAAACAATTGATCTCTCAATTTTTTTAGTTAGTTCTTAATTCTTAAAGCATAATTTCCTGAGATATGAAAATAGCATATATTTCTACTTACCCACCACGTGAATGTGGTTTAGCTACCTTTAACCATAACTTAATTAAGGCTATTTGTAGTAATTTTGATGATGAAAATCTGATAGAAACGAGTGTTGTTATTGCCATGAATAATGGTGATGACAAGGAGGAATATAATTATCCAAAAGAAGTAAAGTTTGTAATTAGGCAACATGTTCAAGAAGATTATAATGAGGCAGCAGCATTTATAAATGCTAGTGATGTTGACGCTTGTATTGTACAACACGAGTTTGGAATTTATGGAGGTGAAGATGGATTGTTTGTATTGCCTTTCTTAAATCAATTAGAAAAGCCCATCATTTCTATTTTACATACCGTTTTAAATTCACCTACTTTTTTGCAAAAAGCTATAATTAAAGAGGTTGCTAAAAAATCAGCTAAAGTGGTTGTAATGGGTGGCAAAGCAGTTGGGTTTTTAACTGATATTTATCACGTGCCTGAACAAAAAATTCAATTGATTATGCATGGAGTACCTGATTTAGAAGCTCCAACACTTAATCCTGTAAAGACATTACCTCAGTTAAAGGATAAAAAAATCTTATTGACATTTGGTTTGATTAGCAGAAATAAAGGTTTAGAAACTGTTGTAAAAGCATTGCCAGCCATTGTAAAAGAACATCCAAATGCTGTATATGTAATACTTGGCAATACGCATCCTGGAGTTGTAAAAAATTCCGGAGAAGAATACCGTGAATACCTTAAAAATTTGGCAGAAGAACTAAATGTAAGTCAGCACTTGGTGTTTATGAATAAGTTTGTAGAGGAGGAGGAGTTAATCAATTACCTATCTGCTGCGGATGTTTATATCACACCTTACTTTAACGAGGCTCAAATTACAAGTGGTACGCTGTCTTATGCTGTTGGTGCTGGAGCTGCGGTTGTTTCCACTCCTTATTGGCATGCACAAGAACTTTTAGCTGATAATCGTGGTCGTTTATTCAATTTTAAAGATCATGATGGATTAGCAACTATTGTTAATCAATTGTTGGATAATCCGGAAATGATGAACACATTAAAAAAGAATGCTTACACTTTCGGATTAAATACCAGGTGGCCTAAAATTGGCAAAACGTATATCTCTTTAATAGAAAAAGCAGTTAAACATCCAGATTATAGCGATAAGATTTTAAGTCAAATTATCGATCCAGGTTTAATGCCTGAATTTACTATCGATTATGTGAAACGCTTAACCGATGATACTGGGATTTTTCAGCATGCTAAATTCGGAATTCCAAATAGGAAGGAAGGCTATTGTGTTGATGATAACTCTAGGGCTATCATTATGGCTTTAATGGCATATAAAGAGAACAATAATGTTGAAGCTTTAGAACTTTTACCAATTTATTTGAGCTTCACCCATGATATGCAATTGGAAGATGGAAATTTTAGAAATTTCATGAGTTTCAATCGCCAATATTTGGATGAAGAAGGAACAGATGATTCATTTGGACGTACCATTTGGGCATTAGGCTACCTCATTCATGAAGCGCCAAACCGCTCTTATATTGAATTTGGAAGAGAACTATTCTTTAAAGCAGTGCCTCATTTTAAAAAGCTAACGCATTTAAGAGGGATATGTAATACCATAACTGGGTTAAGTTATTATTTACAATCACATCCTTATGATGAAATGATTTTAAATGAACTAAAAGCATTAACAGATAAAATAGTATCCGCTTATAAACTTACCAAAGGCGATGATTGGCATTGGTTTGAAGATAAATTAACGTATGACAATGCTATCTTCCCATTAGCGCTATTCCATTCGGCAGAAATTACTGGTAATGAAGAGGTAAAAGAAATTGCAAATGAATCATTAAATTATTTAGAAAAGTTAACATTCAATTTAAGTTCTTTTAGCCCAGTAGGAAATGATGGCTGGTATAATAGAGATCGTAAAGTGATGCCGATGTATGACCAACAAGCCATTGAAATCATGGCAATGGTTTTAATGTATCATCAAGCATTTATTGTAACTAAAGATGCCGCTTATATGAAGAAAATGTTTTCGAGTTACTTATGGTTTATGGGGGAAAACTCACTTCGAATTCCATTATATGATTCAGAAACTAAAGGTTGTGCAGATGGCCTACACCGTGGAGGTGTGAACAGAAATCAAGGTGCAGAAAGCACGTTAGCTTATTTAATATCTCACTTAACGGTTGTCAAGGCATTTAAATATGACCAACTCTTGAGTGGGGTTAAAGAACAAAAAAGTCTGGTTTTTAAATAAACCAGACTTTTTTTTATCATTAAGGTTTTGCAGATGCTTTTAATTTATCTAACAAGGCTCTTAACTCTACTGAAGCAAACGACGATGAATAATCTGACAAACCATAAGGAATAATCAGATGGTCATTGTTTATAATTGAGCCACAAGAATACACCACATTAGGTACATAGCCTTCACGTTCATCAGGATTTGGAATAAGTAGGGGTTCTTCTAATCTGCCAATTTCTATCGTAGGATCTTCAAGATCTAACAAGCAAGCACTTAAGCAATACCTGCGCATTGGTCCAACAGCATGTGTAATAATTAACCAACCGTCTTCAGTTTCAATTGGTGAGCCACAATTGCCTATTTGCACAAATTCCCAATTGTATTTAGGCTCTTGTAATTTAATAGGATTTTCCCACACGTTTATTTTATTCGAATACATGATGTAATTGTTTACTCCATCAATTCGGGATAACATGGCGTATTTACCATTTATTTTACGTGGGAAAAGTGCTAAATTTTTGTTTTGTGCGCCATCGCCAAATAAGGGGCCTACTGTAAAATCGTAAAAGTCTTTAGTTTTTAAGAGCTTAGGAATGATAATATGTCCATCGTATGCTGTATAGGTAGCGTAATAGGTAATAGAACCATCATCATTTATAAATTTAACGAATCGAGCATCTTCAATTCCTTTTCTTTCAAACTCAGAAATTGGGAAGATCACACGATCAGAAATATCAGTATCCATAGAGAAAATAATCTCATAATATGAATCCGATAGCCACAATACTTTCTCTAATTCGATATCTTTTGCTGGGTTTGGTTCTAAAAGCTGATTTTCTGCAATTACATTTTTCAGCGTAGCATAATCGAATTGGTCGGCTAATTTCTTGTCTAATTCATTTAATACATCTTCATTAATGAGCGCAATTAATCCTTTATCTAAAAAAAGCTTTTTGTTGTACGTGGCATTTCTTATAATTTCAGCTTCATCAATATAATTTCCTGAAGGGATAACCGTAATGTTATTATTTCTATCTATTAATGCTCTTCTAAATACAATGGACGAAATATGGCCTTCTCCAACTGCTCTAAAACTAATAATCAATCGTTTTTCACCTTCTTCCAAATTGCTTTGATCTGGATCTTCAATAATAGAAGGATTAAAAAAAGCTGCTGATTCTATAGAATATTCATGTGTAAAATAGGAACCAATTAAAAGACTGCGATGTGTGTCGAGCTCTTTATAATTAATATCCATCTTTTCGAACAAAGGCTTTAATTTTTTGCAATGCCTTGATAAAATCTTAGTAATGTTACGGTGTCGTTTAGAATATTCCTGCAAAAGAGGAGAAATGATATTAAAAACCTGTTCATCAGTTAATGTCATTACTTTGTTAATCACTTCTCTGCCACGCTCATCTCCATTAAAAAAAAATCTTGCAATTACTCTTTTAGGATCAGGGTAAACTTTTACATGTTTACGTTCTATTGGAAGTCTCATCATATAAATTGATTTTGCGCTCAGCTAATTAACGGTTAAAATTTAATCAATCGTACTTTCATCAAGTACATTAAGTTAATAAATATAACAATAAACGGTTGCTAATGTTTGTTTGGCAATTATTTTAGCGGCTGACACTTGGAACAATAAAACGTGCCTCTATTGGTTTTTCCTAATGTTTCTTTCGTAATGGGATGATTTTTTGGGCATAGTTTTTTACTATACACTAGCCAATGTTTTTTGAGTGTATACTCTTTTTTCCAATGAAGAAAATCAAAGCTATAGTTCCTCGCTTCTTTAATGAGTTCTTTTAATTTAGGTGTAGAAAGTGAACCCACAGTGCATAAAGGGTGTACGCCAATACGATATAACACTTCGTTTTTAATGATATTTCCTACACCTGCAAATGTATTTTGATCTAAGAGGATATCACAAACCAAAACATCTTCCTTTTCTTTTACTTTTTTAAGCGCTTTTGATGGGTTCCAATCATCCGATAGTACATCGGCTTCCCAATCGTAAACTTGATTGATATCTCCTTCAACAAATTGCAGTGAGCAGGTATAGAAATTCAATACATCGTTTTTAAAAACCAGACTAATTCTAGGCGTACTTGCTTTTTCCTCATTAATGCGATACGTACCAAACAACATGAAATGGATACGTAATGCAAAATCACTAAAGCATATTAAGAAATGTTTCCCCCAACTTTTAAATGAAATCACTTTTTGGTGAAGCACACGATCTTTATCTAATTTGGTATTGCCAGAAACCTCTATAATTTCAGCACCTTCTAAATGAAGATTTTCAATTAATTCTCTAAGTATAACAATAGACGGTCCCTCGGGCATATGACTTAATTAGAGCGTTTTCTTATTATTCTTCGCACTTTCTCCTGATTCATTTGGTGCATCTCCAGCTTGTCCATATTTAGGTGCAGCACCTTGTCCATTTTGATCAAAAGAAGCTTTGCCTTTGGCGTCACCACTTGTTTTCGGTTGCTCTTTATCTTTCGATTTTACAGTTGGCTTTTTCATAGTTCTTATATTTAAATTGTAATTCTTCCGCCAGTAACTGGTAGTGTAGCCCCAGAAATATAACTGGCATCATCTGATGCTAAAAACACATAAGCAGGGGCAACTTCAACCGGTTGGCCTGGTCGTCCCATTGGGGTATCCTTACCAAACTCTTCTGGATTAGGCATCGTAGATGGAATTAAAGGCGTCCAAATTGGGCCAGGTGCTACTGCATTTACACGAATTCCTTTACCACCAGTCAATAAAATTTGACTTAAGTTGGCCGTAAAGTTTTGAATAGCAGCTTTGGTAGCCGCATAAGGTAATAATACTAAGCTAGGATTATAGGCATTTACAGAGGTTGTATTGATAATGCTACTTCCTTTTTTCATGAAAGGTTCAGCCGCTTTACTTAAATAAAACATAGGATGAATATTCACGTCAAATGTTTTAACCCATTCTTCTGTAGGTATTTCCTGCAAGTTTTCTCTTCCCATTTGAAAAGCAGCATTATTTACTAAAATGTCTATTCGTCCAAATTCTTTTACTGCCCTATCTATAATTTTCTTGCAATGACTTTCTTTTCTGATATCTCCTTTAACCAAAATTGCTTTTTGTCCTGCCTCTTCCACCCACTTAGCAGAATCTTCCGCATCTTTAGTTTCTATATCGTCTAAGTAACTAATCAATACATCAGCACCTTCTCGGGCAAAGGCAATAGCAATGGCTTTTCCAATACCCGAATCACCACCTGTGATGATGGCTTTTTTACCTCTTAACTTGCCTGAACCCTTATATGATTCTTCTCCGTGATCAGCTAAAGGCTTCATTTGATCTTCCGTACCAGGAACTTCTTGTTTTTGCTTAGGGTAAGGGGGGGTAGGATATTTAGTGTCGGGCTTTTGAGGTGGTTTTTGTTTTTTTATCTTTTCCATAGGTGTAGTATTTGATAGCAAAACATCAACGGGGTTTTAAACTGGTTGACTATCTTTATTTTTAACAGTTTAAAAAAGCAATTGTTTAGGCTCTTTTTTTAGAACCCAAACTTTGCATCAATTGATCGTATAAATTATCACTCGTTGCTTTTTGTGGTTTCATTTTCTTAACAATGGCTCGTTTTCCTTTGGCTTTTGCTTTAATGATTTTTAAGAGTTCACTCGTATATTCATCTTTAAATGCAGCGATGTCAAATTTAGAACTGTATTGGTCTATTAAGGCTAAACCAACTTCCATTTCTTTCTTCGTGATCGTAACGTCAGTTACTTTCTTTATCTCCGCTAAACTTCTTATTTCTTCTTGAAACCTCATTTTAGTAATCACAATGACGTTATCCATAGGATGGATAACGCATAAGTTTTCTGTGCTTCGTAATACGAAACGACCAACTCCGGCTTTTTTAGATTTAATTAGTGCTTGTAACAGTAAGGCATAGGCTTTTGTACCTTGTTTTTCTGGTTCGGTATAGTATGAGGTTTCGTAATAAATAGGATTGATTTCTTTAATATCTACGAAGTTCTCTAATTCGATAATTTTGGTTTTTTCTGGAGCTGCTTCTGCGAAATCATGTTCATCTAAAACCACATACCTATCTTTTAAAAAATAGCCACGCACAATTTTATCGTACGGAACTTCTTTGCGACTATCTTCATTAATACGTTGAAACTTAATCTTCGCATGGTCGCGTTCATCCAGCATATCTAAATCTAGATTGCTATTTTGTACACCCGAATACAATTTAACGGGAATATTAACCAAGCCAAAACCGATGGCGCCTTTCCAAATAGATCTCATAGCATAACTTTTCTATATAAACAGCTATACTAGGGTATTGTTTGTAAGGTTAGTGTTGTTATTAAACTAGATTAGTTTAGTAAAACAGGTACTTTTTTGTGGTATTTATTTCTGTAATCGATAGGGGTGAGGCCTGTTATTTTCTTGAAAACATCTCTAAAGGCTTTGGTATCAGTATAGCCCACATCGAACATCACTTCTGTAATGTTTTTTCTGCTCGAATTCGAAACTTCGCTTTGCAGCTTCAATTTTCACTCGCTGTAAGTACTCAATTACGGTATTATTGGTTGCTTTTTTAAATCTGCGCTCAAAACTTCTTCTGCCTAAGGCTAACATTCCAGCTAACTGGTCTACCGTAATTTTGTCGTAGTAATTGTTATCTATAAATTCTTGTGCTTTTTTAATTTCAGGGTCTTCATGTTTTTTCTGTCCTTGAAACATCATAAATGCCAATTGACTTTCTCTATCAATATCAATAGCAAAGTATTTTGACGCTAAAATTGCCGTATCACGATCGGTGTATTTCTCTACTAAATACAGCAATAAATTCCAATACGAATTAGCTCCACCGCTAGAGTATAAGCCTTTTTCTTCAGTAATAATACTTCCATCTACCAATTCTACCGCCGGAAACATCTCTCTAAAATCTGTTGCCGATAACCAATGCGTAGAACACTTTTTCCCATCAAGCAAACCGGTAGACGCCAATAAAAAAGCCCCTATACATAAGGAAACTACCTCGGCACCTTTATGGTACTGTTCAATAATCCAAGGTTGTAAATCTTTATTTAATTCAATAGCCCGTTTCATATCGCCACTTAAGGCCGGAATGAAAATCAGGTCTGTTTTTGGAAGCTCATCAATGAGCAAATCGGTATGAACCGAGAAAAGATTGTTATTTAATTTTATTTCCCTTTTTAGCCCGACTAATTGAATGGTAAACATGGGCGCTTTGCCAGCTGCAGCTAAAAAATCATTTACAGCCGTAAACAAATATCTCGGATCTGCGATAGCTTCTATCACAGCCGTTTCGGGAACTAAAATTGTAACATGCTTCATTAAACAAATATAATTGATGTGTTTGTCGTAAACAACCCCTTCAATTGTCCTTTATGCACTATTTAGCTGATAAACGGAGCGATTATCTTTGGTAGACAATTGTATTTCGTTAGGGATATATTGAATTGTTAACATTTAGTACTCTACACATGGCACATATCTATTCATATCTAACATTTAGCGGTAATTGTCGCAAGGCGATGACCTTTTACCAGCACTGTCTTGGCGGAAACCTAAGTTTTCGAACGATTGGAGAAACACCTGTATCAGCTGAAATGACGGAAGAAATGAAAGGATATGTGGTGCAAGCTACGCTTACCAAAGAAGACTTGATTTTAGTAGGTACAGATTTAGTGGCAGATGAAGGTTTGACCAAAGGGAATGCCGTTTCATTACTACTCAATTGCAATTCGGAAGAAGAGTTGACTACCTATTATGCGAAACTTTCTGTTGGCGCTAAAGCTACACAAGCCATTGAGGTTAATTTTTGGGATACCTTGGTTGCTTCAGTAACCGATGTATTTGGAAATAACTGGTTGTTAAATTACAAGAGAAATTAGCTGCTAGTAAACAATTTAACCTCTAATTGAGTTTTAGAGGTATGGGAAGAAAATCCTATCCTATAGAGAAAGACATTATCAAAGTTCCTCGTTTCGAAGAAAGTGCTGGCTTTTATACCACCAAGCAACGCAGTAAAACGATGTCGAAGATTAAAGGGAAAAACACAGTTCCAGAATTACTATTGAGACGCTCGCTATGGGCAAAAAATATACGTTTTCGTACGCATAAAAAAGGCTTGCCAGGAAGACCAGATGTTATCATTGGTAAATATAAACTTGCTGTGTTTGTAGATGGAGATTTTTGGCATGGATACCAATGGGAACATAGAAAACCAAAGAATAACGCTGCATTTTGGATACCTAAAATAGAACGGAATAGGCAACGTGATAAATTTGTAAATGAAAGCCTTGCTTTAATGGGGTATACGGTAATGCGTTTTTGGGAGCACGAAATTAAAGAAAACTTATCCGCTTGTGTTAATCAGATTATGCTATATATAGAAACTGCAAGAGTGATTAAAGTACCAATTAAGGATTAAATAAAAAGAAGGTTACCAGAAATCAGCCTAAGCTATTATTCGTTTCTTAGCTATTACATAGGCACCCATGCCGCCGAAAGCTAACAGAATTACCCAAACATAATCGTCTAAAGGAACATTACATACGTCTAATGTATACCGAACATTGGAACCGTAACTCACGCCACTTTGGTTATTGCTTGGATTAACGTAGGTATTTACCCAGCATTGTCCACCCTGATCAATGAGATCGTTACTTTCAATATAATTACATTGCTCTCCTGGACTATAATCTATGTTATAATATTGACCATTTCTGTTGTAGACTTTGTAGGTGGTGCCATAAAAGCTTGTATTTCCCATGTATTGGGTATAAACAACATCTCCAACTCTACATCCGTATCCAGATATAGTACTTGTACCATGTGCAAATGAGGTATTGCCGAATAGAGTTAAAAGCGTTAAAATAAATAGTGATCTTAAAAATCTCATTAAAGGAACTGATTGTTATAACACTTATGCAATAGCTATGCCATTTGCACCATCAATTTGTATTATTTTAGATGTTTTGAGTTATGTGAAAATAACTAAATGTTTAAACATTAAATATTACCTTGAGCTTACACAAGATAAATATTTTGCTCAAAAAAAGTAAATAAAAATTTAATACGGGGAAAATTGGGTAATATTTGGTTTATTTTTCCCCATTATTACTTTCTTTAATTTGCAGATTAAAAGCAAATAGTAGTTTGATTACATGAATTGTAAACAATTTCTAAATAATCATGTAATTTTAAATTGTTAATCAAAATCTATTCCGAATGGTAAGATATACTTCATTTACCTACTTGATCGTAGTGGTATTCAGCATACTTATTGGCTGCAGACAAGAACAAACGATGGAAGAACAAATGGATACTAAACATACCGTTTGTTATATGGCAATTAGTCAGAGCGATACGGCATGGCTTAAAATTGATACATCTGGCAAACAAATTAAAGGTCTTTTGAATTTTAGCTATGCCAACGCGAAAAAATTTGAAGGGCAGTTTAAAGGAACAATCAATGGCGATACGTTAAAGGGCCATTATGATTTTAAAGTGAACAAAGTTGATAAATGGTATAGAAATCCTGTTGCTTTTCTTAAAAGGGACAATAAATTAACCATGGGCCTTGGCGAAATCTCTATGGTTTGGGGCTCTGCTTTTTTCGATGATAAAGTGCCTATCGATTATCAAAAGGGACGATTTGTTTTTGAGCAAACGAACTGTTCGAATGCTGCAAAGTAGTGTTGTACATTTCATAGCTCAAAAGAACAGTAAATTTTTCGAACTATGAGCTTAGTGATTTAGAATGTCCGAAATTGTCTGTGGATGTCCGAACATGTCAGTATAAAACTTATTTTCTCCTAGTGTTGTTCGAGGTTTACCCTAGGTTTGTTCTTCTCAAACCGCGTTTTGTAGGAGAAATGCAGGAGGATACTGGGAGGAATGTGGGAGGAATGAGGTGTGATTTTTTGAGTTTTTGTTGCAATAACCAACTTTTAATAACTTTATAAAGTTCACTTATATCCGATTGACTTATAGTCGAATTTCACATAGCTTGCAATGTGGACATCAAGAAAAAAATAGGCTCAAGGATCAAAGCATTACGCTTGATTAATAAACTCACTCAAGAGGCACTTGCCTTTAAGGCAGGGATTGATAAAACTTATGTAAATGAAGTGGAGAATGGCAAAAGAAATATTTCTATTGTCAATCTTGAAAAGATAATAGTTGCTTTAGATCAAGAGTTTAATACATTTTTTGATGATTTAGTATTCTCCAAAAATAGTCCGACTAATGGAGAATAAAAGGATTCCCATTATAGATTTATTTGCTGGACCAGGTGGTTTAGCTGAAGGATTTAGTTCTCTTGTTGATGATAAAAATAATAGGTTTTTTAATATTAAATTATCAATTGAAAAGGATAGCCATGCATGTGAGACATTAAAACTAAGATCTTTTGTTAGGCAATTTCCTTTCAAACAACTTCCTGAACAGTATTACGAATTCTTGCAAAAAAAAATAAGCATAGAGACGTTATATAAAACTTACCCCGATGAAACTGTAAAGGCAGAGGCAGAAGCATGGCAAGCTACATTAGGGGAAACCGCTGAAGAAGAAATCGATAAAAGAATAAGCGATGGACTTGAAGGTGAAAAAAACTGGGTTTTGATTGGCGGCCCACCTTGCCAAGCTTATTCTTTAGTAGGAAGGTCTAGGGTTGGGGGTATAGATAAAGATGATCATCGAGTTGAGCTTTATAAGGAATATTTAAGAATTATTGCTGTACATCAACCAGCTGTGTTTGTAATGGAAAATGTAAAAGGTCTTTTATCTGCAAAGGTTGATGACATCAAAATATTTGATAATATTCTAGCAGATTTAAAAGACCCATCAAGTATTTTTCCTGAAACAAAATCTATAAAATATAAAATTCATTCGCTTGTTAAGCCAACAGTAAAATTTGACACAGATTATTTAATCAAATCTGAAAAATATGGAATACCACAAAAAAGACATCGTGTGATTCTGTTGGGAATTAGAGAGGATATTGATGTTTTACCAACTTGTCTTGAAGAAACTGGAAATGTAAATTTAGGTATCACAATTGGTGATTTACCTAAAGTTAGAAGTGGTTTATATAGAGAGTTTGTTAGTTCAGAAGAAGTTTTTGTTAAAGGTATTTTAAAGAAAAAAAGGAATTATAAGCCAGTTCAAGATTCACAAGAAGCTTGGCTTAAGTTGATAATATGTTATGCTAATGAACTAAATAAATTATTGCCAGATAATTTTAGAGATAACACAAATCATCCTAAAACAATAGGTAGCGAATATTTACAAGAACAAACTTCCGTAGAAATTTGTCATCCTCTTCATGATTGGTTTACTGATAAAAAGATAGAAGGTACCATAAATCATCAATCTAGAGGCCATTTAACTTTAGACTTAAAGAGGTATTTGTTTTCAAGTTTATACACTAGGAAATTTAAGAAATTTCCAAGAATGGATGATTACAGAGCATATGGTGAAGACTTATTGCCAGATCATTTAAATGCAGAAAGTGGGAAGTTTAATGATCGATTTAGAGTTCAATTACCGAATGAACCAGCCACAACAATAACAAGTCATATATCAAAAGATGGGCATTATTTTATTCACTATGACCCAATTCAATGTAGAAGTTTAACTGTTAGGGAAGCCGCTAGGATACAAACATTTCCAGATAATTATTTTTTCTGTGGAAGTAGAACGCAGCAATTTCATCAAGTTGGAAATGCTGTACCGCCTTACTTGGCATTTCAAATTGCAGATGTAGTAAAAGACTTAATAATAAAAGCACTAATTAAGCCAAAAAATTAATACTCTCAAAATGAATGAACTTATAGAAAAGGATTTCGAATCAGCTACTCCATATCCAGAATATCTAATTAAATCAATTGCTGAGCAAGGATATTCTTTAGAAACTTCCTTGGCAGATCTAATTGACAATTCGGTCAGTGCAGGTGCTAATAGAATTGAAATTTTAATTAATACCGATAAAATTCCTTTCACTTTATTTCTGGTAGATGACGGAAATGGAATGGATGAAACCACATTAAAAAAATGTATGCAGTTTCCAAGTACATCGTTGGAAGCCGACAGAGAGTCAAAAGATCTAGGCAGATTTGGTCTTGGTATGAAAACCGCATCATTTGCTCAAACTAGAAAATTTACAGTTTTATCTAGACTTAATTCATCTAGTAGTTTTGCCGCTAGAACATGGGATGTAGAATATCTAAAGCTTAAAAAAGAATGGCGGATAATTAAAAATAGTTTAAGCGACATTAGTAATATTGTTTCAGAATACGAAGCATTAAGTAAAGGATTTTTAAATGAGTTTAAAAATTATATTCCTAAAACTATAATTGCTTGGCAAGGGCTTTACAAATTTGAAGATTATCTAGATGGAGAAGACAAAAGTAATTCATTAAAAACTCAAATAACCGAAACTACAACCGAATATCTTTCTCTAGTTTTCCATAGGTTTATGGAGCGTGCTCAAAACCCATTAATAATTCGAGTCAATAATATCTTAGTCAAGCCCTTTAATCCATTTCCTCCTGATCAACCAGATTTAAGGCTAATAGAGTCAAGGCAAAGAAGTATCAAATCTGACTTTATTAAGCTTGAAGGATTTGTCTTACCCTCTCGTAGCATCGAGGAATGTAAAGAGATTAATAATATCTGGACAACAAAAACAAAGGGGTTGCTTGATATGGAAGGTCTATATATTTACAGAGCTGATAGAATAATATTATTTGGTGGATGGAATGGCATAATAAGAAAATCTCCCCGACTACAATTAGCTGGACTCAGAGTTGAAGTAGGAAATAAGATTGACAATCTTCTTCACCTGAATGTAGCCAAGTCTCAAATATCTATACCATATGATCTAAAAATTGGCTTTTTAAAGTACATGTCAGATCTGAAGGAACAAGCTGAAAAGGAATATCATAATAGAGGCATTAGAAAATTTAGTTCAAAAAAAACTGATAGGCTACCACAGCTCTTTGATCGCAAAGCATCAAATAAGGGAGTGATTTTAGAAATTAATAATGACTATCCATTGGTTAAAATCATCATGGAAAATCTTGATAAAGAGCATAAAAAAACATTTGAAATCTTTAACAAGATGATTAATACCACTATTAACAAAATTAGGCAAGTACACCAAGACAAAACATATGTTGATATTGAAGTAAAAGCTGATAATGAGCCTTTATTAATAGATATAATTAATGGTCTCTTGAAGAACAATACAAGTAAAGAAATCATCAAACACTCCATTCTTCCCTCATTAGGATACAAGATGGAAACTATACCAAGCGAAATTATGAACCTTTTAGATAATTAAAATGGAAAACTTTGAGTGTGTAGAGATGGTAAAAACTCTTTTAAAGGGAAAAGCCAGTGAAAGAGAAAATATAACTATTTCATTTTTTAATGAGGTGAGAACTGAAATAGTTTCTATCCTTAAAATTTTGCCAGGCTATTCTTCTTTTGACGAAAATAGCTTAAATCACTTCTATGATATCGGTGTAAAGGAATTTCAGTCGATTAATCCTATCGAAATTGATCCATCTTATTCCTTAAATAAAAAAGGTTTCATAACATGGCTTACTGATAATAGAAAGACCGAATTAAAAGATGATTATATTAAAAGATATTTAGCTCATTTAAAAACAAAAGGTAGATCCGATAAGGTTCTTGAAGAAATCGCTAAGTCTAGTGAAAAAATACTTTCGAAACTTGGCGATCCTAAAGCAGATCATCCTTTTTACGTTAAGGGTTTGGTTGTTGGAAGTGTACAATCAGGGAAAACTGGAAATTTCAACGCTGTGATAAATAGAGCTATTGATGCTGGGTATAGTTTAATAATTGTTTTATCTGGTATTATGGAGGATTTAAGAAGCCAGACACAATTAAGAATCGAAGAAGACATTATAGGTGACGGAACATTAGATATTTCAAAAGATACTAAAGGAGATAAAGGGGTTGGGAAAATAAGAAAGTTCGGAGAATTAGGTGATAAAAATGTTGCTCAAGTCTATTCAATAACATCATACAAATCAGACTTCAAAAAGTCAGTTAAAGAAGCTGATTTTTCATTAAATCATAAAAACATTTTAGTTTGTAAAAAAAACACAGGTGTTTTAAAAAATTTATTGATCTGGCTTAGCGATTATTTAAGAGAAAATGCAGAAAAACATGATATACCTTTTCTAATAGTGGATGATGAAGCGGATAATGCATCTTTAAATAACTTAGGCAAAAAAGGAGCAGATTATGCAAGTATTATCAATGGACATATTAGAGCATTGCTGGACCTTTTCACCCGAAAAACCTACTTAGGTTATACGGCAACACCATTTGCAAATGTACTCCAAGATAGAAATAATACAAGCGCTCAAAAATGGCCAATAAATTATAAAATTGCTGGTAATACGGTCTATAAAGAATTTACTCAAGTTTCTAATATATTCCCAGATGATTTTATTGAGCTACTCAATAACCCAACAAACTATATTGGTGCTAAACAGATTTTTGAGACAGTTCTAGATGATAATCTAAAATTGCCGTTAGTAGAAATTGTGAGGGACTCAGATGTTGCTTTTCCAGCAAGAATAACTTTAGATGATGGAAAAGAGCGTGCAACTGCACGCAACGATCATTTCCCAGTTACCCTTCCGAAATCCCTAGAAGAAGCTACAGCTTGTTTTATTTTGAGTATTGCATTGAGATTAAGTAGAGTATCTGACATGTTAGATTCTGGGTTTTTGAATCCTCATCACACGATGTTAATCCACGTTTCTAGATTTATACCATGGCAAAATAAAACAAAAGACCTTATTATAACTTACATTGAGAAGTTGGAATCTAAATTGAACAATGAACTACCTAATAATAAACAGCTAATTTATGGTCAATTAGAAATAATTTGGAATAGATACTACTCAACCATCGTTTTAAACATCAAAAGCTACTTACCGGCAGGATATGTCGATGAATTTTTATCTCCAAAATCATATGAAGATATAAAGCCACATCTTATCGATGCAATTAGAGGTGTGGAAGTAAAAGCTATAAATAGTGAAACAGGCGATAAAGTTGTATATGCAAAAGATGCATCAGGTAATGGGAAAAAGATAATTGCTGTAGGAGGAAATAGATTATCTAGAGGATTTACATTGGAAGGGCTAACGGTTAATTATTTCATAAGAAATACTAATTTTTCCGATACTTTATTGCAAATGGGAAGATGGTTTGGATATAGACCCGGATACCTTGATGCATGTAAGATATTCACAACAATCGATGCTGTTAATAAATTCGATTCAACAACTAGGGCAATAGAAGAACTTGAGGCAGAGTTTATTAAAATGAATAGATTGGACAAATCTCCAGCAGAATTTGTTTTGAGAGTAAGAAAACACCCAGGTGCCTTGAAAATTACTCGCCCAGCTATATTGAAAGACACTAAAATTGTTAATTGGTCTTATCAAGACACACTAGTCCAAACAACAAAATTCAAAGTTAATAGTAGTCAACTATTAGAAAGTGCTTGGGATAGGCTAAGAGAATTCATCAGAGGTAATAATTTTACGGAAGATAAAGGCTTTTTAAAAACCGAATTATCAGCTCAAGATGTGATTGAGTTTCTAGAGTTACCCAACACATTTGAAGATTTTGAAATGCAATCCATAATTAAATTCATTCAATTATGTGTTCAAAAAAATAAACTGAAAAATTGGACAATCGCAATCAAAATAAAAGGAAACGGTAGAGTCTTGCGAAGTGATATTTCTGGACTTGATAGAGATATTGAATTATCAGTTAGATCTGGACCTCGAGAAGGTCATTTCCGAACGTTGTTTACAGATTTTGGAGTGTTTGCTGCTGCAGGAAAATCGGCCAATATTGTTTCAGCAGGATCTGATTTTGATCTATTATTATCAGAAGACCAAAAACAATCAGCTATAAACAAGTTTAAAATAGAAAGGCAGGAATATTTTAAGTCAAAAAATAAAATCCCAAAAAACGAGGATGTAACAATTCCCGAAAGAGTTTACAGGGAGGCGATGACTGATGATCAATGCTTGCTTAATATTTATCTTATGGACATCAAATCTGTCTTTCTGAGCAAAGACAATGATAAAGTTATGGATGACATGTTTATTAAAAATAATATCAATGAATGGACACCTTTAATTGGATATGCAATAGGGTTTCCAAAAATATCACCGGACCCAGGAGGAGAATATGTTCATGGTGGATATGATCTAGATATCGAGGTAGAAGAATGGGATCAAACACTGGACTCAACTGAAGAATAATAATGAATTTAGAAGCACTAGTAAACAAATGGTCAGCTTTTGAGCTTTCTTCATCAACCACATATAAATCTTTACGGATTGATTCTGTTTGTATGCCTGATCTATTTATTGGATTTGACAAAGATGAGAATAGGTGTTTAATACTTAAACTACCAACAAATTATCTTCCTGATTTTCAGTCCTCAATTAGGCAAAATCTGTCGCTCTATTTGTATAATGAAACGAAATGGATAGTTCTCTCCCTACTAGATGATAGTTTTAAAGACCTATTTAATGATCTGATTCTGTCAATATACAATAAGATATTTGAGCTTTCCGAACCCGACAGGTATGTATCAGAATTACTAAAGACTTATTACAAATGGAGTGAGTTTTTCCAAGAAAACTCAGGTAATTTATTATCCGATCAGCAAGTAAAAGGGGTTTTTGGAGAGCTGATAGTTTTAAAAAACTTATTAGAGTCTTCATTATCAAATGATATAAATGATATTTTAAACTCATGGAAAGGATTATATGATACTGGTCATGACTTTATTAATGAAAATCAAACCCTAGAGGTGAAAACAAAAGATTTGAATGCATCAACGATTAAGATATCCAGTGAGTATCAATTAGAACCAGAAATTGGAAAAGAGTTAGAACTATTGGTAGTTAATGTTTTAATGGAACCATTGATTGGAATTTCTTTGAAAGATCTTTTCATATCAATAAGAGAATACGTGATTGTGCACTTAGCAGATTATACACTTTTACTAAAAGCAATTTCTCAAAAGGGGCTAACTATAAAAAAAATGGAGGATTTTGATCATTTAAAATTCAAACCTGTTAATATTATTTCTTACAACTGTATGGCTGAAGATTTCCCCAAAATAATAAGATCATTTATACCAACATCCATAAATTCAGTTTCATATAAAGTGAATTTGAACGATCTACAATCATTTATTAAAACTGAAATAACACTTTAAATGGAAATTCAAGAGTATTTAAAATATCGTGCTGACTTATTAAATGAGGCAAAAGATGAGGATGGTTTTGTTACAGAATCCAATATTCTAGAACTTATATTACCTTCTTTGACTGATGCAAAGTTGATCGATTCAGATGACTATAATGAATGTTATTTTAATCACAAAAGCGATAATATAAAAATTAATGGCTTTAAGACGAATGAATCTCAAGAAAGATTGCAGTTATTTATTGTAAATGAAGACTCAATTAGTCTCAGTAATACGGAAAGTGATTTGTTCATATCCGTAAAATCATATTATGACAATATCTTTTTCAAAGCTACTAAGTTCATAAATAAATCAATTAAAAAGAATTTAGATGATGAGGTGCAAGATGCGAGTCCGGTCAAAGGCTTAATCAATTTTATATCTTCATCTCATCTTGGCCTATCTCAGATTGATGTCATTGAAATTTTTCAAATATCGTTAACTGCAACAGTAGAAAAGAGAGGAAATGAACCTCAGCCTAAAATGATTGAGTTTGAAGATGAAAATATCTCAGTTACAATCAACAATTTAGACCAGGGCCTTGTTAAGAAAAATATTGTTGTCTATAAAAGGTTAATTGATTTAAATTTTCTCTTTAATGTTCTGATATCACAAGGCAATCGAGAGTTGCTTGAGGTAGATTTCATGAAATTGTTTGATACTGGTATCGAGGCAATTCAGGCTGCTAATGAAGAACATTTCGAATCTTACCTATGCGTATTACCAGCTACAATATTAGAAGATTTATATAAGCGGTACAGCACTAGGATGCTTGAGAAAAATGTCAGGTCATTCCTTCAATTTAAGGGTGTTAACCAAGGAATTAAGGATACCATTAAAAAAACACCAGAATATTTTATTGCGTACAATAACGGCATTACCATCACTGCTGTGGGCGGTGATATACTCAAACATGAGAAAGGCTCAACTATTTTATCTCTAAAAGACTTTCAGATTGTTAATGGAGGACAAACAACAGCAACAATTTATTTCTCAAAAAAGGAAGGACTCGATATAAGTAAAATTAAGGTAATGGCTAAAATTAATATAGCCAAATATGATGATGAAGATAAATTAGATGACTTAATTTCAAACATTAGCAAGTTTTCAAATGCTCAATCGAAAGTAAGTAGTGCAGATTTGAGATCTAGAAATAGTCAGTTGATTAAACTAAAATCTGTTTCAGAAAGCACAATGACACCATCAGGCAGAAAGTGGTTTTTTGAAAGATTTAAAGGGGAATTCAATACTTTACTACGTAAAAATCCGAGAGCGAAAACAAAAATTGATAACGAATATCCAAAAAGACGCCGGTTTACTAAAGAAGAACTGGCTAAATATTACATGTCTTGGGGCTTACTGCCATATTTAGTTAAAAAAGGAGGTGATAAAATCTTCAAAGATTTTATTGATGCAATTTCAGATACAGAAAAAGGAATTAACGCTCCCGTTATAAATCGTGATTTCTATGAAGAAGTTGTAGCCAAAATAATCATTTTTAAAGAGTTAGAAGCAATTTATGGTGCAGGTAAAAATTCCATGGGGCAATTAAGATCAGCTGTAGTTCCATATTCAATAGCTGTATTATTTGCTAGCACAACAGGTTCCAAATCAAAAGATTCATTTGATCTAAGAAAAATTTGGCAAGATGAGCGTATTGACGACAACCTTATACAAATGTTAACAGAGCTAATGTCTTTAATGAATATCCTTATTAAACAATATTCTGAAAGTGAAGATTATGGAGAATATTCAAAAAGAAAGGAACTATGGGAAAGGATATTATCATCCAAAGAAATAGATAATTTCACAAACACAGCTAATTATTTAAAGGCCATTTCGAAGTATACTATATCTAAAGATGAACTTAAAAAGAGAGCATTAAAAAATTCTAAAGTAAAAGAAATTGATTTTAGTAATGTTTATGATAATGCAATGATATTTACTAGAACTGCAGGTTATTATAAAAAATTAGGGTTATTGCTTTCAGATGAATTGACTCAATCGCAAAGAAACAAACTCGATCATATAATCTATTCTATCAACAACAAACAAGATTTAGATTTTTCTTATTGTGAATTTGAAAAAGTGCTAACACAAAAGATAAGGGCCGAGAAACCAGAATTATTTGATTCTATTAATGTAGAAACTGATGAAACTTGGATAGATTCTTTAGACCATATAGTAAGTATTTACAACAAATGCATTGATGGCTCATTAGATATTGCATCGGAATTCCAAAAACATCGTGAAATCGCCAAAATTAAGGGAGCCAAATTTTACGCAGTATTTGATGAAATAAGTAAAGGGTTTATTAAAGGTGTATGTCCAACCATGAAACAAATTCAAAGTGTCGGAAACATCCAATTCATTAAATGAGTTAGTTATGATGAACCAAGTTTTGACAGCCATTAGATCTGTCGAAGAATATCAATACAGTGTCTGTAAATTCATTACAAAAAATGAGTCCACTCATACGCAATCTCATCAAGGTGGTCTTTGCATTAGTAAGAATTCGTATAAACTTTTATTTGATGAAAAGGGCAGTAAAGATGATAAGAAAACAAGAGATGCTTCGATTCTCTGGTATGACGGTATTAGGAGTATATGTAAGTTTTATTATTATGGTTCAAAGAATGAATATCGAATAACTAGATTGGATAGAAGATTTGAGATTGAAACTTTTATTATAATTGTCAAAATATCTGATGATGAATATTTGGGTTTTATTCTAACAAAAGAAATAGATGTGAAAAAATTCCTAGAGCATTTTAAATTGTTCAAGAATAATTTAAATAAATTAATTATCTAAACCTCAATAGCCATCTTTCCTAAAAACACTTTTCTCTTCATTTAAAAAATGGACTTCAATTACCAAATATGCGCAGGATGCCCATCAAAAAAAAAGACCGAATAACTCGGTCTTTGAATAGATATGTTTGTGATTCTAACTAGAATCAAGCAAATAATTAAACTTTCGCTTGCAATTTACTGATTACAGTAGTTAGCGCATGTTTTAATTTT
Organism: Pedobacter sp. UC225_61; assembly: GCF_044452285.1. Taxonomy (NCBI): domain Bacteria; kingdom Pseudomonadati; phylum Bacteroidota; class Sphingobacteriia; order Sphingobacteriales; family Sphingobacteriaceae; genus Pedobacter; species Pedobacter sp. UC225_61. The sequence goes on from NZ_JBIOAL010000001.1 coordinate 2,271,792, forward strand.
TCAGTTGCACCTTTTAAAGCAAGGTCATACGTATCACCTAAATCGCTAGCTACAATAGGTGGTTTGCCATCAAATCTCGCTTCTAGCAAGCATTTTTTATCATTAATGCCACCCTTACTTCCATTTTCGTCGCTTAAGTGGACCTCTACACGACTGATGTGTTCGCTATATCTTTCTAAGTCTTTGGTTAGTTTCTCCGTAATTTGAGATTCGTATTCGTTGTGGATCGTTAAGTTTTTGTCGGCGTTGAGTTGAATAATCATAATGGTTCTATTTTATATTTCTAATAGAACGTTTAAAGCTTAGGGATGTTTGGCGTTTGAGCGCAGAAATTTGAAAGCCTAAAGCTAAAGGTTTCATTTCTAGGATATAAAATATCTTAGTGAAAATAAATTTACACTGAAACTATAAAATACTAATGGCTAATGAACTGATGATCTAAATCTCACTCGTCATCTTTCCTAAAAACACTTTTTCTTCCTCATTTAAAAATGGACTTAATTTCGCATAGACATTGGCATGGTAGGTATTTAGCCAATCGATGTGCGCTTTTTCTAAGAGTTCTTTTTTAACTAAGGTCGTATCAATTGGGGCTAGCGTTAAGGTTTCGAAAGCATAAAACTCATTAAATTCATTGGTTTGGTCGGCAATGGTTAACACCAGATTTTCAATACGGATCCCATATTTGCCAGAACGGTAAATGCCAGGTTCTATAGAAGTAATCATACCTAACTCTACAGGGATAGGAGTTGCCGTCGCATTAAACACTTGCGGTCCTTCGTGTACGTTTAAGAAATAGCCCACACCATGACCAGTTCCATGCCCGTAGTTCAAGGCATAGTCCCACATTGGTCTACGTGTAATGGCATCAATTTGATACCCACACGTTCCTTTTGGAAAACGAGTTTTACACCCTTCAATCATCGCTTTTAGCACTAGGGTATAATCAATTTTCTCTTCTTCGGTATTGTTTCCCATTGGGATCACACGTGTAATATCGGTAGTGCCATACCTATACTGACCACCAGAATCCACTAAAAATAAACCATCGGCTTGAATGGCTACATCACTTTCTGTTGAAGCGGCGTAGTGAGGTAAAGCGCCATGTGCTTTGTAACCTGCAATAGTATTGAAGCTCTCGCCGATAAAACCATCTTGATTGGCTCTAAATGCTTTCAATTCAGCAGCTGATGATAGTTCTGTTATTTCTATTTTACCAATATTATCCTGTATCCATTTTAAAAATTGGGTAATCGCAACACCGTCTTTAATCATTGCTTGACGGGTATTGGCAACTTCTATGTTGTTTTTTACTGCTTTTAACAGCGTAGAAGGATTGGTATCTAGAATACGTTGAACAGAAGCAGGGATCAGTTTATATAAGCCAAAACAATTACGCTTTGGGTCGACTAATATGGAGCTTTCGGCGGGTAAAAAGCGTAAGTCGTTTGCAATGTTATCGTAAGCTAAAATCTCTACACCACTTTGAGCTAAACTTGCTGTATCAGCGGCGCTTAGTTTATCGTGTTGAATGTATAAGGTAGCTTGATTTTCAGCAATCAATGCAAAACTTAACACCACTGGATTGTAACTTACATCTGCTCCGCGAATATTAAATAACCAAGCTAAGTCATCTAATGAGGAGATTAAATGGTAAGTCGCATTGTGCTGTTTTAAGGCTTGTCTAACTGCTGTAAGTTTAGCGCTAACCGACTGACCAATAAATTCATCTGCTACTAAAAATGCAGGGTTAGTAGGGAGTGCTGGTCTGTTTTCCCAAATTGGACTGAGGTAATCTTTATGTTGAAAATTGATGTGTTTGTAGGCTAATTCTTTGTGTAAAAGTTCTCCTAATAGGATAGACACTAATTTTTCATCGAAACCAACGGTGGCTCCTTTAGGTAAGGTTTGCCCAAGCCACTGGATATATTCTGGATTGCCCTGAATTTTAAGTTTGACTAACTCGAAACCACTATCTTTTAATTGCTCTTCTGCTTGTTCGAAATACCTGAAATCTGCCCATAAACCTGCAAAATCTTGTGTAATCACCACTGTACTTACCGAGCCTTTAAAGCCTGTTGTAAAGGCAATGCACTTGTAATGATCAGGTAAATATTCACTAATGTGAGGGTCTGCAGAAGGAATGATGTAAGCAGCTACGCCATCAGTTTTCATTTGTTGGCGAATGGCATTCAGTTTTTCAGGATAAGTCATGTGCAAATGTGAGAAAGAAATTAAGAAATGAAAAATTGTTTGAACATTTATTCGTCAAACCTTTAAGTTTTTAAAATATTGGTTGAGGTATGTTTTAGGCGCTTCGCCTTTTACCGATTTAAATACTCTGTTAAAATTGGTTACACTATTAAAACCACAGGTATAAACTACAGTTGCAATGTTTTCAAACTTACCACTGGTTAATTTCTTGCAGGCTTCGTTAATGCGTAATTCATTTAAGAAAGAGACGAACGTTTGTCGGGTATGTTTTTTAAAATACCTGCAAAATGCTTGCGGCGTCATGTGTGCTTCTGCAGCTACTTCATCTAAACTAATTTGTCGCTCGTAATGTTGCATCAAATAGTTAAATATGTTTCCAATACGAATACCCTCGCTTTCAGAAAAGCTAGCCATTTTTGCAGTAGATAAGGTTTCGCCTTGATTTCCAATTTGATACAAGGTTTGAAGTAGATCTAAAAACTTAATAATCACCTCTTGGTTTTTAGCGTACTGCACACTCAACATGCGTTGAATAATACTTTCTGTATGTGCTGTTGGGATTTTATAACCGTTTTGCTTTTGCTGTAAAAAGGAATGGAGCAATTGCATTTCGGGTAATGCCAAAATAGGCGCTAGTTTCCCATTGGGATCAAAGAATATCATTAAGGCTTGGATTTTTAAGTCGCTTCCTTCTTCAAAATATTCAGGATTACTTTTAAATAAATGAGGTTGATTGGCACCTAACAAATAAATATCATTCTTTCTAAACGCATGCATGTTATTGTCTACCACTAGGGTGCCTTCGCCCTCTTTTATCCAAATTAATTGCGCCTCTTTATGTCGGTGTAAGTAAGGGTAAAAGTGCTCCATATGATCTTCCTGCACAATAATTGTACGGTCTGGCGCAACAGGAATGGTAAACTGTAAAACTTTCATTTTATGAATTTAAGCTAATATTACCTTATTTAATCAATTAGAATAAATTTTTAGGTTAAAATAGGATAAATTAAGCAAATTATTTGCCTTGTTTAGCAATGGCTTGTTAATATTAGTGCATTAAAATGAAAAAAAGCAGTTAAAGTTAATATCCGTCTATTATTCATTAAATCTGGTTAAATACGGTATATCTTCTCACATTACATTTGATTAAAATTAATTGACTATGAAACATGTTGCTTGGCAAGGCGTTTATCCAGCGCTTTTAACACCTTTTACAGAAAACGATACCATTGATTATCCCTTATTCCAAAAAAACTTAGATGCTCAATTAGCAGCCGGTGTTGATGGAGTGATTATTTGTGGCTCTTTAGGAGAGGCTAGTACCTTAACAAAAGAAGAGAAAGCTGAATTTTTAACGTATACAGTTAAAGCCGTAAATGGTAAAGTACCTGTAATTATTAATGTAGCTGAACAAATCACAAGCGTAGCTGTTGCGATGGCGCAAGAAGCACAAGATTTGGGTGCAGATGGAATTATGTTATTGCCACCATTAAAGTATAAAGCAGACGATAACGAGGTGGTAACGTATTTTAAAGCAATTGCTTCCGCTATTCAAATTCCTATTTTGATTTATAATAATCCGGTAGATTATGGCATTAAAGTGTCTTTAGCAATGTTTGAAGAGTTGATGCCGTATGAAAACATTCAAGCCGTAAAAGAAAGCACGCGAGATTTGGCAAACGTAACCAATATGATCAATAAATTTGGCAACAGATTTAAGATTTTAGGTGGTGTTGATACCATTTCATTAGAGTGTTTGGTGTTAGGAGCGGATGGGTTAGTGGCTGGTTTAGTGGATGCTTTTCCAGCTGAAACAGTAGCTATTTATAGATTGGTAAAAGCGAAGCGATACGATGAAGCAGTAGCAATTTATAGATGGTTTATGCCGTTGTTAGAATTAGATATTCATCCTAAATTAGTACAGTATATAAAACTCGCTGCAACGGCTGTAGGTATTGGTTCTGAATATGTAAGAGCACCGAGACTTATGGTAAAAGGAGCAGAGCGAGAACGCGTAATGAAAATTATAAACGATGCTTTAGCAAATCGTCCGCAATTACCTGATTACTTAAATTTATAATACCATGTATAAAGACACCACACAGGCAGAGTTAGATAACGTGTTGGCAGGAGCTGTAAGTGCTTTCCATCAGTATAAAACCTATTCGTTGGCGCAACGTGCAAATTTTATGCGCACCATAGCTCAAGAGATCGAAGCCTTAGGTGATGAATTGATTCAAACTGCTATGTCGGAAACCAATTTGCCTGAAGCAAGATTGTTAGGCGAAAGAGCAAGAACACTATTTCAATTGACAAGTTATGCCGCTGCGGCAGAACAAGGTAATTGGTTAGAGGCAAGTATTGATACAGCTGTACCAGAAAAAACTCCACCTAAACCAGACTTGCGTAAAATGTTGGTTCCATTAGGTCCTGTGGTTGTATTTGGTGCTAGTAATTTTCCTTTTGCGTATTCAACTGCTGGCGGAGATACAGCTTGTGCATTTGCTGCGGGTTGCCCAGTTATTGTTAAAGCTCATCCAGCGCATGCTAAAACATCTACATTAATGGCAAATGCTATTTCAACTGCAGCTAAAAAGTGCAATATGCCTGATGGCATTTTTAGTCATGTATATGGTGCAGGATTTGAAGTTGGAGAATATTTAGCTAAACACGATGCGGTAAAAGCCATCGGTTTTACAGGTTCTTTTGGTGGTGGAAAAGCATTATTTGATTGGGCAAATCAACGTAAAAACCCTATTCCTGTTTTTGCAGAAATGGGGAGTGTTAATCCAATATTTATTTTACCTGAAAAAATAGAGGCAGAATCTGAAAGTTTGGCTAAGCAGATAGCAGGCTCTATTACCTTAGGAATGGGACAATTTTGTACCAATCCTGGCTTACTCATTACAATCAACAGCGAAAGTTTAGAGCGATTCATTCAACACCTAAAGAGAGAGTTAAAAAGTGTAAGTCCTGCAAAAATGTTGCATCAAGGCATTGCTGCAAATTATGCGGAGAAATTAACAAAGGCATTGGCGCAAAAAGGGGTGCAATTGATTTCTCAAACTGATGAGGAGATACACGATGGTAAAGGTTTAATTACGCTAGCAACGACAAATGGGAAGACCTTTTTAGAAAATCCAATTTTACACCAAGAGGTTTTTGGTCCATATTCTTTGATTATTCAATGTGCAGATGAGAAAGAATTACTGGCAGTTGCTAAAGCCTTAGAGGGGCAATTAACCGCGACCTTAATGGCTACATCAAACGACATTAGAGCGCATCAAGAATTGTTAAATTACATACAAGATATTTGCGGCCGTTTTATTTTGAACAATGTGCCAACTGGCGTGGATGTAAGTTTACCAATGCATCATGGTGGACCTTTTCCTGCAAGTACGGATAGTCGTTTTACGTCTGTAGGTGCTGATGGAATTAAACGTTTTGCTCGTCCATTGGCGTATCAAAACTGGGATGATGAGTTTTTGCCTGATGAATTGAAAAACGCAAATCCATTGCATATTTGGAGAACTGTAAATAACGAATTAACAAAGAATCAAATTAACTAATAATTAAAGCTCCTTTAGGAGTTTGGGGTATGAAGAAAACATTTAGTTGTATAGATGCTCACACTTGTGGAAATCCGGTAAGAGTAGTAGCAGGTGGCGGTCCGTTATTGGTAGGCAATAGCATGATGGAGCGTCGCTTACATTTCCTTAAGGAATACGATTGGATTCGAAAAGGCTTAATGTTTGAACCTCGTGGCCATGATATGATGAGTGGCAGTATCTTATATCCACCCATAGATTTGGCTAATGATATTGGCGTATTGTACATCGAAACCAGTGGTTGTTTGCCGATGTGTGGTCATGGTACAATTGGCACCGTAACGATTGCAATTGAGGAAGGATTAGTTATTCCTAAAGTACCTGGAAAGTTGCGTTTAGAAACTCCAGCAGGATTAGTTTTAGTAGAATACGTACAAGTTGATGGAAAAGTTAAGTCGGTAAAACTGATCAATATAAAGTCTTTTTTAGCTGCTGAGGGATTAACTGTAAACTGCCCTGATTTAGGCGAGTTAATAGTTGATGTGGCCTATGGTGGGAATTTTTATGCCATCGTTGATCCACAAAAAAACTTTAAAGGATTAGAAAATTATACGGCAGATCAATTGATTAGCTGGAGTAGAACATGTCGTAAGTTGATGAACGAGCAGTACACTTTTGTACATCCAGAAGATCCAAATATTAATGGGTTAAGTCACTTTTTGTGGGCTGGCGCTACAATCTCACCTGAGGCAACAGCAAGAAATGCTGTTTTTTATGGTGATAAAGCAATTGATCGTTCGCCTTGTGGTACAGGAACATCAGCCCGTATGGCACAATGGTTTGCCAAAGGGAAATTAAAAAAAGGTGATCGCTTTGTGCATGAAAGCATTATTGGTTCTCAATTTATCGGTACAATTGAAGAAGAAACGACGATTAATGGTCAACCAGCAATTGTGCCTGGTATAGAAGGCTGGGCGAAAGTGACGGGGTATAACACCATATTTATAGACGATGATGATCCGTATGCACATGGTTTTCAAGTAATTTAAGCCTCACCCCAACCCTCCACAAAGGGGGGAGTAGCAAATTCTCTTAATAACACCATTGTAAACTTGAGACATAGTTTAATGAACAATTGAACCAATGAACAAATGAACGAATTATCACCAACAAATAAAGGCAATATTACCATCATCGGCGCAGGAATTATAGGCTTGTGTGCTGCGTATTATCTTACGAAGCAAGGATTTAAAGTGACGCTCTTAGAACAAGGTGATTTACTCAATAACTGCTCTTCTGGCAATGCTGGTATGATTGTACCAAGTCACTTTGTACCCTTAGCTGCGCCTGGGATGATTAGTAAAGGCATAAAATGGATGTTTGATAGTAAAAGTCCTTTTTATGTGAAACCATCTTTAAATCCGAAACTGATTTCTTGGGGGTTAAAATTCTGGAAATACTCGAATCAACAACACGTAGATCGCGTTGCAGAACCGTTAAGAGATTTACATCTATTGAGTAAAGAATTGTACGATGAATTAGCTAAAGAACCTGAACTGAATTTCGGTTTAGAGAAAAAAGGCATTTTAATGCTATATAAAAACCAAGCTACAGGTGATGAAGAAATACATTTGGCTAAAAAAGCTCAGCAGTTAGGATTAGATGTTGCCATATTGAATGCCAAAGAAACACAAGCATTAGAACCTGATACTCAATTGGACATATTAGGATCAATACATTATCGTTGTGATGCACATTTATATCCCAACAATTTGGTAAAACAATTGATAGCCTATGTAAAAGCTAACGGCGCTGAAATCATTACTGATTGTAAGGTGAATGGCTTAGAAACAGTGAACGGAGAAATCAAAACTATTCATACCACAACAGGTGATTTTACTGCAGATACAGTCGTTATGACAGGCGGTTCGTGGTTGCCAGAGTTAGCGCAACAAGCGCATATGAATATTCCAATTATGCCGGGTAAAGGATATTCTTTTATGGTAAATCCGACTAACCCAATTCATCATCCAGCCTTATTGTTAGAAGCGAGAGTAGCAGTTACCCCAATGAATGGTCAGGTACGTTTTGGTGGAACGATGGAAATTGCGCCAATTAATTACAAAGTGAATATGAATAGGGTACAAGGCATTGTCAATTCTATACCTCAATATTATCCAGATTATCAGGTTCCTGTTCCTCAAATCGATAAAATATGGTATGGATTTAGACCTTGTTCGCCAGATGGTTTACCGTATATAGGTTATAGCAAAAAGTTAAAAAATCTAATTGTAGCTGGTGGGCATGGTATGATGGGGGTAAGTTTAGCACCTATTACTGGTAAATTGGTTTCAGAATTAGTAACGGATGCTAAGTTATCAACGGACATAAGTATTTATTCGCCAAACCGTTTTAATTAAGTTATATTTCTTTTCAAGAGTAGGCATCCCATCCTAGAGGTTGGTGTCTCGCCGATTTACTTAAGTTAGCGTTTAGGTTGATGAGAAAAGAATCGATAGAGAAGGCATTTTCAAAGATCTCTCCGCTACGGTCGAGATGACGTATTGTTTTTATATATCACAGTCAATTACTTCTTTAGGGTGGCGTGGAGGCTAGCTAAAATAAAGTCTATAATTTTAGTAGTCTTTATTAAAATATTGCTATGTTTGGAAAGTGTTGTAATTAAGCCCGTCAAATTTTCAGCTAATGCGAGTACAAAAAGATCAGATTCAAAAAAGTTTAGTTCACGTTAATCAATTATAAGATGGAACATATTAACTACTTAGCATTTGCCATTCCTGCCTTTTTTATCTTCTTGTATTTAGAATATGCTTTAGCGGTTCATTTAAAAAAAGAGCATTTATTTAAGTATGAAAGTTCGGTTTCTAATGTGAGTATTGGTATTGCAGAGCGATTATTAAATCTGTTTATCGCCGCTAGTTTCTATGATTTATTTAATTACATCTATAAAAATTATGCGGTGTTTAACATTCCGAATACATGGTGGGTTTGGGTGTTACTAATTTTAGCTACAGATTTAGTTTGGTATTGGTATCACCGATTAGGTCATCAAATTAATTTTTTATGGGCAGCGCATATTGTGCACCATCAAAGTGAAGAATTCAATGTAAGTGTCTCTGCAAGAATTACCACTTTTCAGGCGTTAATACGAAGTGTTTTTTGGTGTGCATTGCCCTTTGTTGGCTTTCACCCTGTGATGGTAATTACTATTTTAACTGTACACGGTGCATATTCTTTTTTTACCCACACGCAATTAATTGGTAAAATGGGTTGGCTAGAACATATTTTAATCACACCTTCTTTACACGGTATTCATCACGCTAGCGATGAAAAATATTTAGACAAGAATTATGGTGATGTTTTTGTTTTTTGGGATAAACTATTCGGAACTTTTCAAAAGGAAGAAGAGGCTCCAAAATATGGTTTAACACATCCTATTAAAAGCTATAATTTTTTATGGCAGCATTTCCATTATTATTTCGAAATAATAGAAGCTGCTAAAAGAGAAAATAGCTGGAGAAATAAATGGAAAGTAGTGTTTGGCCATCCATCTATGCTTAACCAAGATATTAGACCTCTTTTAGAAAAGCGATTTTTACAACATAAATCCAAGGATCAGTATCGATTTAAATTTAAAAAGTACCTTAATGGTCAACTTATAGTTTGTGTAGCATTTTTAACGTTTACAACTGCTTTTTTTACTTATTTAGGTTTGTCTGATAAGCTTTTTATCTTATTGTTTGTTTTGCTAACCTTAATTAATTGTGGCGCATTATTAGAACAGCGCAAGTGGATTTATTATTTGGAGTGCTTCCGATTAATACTTGCATTTGGTTATGTGTTTTTAAAGTTCGATTTATTAGGGCTAATCTTTATTCCAACATTGATTTTAATCCTTTTAGAAAGAGCATTTTTATTAAGTAATGTGTATCGAAATTGTGTACTTAAGTACGAAAAGGTAACTAATTGACTTAGGTTGAAATGCTCCAAGAAACATGTTGACGCCACTTCCGACGAATTTTTTTCAAAACTCACATTTAAATATTAGCTTTGTTTTTATATGCTATCCAAGAAAACAAAGTACGCTATAAAAGCGCTGGTAGTTTTAGGAAAAAACCTATCACAACCACCAATGCAAATCGCTCGTATCGCAGAGGAAGAGCATATTCCCAAAAAGTTTTTAGAGCAAATATTGCTAGATCTTCGCAATGCAGGATATTTATACAGTAAAAAAGGAGCTGGGGGCGGGTATAGTCTAAATAAAAACCCAGAGGACATTTACTTAGTAGATATTTTGCGTATTACAGATGGTCCAATTGCAATGGTCCCATGTGCCAGCTTGAAATTTTACCACAAATGTGAAGAATGCCACGATGAATTAACTTGCGGAATTCGTAAAGCATTTATTGATGTTAGGGATGCGAGCTTAAAGGTTTTAAGTGAAACCAGCATTGCTGATATTATCGAAAGAGAAAAACTCCCAGCCTAAATTAAATACTATTTATTCTTTTTAAAAATATTTAGAAATAAAGTCTACTATTTCTATGTACTTTATATATATTTGCCAAATCATTGTTTTGTTTTGCTCATGAATTGACGAAATAAAACAAATGATATTTGGTAAAACAATAATTTTATGCAGAGCTTTAGAACAGAATTAGAAAATCCTATTGTAGAAAAAGATATTATCGATCTTGAAAAGAAGATCAATGATTTTCGTTCTGGTAAAATTCATGACGAACGTTTTAGGAGTTTGCGCTTGGCTCGTGGTATTTACGGACAAAGACAGCCAGGTGTACAAATGGTTCGCATTAAATTGCCTTTTGGTAAAGTAACTTTTAAACAATTTCTTCGCATTGCGGATATTGCTGATGAGTATGGAAGTGGAAATTTGCACTTAACAACTCGTCAGGATATACAAATTCACTATGTGAGTTTAGATAGAACGCCAGAACTTTGGGCTAAATTAGAGCAAGACGATGTGACCATTAGAGAAGCCTGTGGGAATACCGTCCGAAATGTAACTTCATCGCCAACTTCGGGCATTGATCCAGAGGAGCCTTTTGATGTTTCACCTTACGCACATGCCGTATTTGCTTATTTCTTGCGTAATCCAATATGCCAAGAGATGGGAAGAAAAATTAAAATCTCATTTTCTTCTAGTGATAAAGATACCGCATTTAGCTATATCCACGATTTAGGTTTTATTCCTAAACTAAATGAAAAGGGCGAACGAGGTTTTAAAGTTTTATTTGCAGGTGGATTAGGTGCACAACCTTTTTTAGCAGCTGCAATAAACGAGTTTTTGCCAGAAGATCAGTTAATTCCATTTTCTGAATCGGTATTACGTGTTTTTGACCGTTATGGCGAACGTACCAATAGAAATAAAGCTCGCTTAAAATATTTAGTTCAAAAATTAGGACTTGAAGAGGTTTTACGTTTGGTTGAAGAAGAACAATTAGCCAATAAAGTAAAAACCTATAAAATAGATTTAACCACAGTTCCTCAACCTGTTTTACCAGTAAATCAAGATTATCCACCAGTAGAAATAGTAAACGAAAAGCATTACCAACATTGGTTGGCTACAAATGTATTCGAACAAAAACAGCGTGGATATTTCGGCGTATATGTAAAAGTGAAAGTGGGCGATATTAAAACTGATAAAGCTAGAATTTTTATAGATGCGATTAAACCGTACGTAGCAGATGAAATAAGAGTTACTCAAAATCAGGGTTTATTGTTAAAATTTGTGAATGAAAAGGCGTTGCCATCGTTATACAATGCATTATTCAACATCGGTTTTGCAAATGCAGGTTTTGATAGTTTAGCAGATATTACGACTTGTCCAGGTACCGATACCTGTAATTTAGGTATATCAAACAGCATGACTTTAGCGGAAGTTTTAGAGGAAGTGATTTATGAAGATTTCCCCGAGTTTATTTACGAGAAAAACATCAAAATAAAAATTAGTGGCTGTATGAATTCTTGTGGTCAGCATGGTTTGGCTGAAATTGGTTTTCACGGCAGCTCGGTAAAAGCAGAAGGCAAAGTAGTGCCGGCAGTACAAGTAATGTTGGGCGGTGGTACAGTTGGCGATGGAGTAGGTAGAGTAGCCGAACGTGTAATTAAGGTTCCATCAAAAAGAGCAACCCAAGTTTTACATTTTATTCTGAACGATTTTAAGGCTAATAATTTAGCGGATGAAAACTTTCATCAGTATTATGATAGAAAAGGAAAAGATCATTTTTACCAATTATTGAAGCCTTTGGCAGATTTAACGGCATTAAAAAATGAAGAGTTTGTGGATTGGGGACATGAAGAAGTTTTTCAAACTGCAATTGGTGTGGGAGAATGTGCGGGTGTGGTAATTGATTTGGTAGCGACCTTATTATTAGAAGCAGAAGAGAAATTTAGTTGGGCAAAACAGGCTTTAAATGAACAGGCATTTGCTGATGCAATTTACCATGCCTATAGTGTATTTGTGAGTGGAGCTAAAGCTTTATTACTCGATAAAGGCATTAATAGTAGCACACAAATTGGTGTAATTCGTGAATTTGAAAATCACTATGTAGCCACTGGAGAATTTAGTTTTGAGACCAGTTTTTCTGATTTGGTTTTACAGATTAACAAGAACGAACCATCCGCTGCATTTGCACAAGAATATCTTGCAGCTGCAAATCAATTTTTAGAACAAGTTAAAGCCGTTAGGGCAGGAGCATTATTATCATGATAGAGCGAAAAATTAATAAAGAACCAAAAATAACACTTTTAGGAGCCGGTCCTGGAGATCCAGAATTGTTAACCTTAAAGGGAGTAAAAGCCTTGCAAACTGCCGATGTGGTATTGTATGATGCCTTAACAAACGAAGCTTTACTAACTTATGCACCTAAAAATGCGATTAAAGTATACGTTGGTAAACGTTCTGGAGAGCATTCGTATTCGCAAAATTCGATTAATAAATTAATGATAGATTATGCTTTAAACTATGGCCATGTAGTAAGATTAAAAGGTGGTGATCCATTTGTTTTTGGTAGAGGTTACGAAGAACTAGATTATGCTGCTTCTTATAGCATTCCAGTAAGCGTTATTCCTGGTATTTCAAGCTCTATTGGAGTTCCTGGGTTGCAACAAATTCCAGTTACTCATCGTGGATTAAGCGAAAGTTTTTGGGTTATTACAGGCATGACGTCATCGGGTGAAATTTCAGAAGACATTTATCAAGCAGCTAACTCAAAAGCAACTGTACTTATATTGATGGGGTTAAAGAAACTACCTCAAATTGTAGAGATTTTTAAAGCTTCAGGTAAACATAATTTACCAGCTGCGGTAGTTCAAAATGGCTCATCTGAAGATGAAAAGCTGGTAGTTGGTACAGTTGATTCCATTTACGACATCGTTAAGAGAGAAAGAATTGAAGCGCCAGCCTTGTTAATTTTTGGAAAAGTAGTGTCACTTCATCCATCGTTTAAATCGCTAATTAAAAAGTATGCTGCCATTGCCTAATATACAAACTGATGGTGTAGCTTTTTCTCGAAAGGAAGAAGGAAATCAGCTGTTTCCAGTTTTTATAAAACTGAATCAGTTACGTACATTATTAATTGGTGCAGGTACTATTGGTTTAGAAAAGTTAAATGCGATCTTAAACAACAGTCAATATGCTAGAGTTACAGTGGTTGCCGCCGCAGTTTCTCCAGAGTTTCGCTTGTTTTTAGCAGATCATCCAAACATCAAATTAAAAGAAAAAAGCTTTGACGCAGATGATTTGAATAACATAGATATCGTATTTGCTGCAACTAATGATAATGACTTAAATGAAGAAATAAGATTTGCTGCACAAAATAGAGGTTTGCTAATTAATGTTGCTGACAAACCAGAATTATGTGATTTTTATCTAGGTTCTATTGTACAAAAAGGAGATTTGAAAATTGCAATTTCTACCAATGGGAAATCGCCAACCATAGCTAAACGTTTAAAACAGATTTTAAATGAGAGTTTGCCAGCAGAGTTAGATACAACCTTGCAAAACATGAGTGCTTTACGTCAAACCTTAAATGGAGATTTTGCTGTAAAAGTAAAAAAGCTGAATAAGGTTACGGAAAGCTTAATTAATCCGAAGAAAAGCTTTTTAGCTACCAACATTAATTGGTTAATATGGCTGTCCCTTGTGTTTTTATTAACTACCGTTGGTTTCACCTTGTGGAATACAGAACCTGAATTTCAATCGTTCTTGATTCACATTGATCCATTATTCTACTGGTTTTTAGGCGCCGGCTTTGTTTTTGCAATGATAGATGGCGCCATCGGAATGTCGTATGGTGTAACCTCTGCATCTTTCTCATTAGCAATGGGTTTGCCGCCAGCATCGGCAAGCATGGCTATTCATATTTCTGAGGTTTTAAGTAATGGTATAGCTGGCTGGATGCACTTTAGAATGGGAAATGTAAACTGGAAATTATTCAAATTATTAATTATTCCAGCGATAGTTGGTGCAGTTCTTGGCGCTTACTTATTATCGTCCTTAGAGCATTATAGTCAGTACACCAAACCTATTGTGGCTATTTATACGCTTGTTTTAGGTGGAATTATTTTAATGAAAGCCTTCAATATCAGAAGGAAAAGAGCAGAAAATAAAATAAAAAAGATTGGTGTTTTAGGTTTTTTCGGAGGATTTATTGATGCAGCATTTGGTGGTGGTTGGGGTTCAATTGTACTTTCATCATTAATTGCGGGTGGTCGACACCCTTTGTTTTCATTAGGAACCGTAAAAATTAGTCGTTTTTTTATTGCCACACTAAGTTCATTAACTTTTTTCACCATGTTAGGTGGTAGGTATTGGGAAGCAGTTCTAGGTTTAATTATAGGAAGTGCTTTAGCATCGCCAATTGCGGCAAAAGTATCTAATAAAATTTCTGCAAAAACCATTATGGTAGCCGTAGGTATTATTGTAATGTTGGTAAGTGCAAGAAGTGTAATTCTTTTCATTTTAAAATTGATTTAAGATGGAGCATTTAGAGAAAAATATAAAAGAAGAGTTAGCAGGTTTAACTACTATAGATAAGTTGTGGTATTTGGCTCGCAAATTTGAAGGAAAAATAGTGTTTAGTACTAGTTTTGGATGGGAAGATCAAGTGATAACGCATCTTATTTTTGCGAATAACATTCCGATTAAAGTATTTACGTTAGAAACAGGGCGTTTATTTCCAGAAACTTATTACGTGTGGAATAGAACGTTAGAAGTTTATCAGCAACCTATTCACGCTTATTATCCGCAAACAGATGTAGTGCAAAATATGGTCAACGCAAAAGGACCAAATAGTTTTTACGAATCGGTTGAAAACAGAAAAGAATGTTGCTATATCCGTAAAATAGAGCCCTTAAAGCGAGCACTTCGTGGTAATGAAATTTGGATTACAGGAATTAGAGCGGAACAAAGCCCAAATAGAGAAGACATGAAAGATGTGGAGTGGGATGAGGGTAATCAGCTCTTAAAATTTCATCCAATTTTTGAGTGGACTTTAGAAGAAGTAAAACAATACATTAAAGAAAACAACATTGTTTACAATACGCTTCATGATAAAGGTTTTCCGAGTATTGGTTGCGCACCATGTACACGAGCTGTACAACCAGGAGAAGATTTTAGAGCAGGCAGATGGTGGTGGGAAGATCAATCAAAAAAAGAGTGTGGGTTGCATCAAGCATCTTAAACCCGAAGTGAATTTTAGAACAAAGAGAAATGAGTAAATATAATTTGGATTATTTGGATGAATTGGAGGCCGAGGCTATACACATTTTACGTGAAGTAGCGGGGCAATTTGAGAAACCTGCATTGCTTTTTTCAGGCGGCAAGGATTCTATTACACTTGTACGTTTAGCTGAAAAAGCATTTAGACCTGGTAAATTTCCTTTTCCATTGGTACATATTGATACTGGACATAATTTCGAAGAAACAATTGAGTATCGTGATAAAATGATTGCTAGAATTGGCGAAAAATTAATTGTTGGTTCAGTACAAAAATCAATAGATGAAGGAAAAGTAATAGAACAAACTGGTAAAAATGCTAGCCGTAATGCACTACAAACCGTTACACTTTTAGATACGATTTTAGAAAACAAGTTTGATGCTTGTATAGGTGGCGCTCGGAGAGACGAAGAAAAAGCCAGAGCAAAAGAGCGTATTTTTTCAGTGAGAGATGAGTTTGGTCAATGGGATCCAAAACGTCAACGTCCAGAATTGTGGAACATTTACAACGGTAAAATTCATAAAGGTGAAAATGTCCGTGTTTTCCCGATAAGTAACTGGACAGAACTAGATGTTTGGAATTATATCCGCAGAGAAAACATTGAATTGCCAAGCATTTATTTTGCGCACCAACGCGATTGTATTACCAGAAACGGTCAGTTAATGGCAGCTTCTCCATTTTTAAATATGGATGAAGAAGATATTGTAGTGAATAAAAAAGTGCGTTTCCGTACAGTTGGAGACATGTCTTGTACGGCTGCAGTAGAATCGGATGCAGATTTAATCGACGATATTATTCAAGAGATCAGTGATTCTAAAATATCAGAACGCGGTGCTCGTATGGATGATAAAGTTTCTGAAGCCGCAATGGAAGACAGAAAAAAGGGAGGATATTTTTAATCTAGTTGGTTAGCTGTTTTGTTTGTTAATTGGTTAGAATCCATTTCCTTCCAAACAACCAAACAACTAATTATCTAAACAACCAACAATCATGAATATATTAAAATTTTTTACAGCAGGCAGTGTAGATGATGGTAAAAGTACCCTTATCGGACGCTTGTTATACGATACAGATTCCATCTTAGCAGATCAATTAGAAGCGTTACAAAACTCTAATCGAAAAAACGATGATGGAACAATAGATTTAGCCATTTTAACCGATGGACTAAGAGCGGAACGCGAACAAGGAATTACTATTGATGTGGCCTATAAGTACTTTCAGACCGAGAAGAGAAAATTTATTATAGCCGATACTCCGGGCCACATTCAATATACTAGAAACATGGTTACGGGTGCTTCTACAGCAAATTTAGCTATCATTTTAATTGATGCTAGAAACGGAGTTGTAGAGCAAACTATTCGTCATTCTTATTTGGTTTCCCTACTGGGAATTAAACACATTGTAGTGTGTATTAATAAAATGGATATGGTTGATTATAGTGAAACCATTTTTAATGCGATTATCAATAAATATAAAATACTAGCACAACAACTAAATTTAGAGAATGTAACTTATATTCCTGTAAGTGCATTAAAAGGTGATAATATTGTGCAACCTTCAGCTAATATGCATTGGTATGAAGGCGAAAGTTTGTTACATTTTTTAGAAGAAGTAGATACCGATCATCAAGAAGCTTTAACCCAAGCTCGTTTTCCAGTTCAATGGGTAATTAGACCTCAAACAGACGAATTACACGATTATAGAGGTTATGCTGGTCGTGTGTTAAGTGGTACGTTTAAAGTGAACGATAAAATAACAGTGCTGCCATCTGGAGCCAGCTCATCCATTAGTAAAATTGAATTTTTTGACAATGAATTAAAGGAGGCTATTGCTGGTCAATCGATTACTATTCATTTAAAAGATAATGTTGACATTAGTAGGGGAGACAGTATCGTAAATTCATCTGCTTTGCCACACGATACTAAGCTTATTGAGGCAGATTTATGTTGGATGGATAGCCGAGCATTAGATACTTCCTTAGTGTATTTAATTCAGCATAATAGCAAAACTACTAAATGTAAAATCAGTGAAATTTTGCACAAAGTGGATATCAACACACTAGAAAAACATAGTGCAGAAGAGTTTAAATTAAATGATATTGGCCGTGTAATTCTTAAAACTGCTGAAGCTTTATCTTTTGATCTTTACAATGAAAATCGCACAAATGGTTCAGCAATTTTGGTGGATAGCCGCACAAATTTAACAGTTGGTGCTTTAATGTTTAGGGCTGCTGTTGAGTAATCATTTAAGTAACTACTAATTTTAAAAATGTAAATACTTCATTTATAATGAATTGAAGTTATTTTAAAATAAATACTACTAGTTCTATAGATTTTATATAAATTTGTATTATTGATGTATTAATTTGTTGAGCAATGATAGTAAAAGAGATTCAAAAAACCACAGTTGAGCCAAAAATAACGTTGGTTGGCGCTGGTCCTGGAGATCCAGATTTGTTAACCTTGAAAGGCGTAAAAGCTTTAAAAACTGCAAATGTCGTTTTGTACGATGCTTTAGTAAATGAAGCTCTGTTAAATTATGCCCCAGAAAATGCCATTAAAGTTTATGTAGGTAAACGATCTGGTGATGAATCATTCTCACAAGAATTAGTGAACAAATTAATGATAGATTATGCTTTAAACTACGGACATGTGGTTCGACTTAAAAGCGGTGACCCATTTGTTTTTGCTCGTGGTTATGAAGAAATTGATGTTGCAGAATCATATAGCATACCAACCGAAATTGTTCCTGGCGTTTCAAGCGCATTGGGTGTGCCGGGTTTGCAAAAAATCCCAATGGTATATGGTACGCTTAGCGAAAGTTTTTGGGTAGTTACAGGTACAAATTCTGCTGGAGAAATATCACCAGATTTGTATGTTGCTGCAAAATCGAACGCGACTATTGTTGTATTAATGGGTATTGAAAAAATAAAAGAAATTACTTCAATATTTAAAACTGAAGGAAAAGATAATTTGCCAGTTGCTGTAATAGAAAACGGTTCTTCTGTTAAGGAGAATGTTGTGATTGGTGTGGTAGAAACGATAGAAGAACTTATTGCCGAAAAAAATATTAGTTCCCCTGCACTATTGGTATTTGGTAATGTAGTATCTCTGCATCCTCAATTTAATGCAATAAAAGAATTTTACGCTATTCTTGCACAAGAAGAATAGTAGGTTATTATGATTTAATACTTATTTTTTTGTTTTGTTGTGAAGGCTCTGGTAATTTATCGGGGCTTTTCCTTTTTGTATATTTTTGAGAAATTTCCTTTTTTCATATTAAATTTTCGAAAATTATTTTTTAGAAATGTTTGCAATACTCAATCTATTGCCTATTTTGACTAAGTTTTCTCAAAACTCTACTTATGGAAATTATACACTTCAGTGCAGAATGTTATCCGGTTGCTAAAGTCGGCGGATTAGGTGATGTTGTTGGAGCGCTACCTAAATATCAAAATAAGTTAAATCATGTTGCTAAGGTGGTGATGCCCGCCTATAATACTAAATTCTTGCATCAAAATGAATTTGAAGTGGTATATGATGGTTGGGTAAGATTGGGTTCTGCTAATTATCAAGCTAGAATATTTAGAGAGAAAACAAATAAACTTGGTTTCGATTTATTTTTAGTCCATATCGCCGATTTATTAGATCGAGATAAGGTGTATGGGTATGAAGATGATACAGAACGTTTCTTAGCTTTTCAAATTGCTGCATTAGATTGGATTGCACAATGGGAGCATAAACCAAACGTAATTCATTGTCATGATCATCATACAGGTTTAATTCCTTTTATGGTGGGGAATTGCCATAATTATCGCCATTTAAATCATATCCCTACTATTTTAACCATTCATAATGCTCAATACCAAGGTCAGTTTGGTTGGGATAAATTACACTATCTACCATCTTTTGATTTACGTAATGCCAATAAATTGGATTGGGATAATGCAATCAATCCATTAGCATCTGCCATAAAGTGTGCATGGAAAGTTACCACAGTTTCCCCAAGTTATTTAGAAGAAATTAGTCATAAAGCCAACGGATTGGAAAGTCTATTTGCGCAAGAACGCGGAAAATCGGTAGGAATTTTAAACGGCATCGATAATGAAGTTTGGAATCCTCAAAAAGATCCCATGCTAACTAAAGGATTTGCTGTTCGCACAGTAGATAATGGAAAAAAAGCAAACAAAGAGGCACTATGTAGTGTTTTTAATTTAGATCCAACAAAACCGCTTTATACATTTATTGGGCGATTAGTTGGTGAAAAAGGCGCAGATCTATTGCCAGAAATTTTTTATAATGCATTACAGCAAAGCGATGGTGAAATCAACATTTTGGTATTAGGTTCAGGAGAAACAGACGTGGAAGATAGATTGAATGCTTTAACCCATCAGTTCCCTGGAAAATATAACGCATATATAGGATACAATGAATCACTATCGCATCAAATTTATGCAGGAGCAGATTTCCTATTAATGCCATCGAGAGTAGAACCTTGTGGCTTAAACCAAATGTATGCACTGCGTTACGGCACAATTCCAATTGTAAGACGCATTGGCGGATTAAAAGATACGGTGATTGATATTGGTGATGGAGGATTTGGAATTTGCCATGATCAAACTAGTATTTGGGACGTAGGGCATGCCATTGGAAGGGCTTTTGATTTGTTTTTAGATCAGAAAAAAGTGAAAGAAATTCGTAAGTTTATCATGACTTTGGACCACTCTTGGGATAGAGCTGCTCAACAGTACATTGATGTATACCAAATGTAAAACTAATTAGATATGACCGACAAAGTATTGGGTGTAATTCTTGGTGGTGGCCAAGGATCAAGATTATCTCCACTAACACAAACCCGCTCAAAACCAGCTGTGCCAATAGGAGGTAAGTATCGTTTGGTGGATATTCCAATTTCAAATTGCATAAACTCTGGTATTCACCGTATGTTTGTGCTTACTCAATTTAACTCAGCTTCCCTAAATAAACACATTAAAAATACCTATCACTTTAGCCATTTTTCTAAGGCGTTTGTAGATATTTTAGCAGCAGAACAAACGCCAGAAAATCCAACTTGGTTTCAAGGTACAGCAGATGCAGTGAGACAATGTATGCATCACATTGTGAAATCATGAATTTGATTATATTCTGATATTATCTGGTGATCAATTGTATCAGATGGATTTTAGATCAATGTTGAAAGCACATATTGATAAAAAAGCAGAGATTTCCATCGCTACCATTCCTGTAAACGCTTCAGATGCTACTGAATTTGGGATTTTAAAAACAGATGAAGAAAGTTTTATCACTTCTTTTATCGAGAAGCCTAAAGCAGATTTACTACCAGATTGGACTTCTGAAACAAGTGATGAAATGAAAGGTGCAGGAAGAAATTACCTAGCCTCAATGGGTATTTACATTTTTAATCGTGATTTGCTGATTAAATTGTTGAATGAAAACCCCGAAGAGAAAGATTTTGGCAAAGAAATCATTCCGAGATCATTATTAAGTAATCATGTTTTAAGTTATCAATATGAAGGATATTGGACAGATATTGGTAATATTTCTTCGTTTTTTGAGGCTAACCTAGGCTTAACAGATGAGCTTCCTCAGTTTAATATGTTTGATAATGCACATACTATATTTACACGAGCAAGGATGTTACCACCATCAAAAGTATCAGGCACAACTTTAGAAAAAACGATTGTTTCTGAAGGGTGTATCATACAAGCTAGTAGAGTAGAAAGAGCAGTTTTGGGTATTCGGTCTAGAATTGGAAGGGGAACCACTATTGCAAATACTTACGTGATGGGCAGTGATCATTATCAAACGTTAGCAGAAATACAAGAAGCAACAGAGACTGGTCAACCATTATTAGGTATTGGTGACCGTTGTTATATTAATAATGCAATTGTAGATAAAAATTGTCGCATAGGAAATGATGTACGCATTAATGGAGGTACTCATTTAACTGAAGGCGATTATGGATTATACGTAGTGAAAGACGGTATTGTTGTGGTTAAAAAAGGTGCAACTATACCAAATGGAACTGTGATTTAATCATTCATTTATGAATAAATATTAAGCCTTTACTTAAAGTAAAGGCTTTTTTGTTATCTTGAGAAATCAATCATCCTTATATGAGCATCCCTTATTTGCTAATTCTGTTTAGATTTTTATTGGCACCGATCATATTATTCCTTTCTTATTTTATGACAGAGAGCGCTGCTTATATAGTTTTGGTGTTAATGTTTTTGGGCCTAATTTCTGATATTTTTGATGGAATTATAGCTAGGAAAATGAAAATTGATACCGAAAAAATGCGAAGGTTAGATAGTCAGACAGACTTAATTTTTTGGCTAAGTATAGCTGTAAGTTGTTATTTGATTTATCCAGAATTAATTAAAGAAAATTTAATTGGTGTGCTTGCAGTCGTACTAATTGAAGCACTTTGCTATGGTGTGAGTTTAATCAAATTTGGAAAAGAAACTTGTACTCATGCCTTTGTTTCTAAAATTTGGGGACTTACTTTGCTTGCGACTTTTACATGTTTATTAGGTTTTGCCTATGGCGGATGGATGATGAAAATCTGCATTATTTTGGGATTAATTTCACAATTGGATGTGATTTTAATCATCTTGTTTTTACCAAAATGGACGCATGATATTCCGAGTTTTTACCATGCTATCTTAATAAGAAAAGGAATTGAATTTAAGAAAAGCAAATATTTGAATAGCTAATCGCAATGCTATGCATAATTAAACACCAAAGAAAAAGTTGTTTGCTGATTTGGGATAGAGTTCACTTCTAAACTACCACGATGCATTTTCATGATATTACGGGTAATGGTTAGACCAATTCCAGAGCCATTTTTGCGTGTCGTATAAAAAGGAACAAATATTTTCTCAATATTACTTGCTTCTATTCCTTTTCCATTATCAATCACATCAACATAAACTTTATTGTGTGCTAAACGATAAGTAATTTCAATTAGTGGTTGTTCCACACCTTCTAATGCATATAAGCTATTGGTAATTAGGTTAATTAATGCTTGTTCAACTAGTTTAAAATCTACTTGCAATGAAATTTTAGATGAAGTTTGTAAAACTTGTAATTTAATGTGTTTAGCACTTACCATTGGCTGCATTAGCACTTTTACATGCTGCAAAATTTCACCAACACTATGCTGTTCAGCATTTGGAGTGGGTAATTCTGCAATTAATCGGTAATCTTTAACAAAATCTAGCAATCCCTCAGAACGCCGTTTAATGGTTTGTAAGGCTGGTTTTAGATCCTCTAAATCTTCATAATTTAAGCTGGTTTTATCGCTAATCATTTGGTTCACGGTAGAAGAAAGTGAACTAATAGGAGTGATGGAGTTTAAAATTTCATGAGAAATTACGCCAATTAAACGGTTCCAGGCTTCGGTTTCTTTTTGTTCAATTTCATCTTTAATATTTTGAAATGAAATGATTATATGATCAGCGCCATACAGATTAAGCGGAATAACTTCTATGGAAAGTTGGATAAATTTATCTTGTATTTTTAGTTCTAGAAAGCGTTTGCCACCTGTATTTATCTTTTCTATTTCTTCAGCAAAAATGGGTAAATGTTGTTCAAATCGATGCCAATAACTATATGCTGGAACATTTAATAAATTGCTTGCTGCCAAATTGAAAAATGAAATTTCAGATTTTTCTTTTTCGGTTTTATTCTTTTTAACCACAATTACACCAACAGGAACCTGCTCTAATATGGTTTTAATAAGCTGAAAAATTGCATCCTGCTCTAGCTGGATATCTTTGTGAATTTGAATAATCTCATTAAATGATTCATACAGTTCTGGGAAACTGCCTTTAGTAACTTTATTCTTGAAATTTAAGGTATGATCTCTTGTTTTAACAGCTAAAATAAAACGTTTAATATCCTCTCTAATTTGATTAATATAAAAATAGAGTGAAATAACGGTTCCCAATAAAATTAAACTTACACCTGTAATGGTAAACCATAATTGAGTACTGCGAACAAGATAAACCAATAATATGGCCAGCAAATTGATAAATAATAAGCGGCTTATTAAACGAAAGGTAAATCTTTGATAGAACATTGTTATAAAGTTATAAGACTAAGCTAAAAGATTAAAGCACAAAGAACAAGACTAAAATAAGCTTTCAGTTTTAGCTCAAAGTCCAAATTTCTCAATTCTACGATACAAAGCCGCACGGGTTAAACCTAATTCGGCAGCGGCTTTAGAAATATTACCTTTGTGCTTTTCTATTGCTTTATTTACCATCATTTTCTCCATTTCTTCTAAAGGCATATCGGCTTGTAATACGGATTGTTGACCAAATTTTTGCGGAGATAATTGCAAATCATTTTCATTAATTTCCAATCCATCTGCCATAATTATAGCTCTTTCTATCACATGTTGTAACTCGCGAATATTACCTGGCCAACTATAGCTAAGCATAATTTGCTCAGCCTTGTAAGTAATTTTTGTGATCGTTTTATGATATTTAGTACCAAATACTTGTAAAAAATGAGAAGCTAATAGCACAATATCATTGCCTCGTTGCCGTAAAGGTGGTAAAAGTAATTCTACAGTATTGATGCGAAATAATAAATCTTGTCTAAACGTACCTTTTGCAACCATTTCATTTAGGGGCATATTCGTCGCACTAATTAAACGTACGTCAATTTTTCTTTCTTTGTTTTCACCTAACCGTGTAACAGTGCGATTTTGTAAAACACTTAATAATTTCGCTTGTAATGGTAAAGAAAGATTACCAATCTCATCTAAGAAAATTGTTCCACCATCAGCCATTTCAAAACGGCCAGGTTTATCTTCCCTTGCATCTGTAAAAGCGCCTTTTGCATAACCAAATAGTTCACTTTCAAACAAGTTTTCATTTAAGGAACCTAAATCTACGTGCATAAAGATTTGCTTCCTTCTTAGTGAATTCTTATGTAATTCATATGCGAAAACTTGTTTACCGGTACCATTCTCCCCTAAAATTAAAACATTCGCATCTGTAGGTGCTACTTTTAATAAGGTTTTTTGGAGTTGTTGTACACTAGCATCATTACCCACAATATGCTCAAATTTTCGAGCCATATCGCCTTGTATGGAAGTATGAATTTTTTCTAATTTCTTAACTTTTTTATTTGATTGTCTTAATCGAGCAGCAGCTGAAAGCGTAGCATATAATTTTTCGTTCTCCCAAGGTTTGAGTATAAAATCTATTGCTCCCTTTTTAATAGCCTGAACTGCTAATTCTACGTTACCAAAAGCGGTCATCAAAATAACTACATAATCTTTGTCAATAGATAAGATATGTTCTAACCAATATAATCCTTCACGACCATCACTTGCACCTTTTTGGTAATTCATATCTAGTAAAATGATATCTACATCATTTTTACTTAGTAATACATTAATTTCTCGTGGCGATTTACACGTTAATATTTGATTAAAATGCTGCTTTAAAAAAAGTCTAGCACTTAATAGGATGTCATCGTCATCATCAATTACTAAAATATTGGCATCTATCATATTCAAAAATAATTGAAACTGTTCGATGGTGTACAACTACTGTTCGATATTGAACATTAAATTTTATATATTAATTTTAATTTATTGATTTACAGATAATTAAAATTTATTTCGCTCTTGGCATAAACTTGGCAAATGGCTTAACAATAATAGCAATATCTAAATGGACAAAGTAATACAGAAAAAGAAATTTAATAAGAAGTCAATATTAATTATAGTTGGCGTTGTGATTTTTATGGGCTTGGTAGCTTATGGATACAGTTTATCCTTAAATAAAGTATATAAAGCTGATGCTGATAAAATTACTATTAGTAAAGTACAATATGGAGATTTTGAAGATGTAGTGTTATTAAACGCTAGTGTAGTACCACTAACTTCAGTAATTGTAAGTTCTTCTGAAGGTGGAACAGTTGCTCAGATTTTTACTGAGAATGGTGCTACCGTTGTTGCAGGAACCCCATTATTGCGCATTGCAAATCCAAATGCACTATCTAATTATACCGCTAGCGAAACCAGTATTACTGAGCAAATTAATCAATTACGTAAGTTGAGATTAGACTTAGAGCAAAACCAACGAGTAATGAGCCAAGATATGATGGATATTGAAAATAGCTTAAGGACTGCTAGTCGAAAATATAAAATAGATAGCGCCTTGTTTTCAAAAAAGGTAATTACTAAAGAAGAATTCAATACATCAAGCCAAGATTATGAATATTATCAAGGTAGAAAAGCGCTGTTAAAGCAAGCAGTTAAACAAGAAAATCAAAGTCGTGTAATGCAATTACAGCAAATTGAGGTTTCCATTTCGAGAATGAACGAAAGTTTGCAAACAATTAGACAGAATATTGAGAATATGACGATTAAAGCACCAGTCTCTGGTCGTTTATCATCCTATGATCCTATCATCGGAAAATCGTATGGAGCCAATGAGATGCTTGGAAAAATTGATGTGTTGCAAGGATATAAATTACAAGCTGGGGTGGATGAATACTATCTAAACCGCGTAAAAGAAGGACAAACTGCTCAATGTGAATTTAATGGTAAAACGTATTCACTTACCGTTAGAAAGGTAATTCCTGAAATTATTTCGGGTCAGTTTCAAGTAGAGTTATCATTTGAAGGAAAATCGCCAGATGAGTTAAGGCGAGGATTATCAATGCAGGTAAAATTGACCTTATCCGACAATAGTAAATCACTTCTATTGGCCCAAGGACAGTTCTTCCAAAGTACTGGAGGAAGTTGGGTATTTGTTGTAAAAGATGGAAAAGCAACCAAAAGAAATGTGAAAATTGGGCGAAAAAACTATTTGTATTATGAAGTTTTAGAAGGATTACAAAAAGATGAGGACGTAATTACATCATCATACGATCAGTTTAATCAGTACGATGTGATAGAAATTAATAAATAAAAAAGAAAATTTAGGTTGGTTAAGCTCTGTATCAGGTGCGTTGATCGGAGCACCAACCTTTAAAAATATAAACCGATAAAATTACAACAATGATAAAAATTGAAAATCTGGAAAAAGTTTACAAAACCGAAGAAATCGAAACTACTGCGTTAAATGGAATTAATCTTCATGTAAAAGAAGGTGAATTTGTTTCTATTATGGGACCATCAGGTTGTGGGAAATCAACTTTGTTGAACGTAATGGGGCTTTTAGATAAGCCTGAAAGTGGTAGTTATAAATTTGTAGAAACGGAACTCCTAACCTTAAATGATAAAGAACGTTCAAATTTTAGAAAACGAAATATGGGTTTCGTATTTCAGAACTTCAACCTAATTGATGAGTTAACTGTATTTGAAAACATTGAATTGCCTTTAATTTATAATAAAGTCCCTGCAAGTGAACGCAAAAAATTAGTGAATGAAATTATTGGGCGAATGAATATTGTAAATCGTTCAGGTCATTTTCCACAACAATTATCAGGTGGTCAACAACAACGTGTTGCCGTTGCTCGTGCCTTGGTTACCAAACCAAAATTAGTTTTAGCTGATGAGCCAACAGGAAATTTGGATAGTACGCACGGTAATGAAGTAATGGAATTGCTTTGTGAGTTAAATGAAACTGGAACAACGATCGTAATGGTTACACACTCTAGTCATGATGCGAGTTTCTCGAACA
Organism: Pedobacter sp. UC225_61; assembly: GCF_044452285.1. Taxonomy (NCBI): domain Bacteria; kingdom Pseudomonadati; phylum Bacteroidota; class Sphingobacteriia; order Sphingobacteriales; family Sphingobacteriaceae; genus Pedobacter; species Pedobacter sp. UC225_61. The sequence continues at coordinate 2,298,986 of NZ_JBIOAL010000001.1, forward strand.
GAATTATCAACCTAAAAGATGGGCATGTAATTTCTGAGAAAATTAACAAAGGAAGAACAGAAGAACTCATTTAGTTCATCACCATAACCAACTATTGCTTTTAACCAATTGGTATAAAAATGTTTAGACTCAACTTAAAAATCGCTTTGCGCAACTTGTGGAAGAATAAAACTTCTTCATTTATAAATTTAATAGGCTTAGCTATTGGTTTAGCTGCATGTTTAATGTTATTGGTATATGTTACTTACGAGTGGGGTTTCGATAAGCAAGCTAAAAATTCGGAAAATGTATATACTGTAATGACGAATATTCCTGATGATAGTGGGAACATTGCAAAAACATTTGAGGGTACAACAACTGCTTTAGGGCCATTATTGAAAGAAAGAGTGCCAGAAATTAAAAACCTGGCTAGAATGAATTACATCAAAAGAAGCTTAATTGCCAATGGTGAAAATGGGTTTAAAAAAGATGCGAAATTTGCTGAACCAAACATCTTAAAATTATTCGATTACGAATTTATAGCTGGAAACGCTGCTACAGCAATGCAAAATCCAAAATCGGTTATTCTTACCGAAACTATGGCTAAGATTTTATTTGGTACTGCAAATGCACTAAATAAAATAGTACGTTATCAAGACCAAGAAGACTTGACAGTTACTGGTGTAATTAAAGATATGCCAGATAATACATCTATGAAGTTTGATTTCTTAATGCCATGGGCATTTTATGAAATGGTGGATGCCGATGCTAAAACTTTGGGATGGGGTAATTATAGTTATGTAACGATGTTTTCTCTCGACCCTGGTGCTGATATTAATGTGGTTAATAAGAAAATTGAAGAAGCTGTTAAAGCAAATAATAAAACAACAGCGCAGCCATTTATGGCATTTCCGTATGCAAAACTTCATTTATATGGAAAATTTGAAAATGGAAAAAGTGTAGGTGGTGATATTGAACAAATATGGCTGTTTATGGGCTTAGCTTTTGGCATTCTACTTATCGCTTGTATCAATTTTATGAATATGGCTACGGCTAAATCAGAAAAAAGAGCGAAGGAAGTTGGGATAAAAAAGACCATTGGCGCAAATCGGGGCTCATTAATTATGCAGTTTTTAACTGAATCAATGGTACTTACTGTACTTGCCATTGTTTTAGCAATTGCATTGTTAGAAATTTTATTGCCAACTTTTAACCAAATGCTTCATATAAAATTAAGCATTGGGTATTTCAACACATCAAGTTGGATTGGAATTATTGCCATCGTTTTAGCAACAGGATTATTAGCGGGTAGTTATCCTGCATTTTATCTATCATCTTTTAATCCTATTCAAACATTAAAAAAGAAAATAAGCTCAAACTCTATTTTCTCAATTAGTTTAAGACAAGTATTGGTAGTGGGGCAATTTTGCTTTGCAATTATTCTAATTATTTCAACATTAGTAATTTATCGTCAAATCCAATACATTAAAAACAGACCGCTTGGTGTGGATATTAATGCACTTGTCGAAATCCCTCAAGATGGTCAATTACGTCCTCAATTTGAAGTATATAAAGAGAAATTATTAAGATCAGGCGCTATCACCAGCATTAATAAGTCGTCTACTAAATTAGCACATCATGGCTCAAACTTTATCGATGTGCGTTGGCCAGGCATGGTGCAAGAAAATAACCTCACCATGTTTAACAAGGTTGAAGCAGGTTATGATTTCATTAAAACCAATGGAGTAAAATTAATAAGTGGACGAGATTTCTCGGAGAAATTTGCTTCTGATACTGCAGCTGTTTTAATCAGTGCATCTGCTGCTAAAATAATGAATTTAAAAAATCCGGTCGGTCAAAACCTAACTATATTTGGAGATAAACGTACAATTGTAGGGGTTTTTGATGATTATGTCTTTGATTCTCCCTACAAATCAAATAACCCAATGATACTTTACTTTAATAATAAGTATACAAGTTTCATTACCATGAAGTTAAATCCTGCTAATAATTTGCAGCAAAATGTGGCAACAATTACAGCGATTACAAAAGAAATAAATCCAGCATATCCAGTAGAAATTAATTTTTTAGATCAAACCTATGCGACCTTATTAGAAAAGGAAAAAACATTGGGGATTTTATCTAACCTTTTCGGTGGACTTGCAATTTTTGTGTCTTGCTTAGGCTTATTTGGCTTAGTTGCATATAGTGCAGAACAACGTACTAAGGAATTTGGTGTGCGTAAAGTACTTGGTGCATCAGTTACTAATTTGATGCAATTGCTTTCGTTATCCTTTATCAAAATGATAGTTGTAGCAATTATTATTGCTGTTCCGCTAAGTTATTTTGCGATGGGAAAATGGCTATCAAATTTCGAATTCCATACCGAAATAAGCTGGTGGATTATGCTACTAGCAGCATTTGGAACTTTAATAATAGCATTGTTTACGGTAAGTTTTCAAGCCTATAAATCGGCTAAAGCCAATCCCGTTGATGCTTTAAAATATGAATAAAAGGTTGAAGATAAAGGTTGTAAGGCGTAAGGTTAACACGTCACAACCTTCTACCTTCCGCCTCACACCTTTAACCTTAAAATATGTTCAAATTAAATTTTAAAATCGCATTGCGAAACCTTTGGAAGAATAAAGGATTTTCGCTGATAAATATTGGTGGATTAGCGATTGGTTTAGCTAGTTGCATGATTTTGTTAATTTATGTAGCATATGAATGGAGTTACGATAAGCAGTTTACAAATAATGATAAAACCTATGTGGTTTATCAAAATGTAGTTGCAAGTGGTAAAACCTTTAGCTGGGCATGGACGCCTAATGTGATGGCAAATGAAGTCCAAGAAAAGATTCCCGGGGTTAAATACGCATCTCATTCTACTTACCCAAGACCAAGTTTAATTGCTGTTGGAGATAAAAGAATAAGCAGTAAAGTAGTCTTTACAGACCCAAACTTTATTAAAATACTAGATTATAAATTTATTAAAGGCAATCCTCAACAGGTTTTAAAAGATATAAACACAATCATCCTTACTAAATCTTTTGCGAAAAAGTTATTTGGGGATGAAGATCCTATAAATAAAACAGTAAAACTCGAAAATCAAGATATTTTAAAAGTTGAAGCAGTTATTGAGGATGCACCAGCTAATAGTAGCATCATCTTCGAATGTATCATGCCATGGGCCTTATTTGAAAAACGAGAATCTTGGGTAAAAGAGGGTAATTGGGGTAATAATATGTGTTTAACTCTTGTTCAGTTAAAAGATAACAAGTTCTTTGAAGCTGCAAATTCTTCAATGTACGGGATTTACAAACGCAATCAAAAAGATAATTTAGCAGTTGCTTTATTACATCCCCTAACAAAATGGCATTTATATGCTGATTTTGAAAACGGTAAATCTGTAGGTGGTAAAATAGATCAGCTTAAAATTTTCCTGCTGCTAGCGTTTTGTATATTGTTAATTGCCTGCGTAAACTTTATGAATCTGTCAACAGCCCGTTCTGATGGCAGGGCAAAAGAAGTTGGTGTTCGCAAAGCAATAGGTTCCAGTCGTAAATCATTGATCAGCCAATTTTTGCTAGAATCTGTTCTTTTAACTTTTATTTCTACAGTTTTAGCATTTATTCTGGTCGAAGTTAGCTTGCCATATTTTAACAATTTATTAAATATTAAGCTGACAATAGATTACAAAAATACTGGGTTTTGGTTGGCACTATTATCCTTAATGACTTTTACTGGTTTTATTGCAGGAAGTTACCCAGCATTATATTTATCTTCTTTTGAGCCTATAAAAGTACTGAAGGGTTTTAAAATTAAAACAGATTCCTCGGTTTCAGTGAGAAAAGTACTAGTAGTAGGTCAATTTGTTTTTGCTGCTTGTTTAATCGTTTGTACGGCAGTGATTTATCAACAACTTAATTACGTTAAAAATAAACCAATTGGTTATAATCAAGCAAATCTAGTTCAAATAGCAGTAGATGGAAAACTACACGAAGGTGCTAAACGTGATTTGCTTAAAGATCAACTTTTAAAATCTGGAGCAGTAACCGATGTTTCATCTTTTAGTTCAGATGTTACTGAAGGAGGAAATAACACAACGAATATTGAGTGGGAAGGGAAAAATCCTAAAGAAGTAATTTCATTTAACCATAGAGCAATAACTTATGATTTTATAAAAACTATCGGTACTAAATTAATTAGTGGTAGAGAATTTTCGCCAGCATTTAAAAACGATACGAATAACGTAATGCTTAATGAGGCTGCGGTGAAAATGATGGGATTAAAAAAACCACTCGGCGCTGTGATTACCTTTTGGGGCAATAAACTTACCAATATAGGTGTTGTTAAAGATTTTGTGGTAGAAAATGCCTATCAAAAAGTAGCTCCGATGATTTTTTATTTAGATAATCAAGATAATGCTACAGTTATGCTAGCACGTTTAAATCCAAATCAAAATATCAGTTCATCATTAGAAAAAATAGATGAACTGGTTAAAGGGATAGAGCCTAATTATCCAGTTAATCGAAAATTTGTAAATGAATCATTCGAAGTTAAATTCCAAGATGAAAAACTTTTAGGGACACTATCTAACTGGTTCGGTGGTTTTGCCATCTTTATTTCTTGCTTAGGTTTACTTGGTTTAGCTTTATTTATGGCAGAACAACGTAAAAAAGAAATTAGCATTCGTAAAGTTTTAGGAGCAAGTACAGGAAATATCCTCACGCTGTTAAATAAAGATTTTATAAAATTGGTAACCATCTCAAACGTAATCGCTTTTCCAATAGCTTATATCGTTATTAATAAATGGCTTTCTGCTTTCGAATACCGGGTGCCGATTTCATTCGTGCCTTTTGCATTGGCCATTGTAATATCAATCTTAATCGCAGTTTTAACAGTAAGCATCCAATCTATAAAAGTGGCCAAAGCAAACCCAATAGATGCACTTAAATACGAATAATTATACTTAAAAAAGATGTTCAAATTAAATCTAAAAATCGCATTACGAAACCTTTGGAAAAATAAAGGAATTACAGCAATAAATATTGGCGGATTAGCAATTGCCCTAGCAGCATTTATACTGGTAATGTTATATGCTGCTTATGAAACTAGCTTTGATAAGAAACTTCCAAATTATAAAAACATTTATTTGGTAGGTAGAATATACCCAGATTTTAAAACAAATTTTACTGCTCCACCATTAGCAAAAGCAATTAAACAAAATTTTGGTGAAGTAGAAAAAGCAGGCGTTACAAAAGCTGCGGGTTTCGAGTTTGCATTGTCAAAAGGTGCACAGGTTTTCTTTATGAAAAACTGCTTAATTCTCGATTATAATGCAGCGCAGATGTTTAATCTTCAACCAAGCGGAGGTTTAACCGAGCCACATGCAGATAATAGGTTGATGTATGTTAATAATGAGGGCATGAAAACCCTATTTCCTAATAAGAAAGATAACAAACCAGAAATTGTAGCAGTAGGCGGTAAATCATCTGGACAAACTGCAACTATAAGTGGTGCCATTTCAACTAATCCGCAATCTAATTTACTATATGATGGTGTAGCTATTGCTAAGGAATTAGATACTTACCTTAATTATGGATATAACAATTACAACACCTATATACAAGTAAAAGAAGGAACAGATATTGAAAACCTTCAAGCAAAAATAACAACCTTATATAGAAAAGAATTATTAAAAGGAGAAACCGATCAAACAACTATAAATGAAACTAAAGCAATAAGCATCTTTCTTGACCCTTTAAAAAATCTTCACCTTAAGCCAAAAGCAGGTAGTGATGCTAACTATAAAATATTAATTGCTATCTCAGTTTTAGGATTTTTGATTTTGGTTATTGCTGGTATCAATTTTACGAATTTAAGCATTGCCCAAGCGACTAAAAGAGCTAAGGAAGTTGGTGTTAAAAAGGTAATGGGTGCCTATCGTTTCCAATTAACTATTCAGTTTTTATTGGAAATCTTTATGCAATGTTTTATTGCCACCCTATTAGGATTAATATTAGCAGAGCTCGTATTACCTAAGTTTAATTCACTTTTTATGGTCAATTTAACCATATGGCGATTTGAAAATAACCTGTTTTGGCAATTAATTTTAGTATTACTCTTTATTACCATTGTAGCAGGACTATACCCATCAATGGTATTATCAAAATTCAATCCGGCAGCAGTTTTAAAAGGCAATTTCTCTACAACTAAAAAAAGCTATTGGTTAAGAAATGGGTTGTTGGTAATGCAATTTACTATTGCTGTAATTTTTATTATAGGATTGCTAACCATCAATTCTCAATTAAAATACATGCGTACAGAAGATGTTGGCTTTAATACCAATCAAGTAGTAAACATAAAAAACCTTACCTATTTCAATACAGCAAAAGATTTTGAACCACTGCGAGAAAAGATGTTAAAAATCGAAGGTATAAAATCGGCAACAGTAGCTTCAGAAATTCCTGTAGGCGCAGAAAATGGATCTAATAGTTATAGCATTGAAGGTAATGAAGCAAACATTGAGTTTCTAGATGTTGATTTTGATTACTTTGAAACGCTAAATATTAAATTAAAAGAAGGAAGGTTATTCTCAAAAATCTTTAATGCCGACACAGCGAATTCTGCAATTTTAAATGAAAGTGCGTTAGCAAAATACAACTTAAAAGATCCAATTGGAAAAGTAATTAGAGGTTGTAATACCGATTATAAAATTGTTGGCGTCATTAAAGATTTTAAAACACAAGGATTTCAAGAGGCTGTAAAACCAACAATATATGCCATGAAAAACCCATGTGGAAATAGTAAAACGCAAATTTTACTCAAAATAGAAGCACAACACATGGCAACCGCATTAGCAACTTTAAAGTCGCAATGGCCTACTATAAATAAAAAGGATGGTGAAAATTTTAGATACGAGTTTTTAGATGAGCTTTATGGTAAACTTTTCAAAAAACAAGAGCAACTACAATCGGTGTTTTTTGTAGCGGCACTAATTACTATTTTCATTGCTATACTGGGTTTATATGCCTTTGCAAAATACATCACCAATGGCAGAATAAAAGAAATCGCAGTACGAAAAATACTTGGTGCAGATAACCTGCAAATTTTTAAACTAATCAATACATCGTTTTTTGTAATGGTAATCATAGCCAATTTAATTGCTTGGCCACTAGCCTATATTTTAACAAAAAAGTGGTTGGAAACTTTCGCCTATCGAATTGATATGCCAGTACTTCCTTTCGTTTTAAGTGCGATGATAACCATTCTTTTAACAGTAATTACAGTAAGTATCCAAGCACAAAAGGCGGTAAAATCAAATCCTGTAGATGCTTTGAAATACGAATAATAAACCAAACAAACTATTTAACTACAATAACAAGATGTTTAAATTAAACCTAAAAATTGCCCTTAGAAATCTTTGGAAATATAAAGGATATACAGCAATAAACGTTTTCGGCCTTTCAATAGGCTTAGCTAGCTGTATTCTCATCTTTATTTTTGTGAGATATGAAACTAGCTACGACAAAGGTTTTGCAAATAGCGACCGCATTTACCGAGTGGTTAGTGAGTGGAAATATACAGATGGAAATGAGTTTTACTCTCAAGGAGTTCCACTTCCTATGGCTGCAGCATTACGTAATGATTTCTCTCAATTCGAAAAAGTAGCAGCCATACAACACGATGGTGGCACGATAAAAGTTAAAGCTGAAGCGGGTAGGTCAGAAATAAAGAAAGCTGGAGATGTATACTATGCAGAACCGAGTTTCTTCGAAATTTTCAAATATAAGTGGCTGTACGGAAATCCAAATCAATCTTTGAGTGCACCAAATCAGGTAGTATTAACAGAAGAAACAGCCATTACTTATTTTGGAGGTTGGCAAAAAGCGCTAGGGAAAAGTATCAACCTTGATAATAAAACAGATTTTAAAGTTACAGGTATAATTAAGGAAAATGGACCTAATAGCAGTTTTCCTCTTAATATTGTATTTAGTTATGCAACCTACCAAAGTAGAAATTTAAAAGAATGGAATTCGGTATCTTCAAATTCAGAGTGTTACACATTGCTTAAACCTGGTGTTACCACTAATCAAGTTACTGGCCAACTTCAACAATTTATTAAAAAATACGAACATGATCCTAATGCACCAGGGCAAGTCGGACATCAGCTCCAACCTTTAAATGATATCCATCATAACGATAAATATGGAAACTTTGCAGATGTAACTACACCATACAAACAGCTATGGGGTATAAGTATTATTGGGCTTTTCTTGCTACTTACCGCTTGTATCAACTTTATTAATTTAGCAACTGCACAAGCTATAAGCCGCTCAAAAGAAGTAGGTGTGCGTAAAGTAATGGGCAGTCGACGTAAACAATTAATTACACAATTTTTAAGCGAAACCTCATTAATTACATTAATTGCATTGTTAATTGCATGTGTATTAACCGAGTTGGCACTTCCGGGAATGGAAAGTCTATTCGGGGCAAATGTTAGCTTCGAATTGTTTAGCCACCCCATCGTTTTTGTTTTCTTATTAGCTATGTTAATCCTGGTAAGTTTTCTTGCAGGATTGTACCCAGCACTAGTAATGTCTGGTTTTAGCCCAGCATTAGCAATTAAAAACAGAGTAAGCACTGCAAATGCAGGAGGAGTAGGTTTACGTAAAACCTTAGTAGTGGTGCAATTTGCAATTACCGCAATACTCATTGTAAGTACTTTAATAATTATCAGACAGATGAGTTACATCCGAGATAAATCATTAGGATTCAATACAAAAGCCATTGCCATTATTGATATACCAAGAGACAGTATTAGTCAATTAAAATTTGAAACGATTAAAACCCAAATCCTTGCAAAAAAAGGAGTAAAAAATGTATCGTTCAATAGCGCTGCCCCTTCATCTCAAAACAACAATGAAACAAGTTTTACGTACAACAACTCTAAAACTGCCGATTTTCAAGTAAATATAAAAGTAGCCGACGAAAAATATTTCGATACGTTTGGCTTATCCATTGTGGCAGGTAGGCCATTGGCTAAAAGTGACACTATTAAAGAATTCGTAGTTAACGAAACCCTCCTTAAAAAACTAAACGTAAAAAACCCTAATGAGGCCATAGGTAAAATTATGGGCTTAAATGGTGCTAAAGGGCCAATTGTTGGAGTAGTAAAAGACTTTAATAATTACTCACTACATGATGCCATAGCCCCAATAGCTATTTTCTCTCGTAAGAGTAGATACAATGCAATTGCCGTAAAACTCGAAGCAAAAGATCTGGTAAACACCATGAAAGAGATTGAAGGAACTTTTAATGCTAACTTCCCAAATAATGTATTTGATTCTAAATTCTTAGATGATGAAATCACAAACTATTACCACACAGAACAAGTAATGGGCACCTTATTCAAGGTTTTTGCAGGTGTAGTCATCTTCATTTCGTTTATTGGTTTGTTTGGACTAATCTCATTCGTTGCAACACAAAGAACGCGTGAAATCGCTATTCGTAAAGTCTTAGGCGCATCAAATATGGAGCTCATTAAAATGCTAAACAGCTCATTTATGTGGATGGTTTTAATAGCCAATATGATCGCATGGCCAGTGGCTTATATCTTCGTAAAAGAATGGTTGTCAGGTTTCCAATATCGAATAGAGTTAAATGTTTGGCCATTTATAGTCGCTATGATTATTTCAATGACAATTACTTTAATTACAGTAACATTAAGATCGTATAGAGCAGCCAAAGCAAATACAATTGATGCCTTGAAATACGAATAGACATTAATACGTAAAATCCAAAGAAAATGATCGAATTAAAAAACATAGAAAAATATTACGCCAATAAAGGTGTAAAAAGCTACATCCTTCGCCATGTAACAACCAGTATAAAACAGGGTGAATTTGTTTCCATTATGGGCCCATCTGGCGCTGGAAAATCAACCTTGTTAAATATTTTGGGAATGCTTGAAGAACCAACCTATGGCGAATATCATTTTATGGGAGAAGATGTAACTGCTATGAATGAGCGCAAAAGAATAGAGCTGTACCGCCATCACATTGGTTTTGTATTCCAAGCCTATCATTTAATTGATGAAATGACAGTTGCCGAAAATATTGAAGCACCATTATTATACAAGAAAATTCCTGGAGCAGAACGTAAAAGCCGCATAGCGGATGTGTTGGATAGATTTAACATCGTAGCTAAAAAAGATTTATTCCCTAACCAACTTTCTGGCGGACAGCAACAATTAGTTGGTATTGCAAGAGCTTTGGTAGCACAGCCTTCCATAATTTTAGCTGATGAACCAACGGGGAATTTGCAGTCTGCACAAGCAGAACAGATCATGGATTTATTTAAAAAATTAAATCAAGAAGAAAATATCACTATTCTTCAAGTAACGCACTCAGAAAAAAATGCACAATACGGAAATAGAATATTAACCATCGAAGACGGAGTAATTAAAGAAGACGTTTCGGTAAACAGCTAATAAAGTGAACTAACCAACCAAACATCCAACAAACTAAACAACCAGCTATGTTCAAACTCAACCTAAAAATCGCTTGGCGAAATATCTGGAATAATAAATTAACATCGTTAATTAAGCTTGTTGGATTAATTGTGGGTTTGAGTACGGTTGTACTTTTAGTGGCTTATGTAATGTTCGAACTTTCCTTTGATCAGCATAACACAAACGTTAATCAGATTTATCGTTTGCAATCTATCAATAGCAAGAATCAAAAGGAAGAAATTAGTTTGCCATCTGGTTTAGCAGATATGTTAATAAATGAGTTCCCAGAAGTGAGCAAGGGAATAATGATGGGAGGCAAGGAAGTAAAAGTTAAAGTAGGTGAGAATTTTTTTAAGGAGAGATTGTTAAGTACTGAAAATGCTTTCTTCGAGATGTTTACGGCTCCATTAATTATTGGCGATGTTAAAAATGCATTAAAGCAACCGAATACACTCATCATTTCTGAAAGTTTAGCGAAAACTGCTTTTCCAAAGGGTAATGCAATTGGTCAACGTATGAATATGTCCAATGATCAAAATGTGTATCAAGTAATCGGGATAATGAAAGATTTGCCAAAAAATTCGCATTTTAAGGCAGATTTGATAACTAGAGAAGGCTCTCAAAAGTTAGATTGGGGAGCTTATTCGCCAGTTCCGCAATATATACAATTAAAAAAAGGAGTTTCACCAGCCGCTTTTGAACAAAAGATGAAAACGGTGTATCAAAAATATAATTTTCCAAAAAATATTAAAATAACCTTAATGCCTTTAAGTAAAATTCACTTGTATTCGCATACAGAGAGTGAGATGGAGGCAAATAGTGATATTAAATACATTTATATTTTCACTACAGTAGCATTTTTTATTTTACTTATTGCAATTGTAAACTTCATCAATCTTACCATAGCTGCATCTATAAAAAGAGGGAAAGAAATAGGAGTTAAGAAGGTATTAGGTGCCTCTACAAAGCAATTGAAATTACAATTTTTGAGTGAGAGCTACCTGTATTTTATTTTAGCGGCATTATTTGTCTTAATTTTGACACATGATTTAATACCTTTTTTTGGTGCTAAACTAGGTATCGATATTTCACTTTCAGGAGTGCTAAATTTTAAAACCGCCATCATATCCGTATTAATTATTATTGTTGCAGGTTTTGTTGCAGGTCTGTATCCAGCCATTATTCTTTCTAAACTTATGCCCGTAAAAACCCTTAAAGGATATACAGGTCATACACCAGGCAAATTTGGTTTTAAAAAGGCTTTAATGGTTTTTCAATTTTCTATATCAGCATTTTTAATCGTATGCACACTAGCAATTTACGCTCAATTAAATTTTATTAGGGATAAAAAATTGGGTTTCGATAAAGATCAGGTTTTGGTATCACCTTTTACTATATTCAGAGGAAATTACATCAATTTTAAAGAAGAAGTTCAGCATTTAGCAGATGTAAAAGGGTTTAGTATGTCCACTTTTAACATAGGTGAAACCTACGGTGGTGGTGCTTCTTGGACAAATAACAAAGATACCGCCACTTATACAATCGATTTTATTGGTGCAGATATAAACTTCCTAAAAACACTGAATATCAAAGTCCTAAAAGGAAGAACATTTTCTCCAAAATTTGGGGGAGACCTAGTTGATTATGATAAGTATATGGAACTCCCAGGTGAAGAAATTCAAAAAATAACTGCGCAAAGGCCAATGTTAGTGAATGAAGCAGCTGTTAAAAGATTCAATCTTACGCATCCAATAGATACCGTATTGAAAGAGGGCGGTTTAAGAGGTAGAATTATTGGAGTAGTAAGCGATTTTAACGGTATGTCATTACATCAGCAAATTACCCCATTAGCAATTAAATTAACACCAAGTAGAGATGCTGGTTACATATATATAAAAATAAATTCAAGTAACATATCTTCAACTAAGGCAAAAATAGAACAGTTATGGAAGAAATATTTTCCAAACATCCCTCCCGATTTACAGTTTGTTGATACCCGGTTACAACAGCTTTATCAATCAGAAATGAGATTAGGCACTGTATTTATAACATTTGCTAGTATCGCTATCTTTTTATGTTGTATAGGTTTGTTTGGAATGGTGTTTTTTGAGCTAGAACAACGAACCAAAGAAATTGCTATTCGCAAAATATTAGGTGCTTCAGTTAAAGATTTATTAACCTTATTGAATAGCAGTTTTTTCAAAGTAGTTATTGTAGCAAATTTATTAATATGGCCAGCATCATATTACATGCTTAAAGAATGGTTAAACAGTTTTTACTATCGTATAGAGTTGTCTTATATGCCTTTTGTAATTACGTTGGGAATTTGTTTAGTGCTTACCATAATTACAGTTTCATTACAAGCGCTAAAAACCATTAAAAAATCACCAGTTAAAGCTTTAAAATACGAATGATAATAAGAATTAAGTTAATAGCTAACAATTTTTATTTATCAACCTAGCCAACCAAAAAACCAATAAACCAAATAACAAACTATGTTCAAACTTAATTTAAAAATCGCACTGCGTAATTTATTTAAAAACAAAGTTTATGCAGCAATAAATATTGGAGGGTTAGCACTTGGATTAACCGCCTTTGTGCTTTTGTTGTTGTTTGTAAATCACGAATCAAATTATGATAAATGGAGCCCTGAACTAAAAAATGTATATCAAGTTAGGGAATACCATGATTTTTTTACACCAGATAATAAACAGTATTGGCAGCAGATAAATGAATCAAGAATTGCCGGAGTGTTAAAAGAAAAGGTACCTCAATTCAAATATGTAACCAAAGCAAGTAAAGGTTGGGGAGACGGGTATTCGATAAAAATTGATAGAAATGCTCCTGTGATCGTGAAGGATATTGTTGATGCAGATTCACTATTCTTCAAGGTGTTTCCTTATCAATTCGTTAATGGAGACGGATTAACAGCCCTCAATGCACCTCACACTATTGTTTTAAAGCAAAGCATAGCTATTCAGTTATTTGGCACTGATAAAGTAGTTGGTAAACAGTTAAAGTTAGTAAGATGGAGAAGCGACGAAGGAAACTTGATGACTGTTACCGGTGTGGTTAAAGATCCATCTACTTCAGAGAGTTTAGCATTTAATGCCATTATACATACTGGAGAAAGAGAAAAAGATCCAGACCAAATTGGTAACTCAAATTATACTGGAATTTACGTTAAAACAGAAAAAAAAATAGACACCAACGTGTTAAACAGAACACTGTTAAATGTATACATAGATTATAAAAAAGCACTACTAAAAGCCAGAGGTGAAACTTTCAACGATTTTTATAAGGCAAAAAGCAGAAAACCAGGCTTAAAAGCACTTCCATTAAGTAAGGTATATTCAACCCCGTCATTTTCAGAAAATTGGTTAGATAAAATAAAACCCATTATCGCACTTTCTATCTTTTTGCTAATTATTTCGGTCATCAACTTTGTAAATTTAGCTACAGCCCAATCTGTTCAGCGTGCTAAAGAAGTTGGCGTAAAAAAGGTATTAGGAGCCTACAAAAAGCAGTTAGTACTGCAGTTTTTAATCGAATCAGCCATCCAAACACTTACCGCTTTATTTGTAACCATTATATTAGTAGAGTTATTATTGCCCTCATTTAGCAGGCATTTCGATGTGCAACTTAGCTTTTGGCATAGCAATCATCTACTCCCTATTATAGCTCAATTAGTTGGCTTATTTATATTCATCACCTTCTTAGCAGGTTTTTATCCAGCAATAATCTTAGCCAAATACAATCCTGTTAAAGTATTAAAAGGTAATTACGAAAGTGGTTTTAGTGGCATGGCTTTAAGAAACGGTTTAGTGGTGTTACAATTTATAATTGCCGTAACCTTTATAATTGGCATTGGTGTAATGTACAAGCAAAACAATTACATGGCTAATAAAGATTTAGGTTTCGATAGAGATAAACTGATTAATATATCTACAAACTACGATACCGACGATCCCTTTGTAGAAAGTGTGAAGCGAATTGCTGGAGTAAAATATGTGGCAACCACCACACAAGTAATGGGCAATACATTCAATACACCTAGAGAAATCACCTATAACAATCAAAAGTTTGATATAAATACAGTAACAGTTACCATGGATGCATTTCCTGCACTGGGAGTAAAACTAGTAAGCGGAAGAATTTTTGCCAAAGAATATGCACAGGATACCATTAACACAGTCGTTTTAAACCAATCGGCAGCAAATTTATTAGGCAAAAATGTAGTAGGCAAAACGTTTAATAACGGTCCTGGCACTTCATCATTTCAAATTGTTGGTGTAATTAAAGACTACAACAACGAAAGTTTCGAAAAAGCAGTGCTACCAACCATCTATAAGGTTACCCACTTAGGCGGCTCTTCAAACACTAACAATTTACTAGTTCGTTTTGATAACGACCATTATCAATCGGCAATAAAAACAATAGCAGCAGAATGGAGGAAAGTATATCCAGATTTTCCAATGATGTATACATCGGTAGAAGATTCCTTTCAAAAAGAACTAAAACCATCCCTTCGATTAATGCAAATAGTAGTCCTTTTTAGCATTATTTCTGTAATCTTATCACTACTTGGTTTGTTCGCCCTTTCTACGTTCATGGCAAAAAGAAGAACCAAAGAAATAGCCATTCGTAAAATATTAGGTGCATCGAATTTAGAGCTCATCAACATGTTAAACCGATCATTTCTAATCTTAGTGATTATCGCAAATTTAATTAGTTGGCCAATTGCCTTTATTTTAACACGTAAATGGCTAGAAGGATTTGCCTATAGAATTGATATGCCGTTTTGGCCTTTTGCAATAGCAACAATAACATCAATAGTGATAGCAGTATTTACAGTGAGTTTGCAAGCTAGAAAAGCCGCAGTAAATAATCCAGTAGATGCTTTAAAATACGAGTAAAGATGTAAACCAAACAACCAACAAACTAACCAACTAAATATGTTCAAACTTAACCTCAAAATCGCTTGGCGAAGTCTTTGGAAAAACAAAGCATATAGCGCCATTAATATTTTTGGCTTAGCAGCTGGCTTAGCCGGATTTATGATTATCCTATTGTATATTAATAAAGAAACAGGATACGATAAGTGGAATCCAGATTTGAAGAGAACGTATATTGTAGCAGCAGATTTCACTAAAAATGGTTCAGAAAACAAAGGATCTAAAATAAAAGGACTGCTTTCTACAGTAATTAGTGAACAAATTCCTGAAGCAGAAGCGGTAAGTATTGGGAACATAAATGGAAGAAAAGAAGAAGTTAGAGTTAAAAAAGAAGATAAAGAAAATAACACATTACTCGAATCTGCCAGCGTAGATAGTAATTTCTTCAAGGTTTACCCATTAGAAGCAGTATATGGTAAAATGGAAGATGTTTATCTAGGTGAAACTTTCATTGCCATTAGTTATACCGCTGCCGAAAAATTGTTTGGAACAGCAGATGTAGTAAACAAAGTGCTATTCAATAATAGGGGAGTAAATTTTCCAGAAGTTCCGTTAGTAATAAAGGCAGTTTGGGACGATAGAAAACAACCTTCGTCATTCGGTTTCGATTTAATTTTTAAAGAAAACCTTGAGGAGTACGGTAATCAATTAGCAATGACACCTTTTACCACCATTTTTAAATTAAAAGATGGAGTAGATCAAAAGAAAACTATCCAAAAAATTAATGATGCCTATATTATCGCCTTCGCAAAAATGCAAAGCGGAAATAGTGATGCTAATTTTAACCCCACAAAAAGTCAAGCCCTTAAAATTTTAAATGAAAAAGAAGGAATTACTGCCATTAAATTAATTACAGAACCCATTTCTAACCTTAACTTAAGTAGTTTTTACACCACTAACCCTAAGCAAACTACAATTTACATTTTATGTGCGCTAGCCTCTTTTCTTATTATCATTTCTTGCATTAATTACACAAACCTAGCTTTAGTATTAGCACAAACAAGAGCTAAAGAAGTAGGCGTAAAAAAAGTTTTAGGAGCGTTTAAATCAAGTTTAATCCAACAATTTTTTGCTGAAACAGGCATTCAGTGCGTCATCTCATTTTTATTAGCATTAATTTTTGCCGAATTGCTTTTGCCTCAAGTCAATCAAATTTTATCAGATAATTTAACGTTGTTTAGCTCTGCTGATATTTGGTTAATTCTTGGCCAAGTAACCCTTATTTTAATCGGTATTATGTTTTTATCTGGAGCATATCCAGCTATGGTTTTAGCGGGGTTTTTACCAGCAAAAGTGTTAAAAGGAAATTTCTCTACATCAGCTCATATTGGGAGTTTAAGAAAAGTACTAGTAGTTTTTCAATTTACAGTAGCTATTGCTTTGGTAATAAGTTTTGGGGTAATCTATGCTCAATTAAACTTCATGAAACAGAAAGATCTGGGTTTAATGAAAAACCAACTCATGTCCATCCGAGTAGCAAAATATGAAACAAGACATTTAAATCCCGCAGGCTTTGAAGGAATTAAGAACAGATTATTGGCTATAAAAGGTGTAGAAGACGTAACAAGAGCCACCGAACAACCAATTAACGATTCTGGTTTTTCAGATGATATTTCCTTTAACAACACAACTCTAAGCGTAGAATCTAGATACGTTGATCCAAACTATCTTGAAACCATTGGAGCAAAAATAGTTCAAGGCAGATCCTATAATTATACGTTATTAGCTACAGATTCCGTACAGAGCATTATAATAAATGAAACCGCATTTAAACAACTAGGGCTATCAAAAAACGACAATCAAATTGCCATAGATAGAAACGGCGAAAAAGTAAAAGTTAATGTTGTTGGTGTGGTTAAGGACATTCAGGCTTACGGTTTTGACCAAGCAATCGTACCAACTGTTTATTTAGTAAATGATTATCCAACACATTGGAGAGCCAATGTTATTTTTCGTTTAAGTACACAAAATTTACAACAAACAACTGCCGATATTAAAGCCGCTTGGGCAGTTATAGACCCTGGTGCGCAACCAAAATTCGTTTATGCAGATGAAGTTTTTGCAAAAATGAATAACAGTTACGAAATCAGCGAAAAAATAATCTTTTCTTTCGGCATGGTAACACTTATCGTGTCAATTTTCGGATTAATTGGATTTGCTGCATTCAACGCTAAAATGAGAATAAAAGAAATTGCAGTGCGAAGAATTTTAGGTGCCACAACTACTTCCTTACTTAAATTACTCAATTTAGATTTTGTAAAGTTGGTAGTAGTTTCTATGCTATTAGCAGATATTTTAGCATATATCTATATGCAAAAATGGTTCAATGGCTTTGCGTACCGCATTAATATGCCATTTGGTATTTTTATAATAGTTAACCTATCCATTATTCTCCTAACCATTTTAACCGTGAGCTTACAAAGTATCAGAGCAGTTAACGAGAATCCTGTAAAAGCACTTAAATACGAATAAGTAATGTAAGCAAGCAGTTGAAGTTGGAAATCAAGTGCTTTATAATTTAAACTATTTAACCACCATCTGAAAGTATACAACTACTAACTACCATTTTAATTCTTTAACCAGATATAATGGGCCAAGCAAAAAAAATAATGGATTTTTTGAATCTAAAAGCCTCATATTTTTTTATAAATTATCTAGAAAAACATAGTAAGATTTTATCATTTAATCTTTGCTTTACTCAGTTTTTTTTAAGCAAAAACTAATGTAGGCAATGTGAAATAAATTAAGGTTAGGTTCGAGTCTCCCTTATGTTAAGTCCGCATTAAGTCCGCGTATAGTCCGCATTATTTCAGAAAAATGCGGACTCACTGCGGATTTATTATGGCTTTAATATCACCTTGACACAAAGCACACCTTAAGGCAAAAAATAATGTTCCCTTTTTGTTTAATTTTAACCAAGGAGTTCTTGATAATCAATTTGCCTTTGAGCTTTTAACACAGCAATTGCAAGTATGCAACTATAAGCCATAAGTATGCAACTAAACCCATAACTTTGCCAAATGCAAAGAACCTTCACAGATCAGCTTGGCAACGAAATAATAATCAATTATCCACCTAAAAGGATTGTTTCCATTGTACCATCACAAACTGAATTGTTGTTTGATTTGGGTTTAGATGAAGAAGTGATCGGTATAACTAAGTTTTGCATTCATCCAATAGAAAAATTTGCAGCTAAAACTAAAATAGGTGGAACAAAAAAACTCCTTATAGAAAAAATAAGAGATCTAAAACCAGATCTAATTATCGGTAATAAAGAAGAAAATACACAGCGTGAAATAGAAGAATTAATGCAGGAATTTCCCGTTTGGATGAGCGATATTCATAATTTAGAAGAAGCTATGAAAACCATTACCGAAATAGGAGAGTTGGTCAACCGAGAACCTGAAGCAGCTTATTTAAATCACCTAATTCATGCTGGCTTCACAGATTTACAAACCTTAGCAGTTACCAAAAACATTCATCAAAGCGTAGCCTATTTAATTTGGAAAGATCCCTATATGTTTGCCGGTCAACATACATTTATTGATGATATTCTAC
The DNA here is from genome assembly GCF_044452285.1 of Pedobacter sp. UC225_61. NCBI lineage: Bacteria > Pseudomonadati > Bacteroidota > Sphingobacteriia > Sphingobacteriales > Sphingobacteriaceae > Pedobacter > Pedobacter sp. UC225_61. The sequence goes on from NZ_JBIOAL010000001.1 coordinate 2,317,994, forward strand.
GGAAAATTGGCTTAAACAATGTAATAGTGCGAAGTAGATACCCCGAACTAAATATCTCGGAACTCGCAACCCACAACCCGCAAATCGTATTTCTTTCTTCAGAACCCTATCCCTTTAAAGAAAAACATATCAAAGAAATTGAATCGGCTTTGCCAAATGCAAAAGTTAAACTAGTAGATGGAGAAATGTTTTCATGGTATGGAAGTAGGCTAGTTAAAGCAGTAAATTATCTTTTTCATTTACAAGATGACTTGATAATTAGCTAATTAGCAAACTGAGTAATTGGCTAATAAAAATAATTGAGCCTTACTTTTTGATTATTGATGCAAAACGCTATCTTTGCAATCCAAAATAAGTCCTAACTGCGGATGTGGCGTAATTGGTAGCCGCACCAGACTTAGGATCTGGCGCTTCACGGCGTGGGGGTTCGAGTCCCTTCATCCGCACAAACAAATGAAGCCGTTCCGATGTAAGTCAGAACGGTTTTAATTTTATAAAGACATTGATAAGAAATTAAATGTAAATCGATGTGCATTTTGAGCTTAAATAATAGATCTCAAATCATATCTCCATACTCAAATTAAGAAATGAACATCACACAGGAAAAAGTTGACGATTTAAATGCAGTAGTAAAAATTACTATCGCACCTGAAGATTATAGTCCAAGAGTAGAAAAAGCACTTAAAGAGCAAGCAAAAAAAGCAAATCTACCTGGTTTTCGTAAAGGAATGGTTCCAGTTGCCCACATGAAAAGAATGTATGGCAAAAGCATTTTAGTTGAAGAAATCAACAACATGTTAAGCGAAAATTTATCTAAACATTTAACAGATAACAAAGTTGAAGTTTTAGGTCAACCCTTACCAGTAATGGATGACACTAAAGAATTTAAGTGGGATAATACAGACGAATTTGAATTTAACTACGAATTAGGTTTAGCACCAAAGGTAGATGTTGAAATTACATCAAAAGATAAATTCACAGCATACAATGTAAAAGCTGATAACGAAACATTAGAAGCTCGCATCAAAAACATCCGTAAAAGCTATGGCAAAATGACAAATCCTGAAGTTTCGGCAGAAGGAGATGTACTTTATGCTGATTTGGCACAACTTTCTCCAGATGGAGCAATTTTTGAAGGGGGAATTACAAGCACAGGCTCTATTCGATTAGATTTAATAACTGATAAAAAGATTTTAAAATCGTTAATAGGTGTAAAGAAAGATGATGTGTTAGAATTAGACATCCAAAAGGCTTTTGATAACAATGAAACAGTAATTGCAAAATTGTTAAACATTGGCGAAGAGGATGCAAAAGATTTAAAATCGAAATTTCAAGTAACGGTTAAAAATGTAAATCGTTTAGAAGAATCAGATTTAAATCAAGAGTTCTTTGATAAAATATTTGGTGCGGGAGTAGTAACTGATGAAGCTGGTTTTAGAGCTAAAATTACTGAAGAAATTGAAAGCATGTTTAAGCAAGATGCAGATCGTAAATTACAAAACGATATTTACACGCAATTGACTGAGCAAACTAAAATGCAGTTACCTGATGAATTTTTACGTAAATGGTTAAAAGCTACAAACGAAAAATTAACAGACGAAGAGTTAGAGCAAGGTTACGCTGATTTTGCAAAGAACCTTAAATGGACTTTGATTGAAAATAAAATCATTACAGATAACGAAATTAAAATTGACTATAAAGATGTTTTCGAAACTGCTAAGCAACGTTTAGATGCACAGTTTAGAATGTATAGTCCACAACCAATGCCAGAAGATCAGTTAGCACAATACACAACTACCTTCTTGCAAGAAAAAGAAAATGCAAATCGTATTTTCGATGAGGTTAAAGCATTAAAAGTGTTCGAATACATACAATCGATAGCAACTTTAGACAAAAAAGACATTGATTATAACAAGTTTATAGCATTGAAATAATTTAGGTATAAGTCGTCATGCTGAATTTATTTCAGCACCTTCTTTGCAGGAAAGACCCTGAAATAAATTCAGGGTGACGGAACTTTAAGATAATATCTTTTTAAGAGCAGCTTTTTAGCTGCTCTTGCTTTATCTAATTGACTGGTTAATCACCGTCAGCTTACTCAAATGCTAGCTTTAAAAGAAGATTGCATATAACTGACCAATATTTGTTCATTTATTCGAAGATTTAAATAATTTAGCATTAACGATAATCGTTTTTAGTACACCAAATTAGATAAAGCATTTAAAAGAAATATTTCACATATTATGAAGATAGATAAAGAAGAATTTAGAAAATACGCAGTTAAACATCATAGAATTAACGGATTAAATGTTGACCGTTATATTGGAGCAACTAACAATTCGCCAAAATCAATGACACCTTACATCATTGAAGAACGTCAATTGAACGTAGCACAAATGGACGTTTTCTCACGTTTAATGATGGATCGTATCATTTTTTTAGGAGATGCAATTTATGATCAAAATGCAAATATCATTCAAGCTCAATTGTTGTTCTTACAATCAACAGATGCCAACCGTGATATTCAAATTTACATCAATTCGCCAGGTGGTTCGGTATATGCAGGTTTAGGTATTTATGATACCATGCAATACATCACACCAGATGTGGCAACAATTTGTACAGGTATGGCAGCATCAATGGGTGCAGTTTTATTGGTAGCAGGAGCAAAAGGTAAACGTGCTGCATTAACACATTCAAGAGTAATGATTCACCAACCATCTGGTGGCGCACAAGGTGTGGCTTCAGATATGGAGATTAACCTGAGAGAGATGTTAAAATTGAAAAAAGAATTATACGATATCATTTCAACTCATTCAGGACAAAGCTACGAATGGGTAGAAAAAGCTTCTGATCGTGATTACTGGATGAAAGCTGATGAAGCTAAAAGTTTTGGTATGATTGATGAAGTTTTAGGATCTACGAAATAAAAATAGTTGCGGGTTGCGAGTTATAGTTGAAGGTTTAGGCTTTCAAACGCACAACACGCAACATACAACTCACAACAAAAAAGAAAATGGCTAAACAAAATAAAGAATCACGTTGCTCTTTTTGTAACTCCCCAAAGCAAGAAACTTTAATGCTTATTGAGGGGTTAGACGCATATATTTGCGACAAATGTGTAACGCAGGCTAATGTTTTACTTGCCCAAGAATTAGGTAATAAAAAAAGTAAGGCATTCGACGAATCGTTTAGGTTGTTAAAGCCCGCTGAAATTAAAGCACATATCGATCAATATGTTATTGGTCAGGACGATGCTAAAAAAGTACTTTCTGTAGCGGTTTACAATCATTACAAACGCTTAAGTCAAAAAATTGATAAAGATGAAGTAGAGATTGAAAAATCTAACATTATGTTAGTTGGTGAAACCGGAACAGGAAAAACATTATTAGCTAAAACTATTGCCAAAATTCTACATGTACCTTTTTGTATAGTAGATGCCACTGTTTTAACCGAAGCTGGTTATGTTGGAGAAGATGTAGAAAGTATTTTAACGCGTTTATTGCAAGCTGCAGATTACGATGTAGCATCTGCAGAACGTGGCATTGTTTATATTGATGAGGTGGATAAAGTTGCCCGTAAGAGTGATAATCCATCCATTACTAGAGATGTATCTGGAGAAGGTGTACAACAAGCGTTACTTAAAATTTTAGAGGGGACAATTGTAAACGTACCACCACAAGGTGGAAGAAAACATCCTGACCAGAAAATGATACCTGTAAACACCAACAATATTTTATTTATTTGCGGTGGTGCATTTGATGGAATTGAACGTAAAATTGCAAATCGTTTGCGTACACAAGCAGTTGGGTATAAGGTTAAAAAAGATGATGTAGATTTAGATTTAAAGAACCTATACAAATACATTACGCCGCAAGATTTAAAAGCTTTTGGGCTAATACCGGAATTAATTGGTCGTGTGCCAGTTTTAACACACCTTAATCCGTTAGATATACAAGCATTACGAAACATTTTAACAGAGCCTAAAAACTCTCTATTAAGACAATACACGAAGTTATTTGAATATGAAAATGTAAATCTTCAATTTGATGACGAAGTATTGGATTTCATTGTAAATAAAGCAATGGAATATAAGCTAGGAGCGAGAGGATTAAGATCAATTTGCGAAGCAATTATGTTAGATGCAATGTACGATACCCCATCTGATGAAAGTGTAAAAGAATTACATATTACATTGGATTACGCGATAGAGAAATTTGAAAAGGCCGATTTTAAAAAGCTAAAAGCTGCATAAAATTTAATCCTCTAGAAAATCTAGGGGATTTTTTTTAACTTACAAACTACGTCATGCTGAATTTATTTCAGCATCTGTTTAACAGGGTACTGAAACAAGTTCAGGGAGACGATTTATTGATATAAAAAGGAGTACATATATGAACGAAGAAAAAGACGTAAAAAAAGACGCAATAGTTGGTAAAATAAAGAAAGTAAAAGAAGTAGAAACTCCGGTAAAATCAGGCTTAAAATCTAAAGACGATATCGTAAAAAATTGGTTGCCGCGTTATACCGGCCGACCATTAGAAGATTTTGGCAAATATATTTTATTAACCAATTTCAGTAAATACTTAACTATGTTTTCTGAATGGAATGATAATGCACCAATTATGGGCTTAGATAAGCCAATGCAAAGTTGTACAGCCAATGGAATTACCATTATTAACTTTGGTATGGGCAGCCCCCTTGCTGCTACTATGATGGATTTATTAACTGCAATAACACCAAAAGCGGTTTTGTTTTTAGGGAAATGTGGTGGCTTAAAAAAGAAAAATCAATTAGGGGATTTGATCTTACCAATTGCAGCCATTAGAGGAGAAGGAACATCAAATGATTATTTGCCAGCAGAAGTACCTGCATTGCCATCATTTGCTTTACAAAAAGCGATTTCTACAACAATTAGAGACCATTCTAGAGATTATTGGACAGGAACATGTTATACTACAAACCGCAGAGTTTGGGAGCACGATAAAGAATTTAAAAAGTACTTAAAAACTTTACGTGCAATGGCTGTAGATATGGAAACAGCTACCATTTTCACTACAGGTTTTGCTAATAAAATTCCAACTGGTGCATTGTTATTAGTTTCAGATCAGCCAATGATACCAGAAGGTGTAAAAACTGCAGAAAGTGATAGCTCTGTAACCACAAATTACGTAGAAAGTCACCTTAAAATAGGAATTGATTCGCTTAAACAATTAATTAATGGTGGATTAACAGTTAAACACCTTAAGTTTTAAGAAACAATTATTTCTAGATGATATAAACCTACAATAGAGAAACTTAGAAATAAGTTTCTTTTTTTTTATGGATATATTAAGCGCTTAACTTATTTGCGAATGAATTACTAATTTATTCCACTTGTTTTTCCATTTTTTATCCTCAATTCTATGTTGATAGGTATCTAAATTAAAATTAGGTGTAGGCCTAACCTGTAAATTAAATAAATCATCCAATCCATAAGGAGCAATGTGTTGAATTTGCACTTCTTTATCCAATTTTATTGCAATTGCGGTAGCAGTTTCTGGCCAAAATGAAATAGCATGCTTACAGTCAATATATGGCGCATGACCATTCCTTAAATGCATTAATGCCTGGTTTTTAACTGACCAATTAATTGTAGTATTTATTAGCTTAAGCTTTTCTTCAATTAGTAAATCCTCTTGTTTGTCTAGTTTATTACAATCGAAATAAATAACATCAACATCATTAAGTGCCGTTGGTCCCATTTGATGTTTAACATCCCAAATTTTATTTCTTACAAATCCAGCACCTACCCAGCAATCGTTTAAACCTAAATTCCTAATAATGCTTAAAATATTCATCATCCACTTATCTGAAGTTATAATTTCATTAAATTCTTTATTAAAATTCATTTCTATTTAATTCGATTATCATTTACTTATAGCTGATGATGCTTTGTCTTTGATACTTCTTTAAATTTTAAGAAGTTGCTAATTAGCTTTTTTCTTTTTAGGTTTTGGAATTTTTCCAATCCGAGGATCATTATTCTTAATCATCTCACAGATCTTAATTGCTTGTTCTTCAAAATAATCATCAGCAGAAGATAAGATTTGCCATCCAGTTTCTCCATCTCCTAATAAGGGAATAGACGTTATTGATGGCAAATCTTTTCTTAAACTTTCATGATGATCTTTACTCGTTGCAATCCAGATCCCATTACTTTCTAGAGCTTGGGGCTTATCTCGCAATGCCAATACAATTTTATGGTGTACATAAAGTGTTGACACTCCAAACATAGATTTGATTTCTATCTCTAATGGATACAGATAATCAAGTACAAAGTCGAATGGAAGTTTCTTGCCTAAGCTCATTCTATTTTGGCCATTTAAAATTAGAAGACCAAGTCGCAAATTCGTTAAGCTTAGGCTGATTATCTTGAAAATATTTTGTTACTTCTGGTTTTTTTAAGGAAGCAAAAACAACATGAGCAAACATTTCCGAATAGCCTTTTTCTTTAAGCTCTAAAAAATAGGGTACATAATAATCCCATAAAAAGCCATAATTTTCTTTTTTACTTGTTGCAAGAGCAGCACAAACAATGTCGAATTTTCTAGTAAAACGTTGAATTTCTGTTTCATTCTTAAAATCTGCTCCATTATCTAATGCAGCTGCCATTGATAACATCAAAAAAGTAGTGCTAAACGTATTTTCTTTAGGCTTTTCGCCTTTTTTAGAATCAGTTAATAAGCTTGAAGGAATAGAAATATTTACATTTTTATCGCCATTTGTAGTTACGCCACCTTTCATTATTTCTTGAACTTGCGTAAAATTTGATGATGCTCTACTACTTATTGGTTCAAGCGTAAAAAATCTCCAATAAGCAAGAAGAGCTCCAATCGCATTATTTTGCTCTTTTAATGTTAACCCCATTACATGGTGAGAACCTGGATGATTTGGATTGAGGGTAGCCGCTTTTTGTAAAGATAATAGCGCTTCTTCGCTTTTCTTTAAAGTACGCAATGTTACCGCTTTGTTGAAATATAACATCTGATAAGTAGGAAATAATCTAATTCCTGCATCATAAGCAGCAACTGATTCAACAGATTTATTCACCATATCGAGTGCATTACCGTATGTAACGTACAATGTTTGGAGCTCATTGCCAGTTTTATGCTTTGCTAAAGCAATTTCAGATACTTTAATGCATTCTTCATATTTTTTTTGAGCGAGTAAGCTGAATGCCTTTTCAGTTAAAGCAAATAAATTATCCTTATCAAGTGCTAAAGCCTTATCATATTTTGCAATGGCATTATCATACTCAGCCTTATCATGGAATGCAATTCCTTCATCAACAATTTTTTCTGCTTCAACTTTATTTTGTGCAAATGAAGTAGTCCACAATAGTGGAAGTAAGAGTGTTAAAATAAATTTTTTCATAAAAAGTTTTTTAAGATGATGCAGAAAATTATCAGTTTTCACAAATTATTTAATTCTCGCTTATCTCCTTAAAAATAATATTTATAAAAGTAATTGTAGCAAGGATTTCAATAATTGACAAATATTTTTATGATTGTCGTTTGAGTTCGGAATCTCAAGAAAATAATTTAATTGCCATTCCTGTGTATTTTGAGCTTGTTTATTAATAGTTACATCCCAAGGTGGATAAACTCTAATTCCTCTTTTCCCTTTCTTTTTGTTACTAGAAACTATTCCTTTTTCTAATAAAATGGATTTTGGAAAGATAAATTGTCCGAATAAATTGTTGTTTTTTGTGCTTATGATAATTAAGTCAAAATCATCATCAATATGAAAAGGTTCAGTTTGTCCAGTATGGTTTCTTTTCCAAATCGTAACAAACTGACCAATTTTAGTGGGTGTTATTTTTGCAGTTCTATGTAGAATTAATTTTCCATTCATTTGAAAACTACAAGCGTCATATTCTATACTTTCTTTCTCTAGTTTTAAATCAGTAAAATCTAAAGCGCAAGTATCGTATACTAGATTTTTTACAAGAAATAGAAACTTGGGAATGCCCATCTTATTTTAAAAAATCACCATCGATGATTAATAATTTAACTCCATTCTTGGATATCGAACGATGAGAACTTAAATTGTCAGAAACAATATAACTCATCCCTTTGGTTAAGATAAATACATCGCCATTTTCAAGTTCACTACTAAACTCTCCTTCCAAACAATGCACTATATGTCCTTTCTTACACCAGTGATCTGCTAAATAACCTGCAGAATATTCTACTAAACGAACGCGAATACCTTCAAATTGAAGCGTTTGCCAATATGAAATTCCAGTTTCTCCTTGATGTTCTGTTTTTTCTATTTTGTTCCAATCTATGGATTGGAAGGGAATATTACTCATTATTTGCTTGAGTTAAGGAATGAAGCATTTAATCATCCAAACTCTTCGGATAATCGAATAGCAAAACTTTTCCTGTATTAGCGCTTATTTCTTCCCAATCATCAAATGGAAATTCTATCAGGACCACACTACACGTAGGCATATTGTAAATATGAGCATTGCTTAAATAGTTTGCGAAATCTGTTAAACCTGGATTATGTCCAAATAGGGCAATTTGGTTCAATTCATCATCTAAATTAGTAACAACTGACAAAAGTGTTTTTACATTTGCTTCATAAATTTCAGATTTTTGTCTAATATCATCAGATGGAATTTGCCAAGCTTTTGCAAAATAGTTGGCTGTAGTTAATGCTCTTAATGCTGGACTGCTAACTATTAATTCGGGCAAAATTTGTTGGTTAACTAAGCGTTGCGCCATTTCTGGTGCATTAGTATGGCCTCTTTTATTTAAAGGTCGATCAAAATCATGTAAGCTTGCATCACCCCAATCAGATTTTGCATGTCGAACTAGTAGTAATTGTTTAGCCATTTTCTACCCTTTCTTTTACTTTATTTAAAACGCTTTCTGGACTAATAAGGTCTATACAAGGGAAAACACCACACAAGCAAGGTTTGTTTCCATAAATAGAATTTGGTCTGTTAGGGTGATCAATTTGGATGCAATCGGTTATAGATTGGCCATAACCTAAAAATCCAGCATATGGATGCGTTGGCCCCCAAATAGAAACTACTGGTATACCCATTAAAGATGCCATATGCATTCCGGCTGAATCCATGCTTAGCATTACATCAAGATTAGCGATAATATCAAGTTCTTCTCTTAAGGTAAATTTACCAATTAAATTTTTAACATTTTTAAATTGATTTTTCCAGCCCTCAGCAATTGCTTTTTCTTCATTTCCACCACCAAAAATAAAGATTTCGAAACCTAAGCTATCTAAACCTTGGATAACTTTTTCCATTTTATTATAGGAATAAACCTTAAAAATATGTTGTGCAAAAGGTGAAATGCCAATTCTTTTTACATTTTTCGCTAATAATAATTGCTCAGCAGTTGCTGGCATTTTTTTAACTAACCTAACTAACTGATGGCTCAATTTCAGGTTAAAGCCTAAAGCTCTGAAAACATCTGCATAACGTTCTACAGTTTGTTTTAAAGGTTTTAAAATTTTGTTTTCTGACCGAGTTAATTCTCTTTTTTCTAACCTACCTTTATCTATTCGTTCAATTTTGTAAGCGCCTAAACGGAAAAGAGTGGAAAGTATTCTGCTTCGTAAATTGTCGTGTAAATCTGCTATTGCTGTAGGCTTGTATTTGCGTAATTCGTTATACAATTTATATAATCCTAAAATACCCTTATGTAAAGTTTTAGGTTCAATAGCATGAAAGGTTAGCTTTTCTATTTCATCAAAAAAAGGTTTAAAAGCAGCACGACTTACCATGACCAACTTAACCTCTGGATTCTGAACTGAAAATTCTCGTAAAACCGATGCTACCATAGCAACATCGCCCATGGCAGAAAAACGTAAAACGATGATTTTACCTTTTAAAGGCATTATTTAGAATTGTTGTAGAGTATAGGATTTAAACTTGGATCGTTATACATTTTCATTTGTTTATACACCTTCATGTACTTTTTGCCTGCTTCAATATCAGCCAATAATTCATCAATACTAGTGGATAAATCTGTTCTTTGTGCTAATAAGGTGTTTAATTTTTGTAAGCAATTTTGGCGATGTTCTTCTGTTGCAGTAGGTCTTTCGGCCTCTTCTTGCATATGATATATCTTAAGCGCCAAAATAGATAAACGGTCTATTGCCCAAGCGGGACTTTCAGTGTTCACTTTTGCATCAGGTAAAGGTGTTATGCTTTTATATAAGTCTAAAAAATAACCGTCAATAAATTCAACCATATCGGTACGTATCTGATTTTGTGCATCAATCCGTCTTTTCCAATTTAAACCTTCAACAGGATCAATTTCTGGATTTCTAACTACATCTTCCATGTGCCATTGTGCGGTATCAATCCAGTTTTTTAGATAGAGTAAATGGGCCAAACTAGAAGTATCATGTGGGCTAACGGCTACCTGATCGATATTATCAAACTTGTGATAATCAATAATGGATTGGTTGAAAATTGTATTGGCTAATTCACTTATCATCTCACAAAGATATTTTTTTTTGATTAAAGTAATCGGTAATCTCTGCTAAAGAAAAAGCATTTAAGCATTTTTGTGGTGTTAATCCTCCTTTACGAGCTACCATAACACCAAATCGCATGTCATGAAAGCCTTCTTTACGGTGAGCATCGGGATTAATTGAAAGTAAAACACCTTTTTCTAATGCATAATGATGCCAACGCCAATCTAAATCTAATCGTAGTGGATTTGCATTAATTTCAATAACTACATTATTAGCAGCACATGCATCAATTACTTTTTTGTAATCAATTTCGTACCCTTTACGGCTCAATAATAATCTCCCAGTTGGGTGACCTAAAATAGTGGTATATGGGTTTTCTATAGCTTTAATTAATCTAGCAGTAGCTTTTTCCTCACCCATTCGTAAATTACTATGAACAGATGCTACTACAAAATCGAATGTTGCCAAGGTATCGTCGCTGTAATCTAAAGAGCCATCGTTTAAAATATCGCTTTCAATTCCTTTAAGAATTTTAAAAGGAGCAAGTTTTATATTCAACTCATCAATTTGTTGGTGTTGGGCATAAACGCGTTGCTCATTTAATCCTTTGGCATAAAATGCAGATTTAGAATGGTCGCAAATACCTAAATATTCTAGTTTTAAATCGTCTTTACAGTACACTGCCATTTCCTCTAGCGTATGCACACCATCGCTCCAATCAGAGTGATTATGTAGACTTCCTTTTAAATCGGCGTAAGTAATTAAATTTGGTAATTGATGTTTTTTAGCTAGCTCAATTTCGTCTAAACTCTCACGTAATTCAGGTTCAATGAAATCTAATCCAGCTTTTGTGTAAATTTCTTCTTCACTTTCAAACGGCCCATTTCCAGCTAATTTTAAAACTTTATTCACATGATTTTCATTTCCAGTCATCTTAAAATACTGAAAATAAAAATCAGATTTTTGTACAATTGACAAACTAATTTGCAAACCACTTTCTGTATAGGCTGTAAATGTATTTACTCCGTCGTTTTTAAAGGCTAAAAGTTTAAATGAATGAACTTTTTCTACCAAACTAGCTGCATCATCAGTTCCAATAATAATTACTGCTTCTTCTATAATTTCTACACAACGTCTAAATCCTCCAGCAATGCCGAGTAAAGGCAAAGTGTCAACCTTGTTTAGCCAAAGCAATAGTTCAGTATATAGTTGAGTGATAATTCCTTCGACATGTGCATACAGAAATTTACCATTGGCAGCCATTCTGAACTCAATCTTTTGTTTAATTTCTTCTTGAGTTTTTAGTCCGAAACCTTTGGCTTCAATTAAACGGTTTTCGTTGCAAGCGTAATACAATTCACCAACATTTTCTATTTTCAGATCGTGCCAAATAATACCTACTTTTCTTGCCCCAATACCTTTTATACTTAACATTACTACCACACCTGGTGGGATTTGTTGCAAACTATCTTCTAGTTCTTGTATAGTTCCAGTTTCTATTAGTTCGATAATTTTCGCTGCGATACTTTTGCCAATCCCATCAATTTTATCAATCTCTTCAAAAGGTTTTTTGGCAATTGGAAAAGGAAGTTTGTCTATTTTAAATGCTGCATTAGCTATAGATCTGATTTTAAAAGGATTTTCATCGTTCAACTCCATTAGTTGCGAAAAAAGCCTTAATGTACGCGATATGGTTTTGTTTTCCATTGTTGTAAAATTATAAAACTAAAACCTTAAAATTAAATTTATGAACACAATAAGGGAGTTATTTTGTTTTTTAAGGATGAAACTTAAATATCTCTTAATTCCTTGCATAGCAATACTTTTTTCATGCAATTCAAATTCTAATTCAATCAAGTTAAATGCTGATAGTTTAGAAACGGATAGTGTAAAAGCAAAATTTTTGGTGACACCTGGTAAATCTATTGGTCGAATTTATTTAGGACAAAATGTGAATGAATTAGATAGTATTTTAGGTAAACCAGATGCCGGAGATGCGGCAATGGGAAAGGCCTGGGGTATTTGGTATGGTAAAAAGAATACTAATTACGGAAGAAATGAAATTGCAGTTTACTCTTCTTATATTGATAGTACAATGACTGGAAAAGACGTGAAGCAAATTAGAGTAAATTCAAGTAAATTCACAACAATTACCGGTTTAAATACCGAGAACTCCCTTGCTAATTTTACAGAAAAATATAAAGACTTTAAGAAAGTTGCAACGTATGTAAATGATGGAATAGGAGATACAATTTTAGTATATGATTCGAAATCAAATGGAATTGCTGTAGAATTTATTAGAGATATAAGTAGGGCAGTTATTGTTCATAAAAAAGGGGAGGCAGTTAATGAAACCTATCTCACCCTTTATCCCGAATGGAAAAAATTAGATTAACTATTTTATTTTAATTTCATAATCCATTCTAGCTTGAACACCAGAATTTACAATTGCTTTTTGCATTTGCTTGAAGAGTAGATAGTTTTCCCCTAGTTCTTTTTTAGTGTAATGTATACTGATATTTTCTTTTGCGCTAGCTAAAAAGCCTTTCAATGGATCTATTTTTTCAGGATATTCGACTACTTTAAAATCTGATAATTTAGCTTTCTTAGCTGCTGCCTTTATCGCATCGTTAAAACTACCCAAACGATCTGCTAATCCGTTTTTTACAGCATCTGTTCCAATCCAAACATGACCGCCACCAATGCTATCCACTTGTGCCTTTGTTTTTTTACGACCATCAGCTACGCGAGTAATAAAACTATCGTATACGTGGTTTACATCGGTTTGAATAATAAATCGTTCTCCAGCAGTTAATGGACGATTTACACTCATAATATCAGCGTATTTGCCAGTTTTAACTCCATCAAACGTAATTCCTAATTTATTATTTAATAGGTTTTGGAAGTTAGGAATAATACCAAACACACCGATTGAACCTGTAATGGTATTCGGCTGAACGAAAATACTATCAGCTGCACAACCAATGTAATATCCACCAGATGCGGCCACATCGCCAAAAGAAGCAATAACTGGCTTCACTTTTTTGCTTAAAACAACTTCTCTCCAAATCACGTCAGATGCTAATGCACTACCACCACCTGAGTTTACACGTAAAACAATGGCTTTGATATCATCATCAAAACGAGCTTTTCTAATTGCTCTAGAAATACGCTCAGAACCAATTTGTTGATCAGAACCTTCGCCACCAACAATATCTCCGTTGGCATAAATAACTGCTATTTGATTTTTGCCTGAAGTTACTTCTGCTGGTAAATTGGCAATATAATCGTTAATGCTAACGGTATTTAAGTTGCTTTTTTTGTCTTTACCCGTAATATTTTTTAATTCATTTAAAATTTCATCCTTATAACGCAAACCATCTACCATTTTATAAGTTAAAGCGTCTTTTGGAAGCTGTATTTTATAATCGTTAGCTAACATGAAAAGACTATCTGTACTGATATGTCTAGTTTCTGAAATTCCATTTAAAAAAGTTTGATATAAGCCACCTACATATGCCGTTACTTGTTGTCGATTATAGTCGCTCATTTTAGTAGTAATAAAAGGCTCAACTGCGCTCTTATAATTACCAACTCTTATAATTTGAGCTTCAATGCCTAATTTGTCTAATGCGCCTTTAAAAAACGTAAGTTCAGAGCTAAAACCTTTGAATTCTAATGCGCCTTGAGGATTTAGATACACTTTATTTGCTGCTGAAGCTAAATAATAAGCACCTTGACTATAAATCTCGCTATAGGCAATGACTGGTTTTTTACTTTTCTTAAAATCTAATATTGCGTTTCTTACTTCAAGCATGGTAGCCATACCTGAATTTGGAGCGCTTACATTAATATATACACATTCTATGTTATCATCAGTTTTTGCTGCTTTTAATGCTTTAATAACATCATAAAAGCCAATGCTTTTTTCTTCACCGCCAACAAATTTGTCAATTATTGAATTTTCTGGAGTACGTTCTGTAATTGCCTGATCTAAATCTAAAAAGAGAACAGAATTATTTTTAACAACTACTGCTTTTTCTTCACCCATAGAGGCTACAAAACCCATAATAATAAAAAAGAACAATAAAGTTATAATGAAGGTTGAAATTACAATTCCAACTACTGTTGCAAAAACATATTTAAAAAATTCTCTCATGTGCTAGGTAAATATTTAATTTGTAAAGATATAAAACGGATTGGGCATCTTATAGTAAATTTATGCCGCCATTGGTAAATTATAAAAATTGATTTTTTAATAAAAAGTTTTGAAAAAAACCGCAAATATGCATTTAGATATAAATAGAACTTATTTGTTACTCGGTAGTAATTTGGGCGACCGTGAATTATATCTAGAAAGGGCAATACAATTGATTTCGGAGAAGGTTGGTGTTGTGATTGTTAAATCTTCTGTTTATGAAACTGAACCTTGGGGCAATGCAAATCAGCCAGGTTTTTTAAATTTAGCTTTAGGAGTCGATACACAATTATCGCCTTTAGGATTGCTACAAACAGTGTTAGAAATTGAAAAAACGCTAGGACGAATTAGACATGAGAAATGGGGATCGAGATTAATTGATATCGATATTATTTTATATGGCGATGAAATTATTACAATTGATAATCAACTTCAAATTCCACATGCTGAAATGCAAAATAGAAAATTTGTATTAGAACCCTTGACTGAAATTGCACCGAATTTAATTCATCCCGTTTTTGGGAAAACTATAAGAGAAATATTAACTACTTTAACAGACAGTTTATCAGTATCAAAAAGATAATTATTAGCTTTACATAAATGATTGATTACCAAAAGAACAACCAGCCCCTTAATTTATCTTATTTAAGAGATATGTCTGGCGATAGTGCCGACTTTATGATTGAAATGTTAGATGTTTTTCAAAAGCAAACGCCACTTTATTTGGCAGATTTAGAAAAAGCAATTGAAGCTAAAGATTGGAAAACAACATCTGAATGTGCACATAAAATGAAACCTACTTTTTATTATGTAGGTAGAGAAGATGTTAGAGATCATATCCAAGAAATTGAACGCAACGCTCGTGAGTTGAAAGAAATTGAGCATATTCCAACAGCTTTTCAGGAAGTAAAAGATTTTATGGGCGTGTTGTACAAGCAACTAGACGATGCAAAAGTTGAATTGCAAAAACAACTTTAAGAGATACTTTTTTTAGATTTTAAGCTCTCATTCTTAAAATGTAGAATTGATAACGCTATATAAAGTACTAGCACAAACGGTACTGCAGCAAACTGTAAAAAAGTAATCAGCAACGCTGATAAAATGAGGAAAATAAATTTGAATTTATTTTTCGCCCATGTCATGTTGCTAAACTTTAGCGAAAATATTTTGATTTCACTTACTAATAGGAAACTAGTTATAGCAACAATTGCTAATAGCAAAATTGTAGAACCTATAACCGTTGGATAATCTTTTGCTATAAAAGGTAGGGAAACAATAAATAATGTATTCATTGGTGTGTTCAATCCAATAAATTCTTCTGTTTGTCTTTCGTCTATGTTAAATTTTGCTAAACGTAAAGCGGAAAAAACAGTAATAATAAAGCCAAAATAAGGTAAATATTCAGAACTGTAATCACTAACTTTTAACAGTTGAAACATGACTACGCCTGGCAAAAAGCCAAAGCTAATCATGTCTGCAAGGGAATCTAGTTCTTTTCCAATTGCTGATTTTACATGTAGCAAACGAGCAACCATTCCATCAAAAAAATCGAAAATACCAGAAAGTAAAACGAAATAAGCGGCGATTTCTAGTTCACCTTTAAAAGCGAAAACAATCCCTACACAACCAGAAAATAGATTGGCGCAGGTAATAACATTAGGGATGTGTTTTTTCATTTTTGAAAGATTTAGAGTGTAAGGTTTTGGGCTTAAGGTTTGTAAGGCAATAGAAATATACCTTCTGCCTACCTTAAACCTTTTACCTCAAATTATCCGTTCATTCCCATTAAAAATTCTTCGTTGGTTTTGGTGCCTTTTATCTGCGCTTGTACCAACTCCATCGCTTCTTGAGAATTCATATCTGCTAAGTGATTACGTAAAACCCAAACACGTTGCAGGTTTTCTCTATCTAACAATAGATCATCTCTACGCGTACTTGATGCAGTGATATCGATAGCAGGGAAAATACGTTTGTTAGATAATTTACGATCCAACTGAAGCTCCATGTTACCAGTACCTTTAAATTCTTCGAAAATTACCTCATCCATTTTAGAGCCTGTATCTGTTAAAGCAGTTGCTAAAATAGTTAATGAACCACCTTTTTCAATATTACGAGCAGCACCAAAGAAACGTTTTGGTTTGTGTAATGCATTTGCATCGACACCACCTGATAATATTTTACCAGATGCTGGTGCAGTTGTATTATACGCTCTCGCTAAACGAGTAATCGAATCTAAAAGGATAACCACATCATGACCACATTCTACCAAACGTTTAGATTTCTCTAATACAATATTGGCAATTTTCACATGGCGTTCTGCTGGCTCATCAAAAGTAGAAGCAATAACTTCTGCTCTTACACTACGAGCCATATCGGTAACCTCTTCCGGACGTTCATCAATTAACAGAATAATTAAATAAACTTCTGGGTGATTTTTAGCAATCGCGTTAGCAACTTCTTTTAATAAATTGGTTTTACCAGTTTTTGGCTGTGCCACAATTAAACCACGTTGCCCTTTACCTATTGGGGTGAACAAATCCATGATGCGTGTAGAGTAATTAGACGCATCAGTAAATAAGTTTAATTTTTCTGTAGGGAAGAGAGGAGTAAGGTAATCAAAAGGAACGCGGTCACGCACATCAGCAGGGATACGGCCATTGATGCTTACTACTTTTACCAAAGGGAAATATTTTTCACCTTCTTTTGGTGGACGAATACTTCCATTAACGGTATCGCCAGTTTTTAAACCAAATAATTTAATTTGTGATTGCGATACATAAATATCATCTGGTGAAGATAAATAATTGTAATCTGCCGAACGCAAAAAGCCATATCCATCTGGCATAATTTCTAAAACACCTTCGTTAGTAATGGTATTATCAAAATCAAGATTGGAATAGCTGGTCTCGTTTTGTTTATGATTTCCGCCGTTTTGATTTGGGTTATTTTGCCCTTTTTGCGGACGGTTATTGTTATTGTCTTCTCTTGGAGCTCTTTCTTCTCTAGCTGGTTTTTCTTCACCAACTGCAACTTCTTTAGCAGCTCTTGCTTCTCTTGGCAACCTGTCTTTTTTATTTTGTTGATTAGGATTAGATTGAGCAGGTTTATTTGCTTGATTTTGCAATTTTTCTGCAATGGTTTCTAAACGTTCCGGATCATTTACAAAATCTGGAGGTAAAGTAACTACTGGCGGTTCAACTTCAGCAATTTCAATTGTTGGTTCAGTTTCAGGTTTACGCGTTTGCGGTTCATCAAATAATGTTATCCTTTCGCGTTCTGGTTGTTGTAGCTGAGTACTTTTGTCATCTTTAGAGATACGAGCTCTCTTTTTTGCCAATGGTTTATCAGAAGCAGCAGTATTTTCTTTAACCACTTTAGGTTTAGTAGCGGTTACAATTGGTCTTGCAGTTTCTGTTACTACCTCAGCAGTTGTGCTTTTGCTTGCTTGTTGCTGTAGAATTTGTTCAATCAGGTCGTTTTTACGCAAATCATCTGCGTTATTTATGCCTTCATTTTTTGCTAACTCACGTAATTCTGCAGTAAGCTTTTCAGTTAATTCTGTTTTATTAAACATTTATATGTGTTTGTCGAGAAATTTAAATTGGGTTTATCAAAAGAATATAACGGAAAAATGCCTTTAAAAACATTTATAGAACAATATTGGTTGAGATTTTTCTGGGATATTCAGATAAACATTCGGAAATTATGGCACAATTGTATGTATTTGAAAATTAATAACCAACTAAAATTGAAAATTGTTTAAAAAAAGTTTTGTTTGTGCAAATATAGTAGCCCTAAAAATCGTTAAAAATTGACATCTTTGTGCACCAATTCTCCCATTAAAATGAACAAGGAACAGCTTTTTGAGCAGATACAAAAGAAAAAATCTTTTTTATGTATTGGTCTAGATCCAGTGCTAGATAAATTACCAAAGCATTTGTTAAAGTACAACGATCCAATTTTAGAGTTTAACAAACAGTTAATTGATGCTACTCATGATCTTTGCATTGCCTATAAGCCAAACACTGCATTTTATGAAAGTAGGGGAGTTAAAGGTTGGGAAACATTGGTAAATACTTGGAAGCACTTTCCAAAAGATGTTTTTACCATTGCTGATGCGAAACGAGGAGATATTGGTAATACATCTGCTATGTATGCTGAAGCTTTTTTTAACGAAGAAAGTTCGCAAATGAGCTTCGATTCCATTACTGTAGCGCCGTATATGGGTAAAGATTCAGTTTCTCCTTTTTTAGATCATCCAAATAAATGGGTTATCCTTTTAGCGTTAACTTCCAATACAGGAAGTCAAGATTTTCAAATTAAGGAAAGTGATGATCAAAAACTATATGAACAAGTAATCACCACTTCGCAAAAATGGGCAACTAGTAACCAAATGATGTACGTTGTTGGTGCAACAAAACCTGAAGAGTTTCAAAATATACGCCGATTGGCGCCTGACCACTTTTTATTAGTTCCAGGAATTGGTGCACAGGGTGGAAGCTTATCGGCAGTTTGCCAAAATGGTTTAAACTCACAATGTGGATTATTAGTGAATTCGGCTAGAAATATAATTTATGCTAGCGACGGTTTAGATTTCGCCGAAAAAGCAAGAGAAGAGGCATTGGTTTTACAACAAGAAATGGAGCAAATTTTAATAACCGCCAACTTAATATGAAATCAAAACCCGATTTCAAGTTAATTGTAGCGTTACTTGCCGTAGCAATTGTTTGGGGTACCACCTATTTAGGTATTCGAATTGCTGTGCAAACTATACCGCCTTGGTTTGTAACTGCCATGCGTCAAACTATCGCATCACTTATTTTATTAATCGTTTTATTACGTAAACAAGAATTAAAATGGATTGGCTGGCCGGCTTTTAGACGACAAATGCTACTCTCTATTTTGATGATTGTAATTGCGAATGGAATGACAACCGTAGCCGAACAGAGTATTCCTAGTGGATTAACTTCATTGCTAAATGCACTATCACCAATTATAGTTTTTATTGGAAGTGTACTAATAGGATTGCAAAAACCAAGTTTAAAAGGCTTTGTTGGGGTAACTATTGGATTTTTAGGGGTAGCTTTTATTTTTAGGGATGGGCTAAGTGATTTATTAGATCCTAATTATAAAACAGGAATTATGTTTTTAGCGGTGGCTATTTTGGGCTGGGCAAGTGGAACGATTTACACTAAAAAATACACACATAAAAGCTCAAATATATTCCTTGATTTATTTTATCAATTTGTTTTTTCGGCCGTAGTTCAGCTTGTTTTAGCATTGTTTTTTTCAGAAAAAATACAACCAAGTACATGGAGCGTTGAAAGCCTTTCGGCAGTGGTATATTTAGGTTTGTTTGGATCTGTTATTGGTTATTTTTGTTATAACTATGCGCTTAAAAAAGTAACTGCAACTGAGGTTTCAATACTTTCTTATTTTAATACCATTATTGCCATATTTTTAGGGTGGCTTGTTTTGGATGAAGTAATTACATTTGATTTACTTATCGCAACCGCACTTATTATTAGCGGAGTTTTTATTACTAATTATAAGAAAAATCAAGAAGGAACTGTTTAGGTAATCTCGTTAAAAGTAATTTCATTAATTAATACTATATTTTTAATATCTACTAGTTAAATTTTGTAATAAAGTATTCCAAATACATTTTATTGCATAATTTCATTCATGAACTTTCCTGAAGAATTTTTGCATTTTATTTGGCAATTTAGATTATATGGTGCCCAAAAATTGTACACTACACATGGTGAAGCCATTGAAATTATACAACAGGGTATTTTAAATAAAAATGCAGGGCCAGATTTCAATAATGTCAAGCTAAAAATAAATACCACCACATGGGTTGGGAATGTAGAAATTCATCTTAAATCATCAGATTGGTTAATGCATAAACATGA
This sequence comes from Pedobacter sp. UC225_61, assembly GCF_044452285.1. Taxonomy (NCBI): domain Bacteria; kingdom Pseudomonadati; phylum Bacteroidota; class Sphingobacteriia; order Sphingobacteriales; family Sphingobacteriaceae; genus Pedobacter; species Pedobacter sp. UC225_61. The sequence continues at coordinate 2,338,604 of NZ_JBIOAL010000001.1, forward strand.
ACTTGACAGTGCTTATGAAAATGTAATTCTGCATGTAGTTTATGAAGACGATGTCCCTGTTTATCGAAAAGATGGGACTTTATTACCTGTTCTTTTGCTAAAAGGACTTTTCCCATCGCATTTGTTAAATAATTATGAACAGCTAATTACTTCAGCAAATAATTTCCCATGTGAAAAACAAATTCACGAAGTGGATGAGTTTCAAGTCAATGGATTTCTATCTCGTGTTTTGGTAGAACGATTGGAGCAAAAATCTACAGAAGTTAAAGAGAAATTAAACGTTTTAAAAGGTGATTGGGACGAAACATTTTATCATTTTATGGCCAAAAACTTTGGCTTTAAATTAAATGCTATCCCGATGGAAATATTGGCTCAATCTTTACCGCAACACCTATTTGCTAAGCATAAAGATAATCCTTTACAAATTGAAGCCTTAATTTTTGGTCAAGCAGGGTTTTTAAATCAATACTTTGAAGAGGAGTATCCACAACAACTCAAAAGAGAATATCAGTTTTTACAAAAGAAATATAACCTCATGCCAATAGATATTTCGCTCTGGAAATTCATGCGAACTCGACCTCAAAACTTTCCAACCTTAAGGTTAGCTCAATTTGCGGCACTTATTGTAAATTCTAATCATTTGTTCTCTAAAATTTTACTGATTAAAAATCACCGAGATTTACAGCAAATCTTCGAAAATTTACCTGTTCATCCATTTTGGAAAACGCATTACCATTTTAATAAACAAACTGAAGATGTTGGATTGCAATTAGGCCAAAAATCAATACATAATATCCTTATTAATACATTGAGCTTATTTCTTTTTACCTATGGGAAAATAATGGATCAATACAAATTGATTAACAGGTCGTTCGCATTATTAGAAAATTTATCTGCAGAAAATAATGCAATTATAAAACAATATACATCTGCAGGAGTTAATATTAAAAATGCATTTAACTCACAAGCAATATTACAATTGAAAAAAGCATACTGTAATGAAAAAAAATGCTTAAATTGTGTTATTGGAATTAAAATTTTAAAACAATAAGATGTTTCAACGTATTGTTACCTTTTTCGAACAGCAAAGCTTTGGGGTTTCTACTTATTTGGCGAATAAGTTTAACATGAGTACAAGTAAAGTACGTTTATTCTTTATTTACTCATCTTTTTTGGCGGTAGGATTTCCAATTCTATTTTACATTTTAGCAGCCATAGTTTTAGACATTAGAAACTATATGAAAAAAGTGAGGTTAAGAGTTTGGGATATTTAAGAATTAATCCTCAGGCATCAAAATCTCAGCAATTTCATGAAATCCCTTATCCTCAGCTAAATCGGCTGGTAATTTACCTCCTTCCATGCGCAAAGAAACTTCTGCGCCATGTTCTAACAATAAAATAATCAGCTCAATATTGCCCAATTGTGCCGCAGAATGTAAAGGTGCAACACCAGATTTTTGACAAACATTTGGATAAGCTCCTGCATCTAATAACATTTTTGTAATGTTAAAGTTATTTGCAGCTACCGCAGAATGAATTGGGAAAACATTAAAACCATTTTTGCTGGGAACATTTACTTCTGCACCTTTTAAGACCAAAAACCGAGCAATATCTTCATGTCCAAAATAACAAGCTAATCCCAAAGGTGTAAAACCATCTACAGAATGTGAGTTTATGCTTTGAGGATTTTTAAAAATCAACAATGTCACGTCGTCAAATTTTCCTAACGCACACGCTTCAAACAAGTCTAATTCTTGAACAAATTCTGCAATTACATTCGCTATTTCTTGTTTTTTATAATAACAAGCCAACAAAACTGGAGATATTTGATGAGAAGTAGTTTTAGTTGCCAACTCTGGTTTTTGTGTAAGCAAGGCTGTAACTTCTTCTATTTGATCATTTTCTATAAGCGTTTCGAGATGCGTAATATCCATTTTTAGATAGCTTTAAAACCAATATGTTAAATTAACAAAAATAAATTGAGATTTTAAGACGAAAAAAATCCTGCTCAATAAAAATCAAGCAGGATTAACCTAAAACAAAACTATTCAAACCGATATTATTCAGCTTTTAATTATGACAGTTGTTTTTACAGAAAGTTTAATACTGCTTAATAAATTTTAAAAAAGGCTTTTGGCAATTCAAAATAATTTGTTTAAATCGTATTCGTTTTATACATCACAAACAAGTATATGTTTTATATTTGTTGATTAATATAGTAAACGAAAGATGTCTGTAAAGGGGAATCAATTTAGGTCAAATTCATTTAAACAAGATACTGAACCATCTAAAATTGGTCAGAAACAAACTACAAGTAAGGCACCCGAGCTAAGGCAGATATTTTACCTTCCTTTGATTTGCAAAATGGCAGATTTGTAAAAATCGTAGGACTTTTCTTCGTAATTATTTCTATTTATTTTTTAGTTGCTTTTACTTCTTATTTATTTACTTGGCAGGAAGATCAAAGCTATGTAATTGATGCAAATGGCGGTTGGAGTAATTTGTTTAAAACTGTTGATGAACTAAAAAATAATGGAGTAGATGCGCCAGTAGTCCAAAATTGGTTGGGTAAAATCGGCGCTTTATTGTCACATCAGTTTATATACGAGTGGTTTGGAGTTGCTTCATTCCTGTTTATTTTTGTGTTTTTTGTAATAGGGTATCGTTTATTATTCAAGGTTAAAATATTTGCAATTGAGAAAGTATTAGGATATAGCTTTTTCTTTTTATTGTTCATTTCTTTAGCTTTCGGTTTTGGACATTCATTTTTTAAAGATACACCACACTTTTTAGAAGGGGAATTTGGATATTGGACTAATAAATTATTGGTCGCCCAAATTGGACAAGCAGGTGTCGGTGGGCTAATTGTCTTTTTAGGTTTAACTATTTTAATTATTGCGTATAACATCGATTTTAAAATCACAAAACGAACTAAAGAAGTTTATTTAGAAAATGAAGTTCCTGATTATGTGAATGATATTAGAGCCGATGAAGCGAAAAATAAAGAAGAAGAACTAGCAGCAATACCAGTTGAATTTAATATAAACGATAGATTTAAAAACGAACCTAAAAAAGATCAAAATATTGTTTTAACACCTAATCGCTTTGAGAAAAGAGAAGAGGATGAAGAAGACATCATAGCAGCTCCACTAGGTACAAACGTGTTATTAACGCCAATGGCTGCTGCAGCGGCCACACCATTAGAAGTTGCACCAGAACCAGCTTTTAGTGTAGAGAAAAGTGAAGATGAAGTAAAAGCAGATGGATTAGTAGAACAGTTTGGTAATTACGATGAGAAATTAGATTTATCAGGTTACCAGCACCCACATTTAGATTTGTTAGAAAACTACGGCACAAATAAAATTTCGGTAAATGCCGAAGAATTAGAAGCCAATAAAAACAAAATTGTAGAGACCTTAAATCATTACAATATTGAAATTGATAAAATTAAAGCTACAATAGGTCCAACAGTAACTTTGTACGAAATTATTCCAGCCCCTGGAGTTCGTATTTCAAAAATCAAAAACCTAGAAGACGATATTGCATTGAGTTTAGCCGCATTGGGTATTCGTATTATTGCTCCAATGCCTGGTAAAGGTACAATTGGTATAGAAGTACCAAATCAACATCCAGAAATGGTGTCGATGCGGAGCATTTTAAACACAGAAAAATGGGCAACAAATACCATGGATTTACCAATTGCTTTAGGTAAAACAATTAGTAATGAGGTCTTTATTGCAGATTTAGCTAAAATGCCACACTTATTAGTGGCTGGAGCAACTGGCCAAGGTAAGTCGGTTGGTATTAATGCTATTTTAGTTTCGTTATTATTTAAAAAACATCCAGCGCAGCTGAAATTTGTATTGGTAGACCCGAAAAAAGTAGAGTTAACTTTATTCAATCGAATTGAAAGACACTTTTTAGCCAAATTACCTGGTGAAGCGGATGCTATTATCACAGATACTAAAAAAGTTGTAAATACCTTAAATTCATTGTGTATAGAAATGGATCAGCGTTATGATTTATTAAAAGATGCACAAGTAAGAAACCTAAAAGAATACAACGATAAATTTATTAAACGTAAGCTTAACCCTAATAATGGACACCGCTTTTTACCTTTCATTGTTTTGGTGGTAGATGAGTTTGCCGATTTAATGATGACAGCTGGTAAAGAAGTAGAAGCACCAATTGCTCGTTTAGCACAATTAGCTCGAGCCATCGGTATTCATTTGGTTTTAGCCACACAACGCCCATCTGTAAATATCATTACAGGTACTATTAAAGCCAATTTCCCTGCGAGGTTAGCGTTTAGAGTGCTTTCAAAAATAGACTCAAGAACTATTTTAGATAGTGGTGGTGCCGATCAATTAATTGGTAGAGGAGATATGCTTTTATCAACAGGTAGCGACTTAATAAGGCTACAGTGTGCTTTTGTTGATACACCTGAAGTAGATCGTATTTCTGAATTTATTGGCAACCAACGCGGCTATCCTGATGCATATCAATTGCCAGAATATATAGATGAAAATGCAGAATCTACCAGAGGTGATTTTGACCCTGATGATAGAGATCCATTGTTTGAAGAGGCGGCGCAATTGATTGTGACACACCAACAGGGCTCTACTTCGTTAATTCAACGTAAAATGAAATTAGGGTATAATAGAGCTGGTAGAATTATTGATCAGTTAGAAGCCGCAGGAGTTGTTGGCCCTTTTGAAGGTAGTAAAGCTAGAGAAGTTTTATTACCTGATCAGTACGCTTTGGAACAGTTCTTGAATACTCTAAATAACAAACAATAGATGTATAGCGCTGCTAACCAGTCAATGAAGTGTTGTTAGCGGTTAATTAAAGAAAACATGAAAAAGATAATAGTAGGATTAGTAATGGTAAGTGCATTTAGTTTTACGGCAAATGCACAAACAGATGCGAAAGCAAAAGCGATTTTAGCTGAGGTAAGTAAAAAATATCGTTCGTACGATGTCGTGAAAACTGATTTCACATTTACGTTGAACAATGCACAAGCTAAAGTTAAAGAAACTCAACAAGGTACTTTATATGTAAAAGCAAATGCTAATAAATATAAAGTAGCAATGACTAATCAGGATTTGATTAGCGATGGGAAAGTGCAATGGACTTATCTTAAAAGCGATAAAGAAGTACAAATATCTAATGTAGATAATAGTGGAGATGCTATCAATCCTGCAAAGATATTTACGATTTATGAGAAAGGATTTAAATATTTATATACTGGCGAAAACAAGGTTGGCACTAAGGTGTATCAAATGATAGATTTATCTCCAACGGATGCTAAAAAATCTGTATTTAAAATTCGTTTAAGTATAGATAAAGCGTCTAAACAAATCGCTAATGTGGTTATTTTCGAGAAGAATGGAAATACGTACACCTATAACGTTAAAACCTTTTCACCTAATGTAAAAGTACCAGAGACTACTTTTGCTTTTGATGCCAAAAAATATCCTGGTGTTGAAGTGGTAGACTTAAGATAATTTTATTCTCCGGATACTATAGGGTTTACATGTTAAAAGGGTTTGGACACTTGTTCAAACCCTTTTTATTTTAATCATTTTTAGGTATAATTGCTGAAGCCCCATCTTTAATTGCTTAATCATTACATGAAAAAAATAGGATTGTTATTAATTGTCGCTTTATACTGTTTATCCGCCAATTCGCAAAACACAATATTTACGATAAACGGCACAATAAACGGCAAAAATGAAGGCTACATCTATCTTAGCTATACAGATAAAAATGGACAACCAAAAACTGATAGCAGCGCAATTACTAACCAATCTTTCCTATTTAAAGGAGAAATTAACGAACCGCAGAGTGTTTCTTTAAGAAGTTCTTTAAGGATAAGGAATATGGATGATCCTAATTTTGCAACGTTCTTTATAGAACCAAGCAATATGAAACTAGAGATTACCCAAGGTGATTATAAGAATTTTATTCTAAGGGGCTCAAAAACACAAGAAGAACTTAATGAGTTAACCAAACTCAAGGCACCAATTAATACAGAATTAAAAAAATATACTGATGCTTATAAGTTTGCAAATGATGCATATATCAAAGCAGTACAAGCAAAATTACCGCAAGACCAACAAGATGCACTTCATAAAAAAGCAAATGATATTAGAGATCAATTCGCACCTTTTACTGCAAGAAAGAATTTAGTTGATTATGCATTTATATCAAAAAACCCGAATTCATACATCTCTGTCTATTTTTTAAGATTTAAGCTATCGGGTTTGCCGTTAGATTCTATTCAGCTATTTTATAATGCGTTTACACCAAAGATTAAAGAAAGTGCTTTTGGGAAACAGATTTCAGCAGAAATTGAAAAGCTTAAAAAAGGATCCCCTGGAGCAATAGCAACAATTTTTACCAGCACAGATATCAATGGACAGCCTTTAAGTTTAGCTGATTTTAAAGGTAAATATGTGCTGCTCGATTTTTGGGCTAGTTGGTGTGTACCTTGTCGAGAAGGTAATCCACACTTGAAAACTTTGTATACTACCTATAAAGACAAGGGATTTGAAATAATTGGAATTTCTGATGATGATACAAAACCTGAGAATTGGAGAAATGCGGTTAACCAAGATCAAATTGGAATTTGGAAACATGTTTTGAGAGGACTAAAGCGAACTTCAACTGGTTTTGACAGAACAAATGATATCAGTGAAAACTTTGGTATTTATACCTTGCCTACTAAAATCTTGATTGATAAAGACGGTAAAATTATTGGTCGTTATGGAGAGGGTGAAGTTGATGTAGTTGCAATGGATAAAAAATTAGCAGAAGTCTTAGGCAAATAATCACTTATTTTGAAAATCACATTTTTAGGTACAGGTACATCACAAGGCATTCCAGTAATTGGATGCAATTGTTCTGTATGCCAATCTTCAGATAAACGTGATAAAAGATTACGAGTTTCAGTGTTGATAGAAACTGGAGATAAAATTATAGTAATTGATAGCGGCCCTGATTTTAGGTACCAAATGCTGAGGGCAGGAGTAAAAGATTTAGATGCTATTTTGTTTACTCATGAGCATAAAGATCATGTTGCAGGTTTGGATGACATCAGACCTTTTAATTATATTCTTAAAAAGAAAATAGATATTTATGCAACTGAAAGAGTACAAGAAGCTTTAAAAAGAGAGTTTTCCTATATTTTTGCCGATACCAAATACCATGGTTTACCACAAATAAATCTACATACAGTAACGGATAAGCCTTTTAAGATAGGCGAAACTAGTATCACACCAATTGAAGTTTTACACTATAAATTACCTGTTCTTGGCTATAGATTTAAGGATTTTACTTATATCACCGATGCTAAAACAATTTCTGAAGAGTCGTTATCGAAAATAAAAGGCAGTAAATATTTAGTGATCAATGCCTTGCAAAAGGAAGATCACATTTCTCATTTTACATTAAATGAAGCAATTGCTTTCGCAAATAAAGCAGGGGCTGAAACAACCTATTTCACACATATGAGCCATAACTTAGGCTTACATGTTGATATTGAAAAGGAATTACCAGCTCACATCAAATTAGCTTATGATGGTTTGAGTTTTGAACTAGATTGATATATTTGCAACCGCTTACCCAGGTGGCGAAATTGGTAGACGCACCAGCTTGAGGGGCTGGCGCCCTTATGGGTGTGGGAGTTCGAATCTCCTCTTGGGTACAACAGAAACCTTCTCATTTGAGGAGGTTTTTTTGTTTAATAGCATAGACTAAATCCTATTCGGTCTTTTAATTAGATCATCTGATTCATCTTTTTTATTGACTTAATCCTATTTTCTTTCGATAATTTCTGGAACATTCACTACCTTACAAGTGAGACCCGCCATCCTTTCAATCGCCAAATATGAATAATACCGATCTATATAGTCTTTTTGAATTATGTCCTGTGCCAATGTGGGTTTTTGAAGTGAAGAGTTTACGTTTTTTAGACGTAAATGTTGCTGCAACATTAGAGTACGGTTATACAAAAGAAGAATTCCTCTCAATGGATATTATGGCTATTCGGCCAGCAGAAGACGTGCAAGAGGTGAAAAATATCGTAGAAGCCAATTCAAAAACAGGAGCTTTTTTTAGGAATGTATTTCGACATCTGACTAAGAAAGGAAAGTTGATCTATGTACAAATAGCTAGTAATGCGATTATCTACCAAGGTATTCCTGCTAGAGTAGTACTAGCAATGAATGTGACCGAAAAGTTTGAAGTACAACAGGCACTTCTTACCAACGAAAGGCGCTTTAAAGCACTTGTTCAAGACGGTTCGGACATGATCACTATTATTGATAGAGAATTTAGATATAGTTACGTTAGCCCTGCTTCGCAAAGAGTATTTGGTGTCGTACCAGAATTTTTTATAGGAAAGAAGGCATTTGATTTTATCCATAAAGATGACATAGCGAAAGTAGAGCAAGAAGCAGTAGAGATATGGGATAAAAAGACCATTCAATTGTCGCCATATCGTTATAAAGATGCAAAAGGCGGATGGTTGTGGATAGAAACGAAAGCCACTAACCTTTTTGATGATCCTGCAGTAACAGGAATAGTTTGTACCTCTAAAGATATTACGGAAAGAATAATAGCTGATCAGCGAGTTGCAGAAAACGTAGAACGGTTTAATATCGTTTCCAAGGCTACAAGTGATGTGATCTGGGACTGTGACATCCTAAAAGGAACTATTCTATGGAATAGGGCGATTGATGGGATTCTAAAGTATCCTTTGAAAGAGCGAACTAGCCTCGATTGGTGGAAAGAGCACATTCACCCTCAAGATCGTGAAAGGGTATCAGTAAAGCTTGATGAACATATATCCAATGGGATTTCCAGATGGATGGATGAATATAGGTTTCTCTGTGGAGACGGAACGTATAAGAATATATTTGATAGGGGATTTGTAATGGTTGATGAGGCTGGTAAAGCCTATAGAATGATTGGAGCAATGCAGGATATTACTGATCGGAAAAGAGAAGAGGAGTGGTCTAAGCTCTTGGAATCAGTGGTTGTAAATACATCAGATGGAGTGCTTATAACAGATGCATCCAATTCCTCTCCAAAAATTATTTACGTCAATCAAGCAATGGTAAAAATGTCTGGTTATTCTAGAGAAGAATTAATAGGTAGTTCTCCTGATGTTCTTCACGGTAATAACACTAGTCAAATGGAACTTTTAAAACTAAAGTCAGCTATCGAAACTCGTACTTCCGCAAAGGTTGAATTAATTAATTATACTAAAAATGGTGAGCAATATGATGTTAGTGTAAGCCTCACGCCAATTTTCGGCGAGAATGGTCAACTTATGAGGTGGATTAGCATTCAGCGTGATGTTAGTGAGCAACGTAGATATGTGGAGCAAATCGAGGATAAAAACAGAAAGCTTCAGGATATTAGCTGGTTACAGTCGCATGTAGTACGGACACCTCTCGCCAGAATAATGTCTCTAGTAGAATTGATGGAGAATACAGAAGCTAACCCTAAGCAACTTGAACTTTTAGCTCATATGAGAACTTCAGCCGATGAACTGGATAAAATCATAAAAGAGATTGCCAATAATCATTAATACAAGGAAATCCTGCTAATCGTGAAGGGTTTTTGGTTTCTATCCTTGTAACATTTAAACGATATCGTTTGACCATTTACCCAAAATGTTTAAGTTTATTAAACTAATTTATACGTAATGATGAAAACAATTTCCCCTTATTTTTTAACCTTCCTATTCGTAGTTTCATTCTTTTTTGAGGGTTTTAGTCAAGTTGAAAAAGCAGAAACCGATATACAGCAAATCATGAAGCAACTTGAAGTTGTGGGCATGAGTGTAGCTGTTGTAAAAAAGGGTGAAATTATATACACGCATTCTTTTGGGTTAAAGAATATCGAGCAAAATACTCCGCTTAAAGATCAAGATATTTTCAGAATTGCATCTATATCTAAATCTTTCTCGGCAACATCTATCATGCAATTGGTGGCAGCTGGTAAACTTTCTTTAAATGATGATATGAGTAAGCTTGTGGGGTTTAAAATAAGAAATCCAAAGTTTCCAGAAACTGTAATTACACTTAAAATGGCCATGTCACATCGCTCAAGTTTAAATGATAGCGAAGGCTATTTAAATCTTGATGTGATTAATCCCGACAAAAATCCGAATTGGGCTAAATGTTATAGTGATTATGAACCCGGTACAGGTTATGCTTATTGCAATTTAAACTATAACTTAATTGGAACTATTATCGAAAAGCAATCAGGGGAGCGTTTTGATACCTATGTAAAGAACCATATTTTAAAACCATTAAATTTAAACGCAGGGTACTGTGTCGATTCATTGGATAATAATTTGTTTACAACCCTGTATGAATACAATGGGAAAACAAAGCAATTTACTGCTTCACCAACAGCCTATGCACCGCGTAGAGAAGAAATAAAAAACTATGTTATGGGATACAGTACACCAGTTTTTTCACCAACTGGTGGAATGAAAATTTCTGCAACCGATTTGGCAAAGTACATGACCATGCACATGTATTACGGGAATTACAAAGGCAAGAAAATCATTTCAAAAAAAGTATGCTAAAATTATGCAGACTAAAATATCTGATGAAGAAGGATATGGCTTAGCTATTCGCACAGTTGATGATTTAATTCCTGGTAAAGTAATGAAAGGTCATACTGGATCAGCATATGGTTTATACAGTGCCATGTTTTTTCAACCCGAGGATAAATTTGGTTTTGTAGTGATCACAAATGGTTGCAACCCGATTTATACCGATGGGATGAATAATGTTTTAAAACAAACAATGGTTGTGCTGTATAACAATTTCATCAAATAGTTTTTTTGCTTCGAAAGAAATTTCTTGTGCACTTAAGGAAACAGCTGTATAAACTGTTTCCTTTTTTATGGCAATAATTAATCCTATGTGCACTACTATTCGTATCTTTAAACAATCCCTTCAAGTGACAAACAATCTTGTCAAAATTCAAAACATTTTTAAAGGCTTACTGCGACGTTATGGCGACATTACGGCGACCTTACCGCGACTTTTGCTTTAGTCTAGTTCGAGAATACTTCAACTCTGCTTCGTCTGATGATTAGGTTTTGTTGCAGTGATGATGCTCGAAATTTAAATTATCTGAACAAAGGACGACTATGACACGAACTTGGTACAACGAGATTAATAATTAGGTAGTTTGGTGTGTGTATAAATCTGGCCTTGTAATTTTTATTACACAAACGTTTGATTTTAGGTAAATTTAATTTAATAATGTGAGCTGATAATTGAAAAATGCTTCTTGTATAACATTGAATTACAACAGCTAATATAAATTGATACCCTTAATTGGCAATCTTACTCAACTTGTAAAAGATTGAATGTTTCAATTGTAGAAAAAAACAAACGTTTGTGTTGTGATTAAATCTTATAAAAGAAATTACATGTTTAATTTGGAAGCTCCTAACCGAACTAAACCAAATGATTAAACGAACAATTTTATTTCTTTTAAGTGTGTTTTCTATTCATGTAGCACATGCTCAAAATCAATCGAATGCATTAAATGGCGACTCTATTTTCTATCAAATGAAAAAAGTGGCCGACTGGCAATGGAAAAATTTAGAAACAGTAGGATGGAAAAATCCAAAAAAAGACTGGACCAGTGGTGCAATGTATACCGGCATGATGGCTTGGGCTAAATTAGCTAATGATGAAACCTATTATCACAAATTAATTAAGGTAGGAGAAGACAATACATGGCAGATAGGGAAGTACCGTCATTTTGCAGACGATTATTGCGTAGGTCAATTGTATTCTCAATTGTATACTATTTATAAAGAGCCAAAGTACATTGCCGATTTTAAAGCATTAGCAGATACCATTACCCAATTGCCACATACCGAAGGCTTAGAGTGGAAAAAAAATATTCATTTAAGAGAATGGGCTTGGTGCGATGCCTTGTTTATGGGCCCACCAGCATTGGGTTATTTAACCGAAGCAACCGGAGATGCCAAATACGTAGATAAATCTGTTGAGTTATGGAATAAAACAACCGAATACCTTTATGATAAAGAAGAGCATTTATATTATAGAGATAGTCGTTATTTTAATAAGAAAGAAAAAAATGGAGCCAAAGTATTTTGGAGCCGTGGTAACGGATGGGTAATAGGTGGTTTAGTAAGAGTACTTTCTGTACTGCCAAAAAATCATCCAGAACGTAAAAAGTTAGAAAGTTTGTTTATTGATATGTCTACTAAATTAGCCTCAATACAGCAAACAGATGGCAGCTGGCATGCAAGTTTATTAGATCCTGAAAGTTACCCCTCAAAAGAAACCAGTGGTACAGGATTTATCTGTTATGCGATGGCATGGGGCATTAACAATGGATTGATTTCTGAGAAAAAATACCTTCCTATAGTGAGTAAAGCTTGGTTAGCCTTAACTACTTCTGTACATCCAGATGGAAAATTAGGCTTTGTACAAGCACAAGGTGCTGCACCAGATAAAGTAGGTTATGAAGATACCGATGTATATGGCGTAGGTGCTTTCCTTTTAGCAGGTAGTGAAATGCTTCCTCTATACTTGAATCACAAAAATAATGTATTAATTAAAACAGTTTACAACGGAACGGCTACCACAAAACAACAGGTTATAGCATTAAAATGGACAGCTATAACTAATAAAATAAAAAATGCCAATCAGAAAAAAGTGGTAGTTAGAGATGGTGCAACTCATGCTTTAATTCCTTCTACTATTGTGTATAAAGGTAAAAAACCACAGGTATTAAAGTTTACTGTTGACATCTCTGCAGGCACTAATCGATTTTTTGAAATCAGTACTAAATAAAGAACCACATAACATGAATAAACTTAAACATGTGTTTTTAACGGCATTAATTTTTGTTAGCGCAACCGTTGTTACTCAAGCACAATCTCAAAAGAAAACCAAGCAAAATCCTATAGTTACTGGTGTTCAAGATCGTGAGTATTGGGTAAATTTACTATACAAAATATCTTCCCCGGTCATCTTAAATCTTTCAAATAGCACCTTAAAAAAGAATATGCCATTAGAAGTACCTCCAGGTCAAAAGCCAGACTTCTTTAAAAAGGTGACTTATCTTGAAGCTGTTGGTCGTACGATGGCGGGCGTTGCGCCATGGTTAGCATTGCCAGATGATGATACGAAAGAAGGTCAGATGCGTAAAACGCTACGTACTGCACTTTTAAAAGGTATCGCAAATGCTGTTGATCCAGCAAATCCAGATTATTTAAATTTTAGAACTGAAAGTCAGCCAATAGTTGACGCAGCTTATATGGCTCAAGCATTTTTAAGAGCACCAAAAGCCTTGTGGGAACCATTAGATGCGGTAACCAAAGCAAGAATTGCGGAAGAATTTAAAGCGTTACGCACACGTTCAGGAGCATATAACAATTGGTTACTTTTTGCAGGAATAAATGAAGTTTTCTTATTGAGTATTGGCGAACAAGCAGATCCAGTACGCATAGAATTTGCAAAAAGAAAAATCTTAGAATGGTATCAAGGAGATGGATGGTACAGTGATGGCCCTAGTTTTAGTATGGATTATTATAACTCTTATGTAATTCATCCAATGTTAGTTGATTTTTTTAAAGTACTGGCGGATAAAAAAAGAGTTCCTATAGAAATGTACGATACTGCTGTAAAACGCATGACTCGTTATTCAGAATTTTCTGAACGAATGATTAGTCCAGAGGGTACTTACCCTGCAATGGGGAGATCTGTAACCTACCGTACCGCAGTTTTCCAAGCTTTAGGACAAGTAGCGCTGATGAACAAATTGCCTTCGCAAATTAGCCCAGCACAAGTGCGTAGTGGTGTAACTATTGTAATGCATCGCATGTTCGATCAATGCACTAATTTCGATAAGGATGGTTGGTTAGTTTTAGGTTTTTGCGGTTCACAACCAGGCATTGCAGATGTATATACCTCTACTGGTAGTTTGTACATGGCAACTCTAGGGTTTTTACCATTAGGTTTACCAGCTGATAATGCGTTTTGGACAGCACCTGCAGAAGATTGGACCGCAAAAAAAGCTTGGAGTGGACAGCCATTTAAAAAGGATTACCATGTGGAATACTAAATCACATAATTGCCTGCTGTCTTTTCTTAACAATAAACACTTTATTGCATAATGAAGAATTTTAAACTAGTACTCATCGCGTTTGCACTATTTCTTAATAGCGAAGTAAAAGCCCAACAAGCGAAAACCTTTGCTATAGGTACCGAGCATTTTGAGCTTAATGGTAAACCGTATGTAATTCGCTGCGGTGAAATGCACTTTGCTCGTATCCCAAAAGCCGAATGGCGTGATCGTTTAAAAATGGCCAAAGCAATGGGCTTAAACACAGTTTGTGCGTATCTTTTTTGGAACATGCATGAAAATCAAAAAGATCAGTTTACATGGAGCGGTCAGGCGGATGCCAAAACCTTTTGCAAAATAGCACAAGAAGAAGGGTTATATGTGGTTTTAAGACCCGGACCTTATTCATGTGCAGAATGGGAGTTTGGTGGGTTTCCGTGGTGGTTATTAAAAGATAAATCGATTAAATTACGTACACAACATCCGTATTTCTTAGAGCGGAGCAAAAAATACTTAATGGCAGTTGGTAAAGAATTGGCTCCTTTACAGATTAATAAAGGCGGCAATATTTTAATGGTTCAGGTAGAAAATGAATACGGCAGTTATGGCAACGATAAAGCGTACATGAACATTATTAAAGCTGATTTACAAGAAGCTGGATTTACTGTTCCTTTATTTCATTGCGATGGACCCTCTCAATTAAAAGCAGATCATCCTGACGGTTTATTTGCTGTTGTAAACTTTGGTAGCAACCCAGAAGCAAATTTTAAAGCATTGAGAGCAATTCAGCCTACTGGACCATTAATGAGCGGAGAATATTATCCAGGATGGTTTGATAGTTGGGGTCGCCCACACCATACCGGCGATACTAAAAGAATTGTAAATGAATTGAAATACATGTTAGATCAAAAAGCATCTTTCAGTATTTATATGGTACATGGAGGTACAACTTTTGGCACGTATAGCGGTGCAAATGCACCACCGTATTTACCACAAACGAGTAGCTACGATTATGATGCTCCGATTGATGAAGCAGGAAATCCAACAGCAAAGTTTTATGCATTACGAGAATTATTTAGCCAGTATTTACAGGAAGGAGAAACTTTACCTGAAGTTCCGGCAAAACATAAATTCCAAACCTTAGCGCCTGTTAAATTCACAGCCTTTGCTAGTTTAAATCAGAATTTACCAAAACCTGTGTTAAGTGATACCACTATGTTGATGGAAGATTTGAATCAAGATTTTGGTTGTGTGCTCTATAAATCTACTCTCCCGGCAGGTGCAAAAACGACGTTAACTTTTGATGAAATTCACGATTACGCATTGGTTTATATCGATAACAAGTTAATAGGAAGTTTAGATAGAAGAAAAAGTAAATACAGTTTAGAAATTCCTGCACGGGTAAAAGCCGCACAACTTTCTGTTTTAGTAGAAGCGACTGGTCGTGTAAATTACGGTGGACATATGCACGATAGAAAGGGTATTCATGGACGTGTATTTTTAGTTGGCACGAACAAAAAAACTGAAATCAAAAATTGGAAAAACTATCCAATTCGCCTAGGAGATGTGACTATTCCAGTTAACTATCAAGCTTATGCTAAACAAAAACCAGAAGCAGGTTTTTACAAAGGCACTTTTACGGTAAACACTATCGAAGACACCTATTTGGATGTAAGTAAATGGAATAAAGGCTTGGTTTGGGTAAACGGACATTGCTTAAGTCGTTTTTGGAGTATTGGACCAACACAAACCATGCTTGTACCAGAAAGCTGGTTAAAAAAAGGAGCTAACGAAGTAATTGTTTTTGATTTATACGGTTCGGCAAAACCAACATTAACATTCTTAGATCATCCAATATTAGACCAAGTAAATGAGCCACAGCCAGAAAAACATAGAAATGCTACCCAAAAGTGGGATGCAACCAATTTAACAGCTTGGGCTGAAGGTGCTTTCGAAAATAATAATAAATGGCAAACCGTTACTGCAAAGCCAACTTTAGCAAGATACTTGGCTGTAGAAGCACTTTCAGAACAAAAAGGTCAGCCGTTTACCACCATTGCCGAAATTAATGTATACGATAAAAATGGCAATGAAATACCTCGAACCAATTGGAAAGTTGTATTTGCAGATAGTGAAGAAATAGGTGGAGAAGATGGAAGTGCGGTAAATGTTTTCGACTTGCAGTTTACAAGCGTTTGGCACACCGAATGGGAAAATCGTTCGCCAAAACCACCTCATCAATTGGTATTAGATTTAGGCAAAAACTACGAAATAGGCAGCATTAAACTCTTACCAAGACAAGATAATGCCAACGGGCGAATTAAAGAATACAAAATCTATGTATCAACCACTTTATTTAAAGGATTGTAACATGAAGATAAAGTTAATCATCGCTCTGCTTTTAGTACATACAATTGCTTTTGCGCAAGAAGTAAAATTAGCCCCAACACCACCAATGGGATGGATGAGTTGGAACATTATGTCAGAAAATCCGAATGAAAAGGATATCAAGGAAATGGCCGATGCTATGGTTGCAAGCGGAATGGTAAAAGCTGGTTATCACTATATTTTCTTAGATGATTGTTGGCAAGGTGGTCGTGATAACAAAAACAACATCATCGCTGATCCTAAAAAGTTCCCGTCAGGAATTAAATCACTATCAGATTATTTACATAGTAAAAGCATGAAATTAGGTATTTATTCTGATGCTGCGCCATTAACATGTGGAGGTTTTACCGCTAGTTTTAATTTCGAAAATCAAGATGCCAAAACATTTGCATCTTGGGGAGTAGATTATTTGAAATACGATTATTGCAATGCACCTGAAGATGTTGCCACAGCAAAAATTCGTTATGGAAAAATGGCTCAAGCTTTACGCAACTCAGGTAGAGAGATTTTATTAGGAATTTGTGAATGGGGTCCACGTGAGCCTTGGAATTGGGGTGCAGAAGTTGGTGGGCAAAGCTGGCGAACTACTTACGATATTAGAGATAAATGGATAGATATTGAAGGGAAAGGAGGCGTTGGAATTTACAATGTGGTTGATAAAAATGCTGGATTAGCGCAATACTCTGGGCCAGGGAAATGGAATGATGGCGATATGCTGGTAGCGGGTTTGCACGGTGTAAAAGGTCCATCATCTGCTTTTAATGGTAAAGGTTGCACACAGGCAGAATACCAAAGCCAGATGAGTTTATATGCCATGCTTAATTCACCATTGTATGCAAGCTGCGACATTCGTAAAATGGATGATGAAGCAAAAACTATTTTCACAAATGAGGAAGTGATTGCCTTAAATCAAGATGCATTAGGCAAACAAGCTGAACGTAAACTAAAGAATGAAATTTGGGATGTTTTCGTTCGTCCTTTAGCCAATGGCGATTATGCGATCGCCATTCTAAACAAAGCTGGTGATACACAAAATGCTAAAATAAACTTCGCTGATTTAGGTCTAAACGATACATACGAAATCAGAGATTTGTGGCAGCATAAAGTAACAGGAAAAGGTAACAAATGGGTTGGTCAGGTAGCACCACATGAAACCAAAGTTTTTCGATTAAAGAAAATATAAAACGCACATAAAACACACAAATGAAACACGTATTTACATTCGCATTATTGGCTATAGGATTAACTACCTTTGCCCAAAATGCAACAAAAGATCCCGCAACGGTGTTAATTACACCGCAACAAACGCTTTCTAAAAATGATACTGTTTTTAGAAAAGAAATTTCAAAATGGAGTGATCAGGTTTTAAAAAGTACGGATTACAAAAACATTAAAGCACAACCTTCATCAGCCAATTTCCCAGGTTCAGTTAAAGAAGGGTACAAATTTGTAAGTCAGCCTGTAGCTATTACCCATCAAAAAATTGCCGATAGTTTAGTGTCTGTCGTATCAACTTTAGGTTATTCTGGATACGACAGTGATGTGATGTACAGTACAGGTTTATATGCTGCTGCTGGTGAATATATAGAAGTTGATGTGCCAAAAGGTACAAATGTTGACGATTTATCAGTGCAAATTGGTGCACATAGCGATAGATTAAACTATTGGGTTGCTGGTAAGGAAGACTGGCGTCGTATGCCTATCATCACCAAAAAACAAAAACTGGTAATTGGTAAAAACTATTTAACATCCCCATTTGGCGGATTGATTTACATTGATATTAAACCAAAAGGAGAAAGTAGAAGTATTGATTTTAAAATCAGTCATGCGGTTACAGCACCACTTTTTATATTGGGTAAAACTTCGCAAAGCGATTGGCAAGCGCAGTTAAAAAGCAATAAAGCACCTTGGGGCGAAATGGCAACACAAAATATAATCTTAACATTACCAGATAGTGTTTTGCAAACCATTAAAAACCCTGATGAAGTAATGAAATTGTGGGACTTAATTGTTGGTGGAGAAATGGAATTAGCGCAAATGCCTTTGCCATTTTACAGAGCACAACGTTTAGTGCCAGATGAGCAAATTGGTGGCGGTTATATGCATAGTGGTTATCCAATTATGATCCATCATTCGCCAAGTAAACACCTATTATCGACAGAAATTATGGCTGACCCATCTTTATTGATGAAACCAAATGGTGGAGGAGCTAACTGGGGCTTTTTCCACGAAATTGGGCATAACATGCAAAACTTAAATTGGGTTTTTGGCGGTACAACAGAAGTGAGTAATAACTTTTTCTCTTTATACATGTTCGATAGATTGATTGGAGGCCGAGACAATGCACATTCAGCTATTTCTAATGCAAATACCCAAAAGCAAATGAAAAAATACTTTGCAGAAGGTCCGAGTTATGATAAATGGAAAAGCGATCCTTTTCTAGGCTTAATTATGTTCCGTCAAATGCAAGAAGGTTTTGGATGGGAAAGCTTTAAATCTTTCTTTATCGCTTATCAAAAAATGGGAGCTACCATTGGCAGGTTAAACGATCAGCAAAAACGAGATTTATGGGTTAAAACTTATTCGAATATTGTAAAAAGAAACTTAGCACCATTTTGGAATACGTGGGGTGTAACAATTAGCAATGCAACTACTAAAGAATTATCAGTTTATCCGCAATGGAAACCGTATAATTTTCCTCCACAGAATTAGTTAATTGAACTCGTCATTGCGAGGCACGAAGCAATCTTAAAGCTATGGTACATCCTAAAGGTGTTGTAAGATTAATTCGTGACTAGCAATGACGAAACGCTTTATAAATGATTCTTTTATAAATAAAAACGATGAAAAAAATAACCCTCATTCTACTCATCAGCTTTGCTTACCACCTTAGCTTTGCGCAAAATCTAAGTAAATACAACCTTAGCTTTGATCAATTAGCAACAAAATGGGATGAAGCTATGCCCTTGGGCAATGGCATGTTGGGCGCTTTAGTTTGGGGTAAGAATGATAAATTACGTCTTTCATTAGATAGAGCAGATTTATGGGACGAACGCAAGGCACAACCAAATCTCAATACCTATAACTGGAAATGGGTGCAAAATCAGGTGGATAAAAAGGAATATGGCATTGTTCAGAAAACATTAGATGATCCCTATCACCAAACCACACCCACTAAAATTCCAGCAGCGGCAATCGAATTTAATATTAGTGGTTTAGGTAAAGTACTATCAAACGTCTTGGATATAAAAACTGCATTAAATACCGTGAAATTTCAAAATGGTGTCGTATTTAACTGTTATATCCACGCGACGAGAAATGAAGGTTTTTTCGGATTTGAGAACCTGAGAAATACAGCTATTTTAACCGAATTAATTGTTCATAATTATGCAGGAAATGAAAAAATAGCGAATGATAATAGCCATTCTGGAGAAGGTCTTCAAAAGTTAGGTTATGCCAAAGGCGATGTAACCAAAACAACAAATACCATCCGTTACAGACAACCAATGACTGATGGACATTTTTACGAAGTATTAATCGTATGGCAAAAAATAAACAATCGTATTATAGGGTCATGGACAGTAACTAAAGATGCTGCGGCAATAATTCCACCTATTTCAGCAACAGCTAAAGAACCAACTGGGTGGGATACACATATCAAATGGTGGGCAAATTTTTGGAGCAAATCTTCCATTTCTATTCCCGATGAATTGGTGCAAAAACAATATTATTTAGAGCAATACAAATTAGGTGCTGTAGCAAGAAAAGGAGCGCCAGCCATTACTTTACAAGCAGTATGGACAGCCGATAATGGCAATTTACCACCTTGGAAAGGAGATTTTCATAACGATTTAAATACCCAATTGAGTTATTGGCCAACCTATACTTCAAACCATTTAGCAGAAGGTAAAACCTTTACCGATTGGCTGTGGAAAGTTAGGGGCGAGAGCGAAAAATATACGAAAGCCTATTTTGGTGTAACTGGTTTAAATATACCGGGCGTTGTCACATTAAACGGTTATCCAATGGGAGGATGGATACAATATTCAATGAGCCCAACAGTAGGCGCTTGGTGTTCACAACATTTTTATTGGCAGTGGAAATACAGTATGGATAAGCAATTTTTAAACGAGCAAGCCTATCCTTACATTACGCAATCGGCCACATTTTTAGAGAACATTACTTTTTTAAAAGATGGAGTGCGAATGTTGCCCCTAAGTTCTAGTCCTGAGTATAACGATAATTCTATCACTGCTTGGTTTAAAAATTGGAGCAATTTCGATTTAGGTTTAGCTAAGTTTTTATTTAAAGCTGCAAAAGAAGTTTCACTAGCCAAAGGCGATAAAAAAGGTGCAGCACACTGGCAAACTATCGCTAATCAACTGCCAGATTATGAAGTCAACGAAACAGGATTTACAATTGCGCCTGGTCAAAACCTTACTTCATCTCATCGCCACATGTCGCAATATATGGCTATCTATCCACTAGCATTGTTAGATTATAACAAACCTGAAGATAAAGCTCGCATTGATAATTCGTATAAACAATTAGAAGCCAAAGGAACAAGAGCTTGGTGCGGGTATTCTTTCAGTTGGATGGCATCTTTATATGCGAGAGCTTACCAAGCAGATAAAGCACTTAAACAATTGCAAATCTTTGCTTCAAACTTCTGTTCACCAAATAGTTTCCACTTAAATGGAGATCAAAAAGGTGGGCAATATTCTGGTTTTACCTATCGTCCGTTTACATTAGAAGGAAATTTTGCTTTTGCCCAAGGTGTAAATGAATTATTGTTACAAAGCAGAAATGGCTATATCGAAGTTTTTCCAGCGATACCAAGTACGTGGAAAGAGTGTTCTTTTAAAGATTTAAGAACAGAAGGTGCATTTTTAATCAGTGCCAGTTATAAAAATAGCAAGACCGATAATATTACAATTTTTGCTGAGCAAGGCGGAGAATTAAACCTAAAATTGCCTAAAGGGAATTTTACCGTTGCAGGAAAGCAGGTTAAAACTATTAATGGAATTGTTAATTTAACTACCAAAAAAGGAGAAAAAGTAGTTTTCCTAAACAAAGAGTAAAAAATAAATCTCAATCCTGCTCGCATCCCAACTTGAGCCAATAGCTATCGGATGAGAATCGTAATGCATTAGCAAGTTTTTTACGCATACGATTCCCGTTCTCACGGGAAAGACGAGTTTAACGTGAATTCTAGGGGCATATAATCTTGTCTTAATTGCCCCCTAACGTTGACTTTTTTACCAACCATTTTTCAATTTAAGTTGTCATATCTTAGTATAACCTTAAATCAATTAAAAAATGGAAATCAAACCAGTAAGCAATCGCCTATTCGCTCTTATCGTATTGTACGATATGCATACCACCTATTTCGGTAATGCAATTGATGGCATTTCTAATGAAGATGCACATCAGCGTTTAAACACAAAAGCTAATCACATTGCATGGATTAGTGGAAGTTTAGTACAAGGAAGGTACGAATTAGCTGATTTATTAGGATTAGATCTTAAACAAACAGCCCACGAACTTTTTGCAAATTTCAAAGGAATTCAAGATCATGAAACTTATCCAGCATTAGCTGATTTTAAAAAAGATTGGGAAAAAATTACTCCAATTTTAAGAGAGAAACTCATGCAAGTTACCGATGAAGAATTGGATAAAATATTAGAATTTCCCGATATGAGTTTCCCTTTGTTTGAAATGATCTCTTTTACAATTTATCGGGAGGCAAATTGCATTGGCCAAATCGCATTATGGCGTAGGTTATTAAATTATGATGCAATGAAATACATGTAATTATAAGTTATGATGAAAACAATGCAAGTTCAAGATGATTTAAACAATACCTTTTCTGATTTGGAAAAAGCAATTTCATTAATTGACCAAGAAAATTTTAATACAATTCCTTTTCCAAATAGCTGGACAGCTGGCCAAGTAGTGCAACATATTATATTAGCTAGTGGGGGTTTTGCAGAAATTCTAAATGCAACTGTTAAACCTAGCGATAGGGCTGCAGATGAATTAATTCCTAGAATTAAAACTGATTTTCTAAACTTTGGTATAAAAATGAAATCTCCTGATTTTATCTTACCCGATGACAAAACGTACACTAAAGATGAATTATTGAACACTATACAGGGAATTAAAACTAGTATTAGTAAAGAAATAGAAACGTTAGATCTTACCCAACTTTGCTTAGCTTTCGAATTACCAGTCTATGGATTTTTGACACGATTGGAAGCTATCTATTTTGTGATTTATCATACGCAAAGACATGTACATCAATTAAATAACATAGCACTTCAATGGGCTGATTGAAATTAAAACCTAAAGAAATAGTGAAAATTTTCGGTTTAAAAAATCAAGATAATTTTTAAAAAATGAATTATCTTGTAGTAAACTTAAAAACCAAATAATATGAAAATTGCAATTATCATTGTTAGAAGCCTATTAGGCTTAATGTTTGTTTTTGCTGCCGTTGTTGTTCTTTTTAAAATTCCAATGGAGCAACCACCAATGACACCTGGCGCAACAGCTTTTATGACTGGATTGATGTCTGGAAATTATTTTATGACGTTATTAAAAGTTATTGAATTGATTTGTGGCATTTTACTGCTTATTAATTTTTGGGCACCCTTGGCAACCGTGGTATTATTTCCAATTACGGTAAATATTCTGTGTTTCCATGCATTTCTTGACGAGCCTAAAAATTTGCCAAGTGCCTTATTTTTAATCGTAGCAAATCTGTTTTTAGCCTATGCCTATCGTAAAAACTATGCTGGGTTGTTACTATCTAAACCTATTCAATAAATTTCGCTACAAAATTGTAACGTTTCGCCTGTCGGTGGTCTAAATAGTAGAAAGGATGATCGGCAGGTTAATAAAAATTAAATCATGGTTGAGGTTTTTAAAACAGATGTAGCAAATTGTGAGGATGCCAAATGGTTGATTGCTCAGCTACATGAAAACTTTAATGATCATTTGGCAAACTTTGATTTAGAGGATTGCGACTTAATTCTCAGGATCGAATGCCCTAACGGTTCAGTAAATGCTGAATCAATTATCAAATTCTTAAAAGAAAGAGGATTTGAGGCAGAAGTCTTACTAGATGATTTAGAGCCTACAACGAATGTAAGCGCTCATTTTTCTGCACTACAAAGTGCAGGCTTTTCCGAAAAATAATCTCATTGCAGCATCATTTTCTAGTTTGAACTAATACGTAAATTTTATTTTCAAATCCTATTCGTTAACTTTATGAACAGTTAAAAGCTATTCCTATGTTCAAGAATCTATGTCTATTGTTCGTATTTGCTAGTTGTACGCTCTCCGTTTTTGCACAAAAAAAAGACGATATTTTAGGTAAATGGGTTAATCCTTCGGGCGAAGGACAAGTTGAGATCTATAAAAAAGGCGATAAATATAACGGCAAATTAGTTTGGATTAAAGACCCAAATGATGATAATGGCAAACCGAAATTGGATATAAAAAACCCAAATTCGAGTTTACGCTCAAGACCTGTGATGGGATTAGAGATTTTAAAGAATTTTGTTTTTGAGGATGGAAAATGGACGGATGGAACAATTTATGATCCTAAAACAGGTAAAACGTATAGCTGTAATTTATCATTAAAAGAAAATGGACAACTAAACATCAGAGGATATATTGGTATTTCGATAATTGGTAGATCTGAAAGTTGGAAAAGAGTAAAATAACTTTCCTACCTTCAATTGTTTAGTTCAAATTAATAAAGCTATTATGAAAAACATTTTCTGGTTCTTTTTACTTTTCTCTACCACCAGCTTTGCGCAAAGTTATACGCTAAAACCGTTAACATCTGGAAAAAATACAAGCATGCGTGGTTTATCAATCGTATCTGATTCCGTAGCGTGGGTGAGTGGAAGTAATGGACAAGTTGGAAAAAGTTTAGATGGTGGTAAAACTTGGGAATGGACTCAACCAAAAGGATATGAAAAATTAGATTTTAGAGATATTGAAGCCTTTGATCAATTGAAAGCAATTGTGGTAAATGCAGGTTCTCCGGCCTATATTCTTTCTACCATTGACGGAGGAAAGAGCTGGAGAGAAGTTTATAAAAATACTGATTCGGCTATATTTTTAGATGGAATGGGTTTTTGGGATGAACAACAAGGAATTATATTTGGCGACCCGATTAACAATAAAATGCAACTTTTAAAAACTACGGATGGTGGTTTAACTTGGCAAAATATTTCAGGAAACTTGAAAAAAGAGTTAAAGGTTGGAGAAGCAGGTTTTGCTGCAAGCGGAACAACCATTAGAACCACTACAGATGGTAAAGTGTGGATTGCTAGTGGAGGTTCTACATCTAAAATCTATTACTCGAGCAATTATGGTCATAAATGGAAAGTATATGATTGCCCAATTATACAAGGTGAAAGTAGCACAGGACCATTTTCAATTGCATTTTACGATGCAAAAAAAGGGATCGCAGTAGGTGGCAATTACTTAAAAGATAAAGAAAGTATAAACAACGCAGTACTCACTACCAATGGTGGTAAAACATGGTCTAAACCACAAAAATCTGTGAGCGGTTATCGCTCTGCGGTAGAATATATTACAGATCAATTGTGCTTTGCAACAGGTTCTTCTGGTACCGATGTTTCTACGGATGGTGGTAAAAACTGGACTAATATTTCATCATTAAATTTTAATGCTCTTCAAAAAGCAAAAAAAGGTAATTTAATTCTGTTAACAGGAAACAGAGGAAGCATTTATCAATTAACTTGGTAGAAATAATCATAAAGTCATTGCTTCGTTCCTCGCAATGACGTAACTCATACGTATTATCAATCCTTTGTCATAAATCAGCTACTTTTTTGATAGAAAGAGCATGTATTTATTTATATATCTACTTTTGTCGTTTAACAAAAATGTTAAACACAATTGTAAATGGCACAGAGAGATACAGGAACAGAGCAATTAATTAAAGATACCGCTAAGCGGATTTTCTTTTCTGAGGGAAAATTACATGCTACTACACAAGATATTGCAGATGCAGCTGGTGTAAATAGAACGCTAGTTAATTACTACTTTAGATCACGCGATATTCTTTTTGAACAGGTTGCAGAGGAAGCTAGGGCAGAAATGTCGGCGCAATTGGAATCAGTTTTTTCAGCTAAACTAGAATTTAAAGAAAAAGTACATCGATTGATTACAGTTTTTATGGATCAAGCTATTAAATTTCCTTACAGAGAAATGTATGTAGTTACGGAATCTAAGCGTACAGAGAGAGCCGTTCCAGATGAAAAGCGGAATAGAATTCGAAAATTTCTAGCAGAAATAAAAGAGGAAATGGAACTTGGCCGAATTAAAAAAATGGACCCTAGACATTTTTTAATGAATTTATTTTCCTTAATGGCATATCCATTAATTACTACCTGCATAAATAAATCACTTTACAATATTAACGATAAAGAATACCTGAAATTAATGAAAGAGCGTAAGCAATTAATTTTCGAAATGATATATCAATAATTAAAAACAGAAACACAAAAGCAACACCATATAACATGAAAACAACAATCCGACTATCAATTATTCTATTTTTAGGAGCTATACTTGCTTCTTGCGGCGGCAAGGATGAGAAGGCGGCACAAGCAGCTGCAGCAGCAGGTGAACCCCAACCATACCCTGTATTTGCAGTAAATACACAGAGTACAACATTAGATTCTGATTACCCTGCAACAATAGAGGGAATTGAGAATGTAGATATCAGACCAAAAGTTGATGGATTTATTGAAAGAATTTATGTAGATGAAGGTGCTGTTGTAAGAAAAGGACAATTGTTATTTACCATTAATGCTCCACAATACGAACAACAAGTTAGAACTGCCAGTGCTGCTATTAGTAGTGCAGAAGCGGATGTGAATGCGGCCCAACTACAAGTAAATAAAACTAAGCCACTTGTAGATAAGGATATCATTAGTAAATATGAATTGGAATCTGCTCAATTAACATTACAAAGTAGAAGAGCAGCATTAGCACAAGCAAAAGCAGCTTTAGTAAACGCAAAAGTTAATTTAGGTTATACGAGAATTACAAGTCCGGTAGATGGAGTAGTTGGTAGTTTGCCATTTAAAACCGGTAGTTTAGTAAGTGGCACAAGTGCTCAGCCATTAACTACCATTTCTAATACGTCTAAAGTTTACGCTTACTTTTCGTTAAACGAAAAGCAATTACTTGATTTTTCAACGATTTATAAAGGGAAAAATTTAACTGAGCAAATGAAAAATATCCCTGCTGTTAGTTTAATCCTTGCAGATGGAACAGTATATGCTCAAAATGGGAAAATAGAATCTATAAATGGACAGATCAATACAACAACTGGTTCTGCTAGTTTAAGAGCTACTTTTCCTAATGCAAATTCGATATTAAAAAATGGTGCAAGTGCAATGGTTCGCATTCCTCAGCACATTAGCGATGTAATTTTAATCCCTCAAAAATCTACAACAGATTTACAAGGAAAGAAATTTGTATATCTATTAGGAGATTCGGCTAAAGTAGTTAATACACCTGTAGAAGTGATGGAAATTACAAAAGGCAAATTTTATGTAGTAACAAAAGGTTTAAAAGCTGGAGATAAAGTGGTTTTAGAAGGTTTTCAATCTTTAAAAGAAGGAACGAAAATTAAGCCTCAAGAATTAAACACTGACTCTGTATATGCGGAAATTAAAAAATAAGACTGTCTAAATCTAAAATCAAAATCGTACATCGTAAATATAAATTATGTTTAAGAAATTTATAGATAGACCAGTTTTATCAACTGTAATATCAATTATCATTGTAATATTAGGTATACTGGGGCTCATCACTTTACCCGTTTCTCAATATCCTGAAATTGCACCGCCAACTGTACAAGTTTCTGCATCTTATCAAGGTGCAAATGCAGATGTGGTGATGAATAGTGTGGTTATTCCACTCGAAGAACAAATAAATGGGGTGGAAGACATGACTTACATGACTTCTTCTGCCAGTAACGATGGTACTGCAACCATAACCGTAAACTTTAAACTAGGTACAAACCCAGATTTAGCGGCTGTAAACGTACAAAACCGAGTGGCTAGAGCAAGCAGTTTACTACCTGCAGAGGTGACACGTTCTGGTGTAGTTACTGCAAAAAGACAAGCAAGTAATGTGTTGATTTTTGGTATTTATAGTGATGATCCATCGTATGACCAGAAATTTTTACAGAACTATGCAAACATCAATATCATTCCTCAAATTAAACGTATCAACGGAGTAGGAGATGCAAGTGCATTTGGACAAATGGATTATACCATGCGTTTATGGCTTAAGCCAGATGTAATGGCAACTTATGGTTTGGTGCCAAATGATGTAAGCGTTGCTTTAGCAGAACAAAATATTGAAGCTGCACCAGGACAATTTGGTGAGCAAGGTGAGCAATCATTTCAATATACTTTAAAATATACAGGTAGATTAAAAGACGAAACAGCATTTAGTAACATCATTATTAGAACTGGTGCTAATGGACAGGTTCTTCGTTTAAAAGATATCGCAAGAATTGAGCTTGGCGCATTAAGTTATGGAAGCTCTGTTAAGTTTGATGGTAAACCTGCTTTGGGTATTGCAATTAATCAAACTGCAGGTTCTAATGCAAAAGAAGTAATTGAAAACTCAATTAAAGCGCTAGATGAAGCGCAAAAATCTTTTCCTAAAGGAGTTCATTATACTACATTAATTAACGTTAACGATTTCTTAGATGCCTCTATCGAGAAAGTATTGCACACCTTAATAGAAGCCTTTATTTTGGTGTTCTTGGTTGTGTTTATTTTCTTACAAGATTTCCGTTCTACTTTAATTCCTGCTATTTCTGTACCAGTGGCGATTATTGGTACTTTCTTCTTTTTAAGTCTATTCGGGTTTACCATTAACTTATTAACGCTTTTTGCATTAGTACTGGCAATTGGTATTGTGGTAGATGATGCCATTGTAGTCGTCGAGGCAGTACACGCCAAGTTGGATCATGGGTATAAATCTGCCAAAAAAGCAACAATAGATGCGATGGATGATATTAGTGGCGCTATTGTTTCGATTACTTTAGTAATGGCTGCGGTATTTATTCCAGTAAGTTTCATTCAAGGTTCATCAGGAGTATTCTACAAACAATTCGGTTTAACATTAGCTATTGCGATTATTTTATCGGCAATTAATGCGTTAACATTAAGTCCGGCATTGTGTGCTTTATTATTAAAACCACATGCAGAAGATCATGAAAAACCTAAAAACTTCTTACAGCGTTTTTATGTAGGTTTTAATACCTCATTCGATTTAATGACGAATAGGTATAAAAGATCAGTTAGCTTTTTGTCTCGTAAAAAGTGGGTAGCTATTGCTGGTATCTTAGCTTTCGTAGGCATATTAATTTGGACGATGAATACTACTCCAAAAGGATTTGTACCTAATGAAGATTTAGGAACAATCATGTCTGATATTTCATTACCAGCAGGAACATCACAAGAAGAAACCGCAGTTGTAATTACACAAATTGATGAGATCGTTCACACTATACCAGAAGTTAAAAATTCACTAAGAATTGTAGGTAGAAGTATGATTAGTGGTAGTGGAAGTTCATATGGAATGGTAATTTCTCGTTTAAAGCCATGGGATCAACGTAAACGCGATGTGAAAGCGATTATAGGCGAACTATTTGCGAAAACGGCGAAAATAAAAGGAGCAAAAATCATTTTCTTCGCACCACCTACCATTCAAGGTTTTGGTACAAGTGGGGGTTTTGAATTCCAGTTACAAGATAAAACAGGTGGAGAAATTAAAAAATTCACAGAGGTTGGAAATACATTTTTAGCAGCATTGAGTAAACGACCAGAAATTCAATATGCATCCACTTCTTTTAACCCAAATTTTCCTCAATATCAAATTGATGTGAATGTGGCAAAAGTTAAGCAAGCTGGTTTAACTGTAACTGATGTGCTAGGCGTTTTACAAGGTTATTACGGCGGTGTTTACGCATCAAACTTTAATAAGTATGGCAAACAGTTTAGGGTAATGTATCAAGCAGATGCACCTTACCGTGCCAATGAGCAGACATTAAACAGCATTTATGTGCGTAACAATACAGGTAGTATGGCTCCAATCACTGAGTTCATTACTCTTGAAAGAGTTTACGGCCCACAAGCAATTTCTCGTTTTAATTTGTATACATCACTTGCAGTAACAGGAGCGCCAAAGCCAGGTTTTAGTTCTGGAGATGCGCTTAAAGCAGTACAAGAAGAGGCTGCATTACACTTGCCAGCTGGTTATGGCTATGAATTTTCAGGCTTATCTAGGGAAGAAATGGCAGGTGGCAATCAGACCATTTTTATCTTCTTACTCTGTGTAATTTTCGTTTATTTCTTGCTTTGTGCGCAATACGAAAGCTATATTTTGCCTTTAGCAGTTTTAATCTCTTTGCCAATAGGTTTAGCCGGTGTATTTATTTTCGATAAGATTTTTGGAGTGGATAATAACATCTACACCCAAATTACACTGATTATGCTGGTTGGTTTGTTAGCTAAAAATGCCATCTTAATTGTAGAGTATGCTGTAGATAGAAGAAGAAGAGGAATGAGTATTGTTAATGCTGCAATTGAAGGTGCAACAGCTCGTTTGCGCCCAATTTTAATGACATCTTTTGCATTTATATTAGGATTATTACCACTTATGCTTTCGGCAGGAGTAGGGGCAGCTGGAAATAAATCAATTGGTACAGGTGCCGTAGGAGGAATGTTAATTGGTACTATTTTCGGAATTTTTGTAATCCCTGCATTATTTATCATTTTCCAAACCTTACAAGAAAAAGTAAGCAATAAATCTCCTTTTATAGAAGGTGCGGATCTAGAACCAAAATTAGAATTTCCGGAAGTTGATAACCGTGAACATTAATAGTAAACACATGAAATTAAGATATAAACATTCATTTCTCATCATCGGCTTTGTTGTATTAACTTTAAGCGCTTGCGTAACTCAAAAATACGAACGCCCAAAAGTTGTAACCCAAGATTTGTACCGTGATCAGAATACAACAGATACCGCAACACTAGCAAATTTACCTTGGCAAAACTTGTTTACAGATGCTAATTTGCAAACGTTAATTCAACAAGGTTTAAATGAAAATTTAGACTTAAAACAAGCAATTGAACGCATTAAAATTGCACAAGCAACTTTACAACAAAGTAAATCGGCTTTCTTACCAAGTTTGCAAGGTGATGTTTCTGTAACGGATGCAAAGCAATCTAAGGCGGCATTAAATTTTCCAGCAGGAGTAAACATCAATCTAGAAACACAAACTTATAGAGCGCAGTTAAGTACAAGTTGGGAAGCTGATATTTGGGGTAAATTAAGTAGTGCAAAACGTTCTGCCTATGCAACTTTATTACAAACTGATGCTGCAAAAAGAGCGGTTCAAACGCAATTAATTGCAAACATTGCGAACACGTATTACAATTTATTGGCTTTAGATAAACAATTAGCAATTACGTTGCAAACTATAAAAAGCAGAACAAATAATGTAGCAACCATGAAAGCTTTGAAAGAAGGAGCTAAAGTTAATGGAGCTGCAGTTGTGCAAAGCGAAGCAAATTTATACGCTGCAGAGGTTACCATACCAGATTTAAAAAGAAGCATTAGAGAAACCGAAAATGCCTTAAACATTTTGTTGGCTAGAGCACCAGGAAGCATTCTTCGTTCTGATTTAGATAGTCAATCTGCATATGGCAATTTAGAAACTGGAATTTCTGCTCAATTATTGCAAAACAGACCAGACGTACAGGCTGCGGAATTTAGCTTTAGAGCTGCTTTTGAAAATACGAATGTAGCTAAGACTTATTTCTATCCTGCTTTAACGTTAACTGCAAGCGGTGGTTTATCTAGCTTGCAATTGAAGGACTTCTTTAACAATTCTGTGTTTTATAATTTAATTGGAGGATTAACCCAGCCAATTTTTGCGAAAGGACAAAATAAAGCTCGTTTAACTACGGCGCAAGCACAACAGCAGCAAGCATTTTATACATTTCAACAAACACTTTTAACAAGTGGTCAAGAGGTTTCTAATGCATTATATGCATATCAGACCGCGACAGAAAAAGAGACCACCAGAGCGAAGCAAATCGCTTCTTTAACTAAAGCAGTAGACTTTACTCAAGAATTATTGCGTTACAGTTCAGCAACGAATTATACTGATGTTTTAACTTCTGAACAAAGTTTATTAGCTGCTCAATTAAGTGGTGTAAGCGATAAATTGCAAAAATTACAAGCTGTAGTTAATTTATACCGTGCCTTAGGTGGGGGTTGGAAATAAGAATTTTCATTTAATTTGTTTTCGGAAGAGGTTCGTAGAGATACGGACCTTTTTTATTTTAGAAATGGTTGTAGTGTAGTGAGGTTTTAAGGTAATCGCATGGTGCTGGATGCTAGGTTTCTTTCTGACAGTGCTAGGTTTCTTTTTGACAATGCTAAGTTTCTTCTAACACTGCTAGGTTTCTTTATACAACTTAACCATTTATTAAGACTACCTTACCAATCGGCGATTTGCCAAATAAATCCATTTTATTGGAAAAATTTTTAATGCCCTAATCGATAGTTTTATTGAAAGTAAAGTAGGCATAGCCAACAATTTTTTAAGTGTTGAACTTGCTGCACAGTTGAAAAGTAATTTAATTGGTTTATACAACGACAAATCAATGGTTTCTGCTGGCATTGGGAATGAAACTATAATCATTCATAATAAGTTGGTAAGAAGTGATGTGATTTATTGGCTAGATCGTAAACATAATAATAAACATGAAAATGACTTTTTCGATTTGATGGATGATTTTGTGATTTATTTAAATAGAACATGCTATACTGGTATTACAGGCTATGAATTTCATTATACCTTGTACGAGAAAGGAAGTTTCTACAAAAAACACATCGACCAATTTCAGCAAAATGGAAGTAGAGCCTATTCAATGGTGATGTATTTAAATGCAGATTGGCAACAAAATGATGGTGGAGAATTGTGCATTCATCATCTTAATAACTTGCAAAATATATCGCCTGTAAATGGAAAATCTGTCTTTTTTAAAAGCAACGAATTGGAACATGAA
The DNA here is from genome assembly GCF_044452285.1 of Pedobacter sp. UC225_61. Classification (NCBI taxonomy): domain Bacteria; kingdom Pseudomonadati; phylum Bacteroidota; class Sphingobacteriia; order Sphingobacteriales; family Sphingobacteriaceae; genus Pedobacter; species Pedobacter sp. UC225_61. The sequence goes on from NZ_JBIOAL010000001.1 coordinate 2,371,288, forward strand.
GTTTTGGTAACTCATCAACCAAGAATGAGTATTACAGGGTGGTTAAAAACTAACTAATCTTCAATATCAAGCAAATGCTTAATAACAGACTTGTAATTTTTGCCTACAGGGATTTGTTGATTATTCTTTAGAAAAATCATGTTTCCTTCCATGTAATGGACAAATTTTTTATTGATAATAAAAGATTTATGGATCCGAATAAACACTTCCGAAGGTAATTGTTCTTCAAAACTACTCAGCGTTCTTGGCGTTAGTAAGAAATTCAAATCGCCCCAAACTTTCACATAATTTCCTAAACTTTCTAAGTAATAAATATCGTTTAACTTAATCAATACATGTTTTTTATCTGATTTGATAGAAATCTGTTGATTATTATTAATAGGAGATGATGAAGAACTGCTAGATTTAATGGACTGATTTTTTAAATTGTGGCTTTCCAACGCTCGGTTAACCGCTTTTAAAAACCGATCAAATCGAAAAGGTTTTAAGAGATAATCGCATACAGCTAAATCAAAACTTTCTAATGCATATTCTTCGTATGCCGAAGTGATTATGACCAAAGGTTTATGTTGTAGCGTTCTCAAAAAGTCTAAACCATTTAATTTGGGCATTCTTATATCTAGAAATATCAAATCTATTTCATTGCTGCTTAAAAACTCAAGGCCTTCAGTTGCTCGATAACATTGTCCGCAAATCTCTAAAAAATGGATATCCTTACTGTATTCTAAAATCACCTCATGAGCTAAGGGCTCGTCATCTATAATTAAACAGCGTAAACTCATGATAATTTTAAATGTAGGTCTGCTTTAAAAATAGCATTATTCGAAGTGATTTCAAATGAATAAGCGTTTGGATACAGCAATTCTAAACGTTTTTTCAAATTATTAAGTCCGATTCCCGGCTTTTTATCAGTTTTATATAATTCAACAGAGTTTTCACAACTAAAGGTAAGTTCCTGCTGGGTGCAACTTAACGATAAACTCAAAAAAGCAGTTTCTTCTGCAGGTTCAATTCCATGTTTAAATGCGTTTTCTAGCAAAACAATAAGCAATAAAGGCGCAAATTGTACATCCTCATTGAGGATATGCTTTTCGAACTTTAAACTTAAAGGTTTTTTTAAGCGGATTTGTTGTAAGGCTATGTAATCTTCTAAATAATTGATTTCTTGAGTAATGGTAACCCTTTCTTCCTGCCCTTTGTAAATGGTATAGCGCATTAGTTCTGATAATCGCAAAATGCTTTCTGAGGTTTTCTCAGATTTCTGTAAACTCAATGCATATAAATTATTCAAGGTATTGAAAAAGAAATGTGGGTTTAATTGTTGCTTTAATAAATCTAATTCGGTTTGCGATTTTTCTTTCTGTAGAGAGAGGATATGTGTGTTTTGTGCACCCCATTGGATCGCCAATACAATAGGTAAACTTAATGCAATTATCGCCATGGCACCAAAACCATTTTCTAATAAAAAAGGGTTGAGCGAAAAAATATCTCTTCCAAAAATCTGATTTATAGGCAATAAAGTTAATAACTGCCCAACTATTGGATATAAAATGGCAATACAGACTAAAGCACTTAAAATATATAAAATGAGACCTTTTTGTTTTAATATTTTCGAAACTAACAATCTACTATTCACTAGAAAAAATAGATAACCACATAGATACATGAATAAAAATTGAAACGTAAAGCTTACAAAGGTCCAAAAATGAGTGATCAGCTTTGCTGGTGTAAACACAAAACCAATTAACAATTGCTCTTTTGTGTCAAAATTTGGATTGCCAATACTTGATACCGCCATAGCCGAGATAACAATAGACAATAAAACAATACTAAGTAGAACTGCATTTTCAAGGCCTATTTTCTTAATCCATTTAATGTGTTGTACCTTTTTTAAGTAGTAATAATTAGCAACTAAAATCAATTCTAAGGATACACTTGCTAAGGCTGTACCTATAAAGAGCGAAGAATCATAATTTGGATATAATAAAATGCAAACATCAGTAACAATAGGTAGGCAAATTAAAAAACAAGTTGTCCAATAGGCTAAAAACTGACGGTGAGTAAGATTGGTTATGAGAGTTGATTTATACCACGAAAAAATAAACCCTGGTAATTGAATTGGAAGAAATACGACTAAAGCTCTTAAAAATGATTTCCAACTCTCTGCATCTTTTTCTTGAACCTGAAAGATTCCTATCCATAGCCATAAACCAACAAAAGCCAAAAACTCTGCATGTTTAAGTAGGAAATTAGATAAGCTAAAGGATTTATTCATGGTGTTAAAATAATAAAAGAACAACAAATAGATTAATGGATAAAATTTAAGTGATGAAAGGTAGTTTATTCATGACAAAAGGATTTTTTATAAGAATTGAACATTTATAGTTCATGTAAACAACGTTCATCATCATTTTCGTTTCCTTCATCACATATATTTATGTAGTGCAAGTCTGTCTGCTAATTTGCATCCATCTTATTCAAAATAACATGGCAAGACTTACTATACAAAACCTTAGCAAAAGCTATACGAATGGTGTGAAAGCATTAGATAATGTGTCATTAAGCATTTCTAATGGAATGTTTGGTTTACTTGGGCCTAACGGAGCAGGTAAATCATCATTAATGCGCACCTTGGCGACTTTACAATTGCCAGATACTGGAAAAATATTTTTTGATGGAAACGATGTGCTTGAAAATCCACAACAAATGCGTACACAGCTTGGTTATTTGCCACAGGATTTTGGCGTGTATCCTAAAATATCAGCTGCCGAGTTACTGAATCACATGGCAATTTTAAAAGGATTGCAACATAAAAGTGAACGAAAAGAACAGGTATTGGCTTTGCTGCAACAAACAAACTTGTACGAAGTAAGAAAACGTTCAGTAAGTACTTTTTCTGGTGGGATGAGACAACGATTTGGTATTGCGCAGGCATTGTTGGGTAATCCGCAATTAATTATTGTTGATGAACCAACGGCTGGTTTAGACCCGCTAGAACGTAACCGTTTTCATGATTTGTTAAATGAAATAGGCGAGCAAAAAGTAGTGATGCTTTCTACACACATTGTAGAGGATGTGAATGATCTTTGTCCAGAAATGGCGGTTTTAGCAAATGGAAAACTCATTTTACAAGGTAAACCAGCAGATTTAACTTCAAAATTAAAAGGTCTGGTTTGGCATAAGGAAATAGAAAAATCAACATTGGGTGAATACACATCAGCATACAATGTAATTTCTACTCGAATAATTGCAGGTAAAATACAATTATATGTATTGGCAGATAATTGTCCAAGTGTAGGCTTCGAACCATTTTACCCAGGATTAGAAGAAGTTTATTTTGCTGCTTTATTTGGCGTTCAAACTAAGGAGGGAGCAGCATGTTAAAGTCTATGTTAAAATTTGAACTTAAATATCATTTTAGTCAGATTTCTTTTAGTATAGCAGCACTTTTGTTTTTTATATTAGGTTGTTTTTCTGCTATTCAAGGAGGTTTTGGCGGTAGCGAAGTTCACAAAAACTCGCCATATGTAATTACTAATATTGTTGCGTTATTTTCTTTGTTCTCGATATTTGCAGGTACTTTATTTAGTGCGAACGTAGTATTAAGAGACAATATTTATAAAATGGAGTCTGTAATATTTACAACTTCTGTTAAACGTTTTCCTTATTTTCTGGTTAGATTTTTAGGCTTACTAATTACCGTATTGTCCTTACTTGTACTAACTGTTTTAGGAATTTATATAGGTAGTTTTTTTGTAGATCATGAAAACCTAGGTGCCTCTAATCTCTTTAATTACCTACAGCCACTTTTTGTATTTGGTTTTCCAAACGTGCTTTTTGCCACAAGCTTAATTTTTTGCACAGCCATATTAACTAAAAATGTTCGAGCAATTTATGCTGCAGGTGTATTGCTATATATTTTATACATGGCAGCCTCTATTTTAGGCAATTCTCCATTATTAGCAACCTCAACACCAAGAGCGGAAACTTCAACTATTTTACCATTTTTAATAGACCCATTTGGCTTAGCATCTTTCTTTAGTGATACACGTAGCTGGTCAGATGTACAGCGAAATCAACAATTATTTCCAGTAAAAGAAGTGTTTTTAGCTAATCGATTGCTTTGGTTATCAGTTAGTGCGTTAGTGATTACCATAAGTTATCGGTTTTTTAATTTCAGAATACAAAACCAAAGTCAATCCAAACAAAAAGATAAAACTCAAAAACAGATTAAACTAATTCCGTTTAGACATTTCAACGTTCTTCCTGTTGGATTTAACTACAACTTTTCTACTTTCAAATCGCAATTTAAATTAGAAGTAGTTTCCTTATTTAAGCACATCCCTTTTATGGTGATGCTTTTACTCTGGATATTTATTTTCTCTGTAGAATTAAAAGATTCCATTTTATATGGGCCTTATGGTATTAAGTTTTATCCAACAACTGGCGCTATAATAGAAGAAATGAGGTCGATGAAATTTAGCCTAGTGTTACTTATTTTTTATGCTGCCGAATTAATTGCCAGAGAAAGAACAACGAATATCCAATCGTTAATTTATAGTACACCCGTTAAAAATTCGACATTGTGGGCAGCAAAATGTTTAACTCTTGGTGTTTTGGTTATAGTTTTAGTAACAGCGAATATTGGAATTGGTATTGCTTTACAAGTGTTTAATGGTTATTTAGATATCGAATTACCTAAATATCTTTCTTTATATTATTACAGCGCATTTCCGTTATTCTTGTTCATTATTCTTATTGTTTTTATTCAAAACTTAACAGCAAATAAATACTTAGGGATGATGTTAAGTATGGTGGTGGTGTTTGCGATTGTCTTTGCATCAAGACTAGGCATAGAACATTTTCTATTAAGATTTGCAACCTTACCCGACCTCCAATTCTCTTACTTCAACGGTTTCGGACATTACGCTAAAGCTTTTAATTGGTATACGTTATATTGGTTTGGTTTTGCAGGTATTCTTTCAGTTTTAACAATAGGAATGTGGCAAAGTAGTATTCAATTCACATTTTTAGAACGTTTAAAATCAATTCCAAAATCCATTTACAAATCAAAATTTGTAGTATTAACAGCAACATTAATTTGGATTTCTTGTGGTGCATTTATCTATCAGCAAACTAATATTGTAGGGAAATATAAAAACAAAAAAACACAGCTTAATTGGAGTATTAACTACGAGAAAAAATATAAACCGTTTGCTAAACTTCCTCAACCAACTATAAAGGCAATTAAAATACAAGTAGATTTATTTACAGATCAAAGTAAGTATACTGTAAAGGGAAGTTATCTTTTAAAAAATGAAACCAACCATCCAATTATTAAACTGTTGGTTTATGTAAGGCAAACAGTAAATCATTTCGAAATCTCTGTGCCAAATGCTACGAAACACGAAGTAGATGCAGAATTTAATCAACAGTTTATAGATTTAAAAACTCCATTAGAGCCTGGGGCAGAACTAAATATGGATTTCTCATTGGAAGTAATACGATCTGGTTTTGTGCCTTTTGATCCTGAAAACACAGTAGTTTCAAATGGAAGTTATATCGAATTAGAAAAATTTGTTCCTCAGTTTGGGTATAATGAAAGTATAGAAATAGACGACAACAGGTTAAGGAAAAATGCAGGATTGTCGTCTTACACTACTTCGAATTCTTACGATAGTACGTATCATTTGATAGATCTAGAAACGACTATTTCTACCGCACCAAACCAACACGTAGTTACTGTGGGTACTTTACAAAAATCATGGTTAGCCAATAATCGGCGCTATTTTAATTATAAAACAACAACACCAATTAATTTTATGTTTGCATTGAGTTCGGCGAGTTATCAAGTTAAAAAAGAGCAATATAAAGGGGTAACATTAAGCGTGTATTATCAATTAGGACATGAGTATAATGTGAAAACCATGTTCAGCGCAATAAAAGATGCATTGGATTATGGAAATAAGAATTTCAGTCCTTATCCATTAAAGGAATTTACCCTTGCCGAAATTCCTCAATATAAAGGAGCAGCAACGGCTTATCCTGGATTAATTTTTAACGCTGAAAGATTAAACTTTTTAACCAATTTCAGTGATAAGAATAAAGTAGATCAAAGTTATGCCATTACCGCACATGAAGTTGCGCATCAATGGTGGGCAAACATTCTAAGCCCAGCATATGGTAAAGGTTATGCCATGCTCACAGAATCGCTAGCCAAATACACAGAAGCTATTCTTTTAGAAAAAAAATATGGTAAAATGTATCTAAGCAATTATTTAAGAGACGATAATAACATGTATTTCTTATACCATAATCCTAATATGCCAGAGGCTCCATTAGCACAAACCATGGGGCAAAACCAAGTTCATTATCAAAAAGGCGGATTAGTGATGTACGCTACAAAAGAAATTTTAGGCAAAAAAACCGTTAACCAAGCGTTGAGTAATTTAATCGCAAAACATACAAACCCAAATCCAAGAGCTAAAACTCAAGATTTAATTGGAGCATTCTATCAACTTGCACCAGCAAATCAAAAGAAGTTTATCGACGATAGCTTTAATCAAGTGGTAAATTATCAGATGAAGGTTAAAGTTTTATCCTGCAAAGCCCTAGATAACGGAAAGTTTAGCATTGATTTACAAATAAATATAGGCGAGAATAAACAAGGAGTAGATAAATTGCTTCCACCAGATATGGATGTAGACCTTGCCTTTTTTAACAAACCGCAAATAGATTGGGATAGAAATACTAAACCTTTTTACCTAAAAAAGCACCGCTTTAATCAATTAGAAACAAACCTCACTATTGTGGCAAATCAAAAACCCAAAACAGTTGCTTTAGATCCTTATGCTTATCTATTGGACGAAAATTTAGCAGATAACATGCAAGAGATTAAATAAGTTACAGGCTTTAACCCTAAATAATTGAAGGTTAAAGCCTGTCTTTTTTCTGCTAAATTTATCTTAAATTTATCCTTAAGATAAGCCTATAAAGAGCGGAAGATTTTAAAGCATGGAAATAAAGCAATACAAAGAATTATTAACATACTGGCATCAATTTACATACTTTACGAATCGTGTAATTGGTAAAAAATCTACAATCTTAGCTAAAACTACTTTCGATTTAGATGAACATCTTAAATTGTATCATTGCATTGATAACTTTTTTTATGTTTTAGCAGATAGCGTTAATCATACTATTGTTAAAGTAGGCGGTGGGATAGAAAGCCTAACTGGTTATCAACCATCAGATTTTGAAGGAAAAGGATATTACAGTACTTTAAAAACCCATTCAATTTGGGAATTGTTAAAAATCACCAAAGGCGGAGTAAAATATTTCGAATATCTTTTTAGTAGACCAGCAGAAGACCGAAAGTATATTAAAGTGAATTATACATTTGAGTTAAAAAGAAAAGATGGCAGAAGATTTCAATGCATGAATCAAAGCATTCCTGTCTTATTTAACGATGATATGGAACCCATTTATTTTCTAAATATCATCACAGACATCAGCCTAATAAAAACAGATAAAAACGTACTGCATTACATTATAGATAGCTCTGATATTCAAAACATCAAAAGAATTGATATCAACGTTGCCATCAATTTACCAATTAACGATGATGAACTAATTTCTAAAGCCGAAAAAAGAGTATTAAGACTTATAGCAGATGGGTTAAGCAGTAAGCAAATAGCCAGCGAACTATTTCTTAGTCAACATACCATAAATACCCACAGAAGAAATATGTTAGAAAAATTAAATTGCACTTCTTCAAGCGAAATGATTAAAAAGGGCATTTTAAATGGTTGGTTATAACATGCTTGATTAAAGTTGCTGCTTTTTAGTATTATATTTAAGTATAATTAACTTAATCATAACATAAATGCTGTTTTAATTAAAAGCTAGAATCCTACTATTGGCTTTTCTTTGTTAGCACTTTAAATCATTCTTAGAATGGCAAACAGACGTTTTTTTATTAAAAGCAGCGTAGCCAGTTTAGCAATCGCTAGCCTCTCTCCGGTAGTTACCGCATTGGCGGATGCCAGTCATAATGCAGTAACAAAATCAAAGCAAAGACCTAAACTACGCTTCGCCATCGCATCTGATGGACATTATGGGCAACCAAATACAAACTACAAAAAAGACCATGAAAACATAGTTCGTTGGTTAAATGAAGCACATGATCAAAACCCATTAAACTTTGTAATTATAAATGGTGATTTAGTTCACGATAGACCAGATTTATTAGCGGAAGTTAAGAAAGAACATTACGATAAATTAAAAGTCCCATTTTACGCTCTTCCTGGAAATCATGATCATGCTGATGCTGCGATTTGGAAAACTGTTTTTGGTTACGAAGATAATTTCTCTTTCGAAAAAAATGGGGTAGGCTTTGTACTAGCCAATACTTCAGATACAAAAGGAGCTTATCTATGTCCTAACAAAGATTTTTTAAAGAGAGAGCTTGATAAATTTAATACACTTCAAACGGTATTTGTGGTTTTACATATTCCACCGCACTTTTGGGTACCCGAAAGCCCATTTGTAGAGTGCCCAGATACCATTAAGTTAATGCATAGCTATCCAAATGTAAAGGCTGTATTTCATGGGCACGATCATAGCCTCGATTCTGTTTTTTACACTGAAAAATTACCACATTTCTTCGAATTCCCACATAGGCGGAAATTGGGGCACCGAATATCGTGGTTATCGAATAGTTGAAGTAGATGAAAATAATAAAATTAGCACGTATCAAGTAAACGCTAGCCAAAATCCAACATTAAACTCAACTAAATTCTAAATCAATCTGAGTTCTATTAATATGAAAAAATCATCAATCATACTCTTTATACTAACCTTTATAACAACACCTATCTTTGCTCAATGGCCTGGAAAAGTTGCAGAAACTAATCAAATATTATTGCCAAATGGATGGAAATTAAGCCCAGCTGGGCGTTCTTTGCAATTAGGAGATTTGCCATTAAACATGCAAATAAGTTCATCAGGTAAGTATTTGGCAGTTACTAATAACGGACAAAGTACGCAGTCACTTCAATTAATTGATCCTAAAACAGAAAAAATTCTCGATGAACGTATACTCACTAAATCTTGGTACGGTTTAGCTTTCAGCAAAGATGAGCAGCACATTTACGCGTCTGGCGGAAACGATAATTGGATCCTAGATTTCCAAATAAAAAATAACAAACTAGCAAAAAGTGATACCATTAAATTAGGTCCAATTTGGCCAAAAGGCAAAATAAGTCCAGCTGGTATTGCTGTTAATAAAAGCAACACTAAATTATATACTGTAACCAAAGAAGATAGCAGTCTTTATATTATTAACCCCACCAAAAGAGAAATACAAAAAAGAATACAGTTACCAGCAATAGCATATAGTTGTGTTCTTTCTGCTGATGAAAGTAAACTATATATTTCCCTATGGGGAGGCCGTTCAGTTGCTGTAATTAACACGAGTGCAGAAACAATCACTCAAACAATCCACGTGGGCGATCATCCTAACGAACTTTTATTGACCAAAAACAGCAGCTATTTATTTGTAGCAAATGCCAATGATAACACCGTTTCTGTTATCAACACCACCACCAATAAAGTAATAGAAACCATAGCAACTACACTTTACGCAACACAATTAACAGGTTCTACTACCAACGGATTAGCGTTAAGCTCAAATGAAAAGACATTATACATCGCCAATGCAGATAATAATTGCTTAGCCGTATTCGATGTTTCGGAACCAGGAGAAAGTAAAAGTCAAGGTTTTATCCCAGTAGGATGGTACCCAACGAATGTAAAAACATTAGGCTCTAAAATAATAGTGACTAATGGCAAAGGAAATACTTCTTTAGCCAACCCACAAGGACCACAACCAATTTCTAAAGCAGATAATAGTGGTTACCAAATGGGCAGCACTGCAAATAACAGATTACAATACATCGCAGGTTTGTTTAAAGGCACGCTGTCTTCTATTGATGCCATAAAACCAGAACAATTAAAAGCATACACTAAACAAGTTTATGCCAATACACCATTTAACGATAAAAAAACAATTGAAGCAGACGGAGAAAAAGGAAATCCAATCCCGAGAAAACAAGGAGGAAAATCGCCTATTAAACATGTGTTTTATATCATTAAAGAAAACCGTACCTACGATCAAGTATTAGGTGATCTCCCACAAGGTAATGGAGATACGTCTTTGGTACTTTTCGGAAGAAAAATAACGCCAAATCAACATGCTTTTGCTGAAAATTATGTTTTGCTTGATAATTTTTATGTAGATGCAGAAGTTAGCGCCGATGGGCATAATTGGAGCATGGCAGCTTATGCAACAGATGTTGTAGAGAAAACATGGCCAACAAGCTATGGCGGTCGTGGTGGTTCAACTAGTTACGAAGGTGGTCGACCAGTTACCTACCCAAAAGGAGGCTTTATTTGGGATTATTGCCAACGAGCAGGGGTTACGTATCGCAGTTATGGTGAGTTTGGTGATTATGCAAAGGCAAACATCAAATCACTTCAAGGTCACATGTGCCCAAATTCTCCAGGCTTTGATATGGATATAACTGATCAGGTTAGAGTAGATGCATGGCAGCATGATTTCGATTCATTACTAGTTGCAGGTACAGTTCCTCAATTTAATACGCTACGTATATCAAATGATCATACTAGTGGACAGAAAAAAGGTAAAATATCACCACAAGCTGCCGTTGCAGATAACGACTTAGCCGTTGGACGCATTCTCGAACATCTATCACATAGTCCAATTTGGAAAGAATCAGTTGTTTTTATTTTAGAGGATGACGCTCAAAATGGGCCAGACCACGTAGATGCACATCGTTCTCCAGCTTATGTAGTAGGTCCATATGTAAAACGAAATAAAGTAGTGCACACCATGTATTCAACCTCTGGCTTTTTAAGAACTATGGAATTGATTTTAGGTTTACCACCAATGAGCCAGTATGATGCAGCTGCAATGCCCTTGTTCGAATGCTTTACAAGTACACCAGATTTTACTCCATATACTTTAAAACGGCCTTTGATAGATTTAAATACCCGGAATGTTGCTGTAAACGAAAGTAGTAAAAAATCAGAATTCTTCAATTTCGCAAAAGAAGATTCAGTGCCAGATTTAGAGCTAAGTGAAGTGGTATGGAAATCGGTAAAAGGAGAAAATTCAATTATGCCAGCTCCTAAAAGAAGCGCTTTCGTTATTTTAGAAAAAAAGAAAAAAGATACCGACGATAAATAAAATAATTAAAAGGGATTATCATAGACAATCTGTGTTAATCCCTTTTATCTGTGGCTACACATTCGCCTCAGCGTATTTCTTAAAACTATCTAAAATTGCTTGCCAGCCCCCACGTTGCATTTCTAAAGAATTCATATCCTCAGGTTCAAACGTCTCTATAATTTCAGTTGTATTCCCCACACTTTTAAAAGTAACGCTTACTTTTCTGCCATCGGCAATGGTGTATTCAATTAAGCTGGGTTCAATTACGTTGGTGTATACACCTTCAAAATCAAAGCTAAAACTACCATCTTTAGCAGCCATCGTAGTTTTAAAGGGACTATTTGTACGCAACTCGCCTTCAGCATAAGGAGCATGCCAATCATCAGAAGCAAAAGCCCATTGTGTAATATGTTCAGGTTTTCCCCAAAATTCCCAAACTCGTTCTATTGGAGCATTTACTACGCTCTCTATAGTAATTGTTGTCTTATTTGCTGTTTCCATGTTTAAGGTTTTAAATTAATAAGATAAAGGTAAAGCAACATTTTTAAACCCGTTAAGGGTAAATACGACAAATTTAGGGTGTGATTGTTTCTTGCAAAGCAATACTAATTAGAAACAAAAAAAGCTATCATTTCTGATAGCTTTTTAGTCGATTTTGTTTGTACTCGGAGCGGGAATCGAACCCGCACGCCTGTTGAGGGCACAGGATTTTAAGTCCTGCGTGTCTACCAGTTCCACCATCCGAGCTTAAAAGCTGATAAAGCTTTTAAAATAAATGCCTCCTGGTAGGAAGGCATTTAGAGCGAAAGACGAGATTCGAACTCGCGACCCCGACCTTGGCAAGGTCGTGCTCTACCAACTGAGCTACTTTCGCATTTTTAACACCATCCGATGTTTCCCTATTAGCAAGTGAATTTTTAAAAATCCTCTTTCCGTTTGGGAATGCAAATATAAACAGATTTATATTCCCGTCAAGAAATATTTTATAATAAATTTCACTATACAGTTAAGTTATTGGCTTTCAGTACATCAAAAATTAAATCATTTTCAAAACCTTTGCTTTGAAGGTACGTAATGAGCTTATATTTCCTTTTTACAGGTTCTTTTTCACTTAACACCCTTAGTTTTTTTTCTGCAGTTGCTAGTAAATTTGCTAAGTATTTATCACCATCAATACTACTTAATGCTTTTTGAATCAATTTATCAGGTACTTTTTTAAGCTTTAAGCCTTGTTTAATTTTTATTCTTCCCCATTTTTTGATGTTTACTTTGCCCGAAACATAAGCCATTGCAAATCTTTCTTCATTAATAAAGTTGGTTGTAATCAGTTCAGAAATTAAATCTTCAACCTCGTTTTGATGTAAACCGTATTCATACAATTTATTGCGGACTTCCTGCTGAGAACGCTCTTGATAAGCACACCAACTTTCTGCTTTAAGAAGAGCGGTTTTTTTATCTAAAATGAGTGGCTTATCTTTATGGGTATTCATAATTAATTGTTGAAATTCGTAAAAAATAACAGCAATCATGCATTTTTCTTTTTATAATGAGCGAAGAAATTAATTCCATTCAACATATTGTCCAAATATTAAAAGCAAAGGCAATTTTACCTCAGCCTGAAACTGTAATTAGAAAGCTTTTAACAGATAGTAGAACTGTAATTGATCCGGAAGGTTCTTTATTTTTTGCAGTAAAAGCACAACGTGATGGCCATGAATTTATAAGTAATGCGTATGAAAGCGGAATTAGAAATTTTGTAATATCTGATTCAGGTTATATGCAAAAATACATGGATGCTAATTTTTTGCAAGTAAACGATGTACTTCAAGCTTTACAAGAATTAGCTACGTACAAAAGAAAAGCTAATGATTTAAAAGTAATAGGTATCACAGGTAGTAATGGAAAAACCATTGTTAAAGAATGGCTATATCAATTATTAGCATCTGATTATAACATAATTCGTAGCCCTAAAAGTTTTAACTCACAAATTGGTGTGCCATTATCGGTTTGGCAAATTGAACCAGAACATACTTTAGGCATTTTTGAAGCAGGAATTTCTACAAAAGGGGAGATGGAAGCCTTGGCCGCTATCATTACTCCAACCATTGGTGTACTAACAAATATTGGAGAAGCACATGCCGAAGGTTTTGAAAATAAAACAGAGAAATTAACCGAAAAACTCAAACTATTTAAAGACGTTGAACTCTTTGTTTATGCCCCTGAATACGTTACCGAACTAAATGCAACTGATTTGCCTGGAAAAACAAAATTTTCTTGGAGTACAACTCAACCCGCAGATTTACATGTTTCTTTTATAGAACCAATTGAAGGCAAAAATTATATTAGGGCGACTTATCAGGATAGGGAAATAGAGTGTTTAATTCCTTTTAGCGATAAAGCTTCGGTAGAAAATGGAATTATTTGTTGGGCAACTTTACTTGCTATGGGTTATACGCCCGAAGAAGCAGATCTGCGTTTAGAGAAATTAACGCAAGTAAGTATGCGTTTAGAATTAATTAATGGTATAGAAAATTGCTCCATTATAGATGATTCATATAGCGCTGATATTTCTTCCTTAGCCATTGCATTAGATTTTTTAAACCTGCAGAACCAACATCCCAAGAAAACATTAATCCTTTCTGATATTTATGAAACAGGAAAGAATAATGAGGTTTTGTATACAGAAATTTCAGCTTTGCTAGAGCAGAAAAACTTAAATCGTTTAATTGGTATTGGTCCAAATATTTCGGCTTTTGCCAATTTATTTAAAATTGAATCATCATTTTATGAAAGCACACAAGCTTTTATAGAACAACTTCCAGGCATTCATTTTGCAAATGAAACTATTTTAGTGAAAGGTGCTCGTCGATTTGAATTTGGCAGAATAAGCAAGTTGCTTACTCAAAAAATACACGATACGGTTTTAGAAATTAATTTAAATGCCTTAGCATCCAACTTGCAATTTTATCGTTCTAAATTAAAATCTGGAGTAAAAGTGATGGCGATGGTTAAGGCTTTTTCTTACGGAAGTGGAAGTTTTGAAATCGCTAATTTATTGCAATACCAAAAAGTAGATTATTTGGCGGTTGCTTATGCAGATGAAGGCATCGCCCTGCGAAAAGCTGGAATTACTTTGCCAATTATGGTGATGAGTCCAGAGCCATCAGCTTTTGAAGCAATGGTTAAACATAAATTAGAACCAGAAATATACAATACAAGCATTTTAAAAAGTTTTCTGAATTTTTTACCAGAGTTCGAAGTGGATTTTCCAATACATTTAAAATTAGATACAGGAATGCATCGACTTGGTTTTGAAAAAACAGATTTGCCAGAATTAATGGATGTTTTAAAAAGCACCACTAAACTTAAAGTGATTTCCATTTTTACGCATTTAGTTGCGAGTGATAGTGCACAACACGATGGGTTTACTAGGCATCAATTAGATGAATTTTCATCATTATACACCACCATAACCAACTTGATTAATTATTATCCTTTAAAACATGCATTAAACACATCTGGTATTACTCGTTGGCCAGATGCACAATTAGATATGGTACGAATTGGCATTGGTTTATATGGTTTTGATAGTGCGTTAGATCACAATGCTGGCTTGCAAACCGTAGCTATTTTAAAAACAACGGTTACTCAGGTTAAAGTACTAAAGCCCGGAGAAACGGTAGGTTATAGCCGTAAAGGTGTTTTGCCAAATGGCGGAAAAATTGCGACTGTAAAAATCGGTTACGCTGATGGCTATAATCGAAATTTTGGTAATGGAGTAGGTAAAATGCTCATTAATGGAAAATTGGTTCCAACCATTGGCTCTATTTGTATGGACATGTGTATGCTTGATATAACTGGTTTAAATGTGAAAACTGGGGATGAAGTAATCGTATTTAATCATCAACAAACTATAGTTGATTTGGCGGGCCAAATTAATACCATTCCATATGAAATCTTAACCAATATCTCACAAAGAGTAAAACGCGTATATTTTTATGAGTAACTTTGCAGTATGAATAGGATAGGAAAGGCGATATTAAATTATCTGATTAAAGGATTATTGATTGTTGTGCCAGTTGCCTTAAGCATTTTTATTGTAGTTTGGGCGGTTACAACGGTAGATAGCTGGCTGAATGTAAATAACATTCTAGGTGTAAATCCAATTACTGGAGCAAATAGAAACATTCCAGGTTTAGGCTTAGGCTTAGTTATATTTATCATTTTAATTGCAGGTATTTTTGTAACCAATTTTGTAACTGAACCGATGTACAATTGGTTTCAGCGCATATTGAATCGGTTACCCTTACTTAATTTCATTTTTTCTTCCATTAAAGATTTAACTGAGGCTTTTGTTGGCGATGAAAAGAAATTCAATAATCCGGTGTTAGTAGAAGTTGAAGGAGGAATGAAAAGAATAGGGTTTTTAACCCAAAGTGATTTATCAAAGTTAAATTTGCCGGGAGACGTTGTTGTTTATTTTCCTTTCTCTTATTCTTTTGCAGGACAAGTTTACATTGTAAGTAAAGAAAAAATAAAACCTTTAAAAATGACAGCTGCCGAAGCAATGAAGTTAGTTGTGAGCGGTGGAGTAAGTCATTTCTAGTAGAAAATATAAAATCATTATAAAATAAAAAAGAGCCGAAATTATTCGGCTCTTTTTCGTTGAAAGATATGTGTAATCTTTAAAAATTCGGTTTCAATACATATTTATCATAGAATCTAAAGATGTGTTCTGCTGCATCTTCGGCAGTATCAACTAATCTAAATAAATTCAAATCTTCTGCATGTATATTATGCTCTTTTTCTAACATAGTTGATTTAATCCAATCAACCAATCCACCCCAGTAAGCTTTACCTACTAAAACAATTGGGAAACGAGCAACTTTACCAGTTTGAATTAAAGTTATCGCTTCAAACAATTCATCCATCGTACCCATTCCGCCAGGTAAAACAATAAACCCTTGAGAGTATTTCATGAACATTACCTTTCTAATAAAAAAGTAATCAAACTCTAATAACTTATTATGATCGATGTATTTATTATGGAACTGTTCAAAAGGCAAATCGATATTTAAACCTACAGATTTACCGCCATTCATGTGAGCTCCTTTATTACCAGCTTCCATAATACCAGGTCCACCACCAGTAATTACACCATACCCACGCTCTGTCAATAAACGACCGCATTCTACAGCCATTTCATAATATGGATTAGTTTCTGCAGTACGAGCAGAACCAAAAATACTTACACATGGCCCAATTTTAGCCAATTTCTCAAAACCATCTACAAACTCTGCCATGATTTTAAAAATCTGCCAGCTATCTGTTACTTTTATTTCTTGCCAATCTTTATTTGCAAAAGCACTTCTTATCTTTTCTTCACTTGTCATTCTTAGATATATTATGTGTTGTTCATTGGTTCATTAGCATCATTTGTTCAGTGGTGTGATGATTAGACGTTCTATACAAATGAACTAGTTAAATTGAACCAATTTAAAATTTAGTTTGTTGATCTGTTTTCTTGCTGATCAGTAATAAGCCTACAAATGTAATCAATCCGTTTACTAATATCAGTTCTACGCTAAAAACATAACCTCCCAATAACGTTTTTGAATATTCATTTAAAAAATAACACACCGCCGGAGAAAGTACACATACAAGTGGAACAAATTTATCATGAACACCACGGTTTTTAACGAATAATCCGAATGAATATAATCCTAAAAGCGGACCATAGGTGTAAGAAGCTACTTTAAAAATACCTTTTACGACAGATTCGTCATTCACTGCATTGAATAAAATTATAACGAAAAACATCAGTAGAGAGAATCCAACATGTACTAAATGTCTTTGTTTAACTGACTTTTCATTGTTCACATTTTCTTTTTTATCCATGCCTAAGAAATCTACACAGAATGATGTTGTTAAGGCAGTTAACGCACTATCAGTAGTGGCGAAAGTTGCGGCAGTTAATCCCAACATAAATACAATGGCCGGAATGGTAGCCAAATGATTTAAGGCAATTTCAGGAAATAAAAAGTCGGTACGAGGTTTTCCAGTTAGGTGATCTAATGGAATTTCTATTCCATTTTTTGTAGCATAAACATATAATAAAGCGCCAACACTTAAAAAGAAAATATTTAAGATTACAAATACACCGGTAAAGGTAAACATGTTCTTTTGAGCTTCCTTAATAGTACCCATACTAAGATTTTTTTGCATTAAATCTTGGTCTAAACCTGTCATGGCGATTGTTACAAAAATTCCACCTAACAATGCCTTACTAATATGGAAACCATTGGTCAGGAAATCTTCATAAAAGAATATTTTAGAATAACCACTATTTTTAATGGTTTCAAATGCTTGAGGAATGCTTAAATCTAAACTATTGCAAATAAAATAAATAGTTAAGAAAACCGATAATACCAAGAAAAAGGTCTGCAAAGTATCGGTTATAATGATTGTTTTTAAACCTCCTTTAAATGTATAAGACCAAATTAAACCTAAAGAAATTAGTACAGTAGCCCAAAAAGGAATGCCATAGCTATCAAAAATGAAACGTTGCAAAACAATAACTACCAAATACAGTCTAAATGCAGAACCAATTGTACGGCTAATTAAAAAGATGGAAGCTGCAGTTTTATAGCTATAATAACCTAAACGCTGTTCTATGTAACTATAAATTGAAGTTAACTTCATTCTATAGTAAAGAGGAAGCAGTACTGTGGCAATAATAATAAAGCCAATTGCGTTTCCTAAAACAAACTGAAAGTACTGAAACTGGTTCCCGGTAGGAGCACCAACTTCTCCAGGAACGGAAATAAAAGTTACTCCAGATAAAGCTGTTCCAATCATTCCGAAGGCAACTAAATACCATTTAGAATTTCTATTGGCAATAAAAAAAGTCGAGTTGTCAGAAGATTTTCTTGATGTAGCGAACGCGATAATAATTAAAAGGACAAAATATCCGATTAAGAAACAAAGTAATATGGTTGGACTCATAATTTATATTTAGCTTCTAAATGTAAGAATTTACAATTTTAAATCAATTGCTTGGTTAAAAATAATTAAACGATAGTGTAATAGTCCATCAAATTCTAAGCTATGTTGATCGTTAAATCTTTTTGTAATATTTCATATCTTGGCTATCAATCCACACCATTTTAATTAAATTTGTAAAATGAACTTTTCTTCTCAGCTGCTTGAAGATGCAGTAAACGAATTTGCAAAATTACCAGGTGTGGGCCAAAAAACTGCACTGCGTTTGGTTTTACATTTATTGGGGAAAGAGCAAGAAGAAGTTTCTCACTTTGGCAATACCTTAATTAGACTAAAAGAAGAAATTAAACATTGTAGTGTTTGTCATAACATATCCGATCATCATACTTGTAGTATTTGTACGGCTGTAAAACGCGAAAAGGAAATTATTTGCGTAGTAGAAGATACCCGTGATGTGATGGCAATAGAAAATACCAATCAATTTTTTGGTGTGTACCATGTTTTAGGAGGATTAATTTCTCCAATGGATGGTATTGGTCCATCAGATTTATTTATTGATAGCCTAGTACAACGTGTAGCTACAACACCAGTAAAAGAAATTATTTTAGCTTTAAGTGCAAATATGGAAGGAGATACTACGCTGTTTTACCTTCATAAAAGATTAAAAGATTTCCAAATTCCTATCACCACAATTGCCCGTGGTATCGCCTTTGGCGGAGAATTAGAATATGCTGATGAAATTACTTTAGGCCGTTCTATTTTGACTAGAATTCCTTATGAAGGCTCTTTTATTAAATAAAATTGGATGAAGAAATTAACTGGTTTTACAGTATTAGTATTACTCGCTATCTCGAGCTTTGCGCAGATTAAAATACATTCTCATAATGATTATACTCATGCTCAACCTTTAACAGAAGCGTACTCCAATCAAGCATATGAAATTGAAGCTGATGTTTTTCTAATCAAGGATTCGCTGATTGTTGCACATAGTAAAAAGGATAAAAACCTAACTAGAACGATTGGTGCGATGTATTTGTCGCCGATTGCCCAATTGCAAAAAGATAAAGGCAAAAAGTATAGTTTCCGTTTAATGATTGATATTAAGGATAATTGGGATTTAACGTATCCCGCATTGCGAAAAGAAATAGAAAAATATGGGGCTGTCTTTAATAGAAGTAAGTATAAAAATGCTATTCAAATTGTAATTAGCGGGAATAGACCTTCAGATTCAACTTTCCGCACATATCCTAAATGGCTATTTTTTGATGGCTTACCAAACATCAGTTATTCGAAAGAAGATTTGAAACGCGTAACTATGATTAGCGATAATTTTGTAACCTATTCAAAATGGGGAGGAAATGGTGAAATTCCGACAGAAGATAAAATTAAGCTGAAGGCAGTTATAGAAAAAGCACACAAACTGAATAAACCAATTCGTTTTTGGGGAGCACCTGATACAAAAGAATGTTGGCAGCAATTACGTGATTTAGGCGTAGATATTATAAATACAGATAAAATAAGCGAGTGTAAAGCTTACTTTGAACAACGTAAATAATGGATTTTAAGAATAAAGTAGTCATCATTACTGGCGCCTCATCGGGTATTGGTAAAGCATTAGCAGAAGAATTAGCAAAACGTGGCGCAAATTTAGTTTTAGGTGCTCGTCAGTACGTAACACTCTGTGAAATTACAGCAGAGCTGGAAAAGAACTTTCAAATTAAAGCATTAGCTGTGCAAGCTGATGTGAGTAAAGAAGAAGATTGTGCTGAATTAGTTAAACAAGCCATCAATACATTTGGTAGAGTTGATGTACTCATTAATAACGCTGGACTTTCCATGCGTGCTTTGTTTAAAGATTTAGATTTATCGGTAATCAAAAACTTAATGGATGTGAATTTCTGGGGGACTGTATATTGCACAAAATATGCTTTACCAGAGATTTTGAAAACCAAAGGTACCATTGTTGGCGTATCTTCTATTGCAGGATATAGAGGCTTACCAGGAAGAACGGGTTATTCATCTTCAAAATTTGCTATGAATGGTTTTATGGAATCTTTACGTACTGAATTATTAAAAACAGGTGTACATGTAATGGTTGCTTGTCCAGGTTTTACAACATCAAATATCCGTGTTGCAGCATTAGCAAAAGATGGGATGGCGCATGGCGAAACAAGTATGGAGGAAGGGAAAATGATGACAGCCGAAGAAGTAGCGATTAGAATTAGTGATGGAATTACAGCTAGAAAACGCACTTTAATTATGACCGGGCAAGGTAAATTGGCAGTTTGGATGAATAAGCTTTTTCCTGCATTCACCGATAAAAAAGTATTTGAACTTTTTGCTAAAGAGAAAAATCCATTGATAAAATAATGCGCTTTAAATTAATACTTATGATTTTCGCTTTCCTCGGTCAGATTTTTACTGGCTCTGCCCAAATACGTGTCGAAAAAAATATTAATTATGCAGGCAATACCGACGAAGCAAATACTTTAAATATTTACCATAAAAAAGGAGAACTGCAAAACCAAGATGTAATTGTTTTTATTCATGGAGGTTCTTGGAGCAGCGGTAAGAAAGAAACCTATTGGTGGTTGGGTAGAAATTTAGCAAAAAATAATATCGTAACTGCCGTAATTAATTATCCTTTAGCGCCAAATGCAACCTATAAAGAAATGGCTTTAGCAAGTGCAAAAGCAGTGAAATGGGTTAAGGATAGTATTATAAATTATGGAGGGAATCCAAATCGTATTTTTGTGATGGGGCATTCTGCAGGTGGACATTTATGCGAACTAATTAATGCAGATCCACAATTTTTTGCGGCTGTTGGAATCTCAAATCCAATAAAAGGTGTGATATTAAATGATGCTTTTGGATTAGATATGGACGAATACTTAACTAAAGCAGCAAGAGATGAAAACTACGCCGATTTTATTAGAACGTTTAGTGCTGAACAAAAGACCTGGCAGTTAGGTTCACCTTTGTTTTATATAAAGAATAGTACAAATCCTCATCTTATTTTTTATGGCACTAAAACGTATGAAGCAATACAGCTTCAGTCTGAACGAATTTACAAAACACTTCAATCTCAAAATGTGCCTGTAAAACTAGAAATAATTGAAGGTAAGAAGCATGTAGGCATGATTAGTCAGATGGTTTTTGGTAGCAACCGATTATATAAAAGTATTATAGAATTTTTGAAGGAAACAAAATAACCTATGTTAATCTAATTCTATATTCTTAATTAATTTGAAGAAAGATTTTGTAAATACTAAAAACTATTCCATATTTGTGGCAGAATGATACAGATAAACGTAAATAAAAACTGGTGGTGGCATAACGCAATAGCGTGATGTAACCTTTTTTTGTACGTTTTATTTTTTATAAAAATATAGTAAAGGTTGCTTGTAAAAGGCAACCTTTTTTGTTTTATACCCATGAAGAAAATACTTAACCACTTATTCGAAAACAAAACCTTTAGCAGAGGAGAAGCACAAAAAATTCTGACCTCAATTTCTTTGGGAGAGTTTAATAGTTCGCAAATTGCAGCATTTATTACGGCCTATGGTATGAGAAATATTACTGTAGAAGAATTGCAAGGCTTCCGCGATTCGATGTTAGATTTATGCTTAAAAATTAATTTCTCTGACTACGAACTAGTAGATCTTTGCGGTACAGGTGGCGATGGGAAAGACACCTTTAATATCTCTACTTTAGCATCCTTCGTTGTAGCAGGTGCAGGTCATAAAGTAGCTAAACATGGTAATTATGGAGTTTCTTCGGGCTGCGGATCAAGTAACGTAATGGAATACTTAGGCTATAGGTTTACCAATGATGAAGCTAAACTAAAACGTAGTTTAGACCAAGCTGGTATTTGTTTTTTACATGCACCATTGTTTAATCCAGCTATGAAAACTGTAGCGCCGATACGAAAAGAATTAGGTGTGAAAACTTTCTTCAATATGCTAGGGCCAATGGTAAATCCGGCACAACCGAAAAACCAAATTGTTGGTGTTTTTAGCTTAGAGTTAGCACGTTTATATGCCTATTTATATCAACAAACTGATAAAAATTATACGATAATTCATGCAGTAGATGGATTTGATGAAGTTTCTTTAACCTGCGATTTTAAAACTTTTAGTAAAAAAGGAGAAGCATTACATAAAATATCAGATTTAGGCTTCGAAGAAATTAGCGAAAAAGAAATTCAAGGTGGTAATGCAGTTGAATCATCTGCAGCTATTTTTACCAATATATTAAGTGGAAAGGGCACTGATGCGCAAACTAACGTGGTTTTATGTAATGCTGCTTTGGCAATTCAAACCATAAAACAAGGTAGTAGCTTCGCTGATTGCTTTTACGAAGCAGAAGAATCGTTAATGAATAAAAAAGCGTTGAATAGTTTTACAAAATTGATAGCTGTTAATTAAAGATGAGGTTGAAAATAAAAGTTTGCGGAATGACACAAGCAGCTAATATTGCTACCGTTGCAGAATTGCATCCAGACTATTTGGGTTTTATTTTCTATCCAAAATCCCCGCGTTTAATAAGTGAGGTGACAGTAGAGCTTATTAAATATATACCCTCAACGATAAAGACAACAGGAGTTTTTGTAAATGAAGGGCTAGAAGTTGTTAAAGCTTATATATTCAGATGCAACTTAAAAGCAGTGCAATTACATGGAAATGAAAGCGTAAGTTATTGCGAAGAAATAAAATCTACTGGCGTGGAAGTAATTAA
The DNA here is from genome assembly GCF_044452285.1 of Pedobacter sp. UC225_61. NCBI lineage: Bacteria > Pseudomonadati > Bacteroidota > Sphingobacteriia > Sphingobacteriales > Sphingobacteriaceae > Pedobacter > Pedobacter sp. UC225_61. The sequence continues at coordinate 2,394,278 of NZ_JBIOAL010000001.1, forward strand.
AGCTTTTGGAGTGGATGAAAACTTCGATTTCTCTTTATTACAAGCTTACTTAAATGTAGTTGATTATTTCTTATTCGATACACAAACACCAGCTCATGGAGGTTCTGGCAAAGTATTCGATTGGAAATTATTAGAGAAATACTCATTTGACACGCCTTACTTTTTAAGCGGAGGCATTGATTTATCACACGCAACAACACTAAAAGAAATAAATGATCCAAGGCTTTATACTATAGATGTAAATAGCAAATTTGAACTAGAGCCAGGATTGAAAAACGTAGAGAAATTAAAAGAATTTTTTGCAGCAATGCATTCATTACCGTTGGCTTAACCACGGCTAGAAAATAATAATTATGAACTATTTTGTAAACGAGAAAGGTTATTACGGAGATTTCGGTGGAGCATATATTCCGGAAATGCTATATCCAAATGTTGAAGAGTTAAGACAACAGTATTTGTCAATTATTCACGAAGAAAGCTTCCAGCAAGAATTTAAAGCTTTGCTTAAAGATTATGTTGGCCGCCCATCGCCATTGTATTTGGCTAAACGTTTGTCTGAAAAGTATGGCGCAAATATTTTCTTAAAACGAGAGGATTTAAACCATACAGGTGCGCACAAAATAAATAACACCATCGGACAAATTTTACTAGCTGAGCGCTTGGGCAAAAAACGTATCATTGCAGAAACTGGCGCAGGTCAGCATGGCGTAGCAACCGCAACAGTTTGTGCGTTACGCGGTTTAGAATGTGTGGTATACATGGGAGAAGTGGACATTAAACGTCAAGCACCAAACGTGGCACGAATGAAAATGTTAGGCGCAAAAGTTGTTCCAGCAACATCAGGTAGTAAAACCTTAAAAGATGCCACTAATGAAGCCATGAGGGATTGGATTAACAACCCTGTTGATACACATTATATCATTGGTTCAGTAGTTGGTCCACATCCTTATCCAGATATGGTTTCTATTTTTCAATCCATAATTTCCGAAGAAACAAAAAAACAATTACTGGAGCAAACTGGCAAAGATCAGCCCGATTATGTAATGGCTTGTGTAGGCGGAGGTAGTAATGCAGCTGGTATGTTTTACCATTTTATCAACGATGAAAATGTAAAGCTAATCGCTGTAGAAGCTGGGGGTAAAGGTGTTAATTCTGGTTTATCTGCCGCAACAACCTATTTAGGTAAAGAAGGTGTTTTGCATGGTAGTAGAAGTATTTTAATGCAAACACCAGATGGACAAGTAGTAGAACCGCATTCGGTTTCTGCAGGACTAGATTATCCAGGTATTGGCCCACAACACGCACATTTATTTAAAACTGGCCGTGGAGAATATGTTTCAATTACCGATGATGAATCGCTAAATGCAGGTTTATTATTAACTCAATTAGAAGGAATTATCCCAGCTATTGAAAGTGCTCATGCCTTAGCCTATTTAGAATACATGAAATTTAAAGGAGACGAAAACGTAGTCGTTTGTTTATCCGGTAGGGGAGACAAAGACATGGAAACATATATGCAATATTTTGGATTGTAAAACCGTCATGCTGAATTTATTTCAGCATCTTTTTAGCAAGGCTCTGAAACAAGTTCAGAGTGACGCACCAATGAACAATGAACAATTGAACAAATAAACCACACAATGAACCGATTACAACAACTCTTCCAAAATAAAAAGAAGGATATTCTCTCAATTTATTATACCGCAGGATATCCGAATTTAAATAACACCTTGCAAATTGCTGAGGCTTTAGAAAAATCTGGTGCAGACTTCTTAGAAATTGGGTTTCCCTATTCAGATCCTGTTGCTGATGGACCAATTATACAGGCTAGCAGCAAACAAGCTTTAGATAATGGCATGACGTTGCATTTGCTTTTCGAGCAATTAAAAGACCTCCGAAAAACCGTATCTATCCCTATTTTATTAATGGGTTATGTGAATCCAGTCTTACAATTTGGAGTAGAAAATTTCTGTAAAGCTTGTGCAGAAATAGGAGTAGATGGCTGTATTATTCCAGATTTGCCAATGTATGAATATGAAGAATTGTATCGACCTGCGTTTGAAGCCAACGGAATTAGCAACATCTTTTTAGTTACACCACAAACTTCAGAAGAACGCATTCGCAAAATAGATAAATTGAGTAATGCATTTATTTATCTTCTATCATCAGCGGCAACTACAGGTAAAAATCTTGATGTTTCAGCAAATGCCAGAACTTATTTTGCCCGCATACAAGAGATGAAACTAAATAATCCATTGATGATTGGTTTTGGTATTTCTGATAAACAAACATTTGATGCAGCTAACGAATATGCGAGTGGAGCAATTATAGGAAGTGCTTTTGTAAAATGTTTAGCTAATGGCGATGTAGAAGAAAATGTAAAAACGTTTATGAAGGAGTTTAAGGGTTAGTTTATTAGTTCAATTGTTCATTCTAATTGAAAATCCCTGCCCAATTTCAACTTGAACAAGGATTTTTATTCCAAAATAATGTAAACTCCTCTATTTTTTATGGATTAACTGTTAGATTAATTCTCTTTTGCTTTAAGAACTGAAGAACAGAACCTACAATAAACAATATCAAAAGAATCAGCAATGTTTTTCCTATCAATGGGTCGCTAATATCTTTTGCCAATGGATGTTTAAGAGGAACACGAGTTAAGGTCTCATTAACTGTAGGAATCAAGGATAGAAAAAAGCTAAATGAAAGACAAAAATTTTCAAAATGTCGACTTCTATTGTTGCCTATCTTTTTTAAATAAAGAAAATAGGCAACGAGAACTAAAACAAGAATTAAGATAGAAAAAACATGCCCTGGATTAAAGCCGCCATGTTTTGAAATGCCTAATGCTGTTAATGCAGTAACTACTGTACAATAGAAATATATTTTTCCTGATAATACAGCTAAATTGATTTTACCAAATTTTATATACGATACAATTGCTGATACAATGGCGATTATGCCAATGAGTGTATGAAATATGCCTAAATTGGATAGTCCCATAATTTTAATTTTTAAAATTTGTTGAATTAAGCTAAATGAGCTTCTGAGCTGATCGGGATATTTAAAACTTTAGAGATCAGACAATTCTGCTCTGCACTTTTAGTGATGGCTTCAAAATCTTCTGCACTAACATTAGGAATTGTGCCAGTAATAGTAAGATGTACACCTGTAATAGATAAACCCTCCATTGTAACTGCAGCCTCAGTATCCAATGCTATCGCATTTAATCCTTTTTCTGTTAATGCTGCACTAACAGCCATGGTAAAACACCCTGCATGTGCAGCAGCCAACAACTCTTCTGGATTAGTGCCTGTTTCTCCCTCTGCAAAACGAGTTTTAAAACTGTAGTTTGTTTGGTTTAAAATACCACTTTGTGTTGTTAATTCGCCTTTACCTTCTTTTAAGTTACCTTGCCAATGTGCTTTTGCGTTACGTTTCATTTTTTTTAAGTTTAAATTGTTTGTCGTTATTGACAAGACAAAAGTAACTCTGAACGAAGCAAGGTATTTTGTGGATTAGTCCAATTATTTGTCAATTTGGTTCAATCGATATTTGCTTGGAGTAGTGTTGTATTTATCACGAAAACTTTTGGTAAAATTTGATAAATCATTAAATCCACATTCAAATGCTATATCTGAGATGCCCTTATTCGATAATAACAATAAATCTGTTGATTTTTCTAAACGTTTAGTTTTGATATAGCTAGCAGGTGTGTCATTATAAATTTTTGCAAATTCCCGCTTAAAAGATGATAAACTAAGATTACAATAATCAGCAAGTTCTTCAATAGATACAGCCGTAAAAAGATTTGCCTCTATTATTTGTTTGAAAGAATAAATAGTGGGTGAAAATAATTGAGATAATATCATCTGTATTGCTTCGGCATGATTAGTTTGCGAAAGCAGAATAATTATTTCCTTTAATTTTAAAATTAAAATATCTTCATTAACCAATGTTGGATTTTTAAAATAAAACAGAAGCCCTTCTATATATTTCTGAATTAAAAAATCATTATTAATCCTTTCACTTGTTTTATTTGAAATCTCATTTTTAGGTTTCTGCAATAATGTTGGCATCTCCCTGTCGTAAATTTTCTTTAAAATGCCAGGATGAAAATGTACAATTACAACTTTATTGTTAGCTGTTTCATTAGTACTACTCATCGTATTTCCAACGGTTCTACAATTAAGTAAAACAGATTCTTTTACGGGTATGCCTAACTCTTTTTCATCAATTTTGTAGTGCATTTCGTTTTCCAACATATAATGAAAACAAGCATTATCTGCCACTGGAAACGTTACATTAAAAGGTGGCTTTAACACTAGTATTTCTAATAATGTCTTACCAAATAAATCATATTGTTTATGATCAACTACCATTACTCATCTTATTTCATTTTTACTAATGAGGGATTATACACTTTTGTATTTGATTTAAAAAGTTGCGCCAATGGAACTTTTGTTACTTTCCTATCATACGTAATTAATCCATTAACCTCAACTTCCACATCTGTAGTTTGTGTATAAACTGCAGCAGAAAGTCCCAATGGGATAAGTTCTGTTAAACGTGTGGTAAATAAGTCGTATTTGGCAAATAATTCATCAGCAGTTTTAAAACTTTGATAGCCCCAATTGTTCTTCTGTTGCCAGGTGTTTCCTTCTATTGGAAGTCCCAAGCCGCCATATTCGCCTAACACCAATATGCTTGTCTTTCCAAATAAATCTGGTCTTGGCATACCAGGTTGTGGGTAACTATGGATATCAGTAAAATGACCTGTGTTAAAAAAATTCCCTCCACTAGCGCTGTTTACTAACCTTGAAGGATCTTTTTTCATTGTCCACTCGGTAATTTCAATCGTTTTAAACTGCCCCCAAGCCTCGTTAAAAGGCACCCACACTACAATTGATGGAAAATTATGTAGTGCCTCGATTATTGCATTCCATTCCTTTTTATAGTAGCCTTCAGATTCTGCTGTCCGGTTTTTTTCACTTTCATTATTAATTGTTCCAGGATTTGGGTTCCATCCATTTCCTAAATCACCACTTGGCATATCTTGCCATAACAACATTCCAACTTTATCACAATAATTATAATATCTGGCTGATTCTACTTTAATATGTTTCCTAATCATATTAAAGCCCATTTTCTTCAGTTCATCTACATCAAATTTCATCGCCTCTTCTGTAGGAGGAGTATATAATCCATCTGGCCACCACCCTTGGTCTAACGGACCGAACTGAAATAAAAACTGATTATTTAGCAATATTCGTTTAATTCCTTTGATATCTGTTCCGACAGAAATTTTTCGCATGGCGAAATAACTGGTTACCTGATCTATTGCTTTATTATTTCTAATTAAACTAATGCGTAAATCGTATAAAAATGGGTTTGTTGGCGACCATAATTTCTCATTATTTAGTTTAAGCACAATAGCATCTGCAGTTGCTGAAGTACTTTCTGCAATCACTTGATTTCCCTCTAAAACTTCAACTTTAAATTTATCGGTAGGTTGCGTAGTAGTAAATGTTCCCGAAACCGTTATGGTATGCGCATCAATATCAGGTATTTGTTTTGTGGCAACTATATAACTTTCGGGTACAGCTTCTAACCAAACCGTTTGCCAAATACCTGTAACTGGCGTATACCATATACCGTGTGGTTTTTTTACCTGCTTACCTCTAGGTTGAGGTCCCTCATCTGTTGGATCCCATACACGAATTTTAATTTCTTGTGCAGCTCCCTTTTTTAAGGCCGAAGTGATATTGAAACTAAACGGATCATATCCACCTTCGTGAATACCTACACTTTTACCATTTATAAAAACTTCTGTTTGCCAATCTACCGCTCCAAAATGTAATAAAACTTGTTTTCCTTGCAGAGCTGATGAAATAGCAATTTCATTTTTATACCAAAGAACACTGTCTTTACCTACAGTCTTTTGAACACCAGATAGCGCTGATTCCACTGCAAATGGAACTAAAATCTTTCCCTCAAATCGTGTTGGGGTTTCTTTTTTTGGAACAATGGCATAATCCCATAAACCATTTAAGTTTTGCCAATTGTTGCTTCGTACCAATTGTGGTCTGGGATATTCTGGTAATGGCGAATTAGGATTTACCTGTATTGCCCAAGGTGTTAAAATCTTATCAGTTTTGAGTTTCCATTGAGTTTGCGCATGTAATTGTATAATTAACAATGCAAAAATCCCTGCTAAAATGGTTTTTATCTTCATGGTGGTATTTGGTTAGTCAGAACTAATATAGTTTATTTTATAGCATATAAATTAACGTTAACTATGAGCTTTAGTCTTTCCAATTCCTTTTAGGTAAATAAAGCCAGTAACACCAGCTAAAACCGAAGCACATAAAATAGCAAATTTAGCTTCCGAAATATGCTCAGCATCATTAAAAGATAGCAAGGCAATAAATATCGACATGGTAAATCCTATACCTGCTAACATACCTACACCAATTACATGTTTCCATTTTGCACCAGAGGGAAGTTTTGCCAATTTAATTTTTACAGCCAGCCATGAAAACAAAGAAACTCCTATTGTTTTGCCAACAAATAACCCTACAATGATACCTAAGCCAACTGGTGATGCTAAGCCATTCACCATTTCTTTTTGAAAAGTAATGTTGGTATTTGCCAACGCAAAAATTGGCATGATTAAATAGTTTACAGGAATAGTTAACGCATGTTCTAATTTTTCTAATGGAGATTCAATTGCTGTGTTGTTAGTTGGAATGGTAAATGCCAATAGCACACCAGCAATGGTAGCATGTATACCCGAATGATGTACAAAATACCACAGAAAAATGCCTGGAATTAAGTAAAACCACAAGGATTTGACTTTGAAATAGTTTAATGCCAATAGCAATGCAAAAATACCAGTAGCCATAGCTAAATAATTCCAATGTATCTGTGCAGTATAAAAAATAGCAATAACTAAAATAGCACCTAAATCATCGGCTATTGCCAAAGCGGCCAGAAATATTTTTAAGGAGGCAGGAACACTTTTTCCTAATAGTGCAATAATAGCTAATGCAAAAGCGATATCAGTTGCCATTGGAATGCCCCAACCCGAAGCAGTTGCTTCACCTTTGTTAAAAAAGAAATAAATTAAAGCAGGGATAATCATCCCGCCTAATGCGGCTAAAACTGGTAAGGATGCCTTTTTAATACTTGATAATTCACCTTCTATAAGTTCTCTTTTAATCTCTAAGCCCACTAAAAGGAAGAAGATTGCCATTAAGCCATCATTTATCCATGCTGAAACACTATAAATAACAGGAGCAAAGCCGATGTTTTGAGTTAAGAAGGAAGAAAAACCATCGCGATAGCTGGTATTGGCAATAATAAGGGAGATGACAACACAACATAATAAAATAATACCACCATTTTTTTCGGAGGTAAAAAATTTTTTAAAACTAGAATGGTTTATTTTTGCTGGCATGGCTAAAAATAATCAAAACGTTTGAGATAATAGAATGATTTGCATGACGATTGGTTCATTACAAGATAAGGCCTTTAACGATGGATTTAGGTTTTTTTCGAAGACAAATGCAAATCTTCTTACAGTCGAAGGGCTTTTACTGTAACGCAAAGCCCTTCGACTTCAACGCAAAGCTCTTCGACTGTAACGCAAAGCCCTTCGACTTCAACGCAAAGCTCTTCGACTGTAACGCAAAGCCCTTCGACTTCAACGCAAAGCGCTTCGACTTCAACGCAAAGCCCTTCGACTTCAACGCAAAGCCCTTCGACTTTAACGCAAAGCCCTTCGACTTGAACGCAAAGCTCTTCGACTTCAACGCAAAGCCTTCCGACTTGAACGCAAAGTCATTTTCTCGTTAGGTTAAATCGTATAAAAAAAAGTCCCCTAAGAGAACTTAGAGGACTTTAATGTAGAGAGAGCCTTCGACAAGCTCAGGATGACAAAATGTATAATAAGATGATAATTATTACTTAAATAACGTTGCTTTTAAGCTAATTTCAAAAGTACCATTAGCAGAACCTTGTAGGGCAGAGGTTTCGGTAGTATAAAAACCCATAATAGCTAAAGATGATTTGTAGTTCATGCCTGCACCAAATGATGCGCTTTTGCTACTGTGGTACATTCCCATTAAAAACACTTTATTGGTGAAATTGAAGTTTGCCCCTGCATCCCAAATGTTATCATAACCTTTAATGCCTCTATACGCAATTTTAGGTTCAATTTCTATGGCATTAGCTCCTGTTCCTGTATTTATTTTATAACTCACAGCTGCATAAAACAAAGAACGATCTACATCATTTTCTTCTTCTTGTTTTATAAAACTTCTAATGTTAGGGATTACGCCTTCTACATTTAAAGTTTTACTGGTATAAGCGGCACCAAAATCTCCATCAAATAATGAACCTTTATTGTTAAACTGAGCGATAGAAGGATCGGTCATGTCGCCATTTACACCACTGTAATCTACACGTTCATTCATAATTCCTATAGACGCACCAAAGTTTAATTTTTGATCGTCATTGTTTAATGGTAAATGATAGGCATAAGTTGCCATTGCTTTGGTACGTTGCAAAGAACCTGCTTTTTCGTTGTATACATTAACACCTAAGCCTACTTTATTCAGTTTATAATCTGCTGTAATGGATTGCGTATTTGGAGAACCTGGGATATTACTCCATTGCTTACGGTAATTCAAGTTTACATTTAAACCATCAGTTAATCCAGCATATGCTGGATTGATTTGATATTGGTTTAAAAAATACTGCGAACTTAAAGGGTTAAGCTGTGCGTTTGCCTTAGTAGTAAATAGTGCTGTTAAAGCTGTTGTTAGTAGAAGTAAACAAACTGTATGTTTAAATTGGCTATCTATTTTATAATTGAATTTCATGTGATTTAATGCAGTTTAGTTTCTTACAATAGTGATATAACCTTTAAATGGAGCGATGTTGGTGCCAAAATCTATCGTGTAATAATAAGTGTCAGATGCTAGTGGAATTCCGTTAAACGTTCCGTCCCATTGGTTATCATATCCCTTTTTAGTATACACTGTTCTTCCTGATCTATCGAAAATCTTAACTGTATTATTAGGGTAATAATCTATGTTTTGAATGATAAATTTATCGTTCTTGCCATCGCCATTAGGTGTTAAAATGTTAAGTGCTGTGATTTGATAATCGTCTGAAACCTGAATGGTAATTGATTGAACACTTGTACAACCTGAAGCATTTGTACCTGTAACCGTATAGGTAGTTGTTTGTTTGGGTCTAACTGTTAGGGAAGCAGTACCTTGTCCAGCAATAATAGCTGTACTTGGCGACCAGGTGTAACTTACGGCACCGCTTGCTGATAGTATTACAGACGTACCTTTAGAAATAGTGATGCCATTATTGCTTGCTACATTAATAACAGGTAAAGCGTTGATAGTTACTGTTGCTGTACCAGTTTGCGCTTGACTTCCATAGGCATCGGCTACGCTTACTAAAGCATATATAAATGTACCTGCTACATTTGTTGGTACATTTAAAGCTACACTGTTAGCTGTTGATGTAATTGTTCTGTTGCTACTTCCGTTTACGGTATACGTAAATGTATATGGGGCTGTTCCTACAGAACCGGTAAAGGTAACCACAGGTGATGTACCGTTAATACAAACTGGAGCAGTACTAGAAATTGTTGCAACTGGCAATGGACGAATAGTAATTGTTGCTGTACCAGGTTGCGCTTGTCCGCAATTGGCGTCGGCTACACTAACTAAGTTGTAAGCAAAAGTACCAACAACATTGGTTGGAGCTGCTACAGTTATACTGTTGCCAGTTGTGGTAGTTACTGTTTTATTTGCACCCCCATTAATGTTATAGGTAAAGGTATATGGAGCAGTTCCGTTTGCACCTGTAAATGTAATTACTGGGGCAGTTGCATTTGCGGGAACAGCTGTAGTACCACTAATTGTAGCGGTCGCTAAACCATTTACGGTTAACTTAAAGGTTTTGCTTGTGGTATTGATTCCTCCAAAATCTGTATTGCCATTATCTGTAACGGTTACAGTAATGTTAGCAACTCCACTCACATTGTTTTTTAAATGATAGGTGAGGGTTCCCTTATCAGTTCCATTAGGTGCAACTGTTAAGATATCAAATAAATTTGCGTTATCTGAAGTAACCGATAAGGTGGTTGTTTGTGAGGTTTCTGCACCGGCAGATATTCCTGTTAAGCCTACATTTTGGTTCACTGAAGTATAACATATCGCCTGATTTGCAATAGCTGCTAAAGTTGGTTCGTCGTTACCAAATAAATACCTCGATCTAATTGGATAATGATCCGTTGTAGTAGTGTTGTAATTGGTCACTAAGTTTTTAACCGCGTCTAATACTTCGGCTGTTCCAGGTACATAATTCGCATTTAAAGCTTTAGTGATAATTACATTGTCAATAACCGTTGGAAAACCTGCTGTTGATTGTTTTCCTGCTAAGCTTAAAGGCAGGGTAATGGGGAAGTAGTTTGTAGGGTCATTGATAAAATCTGAATATGAAGTTCCAGTACCAGCAGGCATTGGCGCAATTGTTTTATCAGGATCTAATACATCGTTATAATCACCTAAAATTAATACTTTTTTGCCAGCAAGGTTTGCGTCTATCCAGTTTTTAAATTGAAGATTTCCACCTTTTCTACGATTATAAGCATCAATTTGATCGGAAACAGGACCTGTATTTGCTTTTGCATGAATTTCTATAAACGTAACGATGTCTTTTTTACCGTTGATGGTTACCTCAGCTTCCATGGCAAAAGGAAAACGACCCGATGACCAGTTTTTATACGGCGTTCCATCTGCGCTTGTACTTGCGATGGCGGGATTATAAGTGTCTTGCAGTACACCATAGGTTCTAATTGGTTTAATTAGATCAGTACGGTACATAAAAGCCAATTTCTGTGCTAATGGATAATCTACATCTGTTTTATTATCTGCATAAGAACCAAACTCGCTAAAGATGACATTATATCCCGCTGGTAAAACTGTATTTCTAAATAAAGTGGTATCTACAACTTCGGCGAAGCCATAAATATCTGCATTAATATTATTTACAACTGTTTTCACATTTGCAGCTTGTTGGGTATCATTTGATGGGTCTTGTGCTGGACTACCAAACCATTCGATGTTCCAATTCACAACTTCTAACGTGTTAGCGATATCAAATGTATTGCCAGATAAGGCTACATTTTTACCAGAAGAACCATTTGTTGCAATAGTTACATTACCTGCATATGTTGAATTTGCTGCTGTTGGCGAAAACTTAGCATACACTGTTTGTGAAGTATTATTGATGGTTGCTTTGGTATACGTTAAGCTGGCGCCAAAATTACCACCACTTGTTTTTGATATGGTGAAATTAGCTGGAGCGGTTAAGGTAACATCATCTGTTAGATTACCTGCTGAAAAACCAAATGTTTTTTCTGTTGAAGTAGTGCCTACTGCTTGGAAACCAAAGTTTAAACTAGAAGGCGAAGCAGTAATATCTACTGGTGGAACAGTAGCAGAATTAGTTACTGCAAAATCATCAATTGTCCAACGGCTAGCCGACGAAGTAGTAGAGGTATATACAAAAGCGACATATACTGGGGTAGCTTTGTATGCCGATAAATCTATAAAATCAGATTTTGTCCAAGTATCTGAAGCAGTTTCAGGGAATTTGCCATCAATAGCTGTCCAAGTTGCCAAGTTAGGGTTTCCTGTTCCAGTATAATTAGTGGATACTTTAAGTTGTAATTTATCACCTGCAAATGCTGATCTTGTCCAGAAAGACAATACCGCGTAATTCATAGCTGATAGATTTAAAGCAGGAGAAATTAACCAATCTTCATTTAGAATATTACCACTTGAAAAACCATTAATTTGTAAGGCATTACCTATGCTCGCTTTACCTGCTGGATCTGTACCATCGTGACCAAAAGTAGTGGTACAACCCCAAGTTTGTGGACCAGTTACACTATATTGATAAAAGCCATCTGATAAAGCAGGACTTCCTACAGTAGTACAATTTTCGAAACTGAAAGCGGTTTGATTCGGATCTATACCTGGACCTGTTAGTGCAACATTCATTGTAGTAGCACCAGCGCTTGCATTTGAAATTGAACCCGTTGCGTTACCAGCAACTGTTGGGGTAAAATTAACATACACTGTTGGATTAGCCGCTATTTCTGCTGTGCTAAAACTTACTGAATTAGAATACACTAAATTGTTTTTAGAAATTGAAAATGGTGCGCTTACTGAAACCGTAGTGGTGTTTGTTAAATTGCCACCACTTAATACATATGTTTTAGCAGGTGATGTTGTGCCCACAGCTTGGTTGGCAAATGCTAAACTTGTTGGTGTGATGGTTAAATAAGGTCCACTAGTTGAAGCCGGTTCTGTAACTGTTGAGTTTTGAGGATTTGGTGCTGTTGCTACAAAATCTGTTGAGTTTTCATCACTATCAAAACCATTCCCTAGAAATTCTTCTGATCCACCAGTACCTAAAGTAATTGCGGTAGAAGTTGAGCTTGCCTTCCTTTCTAAAGAAGTTGAGTTTGTAATGACTACTGCTGGAGCGGTCCCTTCATAGCCGTTTGCTGTAGGACCGAAACCAACTTTATCAACAATTGCTGATCCAGTTGGATTTGCACCTGTTTGGGCTGCTGATAAATTACTTAAAAGAACTTTGCCAGTTGTACCAGATAAATTAAGCGTACCTATTTTATCAGGCGTTGGTAAGTTTAAGGTTCCATTTGCGCCTGCTGCTTCTTGAATTAAATAAAAACTTTTAGGTGCAATACTACCAGATAAAACGGTTGCTTGCCATGCTCCAGTCCCCGTAGCACTTGCATATTGTACTGACCAATTCGTTAAATCTACAGTTGAATTAGTTGGATTATATAATTCAATGAAATCATTTTTATACGTAGCGCCAGAGTTTCCACCACCACCATAAACTTCACTAATCACTACATGATTTGCGCCAGTTGGTTCTATCACTAATGAGTTTTGAGGGTTTGGTGCCTGTACTACAAAGTCTGCATTGTTATTATCAGTATCTTGTCCATTTCCGGCAAATTCTTCTGAGCCTCCAACTGTTAAGGTTGTTGCGGTAGAAGTTGAGCTTGCTTTACGTTCGATAGAAGTAGAATTTGATATTACTGGAGTTGGAGCGCCTTCAAAACCAGAGGCTGTAGGACCAAAACCAACCTTATCAATTACAGCAGCACTAGATGGATTTGCACCATTTAAAGCTGTAACCGCATTACTTAGAATAACTTTTCCTGTAGTGCCAGAAAGTGCTAGAGTTCCAGTTGCATCGGGTGTTGGTAGATTTATTGTTCCATTTGCACCTGCAGCTTCTTGTACAAGATAAAATCCTTTTGCAGGAATGCTTCCGGTTAATGGCGTAACTGCCCAGTTTCCTGTACCTGTTGCACTTAAATATTGTACTGACCAACCGGTTAAATCTACGGCTGCATTGCTAGGGTTATATAATTCGATAAAATCATTTTTATAGGTTGCACCTGCATTTCCACCACCTCCATACACTTCACTAATTACTACATGAACAGGTGGTGCAGGAGGAGCAGTTCCCGTTCCAGTAAGTGCAACACTTGCCGAAACTGCATTTGTACTTACATTTAAAGCATTATCGTTTGCAACAGCTGCACTTGTTGGACTAAAGCGAACGTAAACGGTTGGACTTGCTGCTACCTCTACAGTAGTATAAGTTAGAGAAGAGGTAAAAGTAGTATTGTCTTTAGAAACTGTAAAAGGAGCTGTGGTACTTACTGTTACATCATTTGTTAAACCAGTTCCGCTTAAGATGTAATTCTGAGAAGTTGAATTTGTCCCAACGTTTTGGGTTCCAAAATCAAGTGAAGTTTTGCTTGCATTAACTGTTCCAGCAATTCCTGTTCCATCTACAGCTACATTAACTTGTGTTGCGCCATTGCTAGTATTGGTTATATTGCCAGTTGCACTTCCGCCCGCAGTAGGGGTAAAATTAACATATACCGTAGGGTTTGCAGCTATTTCTGCCGTGCTAAAGCTTATCGAATTGGAATAGACAAGATTATTTTTAGAAACTGTAAACGGTGCTAAAGCGGTTACGGTTACGTTTGAAGTTAAATTCGAACCACTTAATACATAAGTTTGAGAAGTTGTACTGCCCACATTTTGACTACCAAAAGCTAAAGTGGTTGGGGTAGCATTTAATGTTGGTGTATTTGTAGCTGCATTGGTAACAGTACCACCAATAGCAAAACCACTTGCACCAGACGAACTAGAAGTAAATCCCCATCCTCCAGTAGTTGTTTGTCCGCTAGCGTAATAACGTAATGTTACTGTTGTGCCTTCTGCAACGTTTTGCAAAGCAGAAATAGCAGCTAAATTTACTGTACTTAATGTTAAAGATGTTGAAGTTATTGGTGAACCAATTAAAGTAAAAGTTGTTCCATCTAAACTATATGCAAATTGTGATGTTACTCCTGGAGTATTAAAGAAACTTGTTGTTCCTGCAAATTTCGCATCAATACTGGTTAAAGAAAGTTGCTTTCCAGCAGCTGGAGCTAATGCAACTTGAAAATAATCAGTATTTGCTGTAGAAATACCTTCATTTTTAAAACCTTGTGTTCTGAAAGAGTTTGCACCAGCACTTGCTGCGGCTCCACTTCCACGAGTTAAAATAGGTGCAGCTGCAAGACCTACATCATAGGTGTTTGCTGTTGAGGTTGCTAATTGATTTTGCCCAGTAAAATCCCAGTTGGCAATTTGTGCACAAACGTTAGTAGGCAAATAAAGACTGATAGCAAAAAGAAAAAGGAGTAAAAGTTTTCTCATATAATTTATTTAAAAAACAAATGTATACGCAAAAACAATATTTCAAAGTTAAGTTATTGTTAAATATTCATTTTGTGGAAAACTAAATATAATCTTCTGTTAATTTTATCGTTATCAGAATTTTCTGAAACTATTAGTTAACTTTTTAGCTTGTAATAATAAGTTGGCTTAAAAGAAATCTTCAATATTTCCCTTGCCTTCACGAATAATTTCAAAATCACCTGAGGTACAATCAATAACTGTAGACGCTTCATTGTCGCCATATCCACCATCAATTACAGCATCAACTTGCTCTTGATATTTTTCATAAATTAATTCTGGGTCGGTAGAATATTCAATCAATTCATCATCATCTTTTATAGAGGTAGAAATGATCGGATTGCCTAGTTTTTCAACAATTGCCCTTGCTATATCGTTATCAGGCACACGAATACCCACTGTTTTTTTATTAGAACTTAATAATTTTGGTACATTATTATTTGCGTTAAAAATAAAAGTAAAAGGTCCTGGCAATGCTTTTTTTAATACTCGAAAAGTTACTGTGTCTATTGGCTTAATGAAATCAGAAATGTGTCGTAAATCTGAGCAAATGAATGAGAAATTAGCCTTTTCTGGTTTTATCCCGCGAATGCGACAAATTTTTTCAATTGCTTTTTGATTCGTAATATCGCAACCTAATCCATAAACAGTATCCGTTGGGTAAATAATTAAACCACCTTTTTTTAATATTTCAACAACTTGTTCAATTGCTTTTGGATTTGGGTTTTCTGGATAAATCTTGATTAGCATATGTAAAAATAACAAAATTAGGTGCGAGTTGTTTACAACATTAGATTAATATTACTTAAAGAGATAGGTTTTTGCTTATTTTTGATAGTTATCTGAGCTAAATAATTAAATATGAGAAAAGCATTTATAGCCATTGCCGCATTTTTAGTAGCCTTAACTATTATGTTAGGATTGTATCATCCATTTTTATGGTGGATTTTTATTTTTACTGGACCATTTGTTATTCTGGGTATTTACGATTTATATCAACCTAAACATAGTATTGTTCGAAATTACCCTGTTTTTGGGCGATTGAGATATTTTATGGAAGAATTGAGGCCGAAAATCTATCAATATTTTGTAGAGAGTGATACCAATGGAAAACCATTTAATAGATTAAATCGCTCATTAATTTACCAAAGAGCAAAAAAAGATAATGATACCATTCCGTTCGGAACACAATTAGATGTTTATGAGAACGGTTATGAGTGGTTAAGCCATAGTATTGCAGCAATTAGTCACCATGAGTTGGATGTTAATCCGCGTGTAATGATTGGCGGACCAGATTGCAAACAACCTTATTCTGCTAGTATTTATAATATATCTGCCATGAGTTTTGGTTCTTTAAGTCAGAATGCAATTTTGGCTTTAAATGGTGGTGCTAAAATGGGAAATTTTGCTCATAACACAGGAGAAGGCGGTATAAGTGATTACCATGCTGGCCCAGGTGGAGATTTAATTTGGCAAATAGGAACAGGATATTTCGGTTGCAGACATCATGATGGTTCATTTAATTATGAAGCTTTTGCTGAGCGTTCGCAAACTGAAAATGTAAAAATGATCGAAATAAAACTTTCTCAAGGTGCAAAACCTGGTCATGGTGGTATTTTGCCAGCAAAGAAAGTAACACCAGAAATTGCTAGAATACGTCTGGTAAAAGAAGGTTACGATGTGATTTCTCCTCCAGCACATGCTGCATTTTCTACTCCATTAGAAATGATGGATTTTGTAAAGAAACTGAGAGAATTATCTAACGGAAAACCTATTGGATTTAAATTGTGTATTGGCAGAAGAAGTGAGTTTTTTGCCATTTGCAAAGCAATGATAGAAACAGGAATTTATGTAGATTTTATCACTGTTGATGGGGGAGAAGGTGGAACAGGAGCGGCGCCTCAAGAATTTTCTAACGCTGTAGGAATGCCTTTGCGTGAAGGAGTTGCTTTTGTGTATGATGTTTTGAGTGGATTTAATTTGAAGAAACACATTAAAATTATCGCTTCTGGTAAAATTTCTTCAGGATTTGATTTAGTTAAAAACATTGCCCTTGGTGCAGATTTATGTAATTCGGCTAGAGGGATGATGTTTGCTTTAGGCTGCATTCAGGCATTAGAATGTAACAGTAATACCTGCCCAACAGGAGTTGCAACCCAAGATGAAAGTTTAATGAAAGGTTTAGTGGTTGAAGATAAAACAGTAAGGGTATTTAATTTCCACAGATTAACGGTTCAAAGTGCGGTAGAATTATTGGGCGCTGCAGGTTTACGACATCCTTATCAATTAACTAGAGCCTATATCAACCGAAGAATTGGTCAGAATGTAATGCAATCTTACATGGAAACTTTTCCTTATATCCCAGAGGGAAGTTTAACTCAAACACCATATCCATCTCAACATGAATTAGGAATGGCTTTAAGTACATCGGCTAGTTTTGCACCTACAGATTATAAAGTTTCTGCAGTGGATTATCAAAATGCAAGTGCGCATAGTAGTTAAAAAAGATTACGTCACCCTGAATTTATTTCAGGGTCTTTCATGCTAAAAAGATGCTGAAATAAATTCAGCATGACGAATAGTAAATAAAAAAGTCGCTTAACATTTGCTAAGCGACTTTTTTACAGACTGTATCTTTCGGACTTTCTATCTTTCCTACTACTTTAAAATTCAGCGCTTTTTGGAAATCTTGGGAAAGCGATTACATCTCTAATATTTGTCATTCCGGTTACGAATAAAACTAAACGTTCGAAACCTAAACCAAAACCTGCATGTGGTGCAGATCCAAAACGACGTGTATCTAAATACCACCATAATTCTTCTTGTGGAATATTCATTTCTTGCATACGTTTTGTTAGCATATCCATACGTTCTTCACGTTGCGAACCACCAATCATTTCGCCAATACCAGGAAATAAAATATCCATTGCGGCAACAGTTTTTCCATCATCATTCATACGCATGTAAAACGATTTGATATCTTTTGGATAATCTGTTAAAATTACTGGTTTTTTAAAGTGTTTTTCTACTAAATAACGCTCATGTTCACTTTGTAAATCAGCCCCCCATTCATCAATTAAATACTTAAACTGCTTTTTCTGATTTGGTTTTGAGTGCTTTAATATTTGTATTGCTTCGGTATATGTTAAACGTTCGAAATCATTTGCTAAGCAGAAATTTAATTTTTCAATTAACGATAATTCACTTCTTTCTTGTTGTGGCTTAGATTTTTCTTCGTCTAATAAACGGTCATTTAAAAATGCTAATTCGTCTTTGCAGTTTTCTAAAGCATAGCTGATGATATATTTCATCATATCTTCAGCCAATTGCATATTGTTTTCTAAATCTGCAAAGGCGATTTCTGGCTCAATCATCCAAAATTCTGCTAGATGGCGAGTAGTATTTGAGTTTTCAGCTCTGAAAGTCGGGCCAAAAGTATAAATCTGGCCAAAAGCCATTGCTGCTAATTCACCTTCTAGTTGACCAGAAACAGTTAAATTAGTTGCACGACCAAAAAAATCAGCTGAAAAATCTACTTTTCCATCATCAGTTCTTGGCGTTTTATCAAAATCTAATGTG
This sequence comes from Pedobacter sp. UC225_61, assembly GCF_044452285.1. Classification (NCBI taxonomy): domain Bacteria; kingdom Pseudomonadati; phylum Bacteroidota; class Sphingobacteriia; order Sphingobacteriales; family Sphingobacteriaceae; genus Pedobacter; species Pedobacter sp. UC225_61. Next base: position 2,412,745 of record NZ_JBIOAL010000001.1, read on the forward strand.
GTTACTTTAAACATTTCGCCCGCACCTTCTGCATCACTTGCTGTAATTACAGGAGTATGCATGTATACAAATCCTCTTTCGTTGTAAAACTGATGAATGGCAAACGCTAAGGCATGGCGAATTTTAAATACGGCGTTAAACGTATTGGTACGGAAACGTAAATGTGCTTTTTCTCTTAAAAACTCTAAACTATGTTTTTTAGGTTGCAAGGGATATTCTTCTGCATTGCTATCTCCTAAAATTTCAATCGAATTTGCTTTAATATCTACTTTCTGTCCCTTTCCTAAAGATTCCACTAAAATTCCTTTCACAGCAATAGCCGCTCCAGTAGTAATTCGTTTCAATAAATCTTCATTTGTATTCGCAAAATCAACAACAATTTGAATATTTCCCATGCAAGAACCATCGTTCAATGCTATAAACTGATTGTTGCGAAAAGTACGCACCCAACCCATTACGGTAACTTCTGTATCAAATGCTGTTGAATTCAGCAAGTCTATTATTTTCTCTCTCTTGATCATGCTCAGTAACTTTATAAAAGCGTCAAAAATAAGGATTTAATCATTAATTTCCTTATTTCTTTGTGCTTACTTTAATTAAAATCAATTTTTATTTTTCATTTTAATCGTTATGTTTGTTACATAAACTACTTGTTCGTTAATTGTGTTATATCTAGGAAAACAGCTAACTAGTAGAAGATTTATCGGTGATCCTAAATTATTTTCTTTAGAAGAGAGGATATTCAATACAGTTTCCCTTTTTGTCTTCATTTCAATGTGTTTTGAAATTCCATTTAACCTTTATATGGGTTTAATGGTTTCCGCTTTCCTTTCCATATTTGGATTAATTTTTTGTGCTGCTCTTTATTATTTATCGCGTTTTAAAAGAAAATCAAAATTAGGAATTAACCTTTTTTGTTTGTTGTGTAATGCGGCTATAACAGGTAGCTATTTTTATAATTCTGGTATCAACGGCCCAAACTTCTTAATGTTTTTACTGGTCTTTTTCTTGAGTGTATCTATTATACCGAAGAAAAATTTCAAGATATGGCTGCCACTTAATCTTCTTTTAGTTTTATCAATCATAGTTATTGAATATGTATATCCTGAACTAATTCCAAATGTTTATACGGATGAGTTGAGCAAGACAATTGATTTTAGTTTTACATATATTATAGTTGGCGGTTTAATTTATTTGGTAGTTAGTTATATCCGTAAAAATTATGACTATGAACGTGTTTCTGCATTAGAAAAAAATATCGCTATAGAAGAGCAAAAAAAAGAACTTGAACGTCTAAATTCTGAGAAGGATAAACTTTTTTCTATCGTTTCACATGATATAAGAATGCCATTAAATTCTATACAAGGGTATTTGGAAATGTTATCCGAACATGATCTTGATGAATATGAAAAAGAATATTTAAAGCAACAATTATTGCAGTTAACCCGCGATACCTCTGACATGGTATTAAATATTTTATCGTGGTCTAAAACCCAGATGGAAGGTTCGTATGTTGAATTGGAGCAGTTAAATGTTAGCGAAGCATTAAAAGCCGGGCTTAATATTGAAAAAAATGCTGCTAAAAGAAAAGGAGTAGATCTTGTGATAAAAACAGATGATAATTTAACTATTCTTGCTGATAAAAATATGCTTCAGTTGGTAATTCGTAATTTGGTAAACAATGCAATTAAATTTACTCAAAATGGTGGTTTAATTACCTTAACTACACAAAGAAAAGGAGAAGATTGCTGTATTTCTATTAAAGACAATGGGTTAGGTATCGAACCAGAACAACAAGAAAACCTTTTCAAGCTTAAAGCAATATCAACTTATGGTACTAATAATGAAAGAGGAATTGGATTAGGGTTATTGTTGTGTAAAGAATTTACTGATTTGCAAGGCGGAAAAATATGGTTTGAACGTAACACAGATAAAGGCTCTAGCTTTTTCCTTTCGTTCAAATTGGCTAATTAATTGGCAAAGAAATATAGAATGATGCTCCTTTGTTCTTGCCTTCACTTTCTGCCCAAACCTTACCTTTATGGAGCTCAATTAGCATTTTAACTATAGATAAACCTAAGCCATTTGAATGCTCTCTAGCTGTTGGTATGGCACTTAGTTTAGCAAATTTTGTAAATAATTTCCCCATGTCTTCTTCTGACAATCCTTGACCTTGATCTTTAAATTCAATAATTAATTGATCATTAGCTGTATTTACATTAATTATGATTTCGGTATTTGCATTTGCATATTTTAAGGCATTACTTAGCAAATTTTCAAAAGCATCTTGTAACCTTGTCAAATCTGCCCAAATAACAGTTGTACAATTACATACTATTTTAATATTTTGATTTTTTTGAATGGCTAAAAGCTCAAAATTCTTTTTGACTAATGTTAATAATTGGAAAACATCAACCTCTTGAAGATTTAATCTGAATTCTCCATTTTCTACTTGTGATAATTCGAGTATATTATTTAAACTGCTTAGCATTCCATTTGCAGCATTTTTTATCCGATCAGCAAAGTTTGCTACAATTTTTGGATCATCTGCCTTCTTTTTAATTAACTCTGCAGAGAGTGCAATAGTCGTGTTAGGATTTTTTAGATCATGAACAATTCTGTTCATCATGTCAGTTTGTGTTCGCAAAGCTTTTCGAGTAGATAACCGCAACTCTAGTTCATCCATAACAATAGATGATAATGTTTCCAGCATCTTTAATTGTTGTCGTGTTACTTTCTTTGGTTCGGTATCTAGTACACAAACTGTACCTAGTTGTAAACCTTCCATGGTTCTAAGTGGAGCCCCAGCATAAAATCTAATCCCGTTCTCCATTACTACAAAAGGGTTGCTTGCTAATTCTGGAACGGTAAGTACATTTTCAAATAGAGTAACATCCTCATTTAAGATAGCAATTGAACAAAAACTATCTTTTCTGTCCACTTCTGTAGCTTCTAATGGACTAATATTGGTTTTGAAAAAAACACGTTCACGATCTACAAAAGTTACTTGAGCAATTGGCGAATTGAAAATCTGTGCTGCTAAAATAGCTATTTTGTCAAAAGCATCTTCTGCTGGAGTATCTAAGATATCGTAAGTATGAAGTTTCTGAATACGCTCATTATCGTTAGCAGGAATTATAGATGATGGTATTTGAAAATCATTCATTCTTAGTTGCCATTTTGTAATTAACAAATATAGCTTAATAAGCTATAATAATAAGAACTCTAATTTCTTTTAATTTTTTATAAAATTGATTAAAATTTAACAAAATTTATATTTTAAATAGTTTTTTTTAAAATTATACTGTTATTTTATAGTTAAATTCATTTTATTAGTATATTTTTTAGATAAAACTTGGTTTTTTTATTTTTTTATATGTTTTTAAAGCAATTTTTTGATTAATTACAGTAATTACTAATTATTTTATGTTTTTTATTTAATATTTAATGAAAAAAATAAAAATAATTAATAAAAATTTGAATTTTTAATCAAAAAAATATTTATATTTGTCCTGTTCATACAAAAAAGTACATTTATATTTGGTTTGATTAAAGCTCTGGTTGGATGACCAGAGCTTTTTCATTTAACTTAAGACGCTATAAAAACTCTTCAAATAGGAGTAGAGTTTAAAATCTGAATAGAAACTAACAACTAACTTAAAACTATAGACAAAAAGACCAGTTCGATTTTCGACTGGTCTTTTAAATCTTAAGATATTTGATTAGTAATTCTTCATATTTAAATTTTGTTCAAATAAAAAAACCAGCTGATTGCTCAACTGGTTTCAAATAAAATATATTTTCTGATTAGCTCGCTAATACTTTAGTTACTAAATCAGCAGCTTCTTTTAATGCAATTGCAGAATAAACTTTTAAACCGGAATCGTCAATTAATTTTTTAGCTTCAACAGCATTCGTTCCTTGCAAACGACAAATAATTGGAACTGGCACATCACCAATTTCATTATATGCATCAATTACACCTTGTGCAACTCTATCGCAACGTACAATGCCACCAAAAATATTAATGAAAATTGCTTTTACGTTCGGGTCTTTTAAAATGATATTAAAACCAGCTTTAACAGTAGTAGCATTTGCAGTTCCACCAACATCTAAGAAGTTTGCAGGTTCACCACCAGCAATTTTAATAATATCCATTGTAGCCATTGCTAAACCAGCACCATTAACCATACAGCCAACGTTTCCATCTAATTTAACGTAGTTCAAATTGCTTTCGCTAGCTTCAACATCTGTTGGATCTTCCTCTAATTTATCACGCATTGCTGCATAATCAGGATGACGGAATAATGCGTTCTCATCTAAATCAACTTTAGCATCAACTGCAATAATTTTATCATCACTAGTTTTTAATACTGGGTTGATTTCAAACATAGATGAATCAGTAGCATCATAAGCTTTATAAAGAGCAGTAATAAATTTCACCATTTCTTTATGTGCACCACCGCTTAAACCTAAATTAAAAGCAATTTTACGAGCTTGGAAACCTTGTAAGCCAACTTTTGGATCAATTTCTTCTTTAAAAATTAAATGAGGAGTGTGTTCTGCAACTTCCTCTATATCCATACCACCTTCGGTACTATACATGATGATGTTAGTTCCGTTAGCACGGTTTAACAAAACAGAAACATAAAATTCCTTAGTTTCAGAAGCGCCTGGATAATATACATCCTGAGCAACTAAAATTTTGTTAACTTTTTTACCTTCAGCACCAGTTTGAGGAGTAACTAATTGCATACCCAAAATATCGGTAGCACGTTGTTTCACTTCATCTAAGTTTTTAGCTAGCTTAACGCCTCCGCCTTTACCTCTACCACCAGCATGAATTTGTGCTTTAATCACAACCCAGTCAGAGTTATAGTCAGTTTTCATTTTCTTAGCTGCTTCTACAGCCTGATCAACAGTATCAGCAACAATGCCTTCTTGTACAGCAACGCCAAAACTTTTTAAAATTTGCTTACCTTGATATTCGTGGATATTCATCTGTTTGTAATTTTGTTTTTATCTGTCAGATGGAGCCTAAGTGGTTAAAAAAATTATTTTAATCACAATCGGTTCATTTGCTCAAAAATTTGCTCAAATCTACGAATCTAAAAGCTTTATACAAAGCGGAAATGCATTTTAGCGCAAAGTATTTGATGTAAGCTAAAAACAAACAGGGTTACGGGTAAAAACCATTTATTTTTCTATTTAAAAAGCAACGATAAAAGCTTTTTTAGTTGACAATTCCACTTTTCGCTTTACTCGCTTAGTACCTTAGCTTTGTGTACGCTAGATTTGGTTTTAGCGATTAAAGTCTTTGAAAATTAAGATGGTGTATTAATCATATGCCTAAAACTTCTTCACCATTTCTTATTTTAAATGCTATAGATTTTTCTGGCCTTAACTTTTTAATTGTCTTTTTAAATTTGGCTTTCATTTTCATCCAGTACTTATAAAAGTTTACATGTCCAGCTTTAAATAATTTACGATGTGCAAACCAAACTACCAGTAGTGTAGAAAAGTAAAAGCAAGTGTAAAAATAATAAGTGAGATATCTCATCAGAGCGTTTTTATCATTATAAAGCAAGCTCAATCTTTCTGTCTGAAAAGTAATATGTGCGGCTTCTCAATTAAAATATCTGTACAAATCTGTTTTAATAATTTGCATTCTGTAGCATCTTTTAAGCATTGGTAAAATATTTGAGCAGTACTTTCAACTGTAATTACGGCAATTGTCCAAAACTCCATATGCGTATTTAAACCTCTTATTTTTCTAAATAAGCTATCACCCCAATCTTTCTTTATTCGCTGTTCACCAATAAGATCTAAGTATTTTCCTAGGTTATTTCCATGTTTTTGTTCTTCAAGAATAAATAATTTAATGGTTGGAGTGTAATGACGATCATTCAGTTGTTTCGCATGTTTAGTTGCTGCATTTATTAAATTAGTTCCTTCAGATGTTTCACCTAACTGCCAAGCTTGCAAAGATTTTAAAATTTTTTCTCTTTCAGTTTGGTTTAAACTAGGTTTAATACTCCAATCTATTCTTTTGTTTTTAAGGTTTTGGGTAAAATAATTTAGCCAATACAATGAATTATGCATGATTTAAGTATTTAGTGATCTAGCTATCAAAATATTTATTTTATAGTTTATCAATTTCTATTTATCTAAAAAGTAGAGAGCCAGCCATAAATAAAGAAAGACAATAGGGATATTGATCAACAATAGTCCTATAGCTTTAATAATTTCAATTCTATTTTGTGGATTACAAGTAAGGGTAACTATAAGAATAAGCAGCATGATTAGGTTTATCCCTATTGCAATTGATAAATACAAGTAACCATAAGTTAAGATGGGAATGTAATGTGTTATAATAAACGCCAATAACAATAACGTCCCAATAATGAATGAATACTTGAAGCAAAACTTTGCAGCTGTAATAATTTTTATACTGTTGTCTTTTCTCATTACTTTTAAAAGTACTTTGAATTTCAAAGTAATTGAGTAAAAAAATTATATTCCCTTAATCATTTTCTCTAAAGCATCTAAATGTGCTTTAAATGCTTGTTTTCCTAAATCAGTAATAAAATAGGTAGTATTTGTTTTTTTGCCGATAAATGCTTTTTGAACTTTTAGATAATCAGCCTGTTCTAATGTGTTTAAGTGAGAGGCTAAGTTTCCATCAGTTAATTCAAGCATTTGTTTTAATTCGTTAAAACTGACAGAATTATTTACAATAAGTATGGACATTACACCAAGCCTTATTCGACTATCGAATATTTTATTAAGGGCTTCAATTGGATTTACCATTATTTTGTCCTTTCATATTTAAAGTACATCAATAGGCCATAAAAGATGTGTAGTACACCGAAACCAAATGCCCAAAAATATAATCCATATCCAATATTAAACATAGCGATGATACCTAAAATAACTTCACAAATGCCTAAAAAACGAATATCAGTATAAGTGTATTTACTTGCATTTATTAATGCTAAGCCATAAAATATTAAACAAGCTGGTGCAATAAAACCAGTTGTATTCCCATTAAATAATAACGCAATTATAAAAAATCCCCCAGCAACTAAGGGGATAGCCAAATTGATCAATAAGGTTTTAATTGTTTTATCCCAAAACGGAAGGTTTTTCTTTTTACTTTGACGAAGTGTGAATAAAAATCCGCCAGCAACTGCAATAACTAATACGCTAAAACCTATTTTAATTAAATTAGCTTCAATTTCAAAATCAGCATCAATGCCATAGCCATAACTGCCATTGTTATATTTTGTCAGCTCCAAATGGGCTAAATAAGCACCAACTAAACCTGTTAACCCAGCAAATACACCAGATAAACCGCTTAAAGAGATAAATCTAGATGAGCGATCCATCATTTTTCTAATGTCGCTCAAGGCATTCAATTGTTCTTCCTGATTGCTCATATTAAAAGTGCTTTGTTTTTCAAAGCTACTTAAGAAAATTAATAAAACAAAATTTTTTAAAGAGATTAGTTCATACTTTATGGTCAATGGACTATTAGCCAATTTTTATTTAAGTTTGTACCATGCTAAAGGCCACAGGAATAAAAAAAGCGTACGGAAATCTGCCTATTTTAAAAGGGGTAGATTTTGAAGTTGCCAAAGGAGAGATTGTAAGTATTATTGGAGCTTCTGGGGCAGGGAAAAGTACTTTGCTACATATTTTAGGCAGTTTGGATAAACCTGATGAGGGTGCTGTAGAATTAAAAGGAACAAAAATCAATAAACTATCGGGCGAATTATTAAGTGTTTTTCGAAATAAAAATATCGGTTTTATATTTCAGTTTCATCACCTTTTACCAGAGTTTACGGCTTTAGAAAATATTTGTATTCCTGCTTTTATCGCAAAAAAGAGTAAAAAGGAAGCAGAAAAAAAGGCTTATGAGTTATTAGCTCTCTTAGGATTAAGTGAACGAGCACATCATAAACCTAATCAATTGTCTGGAGGAGAACAACAACGTATAGCAGTAGCTAGAGCATTAGTTAATGACCCTGCAATTATTTTAGCAGATGAACCTTCTGGTAATTTAGATTCGGCAAATGCCAATGCCTTACATCAGTTGTTTATTAACTTACGTGATAATTTTGAACAAACTTTCGTTATCGTAACTCACAACGAAGATCTTGCGAAAATTAGCGATAGGGTAGTAACAATGAAGGATGGTTTTATCATATAGATCGTATTTTGAAGATATTAATTACTGGAGGTAAATCCGCTACGGCACTCAAATTAGTAAAGGCATTTGATGCCTATCAAGCTGTACTCGCTGATTATGGTGAGGTGCCATCTTTTATATCTAAAGCATATTCATTAATTAGTTTGGGAGCAAAAAATGAAGATACATTGGCACATACCCTTTTAAATAAATGCTTAGATGAGGGAATAGATTTACTGTTGCCAATCCATCATTTTGAAATAGAAGCTGTAGCTAAAGCAAAAACTTTATTTAATGAATTTAACATTCAAATTTTATTGCCAAATAGAGAAGAATTAGATCACTACTTTAATATCGAAAATATTTGTAAATCAGATGATTGGGCTATTTTTAAGGATGGAGAAATCGTTTTTACTAGTAATAATGATGCTATTTCTAACGATACCAATCAAAAAAACTTAAATGGCGCATTTTATCTTATAAAAGATGATAAAACAAAATTTAAGTTAGTAACAATTTAATCAGTTCATTCCATGGCTTTTGAAGAATATATTAAAGATAAAAAGGCTTTTATTTTAGGTTTGGATAATGTTCTATATCCAGAAAAGGATTACTTATTACAAGTTTATTATCTATTTACTGAATTTATAGAGTACACTGAACAGATAGGTGCAGCAGAAATTATTACATTTATGAAAGCTGAATTCATAGATCATGGTGCTAAAAACATATTTGAAAAAACTGCTGCAAAATTTAATATACCAGAAAAATATAAAATAAATTTTGAGTTATTGCATGAAAATGCTCGTTTGCCTCTAAAACTGCTTTTATATCACCAAGTACTTGCATTCTTACAAGAAGTAGTATTAGAAAGAAAAGAGGTTTTTTTATTGATTGATGGAGAACCCTTACAGGAAGTAAATAAAATAAAACAGATGGAATGGCATGGTTTGGAACAATATCTTAAAGTTTATTTTTCTCAAGAATTTGAGCCAAAACCCTCTTCAAAAAGCATAGAATTTATACTCGATAAGCATAGTTTAAATAAGAGTGAGATTTTAATGGTCGGAAATACAGTAGACGATAAGGATTTCGCACTCAATTTTGGTGTAGATTATTTAACTATTACGAAACTATTGTAAATTTTTACGTTAATTAGTACTGTAATCTATTGAAAATGAAAATAAAACTACTTGTTAGTGTACTCGCAATTTCTATTTTAACTATAACTGGTTGTAAAAAATCTAAGGTAACACCAACTCCAACTCCTGATCCTCCTGTAGTTCCTACCACAGCTACGAGAGCTGAATTATCGAAAGATTCTATCTTTTTATATGCTAAAGAAATATACTATTGGAATGATGCATTACCAACTTATCAGGTTTTTAATCCACGAAGTTATACCAATGCAAGCACAGATTTAGGCAATTATAATAATGAGCTTTTTGCGATAACCAGATATAAAATTAATCCAAATACAGGTTTATCATACGAATACTATGCAGCCGACCCAACAGATACTAAATATTCATACATACAAGATATTACAACTAAAAATCCATCTGGATTTGTAGGAAGCCAAAAAAGCTCTGTTGATTTGGAAGGAAATGGAAATGATTTTGGTATAAGATTAGGGTTTTATGGTTCAAATGCAAGTTATGCCATTTATGCAACGGCTATTTATCAAGGTTCTCCAGCAGCAACAACAGGATTTTTACGTGGGGATAAGATAACAAAAATAAATGGTGCTGAGTATGGGACGAATTTTCCCTCTCAAATTTCTGCAATAGAAACCGCATTAAATGGAACTACAATTAAGCTAGAAGGAATTAATAGTGCAGGTAATAATTTTAATATCACCTTAACTAAAGCAGTATTTAAAAGCAGCCCAATATATAAAACAAAAATATTAACAGCAGGTACTAGAAAAATAGGTTATTTAGCGTATGCTAGATTTTCTACGTTAACTAATTCTCAACCAGAGTTTGATGCTGCATTTGCAAACTTTGCTAATGCTGGAGTTACGGATTTAATTGTTGATTTAAGATATAATGGCGGAGGATACATTGAAACAGCGGAGTATCTAATTAATCTAATAGCCCCTTCAAGTTTAAGTGGCTCAGTTATGTTTACGGAGCATTATAATGCGACTATGCAGAATAATCAAGCCACAATTCTAAAAAACCAACCTTTATTGGATAGAAATAATAAAGTTCAATATTCCAATGGGAAAATTGTAAATCTCTACGATTACATGACTGACCCATATTCTGTAGCAAATAACACCTCAAAATTTGCTAAAAAAGGCCCCTTAAATAGTGTGGCAAATGTTGTTTTTATTGTTTCAGGAAGCACTGCTTCAGCGAGTGAATTGGTTATTAATAGCTTAAAACCTCATGTAAATGTGAAATTGGTTGGTCTTACTACATATGGCAAACCTGTTGGGTTTTTTCCGGTTACAATCGAGAATAAATATGATGTATACTTTTCATTGTTCGAAACTAAAAACTCTTTAGGTCAAGGTGGTTATTATACTGGAATTGCTCCTGATGTTTCAGCATCAGAGGTGCCAGCAAATACAGTAATGTATGATTTTGGCAATGTAAATGATAATTACTTAAAATTAGCTCTTAATGCTTTAAATCTTGGTGCTCCAGTAACTGGCCAAGCCAAGGCATTGTCAGCTATTAAAGAAAAAAGTTTAGCGGTACAATCATCTGAAGTGATTAATTCTGATCTAAATAACAATGAGTTTAAAGGAATGATTGAAAATAGAACTAGAAGAAAAAATTAATCATTCCTTCGTAGCTATAAATAAAAAAGGCCGCATATAGCGACCTTTTTTATTTATAGTAATTAGATTACTGTTTTTTCATTTGCAACCGTTCCCTAAAAATTGCTTTTATATCACGTTGCTTATCAATATTTATAATGACTTCTTGAATAGCATTTGCTGCATCAATAAAGAAAGTCTTGTTAATGTTTTGGTATTCATCTGTTGCTTTGTGATAATCTTTATGGTCTTCAACTCCAAAATAAAGAAACGGAATATTTTTCGCATTAAAAGCACCTTGATCACTCTGGTTTGTCCAGTCATCATGACCAAGTTTAGGATCATCATGACCCATTAATAATTTTAAATTAGGATTTGTTGTAACTAGAAATGGTTTCAATTCTGGATATTTAAAAGTTCCTGCTACATACAATTCTTGTTTATCGTTATGACTAATCATATCCATATTAATATTCAATTTGATTTTATCCAGCGCAACTGGAGGATTTGCAACAAATGCTTTTGCACCTTGTAAACCCATTTCTTCTCCATCAAATAAGGCAAAGATTAAAGTGTTATTTGGTTTGTTTTTAGAAAAATATTTAGCAAACTGTAATAATCCAGCTGTGCCAGATGCATTATCATCTGCACCATTATAAACCTCGTTCTTAATCACTCCAATGTGATCATAATGTGCAGAAATCACAATTACATTATCACTTTTACCAGGAATGTATGAGATTAGATTTTTGCCTTGAACTGAAGCTGCACCATTACGACCTTTAATTTCAAAACTTTGCTCATAACTACTTTGACCTGGATATGGTTTCAATCCTATTTCTTTTAAGCGACCAATTAAATATGTTCTAGCCATTTCTGCACCTTTAGTTCCAGTTTTTCGACCTTCATAACTATCTAAAGAAAGTGTTTCTACATCTTTAAGTAACTGCTCGCCAGTTTTAGGAATATTTTGATTGGTTTTAACTGTACTACAGCTGAATAAGAATGCTAGTGAAATTAAAAGTAATTTTTTCATTCGATTTTGTATTTGTTTTAAAAATAAAGGTAAAGATATTGTCTGATAAAATAAGAGTGTAAGTTTTGTAAAAACTTAATGAACTCACAGGATGTTGTATTTTAAATCTTAATTTGGAACATAATTTTAAATTAATATAGACGAAAATGGAATATAGACGTTTAGGAAAATCAGGCTTGCAAGTAAGTGCACTCTCTTTAGGAAGTTGGTTAACTTTTGGAAATCAAATTAGTGACAAAGTTGCAGATGAATTAATGGGAATTGCTTATGATGCAGGTGTGAATTTTTTCGATAATGCAGAAGGGTACGCAGAAGGAAAATCAGAAGAAGTAATGGGAAAGATTTTAAAATCGCAGAAATGGGAAAGAGAATCTTTTATAGTATCTAGTAAAGTGTTTTTTGGAACAGAAAATAAAGGGCCAAATAGAGTTGGCTTGTCACGTAAACATGTAATTGAAGCATGTAATGCAGCTTTGAAAAGGCTACAGGTTGATTATTTAGATCTTTATTTTTGCCATAGGCCAGATAAACAAACTCCAATTGAAGAAACTGTTTGGGCGATGAATACGCTTTTGCAACAAGGTAAAATTTTATATTGGGGTACATCAGAATGGAGTGCTGCAGAAATTATGGAAGCAATTGTAGTGGCTAAGCAATACAATTTGATCGGTCCAACAATGGAGCAGCCTCAATACAATTTAATAGAACGCAATAAATTAGAGAACGAATACCTTCATCTATTTAAAGAACATGGTTTAGGCACTACTATTTGGTCGCCATTGGCTTCTGGATTATTATCTGGAAAATATACTACAGGTGATACTAAAAATACTCGATTGGATTTGAAAGGAATGGATTGGCTAAAAGATAGAGTAATGGCAGAAGAGAAAATGAAAAAAGTTGTTGAACTTCAAAAATTAGCTGATAAAATGAATTTGCCATTAGCTAAATTATCACTCGCATGGTGCCTTAAAAATCCTAATGTAAGTACAATGATTTTGGGTGCATCTAAAGCAACACAGCTGAAAGAAAATTTAACAGTTTTAGAGGTAGTTCCTTTGTTAACCGATAAAGTAATGGCTAATATTGATGAAATTATGGGAACAAAACCTGTATTGCCACCATTTTAATAATGTATCATCCTGAGCTTGTTAACATGATAAACTCAGGATGATAATCTTAAATGTAGATTTCTCCTTTAAGGTAAGTTATAGCTTTTCCAGCCATTAAAACGCGATCATCTTTTAAAGTGCACCACAATTCTCCTCTGCGTTCTGATACTTGGTAAGCATGCAATTCATTCTTGCCTAATTTTTCTGCCCAATAGGGGATTAAATTACAATGAGCAGATCCAGTAACCGGATCTTCGTTTATACCAGCTGCAGGAGCGAAAAATCTTGAAACGAAATCACTTTTGTCACCTTTTGCTGTTACTGTAATCGCAAATGTATCCACATTTAGTAGCGCATTAAAATCTGGTTTTAAGCTGGCTATTTCTGCTTCAGTTTGGTAGACAACTACATAATCTCGAAGCTTTAAAACTTCAACAGCGTTGATATTTCCTAAAGCTAATAATAAACCATCTGGCGCCTCACTGATTTGTAAAGGTCGTGATGGGAAATCTAATGTATATAAATTATTGGCTTTACTTACGGATAATGTACCAGCTTTGAGCGTATGGAAATGGATAACATCTTTTGCATATCCCAATTCCGTAAATAAGATATGCGCTGTTGCTAACGTAGCATGACCGCATAAATCAATTTCTACTTCGGGTGTAAACCAACGCAATTCAAAATGTTCACCTTGAGGAACGAAAAAAGCTGTTTCAGCTAAATTATTTTCTGCTGCAATTTTTTGCATTAAAGGTGCCGAAAGCCATTCTGTTAGAGGAACAATCGCAGCTGGATTTCCGCCAAAAAGTTGATCAGTAAAAGCATCAACCTGATAAATTTGAAGTTTCATGTAAATTGGTTTATGCTCAAATTTACAAATAGTTTTGTCATTCAGGGAGTAACAAAAAATCCCTATAAGTAATTTTATAGGGATTCTTCGTTGCTCAGAATGAAAATAGTTGATTAATAATATGTCAATCTAACTACGCCTGCTAGTCTTTTTGCTAAACGAATAACTTGACGCGTGTATCCATATTCATTATCGTACCAAGCATATAAAACAATAGATTTATTATCGCGAGAAATAATGGTTGCAGGCCCGTCAATAATAGATGCATGACTATTGCCAATTAAATCACTGCTTACCAACTCATTAGAGACAGAATATTCCAATTGTTCTGATAAATCTCCAAATAATGAAGCTTGTTTTAAAACAGTTTCAACTTCTTCTTTTGAGGTAATTTTATCAAGTGATAAATTTAAAATAGCTAATGAAACATTTGGTGTTGGTACACGAACTGCATTTCCTGTAAGTTTTCCAGCTAAATGAGGGATTACTTTTGCCACTGCTTTATCTGCACCTGTTTCTGTAATTACTAAATTTAATGCTGCAGAACGACCTCTACGGTATTTTTTATGGTAATTATCTAATAAATTTTGATCGTTAGTATAAGAATGTACTGTTTCAATATGACCTTTGTCAATACCAAAAGCTGTATCAATTACTTTTAATACTGGAATAATAGCATTTGTAGTACATGATGCATTTGAGAAAATAGTTTCAGTTTGATAATCGAAATCGCCATCATTTATTCCTGTAACTATATTAGGAATATCGCCTTTGGCAGGTGCAGTTAATAATACTTTACTAATTCCCTTTGCATTTAAATGTCTTCCTAATCCTTCGCGATCACGGAAAACACCCGTATTATCAATTAACAAAGCATCTTCAATGCCGTAAGCCGTATAATCTGCATCTTCAGGATTTTTAGCTACAATAAGGTAAATAGTTTGCCCATTTATAATCAGTGCTTTATTTTCAAAATCTTCTATAATAGTACCATTAAAAGGACCGTGAATAGAATCTGTACGCAATAATTCCGCTCTTTTTATCAATTCCTCATCACTATACGTACGAGTTACTATAGCTCTTAGACGTAATTGCTCTCCTTTTCCAGCTTGTACAATTAATTCTCTAGCAGCGATTCTGCCAATTCTTCCAAAACCATATAAAACAACATCTTTCGGTTTTAAGCTAATCTTGTCCTTTCCAATGTGTTTACTGAGTTTGCTAATTACAAAATCACGCATTGTAGAGTGCTTATTGTTTTCATCTAGCCATTCTGCTGCTAAACGACCCACATCAACGCGAGAAGGGGCTAAGCTGCATTTTGCAATAGTAGAAGCCAATTCAAGAGTTTCGTAAATAGAAATATCTTTACCACTTACGTCTTTTGCGTATTGGTGATAAGCGAGTATTTCACTACTACCAACATCGAATAAAGGTTTTCGAAAAAGAACGAGTTCGATCGATCTGTCAAACCATAATTGTCCTACAACACTGATTAATTCAAGCGCTTTTTTTTCTTTTTCAATCCAGCTTTGAAACTCTGATTGATACTTATTTAACATACAAGAAAATTTATTTGATTAGAATGGCACAAAAGTAAAAAAGATCGGGTGAGTACCCAATCTTTTTCTATTTATTTTCTAGTAAAAATCTATGCTACAAGGTGTTTAAAACACACTAAGTAGTCATTTTTAAGGATTATCCTAAGTAAGATTTTAAGATTTTACTACGTGAAGTATGACGTAAACGTTGTAAAGCCTTGTCCTTAATTTGACGAACACGTTCACGAGTTAAGTTAAATTTCTCGCCAATTTCTTCTAATGAAAGTGGATGATTTGTGCTTAAGCCAAAGAATAAAACAATGATTTCACGTTCACGCTCTGTTAAAGTAGATAAAGAACGTTTAATTTCTTCAGAAAGTGATTCGTTAATTAAGTTGCTGTCTGTATTTGGTTCGTGATTTTCAAGTACATCTAATAATGTATTTTCTTCACCTTGTACAAATGGCGCATCCATAGAAACGTGGCGACCAGAATTACTTAATGTATCAGATATTTTATCAACTGTTGTTTCTAAAATATCTGCCAATTCTTCAGGTGAAGGTTCACGCTCAAATTCTTGCTCTAATTTAGAGAAAGCTTTACTGATTTTACTTAATGAACCAACTTGATTAAGTGGCAAACGTACAATACGACTTTGTTCTGCAATTGCTTGCAAAATTGACTGTCGAATCCACCAAACAGCATATGAAATGAATTTAAAACCTTTAGTTTCATCAAAGCGTTTTGCTGCTTTAATTAGACCTAAGTTTCCTTCGTTAATTAAATCACCTAATGTTAAACCTTGATTTTGATATTGTTTAGCAACAGATACAACGAAACGTAAGTTAGTTTTAGTTAAACGTTCTAAAGCTGCTTGGTCACCTTCACGTATCTTACGAGCTAATATTACTTCTTCTTCTGCGGTAATTAAATCTACTTTTCCAATCTCGTGCAAGTATTTGTCTAACGATTGACTTTCGCGGTTGGTGATGGATTGGGTAATTTTGAGTTGTCTCATCTATGTGTTTTAGTCCTGTGTGTTAATTTCGATTCTGCAAAAGTATGAATTTTTGTACAGAATGAAAGGGTAAATTGCTGAAAATGTTACGCTTTACGACACATTTTTTAACAAATACTTAACTACAAAAATCATTCCAAATTATATTTGGCAGTGTTTCATAATGGGATTAATTTTAGTTTAATAGGTATTAAAATTAATCGTATTTTATTAGATTAGTAGTATCTATTGAACAAACAATGTATTGTAATTTGATTTCTCAAAAATTTGCTTTTACTCCATATCCTAATTTAAATATTTCATAAAAAGGAGTGCTCTTTCTGTTTTTAAACCAACTAATAGCATATAAGTCATTTGTATTTGCTTCTGCATATAAGCTTATTGATTTGATTTTAGATTCCTTACTTGTCAAAATCTTTATCTCAGAGCCAGCTCCCATATGTATTCTAAATGCTGACGACCAAAAATAATAGTCTTTCCTATATTGTGGTTTCTCGAATTTAAAATCAAAGTTTTGCCCTAGTGTATAGGAAGTGAAAATGACTGGATTTATAGGATGAATAATAAATTTGTCTTTTATATTGATTGAAAATGGTTTGTAGTCATATTTTATAGCAATAATGGTTAATTGACCTCCTAAATCTTCAGGAACATATCCAATGTGAAAACTTAAAGCCGTTTTTTCTTTAAAAAAATTATAACCAACACCAGCACTTAGAAAGCCAATACTGCCGGCATATTGCAAGTTAATATGGTCTGGCTCTAACCTTTGTAAAAATGTTTTTTGAGCGAAGGATTCCTGGGAAAAACAGAGTGATAGGGCTATGATAATTCTAAAAATTAATTTCTTGCGCAGTAATTTGTCCATTTTTAATTTCAACTAATGTATAAGCTCTGTTTACAATGGCATTGGTGATGATAAATGGTATGCCAACTCCATCTTTATAATAAAACTCCAACTTGCTGTGTCTATGAGAATGTATAGAAGCTAATAAACCAGGCGTTTGATTAAGCAAATTCTCATAAGGTACAACTAGTTTTGGATCAAAATCGGCGTCGGTAGGAGGAACGTGAGATATAGCTACTAAGTTTGAAATTCCAGCCTCTATTTTTAAATTGCTTTTTAACCATGTTAAATTTGGTGTAGATCCATTAAAGTCATATTCTCTACCATTTGTGTCATGACAAACGAATTTAATTCCAGCGTAGTTGAAAGTGAAGTTTAATTGACCAAACATTCTTTCATAAACAGCTCTTCCGTTAGCTACCAGATCATGGTTGCCAATAACACTGATAAATGGAACATGGAGATTGCTGTAAAGTTTATAAATGCCATCAAATTCAAGCAATAAGCCAAAATCAGATATATCCCCATTTAAAATAACAAAGTCGATATCATTACGTTGGTTAATCTGATCTACAAAAATTCTAGTTTCTTCATAACTTCTTTGCGTATCACCTGAGATAATAACTTTTATAGGGGTTCCAGCTGCTTTTTGGGAGAGTAAAGCAATTTGTTTGGCATTAACATCCGTTGCCGTATTTCTATTAAATACCTGATTAGGACTGTACTCATCAGAATTACAGCTTAATGATAAAATAGAAATAAAGAAAATACAATAGGGTAAGAGTTTTTTCATAGGATTTAAACAATTATTCGCCTTAAATGTTCGGAAATAATTACTTAAATATCTGTTAGTTTAAACGTTTCTTTTAGTCTAACGCCTTTTTCTGTTTGTTGCACGGTACAACATTCATGTATAGGGTCATGTTCTAAGAAAAGAATATATTCATTAGTTACTGCCTCTTCCAAAAACTCTTTTTTTTCTTTTAATGTTTGTAATGGAAACATATCGTACGCCATTACATAAGGAAGAGGAATATGTCCAACTGATGGCAATAAATCTGCCATATAAACGATGGTTTTATCTTTATAGTTTAACTGTGGTAACATCATCGCATCAGTATGCCCATACGCAAAGCGGATTTTAATATCTTCATGAAAAACAACGCCGTTTTGCGAAGGAATAAATCTTAATTGTCCACTTTCTTGAATAGGGAGGATATTTTCTTTTAAAAAAGATGCTTTTTCTCTTGCATTTGGATGTATTGCCCAATCCCAATGTTGCTGATTTGTCCAATAAAGTGCATTTTTAAACGCAGGGCGAAGTTTATCGCCAACTTTTTCAATTGATCCACCACAATGATCAAAATGGAGATGTGTTAAAAATACGTCAGTAATATCATCTCTATTAAAACCATGTGCAGCTAAAGATTTATCTAAGGTGTCATCGCCATGCAAAAAATAATGACCTAAAAACTTTTCATCTTGCTTATTTCCAATACCATTGTCTACCAAAATGAGTTTACTTCCATCTTCAATTAATAAACAACGCATTGCCCAGCTACATAAATTGTTTGCATCTGCAGGATTACTTTTTTGCCAAATAGATTTTGGTACAACTCCAAACATTGCACCACCATCTAGTTTAAAAAAGCCTGTATTTATGGTGTAGAGTTTCATCTGATTTACGATTTAGATTGACAAATTACGATTTTATATTAGCTGTAAACTAAAATTGGCTAATTGACTTAACAATTAACCAATTTTACAATTTCAACAATTATTTTTTATAAATGAATTACCTCACCATAAGCGTCAGCCGCAGCTTCCATAATTGCCTCACTCATAGTAGGATGTGGATGTACAGCTTTAATCATTTCATGGCCAGTAGTTTCTAATTTACGAGCAACTACAATTTCAGCAATCATTTCAGTTACATTAGCGCCAATCATGTGTGCACCTAATAATTCACCGTATTTCGCATCAAAAATTAATTTCACAAAACCATCTTTAGCACCAGCTGCACTTGCTTTACCTGAAGCTGAAAATGGAAATTTCCCGATTTTTAATTCATAACCAGCTGCTTTAGCCGCTTTTTCAGTATATCCAACAGAAGCAATTTCTGGTGTACAATACGTACAGCCAGGAATGTTATTATAATCTAAGGGTTCAACATGTTGACCTGCAATTTTCTCTACACAAATAATGCCTTCTGCAGATGCTACGTGAGCTAAGGATTGACCTCCAACTACATCCCCAATGGCATAATATCCTTTTACAGAAGTATTGTAAAACTCGTCAGTAACGATTTTACCTTTTTCTGTTTTAATGCCTGTTTCTTCTAAACCAATGTTCTCGATATTTGCTACAACACCAGCAGCAGAAAGAACGATATCACATTCAATAGTTTGCATTCCTGCAGCAGTTTTAACTTGAACTTTGCATCCACTGCCACTAGTATCAACAGATTCAACACTTGAAGACGTCATGATTTCAATTCCAGTTTTTTTCAAACTACGTAGCAATTGTTTAGAAACATCTTCATCTTCTACAGGAACAACGTTTTCCATGAATTCTACAATGGTAACTTTTGTGCCCATTGTTGCATAGAAATAAGCAAACTCAACTCCAATAGCACCAGAGCCTACAACTACCATAGATTTTGGTTGCTCAGGTAAAACCATTGCCTGGCGATAACCGATTATTTTTTTGCCGTCTTGTTTCAGGTTTGGTAATTCTCTAGAACGTGCACCTGTTGCAATAACAATATTTTTAGCTGTTAATTCTTGTTGGGTTCCATCAGCAGCTTTAACATCAACTTTATTACCAGGTTTAACTTTAGCTGTACCCATAATTACGTCAATTTTATTCTTTTTCATTAAAAATTGAACGCCTTTACTCATGCCATCAGCAACACCACGACTACGTTTAATTACAGCAGCAAAATCAGCTGTTGATTCTGGAGCATTAATTCCATAATCAGCAGCATGGTTAATATATTCGAATACTTGTGCACTTTTTAATAAAGCTTTGGTTGGTATGCATCCCCAGTTAAGGCAGATGCCGCCTAAAGATTCTCTTTCTACAATTGCAGTTTTTAAACCCAATTGAGAAGCTCTTATTGCAGTAACATATCCACCAGGACCGCTGCCTATAACAATTAAATCGTAGTTCATATCTTTTTAAAGGAAAATTAACTTAAACAATGCGTCAAAATTAAAAAAAATGTTGATTAAAATTACGTTAAAGATGTTACACACTACAATTTGACAATTCTAAGTTTTGTAATCATTATTATTAGCTTATATAAGTTAAAACACATAAATATCAAGCGATTGATAAAGTGCTAGTTAGACCTTTTAATCTTTATGTTAAGTGTTGATAAGTTTTGCGATAATTAATAATTATTTAACATTGGAAATAAGAATCAGAATGAAATAAATATTTACATTTGCAGCGATATTTTAACATATCTTAACAAAAACAAAAAAATAATTAAAAGAGTATGAAGAAATCTTTACTATTAAAAGTTGTAGTAATTGTTTTTGCCTTTGTTGGTTTCATCTCTGTTGCTAACGCACAGATAACTACATCGTCAATGACAGGTACAATTAAAGACTCAAAAGAGACTTTACCAGGTGCCAGCATTAAAGCTACACACACGCCAACCGGAACGGTTTATGGTGTTATTACAAATGCTGATGGTCGTTATACCATTGGTAATATGCGTGTAGGTGGGCCTTACACCATTGAAGTTAGCTTTGTAGGTTACAAGCCACAAAGATTTGATGATGTTACCCTTAAATTAGGTGAACCATTTGTTTTAAATGTAACATTAGCTGATAATAGCTCTACTTTAGCTACAGTTAATATTATAGGTACAGCTTCTAACCCAATTATGAACTCTAATAAAAGTGGAGCAAATACAGTTGTTAGTAGGGCACAAATTCAATCATTACCAAGTATTTCTCGTAGTGTAAACGATATTACTCGTTTAACACCTCAATCAAATAGTAATAATGGTATTGGTGGTGGTAACTATCGTTCTAACAACTTTTCTGTAGATGGTGCTAACTACAATAACCAATTTGGTATTGGAGCTAACATTCCTGCAGGTGGTTCTCCTATCTCTATTGATGCATTAGAGCAAATCTCTATCAATGTAACTCCTTATGATGTTCGTCAAACAGGTTTTACTGGTGGTTCTGTAAACGCAGTAACACGTTCAGGTGGTAACAAGTTTTTTGGAAATGTTTTCTACACTATGCGTGGTGATGATCAACAAGGTCGTAAAATTGGTGATTACACTATCCAAAATTTACAAAAGCTAGATGAGAAAAACTATGGTGCTAGTTTCGGTGGTCCAATCATTAAAGATAAATTATTCTTTTTTGTAAACTACGAAAAGAAATTAACTAAAGCTCCAGGTTCAACTAGAATTGCTGCTACACCTTCTCTTCCGTATGGTTCTATTTCAACAGTTACTAGAACAACTGCAGATTTTATGAACACTGTTAGTGGCTATTTGAATGCGAAATATGGTTATCAAACAGGCCCTTATCAAAACTATGAAAATGTAAGTGAGAATGAAAAAATGTTCGCTCGTTTAGATTGGAATATTTCTAAAAGTCATCGCTTCAGTATTCGTTATAACCAAGTTGAAAGTCAGAGTCCAAGTCCTGCAAGTACCTCTGTTAGTGGTTCTGCTGTTACTGGTTCTTTAGGGTATGGAAACGTTAGATCGGGTAATACTCAAACAGCAGGTTTACCATTCTTTAATTCTAACTATTATCAAGCAGCTAACCTATACTCGGCAACTGCTGAGTTAAACTCATCTTTTGGCAGTAAATTTACCAATACATTACGTGCAGCTTATTCTCATCAAAATGACCCAAGAAACTCTGATAGTGCTCCATTCCCTTTAGTTGATATCTTAGATGGTACTCAATCATCAACAAGTGCAGGTAACGTATTAACAACTTTTGGTTACGAAGCATTTACATATGGAAATTTAAGAGATGTAACTTCTTATACATATAGTGATGATTTAGGAATTGCTTTAGGTAAACACAATTTAACTTTAGGTTTACAAGCAGAATTTAGCAAAACTAAAAATGGTTTTCAACGTTTTGGAACAGGTTTTTACACGTTCAAATCATGGGATGATTTCGTAAATGATGCTAGACCATTACAATATTCAGTTACTTATCCATTAACTCCAGATGGTTCACAAGCATTCCCTTCATTTAAGTTTGCTCAATACTCTGCTTACTTACAAGATGAATTTACAATTTCTGATCGTTTAAAAGTAACTGCTGGTATTAGATTTGAACAAGCAACTTATCCAAGTGTTAACGAAATCAAAACTCATCCACTAGTTGCGGCTCAAACTTTTGCTAACGGAGAAACAGTTAATACTGGTGAATTACCAGATAATAAAATTACTTATTCTCCACGTATTGGTTTTAACTGGGATGTAAATGGAGATCGTTCTTTACAAATTAGAGGTGGTTCAGGTATCTTTACTGGTAGAGTTCCATTTGTGTGGATTGTATCTCAATCTGGTGATGCTGGTTTGATCCAATATACTCAGTCATATTCAGGTGCAACTACTCCATTCTTTAATCCAAGTATCGCACCAAACTTAGTAGGTCCTAAAGGTGTTGCAGGTACTACTATGCCAAGTACTATTAGTGCAATGTCTAAAGATTTAAAATTCCCTCAAACTTGGAAATCAAGTTTAGCTTTAGATGTTAAATTACCTGGAGGTATCATTGGTACCTTAGAAGGCATTTATGGTAAAGATTTAAATGCAGCAGTTGCCGTTAACGTTAACTTAAAAGATCCAGCATCATTAAATATTGCCGGTTATCCTGATAATAGACCATTCTATTCTAGTTCTGTAACTACAAGACAAGCTGTGAATACAACTTCGGCTGGTGTTATTTCTGCAACAGGTACGCAGGTTAATAACGTTATTAAAATGAAAAATGCCAAAGGTGGTTATAATTGGAGTGCAACCGCTCAATTAACTAAAAACTTTACGAACGGCTTAGGTATAATGGCAGCATATACACGTACAGATCAACGTAACTTTGGTGATGGTAGTGGTGACCAATTGTTAAACTTATGGTCAATTCCTCAAACTTCAACAAATCCTAATATTCCAACTTTAAGTTATTCATCTAACTTAAATCCAGATCGTGTAATTGCATCAGTTTCTTACAAAAAAGAATTCTATAAAAACTTTGCAACGTCAATTTCATTGTTTTATGAAGGTTCTCAACAAGGTAGATTCTCTTATGTTTATTCAGCAGATTTCAACCGTGATGGACAAACAAATGATTTAATCTATATTCCAAGAGATCCATCTGAAATTACTTTCGTTAACATCCCAGCTGGTGGTGGTACAACTGGTTATGCTAAGCCATATACTGCACAAGAGCAAAGTGATATTTTCTTTGCTTACATTGATCAAGATAAATACTTAAGTAAACACAAAGGTGAATATGCAACTCGTAATGGTGCTACTTCTCCTTGGAGAAACCAAGTAGATTTCAGGTTAACGCAAGAAATCTTCAAAAACGTTGGTGCTAGCAAAAATTCAGTTCAATTCTCAGTTGATATTTTCAATGTGGGGAACATGTTGAATAAAGATTGGGGTAATTTAAACTTTGTTAACAATGCTTCAATTTTAGTTCCTCAAAACGTAAGCTCTATTAATGAGACTACCAAACCTACATTTAAATTAAACAACGCAAATGGCGATATAGTTAGAAGCACTTTTGGTACTTCTCAAACTATTTCATCAACATTCTACATGCAGTTTGGTTTACGTTATAACTTCAACTAATAATTAATATCCTGAATAGAAAATTTAAATTTTTTTATTCAGGATTAAATAAAATATTTATATGAAAAATTTAATTACAAAATTCGCACTTTTAGCAGTATTGGCTGGGTCAATTTCTTCTTGTGAAAAGTCACCATTAGAAGAGGTAGAAGTTACAGGTACTGGTGCAACAACAATTGAATTGGCAAGAGGTGCAGCTTTATCTGCTACTGGTACTACAGGTACAAGTGTTGTTACACTTAATTATGTTGTTGGTGAAAAACTTTTTCCATCAAAAGTAATTCCTAAATTGATAGTATATTATTTAACAAATACAAAAACTGGCAATACATCAGTTAGTTCTTCAGTTAGAACTCCTCTTTTTACAGCAACTAATGTTGCTTTAGCCCCTACTTCAACTCCAGGTCCTGAAGCTCCAGTAGTAACTGCAATTGGTTCTTATGGTAATGCAAGTAATATTGTTTGGGGACTTAAATACACATTTAATTTAAGCCAATTAGGTACAGGCCTTCTTGCAGTAAGTAATGGAGCTGTTTCTAGCACAAGAAGTACAAGTATAATTATTGTTGCTCAAGATGCAGGTGGTGTTACTTTAGCTGAGTACACTACAGTAATCTCAGAATTTGGATTGAGAACAATTTAAAATTTAAATAGAAATTTTAAATCCCGCTAGCCTTAATTGGTAGCGGGATTTTTTTTGGACTTCAAATCAGCAACAATTTGTATCTTGTAATATATAAACCTAATCCCTTTACCATGGATCAAAAAATTATCACACTTTACGATTCGTATACTCATAGTCAACTAAGTAGAAAAGAGTTTATGAAAAAGTTGGCTATCCTAACAGGCAGTACAGCTTTAGCTTTAACTGTTTTGCCCTTATTGGAAAATAATTATGTTGCTGCCGCTTCATTTAATAGTGAAGATATAGTAAGTGAAAATATAACCTATCCAGGTGTAGATGGTGATATGAAAGCTGTTTTAGCGCAACCAAAAGATAAAAAGAAATTAGGTTGTGTGTTGGTCATACATGAGAACAGGGGGCTTAATCCACATATTATTGATGTAACCAAAAGAATAGCCGCTGAGGGTTTCTTAGCACTAGGTGTTGATGCCCTTTCGCCTTTTGGCGGTACACCTGCTGATGAAGATAAAGGCAGAGAGTTAATTGGGAAATTGGATCCTGAAAAAAATATCCAAAACTATTTAAAGGGTTTAGCATATTTAAGAGATCATAAAAATGGAAATGGAAAAACTGCTTGTGTTGGTTTTTGTTGGGGTGGGGGAATGGCAAGTAAGTTAGCTGTAAACGACCCTAAATTACAAGCTGCCGTTGCCTATTATGGAGCTCAACCTAAAGCTGAAGAGGTAGCTAAAATTAAAGCGAGTGTAATGTTGCACTATGGTGGATTGGATGAACGCATCAATGCTGGAATTCCTGCTTATGAAGCTGCGTTAAAGCAAAATAATATAGATTATAAAATTTATATATATGATGGTGTAAACCATGCGTTTAATAACAATACTTCACCAACAAGATACAATGAAGCTGCAGCTAAATTGGCTTGGCAAAGAACAATTGATTTGTTTAAAACGAAAATTGGGTAATGCTCATACTCGTCATTCAATCGTGTAGAAAAATCTTTATGTTGAAAAAACCTGAAAGGTGTATTAGTATTCTTTAAGATTTCTCTATTTCACTTCGCTACAATCGAGATGACGAATAATTAATTGTAAACAAATGTTCCAAATTCACTGGTTAGTGTAACTTGTTTTTGATTTCCTTTTTCAACTCTACCAATTATTTGTGCATCAATATTAAAGCTTTTAGAAATGGCAATAATGTCTTCGGCAATCGCTTTTGGGACATAAATTTCCATTCTGTGACCCATATTAAATACTTTATACATTTCTTTCCAATCAGTACCAGATTGTTCTTGTATCAATTTAAATAACGGAGGAATAGGGA
This sequence comes from Pedobacter sp. UC225_61, assembly GCF_044452285.1. Lineage (NCBI taxonomy): Bacteria > Pseudomonadati > Bacteroidota > Sphingobacteriia > Sphingobacteriales > Sphingobacteriaceae > Pedobacter > Pedobacter sp. UC225_61. The sequence continues at coordinate 2,438,935 of NZ_JBIOAL010000001.1, forward strand.
AGAGGCTATCTTTAATTACATGGACATCATCATTAATGAAATGCAATACCTTAGTTTGTGCACCACCACTGCAATGAACTAAACCATGAATATCTTTTCGATATGCATCTAAAACTTTTTTAATAACAGGTGCATAGGTACGTGTAGGAGATAAAACTAATTTCCCAGCTGTAATGCTATTTTGTTCGTCAAGCAGAACTTCGTCAGTTAATTTTTTACCGCCTGAGAATACCATATCTAAAGGTACAGCCGGATCAAAACTTTCTGGATATGTAGTGGCTATAGATTTCTCAAACACATCGTGACGAGCAGAGGTTAGTCCGTTAGAGCCCATTCCACCATTGTATTCGGTTTCATAAGTAGATTGACCATAAGAAGCCAAGCCTACAATGACATCACCATCCTGAATAGTATGATTGCTGATAATTTCATCACGTTTAATGCGACAAGTAACTGTCGAGTCTACAATAATAGTACGGACCAAATCGCCAACATCAGCAGTTTCTCCACCAGTAGAATAAATAGAAATTCCTAATGCTCTTAAGTCTGCTAAAATTTCTTCAGTTCCATTAATTATAGCAGCAATAACTTCTCCTGGAATTAGATTTTTATTACGTCCGATGGTTGAGGATAGCAAGATGTTTTCAGTGGCGCCAACACAAATTAAATCATCTAAATTCATGATGATAGCATCTTGTGCGATACCTTTCCAAACAGAAATATCACCAGTTTCTTTCCAATAGGTGTAGGCTAATGAAGATTTAGTTCCAGCACCATCGGCATGCATAATGTTGCAATAGGTTTCATCATTACCCAAAATATCTGGAATAATTTTACAAAATGCCTGTGGGAAAATGCCTTTATCAATGTTTTTGATAGCAGCATGTACGTCTTCTTTTGATGCAGAAACACCACGCTGGTTATACCTGTTATCGCTCATATTGCTTGCAAAGATAAGTTTTTAAGCTGAAAGACTAAAGCTGAAGACCAAAGAAATAAGTTAGCTAACCACAAATAATAGAATGAAAGCGGATTAATTAAAAAGAGGCTAACTTGCTCGTCCTTTCGAGCGAAGCCGAGAAATCTTTAGACTTTCTATTTTAAAGATCTCTCCGTTTCGCTGTGCTTCAGTCGAGATGACGATAGTTATAAAAAAAGCGTTCAAATTTTACATTTGAACGCTTTTTAGTATTAAAACTGAAAAAAAACTATTTTAAGAAAAGTAATTCTCTGAATTTAGGCAATGGCCAAACGCTATCGTCAACAATTTGCTCTAATTTATCAGTGTGGTAACGAATAGTATCAAAATAAACTTTCACTTTCTCATCGTAACCAATTGCTTTATCACGGCTATCTTCAATTGCATTTGTTTTCTTACGTTCTTCTAACATCGCATCGATATTAGTTTTAACAATATTAATGTGCTCAGATAGTTTGCTGATAATTGCCAACGGAGTAGCAATTGCTTCTTTGCTTAAACCAAGCTCTTTTAATCCTTTTGCATTTTCTATCAATACATTTTGATAAGCAATAGCAGCAGGCAAAATTTGGCTGTTTGCTACATCACCCATTACACGAGCTTCAATTTGTAATTTTCTGAAGAAACTCTCTAATAAAATCTCATGACGAGCGTGTAATTCGCGTTTACTAAAGATATTTGTTTTTGTAAATAATTCAGTGGTTTTTTCACTTACATAAGCATCAAGTGCTTTTGGAGTAGTTTTAATGTTTGATAAACCACGTTTTGCAGCTTCATCAGCCCATTCTTGGCTATAGCCATTTCCTTCAAAACGAATATCTTTAGATTCTTTGATGTATTTTTTGATAACCGTTAATAAAGCAAGGTCTTTTTTATCGCCTTTTTTGATTAATTTATCTACATCAGCTTTAAACTTCACTAATTGATCTGCAACGATTGCATTTAAAACAGTCATTGGAGCAGATGAATTAGCAGAAGAACCAACTGCTCTTAATTCGAATTTGTTACCTGTAAATGCAAATGGAGAAGTACGGTTACGATCTGTATTATCTAATGTGATTTGAGGGATTTTAGGAATACCTAACCATAAACCATTGTCTTCTTTAATTTTTTTGCTGATACGAGAGTGCTCAATCTCATCTAAAATCTCATCCAATTGCTGACCTAAGAAGATAGAGATAATTGCTGGTGGAGCTTCGTTAGCACCTAAACGGTGATCGTTGCTTACAGAAGTAATACTTGCTCTTAATAAATCTGCATGTTCGTGAACAGCTTTAATGGTATTTACGAAAAATGCTAAGAACATCAAATTGTTTTTAGGTGTTTTTCCTGGAGCTAATAAGTTCTTGCCAGTATCTGTAATTAACGACCAGTTGTTGTGTTTGCCGGAACCGTTAATGCCTGCATATGGTTTCTCGTGTAATAAAACTTTGAAGTTATGACGACGAGCTACTTTTTCCATTAAATCCATTAACAATTGATTGTGATCAATCGCTAAGTTGATTTCTTCATAAATAGGCGCACATTCAAATTGTGAAGGAGCAACCTCATTATGACGAGTTTTTAATGGAATGCCTAATTTTAATGCTTCGTTTTCGAAATCTACCATGTAAGCAAAAACACGCTCAGGGATAGAACCAAAATAATGATCTTCTAATTGTTGACCTTTAGCAGACATGTGTCCGAATAACGTACGACCAGTCATTACTAAATCTGGACGAGCATTAAATAACGCAAGATCTACTAAGAAATATTCTTGCTCAATACCTAATGAAGCAGTTACTTTAGTAATGCTTTTATCGAAATATTGACACACATCAACAGCCGCTTTATCCATAGCTGCTAATGCTTTTAATAGAGGTGCTTTATAATCTAATGATTCTCCTGTATATGAAATAAATACGGTTGGAATACAAAGTGTTTTTCCAGCTTTGCTTTCCATGATAAATGCAGGAGAAGAAGGATCCCAAGCGGTGTAACCACGAGCTTCGAATGTATTACGAATACCGCCGTTAGGGAAACTTGAAGCATCTGGTTCTTGTTGAACTAACGCACTGCCAGCAAATTTTTCAATTGCTCCGTCGCCGCTAGGCTCAAAAAATGAATCATGTTTCTCTGCTGTAGATCCAGTTAAAGGTTGAAACCAATGTGTATAATGAGTAGCTCCTTTACCCATTGCCCAAGTTTTCATTGCAGAGGCAATCTGATTTGCATCGTCTTGGTTAATTAATTCTCCTTGACCTATTGTAGAAATTAATTTTTCATAAACTTCTTTAGATAAGAAGTCTCTCATTTTTTTCTTATCAAAAACATTCGAACCAAAAAATTCAGAAATTTTCGATGATGGTGCATGAACTTCTGGTGAAATTCTATTTTGCGCCTCTTTTAGAGCAATTGTTCTTAGACTTTTCATTAGTTTGTTTAAATTTTATCCAAAAATATAATTTTTAATCTATTTTTTCAATCAATTTTAAATTATTGTCCTGATTTTTTTGACTTTTTTAGTTAAATCCTGATTTTTTTGTTGAAAATGTAAAAAATGTTTAAAAATACACCTCAAAAATATTTTTATTAAAACTTATGGAATACTTCTACACCTATCATCATAGTTAAAAAACTTACAACTATGTTTAACAACTCATCAAATTTATATGGTAGCGAGTGGCTCGCTCTCGTATTTAGTAACAGAAACAAAAATTATGGAGCTTATGAACTAAGATCTCAGTCTTCATCAATTTTAACAAAGTCTTTGTTTATCGCCGGTACCGTTTTTATTTCCATGTTTGTTATCCCTATGGTATATGCATATTTTAAACCTGCTCCAGAAGTATTAACAACTAGAGTGATTGAGATTGCAAATCCTGAGGCTATTCATCAACTAAAAAAGGAAGAGCCTAAAAAAGAAGAACCAATTAAAAAGGCAGAGCCGATTAAACAGCAAGTTGCCGCTAAAAGCGTAAGTATAAGTGTAAAAGTAGTGAAGAATCCGGTTGATGATACACCGCCACCAACCACTGCGCAAATACAAACTTCAATTGTAAGTAGCACTTCCCAAGATGGAGCTGAGGGCAAAGCAAATGCTGAACCTATAGCTAATACTGGCGGCAATGGTTTGGGTACAGCGCCAGAAGGAACAACTGATAATAACATATATGTGGACGGAGTTGAAAAATTTCCAGAATTCCCTGGTGGAATGGCTGCTTGGACTAAATTTATTCAGAAAAACTTAAGATATCCTTATATGGCACAAGATGCTGGAATTCAAGGAAAAGTGTTTTTAAATTTCGTAGTAGAGAAAGATGGATCTATTACAGATGTAACTGTGAGCAGAGGAATAGGCTACGGTTGTGACGATGAAGCAGTACGTGTTATTAAAAAATCACCAAGATGGATAGCTGGAAGACAGAATAACCAAACGGTTAGAGTTCGTTATAGCATGCCTATCAGCTATATGTTAAATTAATGCCGAAGTTTAATACTAATTTTAAAGCGATGAACACATGTTTATCGCTTTTTTTATGTTAAGCCATCCATTTTTGATACCACATTTGAAATTGCAGTAGCAGCCATACTTTTTGTGCATTATAAGCGGTCGAATTTGCATAAAAAGCAGATTTAATCCTTAAAACCTCTTCATTATTTAATAAGTTATGCTGATTTAAGCTTTTTGGAGATAAATAAGTTTCTATTAATGGTTTAAATGTTGTTTTTAACCAAGAAGCTAATGGAATAACAAATCCTTTTTTAGGTTTATGCATTAAACTTTTAGGAATGTATTTATTAGTAATCTTTTTAAGCAAGTATTTCTGTTCACCATCTTTAATAAACCACTTAGAATCAAGTGTAGTTAAATAAGCTATTAAATCGGTTTTTAACAATGCATCTCTATTGTCAATGCCAAAATGCATAAAGCATTTATCGCTCATAGAAAGAATGTTGTTTGGTAAATAATCGTGTAAATCGTGAATTAAAAGATCCTTTATGTTTTGTGCTTTATTTTTAGAACGCGTAGAGAAAGTATAATTGCTACTTAAAAGTCTATTAATTTCGTTTGTGGTAAAGCATGCATTAATTGCTAAATACTTATTTAATAAACCATCAGCCTCTAAAACCTCTTTCATTTTTGGCTGAGTTTTTTTTAAGAAACTAATAAAGGCATTTTTTAAAAACGATGGAATGCGTTTATGAGCTAGTTCATCTAATTTAATTGTTTTAGCATAGGTTCTATAACCCCCAAATAATTCATCGCCGCCTTCTGCACCTAATAAAACTTTTACTTCTTTATTTGCTTTTTCTGCAATAAAAAGCAGCGGAAGTACACCGCTATCTCCAATAGGTTCATCAAAAATAGTGGGTAAATTTTTAACAATATTTAAAGCCTCATCTTTATCAAGGTAATATTCGTGATGATTGGTTTTTAAATATTCAGCAATTTTACTGGCTTGCGGTGCTTCATCTAGCTTTTCATTTTTAAAACCAACCGTAAACGTTTTTATGCGTTTGGTTTGATTTTTTTGCAAAATAGCAGCTACGGTAGAGCTATCGTACCCTCCACCTAATAAAACGCCCACGGGCACATCGGCTACATTTCTTTTTAAAATGGCTTCGGTTAAATGCTCTTCTATTTTTTCTAAAATCTGGTCTTCAGTTTCTACTTCAGGTTTTTCAATGGGGGCGAAATTTAACTTAAGCAAACTATCGTAACTATTTCCACTGTGTATATCTACGGTAGTAAAGGTTCCTTTTTTAAATTTAAAGATATGCTCGTAAATCGTTTCATCGTTTGTGAAATATCCATACCTCAAGAAAGCCGCTAATGCATTTTTATTAATATTTTTTTGAGCAACATTGTAGGCAAATAATGCACCAATTTCTGAGGCAAATATGTAGCAGCCTTTATTTTTATAATAGTATATAGGTTTGGCTCCAATTTCATCCCTAGCAATAATCAGCTGATTTAACTTTCGATCTATTAACGCAAAAGCGAAAGAACCATCTAACTTCTCAAATGATTTTGTACCCCATTTTTTATAGCTTTCTAGTATAACTTCCGTATCGGTTAAGGTAGAAAATATTACACCATATTTAATTAAAGTTTCCCTTAGCTCTAAATAATTATAAATAGCGCCGTTAAATGTAATGCTGTAATTTCCGCAAGCTGTGGTTAAGGGTTGTAATGCTTTTTTACTTAAATCTATAGTGGCCAAGCGCTCATTAGCTATGCCTAATGTATAATGTTCTTTTTGATCGAAAATAAAACCACTACCATTACCACCCCTATGGATTAAAATTTCAGATGCTTTTTTAAGATTAGCTTCACTTATGCTATGGTTATGATCAATAAATCCCGTTATTCCACACATAAGGTTAATTAGAGTTTGAGCATAATTGCTCCTTGCTTTTTGTTGATATTTGGTTACCCCTTATAAAATTCAGTAATCAATTCATTCAAAAATTGATGAATGCATCTTATAAAGTTTTGTAGGATTGTTAGTCCAAACTTACAAATATTGAGCCAATATTAACTAAATGATTAAGTATAACAATGACCCGATATAAAAAAAGCTATCCGTAGTATGGATAGCTTTTAATTTTATTTACTGTGTTGTTCTACCCATTTTCTAGCATTTACAAAAGCTTCCATCCAAGGAGAAACTTCATCTTTTCTTCCTTTTGGATAGTTTGCCCAATGCCATTGGAATAACGAACGTTCAATATGCGGCATCATCACTAAATGTCTACCTGTTTCATCACATAACATTGCCGTATGGTAATCAGATCCGTTAGGTGCTGCAGGATAAGTTTCATACGCATATTTAGAAACAATTTGATACTTATCCTCACTGTATGGCAATTGAAATCTTCCTTCGCCATGCGATACCCAAACACCCAATGTGCTACCTGCCAACGTAGATAGCATTACAGATTTGTTTTCTTGTATCGTTAACGAAGTAAAGATACTTTCGTGTTTACCGCTTTTGTTGTGCAACATTTTTGGCTTCTCTGCATGGTCTTTATTAATTAAGCCTAGCTCTACAAATAGTTGACAACCGTTACATACACCAACGGACAATGTATCTTCACGATTAAAGAAGTTCTCTAAAGCAATTCTAGCTTTTTCATTGTACATAAATGCACCAGCCCAACCTTTTGCCGATCCTAATACATCAGAGTTAGAGAAACCGCCAACTGCACCAATAAATTTAATGTCTTCCAAGGTTTCTCTGCCTGCAATCAAATCAGTCATGTGTACATCTTTCACGTCAAAGCCTGCTAAATACATCGCATTGGCTAATTCACGTTCAGAGTTACTTCCTTTTTCACGAATAATAGCTGCTTTTGGTCTTGGCTTAGTGGTATCAAATACAGGTTTCTTTCCATCAAATTGACTTGGGAAAGTATACTTTAATACATGGTTTTTATAGTTGTCAAAACGTTCTTTCGCTAAACCGTTTCCAGTTTGTTTGCTATCTAATAAATAAGAAGTTTTAAACCATACATCACGCAAATGATCAATATCAAAAGAGAAATGGTCAGCTGCATTTTTTAGTTCTAGCGTAGCTGATGACGTTACGTTCCCTATTTTATGGAAGCTGATGTTATTTGCCTGGAAAACACTTTCTACAGCAGCATCTGCTTGGAAAACGATACCAATATTTTCAGCGAATAATAATTTTATGCTATCGGCTTCGCTTAAAGATGATAGATCTAAAGATGCACCTAAATCGCGATCAGCAAAACATAGCTCTAATAACGTAGTAATTAAACCACCGCTACCAACATCATGTCCTGCTTGTATTTTATCTTCTTTAATTAACTGTTGAATAGTATTAAAAGCAGTTTTAAACTTTGCAGCATCTTTAACATCAGGAGTTACGTTGCCAATTTTATTTAAAATTTGAGCAAATGACGAACCACCTAGTTTATAGGTGTCATTACTTAAGTTGATGTAATAAATGTTACCACCATCTTTTTGTAAAACAGGCTCAACTACTTTCGTGATATCATCACAATTACCACCTGCAGAAATAATTACCGTTCCTGGCGCAATTACATCACCATCTTTGTATTTCTGTTTCATTGAAAGCGAATCTTTTCCTGTCGGAATATTGATTCCAAGTTCAATAGCAAAATCAGAACATGCTTTAACTGCTTCGTATAATCTAGCATCTTCGCCTTCATTTTTACATGCCCACATCCAGTTTGCTGATAAAGAAACAGATGTTAAGCCATCTTTTAATGGTGCCCAAACGATATTCGATAACGCTTCTGCAATAGCAATTCTACTTCCTGCTCCTGCATCAATTAAAGCAGATAGGGGAGCATGACCAACTGAAGTGGCAATTCCTTCCTTTCCTTGAAAATCTAAAGCCATCACACCACAATTGTTTAATGGCAATTGCAATGGACCAGCGCATTGCTGTTTTGCTACTCTACCACCAACGCATCTATCCACCTTATTGGTTAACCAATCTTTGCTGGCAACAGCCTCTAATTGTAAAACTTGCGCTAAATAAGTAGTTAACTGCGTTTTATCGTAAGCTACCGCTTGATATTTTCGATCAATGGTTTGATCTTCCATTACCACTTTCGGAGAACTACCAAACATATCTGCTAAAGCTAAATCCATTGGTTTAGCACCAGAAGTAGCAGATTCGAAAGTAAAACGATGGTTGCCTGTAACTTTTCCGACCGTATACATTGGCGAACGTTCACGGTCAGCAATTTTTTGTAACGTTTCAATATGGTCATTGCCAATCACTAAACCCATTCGTTCTTGTGATTCGTTGCCGATAATTTCTTTTGCAGAAAGGGTAGGGTCACCTACCGGAAGTTTATCTAAATTAATTAATCCGCCAGTTTCTTCCACCAATTCAGAAAGACAGTTTAAATGTCCACCTGCGCCATGATCGTGAATAGAAATAATCGAATTGTGATCACTTTCTACCATGCCACGAACTGCATTTGCAGCACGTTTTTGCATTTCTGGGTTAGAACGTTGTATCGCATTTAATTCGATTCCTGTTCCATGTTCACCTGTATCGGCAGATGAAACTGCTGCGCCACCCATTCCAATTCTATAATTTTCACCACCAAGAATAACAATGTTATCACCTTCTTGTGGTTTTTTCTTTTGTGCTTGACTCGCCTTTCCGTAACCTACACCACCAGCAAGCATAATTACTTTATCAAATCCTAATTTGCGGTCGTTTTCTTCGTGTTCAAACGTTAAAACTGAACCTGTAATTAGTGGTTGACCAAATTTATTGCCAAAATCAGTAGCTCCGTTAGATGCTTTGATTAAAATATCCATTGGCGTTTGATACAGCCATTTTCTCTCTTCTACACCTTTTTCCCAAGGTCGGCCTTCTTCCAAACGAGATAAAGCTGTCATGTAAACCGCAGTTCCAGCTAAAGGCAAAGAACCTTGTCCGCCAGCCAAACGATCTCTAATTTCGCCACCAGAGCCAGTTGCCGCACCATTAAATGGTTCAACAGTTGTTGGGAAATTATGTGTTTCAGCTTTTAATGAAATTACCGATTGGAAATCGCTTGTGGTATAGTAATCAGGTTCGTCGGCACGTTTAGGTGCAAATTGTTGCACCACCGGACCCTTAATAAAAGCAACGTTGTCTTTATAGGCAGAAACAATACCATTTGGATTTGCTTCTGAAGTTTTACGAATTAATTTGAATAGGGAAGTAGGCTGTTCTACACCGTCAATGACAAACTTGCCATTAAAAATTTTATGCCTACAATGCTCAGAGTTTACTTGAGAAAAACCAAAAACTTCCGAGTCCGTTAACGGACGTTCTAACTTTTTAGCTAATGAATTTAAATACTCAACTTCTTCATCGCTCAAAGAAAGTCCTTCTTGCTTATTGTAAGCTGCAATATCAGTAATTTCTAAAATTGGCTCAGGTTTAATATGTATAGTGTACACATCTTGAGCTAAACCCTCATATTTTTGAGAAAGCATGGGATCGTATGCTGAAAAATCTTCTGCTACTTTTTTAAATTCTTCTATTCTGATAATGCCAGCAATGCTCATGTTCTGCGTAATTTCTACGGCATTGGTGCTCCATGGTGTTATCATCGCAGCACGAGGACCAACAAAAAAACCGCTTAACGCAGTCTCATTTTGTTTTTTGGCACCGCCGAATAACCATTCAAGTTTTGTAACATCAGTTGCTGAAAGGGGCTGTTCTGTTTGAAGAACAAAAACCTCGTCGGATTGACTTAAGAAGAAATGAATCATGCTTGTTTTTTGAAGACGCAAATTTAGGGTTAAAATTTTAAAAATGCCAGTTAAACGAGGGATAATATTACCTACTTTTGAACAATTAATGTAATAATTAAGGGGTTTTCCACATTAGAAATTATTAGACTTATCAAATGTTCAATCGTATTCATCACATTGCCATTATTTGTACAAATTACGAAGTTTCTAAAGACTTTTATGTCAATAAATTAGGTTTTGAAGTGTTGGCAGAAGTATATCGGGCAGAGCGTAAATCGTATAAATTAGATTTAGCTGTAAATGGGGTGTATCAACTTGAACTTTTCTCTTTTGAAAATCCAGTAGCCAGACCATCACGGCCAGAAGCTGCGGGCTTAAGGCATTTAGCTTTTGAAGTTGACCATGTGGAAGAAACAAGTTTAATGCTTAACGAAAAAGGAATACTAACCGAACCCATTCGGGTAGATGAATTTACAGGTAAGAAATTTACTTTTTTTACTGATCCAGATGGTTTGCCCTTAGAGATTTATCAGAAATAGTAAGATTTCTGATTTCGATTTTTTTGTGATCTGTCATTCCGACTTTGGAGGAATCTATCTTAAGCATATAGACAGATCCTTCGCTATGCTCAGGATGACAAAGGGAAGAGATCTCCGTTCACCTCAGACACAATAGGAAAGATGATTACAATTATGCCTTGTTATGTTTTTGTCATTCCGACTTTGGAGGAATCTATTAGAAAGAATGTAAAAAAATTATTAAATTGTTCGATGCGAGATCATAATTATTTTGTTTACATATTGACTAATTACAATAAAACGGTTCTTTATACAGGTGTTACCAATGACTTAGCCATCAGAATTGAACAACATAAAAATGGAGATAATAGATATTCTTTCACAAAAAAATATAAGTGTTTTTATTTAGTTAACTTTGAACGATATCAATATATTAACGATGCAATTGATCGTGAAAAAGAAATAAAAGGTTGGACTAGGGCTAAAAAAGACAAATTAATTGAAAGTGAGAATAAAGAATGGAGAATTCTTAATGAGGAAATAATGGATGATTAAAACGCGTCGTTTATACGCTTTGATATTCCATTTTGTCATTCCGACTTTGGAGGAATCTATTGATAAAGTAAGTAGACAGATCCTTCGCTACGCTCAGGATGACAAAGTGCGATAGGTAGTTGTTTAACCTAAGGAATACGAAACACTTTTTCATTCCATTTGTCATTCCGACTTTAGAGAATCTATTGATAAAGCATGTAGGCAGATCCTTCACTACGCTCAGGATGACAAAAGAAGGAGGATGATAACAAAACAAAAACATTAAATTTGAAAGTCTATTACATATATGAGTATTTTCAAGTTTAAACAGTTTGAAGTTGATCAACGTGGCTGTGCCATGAAGATAAATACAGATGGCGTTTTATTAGCGGCACTAGCAGAAAGCAATTCCCCTAAAAGGATTTTAGATATTGGCACTGGAACTGGGGTAATTGCCTTAATGTTAGCTCAACGCTTTAATCATGCCCATCTAGAAGCCGTAGAGATTGATGAAGAAGCCTCAAAAACAGCAGATCGGAATTTTAAGTCATCAATTTTTAGCGATAGATTAACCATAAACCATAGGGCAATTGAACAATATAGTACTATTGATAAATTTGATTTAATAGTTTCTAATCCACCTTACTTTGTAAATGATTTAAAGAATTTAGAAGAAAAGAAAGGAATTGCTAGACACACAAACGAGGAGTTTTTTAACGATTTGCTGGTAAAAGTAAATTCTCTATTAACTGAAAATGGAAGCTTTTGGTTTGTATTGCCAATTAAACAAGCAGAACTATTAATTAAAAATGCAGCAAAGTGTGGTTTATTCATTTCAAAACAAATTCATTTACATTCTGATGAAAACAAACCTGAATTTAGACGGATTGTTTGCTTAAAAAGTGTTGACGCCACACCAATTCATGAACATTTTTACATCTACGAAAGCGAAAAGGTATATACCAAAGCATATAAAGATTTACTAAAAGATTTCTTTTTGGGCTATTAGAGCCTTTAAATTTCTTAATATAAGTACTCTGTTCTTTTAACATTAAGGGATTAAGAAAATCTTTCAAGCGCAATTTCTTAAAGCTTAACTTCTTAATGTTTTAAATCATGGCCTGATCCAATAGCTATCGGATGACAAAATTGCTTAACAAAAAGATTATCGCACAAGCCCCAATTAACGTAAATTTGGCTAATTCATTATATTAAGAATAGTTTATTAGTTCCAATGAAAAAAATAGGTTTACTTTCTGATACGCATGGTTTTTTAGATGATGCTGTGTTTAAATATTTCGATGAATGTGATGAAATATGGCATGCTGGAGATTTTGGTAGTGGCGTAGCAGAGCCTTTAGCGGCATTTAAACCTTTGCGTGGTGTTTATGGAAATATTGATGGTAAAGACATTCGGTCAACCTATCCTGAAAATTTACGGTTTATGTGTGAGGATGTTGATGTTTGGATGACGCACATCGGTGGCTATCCCAATCATTATGCTCCACAAGTAAAAGCAGAAATATACACTAAGCCGCCCATGTTGTTTATAAGCGGTCACTCACATATTTTAAAAGTAATTTTTGACGAGAAAATAAAATGTTTACATATTAACCCCGGTGCGGCTGGAAAACATGGCTGGCATAAAGTAAGAACTTTGATTCGTTTTTGCATTTCAGCAGAAAAAATACATACCTTAGAGGCCATAGAATTAGGGAATAGATAACGTAAAAAATACACTAAGTAAAATATGTCGGGTATAAAAACATTAGGTCAGTTCATTATTGAAAAACAATTAGATTTCCCATACGCAAAAGGTGAGCTTTCGAGATTATTAAGAGACATTGGTATCGCTTCGAAAATTGTAAATAGAGAAGTAAATAAAGCAGGCTTAGTAGATATTTTAGGTGATGCAGGCACGACAAACATACAAGGTGAAGGACAGAAAAAGTTAGATGTATATGCAAATGAGCAATTTATATCGGCCTTAACCAGTGGCGGAGAATGCTGTATTGTAGCTACCGAAGAAGAAGATGAATTTGTACCAATTGATTCGCCAGTCTCTAAAAATGCCAAATATATTGTGTGTATCGATCCTTTAGATGGATCATCCAATATAGATTGCAATGTGGCAGTTGGTACTATTTTTTCAATTTACCGCAGAAAATCTGTAGAAGGAATGGCTACTTTGGCTGATGTTTTACAAAAAGGAACCGAACAGGTTGCGGCGGGTTATGTAATTTACGGATCATCCACCATGTTGGTGTATACCACTGGAAAAGGTGTGAATGGCTTTACCTTAGACCCATCTATTGGTGAATTTTGTTTATCGCACCCTAACATGAAAATACCAGAAGATGGAATTATTTATTCTATAAATGAAGGTAATTATGTCCATTTTCCAGATGGGGTAAAGAAATACCTAAAATATGCTCAGGTAGAAGATTTAGCAACTAAAAGACCCTATACCTCCCGTTACATTGGTTCTATGGTGGCCGATATTCATCGTAATTTAATAAAAGGAGGCATTTATATCTATCCAACTACAGCGGCTTCGCCAAATGGAAAGTTAAGACTATTGTACGAATGTAACCCAATGGCTTTTATTATTGAGCAAGCTGGTGGTATAGCATCTGATGGATTAAATCGTATTTTAGACATCGAACCAACAGAATTACATCAACGTACCTCTATATTTATTGGTTCGGCAAAAATGGTAAAAATGGCAGAGGCGCTAATGGCCGAACATTCGCCAGTTCACAGTTTGTCGAATGAAAACTCAGAAGAGAAATTACAGCAAATGGGTGTAATCGGAGGGATAGATTAGGTTAATTTATGCCATCCGCTTTCAAATAATTTTTAGATTGCAGTTTATTCAACCTAATAACTAGGAAAAAGGATTTGCAGTCTTATCTTTGCAAAAAAAAAGTAATTGGATGAAAAATACAGAGGAATTTCCAGCATTAGCTTATATCGTTAAAACGTTAACGAAAGCAATTGCCGATTCGAAAGTGGAGCAAAAATCAGCAACAACATATACCGTTAAGGATGGAAATGATGAGATTGTTTTGGAGCAAACATCAGGTGTCAATGGGATTGCTACTGCAATAGTTATCACCGATAAAAGGAATATTATATTCAGCGAAGACTTATTAGAAACCTTACAGGACATTCACACTACTGTAAAAGGTGATGATGCACTTAAAGCTTCTTTAAAAGATACCACTATAATTATCAATGGATTAGATATTGAAACCGACTTTGTATTTCAAGCAGTTAAAGATTTTTTAGATCAGGTAAGCAATAGCTATGAGTTTGTGCAAACTGTTGAAACCAATGTGACTAAACTAGGAGCAGGCTTTAAGTTTGGTAAACATATTTTTAGATTAAACATTACAAACGAACCCAATGCCATTACCTTAGAACCAAGATTTGTTGCTTCTTTTGATGCGGGTATTCAGAAAACGATTACCGACGACATTACTAAAGTTCAGCTTGCTGTAAATAAGATGTTTAAGCAATCGTAATAACGTTTTTTTTAACATAAAAGCCCTATGCTGTTTTAATTAACGTATAGGGTTTTTTTAAGCTTAAGAAATTAACTCGTCACATTGCCTAAGTATTGGCTGTCTGATTGAGAAGTACGGTCGGCAGCCACGAAACCGATGTATACATGAAATTCGACAGCTGAAAAATGAGCGTCTAGCTCGATTTTTAATTCGCCATCTTTTCTAAAAGCGCCATTGAATATTCTCGTAGTTGCAATTTTATGTAAGGGATCATACACCAATAGCATCAGCTGATCCGCTTCATCCTCATAATTTACGTCAGCTACATCCCAAGTAATGCGCAATTCTGGATCATTCCATGCCATAGCAGGATGTGTAGCTGGAGGCAATACGCCACCACTAATTTTAAATAGGGTAGGGTCTATGTCGAAATTACCATCAGCATCATGTACTAAAACTTCTCGTCTGGTGTAAGCTAGGGCAGCACGAAAGCCTCCTGTTTTGGTATAATAATTAGCAAAACCAACTTTTAGCAAATCCTTTAGAGGCTGAAGGTAAGCTTGTACCATGCTCAACTTTTTCTGATTTTTCAGTTCGTTTGCCGTGAAATGAGTTCTTTTTTTAGGTAATGACCGAATGATGCATCCATCATCGTTAATTACACCCACCACTGTACCCACTTTGCCAGAGAAGCCGCCTAAAATTCCATTGATTAATCTTGCCATACACGATTTGATTTAATCAAATGTAGGTGGGAGTTAGCACTAAAGCAACTTAGATGATGTTATAAAATGTTAATAATTAGATGTTTACACATATATAACAAGGTCAGCAATCTTGTTTACACCCTGTTATCACCTTGTTTGCACCCTGTGAACTGCTAGTTAAAATTAGATGTGTAAACACATAATGCTCTTTAAAAAAGATTGAATTATTTTTAAAAAAGATTTTTAATTAAGCCAGTTTTCGTTCTGCTTCGAAAAAAGCGTCAATAGCAAGTTCACTTTTGTTTTGTGAAGCTGCTACCGCTAAGCGGTCACAACGTTCATTTTCTGGGTGATCGTTATGACCTTTAATCCAGATGAATTTAATGGTATGTAAGTTATGAAGATTGAGGTATTGAATCCATAAGTCTTTGTTCTTTTTGTCTTTAAAGCCTTTTTTTACCCAACTAAATACCCAACCTTTTTCAACAGAATCAACTACATATTTTGAATCGGAATAAATGGTAACCTGTTGACCTGGTTTTTTGATGGCTTTTAAACCTTCTATCACTGCCAGTAATTCCATTCGGTTATTGGTGGTTAACCGAAAGCCACCACTCAATTCTTTATAATGTGCGCCAGCACGTAAAATTACTCCATAACCACCTGGGCCAGGGTTGCCACTTGCTGCACCGTCTGTATAAATTTCTATCATAAACTAACCCAAAGCTAGCTTTTTATCGGGTATAATTCATTCATTACACTCTTTTCGGTAAAATATTTAACTGGAAACGATTGGTTTTTAAAACGTTAAAATAAAGATGGATTGAAATTTTTAAAAAAATTTGATTAGCTTATTAAAAGTCGTACTTTTGTTGCTCTGAAAAAACACGGTGGTTGTAGCTCAGTTGGTTAGAGTATTGGTTTGTGGTGCCGAGGGTCGTGGGTTCGAGCCCCATCAGCCACCCAGAGTTTTGAAAGCAGTTCTGAAAAGAGCTGCTTTTTTTGTTGAATATGGTTTAAAGGGCAACACTGCACTGATTTCAAAAATGAAGAATGTAGAAGAATTAGATTCTTAACTTTACATTTTGAAACTTCGAAACGCTATGAAATGGATTACTCGTGAACATCCAAAGATAGACCGAATTGCTTGCCCATGGCTTATCAAACGGTTTATTGATGTCGATGCTGAAATTATATACATACCATTTGATCAAGTGATTGCTAAGGCTAAGGAACTAAATGCTGTGCCCTTTGACTTGCCGGGAGTAGAATATAGCCACTATGAAGATCAATGTACCTTTGACTATTTTTTAAAAAAGCACAAACTAAAAGATGATGCATTAGACCGCTTGGCAGCAATTATACGGGGAGCGGATACAGATCGATTGGATTTTGCACCTCAAGCAGCTGGGCTGTCGGCCATCTTCCTCGGACTTTCCCAGAATATCAAAGATGACCATGAACTTTTGGAAATTGGTATGAAAATTTATGATGGGCTGTACACTTGGGCAAAGTATCTGTTCGACCAAAAACATACCCAGGCCCCTGTCGAACAATTACTGCTTGATGTTTATCATAAATACCTTAAAGCGGGAATGAAAAAGGCACCAGCGTGGACTATGGAACTTAGGGAAATGATACAGGACCAGATGGATACCAATATGTCCATAAGTCTAAGGCAGGCCTCAGATGAATTGGAAATCAATCCAGCTTACCTTTCAAGAGAGTTTTCAAAATACTTCGACAACTTGTCCTTTGGAGATTATATCCGCAAGATGCGGATCGATAAGGCGATTGTGCTGCTTGAAACAACAACTTATCCTTTGACCGAGATTGCCTACCTGACCGGGTTTTCAGACCAGAGCCATTTTACAAGGATATTTAAAAAACAAACTGGTGAAAATCCTTCGGCCTATAGAAAAATTTCCAGGAAAGGTAAAAAGGATACCAAATAGTTAATTCGGTTCTATTTTATCCTATTTCTCCTAGGTAGTTTTAGGTCATGAAGAAATACGCTATCTTGGTTATCATTTTAAGCACTTACTTTACCGTTTCCGCTCAGGAAAACTATCCTAAGATTGCAGGTTATGCCGGTATTGTGCACCCTATTACCACTTTCAGCCCCGCTGGCAACGATCTTAACTTTGATGGTCACTATGTGGTCGGTATGCCAATTGGTATTAATCTATGGAAAAGCAAAAAAATAGGATTTTCTTTTGAGGTAGTTTCCTATGTGAGGGTAGAAAATGGTACTAGCAAAATGTCGAACCTGCTTATTCACCCGGGTGTGCTCGTTTCTCTTGGCAGTGGTTTTACTTTTGCTGGTCGTCTTGCATTTGAAACTTCTGGACGATATGGATTTACACCCGTGCTAAATAAGGTTGTTATTAAGAATAAGGCTAGCAGTTTTTTCATTGCCCTTCCGGTTCCATTAAGGTTTGGAAATGATAAACCGTTTTCTACTACAGTCGCCTTTCAATTTGGTATAGCTTTTTAGATTATGGAAAAAGAAAAATTACCATATAGACTGAGTGATCTGGTCATCTATTTCTTAAAGCTTGGCACGTGGGGCTTTGGAGGCCCTATTGCATTGGTAGGTTATATGAATACCGATCTTGTAGAAAATAAAAAATGGATTAGTGAAGAAGAATATAAAGAAGGTTTGGCACTAGCGCAACTAGCACCTGGGCCATTGGCAGCCCAGCTTGGTATTTATATCGGTTTTGTACATTATAGGTTTCTTGGAGCAACACTAGTTGGGTTTGCTTTTGTGCTACCATCTTTTATCATGGTTGTGCTATTGGGAATGGCGTATAAGCTTTATAGTGGCTTGCCATGGATGCTCGCTGTATTTTATGGGGTAAGTGCCGCAGTGATTGGAATTATTACAATCAGTGCCTATCGGTTGACCATTAAGTCGGTAGGCAAGCTTAATTTTGTAGATTTTAAGGGCAAATGGCTCTTGTGGTTTTTTTATATTGTAGGTATCGCTGTCACTGTAATTATCCAAAAGGAAGATATTCTGCTTTTTACTGCTTGCGGTATAATCTATATGCTTGTAAAGGTGCCACCCAGTTGGGTAAAGAAACCTAATACACTTCCTTCAATTCTTATTGTCGGGACTGGATTTTGGCACTATGAGGGAAAGACACTTCAAGAAATTGGATGGTTTTTTCTAAAGGCTGGAGCTTTGGTGTTCGGTAGCGGTTTGGCCATTGTTCCCTTCCTACACGGAGGTGTTGTTGAACAGTTCGGTTGGCTGAATGAACAGGAATTTGTTGATTCGGTAGCTGTTGCTATGATTACTCCAGGGCCAGTAGTAATTACTGTAGCATTTATAGGATATCTTGTAGCGGGTTTTCCTGGAGCCTGTGTTGCAGCATTTGCAACTTTTTTACCCTGTTACCTTTTTACTATAGCACTTGCACCTTCATTTAAGAAAATCGCTAAGAATGCAAGCATCAAAGCATTTGTTGATGGGATCACATCAGTTGTGGTGGGCGCACTTGTAGGGGCGGTTCTAGTGATAGGACATCGTAGCATTATTGACATCCCTACAGCGCTCATTGCAGCCATCAGTATTTATGCGTTAATTTATACCAAGAAATTAAAGGAACCTCATATCATTGCCATATCAGCATTACTGGGTATTATAATCAAACTACTTTTATGAAAAGAGGAGATTTTTAAAAACAGGAGAATTGGCGAGTGCAGATTAATTCTTCCAAAAGTTGATGCTAGTTATTCAATGCTGTCGATGAACCATTTACCTTTTCTTTGCGATAAACCAAATACCAAAAAATCTTTAGAGACAAACGTAAACCTTACTTTGTTTTTAGTTAAACGAATACTTGTTCCTTTATTAAGCAGTTTAAGATTGCTTTCATAATCTTGGGTTAATAACACCATATCCATATCAAACCCTTCTGGCGGACCTTCAGTTTGCTTTATGTTTAACAAATTAGTGTTGCAAAGACTAATATAATGTTCAATCGAGTTCAAGAATTTAGTGCTTAAAAAACCACTCTTTTTTAACTCTGCAAGGTATAAAGTTACGTTTGCTTTATTCACATAGTATGGTTTTGTAGGGGCTTGCTGCTGATTTACTAGCTGAATTTGGTTGAGTCTTTGTATATTTTTACTATACCAAAACAGAAAAGAACGTACTGTATGTTCTGGTGTCTCAGCCACTAAATTTTGGACTTTATTTGGCTCCTTTTGTATTTTGCCTGTGGTTATAGCAGTATGCTGTTTATTAAATAGCGTAGAAAAAGATAAGGTGATGATTAGGATGGTATTTTTCATAGAAGGTATTTTTGATGAATAGATTAATTAACCTTGCGAAATTATGCATAGCAGTATTAACAGCATATAGCCTTTTAGGATGATTCACTTCTGTATTTGATATAATAGCACAAAAGTCACATTGGACTTTGGTATAGCAGGAAGAGGGCATTCTACAGGTTACCACAACTTTTCAATATGATAATATAAACTTAATGACTAGTTGTTAGGACGTTTGCAAATTTGGATTTCTATAGGATTCAATTTGAATGCGCTTATCAATTTAATCATGTATACATATTACTTACGTTATCTCTTTATTGGGGCATTGGTGTGCCTCAATTATCAGTTTGTATTAGCACAGAATAACAGCGAGACTTTTGTATCTACGCATCCCGATAAAACTGCCTATGCAAGTATTAAGGGATTACTTGATACGGCTTTGTCTCATAATGATTCTTATGCAGCAGGCATTTATTACCAGCAGATTGGAGATATTTTTTTTAAGGAAGGTGTAATGCCTCAAGCATTAGCCTATTATTTCAAAGCAAATAGTGCTTTTCTTACAAAAACCTTTAGTATAGAAAATGCTACCAACTTAAATAAGATTGGGAGGGTTTATTATAAAACATCGCGTTTAACGAATGCGATGCAAACTTTCAACAAATCTTTAGGCATTTGTAATCGGATTAATTATGCACGTGGAAATGCAGAGGCAGATAAATACATTGCCCAGATTTTTGAAAAAATGGGACGTCTTGATAGTGCGCACTACTATTTGGAACGGGCACTGATCGCCTATAAAAAGCTGCATAACAAAGAGCAGGTATCTTTTACTTATTCAAAAATTGGGGGGATTTATGAAGATGAATTGAGATTTGCTGAAGCATTACCTTATTTTTTTAAAGCTTTAGATCTTTATCGTACTAACAAATCAGTAGAAGGTAAGGCTGGTTTGCTGAATAATATTGGTGATGTGTATCGGAAAATGTCAAATTATAAAACGGCTTTGCGCTATACAAAACAAGCTGAGCAGCTGGCTTTACAGTTAAATGATTTTCAACAGATGAGCAGTGCCCACAGAGATTTAGCCAAAACCTATGAAATGGTTGGTCGTTTTGACAGTGCTTATTATTACAGCGAAAAGGCTCGTTCTGCCTATGCCAAAAGTTTCAATAGTGAAACAGATAAAAAGCTGAACCTTTTGCAAACCTTATTTGATGTAGAACAAAAGAATAAAGAGATTTCTCGTTTAGAAAAGGATCAATTCAATAATCGGGTTTTTATTTTTTTAGCAGGCTTAGTGGTGGTATTAATAGCCATTTCTGGTTACAGCATTGTGAGCAAACAACGGCTTAAAAGTAAAGATGAAAAAATTATTCATGATAATATCCATCAGAATATTGAACTGGAATTGAATAATAAGTTGCTTCAGGAGCAGCATCTGAAAGCACAATTGGAGCTTCAAAGTAAAGAATTGAGTAGTCATATTCTACTCATCATTCAAAAAAATCAGTTTTTGGAACTTTTAAAGCAAGAAGTTGCCTCTATAATTAAAGACGATAAACGAGACAACAGAAGAGAATTGAAACAACTAATTGCCACAATTGATGAAAATACGAATCAGGATAAAAACTGGGAGGATTTTCGGATCATTTATGAAAATGTACATCATCAATTTTTTGATAAACTCTTAGCCTATGAAGAATCATTGTCGGCTACCGACCTCAGATTTTTAGCGCTATTGAAGATGAATTTGCATGGAGCAGAGTTGGCAACTCTACTTGGGATTTCCCAAAACAGTTTAAGAACGGTTCGGTATAGAGTTAAAAAGAAACTTAGACTTACAGAACAAGATAGTCTGACTCAATTTATTCAACAATTTTAGGCGAAAACAATGAATTCACAATCTGATAACATAAACTTAATGGCTAAAAAAGTATGTATAATGTGTTGTTTTATAAGTGCTTAACTATTGGTGTAGTCGTATTGTTTACACGTTTTTCGGTCTTGTAGTCATTTTGAAACTCCTAGAAATTTGAGGATGATTTTTAAGCGCTAATCTTTGGCAAAGAATAACAAAAAGTAAAAAAATCAAACTTAATTCTCAAAACAACATGAAAAAATTAGTACTCCCTATTATCTTACTTTTACTCCCGTTTCTCGGGTTTGCACAAAGCCTGGTTACGGGAAGAATTATTGACGAAAATAAGCTTAGTTTGCCTGGCGCAACGGTTAGGCTTACCGAATTATCGAGAGGGACAATATCAGATCAAAATGGTAATTACTCTTTGGTAGGTATCCCAGAAGGAGTTTATAGTTTGGTAGTGGGTTACATTGGTTATAACCCATCTAAACAGCAAATCACGATCAAGAAAGATCAAAACTTGGTGATTGACATTACACTTGCGCTGTCTAAAGAACATGCATTGAAAACGGTAGTGGTAACAGGAAACAGCAGCGCCACTTTGAAAGCGCTCAATCAGCAAAAGAATTCCGACAGGATTGTTAATGTTATTTCTGCAGATCAAGTAGGTAGATTTCCTGATCCAAATATTGGAGACGCGTTGAAACGTGTGCCAGGTATTTATGTTCAGATGGATCAAGGAGAAGCATCCTTGGTCAGCATTAGAGGAACAGATCCTTCTAAAAGCACAATTAGCATTAACGGTTCTAACATTGCTGGTACTGGCGAAAATAGAGCAGTTGGCATCAGTGCAATACCAGCAGACATGGTACAATCTGTAGAGGTAACTAAAGCAATTACCCCTGATATGGATGGCGATGCAATTGGTGGTGTAGTTAACTTAATAACTAGAAAGGCTCCTTATGCAAAGTTGTTGTCTTTTACAGCAGGTTCTGGTTACAGTGATATCGTTCAGAAACCAACTTACAATGGAAGTGTAGTGTATGGCAATCGATTTTTTAAAGATAAAAAATTGGGTGTTATGGCTTCTGGCTCATTTTATCAACAGTTTTTAGGATCAGATGATCACCAAACTACATGGGAGGATGTGAAGTGGGTTAATCAACAGACTTATTTTATGCCTAAGTTTTTGAATATGGTGCAAAATAATTTAGAGCGGATGCGCCAAAGTTATACCGTTGGTTTAGACTATAAGTTTAATGCGAAGAACACCATTACCGTTACGGGTATTTACAACAAGTACAACGACTGGAGAAAGATTTCTACGTTGAAGGTAGATGACCTTGGTGCAGAATATCCTAAGAATTGGCAACGTGCTGCGGGATGGGAAGGTGTTGGTAAAAAGATTACGGATGCCAACAATGATTATATTGATGATGTGAGCAAACAGCCCTACCTCAATGTAAACAACGACCCCAAAAATCCAGTATACCAGCCAGAATTAGAAAGGCACATTGAGGGTGGTTTGAATAATCGCAATGCAAGTCAGACCATTCAAAAAATTATGAATGTAGGTATGGAAGGAGAACATTTGTTAGGTAAGGTAAAATTAAACTGGAAAGGATCTTTTTTAAAGAACGTAACTAACAAACCAGATGTAATTGAACTTGAATTAGAAAGTGAAAATGAAAAAAGTGTACAAATGGATTATACTAATTCGAGGTTCATTAAGGCAGATCATGGTTTCGAAATTGAGAACATCTTAACAAATCTTGTCGGTAAACCATCTAATAGAGTTGACTCTGCTGATACCTGGTATATGGATAATTTTACTGGAACGGATAAAAGAGCAAGTACCAAACAATATTTAGCACAAGTAGACCTTAGCATCCCTCTTAAAACTGGAAAGTTTAGTAATGTGTTGAAGTTTGGAGGAAAATACCGCGGATTGAACCTGAGCAACGAAACTACAAAACGTGTACGTTGGACACCACAGATAGATCCTGCTTTACGTGCTCAGTACAATGCAGAATTAGCTGCAGGTCGCAAACCAAAGCTAGCTGATTACATTGGATGGGCTCCTTTCTGGTCTGGATTTGCTAACAACTCTACAAATATTAGTAAAACCCTCAACATCAATTCAAATTATAATGTGGGTAATGCAGGCTCATCGGCATGGATTTCAAACTTGAACAAAAGTTATACAGGCGATACAGAAGACTTTATGCTAAATAGGGTATATCAAGACGTATTAGGAAATAACTATACTGGAGATGAAAGTGTAGCTGCAGGTTACATTATGAGTACCCAAAATATTGGCGACAAATTATCACTAATAGTTGGTGGTCGTGTAGAAAGAAGTGTAGTTCAGTACGAAGGGTACAATTACAACGTGAGAGCTGATTTTATTCCTGCCAAACAATTAACTAAGTCTGACTTCTTGAACTTTATGCCTGCATTTTTGGCTAAGTATACGCCAAACAAAGACTTTGTGTATCGCTTTGCCTTTACTAGAACCATTTCAAGACCAGATTATAAAGATATTTCTCCTTACATCAATGTAAATGTGAAAGACAAATTGATTAAACAAGGAAATTCTGATATTCAACCCACTCTTTCTAATAATTTTGACTTATTAGGTGAGTTTTACACCGGTAATACAGGATTGATTTCTGCTGGAGTGTACTTAAAGAACATTAAAAACTACCGTATACTTTCTAGAGATTTGGTTCCTTTTAGCCAAGTAGAAAGTATTGTCGAATCTCCAGAGTCATTACTTGCCCAAGGTGCAAATCCTACAACAGTAGCTTCTTACAAAACGGATTACGATAAATTAAAAGCTGCAAATGGCAACTTAGAACGTACTATGCCTGGTAATGGTGGTACTGCAAATATTTTAGGTGCAGAATTTTCATTTCAAAGGGGATTAACTTTCTTGCCTGGTTTGCTTAGAAACCTAACGATTTATTCAAATTATACACATAATTTTATTTTTGTAAAGAAAGGTGATCCTAAACTTCCTGGAACGGCAAAAGATATCTTGAACCTATCGCTAGCATATGAGGTGAAACGCTTTAACGCTCGTATATCTTACAATAACACCTCTGCCTTTATTACCATTCTTGGTACTACCAACAAAGGAGACGTGTATTACGATAAGGCAAATTATTTAGATGCAAATGTTAACTTTTTCATCACCCCAAGATTATCAATTTATGGGTCTGCAAATAATCTGTTAAATCAAGATCAAAGACGTTACCAGTATCAAGAAGAATATACGTATTCGTCATTGTACACAGGAGCAACTGCAACCTTAGGTTTAAAATTAAATGTTTACTAGCTAACAAAGGCTGGCTAACACCAGCCATTGTTTTGAAATATGAATAGGAAGGTTTTTATCTCACTCATCGCACTTATTAGTTGCATCGTTTTTTCATCGAGTATCTTACTTCAAAAATCAGATATTGGTGCGACTGCTGCAATTGTATATTTTGATCATCAGTCTAAAGAATTCAGCAAGAGTACTGATACTTTGGTTGAAATGATCAAAAGAATCAACAGTGATTCTACGAGTGTGATTAAGGCAAGAACTGCATTGCTAAAATGTAGGTTACAATTTAAAAAAATCTCCTTTTTTACTTCCTATTTTTTTCCTAGTGAAACAGCCATGTACAATGCAGCGCCAAAATATGAGGTAGAAGAACCAGAGCTAGAACTGGTTGAGCCTATGGGGCTGCAACAATTAGAGGCATTATTGTATGAAAAAAATGTACAAGCGCATCAAGAAGAATTAGTGATGCAAGCGCAAGCTTTAACTACTTCAGCTAATGATCTTAGCACATTATTGTATGGTTTTAAGGCAAGCGATGAACAGGTATTAGAAAGCTTACGGTTAGAATTGATAAGGATTATTTCCCTTTACATTTCAGGATATGATGCGCCTCTGCTTAAAAGCGGAATAGACGAATCCAAAAGAGCATGCAAAGTATGGAAATAGTATTAGCTCCATACCTCGCCTATAAGGAAGAGGATGGGAAGGAATTGGCTAATACGTTATCAAACGGCATCCAATACCTTAACAACAGCACAACTTTTGATGACTTTGATAGGATGCAATACTTGGTTAAGTATGCATTGCCTTTACAACAACAATTAGGAGTATTCATCAAGAAACTGGGACTTGAATTAAATACTACCCTATACCTTAATTATAATGCATCAAATGTTTTTAGTCCTGATTTCTTAAAAAGTTTTGATTCTATTCCTCCTCAAAAAAGAAAAGAGCTAGCATTAATTGGTAAGGCTCTATTCTTTGATTCGAAACTTTCGGGCAATGGATTGGTCAGCTGTTCATCTTGTCATCAATCTGAAAACTACTTCGCTGACGGAAAAATAGTTAGCGCCTCTCTAGATAAAACTCAGCCCTTGAGGCGAAATACACCATCGCTTCATTATTCAAGTTATCAGCAGTCGCAGTTTTGGGATGGAAGAGCCAAAACAATGACAGCACAAATAAAAGATGTGCTCTTTAATCCCTTAGAAATGGGTGGTCATCAATCTGCTATCCTAAAATATGTTATGGGCAATGTAAAATACAGTGCTATACTAGCGAGTTTATTTCCAGATACACATAACAATGATGAAGATATGAATCATATCGCGTTAGCATTATCTGCCTATGTTACCACGTTAAATCCGATGAATTCCGCTTTCGATCAGTACATGGCAGGAGACAAAAAGGCCATGACTGCTACCCAGGTTAAGGGCTTTAATCTTTTTATGGGTAAGGCGCAATGTGGAAGCTGTCACTTTTTACCTTATTTCAATTCATTGGTACCGCCATTTTATGACAGGTCTGAAGTAGAGGTATTGGGAACTCCGAAAACTGATAATCTTACCCACCCAGAAGTAGATGATGATATGGGACGTTTTGATCTCTATAAAATTAGGTATTATAAACAAGCGTTTAAAACGCCAACGGTAAGGAACACAGAAAAAACAGGTCCATATATGCATAATGGTGCTTTTAGTTCACTAGAAAGTGTCATAGATTTCTACAACAAAGGTGGTGCAAATGGATTAGGCTTGGCAACACCCGATCAAACATTAGCCTCAAAACCTTTGAATCTTACAAAACCCGAAATAGCTGCCATTATTCAATTTATAAACTCATTAACAGATAAAAACTAAATTTTAAACAATGAAAATAATCAAATTAGTATCCCTTTTGTTGACAGCCACTCCAATGCTGCTTTTCGCTCAAGTTGATACCGTTAAAAAAACTGCTCCTAAAGTTAAAGCAGTAAGTCCATTCCAAGCAGAACTGATTAGAGGACCTTATTTGCAAGTTGCAACGCCAAACAGTATGACGATTAGATGGAGAACAAATGTGCTGGATAGAAGTAAAGTGGTGTATGGTTCGGTACCAAACAAACTTGAGATGCAGGCAACAGATTCAACGTTGACCTCAGAGCATATTGTAAAGCTATCTGGATTAAAACCGCTGACCAAATACTATTATGCTATTGGTAACCTAAGTAATAATCCTATTGAAGGGGATACCAGCAATTACTTTTATACACTTCCTGAAAAGGGGAGTGAAACTCTGATTAGAGTAGCGGGTTTTGGAGATGCTGGTAATAACTCGATCAACCAAAGGAAAGTAAGAGACGAGGTGGTAAAATATTTGGGTAATAATTATCTAAATGCTTGGATATTAATGGGCGATAACGCTTATTCTGATGGAACAGATGCAGAATTTCAGGCCAAGTTTTTTAATAATTACCAAGGAACATTATTAAATAAATATCCATTGTTTCCAGTGCCAGGAAATCATGATTACCACGATTATCAATCAGCTTCAGTAACAGATCAATTTAAAATAGCTTATTTCCAAAATTTCTCAGTTCCTACAAAAGGAGAAGCAGGAGGAACAGCATCCAATACAAAGTCTTATTATTCTTATGATATTGGAAATGTTCATTTCTTAGCCTTAGATTCGTATGGGCCAGACAATACTGGAAAGCATATCTACGATCAAATGGGTGAGCAGGCTGAATGGGTTAAAAAAGATTTGCAGGCAAATACCAATAAACAATGGGTAGTGGCCTATTGGCATCACCCTCCATACACCATGGGTTCACATAATTCTGATACAGAAAGTTTATTGGTGAAAATTAGAGAGAATTTCATCAAGATTTTAGAAGATGAAGGTGTGGATTTGATCCTTTGTGGACATAGCCATGTGTATGAACGTTCGAAATTAATGAAGGGGTATTATGGTAAGGAAGCAGATTTTGATGCAACAAAGTACAATTTGAGCAACTCTACGGCATTATATGACGGTAGTAAAAACTCTGCACCCTATTTAAAAAGTAAAACTAACACCAAAGGTACCGTGTATGTGGTTAGCGGTTCGGCTGGTGCGCAGGGAGGACATAAAGAAACATGGCCACATGATGCCATGTATTATTCAAATAATGAAGTTGGTGGTGCAGTTATGCTAGAAATTCAAGGTAATCAATTAGATTTAAAATGGATACAATCTGATGGTAAGATAGGTGATCATTTTACGATGATGAAAGACGTAAGCAAAGCTGATGAAAAACTGTTAAAACAAGATAAAAAGCTAAAATAACACACTAACAATCGGACGCTTTAGGGTGTCCGATTTTTTAAAATCATGTATGAATATCACTCACCGAATCTTTTTTAATAGGATCAATTCTTTTTAGTCTTAGTTGTAGCAAAGTTCCGGTTGGAATCGTTAAACCATTGTATGTTACTGACCCCGTACAATTTGATACAGATGATCCTGCGATATGGATTAATCCTTTAGACTCTTCAAAATCATTAATCATAGGCACCGATAAAGATGAAAATGGCGGCCTATATGTTTTCGATCTAAAAGGAAAAATTATCAAAGAAAAAACCATTACTGGTTTAAAAAGACCTGATAATGTAGATATTGCCTATGGAATGCTGTTAAATGGTAAAAAAGTTGACATTGCAGTTGTTACCGAAAGGATGACACATAAGCTAAGGATATACTCGTTACCAGATATGAAAGCTGTTGATAATGGCGGAATTCCAGTATACGAAGGAGAAAAGGGCGTTATGTTTAGAGATTTGATGGGTATTGCTTTGTATACGACAAAAAATGGAGAAATCTATGCAATTCCTGGAAGGAAGACAGGGCCAAAAGATGGCACTTACCTTTGGCAATATTTGTTGCAAGATAATGGAAAAGGACAGGTTATGGCTGTATTGAAAAGAAAGTTTGGCAATTACAGCGGCATAAAAGAAATAGAAGCCATTGCGGTAGATAATGAATTAGGCTATGTGTATTATGCTGATGAACAATTTGGGGTGCGTAAATACCATGCAGATCCTGCAAAAGGAAATAAAGAACTAGCGGTGTTTGCTAAAGAAGGTTATACCGAAGATCATGAAGGGATAAGTATCTACAAAACAACTGCTAACACGGGCTATATTTTAGTATCTGATCAAAGTGCTAATCAATTTAAAGTGTATAGTAGGGAAGGTGTAAATAAGTTAATTAGCACTGTTAATGTATCTACCAACCAAAGCGATGGTTCTGACATTTATTCGGGTGCATTGAATGCTGATTTTAAGCATGGTCTATTTGTAGCTATGAGTGATGATAGAACTTTTCAACTATACAGATGGGAAGACATAGCGGGAAAAGTACTAAAAGTGAATTGAAAGCAATTTAACGCTATAAACACCAGGTGTTTTACGAAAGACACTGATGCAATATTAAATGTTTATCGTTAATATTGTGCTGTTAATTCTATCCATGATTACTACTATACTCATTATTGATGATGAAATTAAAATCCGAAGCCTATTGGCAAGGATTATCGAACTAGAAGGATTTTCAGTTTTACAAGCCGCTAATGCAAAAGAAGGATTAAAATTATTGCAAACGCAGGATGTATTGGTAGTTGTAAGCGATGTGAAATTGCCAGATGCAAATGGCGTTGAACTTGTAAAACAAATTAAAGGTATAAAACCTTTTGTCGAAATAATTAACCTAACCGCATACGGTACCATTGCCGATGGTGTACTGGCCATAAAAAATGGTGCTTTTGATTACTTAACAAAGGGAGATGATAACGATAAGATCATACCGCTAGTTTATAAAGCCGTGGCAAAGGCAGAGCTTCAGCTTAGGGTATATGAATTGGAGTATAAAATTTCTGGAAAGTATAGCTTTGCAAATATCCTAGGCAATTCAAAAGCAATTAAAGAAGCAATCGCATTAGCTGAAAAAGTAGCAGTAACAGATACTACGGTTTTGTTATTAGGAGAAACAGGAACGGGAAAAGAAGTGTTTGCGCAAGCAATTCATTATGGAAGTTCGAGAAAACAAAAGCCTTTTGTTGCATTAAACTGTAGTGGGTTTAGTCCCGAATTATTAGAGAGTGAACTATTTGGCTATAAAGCTGGTGCATTTACTGGAGCGAATAAAGATAAAAAAGGATTGTTGGAAGAGGCAAACGGGGGCACACTTTTCTTAGATGAAATTGGCGAAATGAGCCTTGATCTCCAGGCTAAACTATTGCGGGTATTAGAAAATCAATCATTTATCAAAGTAGGTTCGACTACCACAAGCCAGGTCAATGTTAGGATATTAGCGGCCACCAATCGTGATCTTAAGGAACAGGCTGATACTGGTCACTTCAGGCTAGACCTTTATTATCGCTTATCTGTGTTTGTAATCAATCTTCCTTCTTTAAGAGAGCGCAAGGCGGATATTAGCTTGTTGGCAGGATATTATTTAAAGGAATTTGCTAGAAAAGTAAATAGGCCTAATTTAAAAATGGATGAAAAATTACTTGCCATATTCGATAAACATAACTGGAAAGGAAACGTAAGGGAACTCAAAAATGTAATCGAAAGATTAGTTATTTTAAATGATGGAGAAATTATCGGCACTTCGCAACTCCCAAATGAGTTTTTTATAGATTCCCCAAATGCAAATACATTCGATTTGCAAACTATAGAAAAACAACATATTCAAAAAGTATTAGCACATACAAAAGGTAATAAAACAGAAACTGCCCGCTTATTGAACATAGGGCTCACTACATTGTATAGAAAAATTGAGGAATATCAGTTAGCTGATTTATAGCTTTCCGTTTTCCATTTTGATAAAGACCCTTCCATTTTGGTAGGGTTTTTTTATGCTTAAAATTTTGCTCAATTATTTAATGTATTAATAATCAAATTAATACTTCGCTATTAGCCCTGTTGGATTAAGAATTGGTACGGTGGGTGAAAATTTAAATCACATGTACATAATTGTCTTATTTCTCACCCTCCTTATCTTTTGCTGGATCATTTACAGATCCATCGATTGGTTCGAAAACATCTAACCCATGCTAACATTATTTATCATCTCAATTGCAGTATTCCTTTACATGGTGTACGTGCTAATCAAACCAGAAAAATTCTAAAAATGAATACAGAATTCTTGGGCATCATTGCCACCTTCCTGCTTACTCTTGTAATCGCCATCCCATTAGGTAAATATCTGGCTAAGGTATTTGCAGGAGAAAAAGTTTGGACGGACTTTTTAAAACCACTTGAAAGCGGAATATATAAGCTTTCAGGCATCAATCCTAAAGAACAAATGGATTGGAAACAGCATTTAAAAGTTTTAGTACTCATCAATACAGTATGGTTGGTTTATGGCTTTTTTATACTGTTGTATCAAGATAAGCTGCCATTTAATCCTGATGGAAATCCAGGAATGCCAGCAGACCTTGCCTTTAACACTATCATCAGTTTTGTGGCTAATTGTAACCTACAACATTATTCTGGAGAAAGCGGTGTAAGCTATCTTTCACAACAATATGTACTGATGTTTTTGCAATTTGTTAGTGCAGCTACTGGGATTGCTGCTGCTGTGGTATTATTTAAAGCTTTTAGAGATAAGACAACCACAACACTGGGTAATTTCTGGGAGTTTTTTGTAAAGGCCATTACCAGATTATTATTGCCACTTTCCATTGTTGTGGCTTTATTATTAACTTTTAACGGAACCCCTGCAAGCTACGATGGAAAAGATCAATTTATTTCGCTTCAAGGCGATACCGTACACGTTTCCCGAGGTCCAGCTGCGCAGATGATTGCTATTAAACATTTAGGAACAAATGGTGGTGGCTACTTCGGAGCAAACTCCGCACATCCATTTGAAAACCCGAACTACTTTACCAATATGGTGGAGATGATAGCACAAACCATTATCCCAATTGCTATGGTCATCTGTTTTGGCTATTTCATTCGGAGAAGAAAATTAGGGTGGATGATCTTTGGAGTAATGACCATTGGGATGTTGTTGCTGATGATTCCTAGCCTAACCTCAGAGTTAGGTGGTAATCCAGCACTAGAGAAACTTGGCATAGCGCAAACTACAGGCGCAATGGAAGGAAAGGAAGTAAGGATTGGCCCAGCGGCTACAACCTATTGGAGTACGTTAACCACCATTATTTCTACAGGTTCTGTGAACGGAATGCATGACAGCACAATGCCATTAACAGGTTTATGGCAATTGTTGGGCATGATGATTAATGGCTTGTATGGGGGTTGTGGTGTAGGGATTTTAAACTATTTTATTTATCTCATTATCGCAGTCTTTATTTCGGGACTGATGGTTGGACGGACGCCAGAATTTCTAGGTCACAAAGTGGAAGCACGAGAAGTAAAAATTGCGGCAATTATTACGTTGCTAAGTCCATTTTTGATTTTGGCAGGAACAGCTTTAGCTTCTTACATTTTTACTACTAACGGCGATGCCGCTTGGGCAGTTCAACCGAAAAACTGGCTTAATAATCCAAGTTTCCACGGTTTTTCAGAAATGTTGTATGAAGTTACGTCATCAAATGCAAACAATGGTTCTGGTTTTGAAGGTTTAGGCGATAATAACATGTTCTGGAATGTGTTGACTGGTGTTGTTATTTTTCTTGGTCGTTTTCTTCCGATCATCGGACCACTGGCAATTGCAGGGTTATTGGCAAAAAAGAAATACATTCCAGAATCTGCAGGTACCTTAAAGACAGATACGCTAACGTTTAGCCTGATGACGTTTGCCGTAATCTTAGTGCTGAATGCACTATCCTATTTCCCTGCCTTGGCGCTTGGTCCAATTGCAGAATATTTCACAATGCTTAAGTAGATTTTAAAATGAAATCAAATAAATTATTCGAGCCTGCACTAGTGCAAAAAGCGCTCAAACAATCTTTCATCAAATTAGATCCAAGGGTAATGATTAAAAACCCAGTCATGTTCACTGTTGAAATTGGTACTTTGGTAATGGCCTATGTTACTGTTTATTCCATCTCGAACAATGGACAAGGTTCTTCACTCTATAATTTCTGTATCTTTTTGGTGTTGTTGTTAACTGTATTGTTCGCCAATTTCGCTGAAGCAATTGCAGAGGCGAGGGGAAAAGCACAAGCTGATAGCCTACGTAAAACAAGAGAAGAAACACCAGCCAAAGTAGTTTTAGCGAATGGAAGTTATGAAATCCGCTCTTCTAATACCTTGAAAAAAGGAGATGTATTTATCTGTGAAACTGGAGATATTATTCCGACAGATGGAGAAATTATAGAGGGCATTGCTACCATTGACGAGTCTGCAATAACAGGAGAATCTGCCCCTATGATTAGAGAATCGGGAGGTGACAAATCATCAGTTACCGGAGGTACAAAAGTATTATCTGATGAAATAAAAGTAAAGGTAACCACTCAACCAGGCGAAAGTTTTTTGGATAAAATGATTGCTTTGGTTGAAGGTGCATCTCGCCAGAAAACTCCAAACGAAATTGCATTGACTATTCTATTGGCAAGTTTCACCCTCGTATTTATCATCGTTTGTATTACCTTAAAACCATTTGCCGATTATGCCAACACACCCATTACTATTGCTGCATTGATTTCGTTGTTTGTATGTTTAATTCCAACCACAATTGGTGGATTGCTTTCAGCGATTGGTATAGCTGGTATGGACAGAGCATTAAGAGCAAACGTAATTACCAAGTCAGGAAAAGCAGTTGAAACAGCGGGCGATATTGATGTATTGCTATTAGATAAAACAGGAACAATTACTATTGGTAACCGTAAGGCAACAAATTTTTATCCAACCAATGGTGTAAATAATAAGCAATTTATTGACGCCTGTGTATTAAGTTCTTTAGCCGATGAAACCCCAGAAGGCAAATCGATTATAGAATTGGCCAATGGCGATGCTGGAGCTATTTTAGAAACTGCACCTATCGGATCAGAGTTTATCAAGTTTACTGCAGAAACCCGTTCAAGTGGTTTAAATACCGATGACGGAAGAAGGATTAGAAAAGGTGCATTTGATTCGATTAGAAACATCGTTCAACAGGCTGGAAATGTTTTCCCTTCAGATATTGAAGAAAAAGTAAAACAGATTGCTTCGAATGGAGGAACACCTTTAGTGGTGTCTGAAAATGAAAAAGCATTGGGAGTAATCGAATTACAGGATATCATTAAACCTGGCATTAATGAGAGATTTGAACGCTTACGAAAAATGGGCGTAAAAACTGTAATGGTTACAGGCGACAATCCATTAACTGCTAAATACATTGCCGAAAAAGCAGGAGTAGATGATTTTATCGCAGAAGCAAAACCTGAAGATAAAATGAACTACATTAAAGATGAACAGGCTTTGGGCAAATTAGTAGCCATGATGGGTGACGGCACAAATGATGCTCCTGCATTGGCACAAGCTGATGTTGGTGTAGCCATGAATAGTGGAACACAGGCTGCAAAAGAGGCAGGCAACATGGTTGATTTAGACAATGACCCAACCAAACTAATTGAAATTGTAGAAATAGGTAAACAACTATTAATTACAAGGGGAACATTAACCACTTTTTCGATAGCCAATGACGTAGCCAAATATTTTGCCATAGTTCCTGCATTGTTCATTGCTTCTATCCCTGCTTTGCAAAGCTTAAACATTATGGGCTTGCATACACCAGAAAGCGCAATTATGTCTGCGGTAATCTTTAATGCGCTTATTATTCCAATCCTGATTCCATTAGCACTTAAAGGTGTTGCCTATAAACCTATTGGTGCAACGGCATTATTAAGAAGAAACCTTTTCATCTATGGAATTGGAGGAGTTGTAGCGCCATTCATCGGCATCAAACTTATCGACTTAGTTGTAGGCTTATTTGTATAAATATTAAACTGTCACGTTGAGCTTGTTGAAACGCAAATATAAGTCCTTCCACAGGCTCAGGACGACAAATAAAAATCAGTATAACCATCAAAAACATGAAAATTATCATTCAATCTATTCGCTTAACACTTGTATTAGTAGTGTTGTTATGCGTAATCTATCCAATCAGCATTGCTCTAGCTGGGAAATTTAGTAAAGGAAACGGAAGCGGAGAAAAGATCACCAAAAACGGAAAAGTCATCGGCTATGCCTTATTGGGCCAATCCTTTAACAAACCTGAATATTTCTGGGGAAGACCATCTGCAGTTGCGTATAATGCAGCAGGTTCGGCAGGTTCTAACAAAGGCCCATCAAATCCCGATTACTTAAAGGAAGTTTCAAATAGGGTCGATACGTTATTGAAATACAATCCGACTATTAAAAAAGGAGATCTTCCAGCGGATATGGTTACTGCTTCTGGAAGTGGATTAGACCCAGACATTTCTGAACAGGGCGCAATCATACAGATCAAAAGAGTTGCGGCTTATCGCAAAATCGATGAGAGAAAAGTTGCAGAACTGGTTGTCGAAAATACTAAAGCTCCATTTCTTGGCCTTTTTGGACCAAATACCGTTAACGTGCTCAAGTTGAATTTGGCTTTGGACGAACTTAAGTAAGTGCATCATTGCGAGGAATGAAGCAATCTTAAAGCAAATGCATAACCCTTTGAAAGTAGATTGCTTCGCAAAGCTCACAATGACGAGAAGAGTAATCACAAATCAATAATCATGTAAAAAATGAAAAAGTTAATATTAATCGCTGTAATCTTATTTACAGTTTCAAACATAAAAGCTCGAAAATCCCCTAAAATCAAGGTGTCTGGATATTTGGAAACCTATTACGGTTATGATTTCAATAATCCAGCTGACAATAATCGACCATCATTTATTTACTCCCATAATAGGCATAATGAAGTAAACTTAAACCTAGGATATATCAAGGCAAATTATGATTTGGGGAAAGTAAGAGCAAATATTGCTATTATGACTGGAACTTATGCAAATACCAATCTTTCAGCAGAACCTGGTGTGCTAAAAAATATTTATGAGGCCAATGCAGGTTTAAAATTGAGTAATACAGCAAACCTCTGGCTTGATGCGGGAATTTTTTCATCCCATATTGGTTTTGAAAGTGCCATAAGTAAAGATTGCTGGGTATTAACACGAGGAATTTCTTCAGAGAATACTCCGTATTATGAAGCAGGAGCTAAACTAACCTATAGTACAGCTGATGGAAAATTAACTGCAACCGCACTCTATTTAAATGGATGGCAGAAAATCAAAAGGCTTGATGGAAACAGTAAACCTGCAGGTGGTTTACAATTGACGTTTAAACCTACAGCTAAACTGTCCTTAAATTATAGCAATTACTTGGGTACAGAAGGTGTGAATGCAGTGCGTGTAACTAGATTTTATCATAACATTTATGCTGTTGGACAATTATCAGATCATTTTGGATTAACTGCTGGATTTGATTACGCGACACAACAAAAACTAAAAGGTTCAACTACTAAAAGCGAAGTTTTGTCTCCTGTGTTGATAGCCCAATATAAATTCGATCCAAAATGGGCTGTAGCAGGTAGAGCCGAATATTACGAAGATAAAGACGGGATTTTCATCGCTACTGGCACACCTAATGGATTTAAAACGATGGGGTATTCCTTAAATATTGACTATTCGCCC
This sequence comes from Pedobacter sp. UC225_61, assembly GCF_044452285.1. Classification (NCBI taxonomy): domain Bacteria; kingdom Pseudomonadati; phylum Bacteroidota; class Sphingobacteriia; order Sphingobacteriales; family Sphingobacteriaceae; genus Pedobacter; species Pedobacter sp. UC225_61. The sequence goes on from NZ_JBIOAL010000001.1 coordinate 2,475,534, forward strand.
ATTAGCAACGCAGTAGTTAGACTTGAAGGAAAAGTTTACGATAGTAAAGACAAAATCTTTGTAAGAGATGTAAATGCTGTAAATGGTAACGCAGTAATAACGACAAGTATAGCAATGTCTTTTTAAACACAAAGCAATGGAAGATGTAAGGAATTTTTTGAATTTGGTGAAGAAAAACCGAAGGGGCAAGCTCAAAATTTATATTGGTATGAGTGCTGGAGTGGGTAAAACCTACCGTATGCTACAAGAAGCCCATGCACTGTTGAAAAGTGATATAGACATCAGGATCGGTTACATCGAAACCCATTTTAGGGAAGAAACGCACAATCTACTAGAAGGTGTACCAATCATTCCAAGAAAAAAGATTTTTTACAAAGGCAAGGAAGTAGAAGAAATGGATGTGCAGGGCATTATCAATGCACATCCTGAAATTGTTATTGTTGACGAACTGGCGCATACCAATGCAGAAGGAAGCAAGAACGAAAAGCGATGGCAGGATGTATTCGATATTTTAGCTGCGGGTATCAATGTAATTTCTGCCGTAAACATCCAACATTTAGAAAGTATAAATGAAGAAATAGAAGAGATTACAGGAATTCAAGTTACAGAAAGGATTCCTGATAAGATATTGGAATTGGCAGATGAGATTGTAAACATCGATCTGACCGCAGATGAACTTTTAACTCGTTTGAAAGAAGGAAAGATTTATAAAGAAAACAAAATTGAACAGGCCTTAAACAATTTCTTTAAACCTGAAAAGATATTGCAGTTAAGGGAAATGGCACTAAAAGAAGTTGCGCATCAGGTTGAACGCAAAGTAAACAAAGAAGTGCCTAAGCAGATTAAATTGAGGAATGAACGCTTTTTGGCTTGCATTTCTTCTAATCCAGATACGGCCAAAGTAGTCATTAGAAAAACAGCAAGACTGGCATCGTATTACCATTCGCACTGGATTGTACTGTATGTGCAAAGTAGTAATGAATATGCCGATCGCATAAAACTTGATAAGCAGCGACATTTAATTAACAACCTGAAATTGGCCACAGAACTTGGAGCAGAAGTGATTAAGATTAAAAACGATGCAATTACACAAACTATAATTAACATGGTAGAAGAAAAAGAAATCACCACAATTTGTATTGGAAAGCCACATTTTAATCTCTTTCAATTGATTTTGAGTACAAGTGTATTCAATCAGTTATTAAAAGCGATGGCTAAACGAGATACAGATCTGGTAATCTTATCTTAAATTTACAGTGATGAAAATCAAGACAAAACTTAGACTCGGCTTCAGCTTCCTGTTTCTGATCATTATCAGCTTCGGTGGAATTTCAATGTATCAAATCAATCGCATTGCTGAACATGCAAAGGTCGTATTAAAAGACAATTATAAGTCTTTGGTGTATGTAAATGAAATACGCACTATTCTGGACGAACAAAACGGAAAAATTAGTAGTTCGAATAGTGCAAAAATTAAAATTTCTTTACGCTTAGAAGAAAAAAACATTACCGAAAATGGTGAAAAGCTAGCGGTAGCTACGCTGAAAAACGCGTTTAATTTAGCATTGAATGCTGCTGATGAAAAGGAGTACGCAAAATCAATAGCGCAAATGAGGGCACAACTAAGAACAATTGATGAGCTAAATATGAATGCTATTGTAAGAAAAAATACAAAAGCACAACAGGCAACAGAAAAAGCTACAATTTATTTGGGTGTAACAGCTTTTGTGTCGTTCTTAATCTTATTTAGTTTTATAGTCAATTTTCCAGGCTTTATTGCCAATCCATTACGTGAACTATTAGATGGCATAAGAGAGATTAGTCGAAAAAATTACCAACAACGTCTCCATTTTGAAGGAAGTGATGAATTTGGAGAATTGGCTTCTGCATTTAACAAAATGGCACTTGAGCTAAAAAATTGGGACAATACCAATGTTGCTAAGCTTAAATCAGAAAAGAAACGTATTGAAACCATAATTGAGCAGATGCAGGATGCCATTATAGGTGCAAATGAAAAACAAGAAATTCTTTTCTTTAATAAGGTTGCAGGAGAGTTGTTAAATCTAGCTCCAACTGATGCCGTAGGTAAGGATATTAATGAACTGGCTAAAAGAAATGAATTACTACAAACTATTCTATTGCCGAAAGCTAGCGAAGAGCCTTTGAAAATTTTTGCTGATGGAAAAGAATCATTTTTTTTGTTAGAAAAGAGAGAAATAACTGCACCAAATCTCGACGATCAATCAGAAGGAATTGTTACTTCGCTTAAATCTGCAGGTCAGGTATATGTATTAAAAAATATCACCAAATTTAAAGAGCTAGATGAGGCGAAGACTAATTTCATAGCAACCGTATCACATGAACTTAAAACACCGCTATCTTCTATAAAAATGAGCTTAAAACTGCTTAATGATGAACGTGTAGGTAATATGAACCAAGAACAGTTACAGCTTATTGGCCATATTCAAGAGGATAGTGAACGTTTATTAAAGATAACTGGAGAACTTTTAGACTTGGCTCAAGTAGAAACTGGTAACCTACAATTGAATATGGTGATTTCCGATCCAATGGATATTGTGAATATTGCAATGGACGCTGTTCGTTTCCAAGCGGAACAAAAGGACATTACACTAGAACTGATAGGCGCTAATAACCAACTGCCTAATGTAAATGCAGACGTTCAGAAAACAGCATGGGTATTGGTTAACTTTCTTTCTAATGCTTTAAGATACAGTAGTATAAAATCTAAAATTACTTTAGAAGTTAAAGTAGATACTAGTTTTATTGAGTTTTCTGTACGTGATTTTGGTAAAGGGATTAAAGAACAATACCAGAAAAAATTGTTCGATAGGTATTATCAAGTACCTACCGATGGGCAGAACAAATCAGGATCTGGTTTGGGACTTGCCATTTCTAAAGACTTTATTGAAGCAGAAAAGGGAAGGATTTGGGTAGAAAGTTCATTAGGAGAGGGAAGTAGATTTTGCTTTACACTTCCAATTGCTAGCAATGAAATAGGGATACTAGTTAAAAATTAAGCTCCTTTAGCTTAAATCTAAAGTCTCAATACGTTTGAAATTTTTAACGCCAACCACCCCCAATTTTAAAAGTAGTTCTGAAAAGAGCTTTGTTTTTACAGAATGTTAAGGGTATGGCAGTTAGAATTGAAACATCATCGTTAATAAAATTTCTAGTAACTAAAATGCTGAGGCCGAAATGGTTTAGTTTTCCAAGTAATTACAGTTATAAGTTGAATTACTTTTAGTCGTTTTCTTCTTGCTGTTTTCGCTGTTCTTGGTGAAGTTTCTCGGTATCCAATTGTTTTATCATGCTCTTAAGTTCCGGATCATCGTGCGCTATGCCCAACTTTTCATGAATCTTCAAGAGCATTTGCAGCACCTTTGTAATTTCTTTTTCAGAATGTAAGTTGACTTCAAATTCTACTTGCTGAGCAATCTTTTCAAGTCTCGCCTGGCGTTTTTGACTAATCAGTACCATGACCGAAAGAAAGATCGCAAAAGCCGACAGAATCATTTCCAGTTCGGGATAGGGAAAGCGGTCAAAGGACTTTAGACCTGAGATCCATTGTTCATTCCACGCAATCCATCCTAAAACAAAGACTAGATAGATGAGCAAAAAGGCTAAGCTACCAAAGGTCTTGGTTATAAACTCGGAAACAGTATCCCTAGATGTTTTGGCAATGGTAGTTTTCTTTTGATCTTTTTTTATTATTTGCCATACATGTTTACCGATAAGTAAAATTTTCAATTCTGATGACCACTGTGATCGCTTATTAACAAGTCTTAAAATGGAATATTTGAGCGCTATCATTCATTTTTAAGTGTAGTTTACATAACAATTCTATCCATATATTGTTGTAAAAGGAAATAGAAATGTTATGGGAATGATGTAAATATGGGTTAAAACCAGATTATGTGTGGCCTAAACTTTGGTTACTAGGAATTAAGGTTTTAAGGAACGAACCTATTTTATGAACCAGGTTTTTCTAAAAACTGGCTTATGCAATCAATACCAAAACCAAAGTAAGCTAATATTGGAGCGGAATAAGATTTAATTTAGTTCAAATCTTACACTAATTCCTATAAACAGAGCATAAATCAATGCTTGTTATGTTGAAAAAATGACTGTTGATTTTTCTGCTTATTCTTAATTAAGAGCCAAGGCTTGGTAGCAAACGTAACATTAGGTTTAATATTACATGTTACAACTTGTTATTCTAAGAATTCCTAATTTGGTGGCATCTGCTTTGCAAGTATCAATTTAAATATGGCTTAATTATAGGATTCTGAATATAATCAACAATAACTGTTATTGTTAAGCCCACTTCCACAAAATTTAACAACATTTATAATGAAAACAAAAACTACTCCAACAGAGGGCATTACCCTGTTGCGCCCTGTCCTGCGCTATGTTAAAACGGCTAGTTATCTTCTTTCGGTAATTGCATTAGCAGCTATGATAATTGTAGGCTGTAAAAAAGATGATTTTAAAGATGAATTGGTGGGCTTGTGTCCAGTGATCACTTCCACAGATCCAATGGATAAGGCTGTAGATGTGGTATTGGATAAACTGATTACCATTACCTTTAATACCAATATGGATGCCGCCTCTATTAACGGCACCACCTTTACTATTAAACAAGCGGGTACATTGGTTTCCGGAAAAATTTCTCCAACTGCAGATTTAAAAGTGTATACGTTTAAACCTGACGTACCACTTATTCCATTTGCAGTGTACACAGGAACTGTTACAGCAGCTGCAAAAGATACATTTAATACAGCCATGTTAAAAGATTATACATGGACCTTTACAAGCATTCCATTAATTACATTATCAGCTAGTCCAACGGTTGGTGGAGTAGTAGTAGGTGCTGGTCAATTTGCACAGGGTTCTACCGCAACTGTTTCGGCAACACCGAATATAGGTTTCACCTTTACGAATTGGACAGAAAACGGAGTAATCGTTTCTACAAGTTCCAATTATCAATTTGTGGTAGCTGGAAATAAAGTATTGGTAGCTAATTTTGCTCCAATTCCAATAGGTAGTTTTGCTGTTAATTTATCATCTAATCCTGTCGCAGGAGGTATTAACAGTGGATCGGGATCGTATACAATAGGTTCAACTGTAACAGCAACGGCGGCAGCAAATGCTGGATATACATTTATGAACTGGACGGAAAATGGAACTGTTGTAGCTACAAGTGCGAGCTTCCAATTTGTAATTACAGGCAATAGAACCCTAGTAGCAAATTATAAAGCGGTTCCTGCAGCTCAATTTGCAGTTATCTTAGCATCTAACCCTGCAAGTGGCGGTACTACAGATGGAGAAGGCTCTTACCCAAGTGGTACATCAGTTACCATTATAGCGACAAAAAATATAGGGTATACCTTTGTAAACTGGATTGACAAAGCAAACGGATCAGTTGTTTCTACAAGCGCAAGTTATACATTCGCACTAGCTGCAAATAGAAGCTTTATAGCAAATTTCATTCTTAATACCTATACGTTAAATATTACTGCTGTTAATGGTACAGTTGTTAAAACGCCAAATTCAGCAACCTATAACCATGGTACAAATGTGGTACTAACAGCTACTGCTAATCCAGGCTTTGTCTTTACATCTTGGTCTGTAGATGCAACTGGTTCTACAAATCCTTTAACTGTGGCTATGACGGCTAATAAAAACATTACCGCCAACTTTACAGCAGTAGCTCCACTTAATATTTTAGGTAGTGCTGCTCTATTTGGTGCATTTGGTGGTAACGCTGGTGTGACCAACATGGGCTTAAATACCGTAATTAATAATGGAAGCATTGGTACAACTGCTGCTTCTACCTTAATTACTGGTTTTCATGATGGTACTACGGCAGATATCTATACAGAAACACCTTTAAACAAGGGTAACGTAACAGGTAGAATATATACTGCACCACCAGCGCCAGGAAATGCAACTTCATTTTTAATAGCATCTCAGGGATTAGCAGATGCAATAGTGGCTTACAATAGTATTTCGCCAGCGTCTAAACCAGGAGGAATTGATCCAGGAGCTGGAGAACTTGGTGGATTAACTTTAGCACCTGGTATCTATAAATCAGCTAGTGGAACATTTAAAATCACCAATGGCAATCTTACACTAGATGCAAAAGGTGATCCAAATGCAGAGTGGATTTTCCAAACCGCTGCAGGTTTAACGGTAGGTGTTGCTGGTCCAGCAGGAGCTAGAAGTGTAACAATGATTAATGGCGGATTAGCTAAAAACGTATACTGGTATGTGGGTAGTGCAGCAGTAATTAATGCCGCTGGTGGTGGTATTATGACTGGTAACATTATCTCTACAGCAGGTGTTACTTTTTCTACAGCAGGTAATGCAGTACAAACTGTACTTAACGGAAGAGCAATCTCAACAGTAGCATCGGTAACTATGGTAAACACTACTATTAATGTACCGCAATAATGTTAGCTATTCAATCAACTGTAAAGAAAAGCAGTCCAATTAATTTATCACTTAAAAAAAGAACTATGTTATCCTTAAATAAAAATATCTTAAAAACACTAGCATGCTGTTTAATACTAGTGTTAATACACACTACAGTCAACGCCCAAACTACAGCACCAAAGTGGTGGTTTGGAGCTGCTGGCGGTGCTAATGCCAACTTTTACGATGGCACTACACAACGTCTAAATAACAGCTTGATTGTGCCTAGCGCTTTTCATAAAGGAAACGGAATTAAACCATTCGCATCTGTATTGGTCGAATATCGTCCTACACCAATATGGGGTGGTACACTTAACGTAGGTTACGATGGCAGAGGCGGAAAGTTTGATGATGTAGTTGCGCCATGTAACTGCCCAGCAACTTTAGAAACCAATGTAAGTTACCTTACTGTTGAACCAACCTTACGTGTAAACCCTTGGGGTGGTAATCTGTATTTCTTTACTGGACCTAGGTTTGCTTTTAATTTGCAAAAGGATTTTGACTACACGCAACTTAAGCAACCTAATACCTCAGCAGAATTAAGCGAAGTGCGTAAAAGTGTAATTTCGGCACAAGTTGGTGCAGGTTATGATATCAATATGTCTTCTCCAACAAGCACTAGTAAGTTCGTAATTTCGCCGTTTGTTTCATTTCAACCTTATTTCGGACAAGACGTAAGAAGTATCGAAAGCTGGTCTGTTACAACAGTAAGAGCAGGTATTGCTTTGAAATTTGGTAAAGCTAAAGCTATTGCTCAACAAGAAGCAGTAGTAACACCTGTGCAACCTGCAGAGGTTAGTTTTAGTGTAAGAGCACCTAAAGCTGTAGTGATAAAACGCAATGTAAGTGAAACTTTACCTTTGCTTAATTATGTTTTCTTTGATGAAGGATCAACGTCAATTCCATCACGTTACGTGGTTTTATCGCCTACACAAGCCGCAACATTTAAACAAGAAGATTTACAACAAGAGCCTTCAGTAAACATGAATGTGCGTTCGCAAAGACAATTAAATGTGTACTATAATGTACTTAACATTTTAGGCGATCGTATGCGAGCAAATCCAGACGTTTATATTACCCTAAGCGGAGCTTCATTGGCAGGTCCTAAAGAAGGAAATGTATTTGCTACAGAAATTAAAAAATATTTAGTAGATGTATTCGGTGTCAACCAAAATAGAATAGCTACCAATGGTAGAACAAAACCTGAAAATCCGTCAGAACAAGTAGGTGGCAAAAGAGAACTTAATCTATTAAGAGAAGGCGATCGTAGGGTAGACATTCAAAGTAATTCTAGTGCATTAATGATGGAATTAGGATCTGGAATGAAACCGATCCACATTAATACCACCCAAGCTAACGGTACAGATGGTGATGTTATTTTTTACGTAGGTAAAGCAAAAGAAGTGTTAAGTTCTTACACCATCGACGTAACCAACCCAAGTGGATTAACTAAACAATATGGTCCATTTACTAAAAATGAAGAGCATATTGCTGGTAATACCATTTTAGCAAATAGCACTCCTGGTACTTATAAAGTAGTAATGACAGGTAAAACCAAAATGGGTAACGTCATAAAAAAAGAAAGTACATTAGAAATGTTGGGTACCCAAGAGCAAACAGAAAATGGTTTACGTTATAGTATCTTGTATAATTTTAACAAAGCCAATACCATTGCAACCTATGCTAAATTCCTTACGGATGAAGTAGCTCCTTTAATCAGCGATAATTCAACAGTTGTTATTCATGGCCATACCGATATTATTGGAAGCGAAGCTTACAACCTTGAACTATCTAAAAAAAGAGCGCAAGAAACGCAACAACTTTTAGAAGCTGCATTGGCTAAAGCTGGAAAAAGAAACGTTAAGTTTGAGACCACTGGTTTTGGCGAAGCTGAAGATCGTTCTCCTTTCGAAAATGATAAACCAGAAGAACGTTTTTACAACAGAACAGTTGTGATAGATATTAACACGGTCAAATAATTACCATCTGGATATGTTTGCGCTTAAACATATCCAGATATTTGCATAGTTATTGGAAATTTTTACTATACATTTCCCAAGTTTTAAAAGGTCAAAATCTTACTGATTTTGGCCTTTTTTTGCTATAATTAGCTTTTGTCGTGTAGATTATGATATTTATTTTACAAAATAACTTTTTCAAAAGTCTTATTCTTAAGCATTATCATAATTTTTTAATGTCTGGTACGATTTGCTGTTTATCGTACTTCTAGACTTTTTTCATTTCTTAGAGCGGCACGGTTTATGGGCAAAATTAAGATCAATTTAAAGAATATGGATTTAAAATTAATTCACAAGAAAGCGCTAGTCACTGGTTCTACGGCAGGTATAGGTTATACTATTGCACTTCAGCTAGCCAAAGAAGGTGCACAAGTAATCGTTAATGGCCGCACAGAGGAAAGGATAGCTAAAGCTGTTGAACAGATAAAACTCGAAAGTGGTAATGAAGACGTCAGCGGAATCGTTGCAGATTTTGAAAATGCAGATTCTATAAAAAATCTGATCAGTCAAGTACCCGAGCTAGATATTTTGATAAATAATGTCGCTATTTTTGAGCCTAAAGCATTCGCAGACATCACTGATGAGGATTGGCTTCGATTTTATGAGATAAACGTACTAAGTGGTATTCGATTGGCTCGTGCATACTTCGGAAAAATGCTGACTAACGGTTGGGGAAGGATCATTTTTATCTCCAGCGAATTTGCCATACAGATTCCAGAGGAAATGATACATTATGGCATGACTAAGACTGCCCAGTTGGCAGTTGCCCGTGGTCTTGCTGAACTGACTAAAGGTACTGCAGTAACGGTAAACTCTGTATTGCCAGGACCTACTTTATCAGAGGGAGTAGGCGGTTTCATAGATCAGCTGGCAAAAGACCAAAGTAAGACTAATACAGAGGTAGAAGCAGATTTTTTCAAAACGATGCGACCAACTTCCATTATACAACGTTTCCTTACCACAACTGAGGTGGCTAGTATGGTTACCTATTTAGCTAGCCCGCTTGCTTCCGCTACTAATGGTGCTGCAATAAGAGCCGAAGGAGGTTTATTGAAAGGAGCCGTTTAAGAGTTAACCAATATGAGCAATCAATTCAATTAGATGTGATAATATAATGCCATTTATTACCTTATTCTCAATGAATTGATTGCTTTTACCCATTCATCGTGCTTGCACTTTTGGCATGCATGTTTTAGTTTTTTGCTCACCTGTTCTACATTGCCACAAAAACAACACGCATATTTACCTGCTGTTTTAATCTCACAAGCTCCAGATTCAAATGTGGTGGGTAAAATGGGTAATCCGTACTTAACTTTTTCGTCTGGCGCAAAAAATACACTAATGTTGCCAGAGGTTTCTAGTATAGCTGTGGAAATTTGTCCGAGATGTGAGACTCCTTGCTGTCTTAATTCAGAGAAAAATTCATCATGTGCCAAGGTTTCTTTACTAAAATTCTCAAATGAAAACTCACCATTTTCTATTAGATAGGTAGCCTTTCCCTCTACTAGATCATCTATTTTTGTGCTTTTAGCAGTAAGGTATGTAGTTAATCTATAGCAACCAACAATGATAGCGAAAATAACCACCGGAACCGTTAGTCCAACTTCTTTATAAAACATAGGGTCTCCTGCAGCAGAACCAAGTGAAATTATAACTACCAATTCAAAAATTGATAGCTGTTTTACACCACGTTTGCCCAACAAGCGCAAACCGAAAAGTATGATCAAGTACATGATGAAAGTACGAAGACCGATTTCAAAAAGAAACTGCCAATCCTCTTCACCAAAAAGAAACTTACTCCAGTCTATTGCTAATAACATGATGCCATATTTTGTTTAATCTGATTACTAAACTTCAATTACAAGGTTTTTGTTTTATTGTATAATGAGCTATAAGTATTGTATCATCAGTGGAGCTACCATCCAAAGTATAATTTACTTTTATTACTCTGCTTTGTATTGTTTTGCCTATTCCCACTTAACTTATCCATTAATTTTAAAAGCTTAATCGTGTTGTTTAAAGACTTCATAAAATAACTACTTTGTATACAAACATTTCTAAGTGCATTAATGTTGAAATATAAATATTTAGATTATCAGACCTATGGAAAAAGAGATACAGTTTGCAAAACCCTTAGCAAACAAAACGGTAATAATTACAGGTGCATCTAGCGGAGTAGGCCTTGCAACTGCAGAAGCATTTGCAAAAGTAGGGTGTAATTTGATATTAGCCGCTAGGGGAGAGCTAGCACTTTATATGGCTGTTGAGCGCTGTAAAGATCTTGGTGCAAGTGTAGTTGGCATTCCGACTGATGTTTCTGAATACGAGCAAGTAAAAAACCTAGCCAAACATGCATTAGATCTTACTGGTAAGATTGATTTCTGGGTGAACAATGCAGGGGTAATGGCAAGCGGGAAATTTGAAGAAATACCAATCGAGGTGAGCCATCAAGTAGTGAAGACTAATCTTTTTGGTTACCTAAATGGAGCCCATGTAGTGCTTCCAATTTTCAAGGCGCAAGGTTATGGCGTATTGATCAACAATGTTTCCATCGGTGGTTTTATGCCAGCACCCTATAGTGCGGTGTATTCGGCTACTAAATTCGGCATAAAGGGAATGATGGAATGTTTGCAAGGCGAGGTTTCAGGTGAGAGAAATATTCACATTTGCAATCTTTACCCTCAAATCCAAAGATCTACTGGAAATATGCATTCGGCCAAATTTTCAGGACTTGATTTTAAGATTCCGCCCTTTGCCGCTGATCCAAAAGATACCGCTGCACAGCTGTTGAATCTAGCCATCAAACCTAGCAAGAACAAGTTTCCAGATTTTACATCATGGGGATTAAAAACAATTCACAGCCTTTTCCCTAACCTATTGGTCAATACTGCCTCTGCTGGTATGCGCATATTAATGAAAGTGAAGTATGGAGAACCTACTTCCGGAAATATATTGGAACCTTCAAAACCTCCTCATCAAATCTATGGAGAGACCTTACTACTCATACCTTCCAAGCAAGCCAAAATTGCACTAGGAATAGGATTCATTTTAGGGATTGGACTTTTACTGCTTTCTGACAAGCGCAGCTAACTGAGATTGGTAAACTAGAATATTCTATCACTTTTACTTAACTGTGTAAGTTTATACTAAAGGCTAATAACTCGACAAATTCAATCACTTCCTGCTTAGTATTGCTAAAGGAAAAAACAAGCCTAGCGTATTCTTTTTGCTCATCCCAATAATAAAAATTGGCATGATTCCGTAAATTCAAATATAGCCACTTAGGCAAATTCAAGAATACTACATTTGACTGCACTGGATAAACAACTTTCACACCATCTATCGATTTTACCTTTTCTTCAAAATAGTTTGCCAATTTGTTAGTATGATTAGCAATTTCCATCCATAAATTATTCTCGAATAGTTTGGTGAATTGAATAGCAATAAATCTATTCTTTGAAGCTAGTTGCATGCTCCTTTTGTGCATAAACCAAAAAGGATTGGATTGTTCAGGTTTGAAAAAAATGACAGCCTCTCCAAACATCATCCCAATCTTTGTGCCGCCAAGTGTTAAGGCGTCTATTCCAATTTCAGTACTTAGTTCTCGTAAGGAAATGCCCAAGCTTACAGCCGCATTAAAAAAACGAGCGCCATCAATATGTAACAACAGATTGTGGGTTTTACAAAATGCTTTAATCGCTTGAAGTTCTGTGATGGAATACACCGTTCCATGTTCCGTAGGTTGGGTGATACTAACTACTCCAGGCTGAGGGTGATGTAAGTCGCCACTTCTTTTTACATGTTTGCTTAATGAACCAACGCTGATCTTTCCTCGTTCAGATTCTACTGGATATAACCTACAACCCATAAAGGCTTCAGGGGCAGTAAATTCATCTACATAGCAGTGTGCTACATCAGAACAAAAAATAGAATGGTGCTTTTGGGCAAGACACCCAAGTGCAAAATTATTTGCACCAGTACCGTTGAAGGTAAAGTGAACTTGGATGTTCTCTCCGAATTCTTGCTTAAGGAATTCAATAGCCTTGGCAGTATCTGGATCTTTCCCATAGGAAGGTGAAAAACCTTTATTAGCCTCCAGCATTGCCTGCATGATACTTGGATGAACATGATCATAATTTTCGCTGGAAAAGTTGATCATTTACTTTTTTGTTTAAGAAAATTTATAGCAGTTTGCAAAATTAGGTCTTCACCAGTTTTTTGCTTGGCTATGGGTACTATAATTGTTGGTTTATAAAGCTCACGTGGCATTCCGTTAATATGATATAATCGTTCAGTAGAAATGTTGAAACCAATTTTTGTATTAGGCATTTTGAAACTTTCAACTGCGCCATTTAACCTCGCTAGCTCAGTACCAATAACCGTAGCTCTTTTCATGCCATCAAAAGCGATAGTAATTCCTTCACTAATACTTCCTGTCCAGTGGTTAGCAAGAATAACCACTGGCCTCGTGTAAGTAATACCTCTTGGAGATACAATTTCTACCCAAGATCGCTTGATTCCTGTTTCTTTTTCCTCTGCATATAGCTCATGTTTTTGATAAAATTGCTCCTTTGCAATGAACCGACCAAGTATAGCTCTAGCCACACTCGTATTACCACCGCTGGCTGTTTCTCTTAAATCGATAATCAATGCTTTTTTTTGAAGAGATGCATTCAGCACACTGTCAAATTTTGATATCAATTGGTTATCGTACAAAAAATTGTTGACTTTGATATATCCAATACCATTGATAGTGGACGATTGCAGCATGGCGGGATATTCGATATGCTCAAGCAGCATACCATCTTGGTCTGGAAAAAAATCATGTAAACCTGTTGTAGTTTTCAGCGTGATCTTCCTTTTATTACTATGATTACCAGCCAGCGCTAAACGCAGGGCGAAGTTCCTTGCTTCTTGAGTATTACTATGTGGAAGGTAAGATAATATAGCTTCTGCTATCTTAACATCGTCTATTGCCACAACTTCCATTCCTGCCCTAATGCCTACCTTTTCTGCACCCATCCCTATTCTTACTTCATCTATTATTGGTTTGTTATCCCGATAGGATGCCCACATGTCGGCGCTGGTGGGTACTAATCTACTTGAAGTTGGTGTGTTAGTATTTAGCGAGCAATGATGGTCGTATAATTCATTCATAGCTTTTTCAAGGATGTGAACAAAACTATTTCGAGTGGTCACTGTATCGATTTGCAATTGATAAATCGGTCTTAAGCTATTCCAGTCAATGTTTTTTTTACTAAAATAGGAATAGTTATCGTTGATGGTATTCCAGAAATAATCAAAATCCGTTTTGTATTGCTGAGTAGTAGTAGTTTGTGTAAAGGCTGTTAATGTCGGTAGACAGCAGATCAGGAAAAATAGCTTTTTCATTAGTTTGAAACTTGTTTTAAGAGGTTTGATGTTTCAAAGGTAACTCACATCCAATTCGAGCTGTTGGAAGATATTGCAACTAGCGGTTCGTGCTGTAGGCTATTGGAGAAATGCCAGTAAATTTCTTGAAGTAATTACAATAATGGGCCGCATCATAAAAGCCCAGCTCAATTGCTATACTTAACAGTTCTTGGCCTTCTTTTAGCATCGATTTGCTTTTCTCAATGCGTTTTAATATAAAATAGTTGTTAGGCGTAAGACCTGTTTGGAACTTGAATAGCCGAATAAACTTAAATTTATCAATGCCAAATCGCTTGGCTGCCTCCTGTAAGGAAAATTTATTTAGACTCTGTTCTGCAAGAAATTCATCAAATAAGGATTGAATCTTAGTGTCTTGCACTTCTGCTAATTCATTTCCGTGTCTTAATGCGAGTTGAAAGAGTACTTGCTTGAGTTCTTCTTCGTAGTTTGGTAGGGCATGCGCTTGGTCAATCGCAACGGCAAGTTGGTGTAGAATTGTAAACAGTTCCTGATCATAGATCACTTTTTGGTTAAAGAAGATTGATTTGTTTTGGTTGCAATATTCAAGAAAATCTTGACTTACATAAAAGGTGAAAAAAGAAACACTTCCATTCTTATCAAAAGGATTGGAATGGATTTCTTGAGGATTTGTAATGAGTATGGTGCCACTTGGAGCAACAATTAGGCTATTATCTAACCTGGTGTTAAAAGAACCATCGTAGATTAAGGTAATGTTATAAGTTGGATGAAAATGTGAAGGAAAAGAACTGTTATAGTCCTTTACCGATAGTGCTTCAAGTCCTTCACCGATCGGCAACTTATAATATTTAGAGGGTGTGACCTTCATCGATCTAATTTACAATTAATTTAAGGCGCTGCAAAACAGGCGCCTTAAACACTACTTATTTTGTGGTTGGGTCTATCACTACTCTCACTTCAGCAATAGCAGTAATTGGAAAGTTGCCTTTTTGAGCATGTTCTCGTATTACTTCTTCACTTTCTGCAATATGGATACAGTAGATTTTGTTTTCAGTAACAAAGGACTGGATCCAATGGTAAGGTTTTCCAAGTTGGTCAACTACCGCACATGAGGTTTCAGAAATGGAAGCCAAATCTTCTGCTGATAATTTTCCCGCTCCTGGCAATTCTCTTTCGATGACAAATTTTTTCATTTTTATTAAGTTTAATGATAGGTGCATGGGTTATATACATGCATCCACAAAAGTAACCTGCAACAGTAAAGCCGCATTGGAAAATATTGCAACCAAAAATAGAATGATAAATTTTCAGCTCTATAAAAGAGAGATAATGTAGAAATTATAATTAACTCAATAACTAAAATCCAAGAATTTTGTTGTTATAGGTGTGAACGATTTAGAGGTTCACTATCTTTATCAAAAAAATAATTATAGAATGAAAGCATTTTTAGGGATGGGCCTTTTAGGTTCAAATTTTGTTAAAGCAATGCTCGCTAAGGGAGATCAGGTTCAGGTATGGAACAGAACCCCATCAAAAGCAAAGGCACTTGAAAACGATGGGGCAATAGTTTTCGAGAATATCATAGAAGCGGTAAAAGATGCAAACCTTATTCACCTTACTTTAAAGGATGACGATACTGTAAATGAAGTATTAGCTGCTGCAAGCAAGGGGTTTAAGCAAGGTGTAATCATTATAGATCATACAACAACATCGGCAAAAGGCGCTATTCAACGTACCAAAGAGTGGAAATCTAAAGGATTCACTTACCTACATGCGCCCGTATTTATGGGTCCACCCAATGCATTAGAGAGTAGTGGTAGTATGCTCGTATCAGGCGATCAGCAGGTAATTACTAACGTAGAAGTGGAGCTTTCGAAAATGACCGGCAAGCTAATTAATCTTGGTTCAGAGGAAGGAAAGGCAGCAGGATTAAAACTTGTTGGCAATTCTTTTTTGTTAGCGATGACTACGGGGCTATCTGATACTTTATCACTAGCAAAAGCTCAAGGTATTCCATCTAGTGATGTGGCTCAATTGTTTAGTACTTGGAATCCAGGTGCAGGAATGCCTGCAAGGTTAGGCAGAATTCTAGAAGGAAATTTTAACAATCCATCATGGGAACTAGACATGGCTCGTAAGGATGCAGGATTAATGATGAAAGCTGCAGAAGAGGGGAATACAAAGTTGACAGTTATTCCTGCAATAGCTAAAGAAATGGACAACTGGATCGCAAAAGGACATGGCAGTCAGGATTGGAGTATTATCGCTAAGGATAACCTGTAACGACTAGTCACAAGTAACAAAGATTTTCTAAGGTTCCTTCTTAGGTAGATCTTTGTTACTTCCCTGAAATTTTGACAATCTAAACTGAAAAATTTTCATTTCTGCTGAAAAAATTTCAGCAGAAATGTTTCCTTAACGCATTGGCACATCACTTGTTCTTAATTTTTTGGGAAAGGTTCCCGATTTTAATTAATCATAGTTTTAATCATTAAAAACAAAATTAAGGAGGAAAAACCAATGACACTGGTTAAATTCAATTCAGACAAATCAAACAATAATCAAAGAGGTTTGGTTCCATCGTTCGGTGATGTATTTGATTCAATCTTCACTGACAGTTTCTTTACACGAGCAGACATGAGTTTGGTACCTGCTGTGAATATTAGTGAAACTGCCGACAATTTCCATGTAGAACTTGCCGCACCAGGTCTTACTAAAGAAGATTTTAAGATCAACCTAGAACGCAGGATGTTGACCATTTCGGTGCAAAAGGAACAGTCAAACGAACAAGAACACAAAAATTATTCAAGGAAAGAGTTTAGTTATAGCTCGTTCACTCGTTCATTTACATTGCCAGATAGTGCCGATGAAAATGGTATCATGGCAAAATATACTGATGGTGTGCTTTGTGTGGATATCCCAAAAAGGGAAGAAGCTAAACATATCACTCGTCAAATAGCAATTAGCTAAGTAAAATGTAATGAAAAGAAAGGGCTGCTCATTTGAGCAGCCCTTTTTTGTTAATTATTATTGTTTTTCGTAGGTAAATACGGTAGTTTGCTTAGGGTTATGAAAGATTAATTATTTTCCAAAAATTTCATAATACCGATTAAAATTAATGCCATTTGTACCTCTCCACGCTCCATAAGGTAATGGTATGTTAGAACGATGAGATGTTCTAACATTTTTTAGCGCATGAGAAATGTCCATTTGGGTGGTAAATTCATCGTACTTTGATTGAATAAAATCATTCTCAAGAATACCACATTCTGCTAGTGTTTGTAATATCCCGTATCTTTTATCTCGATCAGCATCAGGAATTACACTATTTTTTGCTATTCTTTTCTCTAACTCCCATGGAACTTCTTTATGATCACTTGCTAAAATAACTTCTAAAAGTTCTGCAGCTTTTTGGTTATCAGCTTGATTTCTTTGAACAGTATCAAATTTTCTAATCTCCTCTAAATCAATTAGAAAGTTAATTGGGTCTTGGTTAGTTGATTCCCCCCTGTAATAGGTATATAGCTGGTAAGTTTTGTCAATTGATTGTTTCTTTGGAAGCCCGCAGATTGTACAGTGCGTGTCTCCTATAAAAGCATGTGGTTTTAAGTTTTTAATATACGTAAAGCTCATCAATGGCTGACGACCGCGTAATAGTTCACCAGTTAGCCCTTTTAGAAAAAGTGAGGCAACATATTCTAATGTGACCTTACTATCGTATTGAAAGGTTAATAATCTTTCAAGTGCATTATCGTGCTCAAAGGTTTCAAATCTGTTAGGAATTAGCCCCCTGCTTTCTAATAAATCAAATTCACTTCTTGAGCAAGTAGGTTTAATAATCCGCTCAATTCTTTGTCGCTTTGCGTTAAATATACCCTCTTCCTCTATGTATATTTTTCTAAGAATAGATTGTATTTTCTTTTCGATTTCTATTTCTTTCACCTGATGTAATTTAAGTTCATTATCAGTTAGATTTCTTAGATGAATTGTTCAATTATTCAAAGTTAGTGATGCGGTATATGTTAAAAAATCATCTTTTAGGGTAGGTTTTGCAATATTGAGTTACTCCCAATTGCCTATTCTAAATTGATTCGTAGATATAACAAGTTTTTGATTTTACACCAACTTGATATGGATAAGTTGTTTCTACTGAAATCACTCTTCCTTTTGTGTCTGTTTTATAATGTTGGATAAATTTGCCAGTGATGTCAGATGTATAAGCAAAATCCCTAGTTAGCAAAGTGCTTGGTTTAACCGCCCCAGGAATAAAAATGGCAGAAGGATCTGCGATATCACCAAAAAATTCGGTTGCAAATCTTTCTTCAGGAAGACCAGGTTGTTTATTAGTGCCAGTTAAAATTGTATTCTTTCCATTGTTTTTGTAATCATAAGTACTTTCCATTACGATTTCACCAACTCCGTTGCTGATAGAATAGCTAGATAAATGCTTACCAGAATAACGGTAAGTATAGCTGAAATTTAAGGTTGAGATAGGCTGATTTGGGTTTTGAATGTTCATTGTAGAAAGCGTGTAGTTAGTAAGCTGATTAGCTGTATAGCTATATTGATAGATAATCAGGTTTTTCTTATCGTATTGATTTTCTACAACGGTTTTAATAAGACGACCTTGCTTGTCATAATTAAATGTTCTAATACAGCTAAGTTTTCTATTTTTCGATTTAAGATCCGTGGTATATTGTAATGTTCGCTTTAATTTCTCGTCGTCGCCATACTGAAGTACTGTGATACTACCCATAGAGGTGACAATTTGAGTAAGACGAGAACCTGCATAAGATTGGTTATTTAATGTAGTTGTGTGAATTTCTGATTTGCGAAAAATATTCTTTTTGCACGATGAAAATATTGCAGCGGTTGCCAATAGACAATAAATGGCTTTTTGTTTCATTTTAAAGGGATTGAATGTTTGTTTAGAAGTTGGACGATTTTGTTAACTATTTATAAAACAAAGGTATAGCTGTCTAAACATTTAAAAAATCATCTTTAAGGTGTGTTTTTTTATAACCTAATACCTATTCTTAAAGCTAGCTCACTCTTATGGGTGATTTTTTGGATGAGATGTTTCTTAAAAAGAAAATCATCACCCTCATTTATCCGTATTTTATGATTAGGAAGGAGGTCTTTTTCACAAATGGTGGTGAGCAATTATTATGAGTATTAAGATGAGTTGATTTAATGAATTTTCGCTTATAATAAGCCTAAACCCCACATAGAATAACTTAAAAACAACTAAAGTAATTACATTAATTTTTTAAGAAACAAACGTTTGCATTCAGTTTGTTAAATCTTGTTTTTAGTTATGATTTTAACTAACAGTTAAAACCAGTTAAAGAACTAGAAATAAGCTGTTTTCAAAGATTAAGATTAATGATAAACGGAAATTTTTTCGCTGCTATTATTTCTAACTAGAATAGGGCCTAAAAATGATTGGAATTCAATCATTCTCAAGCCATTTACACCTCTATAATTTTTTTAACAAAACGTTTTTTAAACAAACGTTTGCGCTATGAAAAATAAAAAACTGTGCTTTTTGAATATATACCTTGCGTTAACAAACTAGCAACGAACAAGCCGATACTTTAGTACAGCATAACTAAAAAAGAAATTTATAGCTAATAAATAAAAGAGACACAACACACAAATGAAGCCTCTAACCAAGGTGGAATAAACACAAATTAACCGTTCTTACTGCATCTCTTTTTGCAGTAAGAATTTTTTAACCAAACCTAAACCCAACCCAAATGATCAAAAATTTTACGCTGTGTTCCCAGACACTATTGTCTTTAAAAATCTCAAGTAGATACAATTTGTTGCTAATCTTTTAGCAATTACATTTTCATCTGAAATACTAAAACTTAATAAAACTAATCAAATGGTTAAAATTATTACAAGTATGTTATGTGCTTTGTTGTTATCTTTTTTTGGTTTTCCTAACGCTCAGGCTAAGGCCTATGTAGAGGTAAATTCATTAAAAAGTACTTTAACAAATCTATCGCATTTAGAAAGTAAACAAGTTGTTGCTATTGATACCAACAAAAAACGTAAGCTGGCTAAAGATTCTATTGCTGCAGATACTATTCTAGGTAAGAACACAGCATTCAATCATCAATTTAAAATTAATAGAGATTCACTTCGCGTTTCATCTTCACGAGGTGTACCTAATCTTTCCTTACAACAAATGTTAAAAGGAAATGTTGCTGGTTTATACGTTCAGGAAACTACTGGAGAACCTGGTACAGAACAAAGTATGATCATTCAAGGAACTTCGGCTCCAATTTTCACAAAAAAAGATATTTACAATGTACAACCTGCTGTTTATTTAAATGGCGTGCATTTGGTACAGGATAATCCATTTGCTTACGATGTACAGAAGTACGATTATAACAGAATAGGGCCTGCAACAAACTTACTTGCCAACATTGATATCGATAATATCCAATCTATTGAAGTATTAAAGGATCCGATTTCTTTAGCAAAGTTAGGCCCTAATGCAGCTAATGGTGCAATTTGGATTACCACTAAGGCTGCAAAGAGTGGTTTAAGAGAAATTAGTTTAAATTCATATGTAGGTATAGTGCCTGCAAATAATGTACAAACTGTAAATGGTGTATTTGAAAATAACTTTCGTACACCCTTCTACAAAAAATACGCAACTCCAGCTAATTACGATAATTACGCTAGTTTCTTAAGAGACTCTACCAATCTTGATTATTTCGGTAAATCAAATTGGAATGATTTGTACTATAAAAACGCAAATATTTATGGAGTTAACTTGGGCATTACTGGTGGTAATGAGCGTGCAAATTTTAGATTTTATGGAACAGCCGTTAAAAATGCAAGTAACGCTGATGAAACTTCCTTAAATAAATACAACGCCTATTTTGCTATTAACATGATGCCATTTAAATGGATGACTGTATCTAGTTTCTTAAATGCAGCTAGAATGGATAGAAATAGAAATAAAAGTTTACGCGACCGTTTTGCAGAGGTAAGATACTTGCCAGATTTTTCTAATCCATTATCGCCAAATAAAGACAACTACCAATTGTTTTTAAATGAATATTCGAAAGTTGTGGACGATAACAGAAATAACTTATTGAATGGTTCACTTGCCTTAAACTTACGATTAATGCCTCAATTAAACTTTAATACTGCAGTTGTATTTGATTATAACGAAGGGTTAAGAGATGCATTTTATCCAACAACGTTGATGGATGGGGTGAATTATGTATCAGGATTTTTCGGTTTTAATCAGCGCTTTGGTTTAAATAACTTATTATCCTATTCGTATGATTTAAACAAAGATCATTCTTTCAAATTTGAATTAGGTCAATCTTTACAAGGAGATGCATATAAATACAATTATGCTCGTGGATATAATGGAAACAGTGATTTCATTAAAATTAATGTTGTAAAAGGAGATATTAAAAATACTGATCCAGGATACCTGAATGCAATTGAGAATTTTTATTTGTTTAGGTATTCTGATAAGATGAAAAACAGTTTAGTTTCATTTTTCGGTACGGTAAAATATAACTACAAAGATTTAGTAAGCTTAGGTGCTGTTGTAAGAAGAGACGGTTCTTCAAATGGGCAACCAAACAGTCGTTGGATTACTACACCTGCATTTAGTGCTGATTGGAACTTGAAAAATCAGTTGTTAAGCAAAAACAAATTTTTTAACGAATTAACCATCGGTGCATTTTGGGCTAGATCTGCTAAAATATTTTTAGATGATCGTTTTGGAGCTGGGCCTCAATACCGTACTGAGTATGGATGGAATGAAGAACCAACAATACCAACATTTGGTGGTTTTCAAGGAATTTCTCGTTCATATAATACTGGTTGGGTAGGCTATGGTGTAACCTTGCCGTATTCAGATCGCTTAAATATTTCAGCATCATCAACCATGTTAAATAATAAATTGAGTGCTGCGGTTACTTTTTACAATAGAGATGATAAAAATCAATTACTAAATATTCCTTTATCAGCAGAAAGTGGTTATGCCAGCATTTATAAAAATGGAATGGAGATTAACAATACAGGTGTTGATTTAACGCTTACAGCCAATGTTCTTCAAAATGAAAAAGCATTTAGTTGGACAACTGCTGTTAATTTAAATTATAACAAAAACAAATTAACTGCATTGCCAGGTGGATTAGATGAATTGGTAATTGGCGATAATAAGTTAAAAGTAGGACAATCTGTAGGTTCATATTGGTTATATACTAACAATGGCATATACAATACAGCTGCTGAAGTTCCATCTAATTCGGGCGGAAAAAAACTAACATTTAACGGATTAGCACTTAAAGCTGGTGATCCGAAATGGGTAGACTACAATGGTGATTTTAACATTACCGATGCAGATAAACAATTTGTTGGAGATAGAATGCCAAAAGTAACTGGTGGATGGATAAACGATTTCAGTTATAAAAACTTTGATTTGAATTTCCACTTCTTCTTTGCTCTTGGTCAGAAAGCAATTAACCAGTTTGATGCAGGTAGATATGATTTCGTAAATAGAGAAGTCTGCAAGTGATATCAATTCTGTTAAAGAGATTACTTCTTGGCAAACGAGTGATAACTTGAAAAGTTACCCAATATATAATGTTTGGAGTAATGTTATTCCGTACCGTGAAGATCAAGATTTGTTCTTAGAAAATGCTTCATATGTAAAGCTTCGTTCAGTAACGCTTGGCTACGATTTATCTAAAGCAAAATTTATTTCTAACGCGAAATTAGGTTTTAGAAGAGCTTATTTATACGTAACAGGAAGTAATTTATTAACGATCACGAATTTTTCAGGAACAGATCCGGAGCTAATCAATTATAATGGTAATTACGATGGTACCAGCTTACCTATTGCCAGAACTTTCACATTAGGTTTAAAATTAGATTTATAAGAGGGCAATTATGATATCAATAAAATATAAAGGCGTTAAATTAAATAGATTTTTAATTGCGCTGTTATTAACCACGCTCGTTACCGTTCATTTTTCATGTAAGAAAATCCTCGATGTTCAATCTACAAGGTTAGCAGCGGAAGAAAATTTATGGAAAAATCAAGAGGATGCGAAAGGTGCATTAATAGGAATGTACACCTTAATGCGTACTGCTATGGTTGCAGATAATACCCATTGGTTAATGGGAGATTTAAGACAAGGAGATTTTGTTTCTACTAATCGTGCTGATTTAAAGGCTATTATCGATGGTCAATTAAACGCATCCTATCCAATATTAAATAACATTACCAACTGGAGAAGATTTTATTCAGTTATCAATGCAGCTAGTCTATTTATCGAGCGTTCGCGTGAAATTGTAGCAAAAGATCCTCGTTATACACCAATTAATAATCAAGTAGATGTTGCTCAGGCTAGAGCAATGAGAGCATTTGCATATTTTTATATGGTTCGTATTTGGGGTGATGTTCCTTTGTTAATCACTTCTCACGATGGTGATTTTAATACTCATCCACGTACATCTAAAGATAAAGTTTTAGCTTTTGCTACTTCAGAATTGTTATCAGCTGTTAAAGTATTGCCATTTAGATACGGCGGTTCAGATCCAATTTTCCCAGGTCTATATTATGGTAGTAGTTGGCCAACATGGAATGGTGTATTGCTTACAAAATTATCGGCTTATGCTATTTTAGCACATATTGCAGCATGGCAAGGCAATTATTTAGATTGCGAAGTTTATACAAAATTCTTTGTAGATAATACTTCACAACTAAATGGTGATGGTAGTTTTGGTGTGAAATACATTACTACAGATGAGCTTACAGAAAACGTTAATGGTTATAGTCCATTTGCATTTAAAAGAGCTGTACAAATTGTAGGCTTTGGTTTCGAATATGGAAATGGAGAAGCTACAGCTAATGGTCACTTAGAGCAGCTAACACTAGCAAAACCATTAATTTTAAAAGAATTCCCAGAAATTTATGTGCCAAAGGATACCATTAGAAGAGCATTTACTGATCCTAAAGATTTACGCTTTAGTGTTGATCCATTAACTAATCTTTATCGTACTAACTACTTCACAAATTATGCTAGTGAGCGTCCTTTGTTTAGTAAAATAAAGGTAGTAGGTGCTGCACAAACTAGTGGAAATCTCGCCTTTTTCACATCAGCAGTATTGTTTACCAGAATTGAGGAAGTTACATTATTAAGAGCAGAAGCTTTAGCAGTTTTGGGCTTACGTAATGATGCTATTAATGCATTAAATCAGGCAGCTGCATTAAGAGGGACATCTCCATATTTATCAAATTCAACAGCAGATTTAGTAGATGCAATTTTTGCAGAGCGAAGAAGAGAGCTAATGGGTGAAGGCTGGCGCTGGTACGATTTGATTAGATATAACAAAATCAAAAAAAATAATGCAGCATTTAACACTTTGATTGCTAATGATGGTATTTATTGGCCGGTATCAAGAGATATCTTAAATGCCAACCCTCAAATTAAACAAAATCCTTATTGGAATTAGTGGTATAAATCATTCAAAATAAGATGATAAATAGAAATAGAAAATTTTTGCAGTGGCCAGTTTTAATATTGGTTTTAATAGGCATGACCTTTACTGCATGTAAAAAGGACTCGGAGTTTTACGATTATGAAAATAATGTAAAAGAGTTTAATGGCACTGTGATGCAATATTTGGAGGCTCAACCGCCAAGTACATTTGATTCACTCTTGCTAGTTTTAAATAGATTACCTGATTTAAAAGATAGTTTAAGTAACAAAAGTATCACCTTTTTTGCACCTACTAATGCCAGCTTTCAAGCGGCAATTAAAAATCTAAATATTTTAAGAAAAGATCAAGGCAAAACGCCTTTGTATTTAAAAGATTGTGATGTGAATCAATTAGATATTTTAATGTGTAGATATATAGTAAGAGGTAGCAGAACAACTGATGCTTACATTCCATTTGCTGATGGTGCATTATATACGAGTGTTAAATATGAGTATCCAATGCACATTCAATACGATAGATTAAATGCATCTGGTTTTGTTGGTGGTGGCCCACAATCTATCATTTATAGTGATCCAAAAGGTAACATTTTCGAAAAGTATTGGCAAAGAACAACAACCAATGCTTTAAATATTAAAGCTAAAAATGGAGTGATTAATATTTTGGCAACACTGCATGATTATGGGTTTAACGAATTTGTAAGTAGGGTTAATAATTAAGATTTAAAGTAATGAACAATAAAAAATATTTATCATTAATAGGCTTGATGCTTTTAAGCATCCTATTTATTACCGCTTGTAAAAAGAATATACCAGATGAAAGACTTTCTTTAGGTAAAGATTCACAGTTTACAACTACGCTTTATCAACCAATCTTAGGGCGAAATACCTTGTTTTCTGACAACTTCTTTGTAGGAAGCTCTTCTTTGCCTCTCAATTTTAAAATTGTAAACATGCGTAGGTTCACTGGAGAGCCAGCTCCAGAATTATCAGAATATTTCCCTGTTCAAGTATGGAAATCTGCTTACGATGGAACGGAGAAATCAATAGCAGAAATTGAAGCAAAACGCAAAATTGAAAATCATCAATTATTTGAAATTCGCGAGCATTCTGGTCAGTTCTTAATGTGGAATAAAGCGAACTCTAATTTTGTAAAAGTACAACCAGATTCAGGTTATGTGTTTGATGTAGAAGTTTCTAACTCTGGTGGTCGTAGATATTACAAAGATTTGAAATTGCGTCCTTTTAAAGAACGCCCTTTTGAACCTTCATACAATAACCTAACAACAGGCCAAGGAACCAATACAGGCGTATTTCCGTCAATAATGGGCGGCATAAGAGGTGAAAAAACAGGAAGATTTTTAAATCCTTTAGATATAGAAGTTCAGTTTAAAAAGAACAATGCTCCTGGAAACTCACTTTCTTTCAAGTTTGTAGATACATTACAACAAGTCATTAATCCGAATAAGTTTGCTGCTACAGATTGGTCAAATTTAGTTCATGGTTTTAACATGGTGAAAAACAATGACTCTGTAAAATTTGATGTTGCATATCCAATTCCACTTGCAGCATTTCCAACAAAATATACAACCTCAACAGGGCAATTGGCTAAAGCATATTTTAGATACGATCGTCAAGGCTTTGGAAACGTTAGAGAAAGCGCTTTGATAGGGATGGACTTTAGCATTTTCGAACAAGGCAATTGGACAATTATATTTTGGTTTAAAACGGAACGTCCAAAATTCATAAATGATTAATATGAAAAACCTGAAAGAAATTAATTTATTGAATATGAGATATATTTACATAATTGCCTTACTATTCCTGTGCTTAGGCTTCAATCATGATTTAAGCGCACAAACACCAACCAAAAAGACGGTTACTGGTACTGTTTCCGATAATCAAGGGGGTATTCCAAGTGTGAATATCTTATTAGATAGAAGAGCAATAGGAACTACTAACTCAGATGGTGAATTTGCAGTTTCTGTACCGGATAATGCCATATTAGAATTCTCTTATATTGGCTATAAAAGTGTTAAGGTAAGTGTTGCAGGAAAAACAAAGCTAACTATTAAATTAGAAAGCGATAATAACAATTTAAAGCAAGTAACCATATCAGGTTACGTAAACAAAACCAAAGAAACTTCTGTTGGTTCGAGTGTTAAAATTTCGGGTAAAGATTTACAAGCAGTACCTGTAGCAAGTGTTACAGATATGTTGCAAGGTAAAGTTGCCGGTCTAAACATTCAACAAAATACAGGTTCGCCTGGTATGAGAGGATCAATGGCTATTCGTGGATTATCTAGTACTAGTATTTCTGGTTCTGGTAACGAAGCATATTTACAGCCTACATCACCTTTATTTGTAGTAGATGGAGTTCCGGTAGATGACAATCAAAACTTTAGCTATGGTTTTCAATCTGCGGGTCCAGGTGTAAGTCCAATTTCATTAATCCCTCAACAAGATGTAGAAAGTATAGAAGTATTAAAAGATGCTTCAGCAACTGCTTTATACGGTTCTCGTGGTGCCTATGGGGTTATCTTAATCACTACTAAGAGAGGTAATTCTAAAATTCCAGTAATTACGTATAATGGTCAGTTCTTTGTAAGTGCTGTGCCTAAATTACGTTCAGTTATTGGTGGTGTTGATGAACGTAGTTTACGTATTGCTCAAATTTTAGCCAGTGATACTAGTTATTATCATGCATTAGGGTTAATTAACGGAACTTCATTTATTGCTGATAGTTTAAATGCCTACTATAACAATTCAACAAATTGGCAATCTTATTTTTATAGAACTACTTATAATCAAACACATAATTTAAATATTGCAGGTGGTGATGTAGCCTTCAACTATAAAGTAAACTTCGGCTATTTTAAACAAAAAGGTATTCAAGAAAATACAGGTTTTGATAGATCTACCTTGAGAATGAACATGCAATACATGCCTAATCAGAAGTTTAAACTGTATGCAACTATTAATGGGGCATTAGGTAAGCAGCAGAAGGGTAGTGGTAATGGGTTATTTAACACAGGCATTGCTACAGGAGGTGCTTCGTCATCATTGCTGCCATCGCCCTCCCAGTATTCGGCAATCAACTCTGTACTAGGAGCAGTAACTACCGACAACGATAATAAAACAGTCGATTTAACGAATACACTTGAGTTAAAATACGAGTTTATTAAAAACTTAAGCTTAACCTCAAACTTCAATTATACTTTTAATACAGGTACTGAAGATAATTTCTTACCAGCTTCTATTAATGGAGATCGTTCTTCTTTATTCGCTTACAATAGCGTAAAAAATGCAGTTTACAATAGAAATTTATTGCAATATGTATTTACGCTTAAAGATAAAAACGGAGATGATGCTCATAACTTCTTAGCCTATGTATTTAACGAAATGAGTTCGTCTAATTTTAAGGCAGATGTAATACAAAATAATAAAGTTGTAAACGATTATTTAAGAGGCCCTATTGTTGGTGTTGATGATTACCTTACTTCATTAGGCGGTACACTTGATAACTTTGCTCAATCTCGTTCTGTGGCATTTGCTGGAAGTTTTCAATATAACTACAAACGTAGATATGTGCTAGATGGTTCTTATCGCTTAGATGGTAATTCATCAAACGGTCCTGATGCGGGCTATACCAAAAGTCCATCTATAGGTGTTCGTTGGAACATTAATAATGAGTCTTTTATGGCTAGTCAAGTTGAAAAATGGTTAGACTATGCTTCAATTCGATTAAGTTACGGTACGGTATTACAACCAAGTGGTAATGTTTACGATGTTTATGGGAGGTACTTGAATCTAGGTAACTACAATGGCACACAAACCGTAGGTATTTCAAACGGTAGATCGCCAAACACTAATTTACAGCCAGCAAAAAATACAACCTTAAACTTTGCATTTGATTTTGGTGTATTAAAAAATAGAATAACAGGTACTTTTGAGGCATACTATAAACAAACCGATAATTTGTTTGGCACCAAAGTATTAGCTAATACAAGTGGTTTTGGCGAAGTAACCACAAATGAAGAAGCGCTAGTAAACATAGGTTACGAAGGTACCTTAACAGGAAGCCTTTTACCTAATTCAAGTAAAGCAAGATTGACTGTAAGTGTAAATGGTGCGATTAATCATGATTATTTAGCTGCTTTACCAAATGGAGTACGCCAAAGTATAAGATTTGATCCTACTACAGGTCAGGCAATTTTAAAATCAGTAGGTTCAAATGCACTTGCAAACTTTATTTACAATACTAAAGGTGTATATGCCAATACAGGCGATGTACCCGTAGATCCTTTAACAGGCTTAAGATATAGAGCTCGTAACAGCGATGGAACTTTAGGTGGAGTATTAAATTATTTTAAAGCAGGAGATCCTAGATATACAGATGTAAACGGTGATTATATACTTGATGAATATGACTTAGTTAACGCAGGTAATTCTCAAATCCGTTTTAGTGGAGGTGTAACTGTAGATTTTAGATATAAAAACTTCAGTATGCAAGTGCAAGGTACTGGGATTTTAGGAAGAGATATCTTAAACAACGCTTTAGCTTCGCAATTCCAAGCATTTAATAATCCTTTGGCATTAAGTGGTTTAGTTCCTTTAAGTGAATATGACATTTGGAAAAGCGTTGGTCAAAATGCAGTTTATCCAAACCCATACGATTATTTAAGAAGTGGTATTATCAACCCCTATCGTTTTGCTCAAACTTTATTTCAAGAAGATGGATCTTATTTTAAATTAAACTACATCTCATTGGGTTATACGTTAAATCAAAAATTCACCAATCGTTACGGAATGAATAGAGTAGTGTTGGGTGGTACAGTAAATAATGTGTTTATGTTAACTAATTATTCTGGTCCAAATCCAGAGAATGTAACTGCATTAGGTAGAGATTATTCAGGTGGTTATCCAAACCCAAGAACGTTCGTATTTAATTTAAACATCGAGTTTTAATTTTTCAATCATTGATAATGAAAAAATATACAATAATACTTTTAGCAATCTTAACGCTTTCGAGCACTGGTTGTAAAAAATTCCTAAATATTGTGCCAACAGATGCATTATCTGGTAACAATTTTTGGCAAACTCAAAAGGATGTAGAAACCTTTACCAATGGTTTATACGCGAAATTTAGAAGTAAAGTAAGCGCAGGCTTTATGACTGTGGGAGATTTACGTTCGGCGCCAATTTCTACTACAGATGGCACTTATGGTCTTTACCTTTCTAACAATGACCTATACGGTTTGGAAGCTTTTTCTTCACCAACTGCTACAAATCCTCCTAGAACTCAATGGACAATGGGATGGACATTTAGAAACATGACAATGTGGAAACCATTCTACGACATCATTGCTTCAGCAAATCTGTTGTATAAGCAAGTAGATGAAGCACCTGCAGGAGTTTTAAGCACAACTGAAGTTAAAAAATATAAAGCAGAAGCTGTCTTTATGCGTAACCTGTGCTATTTTTTCTTAGTTCGCTTGTATGGTGACGTGCCTTACAATACGAATGCATTAACTACAGGAGCCTTACCTAGAATGCCCATGGTACAGGTATTAAATAAATGCATTGCTGACATGGAAGCTGTTAAGGGAGATTTACCATGGACGTATGCAAATCCATCGATGGTTGGTGTAAGGGCCATGAGGGGTGGCGCTATCGCTTTATTAATGCACATGAACATGTGGGCTGCTGCTTTTGATGCAGAAGCTAATAAACAAAAATACTACACTGCTGTAAAACAATTAGGCTTAGAAATTAGCAGTTCTACAGATTATGCATTAATGCCTTATAATCAAGAAGATAATAAGAGGTTATTTAAGGGTCGTACAAAAGAAAGTTTGTTTGAAGTATATCAAAGCTTTAATAACGGCGAGAAATTTTCTGCATACGCTAATTTAGGTTATGTATTAAGTCATTATCCATATTTAGGAGCAACCACTTTTACAACGAGTAGAGGATATTATCAAAAAACTTGGATGGATAAACTCTATAGTGATGGGGCACCTGATGTTAGAAAAGATCTTTGGTTTGAAAACAGGACTATAAATAATAATACATTTCAATTTAAAAAGTTTGCTAATACCTATGTAAGTGGTATTACGGTGCAAAATGATGATGATATCATTATTTTTCGCTTATCCGATGCTTATTTGCTAACTGCAGAAGCACTTGCCAATTTAGGTGAAGATACCGATGCGCAAGTGTACTTGAATAAAGTAAGACAGCGTGCTAATGCTACGGTTATTTCTTCTACTGGCGATCAATTAAAAGATGACATATATCTTGAACGTGTTAGAGAATTTATGGGTGAAGGCCAGTACTACTATGATTTAGTAAGAACAAAAAGAATATGCGACATTAAATATTGTCCAGCTCCAATTAGTGTAGGTGCCTTTAATGCAGGTGCTTGGACATGGAAAATTGATGAATCTGCATTCATAGAGAACCCAGGTATGACTTTAAATTATTGGAGATAAAAATGAAAAATAAACTAACTATAAAGGCAATCATTTTATTTGTTGTAAGCATCACTTTGTTTACAGCTTGCCAAAAGAAAAATACTTTTTTGATAGTGGAACAACAAAAGGCACCTATAATGGGAGCATTTTGGCCTATCTAAAATCAAAACCAGTATACTTTGATACCTTAACCCGAGTAATTGAAATTGCTGGAATGAATGACGTGTTGGATAAACAAAACGTAACCTTTTTTGCGCCAACAAGCTCATCAATTTATAAGTCAGTAAAAGGTCTTAATGCTTATCTCAGACAAAATGGTAGAGATACCGTAGCTAAACTAGAGCAAATTAAGCCAGAAGCTTGGAAAGAACTATTATCCCAATACATATTTAAAGGAAGTAATAAACTTAAAGACTATCCTCAAATCGATACCTTGAACATGGCTGCGTTCCCAGGCCAAGGTTACACCTCAATGAGTGGTAGAACCATGAACATTGGTGTACGTTTTAACGATGCTGTAGTGATGGAGGATGGTGTAGAAAAGTCAAGAGTAAAATATGCAGGATATCGTCAACTGTATATTGCATATATACCAAATTACGCAGATCCTAAAGCAGGCTTAATTAACATCCCAGTAGCGAGTTCAGACATCGCACCAACTAATGGAATTGTACATGTGCTTACACAGGAAGCAAATTATCTGGGTGCTTGGAAAAGCAAGCACAACTTTGGTTTTAGTACCAACTTGTTTATTAATACCGTTCAATCATATGGTATTCTTCCTGTAACTCCTTAATTATTAATAGATTAATTATAAAGAAACTATGTTTAATAATTACAAAAATATAACCCGTTTAAGTTCAGCTTTACTACTGCTGCTGACTTTGACTATTTATTCTTGCAAAAAGAAAGATGTGATTGGTGAAGATCCATATGCTGGTGGGAAACAACCGCTAGGTATTAAATTTGATAATACCCTACCTGATCCGTCATTAGCTACTCAAGGTTCAGAAGTAACCGTTTTCGTAAGAGGGGTAAAGAAATACGAAAATGACTATAAACTCTATGTAAATGAAATTCAAGCAACAGTATTGAATTTAACAGATAGTACAATTCGTATTGTAGTGCCAGCAAATGCAAGTACAGGTGGTTTATCTATCGTTACCAAAGAACAAACTTTCTTTGGTCCAGTGCTTAATATTGATGGAAAAGTAAGTATAGATAATTCTTTCCAAACTAATGGAGCTAGCTATCGCGATAATAACTCCAACATTGTTACTTCAACAATATTCGATATTGCTACATTACCAAATGGTAACTCTTTCGTAGTTGGTGGATTTAATAATTTTGATAACCGTTGGACAGAAAAGATACCAAATGGATCTATAGCGCAAATTGATGGAAATGGGACTTATGTTGCTCCAGTAGCTAATGATGCTGCTGTTAATTTTGGTAAAGGAGCTAATGGTGTATTAACTACTATAACTCGTTTAACCACTGGTAATAACAACGGTAAATATATTGTCTCTGGTAGTTTTAGTAGCTTCAATTCTACGCGTCCAAATCGCTTTAATATCAATGGTATAACTAGATTAAACAGTAATGGAACACTGGATAGTACAGTTATTGATGTAATTAATCCTACACCAAACAATTTAACTAAAAATAGAGATACAGTACCAAGCTTTAATGGCGGGGTTGATGGTTTTATTAGAAAATCATTTGTTTTTGGTAACCGTTTATATATAGTAGGTGATTTCACCAATTATGTGAGACGTTTTTACGAAAGATCTACCTACGATACTAAGGTATTGGATGTGGTGAAAATGAGACAAATGGCTTGTTTAAAAATTAATGAAGCCAATCCAGTTGATGAGGGAGATTTAGATTTAAGTTTCCATTATAATCCTACAACCAAACAGAGTCCAGTTGCCGGCAATGGTGGTATAAATGATGCAATACAACAGCCAGATGGGAAATTAATCTTAGTAGGTGCATTTACTACATTCAATGGTCAACCAGCTAACCATATTGTTCGTATTAATTTAGATGGATCTGTCGATCTGAGCTTTAGTGTTGGCAATGGAGCAGATGATGACATTGCTTCTATTACATACAATGCAACTACCAATAAAATTCTAATTACCGGCTTATTTAAAAATTTTAATGGAAGTCCAAAACAAGGAGTGGCCATGCTTGAACCGAATGGAAGTTTAACACCTACTTTCAATTTTGGCACAATTACCTTAGGAGTACCAAACTTTGCTGGTCAGTTAAATAGCGGTAAAATTATTGTTTCAGGTAGCTTTAAAACCTATAACGGCATAATTCGTCAAGGCTTTATGATTTTAAATGCCGATGGATCTTTAGCACCTGGTTATAACAACACTGGTCAGTTTTTAGGCAATATCTCTAAAATCGTTGAAACAACTTCTGGTGCAAATACCAAAGTTACATTGATAGGTTACATTTCAAGGTTTGATAATAAAGCCTTTAGAAGTATCCTTCGAATTATATTAAAACCTTAACGCTTAAAATATTAGATTATGAAAACACTACATAAAAAGCAAAAATTAATAGTGAATAGCTTAGGTTTTATGAGCCTGTTATTGGTGCTATTTTTTATTTCTTCTTGTAATAAGGATTTTCCCAACACCTTAAGAGAAGACTATCCAAATGATACTACTAATTTAAAAGAAGGCAAGCGTAAAGTATTATACATCATATTAGATGGTGTAAGAGGAAACGCAGTAAGCTCAATATTACCCACAAACATCACATTGTTAGCTCGTAATTCTATCTATACATATGATGGATTGACTGATTATCAAACCAATACAACAACAAATGCTGCGGCTTGGGCTAATATGACTACAGGAGTAAATGATGCGAAACATAAAATTATCTCAGAGAATTTCGCGGGAAACGATTTGGCTAATTATCCTACATTATTTACCAGATTTAAAGCCTCAAATCCAAAATATAGAACTGTATCTATAGCAGCTAGTGCTGCATTTAATTCAAATTTAGCAGTTGATGCCACAGAAAAACAAACACTAGGTACAGATTTGGCAGTAAAGGATGCTTTAATCGCTGAACTAAAAACTAAAGAAGCTGATTTAATTGTCGCTCAATTCCATGCTGCAGAAACAGAAGGTGCTGCAAATGGGTATGAAACCACAAATACGGCTTATACTACAGCCATTACTACATTAGATGGGTACATTGGAAATATTATTTCTGAATTAAAAGCTAGACCTAGTTTTGCAAAAGAAAATTGGTTAGTAGTTATCGCATCTAATAAGGGAGGGGCTGCTACACCTGCTCCAGGTACTGGGGATACTGGCGCTTATGGCGATCCTACTAGGAATAATTTTATTATTTATTACAATCCTAAATTTTCAACTCAACCTCTGTCAAGACCAGATGCCAATTCATTCCCTTATGTTGGTTTTGGACCAAGATTCGTTGCTACAACTACTTCTGCAGGCTTTGCAAAGTTAAGTAACACTACCCTTGGTAATTTCGGCTCAGGTGCTACTGCTCCAGAATATACATTTATGTTTAAAATGAGAGATGATGCAACCTCAAATAACTCTTATCCTTGCTTTTTAGGTAAA
The DNA here is from genome assembly GCF_044452285.1 of Pedobacter sp. UC225_61. Classification (NCBI taxonomy): domain Bacteria; kingdom Pseudomonadati; phylum Bacteroidota; class Sphingobacteriia; order Sphingobacteriales; family Sphingobacteriaceae; genus Pedobacter; species Pedobacter sp. UC225_61. The sequence continues at coordinate 2,510,021 of NZ_JBIOAL010000001.1, forward strand.
AGAGCAAATTTTAATAGTGTTGATGCTTTGGGATGGACATTTCTTTTCGGTTCTGATGACTATCAGTTGGATTGGGGAGGTACACCTCGTCCTGGGGGTGGTAAAGTGCGTGATGGGGTTTGGCACAGCATAGCTTTTAAGATTTTTAATTTAGGAGGCAAAAGATACCTTAACTTATTTACCGATGGCGTTAAGAAGACAGCAAATTTAGACATTACAGGAAAAAGTATAGATAACACTACACCAATTCAAGTTGGGGCAATACAAGCAGTAAATAGCTTTGAGTTAACTAATATCATTGTAAAGGATATTGCCTTATATAATATAGCAATGACAGATGATGAGCTGATTGCAAACATGAGGAAACAAATCACAACAACCAGCCCTTATTTTGCTAATTTATTAGGATGGTGGCCTGGAAATGAAACCACTGGAACAACAATAGCAGACATGTCTGGAAAGAATAACAATTTTACAGCTAATACTACTGTAACTAGAGCTTCTTTTGAAGATTTGTCTCCAAATATCAGCCCTCTAATTACTCCTTCTAGTTATAGAGTAGTCATCAACAGTGTTGATATTCCTATACAAATTTACCAATGGATGGGCATTGCTCCTCCAGCCAATTGGAACTTAGATGGTAAAGTTTGGAAATTATTATATACAGACGTTCGCAATAACTAATTAAAACTATGAACAGAAAAAGACTTATAAAATTAACCACGATTATAGCAATCGTATGTAGTATAACCGCCTGTAAAAAATACGGTATCGAAGTACCAGATGGTTACGATGACGCTTCTGGCAATAAAGCCGATGTAACAGTAGACACCAATATGAAGAACATCGATCGCTCTGGCTATGCTAAAGCTCGTTTGTTCCCAGGTTTAGTAGATCAGGCAGAACCTCGTATACAGAACCAAGAGTTTACGTTAGATTTAAATTTCGAAAATCAAACAGCAGAAAACTTACGTATACAAGCGGCACCAGAGCCACAATATAGTACTGGCTACTATGCAGCACCTGGAGAATTGATTAAAATCATTGTACCAGCTGGCGTTAATGGTTTAAGTATGCAAATTGGCGGCCATACAGACAATTTATCTGGCAAAGTCCCTTTGCTACGCGATCCTATCATTTATAACATAAAAGCTTTATATCCAGGTGTTAATTATATGCGTAATATTTATGGCGGTACCATTTATATTAACGCTAGGTTTGCAATTGCACAGCCTGTAAAATTCGTTATTTCAGGGGCTGTTGTATCTCCAGATTTTATTTTAGGTCAAACTAATGATGCAGACTGGGTAACTAAAGTAAAAGCATCAAATGTGCCTTGGTTAGAATTTAGAACCAAACGCGTTATCTTCTTAATACCAAGAGATAAAGTATTAGCTACATTCAGTTCAAGCGAACCATTGAATAATCCAACAGCCGTAATGACCAAATGGAATGAGGTTTTTGACCTTGACTATAATGCATGGATGGGATTATCAGATAATGCACCTGATCAAAGAGATAGAAGTCCACAAGGACCATGGAGAGGAGTATTGGATATTCAGCTTACAAATGGATATGGTCACTCAGGTACGCCATTTGTGGGTACAAATGATAATGAATGGTTTAAAGGATTTACCAGTCTTAAAGGCGTTACTACTAGTGCCGGTATGTGGGGATGTTACCACGAATTTGGCCATAACTGTCAACAAGTTAATGTTTGGAGCTGGAGTACATTAGGTGAAACCACCAATAATTTATTCAGTTTTAAAGTAGCCAACCGCATAGGTGCTAATTATAACGTGTTACACCCATCAGTTAATAGTGGTTTTCCATTGGCTATAGCATGGGCAACTGGTACTACCACAACTGCAACAACAATAAGTACTGGTATTAAAAATTTCGATAATACTGCAGATGCGGTATTGGGTAATGATCCATTTATGCGTATTACACCTTTTGTACAACTTTTTGACACATATGGTTACGGAGGAATGACTAAATTATATACTGAGGCTCGTCATGTACAACGTTTATCAAATAATGATATTGATAAACATGATTTTACCTATGAGAAATTATCAGATTATGCTCAGTTAGATTTATCTGCATTTTTTGATGCTTGGGGTATTAACATTAGTAAGCAAATGGTGACTAAAGTTTCAGCAAAATATCCGCTAATGACTAAACAGGTTTGGACATATAATCCATTAACTAAAACCGGTGGTACAGCTGCTATAGCGCCAACAATTTTACAGATAAGTTCTTCACAATCTAACGAAGGTTCACCTGCAGCTATGTTAGATAATAATAGCGCAACCTATTGGCATTCGCAATATTCGCCAGCACCAACTGCTGCACAATCTTATCCTTTTACTATTATTTATAGTCAGAATGTAAGAACACCAATAAAAGGAATGTATTTCTTCCCAAGAAATTCTACAGCGCAACGGGTAAAAGATGTAGAGATATTAATTAGTGATGATAATGTGAACTTTACCAGTATAGGTACAACTCAAATTCCTAATACTTTTGCTCGTTATGAATATATATTTCCTGGAGGTGTAGTTGCACCACGTTTTATTAAAGTCTTACTCAAAAATAGTTGGGTAACAACAAATACAACACTAGCCGCAATGGCCGAATTAGGTGTAATTAAACCATAAATTAAGTTGATAAAATTGTAAACAGATGAAAATTAATTATAAAAAAGCTGTATTATTTAGCACTTTGATTACAACGATAGTTACAGGTTTTATTAGCTGTAAAAAATACGATAATCCGCCACCGGTTTTCGAAGAACCAATCACTAGAAGCACAGTACAGCGAAAAGTAATTGTAATTAGTATTGATGGCTTAACTGGGTCTGAATTAAAAACAATGGCACCACCAGCTATTGAAGATTTGAGAAAAACATCAAAATATACATACGATGTAATTCGTGGTTCAGTAGCTAACGATGTAGCATCTTGGGCATCTATGGTAAATGGCGTAAGCTATAGCAAACATCTCATAAAAAATGACGATTTTTTGCCTACTCCAAAAGAAAATTCACACGAAGCGCCTGGAGTTTTTAGAAATACATTTGATTATATCTTACAATATAAATCGTTAAAAACTGCGATTGTATCACCATGGGCAAATCTTCGTAATTATTTAAAGATTGCAGATCTAGCACCAATTGTAAGTACAGATCTTGCAGTAAAAGATTCGACGATCAACATCTTAAATACTCAAGCACAATTAGGCGCTATCGTAGTTAATTTTAGAGATGTAGAGGCAGCAGGTGCAAATGGTGGCTTTGTAGCAAGCAATGTTAATTACAAAAATGCAGTATTGAAAGCTGATGAGTACGTAGGGAATATTGTAACTGCAATAAAAGCAAGAAAAAGTTATGCAAATGAAGATTGGTTGGTTATTGTGACCACAAATCATGGTGGAAGTAATGATGATCCAAAAGCTGGATTTCTAATCGCCTCTAATAAAAACTTAAAACAAGAAGAGGTTAAAAAGAGTGGATTTAACACAATTTTGTTTAAAGGCGCAACTGTTTTAGCTCAAGTTATGAACGATAACGGATTATATGATCCAGGGGAAACAAAAGATTTTACAGTTCAAATGCAAGTGAAATTTAATTCACAAACTTCTTATCCTGGTTTCCTTTCTAAAGGTACTTCTATGATAGGTTCATCAATAACTGGATGGATGTTTAGAGAAGGTGGGGCAGGTGTTTCTGCTGCAATTGGTGGTACTCTAAATGGTGGTTCAGGAAAAGTAGAATATAGTGCAGGCAATGCCGCCGATTTAGCTTGGCATACCATTACACTTACCGTAAAAATGGATAATTCAACGACCAGAACGTTAACAACATACCTTGATGGAGTACAAGTAACAACAGCAAATATATTATCAAGAAAAAGTTTAAGCACGAATGAAAAGCTAACTATTGGATATAAAAATGTAGATAACGGTGGGACTGCATTATCTTTCCAAGGTGCTGATTTATGTTATTTTAATACTGCCCTTGATGCCGCAACAATTTTAGCCAATAAAAATTTAAAGGATATGACCCAGCATCCAAAGTATGCGAATTTAATAGGCTATTGGCCAATAGATGAGGGTGCGGAAGGAATTTTAAATAACAAAGCACCTGGAGGATATAACATGGAATTGAGTGGGCCTTATACATGGGTATCGCTTGGTACCGATGTTCCAGGTACAGTTACTCCTGATCCAAATGCAAAGGGAAAATCAATTTTGTTAACTCCTACAACAGTTGGAGCTACTATGTTATATTGGTTAAACATCAACATTTTACCAGAATTTGGTATGGATGGTAACCCTTTCTTAAATCAATTTGAAATCGAGTTCTTAAAATAATAGTTTTAATTGGTTGTTTATTCCCTTTGCTGCTTTGGTGGCAAAGGGTTTAACATACTCCTACTATAGTTTGCTCAATCACACGTTTATACTACAAAATTAATATGTTTCAAGAAATCTTAGCTAGCTATGGTTTGCAATTCGAAGATTATAAAATAGAGCTTCATGGCTCTGGACTAATTAACTATACCTGGAAAATTTCGGGTATTGAAAATGACTACCTCTTACAAAAAATAAATACGAATGTTTTTAAGGAACCAACCCAAATAGATGAAAATCTGTTGGAGTTGAGGAAATTTCTAGATCAATATTCGCCAGATTATTTATTTGTATCTCCATTACCCAACTTAAAAAACGAAACGATGGTGGTTTTTAATGAAGGGTATTACCGAATATTTCCTTTTATTAAAAACTCTAAATCGGCTGATTATGTAAAGTATGCAGATGAAGCGTACCAAGCAGCAAAACAATTTGGTCAGTTTGCCAAAGAATTGGATGGATTCGATACTAGTAAACTGCAGTACACACTTGTAGATTTTCATAATCTTTCACTTCGTGTAGAGCAATTTAAAAGCGCATTGGAAAATGCAAATCCAGATCGATTAAAACAAGCTGCGGTTGAAATAGAGGAGCTAATAAATCTTGATTACATTGCGAAAAAATATCAAGAGCTTATCCAGAATAGAAAACTTAAAGAAAGAGTAGTTCATCACGATACGAAAATTAACAATGTTTTACTTCACGATCAAACAGGGGAAGGGATTTGTGTAATAGATTTGGATACTGTAATGCCCGGTTATTACATCAGCGATGTTGGAGATATGATGAGGACTTACTTATCTGAAGCAAATGAAGAGGAAAAAGATTTAACTAAAGTTGCGGTAAGAGAAGAAATGTTTTTTGCCATTTATCGTGGTTATATGGAAGAAATGGGTGAAGCTTTGTCGGCTTCAGAAAAAGAACAGTTTATTTTTAGCGGTAAGTTTATGATTTATATGCAAGCATTACGGTTTTTAACTGATTTCTTAAATGATGATATCTATTATCATACTTCCTATACTGACCATAATTTAGTTAGAGCAAAAAATCAAATCCAGCTTTTGAAATCATATTTATCTTCAGAACATGTCTTTGAGAAGATTTTTCAAGAAAATTCAATTATAATGTAAACCATTTATGAGTTTATTAATATAGTTGAAGCGCTATAAACAATTTAAATAAGAATATGGTGAGATAATTGAAACAAATCATCATTTTTTAAATTTTTTGAACTTAAAACAACAAAGCCAATCGAAGATTGGCTTTGTTGTTTATTTATGATTTGAGCTGAGCGCATTAATTTGTTTAAACAAATTAAAAAGGATAAAACTATTTTCTTTTAAGAGCTAAGTAAGTGCTAATAGCACCTATTGCTGCAAATGCAAACCAAACATCGCCGTGTAAAGGCAAATTTTTATTTTCATAACCTACTTCATCTTTAACTTGTAAAGTTGTGGTTGGTTTGCTTTTAACTACTAAAGTATTGTTTACACTATGGCTTGATACCGCTGTAATAGCTAAAGCCAAAAAAACAACACAGATAAATAAAAATCTTAAATATTTCATTATGCACTTGATTACACTAATTATTAGACAATAGCGATGCCATATCAGCCGCTATGTTGCTTAAGACAATTTAAAACCATCAAATTAGATGTTTAGCCATGTATTTTTAATAAAATATTGAAAAACTCACGGTAGAATTGAAGTGTGGGAGTTTTATAACATTAGGTAAAATTGGGGAATTGTGGGGAAAACACTTCTTTATTTGCGACGAATGATTAAGTAGATTTAAAAATTGGGGAATGGGATTTAATTCCACAGTTTCAGAAAAATCACCTCATTTTGGGGAAATAGTTCTACAAATAGTTTGAATACTACACAACTAATCAATTTATAAAACAAATTTACTTCTCTTAAAAATCTCTATTTTATGATTGTACTGTGAACAAATAAAAAATTATATACATTCTATTCATCGAAATTAGAACTAAAAATAATATGGCTTTTGTTTTGTCAGTATAAATTGAAATGCGTTGATATTGTTTATTTAAAGTATAAACCGAAAGGCAACAAAATAGTATTGATGGAGCAAAGGAATAGGATAATGGTGGTAGATGATAACCTCATCGACCAGATGATCACTGCGCATGTGTTGAAAAATATCAATGCTAATGGAGAAATAATGGTAATGGAGAATGCCACGAAAGCTCTTGAATATCTTTATGAACACCAAAATAATCCATCGGCAATGCCATCACTTATAGTGCTTGATTTGGATATGCCAGGACTAAATGGATTGGGATTTCTAGAGAAATTTAAAGGGTTTAGAGAAGAAGTGAAAAGTATTTGTCGTATTGTAGTACTTACTGCTTCAGAAATCCAAGCAGATATTGAACATATTCAAGCACACCCCGATGTATGCAAGCTCATTTTAAAACCCTTAGATAAAAATGCATTTGCACCAATTATATAGAATTTTTTAAGTTAAGCTCCTCATAATTTTTTGTAGAAACCCCTTATGTCTAAGGGGTTTTTTATTGAGAAACTTTATGATAATTATTTTATGGACTAAACAAAAAACTTGAGGGACTTATAGCTAAAGTTTTCATATACTTTACAAATTACCTAGACAACCTATTAAAGTTTGCCATTTATCCTTGCTTTTCACCCATTTCCTGCTTTATTCTTAAACCTAGTTTATACTGTAAATAAACAGGGTTAAGTCGAGTCATCTTAATAGCAAGTCCGCATCTAGTCCGCATCTAGTCCGCATTAATGAATAAAAAGGCGGACTAAGTGCGGATTTAATATGGTTTAAACAATAACTTAACACGAAGGAAAACCTTAAGAGGAAAAACAATGCTCTCGGTTTGTTTAACTTGTAAATTGGGTCGTTCGTATTGGAAATTCAATTAGTGGAACTTAGGGGCAGATGGTTTAAAGTTTTTGCTTGAGCTGGATAATTCTTAATTCCACATTCTTATATTTTTAAAAATGCTGTTAAAAGCTGTATATTGGTACAAATTCTAGTAAAAAAATATGAAAAAGTACATCCTTCTCCTTTTATTAGCAAGCGCAAATGTTATGGTTAAAGCTCAAACTACCGAAGAAAAAAAAGTTTTATCTGCTGTAGAAAATTTCAGGTTAGCATTAATTAGTGGAGAAAAATTAGCTTTGGAAAATAGTGCTGCAGATGATTTGAGCTACGGGCATTCTAGTGGGAAAATACAAGATAAAGTAGCATTTGTTGAAGCAATTGTAAGTGGTGCATCAGATTTTGTGAGTATAGAATTTAAAAATCAAACGGTAAAAGTTACAGGTAAAACTGCATTGGTACGTCATGAGTTGCATGCAAAGACTAATGATGGGGGTAAACCAGGAGAAGTACATTTAGGGATTCTTTTAGTGTGGCAAAAACATGGTGGAGCGTGGAAATTACTTGGCAGACAAGCATATAAATTGCCATAACATCAATTTTCTTTTGGTTAAGCCAATTTCAATGTTAAGTTAATGTTAACAAAAAATAACGTTAACTTCATATACACTTAACATTGGCGTTTTACTTTTAACGTATGAATTATCCAGTGTTTATATTCCATGAATTAGTACTTAGGTTTTCTGATATCAATAGAGGAATTGGAAAGTACATCTCTGCCACCATAGATAATGGGGAGTGTTTAATAAATACCACAACAGGGCATATCAAAGTAGCATTGTCTATGTTGGAGAAACAATACAATAATCCCAAGTTAATATCTCAAGAAGAATTACAGCAATTGGCCAGTGGTTTTGAAATAGGATAAGTCTTAACTATTTCTTACAAATAAACTGGTATCTAGTACTTTTTTCTCAAACTCTTCTACTGGATATTTTGCTTCAATTAATTGCAAAAGCATTTGTGTGGCCAACTGACCAATTTCAAAAGCTGGTTGTCGCACAGAAGTTAAGGAAGGATTAAACAAATCCAGTACATCAGAATTACTAAATCCAGCGATAGCCATATCATTGGGAACGCTTATGTTTAGATTTTTGAAAACACTTAAGCATCCCGTACTTAATCTATCACCAGCTACAAAAATGGCATCTGGTTTTTCTTCCAACGCCATCAATTCTTTAATGGCATTCTCAGTTTCTTCGTAAATCATTCCACCATGTGGACAATGTTTAATATAAGATGGATTGACCGCTATGTTATTTGCTTTTAAGGCTCCTTCATACCCTTTTAAGCGTTCTATACTAATTGATAATTGAGTTGAACTTGTTAAATGAGCAATGCGTTTGTAGCCTGATTTTATTAAATGACTGGTTGCCTCAAAAGCACCTTTTTCATTATTTGCTATTACTTTATGCGTTTCAATTTCATCCGCTACGCGATCGAAAAAAACAATGGGTAAACCTTTTTCGTGTAAATATTTGAGATGTGAAATGTCGTTAGTTTGAGAAGATAAAGAAACCAATAATCCATCTACAGATCTAGAAGCTAAGTGCTGTACATTGATTACTTCACGATCATAAGACTCGTGAGTTTGAGTAAGAATAACATGATAACCTCTATCGTAAGCAATAGATTCAATCCCGTTAATTGCTTGAGAAAAATAACTATTAGCCACCTCACTCACAATAACTCCAATAGATTTACTTCGGCGTTCTTTTAAACTTAATGCAATTGGGTTGGGTTGATAATTGATCTCTTTAGCGTAGGCTAAAACAATTTGTTTGGTTGCAGCACTTATTTCATGTGTATCTCTTAATGCTCTAGAAACAGTAGAGGTGGATAAGCCTAAGGCCTTTGCTATATCTTTAATGGTTACGGGCTCAAACATGTTTAAACGCTATATTTTGACTGGTAGAAGGAATAAAAAGCTAAGTTAATAATAGTACTATTTCTTTATGATTTTAAATATAACTTTTTAGATTGAATTTTTGGCAACGTTGTCGGGAACGATTGCACAAATTTAGTATCCTGTACTGTTATACTTTATAAAAAAAACAATGTAGACTTGTTAATAGAAGACTTTATACGTCATCTATAACCAACCAAAATATAACCTAATTGTATGAAAAAAATTTTACTGTTCTTTTGTGTGCTTGCTATGGGCATAAATATAGCTAAAGCACAAACAAGACAAATTACAGGGAAGGTAACCGATAAGGCAAATAAACTGTCAATACCTGGTGCTTCTGTTATCGTAAAGGGTACATCAACCGTAGCAAGTACTGATGCAAATGGCCAATTCGTAATTAATGTCCCAGCAACTGGGAGTGTTGTTTTACAAGCTAAATATTTAGGTTTTAAAACGCTTGAAGTAACTGTTGGCAATGAAACCAAAGTAAATTTTGCCTTGGAAGAAGATGTTTCAAATTTAAATGAAGTTGTCATTAATGTGGGTTATGGAACAGTTCGTAAAAAAGACTTAACTGGAGCCGTATCATCAATTAGCGCAGATGTAATTGCAGCTGCACCAGTATCGTCGGCTCTTGAAGCTATTCAAGGTCGTTTACCAGGTATTACCATAGCCTCAACAGAAGGTTCGCCAGATGCTCAAATGAATGTTAGGGTAAGAGGTGGTGCATCTATTACGAGCGATAATACGCCATTGTATATTGTAGATGGTTTTCCAGTTACATCAATTTCAGACATTGCTCCACAAGATATTGAAAGCATTGATATTTTGAAAGATGCATCTTCAGCTGCAATTTATGGTTCAAGGGGTGCAAATGGTGTTGTACTATTAACCACAAAAAGTGGCAAGTCTGGTAAAACAAGTATTAGCTATAATATTTTTGCAGGTACCAGAGAGTTGGCAAATAAGTTAAATGTACTTACGCCATTAGACTATGTTACTTGGCAATACGAAAGATCATTGTTGGATAAATCTCCTACTGATTACACTCAGTATTTTGGAAACTATCAGGATATGGATTTATATGCTAATGTACAACCAAACGATTGGCAAGATATCATTTTTGGTCGTACCGGTACAACCATTAACAATAACCTAAGTATTAGCGGAGGTAGTGATAAAACAAAATATACCTTAAGCTATAGCTTTGTGAAAGATAAAGCAATTATGCAACTATCTGATTTTAAGAGACAAAATATTAATTTTAAGCTAAATCATAAATTGTATGATAGGCTAACATTAGATTTTGGAGTTCGTTATGCTGATACTAAGACAAATGGTGGTGGAGCGAATGAGCAGAACGAAAAATCTTCAGCAGATTCTCGTTTAAGAAATGTGATGTTATATCCGCCTTTTCCTGTGCCTGGCTTAACGGCATCAACAGAAACGAATGATGAGTTTAATTTGTATCATCCGCTTACTTCCATTACTGATAACAATCAATCTATTCATCGAAAAAGTTATAATATTAATGGAGCTGTTACTTATGAGATCATTGATAATTTGAAATTACGTTCTGAAGTAGGTTATGATGGAATTAGAAATGACCAGGATCGTTTTTATGGCTTAACAACCTATTACGTTAAAAATCTTTCTGATTATCCTAATTTCCCTGTTCTAAATTCTATGAACACCAATAGAAACGCTTTCAGAAATACCAATACTTTGAATTACAGTTTTAGCAAAATTCTAAATAAAGACCATAACCTTAATGTGCTATTGGGACATGAGTATTTGAAGGAAGAGCAGAATAATTTACAGAATGAAGTTCGTGGTTTCCCAAAGACATTTGCATTTGAACAAACTCGGGTACTTACCACCCAAGGTAAGGCATCTCTAATCGATAATAGTTATCTAGCTGATAATAAACTACTTTCGTTTTTTGGTAGAGCTAACTATGATTTTAAAGGTAAATATTTAATTAGTGCCACCTTAAGGGCAGACGGTTCGTCTAAGTTTGCCTCAGGGAATCAATGGGGGTATTTCCCTTCAGTTTCTGGAGCATGGAGAATTTCTCAAGAAGATTTCATGAAAGATACAAAATCTTGGTTAGCAGATTTAAAATTAAGGGCAAGTTATGGTGCTGCAGGTAATAACAACATTCCGACTGGTCAAATGACTCAATCTTTTTTAAACTCTAATACAGTTTGGATAAATGGTTCTAGTAATTTCTGGGCAGCCTCAAAAACCATGGCCAACCCAGATCTGAAGTGGGAAACAAACGTTACCAGAAATATCGGTTTAGATTTTGCGCTGCTTGATTCGAGAATTACAGGAACGATAGATGCCTATTTAAATAAAACTAAAGATTTGCTGCTCGCGGTGCAAACTCCTGGAACGGGCTATGATATACAGTTTCGTAATGTAGGTCAAACAGAAAACAAAGGCTTAGAATTTTCTGTAAACTGGAATGCCATTAAAAAGACAAATTTCGATCTTTCTGTAAATGCCAATATTAGTTTCAATAGAAATAAGGTAATATCGTTAGGTCCTCTTAAAAACCTAAATGGTACTGCGGGTTGGGCATCAACTGAGATTGGTATAGATTATTTAGTAGAAACAGGCGCATCAATTGGTCGTATTTATGGCTATAAAAATGCAGGTAGATATGAGGTTTCAGATTTTTCTGGATACAACGCTGCAACAGACACTTGGACATTGAAATCTGGTATTGTTGATGGTAAAGAGTTTTTAGGTACAATTCGCCCGGGTACAATGAAAATTGAAGACATTTCTGGTGATGGAAAGATTGATTTATCAGACAGATCTGTTATCGGTAATACGAATCCGTTAAATACAGGTGGTTTCTCCCTAAATTCTAGAATTTATAATTTTGATATTGGTGCCTATTTTAATTGGAGTTACGGAAATGATGTTTACAATGCCAATAAAATCGAGTACACATCGAGTAGTAAATATAGTTCGAGAAATATGATTGATATTATGGCTACTGGCAAACGTTGGACAAATCTTCGTGCCGACGGTACAATTAGTAATGACGCAACAGAATTAGCCGCAATGAATGCAAATACTACATTATGGTCTCCATATATGAAATCCTTTGTATTAAGTGATTGGGCAGTAGAAGATGGTTCTTTCTTAAGATTATCTACTATTACATTGGGTTATACACTCCCAGCTAAAATCTCGGAGAAATTGAAAATGAAAAAACTAAGAGTCTATGCATCAGGTTATAACTTGTGGCTGTGGACTAATTATACTGGCTTTGATCCAGAAGTATCTACGAGAAGAAATACACCGTTAACACCAGGTGTAGATTATTCTGCTTACCCAAGAAGTAAATCATTCATTTTTGGATTAAACGTTAATTTTTAGGATAATATTTAAATAAATAATATGAAAAGGATAATATATATACTATTTGTGTTTGCAGGACTTGCTGCCATGAGTAGTTGTAAAAAAGCGTTAGATTCACCTGCAAAGTCTTCTTTAGACGAATCTGTTATTTTTTCAACACCTGGTTTAGCAGAAGGAGCAATTACAGGAGTTTTACAATCATTTGGGGAAACCAACTCCTATAGAGGTCGTTTTTTAGTTTACTATGGAGTAAATAATGATACTGAGGTATATAATTCATTAAAAACTACCGGTGATGATAAAGCTAGATTGAGTAATTACAATACCAACGTAAATAATAGCCAAATGAATACCTTGGACAATGCTTACGCTAAGTTTTATGAAGGTATAGAAAGGGCAAATTTGGCTATAAGAGGAATTAGAACGTATGGCAAGATTGAAAGTAACCCACAAATGGCACAAATCTTAGGTCAGATCTTAACCTTAAGAGCGGTTGTATATAATGATTTAATTAAAGGTTGGGGCGATGTGCCAGCGAGATTTGAACCAGTAACTACTGAGACAAGCTATTTGCCTAGAAGTGATAGAGATGTTATTTATAAACAGTTGTTGGCAGATTTAAATGAAGCTGCAGGCTACCTTCCTTGGCCAAATGAAAATGCAAGTACCAATAGTGTTGAAAAAGTAAATAAAGCATTTGCTAAAGGCCTAAGAGCTCGTTTAGCTTTAGCTGCAGGTGGTTATGCACAACGTTTGGATGGAACTGTTAGGCTCAGTACAGATCCAGAATTATCTCACGATAAAATGTATGCCATTGCTAAAAAAGAATGTTTGGAAATCATTGCTAGTGGCAAATTAAAATTGCTTGGATATGAAGAAATTTTCAGAAAATTAAATGAAGAAACAGGAGCAGCTGGTTTAGAATCGATGTGGGAAATTCCTTTTAGTGAAGGTAGAGGTAGGGTGATTTTCGATTTAGGTGTAAAACACGCAAAGACTGATCAATATACAGGTCAAAATAAAGGTGGTACAAATGGCCCTAATCCAATTATGTTATACGAATATGAGAAAGAAGATGTGCGTAGAGACGTGAGTATTGTTCCTTATGGATGGGATGGTGGTGATGGAACTAAGGGAGCGGCACAAGTTCCTTCTTCGTTAAATGCTTTATATTTTGGTAAGTATCGTTACGAATGGATGAAACGTAGAGTTACATCTACCAATGATGATGGTTTAAACTGGATGTATATGCGTTATGCGGATGTAATTTTAATGGCAGCAGAAGCAGTGAATGATATTGATGGTCCAGCAGCAGCAGCGCCATACTTGAAAATGATTCGCGATCGTGCTTATCCAACAGCACCTGCAAAAGTTACCACTTTTATGGCAGCTGCAACAGCATCTAAAAAAGATTTCTTTGATGCGATTGTAAACGAAAGAGCATTAGAATTTACTGGCGAAATGTTAAGAAAAGCAGATTTAATTCGCTGGAACTTGTTAGATACTAAATTGGCAGAGGCCAAAACCAAATTACAGCAATTAGATAGTAGAACTGGGAAGTATGCAAATCTTCCTGCTAAAATCTATTATAAAACTTTAGCCAACGGAGAAACTGTTGAAATTTATGGTTTAAACTTTGGTGATACTGATGCCATTGGGGCAGCGGCTGGTTATACAGCAAATAAGGCATGGACACTTGGGCCAAGTACAGATATAATTAAATATTGGGATGCTTTATATGTTAAGCAGCCAAATTTGCAACAGTACTGGCCAATTTGGCAAGTCTTTTTAGATGCATCCAACGGAATGTTGAATAATAAACCACTAAACTTATAATTGCTATTTTATGAAAAGAAATAAATTATATATCAGCATTTTCTTTCTGACTACCCTTATAGGTTTCTCAGCTTGTAAAGATGGTATGATGGATGAAATTACAAAGCTAGAGGTTGATAGAGCTTTTTCTCCTGTAGGCCTAACAGCTGTTGTAGTTAATAAAACAGGAGTCAAATTATCTTGGAGTGCTATTCCTAATGCAAAAACATACACGATAGAAGTTTTTGAAAATGCAGATTTTTCAGGTACGGCACTTAAAACGATTAAAGACATTACTTTTTTGCAGGTTCCATATACTGTGACTGGATTGATAGGGGAAACACAATATTACATTCGTGTTAAGTCGGTAGGAGATGGTATTGCTGAATCAAAATGGGTTAGTGCAAGTGTTAAAACCGATCCAGAGCAAATATTCCAACCAGTAAGCCAATCTAAAATTGCCGCTACTACTGTAATTTTGAACTGGAAAGCAGGAGAAACGGCAACATCAATAACGTTAATGCCTGGGAATATTACTCGTGCAGTTACCCCTGCAGAAGTTGCAGCAGGTGAAGCGACCATAACTGGTTTAACGGGGGAAACAGCGTATACTGCTAAGTTGCTTGCAGGAACTAAAGTGAGAGGTACTGCTACATTTACAACCCTTTTTGATTTTAGCACGGCAACAATGGTTACACCTGCAGATAATCTTGCTACAATAATAGGTAATGCTAGTTCAGGCGCTGTGTTAGGGCTTGCACCTGGTACATATACAATTAATGCAGATGTTGTAGTTTCAAAAAATATAAGCATTAGAGGTACAAATATTGCCGATAAACCAATCATTAGTGGATTAATATTGAGGTTAAAAAGCAATGCTGCCTTAACCTTAAAAGATGTAGTGCTTGATGGAACTGGATCATTAAGTGGTAATCAAGCTATTATTTATGATGAAGATAATACTGCTTATGGCAATTTACTAGTAGAAAATACTGTAATAAAGAATTATGTAAAAGGGCTATTATATGTGAATACAAAATCACAGATTGAATCAGTAACCTATAAAGGAAACGTAATTAGTAGCATTGATGGTAATGGTGGTGATATTTTCGATTTTAGAAATGGTATCGCCAAAACGTTTACATTTACAAATAATACTGTTTATAATTCTGCTATCAGAGATTTCTTTAGAATGGATGCCGGGGGTTCAACGAATTTCCCTGCGGTAAATTCAGTAATAACCGTTTCAAATAATACTTTCAATGCAGTTGCAAATACGGCAGCAGGAAGACTACTTTATATTCGATTAGCTAAACATGATATTTTCTTTTCAAAAAATATTGTTGCAAATACCGTTGGAATCATTACAAATCAAGCGGCAACGAATATCGTAGCAGCAAACTTTACTCAAAACAATTATTTTAATGCACCAACTTATTTAGCGGGTACTGTTTCAGGAGTAAAATACGATACTGGAACATCTACAAGCCTAAATCCAGGATTTACATCTCCTGCTACGGGTAATTTTACCATTAGCGAGAGTACATTAATAGCAAATGGAATAGGTGATCCAAGATGGAGATAAACCTTATTTGAATAGTAAAAGGGCAGATTAATCTGCCCTTTTTTATGGAAGATAATTGGCAACGTTTGCATAATTAATTATCAAAAATGATGTGAATTTAAGTAATTTGCTTTCCTAGAAACTCAAACTAATAATTGAATTTAAAACCAATTTTAACATGTATAAAAATCTGTTGGTAGGACTGGGGATTGTTTTAATGTCATTTATCGTTGTTAAAAAAGAACCTATTACACTTTACATTATAGGCGATTCCACAGCTGCGAATAAACAACCAAAAGCTTTTCCAGAAACTGGATGGGGAATGGAATTACAGCCCTATTTTGATAACAATGTTAAAGTTGATAATCGAGCTTTAAATGGAAGAAGTACAAAATCTTTTCTCAATGAAAAAAGATGGGAAGCTATTTTAACAACTTTAAAAGAAGGCGATTACGTATTAATTGAGTTTGGACATAATGATGAAAAAATAAATAAACCAGAAATTGGAACCTCACTAACTGAATTTAAAATCAATTTGATTAAATACATACAAGAAACTCAAGCAAAAAAGGCAAACCCAATTTTATTAACTCCAATTGCTCGTCGAAATTTTAAAAATGGAGTTTTAGCAGATACACATAAAGGTTACCCAGCTATAGTGCGGAAACTAGCAGATTCATTGCATATACCACTAATTGATATGGAACGTAAAACAGCAAAAGTACTGGTTGAGTTAGGAGATGAACCTTCAAAGAAGTTATTTAATTATGTAGATTCTGGAAATGTTAATTATCCTTTAGGAAAAAAGGATGATACGCACTTAAGTCCATATGGAGCGAAAATTGTGGCTGGTTTAGTAGCTGAAGGCGTTAAAGAAACTAAAACAGATTTGGGCAAATATGTGATAAAAAAATAAATTCATTTATGAGACTGTTTTTAAAGTTATCAATCATTTCAGTTAGTACACTTTTAGCTTTTCAGCCAGTTAAAAAATCAGGTGGTGTTGTTTTAGTTGAAGATTCTACAATTTCAAAATCCAATGCCAATACTCAATATGATATTACTGTCGCCCAAGATGGAACTGGCAATTACAAAACAGTTCAAGAAGCGATTAATGCTGTGCCCGATTTCAGAAAAGTAACCACTACAATCTTTATTAAAAATGGAATTTACAAAGAGAAATTAAATCTTTCTGCTTCTAAGCAACTGGTTAAAATGATTGGTGAAAGTGTAGAAAAAACCATTTTAACTTATGATGATTGGGCACAACGGAAAAATACATTTGGTGAAGAAAAAGGAACATCTGGTTCTGCTAGCTTTTATATTTATGGACCACAATTTTCAGCAGAAAATATAACTTTTCAAAACACTGTTGGCCCAGTTGGACAGGCAGTTGCCTTATTTGTGGCTGGTGATAAGGCTAAATTTGTTAATTGTAGAATGTTGGGCTTTCAAGATACTTTGTATACCTATGGCTATGCAAGTCGCCAATATTATTACAAATGTTATATTGAAGGTACAGTTGATTTTATTTTTGGTTCATCTACCGCTGTGTTTGAGGAGTGTGAGATATTTTGCAAAAGTGCAGGTTATATTACCGCTTCTTCATCTCCAGACACCTCAAAATATGGGTATGTTTTTCTAAATAGTAAAATTTTAGGAGACGCTCCTGCAAACTCTTACTATTTAGGTCGACCGTGGCGACCATTTGCTAAAGCTGTTTTTATCAATTGTGATTTAGGTAAAATGATTAAGGGAGAAGGTTGGGATAATTGGGCAAAGGAAAGCAATGAAAAAACGGCATTTTATGCGGAATACAATAATACAGGGCCTGGTGCAAATCCTAAAGCTAGAGTAGTCTGGTCGCATCAATTAAATGAAATTACTGTAAAAGAATATACGTTGGATAAAGTTCTTAATGGCTGGAATCCAAAGGAGTAGCCGCTGATGCGCAGATTAAATAATATATGAACTTGTTTCAACATCTTCCTGCAAATAAGACCCTGAAATAAATTCAGGGTGACGTGAATAAAACAAAGAAATGAAAACAATACTAACTTGCCTTTTTATCTTCATTACGTTATCCGCAAATGCGCAAACCTATCCGAAATCTTTTACAGTAGCTAAAGATGGTAGCGGAGATTTTAAGACCATACAGGAAGCGGTAAATGCAGTGCGAGATTTATCTGAAGTGCAGGTGCCAATTTATATTAAAAATGGAATTTATAAGGAGAAATTAATTATTCCATCTCAAAAATCTAAAATTTCATTAATCGGCGAAAATAAAGAACAAACAATCATCACTTTTGATGATTATTCAGGGAGAAATGGAATTAATACTTATACATCGCATACTGTTTTAGTGCAAGGAAATGATTTTAAGGCAGAAAATATAACGTTTGAAAACTCAGCAGGTCCAGTTGGACAAGCTGTAGCATTACATGTTGAAGCAGATCGAGTGGTGATTAAAAACTGCAAAATTTTAGGAAATCAAGATACACTTTTCCCATCAGCAGATACTAGCAGACAATACTATATGGACTGCTATATAGAAGGTACAACAGACTTTATATTTGGCGCTGCTACCGTAATTTTTGAGCGTTGTCATATTCACAGCAAAAAAAATTCGTACATCACAGCAGCATCAACTACTCAAGCTCAACCATTCGGTTTTGTGTTTTTAGATTGCAAGCTTACCGCCGATCCAGCATTTCAAAAAGTGTATTTAGGTAGACCTTGGAGACCTTATGCCAAAACGGTTTTTATCCGAACAGAAATGGGTGGGCATATATTGCCAGAGGGATGGCATGTGTGGAATGAAAATAAAAATCATGAAACTACCTTTTACGCAGAATACGGTTCTTTTGGGCCTGGTTTTGTAAAAGATAGTAGAGTAAATTGGTCTAAACAGCTCACCAAAAAGGAAGTAAAGCAATATACACTAGCAACTATTTTTAAAGGAAATGCAGCGTGGATTCCCTCTAATTAATTTTGTCATTCCGAGTTTACGAGGAATCTAATTATTCTATTAGATCCTTCACTACCTTCTGGATGACAAATCATAAGAAAATAATAAATGAAGAAATTAATCACCATTTTAATCACTTTCTCTACGCTAATTGTTAGTGCTCAAAATCCAATTTCTAAAGTTTGGGTACCTGATTTAGGTAATGGAAGTTATAAAAACCCTGTGATAGATGCTGACTATTCTGACCCAGATGTGGTGAGAGTAGGTGATGATTTCTATTTAGTAGCTTCAAGTTTTGATGCTGTTCCTGGTTTACCAA
This sequence comes from Pedobacter sp. UC225_61, assembly GCF_044452285.1. Classification (NCBI taxonomy): domain Bacteria; kingdom Pseudomonadati; phylum Bacteroidota; class Sphingobacteriia; order Sphingobacteriales; family Sphingobacteriaceae; genus Pedobacter; species Pedobacter sp. UC225_61. The sequence goes on from NZ_JBIOAL010000001.1 coordinate 2,529,328, forward strand.
TTTTACATTCTAAAGATTTAGTAAATTGGACAATTATCGGCCATGCCTTAAAAAGACAACCACCTTTTGAGCATTTTGCCAAAACCCAACATGGAAATGGTGTTTGGGCACCTGCTATCCGTTACCACAATGGAGAGTTCTATATTTATTATCCTGATCCAGATTTTGGAATTTACTTAATAAAAGCTACGAAACCTGCTGGCCCATGGTCTGAACCTATTTTAGTAGAAGCAGGGAAAGGCTTAATCGATCCATGTCCCCTTTGGGATGAAGATGGAAAAGTGTATTTAGTTCATGCTTATGCTGGTAGCAGAGCGGGAATTAAAAGTATTATCGTCGTTAAAAAAATGAATGCCGCAGGTGATAAAATTATCGATGAAGGAAAACTGGTATATGATGGGCATGAACTAGATCCAACCATAGAAGGCCCTAAGTTCTATAAACGTAATGGTTTCTATTACATTTTTGCACCAGCTGGTGGAGTAAGTACAGGTTGGCAATTGGTATTACGATCAAAAAATGTCTATGGTCCTTATGAGCGTAAAGTGGTTATGGATCAAGGAAAGTCTCCAATAAATGGACCACATCAAGGTGCATGGGTAAATACGCCATTGGGCGAAGATTGGTTTTTGCATTTTCAGGATAAAGAAGCGTACGGCAGAGTTGTGCATTTACAGCCTATGAAATGGATAAATAATTGGCCTGTAATTGGAACTGATGTAGATGGCGATGGAATTGGAGAACCTATTTTAAGGTATAAAAAGCCTTCAATTACTAAACCAGTCGCAATAGCCACACCAGCAGAAAGTGATGAGTTTAACGGAATAAATTTAGGTTTACAATGGCAATGGCAAGCAAATCCTTCTGCTACATGGTCTTTTTTAAATCCAGCAAAAGGTTCGTTACGTTTGTATGCTGTTAAAATGCCAGATAGCGCTAAGAATTATTGGGATGTACCTAATTTACTCTTACAAAAATTTCCGACTGAGAAATTTACAGTAGTTACAAAATTAACTTTTACTCCAAATACCAAATTAGAAAATGAAAAAGCTGGGCTAATTGTAACTGGTTTAAGTTATGCTAATCTTGCTATTAAAAGTAAAAAAGATGGGAATTATTTAGTTTACACCACTTGCAAAGCAGCAGATAAAGGCAAGTCAGAAAACGAAGAAATATTGATTAAATTAAATTCTTCAACTATTTATTTGAGTGTAGCCATAACTCAAGGATCAAAATGTCAGTTTAGTTATAGTTTTGATGGCGATAAATTCACAAATGTAAATGACATTTTTCAGGCTGAGCCTGGCAAATGGATAGGCGCTAAAGTGGGTTTGTTTTCCGTTAGAGAACAACAAATAAATGATGCTGGATATGCAGATTTTGATTGGTTTAGAATAGAGAAGTAAAGTTGTATAGCATACATCTGTTTTCAAATTTTCAGACTTATAACTACTCCATATCACTTACAACCCAAATTGGTATCGATTGCATAGTTATTTTCTGTCATTTTGTTTTATTCCTGTCTAAAACTATGTAGACTTGTTAGTATTAAGCTCCACAAACCAATATAAATTGTTGTACGAACATGAAAAAAATAGGTTATACTATCGCTTTCCTCATATTTAATGCCTCATTCTTTGCTAATGCCCAATCTGGTGTTAAACCAAATTATTCATTTAGTAACCTTCCAGTTGTTGCTAAAACTTCATTTAAAACTGACACGTTTAGTATTGTAAAATATGGTGCTAAAAGCGATGGTTTGACGTTAAATACAAAAGCTATTAATGATGCTATTAATGCTTGTGCTAAAAAAGGTGGTGGTGTAGTTGTCGTTCCAAAAGGATTATGGTTAAGTGGGCCAATTGAATTAAAAAGCAATGTAAATTTACATCTCCAAAAAAATGCTATTCTTCAGTTTACAAAAGATTTTGATCAATATCCATTAGTAGCAGGCAATTGGGAAGGTTTACCACAAATGCGAAATCAATCGCCAATTTCTGCTACTAAACAACAAAATATTGCGATTACCGGTTACGGAATTATTGATGGAGGTGGTGATGCTTGGCGAATGGTTAAAAAAGATAAATTAACTGAAAGTCAATGGAAAAAATTAATAGCATCTGGTGGGTTGACCAGCGAGGATAAAAAAACATGGTATCCTTCGGAGAAAACATTTAAAGGTGCATCGTTAAAAAATCCAGGAGAAATTACAACAGATAAAACAGCAGATTTTTATGCGTCAATTAAAGACTTTTTACGTCCAAATTTATTGGTGCTTACTTCTTGCAAAAAAATATTACTAGAAGGAGTTACTTTTCAAAACTCACCTGCTTGGAATCTTCATCCGCTGATGTGTGAAGATTTAACAGTTAGAAATGTATATGTTAAAAACCCATGGTATGCACAAAATGGCGATGGTATTGACATAGAATCATGTAAAAATGTATTAATTGAAGGAAGTACTTTTGATGTAGGTGATGATGGAATTTGCATCAAGTCTGGCCGTGATGCAGCAGGTAGGAAACGCGGAATGCCGACGGAAAATGTAATTATTCGCAATAGCACTGTTTATCATGCACATGGTGGATTTGTAATTGGAAGTGAAATGTCTGGCGGAGCAAAAAATATCTTTGTATCCGATTGTTCATTTATTGGAACTGATATTGGTCTTCGCTTTAAAACAACTCGAGGTAGAGGTGGAGTTGTAGAGAAAATATTCGTTAAAAACATCAATATGAAAGATATTGTAGGTGAAGCAGTGCTATTCGATATGTATTATGCTGCAGTAGATCCTGTTCCTTTAACTGGCGAAAAAAGAGACGCACCTAAAATTCAATTAGTGCCAGTAACCGAAGAAACTCCAGTTTTTAGAGATTTTCATATTAGTAACATGGTGTGCGATGGCGCTTCAAAAGCAATCTTTATTAGAGGTTTACCAGAATTGAGCATTAGCAACATCACTATTGATAATTTTAGCGTTAAAGCTACTGAAGGTATTGATATTCAAGAAGCTAAAAATGTAAGTTTAAGTCAAATAAATTTGGTAGTTGATAAAGCTAATCCATTAATTAATATCCAAAATGGAAATAACATCAATTTTTCGACTATAAATTACAATACAGCACAATTGCTTTTCCGCATCAGTGGTGATAGAAATAGCGCTATTAAAACATCTGGTTTAGATGCTGCAAAAGCAACAAATAAAACCGAATTTCTAGCAGGAGCAACTGAGAAATCATTAGAGATTAACAAATAGTATGAAAGCATCCATTTTTAAATATTTAAGCGTAGCAACTTTCGTAGCTCTAACTTTACAGGTAAAGGCACAACAACCTTTATCACAACAAATGGCTAGCACAGTAATGGAAATTTGGAAAGATTCATTAAATCTTGATCCAGCAAATCCAAAACCTGTAAAATGGGCATACGATCAAGGGGTGATTTTAGAAGGAATAAATGGTATTTGGAAAAGAACTGGAAACGGGGAATATTTTAAATACATGCAAAAAAGCATGGATTTTTTTGTAACTAAAGAAGGAACAATCAACCGCTATAAACTAACTGACTATAACATTGATAATATTAAGAACGGCCGTTCGCTACTCACACTATATAAAGTAACCGGGCAGCAAAAATATTTTAAAGCCGCCACTTTGTTATGGGATCAATTGCAACAACAACCTCGGACAAAAGAAGGAGGATTTTGGCATAAGAAAGTTTATCCAAATCAAATGTGGTTAGATGGTTTATATATGGGTGAACCTTTTTATGCAGAATACGCAGCAATAATTAAAAACGAAAAAGCATTCGATGACATCGCAAACCAGTTTATTTGGATGGAAAAAAATGCAAGAGATGTTAAAACGGGTTTACTATACCACGGTTGGGATGAATCTAAAACTGAACAATGGGCCAATAAAACGACTGGTAAATCTCCTAATTTTTGGGCTAGGGCAATGGGTTGGTATGGCATGGCATTAGTTGATGTACTAGATAATTTTCCGAAAAACCATCCTAAACGTGCAGCGTTATTAGCTATTTTAAATCGATATGCAGTGGCAGTACAAAAAGTGCAAGATCAAAAATCTGGCTTGTGGTACGATATCTTAAATCAGCCAAATGGCAAAGGAAATTATCATGAGGCATCAGCAGCAAATATGTTCGTGTACACCTTCGCAAAAGCTGTGCGCATGGGTTATTTACCTGCGTCGTACTTCGCAGTTGCGGATAAAGGATATAAAGGCATTAAAACTAAATTTATTGAACAGGCATCGGTAGGAAAAATTAATTTAAAAGGAACAGTAAGCGTTTCGGGCTTGGGTGGAAAACCTTATCGAGATGGCAGTTATTCGTATTATTTGAGTGAGAAAGTAATTACCAATGACCCAAAAGGTGTTGGTGCATTTTTGTTGGCTGCTAACGAGATGGAAATTGCTGCTTTACCAAAACCTGGCTTGGGTAAAACGGTAACGTTAGATTCTTATTTCAATAATGAAACTAAAGCAGACCAAAGTAATAACACCATTTCTTGGCATTACAAGTGGGAAGAATTGGCAAATGGCGGTTTTTCTTTTTGGGGAGATCAATTCAATAATGCAGGTTTTAAAACCAATACCTTATATCAAGCACCAACAGCAGCGAACTTAAAAAATTCGTCGGTTTATATTATTGTAGATCCAGATTTTGAAAAGGAAAATCCAAAACCAAATTTTGTAGAAAACACTCATATTAAAGCAATTACTGAATGGGTAAAAGCTGGCGGTGTTTTGGTATTAATGGCAAATGATGCACCAAATTGCGAGTTAGATCATTTTAATGAATTGGCAATAAAATTCGGTGTACAGTTCAATAAAGATAGTAAAGGAACAGTTCCAGTTCCTTCTAATTTTGAAACTGCAAAAGTAGTGGTTCCTGTTGGGAATGAGATTTTTAAACACTCAACCAATCTTTTTATTAAAGAATATAGTAGTTTAAAACTTTCGGGCAATGCGAAATCGATTTTAAAGGATAAAGATGGCGATAATGTAATGTCGGTTACTAAATATGGAAAAGGAACTGTTTTTATGATTGGAGATCCATGGTTATACAATGAATATGTAGACGGTAGAAAATTACCAGCAAGCTACGATAACTTAAAAGCAGCAGCTGATTTAATGAATTGGTTAGCTAAACAAGTAAAATAGTCATAAAACGAATATAGAAAGTTATTGCCTACCAAGTCGTAATTGCGAGGTACGAAGCAATCTTAAAACGATAAACATGAAGAATAAATTAATACTAGTTTACGCATTTATCTGTATGATTTTTTGCTCTTGTGCAACTGCACAAACTGGTCAGTCTTCTATTAAAACAGATTCTACAGCAGAGAAAATGTTGATTTATCAGTTAAGCAATGGTGCTTGGCCAAAACAATTGGAAGATGGTAGTGTAGTAAAATATGAAACTCCACTTAACGATGCATTGATGGCTAAAATTAAAGCCACAACAGATAAACATGCTACAATTGATAATAAGGCTACAAGTAGAGAAATTAATGCCTTAGTAAAAGCTTATAAAACAACAAACAATAAAGCATATTTAATAGCAGCACAAAGAGGAATAGATTACCTGTTAAAGGCGCAATATGCAAATGGTGGTTGGCCACAATACTATCCAGATAAAAGTATTTATAGAGCCGAAATAACGTATAATGACGATGCTATTGTAAATGTGTTAAACATCATGCAAGATATTGCAACACAAGCAAACGATTTTGAAGTTGTTGACAAAAGTTACGTTAGCAAAGCTGAAAATGCCGTAAAACGAGGTATAGATTGCATTTTAAAAACGCAGGTTTTACAAAATGGAAAACCAACGATTTGGGCTGCACAATACGATCAAAATACATTAAAACCAGCTAAGGCTAGAAATTTTGAACCAGCATCCTTAAGTACATCAGAATTTGTTGGAATTGTTCGATTTTTGATGCGATTTAAAAATCCATCACTTGAGATAAAAAATGCAATTTCTAACGCAATCAATTGGTTTGAAGCAACAAAAATCAAAGGGTATAAGTTTGAGAAATTCCCTGATGGAAAGGATAGAGGTTTAATTGCTGATCCAACTGCTGTTATCTGGGCTAGATTTTACGATTTTCAAACCAATAAACCCATATTTGGCGATAGAGATAATTCAATAAAAGATAATGTAGCTGATATTAGTTTCGAACGCAGAAACGGTTATGCTTGGTACGGGGCATGGCCTAACAATCTTCTAAATAAAGAATATCCCAAATGGTTAAAGGCTAATCCCTAAGTTTTTACAAAATGCTAAGAAATCAATTATGATTAAAAATTTAGCTACTTTCATGTTATTTCAGTGCTTAATTTGTACAGTTTTTGCTCAAAAATCAACTATACTCGACTGGAAAACTGATGTAAGTTTAAACACTTATCTAGTTCAGCAATTGCATTCGCAATACGATAAAAGAAAAATTGCATTTAATAAAGCATTAACTTCTAAAACAAATACGATTGCGTATATCCAATCGGTAAGACAAAAAGTTAAAACAATTTTAGGTGCATTACCTCAAAAAGCAAATTTAAATCCACAAATAACGGGAGCAATTCAAAAATCTGGTTATCGTATTGAGAAAGTTGTTTACCAGAGTTTTAAAAACCATCATATCACGGCAAATTTGTATATCCCAGAGGGAAAGGGAAAATTCCCTGCTGTTTTGCTTTTTTGTGGGCATGAAGATTTAGCTAAAGCGACCGAATCGTATCAACAAACAGCCATTCTTTTTGCTAAAAATGGTTTTATGGTTTTTGTAATCGATCCAATTTCTCAAAGCGAAAGAGTTCAGTTAACAGACGAAACTGGAAAAGCGCTTACTCGTGGCTCAACTACTGAGCATACCTTGTTAAATTTATCCTCAAATCTTTTAGGAACTTCTGTTGCAGCGTATGAATTATTAGATAATGTGTGCGCATTAGATTATTTAGAGACTAGACCAGAAATTGATAAAAACAAAATTGGATGTATTGGTAATAGTGGAGGCGCAATGCAAGCTATTTACTTTGCAGGCTTTGATGATCGAGTTAAAATTATTGCGCCATGCAGTTATTTGGCAAGTAGAGAACGAACTTTAGAGATGACTGGCGCTGCGGATGGTTGTGCGCAAATTCCAGGAGAGGGAAATGCACAGTTAGAAATGAGCGATTATCTGATCGCAGCTGCACCTAAACCGATCTTAGTTTTAGCAGGACGATATGATTTTATAGATTATAATGCAACATTGCAATCAGTTGAAGAATTAAAGAAAGTGTATCAAAGTTTAGCATCACCAGAAAAATTATCACTTTTTACGTATGACGATGGACATGGAATTTCAAAACCTAAGCGAGAAGCAGCAGTACAGTGGTTTAGGAAATGGTTTTATAACGATGCAAAGCCAGTTCAGGAATTGAATTTAGAAACCTTAACAGATAAAGATTTATTTGCAAGTGCAAATGGAAAAGTAAATACAAGCTATCCTGATGAAGTAACTATTGCTGAAAAAAATCTTCAACTATTTAATGAAAAAACTGAACAAAGAAGATTATTTGCCCAACAATCCATTGAACAAAGAAAGCAGAAAATCAGAGAATTACTAGGAATAACGTCGACTAATGAAAAATTAGAAATAGAAAAAGTTGGAAAAGGAAAAATTGGTCACTTTGATACTGAGTTTGATAAAATTATTCTTCGCAAAAAGAATGAAGTACCATTACCAATTCGGATGTATTATCCATCAGTCAACGCAAAGAAAATAGTAATTTGGTTAAGTGACGATACAAAGAAACGAGATAGTATTATTTCACAATCTTTAGCTGAAAAAAACGATGTAATTATAGTAGCTGTTGACCTTCGTGGAACTGGAGAAACTAAAGATAAACCGGAATTAAACGACCCGAAATATTTCAATAAGGAATATCGCAATGCGATGTTAGCGTTGCATATAGGAAAACCTCTTATCGGACAACGCATTACCGATGTATTAAGCATAATGGAATTTTTAAATAGGAAAGTAGATTTAAATGAATTGCCAATAGAAATCAATTCCATCGGATTAGTTGGTTTGCCAGCTTTACATGCTGCATTTTTAAACCCTAAAATCGGTAAAATCAATTTATATCAATGTATTTCAACCTATCAAGATATCTTAAATCAGCCTTTGGCAAAAGATAGATATGGAGTTGTAATTAACAACGTACTTAACTATTACGATATTCCAAATTTAATAAATTGGATGGGTACAGAAAAAGTGAAGTTCTATCCTTAAACACACCATATTTTTTTGCAACGTTCTCGGGAACGATTGCGCAAATATTTGCATCCAAATAGGGTTTTTACTAGCAATTAATAAGTATAATTGCTTTAACCAATATGCTTTGAAAGGGCATTGCCGTCTTTTTGTGAACAAATTTTAAAATTGAAAAGCAGTATTCATTAGAAATGATTTTATCTCAAGAAAATCTAAATTTAATCAATCCTAAAAATGTGGTTGTACCTGAGGAGAGCACCTTTGAACTTCCAGAAAAGGTACTTCAGTTTGGAACTGGTGTTTTACTACGTGGTCTACCAGATTATTTCATAGATAAAGCAAATCGCCAAGGAATTTTTAATGGCCGAATTGCAGTTGTAAAATCAACAAGCGGATCAACAACCGAGTTTGATTCTCAAAATTCTTTATATACACTTTGCGTACGCGGATTGGAAAATGGTCAGCCAGTATCAGAAAATATTATTTCATCAGCAATAAGTAGAGTTATTTCTGCTGAAGAAAACTGGCAAGAAATCTTAAGCATCGCAAAATCGAAAGATTTGAAAGTAATCGTTTCTAATACTACAGAAGTAGGCATAACACTTGTAAACGAAAGCATCAGTTTAAATCCACCAACTTCTTTCCCAGCCAAGGTTTTAGCTGTACTGTACGAAAGATTTAAAGCTTTTAATGGTTCAAAAGAAAGTGGCTTAGTTATTATTGCCACAGAGTTAATTCCAGATAACGGAATTAAATTGGCATCAATTGTATTGCAACTTGCTAAATTTAATCAACTAGAAGCCAATTTTGTAGCATGGGTGGTTTCATCAAATACTTTTTGTAATTCATTAGTAGATAGAATTGTTCCAGGTAAACCAGACGCAATAACGTTAGCTGGTTTACAAGGTGAACTAGGGTATACCGATAATTTATTGTCAATGGCAGAACCCTACCGTTTATGGGCTATTGAGGGCGATGAAAAAGTAGCAAACGTTTTAGAATTTGCAAAAGTAGATGCAGGAGTTGTAATTGCCAACGACATAGAAATTTATAGAGAATTAAAAGTTCGCTTATTAAATGGAACACATACGTTAAGTTCTGGTATTGCTTTTCTATCAGGTATTGATACAGTTAAAAATGCAATGACCAACGACCATCTCAAAACGTATATAGAAGATTTGATGGCTACAGAAATCGGTCCGGCTGTACCGTATGAGGTTACTGAAGAACAAAAAACAACATTTGCAAGTACCGTAAAAGATCGTTTTGCAAATCCTTCCATAGAGCATTTGTGGATTAATATCACTTTTCAATACACCATGAAAATGAAAATTCGCATTTTGCCATTGTTATTGAATTATTACAAATTATTTAATAAAGTTCCAGAACATATCGCCTTTGGCTTTGCTGCTTATTTAGTATTTATGAAAGTCGACCATAGGGAGGGGAGCAAATTTTACGGATCATACCAAGGGTTAGAATACCTTATTACAGATAATAATGCTAAATATTTTTACGATCAATTATCTGTAAATATCACTAATTATGCAACAAGCGTATTGAATGATGTAGATTTTTGGGGTACAGATTTAAACTTATTACCAGGATTTACAAAATCGGTGAAAGAAAAGTACAATAGAATAGTAGCTGGCGAAATACCACAATCTTTAGAAGAATTAACCACTTCAAAAATAAATGTACTGTAATGAAGAATAAGGTTTTAAAAATTCATCCAAAAGATAATGTGCTTATCGCATTAGCCGATTTAAAAGCTGGTGAACTAATAAATTATCAAGGTGATACGTATACCTTGATAGATGAAATTCATGCAAAGCATAAGTTCTACACCAAAGATATGAATGCTGGTGATGAAGTTTTTATGTATGGAACTTTAGTGGGTAAAACACAATACTCATTAAAGGCAGGTACATTAATGACTGTTGAAAATCTAAAACATGCAACAGCACCCTACCAATATCGTCCTTACAATTACGAATGGAAAGCACCAGATGTTTCGAAATTTGCAAATCGCACATTTAATGGATATCATCGCCAAAATGGCAAAGTTGGAACAGCAAACTATTGGCTATTTATCCCTACTGTTTTCTGCGAAAATCGCAATTTAGACGTTATTAGAGAAGCTTTACACAATGAATTAGGCTACGCGGTAACCGCAAAATATAAAGCATACACACACCAACTAGTAGAGGCTTTTAAAGAAGGAACTGATATCTCGACTTTTGAAACACCACTTTCTTTTGAAAATACTAGAAACAATAGAGTTTTTAAAAATATAGATGGTATTAAGTTTTTAAACCATCAAGGAGGATGTGGAGGAACAAGACAAGATGCAGCAGTACTTAGTAAATTATTAGCTGCTTACGCCGATCACCCAAATGTGGCAGGAATTACCGTAATCAGTTTAGGTTGCCAAAATTTGCAAGTGCAGGATTTCCTAGCAGATTTAAAAGACAGAAATCCAAGCTTTGATAAACCTTTATATATTTTCGAACAACAAAAATCGCAAAGCGAAGAAAGTATGATTGCCGAGGCAATTAAAAAAACCTTTGGAGGTTTAGTGGAGGCGAATAAAATAGAACGTACACCAGCACCACTAAGTAAATTAAATATAGGCGTTAAATGTGGTGGTAGCGATGGTTTTAGCGGTATATCTGCTAATCCTGCAGTCGGTTATTGTTCAGATTTATTGGTTGGCTTAGGAGCAACGGTTTTATTAGCAGAATTTCCTGAATTATGTGGAGCAGAGCAAAATATCATTGATCGAACCAAAGACCAAGCTGCAGCGCAGAAATTTATTAAGTTAATGAGTGCGTATAATCAGGCAGCAGAAAATGCAGGCTCAGGTTTCGACATGAATCCTTCTCCCGGAAATATAAAAGATGGATTAATTACAGATGCCATCAAAAGTAATGGTGCAGCAAAAAAAGGTGGAACATCGCCAATTGTTGATGTTTTAGATTATACAGAGCCAGCTACAAAAAGTGGTTTAAACTTAGTTTGCACACCTGGAAATGATGTGGAGGCAACTACAGGTAAGGCCGCAAGTGGGGCAACATTAATTTTATTTACTACAGGTTTGGGTACACCAACAGGAAATCCAATTTGCCCTGTAATTAAAGTAGCAACCAATAATGCCTTAACAAATCGCATGGGCGATATTATTGATATCAATACAGGTTCAGTAATAGAAGGCGAAAAAACCATCGAAGAAATGGGAGAAGATATTTTAGAATATTGTATTAAAGCAGCCAGTGGTGAAGTAATTCCCAAAGCTGTTTTGCTAAATCAAGATGATTTTATTCCTTGGAAAAGAGGAGTATCTTTATAATACACAACTCGTCATTGCGAGGCACGAAGCAATCTTAAAGCACCTAATAAGGTAAAAATTGCTTCATTATCTTTCAACAACGAAAAACACAATAAAATGAAGATTATACAACACGTACACTCAGAAGATTTTAAGACTTACGGAACTGAGAAAATCAGAGAAAGATTTTTGTTAGATGGGCTAAAAGAGAAAGACAAAGCCAACTTTGTATATTCTCATTACGATAGAATGGTTACTGGTTTAATTACACCAACAACCACAGTTGTGCCTTTAGGTACATATGATATTTTACGTGCTGATTTCTTTTTAGAAAGACGAGAAATGGGCGTAATTAACGTTGGTGGTGCAGGAACAATTGAAGCCGATGGCACAACGTACAACTTAGCAAAACTAGATTGTTTATACCTGGGTAAAGGGGTAAAAGACGTAAAGTTCAGCAGTGCTGATGCTAATAATCCAGCTGTATTTTATATTTTATCAGCGCCAGCTCATGCAACCTATCCAACAACCTATTTGCAAAATGCCGATGCTTTTTCTGCACAATTAGGAAGTGTAGAAACTGCTAACGAACGCAAAATTATGCGTTACATCCATAAAGATGGCATTCAAAGTTGCCAATTGGTAATGGGTTTAACTAATCTTTCAACAGGTAGTGTTTGGAATACTATTCCACCACACACCCACGATCGCAGAATGGAAGTTTATTTCTATTTTGATGTAGATGAAGAGCATAGAGTTTTCCATTATATGGGTGAACCACAAGAAACACGTCACATCATTGTAGCTAATCACGAAGCAGTATTATCTCCAACTTGGAGCATTCACGCTGGTAGCGGCACAAAAAATTACAGTTTTATTTGGGGTATGGCAGGTGAAAACCTTGACTATGCTGACATGGATACATTTGGAGTAAAAGAACTTAAATAAAGTCAATTAGTCTATTTCGTCATTGCGAGGAACGAAGCAATCTAAAAGCGAAATAAATAATTCACTTGTGCTAAAAATATTTAAATAATAATGGAACAATCATTTTCTTTAGAAGGTAAAGTAATCGTAGTAACAGGCGGAACAGGGATTTTAGGTAATTCATTCGTTAACGCTATTGTAGAAGCAGGCGGAGCAGTTGGTATTTTAGGCAGAAATGCTGAAATCGCAAACCAAAGAGCAGATGCAATTAATAAAAATGGTGGAAAAGCAATTGCTTTAATTGCTGATGCGATGGATGAAACACAACTAATTGCTGCAAGAGAAAAAGTTATTGCAGCTTTTGGTAAAATAGATGGTTTAGTAAACGCTGCGGGTGGCAATATGCCAGATGGAGTTTTACAACCAGATGAAGACATTTTTAGCATGAAAATGGATGGAATGAAAAAAGTGTTAGACCTTAATTTATGGGGAACACTAATTCCAACTCAAATTTTTGGAGAAGCCATTGCTAAAACTGGAAGAGGAAGTATTGTAAATATTTCTTCCATGAATTCTAAAAAAGCAGTAACCAAAGTATTAGGTTATAACATGGGTAAAGCTGCAGTAGATTGTTATACACAATGGTTTGCAGTAGAATTAGCAAATCGTTATGGCGATAAAATTAGAATGAATGCATTAGCTCCAGGCTTTTTCTTAACCGAGCAAAATCGCAATTTGTTAACTACACCAGATGGTTTTACATCCCGTGGTCAATCAGTAATTAAACAAACTCCCTTTAAACGTTTTGGAGATCCAGATGAATTAAAAGGCGCTTTAGTTTGGTTATTGAGTGATGCATCTCAATTTGTAACCGGAGCTATGATTTGCGTAGATGGTGGTTTCTCTATTTTTAGTGGAGTATAATTAAATCGTCATTGCGAGGAACGAAGCAATCTCATTCGAAGAACTAAAACGAAAAATATAAATTTAAAAATATATCACCCAGTGAAAGATTTTTTAGACGAAAACTTTTTATTGCAAACCAAAACAGCACAAACGCTGTATCATGAGTTTGCAAAGCAGATGCCAGTAATTGATTACCATAATCATTTAATGCCTGATCAAATTGCAGAAGACAAAAACTTTGATAATATAACTCAAGTATGGTTATATGGTGATCATTATAAATGGAGAGCGATGCGTGCAAACGGCGTGGATGAATATTATATCACTGGAGCAGCATCAGATTGGGAGAAATTCGAAAAATGGGCAGAAACAGTTCCGTATACACTAAGAAATCCTTTATACCACTGGACACATTTAGAATTACAACGATATTTCGACATTCACGAAGTTTTATCTTCCGCAAATGCGAAAAAAATATACGACGAATGTAACGCTAAATTACAAACCGCAGCATACAGCGTACAAGGTTTATTGCGTAAAATGAACGTAAAAACGTTATGTACAACCGACGATCCTTTAGATAGTTTAATATATCATCAGCAAATTGCAGCTAACAAAGTTGATATTAAAGTTTTACCAGCGTTTAGACCAGATAAAGCAATGAATGCTGATGACGTGGCAGGTTTAAACATGTACATAGATAAATTAGCTACCTTAACAGGAACAACAATCGCTGATTATGATACCTATTTATCAGCTTTAAAATCTCGTCACGATTACTTTGCAGAAAATGGAGCATCAGTTTCAGATCACGGTTTAGAGCAAATTTATGCGGAAGATTATACCGAAGCAGAAGTAAAAGCTATCTTCCTTAAAATAAGAAATAACGAAACGATCAGCTTAGCAGAAAATTTGAAATTCAAATCAGCTATGCTTTTCAATTTTGCATTATGGGATCACGAAAAAGGATGGGTTCAACAATTCCACTTGGGTGCCTTAAGAAACAATAACGATCGTTTATTATCATCTTTAGGTCCAGATACAGGTTTCGATTCAATTGGAGATTTCCCACAAGGAAAATCATTGTCTAAGTTTTTAAATAAATTAGATCTGAACAATAAATTGGCAAAAACTATACTCTATAACTTAAATCCGGCAGATAACGAATTAATGGCAACAATGATTGGTAATTATCAAGACGGAACAGTTGCTGGTAAAGTGCAATGGGGTTCTGGTTGGTGGTTTTTAGATCAAAAACAAGGAATGATCAATCAAATTAATGCTTTATCTAACTTAGGCCTATTGAGCCAATTTGTTGGGATGTTAACCGATTCTAGAAGTTTCCTTTCTTATCCTCGTCACGAATATTTTAGACGTATTTTATGTGATTTATTCGGTACAGATGTTGAAAATGGAGAATTACCTTACGATAAAGCTTGGCTTGGAAAAGTAATTCAAGACATTTGTTACAACAATGCTAAAACCTATTTCAATTTCTAATATGGGCAAAGTTTTAAGTTTTGGTGAACTTTTATTACGTATCTGTCCAGATGGCGATGGTGAGTGGCTGGCGGAAAATAAACTGCCTTTTTATGTTGGTGGTGCAGAACTAAATGTTGCAACAGCATTGGCATTATGGAATATTCCTTCAGCTTATTTCACAGCTTTGCCAGAAAACTTCATGTCCGAGCAAATTATCGGTTACATGGATAATTGCAAAATCGACACTTCAAAAATTCATCACGGAGGAGATAGAATAGGGTTATATTACCTACCAAAAGGAAAAGACTTAAAAAATGCCGGTGTAATTTACGATAGAGCAAATTCTGCTTTCGCGATGTTGCAAACAGGAACAATCAACTGGGATAAAGTTCTAGATGGAGTTAAGTGGTTTCACTTCAGCGCCATTTGTCCGGCCTTAAATCAGGCAGCAGCCGATGTTTGCCTAGAAGCGGTTAAAGCTGCAAGTGCAAAAGGAATTACCATATCCATTGACTTAAATTACCGTGCCAAATTATGGCAATACGGTAAACAGCCGTCAGAAATTATTCCTCAATTAGCTCAATATTGCGATTTGATTATGGGTAATATTTGGGCAGCAGAAAAAATGTTAAGCATTAGCTTGCCAGAGTTTATTCACGAAACGAGCGATAAAAACGTGTATCTTGAACAAGCAAAGGCTACCTCTCAGGAAATCATTAAAAGTTATCCAAAATGTAAATCGGTAGCCAATACTTTCCGTTTCGATTATAAACAAGGCATAAAATATTACACTACATTGTATACAGATAATGAACTAACTGTATCAAAAGAATATAGTTCAGAAAAGATTTTAGATAAAGTAGGTAGCGGAGATTGTTTCATGGCAGGATTGATTTATGGATTTTACCACAAAAACAATTCATCAGAAACCTTAAACTTCGCTACTGCAGCAGCATTTAATAAATTATTTATACCAAGCGATTGTACTACAGCAACAATTGAACAGGTTAACCAGACATTAAAAGAAAATGAAGACTAAAGAAGCAGCTATACAGGCCATTAAAAACCAAGGTTTATTGCCTCTTTTTTACTACGAAGATGCGCAGGTAAGTTTAGATATAGTACGCACTTTATACCGTGCAGGAGTTCGTGTTTTCGAATACACAAATAGAGGTAAAGCTGCGCTAGAGAATTTCAAATTCATTAAGGAAGCCTTAAAAACCGAAATGCAAGATTTATTCTTGGGTATTGGTACAATTAAAAATACCGAAGAAGCGAAAGACTTTTTAGCAGCTGGAGCAGATTTTATTGTTTGTCCGGTTGTAGATTTAGAAGTTGGAAAACTAACTCACAATGCTGGTTTATTATGGATTCCAGGATGCATGACCCCAACAGAAATTAATATAGCTCATCAATTCGGAGCAGGAATTATCAAATTGTTTCCGGCAAATATTTTAGGCCCTGCATATTTATCATCAATAAAAGAGCTTTTTCAAGGTCAATCATTTGTACCAACAGGCGGAGTAGAAATTGAAGAGAAAAATATTGATACCTGGTTTAAAGCAGGTGTTTGTGCAGTAGGGATGGGTAGCAAATTAGTAAGTAAACAAATTTTAGAAAATAAAGATTACGATACCTTGTTTTCATTAACCACGAAAACATTCGAAATCATAAATAAAGTAAAACCTTAAACAAAAACACACTAATCAACCAAAATATAAACCTAAAATTATGAACCAAGTTAAAATTGGCAATTACAGATGGACTATTTGCGCCCTTTTGTTTTTTGCAACAACAGTAAACTACCTTGATAGACAAGTACTCAGTTTATTAAAACCAACTTTAGAAGAGCAATTTGGATGGTCAAATAGTGATTATGCAGATATTGCCGCTATTTTTCAATTTACCTATGCAATTTCCATGCTTTTTGCTGGTCGTTTTGTAGATAAATTAGGTACAAAATGGGGTTACGGAATCGCCATTATTATTTGGTCAATTGGAGCAATAATTCACGCATATTCTATTTCTATAGGTACAGGTATTGCATCAATTTTAACAACTTTTGGTATCGCAGCATTACCCGTATCTATATTAGGTTTCATGTTTTCTCGAGCTGTTTTAGCCATAGGCGAATCAGGAAATTTTCCAGCAGCCATTAAAGCAACGGCAGAATACCACCCTAAAAAAGAACGTTCATTTGCAACTGGAATTTTTAACTCTGGTGCTAACGTAGGTGCCATTTTAGCGCCTATTACTGTTCCATGGATAGCCACAAACTGGGGTTGGGAAAGAGCATTTGAGTTAGTTGGTGCAGTAGGTTTTTTATGGCTATTCTTTTGGTTAGTCTTTTATGAATCTCCAGAGAAACAAAAAAGAATATCTGCAGAAGAATTAGCTTACATCAATAGTGATGAAGATGAAGTTGCAGATAAAGCAAACGTTGATAAAGTATCGTGGTTTAAATTATTAGGCTACAAACAAACATGGGCATTTACATTTGGTAAATTCATGACAGATGGCGTTTGGTGGTTTTTCTTATTCTGGTTACCTGGTTATTTAAAAGATCAATACGCCATGACTGGTTCTGATATTATGCTTCCTTTGGCTGTTTTGTATAGTATGACGATGATTGGAAGTATTGGCGGAGGTTGGTTGCCTAAATATTTTGTTGATAAAGGTTATGCCGTTTACGATGGTAGAATGAAAGCCATGTTTGCAATAGCCCTTTTCCCTTTAGTAGTTTTATTAGCACAACCTTTAGGTCATTATTCATTCTGGATCCCGGTAATTTTAATAGGTATTGGAGCTTCAGCACATCAAGCATGGTCTGCAAATATTTTTACCACAGTATCAGATATGTTTCCTAAAAGAGCAATTGGTTCTGTTGTAGGTATTGGTGGTATGGCTGGGGGTATTGGTGGTGTGTTAGTAACTAAAGTAGGCGGTTGGATTTTTGATAATTATGCCCATAAAGGAATTCTCAGAATCCTTCAGCAAGTTTAATGAGTTGGGTAATAATGTATTTGTAAACCAGATCACCTCAATGGATTTAGCCAGTAAATATGGAGATAAAATCAACTTGAATGTCATGGCATTGAGTAAACTTCCAGTTGAAGTTGCAGACAAATTAAAATCAATTGATGCTAATCTATTTAATCAGCTTTTGGAAATTCAAAAACCATTAGTTCAATCAAATATGACTGTTGCTTACACCATAATGTTTGCGTTTTGTGCCGTTGCCTATCTAATTGCATGGGTTGTAATGAAATCATTAGTTCCTAAATACAAAAAAATTACCGACCTATAAATTATGAGCTTTCAAGAAGAATTGAATTCACTCTTTTTAACTGAAGAGCAGATTCCAGACGCCTTTAAACTGGCGGAAGAAGTAAACCAACGTGAATACCTATCAAATGGAAAAATGTTACCATGGAATGGAGATGTTCACACCGTTTTATCACCTATTTGCATTAAAACTGCTAAAGGTTTAGAACGAAAAATAATTGGTACTTATCCACTATGTGATAAAGAAGAGGCTAATGCAGCTTTAGATGCAGCAGTAACAGCCTATAACAATGGTAGGGGCGAGTGGCCAACAATGAATGTAGCCCAAAGAATTGAATGCGTAGAGAAATTTACGCATCAAATTATCGAGAAAAAGCAAGAGGTTGTAAAATTAATTATGTGGGAAATTGGCAAAACATTTGCCGATTCAACTAAGGAATTTGATCGTACAATCGAATACATACAAGCTACAATTGACGCCTTAAAAGACTTAGATCGTCAATCTGCAGGTTTTACAATGGAACAAGGAATTGTAGCTCAAATTCGCCGTTCTCCATTAGGCGTAGTATTATGCATGGGCCCTTTCAATTACCCATTAAATGAAACATTTACAACGTTAATCCCAGCCTTAATTATGGGAAATACAATTCTATTTAAACCACCTAAACACGGCACATTATTATTTTATCCCTTATTAGAGGCATTTAAAAACTGTTTTCCAAAAGGCGTAGTAAATACCATTTACGGACGAGGCAATAAAATCATTCCTGGTTTAATGGAATCTGGAAAAATAAATGTGTTAACATTAATTGGTTCGAGTAAAGTTGCCAACGAGTTAAAAAAAATGCACCCTAAAGTAAATCGTTTACGTGCTATTTTAGGCTTAGATGCAAAAAATGCAGCAATTATTACGGCAAAGGCCGATTTAAAATTAGCAGTACAAGAAACCGTTTTAGGTTCACTTTCTTTCAACGGACAGAGATGTACAGCATTAAAAATCATTTTTGTACACCGTAGCTTAGCAGATGAGTTTTTAAAACAATTAGCTGAAGCAGTAGGCAAATTGAAATTTGGCATGCCTTGGGTAGATGGGGTTTCTTTAACACCACTACCAGAGCCTCATAAACCAGCATATTTAAAAGAATGTTTAGATGATGCGATTTCAAAAGGAGCAAAAATCATAAATGAAAATGGAGGTGCAACCAACGAATCATTTGTATATCCTGCAATTGTTTATCCAGTTAATGCCGACATGAAACTATATACTGAAGAACAATTTGGACCAGTTGTTCCAGTCGTTCCTTTTGATGATTTAGAAGAAACGATAGAATATTTAATCGAATCAACACACGGCCAACAAGTAAGTATCTTTAGTAACGATGATCAAGAAGTAGCAGCATTAATAGATCCTTTAGTAAATCAGGTGAGTAGAGTAAACATCAACTGTCAATGCCAACGCGGACCAGACGTTTTCCCTTTTACAGGAAGAAAAGATAGTGCAGAAGGTACGTTATCAGTAGTAGATGCTTTGCGATCGTTTTCTATTCGCTCTTTAGTTGCTACAAAACTAAACGATAACAATAAACACTTACTAAATGAGATTATTGATAGTCACAGCTCTAATTTTTTAAGTACAAAATATCTGTTTTAATGCCCTTAAAAGATCATTTAGTGCATATTTAAATTTTAATTGTGTCACAATTACACTATAATGAAAAAAAGCCTGTATAAACTTTCTTTTATTTGCAAATTTAGTTACATTTGAGCTTACCCTTTCGGGGGTATGTTTTTCATAGGTAGATGTAGGGTCAAGAATTTATTCTTGGCCCTTTTTTATTTCCAATTATTTTGTCATTACGATAAACGAGGAAACGCTATGTTTAAATCCAACTTTGATCTACCCTTTGCTAACTAAAGCATTTTAATATACTGCCTAACCTGCTCACTGCATTGCTTGAACTGCTCACTGCACCGCTTGAACTGCTCACTGCATTGCTTGAACTGCTCACTGCACCGCTTGAACTGCTCACTGCATTGCTTGGACTGCTCACTGCACCGCTTGAACTGCTTACTGCACCGCTTGAACTACTCACCGCACCTATTTTTCCTATTTACAACCTTTCCAAAACCACAACCCAGCGCCAAGTACTAGGACCGGCCTTGTAGCATCCCGAAGGAGAAAGCATTCAAACTTGTGCAAACACGTTCAAAAACCACTCCCCAAGACAGAAAGCAGTTCAATCCTTCATTGAACCTTTTTCTGTCGCCCCGAAAGTTTGGATAGCTTAATCCGAGAGATGATACACAGCCTTGATCTTTTGTTTCTTTTCTATCAAGAGAAAAGAAAGAGCCATGGCGGCGGCGAGCTAAGAAAGGATCAATCGTCAAGATGACAATATCAATAATGAATAAAAGATTACTTCGTATCTTTACCCCACATTATGATCAAAAAGAAAAAAATCATCGTTGCAATCACTGGAGCTAGTGGCTCCATTTACGCTAAACTTTTACTAGATAATTTACTAAAATTATCAGCTCAAATAGAAAATGTAGGTGTAGTAATGTCAGATAATGCAAAAGAAGTATGGCGTTTCGAATTAGGCAATGAAGAGTACGATAATTATCCTTTTACTTTTTATCATAAAATGGATTTCAATGCACCATTCGCATCAGGTTCTGCCAAATTTGATACAATGATTATCATTCCATGCTCAATGGGTACATTAGGGCGTATTGCTCATGGCATATCTAACGACTTAATTTCAAGAGCAGCAGATGTAATTTTAAAAGAACGTCGTAAATTAATTGCAGTAGTTAGAGATACACCATTTAGTTTAATCCACATTAATAATCTTAAAACAGTAACAGAAGCTGGCGGTATTATTTGCCCCGCAAACCCATCATTCTATAGTTTACCCAAAACGATTGAAGATGTAGCACAAACAGTCGTTAACCGCGTAATCGATTTAGCAGGCTTAGAACAAGATAGCTACCGTTGGAACGAGGGCAGTTAGTCTACTCATTGTCATTGTACATCGTAAATCTAAAATCGTCAATCAATTTTGTATCTTTGCACCTCCATGAAAAAAGTTGCATTTTATACACTTGGCTGTAAGCTAAATTTCTCAGAAACCTCAACCATTGGTCGTTTGTTTACCGATGCAGGTTACTCGGTAGTAGAATTTACCGACTCAGCAGATGTATATGTAATTAATACCTGTTCAGTAACTGAACATGCTGATAAAAAATGCAGAAAAGTAGTTAAAGAAGCACTTAAATACTCGCCAAATGCCTATGTAACCATTGTAGGTTGCTACGCACAATTGAAACCCACAGAAATTGCCGAAATAGAAGGCGTGGATATGGTTTTAGGTGCCGCTGAAAAGTTTAGAATTGTTGAATTCATCTCAGATTTAACTAAAAATTCTAAAGCTGTTGTTCATCAACAAAACATAGAGAAAGTAAACCATAATTTTATTGCAGCTTATTCAATTGGCGATAGAACTCGTACTTTTTTAAAAGTCCAAGATGGTTGCGATTATCCGTGTACATATTGTACAATTCCTTTGGCACGCGGTGGAAGTAGAAGTGATACCATTGAAAATGTAGTTAATCGTGCTACACAAATTGCACAAAGTGGAGTAAAAGAAATCGTATTAACAGGTGTAAACCTTGGCGATTTTGGTATTCGTGATGGACAAAGAGAAGATAAGTTTTTTGACCTTGTTAAAGCATTAGATGAAGTTGAAGGAATAGAACGTATTCGTATTTCTTCAATCGAACCAAACTTATTGAGCAATGAAATCATAGAGTTTGTAGCTACTTCAAAACGTTTTGTACCACATTTTCATATTCCTTTACAATCAGGTTCTAATAAAATATTAGGCTTGATGAAAAGACGCTACCAACGCGAATTATATACCGAACGAGTAGCGAAAATTAAAGCAGTTATGCCAAATTGTTGCATAGGAGTCGATGTAATTGTCGGTTTCCCAGGCGAAACACATGATGACTTTTTAGATACCTATCAGTTTTTAAACGAATTGGATATTTCTTATCTACATGTATTTACCTATTCAGAACGTGAACAAACAGAAGCTGCAGAAATGAAAGGTAAAGTTGCAGGTAGTACACGTTTCGATAGGAATAAAATGTTACACATTCTTTCTGATAAAAAAAGAAGAGCATTTTACGAATCTCAAATTGGTTCAACAGGACAAGTCTTATTCGAAGACGATCAAAAAAATGGCTTTATGCATGGCTTTACCAAAAACTATGTAAAAGTTAGAGCTAAATACGATCCTGTAATGGTAAACGAGCTTAAAAACGTTAAACTACTGTCGTTGTTAGCAGATGGAGAAGTTGAAGTAGCTGAAGCCGAAGAAATTTTAGTGCATTAGAAAAAACCTCTTTTCCTTTAGCTAAAAATGAAAATCTTAGATACAAAAGTCTTTTAACTCACCTCAATACTTTCTTTATCCTTTCATCTTTCTTTCCTATCTTCGCTTAAACTAAGATTTATGTTTCCTACCGTTTCACACTTTCTATCTTATCTTTTTGGCATCGATGTGCCACTTCCATTCAATACTTTTGGCGTTTTTGTAGCACTTGCGTTTGTAGCTGGTTATTGGGCCTTTACAAAAGAATTAAAACGTAAAGAGGAATTAGGAATTCTACATCCTACAAAAAGAAATGTAGTTGTTGGTGAGCCAGCTTCTACCTTTGAACTTATTTCAAATGGTTTCTTTGGCTTTTTAATAGGTTACAAATTAATCTACGCACTCATAAACTATAAATTATTCGTTAACGATGCACAAACTGTATTACTTTCTACAAAAGGAAATCTATTAGGTGGTATAGCATTAGCAGCCTTGTTTGCATATTGGGCATATAAGGAAAAAGATAAAGTAAAATTAACTAAACCAAAAACAGTAGAAGTTACAGTTCATCCGCATGAATTAATGAGCCACATGGTTGTATGGGCAGCGATATGGGGTTTTTTAGGTGCAAAAATTTTCGATAATCTTGAACATTGGGATAGCTTTATAAAAGATCCAATTGGTGGTTTACTTTCTTTTAGTGGATTAACATTTTATGGAGGTTTAATTTGTGGTGGTGCAGCTGTAATTTACATTGCTCGCAAAAATGGAATAAAGCCATTACACATGCTTGATGTTGGTGGACCTGGAATGATGCTAGCGTATAGCGTTGGTCGTATAGGTTGTCATTTATCTGGAGATGGAGACTGGGGAATTCCAAACTTAAACCCTAAACCATTTACATGGTTGCCAGATTGGTTATGGGCATATACCTATCCCAATAACGTAGCTACAGAAGGTAACCACATCGCAGGTTGCATTGGCAAATATTGTAACGAATTAGCACAACCAGTATATCCAACACCAATTTACGAAGTAGTTATGGCCTTCATACTCTTCTTAATTTTATGGAAAATCCGCAAACGCATAAATATACCAGGTGTGATGTTTGGTATTTACATGATCTTAAATGGAATTGAACGTTTCTGTATTGAATTGATTAGAGTAAATAGCAAACTAGGAACGATTGGAGGATTTTCCTTTACACAAGCCGAACTTATTTCTGCTATATTATTTGTAGGAGGATGGTGTTTGATAGCATATTCAGTAAAGAATAAGGAAAAATTGGCGAAATACTAATGATGAATTACGAATTATTATGTTCAAAAGTTATTGCTATTACACGCTTAACAGGTAATTTTATACGCAAGGAAGCGATGGCTTTTGATTCAAAAGCAATTGAATATAAAGGATTAAACGACTTAGTTTCTTACGTAGATAAAAACGCAGAAAAGCTTTTGGTAAAAAATTTAACAAAGTTGATGCCAGATGCTGGCTTTATTACTGAAGAAGAGACCGTTAACACAAAAGGAAAAACCTACACTTGGATAATTGATCCTTTAGATGGAACTACAAACTTTATTCATGGTATACCTACATATTCTATTAGCATTGCTTTATATGAAGAAGATAAGCCCGTAATTGGAGTAGTATATGAAATTAATAGAGGAGAAATGTTCTTCACGTTTAAAGGCGGTGCAGCTTATTTAAACAATAAGGAAATTCGTGTTTCCGAAAGTACAAATCTATCACAATGCCTTTTAGCAACTGGATTCCATATTATCAATTTGATAAACAAGCACAATACATTCATCTTTTTACAGATATGATGCAGAAATGCCACGGATTAAGACGGATTGGTTCTGCTGCAGTAGATCTTGCTTATGTAGCCTGCGGCAGATTTGACGCTTACTTTGAGTACAATTTAAACTCGTACGATGTCGCTGCAGGAGCTTATCTAGTGCAACAAGCAGGCGGGAAGATCATGAATTTTGCAGGCGGAGATGAGTTTTTAGAAACAAGAGAAGTTTTAGCAACCAATAGTAAAATCACTGATGAGATTTTAGATACAATTAGAAAGTATTTCTAATTACGTTAGTATAAGATGCAAAAAAGTCCAAACTTACGCTTGGACTCTTTTTTGTTTCATCATATCAATGAACCATTGAACTAATATTTTATAATGCCATCGAAACTACTTCCTTAACTTCAGGAACCATGCGTTGTAACAAATTCTGAATACCAGATTTTAATGTAATAGTAGATGATGGACAACCACTGCAAGAACCTCTTAATTCTACAGTTACGACACCTTCATCAAATGATTTGTAACTAATTGCTCCGCCATCTTGTTCAACAGCAGGACGTACATAATCATGTAATATTTGCTGGATTTTAACCTCTAATTCCGTTCCTTCAAAAGCAGGAGTTTCTTCACTCGTATTTTCTTTTATTTTAAGTTCAGATTCTACAGCACCTTTAACAAATTCTTTTAAAATAGCCTCTATATCACTCCAGTCTGCATCTTCAGTTTTAGTAATCGTTACAAAGTTGCTTGCAAAAAATACACCACTTACAAAGTTAAATTTGAACAATTCTTTAGCAAAAGGAGAGTGTTCAGCACTTTCTCTAGTTGCAAAATCTTCACTGCCATTAATTAAAAGTTTATTAACCATAAACTTCATGGTAGCAGGATTTGGTGTTTGCTCTGTATATACGTTAATAGTCATGTCTTTAAATTTATGCTACAAAAATAATTAATTCTAATTCTAAATAATAGATAGTAGATGTCTATTTTAGGTCATTTATAACGGAAGCTGCATCTTTTGATTAGGGATTGGGTGAGATTAAAATACCCCAGTATAATTAAATGGCGTAATTTGCTTCAATTCTGCTTTAATGCTATCATTTACATCTAATTCATCAATGAATGCAGACATAGTTTGTGCAGTAATCTTTTGGTTAGTACGTGTTAATGCTTTTAAAGCTTCATAAGGGTTTGGATAAGCCTCACGTCGCAATACCGTTTGGATAGCTTCAGCAACAACAGCCCAGTTATTTTCTAAATCTGCCGCAATAGCCTCATTGTTCAATATAATTTTATTCAACCCTTTTAACGTAGAACTGATAGCAATAGTGGTATGTGCCATAGGAACACCCACATTTCTTAATACAGTAGAATCAGTTAAGTCTCTTTGTAAACGAGAAATTGGCAATTTAGCAGCGAAAAATTCAAATAAAGCATTTGCTATTCCAGCGTTTCCCTCTGCATTTTCAAAGTCAATAGGGTTTATTTTATGCGGCATAGCGGAAGAACCAACTTCACCCTCTTTAATTTTTTGTTTAAAATAATTTTTAGAAATGTAAGCCCAAATATCTCTATCTAAATCGATAATGATATTGTTGATCCGCTTCAATGCATCACATTGTGCTGCAAACTGATCGTAATGTTCTATTTGTGTCGTATACTGAGCACGATTTAATCCTAAAATCTCATTTACAAAGTTATTTGAGAAATCAACCCAATTAATTTTTGGATAGGCGATATGATGTGCATTAAAATTTCCTGTTGCTCCGCCAAATTTGGCGCTATTAGGAATATTCTTTAAATTTTGTAATTGGATGTTCAAACGTTCTGCAAAAACCATAAACTCTTTACCCAATTTGGTTGGCGATGCAGGTTGCCCATGTGTGTGTGCTAATAATGGCACGTCGTTCCATTCTTGTGCTAAACCCTTTATTTTTTCAATAAGTTCTATAATGGCTGGATAATAGCTTTCTTCTAACGCAAGTTTGAAAGTATAAGGAATGGCTGTGTTATTAATATCTTGAGAAGTTAATCCGAAGTGGATAAATTCTTTATAAGGTTGTAAGTTAAGTTCATCAAACTTTGTTTTAATGAAATACTCTACAGCTTTTACGTCATGATTGGTAATGCTTTCTGTATCTTTTACTTGTTGTGCATCAACATCATTAAAATTTTGATGAATAGTTCTAAGCTTTGGATAAAGTGTAGTATTAAATTGCTCTAATCCCGGTATTTTAGCTTCACACAATGCGATAAAATATTCGATTTCTACAAAAACACGATATTTTATTAAAGCATATTCAGAAAAATAATCAGCAAGTTTTGCAGTGGTTTTTCTATAACGACCATCTACTGGAGAAATGGCTTGAAGCGGAGATAAGTTCATTTGAATGAGGAAATTGATTTCAGCCGCAAAGGTAACATTTATCAAGCATTTATGATAGCTTAAAAGCCGATAAAATCCCTAGAATCAAAAAAGTCCCAGCAAATTGCCAGGACTTTTTTGTAAGTTTTACTATTGACTAGTGAACAGCTTTAGTTGAATCTACTGCTGCTTTAGCTGAATCTACTGCTGCTTTAGCTGTATCTACTGCTGCTTTAGCTGAATCTACTGCCATGTTAGCTGAATCGATAGCTGCTGAATCAGTTGCATCTGCTTTTTTCTCTGAATTACAAGCTGCTACTCCTAAAGATAATGCTAAAGCTAAAAAGCCAAATTTGAATAAGTTTTTCATTTTAATTTTCTGTTTAAATAATTAATTAATTTACATGTTAATACCGCAAAGGTAAAAAGGTAACCCGCAAATGTGAAATAAAGTTAAAATTATTTTTAAAATGGTTGTTTTGATAGATTAGACAATCATTTTGTAAAACATATTTCTTTCACAAGCTATCATTAATGCTTGTTTTTTCAAAAAGTAACCCTTAGTTTTGAAATTTATTTTATTTTTTTTGAAAGGTTACTATTTCCTGTTTTATAGTATTAAAAGTTAAAGTGGTTTCAAAATAGAAAAGATCAAAAGATTGAAATAAAAATTGTGCTAAAATGTAGATTTATGCCATTTTAATGGATTTCAGATGAAGAAAATTCTCAATTAGAAAGTCATAATTACAGCAAAAAATATTTTTTTTGTCTATCATTGGGTTACCATTCACGTTTAAATGTATTAATTGGTGAGTATTAAGTTAAGCAGTTCAGTTCCAACAGATAGAGAAGTAGTATTAGGTATACTTAACAACTCAGAAGAAGCATTAAATAAGTTGTATGCGGGTTATTATCCGATGGTTTTACAATTTATTTTAAATAATAATGGTGGTGAAGATGATGCGAAAGATGTTTATCAAGAAGCAATTATTGTTTTATATAATAAAATTAAAGGCGGCAATTTTGAGCTTAGCAGTAAGTTAAAAACATATTTGTATTCGGTTAGCCGAAGAATTTGGTTGAAAAAACTTACTCAACAAAGCAAAAAAACAAACAATATAGCCGACTTTGAGGATGTTCTAACTGTTGATGAAGATGTGGAGCATCATGAACAAAAGGATATACAGTTTGACAAGATGAAAGTAGCCTTGGAAAGTTTAGGCGAACCTTGTAAAACGATTATTGAAGATTTTTACATACATAGTTTATCTATGCATGATATTTGTGAAAAGTTTGGTTATACCAATACTGATAATGCTAAAACACAGAAATATAAGTGTTTGCAAAGGTTAAAAAAGTTATTTTTTCAATCATAAAATGAGGAACGAGATAGAATTAGAAGCGATTATTGAAGATTATCTGAATGGTAAACTTAACTCTGATGAGCAAAAGGCTTTTGAGCAATTGAGAAATAATGACCCAATTGTTGATCATAAAGTAGTTGCGCATAATGTTTTTTTAGAATCGATGAAGCAATATGCTGACATTTTGGTGTTGAAAGAACAAATGGATGCAGCTCATCATCAACTAGATGTTGCTGCTATTAGTGCAAAAGTAAAACCACACTCATCTAAAATTGTTAGAATTTGGCGTAATAATAGATCTGCAATTGCAATTGCAGCTTCATTTTTGATTTTAGCAATGGTGATGTTGTATTCTATACAAAACCAATCTAAGCAAGATGGTAGTTTTGAAGCCTTAAATAGAGAAGTTAGTCAGATTAAGCGTTCTCAGAATAATTTAATTAGAAATATTAACACCAAAGTGCAGAATACGAACATAGCGCCTGCAAAATTTGGTGGTTCTGGATTTGCAATTTCAAGCAACGGCTACATTTTAACTAACTATCATGTAATTAAAGATGCAGATTCCATCTATGTGCAAAACAGCAAAGGAACTTCATTTAAAGCAAAAAGATTTTATACTGATCCAGTTAATGATATTGCCATTTTAAAAATAAATGATTCCTCTTTTGATCAATTGGGCTCACTTCCATACAGTATTAAAAAAGCTGGAGCTGGTATTGGTGAAGTTGTGTATACCTTGGGTTATCCAAAAGATGATGTCGTACTGGGCGATGGTTACATTAGTTCTAAAACAGGTTTAAACGGAGATACTTTGGCTTATCAAGTTGCTATTCCGGTAAACCCAGGTAATAGTGGTGGTCCGTTATTAGATAATGCGGGTAATATTGTTGGTGTAATTAATGGTAAAGAAAATAAGACAGATGGTGCTGCATTTGCAGTAAAGTCAAGATATATTGTTGAAGCAGTAAATTCTATTCCACAAGATTCATTGAATAAAAGAATTCCTTATGGAAAAAGAAGTCAATTGCAAGGTTTAAAACGTAATAAGCAAGTAGAAAAAATGCAAGATTATGTTTTTATGATTAAAGTGTATTAATATTCCCAAAATATTAAATTTGAAGCCCCGAACTTTTAGTGAGTTTCGGGGTTTTTTACTTATAAAATAATTAAGATGGAATTTGGAAGAGTTACAGAAGCAGAAATTAATACCATTGATTTTACGTTACCACCAGATGGTGAACAAACTGCTATTACTTTACAGCATTTGAAACCTTCAGCAAAACCGTCTTATTATGTTGGCTGTGCGAAATGGGGTAGAAAAGAATGGAAAGATCTTATTTATCCGAAGAAAACGAAAGAAGCGGATTTTTTAGGTGAATATGTAAAACATTTTAATTCGATTGAATTGAATGCAGTTTTTTATAGCATTCCAAAAGAGGACCAAATTTTAAAATGGAAAGACCAAGTTGCTGCTAATACCAAAGTCGATTTCATATTCTGTCCTAAATTTTCTAGAACAATAACGCATATTAAAAGGCTAAAAGATGCTGATTTTTTAACAGATGAATACATTAAAGCAATTTCTGCTTTTGGCGAATATTTAGGCCCCTGCTTTTTACAGGTTAGCGATAATTTTGGTCCAAATAACATTGATACATTAGAAAACTACCTAAAAAAATTGCCTAATGATTTAAAAGTCTTTGTAGAGGTTAGGCATAAGGATTGGTTTATCGGCGATGCCAAAAAACAACTTTTTGCTTTATTAGCGAAACTCAATAAAGGTGCAGCTATTACAGATGCAAGTGGCCGAAGAGATTGTCTACATATGGAATTGCCTACTCCCAAAGCTTTTATTCGGTTTGTAGGCAATGGTGGAAAATATTTAAGTTCTGATAAAGCTAGGGTAGACGAGTGGGTAATAAGAATTAAACACTGGTTAGATCATGGTTTGCAAAGTGTATATTTCTTTTTGCATCAGCACGATGAAGCCGATACACCGTTAATTGCAGATTATACCATTCAAGAATTTAATAAACATTTGGGTAGTGATTTGTCACGAATAAATTTTATTACACAAAATAATCTACTGTTTTAATAGACTTTTTGTAACTTCAATTATTATATCATTTATTATTTAAAAACAATTCAATATGAGTTTGAGACTAGGAGATACAGCACCAAATTTTAAGGCAACAACATCCATCGGTGAAATAGATTTTTACGAACATTTAGGTGATAGTTGGGGCGTTTTATTTTCACATCCAGCAGATTACACCCCAGTTTGTACGACTGAATTAGGACGTACGGCATCATTAAAATCGGAATTTGATAAAAGAAATGTTAAGGTGTTAGCATTAAGTGTTGATTCAGCAGAATCACATAAAGGATGGATTAGCGATATTAATGAAACTCAAAATACCAACGTAGATTTTGCAATTATTGCAGATCAGGATAAGAAAATTGCTGACTTATACGATATGATTCATCCAAATGCTTCTGAAACAATGACGGTTCGTTCGTTATTTATCATTTCTCCTGATAAAAAAATAAAACTAATGATTACATATCCTGCATCTACAGGAAGAAATTTTACAGAAGTTTTAAGGGTAATAGATTCTTTGCAATTAACGGCAAATTATAGTGTTGCAACACCTGCAGATTGGAAAGATGGAGAGGATGTAATTGTAATGAATAGTATCAAGACGGAAGATATTCCAGCTAAATTTCCAAAGGGCCATACAGTTATAAAACCTTATTTAAGAACTACTCCTCAGCCAAACAAGTAATTTTAACTTTTTTTTAATTTAAAAATTTTTGTAATTAACTTTAAATCAGTTACTATTAAAAAAACATCAATACAATTTACAATTTTATGAATACTGGAAAAGTTAAATGGTTTAATACCCAAAAAGGTTATGGATTTATAATTTATGACGGAAATAAAGAGATTTTTGTTCACTTTAAGGATGTAGTAGGGGGGATAGATAGTATTAAAGAGAATGACGAAGTTGAATTTGAAACTATAGAAGGAAAAAAAGGATTACAGGCTGTGAATGTTAAGAAAATGTAGTTTTAATAAACATCAAAATATAAAGCTTTGCGGATTTGCAAAGCTTTTTTTATTTAATAATGCTGAATAATTTTAGCTTTAATTACTAAATAACCATTATTAGTCTGAGTAAACAAGATAAAATCATCATGACTTGAAGTGATTTTATATTTTTTAGCCAAATTCTCAGCTTTTTCAGGGAAATTTCGAACAATAACATTTCCTTTTAGATTTTTTTCCTTTTTTAGTTCATTTAAGTTTAATAGTGATTTGATTTCGAAAATTCTACCTAAAAATTCTGATTTTATTTCTTCGCTAAAGTATAATTGAGTTTGTGAATGCAGTTTTTTCAATCCAAATCTTTCGGCTATCAAATTAAATGCGCCACTTTTTAATAAAGCTACATCAGGTTCGTATATATATCCAATAGGTACAGAGTTCGCAATTTCGGTAGTCAATCGTAAATCACTTATTGGAAAAGAGAAGGTTTTTGTAGAAGTGTTTAAAGTGACACAAACAATTTTTGTTTCACCTATAAATTCCTTATCAATTACCCAAAGCAATTCTTTGCACTCATTTTTTACGCTTACGATATGAATTTCGCTTACATTTTGTAATTCGCTTAAGCCTGCAGAAATATCAAGTAATGGAGCTGCTTTAATAATTATTCGTTGTGCTTTCCCCAAAAAAAGAGCTAAATGCTCAGTTACATCTGGTGTACAATCTTTAAGTTTAAACACCTTATTACTATAACTTCGCCTTGCGGGGTCAATATAAATCGTATTAAATTTAGCATTGCTTTTTTTGAGGAATTCAATTCCATCTTCTGCAATAAAGATGATATTACTTATTTCTAATATTTTTGCATTATGGGCTGTAATTTCAGACAATTCAGCATTAATTTCACAACTATAAACTTCAT
This sequence comes from Pedobacter sp. UC225_61, assembly GCF_044452285.1. NCBI lineage: Bacteria > Pseudomonadati > Bacteroidota > Sphingobacteriia > Sphingobacteriales > Sphingobacteriaceae > Pedobacter > Pedobacter sp. UC225_61. Next base: position 2,561,429 of record NZ_JBIOAL010000001.1, read on the forward strand.
TTATTTTTTTCGAAAAGAAATAGCTATCCACTCCAAACCCTGCAGTAAGATCAATTAATGTATTTCCTACGGCTAAATTAGCTTTGTAAGCGGCTGTGGTTTCAGATGAACATTGTTCTATAGAGAGTAAAACTGGATAATAGATCTTTTCATGATTAAACCATTTGGGAAGTTTGTGAATTGATTTTTTCTTAGCTGAAATTTGTCCAGCTAATTCCGCAGAACTTACATTTTTAAACAAGGATTTTGACAGCGCAATCTTATTTACATCCGAATTAATATGCTCAGTAATATAGCGTTGAACCTCATTGTTTAAAATATTTTCATTCATTTTAAATTAAATAAAGCCCCTTTAGGGGTTTGGGGTTTTATCTTTCATTACAATTTGACAAGTATGTCTGCTTTTTACCTCTAGTAAAACATCCTTGTTAACGGTAACTCTATCAATAGTTTGCTGATTGTAATAACGAATAGTTACAAGCTCTAATCCTTTGTTGTACTTCACTTTAAAGGTTTCAGATAAATCTGCAATTAATTGTTTAATCTTTGCCTCATCATCGTCTACACTTACAGAAAAACTAATGGCAGAATTAAGCATTGTATTCACTTTTACCTTGTTTTTATGTAAGATATTGAAAATATGGCTTAAGTTTTCCTCAATGATAAAAGAAAAATCCTTAGGGAATATGGAAATTAAAACCTGATTTACTTTAAAAATAAAAGAGGGAACAGGTAAAGGTGTTGCTACTTCAGTAATAGCTGTTCCTACAGTTTCTGGTTGTAAGAAAGAGCGAACATATAATGGAATACCTTTATTTTGAATAGGTTTTATCGTTTTTGGATGAATTACTGTTGCACCATAGTATGTGAGTTCTATTGCATCGTGATACGATAATTGAGGTATTTTTTCGGTTTCATCGAACCATTTCGGATCTGCATTTAAAACACCAGGTACATCTTTCCAAATTGTCATTGATTCTGCATTTAAACAGGCGCAAAAAATAGCAGCCGAATAATCAGAACCTTCTCTGCCCAAAGTACTGGTAAAGTTTTCGCTAGTACCACCAATAAAACCTTGTGTTACCACAATTCCTTTATCTAAATAAGTAGGTAAATGTTTCTGAATTTCTTGTTCTGTTTTATCCCAAATTACATTTGCATCGCGGTAATTATTATCTGTTTTGATATAACTTCTAGCATCAGCCCAAATAGTGAAACTGCCAATTAAATTTAAATATGCCGCTACAATTTTGGTAGAAACTAATTCTCCAATCGAAACAATTTGATCGTACAAATAATCAGCGCTATCACTTGCTTCTTCTTCCAACAGCCATTCTATTTCTACAAAAGTATTTGCTACATCGTCATAGATCGGGTTTTTATGGTCTATGAACAACGTTGAAATAATATTGAAATGATAAGCTTTTATTTCTTCAAATAATTCAAATGCTTTTTCTTCACCTTTAACATAAGCCCAAGTTAATTCCTCTAATTTATTGGTCATTTTTCCCATGGCAGAAATTACAACCAACAAATTAGTTGATGGATAGCCTTGCACAATTTTGGCCAAATTTTTAACAGCTTCTGCGTCTTTTACAGAAGCTCCTCCGAATTTAAATACTTGCATTAATTTGTTTCTGTTAAAATGGTATTTGGCTTAGTAATGCCTTTTAAAGTTGAAAATGGGATAACTAATTTTGTTATTCCCTCCGAATATGGTTTAATTTCATAAGGATTATATAAAAACACCAAGCCTTTATTATTTACATAAAAATTCTCTGGCAAATCAAATTTGTCATCACGGAAAAAATATTTACCACTTAGGGGTTCAGCAGGTGTCAATTTTTCATCTTTTCTAAAAATAACTTCGGCAATGCTAACTAATTTTTCACGTTGATTTTTTTTTATTAAAGAATCTAATGTTAATGCAGTATTAGTTTTTGGATTATAATTTAAATATGAAAAACTGGTATTTGGATGAGCTCCACCTGAATAATCGGAATTTATGTATTGCAAAGCGATGTAATTGTTAGTTTGATGAAGTACATTAATGTCAATCATTAAGCACCAAGCCTGAGCGCTTGTTACATTTTTTGATTGAAAATTATCATATCCTTTTACAAAACTAGTTGCAATATCTTGATATGAGGTAGCTTTTTCATCTTCGCTGATATAGTTAAAAACTTGTCTTAAAATGTAATTGTTTAAGGTTTCGTTTTTAAATACTGGATAGGATATAACTGCTTTTGTGGTATCAGTAGCTTTAAAATCAGTTTTAACCACATTTTTACTATAAACTTTAACAGAATCATAAGTAAAAGTTAATGTATCAACGGCAGCAACTTCACCTTTGCTACTATCTTTATTTTTTTCGTTTCCACAGGCTGAAAAAACGCAAATTCCAATAAAAAATAAGACTAATCTTTTCATACTAAGTTTTTTGTTTGCTCTTTCGAGAATGAAGCATTTAACCAACCGCTTTCAATATCAGCAGTATATTTATTATAGAAATTTATAGCCGGTTCATTCCAATCTAAAACCTGCCAAACCATACCGTTATAATTTCCATTTTTTGCTTCTTCAATTACTTTTTCAAATAATAACTTACCAACTCCTTTTCCTCTACAAGCATCAGTTACCAAGAAATCTTCTAAGTACAAACGGCAACCTTTCCATGTTGAATATCTGGTATAAAATAAAGCAAAACCTATAATTAACCCATTTTCTTCCGCAACAAATGCTTTCCAAACTGGTTTTTGTCCAAAACCTGCATCAATAAATTCAGCTAATGTAACTGTAACTTCTTCGGGCGCTTTTTCGTAAACAGCTAATTCATTAATTAATTCTAATAATCTTGTGCAATCTTCTTTAACTGCTACTCTAATAGTTACATTCATTAGGCTTTCCAATGTTTAATTACTCTTTTTCCAAATATATTACTTCCAATTCTTACCATAGTACTGCCTTGTTCAATTGCCAATTTATAGTCAGATGACATACCCATTGAAATTTCTTTAAAACTATCCTCTTTTCTAAAGAAACTCAATTTTATTCCATCAAAAAGCACTTTTAACTCATGAAATTCTGCTTTGGTTTGTCCTTCCAATGCTGTATTGGTTGCGATACCCATTAAGCCTACAATCCGAACATTTTTTAATGTTTCAAATTCTTCAGATCGTAAAAGCTCAATCACTTCGTCAAATCCTAAACCGAACTTGGTATCCTCATCAGCTATGTAAATTTGCAATAAACAATCTATTATTCTGTTGTTTTTTGCAGCTTGCTTATCAATCTCTTTCAATAATTTAAGACTATCAACCGATTCTATTAATTTTATGAAAGGAGCAATGTATTTTACTTTATTACTTTGCAAATGGCCTATTAGATGCCATTCAATGTCCTGTGGCAATTGAGCTTGTTTTTCTACCATCTCTTGCACTAAATTCTCTCCAAAAACTCTTTGTCCAGCATTATAAGCTTCAAGTACGGCATCTGCCGGATGATTTTTAGAAACCGCCACCAACTTAACGTCAGCTTGATCTAATTCATTTTTATATTTTAATAAGTTATCTGCAATGCTCATTTATCAGTATTTTTGGTAAAATTAATAACCTTAGCGCAATTTGGCTAAGAAATAAGAAAGGTTTTATTAATAATGAAAAGATTTTTTGTCATCCTTATACTTTGTGCCTTGTTTTATGCTTGTAAGCCTGGTATTCCAAAAGACATTATCCAGCCAGATAAAATGGAGAAAGTATTGCATGATATTCACATTGTAGATGGGTATTCTACATCTTTTGCAAATCCAGATAGCTCTAAAAAGATTATTTCTTCACTATATAAGGGTATTTATAAAAAATTTGGAATAGATTCTGCTTTGTACAATCAGAGTTTAGATTATTATTATAAGCATCCAGATGTGATGAAAAAAATGTACGATAACATTAGTTTAAATTTGAATAAAGAAAAGGAAGATTTTTCAAAAATGATTGCATTAGAAAACATTAAAACTTCGCTATCTGGTGCCGCATTGCTAGCTCCACCAGCAAAATCTTTAGATTCAACTTTTAAAATGGGTACTAATCCATTAAAAATGTATACAATCGATTATCCAGTTCAATAAGTATATGCTGTATCCTGAAAATTGCCAAGAAAGGTTGGGCTTTAATGAAGTTCGACAAATGGTTCATCAACATTGTTTAAGTACAATGGGCCAAGCATTGGTTAATAAAATGCAGGTGATGACGAAATATGACCAAATAAATAAGTTTCTTCGTCAAACAAATGAATTTAAAAGTATTTTAGAAAATCAGGAACCTTTACAAATCAGTACATTTTTCGATATTAAGGTGCTTGCTGATAAAATTAGAGTAGAAGGTACGTATTTAATGGAGGATGAGCTTTTCCAGATTTATGCATCCTTACAAACGGTTTTTTCTGTAATCAGATTTTTTGATGAACGAAAAGAAATATATCCTAATCTCGAAGCTCTTTTTGAACACTTACCAATAGAAAAAAATATTCTTAAAAAGATAGAAGCTATTTTAGATCCAAAAGGTAAAATAAAGCCAAATGCTTCTTCAGAATTACAAGAAATTACTGCATCAATTGCCAAAAGCGAACAAGAAGTTCGTAAAAGAATGGATTCCATTTACAAAATGGCTGTTAGTAAAAACTGGGTTGCTGATGGTAGTTTGACCGTTCGTGATGGTAGAATTTGTATTCCAATTTTAGCGGAAAACAAAAGAAAATTGAAAGGATTTATTCATGATGAATCTGCAAGTGGACAAACTGTTTATTTAGAACCTGAAGAAGTTTTTACGTTAAATAATAAACTTCGCGATTTAGAATTTGATAAACGTAGAGAAATCATTAAGATTTTAATAGCGTTAACGACTGAATTAAGGCCTTATACGCCACTTTTATTGTCGTATCATGGTTTCTTAACTAAACTGGATTTTGTAAGAGCAAAAGCACTTTTTGCAATTGATATTCAGGCAAATATGCCTGTATTGTTAAAAGAGGCTAAAACAAAGTTGATAAACGCAAAACACCCATTGTTGTTATTATCTTTTGCAGCAGAAAAGAAAACAGTAGTCCCTTTAAATATTCATATGAATGAAAATTTAAGGATTGTTTTAGTTTCTGGGCCAAATGCTGGAGGTAAATCAGTTTGCATGAAAACAGTTGGTTTGCTACAAATGATGTTGCAAACGGGTTTACTAGTTCCTGTTGATGAAGCTAGCGAAATGGGAATATTTGATCAGATTTTTGCAGATATTGGTGATGATCAATCTATCGAATCTGATTTGAGTACATACAGTGCTCACTTAACAAAAATGCGCTATTTTGTTGAACATGCTTCGCCAAAAACATTAGTTTTAATTGATGAGTTTGGAACTGGAACTGATCCTCAATTTGGTGGCCCAATGGCTGAAGCGGTTTTAGAAGTTTTAAATTCAAAGAAAGTTCGAGGTGTAATTACTACACATTATTCTAATTTAAAATTATTTGCGGGCAACACTAATGGATTAGAAAATGCTTCGATGCTATTTGATAATAGCAAAATGAAACCGCTATATATTTTAGATTTAGGTAAACCTGGAAGTTCTTACGCTTTCGAAATTGCTCAAAATATTGGTTTGCAAAAAGAAGTTTTAGCACTAGCCAAACAAAAAACAGGCACAAATCAGAATAGTATTGATAGTTTACTGGTTGATTTAGAAAAAGAGAAAAGGCAAATTCATGAAACTAAAATCAATTTAGCAAATCAACAAAACAAGGTTAAAAACTTAGTTGCAGAGAATGAAAAACTAAAGCTCTTTTTAGAGGAAAATAAGAAAATTTTAATCAAAGAAGCAAAATTAGAAGCTCAAAACATCATCCGCGATGCGAATAAACTGGTAGAAAATACTATAGCTCAAATAAAAGAAAAACAAGCAGATAAGCTTGTAACAAAAGAATTAAGACAAAATCTGCAAAAAAGCTTAGCTAAAAACGAAGTTAAAGAAGAGCGTAAACCTGTTATTAAAATTGATAATTCTGCAATTGAAATTGGAGATTGGGTGCAACTTATCAATACAGAAACAAGCGGCCAAGTTTTAGAAATTAATCGCGATAATTTAGTGTTAGCATTAGGCGATTTGCGTTCGGTAGTAAAAAGAAATAGAGTTCAAAAAATCAGCAATCGCCAAGCGAAAAAAGTGGTACAAAGCAATTCATTTTCTGGTAGAATATCTGATGCGATTACCAACTTTAAACCTGAATTGGATTTACGCGGAATGCGTGGAGAAAATGCTGTACAAGAAGTAGAAAATTATTTGGATAAAGCTATTATGTTGGGTTTTCCATCTATTAAACTAATTCATGGTAAAGGTGATGGCATTTTAAGAAAACTGATTAGGGAACATCTCAAAAAATACAAAGAGGTTACGCATTTAGAAGATGAACACGCAGATAGAGGAGGAGATGGAATTACGTATGTTCATTTAAAATAATTTAGAACGTAAATAAGATACAATATTTCTATAATCTGCTTAATTCCTTACAATTGACGATTTTTGTGCAGGTATCTTAGTGTAAAATGTACAATGCAATAATCGGTTAATGCATTTGGAAAAGGCCCAATAACTTTATAATTTAGCCATAAAACAGAGTATATGATTAATAAAGTTGTAGCTGGTGCTGATGAAGCAATTAAAGATATTTGTGATGGACAAACCTTAATGCTTGGTGGTTTTGGTTTGTGCGGTATTCCCGAAAACTGCATTGCTGCATTGGTAAAAAGTGGTGTCAAAAACCTAACCTGTATTGCGAATAACGCTGGTGTAGATGATTTTGGAATAGGCTTACTTTTACAAACCCGTCAGGTTAAAAAAATGATTTCTTCATATGTAGGAGAAAATATTGAATTCGAACGCCAATTATTAAGTGGAGAGTTAGAAGTTGAACTAATACCTCAAGGAACATTGGCAACACGTTGTTTAGCTTCGGGTTATGGCATGCCAGCCATATTTACTCCAGCAGGAGTAGGGACTGAAGTTGCAGAAGGTAAGGAAGTAAGAAATTTTAACGGTAAAGATTATTTAATGGAATATGCTTTTGAGGCAGATTTTGCATTGGTAAAAGCTTGGAAAGGCGATACCGCTGGTAATTTAATTTTCCGATCTACTAGTCGAAATTTTAATCCTGTAATGGCAATGGCTGGTAAAACTACAATAGCTGAAGTAGAAGAATTAGTAGAAGCAGGTCAATTAGACCCCGATCAAATTCATACACCTGGTGTATATGTTCATCGTATTTTTCAGGGAAATAATTACGAGAAAAGAATAGAACAAAGAACAGTTAGAGCCAAATAAAATGCTGGATAAAAACGGAATTGCGAAACGTATCGCAAAAGAAATAAAAGATGGTTATTATGTGAATTTGGGGATTGGTATCCCTACGTTGGTTGCTAATTATGTCCCAAGTGATATTAATATCGTTTTACAATCAGAGAATGGATTATTGGGTATGGGACCATTTCCTTTTGAAGGAGAAGAAGACCCGGATTTAATAAATGCAGGAAAACAGACTATCACAACTTTGCCAGGATCTTCAATATTCGACTCCGCAATGAGTTTTGGTATGATTAGAGCTCAAAAAATAGATTTAACAATTTTAGGCGCAATGGAAGTTTCAGAAAACGGGGATATTGCCAACTGGAAAATACCTGGTAAAATGGTTAAAGGTATGGGTGGTGCAATGGATTTAGTGGCTTCTGCTAAGAATATCATTGTGGCTATGCAACATGTAAACAAAGCAGGAGAAAGCAAATTATTACCTAATTGTACGCTGCCCTTAACAGGAATAAAGTGTATTAAGAAAATAGTGACAGAACTAGCAGTGCTTGATGTGTTGCCGGAGGGAGGATTTAAACTAATAGAAAGAGCACCAGGTGTAAGTGTAGACTTTATTAGAAATGCTACACTAGGTAAGCTTTACGCTGATGATAATGTGCCAGAAATGAGAATTGATTAATTAGATTGAAAGCCGCAGATTCGCAGATTTATCTTTACTAGGTATAAAATAATAATCTGCGAACTTGCGGTTAAATATTACGCTACTTGCAAAACTTCGCCTTTAATTCGTCCGAAATTTCTTCAGTAATTCTGATAATATCATCAGGTGTATCATTGTTATTTACCACTATTTTATTGCAATTTTCGCGATAGGGTAATAAAAATTCATTATATGCAGGCACAACGTGATTATTCCACTTGTAAAGTACATCATCTTCAGGATACCCTCTTTCCATTCCATCACGTTTAATACGACGCTCTAACGCTACTTTTTCATCGGCTTCTATAAATATGCGAAGATCTAATAGTTCAGCTATTGCTTTAAAATGAAGAATGAAAAGTCCTTCTACAATAAGAATTGGAGCAGGATTGATTTCTAAAATCTTTACTACGGCTAATGGATTGTTAAAATTGTACTCTTTCTTATAAACAACATCACCTTTAATTAATTTCTTAATGTCTATTAGAAATTGTTCGTCATCAATGGTAGATGGTAAATCGAAATTGTATAATTTATTTTCTTCTTGTGTCATTTCACCTGCTGGGATGTAATAATCATCCTGAGATAAAAGTGTGACTTCATCATTTTTAAAGTGATGTAAAAAACTATTTAGAAAAAATGTTTTACCAGAACCGCTACCACCTGCAATACCGATTATTAATGGAGTTTTATTGTTCATTTTCCTGAGCGCCGTAGGTTATATTACAAAAAAAGCGTTTATCTAAAGCACCAACAGCATCTGCTACTGCTTTTGTCATTACAATGATAACATCTTTTGTCGATTCATTCTCTGTAAATTTACCAACAACTTTTGCGAAAGTTGATCGGTTGCTCATTGGGTTAGTGATTTTAACAATAGTGCCAACTGGAGCTGTACGATGTAAAATTAGCATTTTGCTAGGATCTAAATCTTGATCTGAAATCCATACTGCCGTACCTTTTTCTTCTATTTGAGTAAGACCATATCTACTTGGTGCATATTTTAAAGAAGGATCTTTTATCGTATTTGAATTTTCTCCAACATTTTCATCTTCTATAGTTTCAGTTACTTGCTTAGCACCAATTATCTTTAATTTTTGCCCTACAGTTAACTCATTAGAAGGTAAGCCGTTCAATGTTTTAAGTTGATAAGTAGTTAACCCATATTTTTTTGCAATAGTGTAAATTGTTTCACCTGTAATAACCGTATGTTCAAAACCACCAGTTGCATTACTATTTTGTGTTTCATTAACTGGTTTTTGATAACTTTTTGGTGTTGGAGTAGGAACTACTTTTTCAACTGCTACATCAGAATTAGTAGCAATAGCTGATGGGATTTTTAACACCTGACCAATTTGTAAATTGCTTGATGAAAGTCCATTTAATCTTTTAATTTCATCAACAGTTGTACCATATTTTTCTGCCAATAAATTTAAATTTTCTTTGGGTTTAACAGCATGTTCTATCGTTGTTGAGTTATCGCTACTAGCTAATGCAGGTTTAGAAACTACGGGAGCAGTCGCAATAGCAGTTTCTTGAACAATTGTATTTCCATTTGCAGGGATTTTTAAAACTTGACCAATTTGAAGATTGATTGAAGTTAAATTATTAACTCTCTTAATTTCACTTACAGTGGTTCCATATTTTTCTGCAAGCATATTTAGGTTATCCTTTGCTTTAACCACATGCTCAATAATATCGGTATTAGTTACAGCTGTTGAGGTAGCAGTTGCTGTAAATGGAATGTTAGTTGGAACTTTAAGAATAACACCAATTTGCAAAAACTTACTGTCATTGTAAGTCATTACATCTTTATAATTTACATTGTACTTTCTAGAAATAGAGTAATAAGTTTCCTTAGCTTCAACTTTATGGATAATTAATTTTTTTCCGTTATTGTTTTCAACTCCAATCGAATCTACTTTGGTGTTAGCGTATGAGATAGAAATGCTGAGCGAAAAAGTGGCTAGTAATAGTATGTATATTTTATGCATTAATTTCTTGAAATATTTGGAACGACAATTATACGAATAATATATTTTACGTTATTAACGTATGTAAAACGATATTATGACATATCTATTGTTTAAAAATCTTAAATTTAACAAACCATTTTTAACACGGTTTGTTGTTGATACTCAAACAAAAAAACTCTAAAATAAAATACCATGGACGCAAAAGAAATCAGTTTAAATGAAAAAGAAGTAAAACCTGTAGTAGATATGCTAAATGATTATTTAGCTAATTATCATATTCATTATCAAAAGTTAAGAGGTTGCCATTGGAATGTGAAAGGCCAGAATTTTTTCACTTTACATATCAAATTCGAAGAATTATATACAAATGCTCAACTTACAATTGATGAGATTGCAGAACGTGTATTGACCTTGGGTAAACCACCTCACAGTCGTTTTTCTGATTATATTAAAGAATCAACAATTAAAGAAGTGAACACAATTGGCATGGATGACATGACCATGGTTGAAACTGTTTTGGATGATATGTCGAAATTAATTGAACTAGAAAGAGATTTATTAGAAGCAACAGATAAAGCTGGGGATGATGGCAGTAACGATATGGTAAACCGCTTTATGCAATTTAAAGAGAAAACAACGTGGATGTTGCGTTCTTTCTTAGGTAAAAAGTAATTTATAAAAAACATAATAAGCCACAGATAGGTAGAATTAAATCTGCAAATCTGTGGCTTTTTTGTGTTAGAGCTTTCTAAATATTTATCTTTGACCATGGGTTACAAAAATTTAGCCGAGTGCGTTGCAGATCTTGAAAAAAATGGACATTTAATTCGAATTAAAGAAGAAGTAGATCCATATTTAGAAATGGCGGCTATTCATTTACGTGTATATGAAAACCAAGGCCCAGCTTTATTATTTGAGAATGTAAAAGGAAGCAAATTTCCAGCAGTTTCCAATCTTTTTGGTACATTAGAGCGCTCAAAATTTATGTTTCGTGATAGCTTACCAAAAGTAGAACAGCTAGTCGCTTTACGATCAGATCCAATCAAAGCATTAAAAAATCCCATTAAATCTGCTGGTTCCGCTTTAACAGCTTTATCGGCTTTGCCTTTAAAACAATCGTTATTTAAAAATACTTTTCAAAAAACTACCATTAGCAGTTTACCTCAAATAGTAAATTGGCCAATGGATGGTGGTCCGTTTATTACTATGCCCCAAGTTTTTACTGAAGATATTGATCGGCCAGGGGTAATGCATGGTAATTTAGGGATGTATCGTATTCAATTAGCAGGTAATAAATATGTAACAGATAAAGAAATTGGTTTGCATTATCAAATTCATAGAGGTATTGGTGTTCATCAAACTAAAGCAAATGCTAAAGGGCTACCGTTAAAAGTAAGCATATTTGTAGGTGGTCCACCTTCTCATCCATTGGCAGCAGTTATGCCTTTACCAGAAGGATTGTCTGAGCTTACTTTTGCTGGTGCATTAGGCAATCGCCGATTCCGTTATTTTTATGATGATGAAGGTTTTTGTATTTCAGCCGATGCTGATTTTGTAATTACAGGTACGGTTTATCCTCAAGAAAATAAACCAGAAGGTCCATTTGGAGATCATTTAGGCTATTATAGTTTAACTCATCCATTTCCTTTAATGAAAGTACATAATGTGTATCATAAAAAAGATGCAATATGGAGCTTTACTGTAGTTGGTCGACCACCGCAAGAGGACACTAGTTTTGGTGCTTTAATTCATGAAATTACAGGTTCGGCAATTCCTCAAGAAGTTCCAGGATTAAAAGAAGTGAATGCTGTTGACGCTGCAGGTGTACACCCATTGTTGTTTGCAATTGGAAGTGAACGTTATACACCATTTTTAAAAGAACGCAAGCCACAAGAAATATTAACCATCGCAAATCATATTTTAGGGAAAAATCAGCTCAGCTTAGCAAAATATTTATTCATTGCTGCAAGAGAAGATAATGAGAATTTAAGTACAACTAATATTGCTTTATTTCTTCAGCATATGCTGGAAAGAATTGATTTAAAAAAGGATTTACATTTTTACACCAACACCACTATCGATACCTTAGATTATTCTGGAGATGGGTTAAATTCTGGTTCAAAGATCGTTTTTGCGGCTGCTGGTGCCAAGAAAAGAAATTTATTAGAAAAATTACCAGCTGATTTTAGTTTACCGGAAGGAAATACAAACTATAAGATAGTTATGCCGGGTATTTTAGCTGTAACAGGAAATAAATATGAAAACGGAATAGCAAGTAAACAAGAAATAAATATCCTAAAGGAACATCTCAAATCACAAAATCTTTCTGATTTACCGCTACTAGTTTTATGTGATGATGCTGAATTTACTGCCGCCAACATTAACAATTTGGTTTGGGTAACTTTTACAAGAAGCAATCCAGCTTCAGACATAGATGGTGTAAATGATTTCACGATAAATAAACATTGGGGATGCGAAGGGCCATTGATTATAGATGCTCGTAAAAAACCTCATCATGCACCAGAATTAATTAAAGATCCTGAAATTGAAAAGCTGGTAGATAAACTAGCAGAAAAGGGTAGTTCTTTATATGGGATTATTTACTAAACAAAAAGCCATCTAGCATTACCTAAATGGCTTTTTTATTGAATTGAATTTCTCTTAAAATCTCAAGCCTATAGTTAATAAAACGTTGTTTTTTGTGTTTTTAACAGCTGCAAGAGGTTCACTCGCATTATTTAATGTGTAAGGACTAAAACTATTTTCAACTTCTACTCTTTGATAAGCTAAGTCGATGTAATAGTTGTTTACACGATATCCTAAACCACCACTGTACATTTTAGTATCGAAAAAGCCATCGTTATCACTTTTATATGGGCTTCCATTTAGGCCATAACCAGCTCTTAAACTTATATTATTAAGTTTATATTCTGCTCCAACTCTATAATTAACGGCACTTTTATAATTATTTCTAACGTCAGTATTGTTATCACTAATCAAGCCTCTATCAGCGCTATTATCAGTAGAGAATCGAATGCTTGCGTAATCAACAAAGTCAACATCAGCAGAAATAATAGCTTGTCCACCAATAATATAGCTTGCACCAAAAGATCCCTTTAATGGTGTACGTAAGTTGTAGGTGAAATCATACGTTTTACTTGCAGTAGTTCCTCTAATTGTTCCTCTATTATCAAGACCTTCGGTATAAGTATCATCAATAATAAACCATGTTGGACTTTGTATTGTTGCCCCTAATCTAAGTCCCTCTGCTGCTCTAAAAATTACTCCTAATCGACCATTTACTCCTGAGCCTTTTGTTGTTTGGCTTTGGTTAAATAACAATTTATAATTAATATTAGCTCCAGTTAAATTACCACCAGCATCATATTCTCTAGCTTTTCCACTTTCTTCATATTGGGCATCACTATTATATTTTAAATCAACTAGGCCAATACTAGCACCAATATAAAATTGATTTGATACGTTCACTGCTCCTGAAAAATTAAATTCAGAAATAGAACCACTTCTTACTTCATTTTTGCGTTGCATATTTGGGCTAGCTGTTTCTGCAAAAGTTTCAGGGTAGTAATTATTTGCAGGACTATCATAGCTAATCAAATAATTATCATATGCCATTCTTTCTAAACTCCCGGTTGCTAAATTATTAGGCGTTGTACTTCCGCCAAGTTCAGCAAAGTAATCTGCTATTGAATTTTTATTGTTAGATCCACCGTAATTTAATTCTCCACTATAATCGTTGGTTCTATTGTATCCTAATCCAAATACAGCACTAATTAATCCTTTTTTAGTATCCTGTCCTTTTTGTTTGTAAGCTGGCATGAAAAATACAGCGCCAATTTGATTTACATTTAATTCACTTTTGTCTGTATTGGTATTTTGACCAAGGTAATTTGCATTCATACCAGTTTGATTAAACTCTGGTGTTAAGCTAAACTCAGATTTAGTAAATAAACCCAACCCTGCAGGATTTCCACCTAAAGAGCTTATATCTCCACCAACGCCAACTTGAGCATTACCCATTGCTTTAAAACGAGCCGTACTTCCATAGTTTGTTTGAGAAAAACGAAGCGCATCGCTCGCATATTGAGCGTAGGTATTACTGGTGGTAGCTACTATAGCTACCACTAACAGTGTTATAATTTTTTTCATGTGTTCAGTTAATTTAGATTATCTACCCCCACCTCTTGTTGGTCTACCACCGCCACCACTGCTTCCGCCGCCAGAGCTTTCAGATCTACCACCACTACTTGATGGAGGTGGAGAGCTTTGTTGTGGAGGAGGGTTGTAAGTTGGTTCAGGTCTAGAAGGCGCTTCGCTAGTTCTAGTTGGTCTAGCTGATGATTCTGTACTTCTGCTAGGTCTACCATCACTTGTGCTGCTTGGACGAGTAGTACTTCCATTATTTGTTGGATTATACATTTCGGATCTGCTTCTTGTAACTGTAGTATTGTTTCCACTATTTGCTCTAGTAGGTGGGCCAACTTGATTTCCACCACCATAATAGCCACTTCCATTTCCTCTTCCTACGCCGTTTTCACTTCCTCGGCTTGGTCTAGCACCATAATTTGGACTATTGTTGTTTCTGCCCGCATAATAACCGCCACCGTAGTAACCGCCAGCGTAACCACCATAATACCCTGTGCCATAGTAGTTATAGTTTGAATATATTCCCCAATATGGATTATAATATGGGCTTCCAAAATAGCTGTAATAATATGGGCTATACCAATTATTATAACCATAATTAAAGCCACCATAATAGCCGTAAGGGCTATAATAAGAACTGTAACCGTAATAATTGTAATATGGATCGTAATATGGTCTATAAGGATTTCCGTAATAAAATCTATCTATACGAGAAGAATAATCCATGTCATAGTATGGATCTGTTTTTCCGTAATAGTCGCTTGTTGTATTGTCTTTTTGTGTACTTTGAACTGGCTCAGAAACTTTGTATTCCTTAGCTTGTGCAGTTGTGTTGTACACATCATCCTGAATGGCATTGTTTTGTGCCAATTTAGGAGTAGAGCAGGAGGTAACCAACAAGGCAGTTACCGCTAGCATACCGGTGAGTAAATGATTAGGTTTCATGATATGTGTGTTTTGTTTGTGTGTGCAATCAAATTGTAGCTATAAATTTATAGCTTTGTAAACGATATTACAAGAAATTTAACACAAAAAACGTTCCAAATAGTTATGAGTAAAGGTATTACAAGCAAAAATGACGATTATTCTCAGTGGTATAACGATATTGTTATAAAAGCCGACTTAGCCGAGCATTCATCGGTTAAAGGATGTATGGTAATTAAGCCATATGGTTATTCAATTTGGGAGAAAATGCAGGCGGTTTTAGATCAGAAATTTAAAGATACTGGCCATAGCAATGCTTACTTTCCTTTGTTTATTCCTAAATCATATTTTTCTAAAGAAGCAGCACATGTTGAAGGTTTTGCAACCGAATGCGCAGTTGTCACTCATTATCGTTTAAAGAATGATGGTAATGGTAATATCATTGTAGATGAAACGGCGAAACTTGAAGAAGAATTAATAGTTCGTCCAACTTCTGAAACGATTATTTGGAATACTTACAGAGGCTGGATTGAATCATATCGCGATTTACCTTTGTTAATTAATCAATGGGCAAACGTGGTACGTTGGGAAATGAGAACTCGCTTGTTTTTACGTACTACTGAGTTTTTATGGCAAGAGGGACATACCGCACACGCTACTTCACAAGAGGCTATTGAGGAAACGGAGAGAATGCTAGATGTATATGCTGATTTTGCAGAAAACTGGATGGCTGTACCCGTTGTAAAAGGTAAAAAAACACCAACAGAACGTTTTGCAGGTGCTTTAGATACCTATTGTATTGAAGCGTTAATGCAAGATGGAAAAGCATTACAAGCAGGAACATCTCACTTTTTAGGTCAAAATTTTGCTAAAGCATTTGATGTAAAATTTACCAATAAAGAAGGAAAATTAGAGCACGTTTGGGCAACATCTTGGGGAGTTTCAACACGTTTAATGGGAGCCTTAGTAATGGCACATAGTGATGATGCTGGTTTGGTGTTACCTCCAAAATTAGCACCAATTCAAGTAGTTATTGTGCCTATTTATAAAGGAGATGAAGATTTAGCTAAAATATCAACCTTTGTTCATGAACTTACTTCTAAATTAAAAGGATTAGGTATTTCGGTAAAATACGACAGCAGAGATAGTCAGCGACCAGGGTTTAAGTTTGCAGAATACGAGTTAAAAGGAGTTCCAGTTCGTTTGGCAATTGGTGGTAGAGATATGGAAAATAAAACAGTAGAATTAGCTCGTAGAGATACGAAGGAAAAATTCACAGTGCCACAAGAAGGATTAGATATTTACATTTCAAAGCTATTGGAAGAAATTCAGGAGAATATTTACAATAGAGCTCATCAGTTTAGAGAAGAACACATTACAGAAGCAAATTCTTATCAGGAGTTTAAAGAATTATTAGATACAAAGACAGGTTTTATTTCTGCACATTGGGATGGAACAGCAGAGACTGAAAAGCAAATTAAAGAGGAAACTAAAGCAACTATTAGATGTATTCCTTTAAACAATAAGCAAGAAGATGGTGTTTGTATCTTGACTGGTAAACCATCTACACAAAGAGTGTTGTTTGCAAGAGCGTATTAAAAACATTTTATGCAGGACGAAAATTATAGAGAAATACTTGGTAAACTAGAAAGTAAAGCCTCCTTAAAACAGGCAATTTACCGAAGTACAGCTGAAGTTTTTGGTTTGACTAAAACCATTCTTTCTAAAATTGCAGCAAAACTACATAACGATTATACCCATAAAGATCCTTCTGTGGAAGTAAATTATCGAGAGAATAACCAGTTTGAAGCGCAATTGAAATTCTCTGGAGATATGCTAATGTTATCTATGCACAGCAATGTGTTTAATTTTGATGAAGGCCATTCTATTTTTCAAACTAGTTACGTGAAAGCGGATGAAAGCTTGAGCTACTGTGGTGTAATCTATATTCATAATTTTTTAGCAGATTCTATTAAATACAATCGCTTGGCAGATGAGGGATCTTTGATTGCTCGTATCTTAGTAAATAAAGAAAAGCACTTTATGGTAGAAGGAGATGGAGCATTAGGGTTTTTATATGAAGATTTTGAAGCTAATCTACTAACGGAAGAAAAGTTAACGGATATTTTAGAAAGATCAATTCTTTTGTGTTTAAATACAGATTTATTGCTTCCCCCATTTGCACAGATTAAAGATGTAACCTTACATCAAAAACAAACATTAGTAGCCGCGAGTGGATATCCAACAGGAAAACGCTTAGGTTATTTATTTAACTCAGAAATACAGCAAAACAATATATAGACATGAAATTTGCAACAAAAGCTATCCATGCTGGTCAAGAGCCAGATCCAACAACTGGTGCAGTAATGACACCAATTTATCAGACTTCTACTTACTGGCAAAAGTCACCAGGTGAGCATAAGGGTTACGAGTATTCGAGAGGTACAAACCCAACACGTAAGGCTTTAGAAGATTGTTTAGCTGCGCTGGAAAACTGTAAGTACGGATTAGCATTTAGCAGTGGAATGGGCGCTACTGATGCAGTGTTACGCTTATTAAAGCCTGGCGATGAAGTGATTACAGGTAATGATTTATACGGAGGTTCATATCGTATTTTCACAAAAGTATATGAGAAGTATGGCATTAAATTTCACTTTCTAGATTTATCTAAACCAGAAAATATCATTCCTTATATTAACGAGAATACCAAATTGGTTTGGATAGAAACCCCTACAAACCCCACTATGCGTATTATTGATATAGAGGGTGTAGCTAAAATCACCAAAAAGAACAATATATTACTAACAGTTGATAATACTTTTGCTTCGCCATATTTACAAAATCCAATTGATTTAGGTGCCGATATCGTAATGCATTCGGTTACAAAATACATTGGTGGTCACTCTGATGTGGTGATGGGTGCATTACTTACCAATAACGAGCAATTGTACAAAGATTTATTCTTTGTATATAATGCGTGTGGCGCAACACCAGGTCCACAAGATGCTTTTCTAGTTTTAAGAGGAATTAAAACCTTGCATTTACGCATGAAAGCACATTGTGAAAATGGAGAGAAGATAGCTCATTATCTGAAAAAACATCCTAAAATTGATAAAATTTATTGGCCAGGTTTCGAAGATCATCCTAATCACGATGTCGCTAAAAAACAAATGCGTGGTTTTGGAGGAATGGTTTCAATTACGTTAAAAGATGCAGATTTAAAGGAAACATTCAGAGTAGCATCTCGTTTTAAAGTGTTTTCATTAGCAGAATCTTTAGGTGGAGTAGAATCATTAATTAATCATCCAGTAAGCATGACGCATGGTTCTATCCCAAAAGAAGAACGTGAAAAAGTAGGTGTGACTGATAATTTATTGCGTTTAAGTGTAGGAGTAGAGGATATTGACGATTTGTTAGCCGATTTAGATCAAGCACTTTCGTAAGCCGTCACCCTGAATTTATTTCAGGGTCTGTTAAATTAGTAATATTAGAAAGATGCTGAACTAAATCCAGCATGACGAATGAATCATAAAATGGAATTTAACGAGTTAAAGGATTTTTTAGATTTTAAAGTTGATCAATATAACCGGCCAAACTTTATAACAAACGATCCAATTTCTATTCCACATCAGTATTCCAAGAAGCAAGATATTGAAATTGCCGCATTCTTTGCGGCAATTTTAGCTTGGGGTCAACGTAAAACCATTATTAATAAGTGCAATGAACTTTTTTTAAGAATGGATAACCAACCGTATCAGTTTATGTTAAATCATAGCGATACGGACCTAAAAAGATTGCTAGGTTTTAAACATCGCACTTTTAACGATACAGATTTATTGTATTTTGTTTCTTTTTTTAAATACCATTACTCACAATCCAATAGTTTAGAAACGGCTTTTTTACCTCAACAAACTATTAATCCAAATTATTTACCAGAAATAAGCAATACCGATGTAGAGTTATATTCGTCTTCATGTATGTTAACGGAATTTACGATTGACGGTTTTACAGCAGAAAAAGCCTTAAATCATTTTAGAGCTTATTTTTTTAGCTTACCTGATTTCCCACTACGAACCATTAAACACATTTCTTCGCCATTGCAAAAATCTACATGTAAACGTTTAAATATGTTTTTAAGATGGATGGTCCGTAAAGATAAGTGTGGTGTAGATTTCGGAATTTGGAATACAATTCCCACTTCAGAATTAATTTGCCCATGCGATGTCCATGTAGATAGAGTAGCAAGAAGATTAGGTTTAATTAATCGAAAACAAACCGATTGGCAAACTGCTGTAGAACTTACGGCTAAGCTTAAGGAATTCAATGTAAACGACCCTGTGAAATATGATTTTGCACTTTTTGGTTTAGGGGTTGAAGAGAAGTTTTAGTAAGCATTAACAAATTAAGTATATAAACTTAATTCTCTCCTTGCCTTAATGTTTCAATCTTTTTTAATTTAGCGTATGGTAAACTTTAAAGCAGAAATAGAAAAATTTGATGCCATGGGCGAAAAAACGGGTTGGAGTTACGTCTTTGTACCTCAAGCAATTGCCGATCAAATTAAACCAAATGAAAAAAGAAGTTTTAGAGTAAAGGGAACACTAGATAACGTTGAAGTAAGCGGAATTGGTTTATTACCAATGGGCGAAGGAGATTTTATTATTGCATTAAAAACATCCTTAAGAAAACAATTAAAAAAAGAAGCAGGTGCTGTAGTAGAATTAAAGTTAAGCTTTGATGCTGATTTTAAAATTGAAATGCCAGATGACCTTGAAATTTGTTTTGCAGATGAAGAAGCCTTACTTCAACAATTTTTATCCATGCCAAAATCCCATCAGAATTATTTTATCAATTGGCTAAATACAGCTAAAACTGAGACCACTCGAACGAAACGAATTGTAATGATTGTAAATGCAATGGCTAAGAAATACAATTTCGGAGAAATGATACGGGCGACGAAAAACGATCAACGCTTATAAGTACGAAACCAACTATTTATTTTCATTTGTATCACACCTAAAAAGGCTTCTCTAAAAATACGAGTACTCATTTTCGATGTTCCTTCAGTTCTATCCGTAAAAATAATAGGAACTTCCACTACGTTAAAACCGTATTTGATGGCGGTAAATTTCATCTCAATTTGGAAAGCATAACCCACAAATTTGATTTTATCCATTGGAATGGTTTCCAATACTTTACGACGATAGCACTTGAAACCTGCAGTCGCATCTTGTATAGTAATTCCTGTAATAAATCGCACATATATAGAAGCAAAGTACGACATTAAAACTCTACCCATTGGCCAATTAACTACATTTACACCCTTCACATATCTTGATCCGATGGCTAAATCAGCACCATTTACACAAGCTTCATGTAGTCTGATAAGATCTTTTGGATTATGAGAAAAATCGGCATCCATCTCGAAAACATATTCATATGCTCTCTCTAACGCCCATTTAAACCCATGAATATAAGCTGTACCCAAACCAAGTTTGCCTGCACGTTGTTCTAGATGTAATTGGGTTGGGAATTCTAATTGTAGTCCCTTTACAATATCTGCAGTTCCATCTGGAGATCCGTCATCTATAATCAATAAATCAAAAACATAATCTAAAGAAAAAACTTTACGAATAATTTTTTCAATGTTTTCTTTTTCGTTATACGTTGGAATAATGACTAAGCTATCGGACACTGGTAATTTTAGATTTTAGAACTGCAATTTGATTTGGCGAAATTAGCTATTAAAAACTAAAAGCCCGAAATTCTTTACGGGCTTTTAGTTAAATCATGTTAAATTCTATTAATGAACACCATGCATCCATTTTTTTAATATTGGATTTAACAAGAATAAAATTAGTCCTGCTATTATTGGGATTACAGTTAATATCACAAAGAAAATAGATATTGAATATTGTGCATTAATTTTATCAATTAATCCGCTAGTTACGCCTGCTAATTTGTTACCAATAGCAGTACAAGTAAACCAAACCCCAAACATTAGTCCAACTAGCCTAGCTGGTGTCAATTTACTCACGTAAGATAATCCAACTGGAGATACACAAAGTTCGCCAACAGTGTGGAAGAAATATGCAAAGATTAACCAAAACATGCTTACTTGAGCAAAATTTGCTCCTTTAGGGATATTCATACCTCCGTAGGCAAGGCCAGCAAAACCTAAACCAACAAAAATTAACCCAAAACCAAATTTGATTGGTCCACTGGGATTAAATTTAGTTTCCCATAATTTAGAAAAGAAAGGCGCTAACGAGACGATAAAGAAAGAGTTCAAAATACCGAACCATGAGGCAGGAACTTCAGTATTTATCGCGGTAAATTCTTTTTGAACTTTCCAAATAGCTAAACCCCAGATAATAACAAAACTAATTGCAGTAAATAATATTGTTAATGGATATTTAGTTGATATTTTTTTGGCGAGAGCAATTAGTACAATCGAAACAGCAATTAACGGGAAGATAGTAAGTATGGCATCAACCCACTTAAAAATTATTGCTGGGTTTCCAGATAAAATCCTTAAAGTGTAATCCTTTGCAAAGATGGTCATTGATCCACCTGCTTGCTCAAATATCATCCAAAAGAAAATAGTAAAAATTGATAGAATTCCAACTACCCATAATCTTTGATTAATCGCTTTTTTAGGTAAAGTTTCATTCTGGTCTGATTTATCGTTTTGTGCCTGCGTGGTTTTGCCACCTAATTTACCAAATAGCTTTTGTGCGAAATAAAACTGCAACATGCCAAAGAACATAAAAACTCCTGCCAATCCGAAGCCCCAATGCCAACCTACTTTTTCACCAACATAACCACACATTAAAATTCCCAAGAAAGCACCAGAGTTAATGCCCATGTAGAAAATGGTATATGCTGCGTCTTTTTTATCGCTAATTGCAGGGTAGAGTTGACCAACAATAGAAGAGATATTTGGTTTAAATAATCCATTACCTGTAATTAATAATACTAGACCGATATAGAAAAAATTTTGACTCACACCTTCCAAAGCCATAGAGGCATGTCCTAAGGTCATAATCAGGGCACCTAGTATAATTGCCTTTTTATATCCAGTTACTTTGTCGGCAATGTAGCCCCCTAAAATAGGTGTTAGATATACCAATCCAGTGTACCATCCATATAAAGATGAAGCATCTTCTCTAGACCATGCCCATCCGTTTTTACTTGCTTCACTAACCAAAAAAAGCACCAATAGTGCTCGCATGCCATAATAACTAAATCTTTCCCACATTTCGGTAAAGAAGAGCACAAATAGTCCGACAGGATGGTTAATAATTTTTTGTGTTTCTACACCGTTTTCTTGTAGGTGTAAATCAAGTGCCTGATCTTGGCTTAGGCTAGTTGTTTTATTTGCCATCTTAAACGTTTAAATTGTATAGTTTTTTAATTTGTGTGTAATTTTCAATTTGCAAGATAAGTACATGTACGCATAGTAACAAATTTTAAAATGCGCTAAATATAGCCTTAGTGAATAGATTTTGTAACAATAGTAGATGCTTTTACTGGTTTCCCATAAAAATCGTCATTTGGAGAAGGATCATTTTTTAATTCTACATCCTCAACCAATGATAATTTGCCCCAAGTTAACTTATATCCATCAAAACTTAAGTCAGAACCATAATACTCAAAATTATTAATCATTTTAGAGTCGTATGGAGCTAAATGATCAAATACAATCATGTTGGTTTTTGCATCAACCGTTAAAGTCATGGAGTTAAGCTTGTTGTATTCAAAAACAACTCTGTTTTTTAACGCACCGTTTTTAACTGTTTCGAAAATGTTCTTTCCAAAAACGGCTTCATTCTTATCAAAAGATAACACTTCAATCACTTTTTTGGTCGTTTTCTGATCATTTCCTTTCCAACCTAAAAGGATAAAATAAGGCTGTTTTCCATTCACAATCACAGGAATCATTTCGTAATAACGTGCACCAAACCAATTTTTTCCATTGGTAATAGCGTTTGGATCGGCAATAGTAGGGGTGCCGTCTGCTAATGGAATTAAATTTAAACTTCCATTGGTTGTTCCGAGCTGAATGGTACCATAATAACGATAAGTACCTTGGTCAGTCGGAACAAACCAAGTAATAATGCGAAAAGAATTGTCTGGAGATTTTAAGATAGAAACACGTTTTAAAGAATCAAAGTTGTACTTAAATGAGTTATTAACTTTTAACGCCACAACTAGTTTTTTAACAAACTGTGCATTCTTTTCAAAACGAGTAAGGTCGTCTTTAGCTGCAAAAGTAGCTTCGCTTAGCACAACTAGGGAATCTTGGTAAACATCTAATGTTGGATTATTGTTCAGATTGTAGGTGTGTTGTGCGCTTGATTTTGAACACCACACACTTACCAAAACGAAGAGGAATAGATGACCTATAAAAGCTTTAAGCATAGTTTGTTAACGCAAGTTTTCGATAACTATTGCACTAGCACCGCCGCCGCCATTACAAATACCAGCAACGCCAATTTTACCTTTATTTTGATTTAAAACTGAAAGTAAGGTAACCACTATTCTAGCACCGGAAGCACCTAGTGGATGACCAATAGCAACTGCACCGCCATTTACATTTACAGTATCTTCTTTTAAGCCCATTTCTTGATTATTAGCTAAAGAAACCACAGCAAACGCCTCATTAATCTCGAAGTAATCAACATCTGCGACAGTTAAATTAGCTCTGCTCAGTGCTAAAGGAATTGCTTTAGATGGGGCAGTGGTAAACCATTCTGGAGCTTGTTGTGCATCAGCGTAAGCTAAAATTTTAGCTAGCGGTTTAATCCCCATTTCTTTAGCTTTATCTGCACTCATTAAAACTAAAGCTGCAGCACCATCATTTAAAGTCGATGCATTTGCAGCCGTAACTGTTCCATCTTTTTTAAATACAGGTTTTAAGCTAGGTATTTTATCAAATTTTACAGCAAAAGGTTCTTCATCGTTACTAAATAAAGTGATATCACCTTTACGATCTTTTAGTTCTACTGGAATAATTTCATCGCTGAATTTGCCCGTTGCTTGAGCTGCCTGTGCCTTTTTGTACGATTCTGTGGCAAAGTTATCTTGTGCTTCCCGAGTAATGTTACAGGTTTCGGCACACAGTTCTGCTGCAGAACCCATGTGATAGTCATTATAAACATCCCACAAACCATCTTTTATCAAGCCATCAGTTAGCTGACCATGGCCCAAGCGATAGCCATTACGAGCTTTATCTAAATAGTATGGTACATTACTCATGCTTTCCATACCCCCAGCTACAACAATATTATTTTGTCCAAGGGCTATACTTTGTGCGGCTAACATAATAGCTTTCGTACCCGATGCGCAAACTTTATTAATGGTAGTGGCAGGTAAATCTGGTAAGCCTGCAAATTTTGCGGCTTGTGTGGCTGGTGCTTGCCCTAAATTTGCAGATAGCACATTGCCCATATAAACTTCTTGAATATTCTCTGGTTTTAAACCTGCTTTTTCTACAGCTGCTTTGATGGCGAAGCCACCTAATTGGGTTGCAGAGAAACTGGCTAATGAGCCGCCAAAACTGCCAACAGGCGTTCTGATTGCAGCTACAATCACTACATCTTTCATATGATATTTTTTAATATTTGGTGGCGCAATTTAGGTATTTGACCCCGAATTTTTGCATGAAAAATTGCTTTTTACTTAGTAGAAATGGTTTTTGTGATGTAAACCTGACCGATAACGTAATGCCTCATCTTCAAAGAACTGAAATGATGAAGGATTTTAGCTTAGGGAACTTATGCGATATAAGAAGAACATGCTATTTATTTCAGCACCATCATAATGATCTTCCACAGTTCCAAAGAGTGTAGGGCCGACAGGAACGGCGGGCCATGCGTAAGCCCAGAGCGTGGAAGCATCGTTCCTGACTTGATCTTTTGCATACTTTTCCATCAAGGGAAAAGTTTGATGCCACCGCGGCAAAGAGTGGAACGATGAAGGATATTTCGGCAGGTGGGACACTAGCCAATAGTGACAGAGTTTTAACTTAAGAAACTTGATGAGATAAGAAGAGCTTGCTACTTGTTTCAGCACGATCAAATTGATTTTGCACAGTCCAAAGAGCGTAGGACAGACAGCAACGGCGTGCCATGGGTTAGCCTAGAGCGTGGAAGCTTCGTTCCTGTCTTGATCTTTTGCATAATTCCCATCAAGGGGAATTTTGATGCCCCCGCGGCAAAGAGCGGACAATTAAGTGTTTTAACTATTTTTCATTCAGAAAACACGTTATTTAAGAACTGATATTGTTACTCTTCAGAACTTGGTTTTTTACCTTTAACTTTCTTCTTTGCCTTAATAGCTTCGCTCAATAAGTATTCAATTTGTCCATTCGTACTACGAAATTCATTAGCCGCCCATTGCTCTATTTCCTTCAATAAAGCTTGATTTATTCTTAACACAAATGCTTTTTTATCTTTCTCTGACATCGCTTTCTATAGCTCCTATGTGGTATTGATGTTTTAAATTAATGAGAAAAAGTGCTAGCTCCTCTGGATTAGTGATGCTAAAAAGTAACTTTTTGTTAGTGCTCAATTCTAATTGTAAACCTGTGGTGTTGTCGTTAAAAATATAGGCTTTATCGTTAAATTTAAACCACAGGCGATGTTTAACTCCCCATCCACCATATTCGCCTAATGCATCGTATTTTCGAAGGTAAATTTTAGTGATTTTAGTCCAAGAGATATCTCTTTTTTTTGTAAATGGCCAATATTGATACCTCAGTCCACATTGATCGATGACTAGGGTAAGCGAGTTTTTAGTAATGAAATAAATAAGGACATGAGGCAATAACAAAGCCCAAATAGGAGCGAAATAACTTGCTTTTAAATCATGTAAAGTTATTCCGCCCTTATCTAAAAATAAAATACTTCCAACTATAATGGTTTCTATACCCAATAGCACATATAACCACCATAATTTTAACTTTTGTACTTCTTTAAATTCCATTAATTGTATAATGTACCAGTGTTTACAACAGGTTGCACATGTCTATCTCCGCAAAGCACCACTAAAAGATTGCTTACCATTGCAGCTTTACGCTCTTCGTCTAATTCTACAATACCTTTTTGCGATAATTTTTCTAAAGCCATTTCCACCATACCAACTGCACCCTCAACAATTAATCGTCTAGCTGCAATAACGGCTGTTGCTTGTTGACGCTGTAACATCGCACTTGCAATTTCTTGTGCATAGGCTAAGTGAGAAATACGGGCTTCAATTACTTCAATTCCAGCTCTAGAAAGACGCTCATTTAATTCTTCCTCTAAAAGCACACTTACTTTTTCAGCACCATCTTTTAAGGTAATCTCTGCACTTTCGTCTTCCATATTGTCGTATGCAAAGCTATTCGCTAAATGTCGAACTGCAGCTTCGCTTTGTATGTTAACATATTGCAAGTAATTTTCTACAGCAAAAGTAGCTTTGGCAGTTTCTTTAACTTGCCATACAATTACGGCTGCAATTTCTATCGGATTACCCATTTTGTCATTCACTTTCAATTGCTGTCCGTTTAAGTTACGAGCACGAAGTGATAATTTACTTTTAGAGGTGAAAGGATTTACCCAAAAGAAACCATCAGATTTCACTGTGCCAACATATTGCCCAAATAGGGTTAGTACCTTTGATTCGTTAGGGTTCACAATAATTAATCCTGGCATAACCAGCAAAAAATCAAGTGTTAAAATGATACTGCCAAAAACAAAACTTTCTGCTGCAAAACAAAATATCGCAGTTGCTAATAGTCCTAAAAATAAAACTAATGCTAAATACCCAGATGGTGGGTTAATGATTTTTTCTTGATACATGATTGATATTAATTTGATATCATAAAGTGAAACATAATAGTTGATATAAACAAATAAAATCGTGAAAATATTTAGGGTAAATCAATCTCGCTCAAAGGCTAATAAAACATTTATAAGCTATTGAAAAAAAATAATCTTAATTTTGGGTAAATCAATCTGTACTATTTTGGCCAAAATCAGAAAAAATCCTAAAGTACTTTATCGTAAATATTCATCTAACATTAAATATGTGATGATGGTGGTGTGCGTTTTCGTCATTACATTGTACCTACCCAAACAACCGCGATTTAGATATGAATTTGAGAAGGGTAAAACGTGGATGAATAAAGATTTAATTTCTCCTTTTAGTTTTGCCATTTTAAAAACTTCCCCTCAGGTAGTAACAGATAAAAAAGAGGCATTGAATAATGTTTTGCCCATTTATAAATACGATGAAGATGTTTTTAAAGGACAAAGTGATGCCTTTTTAAATGAATTTGATGTAAAATGGAAGTCTAATGCCTTTGCAGAAAACGAAAAGGAAGGTGCCAAACAAACTGCTTATAAAATGCTAGAGTTTGTGTACAAGAAGGGTATCATCGGATTAACGGCTAAACATCAAAAAGATGGAAAACATTATGATTTTTCATTGCTGACCAATAATGTTGCTGTAAAAAGTAATTCTCAAGACGTTTTCACAACAGAAAGTGCATTAGATTTTTTTAAAAACAACTATAAGTCAATTAATTCAAGAGTTAAAGATGCAGTAATAGATTTGGTCGAAAGTCATTTAAAACCTAATATAATTTTTGATGAAGAATTAACATTAACCGTTCAAAACAGTACCATCAATAGTCTTTCCACCACAAAGGGTATGGTACAAAAAGGAGAATTGATCGTTGCAAAAGGAAGTATTATTGACGATGAAGTGTATCAAAAACTCTTGTCTTATAAGGATGCCTATGAGGCCCAAACCAAAAGCATAGGTGACAATAGATTAGTTTATTTAGGTCAAGTATTGTTAGTGGGCTTTATCATTACCTTACTCATGGTATTTCTGTTTTTATTCAGAAAAGATATTTTCGCGGATAACCGTCAACTTTCATTGATTTTACTGGTCATTACCTCCATGCTCCTGGCGCTTACCTGGGCCATTAAAGTCAATTTACCGAGCTTATACTATATTCCTTTTTGTATTGTTCCAATAATCATCAGGATATTATTTGATACCCGTTTAGCACTCAATTTGCACTTGCTAGTCATCCTAATCGCAGGGTTTTTTGTTCCCAACAGCTTTGAATTTGTGTTTTATCAAACTACGGCGGGTATGGTTGCGATCTATAGCATTAAAAATCTAATTAAGAGAGAACAATTATTAATGTCTGCCTCGTTTATTTTGGCAGCTTATTTTGTTTCTTTTGTAGGTATTGCATTGTTAAGAGAAGGTTCATTTAAACAAATAGAATGGATGAATTTCTTACCATTCATCTTTAGTGTGTTGCTTTCATTATTGGCATATCCATTAATTTATGCATTTGAACGCGTATTCGGAATTACATCAGATGTTGCCCTGATAGAACTGACCAATACCAATAATAAATTATTGAGAGAGCTCGCATTCAAAGCACCAGGAACATTCCAACACTCGCTACAAGTGGCTAATCTTGCAGAAGCAGCTATTTTTAAGATTGGGGGGAATTCATTGTTGGTAAGGGCAGGGGCTTTGTATCACGATATCGGTAAAATGGAAAATCCACAGTACTTTATCGAAAATCAGAATACATCAACTAGCCCCCACGATAAATTGCCGTATGAACAAAGCGCTCAAATTATCATTAAGCATGTGCATAAAGGGATTGAGATTACTCGTAAACATAAATTACCAGAGAATGTGATAGATTTTATTAGAACGCATCATGGCAATACACGAGTAGATTATTTTTATCAATCCTTTTTAAAGAATTCACCAGAGAAATTTGTGGATGAGAATATTTTCCGTTACCCAGGGCCAATTCCTTTTTCTAAGGAAACAGGAGTTTTAATGTTGGCAGATTCGGTAGAAGCAGCGTCAAGAAGTTTAAAAAATCCAGATGCTCAAAGCATAAATGACTTGGTTGAAAGGATAATTAACTACAAACTGGAGCAAGATCAATTAGATAATTGCGATTTAACATTAAAAGATTTAGAAACTATAAAGCTGATATTCAAGACAATGCTCATGAGCATTTATCATGTGAGGATAGATTATTTACAAACAACGTAATTTTTTTTTGTAAACATCAATGAATTGCTATATTTGCAACCTCAAAACGGATATTTTGATAATCGGAGGGATGCCTGAGTGGCCGAAAGGAACAGTTTGCTAAACTGTCGTACTGGCAACGGTACCGAGGGTTCGAATCCCTCTTCCTCCGCACAAATTTAAAAGTCAAATGAATCGGTTTTAAAATTTTAAAACCGTTACTTTGCAATCCCTTCGCAAAAGGGTCAATAACAAAGGTGATACTAGTTTTTCGGGGTGTAGCGTAGCCCGGTATCGCGCCTGCTTTGGGAGCAGGAGGTCGTAGGTTCGAATCCTGCCACCCCGACAAAAAGTATGATTCCACTTTCAAAAAAGGGTCAACAAAAGGTGATACCAAGTTCGGGATGTAGCGTAGCCCGGTATCGCGCCTGCTTTGGGAGCAGGAGGTCGTAGGTTCGAATCCTGCCATCCCGACACACAGAAGCCCTCTTGATGCAAATCGAGAGGGCTTTTTGTTTTCAAGACGCGAAAGCCAAAACCTTTTTATATGTAACTTTGCAAGAGCTACTCCTTTTTTCCTAACCACAATCAAATTGCTCATAGCACAGTCCCAAGAGCGTAGGGCAGACAGGAACGGCGGGCCATGTGTAAGCCCAGAGCGTGGAAGCATCGTTCCTGACTTGATCTTTTGCATACTTTTCCATCAAGGGAAAAGTTTGATGCCCTCCGCGGCAAAGTGCGGACAAGAACAAGGTTGTTTTCTGTATGACTAGCCGATAGGCAATACTAATACTCTTCCTGCACAATCAAAGTGATTTAGCATAGGTCCAAAGAGCGTATGGCAGACAGGAACGGCGGGCCATGCGTTAGCCTAGAGCGTGGAAGCTTCGTTCCTGACTTGATCTTTTGCATACTTTTCCATCAAGGGAAAAGTTTGATGCCCTCCGCGGCAAAGAGCGGACAAGAACAAGGTTGTTTTCTGCATGACTAGCCGATAGGCAATACTAATACTCTTCCTACACAATCAAAAAGTTCTTGCACAGTCCAAAGAGCGTATGGCAGACAGGAACGGCGGGCCATGCGTTAGCCTAGAGCGTGGAAGCTTCGTTCCTGACTTGATCTTTTGCATACTTTTCCATCAAGGGAAAAGTTTGATGCCCTCCGCGGCAAAGAGCGGACAAGAACAAGGTTGTTTTCTGCATGACTAGCCGATAGGCAATACTAATACTCTTCCTGCACAACCAAAGTGATTTAGTACAGGTCCAAAGAGCGTAGGTTAGACAGGAACGGCGGGCCATGCGCTAGCCCAGAGCGTGGAAGCATCGTTACTGACTTGATCTTTTGCCTACTTTTCCATCAAGGGAAAAGTTTGATGCCACCCGCGGCAAAGAGCGGATAAACACCGTTCTATAAATGTGGGAGCTTACATGATCTTTTGCATAATTTACATCAACGGAAATTTTGTTACCACCGCGGCAAAAAGAGGATAACTGAAGGTTTTAACCCATAAGAGTTATGAATGTATTTCGGTAAGTTCAACTAATTAAACTCAAATTCGTCTTATACAGTTTTCCGATAGGAATAATCTCATCCCCAATCTGTAGAGTGGATTTACCAATGCTCCCAATTTTGCTTTTATTAACCAGGTATGACCGATGTATTCTAACGAATTTCTCTACAGGTAAAATTTCAATTAGATTTTTCATAGTCATATGCGTCATATATCGTCCACTTTGAGTATGTAACAATATGTAATCCTTTATAGATTGTGCATATAAAATAGCTAGATGATCTACTTTCATTAATTTCCCAGACACTTTAAAATAGGTATAATTCCGTATTTCATTAAGTGGTGTGGGTTGTAGTTTAAAAAGCTTTGCAAGGCTTTTGTCAAAGCGCTCTTGGGTAATTGGCTTAAGCAGATAATCAACAGCCTCTAAATCATAACTTGCAACAGCATATTCAGAAAAAGCGGTGGTAAAGATTACTGCTGGAGGATTTTTAAGAGATTTTAAAAAGTCAATTCCATTTACACCCGGCATTTTAACATCTAAAAATAGCAGATCAATTTGTTGTTGATGCAATATTTCAAATGCTTCAAAAGCAGTGCTACATTTCTTAACCAAGTTTAGCTGATCATTGGCATATACATAACCTTCTAAAATATCTTGCGCCAATGGTTCATCATCAACAATTAAACAATTTATCATTTCATTTCTAAGGTTAAGCTTACTTGATAAATTTTTCCATCATTCTGTATTTCCAATTTATGATTTTTCGGATAGAGGATCGCTAATCTTTTTTTAACATTTACCAATCCAATTCCGTCTGTATGTTGATTTGTTTTTGCAATGCTGTTCTTCACCTCTAGTATTAACTCTTCTCCAGTTTTACAAATAACAATGTTTACAAAACCTTCCTTTTCTTCTTCCTGAATGCCATGCTTAAACGCATTTTCTATAAATGGCAATAGTAACAACGGACTTATCTTGCTTTCATCATCTATGCCTTGCCTATCAAAACTAATCGAAATGGTAGATCGGTAGCGAATATGCTCAACTTCAACATAGTTTTTAATAAATTCGGTTTCATCCTTTAATGAAACCCATTTCTCATCGGCTTTGTACAAAATATAGCGCATCATTTCGGCGAGCTTAGCTACTAACGGTGCAGTAGCCTTATCTTGCTTCAATGCTAAACTATAAATATTATTCAAGGTATTAAAAAAGAAATGTGGCTGCAATTGTGCTTTTAAATAGGTTAATTCAGAAATGAGTTGTTGTTCTTTGAGTGTTTTTAACTGCTCGTTTTGCTTAGCGGAATGAATAAAATAAGCTAAAAAGCTAACCCCACACAGTTGTCCAATCATATAACTAAGCGTAAATCCTAACCGTTTTAAGTGATACCATTTTAGGGCGTCGTTTCTTATTTTATCAGAAAGAAACTCAAGATTTGAAATCAATACATATGTAGCCTTTTTATAAAAAAAATGAAATACTAAAAACAGCACAATAGTGACCAAAAAGGCCCAGAACTTATCTTTTTTTAAACTATACTGTAATGCACGATAAAATAACAGAAATGCAATGATGTTAAAAGTGCCATAAACCAAAGAAAATTCCACTTCTTGAATTGAAATCCCAGTATACTGATTTTCCCAGAAATTATATTCGAAACTAGAAAGTAAGCTTATGCCATAAAAATAAACCAAAAAGAAAATGATCTCTATTTTAGCGTACTTGGAAAGTTTAAAAGTAATGGCTGGCGGCATAGCAGCAAGGTAAAAATTATTTAGTAATCCGAATTTAGTTATCCTACCTTTTCGACTAAATCATATTTTTTTTCGACTAAAGTAGATTTTCCCCGTCGGTCGAATTAATGTAAGCTTTAGTCTAAATCAAAAAAAAGAGAACTTTCAAAGATTTACTTTTGAGTATAAATCTCAATCCATGAAACAGAATAGAACTTCAACTATCATTTTCGCACTCCTCATTTGTTCACTTCCTGCAATAGCGCAAACGCCCAATATAACTGATCATATTCTAATTTTCAACCAAGTGAATGAAAAGCTTGCCAGTTTGAAAACGGTAAAATATCAGTATTCAAGAGAATTTAATTATCCATCAGAAGGATATATTAGTAAAGCTGAAGGCGAAATGTATATAGATTTTGCTAAAGAAAATGACCTCGCAGGCATGAGATTTCAATATGAGGATACCCAAAGCTTTACGATCTTCAATAATGCCGAGCTATTTAATGGCAACAAAAAGAAACAAACACTAACAGTAACTCCAATAAAAGCCCAAAAAAATCTTGAGGGCAGATCTCCGCTTTACAATTCTATCGTAACACTAAGAAATGTGCTTCCCCTCATCATTAAAGATAAAAGTATTCAAAAGTCGGTTGCTGATACCTTAATTGATACTAAACGGTATCATGTGCTGCAGTTCTTTCTGCAAAACAAACTTTTTTCATACCTAGGGTTTGATTTTTCAAAAGTTACCAAGGAGCTTACATTTAACTATCGGATTATTGTAGATAAAAGTACCCTGTTGCCGTTAACTATTCTACAAACTACTGTTAGCACTCAAGATCTAAATCGAACTGACTTTACAGCAATTAATACGAACCCTGCAGCTGTGGCAGAAAGCTCATGGTTTTATTCTAGCTATTTAAACAACTACGCTATTGAAACTCCGAAAGTTCCGGTTGTGCCTATAAAAGTGGGTGAGATAGCCCCCGACTGGGAATTAACAAATTATGCCACCAACGAAAAAGAAACGCTTGCACAGCATAAAGGCAAACTAATTTTAGTAGAATTCTGGATCAAGAACTGTAGCTACTGTATTGAAGCTGCTCCTAAGCTAAATGGTCTTACTAATTTATATGGCAAGAAAGATTTCAAGATATTGGCCATAAATACAGAAGATAATAAGTACAATATTGGTGTATTTGTAGATAAGCATCCGGTTAACTACTCAATTTTATATGGAGATGACCCATCTGTAACTAAAAAATATGGTGTAGCTGGCTTTCCTCAAGTTGCGCTGATTGCTAAAAATGGCACAATCCTCTACTCCGGAGGGCTTGACATAGCCGCATTAAAACTGCTAATCGATAAAAACTTGTAGCCCCTATTTCTTTAAGCTGCCTAGGACGATCAACACTATGTAGCAGGTATTACCCGTGTCGAATTGATGAAATACATCAGTATTACGTGCAGCGATTCTTCTTAAACGTTAATCTCAAGCTTATAACCTTTCCCCCGTACCACTACAATTTGAACATTCGGATCAACTTCCAATTTCTTTCTCAATTTTGAGATAAACATATCCAAACTGCGACCTACAATAACCCCTTCATCTTCCCAAATCTCCTTTTGTAATCGACTTCTTTCGATGGTCTCGTTGGGGCGTAAAGCGAAAATGCGCAATACCCGCGTTTCGGTTTTGGTTAAATCCAATGAATTTCCGTCTATCAGGAGCATTCTATTCTTCCTATCGAATACCATTGACCCTAAAGTGAAGCGGTCAGCATGCTGATCATTCTCAGGCAAAGTTTTTTTCGGTTTAGCTCTCAAAAAGATAAAGCCAACAAAAGCTAACAGTGACAAACCTCCCAAGAAATACTCATTCTTTGCTAGCGCTATCCCTCTTGGCTTAAATTTAATGTTGATTGTATAACAAGTTTTGGGTTGCTTTCTTCCTATACAAGCTACAATATCATCTTTTCTATTTTTAGAAATCGCGTATCCATACACTACACTATCCATTTTACAGTTCAGCACATTAACCACATAATCACTTGTGAGTGGGTCTTTGATCAGCAAATTTCTAATCGTATTGACCAATACCACTGGCTGAAAGGTAAGGTCGTTCTCAAAGCTGATCTGGTATTCATTATCGGCAATCTTTTTTATGGGCATCACTCTCGATGTACTATCGCCCGACTGCAACAAGAGTTCATCGCCAATCTTGCGGAGCAAAACTTCTCTTCTTGAACTATCGAAATCGTTCTTATCCTCCATACGGAAAGCTACACAGGTAACAACGATGAATATACATACGATCGAACCGAATAAGTATTTACGTTTTCCAGAAGGGAAATTTCGACGATTAAACATGTGTCAAGTTTTAATTTACAAAGTTTACATTTTTATTTACAATCCAAATTCGCTGTTTAGAGGTTACCCAAGTACTTTCGCTGCAGCTGCAATTCATCAAATGAGCCGTGCAACAAATGTCAATATTAACTATAAATTATGAAATACGTACATCAATAATGCTGAGTTGTGGTAGTGAGACACCAGGCGATAGGGTAAGGGTTTACTTTTAATAAACCTTGTCATTCCGACTTTGGAGGAATCTATAGAACTATTGCATGACAGATCCTTCGCTGCGCTCAGGATGACAAAAAGAGTCCCCAAGAGCGTAGGGCCGACAGGAACGGCGGGCCATGCGTAGCCCAGAGCGTGGAAGCATCGTTCCTGGCTTGATCTTTTGCATACTTTTCCATCAAGGGAAATTCAGTTGCCCCGCGGCAAAGAGCGGAAATGATGGAGGGTTTAGCATCGTTATAGCTTGATCTTTTCCATAATTCCCATCAAGGGAAATTTTGTTGCCCTCTGCGGCAAAGAGCGGATATGAATAAGGTTTTTAATTTAGAAACCTTGAGTAGGAAATAAGAAAGGTAGCTCGCTTCTATCTCATTCTTAGCAGATCAAATTGTTCTTTGCACATTCCAAAGAGCGTAGGGCCGACAGGAACGGCGGGCCATGCGTAGGGCTGAAGCGTGGAAGCATCGTTCCTGGCTTGATCTTTTGCTTACTTTTCCATCAAGGGAAAAGTCAGTTGCCCCCCGCGGCAAAGAGCGGAACAACTAGAGGGTTTTAACTCGATAGGCAAATTATGTAATCATTTAACATTAACCATATCATTTAAAAACATGAACTACAAACCAACCACCATCAACCTCCTCCTCATCACATCATTACTCTTCGCTTGTGGCAGACCAGTAAAAGATGAAAAGAAAGATAGTAATACTGAATCAGTAAACCCCGTAACCTTACACGTTGGAGATGAAAAATACTGGAGCGTAGACACAAAAGAAAGTGTGGTAGGCTGGAAAGGCGCTATGCAAATTGGTGCAAATGCGCACACAGGTTACGTCTATATCTCAAAAGGAGAATTGAAGCTAGAGAATGATAAATTGGTAGGCGGTACAGTAGAGGTCGACATGAATACCATAGAAGATCATAACCATGGGAAAAGCAATGGATTGATTAACCATTTAAAAAACCCTGATTTTTTTGATGTCAAGAATTTCCCTACCGCAACGATCACCATTACCGACGTTGCCCCAATTAATGAGGAAACGATAAAAATTACAGCAAACCTCAGCATTAAAGGCATCACACGATCCGTTACTTTTGCAGTCAACCTAAAAGTGAAGAATGGAATTGCAAATGCCAATGGCAAGCTCATCATCGACCGAACAGAGTGAGGTATCAGCTATAAATCAGGAAAGTTCTTGGAGAACTTAGCAGATAAAACCATTTCCGATTCCATCGAATTCGATATTAAAATCGTCGCAAAGAAATAATTAATACACTTGTCATTCCGACTTTGGAAGAATCTTTTAGAACTATTGCATGACAGATCCTTCATTGCGCTCAGGATGACAAAAGGAGGTAAGGAGCGGAACGATGAAGGGTTTTAACTTTAGAATACTAACACCCTTTCCGCACAATCAAACTGTTCTTAGCACAGGTCCAAAAAGCGTAGGGCCGACAGGAACGGCGGGCCATGCGTTAGCCTAGAGCGTGGAAGCTTCGTTCCTGGCTTGATCTTTTGCTTACTTTTCCATCAAGGGAAAAGTCAGTTGCCTCCGCGGCAAAGAGCGGAAAGATGATAGATATTTCGGCAGATGAAACACCAGTCGATCGGAAATGTATTAGAACTACTACATGACAGATCCTTCACTACGCTCAGGATGACAAAAGGAGGTAAGGAGCGGAACGATGAAGGGTTTTAACTTTAGAATACTAACACCCTTCCCGCACAATCAAATTGTTCTTAGCACAGTCCAAAGAGCGTAAGGCAGACAGGAACGGCGGGCCATGCGTAAGCCCAGAGCGTGGAAGCATCGTTCCTGACTTGATCTTTTGCTTACTTTTCCATCAAGGGAAAAGTCAGTTGCCTCCGCGGCAAAGAGCGGACACGATGAAAGGCTTAGCTTCATTCCTGACTTGAACTTTTTCATAATTCCCATCAAGGGAAATTCACTTGCCCCCGCGGCAAAGAGCGGAAATGAATAAGTTATTTCGACAGGTGACACACCAGCCGATAGGCAACGTTAACGTATTCCTAATTGAACGAAAAAAGCCCCTTTCTACTTTTGCAAAAAGGGGCTTTTGTGAGTTTAAGAAAAATTATACCAATTCCATTAACGCTTCTTTACTGAAACCTCTCAATTCTTCTGCACGATTATTTTTAATTTTTTCTACCCAGTCTGCGTCTGCTAACAATGGGCGACCAACGGCAACTAAATCAAAATCACCGCGATCCATTCTGCGAACCAGTTCATCTAAGGGACTAGGTTGAGAACTTTGACCAGCAAAAGCACCAAAAAAGTCGCCATCTAAACCAACAGAGCCAACAGAAATAGTGGCTTTGCCTGTTATTTTCTTAGCCCAGCCTGCAAAATTTAAATCAGAACCTTCAAATTCTGGCTCCCAGAAACGACGTTGCGAACAATGGAAAATATCAATTCCAGCATCTGCTAAAGGCGTTAACCATTGCTCCATTTCATTTTCATTTTTAGCCAACTTAAAATCATATGCAGAGGGTTTAAACTGCGATAAACGAATAATTAAGGCAAAATCTTCACCAACACGTTTACGTACTTCTTTAATTACCTCCACACCAAAACGTGTACGCTCAGCCAAGGTTTTTCCACCATAAATATCGGTACGCGTATTCGTAGCATCCCAAAAAAACTGATCGATTAAATATTGGTGCGCACCATGGATCTCTACCGTATCAAAACCTAAAGCTTTTGCATCGGCAGCTGCCTTACCGAAAGCTGCAATAGTATCAGCAATTGCCGAATCTGTCATGGCTACCCCGTTTTCAAATCCTGGACTATTAAAAGATGATGGGCCTTCAAATGGAGCACTTGGTAACCAACCAGAAGCATGATTTGCGTGAATGCCCTGATGCCATATTTGGGGACCCATTTGCCCTCCCGCTGTATGAACAGCGTTGATTACTTTTTGCCAACCAGCCAATGCCTCATGGCCATAAAAATGGGGGATGTTCGGATCTGCAGATGAAGACGGGCGATCAATAACTGTTCCTTCAGATAAGATTAACCCTACCTCACCAGCAGCTCTTTTTGCATAATATGCAGCAACATCGTCAGTAGGCACACCACCTGGAGAAAAAGATCTCGTCATTGGGGCCATTACGATTCTATTTTTTGTGTTTAATGTTTTTAAGCTAAATGGCTTAAATAAACTAGTTGTATTCATATGTTTATAATTCTGTATTGATGATTTTACTTAAATTTTCTAACCCTTTTTTATTGCGTTTGTAGTACGTCCATTGTCCAACTCGGGTAGCGCAAACCAAATCTGCTCTCTGTAAAATAGAAAGGTATTCGGAAATGGTACTTTGAGATAAGCCCGCTTTTAGTTGGATTTGGCCAACACAAACCCCAATATTCTCAAAATCTACTGGTGAATGATCTGGAAAATTCTCGGCAGGCGCTTTAAGCCAACTCAAAATCTGTAATCGTGTTTTGTTAGATAAGGCTTTAAATATTTCTACTTGATCCATACTGCAAATGTATATCGACTTTTCCCGATATACCAATGAAAAGATCAAACTTTACACTAAAATGTAAAATGTAGTACCAACTTGCCGCACTATCAAATTGTTCTTTGCACAGTTCCAAAGAGCGTAGGGCCGACAGGAACGGCGGGCCATGCGTAAGCCCAGAGCGTGGAAGCATCGTTCCTGGCTTGATCTTTTGCTTACTTTTCCATCAAGGGAAAAGTCAGTTGCCCTCCGCGGCAAAGAGCGGATATGATTAAGGTGCTCGGCGGGTGGACACCAGTCGATAGAAAACTGTTGCATGACAGATCCTTCGCTACGCTCAGGATGACAAAAAGAGGCAAATACTGTAACGATAAAGGGTTTTAGCTTAGAGAACTGATGCGATAAGAATGACTTGCTATTTATTCAGCACTATCAAACTGTTCTTTGCACAGGTCCAAAAAGCGTAGGGCCGACAGGAACGGCGGGCCATGCGTAAGCCCAGAGCGTGGAAGCATCGTTCCTGGCTTGATCTTTTGCTTACTTTTCCATCAAGGGAAAAGTCAGTTGCCCCGCGGCAAAGAGCAGATATGATTAAGGTGCTCGGCGGGTGGACACCAGTCGATAGAAAACTGTTGCATGACAGATCCTTCGCTACGCTCAGGATGACAGATAGCCAAATCATGATTAACAATAAAAGGTGGCCACTAATTTTTGTACAATCAAACTGTTCTTTGCACAGGTCCAAAAAGCGTAGGGCAGACAGGAACGGCGGGCTATGCGTAAGCCCAGAGCGTGGAAGCATCGTTCCTGGCTTGATCTTTTGCATACTTTTCCATCAAGGGAAAAGTTTGTTGCCCCCGCGGCAAAGAGCGGATATGACTAAGGGTTTTTATTAAACATATGAAACACCATCAGATAACAAAAAACCCTCTCCAATTAAGGTGAGGGTTTTTTATTAAACTACTTTACTGGCAACCACCTCGCATACACCGCAATCAACCTCCGATGTCGCCATTTCCGATACACCCCATCACCATCACTACTTCCATTTCCATTGGTATTCCCTTCAATAGAAATTACCCAATCGCTGTGTGTACGTTCTATCAAACCACAATGCACAATGCGTCTTTTTTCAGCCGAATACAAACCTAACACATCCCCCGGTTGGGGCGACTTTGTTTGTCTCCCGATGGGAAATAAAGCAGGGGACCATGCCGTTTGCGGCTGTCGGTATCCTGCCCGACCAAAAACCCAGCTTACAAAAGCAGCACACCAAGAGTTGCCCTCTTTTAAATGGGTATACGCTAAATATTGTTTAACCTGTGCACCATGATTATTTAAGCCGGTTTCTTTCACACCCAATTGTGAAGTAGCAATAGCCACCACTTCCTGTTGCGCTGTGGGTTGCCTTAGCAAATGGCGATTAGGCATCCCGTTGCCGAGAGCACCAATACAGCATAAAAGGCCAAATATAATACGTGTTGTTGCCATGGCGTAAGTGAGGTTAAAGTGGTGAACTGATTTTCTGCGACTAGTAAGGTAAAATGTAGGTACGCCCGTTTGCTCATGAGCAGGGCGCAACTCAGTACCAGCAACCAGCACACCAGCGCTACTACAATCAGTTGTAAAATGCCAGCATCAAGTACCCCCGCTAGGGGATAAAAGAAGTGAATCAATTTGGGGGTAACTAGCCATACCGTGGCCAATACCAGAAATAGCCATTTCAACAAGGCTATGTTTTTGAAGAGTGTAGGTACTCTTTGTAAGATTGTGTTCATTGTTTTTTAGTTGAGGGAATGCGAAGCAAACCCAGGTGAATAGTATATTAGTTTTTGTGAATTCGATTAAGACAACTTCGAATAGCAAACACATTGTTTGTGCTTAAACATTGATTTTTGAGACACATTTATGGTTCTGTCGCTTCGCGGACAAACTTTATTCATTAGGAAGTTGTTTTTTAATGGTAATCATGCTTTCGCAAGCTCAGGTTTCCTGTAGATGAAAAAGTATGCAAAAACTCCACGGCTGCGCCCTGTTCTATTAAAGTCAGAAGCTGAGCAAATTTCTGCATCCCGAACAGGCCAAGGCCGATTTTAGTAGCACAAAAGGATCTGCTTAGGCCTTAGAAGTTGCTTAAATAGCGAAATGCTTATCCAAATTCACATAATAATCGGCGGCGCTACGCCATTCATGTAGCCCTAGCCACCGCCGATTATCCTGTTATTACAACACCGTTACTGTGCCTAAATACACACTAGTAGCTGCGTTCTTGCCATTGGCCGATAGATACCCCATGTAGCAATGCACCACATCGTTGGTAAATTCGGCTGGAACAACTATAGCAGCAGCACCCACTAATCTGGTAAAGGAAAGATCAGTTACGTACAGCTTTTTAGTCGCGTTATAGATGAGTAAAATGGCTTTATCATCTATTGCACTTAGGGTAGTGCCTGCATTGTTTTCCCACACAAAATCTACCACGCCAGCATTTGTAGCTGTTACAGCGGCATTTTTTGCACCTAGCAACTCACCTTTAGAAATGACTACTTTCGTAAAGTCGAGGTCTAAATTGGGCATGATCCCCGTTACCGCTTCCTGAATGTGGTAGGCTGTGGCTAAATTAAACTTCGACTTGTTGCCTTGAGCTGTTCCAAAGGCTTGCTCTAAAATGCCTTTAATTGGCGATAGAAATCCAATCGTTAGCGCAAATTTAATGCGTTGCTCTGCCTGAATTTCGGTTGGCATTTTGTTGCTCTTTTTAGGTAAGCTGCGCATTACGTCTAAGTTTCTCCAACTAGAACCAATCACGTTGCCTATTTTTCCTGAGAAATCCACCTAGGATTCCTTTTTTAAATGTTCCCATTTTTCTTTGTTTTTTAAAGGGTTATAAAATCTGTTAAACTTCGAGTGTCGACAACGAATGTTCAACGAAAGTAGGGCGGCTAAAACGGATAAAAAAGTGTTTGGCGCTGCATGTCCGAAGATGTCCGAAGATGTCTGGTTTAGTCAGTGAAAAAGTAGAGTTCTCCTAGACTTCGCCTAGGTTTGTTCTGGTATTGTTCTGCTCAAACGCGGTTTTCTAGGAGAAATGTAGGAGCAATCTGGGAGCAGACTAGGAGGTAGCGATATGTTAAAATATGTTAGATTCCTGGAGCCTGTGTGAAAAAAAATCAATTATTGAGTAGTTTAGGTGTAAAGCCCTCATCCCAGCTTTTAAGTACGACCATCTAGATGAGGGGTTAATGAAGGAACAATTAAGAGAAATGACGGTGTTGATACAGCAATCAACACAACCGGATGTAAATTATGCTGATCTTGCCTTGCAGGTTAAAGAACGTTGTCTCCAGGTATTGGAGCTGCTGACTGCAAAAGTATTGGAAAGTGATTCTGCAGCTCAAACTACGCCGTATATCTGTCAGGTGCACCTTACTTTAGTAGGGATGTGCAATACGCTATACGAATTGCCGCAACCTATAAGCGCAACCGCATTGCTCATCACACCGTTGCAACAGGTGATTGATACCATAGAGCAGCACCATTCAGGTAAGCTGGATGCACAAAGTACCGTGAGTCATGTCAAACTAAAAAGTTTACAGCATACCCTCGAGGCTAAGAAAAAAGCGCTGATGGTGTATTTCAGGAAGCATCGGGTAGCAAAGAAATTAATACTCCTGTTGGCGAAATACCAGCAGTCGATCCAGAAAATGCAAGAAATGTCGCATGCGCAGTACCAGTACATCCATAGGGTGTTAACGGAATTGGAAGCAATACAATTTAAACACGCACAACTAAGCAGTAGCCATCACCTCATTTTACTGCTTATCCGACTTAATTTTAACCATTTGCCCTTTATGGTGTATTGCAAAAGTTTGCATACGAAAGAATTGGATCAGGCAACTTGTAAAATAGCCAAGCTAAATGTGTTGAAGGCACAATTAAAAACCATTCGCTTAATTCACCCGAAACCGGGCTATGCCTTAGAAGCAGCATCTGCCAGTGTAATTGAGGTATTGAGTGCCTGGATTGTAGAAGAGCGAATTTGTATGGAAATGACACAGGAGATTGAACCGCTTGAAACGATGCGCCACACCGATAGCGAAAAAATAGCCTTGAACTTATCGGTAGATCAGTTGGCCTTATTGATCAAATTGTTTAAAGAGCAAGAAATCTTTAAAGACATTGAACCTTCTAAATTATTAAAATTTTTCATCAGCAATTATACCACGGTAAAGGGGAAAGACATCTCTTTTGAAAGTTTACGAAACAAGTATTACAATGCCGAAAGCAGTACCGTTAGCCATGTAAAAGGCAAATTAATAAACATGATCAACGCCTTAAATAAGCTCAAATAGGACTAAACATATCTGAGGAGTTGCAGGTGATAGTGCAACCCGTGTAACCTGTGAGGCCGTTAGTAATCATTTCTATTTGTGGTCTAAATACGAGCATATGGAAGACTTAACCATACAAGAACAGTTACAGCAAATGCTGTTCATGCAACAACACATCATGATCCTACTAGAACACTTACATGGCCATGCAGGGAACGATGACGAATGGTTGGATAACAACGACCTCTGCCGCCAATTAAAAATAACAGAGCGTACCCTCTATCGTTGGCGCAAGCAAGGGCTCATTAAACCGGTAGTGATTGGTGGTAAATGTTATTACCATAAAAAGATGATGGAACGGTTGGAGAAGGGGTGATTGTGTTATTTAGTTAAAAAGGTAGATATTAATTCGTGTTTAGTAGGAGATTACACTAATTCTTAACATATTTAATTATTATATTGCAAGCCAACTAAACTCAGAATAAAAAATTAATGCCTAACGAACTCAATCAAAATCCCGAACAACAAGCTCGCGATAAGATAGATGCTATGCTACGTTTAGCAGGATGGAACGTTCAATCCAAAAGGGATATTGATTTTAGTGTGGGTGTGGGAGTTGCGGTTAGAGAGTACCAAACGAGCGTTGGCCCTGCTGATTACATTCTATTTGTCAATCAAAAACCTTTAGGATTAATAGAGGCTAAAAGAGAAGATGAAGGCCATCGTTTGACGGTGGTAGAAGAGCAATCAAAAGAGTATGCTCTTGCGAA
The DNA here is from genome assembly GCF_044452285.1 of Pedobacter sp. UC225_61. Lineage (NCBI taxonomy): Bacteria > Pseudomonadati > Bacteroidota > Sphingobacteriia > Sphingobacteriales > Sphingobacteriaceae > Pedobacter > Pedobacter sp. UC225_61. Next base: position 2,605,024 of record NZ_JBIOAL010000001.1, read on the forward strand.
GTTAAAAGCATTAGTAAATGCCGAACCGATTAAATATGTTTACGAAAGCACTGGTATAGTTACTCGTTTTACGGATTACACAGACCCAAAGCCAAGAGGGAGAAATGTTTTTAGCTTTCATAAGCCGGAAACTTTATTGGAATGGAGCAAACGGGGAAAAAGTTTAAGAGGAAGGTTTGCGGATTATCCTGTCTTAGATGAAACAGGTTTACGTCCAGCGCAGATTATTGCTATTAATAATTTAGAGAAATCTTTTAAAGGCAACCGTCCGAAAGCTTTAATACAAATGGCGACAGGTGCAGGTAAAACCTTTACCGCCGCTACATTAATTTACCGCTTACTAAAATTTGCAAAGGCTAAACGAATTTTGTTTTTAGTCGATACCAAAAACTTAGGTGAACAGGCTGAGCAGGAGTTCAGAGCGTACCAACCGCAGGATGATAACCGCAAGTTTACAGAACTGTACAATGTGCAGCGATTGACTTCCAGTTATATCGCCGATGAAAGTCAGGTGTGTATTTCTACCATTCAGCGGATGTATTCTATTTTGCAGGGCGAGGAAATGGATGAGGACGAAGATGTAGTCAATCCCAATGAAAATTCTTCTTGGATAGAAAAACAGTTGGCAAAAAAAGATGCTATTCCGGTTGCTTACAATCCAAAAGTGCCCATTGAGCAATTTGATTTTATTATTATTGATGAATGCCACCGTTCTATTTATAACCTTTGGAAACAGGTTTTAGATTATTACGATGCTTTTTTGGTGGGCTTAACCGCAACGCCTGATAAAAGAACCTTTGGTTTCTTTAATGAAAATGTAGTGAGCCAATATACTTACGAAGAATCGGTGATTGATGGCGTGAACGTTCCTTACGATGTTTATCTTATTGAAACCGATATTTCCACCAAAGGAGCTTTGATAGAAAAAGGCTGGTTTGTGGACAGAAGAGATAAGCTTTCAAGAGCTAAACGTTGGCAACAGGAAGATGAAGACACCGCTTATCTGCGCAATGATTTAGATAAAAAAGTAGTCAACATCAGCCAAATCAGAACGATTATTACGGCTTATAAAGACGCGTTGAGAAAAGATATTTTCCCGAATCGTTTTGATGAAAATGGCGAGTATGAAGTGCCTAAAACTTTGGTCTTTGCCAAAACCGACAGCCACGCTGATGACATCATCAACATCATCAGAGAAGTATTTGATGAAGGCAATGATTTCTGTAAAAAGGTAACCTATAAAATTGAAGAAGACCCAAAATCGGTGCTGAACCGTTTCAGGAACGACTATTATCCCCGTATTGCCGTTACGGTAGATATGATTGCGACCGGAACCGATGTAAAACCTTTGGAGGTCTTGCTGTTTATGCGGGATGTAAGAAGCATCAATTATTTTGAACAAATGAAAGGACGTGGTACCCGTACCATTTCTGCCGATAAATTAAAACTGGTCACCAAAACTGCCGATGCTAAAACACATTTCGTGATTGTAGATGCAGTGGGCGCCACAAAATCTAAAAAGACCGACAGCCGTCCGCTGGAACGTGCGCCAACCATTCCCTTAAAAGATTTGTTGCAGGCCGTTACAATGGGTGTGCAGGAAGAAGATGTGTATCTTTCTTTGGCTAACCGACTCATCCGTTTGGAAAAACAACTGACAGATGCCGAAAAAGAGAAAATACAGGAACTAGCAAAAGGAAAAAGCTTAAAACAGATGACTCGCGAACTGATTGAAGCTTTTGATGCTGATGTGATTGCCGATAAAGCAAATGCCATCATTGCACAAATCCCGATGGATGAACGTACGCCTGCAAAAGAAGAACAAGCCAGAGCAGAAGCGCAGGAAGCATTGCTGAAAACAGCATCTTTAACTTTTAACGGCAAGCTGAACGACCATATCGATAATGTGCGCAAACAGCACGACCAAATTATCGACCATATCAATCTGGATGAAGTGACAAAAGCAGAATGGGACACTGAATCTGTGGATAAAGCCAAAGCCTTGATTAACGATTTCAGTGAGTACCTGAAAGCTAATAAGGACGAAATACATGCGCTGAGTATTTTCTACGACCAGCCTTACAACCGCCGCAACATTACTTTTAAAATGATAAAAGAAGTAATGGATAAACTGAAACTGGAAAAACCGCTGTTGGCTCCGGCTCACGTTTGGAGTGCTTATGCAGGTATAGAAGAAGTGAAAAGCGATTGCCCGAAAGATGAACTGACGGCATTGGTTTCTTTGATTAGAAAAGTGTGTGGCATAGATGAAGAACTGAAACCTTTTGATAAAACCATTGACGAAAATTTTAAGCGTTGGATTTTTGCACAAAATGCCGGACAGCACAACCGCTTTAGCACCGAGCAAATGGAATGGCTGCGAATGATAAAAGACCACATTGTAAGTTCGTACCATATTGAGCTGGATGATTTAGATTATAACCCGTTTGACAGCAAAGGCGGAAGAGGAAAGATGTACCAATTATTTGGTAACGAGATGGATAGTATTATTAATGAATTAAATGAAGCGTTAGCTGCATAATGAGAGAAGATTGGGAAATTGTACAATTAGGAAGTTTGGCGGATTATTATAATGGAAGAGCATTTAAGCCAAGTGAATGGAAAACGAAAGGTAAAGAGATTATAAGAATTCAAAATTTAAATAATCCTAAAGCACCTTATAATTACACAGAAGAACTATATGAAGATAGATATAAAATTCAACACGAAGATTTATTATATGCATGGTCAGCTTCTTTAGGAGTATATCTTTGGAAAGGTCAGGATGCGTGGTTAAACCAACATATTTTTAAAGTAGTTGAAAAGCCTTGTACAGTTAAATTATACCTATTTTATTTACTGGATAAGATTACAGTAGAGCTTTACGCTAAGGCGCATGGCTCAGGAATGGTTCACGTTACAAAAGGAAAATTTGATGCCACACTAGTACCACTTCCACCCCTTCCCGAACAACGAGCCATTGTTAAAAAATTAGAAAGTTTATTTAGCAGTTTAGATGCCGGTATTGCCGATTTAAAAAAAACACAACAGCAATTAAAAATTTACAGACAAGCGGTTTTGAGAAAATCGTTGGATGCCAAGAAAAGAGTTTCAATTTCTGAATTAATACAAAATTTAAGTCAAGGTTGGAGTCCTAAATGTTTAAGTGAAAATGTAGAAAATGATGAAGAATGGGCTGTAATAAAAACAACGGCAATTCAACACGGTGAATTTCTTCCTTATGAAAATAAAAAATTACCAAAAGATTTAGAGCCAAGAGAACAGCATCAAATCGAAGTTGGAGATATACTAATAACCCGAGCTGGACCAAGAATTAGAGTTGGGGTTTGTTGCTTAGTAAGAAAAACTAAGCTTAAGCTTATAAATTGTGATAAAGTTTATCGAATAAAATTAAAAGATACTGTGGTTTTGCCAGAGTATTTTGAACTTGTATTGAATAGTCCAGATTATCTTAAATTAATAAATGACATTAAAACTGGTAGTAGTGATAGTGGATTGAATTTAACTCAAGATAGATTTTTAAAATTAGAAATTCCTTTGCCCTCAATTAAAGAACAAATTGAAATAATTAAACAAATCGAATCCCGTTTATCCGTTTGTGATTCCATAGAACAAAACATCAAAGAAAGTTTAGAAAAAGCAGAAGCCTTGCGCCAAAGCATTCTTAAAAAAGCATTTGAAGGTAATTTGTTAACTGCACAAGAATTGGCAGAATGTAAACAAGCTGCAGATTATGAACCTGCAAGTATGTTGCTGGAGCGAATAAAAGCGGAGCAGAACAAAGCAACAACTAAACCAAGTAAAAAGAAAGCGGTTCAACCTTTAGTTGTGGCTAAAACAGAAACTCCGGTTGCAAAAATATCAGCAGATATTCACGCAGGTTTAATAGCCAAAGTGATTAAAATTCACGAGGAAAATCCTACATCAATAGATAATTTAAGTCACATCAAATGTGAGAAGATCGCCCATTTGGTTGAATATCATTTACAGATTCCTTTGGGCAGACAGCCTGTAAAAGATGCTGCAGGTCCGGATGATTATCCGCACTTAAAGAGCGTTGAATCTCGGGCTAAGAAAGCAGGTTTTTTTAATATAGTAAAGAAACCTATAGGCTATTCCTATTCATCAGCAAATAATTCAGATAAAGTTATTGATAAATTCCAATCAACACTTTCAGATAAAAAGAATAAACAATTAAATGATTTAATTACGTTGTTTCTAAATTTCGATTTAGAAGTCTCAGAAATTATTGCCACCACTTACGCAGGATGGAACAATCTTATTCTTAATGGAAATTCAAATCCATCAGATGAAGAAATTGTATATGAATCAAGAGAAAACTGGTCAGAACGAAAGTTAAAGATTGCAAGAGAACGCTTTTTCAAAGCGATTGATTGGATGCGCAAAAATGAAATAGTACCAACAGGTTATGGGGCGGTGGTTCCTTTTCCGAAAAAGAAGAAGTAAACTAAAATATTATGAATGTTGTACCAAAAGATTTTACATTACATGCATTGTTACATAATCCTAATGAGCAATTTTTAATTCCTTCATATCAAAGAAGATACGCTTGGAGGTATCCACAACAAGCAGCGCTATTTAGAGACATTGATATGTTATTAGATAATGATGGTCATCTATTCGGAATGCTGATACTGCATACTGGCATATATAAAGGTGGACTTAATACGGTTGATATTGTAGATGGTCAGCAAAGATTAACAACAACCACAATTTTGCTTAAAGCTGTCATGGATAAATTTAAAGAATTAAATTTTGAGTTTGAAGCCACGCAAATCGCTCAATTATTATATTGTGGAGACTACAATAAAAAAGAAAAAAGAAAATTAGTATTGGGTGATTTAGACGAGCCAGATATGGACTTTTTGTTTAAAAATAATTTAGATAAAATTAAAAATCATAGAATTCTTGAAGCACATCAAACTTTTAAAGATTTCATTGATGACGGTATCACAGAAGAAGGGACAGATTGGTTGCTACAATATTTTCATAAATTTGTACACACTGCAAAAATCATCAGATTAGATGTTCCTTTAGCAAAAGATGCTTACAAATTATTTGAAACCATTAATAATAGAGGTTTACGATTATCATCAACGGATATTTTAAAGAACTTCATCTTAGGTCATACAGCAAAGATAGATGATGAAACTTTAGCGAAATCAAAGGAACTATGGGCAGAATTAATCACAAATTTAGATGGTATTAACTCTGATGACTTTTTTAGGCAATACGTTTCTAGTCTTTATACACGAAAAATTTCTAAAACAAAATTGATTGAAGAATTCAAGAAGCATTATTTTAAAAATGTAAAAGATGTTGAAAAGCTCGGAGAGTACATGTACAATTATGGTGTCATTGAAGAAGAATCTATGGATGATGAAAATAGTGATGAAGAAAGTACAAAAATAGAAGATACTGTTGAGCTAAATAGAGAAAAAGCAGAAATTAAAGAAAAGTCAACGAGAGTTTCAGTACCAGATTATCTTCAAAATATTGTAAATGCAAGTAAATGTTATAATAAAATAATATTTGCAAAATTTGAAGATAAAAAAATTAATCAGTTGTTACTTGATTTAAAGTCAATTAAATCATTTCCATCCTATATATATTTGATGCATTTTCTACAATTTGAGCATATTGACAGAAAAGATAAATTAAAAGTTTTGAGAATGATTGCTGCTTTAATGTTAAGAAGACACGTTGTAGGAAGAAGTACTGCATATAACGATGATATCTTTGCAAATTTATTAAGATTAGAAAATGATAAAGATAATTATTTGGATAAAATCAAAGAATCTTTATTAGAAGATTATCCAGATGACGAAGAGTTTGAAGATCGTTTTGCAGTTCACGAATTGAAAGAACGAGTAATTGATCGAGCACGTTATATTTTAACTCAAATAGAATACCATACAACTGGTAATACTAAAGAACTTTCAATTAGTGGAACAGAGGATGTCCATGTAGAACATATTATTCCGAAAACTATAAACACACAGAAATCTAAAAAGGAATTTGGAGACTGGATGGAATATTTACCTGGTAAGGTAACTTTAGAGCATAAGAAAAGAGTAAATAGAATAGGTAATATGACATTGTTCTCTGGCATATTAAATATTAAAGTAAGTAATAATCCATTTTTAGACAAAAGGAAAGAATATAAAAATTCTAATATCCAGTTGACAAAAAAACTTTGTGAATACAAATATTTCAAGTTCAAAGATTTGGATAACAGAGGAAAGGAATTAGCAAAAATTGCTAAAGAAATCTGGAAATTTTAAGATCATGACAGAAGCAGCAATAGTATCAAAAATATGGAACTTGGCGAATGTAATGCGCCACGATGGAGTTGGTTATGGAGATTATCTTGAACAGATCACCTATCTGTTATTTCTTAAAATGGTGGATGAATTAAATAAACCACCCTATAGTAGAAATCTAAAATTACCACGACTTAAAGATGTAGAAGGTAAAGAAGTAGAAGGAGCCGAAGTTTGTTCGTGGGAGAATTTAACTTCAAAGAACGGTGCAGAACTGGAGTCTTTTTACATTCAGGCATTGCGTTCACTCGGTACAGAAAAAGGGATGTTGGGGCAAATCTATGTAAAGAGCCAGAATAAAATACAGGACCCATCTAACCTGCAGCGTATCATCACCATGATTGGCAAAGAAGACTGGAGTATGATGGGCGCCGACGTGAAAGGAACCATTTATGAAGGTTTGTTGGAAAAGAATGCAGAAGATACCAAATCTGGAGCAGGACAGTATTTTACCCCTAGAGCTTTAATCAGAACGATGGTAGCCTGTGTACAGCCAAAACCTATGAAAACGGTGATCGACCCAGCTTGTGGTTCGGGCGGTTTCTTTTTAGCCGCTTATGATTGGCTGACTGAAAACAATAAATTAGACAAAGACGAAAAGGTATTTTTAAAAAACAGCACATTTCACGGCAATGAAATTGTGGCGAGTACTCGCCGTATGTGCTTGATGAATTTATATCTCCACGGTATAGGTGAGATAGATGCAGAACCATTAGTTAAATCAAATGATGCACTGATTGCAGCTGAGAGCCAAACCTACGATTATGTGTTGGCTAATCCGCCTTTTGGTAAAAAAAGTGGTATGACTGTGACCAACGAAGACGGCGATATTGAGAAAGAAGACATCAGTTATAACCGTCAGGATTTTTGGGAAACTACCAGTAACAAACAACTGAACTTTTTGCAACACATCAAATCTTTGATGAAAATTAATGGTGAAGCAGCAGTTGTATTACCCGACAACGTTTTGTTCGAAGGCGGAGCCGGAGAGGAAATCAGAAAGCAATTATTAAAAACAACAGAACTGCATACTATTCTACGTTTGCCAACAGGTATTTTCTATGCCAATGGTGTAAAGGCGAATGTGTTGTTCTTCAATAACAAACCCGCCAATAAAGAGGCGTGGACAAAAGAAGTTTGGTTTTATGATTATAGAACCAACGTTCATCACACCCTAAAGAAAAAGCCTTTAGCAGAATCTGACTTATCAGATTTTGTAAAATGCTACAATTCTTCGAACATCAATAAACGTAAAGAAACCTGGAGCGAAGAAAATCCCGACGGTCGCTGGAGAAAATACAGTTATGATGAAATCATTGCCCGTGATAAAACCAGTCTGGATATCTTTTGGGTCAAAGACCAAAGCTTAACCGATTTGGACAATTTGCCTGACCCCGATGTCTTGGCATTGGAAATTATTGATAATATTGAGGCAGGTTTAGCAAGTTTTAGAGAGATAGTAGGGGAGTTGGAAAAGAATGAAGAGGTTACATCTTAACTTATTAGCAATGTATACAAAGACACATCCTGCAATTAGTTTTGCTGAATTTCGGGCATTGGTAATACCATTAAAAGGTTTTAAAAGTTTAACCGGTAAAGAGTATGCAGTATTAGGAATACAAGAAAACGAAATGCATTTCATACGAAAATCTACCAATAAAAAATGGTCAATGAATTTAGAAAGTGTTCACCATGCTTATTTAGCGCTTACTGATTTCAAAACAGAAAATTTTAGACCATATGTACCCCGAACCCATTCGCCCGCTTTAGGACTGCTATTGCATCTTGATTTATTAAAAAGGTAGATTATCATAAATGTTAGAAAAAGCCTGCCCAACCCCTTGCTTAGTTTCAATAAAGTATGTGCTTTCTGAAAATGTTATTAGGTATACAAAACTAAAAACTAGATTAGCTCAACCTTGAAAATTATCGCTATCATAAATTCTGCTTGTATACCATCCACAATCGGGTAAAAAAAATAAAGTTTCCTTCAATTAATAGAACTTTTTGCGATCCAAAATTTCTTTTTTATCTTTAAAATTTAGCTGGAATACTTGAAAAATATCTGTTTATCCCTTATTTGTGCCTTTATTTTCTCTTTTGCCCATGGCCAAGTGCCTAAAAATGGGTATGCTAAAGGTAAGGCCTTAGATTCTATTTGGTCTGCTTACCGTTTTAAAAAAGAGCAGCGAGAAAACATCGTTCAACAACTCCTAAAGCAGTACCAAGAAACCAATGACAAGGAACTAAAGGCATTTGCCGAATTGTTACAGTTTGCTGGTAAGTTGAAAAAGGAGGTTAATTTAGCCGAAACATTTATCACTAAGATTGAAAAGAAATACCAACCATTTCCAAATACAAAGGCAAGGGCTTATCAAATTATTGGGTACCATTATTTTGTAGGCGACAATAACTACGAAAGGGCTTTCGATTTCTATTTGCAGTTGGAAAAAACGGTTGACTTGTATGGGCCAACAACAATTACCGATTATTCGAATTACTGTGCCGAAATTGCTTCGGCCTATTATAAGTTTAAAAATTATAAAAAAGCGGTAGAATTAGGCAAAATGGGCGTGAAGTATGCTAGCGACAAGTGGGACTTTTATAACACTATTGGCTTATGTTATCTAGAATTGGGACAGCCTGATTCGGCACTATTTTACTTGAAACAAGCCGTGAATGAAAGCAAACTTAAAAAGAAGCAAGATATTTACCGAACCATCTCATTAGGCAATATGGGCAATGCCTATTACCTGCAAAAAAAGTTCGATTTGGCTAAGCCCTTATTAAAGATCGATTTGAAAGGGGCACTCCGTATTGATGATAAAGGTTTGGCGGTTGGGTCTGCAATTCCTTTGGCCGATATTTATTTGAACGAGAAAAACTTTAAGGCTGCGGCAGACTTGCTTCAAATGGCTAGGGATTACATTGCGCAGAGTAAACAGTTTCATCGGCTAGAGAAATTTTATCCCATACGTAGCAAGTATTATGAACTGCAGGGCAACACGAAGTTGGCTTTTGCAGATCGAGATTCGGCAATGAAGGCCATTAGACGAAACGATTCTGTGTTTAATAGTTTGTTGGTAATGCGGGCCCAGCAGCGTACCGATATGGCAAAAGTTGCTGAGGAAAAGAATAAATTAGAGAATTATAGGAGAATTTCGCAACTGCGTTTTTGGGCAGTATGTATTATTTTGGTGCTGATTGCCGTAGGGGTAGTGGTAGTGATTCGGTATAAAAGTCGTTTGGAAAAAGATAGAAAGCAAATTGAAGAGCTAAACAAGATGCTCGTTTTGAGGCAGCGGTTGAGTGCAGATATGCACGATGACATTGGAAGTATGTTGAGTAGTATATCGCTGTATACACACTCTTTACTCATGCTGCCTCAACCTGATCCGCACAAAATAACGTTAGAAAAAATAAAGAAGAAAGCCCAAAATATACAGGAGAGTGTAAATGATATTATTTGGAGTGTAAACCCCGACATGGATGAGGTTACACAGGTAGTAGCTCGAATGCGTAGTTTTGGCGCAGATATGACCGAACATGCTCGAAAAGCGTTTGAGTTTACAGTTGATGAGGAAGTAATGCACTTACAGATGGACATGTCTTTACGTCGTAATTTGTATTTGATTTACAAAGAAGTAATGAACAATGCGGTTAAATATAGCCAAGCCCAGCAAATTAGTGTGAAGTTGGTGTATACCGATGCGCAGTTTAGCATGGATGTGGTAGATGATGGTGTTGGGTTTGTGCAAACTAAGAGTCGTAAAGGAAATGGCTTAATTAATATGCAACGTAGGGCAGCCGAAATGAAAGGGAAATTACACGTTTTTAGTGGTATAGGGAAAGGAACTCATGTTAACCTAGTTTTTCCATTGGTTGCGCATAGCTAAATTTAGCTATTGTTCAGTTTTTAGAATTCGCTAATTTTGATTTTTAATACATGGGTGGCGATCTAATGCTTTGCCCCACTAAACACACCTTAAACCTTACCGTATTGGGAAAGAAACGAATTATTATTTTTGATGATGATGATGCACGAAGAGATAGCCTTTCGATGTTGCTAAACATGTGCCCTGATATGGAATGTGTGGGTGCATTTGAGAATGCAGCCAATGCCTCGAAACAGGTAAAAGCAACCCAGCCAGATCTAATATTAATGGACATGGATATGCCTTTGGTAAATGGCGTGGATGGTACGCGTGACATCAAGGCAAATTACCCCAATTTGCCCATTATTATACAAACTGTTTTAGATGATGACCACCATATTTTTGAGGCCATTAAAGCTGGAGCAGATGGGTATCTATTAAAAACAACTGCTCCTGAAAAATTCTTAGAACAGTTGCGTGAAGCCTTAGAAGGTGGAGCACCAATGACGGGTACTGTGGCCATTAAGGTATTGCAATTTTTTAGAAAGGAGCCTCAAAATTTAGTGTATAACTTGAGTAATCGCGAAAAAAGCATCTTGAAGTTACTGGTAGAAGGACATAGTTATAAGATGATTGCTGTGAAGAGCGATATAGCTTATTTTACGGTATGTAATCACATTAAAAAAATATACGATAAGTTGCATGTGAATAGTGCCACCGAAGCAGTCAGCTTAGCTATTCAACAAAGATTGGTTAACTCTTAACTTGTTTTCTATCTCACCTTACACTCCACAACAATGCTGTTGCGATAAACTTAGGTAGTCTTTTTTATTGACAAAGCCTGATGAATTCTTAGCCAGCGCTACACTAGCGCAAATGGATGGGTAACTGAAAAATCTTAACATAGAGGGTTAGTTAATGTGTTTAACAAAAATAGCTATAATTAGCTATTGCGGTGTTTTGATATTTGTTTTTTATTTGTGTGGGTAGTTGGAAAAGTTCATCCACCTAAAATTAACACATATAATTAACGAACTCAAATAGCTCATTATCCCGTGAAAAAGGTGAGCCTTTTTTACTAAAGCTTTCATTTATGGAATCTAAATTAACACTACACTCATTCTTGTTTTTTGCTACAGCATTAACAACTCAATTCAGGAACAATTTCTCTGGGACTTTGCTCCAAGTTTAGGTATTTAATCCTGTTTCTTGCAATTATTGCTATCAACACGCATCATAACTCAATTCATAGTGGAAGTACAATGAACCCTCTACTTTAACAAACTACGGTCATCTACATGCTTACATTAAAAGCAGCATAAAACTCTCCTTATTTACCAAACTCTAAGCTTTATGAAATTTAAATTATTAACGCTACTTACGTTTGTACTCTTTACAAACCACGCTGCGGCACAACAGATTATCTTTGATTTTGAGGCCAATGTTACTGGTATTACCACCAATGCATTGCCAACCAATCAAAGTAAAAATGTGACCCAGCTCAAGAACGGCTATACCCTCAAAGTGGCCACCGGAAATAGTTATTTATGGGCTGGTGTAACTACTGGTACGCAGATGACAGGATCACAATGTGTAACAACGGATTGGAGTATTTGGGAAAATTCGATTACGTATTCGTTGGCAGATGGGTCGAGCTTCGATCTTAACTCCATGCAGCTCCTTGACATGAACGCTGAAGGAGAAACACTCATCTTCACAACGAGTAAGGGTTCGGTAAATTTTGTAATGCCTAGTGACATAAGCTTTGGTATAAAGACTTTTACCCCTTCAAATCCGAAACTACAGGGAATTACATCCTTCACCATCACATCCTCAGATGCTCAGTTCTTCTTAGCTTTTGACGAGATCGCCATAGGCAATATCGTTGCACCAGCCAATACTGCGCCTACAAACATTTCATTAAGTGCAACGGCTATTAATGAGAATGTCACAGCTGCTTCTACGGTAGGCACCTTATCGGCTACCGATACCCAAGGAGGTACCATGGCCTATACACTAGTATCTGGAACAGGTGATACGAATAATGCTGCTTTCACCCTAACCAGTGGAGGTTCACTTTCAATCAATGCTAGTCCTGATTTCGAAACCAAATCGAGTTATTCGATACGTGTTCGAGTTACAGATGCAGGAGGGTTAACTTTTGAGAAAGCATTCACCATTACCATCAATAACGTAAACGAAGCCCCGACAGCTTATACAGATAGATATACTTTAAATAATGGAGCCACCCTTAACGTGAGTTCGCCCAATGTACTGACTAACGATACCGACCCAGAAAACAATGGCATGACAGCGGTGTTGGTTACAGGGCCAACAAATGGTACGCTTACCCTAAATGCCGATGGTAAATTCACGTATGTACATAACGGCTCGGCTACAACTTCCGATTCATTTACCTATAAAGCGAGTGATGGAAATTTACAGAGTAGTCCTGCAACAGTTGTTCTAACCATTAATGCTGCAGTTGTAACTGTAAGCTCGATCAATAGGGTGGAAGCAGCAGTAACAAATGCAACTACTGTTAACTATACCGTTACTTTCTCTACTGCCGTGAGCGGAGTAGATGCAACTGATTTTACCTTAACTAAAACCGGTTCGGCTAATGGCGCTATCGGTACACCAACAGGTTCGGGTACCACGTGGACGGTTCCAATTACCACTGTTACAGGTGCTGGTACGTTACGCCTTGACTTTACAGGGACTACTGGTGTTACGCCAAATGTGAGCGCTACCTATACTGCAGGTCAAGTGTATACGATTGATCAGGTTGCTCCGACATTAACAGCTGGTTCTTATTATTCGAACAATGGCTCAGCAATTCAATATGCGAAAGTTGGGGATGTAGTTACACTTGCTCTAGGCTTTAGTGAGGCCCTTCAATCGAATGACATTACTATTGCAGGACATGCAGTGACGGCTACGGGATCTAATGGAAATAAAAATTGGACAGCTACCTATACCTTAGCTGCAGGCGATACGGAAGGTAATGTGCCATGGACATTTTCAGCTACTGATCTGGCTGGAAATGTAAGGGCACAATCCAATACAGACTTTGGTACATTTTTGGTTTTTGACAAAACAGGTCCTGCAATTAACATCACGCCAACGGCAACTATAGTTGCTCCTGGTGCTAATGCAGCCTTTACCATAGCATACGTTGACGCTAACTTTAGCAGTTCAACACTTACATCGAGCAACATTAGCGTGAGTGCTACAGGTACAGCGGCCTATACCTCTTTATCTTTAACAGGAAATGGTTCAACCTATACCGCAACATTAAATGGGGTAAGCGGATATGGTACATTGAGTATTTCAATCGCGGCGGGTACGGCGAGAGATATTCCTGGCAATACTGCTGGAGCTAGCGCTGCTTCTCCAACCGTTCTTATTGCATCAAATAATGCAGATTTATCGGCATTAACTACAACTGCAACTGGCTTAGCTCCAACATTTGGTGCAAGCACAGTAGCCTACACCGCAACTGTGCCCTATGCAACTACATCTACCACCGTTACAGCCAGTAAGGCACATGCTGGCGCAACGCTACAAGTTAGTGTAAATGGAGGTAGCTATGAAACCTTAACCAGTGGTACTGCATCTAATGCGTTAGCATTGAACGTTGGGTCGAACACCATCACTATATTAGTTACCGCTCAAAATGGAATAACGAACAAAGTATATACCCTAACTGTCACCAGAGTAAACTCAGCGCCTACTAATGTGGCCTTAAGCGCATCTGCAATTAACGAGAATGTGGCTGCGAATTCGACAGTTGGTGCATTAAGTACCACAGACCCCGATGTAGGTAACACCTTTACCTACGCGTTGGTGGCTGGAACTGGCGATACAGATAATGCAGCATTCACCATCAGTGGAAGCAACTTAAACATCAATGCTTCACCAGATTTTGAAACTAAATCGAGTTACTCGGTACGCATCAGAACCACAGATCAAAGTGGATTAAGCTTTGAGAAAGTATTTGCTATTACGATTAATAATTTAAACGAAACGCCAACTGATATTGTATTGAGCACAACCTCAATTAATGAGAACATGGCAGCAGGACCTTTCGGTTTGCTGTCTTCAACGGATGCGGATGCTTCAAATACCTTTACCTATACCTTGGTAGCTGGTACGGGCGATACAGATAACGCATTGTTCTCTATTTTCGCTACAAGTTTAAGGATTACTACGTCACCTAATTTTGAAAGCAAAAGCAGCTATTCAGTTCGGGTGCGTACAACAGATCAAGGAGGCTTAAGCTTTGAGAAAGTGTTCACCATTAACGTGGTTAATGTAAACGAAGCACCAACGGACATTGCTTTAAGTGCTACCTCAATTAACGAGAATGTGGCTGCAAATTCAACAGTTGGCACATTGAGCTCATTCGATCCTGATGCTTCGAATACTTTTACGTATACGTTGGTTTCGGGTACTGGAAGTACGAACAATGCTGCCTTCACGATTAGTGGCAATACCTTAAAAATTACTGATTCGCCTGATTTCGAAAATCAAAATAGTTTCAGCATTCGTGTACGTACCACAGATCAAGGTGGATTAAGCTTTGAAAAGGTAGTTAACATTACCATTAACAATGTGAACGAAGCACCAACTGATATTTTCCTAACCCAAACAACGCTAGCAGAAAATGTAGCTGCAAACACTACGGTGGCTACGTTAAGCCCTGGTGATCCAGATCCTGCAGGTAGCCATAGCTATACATTAGTGTCAGGAACAGGGGATACCGATAATGTCTCATTTAACATCAGTGGCACGAGCTTACGTTTCACGGGTGTGCCAGATTATGAAACAAAAAATAGTTATTCCATCCGTTTACGCGTTACCGACCAAGATGCATTAACCTATGAAAAGGTAGTTACCCTTACGGTTACTAACGTAAACGAAGCACCAACAAATATCGCGTTAAGCGCTTCATCTATCAATGAAAATGTGGCAGCAAATTCAACAGTAGGTACGTTGAGCACTACAGATGTGGATGCTGCAAACACCTTCACCTATACCTTAGTAAGCGGGGCTGGTGATACCGATAACGCTGCTTTCAACATCAGCGGAAGCAGTTTAAGAATAAGCGCTTCACCAGATTTTGAAACCAAATCAAGTTACTCGATCAGAATAAGAACAACAGACCAAGGTAGCTTAAGCTTTGAGAAAGTACTGACCATTACCATTAACAATGTGAACGAGGTACCGACAGATCTTGCATTGAGCGCTACAGCTATCAATGAAAATGTGGCCGCCAATGCTACAGTTGGAGCGTTAACCACCACAGATGTGGATGCTGCTAATACGTTCACCTATAGCCTGGTGTCAGGCACTGGTGATACCGATAATGCGGCTTTCAGTATTAGCGGTAGCAACTTAAGAATTACGGCTTCACCTAATTTTGAAACCAAAAGTAGCTATTCAGTAAGGGTTCGTACAACGGACCAAGGTGGCTTAACGTTTGAGAAAGTTTTTGCCATTACCATTAACAACCTAAACGAAGCACCAACGGATCTCGCTTTAAACGCCTCTTCAATTAATGAAAATGTAGCAGCGAACTCAACTGTTGGAACCTTATCGTCAACCGATGCTGATGCGGCAAATACCTTCACCTATACCTTAGTAAGTGGAGCAGGCGATACGGATAACGCAGCCTTCAACATCAGCGGAAGCAATTTAAGAATTACAGCTTCACCTGATTTTGAAACAAAAAACAGTTATTCGATAAGAATTAAAACTGCAGATCAAGGTGGCTTAAGCTTTGAGAAAACAGTTACCATTACCATCAATAATGTAAACGAGGCGCCAACCAATATCGCTTTAAGTGCTTCATCCATCAGCGAGAACGTAGCGACCAACTCAACCGTTGGAACGCTTTCTTCAACGGATGTTGATGCAGCAAATACCTTCACCTATACCCTGGTAGCTGGAGCAGGCGATACGGATAATGCGGCCTTCAACATCAGTGGAAACAGCTTAAGAATTTCGGCTTCTCCTGATTTTGAAACGAAGAACAGTTACTCGATTAGAGTGCGTACCACAGATCAAGGTGGGTTAATGTTCGAAAAGGTATTGAGCATTGCAGTAAGCGATGTTACGGAATTGGTATTCACCACCACCACATTGAACACTGCAACAGTAGCAACCAGCTTCTCGCAACAAATTAATGTAACGGTTGGTGCAAGTCCATATGCATTTGCAGTAACAGCGGGTGCATTACCAGCAGGATTAACGTTATCTACCACTGGCTTATTAAGTGGTACACCAACAGCGGGAGGTAATTTTAACTTTACGGTTACTGCGACAGATCAAAACAGTGTATGCGCATCATACGCCTATAGTTTACCTGTAGGAGCGCCGACCTTGGCGTTAACTGCAGCATTACCTAACGGGACAGTGAATGCAGCCTATACACAAACCCTAGCAACCACAGGCGGAACAGCCCCATATACCTATGCCATTACTGCAGGTGCATTGCCATCGGGATTAACGTTATCGGCTGCTGGCGCACTAAGCGGAACACCAACAGTAGGGGGTACATTTAACTTCACGGTTAAAACAACCGATGCCTCTACCGGTACTGGTCCATACAACACAACCAAAGCCTATGCACTTGTTATAGATCCTACGGCACAGACCATTACATTTAACGCAACCCGTACCGTAACCTATGGTGATGCTGATTTCGATCCAGCTGCTACAAGTACGAATTCGGGCATTAACATTACCTACTCGAGTAGTGATCCAACACTTGCGACGATTGTGAATGGTAAAGTACATATTCTAAAAGCAGGTATAGTGACCATTTCTGCAGATCAGGCAGCAAATGCATCTTATACTGCTGCAGTTCAAAAACAACAGACGTTAACCATTAGTCCTAAAACGTTAACAGTTGCCTTGACTGGAACTGTTAGCAAAACCTATAATAACAGTACATCAGCTACGCTAGCAGCCAACAACTTCTCCATCACGGGTAAAGTAGGTGCGGATGAGTTAAGCATTGCACTTCCAGTAACAGCTACCTACAACAACAAAACCATAGGCACTGGCAAATTGGTCAATGTAAGTGGTTTAACACTTGCGGGTGCTCAGCAAGCCAATTATCAACTTGCTTCAACCACTGCAAATGCAGCTATTGGTGTGATCTTAGTAAAACCAATTACAGCTACGCTGAATGCTGCGCCAGTAGTAACCAAAGTGTACGACAGAACTACAGGAGCAACGCTGGTTGCACAGAATTATAGTTTAGCAGGCATAGAAAGTGGCGATGACGTTGCAGTAAGTGGTACAGCAACATACGATAATGCTAGTGTTGGAACGGCAAAGGTAATTACCGCAACGAGCTTGGTATTAAGTGGAGCAGATAAAGACAATTATGACTTAACTACGGTTTCGGCAAGTACAACAGGTACCATTACGGCCAAACCGATAACTGTTGCTTTAAATGCAACGCCAGTGATTACTAAGGTTTACGATGGTTTAACCAATGCTGCTCTTGCAGTTGGTAACTATACGTTAACAGGTGTGCAACCTGGAGATGTGGTTACTGTAACTGGAACAACGAATTACGATAACAAAACGGTTGGCACAGGCAAAACCATTACGGCAAACACGTTCGTACTGGCAGGTGCAAACAAAGACAATTATAGTTTAACAACCACTACGGCAACAACAACCGGAGTAATAACCGCTAAACCAATTACCTTAGCCTTAACTGCAACGCCAGCAATTACGAAGGTATACGATGCTAGTAACTCGGCAACACTGGTAGCAGGTAATTACAGTTTAACAGGGGTAACAGGTAGTGACGATGTAGCAGTGACAGGAACGGCTACCTACAACAACAAAACTGTTGGAACAGCGAAAGTGGTGACTGCGAATAGCTTCGTGCTAAGTGGAGCAGATAAGGACAATTATAACTTAACCACCACCACAGCAAACACTACGGGAGACATTACAGGTAAACCGATTACAGTCGCTTTAAATGCAGCACCTGCAATTACCAAAGTGTACGATGGAAATACCAGCGCTTCATTAGTTGCTGGCAATTACAGCTTAACAGGAGTACAGGTTGGCGATGTAGTTACGGTGACTGGAACAACAGCTTACGCTACAAGAACTGCTGGAACAGGGAAAACGGTAACGGCAACTGATTTTGTACTTGCTGGAGCAGATAAAGATAATTACAGTGTAGTCACTACCACAGCAACGACTACTGGAGCGATTACGACTAAACCAATTACACTAGCTTTAACTGCTGTACCAGCCATTACCAAAGTGTACAATGGAAATAATTCGGCTACACTGGTAGCTGGCAATTACAACCTGACTGGTGTGGTAGGAAGTGATGTAGTAACCGTTACAGGAACCACTACCTACGATAATGCAACAGCCAATACAGGTAAAACCATTACGGCAAGTGCTTTTGTATTGGGTGGAAGTGATAAGGATAATTATAACTTAACCACTACTACAGCAACAAGCACAGGTACCATTACAAAAGCTGCTTTAGTGATTACTGCCGACAATAAAACTAGGGTACAAAATACACCAGACCCTACCTTTACGGCAACATATACTGGCTTTGTAAACGCAGAAACCTCTGCAGTACTTACTACCCAACCTACATTCACTACTACAGCAACACTTTCTTCATTGCAGGGCGATTATCCAATCGTTCCAGCAGGAGCTGCTGCTCAGAATTACAGCATTAGTTATGTGAATGGTACGTTAACAGTTACACCAGGTGCGCCGAAAACCATTTCGCTAGCACAAGCTACCTTGTTTGAAAATAGACCGGCTGGCACATTAACAGGTACATTAAGCAGTACTTCAGATGATCCAAATGCAACATTTACCTACACCTTAGTTAGTGGAACTGGAGATACCGATAATAGCTTGTTTGCTATTGCTGGAGCGCAATTGAATACCGCTTCTTCATTGAATTACGAGCAGAAAGCGAGCTATAGCGTTAGAGTTCGCAGTACAACCCAATACGGATTAAGCTTGGATCGAGTGTTAACAATCGCCTTGAGTGATGTGAACGAACAGCCTACCTTAACGGATATCGCTAACCAAACACTGTGCGCAGATGGCGATAGAAAAACCATCAATTTAGCAGGCATCAGTGCTGGACCAGATGCAGGTCAGACCACTAGCTTAACTGTGGTGAGTACAAATGCTTCCTTATTTAGCGAACTAGCCGTAACCAATGCCGGTGTACTTACCTATAAAACAGCAAACGGACAAAGTGGATCGGCTACGGTAACCGTAACTGTAAAAGACAATGGGGGTACTGCTAACGGTGGTGTAGATAGCTATAGCCGTAGCTTTATCCTCACGGTTAATCCGCTTCCAGTGGCCAACATTACACCTGATGGGGGTAAAATCACTTTATCAAAAGGTGAAACATTAACACTTAAGGCAAGTGGAGGCGCAACCTATAATTGGGTAAATGCTGCGGGTATTATTGGCCCAAGAAATAGCGACGTGCTGACCATTAGACCAGAAGCTACAACCACCTATACTGTGGAAGTAATTTCTGCAAGCGGATGTAGCGTGACTAAATCAATTACCATTACCGTAAACGAAGATTTTGTAGTAGTTAAAGGAACAAACCTATTAACACCAAATGGCGATGGTAAAAACGATCGATTTGTCATCAAAAACATCGATATGTACCCTAACAATACCGTTAGAATCTACGATCGTGCTGGAAGGTTATTGTTTAGCAAGGTTAATTATACGGATGAGTTCGATGGAACTTTCCAAGGTTCACCATTAGCGGAAGATACGTATTACTACATCGTAGATTTTGGGCCTACTAAACTTAAGCTTAAAGGATTTATAACTATTGTAAGAGATTAACCTCAAAAAGAAGATGAAAACATATAAAAAAATCATATACACTATCCTAACAGTTTCATTGCTATTGGCTGTTAACAACCAAAAGGTAATGGCACAGCTCCATCCATTGGGCATGCAATATTACAGCAACCAATACCTTGGCAATCCGGCAATGGCGGGTATGAATGACGGCATTAGCATAAATGGAGGACACCGCCAACAATGGAGTGGTATTCCTGGTGCGCCAACTACACAAGCACTCACCGCAGAATATGGTAAGAACAGGGTAGGGCTTGGTTTAAATTTGAATAACGATGCGGCAGGACTATTGAAGCGCACACGTGTAGCGGCTACGTATGCCTATCACCTTCCTTTAAGTGACAATCAAAAACTACACTTTGGAATTTCATTAGGTATGATGTACGAAAGGGTAGAAAATGAAATGATTGATGGTGATCCCACCGATGGAAGTTTGGATCGCTTTGCAAGAAAGGAAAACTATGTGGATGGTGATTTCGGGATGGCGTATACGTCTAACGGACTAACCATTCAAGGTGCAATTCCCAATCTACAACAGTTTATTAAAAAAGAAACCAATTTAAAATCGGTAGATAAATCAACATTCCTGGCTGCAATAAGTTACCACTGGAACCTTGATCCTCAAAACAGTGCGTCACTTGAGCCAAAGGTTACATTTAGAGGAGTGAAAGGTTACCACAACATAGTTGATGTTGGTGTTAATCTGGGTCTTGTGGAAGATAAAGTGAGCATCATGGGTGTGTACCATAGTTCTAAAAGCGCTACTTTCGGTTTGGGATCAACGTATAAATCTTTTTTCTTAATGGGCATGTATACCACAGAAACTGCCGCACTGAGATCTTACGTGAATGGAGAATTTGAATTGTCATTAGGCTATAGATTTTCTAAAAACACAAAGAAATAAATCGACCAATTTAAGAAATAGCCACAGGATAAGCCGATATAGTGTGCTTAACCTGTGGCTATTTTTATGGGATAAATTGCTAAAAAATTGCGGGCTTAAAATCAGCAATCCCTATCTAGTTTTAAGCTGCCTCATTAATTGCTCATTGTAGAGCTTTTAGCTCTATTCCCCACTTTCGTTTTGGAGGTAAATAGTTTATCTTAGTTTTTTATCTCTACTCATGAATTTTAAAGACGACTCCAATCTAAGGGCCATAGTGGATAGTGCCCCAATCGGAATCTGTATCCTAGATGCTGACACTTTTGTAGCAGAAATGCTCAATGAAAAGTTTTTGGAAATTGCTGGAAAACCACGCGAAGCCATTCTAGGGAAATGGTATTGGGAATCTTTTGCAGAAGCACGTATCTATTTTGAAGAAGCCATGAGAGGAGTAGTTACCTCAGGGGAAGCTTTTTATGCAGATGAGGTAGAACTCATGTTGGTTCGCCATGGGAAAGAGGAATATATTTTTGTAACTTTTGTATATGCCCCTGTTAATACTGAAGATGGCAAAGTGAGTAAGCTTGCGGTTTGGGTATTGGAAAATACAAATCAGGTGCGTGAGCGAGAAAAGATAGCAGCACAAAAACTAGCGGCAGAGAAAGAACGTGATCGTCTATACGATTTTTTCAATCAAGCACCAGCAGGGATTTGTGTGTTGAATGGCGAAGAATTTATTTACGAACTCGTCAATCCAATTTACCAATCGCTGCTTAATGGAAGAGAATTGCTAGGAAGGCCTATGTTCGATGCCATACCCGAACTAAAAGGAACTGAACTAGAGGGTGTGTTAAACGATGTGTATAGGACAGGAAAAGTAGCAGAATTTAAGGAAATGCTCATTCCCATTGCCGAATTTGAAGGTGGCCCCTTACAGGATCGGTACTTTACCTTTACCTACATACCAAGATTTGACACTGCTGATGTAGTAGATGGCGTATTTGTATTTGCGTACGAAATGACAGAAATTTTGCAGAGCAAATTCAAATCTGAACAAGCGAGTGATAATCTGGAGCAGATCATCAACATGTTACCAGCTTCGGTAGTTGTGATCAGGGGATATGACCTCATTGTAGAAATGATTAACAATTCAAACCTCGACTACTGGAAAAAAACGAAAGCCGAAGTAATTGGAAAACCATTCTTAGAAATCTTACCTGATCTTGCCGACCAACCTTTTGCAAGTCAGTTGCGCCATGTAATGGCCACAGGGGAAATTATTGATGTGAAAGAAAGTCCGGTGTTATTTACCATGGCCGATGGCTCTGTTCGCGAAACCTTTGTGGATTATACCTATCAACCTTTATCAGATCTTGATGGAAATAGAACTGGTGTATTGGTGATGTCTTTTGAAATTACAGATCGAGTACTATCGCATCGATTACAAGAAAAATATGCAAAAGAATTAGCGGAAGCCAATGCACAGCTACATGTAGTAAACGATGAGCTTGCTCGTAGTGAGTCTAGGTTTAAATACCTTATTAAGGAAGCACCAGTTGCCATTGGGGTATTACAGGGAAGTGAACAACTAGTCGAATCTGCTAATACCAAGCTATTGGAGGTATGGGGTAAAACGACTGCTATTTTAGGCTTACCACTGCATAAAGCACTTCCCGAATTAGAAGGACAACCCTTTCTTTCCATATTAGATGAAGTGTATACCTCTGGGGTTCCATTTACAGCAAATGAAATAAGAGCGTTATTGGAACACAATGGGGAATTGAAAGAACTATTTTTTAATGTAGTGTACCAGCCAGTAGCTAATTCTTCAGGGTCAACAGCTGATATTTTGGTAGTAGCAGTTGATGTGAGTGAACAGGTGAGAAATCGTAGACAAGTGGAACATGCCGAGCATACCCTTCGACTGGCACTAGAGGCAGCTAGTGTAGGTACATGGTATATCCATTCAGAAACGCGAGAACTCATCGCCTCAGACCGAATGAAAGAATTATTTGGATTTTACCCAGAGGATGAAATGACGCTTCCTCTTGCTTTTGAAGGGATTCCTGATGAGTTTCGTGAAACAGTGAAAGAAGCTATGGAAATTGCAATTACAAAGGGCGAAAACTACGATGTTTCCCATAAAGTGATTGGATTTAGGGATAAAAAAGTTAGGTGGGTGAGGGCATTGGGCAACTTAAGGTTAGATCTTTCTGGTGAATTTTCTGCCTTTACAGGAGTAGTCATGGATATTACCGATCAAATGGAAGATGAACTCCGCAAAAACGATTTCATTGGAATGGTAAGTCATGAACTAAAAACTCCACTTACTTCTTTAAATGGCCATTTGCAATTTT
The DNA here is from genome assembly GCF_044452285.1 of Pedobacter sp. UC225_61. Taxonomy (NCBI): domain Bacteria; kingdom Pseudomonadati; phylum Bacteroidota; class Sphingobacteriia; order Sphingobacteriales; family Sphingobacteriaceae; genus Pedobacter; species Pedobacter sp. UC225_61. The sequence goes on from NZ_JBIOAL010000001.1 coordinate 2,628,413, forward strand.
TACAGCGTAAAGCAAGTAAGGGAAGTATAACTACAGCTAGCTCTTTTGAGCAACCGCTAAAACAGGTTCGACAAATGACAGAGATGATTGCCGCATTTCTAAATGTATCCAGATTAGAATCAGGAAAGATCCATATTGAAAAAACCTCTTTTGATATGACTGAACTTATTCGTGAAATAGAGGTAGAGCACTTGGTCTATTCTACATCACATAAGATTGTACTCAGTTTGTGTGATAAGGTTATCGTGAATGCCGACAAACCCAAAATAGCTCAAGTCATTAATAACTTGGTCAGCAATGCGGTTAAATATTCTCCAAATGGAACAAAAATTGATGTCACCTGTGTAGTGCGTAACGGAAAGGTTAAAGTAGGGATTTTAGATCAAGGAATGGGTATTCGAGAACAAGATCTTCCACGGCTTTTCGAAAGGTACTATCGAGTAGAAAACCACAATAACAATGTCTCTGGCTTTGGAATAGGGTTGTACCTCAGCGCCGAAATTATAGAAAGACACCAAGGTAAAATTTGGGCAGAGAGTGAGTTTGGCAACGGATCGGCTTTTTATTTTGAATTGCCCTTATAAAACGGTAACAAAGGACTTAATTTTAGGGTATTGTAGTTTTAGTAAAGGCTTTGGTGTTAATATCAATTTACATGTTGATAAGAAAATTTGACCTTCCCTGTAAATAATTTAAACTTCGTAGCTTAAAACCTCACAATAAAATGGAAGATCTAAATGCGTTAAGCCAGGTGGCTGAATTTCACAAAACCTTTAAACACCCTATACTAGAGCAAGCAACCATTCCAGCAGAGAGAAGTCAGCTGCGAATTGATCTACTAGCCGAAGAATTAGAAGAGTTAAAAGAAGCAGTTAATCAGGGTAACCTAGTGGAGGTTGCAGATGCTTTGTGTGATTTGCAATATGTATTAGCAGGTGCAGTATTAGAGTTTGGATTAGGAGCACAATTTAAGTCGCTTTTTGATGAGGTACACCGTTCGAATATGAGTAAGGCCTGCAAAACGGTTGAAGAGGCAAATGAAACCATTGCACATTATAAAGCAAATGGAAATGTAGATGCCTATTACAAAGAAGTCGATTCGTTGTTCCTAGTGTACCGTAATGGAGATCATAAAACATTGAAATCAATTAATTACTCGCCAGCAGATTTAAAAGGATTGTTGGTTAGATCTTAGTTATAGTTGTTAGTCTGAGCTTGTTGAAGACTATTACCCTTTATATACGGTTTGTCATTCCGACTTTGGAGGAATCTATTAGACCATTTGATAATAGATCCTTCGCTACGCTCAGGATGACAAAGTGCTCAGACCTTGTCATTCCGACTTTGGAGGAATCTATTGGATAATTTGGTAATAGACCTTCGTTACGCTCAGTATGACAAATGATACTAGAAATTTATAACGGTTTGTAAACAAAATGTAATTTAAAGTGTTACTTTAGCCTATCAGCAAACCAATATATATGTTAATAGTTAACAATTACGAAGAATTCGAATCTCATTTAGGCAAGGAACTAGGTATCTCTCAATGGCATACCATTACACAACAACAAATTAATTTGTTTTCTGATGCTACACTTGATCATCAATGGATCCATACCGATCCAGAAAGATCAGCGATTGACAGTCCGTTTAAGAAAACCATTGCACATGGTTATTTAACGTTATCACTTATCCCATACTTATGGAAACAGATTGCAGATATCCGTAACATTAAAATGGAGATTAATTACGGGATTGAAAGTTTCAAATTTGGTCAAGCCGTAGTGGTAGATAGTGAAGTGCGCTTAAAAGCAAAGCTAAAAAGCATTGCAAATTTACGTGGCATTACCAAAGTTTCGATTGAAGCAGAATTAGAGATTAAAGATCAACCGAAACCTGCGTACACAGGAGCCGTACAATTCCTGTATCACTTTAATCCTTAACATTTATTGGGTTACTACTTGATTTTTGGTCGTAGAAAACGTATTGCCTGAAATTTTATTATCAAAAGGAGCTACATCTTGCATAACACGAGAAGGATATCTCTTGGTATCAAATTTCCCTGTCCAATCGGCATTTTTACTATCTCCCACTAAAATGCCTGTGGTAGCATTGGAAATGCGATTATTGGTCACCGTGCAGTTGCTTGCTGCGATGTAAAAGCCAGTGTCTTCTTTTCCCTTGGCCATGCCATACATTAATCGAATCGCTGTTTTGATGTTGTTGATTTTGTTGTTCGTAATGGTATGACCAGTGCCGTTAATTCGGATGCCACCAGTGCCACCTTCAAACACATTGTCGGAAATGATACAATCGTGTCCGCCACGCATTACTAATTCCCCATCATTGGCTTCAAAATAGTTCTTTACATAACTGTTACGACTGCTTTTATTGCTAATCACTTCATTCTCTCCGTCGCAATGAATAAATCGATTAGAGCGAACGATAGCGTTTGCTTCTTTTGTCCCTAATAAAATAGGATCTTGACCAATTTGGACACATTCGCCGCCGTTACCGTTTGCCCAGCTTACTCTCTTTTTGTCTGTAAATACGTTGTTTTCTATTAACGTAAACTGTGGGCAGCTGTCTTTGGTAATCTTTACCTGTACATCTTGATTATCTACGTTGCCACTAAACGTACAGTTATCTACTTGATTGGCTGTTCCATTACCTGAAATAATGACTAAAGGCATAAATTGACCTTTAACCGCATTCGTAGTAAACCTACAATCAGTCAACCTGCAATTGCTAGTAGTGTTAAATTCTACCATTAAACCAGATGCACCTTTCGCCTTAAGTAAGGTGCACGCATTAAACGTAATCCCGCTTAAGGTCGTGAACTCACCAGTGAAGTAAAATAAGGTTTCGTTTACTTCTCCAGAGAATATGACTTTGCCGGGCGTTTCTGCCATAATTAAGACAGGCTTTGCTTTTGTGCCTTTAGTAGGAACTGTTAAGTTCCAATTGGTATAGTTGCCATTGGCGATGATGATACGATCGCCAGGAACCACTTTTGGTAATATCGCTTTAAATTCTTCTTCAGATTTTATGGTATAAGTAGTAGCAAGACTGGTTTGAGCTAATAAAATAAGGACGAAAAGGGATAACGCTAGTTTTTTCATGTATTTTAATTGTTTAATGATCTATTACTGATAGAAATATTAATTTATTGTTAATATATTTAAGCCTTACTAAAATCAACCAATTTTGTCGAACGCTAATTTATTCATTAGTTAATGAGGTTAAAAACATTAATTAAAGCTTGCATTTTCATTTTATTCCTAATTCACATTCCTGAACTGTATGCGCAGCAACCGGTTGAATTAAGTGATGAATCTAAAGAACACTTTTTTGTTAATAAAGAAATTGTGTGTTTAGAAGATCCGAGTGGTAAACTTACCATTAATGACGTTAGGAGCACAGCGTATGCCAATAAATTTATTGCAAATAAGAATTATTATCCAAAAAATTACAATCGTTCCTCAGCCTATTGGTACCGTGTAAAGGTTAAGTTCACGAAAGACTTGGGCCATTCGGCGATATTTGAGTTTTTTGATCAGATTACCGACCATATCGAATCCTATTTGCCAGATGAAACGGGTAGGTATATTAAAAGTGTAGCCGGAGCAGATTTAAACTTCCCTCAGCGTTCCTTTCATCATAAAAACTTTGAGTTTTTAATTAACGATATTAAAAAAGGAGAATACTACTATTATTTCAGGGTAAAGTCTAAAGATCAGGTTAACGTTATTATTGTATTTAGAACCGTTGAACGCTTTATAGGCTATGCCTTGTCTGAATATATTGTATTTGGTTTTTTTTACGGGATGATTGTGATTTTTAGCTTTCACAATCTGTTAATGTTTCTTGCAGTAAGAAGAAGACAGTACCTGTTTTACATTCTTTATATTTTAAGTGTTGGTTTATACGAGATGTCGACAGATGGGATTGCCTTTCAATATTTGTGGCCAAATCATCCCGTTTGGAATGAATATGCCTATGGAGTGGCTTTATTCTTTTTAAGTTCTTTTGGCTTAATTTTCACCAAAGAGCTATTACATGTAAAGATTAAGGTGCCAACGGTAAATAAGTTGATTAACCTTTTATTGGGTATTCGTTTCTTATTTTTCTTAACCTGTTTATTCTATAACCCTGATTGGTTTAAATACAAGTTTTTAGAATTTATTCCCTTATCACTTTGCTTTTCTACCGGTATTTACATTTGGTGGAAGAAAAAGTACGGGCCAGCCCGCTTCTTTGTATTGGGTTACTCTTTCTTATTTCTAGGCTTCATTATTAAAGTTGTACATATATTAGGCTGGTCGAGGTTCTTTATTGGAAATGTAATTGGCTATTATAGTTTAAGTTTTGGATTTCTGTTAGAAATGGTTTTCCTATCCTTTGCCATAGGTGATCAAGTGCGCATTTTAAGACGAAAAAAAGAGACTGCTCGAAAACAAATCATGAAACAAATGCAAGTGAATGCGGAATTAAAAGATAGCATTAACAGAGATTTGGAGATTAAAGTGGCTGAACGCACCAAAGAAGTGCAGCTTAAATCGAAAGAGCTACACGAGCAAAATGTAACCATTGAACATCAAAATGAGGAGTTATTGGCCATCAACTCATTGTTGGCACAACAGGCGGAAGAAATTTCGCGAATGAATATCCTTTTAGAAAAGGATAATATCACCTTAAAAACCAATATAGAAAAGGTAACTGATGCCCGTTTAAATGCGACGGATTTAGATTTTGACGAGTTTAGTTTAAAGTATCCAGATCGCGATTCGTGCTATAAGTTTTTAGCAGACATGAAATGGGAGCATGGCTATGCGTGTATCAAATGCAAAAATACGAGTTATTGTAATGGTAAGGTTCCTTTTAACCGCAGGTGTACTAAATGTGCATATGAAGAATCGGTATTGCATCAAACTATCTTCGAAAATAACCGTATTCCTATCAATAAAGCTTTTTACCTGGTATACTTGATGTACAACCATAAGGGCGCCATTTCTTCTCATAAGTTATCAGAAAAGCTGGGAATTAGACAAAGTACCTGCTGGACTTATGCATCTAAGATCAAAAAAGTAATGGAAGAGCGTAAAAAAGATTTAAAAGGTGTAGGTAAGTCTGGCTGGAGTAAACTCATTTTAGAGAAATAAGTGCTAAAAATATCTGTTTAGCTACTCTAAACAACGATTGTTGATAAAATTTACCTTCTTTTTTTAATGCGCACAAAGCGTATCAATTCCTAATTTTATTGTTTGATAATCGCACACTAAATCAATTAGTTAGTGATTTTTAGTGATGCGCATTAAGCGTATCAAAATTAATATAACTTATTAAATATCAGCTATTTATGACAATTTTTATTTGTAAATCTGAATAGTATTCGTCTATATTTACCCCACCAAATTTTTTGGTATTACTAAAATCAACCAATTGTAAACTGTATGAGGAAAATTCTACTAAAAAGAATTTTGCGGAAAATTTCTATAACACTGCTCTGGTGTTCTATTCTGCAAATCAATGCTTCGACTACTTACGCAAAAAGTAGTACAACAATCAATTATTCAACATTAAACACTGCTTTTCGAGCGAACGGCATGTTCACTATCAATTCATCAGCAGCTTTTGCCGATGTTTCTGGGGTAGTAAAAGATGCGAGTGGAAACCCGATACCAGGGGTAGGTGTTAAAGTTAAAGGCACGCAAAATGCCATAAGTACCGATGGAGAGGGGAAATTTACCTTAAGAAATGTAGCGGTGGGTGCGGTATTAGAGTTTGCTAGTATTGGTATGAAATCGCAGGAAGTTGTTTACAATGGACAATCGAGCATTCAAGTCACTTTGTTAGAGGATCCTAAAGGTCTGAATGAGGTTATTATCACAGCGTATGGCGGTACTCAAAAAAGATCAAGTGTAACTGCTGCTATTTCTCAAATTAGTGCTAGTGAGGTGATGAAATCGCCAACACCAAATCCAACAAATGCCTTGATTGGTAAGTTACCAGGCTTAATTGCGATACAAACAAGTGGTCAACCTGGAGCAGATGCTTCTTTACTTCGAGTGCGTGGTATTTCTACCTTAAATGGTGCAAATGCAGGAGCTATTGTTGTGGTGGATGGGATTGAACGCCCTAGTTTTTCTGATGTAGATCCAAATGAGATTGAAACGGTAACTGTTTTGAAAGATGCGGCTTCAACAGCAGTATATGGTTTAAAGGGTGCAAACGGTGTAATTGTAATTACAACGAAAGCTGGTAAAATTGGCAAACCAAGAGTAACCTATACAGGTAACTATGCAGCACAAACCTATACAGGTTTAGCCATTGGTTTACCTTCTTATGAGAATGCTACATTATTAAATCTATCGTACCGTAACGATGGTAAAACAGCTCCATTTACAGATGCAGAAATTCAAAAGTTTGCAGATAAATCAGATCCAATCGGTTATCCTGATGTACAATGGTTTGATTTCTTAACTAAGAAGTATTATTCTCAAACACAACACAATATTCAAATTAACGGTGGTACTAAAATCGCTAAGTATTTTGTGTCGGCAGGGTATTCTTTCCAAGATGGTATTTTCAAGAAATTCCCATCGCCATATGGTATTAATACGGTACCGAATTACAATAGATATAACTTCCGTTCAAACGTAGATTTAACCTTAAACAAAGATTTTACAGTTGGGATTAAATTAGGCGGTCGTTTCGCAACCCGTTACCAACCTTCTGGTTTATTGTCTTCATCTGCCTTCTCATACGATACGATTGAAGGGATGATTTCTCGTATTTTACAAGTGCCAGCCTATGCATATCCGGTAACATTGCCTGATGGTAGAATTACAGCGAACCCTAACGTAGGTACTAACATTTGGAATCCATATGCGGTATTAACACGTTTTGGAACACGTAATGACGATACAAATACGATAGAAAGTACATTTAACGCTAATTATAAATTAGACTTCATTACGAAAGGTTTAGCTTTTAAAGGAAACTTTGCATATGATTCATACTACCTTAACGTAGAAAGAAGAAATGCGAACTGGGCAGCCTACGTATACAATCCACAAACGGGTACTGCAACTTTATCAGGCGATACGAGAAATCGTGATGAGCCTTTAGGTGCTATTCAAGATGGTGGAGTAACCACAGGAACTACTACTACTAATCTTCAAGCAGGCTTTACTTATGCACGAGTGTTTGGTAAACATAACATTAGTGCATTAGCCTTAGGAACTCGCCAATTAATTAAAGGAGTGGGTACTACTACTTTTCAAGCTCCACCAAGAGCAGCACAAGGTGTAGTTGGAAACGTAGATTATAATTATGATGATCGTTATTTTTTCGGTGCAAGTGCAACTTACAATGGCTCTGAAAACTTTGCAGCTGGATTAAGGTATGGATTTTTCCCAGCATTCTCTGCAGGATATACCTTATCTAACGAACATTTTTGGAAAAAAAATAATGTATTAACGTATTTGAAATTTAGGGGAAGTTATGGTTTAGTAGGTAACGATCAAGGTATTGGACGTTTCTTATTCTTAACTTCTTATAATCCTACTGGTCCAACAGTTCCATTTGGTAACCCGAACTCAATTACTAACTGGCCAACCATCAATCTTCCAGATGCCAACTTAGGTAATGCAGAATTAACATGGGAAACAGGAACCAAAAGAAACATTGGTATGGAAGCTCGTATGTTTAAAGATCAATTTAAATTAACAGTAGATCTATTTGATGAAACTCGTAAGGACATTTTATTGGATCCATTAAGTGGTTCAGCATTGTTCGGTCACGTGTATCCAAAACTTAACAGAGGTGTGGTATACAACAAAGGGTATGAGGTCGAAATAGATTACCAAGGTAAAATTGGTAATGTGAGCCTGGGTATTAATGGACAAGTTGGTTATGCAAAAAACAGAATTATTGAAAACGATGAACCGGAGGGTTTGCCTAAATCGCAAATTAGAAAAGGAACATCTGTTGGTCAGTTTTTTGGCTATGTAAATGACGGATTTTATCAGTCGGCTGCCGATATTGCAGCTTCACCTAAACAACAAGGTTTTAATCCAATTCCTGGAGATTTAAAATTTAAGGACTTAGATGGTGATGGTACCATTACTACACTAGATCAACAAGCGATTGGTTATACTAGTAATCCAGAGTATATCTACAGTTTCACGCCTCGCTTTAGTTACAAAGCATTTAGTTTATCTGTGATGTTTCAAGGAGCAGCTCACGTAAGTTCAAATGTGATTTTAAGTGAGCAGAATAATGGCCAGCAGATGTACGAATTCATGTTAAACTCATGGACACCTGCTACTGCAGCTACGGCAACTTGGCCAGCGTTACACTCTAGAGGTACTGCATCGTTAAATTACTCGAGTAATGACTTTACGCTTCAAAATGCAGCTTATTTGAAGCTTAGAAACGTAGAAATGTCTTACAACTTACCAAAATCGTGGATGGAAACATTGAAGATTGCAAGCGCACGAGTGTATTTGAATGGTCAGAACTTGTACACATGGACTAAGTTTAAGATGTATGTAGATCCAGAAAATTTAAACGTGGTAAACCAGGCTTTCCCATTACAAGCACTTTACCCAAGTTCGAGAGTTTATAATATCGGTTTACAAGTTAATTTTTAAAAATGATGAGAAACTATAAAATATATACAGCAGTTGTTTTAATAACGCTCTGTCTCGTTTCCTGCAAAAAAGATTTCTTGGAAAGAACACCAGGAGTAGCTTTGAGTGATGACGAAATTTTTGCAGATCCTGCTTTAGCAGCGAAATATGCAGATAATGCCTATAACTATACCATCACTAAATATGTGCGTTTTAATGATCACCGTGGATGCGTTGCACAAGCATCTGATGAAGCTGTTTCTGGAAACTCAGAAGGTACAGTAACCTCATTAAACCGTGGTTTGTACCATGAACATTCTACACAAGCGAGTTTAAACGATATCGGCGATATTTGGAAAAGAATGTATGCAGGTATTGCGATTAACAATAAAGTGCTTGCAAAATTACCGACTATACCACCTGCACCAGATGCAACAGTTTCGGTTTTCGATCCAAAAAGAGTAGAAGGTGAAATGCGTTTCCTTCGTGCAATGTCGTACTTTGAACTCACTAAACGTTTTGGTGGTGTTCCAATAATAGACAAAGTATATGAAGTTAATGATGATATCAATATTCCACGTTCATCATTTGATCAGGTTACTGCATTTATTTTAAGTGATTTAGAAATTGCAATTAAAAAACTTGGTGAAGAAGGAACGTATACTGCATCGAATTATGGTCGACCAACAGTTGGTGCAGCTCAGGCGTTAAAAGCTCGTGTTTTATTGTATGCAGCAAGTCCTTTAAACAATCCATCAGGTGATAAAGCAAAATGGAAAGCAGCAGCAGATGCCGCATTGGTGTTAATGGATGGCAGATATGCGTTACAAGCTACTTACGGTGATATCTTAAATGTGCCAAGCTCACCAGAGTACATCATGATTAGAATTAAAGGCAATACGCCTTTAGCAGGTGAAATGATGCAAGATTTCTCGATGTCGCCAGGTTCTGGAGGTGCGCAAGGACAAATGAACCCTACGCAAAACCATGTGGACATGTATGAAATGGCAAATGGTAAAGCAATTACAGATGCTACTTCAGGTTATGATCCAACAAAACCGTATGCAGGTAGAGATCCTCGTTTTTATAACAATATTATTTATAATGATTTGCCTTGGCAAGGTGGTAAGATAGAAATGTGGGCTTTCCCAACTTTAGATGCTCAAGGTAAGCCAATCACTTTGTACGGTAAGGATTGGAACCCAGGCAACATTACCTATACCGCTACTCGTTATTACTGCAAAAAATACTGGCCAGAAGTGTATAGAACTGTCGGTGGAAGTACAACCTTGTTAAATTATATCTACTTCCGTTATGCAGAGGTATTATTAAATTATGCAGAGGCTCAAAATGAAGCAGCTTATGTAGTTGATGATCCTACTGTGTATAAAGCATTGGATGATATTCGTAAGCGTGGTGGTATCCAATTGGGCGCAAATGGTCATTATGGATTAAAATCTGGAATGACACAATTAGAGATGCGTGAGGCGATTAGACATGAACGTGCTATCGAATTAGCGTTTGAAGATCACCGTTGGTATGATATTATGCGTTGGAAAATCGGTTCTGCTACGATTGGCGTGCCAATGAAAGGGATGGATGTGATTAAAAATACAAACGGAAGCTTTACGTATACACCGTTTGTTTTAGGCGCTAGTTTCCAAAAAACATGGACTGAAAAACAAAACCTTTACCCGATTCCAAGAACTGAAATCTATAAAAGTAAAGGAGTGCTTAGTCAAAACCCAGGTTGGGAAAATTAGTAATCAATATAACGCTAAAAGATTTTATTCAATTATGAAATTATCAAAATCAAAATATATAGTATGCCTGCTGTTTTTATGGATGGCTGTACTAAATGTTTACGGGCAAAAGCCTGATGAACAAATCACGGTAAAAGGACGAGTAACCGATCAGGATAAAAAACCATTACCTGGCGTATCTATCTCTATACAAGAAGACAAAAAAAATAGAACAGTAAATACAGATGCCAATGGAGTATACACTATTGAAACAACCACTAGTGATGTATTGGTATTTAAAATGGTTGGATATGGTACAATATTGAAGGCAGCCGGTGAAATAAATGACGGAGAAGTGATGCTGACAAAATCATTAGTGGATGCAGGGGATGATGACCTAGTTTACATTCCTTTCGGTGTGAGAAAGAAAAGGGAGGTGACAGCTACCATTAGCACGATCTCTGGGCGTAATTTGCCTCAAATACCTTCATCTTCCTTAACCAATGTATTTACAGGGAGACTTCCAGGATTATCAATTTATCCAAGTGGTTCTCAACAACCTGGTTATGATGCATCTAGCTTCTTAATCCGTGGTCGTTCATCTTACAATAGCAATCAAGAACCTTTAGTTTTGGTAGATGGAATTGAGCGTAATTTTGCTGCAATGGACTTAGGTGAGATAGAAAGCGTAAGTGTACTTAAAGATGCTGCATCATTAGCTTGGTATGGTATGTATGCTGCAAATGGTGTAATTTATGTGAAAACTAGACGTGGAAGCGCAACATCAACTAAAGTTACTTTTGATGCTCAGGCTGGTTTACAAGCACCCTTGCAAATCGCTCAACCTTTAGATTCATATACATACGCCACTTTGTATAATGAAGCATCAATTAATAGTGGAGGAACTGCAGTATATAGCCCAGCCGTATTACAAGCTTATCAGGATGGTTCTGATCCTTATAAATATCCAAACAATAATTTTGTTAGAGATTTCACCAAAAATGTAGCACCAACACAACGTTACGTAGCTACGGTGACAGGTGGTAATGCATTTTTAAAATACTATACTTTATTAAGTGCATACCAACAAGGTGGTTTTTATAAAGGTGGTCATAATGAAACCTATGATGCCAATACTAATTTTAATAGGTATAATTTAAGAACAAATCTTGATTTACACGTGAACAAAAATCTAGATGTTGCCTTAGATATCGGCGGAAGAATTACCAATTTAACTTTCCCTAATCAAGGAACTGCTGCATTTTTAAATGCTGTTTATTCTACTCCTCCAAACGCTTTTCCAGTGCTTAATCCTGATGGATCTTATGGTGGAACTTCAATTTTTCCAGCTAGTAATCCAAAGGCAATGTTAGAAGCTAGAGGTGCTAGTACAGATTTAGTGCGTAATATGATTGCTACTATTAGTGCTAGACAAAAAATGGATGGTATTTTAAAAGGATTAGCTGCTGAAGTATTTTATGCGTATGATATTGCTGGTGGTTATCGTTCGGGTTTTACACAAAATTATGCAACCTTTGAATCTAATGGTGCAGGTGGGTATTTACCAGCCTATGGTACTGCCGCTAAGGTTGATTATCAAGGAAATTCATTTTCTGGTAACGCTAAGAAAAGTGAATTTTGGGCTGGTTTAGATTACAATAGAACGTTTGGAAATCACGACTTTAAATTTAGCTCAAGAGTTTCAAGACAAGTGTATTCTGTTTTCGGAAACTTGGATACCAAACGTGAAGGTATCTCCAACCGTTTAACCTATGGCTTTAAACAACGTTATTTTGTAGATTTAACAGCTGGTTATTCAGGCTCAGAAAACTTTGCAGTAGGTCAACGATTTGGATTTTTCCCTGCAGCATCTGCTGGATGGATTATCTCAGATGAGGATTTCATGAAAGGAACACGTTCATTCCTTGACTTATTGAAAATTAGAGGTTCATATGGCCTAGTAGGTAATGATGCAATCGGGAATGCTAGAAGATTTGCGTTTAACGATTTCTTTTCTAGAAGCACAACTGGATATACTTTTGGTACAGGCTATACAGGTGTAGGTGGTACTGCACAATTAGCATTAGGTAATCCTTACCTAACTTGGGAAAAAGCATACAAAACAAGTGTAGGCTTTGATGCTAAACTATTTAAACAAGCATTCTCTATTAGTGCTGACTATTTCTATGAAATTAGAAAAGACTTAGCCACTGGCTCTCAATTGCCAAGTACATTAGGTCAATCTTTAGTATATGTAAATGAAGGAGAAGCTTCTTATAAAGGATTTGAAACTGGCCTTAACTACAACAAGAAGTTAGGTAACGTAGACTTAAACATTTTTGGAAATTACACCTATCAAAAAAGTAAAATCTTAAAAATTAATGAGGCGGCTAATTTACCAGCTTATCAAAAATCAGTTGGTCACCCAATTACAAGTGTTATTAGTCCGGCTGCAACAGCTAATACTGCTGCAGGTTATATCAGTAGCATGTATAAATCGATGGGAATTTTTCAATCTCAAGCAGAAATAGATGCAGCTCCAAAACAGTTATTATCTAAAGATGTAAAACCTGGTGATATTAGATATATAGATCAAAATGGTGATGGAATCATTAATGGTTTAGATATCGTTAAAACAGATTACAACTTTGTACCTAGTTCAGTTTTCGGTCTTGGTGCATCAGTTGCTGTAAAAAACTTTGATTTAAATTTCTTATTTCAAGGAACTGTAGGTAGCTCGGTTACGATTAACCAATTGGTAAATGCTGGAAACACAAATAATGGTTTCTTAAATCAATTTAGTGTAGATAGATGGACACCAACTAATACGTCAGCTCCTTATCCTAGATTATTAATTGCCGATCGTGGTAATAATACGGTAAACTCTGATTTCTGGATCCGTTCTAGTGATTATGTAAGATTGAAAAACGTAGAGTTAGGGTATTCGCTATCTGATCGTTTTGTTAAAAAGTTAAAATTATCTCAATTGAGATTTTACGTGAGTGGATTAAACTTACTAACGTTTAGCAAATTGAACGATTTAAATATCGATCCAGAATTACCAGAATTTGGTTTTAACTCCTCATATCCGTATATGAAAATTTATTCATTCGGTGTTAATTTGAAATTTTAATTATGATGAAGATGAAAAAATATATATGCTATATATTCCTTGCTGCGATGTTGATCTCGCAAGGTTGTGAAAAAGATAGCTTTCTTCAAGATGGGTCTTTTAGTGGTGACAATAACGTTACTGAAGCTCAACTTTGGGCAAACCCAGATTATGCTAGGAACTTTTTAAATAATATTTATGCTACACTTTCTGATCGCTACAATTTAGATGGGGACGGTGGTATATTAGCATCAGGTTCTGATGAGGCTGTAAATTCTAACTCAAACGGCGGAATAAATGTGTTAACGAATGGTACATGGAGTCCGGTAAAAACATTTGACGATGTATATGCCAACATGTATTCAGGTATTCGTAAAGCGAATATGTTTATTGAAAAAGCACCAACAAGCCCCTTTATTATATTGGATGAGTTAATCCCTGCCAACGTGCCAGCAAATCAAACTTATGAATTGCAATTGGCTCGTTTAGTTGGACAAGCCTATTTCTTAAAAGCATTTTTTGAATTTGAGTTATTGAAACGTTATGGCAGTTTTGTGATTGTAAATAAAACCTTAACTGTTAATGATGAGCTAGATGTGCCTCGTAATACATTTGATGAATGTGTTGCTCAGATATCTAAAGATTGTGAAGAAGCTATCTCTAGATTGCCTTTATCACCTACTGAATGGAGAGCAACAGATAAAGGGCGAGCAACAGGTACTGCAGCAATGGCATTGAAAGCTAGATTGTTATTATATGCAGCTAGTCCACAATACAATCCAACTAATGATTTAACAAAATGGCAAGCAGCTGCTGATGCAGCCAAAAGAGTAATGGATACGGGTAAACATGGTATTTACAGTTCTTATCCAAATATTTGGTTATGGAATACGGCTGGTGCATTTAATAATGAAGTTATTTTTGCAACTTCTGCAAACGCTACTGTTGCAATAGAGCAAAATAATGCACCGGTAAGTTATGATGCAGCAAATGGTCGTACAAACCCAACTCAAGAAATGGTTGATGCTTATGAAATGAAAACTACAGGTAGACCAATTACTGATGGCACGTCTGGATATAGTGCGACTGCACCATATACCAATCGCGATCCTAGACTTGGTTTTTCAGTTATGTTTAATACCGCATCTGTACAACCAGCTGTTGCTGCTTATAAATTCAAAAACAAAGATGTAGAAACATTTGTGGGTGGCAAAGATGGTTTAGGTTTAAATGTGAACGCAACTAAAACAGGGTATTATATGCGTAAGTACCTAAGTGAAAGTGCATCATGGGCTGGTACAACAACCACTATCCGCAGGCCATGGATTTTCTTCAGGTATGCAGAAGTATTGTTAAACTATGCAGAAGCATTAAACGAGGCACAAGGAACAGTTGCCGCGACACAAGTATTGGCTGCAGTAAATTTAATTCGCAATAGAAGTGGAGTTGCAATGCCTCTTTTGCAAACTACAAATCCAGCGGCTAATGGATATGTTGCACTTGACAAAGGCGAAATACGTAAACGTATTCGCAATGAACGTAGAGTAGAGTTAGCTTTTGAAGAACACCGTTTCTTTGATGTTCGTCGTTGGAAAGAAGGAGAAACTACATTTAATGGTCCAGTAAGTGGAATGAAAATAGTGCCAGTTACTGCAACTACATTCACATACACCAAGTTTACAGTTGAAAACAGATCATTTACTGCTAGAAACTATTTGTATCCAATTTCTCAGAATGAATTAAATAGAGCAACTAAACTAGGTCAAAACACAGGATACTAGTCCAGTCAAATAAACACAATAATAGTCGGGACCAATTGCCGACTATTATTGTGTTTCTAAAATCAATCTGCCTTTAGATACACAAAAACTATACTATGTTAAAATTAAACTATAGACTACTTATACTTTGCCTTTTCTTATTTTTTAGTAGCACTTACGCACAAGTTAGTTCTATACAAAATATCCAATCGCGTAAAATACTTAGCTTAAACGGTAAATGGAATTACATTGTAGATCCTTACGAAAATGGATTTTATGATTATAGGCACGACCCATTTGATCAATCCAAATCAGGTTCGGGTGGTTTTTATGATGATAAAGTTCAAAAGGATAAAACAGAGTTAATTGAATATAATTTTGATTTATCTCCGCAAATGAATGTACCAGGCGACTGGAATTCTCAGTCTGAAAAATTAGAACTGTACGAAGGAACGGTTTGGTTGAGACGTAAGTTCACTACACAACCGGAGAAAGATAAAAGATACTTTGTTTACTTCGGAGCGGTAAATTATGAAGCTCATGTGTATTTAAATGGAAAAAAACTAGGCATACACAAAGGTGGATTTACACCCTTTCAATTTGAAGTTACTGGAAAATTAAAAGCTGGTGAAAACTCTTTAGTTGTTAAGGCAGATAACACCAGAAAACCTGATGAAATACCAACTATCAATACCGATTGGTGGAATTATGGTGGAATTACACGTGATGTTTTCCTAACCGAATTACCTCAACACTACATTAACGATTATAAACTTCAGTTAGTAAAAGGAAGTACAAATACTATAAATTTTTCTGTAAAACTAGCAGATTCTACTGCTGGACAAAACATTACGGTTTCGATTCCTGAGTTGAAGCTCGAAAAAACATTTACTACAAATGGAGAAGGTAAAATTGATCAGCAATTTACATGGAATAAGATCAGCTTATGGTCTCCAGAAAATCCAAAATTATATGCAGTGACTATAAAAACTGCAATTGAAAATATTCAAGATAAAATAGGTTTTAGAACCATAGCTGTTCAGGGGACAAATATTTTATTAAATGGAAAATCTGTTTTTTTAAGAGGAATATCTATCCACGATGAAAATCCATTATTAGCTGGACGATTAAGATCAGAAGGTGATATGAGAATGCTATTGCAATGGGCAAAAGATATGAATTGTAACTATGTACGTTTAGCGCATTATCCTCACAATGAAGAAATGGTACGTTTAGCGGACGAAATGGGTTTATTGGTTTGGGCTGAAGTTCCGGTGTACTGGACGATCTCTTGGACAAACCCTGCTACTTATGCAAATGCAAAACAACAACTAACGGATTTAATTATTCGCGATAAAAATCGTGCAAGTGTAATTGTTTGGTCTATTGGTAATGAAACGCCTTTAAGCGACCCTCGCTTTCAGTTTATGAGCAATTTGGCCGAAACTGCTAGGTCTTTAGACGATACAAGGTTAGTAGCTGCCGCTTTAGAAGTACACAGAGATGGTAAAACCATTATTCTAAATGATCCACTAGGAGAGAAGATAGATTTAGTAAGTTTTAATGAGTATGCGGGTTGGTATTGGGGTGGAACGCCAAGTGAAATTACTAGCTATAAATTTGATATTAAATACAATAAGCCAGTTGTTATTACAGAATTTGGTGGTGACGCATTAGGCGGTTTTCATGCAGATGAGAATACACGTTGGAGTGAAGAATACCAAGAAGCATTATACAAAAACCAACTCATTCTATTAGGTAAAATTGATGCTTTAAGAGGAATGACACCGTGGATTTTAACAGATTTTAGATCGCCAAGAAGACAACATCCAGTCTATCAAAATTTCTGGAATCGTAAAGGGTTAATTTCTGAAACGGGGAAAAAGAAAAAAGCATTTTTTGTGCTTCAAAATTTTTATAATCAAATGCAACTTAAATACAAATAACACATTACATATCACTAGGTTTATTACGCTTCGTATGCTGCTACCCATAACAAACAAAATTTATTCGCTTAGTAAACCTATCCTTTTAGTGTTAACTGTAGTTTGTATAACACAATATGTTTTTGGTCAAAGTACAGGCCGGAAAGTCATTAACATTAATCAAGGTTGGAGTTTTCATAAAGAGAATAGTTCAATAATAACTCAAGTAACTATTCCACATACGTGGAATGCTATCGATGTGATGGACGATGAACCTGGTTATTACCGTGGTATTGGATGGTATAAGAAGAAACTAGCACTTAAATCGGAGTGGAAAAACAAAAAGATTTCGCTTTATTTTGAAGGTGCTAATCAGGAAACAACAGTATACTTGAATGGTAAAAAAGTGGGGAGCCACATTGGTGGATATACAGCTTTTACAGTTCCATTAAGTGGTTTAAAATTTAATGGAACAGATGAAATAACAGTAAAAGTTGACAATAGTTTTAATGAAAATATAGCTCCATTGACAGCTGATTTCACCTTTTTTGGAGGAATGTATCGCAATGTTTCCTTAGTAGTTTTAAACCCTATTCATTTTGAAGATAATCAATATGCTTCGAAAGGAGTTTATGTACACACCACTAACGTTTCTAAAACAACTGCTGAGGTTATTGTAAATGGAAATCTGATGAATTCATCAGCCAATACTGATTTAACAATTCGTACTATTTTAACAGACGCGACAGGAAAAAAGATAAATGAAGCGAAAGCTGCAGTTCGATCAACTTTAAATAAACGCATTCCGTTTACACTTTCTGCGATTAAGGTGAGTAATCCAATATTATGGTCGCCAGAAAAACCTTACTTATACCAAGCAATAACGCAATTAGTGAACAAAGCCGGTAAAGTTTTAGATGAAGTTAAAGTACCTGTTGGTTTACGTTTCTTCAGTTTTGATGCTGACAAAGGTTTTTTCTTAAATGGAATGCCGTATAAATTGATAGGGACTAGTCGCCACCAAGATTTTGCGGGCATGGGTAATGCGGTTCCAACGGCTTTACAAGTAAAAGATGTTGAATTATTGAAAGATATGGGTGGTAATTTTTTACGTGTCGCACATTATCCTCAAGACCAAGCGGTGTTAGATGCTTGTGATCGTATGGGTATTTTGGCTTCTGTAGAAATTCCTATAGTGAATGAAATTACCGAAAGTAAGGCTTTTTATACGAACTGTAAAACGATGCAGTTAGAAATGATTAAGCAGAATTACAATCATCCAAGTGTTATTATTTGGGCGTATATGAATGAAGTTTTGTTGAGAATGAAGTTCGGTAATGAGCCTGAAAGAAAATTAAAATACCTAGCTAACATTGAAAAGTTGGCGCAAAGTTTAGAAGATTTAACAAGAAAAACAGATCCCACTAGATACACAATGATGTCTAATCATGGTGATGTAAATGGGTATATCAAAGCTGGCTTAGTTAAAATCCCAATGTTAGTAGGATGGAACCTTTACCAAGGTTGGTATGGTGGGAAATCGGAAGATTTTGGGCCTAACTTGGATAAAATACATCAACAAATACCTGATAAACCACTTTTAGTTACAGAATTTGGCGCAGATATAGATCCTAGAATACATTCTTTTGCTCCTGTTCGGTTTGATAAAAGCTTAGAATATGGTATGCTGTATCATCAAATATACATTGCAGCCATTTTAAAAAGACCTTTTGTAGCTGGGGCTGCAGTTTGGAATTTGGCAGATTTTAATTCTGAAACTCGTGATGAAACCATGCCTCACATTAACAATAAAGGTTTATTAACGTTAGATCGTCAACCTAAAAACACTTATTATTTGTACAAAGCTAATTTTCAAACTAAACCTTATCTTAAAATAGGAGATGGCTCTTGGAAAGTAAGGGGAGGCATTGCAACCTCAAATGAGCATACATTAACTCAACCTTTGCAAGTAATTAGTAATACCGATACAGTTGAGCTTTTTGTAAACGGTAAAAGCTTAGGCAAAAAAGGGGTAAATGAACGAGTAAGTAATTGGGATGTTTCATTTAACAATGGTAAGAATGAAATTAAAGCAGTTTCTTTTGCTGGTAGAGTGAAATTGGAAGATGTAACTACGCTAAATTTCAATTTACAACCTTTAGCACTCACTAATCTCGAAACACCATTTACAGCAATGAATATCCTTTTAGGTAGTCAAAGACAGTTTGTAGATGAGCAAAAACACGAAATATGGTTGCCTAGTCAGTCCTACAAACCAGGTTCTTGGGGAAGTGTTGGTGGTGAAGCTTTCAAAATAAAAAATAGCAGTCGTCAAAGTTATGGTTCTGATAAAAACATAAGAGGAACTTTTAACGATCCTATCTATCAAACTCAATTAATTGGTTTAGAGAGTTATCAACTAGATGTACCTAAAGGGAAATATGAGGTTACCATGCATTTTGCAGAGTTAATGGGAAATGGAATTCAGTCGGTTTTACCGTATAATTTAGATAGTTTAATTGCAGTAAATAAAGAAGTGCCACCTCAACGTGTTTTTGATGTGTATTTGAACGATAAGTTGGTTATAAAGAATATAAACTTGGCAGCTACGTATGGTGTTGCAAATAGTGTCCAGAAAAAATTTGAATGTAGTGTTGCAGATGATAAGGGCATACAAATCTTATTTAAAAGTATAAAAGGTAAAGCTGTTTTAAATGCTTTACAAGTAAAGAAAATAAATTAATTCACTCTCAAGCCCTTAACAACCAGTCATGAAACAATTACCAAAAAGGATTTTATCAATTGATGTATTAAGGGCAATCACTATGTTTTTGATGATTTTTGTGAATGATGTTGCTGGTGTAGACCGCATTCCGAAATGGATAGAACATACCGCTGCAGATTTTGATGGAATGGGCTTTTCGGACATTATATTTCCTGCTTTTTTGTTTATTGTGGGTTTGTCTTTACCATTTGCAATTCAAGGAAGAATAAAGAAAGGCGATTCCTATTTGTCTATTGTGGCTTACATCGTTTTAAGAGCCTTAGCCTTAATTGTAATGGGATTTTTTCATGTAAACATGGAAAGTTACAATGGTGAGTCAGCAGTGCTAAGTTATCCAGTTTTTATGATTGTACTAACTGTTGGTTTCTTCCTCATTTGGCTAGATTATCCAACTCAATTCGCTAAAACTTGGAAATATACCTTAATTACTATCGGAGTTTTAATCGTTGCCACCATGGCTTATTTATACAAAGGTGGTAGTGCCGAGCATCCCAAAGGGATGGAGCCAGAATGGTGGGGTATTTTAGGAATTATTGGTTGGGCTTATTTATTTGCAGCCCTAGTGTATTTAATTACCAAAGGGAAAATGGCCTTTTTATTGCCTGCATTTATCTTATTTGCGCTAATTAATGTGACTACCCACATGGATTTACTCCATGTAGATTTATGGATGATTGGCGATGCATCATCCATTACCTTGATGTTGGGTGGTGCTGTAATTTCTACACTTTATACTGTATTAATTAGCAAAGGCAAAGACAAAACGTTATGGCTTTCTTTAGCTGCTTCGGGTGTTTTAGCTATTTTATTCGGTTTTATAATTCGTCCTTATGCTGGCGGAATTTCAAAAATTTACGCTACACCGGCATGGGTTTTTATTTGCATGGGCATTACCATTTTAGTATTCGAGTTGCTGGTGTATGTGATAGATATTAAGGATAAGAAAAACTGGTTTAGCTTAATTAAACCAGCCGGAACTAGTACATTAACCTGTTACTTAATCCCTTATATTTTATATTCATTATTTAGTTTGATAGATTTTAATTATCCCCACTATTTTAATTACGGTATTGGTGGAATAATAAGATCGTTTTTTATTGCCTTTTTGGTGATAAGAATTGTAGCCTTTATGGAGAAAAAAAGTATTCGTTTAAAAGTATAAATAGCTAGTTGACGTCTTGTTTTGGGAATATAATTTAGATAAAAAAGGGTATTTGCTTGACCAGATTACCAAGAGTTTCAAATAAATTTACTTCATCAGATAAAAAAGAGTAGTATACAAAAGGAATTAAAATTATGTTGAAAAAAGTAAGTGTTATTGTATTGTTTTTTTTGAGTGTGAGCCAAGTAATGCAGGCGCAAACCTCAAAGCGATTAATTAACAATTGGGAATTTGTAAAACAAGATTTAGGTGGAGTTTGGGAAGCGGTGAGACCTGTTAAAGTAGGTAACCCTGAAGAACTTCCATTTTGGCAAAAAGTAAGTTTGCCACATTGTTTTAATGCCACAGATGCGGTAGATCCAGATGTAAATTATTACCAAGGTCCAGGTTGGTACCGCACAAGCATTGACGTTGAAAATCCATATGAAAATGGTAGAACGGTATTGCATTTTGAAGGTGCTGGGCAAAAAACCGCAGTTTACATTTACAATATCAAAGTTGCAGAACATGTTGGTGGCTACGATGAGTGGACTGCAGACATTACCGATGCTGTAGCTAAATTTAAAAAGACTGAGGTTTTTAAAACACAATTTAAAGGCAAAATTCCTCTAGTTGTTCGTTGCGATAACTCTAGAGATTTGGAAATGATCCCATCCAATTTATCAGATTTTAATGTATATGGTGGAATTTATCGTTACCTAAATTTAGTATATACTCCCCAACTTTCAGTTGATAAATTGTTTGCAAAAGCATCTATAAATGATCCAGTGGGTTATGGAAAATTAACGGTAACCGCTCGATTAAATAATCCTAATCAGGTAAAAAATGCCCGAGTAAAAATTTATGTGACTGATCCAAACGGAATAGGAATTGCAGATTTCACGAGAGATATTGCCACATTTAAAGGTGATTCGTTGCTGTGGGATTGGAATTTAAGGGCTCCTAAATTATGGTCTCCTGATGTACCTCAACAATATACCGTTAGAATGGATATCATTGCTGGCGGTCAAACTTCAACTAGTACACAAAAAGTTGGTTTCAGAAAATTTGAGTTTGTTAAAAAAGGCCCTTTCATGTTAAATGGTAAGCGATTGTTATTGCGTGGAACGCATAGACATGAAGACCATGCAGGTGTTGGTGCTGCCATGACAGAAGAAATGATAACCGCAGAAATCAAATTAATGAAAGAAATGGGTGTGAATTTCATTCGCTTAGGTCATTACCAACAATCTAGAATTGTGCTTGATCTGTGTGATAGCTTAGGAATTTTAGTGTGGGAAGAAATTCCATGGTGCAGAGGTGGTTTAGGCGGACCAATTTATCAAGCGCAAGCTAAAAGAATGCTAACTAATATGATCGAACAGCATTACAATCACCCATCAATTATTATTTGGGGGTTAGGAAATGAAAACGATTGGCCAGGAGATTTTACAGAGTTTGATCAAGAAAAGATTAGAACTTTTATGAAAGAACTAAATCAACTTTCACATCAGTTAGATCCATCAAGAAGCACAGCTATAAGAAGATGTGATTTTTGTAGAGATATTGTGGACGTATATTCTCCATCAATTTGGGCAGGTTGGTACCGTGGATATTATACCGAATATAAAGATGTTTCTTTAGAAGAATTTAATAAGTCTGAACGATTTTTGCATGTAGAATGGGGCGGAGATAGTCATGCTCGTAGACATTCGGAAAATCCAGATAATGCCTTAAGTAAAATTAAAAAAGGTGGTGGCGCTGATGAAAGAGCAGGAGACGCTTCCTTATACGGTGGTGCCGCTAGAGTAAGTAAAGATGGCGATTGGAGCGAAAGTTACATCGCAAACTTAATTGATTGGCATTTAAAAGAACAAGAAACAATGCCATGGTTAAGCGGTACAGCATATTGGCCGTTTAAAGATTTTTCTACACCCATTAGACCAGAAAACCCAGTTCCTTATGTGAATCAGAAAGGTGTAATTGAAAGAGATTTTACTAAAAAAGAGGCATTCTATATTTTTCAATCGTATTGGACAACTACGCCAATGGTTCACTTATATGGACATACATGGCCTATTCGTTGGGGAGAACCAGGCGAAGAGAAAATGGTTAAAGTGTATTCTAATTGTGATGAAGCCGAATTATTTGTGAATGGAAAGAGCTTTGGCGTAAGAAAAAGAGATAGTCAGAATTTCCCTGCAGCAGGTTTGCGTTGGCAAGTTCCAATGAATAAAGGTACTTACACGTTTAAAGTGGTTGCTAAAAAAGGTAAAGTTGTAGTTACCGATGAAATTACGCAAGAATATCAAACTGAAAAATGGGATAAACCAGCTAAAATGACCTTGCAAAAAATTGAAGAGAAAGACGGAATAGCAACTTTAGAAGTAAAAGTGTTCGATGCTAAAAATGTATTTTGTTTAGATGCAATCAATTTGGTGTCTTTCAATTTAATAGGTGATGGAGAATTAATTAGAGATCAAGGAACTTCTACAGGGTCGGCAAAAGTGCAATTATACAACGGTAGAGCAATTATAAAAATGAAAACGAATAATGCCAAAAGTGTAATTTCAGTTCAATCTAAAGGATTACTAACTGTATTTTTAAATCAATAAAATGAAAAGAATAGGTTTAAGCTTTGTATGCTCTTTATGTATGTTTGCCTGTTTTGCGCAAGGAAACATCAAGCAACAAACAATTGCTGTGTTAAAACAACAAATTTTAGCAGAGGCAGATTGGGCAATGAAACAAAGTCCAGTTACCATTACAGCAGAAAGTTCGCCAAGAAGTGCAGGTGGAAAACACGATTTCTTTTCAGAAGCAGATTACTTTTGGCCAAACCCCTTCAATCCAGACGGGCCATACATTAACCGTGATGGAGAAACCAATCCAAATAACTTTGTAGCGCACCGCAAAGCGATGATTAGGTTCAGTACCATCATTGGCGCTTTAGCATCTGCTTATCACCTTACACACGATGAAAAATATGTAAAACAAGCGGTTGTACATTTAAAAGCTTGGTTTGTCAATCCAGAAACGATAATGAATCCGAATTTATCATTTGCACAAGCAGTGAAAGGTTCGTCAACCGGAAGAAGTTGGGGCATTATCGATACCATCCATTTTATGGAAGTAGCACAGGGTGTTTTGGTAATGGAAAAGGCGAAATCATTTGATGCAAAAAGCTTAACTGCCATTAAAAAATGGTTCGCTGATTATATGTTGTGGTTAAATACCAGTAAGAATGGAGTGGCTGAAAAGACATCTCAAAATAACCATAGTGCCTGTTGGGTAATGCAAGTAGCCTCATTTGCTAAACTCTGTAACGATCAACCAATGCTAGATTCATTGCGGTTGCGGTATAAAACTATTTTATTGCCTAAGCAAATGGCAACTGATGGTAGTTTCCCATTAGAGTTAGCACGCACTAAAGCCTACGGCTATTCTATTTTTAATTTGGATGCATTTACAATGATTTGCCAAATCCTGTCTACATCAGGAGATGATCTATGGAAATTTGAAACAACAGATGGAAAATCAATCCAAAAAGGAATAAACTATTTATATCCATTTGTTGCAGATAAAAGTAAATGGACGTTAAAACCAGATGTCATGTTTTGGGAGAACTGGCCAGTTGCACAACCATTTTTAGTGTTTGGTGCGCAAGCGTATCAAAATCAGAATTGGTTTAATACCTGGAAAAAACTGGATTTAAAACCGACAAACGAAGAAGTGATTCGAAATTTACCAATTAGACACCCATTAATTTGGATGTAAAATCAAATAAGATTGAAAACAAAAACACGTATTATGAAATTGAAAGTTAATTTAATTGTAGGGTTAGTGTTAGGTTTTGGTGCTTGTAAAGCTCAAAAGATTGACGTTGCAAAATCGTTTGCAAATGCTGCAAAACAAACAGATGTGCTAGTGAAAAATGTAGATTCTGCTAGATTAGTTAAACCAGCATTGGTTTCTCCAAGAACAGTAGAAAATGGCCAATTTAAAATGGTGAACTCTAGAGATTGGACTAGTGGATTTTTTCCAGCAGAATTGTGGTATTTCTATGCCTATACAAAGGATAAAAAGTGGCTTGATTTAGCTAAGAAATATACTCAAGATATTAAAAAAGAACAATTCAATAAAGGTACACATGATTTAGGTTTCATGATTTATTGCCCATTTGGTAATGGCTATAAACTAACAAAAGATACCGCATACAAAGCCGTAATTATTCAAGCAGCCAAATCATTATCTACTCGATTTAATGCTAAAGCAGGTGTCATTAAATCATGGGATCACAATGGTGATAAATGGAAATATCCTGTAATTATTGATAACATGATGAATTTAGAATTGCTTTTCGAAGCTACAAAGTTTACAGGTGATTCATCATTCTATAAAATAGCGGTTTCTCATGCCAATACGACCATGAAAAACCATTTCAGATCTGATTTTAGCTCTTGGCATGTAATTGATTACGATACCTTATCTGGCAATGTACGCAATAAGTTAACTGCACAAGGCTACTCAAACGAATCAGCATGGGCTAGAGGTCAGGCTTGGGCATTGTATGGGTACACCTTATGTTACCGTTATACCAATAATCCGGCTTATTTGGCTCAAGCAAATGGCATTGCTAATTTTATTTTAAGCAGTAAAATTACGCCTGAAGATGGCATTCCATACTGGGATTACAATGATCCACAAATTCCAAATGTTTCAAGAGATGCTTCTGCTGCCGCGATTACTGCTTCTGCGTTATACGAATTAGCAACTTATAGTAAAGAAAGTAAAAGATACAAGGCAGCTGCCGATAAAATTTTATCTTCCTTAAGTACAAAATATACAAGTAAACCTGGTACAAATTATGGATTTATATTAGAACACAGTACAGGTCATCGTCCTGCTAAATCTGAAATTGATGTGCCTATAAATTATGCAGATTACTATTATTTAGAAGCTTTGTTGAGAAATAAAGGATATAAACAATGAAAAAAATTATAGGGATTTCCTTAGGAATTATTACTGTATTTACCTATTCAGTAGCAGCTCAAGATAGTTTAGATTTCAGCCAAAAAGTCGAGGTAAGAAAAGTATTAAATAACTCAAGCGAAAAAGCTTCTTTTACTGCATATAAACCTTTTTCCACAAGAACCTTAGCTAGCTTATCTAAATTTAAATCTAAGGCGATTAGAACAGATAAATATGGTGGTAGAATGGATAGAAAAGAGAAGGCTACTGGGTTTTATTATACGAAAAAGATAGCTGATCGGTGGTGGGCTATTGATCCTCAAGGCCATTTGTTTATTCATAATGCATTGAATGCTGTAAGCATGGGTTCATCGGACAGAAACAAAACTGCTTTTGCTAATTTATATGGAGATGAAAAACAATGGATCACTAAAACACAAGATTTTTTAGTTGCTAATGGATTTAATGGTACTGGGGCATGGTCTAATACAAAAGCAATTCAAAGTTCACCACTACAATCAACCAAGCCTTTGGCATATACTATTAATCTTGATTTTATGAGCGCTTATGGCGATAAAAGAGGAGGTACGTACATTGTCCCTGGTCATAAAGGCTATCCCAATAATGTTATTTTTGTATTTGATCCTGCATTTGAAACCTTTTGCGATGAAGCAGCTAAGAAATTGGTTGCTAACCAAAATGACGCCAACCTTTTCGGTTATTTCTCTGATAATGAAATGCCTTTAGGAATTAAAAATTTAGATGGTTATCTCACTTTAAAAGATCAACAAGATCCAGGATATGTTGTAGCTAAAAAATTTATTGATGATAGAGGAATAACACCAGATAAAATTACAGATGTAGATCGTCGTGAGTTTTTAGCTATAGTGGCTGATAAATATTTTTCTATCGTGTCAAAAGCAATTAAAAAATACGATCCAAACCACATGTATTTAGGGTGTAGATTTCATGGGCAGCAGGGTTTTATAGCAGAACTATGGAAATCCGCCGGCAAGTATTTAGATGCCATTTCAATGAACTACTATAATGCGTGGACACCAGATCAAACATTAATGGCTAATTGGACAGCATGGTCTGGCAAGCCTTTTATCATTACAGAATGGTACGTAAAGGGAGATGACTCAGGATTAGGGAATACAGCAGGAGCAGGCTGGGTGGTTAAAACGCAAGCAGATAGAGGGTTATTCTACCAGAACTTTACTTTGGGTTTACTTGAATCTAAAAATTGTATTGGCTGGCATTGGTTTAAATACATGGATAACGATCCTTTACAAAAGGAGCAGAACCATCTAATACCAATGCAAACAAAGGTGTTATTGATAATAATTACCAAGTCTATCAACCCTTGATGGAAAAGATGAAAGCATTAAACTTTCAGATGTATCAATTGGCAGATTTTTTTGATCAAAAAAAGAAATAGATGCGCTAAAATCAATTCCATGAGATATTTAAACTTAGTTATTGCCGTACTTCTTTGTATATCGAGTTGTTCAAAAAACAAGCAAACTAGCATTGCACCAGTGGTTACACCCATAGTTGTAAATCCAGTAAATGCCACTTTGAAAGACATGCCATTTAAATTTGGTGCTTCAGTTAATGCCCAACAGCTGGTAAATAACCAACCGTATAAAGCATTGGTAATTAAAGAATTTAATAGTCTAACCACAGAAAATGCATTGAAGTTTGCAACTGTTCATCCTTTAGAGGGGCATTATGATTTTACCGATGCAACTAATATTGTAAATCTAGCTATAGCCAACGGAAAACGCATGCATGGACATACGTTAAATTGGTATAAGTCATTACCTGCATGGGTTACTAATTTTCAGGGGACTACCGCAGACTGGGAAAATCTATTAAAAACACATATTCAAACTGTAGTTGGGCAATTTAAAGGAAAGATAGCCTCATGGGATGTAGTGAACGAAGCTTTTGAAGACGATGGTAGCTACCGAAACAGTATTTGGGTACAAAAATTAGGAACTGATTATATTGCTCGTGCTTTTGAATACGCACATCAGGCAGACCCTAACGCCTTGCTCTTTTATAACGATTACGGACAAGAATATAGCACGGCAAAACGGACTGCCATATTAAATTTGGTCAACAATTTAAAGGCTAGAGGTATTCCTATTCACGGGATAGGGTTGCAAATGCATACACGTTACAATCAGTCAGATGCAAACATTACCTTAGCTATTACTACAGCTGCAGCAACTGGTTTACTAGTTCATATTTCAGAATTGGATGTAGCCTTAAATCCAGATAATAACTTGTCTTTAACCTATACTGCAACTTTGGCAGAACAGCAGGCAGCCAAATACAAATCAATTGTAAAAGCATATTACACCATTCCAAAAGCACAACAATACGGCATAACAACTTGGAACGTTACCGATGCCGATAGTTGGATATCATCAACATACAACCGACCAGATTGGCCATTGCCTTTTGATGCAAATTTTCAACGTAAAGCTGCATACCAAGGTATTTTAGATGGTGTAAAATAAGTAACAACTGTAGTGTTTTTGATGGGGCTATAAAATCCGTTTACATCAACTATACAACTAATTTAGCAAAGCATAAAAGAATATAATAGAACATAAAATGAATAAATTTTCAAGCCTAATCCTACTACTCTTTATCGGATTTACCCCTAAACTAAATGCCCAAAAGAAGTCTATCGACCAACGTGTAAATTCAGTCCTAAGATTAATGACCCTAAAAGAAAAAGTAGGTCAGCTGAATCAATATTCGGGTAAAGAAGTAACAGGGCCAACAAGCGATAGGAAAAATTACCTACTAAACGATATCAAAACAGGTATGGTAGGTTCCATGTTAAACGTTAAAGGCGTAAAAGATACCCGAGAAATACAAGCCATTGCTTTACAATCTCGCTTAAAAATTCCTTTGTTATTTAGCTTAGATGTTATTCATGGTTATAAAACGGTATTCCCAATCCCTTTGGCCGAATCTGCATCATGGGATATGGCTGCCATACGACAAACTGCACATGTTGCTGCTGAAGAAGCTGCAGCGTCTGGTATACACTGGACATTTGCACCGATGGTTGATATTGCTCGTGATCCACGTTGGGGTAGAGTAATGGAAGGCGCAGGTGAAGATACCTACTTAGGTTCTGCAATTGCTAGAGCACGTGTTTTAGGCTTTCAAGGCGATGTATTAGGTGGGGTTGATGCAATTATGGCCTGTGCAAAACATTTCGCGGCTTATGGTGCCGCAATCGCTGGGAGAGACTACAATCCTGTAGATATGAGTGAACAGCAATTAAACGAAATCTATTTACCTCCATTTAAGGCAGCTGCCGATGCTAAAGTAGCCACATTCATGAATTCGTTTAACACCTTAAATGGTGTTCCAGCAACTGCAAATTCATACTTACAACGCGATATTTTAAAAGGAAAATGGGGCTACAAAGGTTTCGTAGTAAGCGATTGGGGTTCGATGAGAGAAATGGTGCCATGGGGATTTGCTAAAAATGGAAATGAAGCAGCTGAAAAAGCAATCTTAGCAGGTAGCGACATGGATATGGAAAGTGAAGTCTACAAAAAGGAATTAGAAAATTTAGTGAAGAGCGGTAAAGTAGACATTAAGTTTGTCGATGACGCCGTTAGACGTATTCTATACAAAAAATTCGAATTAGGTTTATTTGATAATCCATACAAATTCTCTGATGAAAAAAGAGAAGCTAAAGTAATGAATGATCCTAAGCACAAAGAAATCGCAAGATCTGCTGCACAAAAATCTATTGTCTTATTAAAAAACGAAGGTAGCATCTTGCCTTTGCAAAAGAATATTAAAAACATTGCCTTAATTGGGCCAATGGTAAACGCAAAACGCGACCAAGCTGGTAGTTGGGTGGTATATGCAGATACGGCTAATATCACGAGTGTATACGAAGGTTTACAAACCAAATTTGGTAAGTCGACTAAATTCACCTATACACAAGGCGCATCGGTAACAGATACAAGCACAGCAGGTTTTGGTGCTGCTATAGCGAATGCAAAAAATGCAGACGCTGTAATTATGGTGTTAGGTGAAACCTGGGACATGAGTGGTGAATCTAAATCAAGAACAGACATTAGCTTACCAGGTCGTCAAGAAGAATTATTTAATGCAGTTAAAGCAACAGGAAAACCGGTTATCGTAGTCATTATGGCTGGTCGTCCTTTAATTTTTAATAGCATTGCTGATAAAGCAGATGCGATTGTGTATGCTTGGTTTTTAGGAGATGAAGGCGGTAATGCGATCACAGATGTGTTGAGTGGAGATTACAATCCTTCTGGTAAATTGCCAATCAGTTTCCCTAGAAATGTTGGACAAATTCCAATATACTATAACCATTACAATACAGGTCGTCCAGTTACAAAACCTAAAGATATTACGTACAAATCTGCGTATATCGATTCACCAAACGATCCTAAATATGCATTTGGGTATGGATTAAGCTATACCAACTTTACCTACAGCGATCTAAAACTAGATAATACAGCAATTCAAAAAGGACAAACAGTTAAAATTAGTTTTACGCTCACCAATAGTGGTAAAGTAGTTGGAGAAGAAGTAGCTCAATTGTACATGCAAGATAAATTTGCATCAATCGTACGACCAGTTAAAGAATTAAAAGACTTTGCAAAGGTGAAACTAAATCCAGGAGAAAGTAAAACGATCACATTCCAATTAACCCCTGAAAAATTAGCATTCTTTAAAGAAAACTTAGGATGGATTATTGAACCAGGAGATTTTAAAGTAATGGTAGGCGGTTCTTCAGATGCAATTAAACTAGAAACAACTTTCGAACTGAAATAAGAGTAGAAAATATAGAATGGAGAATAAGAAGACTAATATCTTCTATTCTCCTTATTCGGACTTCCCAACTTTCGGACTTCCCGACTCTTTACGCTAACGTTTCCGTAACTATTTTTAGGATTTCCAAGAGATCAAATTTTTTTATTTCTTAATATTGGTCATCCATTATAAACAAAATGAATACAAAAAACCATAAACTACTACAAACATGGCGCTGGTACGGTCCATCAGACCCAGTAAGCCTACAAGACGTTAAACAAGCAGGTGCAACTGGCATTGTAACCGCTTTACATCATATTCCGCATGGCGAAGTATGGCCTTTAGCAGATATTAAAGAACGGAAAGCGCTAATTGAAGCATCAGGTTTAACATGGTCAGTAGTAGAAAGTGTACCTGTTCACGAAGCGATTAAAACCCGCAGACCAGATGCAGGAAAATACCTTGAGAACTACAATACATCTCTAAAAAACCTTGCCGAATGCTGTATAAAAACGGTTTGCTATAATTTTATGCCCGTGTTAGATTGGACTTCGAACACAGTTAGATTTAACCATGACAGACGGTTCTAAAGCCTTATACTTTAACTGGACAGATTTAGCCATTTTCGATCTATACATATTCAAAAGGGAAGGAGCAGCTGCAGATTACCAAGAGAATATCCTTGCAAAAGCAAAAGCTAAATACGCTAAAATGACGGCAGCAGAGCTCGATGAATTACGTATCAACGTATTAATGGGTATTCCTAACGAAAAGGAAATAGAAATTGAAGCCTTACGCACCGCAATCGATGAGTATACCGCAATTGGTACGGCAGGCTTAAAAGAAAACCTAACGTGGTTCTTAGCAGGCATCGCCGAAACCTGTACACAAAATGGGATCAAAATGACCATTCACCCAGATGACCCACCGTATCCAATTTTAGGCTTACCTCGCATTGCAAGTACAAAAGAAGATTTAACCTACATTCTAAAAAGCGTAGATCAACCGTTTAATGGCATTTGTTATTGCACCGGCTCATTAGGAGCAGGGATGGCGAATAACCTAGTCGATATTTTCGAAGCCATAAAAGAACGAGTTTACTTCCTACACCTGCGTAACGTAACCAAAGATGAAGAAGGAAATTTCTACGAAGCAGACCATTTAGGCGGCGATGTAAACATGTACGAAGTCATGAAAGTAGTGACTGCCGAAAACAGTAAAAGAGCAGAACCTATCCCTTTCAGACCAGATCATGGTCACCAAATGTTAGATGATCTAAACAAAATAACAAACCCAGGCTACTCAGCAATTGGCCGTTTACGCGGCTTGGCAGAATTGCGTGGCTTAGAAGTTGGGGTAACAGGAAATTATTAAATTTCTGAAAGTCCGAAAGTCAAGAAGACCGAAAGTCCGAAAGTATTAAGCTTTCGGACTTTTTTCTGTAGGTATACTTGTCAATATCTTTAGGCTTTAAATGAATAATTAATTAGTTTAGTATAAAATTTATAGACCATGAAAAAGCATATTATCATCGCTACACTAGCCTTAGCAAGCAGCCCATTTTTTGCAGTTCAAGCACAAAACAAACCAGAAGATACCGAATTTTATACCCCAGTCCCAGCAGTAGTTACACCTGGAACAACAAATGGCAATGCACCTTCAGATGCAATTATCCTCTTTAATGGAAAAGATTTAAACGAATGGGTAAGTGTAAAAGATAATGGGCCAGCCAAATGGATCGTAAAAGATGGAGCCGTAACAGTAGATAAAAGTACAGGCAACATTGAAACCAAAAGAAAATTCACCAACTACCAACTACACATCGAATGGCAAATCCCGGCTAACATTACAGGCGAGGGACAAGCAAGAGGAAACAGCGGTTTATTTTTAGCCTCTACAGGAAGTGGCGATGCAGGCTATGAATTACAAATCTTAAATTCGTACACCAATAAAACCTATACCAACGGACAAGCGGGTAGTATTTACAAGCAAACTACACCGTTAGTAAATGCAAATCGCAAACCAGGAGAGTGGCAAAGCTACGATGTAATATGGACAGCCCCTGTATTTAATGAAGACGGAAGTTTAAAAAGCCCAGCTAAAGTAACGGTGCTATTTAACGGCGTATTAATACAAAACAACTTCGAATTAAAAGGCCCAACACAATACATTGGTAAAGCAAGTTATGCAAAAGCACATGGTGCATGCCCAATTAAATTACAAGCACATGGTGATAAAAGTGAACCTATCAGCTTCCGTAACATTTGGATAAGAGAATTGTAGACTAATTTTTATGTAGCCAGTGCCACATTATAGCTGACACAACAGACTGTAATTAATTATAAATCAATACACAAACAAGGTTTATCACTAATTAACAACTGATAATTTTAAAATTTATTAAAATTATACGTTCAAAATTATATCTTTGCAGCATCAGACAAAAACAGTATCCATTGTTTCTGTTTGGAGATGCCTCCATAGCTCAGCTGGATAGAGCACCGGTTTTCTAAACCGTAGGTCATAGGTTCGAATCCTATTGGGGGTACAAAAGCCTTAGCGAAAGCTGAGGCTTTTTTTGATTCTATGCTATCTGCTCATTTCTATCCTACCCCATAGCTACTTTGTGAATTCTTTAATAAACATTTATTAAATCACAGGCACAATGCTTCCACCAAAATCAGTAACCACATTTACAAAAACATACAATCATGCAACCAAAATTTGTATTTATACGTCATTATCATATATTCACAGTGATATGAAAAAACTCCTTGCCCTTTTGTTAGCATGTATTCCCTTATCGTCATTTTCACAGCAATGCGATTGTCAACTAAACTTTGACTACACAGTTAGTCATGTAAAATCAGATTATGCAGGTTTCAACGATAAAATTAAGAGTAGCAATAAAAAGGCTTTCGAAAAATTTACAGCCGCATTAAGAAAAAGAGCAATAGCGGTAAATAATACCGATTCATGCTATGTTATCCTCAGAACATGGACCAATTATTTCGAAGACAGTCATCTTCGAGCACAGTTAGATTGGAGATACAGAGAAAAGCACCCAGAAACAGTCAAACGGTTAAACCAACAATTTGCGAAAACAAAGCGCATTTCAACCCCAACGGAGAAGCTGGAATCGAAAACTAATTTTAAACTACTCGACAATAAAACAATAGTATTACGATTGCCTTCCTTTCTATGGGATGAGAAAAGAAACATTGACAGTCTGCTTAAGGCGTATGAACATCAACTGAAGACGCTACCGAACTGGATTATCGATTTAAGAGGGAATGATGGAGGTACCGATTATGCTTTCAGTGGACTAATGCCTTACATCTATACCACGCCAATAAAGATTAAGCCCGATGAATACCTCTCTTCCAGTGAGAACATTAAAATCTTAACCGAAAACCTTAACGACAGTCAACTCTCAAAAGAAGGGAAGGATTTCATAGCCAACCTAATTAAATTGATGAAGCAATACCCCAACAAATTCGTCAATCCCTCTGGAAAAGATAACTTTGAAATCAAGCTCGACACAGTGTATCAATATCCAACTAAAGTGGCAATCCTAATAGATAGAAACACCGCTAGTTCAGCCGAATCATTTCTACTCAGTGCAATGCAGAGTACTAAAGTAAAAGTATATGGCGAAAACTCATCAGGCATGTTAGACTATAATAACACTCAATATTTTGATATTCCATGTAAAGATTTTAACCTCGTTATACCCATTGGGCGCTCAAAGCGTCTTCCCGAAAACCCAATCGACAATATAGGTGTGAAACCAGACATAAAAATGGATGTGAAAATAACTGACAAAATTGGATACATCAAAAAAGCAATGTAAATCCAACAAACCTTTCCCAAACCACAATCCATCACCAAGTACTAGGACATGTCTAAGTATCCCCGAAGGAGAAAGCAGTAAAAACTCTACATAACCCGGTTAATTGCTAAGAAAAACATTAAAAGAGAGTAAGAAATATTGCTGCTGCTTTAATGCAGTATAAGGATCAGAACCCGTTACAAAGGCGGCACCAATAGAAAGTTTCGCAGGATCCGACATAAAATAATAATCTACTCCAGTCCTAAACAGGTGGCTGTATTTTTCCGAATCCGAAGTGGTGTTGACTGCGGCATATCGCTGTGTAAAACCAGCTGTAAACCCTAATTTAGGATCGAGGTAGTCTTTTTTATTCAATAGATAAAATCCAAAATCTACCGTTGCAAGAGGGCGAAGCTTGAATCCGCGTTTTGTTTCATCCTTATCTGAATCGAGCACGTTTTGGACTTGGGTACCCATGATGAACGACAGTTTGGTAGAAACCCGTTTGTTTTTGTCATAGTTGGGTGTACCTCCGAAATTTACTTTCTTATTTGTACTCGTCCAGGTAAACAAGAGATTGCTCTGCAGCGAACTTTTTTCTTCAACAAGATCACGTGCGAACTGGGGATCAAAAATCAATTGATAAGCAGTGTTGCCATTAGTGCTTTTTGCAAATTGGTAATCACCTTTAAATCCTAACTGTATGTTATGTTGTTCATCATCTGTTAATGAATTGCGGTGGTATTCGCCAGTAAAAGCAGAGATAACATTTTTCATGCCCTTAAAATGTGGGTTAATGCCAATACCCAAATTAATAAGATAAGAAGTGCTTTTATCCTTTGGCATTGTTATGGTAAATTGAGCGGGCAATTCTTCTTGCTCAGATGTAGCTAACGATTGGCTGATGGTTACATTTCTGGTAAACCAATTGGTCTGACTTTTTGCAGTTAGGAAAACCAGTAGACTTAAAACTATGGTGAGAAATAATCTATTTTTCATATCTTTTTACTTTAGGTTTTCTTCAATCAAGTCAATAAGGTCTTGAACAGTGGATGCAGCCTTAACGTCATTTGCATATAGCGTTGGTGCATTAGGTTTATCCGCTAAAAGGGCAATGTTCAGCCGACCAGTTAAAATGTGGATATGTCCATCTTTGAACTTATAAACTGATAATTTTTGTGTATTATCGATAGTAGTGGGATTCGGTTCCTTAATACCAGACACATTAAGTACGGCAACTCTCACCCTATTTTCCAACTTTATGGTTGTATTAGCAAGATATTGGTTGACATTGAAGGCGCTGTGTTGTTCAAGTTCACCAGAAAAGGTTTTGCTTGGGTATTTCAGAACGATAATGTAAATAATAGATGCGATTAACCCTAGAAGGGTGATCGCGAGAAGCCAGTAAATACCACTGCGTGGTTTCTCTTTTAATTGATTCGAATTCATTGATTAAGAAGTTAAGTAAGAGTTAAATAATATCTTTTTGTAAAATCTCATTACCCTAATTTATGTAGAAAAGAGGGATTGTTTTACCGTAAAAAGACCTATAAAAACACCGTAAAAACACCTGTCATCAAGTAATTCAACATTAGATATAGCACAAGATAGCACCCATCACCAAGAGCTAGGACTGTCCTTGTAGCATTACAAAGTTTTAGTTATCTCCTCTGTATTCAAGAATATCAGCAGGCTGACAATCGAGAACCTTGCATATAGCTTCCAAGGTGCTAAAACGTATAGCTTTTGCTTTTCCTGTTTTTAAAATAGAAAGGTTAGCAAGGCTAAGTTCAACTTTTTCTGATAGTTCATTCAGTGACATCTTTCGCTTTGCCATCATTACGTCTAAGTTTACAATAATTGGCATAGTTATACAGTTAAATCGATTTCGTTTTGAATAGCAACTCCTTTTTTAAAAATAGTCGCAATAATATAGATTACAGCGCCCATTAAAATAAATGCCTGGCTGTCTGTCCAAAATTGATCCAAATTATCGGTAGCAAAACCATAATGCGTTAAATTTTTAGCGAAGTTTTTTCCAATGTAACTTAACAATCCAATTGAAAGAGTATAATAACTAATTTGTGAAATTTGCCTCGCAACAAAAGTGCTGAACGGTTTTGTTAAATCCATTTTGTGCATTAGCTTCACAACCATGTAAAATAAGCAAGCTTTTAAAATTGAAATGATTAGAATGAAGCTATAGATGCTGAAAAAAGCTAATCTATTACCTTCATATAGAGTAGATAAGTCTAACTTTTGGTAAAGATTTTGAACAAATTCAGGCTTGTATAGGCTGAAAAAGAAGTTTACTGCTAGGCCTCCTGCTTCAATGCTCAAGCCCACAAAAATAAGCCAAGCCACAATATATAGCCCCCAAAATACGAAGTTGTTTGTTTTTGACATCATGATAAAATTTAAATTACTTTGGCAAACTTAATAAATATTTATTGATAAACAATAAAAATATGATGATAAAAGGAAAATAATTACTATGCCATAAAATTAGCTATGGAAGATCTAGCAGCGGCGAGCTAGCAAACAGAAAGATCCTTCGACTACCCTCAGGATGACGAGCAGAGAGAAAAAGCGATAGTAAACTACACTATACAACTTTTCCCAACCCACAACCCACCGCCAAGTACTAGGACAGGCCTTGTAGCATCCCGAAGGAGAAAGTATTCGAACTTCTGCACACACGTTCAAAAACCATAACCCAAGACAGAAAGCAGTTTGATACTTCATCAAACCTTTTTCTGTCGCCCTAAAAGTTTGGATAGCTTAATCCAAGAGATGATACAGAGCCTTGATCTTTTGTTTCTTTTCTATCAAGAGAAAAGAAAGAGCCTAGCGGCGGCGAGCTAAAAAGAAAGATTAGGTTAGCTGAGCACTTCATGGTTCTCCACAACGATCCAAATAACAAGCATGGGGGAACATCAGAATAAAGAACAAGAAAACGAGCCCTATCGGCGGCGAGCTAGCAAAACAAAAAACTCTCGACTACATTCAAAACGACCAGCATGAGGGAAACAGAGCAATAATCTAAAATTAGTTTTGGCATAATTGTTGAAAAAAAATTCCAAACGATTATTTAATCGGTTTGTTAATATCGGATAATTACTCTTTTTAAGAATATCACTTGTAGTATATTATATACTTCTTTAGATTAGTCTTAAGATAAAATTAACATTATGCCAAAAGAAAAGGCCGCTCTTAAAAGCAAAAAAACAAACTTATTAGCAATAGCTAAAACACCAACCGGAATTAGTGGATTGGATGAAATTACCCTAGGTGGTTTTCCAAAAGGTCGCCCAACATTAATATGTGGAGGCGCAGGTTGCGGTAAAACCTTATTCTCTCTAGAATTTATTGTAAGAGGAGCCGAAGAATTTAATGAACCCGGCGTATTTATCGCTTTTGAAGAAAAAGCAGAAGAACTTGCCGCTAATGTTGCATCATTAGGCTTCGATCTTACCCAACTTCAAAAAGATAAAAAGTTAAGAATAGATTACATCCATATAGACAAAAGCGAAATAGAAGAAACCGGAGAATACGATCTCGAAGGCCTCTTTATTAGATTAGGCCACGCAATTGATAGTATTGGTGCCAAAAGAGTAGTACTTGATACCATAGAAAACCTATTTTCAGGATTAACCAATGAAGGGATCATCAGAGCCGAATTAAGAAGGTTATTCCAATTCCTAAAAGATAAAGGAGTTACAGCTATCATTACGGGTGAACGTGGCGAAAAAACATTAACCAGACAAGGCTTAGAAGAATATGTTTCAGATTGTGTAATCCTATTAGACCATCGCGTAAACAATCAGATTTCTACCAGAAGATTAAGAATAGTAAAATATAGAGGTTCGCTTCATGGTACCAACGAATATCCATTCTTAATTGACGATGAAGGTATTTCGGTACTACCAGTGACATCACTTAACCTTGATAAACCTGTTTCGAGAGAAATTATTTCATCAGGCATACCAGCTTTAGACAAGTTATTTCCAAAAAGGGGATTTTATAAAGGGAGTAGCATTTTAGTATCAGGAACAGCAGGAACCGGTAAAACGAGTATCGCAGCAAGTTTTGCAAATGCAACCTGTAAGAGAAAAGAAAAATGCCTCTTTTTTGCATTTGAAGAATCCCCACAACAGATCATGAGAAACATGGAATCCATAGGAATGGATCTTCAGCAGCATGTAGATAATGGATTTTTGAAATTTTATGCATCAAGACCAACACTTTACGGCTTAGAAATGCATTTGGTAGCTATTCATAAGGCTATCCAGAAATTTAAACCCAAAGTAGTAGTTTTAGATCCGATTACCAATCTCATTACCGTAGGCAGTTTTAGTGAGGTTAAATCAATGTTGGTTAGACTTATCGACTACTTACAACAAGAACAAATTACCGTCATGTTTACCGCACTTACACTCAATAATATTGTAAGTGAACAAACCGATGATGGCGTTTCTTCTTTGGTTGATTCATGGCTGTTTATTAAAGATATTGAAATTAACGGAGAAAGAAATAGGGGCTTATACATCATGAAAGCTCGTGGTATGCACCACTCTAATCAGGTACGTGAATTTGTCATCACAAGTGATGGCTTAAACTTAGAAGATGTTTATTTAGGTCCAGAAGGTATATTGACAGGTTCAGCAAGGGAAGCACAAATTTTACTCGAACGAACCGGCGAAGTTTTACACCATAATGCCTTGGATAGAAAAGACCGCGAACTATTAAGAAAGCGTAAAATATTAGAATCAAAAATAGAAAGCTTGAAATCAGAATTCGAATCGATGGAAGAGGAACTCAACAAAATCTACGATGACGAAAATATTAAACGAGAAGTAATGTCTACCACTAGAAAAGCAATTACAGATAAGAGAGGTGGACAAGATAAAGAAGAAAAGCAACAAAAAACTAACCCTAAATTGAAAAAATAGTGAGTAAGAAATATGAATTGAGGCTTTATGTTGCAGGTAAGACACAAAAATCTATTACCGCAGTTCAAAACTTAAAGCAGTATTGTGAAGAACATTTAATGGGTGAATATGTTATTGAAGTGATCGATTTATTAGAACAGCCTCAATTAGCAGAGGGGGATCAGATTTTAGCCATACCAACTTTGGTTAAAAAAGTCCCTGAACCTGTTCGTAAAATTATTGGCGATCTTTCCAACAAAGAAAAAGTGTTGGTTGGATTAGACATTCGACCTAAACTATAAACCCTATAACTATAAATTATGAATACAGAAGGCAGTTCTCTGCAAGATTGGGATAAAGCAGATGAGTCTATATATAGCCTTCGTTTATTTGTAACAGGTGCATCATCTGTTTCAATTCGTGCTATTAATAATCTTCAAGCTATTTTAGAAGAGCATCTGAAAGGAAGATACGAATTGGAAATTATTGATGTACACCAACAACCATTGATTGTTAAACAAGAAGATATCTTTGCAGTTCCCTTGCTCATTAAAAAATATCCAGCTCCTATTAAACGATTAGTAGGAGATATGTCAGATACAGCCAAAGTACTTCATGGATTAGGGCTAATTTAATAAGTTCAATGTTAGAAAATTCAAAAGCATATGAGGATATCTTAAGCGAGTTGGAAAATTTGCGGAAGGCGTATTTGGATTTAAAACATGCACATCAAGAAACCTTATATCGTTTAGAAGAAGCAACAGATACGATTGAAGCCATAAGAACTGGTGAAGTAGATGCTTTAGTAGTTAAAGGGAGTGAAGGACATCAGATTTTTACACTAAAAAGCGCTGATCAGAGCTATAGAATTTTTATTGAACAGATGACAGAAGGTGCCATCACCCTTAATGAAAGTGGCAATATCGTTTACTGCAATTCTCAATTCGCTAAACTTGCTGGCTCAAACTTGGAAAAAGTAATCGGTCAACCACTCCTCAAATATGTTATCCCCGAAGATCAACAATTAGGTCAGAAGTTAATTGATAGCGCATGGGAAAACATAGATACTAAAGGTGAATTGCGATTAGTAGATGATGGAAATCCAATCCCTGTACAAATATCCCTCAAGTTGCTTAATTTGGATGAAGGCATTTGTTTAAGTATTATTTTAACCGACTTAACTATCCACAAAGAGAATCAAAAACTATTAGAAGAGAAAAATTTTCAGTTAGGCATTGCAGAGCTGAAAGCAAGAGAACAAAATATTAACCTAGAAGCAATTGTAGAAGCCAGAACTAAGGATTTACAATATAGCATTGAAGATAAAACACGAATTGCAGAAGAATTAAATGCCAATAGATTGCAATTGCAAAACATTTTGGCAACAATGGCAGAAGGTGTGGGCATTGTGAATGAAGAAGGTAAGCTAGTTTATGCAAACCCTATGGCGCAACAAATATTGGGAATCAATATTGAGGAAATGGAAGAGAAAATCTATCACGATCCCAATTGGCAAAAAATAAAGTTAGATGGTACACCATTGTTGAAACATGAGTTTCCACTTTTCATTGTCATGAGCACCAAAAAACCAATCTATGATTTTGAAATAGGAATTATACCTCCAAATCGAGAACAATTTTATATTTCTATTAACGCGGCACCTATAGTAGATGAAAATGGCAACGTTACAGGTGGTGTAGCTACATTTATGGATGTGACCAATAGGCGTAAAATCATTCAACAAAAAGACGATTTCATTAGCGTGGCTAGTCATGAGCTCAAAACCCCAATTACAAGCTTAAAAGGTGCCTTACAATTGCTTAACCGTATTAAAGATAATCCGAGCGAACAAATGCCTAAACTTATTGAACAGGCAAATAAAAGCATGGATAAAGTGAGCTTAATGGTTGAAGATTTACTTAACGCTAGTAGAGTAACGCTTGGCCAGTTACACATGAATATGTCTACCTTTAAGCTCTCAGTAGCAGTAGAAGATAGCTATCAGCACATTAGAGCAATAGATAAAGACAAAATAAAAATTACTGGCGATTTGGAGCTGAAAGCAGTTGGTGATCCTACTAGAATAGAACAAGTAATCATTAATTTCATTAATAATGCATTTAAATATGCACCAAATACCGAAGAAATTCGAGTAAGCATTTTTAAACAAGGCGATCTTGTGCGCTTGGAAGTGCATGACGACGGACCTGGAATTGCAGCAGAAAAATTACCCTATCTTTTTGACCGATATTACCGTGTAGATGATAGCGGACTACAATATTCAGGTTTAGGCCTTGGCTTATACATCTGTGCAGAGATCATTAAAAAACACAATGGTAAAATAGGTGCCGAAAGTGAAGTCGGAAAGGGTAGTACTTTTTGGTTTACACTACCATTAGGTAATTAAAGCCTTACTATCAATAAAAAGTAAGCCCTAGCGGCAGCAAACTGTTAGCTTTTAACTGATCAATCAGGATATAAAAGATACTTTTTTCGTATAGCCTTAAATTTTTGCAGTTCAGGCTCCCAGCTTTTCCTGATTTCGGCTTCAGGAACTCCAGCAATAATCTGTTTTCTAAGTTGATCTGTACCTATGCGCAAGTCGAACGGCGATACACCTGTACTAGCTCTTTCCTGGCCAAAGAAGTGGGCCTTGTCTGGATACGCCTTATAGAGTTCGATTACCCATGTTAAATTAATCTGATGGCGCTTACGCAGGTTGTCTATATCGTAGTTGCGAAGGTCTAGACCATAACACACAGAATCTTTATGGTTCGGACGCTCACTCATTCCAGGAATACTTATTGGTTTGTAGGAAAACGAATATTTATCCTTCAGTGCAGGCGCACCCAAAATTGTAAATGGCATCTTTGTTCCACGGCCTTCATTAATGGCTGTTCCCTCAAACATACATAAGCTAGGGAAAAGCATCACAGCTTGTTGGGTATTTAGGTTTGGAGAAGGATTAATTGGTAGTACATAGGGCATGTCATGATTCCAATTGGCAACTGTGATAACCTTTATCTTGCACTTTTCCTTTAGGTATCCCTCACCGTTTAGGTATTGTGCAAATTCTCCTATGGTCATGCCATGGGTCATCGGCGTGTGGTGTATTCCAATGCCCGATTTAAATTTATCATCAGTCATTACTGGTCCGTCCACTACATAACCATTGGGATTGGGCCTATCCAAAATCAACAGTTCCTTGCCGTTTTCTGCGCAAGCTTCCATCACATATTGTAACGTATTGATGTTGGTATAATACCTACAACCCACATCTTGGATATCAAAAACCATCAAATCAACATCTGCCAATTGCTGCTTTGTCGGTTTCTCATTCTTTCCATATAAGGAAATGATTGGAATGCCGGTCTTGGGGTCTTTTTCATCTCCCACTACAGCTCCATTGCTGGCATTGCCCCTAAAACCATGCTCAGGACCAAACACTTTTACAATCGTAATGCCTAGGCTTATTAAACTGTCAACACTGCTTTTGCTGCCAATAAGCGAACTTTGGTTTGCCACAAGACCTATCCGTTTTCCTTTTAGATAGGATAAATATTTTTCGGTCTGGTCGGCACCGGTAATAATTGCATGTTTACTAGAAGTAGTTACGTTTGAAGAGGAAAGCTGAGGGACACAGTTGATTCCGCTAATTGCAAGGAAAGTCAATAAAAATATAGAGGTAAATCTCATCTTTAGCTATTTTTTAGGATGAACTAAGACCAATTGAGGCCTTTGTTTCCCAAATATAATAATTTTAGATAAGGATTTTTGACAACCAGAGCCAATTACTTTATCTCACTAATCCCATTTTTTATACCTAAAATCAAAAAAGCCAATCGCTAAAACTCCTGCTAAATAAGCAACAGACGACCATAAAACTGCCGGTACCTTTGCAGCGTATTGTTCTAAAAATATATAACCACTATAATTGATTGGAAATTTAGCTGCATCAATTACAGGATAACCAAGCATATTGATCATTCCTAAAATAAAAAGCATAACTCCTGCACCCATAGGGATTAAGAAACTTTTAAAGCGTATGCCCATCCAAAATTGTATAGCCGAAAGACCTAAAATTGCCACATAAGCTTTTGCAAAGGCCAACAGCATTTTTTCCCAGTTTAGCGGGTGTGCGTAAAAATGAAACTTTGGATTTAGGAAAGAAGAAATCACACCAGATAGCGCAATAGACGCAATGCTTGCTATAATGAAAACAATGATAACGAACTGAAAGATGATGAATTTAGAAAAATAAAGTTTCCCATATGATTGTGGCGAAGCCAATACCTGTTTCCATGTATGGTTTCGATATTCGATTTGTGGCAATAGCGTACTCGTTAAAATG
The DNA here is from genome assembly GCF_044452285.1 of Pedobacter sp. UC225_61. Lineage (NCBI taxonomy): Bacteria > Pseudomonadati > Bacteroidota > Sphingobacteriia > Sphingobacteriales > Sphingobacteriaceae > Pedobacter > Pedobacter sp. UC225_61. The sequence goes on from NZ_JBIOAL010000001.1 coordinate 2,672,429, forward strand.
ATAAACATTGGCAAGAATACAAAACTGATGATCCCCGTGCCTTGATAATAATAATAATCCCAAGCTCCTTTGGCCATTTTTACAATATCATCAGAAGGTTTCCCACCATCGTGTGTTTCACTAATGGCCAAAAGTAATAATGCAGGAGCAAGCATAGCAGCTACGAAAGTTAATATCCAAATAGGAGAGCGCTTAGTTTTTGTAAATTCAGATCGTAAGGTAATCGCTAAACTCATGCGTGTTGTGTAGTTAAATCCATAAATAATTGTTCAAGGTTGTTTTGCTGCGGATGAAGCAAGTAAATGTCCAACTGCTTTTCGTGTAATGCTCTACTCATTGATGCAATTTCTTTCTCATCTGAGTAGTTCACTGAAATAGTATTTCCACTATGTGCTGGTTTATATGCATTAAGTACTTGCATTGCCAATGCGTCATCAGATGTATGAATAAGCAATTGAGATTGTTTCTTTTGTAATTGACTCAACTGTGGTAGTGAGCCCTGAAAAATGATTTGCCCTTTTGAGATAATCCCCACATGACTTACCATTTTTTCTATTTCAGAAAGTTGGTGGCTCGACATAAGAATAGTCATACCTTCTTCCTTGTTTAATTTTTTAACCAATTCTCTCAACTCAATAATCCCAGTAGGATCTAAGCCATTTGCAGGTTCATCTAAAATCAACAGCTCTGGATTGGGCAGTAGGGCCAAAGCAACAGATAAACGCTGTTTCATGCCCAAAGAGAATTGTCGTACTTTTTTAGTGCCCGTGTTTTCCAATCCAACAATTTTCAACACTTCAACTAACCTAGCCTTTGTTGCACCGTACAACTCACGATACACTTCTAAATTCTCACTTGCCCTTAAATGACCATATAAGGAAGGGTTTTCAATTAATGAGCCTACTTTTTTTAAAATCTCAATCCGATTACTTGCAAAGTCTTTTCCGAAGATTTCAATCTTGCCAGTTTGTAATTTGGTTAAACCCAATAGTAACCGTAAAGTTGTCGTTTTACCAGCCCCGTTAGGACCTAAAAAACCATAAATTTCTCCTTTTCTAACAGCAATATTAACATCGGTAAGTGTTTTTACACCCTTGGTATGGATATGCTCCAGCCCAGTAGTTTTAATACTATAATTTTCGTTCATTTTTATGTGTTTAATTAAGTAGAAGCTTGGAACGTAGGATTTACGCTCAACGTTCCAAGCCAACTAACTACAAACTTGTACCTTCAGAAACGTCGTTATTGTTAATTCCTTTTTTGTTTTTCTTAATGCTATCTTTCAATCTACCGAAGCGATAATTTAAGCTTGTGGTAAAATTGCGCTGATAGTTTTGGCTGTAATTTTCTTGAGTAAAACCAGTTCCATTGATGTATCTAATGTTGTCTCTATACTTACTAAAGGCGTTGTTAGCGGCAAATGAAAGTGAAAGTTTATTATCAAAGAAATCTTTATTTACACTAAATGAATAGAAAACGAAAGAGTTTGAAGTGCCTTGGATAGATAGGTTAGGGCCATTATAATTCACACTTCCACTAGCTTGCCAAGTTTTACTTGGACGATACGTTAATGATGTAAAGGCACGTCTCATTAATCCTTTTTTCTCTAGTTCTACACCGTTAATTTTGGCGTTGACCATACCGTAATTCGCCATAGCACCAAGAACACCTCTTAATTTGTTATTAAATGGATAGTTTAAATTAAGATTTAGCCCTATTAAAGTAGCCGTACCTGTGTTTGCATAACTATTTTGTGTAACAGTACCTACAGTTATTGCACTCGGCATAATAATATTGGTACCTCTAAGTGCACGTAAGCCTATATTAACTGCTAATTTTTTAAATCGGCTATAACTCACCTCAATGCTATGTCCTTTCATTGCCTTTAGATCAGGATTTCCTGATGATGTAAAGTTTGGATTAGAACGATCAACAAATGGATTTAATTGATTGATACCAGGGCGTTGTATTCTAGAGGTGAAACCGAAATTGAGGCTGCTCTCTTTAAATTTGCGGTTAACCGAAATCGAAGGAATTAAGTTTAAAGAGTTTTTATCTAGGATTGTACCAGATGAATTGGCATCAATTTGAGTTTGTTCTAATCGAACTCCAGCTTTAACACCCCATTTATTGAGGTTAAATTGATAGGTATTGTATACTCCATACACATTTTGCTGATTATCAAAAACATTTGTTCTTAATGGATCAAGTACATAATTGCCAGAAGAGTTTAACGATAAATACTCAAAGTCACTAGTGTTATCCCTAAATATAGCTTTGATACCTGCTTCCATTACCACTTTTTTAAATGGATGTACATAATCTACCTGAATGGTTTGCTCTACCGAACCACCCGTGTTATCTTGTTTGTAATTAGGTTCAGTATAAGCAACTGGATTAAATACGTTAACGGTATTAAACTGATTATTACTAAATTGATAGTAACGATAAGAGAAAGTTAACAACCTGTTTTTATCTTTTTTAAATCCTAACTGATAGTTAACAGCGGCATCAAAACCATCTCCAGAACCGTTTAAACTGTTGTTAAGGTTATAACTTTGCAGCAATGAACTTGTATTGTTAAGAACAGAATTTTGAGTGCTTAAGCTTTCATTCGAATTGGCATTATAATTTAACTGTCCAGAAATTAAATTCAAGCTATCAATTTCATAACTCAATTCTGCTCCCACATAGCCACTTTTTCCAGAAAAATCACTCGTACCAGTTTGAAATAACTTGGTAGGATTATTTTCTTGAGTAAGTCTTAAAATACTATTGCTTAATTGTGGCGAACTGTTTAAACTTCCACCTGCATTAGTTGCAATACCAAATTTTCCAGCCTTAGCTGTAAATGTTCCACCAATACCAGGGCCACCTACAGGGAAACGTTCACTTACATTAACGGTACCATTAGTGCCATTATCTGCTTTTTTATAGGTAATGATGTTAATAATCCCTGCTAATCCTTCGCCATCGTATTTTGCTGGTGGGGTAGTTATTACTTCTATTCGTTCAATACTAGAAGCAGGCATGCTTTTTAAAATATCTTTTGGATTTCGCTCCATCATTCCAGATGGTCTTCCATTAATTAAAATCTTATAATTGCTATTTCCTTGAAGTTGTATGTTGTCATCACCATCAACAGAAAGCATAGGTACTTTGCGCATCATTTCTAATACGTTATTTACTTTGCTTTCAGGGTCGGCCTTCACATCGTAAGCAATACGATCTATTTCTTGTTTAATAAGTGGGCGTTCTCCTGTAACCGTTACGCCTTTAAGTTGAGTAGGAGATGGAACCAAAGAGATAACATCTAAATTTTTTGAAGTAGCACCTAATACTACTGGAATTGTTTTGGTTTGATACCCTACATAGACAATAACAAGTCCGTAATTTCCAGCTGTTAAACCCGTAAGTGCAAACGAACCATCCTTTGCTGCTACCACTGATTTTACTTGAATTTTTTTATCGTTTTTAAGTAAAACCGTAGCAAAACTAATCGGTTTTTGAGCTGTGCTGTCGGTAATTTTCCCAGTAATTTGCAAAGATGGGGTTTGACTAATTGCGTTTAAGCTTATTAAAAGGCAACTAATGAAGATAAATATACGTTTCATACGTGTGTTGTTTGATTAGTGTATTAGTTAAATAATACACAAGTATACGTACTTTTTTTTTACTTCCAAATTAAATGTGATAAACTGCTTAAAAAATGTGACGAACGTTGAATTTTTGGTGATGCTGTTGCTCGCTAAAAGTTTGTTGTTGAGCAATGACAAGCATGCTGATAGAGGCAGTATTATTTGCATTTAGAGAATCGAACTTAACATGTTAAGGTGTAACCATCTTTTGCGCCAAAATTTGTATCTTTAACTTATCCCTTTATTCCTCGACAATAATTGTCAAAATTCAATAGTCTTTCTTAAGCTTACCGCGACGTTATGGCGACATTACAGCGACCTTACCGCGACTTATGTTCTGGTCATCTCCTAGAATACTCCACCTATGCTTCGTCTATTGATTAGGATTTGTTCTTAACGGCATACCTAAAATCAACGTTTCCTAGAACTAAACCAGACTAAGACTCGAACTTGATCACAATTCTACTTGCTGTTATTAAATGGATTGGCTAAACTTGTTTATTCAAATATGGACAGCGAATTTTCCGATAACACTCAACATAAACTGGTTACATCATTTGATGAATTGATACATACTCAATTTCAGGGTGCAATGAATGCAATTTGCTGGCACAGAAATCTAATTGGTGATTTTAAAGAAATTGTAACTAAGCTACCATTAAAAGAAAACGTAACAGTTGTTTCTGTTGAAGAGCTTTTGGCCTTATCGTTATCACCAGCAGGGGATATGGCTAGAGAAATTATCCTAAATGACTTTAATTTATTGAAAGATGTTGGCGCATCGCCAGTGCTCAATCTACTCAAAAACTACGAACGTGATGAGGAATTCGATTTCATTTCAACCGATGTATACTCTTATCATGTAGATCGTTCACCGATTGCTACCGATACTTTCTTATGCACCTATTATGGCGCTTCAAGTGATATTTTGCCAAATAGTGAAGTTGAACAGCTGATATTAATTCCTGAAATTCGACAAAAACTGCAAGAGGTATACGATGGTCCAACAGCTGAATTTGATACCTTCTTGACGGAATATTTTTTTGATTTACATTATCAACCTAAGCCGCATGCTCATCCTTTAAATTTAGGTGTAGGGCATTTGTGGAAATTGGCAGTTGATCATCCAGAACAACAGGCATTACCTTGTGTGCATAGAGCGCCTATAGAAAATGAAGGTGAATACAGACTGCTACTAATTTGTTAATTGTTTAGACATTGCACCTTGTGCAGTGTTAGATAATTTATAAGAGAAAAGTTCTAGCATTAGTTTTAACCTGGGTTGATTGAAATCAATATGCAATTGTTATTGCCAAAGGGATATGCCACTATTTCCATATGTTCATGATAATGGAATATACTTGACAAATTCTCACATATGTATACAATTAACGCATCAAACTCTAAATAGGGGTTGGTAAAAACAATAAGTCTTCCTTTATCATCAAAATGAGCAGCTATGGTATGCTCACCAAAATAATCAATGAATTCATTTAGAAAAATTGCAGAATGGCGTCGTCTTAACATGGTCGTCTTTTTATCTGATAACATTCTATTGAAACTTTTGTTTAGTATATACTCTCATCTTTGTAGTTCATACTATAATTTTTGATATATCCTGTAAACTCTATTTGCAACTATTTGTTAAAAACACTTTTACATTCAGCTTTGTAGTATAGATTAGTCATTTTGCCCATAAGTTTATGAAGATGAAAAGCCCTATTTCTGTTGATAAAAATCCATTGCTTGAAGGTCCAATTCTTCAATCACTATTAAAATTGACCATACCCATTATATTTTTGCAACTACTTCAGGCCGCTTACCAGCTTATTGATGCTTTTTGGGTAGGTAGACTTGGTGGTAATGCAGTTGCGGCAGTATCGGTTACCACACCTTTTGTATTTTTATCTATAGCAATAGGAGCAGGTCTTGCCATAGCTGGTTCGGTACTGGTGGCGCAGTATGTTGGCGCAAGAAACCAAGCCATGGTAAACCATGTGGCCGGGCAAACTCTGCTTCTTGTATTGTTAATTTCAATATGTTTAGGAGCCTTAGGATTTGTATTTGCACCTAATCTTTTACGCTTAATGAAAGTTTCTGATGCTGTGTTTGATGGCGCATTAGGATTTATGCGTTTTTCGTTCATTGGCCTAGTATTTAATTTCCAGTTCATCATGTTTACGGCCTTTATGCGTGGTGTTGGAAACCCTACTGTTCCAATCTACATCATTGTTGGAAGTGTGGCGCTGAATTTTGCACTGGATCCGTTGTTTATTTTTGGTTGGAAAGGTGTTGCTGGCTCGGGAGTAATGGGAGCAGCGATGGCAACATTAAGTACCCAAGCACTAGCAACTGTAGTGAGTTTAGCTATTCTATTTCGTGGCAAAAGAGGAATCAAATTAAGGCTTGCTAATCTTATACCAGATTTTACCTACATAAAGAAAGCATTTTTTCTTGGACTTCCTTCCTCTATAGAACAGTCTGTTCGTGGACTTGGTGTAACGTTGATGACTTTTTTAATTGCCACCCATGGCACACTATCCTTGGCTTCTTATGGAGTTGGAGCAAATGTATTACAGGTAGTGATGATTATGGGAATGGGTTTTTCTCAGGCAATTTCTACACTTGTTGCTCAAAACATTGGTGCTGGCAAAGTAACAAGGGCTGCCCGTATTGGGCGACTTGGCGCAATTATTTCTTTTTGGTGCTTATCGGTTATTGGACTTGTTGTGTTTATTTTTTCTAAACAAGTCGTTTCTTTTTTTGTGCCTGAGGATGCTGCAGTTATTTCTGGAACTAGTGTATTTCTTCGCATAATTGCACTAAGTTGGGGGTTTTTAGGGGTACAATTAGCTTTTACAGGAGTTTTAAAAGGTTCTGGAAATATGGTGACTTCAATGATCCTAGCGCTAGTTTCTCAATTCGTATTTCAGTTTCCCTTAGCTTTTGTGCTTTCTCATCATGGATCAATGGGGGTGATTGGGATTTGGTGGGCATTTCCGGTATCGAATGTAATGATGTCACTGATTGCTATTTCAGTTTTTTATAGAGGAGATTGGAAAAAGAAAAAGATTATTGAAGATCTAAAAGAGGAAGATGAGCTCATTGAGATTGTAAACCGTGAAACAATTGTACAAGAAGGGATAAAGTAAACTCATTACTTATTCTTATGTTCTAATCTTGATCTCACTGCGTATTTATAGCTTTTTAAATATATAGAAACCAACCACTTCTTCATTAAATACTCGAATTCATTTTTTGTGTCACAAAAAATTTGTGAAAGAAAAATCATTTTTCAAAAACTTTTATCCAGCTAAGAGCGTATATTGTCTAGATATTTTAATTAAAATATAGACAAAATGAAATTATCCATCTCAAATCTTGAGCAACTTAGTGGTGTTCCAATACATACTATACGTATTTGGGAACGTAGGTACAATGCACTCGAGCCGCAAAGGTCTTCAGGAGGCACACGTTTTTATACTGATCAAGACCTCAAAAGACTGCTCAACATTGTAAGTCTGCAGCAAGCCGGTATAAAAATCTCACAGGCTTGCGCTTTAAGTGGAGCACAGATGGACGCAATGCTAGAAAAGGATTTAAATACCTCGATATCCTCAAATGCAGGTCATGAATTTTATATTTCTCAACTGTTAAAAGATGGAATAGAGTATAATGAACTAGCTTTTAGTACCTTATTGGATCGTTGTATCAACGACTATGGCATGCTGGAATGCTACACAGAGGTTATGTTTCCGCTTCTGCAACGTTTGGGTTTAATGTGGCGATTAGATCATATTTGTCCAGCACATGAGCATTTTATAGCTGCAATTGTAAGGCAGAAGCTGATGACAGCTATTGGTTCTACTCCGCTTACTGAACAAACTGGATCAACATGGCTGTTATTTTTACCAGAAGATGAAGGTCATGATATTCCCTTGTTATTTGCTAGTTTTCTTTTACGTAGTCATGGTTTTAAGGTAGTTTATTTAGGAGAGCGTGTGCCTATGACATCACTTAAAGAAGCGCAATCTGTTGTACATGCTGAAAATTTGCTGTTTTTTATGGTGAGACAAAGACCGATTGGAGAAGCGAGCGATTATCTTTCGGAACTTGGGAAAATTTTTGGCGAAAGCAATATTTACCTTGCTGGAAACAGTAGGTTAATCAATGAACTTGAACTTCCAACTAATGTGACTTGGTTTTCTTCCATTTCAGCATTTAAACAGATTTTAAGTAGTGGAAATGGATAATAATGCAATACCATATAAGTCTAAAGTTGCCGTGATAGGTTCAGGGTTTGCAGGTTTAAGTGCTGCCTGTTACCTCGCAAAGAGTGGTGCGGAGGTAACTGTCTATGAAAAAAACCTTCAGATTGGTGGTAGGGCAAGGCAATTGGTCACAGAAAACAGATATAGTTTTGATATGGGGCCTAGTTGGTATTGGATGCCTGCGGTATTCGAACAGTTTTTTGCAGATTTTGATTGTTTGCCTGCAGATTTCTATGAACTATCACAGCTCGATCCTGGCTTTTCCATTGTGTTTGGCAAAGATGATACAATGCATATCCCAAAATCAATTGAAAAATTAGAAGAGGTTTTTGAACAGATCGAAAAAGGAAGTTCCATAAAACTTAGAAAATTTCTCTCAGGTGCAGCTTTCAAATACAAGGTTGGTATGGAAAATTTAGTGCAGAAACCTGGGCTTTCTCTTACTGAGTTTTTGGATATGGACGTAATTAAGGGTGCTTTTAGATTACAATTATTGCAATCCTTCCGCAAACACGTGAAAAAGTATTTCAGTCACCCAAAACTTATAGCGCTGATGGAATTTCCAATACTTTTCCTTGGAGCAACTGCAAAAGACACCCCAGCTCTATATAGCTTAATGAATTATGCAGGTCTTTCACTAGGTACTTGGTACCCTAAAGGAGGTTTGGCTGTTGTAATAGAAGGGATGCGCACATTAGCTGAAAACCTTGGTGTTAAATTTCTAACCGACGAGCCCGTATCAGGTTTCACGTATGATAAGCGTAAGATTACAGCTGTAAAATCTAAACGTTTCAATTTAAAATATGATGGTGTAGTTGCATCGGCAGATTATCACCATGTAGAAGCTAGCTTGCTAGGAGAAGAATTTAGAAATTATTCAGAACAGTACTGGGAAAAAAGGGTGCTTGCCCCATCAAGCTTAATCTTTTATTTAGGGGTAACTAAAAAATTAGATAGCTTATCACATCATACACTTTTCTTCGATGAAGATTTGGATGTACATGCTACGGAGATTTATGAGAAATCCGAAATGGCCATCAAAACCATTGTTTTACGTTTGTTGCCCTTCAAAAACGGATACTACAGTTGCTCCTGAAGGTCATGAAAACATTTTTGTACTGATGCCGCTTGCAACCGGATTGGAAGATACTCCAGAACTTCGTGAACGTTACTTTACCATTATTATGAAGCGTTTAGAAAATTTTTGCGGACAGGAAATCGCAAATCAGCTAGATTATAAACGAAGTTATTGTATACAAGATTTTATATCAGACTATAATTCTTATAAAGGAAATGCTTACGGATTAGCCAATACCTTGATGCAAACGGCAAATCTTAAGCCATCAATTAAAAACAAAAAAATTGACAATCTATTTTATGCTGGCCAATTAACTGTTCCAGGACCTGGTGTTCCTCCTTCAATCATTTCAGGAAAACTGGCAGCAACAGCATTAAATAAAAACCTAGGAAAAAACGATGAAAGAAAAATTTGATAATCTTTCTGCACAATGCAGCAAGATCACCACTATCCGTTATAGCACTAGCTTTTCGCTGGGAATATACTTCCTACACAAAAAAATAAGGCAACCCATCTATTCAATTTATGGATTTGTACGTTTGGCTGATGAGATTGTGGACAGTTTCCATGATTTTGATAAGGCTTATTTATTAGACAAATTTAGAAGAGATACTTATGAGGCAATTGATCAAGGGATTAGCTTAAATCCTATACTCAATTCTTTTCAACAAGTGGTAAGCCAGTACAAAATAGAAAGAGAGTTGATAGATCTATTTTTAAATAGCATGGAAATGGATCTCAAAGAGGAAACTTATACTAATGATAAATATAATCGTTATATATTAGGTTCAGCACAAGTTGTTGGGCTGATGTGTTTGAGAGTATTTACCGCTGGCGATAAAAAAGAATACGAAAATCTTAAGGAATCAGCTATGCTGCTTGGCTCTGCTTTTCAGAAGGTGAACTTTTTAAGAGATCTAAATGCGGACTACGTGCAGCTTGGAAGAAGTTATTTTCCTGGTGTAAACCTTTCAGCATTTGGCAATAAAGAGAAAAAACAAATAGAATTGGAAATTGAATCTGAGTTTAGGGCTGCGCTAAAAGGAATTAGATTGCTGCCAAGAGAGGCAAGAAGTGGTGTTTACCTTGCTTATATCTATTATCTTGAACTGTTCAAGAAAATTAAAAGAGTTTCCGCAGAAAAAGTATTAGAAAGTAGAATTAGGATATCTAATGGGCACAAACTAGGACTAATGTTCGATTCGATGATCCGTTATAAGATGAATGCGATATGAGAGCTTTATTGATTTTATTATTCATTGGAAATTGGTCGTCTAATGATGCTCCTGAGCTATCAACGCTAAGAAAACTTTACTATAGAGCAGCAGTGGAATCCTCGGCATCAACCTCACTTTCAAAAGAACTAAAATCTGTTGGACCAGATTCAGCACCCATTCTTTTATGTTATAAGGGCGCAGCATTTATGATGGAGGCTAAATATGCTTTCAATCCCATTACTAAGTTATCTAGATTTTCAAAAGGTAAAAAAGCTATCGAAGAAGCTATTGCTAAAGAGCCAAGTAACATGGAAATGAGGTTTATCCGTTTTTCGATTCAAACCAATTTGCCTGGCTTTCTTGGGTATCAAGGTCACATTGATTCAGATAAAAAGAAACTACTAGCAGGAGTGGCAAACGTAACCGATAAGGTATTAAGGGAAAATATTACTGCATACCTCATCGCTTCGAAAAAATGTACAAGTGAAGAAATTAAAAAATTACAACAGTGATGGAGAAAGTTATATTAGTGGATAGTAATGACAATCAAGTTGGCATGATGGAGAAAATGGAGGCTCATCTCTCTGGTGAGTTGCACCGAGCTTTTTCAATATTTGTCTTCAACTCCAAAGGAGAGTTATTGTTACAGCAGCGGGCTTTGAATAAATACCATTCAGCAGGGAAGTGGACAAATACCTGTTGCAGTCATCCACGTGAACATGAACATACCATTATGGCGGCTCACAGGCGCCTGAAAGAAGAAATGGGAATGGAATGCAAATTGGACTATGGGTTTAATTTTATCTATAGAACAGAAGTAACAGAAGGTATTTTGGAACATGAGTTTGATCACGTTTATTTTGGTGTTAGCGACGATAGCCCTATTTTAGCACCGTTAGAAGTTGCAGCCTTTCGATATATGAGTATGGATGAGCTTTCAAAGGATATCAAACTTAACCCTGGAGAATATACCGAGTGGCTGAAGATTTGTTTTGAGAAAGTGAAGGTCTATTATAAAAAAATGTTGGACGATGGATATATTGGTTAACATAGGTATTGTATTATTGACATTTCTTGTAATGGAAGGAGTGGCATGGCTTACGCATAAATATGTGATGCATGGGATTTTCTGGTTCTTACACAGAGATCATCATAATAAGGATCATGATGATTTTTTAGAACGCAACGATTTTTTCTTTTTGATATTTGCCATTCCTGGAATAATTTGCCTTGCACTTGGTAATTTTTATGGTAAAGAACTGGCTCTTTATATTGGGATTGGTATTACGCTCTATGGCGCATGTTATTTTCTGGTGCATGATATCTTTATTCATCAACGGTTCAAAGTGTTACGTAATTCAGATAACTGGTACCTTAAAGCCATTAGACGAGCACATAAAATGCACCATAAACATTTAGGAAAGGAGCAGGGCGAATGTTTTGGAATGTTGTGGGTACCGTTTAAATATTTTTTAGAAGCTAGAAAAAAAGCATGAGAAACTACACGTATCTTCTAGTCGATTTTTTTACGATTGTTGTTCCCTTTCTTTTTTCCTTCCATCCAAAGCTACAATTTTACAAAGCTTGGAAGGCATTTTTTCCTGCGGTAATATTAACAGGCCTGTTATTTTTGTTATGGGATATTTATTTTACCTACCTTGGTGTATGGGGTTTTAACTTAAATTACATCATTGGGTGGAAACTTTGGGGACTTCCTTTAGAGGAATTGTTGTTCTTTCTATGCATTCCCTATTCCTGTGTATTTACGTATCACTGCCTAACCTTGTTAATGGATTTAAAGCTAGCTAAGCCATTAGAGGATAGCATTACTTATGTATTAATACTCTTAGGGTTAATTAGTACAGTTTATTATTGGGGACAGTATTACACGGTATCTACAGGAATACTTATGATTGTACTTTTGTTAGTTGCAAAAAACGTGATGAAAGTAAATTGGCTAGGAAAATTCTATTTAGTTTATTTAGTACTACTATTTCCTTTCTGCATTGTAAATGGCATTTTAACGGGTACTGGGTTAAATGAACCTGTGGTATGGTATAATCCAGAACATATCATAGGACTTAGAATAGGGACTATACCTTTTGAAGATGTTTTTTATGGTTTAGACCTTATTCTACTTAACCTTTTAATTTATCATTGGTTGAGGTCAAGGCTGATTAAATAAATTTTTTACAAGGAAAGAAAGAATCTTAGCTTGTACGACATAGAAATAATATAACCTTATTGTTTTACTTCAACTGCATTTTTATTGATGTAAAAATTTCTATCACCCACTGATACCCTTGCTTTCCCTTTATAAAATCCAAAAGCATAATCGTAATTGAAACCAATAGTAGTTTTACCTTTGTTGTCTATAAAACCCCATTTTCCTCCAACCGAATTTCCAACATAATTTTTAGAAGCACCAGCATTTACAGGAGCAAGTCCTTCGCTAAAGCCGCCTGCACTATCATAACTATAAGGAATAACAACCGCCCCACTTTTATTAATAAAGCCCCACTTATTGTTCTTTTTAACGGGTGCTAACCCTTCACTAAATCCTCCAACCTTTTCAAAACTATATGGTATCATTAACTTAGCTGTTTTATCAATGTATCCCCATAAGTTATTGGTTTTATCATAAACTTCGGCAAAACCATCTGAAAATGAATTAGCTAATGCAAATTTTGGAGCAATAACTTCGTTTCCCTGTTTATCAATATACCCATATCTACGTTCCTTATTCCACCCATCTGTAAAATCAGTTCCTATACAACTTAAACCTTCACTAAAATCATAAGCATCATTAAATTTAAGTGGAATGATTATTTTGCCAGTTTTATCTATAAAACCAGTTTTGTAATCTAAAGATTTAATTCTTGCTAAACCATCTGTAAAATCTCCTATAAATTCATACTTGATAGGAAGTAGCTCTTTTCCATTATTATCTAATAAGCCGTATTTGTACTTAGATTGTACTACAAATACATCTACATTTTCCTTCCAATAAATTACATCATATGTAGGAGGAATGATCACGGTATTATTTTTATCCTTTAATCCATAACGATACGTTTTCTGATCATAAAACTCTGTTAAATTTTGTGCATTTAATTGGTATGTAAATGCAATAAAAAATAAAAAGACAAGTGTTTTTTTCATTTCTATACTTTCAATATTATATCAAAAATATACATGAATTTAAAAAATTGCAATACCTAAAATTAAGTATTCAATATCTTTGAATTGTGTAGAGATCTAATTCTTTTCCAAATGATCTTCAATACGTTTTTGAAGGTGATGCTTAAAACTATCATCTAATTTCAACTTAATAAAATCTGATTGAAAAAGTTTTTTAACCATTTGATTAAGTACCAAACTTTGCTGCATAAAGGTTATGCATATTGAACATCCAGCAAGGTGTATTTTTAATTCCAATTGCTCTCTTGCAGTTATCTTTTCTACTTGTTGCTTTTCAATTAAAAAAGTAGCTTTTCGGCAATTATAAGCTATCTTCTTTAGTTCGCTTGCATTTAATTCTTTCATGATGTTAAGTTAAATCCAGTTTTTTTGAAGACAAGACCTTAGGCTTACTTTAGTTCTGTGCATAATAACTCCAAAATTTGATGTAGTTACTTGCAATTCCTTGCAAATCGTTTGTGTCGATTCATCATCTATATGTTTTAACGTAAATACTGCAAACCATAAAGAAGGTAATTTCTTCATACAAGCCTGCAGTATTTTTTGAAACTCTTTATTTTCAAGTGCATTTGGTTGTTCAATTCCGAATAGGATAGGTCTGTACTCATCATTCCAATGTCCGTTTTTAGAATCGAAGAAATCTGCATCATCCTGTTCAGTTAAAATATTCTTTTTAAGTCCTGATGATTTAGCTCTATATACATCGATAATTTTGTTTTTTAAAATTGCAGTAAGCCATGTTTTTTCTGTACTTCTACCTTCAAAATTGTCTTTACGTTCCAATGCTGCTAAAAAAGTTTCTTGCAAAAGATCTCTAACCAAATTTTCATCATGAAGACGGGTTATCGCAAAAGCATACAAGTAATCAGCATATAGATCAACCCATAGGTGTGGATTAAGATGTTTTTTCTCACTAGTTTCTGGTTCGTCTGTTTGCATTCGTAAATTTAATATTCTAAAATTGTTTATGTCAGTTTGAATTACTTTAATACTTGTTTCCCGAAATCAATGAGCTGTTTTGCATTCAGATAACCTATGGAGCGAAAAACAACCTTTCCATTGTAATCAAGAATTAAAAGTGTGGGATATTCTTGCACATCCCACTTTAAAGCTAGATTAATTCCCTCACCTTTTTCCATATCTAGTCCTACGTTCACAAAGTTTGTATTAAAAAAATCAGCAACCTTTGCATCTTTAAATGTGGTAACTTTTAACTGTCTGCATGGACCGCACCAAGTTGCATAGGCGTCAACAAATATAAATTTACGTTCTGCTTTTGCTTTCTTTAATGCAATCGAAAAGGTATGCTCAATAAATGATATGCGTTTGTTTTTAACTATAGGACTGTTGAACGTAGAGAATGAACTCAGTGATAATAGTGCTCCTAATAGGAACAAATGATAGATTTTAGCTAACATAACTAATTAAATTTCTTCACGAAGTGCAGCAGAAGCAGCTTTCAATAATGGTGCGCTTAATCTTTGAGTGATATTTGGGTTGATGTATTCAAATAGAATCATTCCCTTTTTATTTAAAATAAAAACCGATGGAACTGGTAATAATTTATCAACGTTTTTTCCTCCTGAAGTCTCTGGTAAAAACTTATCGTAACTTTTTGGACTTTTAAAAGCAATGCCAAAACGCTTCGATGCAGCTAAGTTAGCATCAGATAAAAGTGTATAAGTGAGTTTTTGCTTATCCATTGTTTTACTCAAATTATCTGGGCTGTCTGTGCTTATTGCGATAATCT
Organism: Pedobacter sp. UC225_61; assembly: GCF_044452285.1. NCBI lineage: Bacteria > Pseudomonadati > Bacteroidota > Sphingobacteriia > Sphingobacteriales > Sphingobacteriaceae > Pedobacter > Pedobacter sp. UC225_61. Next base: position 2,687,584 of record NZ_JBIOAL010000001.1, read on the forward strand.
GATAACCCATCTTCGTCAAATCTTTTTCAATCTCCTGTAATCCAGCAAGCTGTTTTGAGCAATATGGACACCAACCTCCACGATAAAAAACAAGAATAGTAGGCGTTTCAGCAACCGATTTGTTCAAATCAAATAACTCACCTGAAGATTTTGGTAATTTCAAAATAGGAATTTGCTCACCAATTAATAAAGGACTTACATCTTCTGGTTTCAAAGGAACACCCGCTGTCATTTTAATGGTATCTACAGAAACAGTTGGTACTAAACCAATGGAAGAACCTGAACTTTTACTTGCAGTAGTACTCCAACTAAATGCTGAAAAACTGATAAAAATAAAGAGGAGCAATGAATTTTTTAAAGTAGTTTTCATAATTTTTTATGGCTTAGTCGAAAATTTCGTCGAGTTCTTACAGTAAATATTTTTTAATTTAATTTCTAAACGTAAAAAAGCTTATTACAAAAAAATGCCACTCATTTGAGTGGCATCTATACTATTAGAATTTAAAAAATAACAAAGCATTTAAACTATTAAGTAGGTCTTATTATATTCCTTTTGCTTAAAAAATAAAAACCTAATCCCCCTACAACAATTAGTAAAAATCCAATATAGTCATCAATAGGACACATGATATAACCTGTTAATTGACCAGACTGTTCATAATAATAATCAGTACCACCTCCAATTTTATAATCATAAGGTCCAGTACATTCAGTACAACGTGACCGTGTTCTAATTACACAATTACCTAGGTCTGTTCCATGACAATACATACCAGATCCTATTTGACCTGATGTAACTACGGCATTAGTTTCATAAGCAGGTCCGTACCAAGATCCACGTGGGCTATTAACCCCTGACGGATTTGTATAAAGATAACCTGTGTCATCAGAAACACATCCTGTAACGGTATAAGCGTAAACAGTATTACTTAAAAACAATAAAAGAGCAACGAAAAAATATTTTAGTCTGCTTTCGGCTTTTGCACCGCAAAGAAAATGGCGCAATTTATCTAGAGTATCCATAACTATATTTTTATGTCGATATACCATCTTCAAGGTATATGCCATAACTATTAAAAAAGATTACAAAAATAAATAAAAGCTTCTTAAAATGCAGTAAATGCAGGTTAATTTTAGGTAACATTTAAACAACCTTTCGGAATGAAGCAAGTTTTGCAATGAGTTCGCAAAGTCTATACTTAATAGTTACTGTCTCAATAGATGTGAAGGCTGATTTTTAAAATTCAAAAAAAAACGAAAAGGCCCTTTTCAAGGCCTTTTCGTTCAGTTTCTAACTGAGATTATGAATATTTCTGCAAAATTTTATTTTAGATAATTTTGATACTCTGCATCTGTAGCACAATCCCACCAAACAGGCATAGACCATATATTTGGATCAGTTGCATGTGGATTTAAAGCTAGGGTATTAATAGAATTATATTGTATTTCATATACAGGTGGCAATGCCCAACGGCGCATCCAATATCTTGGATCAGTTTTACCAGCACCTGTTAATTGAGCATTACCAGTAAATAATGGACCTCTATCATAACCTGGATAAACAACACCAAAACTTCCTACGTTACCTGCACTAAAATTAAAGCGACGCATATCATTCCAATTCTCAATGCTGCAACCCATGGCAATGAATTTTTGCAACATAATGTCTTGCATGGTTAAAACACCTCCATTTTGGGCAACTGCACTACTTGAAAGATAAGTTGCAATATCGCCTGCATTCATTGGTCGCATATCAGGATTAGTTGTACCATAAGTGCCTTGCCATTCAGTTAATTTTGTTTGCATCATATTAAGGTGTGCTGTAATGCCTCTTTTATAGGCATCATGTGCTTTGGCAGTTTCACCTTTTCGCAAATAGACCTCAGCCTCTATAAAGCACATTTCATGATAGGTTAAAATCTCAAAATCTGAAACAGGATGAAGTTGGAATGAACCTGTAGAACCAACTACGCCTGCATTAAAAGCTGTTGCATTCACATACCAATTTACATCTGTTTGACCTTGAGCTGGATTTCCAGAAGTGGCAATGGAGTTACTACGTAAACTTACATAAGTAGTATCGCCAGCTAATACATAATTAGTACTGTTAATAAACATTGAACCAGCTTTATAGGTAACAGTAACATCGTTTCCACTAACCGTATACGTTTTCCCTTTAGCCACCAAAGAAGCAATAAAATCAGCCCTGTCAGTGGAGTTTGAAATTGTATACTTTATATTTGTATTGGCGGCAGCATAAGTTGGCGTAGCAATAGATGTAGGACTTCCTGCCTTCAATAATCTTGTTGCAGGTCCATAAGAATCAACACCTATAGAGCGAATCCAATCATAAGATTGCACTTTACCGTTTCCATCCAATTTAACATTAGACATCGCAGCAGGTACAATTTTCGTCATCCTTGGATCTGTTATACCTGAAGAGCGCATATTAGTTAAGAGATTGTAATAGAACTGAGAGATACGCTGATTATTACCATAAGCTGCATAATTAAAGTTTCCATTTGTTACGATTGGGTCACCAATCAAATAATCGGTTACTGTACTGTTATTAAGACCTTGTTCAACTACGTTGTCGGCATTCGATTGTGGGCCTTTCGATAAACAGATCAATATAGAATCTGGATTATATGCATCTGCTTTTTTAGACAGTTTAAGCATGTAACGGGCTTTTAATCCCCAACATAATTTTATCCATTTGTCAATGTTTCCTTTGTTGATCATATCACCACCTGCAAGCGCTGGTGCACCTGCTTCCTGTGCTTTGCCGAATAGGCTGATGGCTTCATTCAATTTTGCCATACAGCCATAATAAATGGTTTTGCCGTTATCTGGCTTAGGGCTTGGGTTTCCTGTTCCCGCCTCTTTGTAGGGCATTTCTCCATAAAGATCTAGCATTTGCATATAACCTAAGGCATGGAAAACATCAGCTGCTGCCATATAGTGATAAGCACCTTGTTTTTTAGCGCTATTGTACATATCCTCTACGTTTGAAGATGTAGCTACAAACCAAGTTTGGTATGGAGTAGTAGAATTGGCATTGGAAGCTTGCCATGTAGTAGAGAACGTATTTTGAGCTGCTGCAATGGCATAATAAACACCTGATTGGCATGCAGTACGAAAATTAGTTACACCTGCTGAGTACATATAAAAATGCTGAATCCAAGGCAACCTGTTTTCAATCAATACCGTTTGGTTATTTGGGTTATCTGGATCTACGTTAACATCCAACCATTTTTTACACGAAGTGACCGTGGCTACGAGTATACACCCGAATATAATATATTTTAATTTTTTCATGATATATTTTTCAATTGATTAAAAAGAAACATTTAGTCCAAAGGTAAAGGTCCTAACTGCTGGTACCCCAAGGTAATCTATACCAGTAGAACCCGAGCCACCTGTTCCGCCCGCTGCACTTACTTCAGGATCCATACCTTTATAATTGGTCCACGTTAAAAGATTAGTTCCTACTACCGAAGCAGATAACCCTTTAATAAACGTGGCTTTCTTTACCAAATCTTTAAAGTCATAGGTTAATGATACGGAACGTAGTTTCAGCCAGTTTACAGAAGTAAGGAAGTTATAAGAATTAGCAGCATAGTTATCCCAATAGCGTTGGATCATGTTTGTACCTGCAACAGTAGTTGTTCCAATAGTGTAAGTTTTACCAGCTTCATAGGTCTGTGTAAAATCTGCTCCAGTAACACTATTCACTCCGCTTACAGTAACCGATTGTCTATCGTTTAGTAATGTACGTTTGCTTAAGCCATTTGCAACCAAAGCATATTCAGTACCATTAAACACATCACCTCCTTTACGAATATCTAGCAAGAAAGAAAATGAAAGGTTCTTGTATCGGAAATTATTATTAAAACCACCAATAAAATCTGGCTCACGATTGCCTACAACAGGGTTGTTCGTGTTTAATTTATACAGACCAGTAGTAGGGTCAACCTGGTAACGGCCATTTGGAATTTCTGCTTTATTTGCATCTAATTCACGAAGATAAGGAGAACCAGTCAATCCAAGAAAATAACCGCCATTAGGAACCGATGCTGCCTTTACTGTTCCAAATTGGGCATCTGTTGGGTAAAAGTAAGCTATTCCAGGAATAAAGCTACCTAATCTACCCTTGTTGTAAGAAAAGTTAAGTGTTGCATCCCAAGAGAAATCCTTATTGGCTATTGGCTTTGCTGTTAATGCAATCTCCATACCCTTATTAATTACAGTACCGCTGTTAAGTACACTGAAAATAAATCCACCAGATTGTGCTAAACGTGGCGACCCAATTTGATTTCTTGTTTCACTATGGTAATAAGTATAATCTAAGCCAATACGTCCTTTCAAAAATCTAAGCTCTGCACCGATTTCCCACGAACCCTGCTTCTCTGGTTTTAAATCTGGGTTACCAGCCGCCCATTGGTTACCAACGGCAGTATAAGAGCCAATAGTATAAGGCGCATTTACATAGGTCAATGTTGCATATGGGTCTGTATCTTTACCTACATCTGCCCAACTTGCCCTAATCTTTCCGAAAGATAGAATATCGTTTTTAGGGAAAAGTTCTGTAAACACAAATGACCCACTTACTGATGGATAAAAATAAGAATAGGCATCAACAGGTAATGACGATGCCCAGTCATTGCGTCCTGTAAATGTTAAATAAGCAATACTCTTATAAGATACGCCTGCTTCTCCATAAACACCTACCAAACGCTTTCTACCAGTTGCATCCGTAAAAAACTTATTGGTGTTCGCAATATTAGCTAAACTGATAGTACCTGATGTTATAAAATTATATCCCCAATGGTTCTGACGTAACGTTTCATTACTTTCAGTAGTACCACCTAACATGATATGAGCATCAAAGTCTCCAAATGTTTTATGCCAGTTGCTCATTAGCGTAGTTGTGATGAAGCTATAGTTCACCATATTTTTGCTTAAACGACCATTCTGATATAATGGAGCAAGTGCAGAACCTGGAGTAATGTAAGTGTAGTCATTGGTGGTATATTGATCATAACCTACACGGGCAGTAACATCCCACCAGCTCGCTATTTTATAATTAGCACTAAGCCCTCCGGTAAAGCGCTTGGTTTGTGAGGTTAACTTATCTTTATTAATGATCCAATACGGATTATCTCTATCAGATGCCAAATCAAGTGTTCCGGCATAAGGACGAAATTGAGTGCCATCTGGATTAACATAATTCTTAATATCAAATACAGTAGGCCAACTATACAATGCTTGCATACTTCCTACACCACTTCCATATAAACCAGAAGTAGTTAAGGTTCTATCGATATCAGCGACAGAATAAGCTGCATTTGCATCTACAGTCAACTTTCCGTATTTCTGCTGACCATTAAAACGGAAGGTGGTTTTATCATATCCAGTGCCCGGAACAATACCAGACTGATCAAAATTTGATGCTGATAAAAAGAAACTTCCGGTTTTTGAACCTCCAGAAACGTTAACATTATTATCATACACCGCACCGTTCTGAAAGAAAGTGCCAATGTTATCATATGTTGGTGTACCTGCGGCAATCGGTTTACCCCATGAAGTATATGCATTTAAATCACTAAAGACACCATTAGCTGCATAAGAACCTGGACCAAAAGAGGTTTGCACTTCCGGCAGCTTATTAGCCTGAGATGTACTTAATCTACTAGAGAAATTTACCTGAATAACACCTTCACTTCCCTTTTTAGTAGTAATAATGATTGCTCCATCAGCAGCTCTAGAACCATATAGTGCAGCAGCAGCAGCGCCTTTTAAAATAGATAAGCTTTCAATATCTTCCGGGTTGATATCCATTACACGGTTCGAATAAGTGGTATTACTACGTGTTAAACCATCTGTGCCTGAATTACCAGATACCGAAGTGGAGTTGTCATAAATTATTCCATCTACTACAAATAATGGCTGATTTTGTCTGCCCTCTGCTGTAGAACTACCTCCACGAATGGTAATTGAAGCTCCTGCACCAGCCGAACCACTAAATTGGGTCACATTTACGCCCGGTGCCTTACCCGTTAAGGAATTGATAATGTTGGTGTTTTTGTTTTTCATCAATTCTTGCGAATTCAGCTCCGTAACAGAATAGCCTAAAGCCCTTCTTTCTTTTTAATACCCATCGCAGTAACTACCACACCCTCCAGTTGAGCTGCAGATTCAGCTAAGGACACCTGCATGTTATTAGCTGCTTTTACGCTTTGAGTGGTAAAACCAAGATAGCTAAATTCAAGCATCTCTCCTGGATTTGCCGAGATCGAAAAGTTACCTTGGTCATTGGTAACAGCTGTTCGACTAGGATTGAATGCTTTCACAGATACTCCTGGAATAGGCGTTCCACTGTCGGAGGAAAGCACTTTTCCATTAATAGAAACCCTCTGAGCCATCAGAGTGCTCGAGATCATGCAAAAAAATGCACACATGATCCAACTAAAAAGTCTACGTTTTCTCATAATTAATCTAAGTTGTTTTTATAATTGTTTGTTAATTGCACGTTTATTCTGCAAACCTAAAATAGCACTCATTCGAAAACATATCCAGAGATAAAAGATAGGTTCAGTTTGTTGGTTTAATCATCTCATGTGATCTATTTTTTTCAAAGAAAATCAACCACGAAATGTAGATAAAAAATATCTAAGCATAATTTATCATAAATTCAATAAACTTTCAATTTTTAGTAGTTAATTTCTTCAACACATTCTAAACATTACAGTTGTATAAAGCATTTATGCTTGATTTCAAGTATCTAAAGAGTATTTTAGTCTTGTTTGTAACTTAATAAATATGTGATTTTGAACAGTAAAATTTTTGATAGATATAGCTGAGTTTATTGATATTAGTTCCAACAATTATCAACATTAAAAATAAGCTTGATTTTTGAAACATAACATCTAACGCTTTGTTTCCTTTATACTAACATCACAACTTATGGCTAAAAAAACACTTACACCAGAACAGGCAGCATTGCCAGGGAACCAAAAAACCAAAAAACTTAAACCACATACTGCTGATGCCACGGGACAACCCATGACAACAGACCATGGCGTTAAAATTAACGATGATCAAAATTCTTTAAAGGCAGGCGACCGTGGTTCTACCTTACTAGAAGATTTTATACTTCGTGAAAAGATTACTCACTTCGATCACGAACGCATTCCCGAAAGAGTTGTACATGCCAGAGGTTCTGGTGCACATGGCGTTTTCAAGTTATACAAAGCAATCCCAGAATTAACCAAAGCACAGTTTTTAAACGATACTGAAATAGAAACACCAGTTTTTGTGAGGTTTTCTACAGTAGCAGGTTCAAGAGGATCAACCGATTTAGCTAGAGACGTACGTGGCTTTGCCGTAAAGTTTTATACTCAAGCAGGAAACTTTGATTTAGTAGGCAATAATATGCCCGTGTTCTTTATTCAAGATGCAATGAAATTTCCAGACTTAGTGCATGCAGTAAAACCCGAACCAGATAATGAGATGCCACAAGCAGCATCTGCTCATGATACTTTTTGGGATTTTATTTCTCTAATGCCTGAGTTTGCCCACATGGTGATGTGGCTAATGAGCGATAGGGCAGTACCAAGAAGTTACCGTATGATGGAAGGTTTTGGTGTACATAGTTTCCGTTTAATTAACGAAAAAGGAGAATCACATTTTGTAAAGTTCCATTGGAAACCATTATTAGGCGTACATTCAATAGCATGGGATGAGGCACAAAACATTTCAGGAAAAGACCCAGATTTTCATAGACGAGATTTGTGGGAAGCTATTCAAAGTGGAAACTTTCCAGAATGGGAATTTGGTATTCAAGTAGTACCAGAAGCTGATGAACATAAATTTGACTTCGACTTATTAGATCCTACTAAGCTAATTCCTGAGGAACTAGTGCCAGTGCAACGTATCGGTAAACTAACATTAAATCGAAATCCAGATAATTTCTTTGCAGAGACTGAACAAGTTGCCTTCCACGTTGGACATATAGTTCCAGGGATAGATTTTACAAATGATCCACTCATGCAGGGACGCCTATTCTCTTACACAGATACCCAATTAATTCGTTTAGGAGGGCCAAATTTCCATGAAATACCAATAAACAGACCAGTTGTTCCGGTACATAATAACCAAAGAGATGGCTTTATGCGCCAAACCATTAACGTAGGCAAAGCCAGTTACAACCCAAACAGTACAGGAGGTAATGATCCAAAACAAGTTAAGGAAGCAGAAGGTGGATTTGTTAGTTACAATGAAAGAATAGATGCAAGAAAAGTAAGAGCAAGAAGCAAAAGCTTTTTCGATCATTACTCACAAGCTAAATTATTCTACAATAGTCAATCACAACCAGAAAAAAATCACATAGTGGATGCCTTTAGTTTCGAACTTGGCAAAGTAAAAACACCAGCAATACGCGAACGTATGCTAGCAGTACTTAGTCAGGTAGATCTTGATCTGCGTAACAAAGTAGCTGCAAATTTAGGTATAGCAGCCAGCAAGAGATCAGAACCAGTTACAAACCAAGGCATCCCAGCCGATGCTGAACAAAAAGACTATCAATCCGCACAAGCACAACCATCAGTAGAAAAATCGCCAGCATTAAGTATGGCAACAACTATAAAAGATACCATCAAAACACGAAAGATTGCATTTCTGGTAGCAGATGGGGTAGACGAAGCTTCGCTAAGTAACATGAAAAAAGCATTGGTAGCCGAAGGAGCAGTAGTAGAGCTAATTGGCAACAGACAAGGAAGTGTAATGACTGATAAGAAAACAGCAATGCTATTAGATGAAAGTTTATTAACAGCATGCTCAGTACTGTACGATGCAGTATTTGTACCAGGAGGGAAGAAAAGCGTTGATGCACTTAGCCACGAACCAGATGCAATTCATTTTCTAAATGAAGCATGTAAACATTGCAAAGCAATTGCATTAGATGGAGAGGCGACAACATTACTAGAGTTAACTTATTTTGGTAAAGGAGCAACTAAAAAACCAGTAAGTGATGATGGGGTATTAATAGGGAATAGTAAAGAACTCGCCACCAAATTTATAACTGCCATAGCAGGACATAGGTTTTGGGAACGAGAAAAACAACGTAAAGTACCAGCATAAATAAAACCCAATAAAATAAAAAAGGCTACAATTAATTGTGGCCTTTTTTATAAAGGTTATGCGGTCAGCAAATCAATTGCCTCTTGGTTCCCTTGTTGAGCAGCCAAATCAGCAGCCCTAAGCCCCTTAGTATCACAAATTGTGGTATCAGCGCCATACAGTAGTAAAAGCCGCACCAAATCATTCCTGCCAAACATAGCAGCAAACATCAATGCTGTACCACCGTTTCCATGCTGTAAGTTTAAATCAGCACCATTTTCAATCAGCAGTTCAGCAATATCTGGGTATCCCTTAAAAGCTGCACCCATCAAGGCAGTATTACCGCCAAGATCAGCAGCATTAACATCTGCACCATGTTTAATTAATAATCTTGCCGCATCAAGCTGATGGTTATAACAAGCTATAATCAATGGAGTATATCCTTTCGGATCATGTACATTCAAATTAGCATCCCCCTTAATAAGTTCAGTAAGAACATCAAGGTCACCAATTCTCGAAGCGTGTATTAAAAGTTCTGGTTCAAGTTCCATAGTTTTTATGTGAGGTTTTTGTGCTAGAATAACAAAAGAACAGCAATATGGTTTGTTATCTTGATTATAACTTAACTGCCTAATTCGAACTACTTACTGCAACCTTCTAATTAACAGAAAAGAATAACAATCAAAAGCACTAAAAGCTAAATTTATTCCCTGTGAGCTCGTCTATAATCCGCATTGTCTTAATCCCTTCTTCAGCAGGACAAGGGTTAATTGCAATTTCATTCGTAAAATACCGAACAACTTCTGCAATCATCGGTTCTTGCACATGCTTCGAATGGATAAAAGGAAAATCAGTAACCTGTCCATCCTTAGTCAGGGTAATCATATTCCCATGAAAAGCAAACCGAATACTTCCGTTAGCACCCACAATCTCACACAAATCTTCCTGCATGGGCGCATCAAAGCACCAAGTACCCGTAACAGGTAGCGTTCCATAAGTTAGCAAAGCTGAAACAATATCGTCAGCCTTACTTTGTAAGGATTGATTGGCCGAAAAACCATGGACAATCGTCGGGGTTCCAAAAAACCAATTAAGCAAATCAATATGGTGAGGAGCTAAATCGTGAAAAAGACCACCGCCAGAAATTTCAGGATGTACCCGCCAATTCTCTTCAGAACTAGCAACAATCGATGTAACCACAGGTTGATAAAATCTAATGGTTACAAAACGAAGATCACCAATTTCATTAATCAGTTCTTTAATCTTGTTAAAATAAGGCATCGCTCGTCGGTAATGGGCAACCGTAAGTTTTGTGGAATATTCTTCAGCAGTTGTCGCCATCCGCTCACAACTTTGTGCAGAAAGAGCCATTGGCTTTTCTACATATACGGGTTTTCCAGCTTTAAGCGCTTCAATAGTATACATTTCATGAGTAGAAGGAGGAGTAGCAATATAAATAGCATTTACCTCAGGATCATGAATTAGATCATGAGCCGATGAATACCAAACCGGAACACCATGGCGCATGGCATAATCTGCAGCCTTTTCTGCATTTCGTCGCATAACAGCATAAAGTTTAGAATTTGGAATGTGATTAAAATCAGGACCACTTTTTACTTCAGTAACATCACCACAACCAATAATACCCCAGTTTAACAAGTGTGTAGTATTCATATTCAAATGTATCTATTCTGCTCAATTTAGAAAAAAAGAAACTTAAAAATCAACTAGTTGAATAATACCTTCCTATGAGAATGAATGAAACAAATTGATACACCAACTGTTATTAAAACATAATATTTAACCGTTATGAACAACGATAAGAAAATAGAAACACCACCTACAATAAAGGAAAGTAACATCAAAGGAGAGAAAATCATTTTCGATATTCCGATTAAAGAAAAGTTAGCTCATGTTATCGTCATCAAAGATGAAGACCAATACCATATCAACCTAGATGGTGAAGATTTAGGAAGTTTTAGTAAAGAAACCAATGGAAAGATTAAACGCTTTGAACAACCAAAAGGTGCACACTTAGATGATGAAAATTATGTTAAACCCATTGAAGAAAAACTCAAAGAGTTAAACAAGTAAACGATTAGCAATGCAATTAATCTAATTGCTGTTAAAAAAAACCATACGGATAAAGTTGTTCAATCCGATCAGCTATGGTATGCAATAGTGGTTCCTTTAAGTTTCCGTGGTTCTTACATAAATGCAAAATATGGTGACGATCCGGAGTAAAGCTAGCAACTAACTTCCCATCCTTATACACACTAACTTTACAACGCAGTTCATCAGGATGTGGATATTCCCCAACTTGGAAATCATATGTCTTTTTATCTAAAGTAACACGAATAGGATGCATGGTACAATTAATTAGTTTTCTTTTTCTTAACAGTTTCTTGCTTCTCTTTTTTCATCACTTCCTTTGCTCGCTTAAGACCAGTCGCAATAGCAATTCCTTCATCACCCGATTTCCTCAAGTATAGCGTTAGCAATTTCCACAGCTTTCTCTCTTAAAGGAACAGGGAGGTTTTTATAAGATGGTGGGTAATCTCCTTTTGGCCAAGGCATACGCTTAAAATTTTAGTTTAATTGGATAACAATTTGCACTTAAAAGGGTTTTGAGAAACTGCTGTCAATTTTTCTTTTTACTGCATTTTTTGCAGGTTGAATGTAAAGTCGTGCAAAATTGCAATAATATCATTCCATTAATGGAAAGCTTTCACCCAGACCTCGTGTTAGTTGAATACCTTCTGCCGTCTGTAAAAAAAGATAACCGTTTTTCAGGTATTCCAGTAATCTTGTATTCAGCCTATCAACAAATTTTATGGTCTGTAAAAGCATATGGCTGTGATGAATTTATCGCGAAACCATTTGAGTTAGATGACCTGTTATTTTCTGCAGAAAGATTAATAGTGAGAGTAAAAGAGAAAAGAAGATTTTCGCTTTTAGTAGACACGGTCAAGAACAGATTAAGTTATATGGGGAAGTTCCTTGGACTAAAAGGATTAACAGCTTGATTTTAATTTAATTTTTCACGAAACATTTCCGCACTGCGGTTGTTTTTTAGGTATAACTTTTAAAAAAAACTAATTATGGGATTTATCAAAGGAGCACTGTTTGGCATTGCTGTATATGCGGCAGTTCAACACATAACTAAAAAAGACATACTTACTGGAAGATCATTGCTAGATGATTTTATGGATAAAGCACCGGAATACGTAGATAAAGTAAAGGACTATGCTTCACAAGTAAGCAATGAATTTACCGACGACTTTAGAGAACCAGAAATGAGAATATAAAGTATTACACATCTACCTTAAAGACCAATCAATTTGATTGGTCTTTTTTTTTATTAAGAATCACTACCAGGTAATCTCCAACTGTTGATCTCCATTTACGAAGAACTCGAAATGTCCTTCCCTCGTCTTTTTAGATGATAATGTAGTACCATCAGCTATTTTTAAATGGAATCTGCCTTTTACGCCATTTGGAATAATCCGTAAACGGCATTGTATTCTTTTATCTCCCCCTAATTGAATGCTCAACGCAGTAGAGCTTGTTTTTCGCTTAAATGGAATTGGATAATCCGCATACAACAAAAATTTTTCATCAACATTGTGATAGTGCCGTGGTAGAATGCCAAAAGCATTCCCAGCACCATAAACCTCCTGACCAACCTCACCAGATTTCTCCCAACCATCGTGTAAATCTTCCAAAGCAACCCACAATTTATTATCAACCTCACCAACTTTTACATCTTCAGATAACATATCACTTGGTAGCATTGGCGGATAATAATACACAGCTCTATTTACCAAGTAACGAATATATTCGTTTGCCAAAAGCTTAATTGATGGAAGAATATCAACCTCTTTAGCATGTAGTAAATAATCATGCAGTGCACAAAAAACTTCTTGCTCCTCATAAACTGCGGTATAAGGCGCATCAGATAACGGGAATAGTGCGAAGAAAGTTGGATAATTCTCACCATAACCATAATTGCAATCCCAAAGTTGTACGTTTTGAAATACATTTGCTAAGCATAAATTAGAGAGATAGAGATAATCCTCGTTTTTAGTAAGCTTATATAAACGCAGTAAAGCGCCAGCCGAAAAAGTAGTATTATTAGCCTGATAAAAGAGCTTAAAGCCTTTACCTTTTAAACTCTTCGCCGATAGTTCTGCTTCTTTCAGGTATTTTTTATCATTCGTCAACTCATAAGCCTGAAGCATAACATGCGCATAAATCCCAGCCACATCATGTTGTCCACCTTCGCCAGGTTTGGTTTCTTCCTTAATCACTTCCAAAGTATCCATCTTGTAAAATACGGGCCAATTGTATTTAAAATGTTTAGCTACTTTTGTAGCATAAGATAAAGAATTAAGAAAAAGTTCATTTGCTATTTTATCTCCCTTAAGTGCCAATCTAGATAAGTTCAACAACGGATGATGTAAATACCAAGAGTCCATAACCATGGGTTTTTTTTGTTCTTCTTCTCCCTTTAACTTATCTTCAGCTGCGGGTAACCAACGAACAATGGTTTTTAATTTTTCATCCCAGAATTGTGGAAGACCATTCTTGATCTTATCAATAACAGGTAATAATTTACCACTCCATTCTGTATAGTCTAATAGAGGCAACAACACCGCTAACTGTACCATAATTTCTGGCGGAGTATCGTAATCTGAAATGTAAGCGTTAAAATACTGGTTGCCTTCCACTTGGCACCAACATCCAGGCGCATCAATTAAATCATGCAGTCCTTTGTTCAAAATGTCTGGCCAATTAATATATGTAGTAGTGGGTTTTGGAATTTCCAAGTAAACAGCCGCAAGTAAGTTTAAGTATTGAGTAGTAAGTTCGCTTTCACCTTTCGCCGTGTTTGCATCAAATGCAATAATTGCATCGCTAATAACGTAAGTTGTACCAGCTTGTAACGGATCATCTTTGGTTACAGGTAAAGAAAATCCAAGTTCAGGCCATAATCCACCAACTGTTTCTCCAGCAGAGGTTTTAGTCTGTTGGTTATAATCTGCAAGTGAAGTTAAATTTTGGAAATATAACAAACTTCCAGTATGAGGTTCATCTAAACTAAAATGCAGAATTCCAGATCTTGTACCTACTTGTTTTACATGTACAGTTCCTTTATTTTTTTGACTGTGTGAATTTTCACGTAAAATGATATCCTTTGGCCAAAAAGGGATATGCAAATTGGTTTTAGGAATAAGTTTAGTGTTATATTTTAAAATTGGAAATTCACCATCTGTGAACGCTATCTTAACTTTAGAGGTTCCCATACTAGATTCTAATGAGATAGTGATTCCATTATCAGTCATCGTTTTCCTTTTAATCACAAGGCCGTGATCTGGCGAATAAATTGGCCTAAAAGCGATATTACCATTTTGCCATTTACAATAAATGTATAGCGCATCGCTAGAATTTAGAATAGTAAAGCAGTAGTCGCCAATTGTTTTCTCAAAAACGGTTGGCATTTCATCATTAATAAGAGAAGTAACTGCGGCTATTTGCCAAGGTGAGATTCCATTCATTCCAAAAAATTAGCTGTAATAACAATAGGTAAACACCTAATTTTTTTGGTTGTTTTTAAATTGTTAGAACTATTCGTTACGCTTGGTGTTTTTTTTACATGAAAGATTTAGCAAAACGTTTTCCCGATAATCCAATTTTATTGCCAAAAGATATTGCATCTAGCGATAATGGACTTCAGGTAATTTGTTTACTTAATCCAGGTGTTTTTCGTTTTAAAGGGAAGATATGGTTGTTAGTTAGGGTAGCTGAGAGCATTGCGCAAAAAGAAGGCTTTATCTTTTTTCCAGTGATGAATGAAATGGGTAAATTAGAAATTATTGAAGTTCCACTAAACGACCCAGACCTTATAGGTAGCGATGCCAGAGTAAGAAATTATAAAGGATTAGATTACCTAACTACAGTTTCACATTTGCGCTTATTGTCAAGTACAGATGGAATTTCTTTTACAGAAGAACCTGAATATGCAGGATTATTCGGAATGGGAGAACTAGAACGTTTTGGAATTGAGGATTGCAGAGTGGTAGAAATAGAGGGAGTATTTTATCTCACCTACACTGCAGTTTCAGATTCTGGGGTAGGGGTTGGCCTTAGAACTACAACTGATTGGAAATCTTTCTCTACTCCTGTAATGATGTTACCACCACACAATAAAGATTGTGCAATCTTCGAACGCAAGATCAATGGTAAATTTTATGCAATACACAGACCGAGTTCTAAAGAGATTGGTGGCAATTTTATTTGGCTTTGCGATTCAACTGACGGTTTACAATGGGGCAATCACAAATGCATAATTAAAACCAGACCAGAAATGTGGGATAGTGCAAGAGTAGGTGCAGGCGCCTCCCCAATTTGGACAAAGCAGGGTTGGTTAGAGATTTATCATGGCGCTAATGCAGATCATAGATACTGTTTGGGTGCTTTTTTAATGGATCTCAACAACCCATCAATTATACTAGGAAGAACGGAAGAGCCAATTATGGCACCAACAGAAAGCTATGAACTTTCTGGTTTCTTTGGTCATGTGGTTTTTACAAATGGTCACGTAGTGGATGGAGATAAATTAACAATTTATTATGGTGCGGCAGATGAATTTGTATGTGGTGCAGAATTTTCAATTGCTGAAATAATAAAAAAGACTTTAGAAAACAATTAATAAAATAGATATGAGCCAATATAAATTAGTGCCCGAGCAACTACATGGTAGTGAAATGAATGCAAGAAGCGAAACAATAGTGCCAAATATTGAGCAAGCGGTAACATTTTATCAATTGGTAAAATTGAGATTGTTTGAAGTAAGTAATTGGGATAGGGTATGTGGTACTTCTGCAACAACCTTTCAACTTACACTACCCGATGGTTCACCTTCTTTTAGATTAGAAGTTGGAAATCTAATCAGGATAGATATACCTGGTCCAGGTACTTCTGCAGGCGATGG
Organism: Pedobacter sp. UC225_61; assembly: GCF_044452285.1. Lineage (NCBI taxonomy): Bacteria > Pseudomonadati > Bacteroidota > Sphingobacteriia > Sphingobacteriales > Sphingobacteriaceae > Pedobacter > Pedobacter sp. UC225_61. The sequence continues at coordinate 2,703,698 of NZ_JBIOAL010000001.1, forward strand.
ATATGATTGGGTACGAATTGAACAGATTGATAAAAATGAAGGAGCAGAGCTAGATGAATGGACTGGATTTACCGTTAGACCTTGTTCAAATCCATTTCATCCTGAGCTTGGCGTAGCACATTTCTTTTCTGATGTAGCTACGTCTACTTTTATTGTAGGCAGAAGCGGGCAAACTGTTTGGGCTGAAATGCATGGGCGTAATGAGGTGCCAAATGGAACTACCGAGAAAATTTTTGATGGGTTACGTAATGCAATGGTTGGTTGGACAGCAAAAGTTGGACTTTCTTATCCGCAATGGAAATTATTAGTAGATGGATTGGTTAAAAAAGATGATTAATTTTAAAAGGATACTATATGGTTAGCCAACTTTTTCATTCTTCGAAACTATTTATTCGCATTACTGTTTTCTTTATAGCAAAGTAATAGCAATGGGACTAGATAAATATAACCAAAAACGAGATTTTTCTAAAACCGCTGAACCAAAGTCAGGTAGAAGCAAAGATCCTGATAAATTAATGTTCGTCATTCAGAAACACGATGCTTCTCGTTTACACTATGATTTTCGTTTAGAAATGGAGGGCGTACTAAAAAGTTGGGCGGTACCCAAAGGACCAACTTTAGATCCCAAAGTAAAACGATTAGCAATGATGGTCGAGGATCATCCATTTGATTATAGAAATTTTGAAGGAATTATCCCGCAAGGCGAATATGGAGGTGGAACTGTAATTGTTTGGGATCAAGGTTGGTATGAAACGATAGATCCAATTAAAGGGAAAAAGGCTCAAGAAAAGTACCTATTGTCAGAGCTTAAAAAAGGTTCTGTTAAAATGCGATTGCATGGAGAGAAGCTCAATGGCGAATTTGCCTTAGTCAGAACTCATGGTATGGGAGAAAATTCATGGTTATTAATTAAGCATGATGATGATTTTTCGACCAAAAAGGATGTATTGAAGTTAGATAAATCCATACTTTCTGATAAAACAATTGACGAAATGGAGAAATCCAGTGATAAGGTATGGCACAGCAATAAAGAAGAAAAAATTGAGGCTAAGCAACCTAGTAAAAAAAAACTAAAGCAAAATCAAAAAAAGAAGATGAACAGCTGCTAGAAGATTCTGAGGTTTCTGATGATTCAGTCAAAATGGATACAGCTAATATTTTAAAATCTGCACCAAAATCTGCCATATTAAAAAATGTAAAACCAATGCTCGCAACATTGGTTGATGCTCCCTTTGATGACCCAAATTGGCAATATGAAGTGAAATGGGATGGATATAGAGCGTTAGCTTTTATCAACAAAGGAAAAGTCGAATTACTTTCACGTAATAATAAATCTTTTAACGACAAATTCTATCCAATCCATAAAATCATTTCCTCTTGGAAGATAAATGCAGTAATTGATGGAGAAATTTTGGTGTTAAATGATAAAGGAATTTCAAATTTCGGCTCGCTGCAAAACTGGAGGAGTGAAGCAGATGGAGAATTAGTATTTTATGTTTTCGATATACTTTGGTACGAGGGTAAAAAATTAACAGGATTGCCTCTTGTAGAAAGACAGGCAATTTTAAATGAAATACTACCAACAGATGATGATAGAATACGGATTTCCAAAGTATTCGATGCCAATGGTACAGATTTCTTTGCAGCTGCAGAAAGAATGGGACTGGAAGGAATTATGGCCAAGCTTAAATCATCTACCTATGTGCTTTCTAATCGTTCTAAAGATTGGTTAAAGATTAAAGTTTCAAGGAGACAAGAAGTGATTATTGCTGGCTTTACCCGTAATGAAGATACTTCTAAACTTTTCAGTTCATTGATTTTAGCAGTATGGGAGAACAAAACTCTTACTTATGTAGGTAAAGTGGGAACTGGATTTTCAGACTCTGACCAAAAAGAAATGATGGAGGCATTTAAGCCCTATATCACAGACAAAAGTCCATTTACTGTCGTTCCAGATATTAACAAACTATCTCGCTTTCAGCATAAACAATTAAATGCCAAAGCAACGTGGATGAAACCTGAATTGGTAGGTGAAGTGGCTTATACCGAAGTAACCGATGAAGGAATATTTCGCCATCCAGCATTTAAAGGGATGCGGATGGATAAAAATGCGAAGGATGTAGTGCGTGAAACAGCTGCTCACACTGAAGAAGTAGTGCAAGAAGTTGAAACGAATATGGATGATAAATCCAATGAAACAGAAATTTCACCAAATAAGCATGCTACTGCCATACGACCACCAAAAGTTACCATTCCTAAAACTTTATTAAATCCAAAAGATGAAACCCAAGTACGTAAAGTAAATGGAAAGGAACTTAAGTTTACTCATTTAAGTAAAGTGTATTGGCCAGAAGATGGCGTAACCAAACGTGAAATGTTTAACTACTATTATCAGGTTGCCGATTTTATGTTACCTTATTTGAAAGATAGACCACAATCCTTAAATCGTTTTCCAGGCGGAATTCATGGACAAAGTTTTTATCAAAAGGATGTGAAAGGGAAAGCGCCAGAATGGGCAAAAACTTTTCCATATTCTACAAGTGATGGCGAAGAAAAAGAATATTTAGTTGGCGATGATGTAGCGACACTACTTTGGATGGCTTCTTTGGGTTGTATAGAGATTAATCCTTGGTTTTCAAGAGTGCAGTCGCCAGATAATCCAGATTATTGTGTAATTGATCTTGATCCCGACAAACATCATTTTGACAAAGTAATTGAAGCCGCCTTGACCGTAAAAGAGGTATTAGATTCAATTAATGTTCCTAGTTATCCTAAAACTTCTGGTTCAACAGGCATACATATTTATATCCCTATGGGTGCAAAATATACCTATGACCAAACGCAGCTTTTTGCAAGGATTATCGTTGGTATAGTAAATGAAAAACTACCTGATTTTACATCCTTAGAGCGTATGGTTTCGGCCAGAAAAGGAAAAATGTATTTAGACTTTTTACAAAATAGACCTGGAGCAACTATTGCAGGCCCTTATTCTCTTCGTCCAAAAGTAGGTGCTACTGTATCTATGCCTTTAGAATGGGATGAAGTAAAACCAGGATTAAAGATGAAAGACTTTACCATTTTTAATGCAATAGAACGACTTAAAAAGAAAGGAGACATCTTTAAAGGGGTATTGGGTAAGGGTATTGATTTAGAAAAAGCAATTAAAAAAGCACAAGAGATTTATCCATAAATTAATAATAGACCGATGGAATTGAACAAGGATAATTTAGGCTTCGAGGAAAATATTCCTGATCCGGATGAAATAAGAGAACGTTATCCAATAGAAGATGATAGTGATACACTTGAACCTTTTGTAGATGAAAATGAGTGTCGAGAAATAAATACTTATGATCCAGAAGATGTAGCTCACTGGGCACAGGAGTTTCAAATTAGTGTAGAAGATTTGAAATCAGCAATTGTACTCAATGGAAATTCGGTAAAGGAAATTAAGAAATATCTGAGTGTGTAGTTATGGCAGAGTTACCAGATTTAGAAGTGTTTGCTGAGATATTATCTCGCAGGTTTAAGGGTAAAACGTTGAAGTTGCTAGAAGTTAAAGAAGCAAAGAAATTAAAGATTACAATTAAGGAATTTAAATCAACGTTAGAAGGCGAAAAACTCACATCAGTAAGCAGATATGGTAAGACTTTGCATTTTCATTTTGGAGATGATCACGTTCTGCAAATACATCTCATGTTAAGGGGGGAATTGTTGCTTTTAAATAAAGAGAATACATCTCCAAAGTTCGCGATAATGGTGTTTCATTTTTCAGGAGGTGAAGGTTTTGCAGTAGTAGATATATTGAAGCAGGCTACTCCAACTTTAAACCCTAAGCCTGCTGATGCACCAGATGCATTAGAAATGCAACTTGATTATTTTACTACTATATTTTCTAAATCTAAGAAAAAGGTAAAAGAAGTAATGATGGACCAGCATAAAATGAGGGGTATTGGTAATTCTTATGCAGATGAGATTTTGTGGCATGCTAGGATTTCACCATTCTCATTGTCAAACGCTATTCCAGAGAAACACATTAAGAAACTCTTTAATTCTGTAAGTACAGTATTGAAAAAAGCAATAGAAGAGATTAGAAAGGAAAACGGTGATGAGCTTAGGGGTGAACTTCGAGATTTTATGAAAGTTCATGGTGCTGATATTAAAAAATCGCCAACTGGGGTAGTTATAAAATCGGAAAAGATTAATGGGAGAAGTAGTTATTATACTGATGAACAAGAAGTTTTCCTTTAACGAAACAAAAAAAGGCAATGGCTGTTTTTTAAGTAGTGAATTAAACTCAATCGTCTATCTAAAAAATAAATATTATGGCAAAGCAAGGACCTTCTGATCGTAAAAAAGTAAATTCATCGCAAGATTATGAACTTTCTCATGTGGCAACAAAAATGGGTGTAAGTATACAACAAGTTGTTGGTGCAAAACGTGCAACTGGCTCTAACGATCGCAAAGTAATTGAAAAATACATCGCTGATAAGGGAAAGAAATAACCGCTACGAAAATCATTTGCTAATAAGCTAGCAAATCTATTAAGTTGGACTTTCTGTTGGAAAGTCCATTTTTGTTTGACACTTTCTTATCATAATCTATTGAAAATAGCAACTTATAACGTGAATGGCATTAACGGCAGATTGGCCGTTTTGCTCCGCTGGCTAAAAGAGGCAAAGCCAGATATTGTGTGTTTGCAGGAATTGAAATGTCCAGATAAACTATTTCCTCAGGATGCTCTCTTAAAAGCTGGATATCATTCCATTTGGCATGGACAAAAAAGTTGGAATGGGGTAGCAATACTTGCGAAAGAAGAAATCAAAGAAACAAGACGAAATCTCGATGGAGATCCAGCTGATGTACACAGCCGCTACATTGAAGGTTTTGTTTATGGAATGGTAATTGGTTGCTTATATCTTCCAAACGGTAATCCAGCTCCAGGCCCAAAGTTTGATTATAAGCTGTCTTGGTTTAAACGCTTACACCAACATGCCAAAAAATTGTTGTCTTTTAACCTTCCAGTATTGCTAATTGGAGATTATAACGTAATTCCAACCGAGCTTGATACGTATAAACCTGAGAAATATATAACCAATGCACTTTTCTTTCCAGAATCTAGATTAGCCTATCAAAAAATGCTCAAACTAGGTTGGACTGATGCAATTCGGTATTTACATCCTAATGAACGCATTTATACCTTTTATGATTATTTAAGGAATGCGTATGGTCGCGATGCAGGGCTTCGTTTAGATCATTTTTTATTGAATGATGTTATTTTACCAAGGTTAGTTTCTGCAAAAGTAGATAAAGAAGTTCGTGGATGGGAAAAATCTAGTGATCATTGCCCTGTATGGATTGAACTTACTGCATAATATTTAGGATCATTGATTTTTTGCAGCATTATTTTTTCTTTTATTGCTGATTTTTAACGGGTCATCTCCTTGGTTAGCTTTTTCTTTTAAAATGTCTTCACGGATTTTTACCGTCATATCATAATGATGTCTTAAAATTGGTAATGTTTTGGTAGCAAAAGCAGAAATAGATTCTATTGGCATACCAGAAGCTACTGTAAAGAGATTAATAGCCTCATTATGTTCGGTTACCATCAGATTAATATAGAACTCATTCTTTGCTTCATCATTTAAGCTTTCTAAGTCTTTTAAAATTTTTAGTTTAGCTTTAGGTAAAGTAGTAGGAAGTACAAAATTCTCTCTTTTAGCAATAGCTTTCAATTCCTCATTCGCTTTCATATGATCATCTTTAATCATTTTAGCGTGAGCTAGTACTGCTGGATTATTTTTAGTTTCTGCCAATATTCTCGAACTTGCTTCCACTTCCATCATTCCTCCAATAGCAGCATTTGTAAAAAATGTAGTTTTATCTTCTTGCTTCATTTTTTTATCGCTCTTTTTGATAATATTAGTATCATTTGAAGTAACTGGTTCAGCGCTGGCTTCATCCTGTTTTTGTTCAGCATTTCTACAAGCAAATGAGAATGAAATAATGGTTAATAAAAATAAAATTCTAGTTTTCATGGTATGATATTCAAGTTATAATTACTTTATTAATAAATGAAGTTTTCAATTTCAGCAGCAATTTGATTGATCTTAGGTAAATTCAATTCAAATTTTAATTGTTCATGGCCTCCGTTTTTATATTCAAATAAGGGCAATGCACCTGGTTCTATTTCATCTTCCTCAAGTAATTCCCATTCCCCTTCAGTTTCTTTTATTGCTCCAATAATTGCACCAAAGTAAATGAGTTTAAAATAGTCTTTTTCAGGTAACACTGTAAGTGTTATTTCTTCGCCGTTATGTTGAATATGTATATTGAATGGTTCCATGAATTAACAACGAATAGCATTAAAAATTGTTTAGGTTTTTTATGTGTTAATCTAAAATTTCATAACTAAAACATTGTTTAATAAATAGTGTTTGTGAAAAGTATGGAGCCAGTAACAGTTATTATTGAAACACCCAAAGGAAAGAAATACAAATGTGATATTGAACAAGGGTATATAAAGCTTAAAAAGATATTGCCTGCTGGTTTAATTTTTCCTTATGATTTTGGTTTTATTCCTGGTACTATTGGTGGAGATGGTGATCCTTTAGATGTAATGGTTATTTCAGAAATAGAAACCTTTTCTGGGTGTGCAATAGATTGTAGAATAATTGGTGGCTTAAAGGCTGTGCAAACAGAAAGAGATGGTAAGAGAACACGTAATGATCGTTTATTTGCTATTCCAAAAATCTCCGAACAATATGTGGCAATTGATGAATTAAAAGACTTTCCACAGCAACTGTTAGATGAAGTTGAGCAATTTTTTATCAACTATAACAAACAAGCAGGTAAAGTTTTTGAACCAATTGGTCGACTTTCTGCTAGCAAAGCTTTAAAATTGATTAATAAGTCAAAACTAAATCAAGAACCCTCAAAACGTATTGAACTTTTTATACCAGTTTATAGCAAAAAAGGAAAATCATTTCCAAAAAAATATTATAGCAGTCTGCATCAAAAATTAACTGATAAATTTGGTGGATTAACTATGTATTCAAGAGTTCCAGTTACTGGTTTTTGGAAAGAGAATTCATCGGCTACTCTTAAAGAAGATATAATTGTTTATGAAGTATTAGCCTCAGAAATTGATGAGAAGTTTTGGGATAAATTAAAAAAGTGGGCATTAAAAACCTTTAATCAAGATGAAATCATGATTCATGTTTCCTCTATAAGCACTATTTAGTTATTTCTTCCTCTCCAGATTTTTTCTAGGAGGACCACACAAAACATTTCCTTCTAGGTCAAATCTTCCCCCATGGCAGGGACAATCCCAGCTTTTTTCTACAGCATTAAAATTTACAATACATCCTGCATGAGTACAAACAGGATTTAAAATAGTCACTTTTCCATTTTTATGTTTATACAGCGCTAACTTTTCGCCATTATAATCAGCAACTGTGCCGCTTTCACTTTCCATTTCTTTTAACGTAGAAATAGATTCAGTATTAAATCTATCTGCTACAAAATGCCAAGCTACATTTGCGTTTTCTTGAACAAGTTCTGTAAACCCGGCAATTGGTTTAATTCTAGCAGCAGAAAATAGTTCTTTAAATTCATTTTTCTTACCTAAAATTTCATCACTAATGAGTATCCCAGATAACGTGCCAAACATCATTCCATTGCCGTTAAAACCTGTAGCAACGTATATGTTTTCTTCTCCTGGCATTTTACCAATGTAAGGTAATCCATCTGCTGGAACATAGTATTGAGAAGACCATCTATAAGAGATTTCTTTCACATCAAAATACTGTTTAACATAGCTTTCCAATTCTTTAAAAGCACTATCTGCATCGCCTTGACCAGTTTTATGATCCTCACCACCTACTAAAAGATATTTTTGTCCTTCAATTTCATGTGTTCTAAAATAGTGGTACGGTTCCATCATATCGTAAGCCAATTCATTAGGATAGTTTTCATCTGTTAAAGTTAGTCCAATAACATAACTACGGTATGGAGCACATTTAAAGCTAAATGAATTTACTCCTGGAACTGCATGTGTTGCATATACTAAATGTTGTGCTTTAAAAATCATATGATCTGCAACTGCATATACAAATTCTCCTTTCTTTTCAACCTCATTAATAAAAGTACGTTCAACTATTACACCACCATTTTTTTCAAACGCTTCTGCTAGTTTTTGAATATACTTTATTGGATGGAATTGGCCTTGTTTTTTAAACAATATAGCCGACGTGAAAGGGATTGGGAGACTAATTTTATCTGCTTGCTCAACTTCAATGCCAGCTCTTTTAGATGCTTCCAAAATCTCTTTTACTTCTTTACTTTGTTTTTCATCTTGAGCAAATAAATAGGCATTTTTTTCTGCTAAATCACATTCAATTTTTAAATCCTTTGCTAACTTTTTTATTAACGAAAAAGCTTCTTTTCCTGCTTTGGCTACCAGCTTTGAATTTTCTTTACCAAAATCAGATTCTATTTCTGGATAAGTAGCATCAAAAAAAGTATTTAAATGCGCACTCGTACCCCCTGTAGTTCCAAAACCAATGTTGCCACGCTCTAGTATTAAGCATTTTTTTCCTTGTTGTTGTAGCAATAATGCAGTTGTTAAACCGGTTATTCCACCTCCAATAATGAGTACATCAAATAGCTGATGTTTTTCATGATTAGCTGAATTTATTTTTTTTACCTGCTTATCTGCTTGCCATGGGCTAACTGTAATACTATCTCTTGAAATCATAATTGCAACGATTAAGTTTTTTAAAATGATAACAATCTTTACATAAATAGGTTCTCAAAATGTGTGATAAGCTGTTTTGGATAATTTATTTTTTTCAAAACCATTTTTTCAAAACCATTTTTTTTTTACAAGGTTAATTTAACAGGATGACATTAAATAATAAATTATGAAAGCAGCTGTATTCCATAAACCAGGCGATATCCGTTATGATAGCGTTGATGATCCCAGAATTGAAGATTCTAGGGATGTAATTTTAAAGGTAACTTCCACCGCTATATGTGGATCTGATCTTCATATTTTGAGTGGAGCCGTGCCACAGGCCAATAATATGGTTATGGGGCATGAGTTTATGGGGATCGTGGAAGAAGTAGGTTCTGCTATTACAAATTTAAAAAGAGGTGATCGAGTAGTGGTCCCGTTTCCAATTGCTTGTGGACATTGTTTTTTCTGTACTCATGAAGCTTCACCAGCTTGTGAAAATTCAAACTATAAACATTACGGTCCAAATGGAGATATGATGGGGCAGAAGGGAGGAGCGTTATTTGGTTATACTGATTTGTATGGTGGATATTCAGGTGGACAAGCAGAATATGTACGAGTACCATACGCAGATATTAGTCCAAGAATTGTTCCTGATGATATGAGCGATGAGCAAGTTTTATTTCTAACCGATATTTTCCCCACTGGATGGAGTGCGATAGATTGGGCTCAATTAAAAGGTGGAGAAGTTGTAGCCATATTTGGCTCTGGTCCAGTTGGGTTAATGGCACAAAAAGCAGCTTGGTTAAATGGTGCAAGTAGAGTAATTGCTATTGATCCTCTTGATTACAGACTAGAAAAAGCTAAAACAGTAAATAAAGTAGAAACATTAAATCCCCACAAAGTAAACGTAGTTGATGCAATTAGAGAAATGACGAATGGTAGAGGGGCTGATGTATGTGTTGATGCAGTTGGATTTGAACCAGAACGTAGTTTTGTAGATAAGTTTAAAGCAACCATCAATTTTGAAAAAGGTTCTATTAAGGTTTTAGAGATGTGCTTTGAGGCTGTTCGTAGAATGGGAACCGTTTCTATAATGGGCGTTTATGGGTCAACCTATGATAATTTTCCACTACATAGGGTTTTTGATAAAGGTATAACCATTAAACAAGGACAAGCGCCAGTACTCAATTACATTGATCATTTAATCGATTTGGTAAGTACTAAGAAAGTTGTTTTGGATGATATTATCACACATACTGTTCCTTTATCAAAAGTGAGTGAAGCATATGCCATGTTTGATGATAAAACAGATAATTGTGTAAAAGTTGTACTTAAACCATAAATTAAATGCCTTCATCAGTTGTTGAACATATTAGATACGATGCTGACAAGAAAGACTTATTTGTAGTTTTTGTATCTGGCGATGTATATCGTTATAAGGATGTACCTGAAAAGATTTATAAAAACTTTAAAGCCTCAATTTCAAAAGGAACTTTTTTAAATAGAACCATCAAAAAGAAGTTTGAAATGGAAAAAGTTGAGGACTAACATATAAAAAAGAATTACTAACATAAAAATCAAATATCATGGAAAATCAAAATCAAAACAGTGAAGATTTAAATAATCAATCACAAACAGAAAATCAATGGAGTCAAAAAAATGAAAGCCAAAATCAAGAAGAAAATTCTGGAGAAAATTCAACACAAGGAGAATTTAATAATCAGAATAGTGGTTCACAAGGTGGCTCAGGTCAAACGCAAAATAATGATTTAGGCAATTCAACTTCACAACAAAATCAAGGCTCAAGTGCAAGTGATAGTGGGTGGAGTCAAGACAGAAATAGCAGTCAGTCAGGAATGAATAGCATGGATCAACAACAACAAGGTTCTGATGCCGATTATGCTTCAAGTGCGCCAGGCACTCAAAATACTGCCTCAGGACAACAAACGCAAAATTCTGGACAACAGAATGGAGAAGATCCTAATGATAATGCAGATTTAGAAAATCGTAATGATCAAAGTGGAGAAAGTAGTTTAGATAGAGATGAGCGCAGTGGAGGATCAGCACTATAAAATGAAAATCAATAGTGTGTAGGGCAATTGAATTTTTTTAATTGCCCTATTTTTTTAACGGTTACAAACAAAATTCTACATCCCTGGCAATTTTAATCCAGCATCTTTAATATCAGCAATTAATTTCTCTTGAAAAGCGAATTTAGTATCCATAAATCCATGAGATTTTACCCACACACTAATACTAACTTTATACCCATCCGTCTCTATTGATGAAATGCCTATTCTTCTTTCAGGTTTTTTCAGCATATCCTTATTCTCATCTATTACTTTATTAATTAATTGCTTTACAGTGCCAAAATCGATTGAATTCATAAACTTAAGCTCTATATCTAATCGTCTACTTCCAATCCGACTTATGTTTACAATTACTTCATTAGAAAGCTTGCTATTCGGATAAATTACAGTTCTGTTATCAAATGTAGTGACTATGGTATAAAAAATCTGAATAGAGGTAACTGTTCCTTCTATTCCAGAAGCGATAATATTATCGCCAACAGCAAAAGGTTTAAGTAAAAGTATAATTACACCGCTAGCAAAATTTTGTAACGTACCTGATAATGCTAAACCTAAAGCAACACCCATTGCGCCAATTAGAGCAGCAAATACAGTCATTTGGATGCCAATAATTTGCATTACGCCTAGCACAAGCAAAACACGCAAAACAACGATAACTAAATTAAGCAAGAAAGGCTTTAAGGAAGGATCAATTTCTTTCTGATGCATTCTAGATGTTAACCATCGAGAAAGTATTTTTATTAACCAAAGCCCAATAAATAAAACTAAAATGCCAAATATAAAACTTGGACCCTTTTGAATTATCCAAGTGTAAAGCTTATCACTAAACTTATGTATGTTAAAGTCCATGTTAAAGGAACAAAAAGCAAATTAAATTGTTTAAAAGATGGGCTATAAATCATAATAATATCCACATTGATTAGTGAGACACAACAAATAAATAGGTGAGAAAAAGGTTAAATTAAGAAACATGGATGTAAAAACAATTATTGGATTTAGTGCTGGAATACTGACCGCTATATCCTCTATTCCTCAAATTGTGAAGATATTTAAAGAGAAAAAAGCACAAGCAGTTTCACCGTTAATGTTCTTTGTATTATTAGCAGGGAATCTATTGTGGTGTTGGTATGGGATAGTGTTAAACGAATTACCAATTACCCTAACTAATGCGTTTTCTGCAGTATGCGATATATTGATGATCGTATTAAATTATAGATATTCCAAAAAGTAATAAGAGTACTATTACCATTACACAAAAAAAGTCACGAAATTCCGTGACTTTTCTTATTGTGTAGTTGATTTCTTATTCAGCTGCTGCCTGCTCGTTCACAAATCCTTCTGCAATTGTTGTTAAAGCAACATCTGTAGCTTTTTCGTTTTCTAACGTTTGTGATAATAAATCTACCACATCTGTATGTCCCATGTTTTCTGCAAATACGCGAAGCGTTCCGTAGGTTGCAATTTCATAGTGTTCTACCTTCTGTGCAGCAAGAATTAAACCCGCATCACGAATCATCGTGCCCGAATCCGTGTCTTCTATAATTCCGTTAGCCTCTTCAAGAAGACCTGCCATCGCATCACATTTCTTAGCAGTTGCTTTTTCTCCCAAAAGCTCAAATACTTGTTCTAACGTGCTAATGTGTTGTTCTGTTTCAGCAGTATGTTTTTCAAAAGCTGCTGCTAGATCTGGACTAGTTGACGCTTTTTTCATTTTAGGAAGAGCTTTTGCTAAATGTTTCTCTGCCCAATAAATATCTTTTAATTCGTCAACAAAGAATTCATGAAATTCTGAATCTTCCATTTTTCCGGTCTTTCCGGTCGGTTTTTTTGTAGTTGCCATATTTGTTCTTTTTTAGGTATGTATTTTTGTTATTGTACTTTATTAACAGGGTCTATAAAAAAAGGTTTTACAAATTTTTATTCTTTTTTTATTTGTTATTTGCCTGTTTCCATATGTGGTGCATCTACTGGTTTTGACTCTGGAGAACCTTTTTGACGTAGATAAATAGTTAAAAATACAATTGCGGCTACGGAAAGAAATTCGCTTTGCCAATTCTGAAAGGTTTCGAACCAAAATTCACTTTGTCCTAAGTAGCTATAAATTGTATCTAGTGGTAAATGCTTTGCAGCTTGTTCTGCATTATGAGATTTTAAGCTACCATATAAATGCATTGCCCAGCTAAAAAGGAAAAGAATAGCAAAGCAGATTGAAAGAGACATGCTATACAATTTAAGTATCCAACCACCCTTTTTTACTGGCCAAGGAGCACCTTTAGTTACCTTTGGTTCTAGATCTACATCTTCAGGTTCATCTATTTTTTTAGATTCGGCCGATCCTTTTTGTCGAAGGCCAATAGTTAGCACAACATAAAGTGACATTTGAAGGAATTCCGATTCAAAATTCTCAAAAGTAGCTGAGATAAAATGACCGCTAAAAAGATAGGTTGAGAAAGACAATTGGTTTGCACCGAGATCTCTCATTTCATCATTATTCTCATGCCAACCTGTAATAGCTTGAGCGCCCAGCGTAATTAAAAATAATGTAGTAAATACAATGGTCAATGAGTTTCTATAAAAGAACGAGTGACTTGTTTTTTGTTTTTTCATGATTAACGTTTAAACGATTAATTCAGATTTTTTAACAACAGTTGAGCAACACGCTCAACAGTATCATTAATAATTGCTTCAGAGTTGCCTGAGAACACATGTCGATCTGTAAAAAAAGATTCCCCATTTTTTATGGCATGAATAAACATTGTTCCGACAGGTTTTTCAAAAGTTTCGCTGCCACCTGGTGCTGGAAGACCCGTAACTCCAATATGTATATCTGCATCAATAAGATGGGTTAAACCCAATGCAATAGCTTCGGTTACTTGAGCAGATTCTGGGGTATATTTTTCAATGATTTCACTATCTACACCCAAAATATCTGTTTTAAGTGAGGCATCGTAACACACTAATCCTCCTTTTAGGTATTTACCCGCATCAGCTGGCATAGAAAATTCGGCACACAAACGACCAGCAGTTGCGCTTTCTGCAAAAGCAATAGTAAGTCGTTTTTCAATTAAAAGTTTGGCTACTTCTTTAATGTTTTCCTTCATTTATATCCAAATTTTTAAATATTCAAACTGTTTACCAACTTAAGTAAGGTACTTTTGTCAAGTATAACCTTATTATTATTGCTATTTTTTCAGTTTAACAAACTATATGTTAATTAGTTTTGTTTACATGGTATAATAGAGACTTTATTTATTACCATTTAAGATAGTTGATAAAGAACAAGTCGATTAATACAAACGAATAATGATTACTTGTATGCTTTACAACGATGCCAAGTAAATTTTTGAATTATTTTTTACATTTGATCACAAGGTCACTCTTTTTGTTAGTACGTTAACAGATATAACTCAAGTAAAAAAATATGATTTTTGAACAGCTTGTTAAAGAGTCGCCTCTTGCCATGTATACTTGTGATGCAAGTGGACGCGTTACTTTTTTTAATAAAGCGGCAGCAATTCTTTGGGGAAGAGAACCCGAACTTTTAAAAGAATATTGGTGTGGATCTTGGAAGATTTATTATCCAGATGGTAGGCCAATGGATTTGGATAGTTGCCCTATGGCACTTACACTGAAACAAGGTAAACCACATGCTGGAGAAGAGATCGTTATTCAACAGTCAGATGGTGCATTCCGTTCACTATTAGTTTATCCATCACCTGTTTTTGATGAAAATAACGTACTATTAGGTGCATACAACACATTAGTAGATATAACTGATAAAAAATCAAGCGATGAGAAGCATGAAATCTTATCTGCTATTGTAGAATCTTCTGATGATGCAATACTAAGTAAAGGATTAGATGGAGTGATTAGGAGCTGGAATGTTGGAGCGCAAAAAATATTTGGATATACTGAAGAGGAAATGATTGGCAAACACATTAGTGTAATCATTCCTCCTCGCTTAATTAGCGAAGAAGAAGTCATCATCTCTAATATAAAAGCAGGCAATAAGATTGATCATTTTCATACAGTTAGGGTACACAAAGATGGGCATGAGATTGAGATTTCTCTAACAGTATCCCCAATTAAAGATGCTTTCGGAAATATTATGGGTGCTTCTAAAGTGGCAAGAGATATTTCTGAATTAAAAAGAGCTGAACGACAAGCTTACCAATTTGCAAAAAGACAAACCCTATTAAATTCTATAGGTACGGCTATTTCAGAAAAGTTAGATGTGAAAGAAATTTTGCAAAGAGTAACCGATGCAACTACGGAGATTACTGGTGCTGCATTTGGAGCTTTCTTTTACAATACTTACGATGAAAGTGGTGAGTCTTTTATGCTTTTTACACTTTCTGGTGCTCCAAGAGAAGCTTTCGAAAAGTTTGGTATGCCTCGTAATACTGCTATTTTTCATCCTACTTTTTCAGGAGAAAGTATTGTTCGACTAGACGATGTAAGAGAAGATCCTAGATATGGTAAGAATTCCCCACATTATGGGATGCCAGCTGGCCACCTTGCAGTAGTAAGCTATCTTGCCGTTCCAGTTATCTCCACGTCTGGTGACGTGATTGGTGGTTTGTTTTTTGGTCACCCAGAGGTAGGTGTTTTCAAAGCAGAGCATGAAGAGATATTAGCGAGTGTAGCTTCTCAGGCTGCGGTTGCATTAGATAATTCCAAATTATTCGAAGAAGTCAAAGCATTGTCTGAGAAAAAAGATGAGTTTATTGCTCTCGCTAGTCATGAACTTAAAACTCCACTTACATCTTTAAAGGGTTATCTGCAGATGCTACAAAAAGAAAAAGGAAGTAAAATGGCCGAGTTTTTTGTAGACAAATCGCTAAAGCAATTGGAAAGACTTGGCGCTTTAATAGGAGATTTGCTAGATGTTTCTAAAGTTGAGGCTGGACAACTTCAATTCAATTTCGAGTTTTTCGATCTTCATAAAATAGTAAAGGATATTATAGAAACTTTCCACTATAACAGCACTTCACACCTAATTTCCTTTTCAGGATTTCAAGAAAAGCTAATGGTTTGGGGGGATCAACAACGAATAGAACAAGTAATTATCAATTTGTTGAACAATGCTATTAAGTATTCACCACAAGCAAACGAGGTATTTGTTGTGCTTGAAAAGAAAGAAGATCAAGCAGTAATAAAAGTACAGGATAAAGGAATTGGACTAAGTAAACAGCAACAAAAAGGGATCTTTAAACGGTTTTTTAGAGCCGAAGGAGTTGCGCATATCGCTGGACTAGGATTAGGTCTTTATATTAGCAAAGAAATTATAGATAGGCATGAAGGGTCTTTTAGTGTGAAAAGTGAGATAGGAGTGGGATCTGAATTTGGTTTCAGCATTCCTATAAAAAATGTTGAGGGTTAAAACAATTTGCACAAAATTTGTGTTCTTGCTTCGAACCAAACAGCGCCAAAATGGAGAAAAAGATGATCTACTTAGTAGAAGACGACCAAGATATTAGTGAAATGATTGTTATACTACTTACGGAATTCAACTTAGATGTAAAAAGCAGCTCTACACTCTCCGAATTTCGCAGAATGATTTCAACAGAAGTACCAGATCTAATCTTAATGGATATCATGCTTCCCGATGGAAATGGCATCGATGAATGTAGAGAGTTAAAAGAGGGAAATGATTTTAAAAATATCCCCTTACTTTTGATGTCAGCTCATGCCCAAAGCAAGATAGTTGTACAAGAATGTCCTGCAGATGGTTTTATCCCAAAACCTTTTGATATCTACGATTTTATGACTCAAGTTAACGCCAAACTTTCTAAGGCATCGTAAGTTTAATTAAGCTATAGTATTGCTTTTAAAGGATTAATACCTAAAATATTCATTTAATCATTTATGATATTTTAGGTAATATTGCATACCTATATGTATAATCGTATAGTAGGCAAATCATCCTTTCTAAACTACATGTCGAAATTAAGTAATTTCAATTTTATATATCCTAAATCTAAAAATAGAGAAGTAACTTTTTGGACGAATCTTATTGGCAATCCTATTCAATTTTCTTTACAAAGTAGAATATTTCATTCTATTAGTATAGTTCTTATCGCTATCTCCCTCATTTATTCTCCGTACAATTTGTTTGCAGGCTTATACATAGGATCAATCTCTGCCTTCTTAATTGGATTATTTTTTCTTCATCAATATTATTATTCTAGGTTTTACAACAAACCTCATAATAATACTCTTTTCGGATTAATAGGATTGTTGGTATTCGGATTAAATTATTTTACCAATTCAGGTATTGATGGTTCTACAGATTTAATTTGGCCAGCATATTTATTAGTTATATTGGCCATTTCACCCTATAAACAGCACTTAAGGTGGCTAATTATTTATGTGCTGTTTTTTTTAGCATTACATACTGTTGAATATTATTATCCCTATTTAATTAACCATCCATTTACCGCTGGCAAAGGTCAATTTATGGATAGAATTACGGTATTTCCACTGCCTGTAGTCGTTGTTTACGTTATAATCAGATTTATAAGGCGCAGTTACGATGTGGAGCGTAAAGCCGCAGAAGAAAAAACAATAGCTGTTGAAATTAGCAATCAGCAAATTCTACAACAGAAAAGTGAATTAGAGCAACGAAATATAGAGAAGGATAAATTAATGTCTATCATATCCCATGATGTGAGGACCCCTCTAATGAATATTCAAAGCTATTTCACTTTGTTAAATGAAAATATGTTAGGTGCTGAAGAGCGGATTGTTCTAGAGAAATCTCTAGAGAGCACAACCAATCATACCATTACTATGCTCTCTAATTTATTGAGTTGGTCTAAATCGCAATTAGAAGGTCCTTTTATTCAACTTGTAGTAGTAAATGTTTATGAAGTGCTATCCAATACCATACAAATGGAAAAAGTTCAGGCATTAAAAAAAGATATTGCCATAATTGATACAATTCCTAAACATCTAATGATAATGGCAGATGTAGATATGTTGCAACTGGTAGTGCGCAATCTCATTAGCAATGCAGTAAAATTTACACCAACTGGTGGATTAATAAACATTAATGCTGAAGTAGTTTCTAATGAATGTAAAATCACAGTCAGTGATAATGGAAAAGGTATTGATCTAATTGACCAAGAAACTATTTTTTCAATTAAAGCGGCACCAACTTATGGAACAAATAATGAAAAAGGAGTAGGCTTGGGTTTGGTTTTGTGTAAGGAATTTATAGAACGTTTAGGGGGCAGAATCGAATTTAAAAGTAAGCTAGGAGAAGGCTCTCAATTCTTTATATTCTTACCATTAACTAAAATATAACCACATATTTAATTCCTTAATATTAATGAAGAAACAAGTTAAAAGTGTACTATTATTTGTCTTGTACATGGTAAGCTGTTATCCTGCTGCTGCACAAAACAAGGCAAATACAATAAGGCCTACCGAAGTATGGCCTGATAAGCAAGGAAATCATATCCAAGCACATGGTGGAGGAATCATTAAAGTAAAAAATCAGTATTACTGGTATGGCGAACAGCGTAGAAAAGGTTTAGATACCAATTATAGATACGTAAGTTGTTATGCCTCTAAAGATTTAGTTAATTGGGTGTTTAAGGGTGATGCACTAAAAGCCACTAAACCTGATAGTGCCTTAGGTAGTTGGCTAATAGAACGACCTAAAGTATTCTACAACACCAAAACAAAAAAATATGTAATGTACATGCATGTAGATGGGCAGGTGCGTACGCTTGAAAATGGAGTGCTTAAAATGAGTAAAAGCGCATATGTATATGCAAGAGTAGGCGTTGCAGTTAGTAATTCGGCAACTGGACCTTTCAAAATTATTAAAACGTTTCGTCCACTTGGCCATGAAAGCCGTGATATAGGTCAGTTTATTGACGATGATGGCAGTGCTTATTTAGTATTTGAAGACAGGCCATATGGCTTTAGGATTGCTAAATTATCAGCTGATTATCTTGAGGTAGAAAAAGAAATGAGCCTTATTCCAAAGCATATGGAAGGTGGGGCCATTGTACATTATAACGGTTTATATTACGCCATTGGATCAGCATTAACAGGTTGGGATCCAAATCCTAATAAATATGCAACTGCAAAAAGTTTGTCAGGTCCATGGTCAGATTTTAAAGATATTGCACCACCAGAAACAAAAACATATGGTTCACAATCTACAATGATGATTAAAGTAATAGGCTCTAAAGCTACAACTGTTATATTTATGGGTGATATATGGAAACCGAAGACACAATGGGATTCACGTTATTTATGGATGCCTTTAGAAATTGGTGATGGAAAATTAACATTGCCAAAACCACAGCCATGGACACTTAATATTAAAACTGGTGAAGCAAAGTTGATTAATCCTTAAGGCAAAAGATAATTAAATCAGTATAATTGTACAATTGCAGAAAATGTTTTAACTTAACTAAAAAAAGTATCATGAAAAATCTGAGAAAATCTTTGTCTTTAATTTTATTGTTAGCGGCTTCAGTAAGTGTTTATGCACAAAAAGCTAGTCCTGCAGCTACAGCTACTGGGAAAATAGGAGATGCAACAGTTAAAATTTCCTATAGCAGTCCAGCAGTAAAAGAAAGAAAAATTTGGGGCGAATTAGTTCCTTACAACAAGATTTGGAGAGCAGGAGCAAATGAAGCAACCATTTTCGAAACTGATAAAGCGTTGAAAATAGAAGGCAAAGAGCTTCCTGCAGGCAAGTACAGCGTCTATATGTTGCCAACAGAAAGTCAATGGACCATTATTTTTAATTCACAAGTTGGGCAGTGGGGTATCACTCGTGCTGGCGAAACAACAAATGATCCAAAAAAGGACGTTTTAAAAGTTATGGTAAAACCTATGAAATCTAAAGCATTTAATGAAAGAATGACCTATGAAGTTAACAAAAAAGGTTTTTCATTGAACTGGGAAAATCTTACTGTTCCTGTAAAAATAAAATAGTAAAAAATTAGTCATCCAATTGAGCACTGGATGCTAATGAGCTTGTTTTTTAATTGTAACATCTAGAAGAATTTATGAGGATAAACTAAAAGATGAAATTATTAATTATAGTCTGAGCAACTATAATGCATCTTGTCTAGATAATTAAAAGATGAAGCTTATCGTTGCACTTGCAACGAACAGAACCCGCCAATAGGTGGGTTTTGTTGTTTAAGACAACTTTGCAGTAAGCCATACACGATAAATTTACCAACACTTCTCCTACACATCTCCTAGTATGCTCCTACGTTTCTCCTACAAAACCCGGTTTGAGAAGAACAAACCTAGGGTAAACCTCGAACAAGAGTAGAACAAAGTATCTTTTAGACTGATATTTTCAGACATTTAAAGACATTTTCGGACATCTATTTTTTGTGTATCGATAAAGAATTTAATAGGTGAGATCAATTGCTAGTTCTATTGTATATCTAGGTGTCAATAATTCTTGTTTTTCAATAAGTTGTTTCAATTATAAATCGAGAGAATTATAATTGAAACAAATTTGATACGTATACCTTTTCTGGTGATGCAGAATAAGTTACATTTTCGTCGTATTTTTTTTATCTTAGTTCTCGTAATAATTAAGTATACTTAAGCCATATTCGAATACTAGTAGAGAAATAATTTTATTTGTTAGATAAACCATACGTCAAAGTGATATTCAACTATAAAAAAAATGCAGACAGAAAGAAGAGAATTCTGATTGTAGAAGATGAACCCATTAGCGTTTTATTGATTGAAAGAATACTAAAACCTTTTCCGTTTGAGGTAGTAGTTGCAATAAATGGTTTAGATGCAGTTGAAAAATTTAAAGCCGAAGAGTTTGATTTAGTAATTATGGATTTGTACATGCCTGAAATGGATGGATTTGAGGCTTCTAAAATCATAAGATCCTTATCTAAAAACGTTCCTATAATTGTGATATCTACCACAATTATAAATGAAGAGGAATTGAAAAGAGATATAGGAATTGATTATTTACTAGCAAAACCTTTAAACGTTGATAAGTTTAAAGATTTCATTCACATGCTGTTGTTAGCCTAAGTTTGTTTTTTAAGAAGGAGTATTTCCCTTTTTTACTTCAGATTTCACAACTGATTTTTTAGCAGATTTTAATGGGCTGTCAGTTTTCTCAGCCGAAGTGCTCTGAATTACTTGGCCATCTTTAGCAATCTCTTTTGAAAGTTTTACTGCACTTTTTTCAATTGCTTTATTTATCTTTTTAGAGCTTTTACCAAGTTTCTCAGCAAACTCTTTTAGGTTTTGAATTAAACTTAACTTAATTTCTTTTTGTGCAGTTTTTCTTAATGATTTAGCAAGAGCCTTTGATTTATCCTTTTTCATGAAATGTGATTTCTGCAAATTTATGTTATTGCAAAATCAATTTCATATTATGTTTATGTTAACTGGAGTAGTAAAACTTAACATTATGTGCTACTCTTATTTCAAATTAAATTATAATAAAAAATAATTTCATATTCTATATTAAACAAATGGCTTATTTTAGGAAATATTAATGCTGACAAATCTTAATAGCATTAGAAAACTGTTTCATGATTAAAAAACAATATAGCTGGTTAGTTGCAGGGTTAATTTTTGCCATATTTTGGGCTTCGGCATCTACGGCAACAAAAATTGGATTAGCTGTTGCACAACCATTAGTAATTGCAGTTACACGTTTTGGCATGGCTGCAATCATCATGCTATTTGTTTCTCATTTTGTACAAAAAAATAGATTGCCAAAAGGAAAAGAATGGCTTCAAATTAGTATTTATGGGATATTAAATATTAGTATTTATTTAGGCTTGTACGTTGTTGCAATGCAAAAAGTAACTGCTGGAATTGGAGCTTTAGCTGTTGCAATAAATCCAGTATTTATTAGTTTTTTCTCTGTTATATTTCTCAATAAAAAACTAACCCTTGCACTTCTTTTAGGATTAATGATATGTACTCTTGGTGTAGTTTGTGCCGCATGGCCTTTATTTGAAAATGCATCTGTAACTACCGAAGGTTTATTAATTCTTTTAGTAAGTATGCTTTCTTATGCTTTGGCAGCAATTTATTTTTCGGCAAAGAAATGGAATGATTTAAGTCTACTCACCATAAATGGATGGCAAACCTGCATAGGAGGGTTATTGCTATTGCCTTTTGTTATTTTCTTTTATAACGACCAACTCAACCATTTTGATTTAAAGTTCTGGTCTTCTGTTACTTGGTTAGCAATACCTGTTTCTATTGTAGCAGTACAACTTTGGCTCTGGCTATTAAAAACAAACGCCGTTAAAGCAGGATTATGGTTATTTCTATGTCCATTATTTGGATTTATAATTGCCGCCATACTAGCAAACGAAGCAATCAGCTTATATACTTTCATAGGTGTTATATTAGTTTTAGGCGGTTTATTTATAGCCAAGAAAACGAATTAGCATTATTTTAGACACATATAAAAGCACATGCAATGAGAACCACTTTTAATACATTAGTTTTTCTTTTACTGGTTATAACAAGTATAGCACAAGTAAAATATATTCCTGTTTTTGTTTCCGGACAAGAAGGACATAAAAGTTATAGAATACCTGCTATTGTTACCTTAAAAAATGGCGATTTATTAGCTTTTGCTGAAGGAAGAGTTCATGATGCTGGGGATTTTGGCGATATTAATATTGTTTTAAAACGTAGTACGAATAAAGGAAAAACGTGGTCGGCTTTACAAACTGTAGTTGATTACGATAAATTTCAAGCTGGAAACCCAGCTCCAGTAATTGATTTTACTGATCCTAAATACCCTAAAGGAAGGATCTTCTTGTTCTATAATACAGGTAATAATCACGAAGGTGAGGTTAGAAAAGGAAATGGCTTAAGAGAAGTTTGGTATAAAACTTCTATTGATGGTGGTTTAAACTGGTCTGAACCTGTTAATATCACCACACAAGTTCATAAACCTAAAATGCCACAAATAAATCCAAACTATAATTTTTCAGAAGATTGGCGCAGTTATGCAAATACACCTGGTCATGCAATGCAATTTGATAGTGGAACTTACAAGGGGCGCATTTTTGTAGCAGCTAATCATTCTGCAGGAGCTCCCCAAAATGCTGGTAAAGATTATCTAGCTCATGGTTACTACACAGATGATCACGGTGCGACTTTTAAAGTTTCAGAAAACATAAGTTTTTTAGGTAGTAATGAAGCAATGGCGGCTCAACTTTCTGGAGATGATATGGTGATGAATATTCGAAATCAGCAAGGAAATGTGAGACAAAGAATTATTGCGATTAGCAAAAACGGTGGTCAAACTTGGGATAAAACCTTTTTCGACTCAAATTTACCAGATCCAGTTTGCCAAGGAAGTACACTATCGTTTTTAGATAAAAAAGGAAATAGAATTTTATTCGTTTGCAATGCAGCAGATGTTAAAAAGCGAGATAATTTAACATTAAGAATGAGTAAGGATGATGGACACAGTTGGGAGAAAAGTATTGTAATCGCAAAAAGTCCTGAAGGTTATAAAGGCAATAGCTATGCTGCTTATTCTGATATTGTTCAACTTAAAAAGAACAGTATAGGTGTGTTGTTTGAAAAAGATGAATATAAGACGATTGTATTTGCAGTGCAGAAATGGTAAATATGCGCAGATTTATTTTCTTAATTTTAGCTGTCGTTACCAGCAACTTAAGCGCACAAATTGCATTAATTCCCCAACCTACTTCAATATATTTAAAAGAGGGAGCATTTCCAATTGCTCATGTAAAAACCATTTATATCTCATCTGAATTAGTAAGAAAAGAAGCACTCGTTCTAAAAGAAGTTTTACAAGGAATGGGGATTTCGACTACAATTAAGAATGGGAATGTTAAAAGAATAGCACCCTACATTAGTTTATCCTTACTTAAATCTACCCCAAAAAAGGAAGCATACCAGTTAAGCATAAAGGCAAATCGAATCGCAATTAATGCAGGACATCAAGCTGGTGTTTTTTATGGCATTCAAACGTTAAAGCAATTAAGTGTCAATAAATCTTCTATTCCGACTGTCGAAATTAAAGATTCACCAGCTTTTGCTTGGCGTGGTTACATGGTAGATGTTGGTCGAAACTTCCAATCTATCGCTTTGCTAAAACAACAAATTGATGCTATGGCAGCATATAAATTAAATATCTTTCATTTTCATTTTACGGAAGATATTGCTTGGCGTTTGGCGAGTAAGCAATATCCACAGCTTACAGATTCGGCTAATATGATTAGGAATAAAGGTAAATTTTATACAGAAAAGGAGTTTAAAGAGCTAATCAACTATTGTAAAGATAGACATATCACATTGGTGCCTGAGATCGATATGCCTGGGCATAGTGCTGCGTTTAAAAGAGCAATGGGGGTAGATATGCAGAGCGATTCAGGTGTGCACATGCTTAAAAATATCCTTAAAGAATTTTTTACAACGTATAATTTACCTTACTTCCACATTGGTGCAGATGAAGTAAAAATTACCAATAAGAACTTCGTGCCTGAGATCAGTGCATTTGTAGAGTCGTTTGGTAAAAAAACAATTGGTTGGGAGCCAGGCGGTAATTTTAATAAAAATACGATTAGACAATTGTGGATGGATGATGCAGCTGTGACTGCTGGTAACAATGATATTCAGTATATCGATTCTAGACACCTTTATTTAAATCATATGGATCCGCTAGAAAGTGTCGTGACTATTTTTAATAGGCAATTATGTGGTGTAGATAGAGGCAATACTCGAGCTTTAGGCGCTACACTTTGCCTTTGGCCAGACAGAAAAATAGCTAACGAAGAGGATGCAATAAAAATGAATGCTATTTATCCAGCTATGCTTGCTTTTGCAGAAAGAGTATGGTTGGGTGGTGGTTATGAAGGTTGGGTTTCTAATCTGAATTTAAATGGAGATAAAGCGTTTAATCTTTTTAAGGATTTTGAAAATCGTTTGCTCATTCATAAGAAACAATATTTTAAAAATCTACCTTTCCCTTATCAGCAACAAAGTAAGTTAACTTGGCAATTATACGGGCCATTTAAAAATGGTGGGGACTTAACAAAACAATTCAGTCCAGAATTACCAGATTTCAATTTAGATAAAGAAAAACAAACGTTAATAGCTATAGGTGGAACAATTATTTTAAGGCATTGGTGGGCACCAAAAATAAAAGCAGTTTTGCCAGAACCTACCGAAAATACAACGTGGTACGCTTTTACTAAAATTTGGTCAGATAGAGATGCCATTAAAGATTTTTGGATAGGATTTAATAATCTTTCCAGATCGCCAGCTACAGATAGTCCACAAGATGGAACTTGGGACAATCACAAAAGTGAAATTTGGCTTAATGGAAAACTTATATCTCCTCCAAATTGGAAAAACGCAGGACAAAAAGGCGATTCTGAAATTCCATTAATTGATGAAGGTTACGAGTACAGAAAACCAATGGCTTTGCAATTAAAAAAAGGTTGGAATATGATTAGAATTAAAGCTCCAATAGGTAGCTTTAAAGCAAAAAATTGGCAGAATCCAGAAAAATGGATGTTTACTTTTATTGAAACACCAACAAATTAAAATTACGATAAGCTTTATCACTATGGATCATAAGTATATAAGAAAATTAGTATTTAGTATTGGAATTGCACTAGGAATTTGTTTCTCCTTAAAAAGTCAAGCTCAAATCTTTAATAAAAATAATTATGTAACTATAAATCCAACAGATGATTCTATAACAATTGTAAACAAAGCGGCTCGTGTTACGCCATCGGCAAGACAACTACGTTGGCAAGAATTAGAATTAACTGCTTTTATTCATTTTGGTATGAATACGTTTACCAATAAAGAATGGGGAGATGGAACTGAAAATCCCTCGTTATTTAATCCAAAGAAACTAGATGCAAAGCAATGGGTAAAAGTTTGTAAAGAAGCTGGATTTAAACAGATCATTCTTACGGCAAAACACCACGATGGTTTCTGTTTGTGGCCTAGCAAATACACCGAACATTCTGTGAAAAGCAGTCCTTGGAAGGATGGAAAAGGAGATGTGGTAAAAGAAGTTGCTGAAGCTTGTAAGGAATATGGAATAGGTTTTGGAATTTATCTTTCACCTTGGGATCGCAATTCTAAATATTTTGGAAGCTTAAAATACAATGACTATTTTATCAATCAATTAACAGAGCTATTAACTAATTATGGGCGAGTGGATGAGGTGTGGTTTGATGGTGCGAATGGAGAAGGACCATCTGGTGAAAAGCAGGTATATGAATACAATCGCTGGTATGAACTTATCCGTAAACTGCAACCAAAAGCAACCATTGCAGTCTCTGGACCTGATGTACGTTGGGTAGGAACAGAAACTGGTTATGGACGAGAAACCGAATGGAGTATTGTGCCTGCGAATGAATTAAGTGTAGAAAAAATTGCAGAAAGCTCACAAAAAAAAGTAGAATTTGCCCCTCGAGATTTGATGTCTAAAGATTTAGGAAGCAGAGAGAAAATAGTAAAAGCAAAGAGCTTGGTATGGTATCCAGCAGAAATTGACGTTTCTATCAGACCTGGGTGGTTTTATCATTCAACTGAAGATGATAAAGTAAAAACACCAGAGAAATTAACAGATATCTATTTCAGTTCGGTGGGTAGAAATGGCGTGCTGTTGCTTAACATTCCACCAACAACAGATGGGCTAATTAGTGACAGCGATATAAAAGCATTAGACGGATTTAAAGAACATTTAAATAAAACGTTTAACACAAATTTATTAGCTGTAGGATTGAAAGAAAAAGGCAATAAAAATAACGTATTGGATAATAATTCAAATACCTATTGGTCCACCAAAGCAAAAGATAACACACTCACAGTTTCATTTAAAATGAATAATGCTCAAAAATTTGATGTGTTGTTGTTGCAAGAAAACTTGAAAATTGGACAAAGAGTAGAAAAATTTGTACTGGAATATAAAGTTGGTAAGGAATGGAAACTAATTACAGAAGGAACTACAATTGGTTTTAAACGATTATTGCGCTTCCCAGAAGTAACCGCTTCTGAAGTTAGGTTAAGAATTCTATCATCGAGATTAAATCCAGCTCTTGCAGAAATAGGCTTATACAAACAAGCAGCATTCTAATATTACGATAATTAAGAAGGCAATTCTTTCTCCTCTTTTTGAGTGATTATTTTTTGTTTCTTTAAATCTATTCGAATCAAATTGTATAAACTCATATATACATTAGCTATCCAAACAATAGAAAAACCAGCGATAATATACCCACGCCAATCAGGATAAATTAGCGTGAAATTGGTCATTAATAACATCAAAATAGTAACATAATGACTAAAGCAATATTCACAAGTAAACAAGTAAAAGAATTTGCGTTGATATAGCTTTTTGCAATTAGTTGATTTATCTACACAAAATTCTCTTATTTCTCTAAAAACCTCTTCTTTAGTAACAGTCCATGCAATACAAGCAACAGGTATAGCCAAAATGAAAATTATTTCCATAGGTTAAAATATCTTTCCAATAAAACCTAAAATAGAGCTATTATGTTTGGATATTGCTAATTTTTTAAAACCTTTTTTACCATGGTAGGCTTTTATAGGAAATCAATTGTTATGAAAAATCAAAGTAAAGTACCTGCCCAACCAATAAATCCAGTTTCTAGAAAAACGAATGAAGAAATAGATGAAGATGAAAATGGAAATCTGATTATTGATGGAAAATATACCGAAGAAACAAAATCAGTTCCAACAGTTGAACATGTGGACAATGATTTACCTAAAGATAAGAATAGTTAGTATTGGATTGCTGCGAAATTAACAACACGTAGTAACATCACATTCTTGTCAACTCTTTTCTTTTCTCAAAAATTCGGGAAACACCTCTCTATATTTGTACATGAGCATTCCATTTTCAGTTTTAGATTTAGCAACAGTTATACAAGGTAAAACACCAGCCGACACTTTTGAAAATAGTGTAGCACTTGCTCAGCATGCAGAGAAGTTGGGTTATACACGGTATTGGTTTGCAGAACATCATAATATGGTTAGTGTTGCAAGTTCAGCAACATCAGTACTAATTGGCCACATTGCAGGACATACCAAAACCATTAGAGTTGGTTCTGGTGGCATTATGTTACCCAATCATTCGCCTTTAATTGTAGCAGAACAATTTGGTACGTTGGCTACATTATACCCTAATAGAATAGATTTAGGTCTAGGTAGGGCTCCAGGTACAGATCAATTAACCGCAATGGAAATTAGAGGAGAACGTTTTTCTGCACCGCATAGTTTCCCTCAAGATGTATTAAAACTACAAAAGTATTTGTCCAGTGATAATAGTCTTAGTAAAGTAAGAGCTATACCAGGTGAAGGAGCCGAAGTGCCAATTTGGATTTTAGGTTCAAGTACAGAGAGTGCACATTTAGCGGCATCCTATGGCTTACCTTACGCTTTTGCAAGTCACTTCGCACCAACTTATTTTTTAGAAGCAATTAAAATATACCGACAAAACTTCCGTCCGTCAGCTACGCTGCAAGAACCGTATGTAATGTCTTGTGTAAATGTAGTTGCAGCAGATACTGATGCTGAGGCAGAGCGATTAGCAACATCCCTAAAACAATTATTTATGGGAATTGTAACTGGAAAGCGTAGATTATTACAACCGCCAATTGATAACATGGATGACGTTTGGAATGATATGGAGGAAGAAGCTGTAAATCAGATGTTGGCAGTTGCTTTTATTGGCGGACCAGAAAAACTAACTGCACAAATGGAATCGTTTAGAGCACAAACTCAAATCGATGAAATTATGGTAACATCTCATATTTATGATCACCAAGCTAGATTACACTCCTATAAGCTTTTTGCAGAAATAGTAAAGAGTATATAAAAGTGTTCGTCATTCCCTTGAAAACGGGAATAACAAAGTGCTCACTCTTGCTAATCATAAAGCGTTAGAAAAATAGTGAACCAACTAATTCGTTAAAATAGTAATGGGATTACTCAATAACTTATGGATAGGACATTTATCTGCTATTTGTAGCAAACGTTCATGTTGTTCGCTTGTTAAATCTCCAGTAAATTCTATTTTGCGAGTAATGGTGGTCTCTTTTGTAATTTGATCCTCTTTGCAAATGGCCAACTCAATTTTAATAGTATCTAAGGCAATTTCTTTCCGATCAGCATACATTCGAATGGTAATTGCTGTACAACTACCCAAACTTGCTAAAAGTAAAGCACCCGGAGACATTCCTTCATCAGTACCACCTAAATTTGCTGGTTCATCAGCATAAATAAAATGACCGCCAGAATAAATTTTGGATCTATAGTTGGATCTATCTAACTCAATAATAGCCGTAATCTGCAAACTACTCATATGTATAATATAATCATTAAATTTAGCGTAAACATAACATAAAATGGAAGAACAAAACGAACTACAACAACGATTAATAAACTTTCAATCCTTTACAGGAAAAGAAATTACCACATCACCTTCACATTTTATGAATTGGTTAAAACCCACCTTAATTAGTGCAGAGAAAGGAACATTGCATTGTAGTTATATCGTTAGAAAAGAAATGACCAATCCATATGGCATATTACATGGTGGTATTACAGCGGGTATTATTGACGATTTAATTGGTGCAACTGTATATATTTTAGGCTTAAATGCTCGATTTACCACTGTAAATAATTCAATAGATTATTTTGCTCCTGCTAATGAAGGTGATGAAATTACCGCTAAAACAACAGTAGTAAAACAAGGAAAAACAATTATTAATCTACAATGCGAAGTGTTTTTACCATCAAAAAAACGTTTGATTGCGAAAGGTTATTCAAATATGCTAAATATAGGGTAGGAGTAGGCCAATAGTTCATTAACCAATAATTTAGATGCTATACATCTTCACCATTAACAATAAGATATTATGCTATAAAACATTTCTTGTTATTAATTTAACTTTTACTAAACATTTTAAAGTGAGCTTTGTTATATCATAACCCTAAAACCAAAACTGCCATGTGGAATGATTATTTAAACCTCCAATTTGATGTTAAAGGTAAAACCTTTAAAGGGTTCTGTATGAAAATTCAAGATGATTTTCACCTTACCTATGCCGTAATACTAGAAGATTGTCACTCATTTTGCATCTGGCTTGATGATAAAACAGCTAAATGGTATTCCTCTAAATTCACAAATTTAGATCCAAGTGTTTTAGATCAAATTATAAATAGGTTAGGGGTTCAAGAAGAAGCCTTAGCGTAAGTACATTATACTCTCTTAATACAATTAACCACCTTCTTTATATAATTGAGAACATTTTGCATGCTCTTGCATGTTTTGGCGTAATAGTTTATTTTTTTAGCTGAAAACTTTGCAAATACCCGCATTTTTGATTTTAGCTATACTTTTCTTGCTTTTGTACTATAAATTAGTAGCAGCCCAAACTATTTAGATTTATTATTTATATCCTGTTTTATTGGCGTTTAATAAGTTAAATTTCTTAATTTTCAATTAATATTAATTTAACCTATACAACTATGAACAGAAAATTTATCTTAATTCTATTCGGGTTCTTGCTGTTTTCTTTGGTTACTTATGCCCAAAAAACAATTAGCGGCAAAGTAACCGATGCAACAGATGGCAGCGGAATTCCGGGTGTAAGTGTGCTTGTAAAAGGCACAACCGCTGGAGCAACCACCCAGCCTAATGGTACTTACACCATTAATGTACCAGCAAACGGTACAGTATTAGTGTTTACCTATTTAGGTTTCCAAACGCAAGAAATTACTATTGGTAACAGAACCGACATTAATGTTTCTTTAGCTTCAAGTACGCAAACTTTAGAAGGCGTAGTCGTGACTGCATTAGGCATCAAGCGTAGCGAAAAATCTATTGGTTATGCAACGCAACAAGTAAATGGCGATAACTTAACACTTACAAAAGAGCAAAACGTAATCGGTTCTTTGGCAGGTAAAGTTGCTGGTGTTCAGGTTACAGGTTCATCTGGCGCAAGCTTAGGGGGTACGCAAAAAATTAAATTAAGAAGTGTTAACTCTATCACCGGCGGTGGACAACCTTTAATGGTAGTAGATGGTACACCAATTTCTAACGCTAATTTTGGTGGTTCAGAAAACGGTGTAGATTATGGTAACGTTGCTCAAGATATTAATCCAGAGGATATTGACAACGTTAGCGTTTTAAAAGGACCAGCAGCATCAGCATTGTATGGTATTAGAGGCCAATACGGTGTAATTATGATTACTACTAAAAAAGGATCGAAAGGTGCAAAAAAAGTAAACATTAGTGTTAATTCTGCTTTCTCCATAGAAAAAACAGCTAACTTTTTGGAATTGCAAAATATCTATGGTGTGGGTAATAATCAAACTTTTCAAACGCTTACCGGTGGTCAGAAATATGTAAATGGAAATGATGAAAGCTGGGGACCTGCTATGGACGGAACTCCTGTAAGACAATTTTACAGTTTTTACCCTCAAGATCCTCGCTTTGGACAATTAACTCCTTTTGTTCCACATCCTAATAATGTGAAAGATTTTTACGAAACTGGACATAACATAAATAACGGGATTTCTATTTCTGGCGGTAGCGAAAACATGGATTACAGAATTAGCTATAACAATGCGTATATCAATGGTGTAATTCCTAATACGTGGTTAAAACGTAATAACCTAAGCTTAAGTTCATCCTTAAAAGTTACCGATAAATTAACCGTAGGTGCAAATGTAAATTATGCAAATAACAATGGTCAACGCCCAACCCAAGGGTACCAAGGTTCATTTACAGGAGCAACACAATGGTTTCAACGTAATATAGACATTAACGAATTGCGTAATTACAAATATGCAGATGGAACTATTTTAAATTGGAATGTGAATCCAAACACATCCACAGGTATTGTCACTAACAACAAACCTAGTGATTGGAATAATCCATTTTTTGATGCGTATGAGGTATTAAATAATGATAGTCGTGATCGTTTATTTGGCGATGTAAATGCAAGCTATCAAGTATTACCAGAATTAAAATTGAGTGGTTTTGTACGTTCAGATATGTTTACTCAAAACATTACCCACAAAGAACCACTGGGTGGTCGTTTAGTAGATAGTTATCAAATTGGTAAATACCAGAACGAAGAAAATAACTATGAGTTTTTAGGTCAGTATACCAAAACTTTTAATGATATCTCTGTTAATTTGAATTTAGGAGCTAACTTATTTACCAATAGATATTCAAGTCAATATCAAGCAACAGTTGGAGGTCTATCAAGTCCAGGATGGTATTCTGCAGCAGCATCAATAGATCGCCCAACAAGTACCTCGTTTTTGAGAACTAAACAAGTAAGAAGTGTGTACGCCATGGGTTCATTTGGATATAAAGACACATACTTTTTAGATGCATCAATTCGTAATGATATTTCTTCGGCTTTGCCAGATAATAATAATTCATATTGGTACCCATCAGTTTCTGGAAGTTTAGTATTTAGCGAATTAACAGATTGGAAAGCGCTATCGTTTGGTAAATTAAGAGCTAGTTATGCAATTGCAGGCTCAGATTTGAGCCCTTATCAAACAGCGTTTACTTACGGCTCTGGAGCAAACTACGGTGCAACACCAGCTATTAACACGTTATTAGTGCCAGATAAGTTAAATAATCCTAACATTAAACCTTCATTTGCAAACTCATTTGAAGTAGGTATGGATTTAAAATTCTTTAACAATCGTTTAGGAGCAGAATTTACCTACTACAACCAACAAAATAAAGACCAAATCATCAGTCTTTCAGTTTCTGGAGCAAGTGGATACGATCAAACTGTAGTTAATGCAGGTTCAATCCGTAACAAAGGAATAGAAATCGCATTAACAGGTCGACCAATACAATCGAAGTTATTTACCTGGGACATGAGTTTAAACTTTGCTCGTAACAAGAATAAAATCGAAGAATTATATCCAGGTATCACCGTATTACAAAACGATTTAAACACCTATTCAAGTCAAACGGTGTACTTAAACTCAACTCAAGGTCAATCATTTGGTAATTTAATGGGCCCAGGGTATAAAATAGATCCAGGAACTGGAAAAGTTTTATTAGGTACAGATAACATGCCTTTATTTGATACGCTTAAAGATTTTGGAACCGTTCTGCCAGATTTTACGGGTGGTCTTAGCAACACTTTCAAAGTTTGGAAGTTTGATTTAGCAGCAAATATCGATTTCCAAAAAGGTGGACAATTTATGAGCTGGTCTAAAATGTTAGCCGCTAAATCTGGTCAGGCTGCAGAAACTGCTGCTATAAACGATAAAGGTTTCAACGTTCGCGATGCAATTGCAGCAGGTGGTGGTGTAAAAGTAAATGGTATATCACAAGCAACAGGTCAAGAAGTTACAGCCTATGTGGATGCTAGAACCTACTACAGAACAAATTTAGGAACACGTATTTACGATGAATGGATTTACAGCGCATCTTACATTAAATTACGTGAAGTAAGTGTAGGCTACAATTTTGAACCAAAACTATTAGCCAAAACTCCATTTAAATCGGCAAAACTTGCAGTTATCGCACGTAATCCAGTTATGATTTGGCAAAAAGCACCAAAAGGAGTAGATCCATCAGAACTATCATCAGGCAGCACATCAATTAGCTGGATAGAAAAAGGTGAATTACAAACCGTACGTTCTTATGGTGTTAACTTAAGCCTTACATTTTAATTTTAAGCATATGAAAAATACATATAAATCAATTTACATCTGCTTGCTAGCCATAGTAATGCTAGGCAGTTGTAAGAAATTCGATGAATCTATAAACACAGATCCAAATAACCCAACAAAAGCATCTGGTACGCAATTAATTGCAAATGCCGAATTGTATTTGCCAGGGTTAAGTTCATCACCTTATGGTGTACATTATCCACAATACTTATCTAATACTTCATTTACAGATAATAGTAGATATGTAACTGTAAATTTTAACTTTTCTGGTCTATATACAGGTCCGTTAATGAACCTTGAAAATGTTATTAACAACACAGGTTTAGATGCAATAGAAGGTCCTGTAGTTAACCAAATAGCAGTAGCTAAAATATTAAAAGCATACTTCTTTTGGCACATGACAGATAGGTGGGGCGATATTCCTTACGACGAAGCACTAAAAGGAGCTGCAATCTTTACACCAAAGTACGATAAACAACAAGCCATATACAACAGGTTGTTTACATTATTGGATGAAGCAAATGCAGCTATTGTAACAGGAAACATTAAAAATGATATTGTATATGGTGGCGATGTTGCAAAATGGAAAAGATTAGGTAATACCATTCATGCGTTAATGGCACTAAGATTAAGTAAAGTAGATGCTGTAAAAGGTGCTGCAGAATTTAACAAAGCTGTAACTAACGGAATGATGATTGCAAATACCGATAACCTTTCTTATCCGCATTTAGCAGATCAAAACAACGAAAACTATTGGTACAACCAATTTACACGTTTAGGTAGAAACTGGTTTGCCGTAAGTAAACCCGTGGTAGATTACATGCAACCGTTAAACGACCCACGTTTATCTGTTTATGCAAATAAACCAACTAATACAGCCATTACAACTTATGTAGGGTTAGAGTATGGTTTGCCAGGTTCAACTACCGTAACCATTGCTAATTACAGCTTGTTAGGGAGTAACTTACGTCTGCAAAACTCACCAGTAGCCTTAGTTACCTATGCACAATCATTATTTGCCATGGCCGAAGCTGCTAAAAGAGGTTGGATTGGCGGTACAGATGTAACCGCTAAACAGAACTACGATAATGCCGTTACAGAATCGATTAGACAATGGACAGGTTCAACAACTTCAGTAAGTACATATTTAGCACAAACAGATGTTGCCTACGATCCGGTAAATGCCTTAATGAAAATTGGT
The DNA here is from genome assembly GCF_044452285.1 of Pedobacter sp. UC225_61. NCBI lineage: Bacteria > Pseudomonadati > Bacteroidota > Sphingobacteriia > Sphingobacteriales > Sphingobacteriaceae > Pedobacter > Pedobacter sp. UC225_61. The sequence goes on from NZ_JBIOAL010000001.1 coordinate 2,738,451, forward strand.
AACCAACGTTGGATACACTTGTTTTTACATGGTTACGAAGGTTGGGCAGAATGGAGAAGAACAGGTTTCCCAACTTTCTTAGCTCCAGCTCCTTCAAATAATGGTGCTCAAATTCCACGACGTGAAGCCTATGGAACTCAAGAGCGTTCTATTAATGCAGCAAATTATAATGCAGCAGTAAGTGCATTTCCTTATGGTGGAGCCGATGATTTAAATGCTAGAGTATGGTGGGATAAACCATAATTAGTTAATTAAAACAGAATATCATCCTAAGTTTATTGAATGATAAGTTAAGTTGATATTCCATCATCTGAAACATAAAAAGTCCCGTTCATATAGAGCGGGACTTTTTTTACCGTCATTTCGACCGTAGTGGAGAAATCTTTGAACTATCAACTGCACCGCTTAAACTAGCAACTGCATGGAGTAAACTATCAACTGCACAGCTTGAACTATCAACTGCACCGCTTAAACTAGCAACTGCATGGAGTAAACTGTCAACTGCACTGCTTGAACTGCTCACTGCACTGCTTGAACTATCAACTGCACTGCTTGATCTGCTCACTGCACCGCTTGAACTGCTCACTGCACTGCTTGAACTGTCAACTGCACCGCTTGAACTATCAACTGCAGCTACTAAACACCTTAACTATGTCCGAAAAACAAATAACACAAGCCGATAGCAGTACAAATACCTACAAAATCAGCCAATAACATTGCCCAAACGGAATAACGACTGTTTTTCACATTAACAGCGCCAAAGTAAACTGCAATTACATAAAAAGTAGTATCAGAAGAACCCTGTAAAATAGCCGATAACTTACCCGCAAACGAATCTACACCATGCGTTTCCATGGTGCTAATCATCATTCCACGAGCACCGCTACCACTTAAAGGCTTAATGAGTGCAGTCGGAATACCATCTATAAATCGAGTATCTGCACCCATAGCTGAAAATACACTCTTAAACCCATCAATCACCAGGTCAAAAGTTCCGCTGGTGCGCAATAAACTAATAGCAATTAACATCCCAACTAAATAGGGTATAATGCGAATAGCAGTATCAAAACCGCCTTTTGCACCCTCTACAAAAGCATCAAAAATGTCAATCTTTTTATATAAACCACCCAAAACAATAGATAAGAAAATAAGCAATAACAAACCATTACTCAGTAAACCAGAAAAGGATTGTAAACCTGCAGTACTTAAATTAACTAGGTAAAGCACCATCACAGCAATTAAGGCAGAAATACCCAATACCCAACCTAAAATAATAGGCTGAAAAATATTTATCTTTTGTTTAAAAGAAACAATCAACATCGCTGCAATAGTAGCTACAAACGTAGCAATCATACAAGGGATAAATATTTCGGTTGGATTTACAGATTTTAAAGATGCTCGAATGGCAATAATACTTACTGGAATTAAAGTCAATCCAGAAGCATGTAAGCACAAAAACATAATTTGTGCATTCGATGCAGTATCCTTATGCGGATTAAGTTCTTGTAAACTTTCCATCGCTTTAATGCCAAAAGGAGTTGCTGCATTATCTAAGCCCAACAAATTAGCAGAAAAGTTCATGACCATGTGGCCAGTTGCAGGGTGCCCTTTAGGTACATCTGGGAATATTTTCGAAAAGAATGGACCAATTATTCTAGATAATAAACGAATACCACCAGCTTTTTCAGCAATACTCATAAAGCCCATAAATAAAGCCATTACCCCAATTAAGCCGATACAAATATTTACAGCGTTTAAACAAGTTTGTATAACCCCATCTACCTTAGTTAAATTTGTTGGATCATCGGCTTTGCCAATAACCATCCAACTGAAAATATCTGTTTGTCCGAAAAAGAAACATTTAATACAGGCTACGAGTATAGCTACAATAATAAAACCTGACCAAATTCTACTTAATGCCATTTGCTTTTAATTTGATGTTGAATGTAGTATTTTTTAGAATAATTTATAACCTCCAACCTAATCTTTTTTAAAGAGGAGATTTCCATTTTCGAAAGATAATATAGTTTTATCCCCATCAAGTAATTCAAAATTAGCTGGTTGATACAATGTGATATTTCCATTTAAGGATAGGGAAGGTGAAGAATAATTTTGATACGCATCGCAAAAACTTAAATCTCCAATATCCTGAATGCTGTAGGTTTTAAAAGTACTACAACCATTACTACTTGGACATTCCTCGTAGTTAATGCCTATACTTACTTCAATTCCATCCAATACAATCCCGTGAATTAACACATGAAAAATTTGCTTATTGTTTTTAGGAATAACAAAGTAATTTTTCAAATCTTGCTGACTATAACTTTTTGTAGCAATGGAAAATAATCCCGATAGGATAGCTATGAAATAATGTTTTCTAATTTCTTGCTTCTCGTAATCGTTTGTATATCCACCAGCTTCAATTAAAATGGTTGAAGTGCCAGCTTTTTGAAAATTGTCTCCAAAAGCACGAGGTTCAAATTCATCATCAAATAAACCAATGTGTTTTGGTAGAAGTTGATCTAAATCGCTAAACATATCTGCAATCACCAACATTGCATTTTTTCGAGTTTCGTTAATGTTTAACTCTTCATCAAAAGCCGGAGCTAAAAAAGATAAAGTAGCAGGTTTTAAAGTTCCAGTTACACTCCATAACGTAACTTGATCGTGTAGATTAAAACCGAAATCAGGCTTAATAGCTGCTCTGCATTGTTTCAATACTTTCGCCTCGGGTGATACTTCTTTTAAAAAATCACGATTAATATCAATTTGCTGTGAATTTCTTCTCGTAAAAACTTCCGCACCATCAGGATTAACCATTGGAAGAATGAACAGTTGACATTTTTCTGATATCAGTTGTGCTAATGGATGATTGCTTTGCAAAAAATTAAAGAGATCAAATAAAGCCATTGTACCTGTAGCTTCATCGCCATGCATTTGGCTCCATAGCATTATTTTAGTAAAGCCGTTTCCGTATTTAACAAGATTAATGCTTTTACCTTTTACCGATTGACCAAGCTCCTTAATTTCAAAATCAGCTGGTAATTGGTTTACTAAATCAACTATTGTGTTATGCTTAAAAAAGCGGTCTTTCAACCGCTTTTCTTTAACTGTTTCGTAAGTATCAAATACAGATTTTATCATTGTTAACCGAAAACTAATTAGGGTTTATCATCTGTTAGCTCAAAACCCCAAGTTCTACCTTTATCTACAGCAGATACTCCGCTTGTCATCCATACCGGAGCTTTAGCACCTTTTAAATAGTAATCAAAAAACTGTTGCTCTCTAATTTGAATATCTTTTCTGTTCTGACGTTGCACCAAATTGTGCGCTTCGTTGTTGTAATTTAACAACCAAACCGGTTTGCCTAAACGTTTTAAACCTGTAAACATCTCAATACCTTGGTACCAAGGCACAGCTCCATCCGCATCATTACTCATAATAACAACAGGTGTTTTTACTTTAGGTAAATTAAATAATGGTGAATTTTCTATGTACAATTCAGGTTTTTCCCATAAGGTAGCACCAATTCTACTTTGCGTTTTTTCATATTGAAACTGTCTGTTCATACCGCTTTCCCAGCGAATACCACCATAAGCAGATGTCATGTTTACTACTGGTGCACCAGCCCAAGCAGCAGCGTACATATCTGTTGCGGTAATTAAATGTGCAACTTGGTAACCGCCCCAACTCTGACCTTGAATACCAATTTTAGTTCCATCTACCCATGCATTTTTCTTTAAACTTTCTACACCTGAATTGATAAATTCTTCTGCAGACTTACCAGGGTGACCAGTTTCATAACTAATGTCTGGTGCAAAAACCAAATAACCATTACTTACAAAAAACGGAATATTTAAACGCGATGGCGTAGGAGCAGGGGCATTATAAGTATATAATCCTTCTGAAAGTTTTTCATAAAAATAAACTAGCATTGGGTACTTTTTAGTTGGATCGAAGTTTTCTGGTTTGTATAAAATACCTTCAGATTTATATCCTTTTGGTGTAGTCCATTTCACCAATTCTGCAGTGCCCCAATTGTAATTAGCTTGCTGAGGATTTGTGCTACTTAACTTCAACGCTGTTTTTAAATTATCTTTTGATAGATAAACATCAGGCGAAATAGTGTAATTTCCTTTATCAAAAAGGATAGCATCTGCATCTTTCGCTTTCACTAAATTAGAATATTTAAATGGAGCCATAATCACTAATTCAGGCGCTTTGTTATCATTCAATGCCTTGCGATAAAAACCATTTTCTTTAGTCGTATTGTTAAATGCATCTAACCATAGTACTTCTTTTTTAGTAAGAAATTTAGCATCAGGATTAATTCTTTCTACACGGAATGTGATATTATTAGTTCTACCAAAACCGTTGGTTAAATTCTTAGCTGAAGTTCCATCAGGAGAAAATTGCCAAATATCATAGCGATCGTACAATAAAACTGCTTTATCTTCTTCTAACCATCCTGCAACGCCATAACTATTTGGATCATCAGGTACATCATTCTCTTCATCGTAAAATTTCGCCGTCATGTTAGCCGTAATAATGTATGTTTTTCCAGTAGCCACTTGGTAGGTTTTCCAAAGTTTCACTTTCTTATCATAATATAGAATGTAATTGCCGTCAGGCGATGCAGAAGCATTTCCATCTAAGCTTTCTATAATTTTTTTACGAACACCAGTTTTAACATCCACTAAATAATAATCACGTATCGAACCACCAGTCCACTGAGATGGAATACGATTTCCATAATCTGTTGATGCCAATACAAAGGCAGCATTTCCTTCATTTACCAAATTAGCATCAGGAAGTTTTGCATCAGTTAAAGGCACAATTTTAGGGTCAGTGCCATAAATATCAATTGTAGTTAAGTAGCTTCTTTTAGCTTCGCGATCTGCGTTTTTTAATTGCATTGGTTGCAAATAATCATCTTTATACCCCCAAATATCCAACTTGGCATTTTCGAAATCTACTAATGTTGTATCTTTTGCCTTTTTAATTGGCGCAATACCGAAAAATAATCTATTTCCATCTTTACTAAAAGTAACTCTTCCATCACCACTCACTGCAAATTTTGCAGGCATGCCTGGCATATCGTTATCCACTAAAATTTGAGCAGTATCAAGTGTTAACGAATTATAGTAAACATTAAAGTCTTTAATTTCTGTTTTCTCAGGACTAGTTTCTCCTAAAAAAGCCAAGTGTTCACTTTCATCATCAAACGTAAAATTCTTAAAGTTTCCTTTGCCTTTTACTAGACTTTTTAATAGTCCACTTTCTGTATTTAATAAGAATACGCCTTGTGGAGCTGTTTTATCCTTTTTAGATCCAGTACAAGCAAAAACCAATTGCTTACCATCTTTACTAAATGCATAATCGCTCACAAACTTGTACGTTCTTTCTACACCAGTAGTTAAATTTTTTACAATTAAATCTGTTCCTTCCTTTGCAGTAGCACCAGCAGGTTCGTCATCTGCAAAATAATCTTCTTCACTATCGTTTTTTTGCTCAGTAGTTGGAGTTACAGGCTTTACTTTTTTACTAGTATCAGGAGTTTTTTCCAAGTTGTAAGCTAATATAGCAGCTCCATTTTCTGGAAACCTGAAAGATTTTACTCTAGGTATTTTAATGATGGCTAACGTAGTTAAGTTGGCAATGCCTAAAGTATCTTTCGTCATCTCGTCTGGTTTTTTCTTTTTGATTTTAGCCAACCGAGTGTCTTTATACCAAGGTTTAATGGCAAAAGCTGCAAATTTAGAATCGGCACTAAATAAAGTAGAATTAGATCGTACTTCGAAACCTAATTGAGGTGGAGTTCCTCTCGAAACCTGTATTTTTTGTGCAGTTGCACTATTTTGGAAATATAAATTTGCATCTCCTTCTTGCTGATTGATAACATATGCAGCCCACAATCCATTATTCGAAAACTGTTTTGCGCCTACAGCTTCCCATTTATCATAAACAGAATGATCTAGTGGCTTCTTTTGTGCATAAACTACACTAGCAAATAATAAAAAAAGTAAGGTTAATTTTTTTTGCATGATTATAAAATAGTTATGAGAGTAAATCTTATCTGACTTTAAAAATTGCAAATTTTATGCATAATTCTACTATGTGTATATCAAATTTTACAAAAGTATCGTGTTTTTTCATTTGTTCATTACTTGTTTCCAAACTTGATTGAAAATATTAAGCAAAAAAAACCGCAAATGTTCAGATAAAATCTGCGCATTTGCGGCTATTTACTTTAGTAGTTTTAGTTAAAAGCTACCAACTGTAATTATTTTCCTTTTTTCTCTTGCGTTTTAGCTTGTGCTTGTGTACGCATATAATCATCTAAACGAGATTGGAATTTAGATTTTTTCTTTTCACTTTGTGGTTTTGCTTTATTTTCTTGCAAAATAGCATGAATTTTATCATCGTTAACCATTCTTCTAATTAAGTATTGTTGTAAGAAGGTTAGCATGTTAGCTAAGAAATAATAATAGTTTAAGCCTGATGGATAGCTATTTAACACACCTAAGAAAATGATTGGCATAATGTAACCAATGTATTTCATCTGTCCAGTTGCACCAGAAATTTGGTTATTAAAGTAGGTGTAAATCAATGTCGAGATGGTCATCAACACACACATTAAACTTAAGTGATCACCAATAAATGGAACAGTAAAACCAAATTTTATAAAATCATCATAAGTAGATAAGTCGTGCATCCATAAGAAAGTTTGACCTCTTAATTCGAATAAATTAGGGAAGAAGAAGAAGAACGCCATTACAAAAGGCAACTGCAATAACATTGGTAAACATCCACCTAATGGATTTACCCCCACTTTTTTATAGAGTTTTAAATATTCTTGTTGCAAAAGCGTAGCATTATCTTCACCAACTTTGGCTTTAATTTCATCCATTTCTGGCTTCAAAATTCTCATTTTAGCCATTGAGATGTAAGATTTATAGGTTAATGGCGACATCGCTAATTTTAGCAAAATAGTTAATACTAGAATAATCAAGCCGTAACCCCAACCAAAGCTTTCTAAAAACTGGAATACTGGTAATACTATAAAACGGTTGATATATTTTAAAGGCCAATAACCCATATCAACTTGTTTCTCTATACTTTGACCTTGTGCTTTTAAGTTGTCAAATTTGTTATTACCGAAGTAAAACTTCATTGCATAACTCTCTGCAGCTAAGTTTTTAAATGGCAATTGCATATTAGCACCATACCATTTAATTTTTCCAGGTTCTGTGCTGATTTTAACTTCTAGATCACCTTTTTCAAAAGGAACTTGCGGAATCAACACTGCTGAGAAAAACTGTTGTTTAAATGAGAACCATTCTATTTTCCCTTCTTTAAGTTCTTCTTTAACATCTTTCCCTACATTTAAATGATCAGGATTTTTATCTGTGTATTTATAGAAAGGAGCTGAATGTTCTTGCTCTTTTTTAGCAGATTTTTCTTGTTCTAATAAAGTGGTTTCCCAATTTAAAGTAACCGTATTTCCTTGTACAGCTTGGTTTAAACCATTTAGGTTAATGTTAAAATCAACATTGTTGCCATTCGGTTTTAAGCCATATACAAACTCAATGTATTTATCCGCACTATAGTTAGCACGCATACTAATGTTGGTTGCTGTTTGTGTAGCAGTAAAATACAAATTGTTGGTATTTACAATTTTACCGTCAATGTTAAGATTTAAACCAAATTTATTATCTGAGCCGTTAAATAAAATTAATGGCTTACCACCGTAGGTATGTTCTTTTTTAACTTCAACAGATAATATTTTACCACCTAAATTAGTGAAGGTTAATTTCAAATTATCGTTTTCTAAAACTGAAGTTTGTGCGGTGCCAGCAATATTGCCGCCAAATGGACCTGATAAAGTTGCGGAATCTGGTTTTGCTGGTGTTGTTGGTTGTGCTACAACCGGTGTAGTTTTTACTCCAGCTTTTGCTAATGAGTCTGCAGTAATTTTAGCTCTTTCTTTTTTGATATCAGCCTCGCTAGGCTTCATGAAAAAAACAGCTGCTCCTAAAATAACCATGATCAGGAACAGACCTGTAAATGTATTTCTATCCATTATGTTGTTTTAAACTTGTATTATATTGTTTTCTTTTTGGCGTGCTCCATTGCAGCGGCGACAAATTTAACAAAAAGTGGGTGAGGATTTGCAACAGTTGACTTTAATTCTGGATGAAATTGTCCACCAACGAAAAAAGGATGGTTTTTTAACTCTACAATCTCTACTAAATTGCTATCAGGATTAACACCAGAAGCTATCATTCCAGCATCTTCATATTGCTGTAAATATTTATTGTTAAACTCATAGCGATGTCTGTGTCTTTCAGTAATATGCTGTTTTCCGTATGCTGAGAAGGCTTTTGTTCCTTTTTTAACATCGCATGGATATGCACCTAAACGCATTGTTCCACCTTTTAATGTGATGTTTTTCTGTTCTTCCATCATGTTAATTACAGGATGTTCAGAATTTTCATCAATTTCTGTTGTATTTGCATTTTTCAGGCCTAAAATATTGCGACCATATTCAATTACTGCACATTGCATTCCTAAACAGATACCAAAGAACGGAATTTCGTTTTCTCTTACGAATTTAATTGCTTCAATTTTTCCTTCAATACCACGACTACCAAATCCTGGAGCTACTAAAACACCTTGCAAATGGCCTAATTTTTCTTTTACATTATCAGGGTAAATGCTTTCTGATGGAATATATTCAACGCGAACTTTACATTCATTTTTTGCGCCTGCATGAATAAATGCTTCGGTAATAGATTTATACGCATCTGGTAATTCTACATATTTACCAACTAAACCAATTCTAACATCCGCAGTAGGATTTTTTAAACGACCCAAGAAATCTTTCCAGCTTTCCATGTCAGGTTCGTTTTTAGTTGGCAATTTTAATTTAGCTAAAACTGTTTTATCCAACTGCTCTTTCATCATCAACAAAGGCACACTATAAATAGAAGATGCATCTATAGATTCGATTACAGCATTCACATTAACATTACAGAAAAGGGCAATTTTTTTACGAATATCCGCACTAATATGGTGTTCTGTACGGCAAACTAAAATATCAGGTTGGATACCATATTCTAGTAATGCTTTAACAGAGTGTTGTGTAGGTTTTGTTTTTAGTTCTCCAGCTGCAGCTAAATAGGGAACTAAAGTTAAGTGAATAACAATTGCATTATTTGAACCTTCTTCCCATTTAAACTGACGAACCGCCTCTACAAATGGTAAGGATTCTATATCCCCAACTGTTCCACCAATTTCAGTAATAACAATATCGTAATCCCCACTTTCGCCCAAAATACGCATGTTACGTTTAATTTCGTCGGTAATGTGCGGTACAACTTGAACGGTTTTTCCTAAATAATCGCCTTGTCTTTCTTTATTGATTACATTTTGATAAATACGACCTGTGGTAATATTATTTGCTTGAGAAGTTGGTGTGTTTAAAAAACGCTCATAGTGGCCTAAGTCCAAATCTGTTTCGGCTCCATCTTCAGTAACATAGCACTCGCCATGTTCGTAAGGATTTAATGTGCCCGGATCAATGTTGATATAAGGGTCGAATTTTTGAATGGTTACTCGGTAACCTCTTGCTTGTAAAAGTTTGGCTAATGAAGCGGAGATGATGCCCTTACCTAATGAGGAAGTAACACCGCCCGTAACAAAAATATACTTAGTCATGTTTGTGAGTTTGTGAAATTAAGCGGGCTTTATGGCCTTTTTAATTGTTTTTGTACGGGATACAAAGCTACACAAAAATATGATTTGAGTGACTAAATGTTTAAATAAATTATTTGATTGATAGTGAGTGACTAATCGGAAAAGTAGTTAAAAAAAATGTCCAGACTAAGCTGGACATTTAATTAAAGATAGTTTGTAACTATTTTTCGATCATTTTGTAATAACGTACATAGTCAACTTCCATTTTTTGTGGGAAAATGGAATCATCAATTCCTTGAGCGCCACCCCAATCGCCACCAATGGCTAAATTTAACAACAAGTGAAATCTTTTATCGAAAGGCCAAACTTTGTAACCAGTACCTTCATTGGCAAATTCGAATACCATTGCATCATCGTAATAACCACGAATAGCGTAGGGGGTCCAATCAACTCTGTATTTATGAAAAGCAGTACTTGCGTCAGAAATAGTTTTGGTACTTGTTTTTTGAGTGTTAATCTTAAAATAATAAGCTTCTGTATGTGTTGTGAAATGCACATTATTTTGATCGTAACCAACATGTTCCATGATATCTATTTCACCAGATTTAGGCCAATCTCCGTAGGTTCTATCTGTTGGCAACATCCAAATTGCGGGCCAGGTGCCTTTTCCAGTTGGTAATTTTGCGCTAACTTCAATTCTGCCATACAATACATCTAGTTTATTTCTGGTTACTAAACGAGCAGAGGTATAAGCCATACCATTCATACTTTCTTTTTTGGCTGTTATACTCAATTTTCCATCAGCTACGCTAGCGTTGGCTAATGCATTTGTATAATATTCTTTCTCGTTATTTCCCCAACCAGAGCCACCAAGATCATAATCCCATTTTGCAGTTGCAGGTAAACCTGTATAATCAAATTCATCTGCCCAAAACGGTGTACTTTCAAAAGCCCAATTTTTATCTACCACAACAACGGGTGCTGGTGGAATAATAACAGGTTCTTCTACTTCTTTACCAGATGAGCACGATTGACAAGAAAATATGAAACCAGCTGAGAGTGCAATTAAGAAATATGCATTTTTAATTTTTCTATAAATCATAGTAACTTAGTTTATAAAGCCTGGTTGAAAAACCAGGCTTTTTTGTTTCTATTTAAATTCGAAATCGTCAATATAGAAAATTCCTGGATTTGGATGTCCTTCACCACCTAATTGTACTACAATTTTATCGTACAAAGTTTCTGATGCCCAACCAGAGTAATCAAACTCCAATTGCACCCAAGTATTGTACTGTGCCGGAGTAATTGTTTTTACAACTTCTAATTGGGTTGTCCATGCGTTGCCACCCAATAATGAGTTTTGCAATTTAATAGAAACTGTTGATCCAACTTTTGTAAAATCGTTTCCTCCAGGGAAAAATACTTTTAATTTAATTTTATTTTTTGTGGTTAAATCGAAACGATAAGGCATGGTAACGTTTAAGTTTCCATACTGACCATCAGAACCAGTTCTTTTCTCGTAATAACCAACCTTAGCAGATGTATTTACTGGGAATTTTGATGGATTATCGTAAGATCTAGTATAATCCATGTTCTCTGCATTCCATGTAATTGAAGAAGTGCTTTGGAAGTCATCAGTAAGATTAGCTGCTTGCATTGGTTTTTGAACTGGAGGTACAACTGGTCTTACATACCCTTTTCTAATCAATTTCAAATACCAAGCGTTACCAGCATTCGATTTATCTAAACATCTCAACCACATTTCATCATCAGTTAATGAAAGAATTTGATATTGAGATACACCTAAATAATAGGCTATAAATCCATTATTGCTAATCGTGATATATTTAACACCATTTACTGTAGTAACTAACCATGTTAAATTGGTAGGAGGTGTGTAGTTTACTGTAGGGTCATTGGTCCCTGTTGGTCCACCAATACCAGGTGCATTTGAAGCATTGGCAAAAGTAGTTCCATTATTAGCATAGGTGTACTTCAATGAATTCATGTTAAATGTCATCTCATCATCGTAAAACCCATTAGTGGCTTTCTCATTTGGATTCGCTTGATACCAATCTGGGAATTGAGAGCCAATAGGACCTACACCTAAATGACCTTGTTGTGTTTGATCAATTACCCAGGTTTTACCCGTTAAATTAGATAAACCACCAGAAAGTGTCGTAAATGCAGGGTCGGTAAGCATAGCTGGATTTGTATTAGCAACGACAACTGTTTTAGTGCTCGATGCATATCCACCATCAGTTACAATGGTTAATTTAACAGTATATGTTCCAGCTAAAGGATATGAAGCTTGTGCATCTGTACCTTCAGCAGTTGCTCCATTTCCAAAATCCCAAATGGCTCTAAAACCTGGACTAGTACTTTTAAAATTAATAATATTAGCATTTGTAGACGTTGGGGTTGCCGTGAATTGAACTTGTGCTGAAGTAGGAGCAGCACCCAATTCTTTCATAGAATCTTCTTTCTTACAAGAACCCAATATAGTCAACATCAGACCTAAACTAAGCCAGATTGATGTTTTTATCGTGTTTTTTAATGATTTCATTTTTTTAATGATTAATTAATATAACCTGGATTTTGTTTAATAACTCCTTTAGTAACATCAATTTCTGTTTGAGGAATTGGCAAATATTCGCTTTTGTTAGCTTTAAAGCCGACCGGACCTAAAACAGTAACTGCTTTACCGGTACGCACTAAGTCAAAGAAACGGTGTCCTTCAGTAGCTAATTCTAATCTACGTTCGTTATAAATATTATCTAACGTAGCTGGAACAGATGTTAAGCCAACTCTACCTCTAACTGCATCTAATAATTCTTTAGCTCTTGTAGGGTTTGAACCTGCTTTCACTAAAGCTTCAGCTTGCATTAAATAAGTATCTGCTAATCTAATTTCAATTTCATTAATTGGCCAATTTTGTTCGGCAACACCACTCGCAGAGCGGAAAGTTTTTAATGGTGCATACTTTTTAATGAAATAATCTGTGTTTTGGTAACGAGCATTGTAAGTTGCACCTGCCGCTTTTAATGCAGCACCATCAATAATGGTAGCAGCAAAACGTGGATCAGTTTTTAATGCGTTTACTAAATCTAAAGTTACTGGACAGAAACCCCAACCGCTTGAGTAAGTGTCGCCATTATAACTATCCATACCAATAAACTGAGTACCAACATTACCTTCACCACCGTTAATCCAACCCCAATCTGACCATGCAGCATTGTTTGAGTGAGGGATTTCTAGGATTGATTCTGAATTGAATTTATTTGCAGGATTAAAAATATCAGCATAATTTCCCAATAAAGCATAACCATATGCATTTCCAACTTTATTAACATCCTCAAACAAAGTAATAGCTTCAGCTAATTTTGCATTATCATTTTCATACAATAATACTTTTGCTAGTTGCGCTTTTGCAGCACCCATTGAAATTCTTCCTTTTTCTGTAGCAGAGATTATTGGAGGTAAACCTGGATAAGCTTCTCTTAAATCTTTTTCTATCTGAGCATAAATTTGAGCAGGAGTAGACTGAACTTGTTTGTATAAATCATCAGTTGCTAAAACCGAAGTGATTAAAGGAACCCTTCCAAAGAAACGAACTAAATCGAAATAGAAATAAGCTCTTAAAAATTTAGCTTCAGCAGTTACTCTTGTTTTAAATGCAGCACTTAATGTAGTTGCTTTTTCAATTTTACTTAATATTAAGTTAGCACGATTAATTCCAGTATAATTTTTACTCCATAATCCGCCTTGTGGGCCAATTCTTGGGTCCATTTTGAAATTATCATAAGCAACCCAATTCGGTTGATCTGAGGCATTACTTCCTCCAGCCCAGCAATCATCAGAAGCTGCACTTAATAAAGGCATTTTCATAGTATATCCACCAGTTGTTCCCCATTGGGTAACATCATAAACAGAGATAATTCCCTGCATTACTTCGGTTTCATTTTTGTAAAAATTGTCTTCTAATGCAGTTCCTTTCGGCGTTAGCTCCAGAAAGTCTTTTTTACATGATACGAAAATCTGCATTACCGCAACTATTGCGATGGTACATTTTATATATTTTTTGTTCATCATTTCTATAATTAAAATCCAACATTTAAACCAGCGAAGAACGTTCTAGCTTGTGGGTAAAATCCACGATCTACACCGTAACTGCCACCACCAATTTCTGGATCATAGCCTGTATATTTAGTTAGGGTTAACAAGTTATTAGCCATCACATAAAACCTGAGTTTATTTAATCCAGCTTTGCTAACCAATTTAGTTGGTAATGAATAACCTATTTGCAAGGTTTTAATTCTAAAATATGAACCATCTTCAATAAATAAACTAGAAACACGGCTATAGTTCTTGTTGTCATCAGCTAAAGTAAGTCGAGGTGTTGTATTGCTAGTACCTGGTCCTGTCCATCTATTTAAAATAGCAGTGGTGTAATTTGCTGTTGGTAAATCAAATCTTCTTAATGCATTGAATATTTGGTTACCAGCAACCCCTTGTCCCAAAACAACTAAATCAAAACCTTTATAACCAGCACTAAAAGTTAATCCGTAAGTGAAATCTGGAGTTGGATCACCAATAATCTCTCTATCATCATCACTAATTAAACCATCGTTATTTAAATCACGGAATTTAATATCTCCAGGTTTTGCATTAGGCTGAATTAATCCACCTGCGCTATTTTTGTAATTGTTTACATCAGTTTGGGTTTGGAATAAACCATCGCTTCTATATCCATAGAAAGAACCAATCGCATGACCAACTTTAGTACGAGTAACTTCTAAACCTTGAGGTGTAACTGTTTGTCCACCTAAGAATTCTTTATCATCTCCTAAGAAATCAATGTTATTTGTTAATAATGAGGCATTTGCTACAACTCTAAAAGAGAAATCACCTATTTTTTTGTTATATCCTAGTTCAAGTTCGAAACCTTTATTAGATAAATCTGCAATATTACCAATAGGGCCAGAGTTACCTACATAACCTGGAACCGCAATTTGCAATAACATACCTGACGTTTTTTTGTGGTACCAATCTGCAGTAACCGTAAAATTGCCAAATAATGTTGCATCCATACCAATATCTGTAGATGAAGTTTCTTCCCATCTTAAATCAGGATTAGATAAAGCATCAGGACTTACGCCATTATTTAAGCCTGCTGAAGTTCCTAAAGTGTAATTTCTTCCACCGCTAACAGTTGATAAGTATCTAAAATCTCCAATATTATCATTACCAGTAACACCATAAGATCCTCTAAATTTCAAGAAAGTAACCACTTTGTTTTTAGGGAAGAAGCTTTCGTTACTTGTAATCCAGCCCACAGAACCTGATGGGAAATAACCATATTTATTGTTTGGTCCGAAACGTGATGAACCATCTCTACGAACAATACCAGTAAACAAATAACGCTCGTTATAATTATAGGTTAAACGACCAAACATTGAATTCAAGGTATTTAAGTATTCTCCACCATAAAATACATCATTCGTTCTAGAAACTGGGAACTGTAATGAAGCATCTTTAATGTTATTAACAGGAATACCGTCTTTAGATCCACCATTGGTTTCTCCTTTATTTTTTTGTGCTGAATAGCCCAATAAAACTGTGAAGTTATGCTTCTGAATAGCTTTAGTATAGCTAATTGTGTTTTCTAATGACCAGAATAAACCTCTATTATTATTTCTATTGTAAGAAGTAATTGTAGTCTGATTGATAGAATTTAAGTAGTAAATGGGGGTGAAGCTTTCGCTACCCCAGAAGGCTAAATCAACACCACCTTGTGATTTTAATTTTAAACCTTTAATAATTTCTACTTCAACAAATGCATTACCAACAATTTTATCAGACCAACCTTTACCTTGTGCAACTGCTAGGGCTGCTAAGGGATTTAAGATTTCTGATTGCGCATAACTAGAAATTCCATAAGGAAAGCCTTGTGCATTTCTAACTACAGGATTACCCGTATATAATGGCAAGTTGTATTTTGCTGGATCTGTTTCTACAATTGGAGTAAGAGGGTCAATATTTATTGCTCTATTTAATGGTGAGCCGTATTCAGTATTAGTTGAAACACCAACAGAATTTGTACGAGTATATCCAATAGTTTGCCCAAATCTAATCGCTTTAGCTAACTGATGTTCTGAATTAATACGAGCAGTAAATCTTTTGTAATTGGAATTATCGGATGCTACAATACCATCTTGATCAAAATAACCAAAAGAGCTGTAATATGTAGATTTTTCATTTCCACCACTTAAACTTAACTCGTGATTTTGAATTTTAGCACTCGTATTAAATACTGCTGATTGCCAATCTGTACCTACACCGTACTGAGATGGGTTAGGAAAACGTGGTGTACCAACAGATGGATTTGCAGCGAACTCTGCTTCATTATATAAAGTAGCATATTGAGTTGCGTTTAATAAATCCAATTTTCTTGAAGGAGCTTGTGTACCTAAATAAGTATTGTAACTAACTCTCGTTTTTCCGTCTTTATTTCCTTTTTTAGTAGTAACAAGAACTACACCATTTGCTGCTCTAGCTCCGTAAATAGCTGCAGAAGCTGCATCCTTTAGTACCTCAATAGATTCGATATCAGCTTGATTAAGATAATCAATACCTCCGCCAACCTGTACTCCGTCTACAATATATAAGGCCTCACTGTTGTTAATTGAAGTTGTACCTCTAATACGTAATGTAGCTCCGTCACCTGGTTGTCCAGAACTTGTAGTAATTGTTAAACCAGCTGTTCTACCTTGTAAAGATTGCTCAATACGTGTAACAGGCATATTCTCTAGGTCTGAAGCTTTCACTTGTGAAATTGCTCCTGTTACCACACTTTTCTTTTGAGTTCCATAACCAACTACAACAACTTCTTCTAATTCACCCTGTGAATCTGCCATTGCAATAGCAATTGGTTGAGTGTTATTAACTACAAACGTTTGCGTAGCCATACCAATTTGAGAAAATTCTAAAACCGAACCAGGTTTAGGAACTTTAATTCTAAATACACCATCTGCGCCAGTAGCAACACCAGTGTTTGTTCCCTGAATTTTTACGGATACTCCGGGTAGAGGTAACCCATCACTTTTGGAAGTTACTTTTCCTGACACATCAATTTCCTGTGCTCGAAGGCTCAGTGAAAAGAATAGGGAAAAGATCAAAAGAATGAACGTAGATTTTCCTTTCATAACAAATAATTTAAGTTTATATTTTGGTTAGTTCTATTTGCTAATCCTCAGGAGTAATCCGTCAATTTTAGCAAACGTCTTGTAACAAATATATAGCGTGAATTGACTAATAATGAAAAATAGACCCACAACAATACCCATACAACAGCGACTTTTTTCTTTAAAATTAGTATGAAAACGCATTATTGAACTACAACATTGATAAATTTAGTATCTTAAGCAATAATTAACTGTAATTAGTTACAACCAAATATTTACTATAAGGCCTTGATGAAATGAGATATTTTTTTCTGATCTTTTTGTTGGCAATCTTGCCTCAATTTTATTTAAAAGCACAAGACCCAATTGGCTTACCTCAGGTTAGTAGTTATTCTAGTTTAGAGTATAAAGGGGGAACTCAAAATTGGGGGATCGCTCAAGACCGGAATGGAATTTTATATTTCGCAAATAACGAAGGTCTATTAACATATAATGGTGCATATTGGAAAATCTATCCAACACCAAATAAGACAATTATTAGATCAGTTAAAATTGATGTAGATGGTAAGATCTATATTGGTGGTCAAGATGAAATTGGATATTTCTCACCAAATGAATACGGTGTATTAACTTATCATTCTTTAAAATACCTTATCCCAACTAAAGATAGGCAGTTTGCAGATGTATGGGATATTGTTTTTAATGGTAAAGAAATTTATTTTAGAACAGTAAATAAAATAATTCGCTTTAATGCTAATAAAGTTGATGTCTATCCTACACCAATTGCTTGGGTTTACATGGGGAAAGTAGAGCATAGAGTTTATGCTCAAGAAATAAATATTGGATTAAAAGTATTTAATGCTGGAAAATGGGATGTCATTTGCAATGACAAAAGAATTATAAGCGGGAATGTTACTTCTGTTTTACCTTATAATGGAGATACATTATTAATTACTACTTTAAATGATGGTCTTTTTCTCTTGATAGGAAAAGAATTAATTAATAAGAAAACTGCAGAAGATAAAATTTTTTATAACGATAGGATTAATGGCGCCATCCAAATTAATAAAGATTTATATGCATTGGGAACTACCTCCTCAGGATTACTGATTATTAATCGTAAAGGTTCTTTAATTAGGCAATTTTCATACACTGAGGGATTGTACAATAGTAATATTAGAAATATATTATTGGATCAACATCAAAATTTGTGGCTCGGTCTTGATGATGGGATTTCATTTATTGCCTTTAATAGTGCAATAAAGCATATTTATCCCGATAGGAAAAAACAAGTTTCTAGTTATGCCAGTAGAATTTTTGATGATAGACTTTATGTAGGGACATCAAATGGGGTCTTTTCTGCTCCAATAAACACGAAACAAGAAGATTTAAGCAATTCTCAGTCTCAATTCTCAGAAGTAGTAAACACTAAAGGTCAAACATGGGGCTTAGCGGAAATAAATAAGCACCTTTTATTGGCAAATGAAGATGGAACATCAGTAATTGATGGTAATAATGCTAAACAATTATATAAAGGATTGGGAACTTGGCTGTTTTCGCCAATTGCAAAAGGTAATAGTAATGTTATTGCTGGAACTTATACAGGACTACAATATATTAGTTATAAAGATAATGAGTTTAGTAATAGAGGAACAATAGCTGCTTTAAATGAACCTTTAAGGTTTATGGCTGTGGATGAAAAATTGAATTGTATTTGGGCTTCACACCCTTACCGAGGCATTTTTAAGATAGATCTATCGCCAGATAAGCAAAAAATGATTAAAACAACATTGCTAACACAAAAAGATGGTTTGCCTTTTACCCTATATAATTATGTATTTAAGGTAAAAAATCGAATAGTTGCAGCAACAGCTGATGGTATTTATGAATACGATTCAGCCAAGAAAAAATTTAAACCTAGTCAATTTTTTAGGCCAATTTTTAAAAAGCTATCTATTCAATATTTAAATGAAGATCCAGATGGAAATATCTGGTTTGTAACCACAAAAAAAGTAGGAGTAGTTGACTTTAATAAAACTCGAAATAGTAGTTTTACTATTGTTGAATTTCCTGAATTAACCTCTAAAATTGTTGCGGGCTTTGAAAACATCTATCCTTATAATGATCGAAATATATTTATAGGAGCAAATAAAGGGTTGATTCATATAGACTATAGAAAATATGCTGCCAATATTTTTAAACCAAATGTATTATTAGGTCAAATTCGTATCGCGGGTAAAACTGATAGCGTTTTTTTTGGTGGGTATTTTACTGGAGAAAGAAGGGCTAAACAGAAATTATCGTTTGAATATAACTCTCTTCATTTTGAATATGCATCAACTTTGTTTGAACAAAAGGAGAATATAGAATTTAGTTATAAACTACAAGGGTATGATGATGATTGGTCTGTGTGGAGTAGTAAAAGTGAAAAAGATTATACCAATTTAGCTCATGGCAAATATGTTTTTTGGGTTAAAGCTAGAAATAATCTAGGAAATGAATCTAAATCAATAAGCTATGCATTTACTATTTCTCCTGCTTGGTATAGGAGTAATGTTGCTTATGTTTTTTACTTCGTGCTATTTATTTATATGTTGTACTTATTAATTAAGGTTCAAGAAAAGGAACATAAAAAACAACAAGATAATCTAAGGCAAAAACATCAATTAGAAATAGAGAGAAACGAACAACAAATTACTAAACTTCAAAAAAAGCAACTAGAAGCAGATGTAGAATTTAAGAATAAAGAGTTAGCAACTACAACAATGCACTTGGTTCAAAGGGGTAAATTATTATCTAAAATAGGAGATGAGCTTTTGCCTTTAGTACAAGAAACTACAAGCAAGGATACTGCTAATGATTTAAAAAAAGTAATCCGATTATTAAACGAGGCAAAAAAACTAGATAACGATTGGGAGCAATTTTCAATACATTTTGACCATGTACACGCAAATTTCTTAAGTAATTTAAAGGAAAAATATCCAAATCTTAGTCCTAGTGATTTAAAACTATGTGCCTATTTAAAACTCAATTTATCGTCAAAAGAAATCTCTCAATTATTAAATATAACGCCGAGAGCTGTAGAGGTAAGTAGATATAGGCTAAGAAAAAAATTGAATTTAAAACCAGAAGTAAATCTATTCGATTTTCTTTTAAATACTTCTCCAAAAAGCACTTAGCAACATTTATAATATATTTTTACTTTTTGATCTTTTGCTGACCAAGCAATATAGATTTTAGTATCTTTCCCTAAACGATAATCGAAACCATTTAATTTACTTGCTTTTAATTCTTCGTAAAAAGCTTTATCAGGTGTATTATTGTCAGGCTTTTCTTGTTCTGTAATGGCTGGCATTAAGAAATGTTCTTCATCTAAAAAGAAGTTAACCTCATCCTCTAAAAACTTGATTTTCTCATCTTCCTTTTTTAAATCGGCACTGGCTAAATAGCTTTTTAATAGTTCTTCAGCTTTAATCTCTTTTTTATAAACCTGTGCACTTTTATAGCTTGTAATTGTAAACAACAAGCTCATGTTTTTAGATTCAGTTCCTTTTAAAGCAATTTTAAAAGTGTCTAGTTGTGCAGTATCTGTAAATGATTTTAGAGCAGTTTTTTCTATATTGATAGCTACTTTCTTTTCATTTTTAGTAGTGCAAGAAGTGATTACAAAGGCAACAAATAGAAGCGGTAAAGGAAAGCTTTTCATAGGAATTGATTTACTTCGAAGATAAAAAAATATCCTATAAAATTATTTTTTGTAAATCTTCTGGAGTATCAATTGCAATGGTTTCTATGTTGGTTATTTTTGTTTTAATCTGATAACCATTTTCTAACCAACGCAATTGCTCTAAACTTTCGGCCAATTCTAAAGACGATGGTGATAATTTGGTGATTTCCAACAGTGTTGACGTTTTATAGCCATAAATACCAATGTGTTTATAAAATTGGTGTGCTGTTGCCCAATTCTCTTTTTCCGCATTACGAATGAAAGGTATTGGGTGGCGACTAAAATAAATAGCTTGTTGATTAGAATTAATTACAACTTTTGGAATATTGGTATTTAAAAGTTCAGTATCCTCATCAATTTTTTTGATCAGCGTCGCTAGTTCGACATTTTCATCGTCAAAACATGAACTCACTAAAGAAATTTGCGTCGGATCTATAAATGGCTCATCACCCTGGATATTTATCACTACATCAAAATCTGGCAGTTTTTTTACAACTTCTGCACAACGATCTGTTCCACTTTGATGATTAGGGTTAGTTAATATAAAATTACCACCAAACCGTTTAACTTCTGCTGCAATGCGTTCATCATCAGTGGCAACGACTATTTTATCTAAATCGGATTTTAAGGCTTGCTCATACACTCGTTGTATCATGGTTTTGCCTCCAATATCAACTAATGGCTTCCCAGGAAATCGGGTAGAAGCAAAGCGAACAGGAATAATTCCGAGAACTTTCAAAGTAACTAATTATAAAAATATAACAGATAATATAGGGATTAAAAGTAATAGGGCTAACACGAAATAAGATATGGGATGAGCAAAATTAAATGTCCAACCTAAACTTTCAACCTGCTTCCGAACTATAAATCTCGAAATCATTTTTATTGAAATAAAACATTCCAAATTTCCAATTCGATGGATTGTCATGTTGAAAGTCTTTCATGGTTATAATATTTAAAATAATCCGTTAATTTCGGCTTCTATAGACTGAATAACAGTTCCTAAATCTTCAGGATTATTAGTGAAATCAAGTTTATCCTTATCTAAAACTAACAATTTACCTAAATCATACCCTTTAATCCAAGCCTCATATTTTTCATTCAATTTCGATAAATAATCAATACGAATACTAGCTTCATACTCTCTACCACGCCTTTGAATATTGTTAACTAGAGTCGGTACAGAAGCTCTTAAATATACCAATAAATCCGGTGGTTTAATAAATGAGGTAATATTGCTAAAAATAGCTTTATAATTATCGTGATCTCTCGATGTCATTAATCCCATTTCATGCAAATTTTCTGCAAAAATATGGGCATCTTCATATATCGTACGATCTTGAATTACATTGCGTTTATTACTATCAATCTCAACAATTTGTTGAAAACGGCTATTTAAAAAATAGATTTGTAAATTAAAGCTCCAACGTTTCATGTCGCTATAAAAATCTTCCAAATAAGGGTTATTATCTACTGCTTCGTATAGAGCTTCCCATCCGTAACTTTTGGCAAGTAAACTAGTTAAAGTCGTTTTTCCTGCGCCAATATTTCCAACTATTGCTATGTGCATATTTTATTTAAGATATGAGATTTAGATGTAAGAGTTGAGATTTTAATGAATCTAAACCGCTCATTTCAAATCTATCAATTAAAAACTTTTAAACCCAATTAATTCTCTAACTTCTCTGATGGTTTTTTGTGCGCTTTCTCTTGCCTTTAAAGCGCCATGTTTTGCCACTTGGCGAAGATAAGAAGTATCTGCAGCAATTTCATTAATACGTTCACGCATTGGTGCTGTAGTAATAATCATATCTTCAGCTAATTGCTTTTTAAAATCGCCATAACGAATAGCCATTTTATTGTATTGGTCTTCGAAATGAGTTAGGGTATCTTCGGAAGAAACAATTTTCATTAAATCGAATAAATTCTGAATAGCTTCTGGTTTTTCTTGAAACTCTGCAGTTGGGCCACTATCAGTAACCGCTCTTGAAACTTTTTTACGAATAATTTCAGGGCTATCTGATAAATAAACTGCATTTCCTTCACCCTCAGATTTTCCCATTTTCCCTTTTCCATCTAAGCCAGGAACTTTTACTAAACTTTTAGAATAGCTAAACGCATAAGGTTCAGGAAAATAATCTTGATTATATAACCTGTTAAATCGGTTACCAAACGTACGAGCCATTTCTAAATGTTGTTCCTGATCTTTACCTACTGGAACTTTTGTGGCTTTATGTATCAAAATATCTGCAGCCATTAAAACTGGATACGTTAATAAACCTGCATTTACATTATCTGGGTTTCCACGAACTTTATCTTTAAAAGAAGTGCTTCTTTCCAATTCGCCCATGTAAGCATTCATGTTTAGATATAAATACAATTCTGCAATTTCAGGTACATCAGATTGGATATAAATCGTTGTTTCTTCTGGATCTATCCCACTAGCTAAATATTCTACCAAAACATGCCTCACATTTCCATGTAAATCTGCTGGAGTAGGATGTGTAGTTAATGAATGCAAATCGGCAATAAAAAAGTAACAATTGTACTCATGTTGCATTTGTACAAAGTTTTTTACCGCACCGTAATAATTTCCTATATGTAATTTTCCTGTAGAACGTATTCCGCTTACAACCGTTTCTTTGATCATGGCCCGAAATTAAGAAAAAACCTATAAATAGATTGCCGTAATTTGTATTTTTGATTTCGATGATTAAACTACTCCGAAAAATACATTACATATACTCAGTATTTAGCATTGTTTTTTTCTTTATTCTTTTTCGACCTCTTTATTATTTAGGTACACGTAATCCTAAATATTATTCGTTTTTAAATAAAATTAGAAAATTTCATTCATTCATTTGCACTGCTATAACCGGTACTTTTTTTAATTTTGAATTTGAAAAAAAGCTAGATAACAAACAGACCTATATTTATTGCGCAAATCATACTTCAAATTTAGATATTGTGATTTTTTGTCTATTAGCAAAAGGGCGATATCATTTCATGGGGAAAGAAGAGTTATTGAAAAACCCTGTATTAGGTATGTTTTTTAAAACAATAGATATTCCAGTTTCTCGAGAAAGTAAGATTTCTGCTTTTAGAGCATTTAAAAGAGCTGGTGAAAATCTAGAAAAGGAGATGAGCTTAATTATCTTCCCAGAAGGAAGAATTGATGATGCATATCCGCCAGTTTTACAAGAATTTAAAAATGGTCCATTTAGATTAGCTATTGAAAAAAATATCCCTATTGTCCCTGTGTCTATTATAAATGTGTGGAAATTGATGTGGGATGATGGTATGAAATATGGAACCAAACCAGGTATAGGAGATATTTATGTTCATGAACCCATTTTAACCAGTATATTGGGCATAGAAAATGCAGATATTTTAAAAGATGAGGTTTTTAAAAAGATTAACAGTAGATTATAGTAATGAAAATAGATAAACAAACGGTTCATAAAGTTGCTGATTTAGCTAGGATTGCTATAAAAGATAACGAGGTTGATACATTAACAGTAGAAATGAATAAGATACTTACTTTTATGGAAAAGCTTAACGAGTTAGACACTACTGGTGTAAAACCGTTGGTTTACATGAATGAAGAAGTTAATGTTTGGCGGGAAGATAATGCAAAGCAAGAAATTAGTGTGGCTAACGGATTAAAAAATGCAGCTACACACAATGAAAGTTTCTTCTTAGTGCCTAAAATAATAGAAAAATAAACACAGCTGTAACATTGGCTAGGCAAAGCTGGTCTAAAAAGAAAAAACAATGCAGAACACACTCATTACCATAAAAGATATAGGTCGTAAATACGTTATCGGTTCAGAAGTTATTCACGCGTTAAAATCAGTAACGCTATCCATTAATAAAGGAGAATTTGTTGCATTAATGGGCCCTTCAGGTTCTGGTAAATCAACTTTGATGAATATTTTGGGATGTTTAGATACACCAAGCAAAGGCGACTATATTTTGAACGGAATTAATGTTAGTCATATGACTGATAATGAGTTAGCTGAAGTTCGTAATAAAGAAATTGGTTTCGTTTTTCAAACGTTTAACTTATTGCCTCGTTCTACTTCTTTAGATAATGTTGCTTTACCTTTAATTTATGCAGGTGCAAGTAAAAAGGAGCGTGATGAACGTGCTACAAAAGCATTAGAAAATGTAGGCCTAGGTAATCGTGTAACGCACAAACCAAATGAACTTTCTGGTGGTCAACGTCAACGTGTAGCTGTTGCAAGAGCATTAATTAACAATCCTTCCATTATATTGGCCGATGAGCCGACGGGTAACTTAGATACTAAGACCTCAATTGAGATTATGGGTTTACTAGAGGAAATTCATAGTAAAGGAAATACGATTATCTTGGTTACACACGAGGAAGATATCGCACAACATGCACACCGAATTGTACGTATGCGTGACGGTTTGATTGAGAAAGATTATTTAAATGAAGACATCAAAACAGTTTCACCTCGTTTAACTAATTTGGAACAAAAAGGTGATGATTTTGAGAAAATAAATTAAGCATAGGCTTAGAGTTATATATCAAAAACTTTCAACCTTTTATTTTACGTATGAAAATTTACACAAAAACAGGCGATAAAGGTCAAACTTCATTAATTGGTGGCACTCGAGTACCTAAATTTCATGTGCGCATTGAAAGTTATGGTACCGTTGATGAATTAAATTCGTACATCGGTTTAATTATGTGTCAGGATATTGATAGGCATCATCAGCAAATATTGAAAGAGATTCAAGATAGGTTATTCACAATTGGTTCATCGTTAGCATCAGATCCTGAACGCTCAAAAATGAAAATTCCTGATTTACTCGAAAGTGATATCACGCTTTTAGAAAATGAAATGGATACGATGAATGAACTCTTGCCCGAACTAAAACATTTTATCCTGCCAGGTGGTAATACAGTTGTATCTTATTGTCATTTAGCACGTTGTGTATGTCGTAGAGCGGAAAGATTAACTGTGCAATTAGCGGCAGAAAGTTTTGTTGACAACAATATTACAATCTATTTGAATAGATTAAGTGATTATTTATTTGTTTTGGCACGTAAACTGAGCGCTGATACTAAAACAGCAGAAATCATCTGGATACCACGAATTTAAATGGTGGAAAAAAATATTTGTTTTGCTCATTTTTTTTAACATACTTTTGCGCTTTCAGAATTTAGAATAAATTAATATTAAGAATATGTATTGGACATTAGAACTCGCATCGCACTTGGAAGACGCTCCATGGCCTGCAACAAAAGACGAATTAATAGATTACGGTATTCGTTCTGGTGCACCTGTAGAGGTGATTGAAAATTTACAAGCCTTAGAAGATGATGGTGAGCCCTACGAAACAATAGAGGAAATTTGGCCAGATTATCCTACCAAAGATGACTTCTTCTTTAATGAAGATGAATATTAAATGATTAAAAGTCTCAAATTTCTTTGAGACTTTTTTATTTTCCAGAACAATTTAGAGCCATCGGTTGTTAATGTTTTAAATCAAATAAAAGGTATTAAACTTAAAATCACTAAAAACTAAATCTCATGGGAAATCTACTTTATGTAATCGCAGTAATTTTGGTAATCATCTGGGCAATCAGCTTCATAGGAGGTTACTATACGGGTGGTATTATTCACATTCTATTAGTAATAGCAATCATAGCTATTATTTTAAGAGTAATTAGAGGCGCCGCCTAGAATAAATTCATCTATCAATGTGGAATAAGCTTTAATAAAGGTAAAACTTTGTTAAAGCTTATTTATTTTAGTAAGAAATTTGCTAATTCTAAATCTTCTGGATAAGTGATTTTTAAATTATTTCTTTCTCCTTCTATTAAATTTATTTTAAAACCAGCTTTTTCAACTACACTCGCATCATCGGTAAATTTAGATTTATAATGTTGCTGGTATCCTTTTCTAAGTTGACTGATTTCAAAGGTTTGAGGTGTTTGGATTAAAACAAGTTCATCTCGGTTGATTATTTTGCTTTTTTCGTTGTTTTCCTTCACTCTTCTCACCGAATCGCTAGGTTTGATGCATGTGATAGCATTTCCTATATTTTCAGCAATTTCGTAAGCTTTAGCAATAAGTTTCGAACTAACCAAGGGCCTAACAGCATCATGTACAGCTACAATTCCTTCTCCTTTAATTGCCATTAAACCATTTCTCACAGAGTGAAACCTTTCATCCCCACCTTTAATTAAAATATGAGGAATATTGAAATTATATTTTAAGCAGAGCTCTTCCCAATATTGATGAAGATCGGCATTTAAAACAAGAATAATTTCGGGTTTGAAAGAAGAGGAGTAAAAAGCCGATAATGTGTGCATGAGCACTGGCTTATTCTTTAGCAATAAAAACTGCTTAGCAATTGTGTTCTGCATTCTTTTTCCAGAACCTCCACCAACAATTATTGCATAATATTTCATTTCGGTAGGTAGATATTAGTATAAAGTATTTAAATAGTTTTGTTAAATACTTTATACTAAATACTTTATACTAAATACTTATAGCTATATAATTAGCATCGCATCACCATAGCTATAAAAGCGATACTTCTCTTTTAACGCTACTTGGTAGGCATTCATTACATTTTCATAACCTCCAAAAGCACTTACCATCATTAATAAGGTAGATTCTGGTGTATGGAAATTTGTAATCATACAGTTTGCAATACTAAAATCGTATGGAGGGAAGATGAATTTACTAGTCCAATCGTTAGCAGGCTTTAATTTTCTGCCAGATGAAACTGCCGATTCTATAGCACGCATTGATGTTGTACCAACAGCGCAAATTCTTCTCTTTTCATCCAATGCTTTGTTTACTGTATCAACCGCAGGTTGCTCAATAATAAATTGCTCAGAATCCATTTTATGTTTAGTCAAATCTTCAACCTCAACAGGTCTAAAAGTTCCCAAACCAACATGTAATGTCACTTCAGCAAATTCAACACCTTTTAATTCTAAGCGTTTCATTAACTCTCTGCTAAAGTGTAAACCAGCAGTTGGAGCGGCAACAGCACCTTCGTTTTTAGCATAAATCGTTTGATAGCGCTCTTTATCCTGTGCCGTAGCTTTACGTTTAATGTATTTTGGAAGTGGTGTTTCTCCTAAAATTTCAACATTTCTTCTAAACTCTTCGTCAGTACCATCAAATAAGAAACGAATAGTACGACCACGTGATGTTGTATTATCCACAACTTCAGCAACTAATAAATCGTCATCACCGAAGTATAGTTTATTTCCAACGCGGATTTTACGAGCTGGATCTACTAGAACGTCCCATAAACGTAATTCTTTATTTAATTCACGTAATAAAAATACTTCGATTGTAGCACCAGTTTTTTCTTTATTTCCGTATAAACGAGCAGGAAATACTTTTGTATTGTTAAGGATCATAACATCCTTATCATCAAAATATCCTAAAACATCTTTGAAAATCTTATGCTCAATCTTGCCACTATCTTTGTGTAAAACCATTAAACGGGCTTCGTCTCTTTGTTCTGCAGGATTGTTCGCTAAAAGCGATTCAGGTAAATTAAACTTAAATTGAGATAACTTCATGTTTTTTGATGTAGTAAATTAGGGCGCAAATTTACAAATTATAATTCTGTTTTTTATAATTAATAATTATGACTAATTGCAGCAAAATTAT
Source organism: Pedobacter sp. UC225_61 (assembly GCF_044452285.1). NCBI lineage: Bacteria > Pseudomonadati > Bacteroidota > Sphingobacteriia > Sphingobacteriales > Sphingobacteriaceae > Pedobacter > Pedobacter sp. UC225_61. Next base: position 2,766,734 of record NZ_JBIOAL010000001.1, read on the forward strand.
TTTTAATGTATTTTTTATATTATAGTTGAGTAACTGTAACCTTTTTAGGTATTTTTGGTCTAAACAGTATGATAATGATATTTAGACTAATTGGCGAAAGTTTCAGGTTTGCTTGGGACGCACTTCGTCAGAATAAACTGAGAACTGCGCTATCTTTATTAGGGATAACAATTGGTATTTTTATCATTATTGCAGTTTCGACAGGCGTTGACACCATGCGCAATAAAATTCAAAGTAGTGTAGATAAATTAGGATCTAATACGTTATTTGTGCAAAAATGGCCATGGATTTTTAGTGGGAATTTCCCTTGGTGGAAATATGTAAATCGTCCAGAGCCATCATTAAGAGATTATTTAGCGCTTAAAGATCGCATGGATATGGCTCAAGGTGTATCCTATGAAGTTTCAGCAAATAGTCGTACGTTAAAATATCGTAGTAATTCAGTTGAGGGAGCAAGTTTAAATGCCGCCTCTCAGGAATACGATAAAACTTGGGATTTAGAATTTCAAGATGGAAGATATTTTACAGAAAATGAAAGTAAATCTGGTTCGCCAGTTTGCATTATAGGGGCTGAAATTGCTGAAGGTTTATTTGATGGTGAAGAACCGGTCGGTAAGCAAATTAAAGTAATGGGGCGGAGGGTTACTGTTGTTGGGGTATTTAAAAAAGAAGGTGAAGACATGATGGGTATGTCGCAAGATAAAAATGTGCTTATTCCATTGAACCTAGCTAAAGGTATTTTCGATATTAATAATGAAAGATATAACCCTCAGGTTACTGTACGAGGAAAGGAGAACATTGCACTAGAAGAAGTTGAGGCAGAATTGAAAGGTCAAATGCGTTCTATTCGTCGTTTAAAGCCTGGTCAAGAGGATGATTTTTCTTTAAATAAAACAACTATGCTTTCTAATCAATTAGATATCATGTTTGGTGTAGTAGATATTGCAGGTTTAATTATTGGCGGATTTTCTGTTCTAGTAGGTGGTTTTGGAATTGCAAACATCATGTTTGTTTCTGTAAAAGAACGCACCAATATTATTGGTATCCAAAAATCACTTGGAGCAAAAAATTACTTTATTTTATTGCAATTTGTATTTGAAGCAGTAGCATTATGTTTAATGGGAGGACTTTTAGGGTTAGGAATGGTGTATTTGCTTACACTTCTATTTACGCATGTTTTTGATGTTGAAGTAATTTTATACTTAAAAAATGTGGCAAAAGGTATTGGATGGTCTGTAGGAATTGGTTTAATAGCCGGTTTCTGGCCAGCGTTTTCTGCATCGCGATTAGATCCAGTAGAGGCAATACGATCTTAATAAAATTAAAATATAGAATAACATAAAAAAGGAGCACCAACTTGGAGCTCCTTTTCTTATTGAATAGTTTTGAAATTTAGTTTAATAAGGCTAATGCGGCTTTAATTCTTCTTAACGCTTCTACTAAACTTTCATCTGAGGCAGCATAAGATAAACGGATGTAATTGTTGTTTCCAAATGAATCACCTCCAACAGTTGCCACATGCCCCACATTTAATAAATATAAAGCAAGATCAGCAGAATCTTTAATTACATTTCCATCTGCATCTTTTTTGCCAAAGAATGAACTAATTTCTGGAAAGAAATAAAAAGCTCCATCTGGTAAATTTGTTTTAACACCTGGAATATCGTTGAGTAAATCATAAACTAACTGTCTGCGTCTAGCAAAAGCTTTTTTCATTTCTAAAACTGTTTCCAAACCTTGTTCGTAAGCAGCAATACCAGCACGTTGAGCAATAGAACAAGTTCCAGAAGTTGTTTGTCCTTGCATCTTATCATTTGCTGCAGCAACCTCTTTGCTTGCAGCTATATATCCTAATCTCCAACCGGTCATTGCAAAAGCTTTAGAAAAACCATTTACAATAATTACACGCTCTTTAATGCTTTCAAATTGTGCAATCGATTCATGTTGATCAACAAAGTTGATATGCTCATAAATTTCATCCGATAGAATAAAAATATTTGGATGTTTTTCGAAAACTTTAACTAATGCCGCTAATTCAGCTTTGCTATAAACAGACCCTGTTGGATTACAAGGTGATGAAAACATGAAAAGTTTAGTTTTTGGTGTAATTGCTGCCTCCAGTTGTTCAGGAGTAATTTTGAAATCACTTTCAATATCGGTATCTATAAAAACAGATTTTCCTTCTGCAAGTATTACCATTTCAGAATAAGAAACCCAATAAGGAGTAGGAATAATTACTTCTTCCCCCGGATTAATTAAAGTTAAAATCACATTTGATAAAGATTGCTTTGCTCCAGTTGAAACAACAATCTGAGAAATATCATAATCTAAATTATTCTCTGTCTTTAATTTATTTGCTATGGCTTGGCGTAATTCTGGATAACCAGGAACTGGAGAGTAACGAGTGTAATTCTCATCCAACGCTTTTTTAGCGGCATCTTTTACATGATCTGGCGTATTAAAATCTGGTTCGCCAATACTTAGACTAATAATGTTAACTCCTTTTGCCGCTAATTCGCGACCAAGTTTAGTCATTTTAAGTGTAGCAGACTCGGATAAGTTGTTGATTCTTTGAGATAAAAAAGTCATAATAATTTTGTGAATGCGCAAATATAAAAATCGATTGCAATTAGGAACTAAAAAAAGATACTTTTTCTTAAAATTCCACGCTTTAACTGTATTTTTGACTTCTAAAATATCTTAATTTGCAACCTAAAAAGAAAGCCATACTCATTTCACTCTGCGTTAGTATCATTTTGATGCTGGCAAAGTTTATCGCTTACTTTTTAACAAATGCCAATGCTATTCTCACAGATGCAGCTGAAAGTATTGTAAATGTAATTGCAAGTTCTTTTGCCTTTTATAGTATTTATCTCAGTACGTTACCTAAAGATGAAAATCATCCATATGGGCATGGTAAAGTTGAATTTTTCTCTGCTTTTGTAGAAGGCGTTTTAATTGGCATAGCAGGAATTATTATTGTTTTTAAATCGAGTTATGATTTAATTTATCCGAATGAAATAGGACAATTGTATGATGGTGCGATCATTATCGGAGCTACTGGTGTTATTAATCTAATAGTTGGTTTTTATTTAATCAATACAGGAAAAAAGAACAACTCTATTACGTTAGAGGCTGATGGCAAGCATTTATTAACGGATTCTATTAGCAGCGGTGGACTGGTAGTTGGAATAATTTTAATTCAATTAACTCAAATTTATTGGCTAGATGGTGTAATTTCAATTGCTTTAGGTTTGTATATCATTTTTAATGGATATAAGCTAACAAGAAAATCTGTTGGAGGATTAATGGATGAAAGCAATATTGAACTGGTGAAAGATATTGTGTCAATTTTGCAGGAGAATAGAGAAGAAAGCTGGATTGATATTCATAATTTGAGAGCTCAGCAATATGGATCGGATTTACATATAGATTGCCATGTTACTTTACCTTATTATTTCGATTTAAATACTGTTCATCAAGAAATTTCAAACATAGATAAAATGATTAATTTTTCTGGAAAGCATGCAACTGAGTTATTTATTCATGCAGATCCTTGTTTGCCAGCTTGTTGTAATTATTGTAAAATGCATAATTGTGGAGTTAGGCAAGAAGCATTTAGAGGAGAAATTAAATGGGATATGGAAAATGTCACCAAAAATCAAAAGCATTTTAATCAATGAGTTACTTTAATGTAAGAGTTTACGGATTACTGATTAATGCTCAAAATGAAGTTTTAATAAGTGATGAACACGAATATGGACAATTTTTTTCTAAGTTTCCTGGTGGTGGATTAGAGCTTGGTGAAGGTTTAATTGACGCACTTAAACGAGAGTTTATGGAAGAATGCAATGCAGAGATTGAAGTAACTGGTCATTTCTATACCACTGATTTTTACGAGAAATCTTCTTTTAATGATAGTCAAGTTATTAGTGTTTATTATTTAGTGAAGGAAGTTCATCCTTTACAATTAAGCTTTAAAACAAAAGTATTTGATTTTGATGAAGGGATTTTTCAATCTTTTAGATGGATCAACATTAACAATCTAAGTGAAAGTGATGTGACTTTTAAAACCGATAAAGCAGTCGTAAATCTTTTAAAAAAATCAATCATATAGATGGAAGAAAAGATTTTATATTACTTAAGTCCAATTCTTAAGGTCATTCTCTTTTTGATTTTTATTTTCATGTGTTTGTTACCGTTTGGAATAATTTCTCAATTTGATTTTATTTCAATAGACAAAGAATCATTTTTAGCTGATGTATTTTTAGAGGGATCCACTGTTCTAGCAGTATTAGGAGCACTTTTAATGATTTTTAAAGTTTTCCCAACAATAAATTTTAAAACAGTATTTATAATTCCAGAGAATTCAATTTCTGGATTTTTAAAAGGAAGTTTAATTGGACTTTTATTAATTGCGTTTTGCGTTGGTTTGCTTTTATTGAATGGTAACGTCGTATTTTCTGCAGCGGAGATCAGTATACTTCTGTTTTTTGGGTATTTATTATTTTTCATCATTGTTGCAGTATTTGAAGAATTAATGTTTAGATCATTTCCTTTATTTGCTTTTGCAGAGCGATATCCAATTAGCATTGCTATTATTTTAAATAGTGCATTATTTGGTTTAATACATTTAGCAAATCCAAGTTTTAATGCACTAGCTATGTTAAATATTACGCTAGCTGGTACATTGTTTTCTATATATACCTTGCAAAAACGAAACGTGAGTTGGGCGATTGGTATTCATTTTGGTTGGAATTTTACCCAAGGAATTCTTTTAGGCTATAAAGTTAGTGGAACAAATACACCAGGAATTTTATTAGCTAAACCTGTTGGTCAAGATTACCTCTCTGGTGGTGCTTTTGGTATTGAGGGTTCTGTATTTTGCACAATTGTCTTATCAATTTTAATCATTTGGTTATTGATTCGTTATAAAATAGAAGTCAATAACAACTATTTTGCAGGAAGATTTGGAAGAAGAAACAACAATATGAGTTTAGTAGAAAGAGATAAAAAAGTAATCTGGCATCCATACACTCAAATGAAAGATGCTCAAAATCCTATTCCAATTGTAAGGGGTGAAGGGGTTTATCTTTATGATGAGAATGGAAATAAGTACATTGATGCTGTTTCTTCATGGTGGGTAACTATCCATGGTCACGCTCATCCGTACATAGCAGAAAAAGTTTCAGCACAATTAAAAGAATTAGAACACGTGATTTTTGCTGGTTTTACTCACGAGCCTGCTGTGAGATTGGCGGAACGGCTATTGCCATTATTGCCAGGTAAGCAAGCTAAAATTTTCTATAGTGATAACGGTTCAACAGCAGTTGAAGTCGCTTTGAAAATGTGTTTGCAATATTGGAACAACAAAGGAAACACACAAAAAAAGAAGGTTTTAGCATTTAAAGATGCTTATCACGGTGATACTTTTGGTGCAATGTCTGTAAGTGGAAGAAGTATTTTTACGAATCCATTTAATGATTTGTTATTCGATGTAGAATTTATCGATTTGCCTAATGAAACGAATATCTTACATCTCACATCTCATATCTCAAAACTCTCTTCTCAACTCTGCTGTTTCATCTTCGAACCTTTAATTTTAGGTGCTGGCGGAATGTTGATGTACGAAGCTAAATACCTTGATGAACTTCTAAAAGCTTGTAATGAAAACGATGTTCTTACCATTGCAGATGAAGTAATGACTGGATTTGGTCGAACAGGTACTTATTTCGCTTGTATGCAGTTAAACCTACATCCAGATATATTCTGCTTAAGTAAAGGTTTAACCGGCGGAACAATGCCAATGGGCGTTACCAGTTGCAATGATAAAATTTTCGAAGCTTTTTTGAGCGATGATAAATTGAAAACTTTGTATCACGGACATTCATTTACGGCTAATCCTGTAGCTTGTTCAGCCTCTTTAGCTAGTTTAGATATTTTATTAGCAGAAGAAACCTTAGCGAATATAAAAAGGGTAGAAGCACAACACAAAGAATTTTTCAAACAAATAGAAAATCATCCTAAAGTTAGAACCATCAGGCAAACTGGAACTATCATCGCTATTGAATGGGAAACAGGAAGCGACACTTCGTACCTTAGTGGATTAAGAGACAGACTTTACAATTACTTTTTAAGCAAGGGAATTATACTTCGTCCATTGGGAAACATCATTTATATCTTACCTCCCTATGTCATTTCTAATGATGATTTGACGTACATTTACAACTCGATTCAACAAGCTTTAGACAAAATATAATATGCAATTAACTTCGATTTTGGAAAATATTGTTAATGATAATTCACTGCATTCCAGGTGGTTAAATACCTTATCGTATATGGAAAATGCAGGTGCAAAAAAGATATCAGCTTCTGAACATAAAGAAGAAGTAACGCTTTTGATTTTAAAACACGCCGCTGAAGAACATCGCCATGCTTATTATTTAAAAAAGCAGTTGGCAAAGCTTGATGAAGATTTATGCAAGACTTATAGTAACTCAGAATTGCTGGCTCCAAATCATACCAAATATTATTTAAACACTTTAGATGTTTTGGTTTGTAGATATTTAAAAAACCATTTCAACTTATCTGGCTACGATTTAAAGTTTGCAGCTTATCTTTTTGTAACCTATGCCATTGAAGTGAGAGCGGATGAGCTATATCCAATTTATCAAGAAATTCTAACTGCAAAAGAGAGCAGAGTAACTGTAAAATCTATCATTTTGGAGGAGGAAGGACACTTAGAAGAAATGTTAAACCAGTTAAGAGAATTTTCTCCTGACTGGGAAAAACATGCAAATGAAATCATTAAGATTGAACAGCGCATGTTTAACGATTGGATAGTAGGATTGGCAAAGGAAGTTGCTGCTTAATGATGGCAAACTAAAAACTTAACCTATACTCAATTGTTTTGTAATAAAATTAAATATTATGTCTAAGTTTTCAGAATTAATAAATGGCGACAAACCTATTTTAGTAGATTTTTTCGCTGAATGGTGTGGTCCGTGTAAGATGATGGCACCAATTTTAGACCAAGTTAAAAGTGAGATAGGAGACAAAGCCACCATCATAAAAGTTGATGTAGATAAAAATAGAAATGCGGCTGCTGCATATAACGTTCAAGGTGTGCCGACATTTATATTATTTAAAAATGGCAAGCAAATCTGGCGACAAAGTGGTGCACTTCCAGCTACCCAGCTTAAAAATGTAATTGAGAGTAACAGTTAAACCTTTACAACCTTTGTTGGTGTAATGGCATAAACCTGTTCATTTGCTTTTGGTTTTACTAAACTTAAGCCAGTAAACGCACTAAAAGCTGGCATTACCGCATAATCATTACCAAAATAAAAGCAAGGAAATTTAAGGCTCTGTTTTGCCTTTCCATAGACAGATACACCAGGATGAATATGACCACTAATTGGATATAGGTTTGATTCCTTGCATTTTACTGCATCATGAATAAAGCAAAAATTTGGTGTGCAATAACTAGGTTCGTGAATTTCAATTCCTAGCTGTTGATACTGCCTTTCATCCAACTTGTCATGGTTTCCTTTCACCAGTACAAATTTTAAACTTTGATATTGTGCTTTCCAGTGTTCAAAATCATCGATATCAGTGTTCACATCGTGATGAAACATATCCCCGTTAATTAACAATATTTTAGGCTGATGGTGATTTAAGAGGTCACTCAGTCTATTTAAATCACTTTGTGCAAGAGTCGAAGGAACTTGTAAGCCAGCCTTCCGGAAATGAGCAGCTTTACCCAAATGCAAATCGCTTATGGCTAATAGTTGTTCGTTTGGTAAAAAAATGGCTCTTTCTTTAGCTAGAATCAGCTCCTCTTCTCTAATAGTTATCGTCATCTATTGTCTGTACTACGGCAAAGTTAAATATAGTTTGTCAAAGTATTGAGATATTTAATAAAGCTTTACATAGCACGCTTTTATTTAAAAACTTCCACTTTCATTCGCTCAATTCTATGTTCTAAATCTTCAGAACTCATATTGGCTCTCAAACTATCAACTTTGATTGGAAATGATAGGGGTGTAAATCTTTTTGGATGGGTAATTACAATTGTACTCTTCTGAATACGATGTAAGGCAGCCGCCAATCGTGGCTCTTCCAACTGCTGATAAAAAACCTCATCATAAGCTTGTCGCAACAATAGATTGTGTTTATCAAAATCGCTAAAAACATTAAAAAACAAACCAGCTGAAGATTGCAAATGTTTATTTGCTACATACTTGCCAGGGTAACCTTGAAAAACCAAACCAGAAATACAGGCAATATCCCTGAATTTTCTCCGAGCCATTTCCGTAGAATTAATACTTAGTGAAATATCTTCTGTTAAATTTTTTGGAGAAAAAACTTCATACGCAATTGCATCATCCATAGGAATTTCGATGTCACTTAAAAGCTCAAAGCCATAATCGTTCATAGCTAATGAAAAAGTTATTGGAATTAATTTACTCAAACGATAGGCAACTAAAGCAGCTAAAATTTCATGAACAAGTCTTCCTTCAAATGGATAAGCAAAAAGGTGAAAACCTTCTTTATTATTAATCATTTCAATTAACAACTCATCATTTCTTGGCACATGAGAACGTTCTTGTTGCACTAAAAATAATGGATAAACCACATCCAATTCTTCTTCTTGATGTGTTTTATTCAATACCTCATTGTATTTTTTTCTTAAAACTGTTCCGAGATTTGATGATAAAGGTAATCTTCCACCTAACCAACTTGGCGACATTGCTTTCTTTTGTTTGCTCTTACGCACAATCACAGTCATGTCTTTAATGTGTACAAATTCTAAAATTTTTCCCGCTAAGGTAAAGCTATCTCCAGCCTTAAGTTTAGAAACAAAATATTCTTCCACCATTCCGATATAGCCACCAGAAAGGAACTTTACTTTCAGCATTGCATCACTTACAATTGTTCCAATGTGTAATCTGTGCCGCATAGCAATTTGTCTGCTTTTCACCTTCCAAAGTCCATCATCCTCATCTTTCGAAACTTTTTTGAATTCTTGATAAGCAGTTAAGCTATCTCCACCAGATGTGATAAATTGCATTATCCAGTTCCATTCTTCAGGTAGGAGCATTTTAAAAGCGTGAGTGTTTTTTACTTCTTCGTAGATAATTTTATCATCAAAACCATCGCCAATGGCAAGCGTAACCAAATATTGAATAAGTGTATCGAAAACCATAATCACAGGCTCTCTACTTTCGATGTTGTTTTCTTTTGCGGCCTCTTTAATTGCTGCAGCTTCTACCAATTCTAAAGCATGGGTAGGTAAGAAGTAAATTTTAGAAGTTTCGCCAGGAGAGTGCCCCGAACGACCAGCTCTTTGCAAAAAACGAGCGACACCTTTTGGAGAGCCTACTTGCACAACAGTGTCTACAGGCTTAAAATCTACCCCTAAATCTAAAGATGAAGTGGCAATAACAGCTTTCAATAGCCCAGTATGCAAAGCATCTTCAATCCAATTACGTAACTCAAAATCTATCGAACCATGATGAATTGCAATTCGTCCAGCTAATTCTGGTTCAATATTTAGCAGATGCTGATACCACATTTCAGACTGTCCACGAGTATTGATAAAAATTAAAGTGGTTTTGCTTTTTTCGATGATTGGAAGCAGCTTGTAAGCTAGTTTTAAGCCCAAATGACCTGCCCAAGGCAAGGTTTCAATATCATCTGGTAATATAGACTTAATGATAATTTTTTTATTCAGCTTTGCTTTAATAATAGTTCGTTTAGCGGTTAAATCAGGCTCAATAACATCTAAAGCTTCTTCAATATTTCCAATGGTTGCAGAAATTCCCCAAACTCTTAAATGTTGTTTTTTATTGGCTTTCTGCAAACCCTTAATTCTAGATATTGCTAATTCTACTAAAACGCCCCGTTTACTTCCTAAAAGTTCATGCCACTCATCTGCAACAATACATTTTAGGCTCTCAAATACTGTTGATGAACCTTTTTGCGCTAATAAAAGATGTAAACTTTCTGGAGTGATGAGCAAAATCTCTGGCATGGATTTTTTCTGTTGCAGTTTCTCTGCTTGTGTAGTATCTCCATTTCTTACAGCTACATGCCAATCTAGTTCAAGCTCTGCTAACACTTCTCGCATCGCCCTTGCAATATCTTTAGCTAAGGATCGTAATGGTGTAATCCAGATGAGTTGTAAACGATCTTTTGCTTTCTTCTTATCCTTCTGTTCTGCTAAATTAATTCCCTCAATCACAACGGCTAAAAATAAAGAAAATGCTTTTCCAAAACCAGTAGGTGCGTTCACTAAACCGCTGTAACCTTTGGCATAATAACTCCAAGCTTCTTCTTGAAACTTAAACGGTTTTTTATCATCTTTTTTAAGCCAATCTAGAACTTGCTGATAACCTTTTGTTTTAGCTAAACTCATAATGTAGAATGCAATAACTGTTTGAGGTCATCTAAAGTATTAATTTCATCTGCTTTTTTATCTTTTCGCCATCGGGCGATACGAGGAAAACGCAATGCTAAACCAGCTTTATGTCTTTTGCTTTCGTTAATACCTTCAAATGCAATTTCGAAAACAAGTTCTGGTTTTACCGTTCTAACCGGACCAAATTTTTCTATCGCATTTTTATTAACGAATGAATTTACCTCTTTAATTTCTTTATCTGTTAAACCTGAATAAGCTTTTGCAATGGTAATTAATTGTTCGCCATCTCTAACGGCAAAAGTATAATCGGTATAAAAATTAGCTCTACGTCCGCTTCCTTTTTGAGCGTAAATCATAACGGTATCAACTGTATAGGGATTTATTTTCCATTTCCACCAATCCCCACGTTTACGGCCAGTATGAAATATGGAATTTAGCTTTTTAAGCATAATCCCTTCACTATTTAAATCTCGAGATGTTTCTCTTAGTTCGGCCAGTTTTTCCCAGCTATCAAATTCAATTACTGGAGATAATAAGGCAATATCTTTTGTTGTTAAATTACCTATAATGTTAACTAAAATTTTTCTCCTTTGAGATAAAGGTTCTTGTCGGATATCATTACCTTCAAACTCCAAAACATCATAAGTAAAAAAACCAATAGGTGCGTCGTTTAGTTGAGATTTATTTATTGTTTTACGATTTAATCTTTGTTGTAATGTGCTAAAAGATTGAACATTGCCATCCTTAACCGAAAGTATTTCTCCGTCTAAAACAATGCCATCTGGTAATTCATCTTTTAAAAAATGTAGTTCAGGAAATTGATCTGTCACTAATTCTTCGCCCCGCGACCAAATAAATAATTCTCCATTTCTTTTTACGATTTGGCCACGTATACCATCCCATTTCCATTCGGCTTGCCAAGCACTTGTTTCTCCTAAGTTTTCGGGTTCAGTTTCTAGCGCATAAGCCAAACAAAAAGGGTAGGGCCAGCTATTGTTGGTATTTACGTGAGCACCAGCAATCAGTTCTTGATAAGTGATTTCGTTTGGCAACCATTTACCCATAATGCTGTGCATTATCTTACTACTATCTTCTTCACTATGTTTAGCAAGGGCATTTACCAGCATTTTGTTAGAAACCCCAATTCTAAAATTTCCAGATATTAACTTATTGAAAATGAAACGTTCTTGCGTGTTTAAACTGTTCCAAGCCTCTAAAATGTATTTTTTTTTAGCTTCGTCAGTTTCTCCTTGCAATTGTGAAAGCTCTGTGATCCATTGGTGTAAAGGCTTTTCAATTGCATTTTCTGCTGTTGGAAGAACCAATGCAATGGTTTCACTCAAATCGCCAACGCTGCTGTAACTTTCAGAAAATAACCATTCTGGAATACCGCTTAGTTCAATTGCCCATTGTTTAATTAGTGCGGTATTTACTGGTCTTTTTGGTCGCTTACCAGTAAACATAGCGATTACATAAGGTTTATCCTTGTCATCAGCTTCTGTGAAATAGGAAACCAAAGCAGCGATTTTATCATTCGTTTTGTTGCTGAGTTCTAATTCTTGGATGAGTTGTGAAAAGCGCTTCATTTACTTTCTTCTTTAAGTGGATTTTCATTCGCTTCACCAATAATTTCATCATCATCTTCAGCGCCATATTTGGTGGTTACCTCTTCAGAACTTATGCCAACTTCGTTTAAATATTTTGAAAAAACTGCAGTAGAACCATGTGTAACGAATACTTTTTCTGCTTCTGTTGCTTTAATAGCCGATAGTAATCCTGGCCAATCTGCGTGGTCACTTAAGGCAAAACCAGCATCTGCACTACGCCATCTTCTGCCTGCTCTTACCGCCATCCAGCCGCTACAAACTCCAATTGCAGGTTGTTGTAAATTTTTCACCCATCTGCCATCGGCTAATGCAGGCGGAATAATCACTATTCCCTTTTGCATTTCATCTTTTTTTATTTCTGGAGTTATTCTTATCGTTTCTGGTAATTCTACACCAGCTTCAGCGAAACCTTCATTTAAATTGGCAATAGAGTTATGAACGTAAATGGGATATTCACCAGCCAAATTTTTAATTAATCTTTGTGCCTTACCTAAACTGTAAGCCACTAGAATGCTGGTTTTTCCCTTTGTACAATTGTCTGCAATCCAGCTTTTAATTTGCTCAAATATTAATTCTTGAGCCTGCCAAGTATAAATTGGTAATCCGAAAGTGCTTTCAGAAACAAAAGTATGGCATTTTACAGGCTCAAACGCAGTGCTAATGCCATCATATTCTACTTTGTAATCTCCAGAAACTACACAAATTTCTCCTTTATATTCCAATCTAATTTGAGATGAGCCAATTACATGTCCTGCTGGAAAAAGACTTAATTTAACGCCATTTATATCTATTTCTTTATTGTATGGCAAGGTTTGTACATTGTCTTCTAAACCATAACGTTGCTTTAAAATAGGTTTGGTTAAATCGTGGCACAAATAGTTTTTATTTCCCCATTTTACATGGTCTGCGTGTCCATGTGTCGTTACTGCATAATCTACAGGATGCCAAGGGTCGATGTAAAAATTGCCTTGTTTGCAGTAGATCCCTCTATTTGTAAATTTAATTAAAGCCATATCTACTATAAACGAACAAGTTGCCGTATAAGTTTTATTTATAATTATCGGGTATTTAGCCGATATATTAAATTATCGGGTATTTAGCCGATATTTGGAATTATCGGGTATTTAGCCGATATTAGATTTATGATAGCTGTAATAACTGGAGACATTATTAATTCTAGGGAACTACCTGATGAGTGGATAGGTACACTTAAAGCTGCATTAGAAGGTCTTTTTGGTAAAAATATTAACTGGGAAATATTTAGAGGTGATAGTTTTCAGATAGAATTAAATGCCAAAGATGCTTTAATAAATGCCATATATATTAAAGCTTGTATTAAAACCTTAAAAGGTGCCGATGTAAGAATTGGAATAGGTCTTGGAAAAAAAACTATTAATGCAGAGAAGGTAACTGAAGCAAATGGTGAAGCATTTGTTAACTCTGGTGGAGCTTTTGATGCTTTGAAAATAACTAAGGTAAATATGGCTATTAAAACGCCTTGGCCAAATTTTGATGAAGAGCTAAATTTATTTATTAAATTGGCGTTAATAACAATGGATAGTTGGAGCCAAATTTCTGCAGAAATGGTTAAATATGCCATTGAAAACCAAAATACCAAACAAGATAAGATTGCGAAAATATCTGGCAGAAGCCAATCTTCTGTAAGTGAAGCTTTAAAAAGAGCACATTTTACTGAAATAATGGAACTAGAAAATAGGTACAGGATTCTAATTGCCAAACTAATTAAAAAATAATGGAAATTGTTTTACTGAAACTTTTACTAGCTCATATACTTGGCGATTTCTTTCTTCAGCCAAATTCTTGGGTTGTAGAAAAAGAGAAAAAGAAACTAAAATCTGACAAGCTTTACCTGCATATAGCCATTCATACTGCTCTAATATTTGTGGTTTTTATGTCTTTTAGTGTTTGGAAAATAGCACTGGCTATCGGCGTATTACATGGGATTATCGATGCTTTAAAACTGACTTTTCAAAATGCAAAAACCAAGAGAATTTGGTTTTTTATAGACCAGTTCTTGCATATTGTAGTTATCTTAACTTGTTGGCAATATTATTACTACGCTACCATAAACCTAGATTTTCTACATACCACCAAATTCTGGTTGTTTTTAATTGGCGCACTATTCCTTACATCGCCAACGGCTATATTTATAAGAGTAATTATTGCTAAATGGATACCAGAAAGTACTACTTCTTCCTTGCAAGATGCTGGTAAATTTATCGGCATTATAGAACGTTTATTAATCTATTTATTTGTTTGTACGCATCATTTCGAGGCAGTAGGTTTTTTACTGGCAGCCAAGTCTATTTTTAGGTTTGGAGATTTAAAAGAAGCTCACGATATTAAACTGACAGAATATGTTTTAATTGGAACTTTATTGAGTTTCGGTATTGCTTTAATTGTAGCTATGACCGTTATGAGTATCACATTGTAATTTTGAATAAGTAGTAAAAACCTGCGTAATTTAAACCTAAACGAAGTGTAAAGCCCACAGTTGAGGGACGAAACGAGGACTTGAAGCAAAGTGCAGGAATAACATTAAATAGAAATATTGAAATTGCTTTTCAACTAAAAAGCCTCAAATATTAATACTTGAGGCTTTCTGCTTTTTATAATTTTAGATTATCTTGCTCCTGGAGGGCAATTCTCTTTTAAGAATTTAGTGTAAGTTAAAGCTAAATGCTCGCTTGTTCCAGCGCCTTCAAAAATGCCGTGTGTACGATTTGGATAACTCATCATTTGGAATACTTTCTTGTTCTTAATCAATTCGTTAATCAGCATTTCTGCGTTTTGATAATGAACATTATCGTCTCCAGTTCCATGAATGTACAATAAATTTCCAACCAAGTTCTTAGCATAGGTAATAGGAGAGCCTTTTACATAAGCATCAGTAGTAGGGAATGGAGTACCCATATAACGCTCTTGATAAATGTTATCGTAAGTTAACTGATTAGCAACTGCAGCTACAGCAATACCAGTTTTATAGATTTCTGGGTATTGGAACAACAAATTTAAGGTAGAGGAACCACCACCGCTCCAACCGTGAACAGCAACACGATCTTTATCCATAAATGAATACGTTGCTAATAACTTTTTAGTAGCCATTGCTTGGTCGCGGATATTGATGATACCAATGTTTTTATAAATAGCTTTACGCCACTCTTTGCCTTTTGGAACTGGTGCACCACGATTGTCCATAGAAATGTAGATATAACCATCTTTAGCCATATCGCCTACATATAAACCGTTTCTACCAGCACCCCAAACGTCTGCAGCAGTTTGTGATGCAGGTTCACCATATACGTAAAACACAACAGGGTATTTTTTAGTAGCATCGAAATTATCTGGTTTTTTCATCCAGCCATCCATTTCAACACCATCTTCTGTAGTTACTTTAAAAAACTCTACTTTGTTTTTTGGCGGTGTTTGTTTAGCCAATTGGTTTGTTATACTTCCTTCCATAGTTAATGGATTATTGGTCGCAAAATTCATCCACTCTGTAACTGGAGAAACAACTGAACTGTTGTAGCTATGACGAGCGTATAAACCATTTGGTGAAATCGAATAACTGTGTGTACCAGGTAGAATAGAAGGAGTTACCATTTCTAGTTTTCCTTTTCCATCTAATTTGGTTTTGTACAGGTATTTTTGGGTGGCATTTGTTGGCGACGCCATAAAATAAACAGTGTTGTTTTTTTCGTCAATTAAGTTAACGCTAATTACATCGTAGTTGCCTTTGGTAATTAGTGTTTCTTTTTTGCCATCTCTGCTAACGCGATATAAATGCGTATAACCGTCTTTTTCAGTTTGATAAACAAATTCTTTGTTGCCATTTAACCACACAAAACTATCTTGTGGATCTATCCAAGCTTTATCGTTTTCTTTATAAATTTCTGTTACAGAACCAGTTGTTGCATTCGCAATAAACAATTTGCTTTCGTTTTGCTCACGATTTAATTGCTGCAAAATAACTTCGTTTGTGTTCGGAATCCAATCCATACGAGGAATGTAATGCTGAATATTATCGCCTGGAACAGCTAACCAATTTGTTTTTGCAGTTGCAACATCAACCACACCAATTTTACAAGATGATGGATCTTGGCCAACTTTTGGATACTCTACTGGAACTGTAAAAGGATAAATAGAATCCGTATTGTTAATCATTAAAAAGTTTTTGATTTTGGTTGCATCAATTTGCCAATAAGCGATAGATTTACTATCAGGAGCCCATCTAAAACCATCTAAACAATTAAATTCTTCTTCATAAACCCAGTCAAACGTACCGTTAATCATTCGAGAGGTTCCATCTGTGGTCAATGCTTTAATCGCTCCTGTAGCAAAATCTTCTACATAGATATTGTGTTCGCTTACATAAGCTACTTTAGTTGCATCTGGAGAAAATTTAGCGAACATTAATGAAGAAGCTGGTTTACCTTTTCCAATTTGTTTTAATGTATTGTTTGCAATATCTGCAACCCAATAATCGCCACGACTATCTTGACGCCATACTCTTTTTGTATTGGTGTAGATAAGTGCTTTTGTACCATCATCCGTTAATTGAAAACTTCTTACATTTAAAGGACTTGAAGCATTTGGTGGAGTAAGTAATGCTTTACTTATAACTGTTTTGCGCTCACTTTTTGGCAGAGTAATGGTGACGATTTCTCCACCAGCATTTTGATAATAACTGTTCCCGTCTTTGGTCCAGTTAATGCCACCTCTTTGTGCTTTTACATTGCCATTACCAATAAAGGCTACAACTGCAATAGCGATAAATAGTTTTGTTAGTTTCATATTATAGTTTTATAAATTGTTGATATACAGCTTGTAAATAGGACTGACCTAATTTAAGATTTTTGTTTGTTTGTGTGCTATCTTTCGGATGGCTATTGTACAAAATATTTTTGCCAATGTTATCAAATGTAACACAATGGTTATCATTAATAAAACCTAATCCGTTATCCCAACTAAAAAAGGCAAAATGTTTACTATAAGGATTAAGTAGGTTTTTGCTCCATAAAAAATCAGTATGTGGAATATTTAACTGAGCCAATAGTGTAGCAGCAATATCTTGTTGACTTCCTAGTTGATCAAATTTCTTTCCTTGATATTCATCTTTAATTACATCTCCATAAAAAAGCAAAGGAATATGATAACGTTGAGGTTGAAAAATCTCGAATTTATTTTTTGGATACAAGTGACCATGATCGGCCACAAAAATAAATAATGTGTTTTTATACCAAGCTTGCTTTTTAGCTTTTGATAAATAGTCATTTATGCATGAATCCGTATAATAAGCTGTGCTTTTGAACTTCTGAATGATGTCTTTATTTCCAAATTTTGGTTTTGTAGGAAGTTCAAAAGGTTCATGGTTAGTTAAAGACAAAATGGTAGAAAAGAAAGGTTGTTTTTCCTGATTTATATCTTGCAATTGCCTATTAAAAACAAGTCCATCATACGCTCCCCATTTAGAATTCATGTCTTTTTTATCGAAACTGTGTTTATCAATTAGTTTCTGATAATTATGACTCAGAAGAAATGCTTTATAATTATCAAATTCGGATTCACCACCATAATAGAATGAAGTTTGATAGTTTTTTTGATAAAGTTTCTGGCTGATTGCAGGTATTTTCTGCATTTTTTCCGGCCATTTAACTATACTTCCTGTTCCTAAAGTAGGAAAGCTGCTAAGTGTTGCAATTAAGCCTTTATCTGTACGGTTGCCAGCGGCGTAAATATTGGTAAATAATACTCCTTTATTCATTAAGCTGTCAAAGTTGGGGGTAATTCCATCTTCATCACCTAATGTTTTTGTTAAATCTGCTGTAAAACTTTCTAAAATAAAGATGACAATGTTAGGTTTCTGAGTTTTTAAAATAGATATAGTGGTATCTTTTTCAACTTTGTATAATTCTGAAACTCGTTTTTCCGCAGTTGCATTATCAAAATATAAATAAGGGTTTTTATTCGTTTTTGTGGAAGATAGTATACTCGATATCAAATTCCATTCTGTATTTAATGAGGCATGATTTAAAATTTCATACTTCGAAAAATAGGCCATGCTTTGGTTATTTGGAGCAACATCAACACCACCTCTAATTAATAAAAAATTAAATCCATGTAGGAGAATCGCAACTATAGATTTTAGCCATAGTGGTGTTTTAACAAAGTTGATTTCTTTTTTGATTAAAATAAAATTGAGATAAAAACCGGACGCAATTAATATCGCCCATATAAACATGGAAAATAGGAAAGGAGAAGATCCACTTGAGGCCATTGCTTCTTTAGGCGCTTCTATAATAGGTGCCAAAGCAGCATGATTTATTTTAATACCCCATTCTCGATAGGTGTTGAAATTAACAATTGAAAAAAAACCAAAAAGAACGATGAAAATTTTATTATAAATTGAAACCCATTTAAAATAGACAACTGTTTTCTTGGAAAAATACCAAAATATAAAAACTAGCAATGGAATTACAGCAATATAAGCTGCCATTGAAAAATCTAGTTTTAATGCATAATAAAAAGTTGTTATCCTCTCTCCAAAAGGTATTTCTCGTAGTTTTTTATGGAAAATACAAAGAAAAACTAATCTGTCTATTGCAAAAAACAATAACCAACACAGAAAAAAACGAGCAAAAAAAATCAGGTTTTTAAACATTGGCGCAATTTAATAAAAGCCATGAATAAAAACCTGATTTGAGATAACGATTATTAGCGATTATTCACCACCACCACGTTGTAATGCCATAATTTCTTCCATGGTTTTAACTTCATAACCTTTAGGTACCTCTAATGTTAATGGACCAACTTTTTCTTCTGTAATGTTTTTAGCAGTCAATGTAGTTTTAACACCTTGTTGGAAACGAGTAAATTTAAGTATTGCACCTTTAACATCTTTAAACTCTTGTCCAGAAAACCCAGCTGGTAATTCTACATCTGTAGTTGCCCAAAGCTCATAGGTACCACCTTTGTCATCTTTGTATGTATATTTCTCAGCATTGTATGCACCCATCATTTTTTTCTCGCCAGTAGCTTTAAAATCGCTGAATTTCGGAGCAGATGCATTTGCTTTGTCTTGATCTTCTTTCGTTTGTTTAACAGCATATTGCCATTGTGCAACAGGAACATCGATTAAAAGAAGTCCAGTATTTGAAGCTGCATCTCTAAATACAGTGATAGTCGCTGGTCCTTGCTCAATTTCAATTTTTGATATTGGACCATTAAATTTTACTTTCGTTTCAGAAGGTAATTGTGCAGCCATAGCTTCTTGCTCCGCAGTCAAAGCATAATCCATTGTATAAGTTACAGAACCTTCAGTTATTTTTTTTTGTGCATGAGCGTAGATAGCTGAGCTAATTAGGATAGCGGCTAAAACGCCAGTTTTCATAGATTTAAACATATTATTTTTAGATTTAATTTACCATTTAGTTTTTTCTTTATTTAGAAAGGATGAAACGCCTTTTTTAAAATCATCACTTTCTCTTACTCTTGCATTAATTTGTACTGCCATTTCTAAACTCTTTTCCAAGCCTAAATTGGTAGTTTGATTAATAAGCTGTTTAGTTACCATCAATGCATTTGCAGATGCGTTGTTACACAAATCTACTGCAAAATTATTTACACTTTGAGCAATATCTTCTTTTTTTGTTACAAAAGTTATAAGGTTATATTTTAGGGCTTCTTCCGCTGGAAATAAATTTCCAGTTAATAAAAGTTTCTTGACAATGGTTTCACTTGTTTTACGAACTAAAAAACAAGAAACTAATGCTGGAACAAAACCTAATTTAACTTCTGTATAACCAAAATTCGCTTCAGGTACTGCAAAAATAATGTCGCAAACAGTTGCTAAACCACATCCGCCAGCAATTGCATGACCTTCAACCTGAGCAATTACAATTTTAGGCAAATAGCAAATAGTGGTAAATAGATTTTTTAAGCGATTTGAATCTGCTAAATTTTCTTCGTACGAATTTTGTTGTAATTGTTGCAAATAAGCAAGATCCGCACCTGCACTAAAGGTATCTCCATTCGCTTTTAAAATAATGACTTTAACCTCATCATCTTCGGCCGCTTTTAGCAAGTGCTCCGTTAAAAGACTCACCAATTCTGGATTTAGAGCATTACGTTTATCAACACGATTTAGTGTAATAGTTGCAATTCTATCAGCTACATTATATAAAACAAGTTCTTCAACCATGTTATTTGACAACCTTAAGGTCTATCAAATATGAATTATTTTTCTTTAAAATGTGCGATTTCAATTGAAATTTATTTGCATCTTGTTCATAACGTTTAATCAAGTAATCCTTATTCGTAGCATCTACTAACAAAGTTGAAAATAGAACTTCATTGCGTAAATCTGCTATGCTTTTTCTTGGATTTCCATGTAACCAAATACTTTCAAACTTAGGTAATTGTTCAATTTTTTTATAGTTAAAATCATTATCAACTAATAAAATATGATAACGATGAAATACAAGCTGATGCTCTTTTTTTGTGAATGAATTAAATAGTGTATCCTGTTCCCATTTCACAAAGTGGATGTTTTTAATTTGTAGTTGATCTAAGGCTGGTTTAACAAAAAACTCATAATTTTTATTGTTTGCACTTAAATCTGTTAGAAGAATTACTTGGTTTCCATCTATAAAAGCAGCTGCATAATTTTTCCTTAGACTAAAAAACATAATCTTTCTCTGTTGTGATGCTGAGATTTTATAATATGCTGCAAATGACTGAAAAACAAAAATGCTGAGTATAGAACCTAGGAGTAGGTTTTTCTTATAATTTACTAATGCAATCACGAAAATAATCAAAGTAAAACTCAATAAAATTAACTGCCATTGATTTAACCAAATTGATGTAATGCCTGAAAATGGAAGATTGGCAATCCATTTTAAACCAGCATTAGTAAAGTTAATTATCCATTCAAAAATTGGCGCTAAGAAATAAAGCCGAAGCATTAAAATTCCAATGCCTAAATACATCATAGCTGTTAATGGAAGTAGAATAAATAAATTACTGAAAATAAAATATAACGGAAACTGATGAAAATAGTAAATGCTCAATGGGAAAGTAGCAATCTGTGCGGCTAAACTTAGTGCAACTGTTGCCCATAATTTATCTATCCATTTATTTTTAATATAAAACCATTTGTAAATCTTCGGTTGCAAATAGATTAATCCAAATACCGATAAAAAGGAGAGTTGAAAACCAACATCCCATATTAAAAAAGGATTATAGATCAACAAACAAAAAGCAGTAAATGCCAATATATTATAACTATTGCTATTTTTATTAAATGCTTTTGCTAAAATATAAACTGTCAACATAATTGCGGAACGAAGGACAGATGGCGAAAATCCAGTTAAAAGTGAATAATACCAGATTAAAGAGGAGATGAGCAGAAGTTTGAAAATCTTTAATGCTCTTTTCTTATCTAAAAAGAATAAAGCCCAATTTAAAAAGATGTAGATAATACCAACATGCATTCCTGAAACAGACAAGGCATGTATTGTTCCGGTTTTACTATAAGCAGCCAAAGTTTCTTTACTTAAATCTGCTCTATAACCTAATACTAAAGTTGATGCAACGGCAAAAGCTTCGTCATTATGGATCAGTTTTCTATAAATAGCAACTTGTCTTTTTCTTACTCCAATGGCATATTTTATAACAGGATTACCGGTTTTGCTTTTTAATTTTATTAAATGATTTTGATTAATAAATGTTTGCTGATAGATATTTTTTGTGGCTAACCATGCTTTAAAATCAAATTCTGATGAATTGTATGATGGTTCTACAGGTAAATTTTTAGAAGAAATTATCAATTCATCTCCATATTTTAATTGCACTGGGTTTAAACTATCAACTTTTAAAGCAATTAATAGTTTTCCACTTAAATTTTGAGGTTTATTAGTTGCATAACCTGTAGTAACAACCGCTTCAAATCGAACTATATCATTGGTTTGCTGTGGCTCATCATTCACCCATACTTTTAAATAGTCAAATGAATAATTTGCGTAATATTCTTTTTTTAACGGTTGAGTATTTAGTAAACACATTAGTGCGCCAATCGTAAAACAAAAGAAATAGAAGATTATACCTGTTATACCTTTAAATTTATACGCTTTTAAAGTTTTATAAAAGCTATTAATAACAATTAGATAAATTAGCAGTGCTATGCTTAGAGCTAATACTAAAGCTAATAACAAATGGTTTTGAAAATTATAAACACAGCAAATTCCCATAATAAATGGGATCAAAACTCTTACAAAAACAATCTCAGATTTAAATATCAAAATTGATAACGTAATTGCAGTTTAACGTCAGTTTTTTTATTGCCATTTATTTCATCTAATCCAGTTCCAACTGTTTCAGCTTTGTTGTATAAAAACAGCGCATACTTTGCCCAAATATCCACTCGTTTTATCAACTTGTATTTAAGATTTAGATAAGTTCTAAGTCCTTTGCCATTATACATTCCAAAGGTGAAATTGTAGAGAACATCATCTTCATAAGCATAAATTCTACTATTAAATGATGGTGTATTAAAGTATGCAAGCCTTATGTTTCCAGAAATTTTAGAAAACAAAGGAGAATAATCGATATCCTGATAAATCAGATAACCAAATTCAGTTTTTGTATTTCCTTTTTTAAATTGAGAAATTTCCAGCCGATTTTGAAAACTAAATGATTTATTCAATTGCCAATTAATATCACCTCTATAGGATTCTTTTTTTACATCATCCAAATAGTTAATTGAAACATCTAAGTCTGTGTTTTGCTGCTTTAATTCAGATTTATATCTTAAAACTGCTTTGAATGTTTTCGTTGGCGTATAGGTAATTTGACCCAAAACTTCATAACCATCTGAAGGTGCATCAACTCTAAACTTTAACCAAGGAAATTTAAAGTAATCAGCATAAATTGCAATTGTCCATGCTTTTAAAGGTATTATGTTTAAACCAGCGTAAAAACCTTTTTCGTTTATTGCTTCGCTAGCCTCAGCAGTTGCTTGATTAAAGAAATTATGATAATTAGCATCATAATTTCGATGTAAAACTACCGCTGATACTTTTGATGAAAGACTTACTAAAGCACCATTTACATATGCTAAACCACCAGTTAAGCTTTTTCCTGCTTCACCAAAGAAATAAATATTTTTATAGGTATAATTATAGTGTAAACCTATGTTAGTCAATTTTTTGCCAACGAAGTTATACTTGCGATAAACTTCGTTTCCGGTAATAAATTCTTTGTTATATATAGAATGATAAGCGATTGCACCAACCGATAAATTATCTTTTTGATATTGAATAACACCACCAAATAGTTGTTGAGACACACTATTTTTGTTTTTAATTTCAGTCGCAGTTCTATGTAAACCAGTTTCATTTAAGTTTGAAAGCACATCTTCTCCAGCATTATTTAAACTTAAACTTGCATCTAGTTTTCGGTAAGATAGAAAAGGAGTGAAAACTATATTTTTTGAAACGGCAATTGTTGTAGCAAATCCTCTAAAAAAAGAGTATTCATTTGCAGAGGTATAAGGTTTTAAACCGACATCTTTTTTAGCTACGCTGGTTACATCTGGTGCTTTACCAAAGGCGAAACCAGACCATAGTGATAATCCTTGACCAAATTGCAAGGTATAATCTCCTAATACTATTTTCTTAAATCGGCCAGTATTCAAGATTGCGATATGAGCAGATTGATAGTCTAAAAGGAATTGCTTGTTCCCTTTTAAAAATTGCTCTCCAGCATCTTTTTCAAAGATTAATGATGCAGAAATGCGATTGGAGAAATTATATTTATATCGAACTAAAAGCCGTTCTTGAGAGCCGATGTAACGACTTCCTGGTAAATCTGTAAAACCTTTAGGCTTTTCTAAAACTCTCCCAAAACGTACTACTAAATCATTATCTCCTAAATTCAATAGATTTTTATAAGTAATTCGATCTTCTAAATCAGATTGGTTTAGCGTTACAAATGGTAAAAGCCGTGTTGTGGTTTCTACATCAAAATCTGGTATACTTTGTAATTCCAAAACATCTGCAAATTTTCCATTAGTTTTTAGATGAGAAAAAAGATTGCTGATTTGAAGCGGAGATAAAAAAATCAAACCTTTTAATTCTTCTGCATTTGTATGATTTAAATTAATAGGATGTTTTTTTAGAAAAACTAATTTGTCTTCCAACTCAGAAAGATCATAATCCTCGGGCAAATTTTCAGCTAAACTTTCAATCAAATCTTTAATAAAAGTATCTTCATGGGTTTGAGCTTTGGTAATGAAACCAATCAATAGTAATAGCAATAAAATCTTAAAACGCATAAGCAAGAGCAATTTGAGGAGTGTAACCTAGATGTATATCGTTTTCCACTGCCATATCCATCACAAATTTTTTATAATTCAGGCCGAAACCAGCATAGTGTTTAAAAGGTTTCGCAGTTACACCTGCCCTTAAACTAATCAGATCTAGCAATTTATAATCTATACCAAAACCTACATTAATGAAGGAATTAATATCTTTACTTATTGTGGTTGCGATTAAAATTTTGTCTGATGCTCTGTAAGATCCCCCAAGTTGTATACTAGTGGGGATTTTTGTTTCTACCTCCTTACTGCTGTATTTTTGAAATGATGGATTATTTAGACTAATACCTAACGTAACTTGCTCATTTAACTCATAAATTCCACCAACATCAAGGGAAAAACCAGTTGTTGAGCCATAATTATTTATTTTTAATTGATGATAATTTCCTTTTAAAGCAATTGATAATTTATCTCCAAATCTTTTAGCTAAGGCTAAACCTGCTTTAATTTCATTGTATTCAGCTATTCCATAGCGACTAAAACTTGCACCTACGTAATTGTTTTTGAAGGGTAAAACGAATGCTGCAGATTGATTACTCAGTTCACTGTCAACTAAATACTTCGTATAATTTATGGCCAGCGTTGGAGATTGTATATTAGTTATGCCAGATGGATTACCATTTAGATTCCATATATCTTTAACAGCAGCATTATTACTACCCATAGCTGTTAATTTTGGTCCGAAATTGTTTTGCGCAAAGCAAAAATTAACGCTTATTGTAAGCATTAAAAAGAGTATAAATTGTTTGTTCATAGGTTTAGGTAAAACCAATGTAAACAAAATATTATTAATATTTAAACATTTAATAAAAAATTAAATTCTATTTTATATTAAAATAAAATATTTAATTTCTTAATTAGAGAATATTTTTAATATAACTTAATAGTGTTTTGTTATAGAATACTTTTTTTAATTCTAATTAAAAATTGTTCTTTTAAGTATAAAAAATGAACTTATTTATTTTTCAATGTTTTGTAATGCTAAACTTCCTAATTACATTTAATAAATGATCCTATAACTTAACTACTTTCTTATGAATTTTAAATCCTTTTTACCCTTAATTTTATGTATAACATTATTTACTGCTTGTAACTCCGAAAAGAAAAAGTCGTCAGTAAATGATACTATAGATAGTTCAAAAAATATAACACTTGTTGCAGATTCCTTTAAAAATATAGTAGATGGGAAACAAACTGATTTATATGTTTTAAAGAATGCAAATAATGCTGAAGCTAAGTTTACCAATTATGGAGGCAGATTAATTAGCTTACTTATTCCCAATGCCAAAGGTCAATTAGTTGATGTGGTTGTAGGTTTTAATAGTATAAGTGCTTATCAAAAATCTACAGAACCTTATTTTGGAGCAACTATTGGTCGGTATGGCAATCGCATTGCTAAAAGTAAATTTAATTTGGAAGGTAGAACCTATTCATTGTTTACTAATAATGGTATAAACACTTTGCATGGTGGTAAAAAAGGTTTTCAATATGTAGTTTGGAATGCCAAACAACCAAATCAACAGACAATAGAGTTTACCTACCTTTCCAAAGATATGGAAGAGGGTTTTCCAGGTAATTTGAAAGTTAAAGTAACTTATACTTTAACAGATAATAACGAGTTAAAAATGGATTATGAGGCTCGTACTGATAAAACAACAGTTGTAAATTTAACAAACCATGCTTTTTTTAATTTAAATGGTGAAGGTAGCGGTACAATTTTAAATCATGACTTGCAGATTTATGCTGAGACCTATTTACCAGTTGATTCTACATTAATTCCGACAGGAAAAATTGAAAAAGTTATAGGAAGCCCATTTGATTTTACTAAACTAACTGCTATTGGTACTCGAATAAATGATAAAAATGAACAGTTAAGTTATGGTAAAGGTTACGATCATAATTATATTTTGACTAAAACAAAGGGATTAAATATGATTCATGCAGCTACTGTAAAGGGAGATAAATCTGGAATTGTAATGGATATTTATACACAAGAACCTGGCTTGCAATTTTATAGTGGGAATTTTATGCAAAGTAAAAATACCTTAAAAACGGGGGTTAAGGATGATTTTAGAACAGCATTTTGCTTAGAAACTCAGCATTTTCCAGATTCACCTAATCAACTAACTTTTCCAACTACACAAGTAAAACAAGGTGAACTTTACAAAACTAGTTCTATTTATAAATTCTCAAATTAGGAATAATGATCCATATTTTGCTTCATTGGCGTGGTATTTGATGTTTGGACTTTTATAACTAACTAAAATTTAATCAAATGAAAACGATTTTTAACAAAACATCGGCAATCATATTTACCATGATCTGTATGATAGGCCTAATATCATCATGTAAAAAAAATAATGATGAGGTAATTGTAGAAGGAACTGCTAATTTAAGAGTTGTAAACGCTGTACAAGGTTCAAGTGCTCAAGATTTTTATCAACGCGACACGAAATTAACTACTTCAGCAGTTGCTTATGGAGAGAGTAGTGGTTATTTAACTGCACAATCTGGTGCAAGCACTGTATCATTTAGAAGTTCAGGCTCAACCACTGCAAATGCTAGTGCTAATGTAGGTATTAAAGCAAATGCATCTTATACTGTATTTTATTATACAAATGCTACAGGTGCTGCTCAACTTAATGGATATGAAGATGATAATAGTGCTCCAGCTTCAGGAAAATCGAAAGTTAGATTTGTTAATGTTGGATCAGCTTTAGCTAATTCAATTAGCGTAGTAGCTACAGGTGGAGCTTCTTTAACTACAGGTTTAACCTTTGGTTATTCATCTGTTTATAGTACAATTGATGCTAATACTGCATTAAACGTTAATATTTTAGGTTCAGCTAATACAACTGTTATTCCTGGAGCCACATTCCAATCTGGAAAAATTTATACTATTTGGTTTGACGCTGCAAATACGACAACTGCAAACTACCACGTTATTGTACAGAATTAATACAAACTCTAAAAATTTTGAAAGCATTGTGAATAGCAATGCTTTTTTTGTGCCTTAACAACTGGTAAATTTTTCTATTTTTGATGAATAAGCTTGCTTAATGACCTCAATAAATAATTCACCTTTACAAATTAGAACAGTAAACGTTACAAGATATGTTACACCTTTACGTGAAGGTGGTTCTATGCCTGCCATTACAGAGGCAGACGATGGATTCTTATATGTATTAAAGTTTCGAGGAGCTGGGCAAGGACATAAAGCATTAATAGCTGAAATTATTGGTGGAGAGATTGCTCGTTCATTAGGCTTAAAAGTACCAGAGTTGGTATTTGCTAAGTTGGATGAGGCTTTTGGTAGAACGGAACCTGATGAAGAAATACAAGATCTGTTAAAAGCAAGTGTAGGATTAAATTTAGCGTTACATTATTTATCAGGTGCCATAACTTATGATCCAACAGTAACCAAAATTGATCCTTTACTTGCATCACAAATAGTATGGTTAGATTGTTTGCTCACAAATATGGATCGTACTGCTCGTAACACGAATATGTTGCTTTGGCATAAAGAATTATGGCTAATCGATCATGGTGCATCCTTGTACTTTCATCATTCTTGGCAAAATTGGGAAGAGCAGGCAAAAAAACCTTTTGTATTAGTAAGAGATCATGTATTATTACCACAAGCTAGCCAATTGGAGGAAGTTAACACTATTTTTCAATCTATTTTAACACCAAAAACCATAGCTAATATATTGAACTTAATACCAGATGAATGGTTAAATGAAGATATATTTCAGAGTAGCCAAGCTCAAAGAGATGCATATGCTCTATTTTTAAACACAAGAATTGCTCATTCAGAAATTTTTGTAAAAGAAGCACAACATGCAAGAGAAATACTTATTTGAGTATGCAGTAATACGTGTTGTGCCAAAGGTAGAACGTGAAGAATTCCTTAATGTAGGAGTTATTTTGTATTGTGCTAGTCAGAGATTTTTGAAATGTACATTCGAAGTAAATGAAATTCGTTTATCAGCCTTTGCTTGCGAAGTTGAAACATCTATTATTAATTCTAACTTAAAGGCTATCGAAAAAATATGTATGGGTGGGGCAGAGGCCGGTCCAATAGGTCAATTAGATATTGCATCTCGTTTTCGTTGGCTTACAGCTACTCGGAGCACCGTAGTACAAGCGTCTAAAGTTCATCCAGGTTTTTGTATTGATCCAGAAGAAACATTACAAAAATTACAGCAACAATTGGTACTTTAATAATTATGTGTATGTTTTTGCAGTTTAAAAATTATAAGCACATTATTTTATATTCAATTTGCTTCGCTATTTTATTGCTTTTAATGAGATGGTTAGAAATACGTTTTATTGTAATACACGACTCTTTTGAAATTTACGCAGGGGCTATAGCATTTGTTTTTACCATTTTAGGAATTTGGCTTGCCTTAAAGTTAAGCAAACCAAAAACGATAGAAAAAAAGGTTTATCAAGATAAAATTAAAGAATTCGTATTTAATGAAACTACTTTTAATGAACTAGGATTAAGTAAAAGAGAGTTAGAAGTACTACAATTAATGGCAATTGGATTAAGTAATCAGGAAATTGCAGATCGTTTATTTGTTTCTTTAAATACGATCAAAACGCATATTAGTAGAATGTTCGAAAAAATGAACGTTAAACGCAGAACTCAAGCTGTAGAACGAGCAAAAAAATTAGCACTGATCTCTTAAACATTCATACTTTAGTAGTAAATGAATGATTATACTTAAAATCACCCGAAAGTATGAATAGCATTTTAGCTGCATACCTTTACTTTGTGGCATAATCAAATTTTACATCATGAAAAAGAATATTTTAAGTTTTGGATTACTCTCAGGATTAATAGTTAGTTTAATGATCCTCGTAACAGTTATTGTTTGCTATAACAGCAAAGAATTTTCTGGCAGTATGGTTTTAGGATTTACTATAATGATACTTGCTTTCTCTTTTATTTTTGTTGGAGTTAAAAACTATAGGGATAAATTTAATAATGGGATTATCACTTTCGGTAAAGCCTTTAAAATTGGAATCCTAATCGCTCTTATAGCTTCAACTATGTATGTAATAGTTTGGTTAATTGCGTATTACGGATTTATTCCAGATTATTTGGACAAATATAGTGCACATGCCATTGCTCAGGCAAAAGCAGATGGAAGTACTCCAGCAGAGCTAAATAAAACAATAGAAGAAATGTCAAGCTATAAGGAAATGTACAAAAGCCCCATTTTAGTAATTCTTCTTACCTACATGGAAATTTTGCCAATTGGAATCATCATTTCTATTCTTAGCGCACTTATTCTTAAGGGGAAGACTATTAAGGATATTTAATGTAATACGTGTGTTGATTTTTAGTTGCGTTTTAAAAGATGTAAATTGCGCTAAAATCAAAATAATGAGCGAGGTTAGAACTATCCCTGAATTTAAAGACTTTAAAACATTTTATAAAAAAGCTGTTGAGCCATTAAAAAAAGCAAACATGGCGTATATCAGGCTTGATGGTAAATTGAAAGGTAATGCTAGAAATGTTTTTGCTTATTTCTGGTATATGGACAAAAAGTGGAAAGTAAACGCTGATACCTACATTGACCGCTTAAAAATTGCTTTCGATGAATGTGCTAAATCTGATGAACCTTTTGTCATCAAACCAACTCGCGATTATAAAGGAGAAAGCTTATCTATTAAAGGGCAGCCGATAAGAGACAATAAATTTTATGTTTATTTAGTAATATAATTTTAAAGAATTATTTCTTCTCCTTTTTCTGATATAACAACAACATAACCTTCTTCCGTAAGAGAATTGGCTAAAGCCGACATACTCCTAACTTCTCCATGTACCAAAAAGACCTTTTTTAAGAGTTGCTTATCTTGTTGTTTTACAGTTTCAATTAAATCGTTATGATCTCCGTGTCCACTTAATAGGTCAGTTTTTTTGATAGCAGCATAAACCATTAAGTCTCTATTTCGTAAACGGATGATCGGATCTCCACGTAATAATCGGTCTCCTAATGTTCCTTTTGCACAATAACCAATAAATAAAATAGTGCAATAATAATTCTGAATATTATAATATAGATGATCTTGTATTCGACCTCCTTCTAACATTCCAGCTGAAGAAATGATAATACAAGGCTCTAAATAATTACTTACAGATAAACTTTCTTTGCGATCATGAACATACGTTAAATTCTCAAATTCAAATTCATCACCTTTGGTTTTATAAAATTCTTTAGCCTCTTCATTTACCAATTCATGATGCTTTCTGTAAACATCGGTGGCATAATTTGCTAGCGGACTATCAACAAAAATTTGAACAGGAGGGAGCAAGCCTTTACTAAAAATCTGATTTAAAGTAAACACTAACGATTGGGTTCTTCCAATACTAAAAGCAGGAATAATTAATCTTCCTGGGCTTTTAATACATGTTTCGTTAATGGTTTCTATCAACTTTTCTTCTAAAGTGGTACCTGTTGTATGTAATCTTCCACCATACGTAGATTCGCATACTAAATAATCTACTTGGGGTAAAGGTTGAGGATCTATTAAAACCGGATAATTTTTTCTGCCTATATCACCTGTAAAAGCAATTTTTTTTGTTATTTCGTTTTCAACAATAGTTAAGATAACTGCAGCTGCACCTAATAAATGTCCTACTGGAATAAACGTTACTTCAATAGCTCCATTAATTTTAAAAGACTTGTTAAAACTTATTGTTACAAAGCGACTTACAGTTTCCATTACATGTTTTTGCAGGTATAATGGTTGAGGACCTGCAAATCCACGTTTACTTCTTAATTTCCTTTTTTGTTTCCCTAAAAATACGTTAACTGAATCCAATAAAAGCAATTCAGCCAAATCAGCAGTAGGTGAAGTACATAGAATTTGACCTTCAAATCCCATACGTAAAAGTGTAGGTAAATTACCAGAATGATCAATATGAGCGTGAGTTAATATCACTAAATCAATCGTTGATGGATCAAATGGAAAGTATTGATTTTCTTCTTGATAAGTGCCTTTTTCGTAATCTAGGCCACAATCTATAAGTATGGAGTAATTTTCTGTTTGCAATAAATGCATACTGCCAGTTACCTGTTGTGCGGCTCCCCAAATGGTTAATTTCATAAATAAATCTTCTCCTGAACAACGAGCAAGTTATTAATTTTAACTTAAATTAAAAGGCCGCAGATATGCAGATTACATTTACGTTAATCTGCGCATCTGCGGCTTAGTCAAAATGTTTTGTTTTGCTTGTTATTTCTTATCTGGTGGAGTAGAAACTATCTCTCCAAATTCATTTACATAAGCCATCATGCTATCTAAATCACCACCAGTTGAGTTTTGTTGACGTTCTAGCTTACGCTCTAACTTATCTTCTTTTTTCTTTTGTCTATTTTTTTCTAATTGCTTTTTCATGAAAGTAGCCTGAGACTTTGCCATATTATACTGTATTAATTAAAAAACGACTGTTCTCTGAATTTACCTTTTGTTGATCTTTTAACGCGTTTTGTTAAAAATGAATTAGATCGATACGTATATTTTATCCTGCATGACAACGGTTGGCCTGCTAAAGATTGGAATGCTGAACAATAATTGCTCAGTAGGTGTTGTATAGAGAAAAGTATATTGATATTCCGTTAGTGCAAATATAAGGATTTTTAACCAAAAACTAAAATGCCATTGAGTTGTTATGGTATCATGTGAAAATTGATTTTTTGAATTATTTTATCAACAACTTAAATCTTGGCATCATTTTTACTTTATACGAAACATAATTAACACTAAATTAAATTAAACATGAAAAAGATATTCGCAATAGTTGCATTGGCTACAGTTTTAGCTTCATGCGGCAACAGAGCTAAAGAAGAAGCATTAGCAAAACAACAAGCAATTACAGCTGTGAAAGATAGTTTGAGATTAGATAGCTTTAAACGTGCTGAAGTTGTGAAACAACAACAATTAGTAGAAGAAAAACATCAAGCAGAATTAGCTGCAGCAAGACGTAGTGCTTCATCTAGATCAAGCTATTCATCAAGTGGTTCATCTACTACAACATCTGCAGGTACAACTACAGCTGCTAAGAAAAAAGGATGGAGTGATGCTGCAAAAGGAACAGCAATTGGTGCAGGTGTAGGTGCTTTAGGTGGTATTTTAATTGACAAGAAAGATGGTAGAGGAGCAATTATAGGTGGTTTAGCCGGTGCTGGTGCTGGTTATGCGATTGGTAGAGCTCAAGATAGAAAAAGTGGTAGGGTACAACCTAAAAATTAATATATAAGATACTTTTAAAAAAGCCCAAACAGTTTTACCTGTTTGGGCTTTTTTATTGCCTCAGCTTCTGTAGATCAAATAACTTAATTGGGGTTAATCTCGCATTACAAATTAAACAATTTAAGAACATTGGTTTTGCTTTAAGGTTCTCTTCGTGTTAAGTTATTATTAACACCATATTTAATCCGCACCAAGTCCGCATTTTTATGCAATAACGCGGACTAGATGCGGACTAGATGCGGACTTGCTATGAAGATGACTCAAACTTAACTTAACGTTATTCATCTCACTAAAAAAAATAAAAGCATATGAACGAAAAATGGATTAGGTAAAACAAGTTGTAAATAGTAAAGCTTAAAAAGTTCTTGTGAAAATAAGATGAGAAGTCTAGCCCCAAAAATAGCCTACAAATTTTTTGCTTGATTTCTTAATTGTAGACCATTAAAATTGTACATATCATTGCATAATTAATTTATAGCAATTTAAAATGTACTTCATACTAGCCATTATATTCATTATTCTTTTTTCAGTTTATATATTAAACCTGCCAGTTTTTGGACGATTACCCAAAGGAGAAAGACAGAAGAAAATAATTAGTCTACCTAATTATAAAAATGGAGCGATTGAAAATCAGTCTCCTACGCCTGCGCTTCCAGAAGATGTATCCTATTGGATGGTTATAAAAGAGATGATAAAAGGAAATGCAGCTAGTATACCCAAAAGTGCAATTCCGAATCAAACACCAGATTTTAATCGTTCAGAAAAACTCAAAATCACATGGTTTGGGCATTCCTCTTATTTAATTCAGATTGATGGAATAAACATCTTGGTAGATCCTGTTTTTAGTAACAGAACTTCACCATTTCAATTTTTAGGAACAAAAAATTTCTTAGGAACAGATTTCCTCAATCTTGAGGATTTACCAAATTTAGATATTATCCTAATTACACATGATCACTATGACCATTTAGATTACAATTCAATTTTAAAATTAAGAGATAGAACCTCACGATTTGTTACTTCTTTAGGTGTTGGTGAACATTTAGAACATTGGGGCATTCCATCAAATCAAATTACAGAATTGGCATGGGGAGAAGAAATATCGCCACTGGTAAATATCAGTTTTACTGCAGCACCTGCTAGACACTTTTCTGGAAGGAGATTTAAAAGAAATCAAACCGCGTGGTCTTCATTTATCCTTAAAACAAAAAATAATAACATTTATTTAGGTGGAGATTCTGGTTATGATGAGCATTTTAAAGTTATTGGAGAAACGTACGGACCATTTGATTTAGCTATTTTAGAATGTGGGCAATACAATAAAATGTGGCCATTAATTCACATGTTTCCTGAAGAAGTGGTACAAGCAAGCATTGATTTAAATGCTAGAACTTTATTGCCTGTGCATTGGGGAAAATTTAAATTAGCCTTACACGATTGGGATGAACCCATAAAGCGTTTGACAAAAAAAGCTGATGAATTACATTTTCCAATTATCACTCCTAAAATCGGAGAAACATTTACGTTAGAAGAAAATCAACCTTCATCCCAATGGTGGATAAATTTATAAATTGTTTAAATGAACAATTGGTATTAAATTAGTGTTGTTCTTAAATAAGATAAAATCAAAACCATGAAAACAGATTTTGTAGAAATTTTTCAGACCATTAGAGCATCCTTACAACCTTATGCCGCCAACGGATTTACAGCTCGTAAAAATAGTGATACAGCTTATGAACTTTGGAGCGAAAAAAATGTAGAAATAGAAGGGAAAATAAGAGCAGAGGTTTATTTTGCTGGTGTTGAAATTTTGAAAGATTATGTAGCTTTTTATTTCATGACGGAAGAAGATGAGCAAGAGATAAAAACTATTTCTCAATCCAGTTTATTGGAATTATTGGAAGAAAAATCTTGTTTCCATATTGAAAAACTGGATGATATTTTACTAGAACAAATAACCGATATCCTAGCTAAAGGATTTACAATTTACAAGCAAAAGGGGTGGGTTTAAATTCTTTTTGGCAAGAGGATTTTTTCTTAACTGTACAAAATTTCAACCATCAGATAAGAACTGCTCAGGTAGAACCTTACTATATTATTGAGTGCAATAAAAATGTGTTAATTCATTTAGTTCCATTAGATAATGGTTTTTATCCTGAAGAGCTCATCGCATTACAAGACAAGTATCAAAAAGAAAATATACAATTAATTCACCTTTGGGAAGATGTTTGGGTAGCCAAAAGAACTCAAGTACTAAACCGTATCCATTCATTTTTAAGCCTGAATAAAAGTTTCCATGGACGTAAAGCTAAAATTGTAGCTCTAGATCAAAAACAAACTAGTAGTTTTTTAACTGAAAATCATTTGCAAGGCTATGTAAAAGCTAAGTATAGTTTTGGTTTAATAGCTAATAATGAAATAATTGGGTTAGCTAGTTTTAGTGAGACAAGACCAATGAAGAGTAAAGGAGAAAACTATCAATCAGCTGAACTAGTGCGTTTTGCATCAAAAGGCGGTTTGACCATTGTAGGTGGACTGAGTAAACTCATCAAGCATTTTACAAAACAGATTAAGCTAAATGATGTAATGACATATGCCGATAGAGACTGGTCATTGGGCAAAGGTTACGATAAATTAGGATTTACATTAAGCCAAATCACAGAACCAGCTTTTTTATACGTAAATCGCGAAACATTGATTCGTTATTTCCCTCATCGTTTACCAAAAAATACATTATTAGCTTTCGAAGCTCAAAATGATTTAAATTTGGACGATTTCTTAGCATTAAATGGCTTTGTTAAACTTTTCAATACTGGTAATTTAAAATATCATTTATTACTTTAAAAATGTCTGAAAATTTGCTGATTATTTTAGGTCCAACTGCATCAGGCAAAACCAAATTAGCTGTGGCACTTGCCGATGAATTAAATGGCGAAATCATTAGCGCAGATAGCCGACAGGTATTTAAAGACATGGATATTGGTACTGGGAAGGATTTAAATGAATATCAATTGAAAGGGAAATTTATTCCATATCATTTAATAAATATCAAAGAAGCAGGAGAAAAATATCATGTAAATGCTTTTAAAGAAGATTTTTATACAGCGTTTAGTGTTATAGCTAACAGCAACAAATTGCCAATTCTGTGTGGTGGAACAGGAATGTATATTCACAGCATTCTGCAAAACCATGAATTAACCACCATTCCAGTAAACGATGGTTTACGGAGCAAAATTCAAGATTTTACAAAACAACAATTACAAGATAAATTAAGATCTTATCCAGAAAAGCTAAGGTTACAAGCAGACTATTCATCTACAAAGCGTTTAATTAGAGCTATAGAAATCGCCGATTATTTAACATACAATGAATTGGCGGAAATTAGTAGACCAGCGATTAAACCCATATTAATTGGTTTACAAAGTGAAGTTGAAACAAGGCGAGAAAGAATTATCCAACGGTTAAATGAAAGATTAAAATCAGGATTAATAGATGAGGTTGAAAACTTATTGGCAAATGGAATTACTAAAGAAATGCTCCTGTTTTATGGTTTAGAATATAAATTTATTGCTTCTTATTTAGCTCATGAAATTGATTTTAGCACACTAAAGGAAAGATTAGGAATAGCAATTTGCCAGTTTGCTAAACGACAAATGACCTTTTTTAGGAAAATGGAAAAGGATGGTGTAAGAATAAAATGGCTAAATGCTGATGAAAATCTAGATCATCTAAAGAAAATTGCAATTGATCATCTACAACATGAAATTGATGTAAAATAATTGCATATTCGTCCACGAATAACAGAGGCTTTGACGAGCTTAAAAGCATTAAATTAGATGAATAATAAGTTACGGCCAATTATTAAATGGACTGGTGGAAAGTATAGTGAGTTTACTTTATTTGCCGATTACATTCCAAAGTTTGATAGATATATAGAGCCGTTTTTTGGTGGTGGAGGTGTTTTTTTTGCATTACAGCCCAAAGTTCAATCATTTATTAATGATAAAAGTACCGATTTAATTAATTTCTATAAGCAAGTAGGTCATAAAGAGTTTAAAAAAGAGCTTTTTAATTATGCAACAGCTTGGGAGGAATTAGGTGATATCACAATTAAAATGTGGAAGGAATGTTCAACAACCTTTATTGATTTTATACAAAAAGATATAGTTCCCACAACATTAAATGAAAGTCTTTTAAAGCATTTATCATCGACTTTGGATGCTGATCTACTACTTAACAATCAAGATTTTATAATTGATAAAAATCTATTTAAAAATATGCTATTGGCAAGTATTGCCGATAAAGCAAAGCGTATCAAAAAAATTTGTGAAAAAGAAGGACGGAATTTTAAAAACGATGAGCTTAAATCGCATTTTGAAACCGGGATTAGGAGT
Source organism: Pedobacter sp. UC225_61 (assembly GCF_044452285.1). Lineage (NCBI taxonomy): Bacteria > Pseudomonadati > Bacteroidota > Sphingobacteriia > Sphingobacteriales > Sphingobacteriaceae > Pedobacter > Pedobacter sp. UC225_61. The sequence continues at coordinate 2,803,820 of NZ_JBIOAL010000001.1, forward strand.
GGAGCTTATCTTTTTTTTAGAACTTTACTCAATAAACAATATACCAAAATTTTAAAGTTAAACCCAACAAAAGAGGCTGCTAATTGGTATTTTGTAAGAGAGTTTTGCTATGGTTCTATGTTTAGATTTAATGCCAAGGGCGAATTCAACATTCCTTATGGAGGCATTGCGTACAATAGAAAGAATTTTCGGCAAAAAGCTGAGAATATATTTAATTCGAAAATTACAACGTTATTTAAGCACACATCAATTTTTAATTTAGATTTTGAATTATTTTTAAATCAGTTAGCATTAAAATCAACAGATTTTATCTTTTTAGATCCACCTTACGATAGCGAATTTTCAGAATATGATCAAAATGCGTTTACCCAAAATGATCAGCAACGACTAGCAACATTTCTAATTAAAAGTCCAGCAAAATGGATGGTTGTAATTAAGGAAACAGAATTTATTCGAAAAATATATACCAATCCCAAGGTGCAAATTTTAACTTTTGACAAAAGCTACACTTATAATGTTCGTGGCAGAAATAATAGAGGTGCTACACATTTAATCATAACCAATTATTAATCAATGAATGGTAATTGGAAATAAGTCTATCCACTTTTTAGTTTAAGGTGCGCCAAATACCTGCATTAAGAACTAATATAGAACATGTGGTTGTAGTAGAAACTGAACATAATAGCATAACTATTATTTGTTTTTTTATCCTAAAATAAAGTTAAAATTTGATAAAATAAACGCTAGTAATTTTCAGCTAACTACATGATTTTTACAGGTTTTGATTTTATAAAATGTTAATATGTTATTAACTATCCGGTTTTTCCTTTTGACTCATGGCATGCAATTTGTTTAAATTAGAGTAATTAGACAATTAAGTCTAACACAAATTAACCTTTACAAATAGTATTTTAAAATGAAAAACTCTACAAAATTCTTAGCTTCTGCAGTAGCTGCAGTAGCTTTATTCTTCTCAGTAAATGCAAATGCCCAATCAGCGCCTAAATTTGGCATTGGTTTAAATGTTGGTGCAGGTACAAGTACTGGTCAAAGCCTAGCAATCGGTGGAGATTTACGTTATCAATTTGATATTGATAAACAGTTATCTGTTCCAGTTACAGCAGGTTATACAAGTATTCAATACAAAGAAGCTTATGGTGATATTAGCTATAGCTATATCCCAGTTAAAGCTGGTCTTAAAATCTTTTTTAGCAATACAGGAGCTGGAGCATATGGTTTAGCTGAAGCTGGTGCAGCATTTGGTGTTGGAGATGTAAGCGGAACAAACTTTGTATATTCTCCTGCAATTGGTTACTCATGGAGTAATGGTTTAGACTTAGCAGCTAAATATGAAGGAATAACTGCAAACGGTGGTAATACTGGTTATGTTGGCTTACGTTTAGCTTATGGTTTTAAATTATAATTAAAATCTAATTTTATTGAAAAGCCCTCGAATTTCGAGGGCTTTTTTTGTTATTTTAAAATTATAAATGCTATTTTGAGCAAAAAACAAAATCTCTGAAATTATGTGGTTAATTATAAAGGATTAGCTGATAAAGAACTGAACGCAAATGAAAACAAAACAATATTTTGGAGTTATGGCATTATCTATATTGATGGCCTGTAATACTTCTTCTAATACATCTAAAGAATCTAAAGATAGCACTATTCATAAAGCTGAAGTAGCTGCAACGACAAATATTAGTTTTAAGGATTCAAAACTACAAAGCATCTACAGTAGTTATATTTCATTGAAAGATGCTTTAGTTGCTTCTAAAATTACCGACGCACAAAATGCTTCTAAAGCTTTAGCTGCAGAACTTGTAACGTACAGTGGTTGTGAAAACACAGCAGTTACGGCTCATAAAATTGAAAATGCTAAAGATATTGTTACGCAGCGTAAAGAATTTACTGCATTAAGTTCTGATGTAATTGCATTATTTAAGCATGCAGAATTAAGTTCAGGAACAATTTTTATTCAACACTGTCCAATGACTAATAAAGGTGATGGTGGTGATTGGTTAGCTTCAGAGAAAAAAATTCAAAATCCATATTATGGAAGTGAGATGATGGAGTGTGGAGCTGTTGTTGAGGAAATTAAAGCTAAATAATTTTTTCTGATAAAATTGATGTGCCTTTTGCCAAAAATTAACATCAATTTAACAGCATTGTTAGGTTTAAAAGTCAGATTTTAGAAACAGATTAACTATTTTTGTTATTATATAAACTATAAAATATATGTCAGATATTGCAGAGATTAAGATAGGCGGTAAAACGTATGAGTTCCCAGTTATTACTGGAACAGAAGGTGAGAAGGCCATTGATATTTCAAAATTAAGAGATCTTACAGGTCATATTACACTAGATTTAGGTTATAAAAACACAGGATCTACCAAAAGTGCAATTACTTTTTTAGATGGAGAATTAGGTGTTTTAAAGTATCGCGGTTATCCAATTGAACAATTGGCAGAAAAATCTACTTTTTTAGAAGTAGCGTATCTATTGATTTACGGTGTATTACCAAAGGAAGAGGAATTAGCTAACTTTCAAAATGAAATTAGTAGACATACACTAATTCATGAGGATATGAAGAAATTTTTAGATGGTTATCCTTCTAAATCTCATCCAATGGCACAATTAGCATCATTGGTTTGTTCGTTGTCTACTTTTTACCCAGAATCGTTAAATGCAAATTCTTCAAAAGAAGAAATGAATTTAACAATGATCAAATTGTTAGCTAAATTCCCTACGATTGTATCATTTATTTACAAAAAATCTTTAGGGCATCCACTTATCTACCCTAAAAACAAGTACGATTATGTAACCAATTTCATGAATATGATTTTTGGTCAACGTACAGAAGAGATTGAAATTGATCCAGTTGTAGTAAGCGCAATGAATACATTGTTAATTCTACATGCAGATCACGAACAAAACTGTTCTGCGTCTACTGTTAGAATGGTTGGTTCATCAGATTGTAATTTATATGCTTCAGTTTCTGCTGGTATTTCTGCACTTTGGGGCCCACTTCATGGCGGTGCTAACCAAGCTGTAATTGAAATGTTGGAGCTAATTAAAGAAGATGGTGGCGATACTGAAAAATGGATTAATAAAGCAAAAGATAAAAACGATCCATTCCGAATGATGGGATTTGGTCACCGTGTGTATAAAAACTTTGATCCAAGAGCTAAAATTATTAAAAAAGCTTGCGATGATATTTTAGAAAAATTAGGAATTAATGATCCAGTATTAGAAATTGCTAAGAAACTAGAAGAGGCTGCACTAAGTGATCCTTATTTCATTGACCGTAAGTTATATCCAAACGTGGATTTCTATTCTGGTATCATTTACAGAGCTTTAGGGTTCCCAACGGATATGTTTACTGTATTATTTGCATTAGGTCGCTTACCAGGATGGATTGCACAATGGAAAGAAATGCATGAAAACAAAGAACCAATTGGCCGTCCTCGTCAAGTTTACGTTGGAAATGTTGATATGGACTTTGTAGAAATTAACAAAAGATAAAAGAAAATATAGTCCAATAAAAAAGCCGATGCTAAAATTGCATCGGCTTTTTTTATAGCTCAAACTTTTAAATCATTACAAAGCTAAATGCAATAATGATTAAGAAACAAATTGTAAATACAAAAGTATATGCAAAACTTAAGAAAAACATTTTAAGCACTGTAATCCATCTTGTACTGCCATAAAATGTTCTAAGCGAGCGATAAATGTACCATATAATGTAAATCGTACAAAAAGAACCTAGCCATCCACTAATATCATAGATAAAACCAAATAACCATTTTAAAAGTAGGGTTACTAGTACGCTTAAAAATATGGCAGAATGCAAATGGAATGAATAAATGAGATGTTCGTAATAATATTTGTTCTTATTGATGTAAACCAATTTAAGAATAAGCGCAAACAAGGGTAACAACAAGAACATCATCTTTGGGATGTTATGTAGTAAATCTTCTTTAAATTTTTCGTCTGGATTCGGGTATTTATTGAGCTCTATACTTCTTTTGCTAATGTAATGCTTAATAAAGCCATCTCTTTTCTCTTTTGGTAAAGCTGATTGATGTTTTTCGTAATCGGCAACGGTAGTATCTTTTACTTTCCAATTTCCACCCCAATTCTTCTTCTTCTTCTTTCCAGTAAATAAATTAATGTCTGTGTCAGTATTACTACTATCTTTTTTAATGTCTTCTTTTGCTGCTTTTATAATACTATCTCTTACTGAACCTTTCAATGGTACATACTTCATAGCTTCTTCTACACCTTTAATTTTCTCGGCTTGCAAGCTATCTACTTCTTTTGGAGAAAGTTTCTTATTGGTAGACGTAGGTTTTTTTTCTTTTTCTTTCTCATTAGGCTTATTACCACTAAGAATAACTAGAAAAAAAACAATACTGATAAAAATATATAAACGAATAGGATGGATTGAAGACATTCTTTTGCCAGCAACATATTCCTTTGTTAGTTTACCAGGTTTTAAGAGCAAAGGGCCTATAGTGCCAAAAAATTTATGTTCAAAGTGAAAGTAATCGGCAACTGCATGAGTTACCATATGAAAGGCGTCCTCTTTTGTAACTATATTTTCTTGTCCACAATGTGTACAAAAATTTTCTTCAACTATATGACCACAATTAAGGCAATCTTTTTCTTTTCTATGTTTAATGGATGACATTTATGTAAGGGAGATTGTAATTTTTAATGACTGATCGCTTCAATTGCCTCTGCTTCGGCTCTATTATGTTTGTGTTTAAAGAAAATGATAAACAAAACGGTAATAATTAGTGCATATATAGTAAATGAAAGCCATATGTTATTCCAATCTTTCATATTTATGGCCTTATCAAAAGTTCCATTATCTAAAATTTTAACGCCTTGTGTTTTTACAAATGCTAATAAATGACTATTTGTAGGTTCTGATCCAACAAACTTTGAAGTAGAATCAATATCTATAAACGTTTTAGTAAAGTACTTATCAATCATCCAACCAGATACCAAACTGCCAAATACAGCGCCAAAACCATTAGTCATCATCATAAATAATCCTTGAGCAGAAGAACGAGTTTTAGCAGTTGTAGCAGTTTCTACAAATAATGAACCTGATATGTTAAAGAAATCGAATGCCATTCCATAAACAACACACGACATAATAATCATCCATAAATTACCAGCTGGATCACCATAGGCGAATAATCCAAAACGAAAAACCCATGCTAACATTGCAATTACCATTACTTTTTTAATGCCAAATCTTTTTAAGAAGAATGGAATAGCCAAGATAAAAAGCGTTTCAGAAATCTGAGAAATAGACATGATAATTGTAGAATATTTCACAACAAATGAATCTACATATTTAGGGAAATGTTTAAACTCATCTAAAAATACATCTCCATAAGCATTAGTTAATTGTAATGCACCACCTAAAAACATAGAGAAAACAAAAAACAAAGCCATTTTATAGTTGGCAAATAATTTAAATGCTTCTAGGCCAAGTTTTTTGGCAAATGTAGTTTTCTCGTCAATAAGTTTTGATGGTTTACATTGAGGCAAGGTTAAAGCATAAATGCCTAAACCCAAAGCTCCAATACCAGCTATGTAAAATTGATAAGCACTTGCTTTACTACCTGTTAAATTAGTAATCCACATGGCAGCAATAAAACCTACAGTTCCCCAAACTCGTATTGGTGGAAAGCTCTTTACTAAATCTACATTGCTTGATTTTAATGTGGTATAAGAAATAGAATTACTCAATGAGATTGTTGGCATATAAAAGCACATTGCCAACATCATTACCCAGAAAAAAGCATTAGGACTTTCAACTTGTGGAATATAAAATAAAACACCAGCATATAATATATGAAGTATAGCATATAACTTTTCAGCGTTTATCCATTTGTCGGCTATAATACCTGTAATTGTTGGCATAAACAAAGAAGCGAAACCCATGGTAGCGAAAATTGCTCCAAATTGTGTACCATCCCATTGTTTAGTACCAAACCAATAATTTGCAATTGTAATTAGCCATGCACCCCACACAAAAAATTGCATGAAACTCATGATGGTTAAGCGAAACTTGATATTCATATAAGTTTAGTTTTGTTTTTTCGGTAATCAATGTAGCTTTTGTTGCCCTTAAGGAAGCCAAAGTTGTTTAATTAAAAGCAGCTGTAAGTTATAATTATTTTGAAACAATAACTATATACATTGTGAAATTGTGGAAAGAAGGTATTGTCTATTTTTTAACTAGTTGTGGTAATTATTAGCTAGAATTTCTTTTATTCAATTCATCTCTAATACGAGCTGCTTTTTCATATGCTTCTTCTGCCAGTGCTTCTTCTAGTTTTTGTTGTAATTCTTCATTAGATAAAGATTGGTAACCAGAAACCGGAATAGAAGTTTGCATATCTTCAGAGCTATGTTCTTTTGCAATAGAATCAATGTTTTCTAAAAACAGAAAATCATTACCTTCAATTACAATTCCGGCAGAAGATAAAATAAATTCGTAGGTGTAAATTGTTGCATTAAATCGTACTGCCAAAGCGATTGCATCTGAAGTACGAGCATCAATTTCTTGAGTGGTTTGACCATCAGTACAAATTAATTTAGCAAAGAAAACGCCATCAACTAAGTTGTAAATAATGATTTCTGAGATTTCGATATGATACGTTTGTGCAAATGTTTTAAAAAGGTCATGCGTTAACGGACGAGTGGGAGTCATCTTTTCAATTTCTATCGCAATAGCTTGTGCCTCAAACGCACCAATAATAATTGGCAAACGTCTACGACCATTTACTTCACCTAAAACAAGTGCATAAGCACCAGATTGGGTTTGACTGTATGATAAACCTACTATATCAAGTTTTACTTTTTTCATAGTTTGATAAGCCTATAAGTTTTTTAACTTATAGGCATAATAATGTTTGTAAAACTATCCTTTGTGTGCTTTTAAAGCAGCAATAATTTTTGGAACAACTTCAAAAGCATCGCCAACGATACCATAATCTGCAACTTTAAAGAAAGGAGCTTCTGGATCTTTATTAATTACCACAATAACTTTTGAAGAGCTTACACCAGCTAAATGCTGAATGGCGCCTGAAATACCAATAGCGATATACAAATTAGGGCTAATAGCAATTCCTGTCTGACCAACATGTTCCGAGTGTGGTCTCCAATCCGCATCAGATACTGGTTTAGAACATGCTGTTGCCGCACCTAAAAGCTCAGCTAATTCTTCGATCATTCCCCAATTCTCTGGTCCTTTTAAACCTCTACCTGCAGAAACTACTAATTCTGCATCTGGTAATGAAATTTTATTGGTTGCTCTTACAATTTCTTTAACAATTGTCGTTAAATCTGTTGGTTTAATTTCTGGACTGAAATTTTCAATTGTTGCATCAGCAGTATTTTCCTTTACACCAAAAGCATTCGGGTTTAAAGCGATTACTTTGTTATCTGATGTTAACGTTGTAATTGCAAAGGCTTTACCAGAGAAAGCGTTTTTCTTAACAGAAAATACACCATCAAAGTTTGGTAATTCTACAGCTCCATCTACTAAACCTGCTTTAAGTTTTACTGCAACACGTGGAGCTAGTCCTTTACCAGAGAAAGAGTTAGATAAAACGATCAGATTTGCATTTTCTTTTTTAGCAGCTTCCGCAATTACTGAAGCATACGCTTGATTAACAAAGTTTTTTAGTTGATCTGCTGCAACATTTAATACTTTAGATGCACCATATTTCCCTAATTCCTTCAATTCGCTGTCGGAAACATTACCGATAGAAATTGCGGTTAGATTTGTATTTTGATTATCGGCGATAGCTTTTGCATAAGAAACTGCTTCAAAAACAGATTTCTTAAATTTACCATCGGCTTGTTCTACATATACTAATACTGACATATACTTTTATTTCTAATCCCTAATGGGAAGATTTGAATTTTAATTATTTGATAGAATGATGTCTGAAACTAGATTACTTTAGCTTCTGTATGCAACAAAGTGATTAACTCTTCTGCATTTTCTGCTGATATTAATTTAACAGCGCCACGAGGAGCAGGAGTTTCAAATTTTGCAACCTTACTAAGTTCTTCAATAGCTAACGCTTCTACAACGGTTAAAGGTTTTGTTCTAGCCGACATAATTCCTCTCATATTTGGAATTTTAGCTTCTGCAGTACCTTCTGCGCAACTCGCAACAAAATTACCAGTTACCGAAACTACTTCTTTACCACCTTCAATCTCTCTTTCTATAGTTGCAGTTGTTCCATCAAAATCTAATTTTTTGATAATAGAAACAGATGGAATATCTAAAAACTCACCAATCATTGCAGCAACTTGAGATCCATTGTAATCTATAAACTCTCTACCACATAAAATCATGTTAAAATCATTAGCTTTTGCATATTCTGCAATTTGAAAGGCAGTGAAATAAGCATCTCTTGGTGCAGCATTCACTCTTACTGCATCATCAGCTCCAATTGCCAATGCTTTTCTGATGGTTGGCTCGGTAGTGCTTTCACCAACATTAATCACTGTAACAGTTCCCTTTCCACCTTCGCATAATTCTATTGCTCTTGATAAGGCAATCTCATCATATGGATTTACAATAAATTGCACACCTGCAGTATTGAATTGTGTATTATCGTTGGTAAAAGTTATTTTTGTAGTCGTGTCGGGCACATTACTGATACAAACTAATATTTTCATACGTTTACATTTGTTTTTAAAGGTAATGAACCTATAATTTAGTTATTTTACTAAGGATAGATTCTTTAAATTGTCTTTGTGCAAATCTAATTAAAAAAGCAGGGATTTAAAATGCAAAACACACGATTAGCCAAGTTATTGGAATTTTTGGAGAACGAACCTAACGATCCCTTTATATTATACGCTTTAGCGACTGAATATAATTCATTAAATGACACTGAGAATGCATTTGCCTATTATTTGAAGCTCGTTAATGAGCATCCTACTTACATAGGAACCTATTATCATTTAGGTAAATTATACGAAAAACACAATCAAAAAGATACAGCAATTGAAATTTATCAAAAAGGAATTGCCGCAGCTAGAACGAAAAGAGATATGCATGCACTTTCTGAATTACAAGGTGCTTACAATTCTGCAGCTGGCTTAGATTATGAAGATGATTAATTAGAAACCCCTTGGCAAAAAGACAGCTCTTATTTATTAGGAATGTAATCTTTTTTACATTTACCGCTTTTGGAGGCGCACAAGCTCATATTTCTCTTTTGTTAAGATACTTTGTTAAAAATATACACTTCATTTCTGAAGAAGAGTTATTAGAGTTAAATGCATTGGCGCAGGTATTACCTGGCCCAGCCTCTACACAAACATTAGTTGGTATTGGTTATAAAGTAGGTGGTTTAAAACTTGCTATTCTTACATTTTTAATATGGATTATACCATCTGCCGCAATCATGACATTAGCAGCCATCAGCTATGCTATGCTTGATCAAAAGCAACAGTTTATTGAAATTTTAAAATTCATACATCCAATAGCATTAGGCATTGTAGCTTATGGAGCCTATAATTTGGGCAGAAAAGTTTTAACAAATGAAGTAGCTATATTTTTAGCTTTTGGTGCAGTAGTAGCTACATTGGTTTTAAGAAATGCTTATGTTTTTCCGCTAGCAATTTTAATAGGAGGGATGGTTTCATCTGCAATTGGAACACCTACCGATGAAGCACAAATTAGGGTGCGGTTGTTTTCGAATATTAACCCTAGAAAATTATCTTATTTTATCGGTGTATTGCTTTTTATGGCAATGTTAGGCGCAATTATTAATAGAACATCTCCCTTTAGTTTGCCAATCAGGTTGTTCGAAAATTTTTACCGTAACGGAATTTTTGTATTCGGGGGTGGACAAGTTTTGGTGCCCTTAATGTTTACAGAGTTTGTAGAAATGAAGCATTATTTATTGCAATCTGATTTTATTTCAGGTTTTGCAGTTCAACAAGTGTTGCCAGGGCCAACATTCTCTTTTACAAGTTATCTTGGTGCATTAAGTATGAAGCAAGGTGGATATGCTATTTCGGGACAAGTTCTTGGTGGCGCCTTAGCTGTTTTAGGGATTAACTTACCAGGATTAATTTTAGTATTATTTATTGTTCCTTTTTGGGACGATTTGAAAAAAATTACCCGAATTAAATATTCCTTAGCTGGAATAAATGCAGTAAGCGTAGGTTTTATTATAGCAGCTTTTTTATTGCTCATCAAACCAATGGAATTTCAAGTATTACCCATATCTATCCTAATATCAACCTTTTTGATTTTAAATTTTACTAAAATTAGTCCACCTTTTATTATTTTGGCAGGAATACTTTTAGGCTTTTTTATTTAAAAAGGTGCATCCTCATCAGAAAAATCATCCATTTTAGATGGTCTGATAATTACGTTTCCAGAAGATTTTTCGAAGTTCTGAGATGGCATGATTTGACTTTCAGAAGAAAAACTATTCTGTGGCATAAAGTTCTCTTCCAAATCAGCAAATTTAACATATTTACCAATAAAGCGGAGCGGAACAATTCCGGTCTCACCATTACGGTGTTTCGCAATAATTACCTCACCAATACCAGCTTGCGAACGACCATTCTCATCTTCAGTAATTCCGTAATATTCAGGACGATATAGGAACAACACCATGTCGGCATCTTGCTCAATGGAACCAGATTCGCGTAAATCTGATAACAATGGACGTTTACCGTTTTGACCAGGTCTATTTTCTACTGCTCTACTTAATTGCGACAGCGCCAAAACAGGAACCTCTAACTCTTTAGCAACAGATTTTAAAGCTCGCGAAATACTACCAATTTCTTGTTCACGATTACCGCCACCACCTTGACCTTCACCTTTACCATGCATTAACTGTAAATAATCGACAATTACCATTTGTATATCGTACTGCGATTTTAAACGACGGCATTTTGCTCTAAATTCAAAGATATTTAGGGCAGGAGTATCATCAATTAGGAGAGGTGCTTCTGTTAAAGTTCCAATTTTGCTGTGTAATTGTTGCCATTCCCATTCTGCTAGATTACCTTTTCTAATTTTCTCTTGTTCAATTTCGGTTTCACCAGATATTAAACGATTAACTAGCTGAACAGATGACATCTCTAATGAGAAAACTACTACAGGTTTTTTAAAATCTACTGCTGCATTACGAGCACATGTAAGTACGAAAGCCGTTTTACCCATCGCAGGTCTTGCTGCAATAATTACCAAATCAGATTTTTGCCAACCACCCGTAATTCTGTCCAAATCAGTAAAACCAGATGGAACACCAGTTAAACCATCTGTTTTTGTACGTAATTCTTCAAGCGTAGCTAAAGATTGCTTGATAATTTCGTCCATTTTCTGCGTATCTCTGCGTAAATTATTTTGGGCTATATCGAATAAATTCTTTTCAGCATGATCTAACAAATCGAAAATATCAGTAGTATCTTCGTATGCATTAGTAATAATCTCTGTCGATATTCTAATCAACTCACGTTGAATATATTTTTGTGAAATTATACGAGCATGGTATTCAATATTTGCGGCAGATGCTACACGATTAGTTAAGTTAGTAATATAATAAGCACCACCAACAATCTCTAATGTACCTTGCTGGCGCATTTCTGAAGTAACAGTTAAAATATCTACAGGTTTAGATTTTTGAAACAATTGTTGAATGGCTTCAAATATTTTTTTATGTGCTTCTGCGTAAAATACTTCAGGTTTTAAAATATCGATAACGGTAGATAAGGCATCTTTTTCTAACATCAAGGCTCCTAAAACTGCTTCTTCTAAATCTATTGCTTGAGGCGGTATTTTGCCCATCGTATTCATAGAAGTAGCTAATCTGCTTTTTCTTGCTGAAGTAGAAAATTTTCCTTGCCCTTGTGGTTCGTTATCGGTAATCATACCAACAAAAATATACAAAAGAAAGATTGAATTTCTAAATCTTTTTAAACAGACTGTTAGTTAGGTTGTTGCATTTTTTAATTGTTTTAACATCTTTTATTTTTTTCTACACAATTAAATGTTAATAAGCGCCTAAACAATTCGCCATAGAAATTTATTTAAATTACTTTTGTAGCAGATTAGAAAGTATGGATAATTTTAGAAGACCACAACGTGTAAAAGAGAATAATGAATTTGTTTTTGGGATAAGAGCTGTAATTGAAGCGATTAAAGCCGGGCGAGATATTGAAACGATTTATTTGCAACGTGGCTTAACTGGAGATTTATTTACAGAATTAAAAACCTTACTTCATGGTACCTTAATTCCATTAAATTCCGTTCCAGTTGAGAAGTTGAATAGAATGTCGCAAAAAAACCATCAAGGTGTAATTGCTGTGATTTCTCCAATAACGTATCAAAACATTGAAGATATTATTCCATCAGTTTTCGAAAAAGGAGAAACACCATTAATTTTAATTTTAGACAGTGTAACGGATGTTCGTAACATGGGTGCAATTGCTCGTACAGCGGCTTGCGTTGGTGTACATGCTATTGTTGTTCCGTTAAAAAATGCTGCTCAGATTAATGCTGATGCGATAAAAACATCTGCAGGTGCTTTGTTTAGTATTCCAATATGTAGACACGATAATTTGCGTAAAATATGCCTGTTTTTACAAGATAGCGGTTTGCAAATTGTAGCGTGTACAGAAAAAACAAACGATTTAATTTATGCACCAGATTACACCATGCCAACTGCAATTGTAATGGGTTCTGAAGATGAAGGAATATCAAATGATTTATTACGAGTTGCTAATCATTTAGCTAAAATACCAATGGCAGGAAAAATAGAATCATTGAATGTTTCAGTTTCTGCAGGTGTAATATTGTATGAAGCTGTAAGACAAAGAAACCTCCAAATTCCCTGAACATGAAAAGCAATTATCTTTCTATAGTTCATAAAATATTTCAAATAAAATAAAAAGGAGCAACTTCAGACTGCTCCTTTTTATTTACATTATATAAACCTTCTTTAGGGGATTTATGGATTAAATAAATTTGTTCCCGAATTTAGCTTTTACGTCTGCTACAATGTTTTTTACATTTTGCTCTTCAGAACGTGGGCAAATTAATAAGGTGTTATTTGATTCAACAACAATATAATTGTGCAAACTTTGTAAGATTACTAATTTTTCGCCTGGTACATTTACCATGCAATTAGAAGAATCGAACATCATTACTTGATCGGATGGAATAACAGCATTACCCACATAATCTTTCTCAGCCATTTCGTAAATAGAAGCCCAAGTTCCAAGATCAGACCAACCAAAATCCGCTGGAAGAACATATACATTATCGGCTTTCTCCATTATGGCAAAGTCAATAGAAATATTGGTACATTGTAAATAAGCATTTGCAATAAATTCTACTTCATTAGACGTGCTGTAAAATGAATTTCCTTGCTGAAAAATCTCATGCATATCGGGCAAATGCTTTTCAAAAGCAAGGTTAATAGCTTTAGCTGACCAAATGAAAATCCCTGCATTCCATAGAAAATCTCCGCTTTTAATAAATGATTGTGCAAGTTCTAAGTTAGGTTTTTCAGTAAAAGTTTTCACTTTGTGTATACTGTCATCTGTTTTTAAAACTTCATCAACATATTGAATATAACCATATCCAGTATCTGGTCTATTTGGTTTAATTCCTAAAGTAATTAAGCAATTATTTTTAGCCGCTGCCTCCATTGATTGCTCAATAGCCTGAATGAAGCCTTTTTGATTAGCAATAGTATGGTCTGATGGGGCAACTACAATAACAGCATTTGGATTAATTTTAGCAATTTTCATCGAACCATAAGCAATACATGGAGCTGTATTACGCATAATTGGTTCTGCTAAAATCTGATTTTCCTTTATTGAAGGTAATTGTTCTTTGATTAAATCAACATAAATCTCATTGGTTACAATAAAGATATTCTCTGGGGGACAGATTTGCAAAAATCTATCATATGTGCTTTGAATAAGTGTTTTACCTACGCCAAAAAAATCTATAAATTGCTTTGGAAATCCTGTTCTGCTTACTGGCCAAAAACGACTGCCTACACCGCCGGCCATAATTAATGCGTAGTTATTTTTATTCATGTACTACAAAGATAATTTAATTTAAATAATGCCCTCTTGTAAAAGGTCATGCAAATGTACCATTCCGTAATAGGTATCACCAGTGGTAACTAATAACTGAGTAATGTTGTTTTTTTTGATTAATTCTAAAGCTAATAATGCTAACTCTTCTTTATCAATTCTTTTCGGATTAGCACTCATCAAATCAGCTGCAGTTATGTTTTCAATAGCAGTGTGTTTCTCTAACATTCTTCTAATATCTCCATCTGTTATTACCCCTAAAATTTTATCATTTGCTATAACAACAACTGCACCTAAACGGTTTTTGCTAATTTCAATAATTACATCTTTTACAGAAGCTGAAGGAGAAATGCTTGGTTTTTCATTTTTAGCTGCTAAGTCACCAACTTTTAAATACAAGCGCTTACCTAAAGATCCTCCAGGATGGTAACGGGCAAAATCCTCTGTATTAAATTCCCGTTCTTCCAATAAACAAATAGCTAAAGCATCACCCATGGCTAATTGCGCAGTTGTACTTGTTGTAGGAGCTAAATTATGTGGACAAGCTTCTTTTTCAACTGTTGTATTTAAAATTAAATCTGCTTGTTTAGCTAAATCAGAATCCAATGAACCTAACATTCCTATTAATAAATTGCCAGACTGTTTTAAAAGAGGCGCTAACAATTTAATTTCAGGTGTATTTCCGCTTTTAGATAAACAAATTACAATATCATCCTTTTGAATCATTCCTAAATCTCCATGTACAGCATCAGCTGCATGCATAAAACTTGCAGGTGTACCAGTTGAATTAAATGTGGCAACAATTTTTTGTGCAATAATTGCGCTCTTGCCTATTCCAGTTACAATTACACGTCCTTTGCTCTGTAAAATAGCATGTACAACTTTTACAAAATCATCGTTAACATGTTGTAAAAGGTTTAAAATAGCTTCTGATTCTAACTTTAAAGTTGAAACAGCTGTTTCGATAATAGATTTTTTACTTTTCAAAGAGAATTTATTAGTATATTGATGCTTTAATTACTGCAAAATTATGTTATTTTGAACAATAATAGCACAGAATATTTGATACAAAAAATGGACGTGAAAAAGTCGTTGTTTGATAATTTGCAAACTTTCTTTGGTTTCGATAATTTTAAAGGAGACCAAAAGTCGATAATTACCAATGTTTTAGAAGGAAAAAATACGTTCGTAATTATGCCAACTGGCGGAGGTAAATCCATATGTTACCAGTTGCCGGCATTAATGAGTGAGGGTACAGCCATTGTAATTTCTCCACTAATTGCATTGATGAAAAATCAGGTAGACCAATTAAGAGCATTTGGCGGAAGTGATAGTATTGCTCATTTTCTTAATTCGTCTCTAAATAAAACAGAAATTACTCAGGTTAAGAGTGATTTGTTAGATGGGCAGACGAAATTATTATATGTTGCCCCAGAATCTTTAGCCAAACAAGAAAACATTGATTTTTTAAGATTGCTCAAGATTTCTTTTGTTGCAGTTGATGAAGCGCATTGTATTTCAGAATGGGGTCATGATTTTAGACCTGAATACCGTAAAATAAGACAAGTAATTACAGGCCTAGGGGAGGAAATTCCTATTATAGCGTTAACCGCTACCGCCACTCCTAAAGTACAACAAGACATCATAAAAAATCTGCAAATGACCGATGCAACATTGTTTAAGTCGTCATTTAATAGACCAAATTTATTTTATGAGATCAGACCTAAGCGTGATGTCATTAAAGAGATCATCCGATATATTAAATATAACACAGGTAAATCTGGTATTATTTATTGTTTGAGTCGCAAAAAGGTAGAGGAAGTTGCCGAAAGTTTAAATTTAAACGGAATTAAGGCTTTACCATACCATGCAGGATTGGAGCCAAAAGTTAGGGCAGAAACTCAAGATAAATTTTTGATGGAAGATGCCGAGGTAATTGTAGCTACAATTGCTTTTGGCATGGGAATAGATAAACCCGATGTACGTTTTGTAATCCACCATGATATTCCGAAAAGTATGGAAGGCTATTATCAGGAAACTGGTAGGGCCGGAAGAGATGGAGGAGAAGGTGTTTGTTTAGCTTTTTATGCGCAAAAAGATGTAGATAAGCTAGCTAAATTCATGAAAGATAAACCTGTTTCAGAACGTGAAATAGGCACACAAATATTAAAAGAAGTAATTGATTATGCCGAATCTGGCGTATGCCGAAGAAAGCAGATATTACATTATTTTGGAGAGAACTTTAATGAAACGGGCTGTAATTGCAAGTGCGATAATTGTAAAAAGCCAAAGCAACTATTCGAAGCTGAACAGCATTTATTAACTTTCCTTAAATTAATAGAATCTACAGGTGAAAAATTTGACGATACTCATTTACTGAACATTTTTATGGGCAGTGAAACGGCGCAAACTATCGCTTATGAGCAAAATAAATTACGTGAATTTGGATCAGGTAAAGAAGATGGTGAAATCCTGTGGAAATCCTTAATAAGACAAGCTGTATTAAATAATTTCGTTTCAAAAGATATTGATAATTACGGCTTATTGCATTTAACTAAAAGTGGTAAAGATTTTATTGAAAACCCTTACAGTTTAAAATTCATTTTAAATGAACTGATAGAAAGCGCAGCCGATGATGATGAAGACGATGTAAAACATGGAACAGGAGCTTTAGATACACAGCTATTAGGTTTACTAAAAGATTTACGTAAGAAAATTGCTAAGCAAAAAAATGTTCCTCCATTTGTGGTTTTTCAAGATCCATCATTAGAAGAAATGTGTACGCATTATCCTATTGCAATGGATGAGTTGAAACAAATTTCTGGTGTAGGACACGGTAAAGCGTTAAAATTTGGTAGTCCGTTTATCGACCTCATTAAAAAATACGTAGAAGATAATGATATTGAAAGACCAATTGATTTGGTAATTAAAACCCAGGCAAATAAATCTGCTTTAAAAGTTTCTATCATCCAAAACATTGATAGACAGATTGGTTTAGAAGATATTGCTCGATCAAAAGGTATTACTTATTTCGATATTTTAAAAGAAGTTGAAGCTATTGTAAACTCAGGTACAAAACTAAATTTAGGCTATTTTGTTGATGAAGTAATTGATGAAGATAGACAGGATGAAGTATTCGATTATTTTAGGTCAGCTGATAACGATTCGATTGACGAAGCCCTAAACGATTTAGGTGAAAGCGATTATACTCGCGAAGAAATACAATTAATGCGGATTAAATTTATGTCCGAATTAGGAAACTAATACAACTAAAATCCTGTGAGGATACGTAAATACTACTATGATCAACTTTTCTATAGATAAATTAAAACATACAGATTCTAATAATTTCTTTTTAATGGCTGGGCCTTGCGCTATTGAAGGCGAAGACATCGCTTTGCGCATTGCTGAAAAGATAGTTACATTAACAGATAAACTTAATATTCCTTATATTTTTAAAGGTTCATATCGTAAAGCAAATAGAAGTAAAGGAAGTTCTTTTACAGGTATTGGCGATGAAAAAGCATTAAAAATTCTAGAAAAAATAGGTAAAACATTTGATGTGCCTACAGTAACAGATATCCACGAAAGTAAAGAGGCAGCTATGGCGGCAGCTTATGTAGATGTATTACAAATTCCAGCTTTTTTGTGCAGACAAACAGATTTATTAATTGCAGCTGCAGAAACTGGAAAAGTTGTCAACGTTAAAAAAGGTCAGTTCTTATCTGCTGGTTCAATGAAGTTTGCAGTTGATAAAATCATAAATTCAGGAAATAATAGAGTAGTATTAACCGATAGAGGAAATACTTTTGGCTATCAAGATTTAATTGTTGATTATCGTGGTTTACCAGAAATGCAAAGTTTTGGTGTACCAGTAGTAATGGATTGTACACACTCTTTACAACAACCTAATCAGAGTAGTGGTGTAACTGGAGGTAAACCAGAATTGATTACAACTATTGCAAAAGCAGCAATTGCAGTAGGAGCTGATGGTTTATTTATAGAAACTCACCCAGATCCGGCGAATGCCAAATCTGATGGCGCTAATATGTTGAATTTAGCTTTTTTAGAAGAATTATTGGTGAAACTGATAAGAGTTAGACAAGCTATTTTATAGTTAAACTCTGTGGTAATCTGCACGCCAATTTTTTATAGCCATTTTAATTTCTTTTACCGATAATTTTTCGGCGACAGCTTTATCTACTAAATTTAAAAACTCATCATTTGGTGCAAAACGTAAGGCGATAATTTGTCCCATTCTTAATTCTGCTGGTAATAGTTTGCCAGTTAATGAAAAGTAACGCAGATTTTCTTCGGCTCTTATAGCTCTGTCTTGTGCTTTTATGGCAAAACTTCTACTATACCAAAATAATAAGGCGACAATCAGAAATAAAATTAAAATCAGTACAGCATTATGTAGGTTTAATTTCGTTGTGTTCATTGCATGAAAAATCCCTATGCTTGCACCTAATAGGCCTACAATTATTAGTATGCCTAATACAAAATGAAATCCAGGTACAAGGCGAGTATGGTTTTTGAAATTTTGTTCCATTTTAATTTAAATTTTAATAATTGTAAATTCTGTTCTTCTATTTTGTTGTCTCCCTTCTTCTGTTGTATTATCAGAGCGAGGTTTAGTTTCACCATAACCTTTAAATGTAAGCCTTTTTTTATCTATTCTGTTATTAATTAAATAGTCATAAACTGCTCTTGCTCTATTTTCTGATAATTTTTCGTTTTCTTTTGCTACCCCAAGATTGTCTGTATGACCTTGTATTTCAATTGAAATGTTTTCATATTTTTTAAGTAATTCAGTGAGGAGGTTTAGTTCCACAATTGATGCTGGTAAAAGCTCGTATTTATTGGTATCGAAGAAGATATTTTTTAAAATAACATCACTACCAACTTTTAATTTATCTAATAATATTTCAATCTGATAAGGTTGATTGTTATTTGCTTTACTTAACTCAAAGTGCTGTGAATTAAATAAATAACCATCAGATTCTACATTAAAAGAATATTCACTTCCAATAGGCATCACTGCTAAGAAATCTCCTGTTTCTTTTGAAGTAAAATCATTAAAAACTGGTGCGTTTGTCTTTAAATCTATAATCAAAACATTTGCTTCTAATAATGTTCCGGTTTCTCTGTCTCTAACAATTCCTTTTACATAGGTTACAGGTAAAGGTTTAGCTTTTTCTGGAAGTTTAAAGTGATATATGTCTAAATCACCAAATCCACCACCTTCAATGTTTGAAGAAAAGTAACCTTCTAAACCATCAGCACTAATGGTTAAACCTATTTCCTCGTTAAACGTATTAATTGGATAACCTAAATTTATTGGTGTAGAAAACTCACCATTATCTGTAATGCGACTATAGAAAATATCTTTATTTCCAAAACCTCGCCAGCCATCTGACGAGAAATAGAGTGTTTTTCCATCTGCATGTATAAATGGCGTATTTTCGTCATAGGGAGTATTTATTTTTGGTCCTAAATTTACTGGATTGGTCCATTTGCCTTCATCAGTTAAATTACTTTTCCAAATGTCATAACCTCCAATTCCGCCAGGGCGATTACTTACAAAATAAAGGGTATTTCCGTCAGCACTAATCGATGGTTGCGAATCCCAATATTCAGAATTAATTGTTCTTCCTAAATTAATTGCCTTTCCCCATTCATTTCCTTCTTTTCTAGAAACATAAATGTCACAACGTCCTAAGCCATCAGGACGATTGCAACCTGTGAAAAATATATATTTCCCATCGGGGGAGATAGATTGGGCTCCTTCATTAAAATTTGGTGTGTTGATTTTATCACTTAATGGTTGTGCTTTCTGCCACTCATTTTCCTTTTTTGTTGAAATAAAAAAATCTTCATTTCCATCTGTTACTCTTGTGAATATAAGTGTTTGACCATCAGCAGTTAGTGCAGGAAAGTAATCACGATTAGTACTATTTATATAAAAACCCATATTTATAGGTTCATATTTTATAGGAGTTTTAATTGCTGTAATGGCAAAATCACAATCTAAAAGGTACTTTTTTGTTTTGGCAATGAGATCTTGATCTGTACCAGTATATTTTTGCTGGAAGAGTAGAAGATTGGCTTTAGCATTTGCATAATCTCCAGAAAGCAGCTCGCTTTCTGCTAAAACATAATAAATTCTTGATTCTATAGCTAGTGCGGAACTTACAGCTTTGCTGTAGTTTTCTTTTGCTTTAGGATAATTTTTTAATCTGCGATACACATCGCCTAATTGAATATAAGCTAGTTGAAATTTTGGATCAGCTTTTATAGCTTCATCCAAATATTTAATGCCTTCATCGTAAATGTTTTGCCTTAAATACTGTTGTGCATCATCAAAATTTTCTTGCGCTTTTTTAATAGTAGAATTTTGTGCATTAGCAGAAAAAGCCATCCAGCATAAAAAGAAAATCAATAGTTTATTCATCTAAGCAAGCAATTTGATGTTAGACTAATGTAAATAAAATATCGAATATTTATGGAATATTAAGGAATTTATGGGTTTGTAAGGAAATTTCCCATTTTGGATTTGCCATTACATACTCTACAATTAATGGTGTCATTTCTTTTGATTTTGACCATTCTGGCTGCAAATACAATTTACAAGTAGGAGATACTGTTTCGGCATATTTTTCAGCCCATTCAAAATCACTTTTATTAAAAACAATCACCTTTAATTCGTTTGCAAAAGGCGTGATATCTGGTCTTGGAGCTTTAAATTTTTTTGGAGATAGACAAATCCAATCCCACGATCCGGAAAGAGGATAAGCGCCGGAAGTTTCTATAAAAGTTAAAATATTTCTCTCTTTCAGCTTTTCTGTTAAATAATCAAGGTTATAAATTAAGGGTTCTCCACCTGTTACAACCACTGCTTTTCCTGGAAAAGTATCAGCTTTTGCTACAATATCATCACTTAAAGTAAGTGGGTGTAATTCTGCATCCCAGCTTTCTTTTACATCACACCAATGACAACCTACATCACAACCACCTAAACGAATAAAATAAGCAGCTTTTCCAGTATTAAATCCTTCGCCTTGTATTGTGTAAAATTCTTCCATTAAAGGAAGTAGTGTGCCATCTTCTGGTATATTGTGTGCCATTTTGTAAATTAGAGCGCAAATATACACATTCAAAAAAGCAGAAAAGATGATTTGGGTAAAGGTTTTGTCAAAACAAGAAACTGAAAGAGAAGATTTTGTAGAAATGGGAAATGCAGATGGGAAGAAAATTTGTGTAATTAAATACGCTGGCAAGTTTTCAGCTATTCAAAATACATGTCCACATGCTGGAGGGATTTTAAGCGGTGGTTGGTGCAAAGAAGGTAATATTGTCTGCCCAATTCATCGCTGGGAATATAATTTAGAAACAGGAAGAGGAGCGGAGGGGCAAGGAGACTATATCAACATTTATCCAACAAAATTGAAAGAAGATGGCTTATATGTAGGCTTCAAGGAAAGTTTATGGAAAAGACTTTTTGGATAATTAACTATATATCTCTCCTTTAGCTGATGCCAAAGTATTCTTTAATAAACCAACAATAGTCATTAAACCTACGCCACCTGGAACAGGCGTAATCCATGAAGCAATAGGAGCTACATTGTCAAAGTCCACATCACCATACAACTTGAAACCAGATTTAGTTTCTGTAGAAGTTTCTCTGTTTATACCCACATCAATAATTATTGCGCCTGGTTTAACCATATCAGCAGTTACAAAGTTCTTTCTACCAATTGCTGCAACTACAATATCGCCTTGTAAAACCATTTCTTTTAAATTATTTGTTTTACTGTGTGTAAGCGTAACCGTACAATTTCCTGGGTTTGCATTACGAGCCATTAAAATACTCATCGGACTGCCCACAATATTACTTCTACCAACTACAACACAATGTTTTCCTGTAGTATCAATGTTGTAAGCTTGTAGCATTAATAAAATTCCATAAGGTGTTGCAGGAATAAAGCAAGGTAAATTGCGCATCATTCTGCCCAAATTCACCGGATGAAAACCATCAACATCTTTACGGTAATCAATGGTTTCGGTCACTTTTTCTGGATCGATATGTTTAGGTAAAGGCAATTGAACGATTAAACCGTGTACATCTTCATCTTTATTAATTTCTTCAATTTTAGCTAACAATTCTGGTTCAGTAACCGAGTTATCATATCTAAACAATGAAGATTTAAAACCAACTTTCTCGCAATTCTTCATCTTACTAGCCACATAGGTTTCGCTACCACCATCGTTGCCAACTAATATAGCAACCAAATGAGGTTTACGTCCAGTTTGTGCTAAAAAAGCAGCTGCTTCTGCCGCGATTTCTGTTTTTATCTTTTCTGATGCGAATTTGCCGTCAAGTAGCTGCATTGATTTAACTATTAATCTAATTTTAAAACTGCCATAAATGCGGATTGTGGAATTTCTACGTTTCCAACTTGACGCATACGTTTTTTACCTTTTTTCTGTTTCTCCAACAACTTACGTTTTCGCGAAATATCACCACCATAACATTTTGCAGTAACGTCTTTACGTAAGGCGCTTAAAGTTTCACGAGCAATAACTTTTGCACCGATTGAAGCTTGAATTTTAATCTCAAATTGTTGACGAGGAATTAATTCTCTCAACTTTTCGCAGATTTTTTTTCCAAAGTCATAAGCATTACTACGGTGAATTAAAGATGATAACGCATCAACAGGCTCATCATTTATTAACATATCTAAACGGACCAAATCAGATTTTCGATAACCAACTTGATGATAATCGAAAGATGCGTAACCCTTTGAAATGGTTTTCAATTTATCGTAAAAATCAAATACAATTTCACCCATTGGCATTTCAAAAACCAATTCTACTCTATCAGATGTTAAATAGGATTGGTTGATGATTGTTCCTCTTTTCTGAATACAAAGTGACATTACTGGCCCAACAAAATCAGCTTTGGTAATGATATTTGCTTTTATAAATGGTTCTTCTACAGAATCTAATTTACTTGGGTCAGGCAAATCGGATGGATTATTTACGAAAATTTCATCGCCTTTGGTAGTGTGCGCAATGTAAGATACGTTAGGAACCGTAGTAATTACCGTCATATCGAACTCACGCTCCAGGCGCTCTTGAATAATTTCCATGTGTAGCATTCCTAAGAAACCACAACGGAAGCCAAAGCCAAGTGCAGCAGAACTTTCTGGCTCAAAAACGATAGAAGCATCATTTAGTTGCAACTTGTGCATTGCTTCACGTAATTCTTCAAATTCATCTGTGTCAACCGGATAAATACCAGCGAATACCATTGGTTTTACTTCCTCAAAACCTTGAATTGCCTCTAATGATGGCCTTGCTACATTAGTAATCGTATCGCCCACTTTAACCTCACGAGCTTCCTTAATTCCAGAAATAATATAACCAACATCTCCAGTTTTTACAGAATTTCTTGGCGACATATCTAGTTTCAAAATACCAACCTCATCAGCTAAGTATTCCTTACCTGTATTTATGAATTTTACTTTATCACCTTTTTTAATTTCGCCATTTACAACTTTATAGTAAGCAATAATACCTCTAAATGAGTTAAATACACTATCGAAAATTAAAGCTTGTAATGGTGCTTCAGGATCGCCAACTGGTGCAGGAACTCTGTCTACAATAGCTTGTAAAATTTCTGGAATTCCCATTCCTGTTTTACCAGATGCAGGAATAATTTCTTCTCTTTTACAACCAATTAAATCAATAATTTGGTCTTTTACTTCTTCAGGCATCGCTCCAGGCAAATCCATTTTATTTAATATCGGAATGATTTCTAAATCATGTTCCAATGCTAAATAAAGATTAGAAATTGTTTGGGCCTGTATACCTTGTGATGCATCTACAATTAATAGTGCGCCTTCGCAGGCCGCAATAGAACGAGATACTTCATAAGAAAAATCGACGTGTCCAGGAGTATCAATTAAATTAAAATTGTACTCTTGACCTTCAATTTTGAAATTCATTTGTATTGCGTGACTTTTGATCGTGATTCCTCGTTCACGCTCCAAATCCATATTATCAAGCAATTGCGCTTGAGATTCTCGTTGAGAAATCGTCGCTGTATATTCTAATAATCTATCGGCTAAAGTGCTTTTGCCGTGATCAATATGTGCAATTATGCAAAAATTACGTATGTGCTTCATCTTTGCTGCAAAGATAGTTTTTTTAGGCAAAGATTTGAAAAGCAATTTCTGTGGTTTTGTTGCTCATTCATTATGCCTTTATGTAATACATTTTTTGCTTCGACAAGCTCACTATAACAAAAAAGTATACTACATCAATTCAATTTTAGAAAATGAAAATTGTAGTATTATTTCACAGTTATTTCATCAAAAAATGTATGTGCTTTACCACCAACACCTTCATGCCAAGAAGGAAGTACTCCATAGTTTTTAGCAATAATTTTAATGTAGCGGCATTGTGCATCCACTTTAGCAGTTAATTCTTTAATCTGGATAGTATAATCTTTTGCATCAGTGGGAGCTTTTACCGAACCAATTAATTTAAAATTCATATCATTTCCAGCTATGTAAAACTCTGTTACTGATGGAAAAATAATCCATGCTTGTGTATCTTGTAAAGCACCAACACTTACTGAATTTACATGTTGCTCTTTGCCTAAATCTAAAATCCCTTCAAAATCTATACCCCAGAAGCCTTGCCAACGATTACCAACCCGCCAGTTTATTCCACCTCTAATACCATCTATAAGTGCATCATTACCACCTCCAGTGAAACTTTTATTAATTTCACTGTTAATTTTTATAGTATAGTTAGTTGTAATTTTTTTATAAATAGCTGTACTTAAGTAACTTGTTTTAAAGCCCTTTTTATAAGCGATTGCCTTTATAATTACATCTTTATCAATGCTAAAAGGAGAAACATATTTGGTCGAATATTTATTAGGTGTTGAACCATCAATTGTGTAATATATTTCTGCATTTGTTAGGGCAGAAGTAATAGTGATTTGAGCTTTATCTTTAAAAGTTTCTTGTGGGCCTTCAATAATTGGATTAGGAACAATCAGATTTTGTATAATCTTCATTACAGGCTTTTCTAAGCTATTCAAATAGTTCATATCCGGCGTAGCAGATAAAGTAAAATTTAAATTAGCACCATTTGATACATCATTAAAGTTTAAAAATAATTTGCTGTAAGCTTTTCCATTTAAAGAAATTCCTTTGATATAATAATTTGCATCAGTTTTAGCTGGAGCAGAGATGATGATTTTTTTACCATTCTCTAAACTAATTGTCATTTTTTTAAACCATGGTGTTCCAATGTTATACATATTATTTCCTGGAGAAACCGGATAAATTCCCATTGCACTCATCACCAACCACGCACTCATTTGACCACAATCCTCATTTCCAGCTAAGCCATCAGGCTGATCATGGTATTGTTCATTCATTATTTTATTAATGTAATACTGTGTTTTTTCTGGATGAGAAGTGAAATTAAACAAATAAGCCATGTGGTGACTTGGCTCATTTCCATGTGCATATTGACCAATTAAACCAGTAATATCGCTTTGATCGCGACCTGTTAACCCTTGTTTTGTGGTAAATAATTCATCCAATTTTTCTTGATAAATTTTTTCTCCACCCATCAAATCCATATGTCCATTTACATCTTGCTGAGTGCTAAAACTATAATGCCAAGAGTTTCCCTCGGTATAGTTGTTGTTTACTTCTGTCGGATTAAAAGGTTTCCACCAACCTCCATTGTTTCTTGCTCTAATGTGTCCAGTTGATGGATCGTACACATTTTTCCAGTTCTGAGCTCTAGTAATGTAAGTTTGGTAATCTGCATCCGCTCCAATCATTTTTGCAAATTGTGCTACACACCAATCATCATATGCATATTCTACAGTTTTTGATGCGCTTTCATGTTCAATATCAGCTAATACGGCTCCATTGTTTGCGTACACATCAATTCCAAACTGTTTACGATTGACAGCATGTTTCATCGCTTCTAATGCCAATTTAGCATCAAAACCCCTAATTCCTTTAGCATATGCATCAGTTATCACAGGAATAGCATGATTTCCTATCATACAAAAGGTTTCATCATTTGCTAAAGGCCAAATTGGTAATAATCCGCCTTGTTTATGCATTTCCAAAAACGTTTTAATAAAATCAAGCGTTCGTTTTCTATCAACTAAGGTTAATAAAGGGTTTTCTGTTCTATAGGTATCCCATAAAGAAAAAACACTATAATATTCGAAATCTTTTGCAACGTGTTTTTTTTTATCTAAACCACGATATCGGCCGTCTATATCCATGTATAGATTTGGATTAAGTAAACTATGGTATAATGCTGTATAAAAAGTAGTTAATTTCTTTTTATTAGTGCTTTCTGCATTAATTTTTGAAAGCTCCTTATTCCAAACTAATTTCGCTTTAGCTAACGTTTTTGAAAAATCAAAACCATCTTTTTCACTGTTTAAATTTTTTAATGCACCTGCGTCATCAACAGCAGAAATTGCTACTTGAGACAATACACTTTCTTGATCACCCGTTTCAAATTGAATATATACTTTTAGATTTGTGCCTTTAGCTTTCTTTAATCCATGTTTTACTTCATCATTAATAGCAATTCCATATGATTTGAATGGTTTATTGTATCGAACATGAAAATACAATTCTTGTCCTTTTGCCCATGAACTTGATTTTCTATAGCCTTTAATTTCTCTATTATTTACAATTTCTACCCAACTATCTAAAACCTTATCGCGATGCTTTAAATCAATGATTATATTAGATTCTGTTGATTTTGGATATGTAAATTTATATAGACCGGCTCTTCTAGTAGTGGTAATTTCAGCTTTAATCTGGTATTTATCTAAAAAAGTGCTATAATATCCTGGGCTTGCTTTTTCATTTTTCTTTTGAAATGGAGAGGCATACTGCTTATTTATAAATTCTGGTTTACCAACTGTAGGCATGAATAAAAAATCGCAATAATCTTCAATTCCTGTTCCGCTTAAATGAGTTTGAGAAAATCCATAAATGATATTATCCGTGTAATGATAACCAGAACAGCCATCCCAACCTTCTAATCTTGTATCAGGACCAGGTTGAATCATGCCAAAGGGAAGTGCAGGTCCAGGATAAGTATGGCCATGTCCACCAGTTCCAATAAATGGATTAACATATTGATTAAAGTCTTTTTTTGTTTGTGCAGATGTAAAATTTGCTAAAAATAAAAGAGTTAGAAATAGCTTCGAAAATTTCATTTAGATTAATTTGTAGTTGACTTTGATTCAAGTTTTTTCATGCGAGAGAATGGGTAGCCATTACATCCTTTTTTCGGATTTCGCCTATCGACGTAAGCAGTTTGTTCAGCTATGCTATCCGTTTCGGCATCGTAAACAGTTAAACAGAAGCCCCATTTCCAAGGTTCCATGCCTGTAAAAGTCATGTAATCTATTCGTGTATATTTAT
This sequence comes from Pedobacter sp. UC225_61, assembly GCF_044452285.1. Lineage (NCBI taxonomy): Bacteria > Pseudomonadati > Bacteroidota > Sphingobacteriia > Sphingobacteriales > Sphingobacteriaceae > Pedobacter > Pedobacter sp. UC225_61. The sequence goes on from NZ_JBIOAL010000001.1 coordinate 2,831,431, forward strand.
TAGCATCTGTTTTGTTTGCAGCATCGTTTTTAGCAACTAAATATTGTTTCTCAGGATTCCATTTAATAATGTGATATTTTGAAGTTGGATTCTGAACCCAAACTGTATCATTTATTGTGTACGTAATTCCATAATCGTCTATAAAATTGCCTAAAGCAAATTCTGGAGCTTTTGTTTTGGTAGTTTGAGCTTGAATTGATAGCACTAAAAGCAAAAAGAATAAGGTTATTTTTATTGTTTTCATTAATTTGATTTTAGTTTTTCTACCATCTGTTTTACTAAAACAGAAGATGTCTGCTCATAGTGATATTCGTCACCTTCAGCGCTCATTTTACTGGTTTGGTTTTTATATTCCATTTTGCTAGCTATTTTAATTCTGGCTGAAGAATGGAAAGCTGTTGCACCAGTTTTTTCTTTTATTTCTAAGATATTTTGTGGGTTTATTCCTGATCCAGGCATGATTTCTATCCTTCCATTTGCTTTATTTACTAATTTAGCTAAGGTTTCAATGCCTTTATATGAATTTTCTTTTCCTCCAGATGATAGAACTCGAACGAAACCTAAATCAATTAAGTCTTCTAAAGCTTTTTCTAAATCATTAGCCATATCGAAAGCACGATGAAAAGCTATTGGCATTGGCTGAGCTAGTTTAATCAATTCGGCACAACGCTTTTTATCAATATTGCCATTAGATAAAAGGATGCCAGTTACTACGCCATTACAATTTAAAGTTTTACAGATTTTTATATCTTCTTTCATTACCTCAAATTCATCATCACTGTACAAAAAATCTCCACCGCGAGGACGTATAATTGGCCAAACTTGAATATTTAGTTTTTCTCTACACAATTTGATTTGAGCATAACTAGGCGTGGTACCACCTTCTGCCATATTTTCGCATAGTTCAACTCGGATTGCGCCGCCAGTTTCAGCAGCTAAAGCCGATGTAAAAGAGTTAGCGCAGACTTCTAATCCTAGATTTTTCATTTACTAGTAATAGCTTTTCCCTTTGATCACTAAATCTTGTTTTTTGCTATCACAAACTGCATAACTAAATCCTTTTTGAATAGCATAGGCTCCATATTCACCTTTTTTATTCATAGCTAAAAAGCCAACTTGTATGTTTTTTGCAGTTTCTGGTTTCTTTTTAATGATACGCATTACCGCTTCTTTACAGGCTTCTTCTGGATTATAACCTTGACGCATTAATTCTACCACTAAAAAAGAACCTACATTTCTTACTACCTCTTCGCCAACACCAGTTGATGTTGCACCACCAATTTCATTATCAATGTATAAACCCGCTCCAATAATTGGACTATCACCAATGCGACCATGTAATTTATAAGCCATTCCACTTGTTGTACAAGCGCCAGAAAGATTTCCAGTAGCGTCCATGGCAATCATACCAATAGTATCGTGATTGTATTGATTTCCTGGTAGTTTCTGTGGTGCTGCTTTATCATATAGCTTATTTTCTACATTGATAACAGGTTCATATTTAGCAGTTTTTAACCACTCTTTCCATGCTTTTTCACTTGCAGGTGTTAGCAAATTTTCTTTCTTAAAACCTTGCTCTAATGCAAATTGTAAAGCTCCATCTCCAGCTAACATTACGTGAGGTGTTTTTTCCATCACTTTTCGCGCAACAGATATAGGATGTTTAATATGTTCTAAAGCTAAAACAGCACCACAATTTCCTAATTCATCCATTATACAAGCATCCAATGTCACTTTTCCATCACGATCTGGTAAACCTCCATAACCAACAGATTGATTAGATTCATCAGCTTCTGGCACCCAAACGCCTTGTTCAACCGCATCCAAAGATCTTCCATTTTTACTCAACACTTTCCATGCATCAGCGTTTGCTGCCACACCAAAATCCCATGTAGAAATTACAATTGGTTTATTTACAGCATTTTGTGTATTATTTGGTAAAACTTCAGCAATGCTATTTTTGCTTACTGCAAGCAAACCTGCTGATAAAGCAGACGTTTTTATAAATCTTCTTCTATTAAACATAATTTATGCTAAATTTTAACTTATAGTAAAGTTATCTGCGTCTTTTAAAAATGGAAATTGTCGGCGTATTTTTTCCAAATCTGGATAATTGATACTAAATGTATATAAATCTTCATCTTCTGGTTTGTAATAAATAGTGTTTCCATAAGGATCTATACACATTGAGTGGCCGCTATGGTAAACTTGATTACCGTCGTGACCAACTCGATTTACCGCAATTACATAACTTTGGTTTTCTACAGCACGAGCATGAATTAAGGTGCGCCAATGCGCAGATCTTTTATCTGGCCAACTAGCTACAAGCAATAAAATATCATATTCTGCATTTTTGTTGCGCAACCATACTGGAAAGCGTAAATCATAGCAAATGGCTAATCTGATTTTCCAGCCTTTAAGTTCAACAATTAATTGTTTCTTTCCAGCAGTATAATTTTCATCTTCATCTCCTAAACCAAATAAATGATGTTTATCGTAAAATTGATATTCGCCAGTTGGCAGCATCCAAATCATTCGATTATAAAACTTTCCCTTTTCTTTAATAATTAGACTTCCAGTAATGACACAATCATAGTTTTCAGCTGTTTTTTGAAGCCATTGCATTGTTTTACCATCCATTTCTTCAGCCATTTCTTCGGCTTTCATGGTAAAACCAGTGTTAAACATTTCTGGTAAAACAATTAGATCTGTTTTCTCACGAACTCCACCTGATAATCGCAAAGATATATTCTGTAAATTTTTATCAATGTTCTCCCAAAACAAATACGCCTGAAAAACTGTGACTTTTAGGTTCTGTATGTTTAAGTATTGTGGACTTTCCATTTTATAATTCTTTAGGATCAGAAAATTATATTTTTAATAGTCTTTCAACGGCTTTTTCTAAGGTATCTTGTTCTTTTGCAAAACAAAAGCGTATGATCTTATCATCTGTAGCTTTAGTGTAAAATGCAGAAACAGGTATTCCGGCTACACCAAAATCTGTGACTAATCGTTTAGCCATATCACTATCTTTTTCATCGCTTATTGCACTATAGCTTACACATTGAAAATAAGAACCTTTACAAGGTAATAATTTAAATCTAGTCTCACTTAAAAGCAATCTAAATAAATCTCTTTTTTGCTGAAAAAATGACGGTAAACTTTCATATACATTCTCACTTTTAAGGTAGTTAGCAACACCAAGTTGCATGGGTGTATTTACACTAAAAACATTAAATTGATGAACTTTTCTGAACTCAGTCATTAGTTTAGCAGGAGCAAGACAATAGCCTAATTTCCAGCCTGTAGTGTGTAATAATTTGCCAAAAGAAGCAACAACAAAGCTACGCTCTTGTAATTCTGGATATAAAGCAACACTTTGATGTTGTTCTCCATCATAAATGATATGCTCGTAAACTTCATCACTTATGATTAAGATATCGGTGTTTTTTGTTAATTTAATTAAAGCTTCGATATCAGCTTTGCTTAAAATACTGCCAGAAGGATTGTGTGGACTATTTAAAATAATCATTCGGGTATTTGCGGTAAAAAGTTTTTTTACCATTTCCCAATCTATCGAATAATTGGGGGCATGTAGCTCGAATGGTTTAACTAAACCGCCTAATAATTTTACTGTTGGCGAATAACAATCGTAAGCGGGTTCAAAGATTATTACCTCATCTCCAGGATTAATTATTGCTGCTAACGCAGTAAAAATAGCTTGAGTACCACCAGCTGTAATAGTTACTTCGGTTTCTGGATGATAATTAGTACCATAAAGTGTAGCCATTTTTTTGGCAACCAATTCACGTAATACTTGTAAACCTTGCATTGGTGCATACTGGTTATGACCATCTTTCATAGCATCGGCTACAAAATTTATTAATTTAGGGTTGGCGGCATAATCTGGAAAACCTTGAGAAAGATTAATCGCATTGTGTTGCTGAGCTAATTTAGACATTACCGAAAATATGGTAGTGCCCACTGTTGGGAGTTTAGAATTAAGGAGTATCATGCATTACGAAATTAGCAATAATCCAATAAAATTATAGCTATTCCCTCTAAATGATATCGATTTATTGATTTGTAGAAACTGTACGAATTTTATTTCTTCCTATAAGTAAGCAAAACAAAGCAATTAAAGCTGCTATTGTCATTGCAGCCGGCATTGGCCAAACCACATTGGCAGCAAATAAGCTAATTATTGCAGATGCTAATGCTCCCAACCCCATTTGTAATGCTCCCATTAATGCAGATGCACTTCCTGCATTTTTACTAAAAGGAGCTAGGGCAAGTGCCGAAGCATTTGGATTGATAAAACCTAAACAACCTAAGAACAAGGCAATAAAACCAATAGTTGTGTATAGATTTAACAAGTTATTCAGCGCTGCTGATAAAAATAATATACTAAAAATGCACTGCGCTATTAATGCCCAAAAGACAATATTTTTACTCGTAAACCATTTTAAGATTATGCTATTAACTTGACTAAATCCAATGAATGAAACTGATAAAAGTGCGAAAATCCAACCGTAACCTGTCTCACTTACTTGGTATAAATCCATAAAAATAACAGGTGAAGAAGATACGTAAGCAAATAATCCACTAAAAGTGATAGCACTTACTAAAGCATAGGTATAAAAACCTGGTTCTTTAAGTACCAATAAAAAATTTCCTAAAATAGGTTTAGGTTTTAAAGAATAACTTGGGTCTGGTTTATAGCTTTCTGGCAACCACCAAATAGAAGTTAGTAACATTAATAGCGCCATAAAACCTAAAAACACAAATACAGATTGCCAACCTAAAGCTGCAATAAGATAACCACCTGCTGTTGGCGCCAACATTGGCGATACAGCGATAACTAACATTAATGAAGCGAAGACTTTTGGACTTTCTCTAACTGTAAATAAATCTCTAACCATGGCTACAGATGCAACTGCTGTTGCACAACTTCCAATAGCTTGAACAAATCTTAAGACAATTAATTGATCTATTGAAGTAACTAACAAACAGCCTAATGAAGATATTATATAAAGAATCAATCCAAAATATAAAGGTTTTTTTCTTCCAAATTTATCCAATAATGGACCATACAATAATTGGCCTGCAGAAATACCGATAAAAAAAGCAGACAACGATAATGAGACATTTGGTACATCAGTATTTAAATCTTTTGCGATTGCTTTAAAACCAGGTAAATACATATCTATAGAAAATGGGCCTAAAGCTGCAAGTGACCCTAGGATTAGTATAAGAAAAAATGATTTTGATTTAGCCATAGTGAAATTTAAGAGGCGCAAAGATGTAAATTTGAAAGTTTTTAGTCGTCTAAAGTTTGTCAAAAGAGTAGTTAATTTTGTTAATTTAATATGAAAATCCTAAAATTTCGTTTCTATCAAAATAGTCGTATTTTAGCTACATGACTTTTAAAACCAAAGAAAGCCGATTGCTACTTGTTCTAGGTGCATTTTTCGTGGCCAATGCCATTTTATCAGAATTTATTGGAGTTAAAATTTTCTCAGTTGAAGGCACTTTAGGGATTTAAAAATTTGATATTAATTTATTTGGTGTAAAAAATCTTTCCTTTAATATGTCTGCAGGTGTATTGACCTGGCCAATTATTTTTATCATGACAGATATTATAAATGAATATTTTGGCGTAAAACAAGTCCGTTTTTTATCTATCCTTACCTGTATTTTAATTGCTTTTGCATTTATAGTTGTTGGATTGGCAATGAAATTACAACCATCAGATTTTTGGTTGATGCAAAAAATAGATGGTCAGCAAATTAATATGTTAGTTGCTTTTGATGCAATTTTTGGGCAAGGTATGTGGATTATTGTAGGTTCCATTACTGCTTTTTTAATTGGTCAGATGGTAGATGTTTTGATTTTTCATCGAATTAAAAAGTTTACGGGCGAAAAAGCTTTATGGTTAAGAGCAACTGGTTCTACAGTAATTTCTCAATTGATAGATAGTTTTGTGGTGATATTTATCGCTTTCTATTTAAATCCAACTTATCATTGGAGCTGGCAAATGGTAGCTGCTATTGGTTTAGTTGGCTATACTTATAAATTTATCATCGCACTAGCAATGACTCCAATTTTGTACTTGGTACATGGAATTATAGATAGTTATTTAGGGAAAGATTTAGCCCATAGAATGATAAAATTAGCAGGAAGAGGCTAATATTTAAAATAGCAATAAACCTAACATTAATTACAGCTTTGCAAACAATGAACAAAAGAAATTGTTTAAGAGAGTGAAAACTATTTAAATGTACTATTACTTACTTTATTTTGGTGTTGCCAAAAAAGAATTTACAGAACAAGATTTTAACTTATTGCTAGAACAAGCCAGATCTAGAAATCACTACTTAGGTATAACTGGTAAATTATTGCATTGCGAAGGTGCTTTTATTCAACTATTAGAAGGAGTAGAGGTTGCAGTTAAAGAAGTTTATTATTCCATTTGTAATGATGAACGTTTAATTGCCGTCAAAAAAATTACCGAAGGCAATTGCGAAGAACGATATTACGCAGATTGGACCATGGACTTTAAAAATGTAAGTATTGAAGAGATAAATAAAATGGAGAACTGTAGCCATCCTAACGTTACAGAATATGTTAAAACTGCATCCGCTGTAAAACTTTTAAAGCTTTTGGCAAAAAGCTAAAAAAAATATTCTTTTTAACACAAAATTTAAGTATTTGTGTTATTCTAATTGATAATATATTAACCAAAATAATAATTGCAATTGGATTGAAAAACAATCGTTTATAAATAAGTTTTACTGACACTTAGATAGCAAAATGCCCATAATTTTTTGTATCTTTGTGCAAATTTTTAAACATTAATGAAGATATTTATTACAGGCCTTCCTTTAGAAGTAGGGGAAGATGAATTAACAGCCGTATTTGGTGATTTCGGTCAAGTAAAATCACTTAGAATTATTAAAGACCGCGAAACTAATCAGAGCCGTGGCTTTGGTTTTGTAGAGATGCCTAATGATGAAGAAGCTAAGGAAGCTATCAAAAGAATGAACGGCGGAGATTACAATGGTAACAGAATTAAAGTTGCTGAAGCGCAAGAAAAACCAAACACTGGTGGCGGTAACGCAGGTGGTGGTTTCAAACGTAACAACAGTAGAGAGCGTAGTTACTAAATGTAAATTCTTTTGGCTGTTAAATTTAATTGGCTAAAAGGGTTTTTACGGATTAATATTTCTTATCTGAAACTTAATTTTATAGGTTTCAATCTTATAAAAGTATTGCGGATTTTGTCCGCAATTTTTTTATATCTGAATTTCAGTAATTTATATCGATTTCGTTTCTTATCTGCATTAAGATGGAAATAAACTATTATTTATTATAAATTAGTAGTATGAAAGTTGATTATATCGCTCTATCAATACCAATATTTTTTATTCTTATAGGGATTGAATTGGGCTATGATTTTTATAAAAAATTAAAATATTATCGCTTTAATGATAGTATCTCTAATTTAAGTCAAGGAATTGGTTCTCAAATAACGGGTTTGTTTATGAAAACCGCTTTGTTTTTTGGATATAAATATATTTTTGAAAATTGGAGATTTTTTGATTTACCCGATACCATTTGGACATGGATAATTCTATTTATTGGTGTAGATTTTTTCTATTATTGGTTTCATAGAATGAGTCATCAAATTAATGCATTATGGGCAGCACATATTGTTCATCATCAATCTGAAGAATATAATTTAACAGTTGCTTTACGCCAATCTTGGTTTCAGAGTTGGTTTTCTTGGCTATTTTATCTTCCGTTGGCGTTAGTTGGTTTTGACCCATTGATGTTTGTAACATTAAGTGCTTTTAATACACTATATCAGTTTTGGATACATACACGAACCATTAAAAGTATGGGTTTCTTAGAACACATTATAAATACACCATCACATCATAGAGTTCACCATGGTACAAATCCAAAATATATTGATAAAAACCACGCAGGTTCTTTAATTATTTGGGATAAAATGTTCGGTACTTTTCAAAAAGAAGAGGAGGAAGTGTATTATGGAATTACAACGCCTTTGGCAAGTTGGAATCCCGTTTGGGCAAACATACATTATTGGGCAGAACTTTGGAATACAGCGGCAAAATCAGATACTATAGCTGATAAAATTAAAGTTTTCATAAAACCTCCCGGATGGTTTCCATCAAAATTGGGTGGATTTAAACCAGCACCAGAAATCGATATCTTTAATTATAAAAAATTCGACCCTAACTATAGCAAAGGATTGATCTTATATGTTTTATTTCAATTCATTATTGCATTAGCAGCTGGCTCAGCATTACTGTTTTTATATCCTAAACTAGAAATGACTCCAATTATTTGTGCTGCAACATTTACAATCTTAACGTTATTAACGTGTGGCGCTCTTTTAGAAAATAAGACGTGGGTAAAGCACTTTGAATTTGCTAGACTGATTTTAAGTTTTTTTGCCTTATATCTATTTAAGGATATCACCATTTTTAATACTCTTACTATAAGCGTACTTATTATCCAAATTAGCTCCTTAATTTGGTTTTTTTATTTACAAAATTCTCTCCTTCATGTTCAAAAAACACCTTCAGTTTAGCTTTGCATTTTTCGTAATTTTCTTTTTCCAATTATTAGTTGAGACAGATCCAAAAAGCGCAAAGCTGATTTTAGCCAATTTCCATTTTGCCATTAAACCATTAATTACTATTTCTTTGATGATTTTCTTGGGTTATCATACACAGTTGAGAGGAAGGTTTGCAAAGAGGATATTTATTGGTTTAGTATTTGGCTTATTTGGAGATTGTTTCTTAATGTTCCTTGAAGTAGATCCTTCATTTTTTATGTTAGGCCTAGCATCATTTTTAATTGGTCATTTAGCATATATAAGTGCCTTTTATTTAGATTACAAATGGCATCCTTCTATAGAAAAGAAATATACAAGAATAGCCTTTGTTGTATTTGGACTTTTTTGCTTAGGCTTTTGCTTGTATTTAATGCCTCACTTAAATGAAATGAAAATCCCGGTTATGATTTATGCTTTTGTAATTTCATGTATGGGGGTTATGGCTGTAAATAGAATGGGCAGAGTAAATACATTAAGTTTTAATCTGATTTTTTGGGGCGCTATATTATTTATAGTTTCGGATTCAATTTTAGCTTTTAATAAATTTGTCTTCCCTTTTGAATTTGCTGGGATACCAATTATGATTACCTATATGGCTGCTCAATATTTCATTACAGTTGGAGCAGTAGAGAGAAAATTAAAAAAGCATTCAGTAATAGAAGCAGAGACTAATTAGCAGATTTCTTTTTATCCTTATCTAAAACGGTAAAAACTTGGACTAAACGTTCTCCATTTTCATCAACTAAAGTTAAGGTGTGTTTTCCGGGTAATGGGCTTATCGCTAATTGATGAAATGATGATGTACTACCAACAAATTCTGCGTCAATGTGCCAATAGATTTTTGTTTCAGAATTTCGGTGTGCAGCATTTAAGACTACTTTTCCTCGTGTTCCATCCAATTCAACTGGGATATAAATGACGGCATTATTTTTTGGGTAAATCATATCCATCACTACATTTCCACCCGCATCATTACAACCCGATTTAAAAGGCGGCAATACTTTATAATCACTGTTTTTTATTTTATAATAATATTCCATAGCTGGGGGAAGAACAAACCAATTTATATGTTGCATTAAAGCTGTGCTTTCACACTTATCAGTTACCCTAAAAGTACCTGCTGCATTTAGATGTACCAGTTTATGATAAGGACAAACAGTTGTTTTTTCGCCAGAAACAGGCACAAGTTCAATAATTTTATCTGTGCAATATTCTCCAGCCTTAAATCCGGTTTGTTTACACACGAATATTTTTTTAAGCTTAGTTTTTGGAGTTTCAAACCATTTTGATGAAGGCAATTGCTTAAAAATATCAAACAATACAGGTGCAGCGACTTCAATACCCATTAAGCCTGGTCTACCTTCTCCATCAGCATTACCAACCCATACACAAACCACATAATTTGGCGTTAAACCAATTGCCCAAGCATCTCTAAAACCAAAACTGGTTCCTGTTTTCCAAGCTACACGTTGCGATGAAGAGAATTGCTCCCATAAACCTTCATCTCCTGGCCTCATTACTTCTTCCATTGCATTAAAAGTTGCCCATATTGCACCATGATCTAGTATAGAATTCAACTCCGTTTCTCCTTTTTTTACAGATGATTGAACTGATTTATTGTAAATAGGAGTATCATAATCATGTGGATTATACTTTCCCTGATAATCGTTAAAATGATTTAAGGTTCTGGCCATACCCAGATAACTTTTAGCCAAATCCCACATTGTCACTTCGCTACCACCCAAAATTAAAGACAATCCATAGTGATCTGCTGGTTGGTTTAAAGTAGTAAAACCTAGCTTTTTTAACTTGTCGTAAAATCGTTCGTATTTATATTGCTGCAGCATTTTAACTGCTGGAATATTTAAGGATCTGCTCAATGCTTTATCTGCTGAAATAGCTCCATCATAACCTAAATCGTAATTTTGAGGTGAATAGCCACCAATTTGTGTCGGAACATCTGGAACTAATGTGTGTGGCAATAACATGCCGTCGCTTAGCATACTTGCATACAATAAGGGTTTCAGCGTACTTCCAGGACTTCTAGGAGCTTTAATCATATCTACATGACTTTCAAACTCCTTATTTTCAGGTTGATAGCAATTTCCAACATAACTTTTTACTGTTCCATTTTTTACATCAAGTACCAAAGCAGCAATGTTGTTAATATCATTTGCTTTATAACGATTATTATATCTTTTTAATAAATCGTTAATTTTTAGCTGTAAGTCATAATCTATAGTTGTTGTTAAACTTGTGGATTTTACTTGTAATGCACTTTTTTCTTCTTTAAAACGATTAAGAAGGTGAGGTGCATGTTGTGGAAGCGCTAAAGGTTTACCTGGGATTGGCTCTGCTTTAGATAATTCCGCTGTCGCTTTGTCGATGATATTTAGCTTTGCTAATTTATCCAATAAGTCGTTTCTTTTTTTAATTAAACGTGTAGAATTCTTACCAGGATGTACAAGTGACGGGCTATTTGGTAACACTGCTAATGTTGCCATTTCACCCCAAGATAAATTTTCAGCTTTGCGACCAAAATATCGCCAGCTTGCAGCGTCTAAACCAACTACATTACTCCCAAATGGTGCATTAGATGCATATAAACTTATAATCTCTTGTTTAGAATATCGAAATTCTAGTCGCATTGCCAACCACATTTCTGTTAATTTTTGCCAAATACTCCGATTTTGTCGACGGGATAAACGAATAACTTGCATGGTTAATGTGCTACCGCCACTTACCACGCCATGAGCTTTAATATTTTGTTTCATCGCTCTGCTCATTGCAATTGGATCAACCCCAAAATGCAGGAAAAAACGTTGATCTTCAAAAGCTGTAATACATTTCACAAATTTATCAGGAATGGTATCTGCAATAGGGAAGCGCCACTGACCATCGCTGGCAATAGCTGCACTTAATAACTCTCCATTACTTGCTTCTATCACATAAGATGTAGGTGATTTAAACAACTGTTTTGGCAGTGAAAATAGAAAAACCAAACAAAACAAAAAGCAAATGCTATCAGAAATTAGTACAGCTTTTTGTTTTTTATTCATTATTTGGTTTTATAGGGGTAACATTTCTAAGATAATTTTGATTTACATCAAAACATATCGTTATGGAAAAATTAACTACTTTTTTGAGATTAACTTTTGGCTTTGTTCGTTTCTTAATGATAAATATTTGGCCAAGGTTATAAAACGTCATTGCAAGTTTAAAGAAAGTTAGACTTACAATGACGTTATTTCTAATCATCTATTTTACAACTTGCACCCATTTACCTGCTTGTGTGGCGCTAATGTTATTATTGTACATTGCTTCACATTGTACGGCAGATAAATAATATTTACCCAAATAAGATGCATTTAACAATACTTTATAGGTTAATGTTTCATTTTCACGAATATTGAAATACGTAAATACTCTATCGTCTCTTACATCACGATACGTATAAGCTGCTGAAGCCAATGCACTTTCATTATCATTAAGTCTTGTATTAATAATTTCCCAGCCTGAGGGGAAGATTTGTGTTAAAGCCATTTGTTCATAATAACCCATCCTTCCAGGATTTTTTATCGTTACTTCTGCATAAAAATCAGTTCCTTGTTTTAAAATGGTCGGATTGATAAATTGCCCTTTTAATGATTTATAGCTCACTTTCATATCCAATACTTCTGGATTATTTGGCAAGAAATTATTTTGTCCAGCAACTGGTTGACCTTGTAAAATTAGACGCACAAACAGGACATTATTACCAATGTTGGTAATACTTGCCGTATTATTTTTGAAATTAAGGGCAGTGCTATTAAAGTATTGTTCACTATTAATATTTCCTTTTTGTCCATCCAAAACATAGTTGTATTGTAGTTTATTTGAAGCACTATTTTGACCGCAAAATTTAGCAATTGCCAATAAACTATAAGCAGTAGTTTGCGTGCTATACCATGTGTTTTGACCTAAACGAGCAGCAACTGTTTGCAATAATTGTGCGGCTTTGCCTTTTTGACCCATTAAGGTTAACGTTTCCATAATCATGGCTTCATCTCTTAAGTCAGAACCATAAGTACCGCCTAATTGTGTATAAGGCTCAACAGTTTGTGCTAAACCTTTAATTAAACCGTTTGCTGCTGCAGATTGTCCAGCTAATTGATAAGCTGCTGCTAATCGCCATTTTGCACTAACTGAAAGGTACTCAAAAGCTCGTAATCTATTCATTGCAGCCATTTCTGGTTTTTTCGCTAAAGCCAAAACGTATAATCGATAAGCTTGACTTAAATCTCCACCATAAAAATTAGTGCTATTTGGTATCCAATTAGTAGCTTTTGTTTTTTGAAAACGAATTAATTCATCTAAAAGTCCAACTGGTAAAGTATAACCTGCACTTTGTGCCTCCACTAAGAAATGCCCAGCATAGTTTGTTCCCCACTCATCAGATGAACCTTCTCCTGGCCAGTAACTTAATCCGCCATCTATACTTTGGAAACCTTTTAATCTGTTAATTCCAGATTTAATATTTCGTTCAACTTCAGTCTTTTTCTGTGTACTAAGCGGAATTAATTTATCTAATAGTAATTGAGGGAAAATGCTTGAAGTAGTTTGTTCTACACAACCATGAGGATATTGAATTAAATAACTCAACCGTTTATTCAAATCAATAGGAGGGATTGAAGAAACTTCTAGTGTTCCAGCATTTGTACCAACCATTCCGATTGGACCGTAGCTGGTTTTCCAAGTTTGTTTAGGCTGTATAGTAGCAGAAATTACATTAGTTATGTATGGGTTTGGATTGCGAATATCCATTTCTACATCATAAACAGTTTTCTCATTTCCACTTTGCGCAATAATTTTAACCTTAGCTACACCAACGGTATTTGGTGCAACCACATTAAAATAAGTCATTTGCTCTCCCGACTGTTTAAAGTTCAATTGCTGTGTTTTTGGACCTTCAATTAGCAAATTAGTGCTTTGTACAACTACACTTACATTTTTCAAATTATTATTAGTCGCGAAAATATTTACTGGTAAGGTAAAGCTTTCTCCTGGCCCAATTACTCTTGGCAAAGTAGCCAAAACCATTAACGGTTTTTTAACCTCAACAGCTTTTTCTGCATAACCATAAGCACCATTATCACCTGCAATAACCATTGCTCTAATCGATCCTATATATTGTGGTAAAGTAAATTTATGTGTTTTGTTTTCGCCTTTGGCTAAAGAAAATGGGCCCATAAATTTAACAACGGCTTTAAAACGATTTGCCTTAGCAGGATTTAAGTTTTTGTTGATAGAACCGTCACCACCAATACTTAAAATACGTTCTAAATTTCCACCCCATGCACCTAAAACCTGATCGAATAAATCCCATGTTTTAACACCCAAACCTTCTCTTGCATAAAATATACTATGCGGATCCGGGGTTTTAAAACGCGTTAAATCCAATAAACCCTCATCAACCAAGGCAATCGTATACGTCATCGGTTTACCATTTGCTTCACCTACGGTAATACTACTTTCAACCTCTGGTTTGAGTGTATTTGACATTTTAATAACTGGTTTTAAGATGGTTTCAGGATCTTCAATGGTTAACGGAATAGCTCCATACATTCTAATTGGTAAATCGTTAAGTGTTTGAGCATGTGGTTGCAACAATGTGATGTTTGCAAATACATTTGGCGCCATATTTTTTTCCGCTTTAAACTTAAACTGTGTTTGACCTTTTTTTGTATCAATCCAATAGGTTTTTAATACACGACTTCCATTTTCAATTGAAATTAAAGCTCGTCCATTTTCTCCAGTAGGGATAGTTAAGGTAATATCTTCGCCAACATTAAATTTCTCTTTATTTGCGGTAAATGATAACATTGATGCATCGGTAGGATTATTCGCTTGCTCACGTTGTGCCCATCCTGGCCAGTCCACATAAACAGATTTTCCAGTAGTATGGCCACCATTTTCATCACGAATTAAAATTAAATAACGACCCCAATCGGGTTCATTAATTCTAAAACTCCATGAACCTTTCCCATTAGTTAAGGATATACTTTCTTTTTTAATGAGCTTATTATATTCATTTTGAGTAAAATTCGCATAGCTATCTTGGTTATCTTGTTCCCACCACCAACGCCACTGCACTTTATACAACTCAACTTGAACAGTTTTGGTTCCACCTAATAATCGCCCGTCTCTATTTACATTTACAACATCAATTTTATGATCTTGCCCAGTTAATAATAAACCACTTAAACGATCTCCTTTCGGAGTTTTAATACCTAAATAACTGGTGTAAACATGATAAGGAATGCTAAAATTGTCAATGCTAAAATTGCCGCCTGGTTCAAAAACTTTAGTAGTGAAATTAGCCCTCAACACTCCTGGTGCGATATTACTTTCACTTAGATTTGTGTTTACTACTGCAGTTCCAGCCGCATTTAATGTGCCTTCGAAAATGGTTTTGAGTTGTGATTGAAACTGAACCGTTGGATTATCAAATGTATAGTCATCAAATCCTTTAAACTTAGTTTCGGTTGTGTTTAAGTTGACATCAACTTTAGCTTTTAAATTTTGTGCAGGACTACCAAATAACCACTTTGCAGATAGGGTAGTGGCAGAAGCTGTACCATTGCCTAAATATGTTTTTCCGCGTAAATCGAAATTGATTTTTAAGCGATTTGGCATAATAGTTTCTACTTTAATAGTTTTAGAAAAAGATGCGCCACCAACTTTTACTTTTGCCAACCAATTACCCGTTGGTGCTGTATTTTCAGTCGCAGTTTTAAACGTATAAAATCCATTTAAAGCTTGTCCGCTCACCATTCTTTTTGCCAATTGACCTTTAGGATTATAAAATTCGAATGTAACTGGATAATTCTCAGGAAACTTTTTCAATTTATCCTCTAAAATAAAAGATAAATATACACTGTCTCCAGGCCGCCAAACGCCACGTTCACCATATATAAATCCTTTTATTCCATTCTGAACAACATCTCCACTTACATCAAACCGACTTAAAGGCAACGAATTTCCATCATCTAGTTTTAAATAACCACGCTCATTTCCTTTTTTAGCTATTAGTAAAAATGGTTTTCTCTTTAAATCGAAAGTAGCTAAACCATCTCCATCGGTTTTTACTGTGGTCAATAGTTGACGCTGATAATCCAATAACTCTAAACTTACACCGCTTAAAGGTTTTGCAGTTAATAAATCTGTAGCAACAATAAGCATACTGTTATCGTTTCCTCTTTTGGCTACTAAGCCGATATTTGAGGCTAATAAATTACGGCTTGCCCAACGTTCATTGGTATAGTAGGATGGAGTACAAGGATTATCTTTATCGCTCCAACGATAATGATTTGGATAATAACTATTGTATTGTTCCCAAAACTCATCATCTTCGTCTATTTTATCGCCATAACTTTCATCGTAATCTTCTCTATCACCATCTTCAACTGTTTCAGTATTTTCTTTGCAATCGTATACATTATAGGCTTGTCTAAATCCAATTGTAACACGATACATTGCACCAGGTTCAGTTCTAATTAATTTATCTAAATCTAAAGTGAAGCGAGTTTTTTTATGCAGATTAATGCTTTTGTCTTCATCTAAACGAATTGTTTTTTGAACAACTGGTTTAGCAACTCTTCTTAACTCATTTCCTTCTTTGTAATTGTTTACTTGAAAGAACTGAGGGATATTATTCTCATAAATTTTGATTACCGTTATATCAACTGCTTTTAAATTTACAGCTTCGAAAGGCAAAACTAACTTGCCTGAATTAGGTAAAATAGTACCTGAACCAGCAATTGTTACAAATGGTAATTTATCTTCGAAAATGATATTTGCAGATTTAGCACTTTGTAAGGTTTTACCTTCAATATCTGTAATCGCAGCATTTACAGTGACAGCATAATTTCCTTGTAATTGATCTGGAGCATACACTTTAATTTGGCTCGCATCTATAGTAAAACGAAGATCTTGTAAATTACCTAAAGAAATTAAGCCATTTAAATCTTGAGCCACATTTACAGGGTTTGAACATTGAATTAAAGCATAATCTTCAGCACCTTGAACAGCTTTAATATCAAGAACTTTAAAAACACCTTGTGCAGGAACAACTACCTTTTCTTCTCCTTTAGTATCGTCAGCATTTATAGCCTCACCATTCCATTTTAAAATAAGAGTTTCTTCCTTATTTATTTTTTTAATGCTATCAATTACAAAAGTAGAACGATGTTTTTCAGGATCATGATTCCATTTTATTTTCAACTTTTGTGAGAAATCTAAGGTTAATGTTTTCTCAATACTTGGTTGTTCTTCATAATCCGCAGTATTAATTTCTCCACTTAATTTCATATAAGTTAAAGAAGTATTGTTTTGAGAAACTAAGCCATTTTGAACTAAGTTTAATCCAGGTTTAATTACTTTAAAATCGAATTCAAATTCTTCTAAACCTTTATCTGTAGTTGTAATAGTTGATAAATTTAATGTAGCATCATATTTTTGATCTGGTTTAAGTTGTTCGTCAGGTCTAAACTCAAGAGTTTGCGCATCTATCCAATAGGTTTTACCCTTAATGTTAGGAGAAAAGTCAAATAATTCTCTTTCATCAGGTTTACCCAAATCGTTTAAACTTTTAACTGCACTTGCGAGATGAATTCGGATAAAGCTTTTTTTGGAAATAGTTCCAGAAGTATATGATTTTATATATTTTGCAAAAGCCTGATTGTCTTGTTTCTTTTTATTTTTTAAAAGAAATATGATGCCGATACCTAAAATAATGGCTATAATGCCAAATAGAACGAATTTCTTATTTTTAGAAGAAATTGAATTAGATGTATTTTCCATATTGTGTTACATTGGTAAATGTGTATGAAAAATAGGGAAAAAATAAATCAGAAATGGAAATACTTATCAACTAATAAATACAATTGTTAGTAAATCAATTGTACGTTTCGATATAGATAATCAACTTAACTAATAAGTAAATGTTTTGATTTACGAAGATTATTTAATCATTACACCTGGCTTATTCAGTACAGGAATTCGAATTAAATTATTTTCAATTATACTTTCTGGAAGGAAAATGAATTTCTTATCATAAATTTCTTTTCCGAGATAATAGCTTAACCAATATTCATTCGTTAAACCAAATACAGCCGGATCAATAGCTTCTACTCCTGCAAAAGAATTTGCATTTAAATCGCCTATAAAATGCCTTAATAAAGAGGTTTTAACTTGTTTACCGTCTTTTTCTCCATACCCCTTAGATGTAATTAAAACGTTAGTAATTGGTTCATTCTTAAAGTTCACCACATAAACAGTCCAACTTCCAACTTCAGGAGTTTCGCCAACTAAAGCAACTGCAATAGCTACATCTTCAACGATATTTTCTGGTAAATCTGCTTTCATAACTTCTATTCCTTTCTTCAACCTGAATTTATTACAAGGTCTTTCACAACAAGAAAAGATGCTGTAATAAATTCAGAAAGACGAATATTCTATTATTTCTTCTTCGCTACAACTTTCTTTTTAGCAGGTGCTTTTTTCTTAGTGTCAAATGCTTTTGGAACTTGTTCAATGATTAGTTTTTTTACATCTTCTAAAGAAATTTCAGCCAATTCTTCTGGAGTATATTTTGCTTTTGTTTTAGTATTGTTCCTTAATTTCAACATCTCTTTACCGAAACGGATGAAAGGTCCCCAGCGTCCATTTTCTATTGCAATTTTCTCATTTTCCCATTGCTGGATATAACGATTATT
The DNA here is from genome assembly GCF_044452285.1 of Pedobacter sp. UC225_61. NCBI lineage: Bacteria > Pseudomonadati > Bacteroidota > Sphingobacteriia > Sphingobacteriales > Sphingobacteriaceae > Pedobacter > Pedobacter sp. UC225_61. The sequence goes on from NZ_JBIOAL010000001.1 coordinate 2,849,833, forward strand.
TTCTTTTTCTATTTTTTTCTCAATCAATTCCTTGATATCATTTGCAGACAATGCATCGAAATTGTATGCTTTTGGAACATTGATAAACAAACCATTCCACTTAATAAAAGGACCGAAACGACCAGTTCCTTTAGTTACAGGTAAACCTTCATATTCTGCAACTGGTGCATCAGCAGTAACTTTTTCGCCAATAATTTCTATTGCCCTAGCTTGATCAATAGTTAGAGGGTCTTCATTTTTAGGAATAGAGATAAATGCTTCACCCCATTTTACGTATGGACCGAAACGACCCACACCAACAGAAACTTCTTTTCCTTCATAGTCCTCTAATTGGAAAGGTAATTTGAACTGATCTAGTGCTTCTTCTAGGGTAACTGTACCAACGGATTGCGATTTTCCTAAGCTTGCATAACGAGGTTTATCATCCTCATCATCAGATAATTCTCCTATTTGAACTAAAGGGCCATAACGTCCAACTTTAGCGTAAACATTTTTACCTGTAGTTGGGTCAACACCTAATAAACGTTCGCCATTTGCACGGTCTGCATTCTCTAATGTATTTTCTACTTCACTATGAAAAGGCGTATAGAAAGAGTGGAGCATTTTTGTCCATTCTTGTAAACCTTGCGCAATCTCATCGAACTGTTTTTCTACTTTAGCTGTAAAATTAAAATCTACAATTCCCTTAAAATGTTCTACCAAAAAGTCGTTCACAACTTCTCCAATATCAGTTGGAAAGAGTTTGGATTTTTCAGCACCTGTTATTTCTGATTTGGTTACTTTGCTGATGTTTCCATTAGCTAAAACCATACTCATAAACTCTCTTTTTTTACCATCTCTATCTTCCTTCACCACATAGCCGCGATTTTGAACTGTAGAAATTGTTGGTGCGTAAGTAGATGGCCGCCCAATGCCAAGTTCTTCTAATTTCTTAACTAAACTTGCTTCTGTATATCTTGCCGGTGGACGTGAAAAACGTTCAGTTGCTGCTAATTCCTTTAATATTAATGATTGTCCTTTGGTTAATGGAGGTAGTAAATTATTGTCTTCATTTTCTTCATCTTCATCATCAGTAGATTCTAGATAAACTTTCAAGAAACCATCAAATTTCAAAACCTCGCCTTCAGCTAATAATTCTTCTTTTCTAGTAGAAATATTAATGTTAACGTTAGTTTTTTCAAAAATAGCTTCGCTCATTTGCGAGGCGATAGCACGTTTCCAAATTAAATCGTATAAGCGTTTTTCAGAATTGTCTCCATCCACGCTGTGCTGATTAAAATAGGTAGGGCGGATAGCTTCGTGAGCTTCTTGTGCGCCTGCAGATTTTGTTTTATACACTCTTGGTTGGTGATATTTTTCTCCCCAAGCAGATCTAATTTCAGCAGATGCAGCATCAATTGCTGTTTGAGATAAATTTACCGAATCCGTTCTCATGTAAGTGATTTTACCGCTCTCATACAAACGTTGTGCAATTTGCATTGTTCTAGCAACTGAAAAACCGAGCTTACGAGATGCTTCTTGCTGTAGAGTAGATGTGGTAAATGGTGCTGCCGGATTCCGCTTTGCGGGTTTAACTTCTAAATTACTTACTGCAAAATTTGCATTAATGCAATCTTGTAAAAATTTTTCCGCATCTGCTGCTTTTTCAAATCGTTGAGGCAATTCTGCTTTAACAAGCTCTTTACCTTTTCCTGTAGCAAATTGAGCTGTAATTTTAAATGCGGCAATAGCATTAAATTTGTTTACTTCACGTTCACGATCAACAATTAATCGCACTGCAACAGATTGTACACGACCAGCTGATAGAGAAGGTTTTACTTTCTTCCATAATACAGGTGAAAGTTCAAAACCCACTAATCTATCTAAAACTCGACGTGCTTGTTGAGCGAATACCAAATTATAATCAATGGTACGTGGCGTCTCAATTGCTTTTAAAATGGCAGGTTTGGTAATTTCGTGAAAAACGATGCGTTTTGTATTACTTTCTTTTAAACCTAAAGTTTCATATAAATGCCAGGAAATAGCTTCTCCCTCGCGGTCTTCATCGGATGCTAGCCATACCATTTCAGCCTCTTTGGCTAACTTCTTTAATTCGGCAACGACTTGTTTTTTATCGGCAGGAACTTCATACGTTTGGGAAAAATTATTATCCGTATCTATTCCCATATCTCCTTTTACTAAATCACGGATATGACCATAACTAGACTTAACCAAGAAATCTTTTCCTAAATAACCTTCTATGGTTTTAGCTTTTGCAGGTGATTCGACTATTAGTAAATTTTTTGCCATTCAGAACGTTTTTCTGCAAATAAAACTATAAATAAGTCTAAAATCAAAATTGGTTTAGCTTTTATTTTCAAATATATAGTGCAAGGTAGTGGCTAAATCGCTCTTATACATTGCTTAACAGTATTCAAATCACTTTTAACTATTTTTTCAAAATATAAATTTATTTACGCTATAATTATTTTATCAATCCAATTTCTAACTATCTTCGTTAGTATATTTTAAAAAATAAACATCATGATCAATACCTTATTAATACTATTGAGTTTATGGACTGCACCAACGCCTCCTAAAACTGTTTATGACTTTTCTTTTAAAAGCATTGATGGAAAAATCGTAAAACTTTCAAAATTTAAAGGAAAGAAAATTTTAATTGTAAATACCGCTTCGAAATGTGGGTATACACCACAATATGAAGATTTAGAAAAACTACACCAAAAATATGGTAAGAATGTAGTTTTGATTGGATTCCCTGAAGGTAATTTTGGCGGACAAGAATTAGGTACAAATGCTGAAATCAAAGAATTTTGTACGGGTAAATATAATGTTAGTTTCCTCTTAGCCGAAAAAAGTAGCGTTAAAGGCGATGATATTACACCACTTTTCAAGTTTTTAACTACTCAAGAAAATCCAGATTTTAAAGGCGATATTAAATGGAACTTCGAAAAGTTCTTGATAAATGAAAAAGGAGAGTTGGTGCACCGTTATCGTTCGGCTGTAAAACCATTAGATCCAACTATTATTAGCAATCTGTAAATTTTTATTGTTTATAAGGAATCCCAAAGCATAATTGTTTTGGGATTTTTTATTTATAATTGATTATGAACTACACTCCCTACCTTATTTTAGCTGCCGTTCTTTTTGTTGCCCTATATTTTATTTTTAAAAAGAAAAAAAATGTGGCTATTCAAATAAGTAAAGTAGATCAATCACTATTAGCTAATCATGTAGTATTTTATCAAAATTTAACTAGCAAAAGGAAACAATTATTTGAACAAAAGGTAGCAAACTTTTTAGGGGCTACTATTATAAGTGGTGTTGGTGTAGAAATAAATCAGCTGGATAAATTATTAGTTGCTGCAAGTGCTGTTATTCCAATATTTGGTTTTGAAGATTGGCAGTATAAAAATTTAACTAATGTTTTGCTTTATCCTGATACATTTAACACAAATTTTCAGTTTGAAGGTGCTGAAAGAAACATAATGGGTATGGTTGGAACTGGGTATTTAAATGGACAAATGGTTTTGTCTTTATCTGCCTTACATCACGGTTTTTCTAAGAGTGCTGGCAAAGAGAATACTGGTATTCATGAATTTGTCCATCTTTTAGATAAATCAGATGGTGCAACAGATGGGATTCCGGAAAATTTAATGTCTCATGAGTATACATTGCCCTGGGTAAAAATGATGCATGAAGAAATTGAAAAAATTGAAGATAATAAATCTGATATTAATCCCTATGCAATAACAAATCAAGCAGAATTTTTTGCAGTAGTGTCTGAGTATTTTTTTGAACAACCAGAGATATTAAAAGATAAACATCCAGATCTATATGATGTGTTGAGTAAAGTTTTTGGACAAAATCTGGTGCGTTAATATTACACTGTTCAATTGCAAATTATATAAAAGCCATCTATCTTCGCAACACTAAAACTAATTTATGTCCATTAAAAAACAGATTTACATACTTGCCATTTCTTTAATTTTTTTAAGCTCCTGCACAGCTAAATATGCGGTTGTAAAGTCCAATAGAGAGGATTATAAAATTAGCAATGATGTTCAAGTAGATAGTGCTATTATTAAAACGTATATGCCTTATAAAGTAAAGGTTGATTCAGAAATGAATACAGTGATTGGGTATACAGATGTTGTTTTAACAAAAAGCTCTACAGTGCCAGAATCTGTTTTAGGTGATTTTTTTGCTGATGCAGTTTTAAATCAAGCTAAAAAGATGGAGCCAGCAATAGATTTTGTATTTCCAACCACAAAAGGAGGTTTACGTAATGATATTGCTAAAGGACCAATAACAATTTCGAATATATTTGAATTGATGCCATTTGAAAACCAGTTGGTTTTATTCAATCTAAAAGGAGAAGATGTGCTAAAAGTGATTACTTATATAGCCGCTTCCAATGGCCAACCGGTTAGCGGGTTAACATTTACTATAAAAGATAAATCTCCCGAAGGGATTTTTATTAATGGAAAGCCATTTAATATAAGTAAAAATTATTGGGTGTTAACTTCAGATTATATTGCAAGTGGTGGTGATGATGCGGTAGGTTTTGCAACACCTATATCTAGAAAGGACATTGGATTATTAGTTCGCGATGCATTATTAAGAGAAGTTAGACAAGTTCAAGCTGAAGGAAAGAGAATAAACGCAAAATTAGATGGAAGAATTACAAAAAATTAATCGCCGCAATTTTATTAAGGTAGGCGGAATTGCAAGTGCTGCCGTTGCATTGAGCTTAAATTCTTTAGATGCTTTTGCAAATGGTCGACTACAAAAATTAACCATTTTACATACGAACGATGTTCACAGTAGGATAGAGCCATTCCCTATGGATGGTTCTAGAAATGCAGGTTTGGGTGGCACGGCAAGAAGATCTACACTGATTAAGAAAATAAGAGCAGAACAAGAAAATGTATTATTACTAGATGCTGGAGATATTTTTCAAGGAACACCTTATTTCAATAAATTTGGTGGAGAGCTGGAAATAAAATTGATGAGCCAGATGCAATATGATGCCACAACGTTGGGAAATCATGATTTTGATAATGGGGTAGAAGGTTTTTACAAACAATTACCTCATGCTAATTTTCCAGTATTAATTGCTAATTACGATCTGTCTAATACTGCGCTTTCAAAATCTACACAACCTTTTAAAATTTTTAAAAAAGCAGGGCTGAAGATCGGTGTTTTTGGATTGGGTATTCAACTAAAAGGATTGGTAGATCCGAAAAATTATGGAGAAACACAGTATTTAGATCCAATTGCTAAGGCGAATGAAACCGCAGCCATTTTAAAAAATGATTATAAATGTGATTTAGTGATTTGTTTATCGCACCTAGGTTATTCGTATCGTAATAATTCAGTTTCTGATAAAGTATTAGCATCAAGCACAAGAAATATCGATTTAATTATTGGCGGTCATACCCACACCTTTATGGATGTCCCTGAGGACGTTAAAAATTTAGACGGTCAAATTACGACTATAAACCAAGTAGGTTTTGCAGGAATTAATCTAGGTAGAATAGATTATTATTTTGAACCTTACAAAGACAAAAAAATGAAAGTTGGTACACCTTATTTAATTAATAATAAGTTAGATGCATAAACATTAAAACCGCAGATTTGCATATTAGTATTCAATTTGCAAATCTGCGGCTTCCCTTATCTTAGTAGAGTTAAATCAAAAATCCACCACCCAATAAATCATTTCCTTCGTAAAAAACAGCAGATTGACCAGGTGCAATTGCAGAAACATTATGGTCGAAAACGACACGCATTTGATCTTTTTCTTGAACAATAGTACTTAACATTCCAGCATCTTTGTAACGGATTTTAGTAATTACATTATCCATCGGTTCGTTAATGTTTTCGTATTTAATTAGGTTAATGTTTCTAACCATCGCTTCTTTACGTTCCAATTCATCAGCTCTACCCAACACAACGGTATTGCTCTCTGGCAAAATTTGAGTAACAAACATGGGTTCGCCAAAAGCTACACCTAAGCCTTTACGCTGTCCGATAGTATAAAAAGGATATCCTTTATGTTGCCCAATTATCATTCCGTTACTGTTTACGAAATTTCCGCCTGCAACTCTATCTTCTAAATCTTCTACTTTATGTTTTAAGAATGCTCTGTAATCGTTATCAGGAACAAAGCAAATCTCATAACTCTCAGATTTTTTAGCTAATTCTTCTTGTCCCATATCCATCGCCATTTGGCGGATTTCTGCTTTTGCAAAACTGCCTAACGGGAATTTAGTACGAGATAGATTTTCTTGAGAAACACCCCAAAGAACGTAAGATTGGTCTTTATTTTCGTCTTTACCTTTAGAAATTACATATCTGCCGCTATCTTGTTGACGGATATTCGCATAATGTCCTGTCGCAATAAATTCGCAATCTAGTTTATTAGCACGTTTTAATAAGGCTTCCCATTTGATGTGAGTATTACACAACACACAAGGATTTGGTGTGCGTCCAGCTAAATATTCATCTACAAAATTGTCGATAACAAAATCACCAAATTCATCACGAATATCTAAAATATAATGAGGGAAACCATAGTTTACAGCAAGTGTACGAGCATCATTAATACTGTCTAAACTGCAACACCCGGTTTCTTTGCTACTTCCACCAGATGTGGCGTAATCCCAGGTTTTCATAGTAAGGCCAATTACTTCATAACCTTGCTCGTGCAACATCACTGCTGCAACTGAACTATCAACCCCGCCACTCATGGCCACTAAAATTCTACCGTGTTTACTCATTATTAAAAATCTGGATGCAAAAATACAGGTTTTTGACGAAATAAATTATTCGAGGTGGTCTTAGCAATGTAAAAAGGCTAGTTAGTTTTTTGACTCGATACTCTAGCTTGAATAGTTGTATCTAAAAGTACCGTGTCGTACGATTTACTTTCTTTGTTATCAATCAATGCTAATAATTGTTTTGTAGCCAAATTGCCAATTTCAAAAGCAGGTTGATGAATTGTGCTTAATGAAGGATGTAAGGCATCGGCTAAATCTGTATTGCTAAAACCAATTAAAGCAACATCAGTTGGTATTTGATAACCTAATTGATTAATTAACGATAAACATTTTGTAGTTAACTGATCAGTAGCGGTAAAAATACCAGTTGGCTTTTTTGCTAACGCCATTAATTCTTGTATCGCTTTTTCTAAGTTTTGATGTAAAGAAATTGCATTGGGCGTATCACAAAATTTAACTAATTCTTCTCGATAAACCAACCCTGAATCTTTTAATGCTTTTTTGTATCCTTCAAAACGATCAGTAGCCATGCTTAATTTGGTGTTACTACTAATGTGAGCAATACTAGTATACCCATTGTTAATGAGATGCATAGTAGCATCATAAGCGCCCTTAAAATTATCCGATGCAACTTTGTGTGTATTCATATGATCACTCAATCTATCAAATAATACAATTGGCAAACCAGCTTTTTGTAAAGCAATTAAGTAATCGAAATCCGTCGTTTGGTAAGCAGGGGAGATGAGTAGTCCATCAATTCCTCCAGCATATAATAAATTTACGCAAGCCTTTTCTTGTTCAAAGGATTCCTTGCTTTGCATAATAATTAATTGATAATTGTGATCTGTACAATACTGATCAATACCATCTAGCATTTGTGCCACAAAATTGTTATCAATAGAACAAACAACCACACCAATAGATCTACTTTTACCTTCTTTTAAGCTTTTAGCCATCCGGTTAGGGATATAATGATGCTCCTTAGCATAGGCAACAACCTTTTGCTTAGTTTCATCTCCAATTTGATAACTATCTGTTAATGCCCTAGATACAGTAGAAATAGATAGATTTAACGCCTTGGCAATATCTCGTAAAGTGATATTAGTGTTCATCAATTAATTTAATTGTATTAATTGCTAAGATACGATTTTTTGATGTTTTAAGAGAACTTGATTGTAGGAGTTGAAAGGTTTTACTAAAACCTTTTAGTAATAGTTTTTTAATGCTAGAATAGTTTTCAGCTAAAATTAATACCTTAGATTTTCTATTTATTATTCTGCTATAAAAATTATGAAACAGACTTTATTTTATTGCTTATTTCTCAGTTCAATCGTTGCTAATGCACAACAAAATCTAGTTAAATATGTAAAACCACTAATTGGTACCGAAAAAATGGGACATACTTATCCTGGTGCTACAGTTCCTTTTGGTGCAGTGCAATTAAGTCCAGAAACGGATACAATTCCGTATGAAATGAATGGTAAATACAATGGGGATGTATATAAGTATTGCGCAGGATATAAATATGAGGATAAAACAATAGTAGGATTTAGTCATACACATTTTAGTGGAACAGGTCATTCTGATTTGGGAGACTTTTTAATTATGCCTACACAAGGTAAATTACAACTAAACCCAGGTGTTGCAAGTGATACCAAAACAGGTTTCCGTTCGGCGTTTTCTCATGCAAATGAAGTTGCAAAAGCTGGTTATTACAAAGTGAAATTAGATGATGACAACATTACTGCAGAAATGACGGCTACAACTCGAGTAGGTATGCACCAATATACTTTTCTGAAATCTAATCAAAGTCACATCATTTTAGATCTAATGGCTGGAATTTATAATTACGATGAAAAAACAGTTTGGACTTATGTACGTGTGGTTAACGATACCTTGATTACAGGTTATCGCCAAACCTATGGATGGGCTCGTACACGTACAGTATATTTTTCAATGAGTTTTTCTAAACCATTTAAAAGTTACGGCCAAAAGAATTACGATGCGAAACAAGCTTACCGTGGTTTTTGGGGTAAATTTGATCAAACCAAAAACTTCCCTGAAATAGCAGGTAAAAAGGTCAGGATGTACTTCGATTTTGACACCAATGAAGGTGAGAAAATTAAAATCAAATTTGCTTTATCTCCAGTAAGTCAAGAAAATGCAGTGCAAAATATGCGCTCAGAAATTACCGGCTGGGATTTTGAAAAGGTAAAAGCACAAGCTCAAGCTACTTGGAATAAAGAACTAAATAAAATCAATATTTCAGCTTCTGATGATGATAAAACTAATTTTTACACGGCAATGTATCATGCTTTTATCAATCCAACAACGTACACAGATATTAATGGACAATATAAAGGATTAGATCAAGGCGTACATACTGCAAACGGTTTTACCAATTATACTACTTTTTCTTTGTGGGATACCTATAGAGCTTTGCATCCATTTTTTAACATTATCCAGCCAACTCGAAATAATGATATGGTGAAATCTATGTTGGCACATTACGATCAAAGTAGTTTGCAAATGTTGCCAATTTGGTCGCATTATGCAAATGATAATTGGTGCATGAGTGGATATCACAGTGTTTCTGTAATTGCAGATGCTGTGATAAAAGGAGTTTACAATGGTGATGCAAATAAAGCTTTAGATGCTTGCGTTATGACCGCAAAACACCGTAATTACGAAGGAATAGGCTATTACATGGATTTGGGATATATCCCTGCAGAACGAAGTGGTGTTTCTGTTTCTAACACTTTAGAATATGCATACGATGATTGGGCAATCGCCCAGATGGCTAAAAAGCTAAACCGAATGGATGTGTATAATGAATTTATTAAACGTTCTGGAAATTGGAAAAACAATTACGATGCTTCAATTGGCTTTATGCGTCCAAAAATGGCAGATGGAACATTTAAACAAAAATTTGATAGTAAAGATACTGAAGGCCAAGGTTTTATTGAAGGCAACAGTTGGAATTATAGCTTTTTTGTACCACAAGATCCGGCAGGATTAATTGAAGTAATGGGTGGTAAAAAGAAATTCGCATTGCGATTAGATACCTTATTTACAATGCATTTACCGGATGAGTTTTTTGCGCATACCGAAGACATTACTCGTGAAGGGATAATTGGAGGTTATGTACACGGAAATGAACCAGCACATCATATTGCTTATTTATACAATTGGGCAGATCAGGCGTATAAAACTCAAGCTCAAGTTCGTCATATCTTAAAAATGCAATATAAACCTACACCAGATGGTTTGGGCGGAAACGATGATTGTGGTCAAATGAGTGCATGGTACATGTTTTCATCGTTAGGGTTTTATCCTGTTTCGCCAGGTGGCGATGAATATGCATTAGGTTCACCAGCTGTAAATAATGCGAGTTTAAGTTTAGAAAACGGAAAAACATTTGCAGTTGAAGCGATTAATCAAAGCGATAAAAATGTGTATGTACAAAAAGTTCTATTAAATGGAAAAGAATTAACTAAGCCATTTATTAAACATAGCGATATCACATCTGGTGGAAAATTGACTTTTTATATGGGAGCAAAACCTAAGAAATCTTAAAATTAAAAGCTGTTCACATCCAATTACATACTAACAATCGGTAAAATTTGACTGCCTTGTCCAATAATTTTTTAGATATTTAGGGTTCTAAAAAGGATATCAAGGAATGAAAATCGTTATTGCCGAAAAGCCATCTGTTGGTCGTGAGTTAGCTAAAGTATTTGGTGCTACTACCAGAAAAGATGGATATATTGAAGGCAAAGGATATTCATTCACATGGGCTTTTGGACATTTACTACAATTAGCTCCTCCACAAGATTACGGTTTTATAGGTTGGCGTAAACAGCATTTACCTATGTTACCAGCTAAGTTTAAACTAGCCATACGCAAGATTAAAACGAAGGATGGTTTTGTAGAAGATCCGGGTGTTCGAAAACAATTAGATATCATCAAAAAGCTTTTCGATGAAGCGACAGAAATTATTGTAGCAACGGATGCTGGACGTGAAGGAGAACTGATTTTCAGGTATATCTATTATTTCTTAAAATGTAAAAAACCATTTAAACGCTTATGGATTTCTTCGCAAACTGATGAAGCCATAAAAGATGGATTTAGAAATTTGAAACCTGGTTCAGATTACGATACCTTGTTTAATTCTGCACATTGCCGTTCCGAATCAGATTGGTTAGTGGGAATGAATGCCACACAAGCATTAAGTATTTCTGCTGGCTCTAAAAGTGTGCTTTCTTTAGGTCGAGTACAAACGCCAACACTAGCTATGATTTGCGCTCGTTATATAGAAAGTAAAAATTTCGTACCCCAAACATTTTATCAAATTGCTATTCAATTAGATAAAGAGGGCCAATTGTTCAAAGCAATTTCTATAGCAAATTTCAAAACCCAACCAGAAGCACAAGAAATATTTGACAAGGTAGAAGATGTAGCTTCAGGTTTTGCAACTGGGGGGAATATTATCGCAGTAGAAGCCAAGCCAAGAAAAGAACCGCCACCATTGTTGCATGATTTGAGTAGTTTGCAACAAGAGGCCAATAAGAAAAACGGTTTTACAGCAGATCAAACCTTAAATTTATTGCAGAATTTATACGAAAGTAAGTTGGTCTCTTATCCACGTACGGGTAGTCGCTATATAGGAGATGATGTGTTCGCAAATGTTCCTAAACTGATTTCAACGCTAACTGATCATCCAAATTTTGCTAACCAAGCTAATTTTTTACAGACAGCTACATTAAACAAAAGAAGTGTAAATGCGAAAAAAGTAACCGATCACCATGCTATTTTGCCAACTGGTGAAAAACCTTATAATTTAAGTAAAGATCATCAAGCGGTTTACGACATGGTTGCTGGACGCATGTTAGAAGCATTTCATCAAGAATGTATAAAAGAAATTACTAAAATTACCATCGAATCTGGTTCTGTTTTTATCGCAAATGGTACCGTTATTCGCTCTGCGGGATGGCGTTCGGTATTTGACGAAACTGAAGATGAAAAAAAGGACGAGGAAAATCCGGCTTTGCCCAAATTAAAAGTTGGAGAATTATTGCCGATTGTAAACAAAGCGTTGTTAGAAAAACAAACCAAACCAAAACCTTTATACAATGAAGCCTCCTTATTAAAAGCACTGGAAACCTCTGGTAAAGAGATTGAAGATGAGGAATTGCGTTATGCAATGAAAGACAGTGGTTTAGGTACGCCAGCAACTCGTGCTGCAATTATAGAAACATTATTGACGAGAGAATATATTGTTCGAGATAAACGAAATTTAATACCAACCACTAAAGGCTTGGCAGTTTATGAAGTGGTAAAGGATAAAAAAATCGCACAAGCAGAGTTAACTGGTCAGTGGGAAAAGCGATTGGAAGAGATTCGTTCAGGTGCATCTGTAACCGAATTTAAAACAGAAATTGCAGATTATACCAAAACCATTACACAAGAACTTTTAGTAGCAGGAGTGGGGCTTTCTACGCAATTAGCGGAAGTTCCTACGGCTGTATTTTAAGTTTTAACCATATAAGAAATGTAAGTTCATTGAAGCTAGGACTTATATTTACTTAAATGTCTTAATGGTTAAAAAAATCACAATGATATTTTTTATCTTGCTTCATCATGAATCGTAAATATTTTCTTTCTTCAATTATTCCGGCTTCACTTCTTTTAAGTTCATTAAACAGTAAAGCTGATGTAATTTCTACTATAATTGATGAGCCTAAACGCATAAAAATACCACCCTACCTTTTACCTGGAGATACCATTGGGATTACTTGTCCAGCAGGCTATATAACTCAGGCAGAGATTGACCCATCAATTATTCAAATGAAAAGCTGGGGATTTAATGTTGTAGTCGGGAAAACAGTTGGTGCTAAAGATTTCACTTTTGGAGGTACAGATCAAGAACGTTTAACAGATCTACAGCAAATGTTAGATAATCCAACTATAAAAGCAATTATGTGTGCAAGAGGGGGGTATGGAGCAATCAGGATTGTCGATCAACTTGATTTTAGTGCATATAAATCATCACCAAAGTGGTTAATAGGTTTTAGTGATATCACGATTTTACATAGCCATATTAATACTAATTATCACATTGCTACTATCCATTCTAAAATGTGTAATAGTTTTCCATCCGATTGGGCTTTAGCAGAGCCAATTCAGGTTGAAACGATAAATTCCATCCAGCAGTCACTAAAAGGAGAAAAAATGAAATATGTTGCTCCCTACACTACCAGTAATAGAATGGGAATAGCAAAAGGTGAACTAGTTGGCGGTAATTTACGTTGCATTGAAAACTTGGCAGGAAGTAAATCAGAGATTGAAACAGATCATAAAATCCTTTTTGTAGAAGATACAGGGGAGTATTTATATAGTATAGATAGAATGTTTTATAATCTTAAACGCAGTGGAAAATTAGAGAAATTACGTGGGTTAATTGTTGGTGGTTTTAAAATAAAACCCGATGATGTTGGAGAAGAATTTGGTAAAACCTTAGCAGAAATTGTATTAGATAAAGTAAAGGAATACGATTATCCAGTATGTTTTGATTTTCCTGTAGGTCACCAGAGAGCTAATTTTGCTTTAAAATGTGGAGTTAAACATGTATTAGATGTGCGTGCTGAAGGAACTAAACTTGAAGAGGTTTAATTAAGAATGACCAATATCATATTAAGCGCTAATATAATATACGGCAGTTTCTTGCAGTCTAGAAGCCACAATAATCTCCGTGCCGTTAGCATGCTGCCGAAATAAATCATGAACCAAGTTTGGACAATTGTTATCCTTACTTAAATGAGAAAGAAAAAGATGACTCATGTAAGTAGGTTTGTGTTCCACAAATAAAGCTAAAGCCTGTTTGTTTGATAAATGCCCATGACCGCTACGAATTCTATTCTTTAAGAAATAAGGGTATCGACCTTTATCTAACATTTCTTCATCATAATTAGCTTCTAAAAATGCAGCGTGACATTCCTTAAAATTATGAATTACGTTCTCGCAATGCGCACCTATATCTGTAAAAACACCAACTCTTACTCCATTACAACTAATGGTGAAACTATGTGGTTCTGCAGCATCGTGAAGTTTTGGAAATGCAGTAATCTGTAATTTACCTACATGAATAGGAGCGTACGCTATAAATGAGTTTAGTAAATTTTGTTGAATTTGCTGCTTACCACTTAGTAAAGTATGGTGTGTAATATAAACAGGTAATTGATACTTTTTTGCAAGTACAGGTAATCCTCTAATATGATCGCTATGCTCATGAGAAATAAAAATAGCTTTTACTTTGCTCATACTCAATGCTAGTCTCTCCATACGAATTTCAGTTTCCTTACAACTCAGTCCAGCATCCACTAAAATCGCTTCTTCGTCGTTACCGATATAAAAACAATTTCCGTTACTGCCTGTGTTAAGTGAGCTGATAAATAAAGCCATATGAATTACAAAGAAAGTGATTTTATTAATTTTTAATTTGCATTTTTATAAACATTTACGAATGCTGAAACAACTTTAGTTTATTGCTGTTTTTACTTAAACTGAAATAAAATGGAAGAGAAACACAACAATGCCACTCCACAAAGACCAGAAGGAGCCAGACCTTTAGATGCAGGTATTATTCCGATAAATATTCCTAAATATATTGATCAAATTAAAGGAGAAGAAGCCTATGGGAAAAATGGAAAAAATGCAATTACCGTTTTTAAATCTGAACAAGTAACAATCACACTAATTGCCTTAAAAGAAGGGGAAATAGTTAGACCAGGAAGCGAAGAAGGCGAGGCTATTATGAGTTTACAGTTAATTGATGGTAATTTATTATTCGAAAGTATGGGAAATGCTGTTGAATTAAAAAAGGGCGAATTACTCACTTTACACCAGTTGTTGTCGTTTAAAGCAAAAGCAATAAATGACTGTATTTGCCTTTTAACTATGGTTAAATAGCTATTTAGTGTTCTCTTGCTAAATATTTTTTAATAAATACGATAAAGCTAACAAATTGCGATTCAGGTATTTTTAACCGAAAAGTGGCTTGACATACTCATAAACCAATTATAAATATTTCAACTCATACTTGTTTATTGTGTTTAAATGATATATTTGAAATCAAATTAAAACTTAAAAAATGGAAAAATTCTCAAAAGTAAAAGAAGTAATCGCTGCGATTGAAGCAGATGCAGAAAAATTTTATAATGGTGGTAACGCAGCAGCAGGAACTAGAGTACGTAAAGCAATGCAAGATCTTAAAGGTTTAGCTCAAGAAATTCGTACTGAAGTGACTGAGAAAAAAAACAGCGCTAAATAAGCTTTTGAGCTTAATCATTACAAAGAAAGACCTTGCTACGGCAGGGTCTTTTTGTATTATAAAGTATAGGATTGTAATTTTAAATAGTACTGGCTAAATTTGTACATTTATCATACATAAGACGATAAAATAACCCTGCTCAAAATGATTTCAGTAAAAGTAAGTTATACCGTAAAACCAGAATTCGTAGCTCAAAACAAGCAAAATATTAGTGTGTTTCTTTCGGATTTTAAAAAACTTGTTGACAAAAATTTTTTATACAATGTTTATCTCAAAGAGGATGGCTTAACTTTTTTGCATATTTCTATGTACGAGAATCAAGAAGTGCAACAACACATTTTAAACGTTCCTTCTTTTCTTCAATTTCAAAAAGAAAGAGATGAAAACGGTTTGAATGGTGCACCTAAGATTGAGGTATTAACTTCAATAGGCTCATCAATTGGTTTACTATAGTATCAACCTTAATTATTATCAAGCTCCAACGCTACCCGTTTTAACTTCTCCAGCTCGTTTGTAATTAGCCAGAATTACGCCTTTTGTCGTAACAAAACTATCAATTAGTGTAAACGCTGCTGGAATTGGACCGTTACCAAATAGATTTTTTCCTTTACCAAGTGTTAATGGATGAATTTTTAATCGGAGTTCATCTACCAAATCATTTTTAAACAATAGCTGAATAAGTTCGCTACTACCCCAAACATGAATATCGCGACCTTCTGAGTTTTTAAGATTTTTAATGTCAGCTAAATCTTTGAAAAAAACTGAATTCTTCCAATCTGATTTTTCCCTAGTAGTGGATAATACATATTTATTACCTTCATTTATACTTGGCCAAAAATCTCCATGCATTGGCCAATAATTTTCCCATATATCAAATGTTTTTCTACCTAATAGATAATCTGCAGGCTGAAGTTCTTTCTTCATGGCTTCATTATAAGCTTCATCACCATATGGTGCAGTCCAACCACCATAGTTAAAACCGCCAGTGGTATCTTCTTCAGGTCCACCAGGACCTTGGATTACACCATCTAATGTAATCATCGATAAAACAATTATTTTTCTCATTTTTTCTCTATATAATTTATGTTGCAATCTTGTTTACTTATTTTGTATAACAAATCTCAAGAACTAAATTATGTTTTTGCAGTTATGAATGCGACGATGATAGTGGTTGAAATCGACTCGTATTATTTATAAGTGGGTAATATTATCTACACTAATGTTGTTGATGGGGAATTTTTTTTCCACAAAATGTAGACAATATTACCCTATTCAAATATTGTTCCTATTTTAGCGACAAGAAATAACACACACAAGTTTACCTATTTTATGTTTAGTTTAGAACAGTTACGCTCTTGCAGTGCATACTCTTTTTGAAATATGTATTGCATAAGGATTTTAAATTTATTGAAACAATCTCTATCAACTTCACAGCTTTTACTGTGTGGCTTGACCTTTTTTCTATTATCTTTTTTGGTAGAAACAACCTTTGCAGAAGGGAGTAAAGATTTATATCCTGCTGGCGTACAGGGAAACAGAGCTTTTTTATATGCCAATGTTGATGGCACAAATTATACGGACAGATTTCCCTTTAAAACCAAAGGTGCTCATTTTGTTTATGCAAAAGCAGGTGAAAGTATTGCTGTTGCATCTAGTGCTATTGGTGTAAATAATGGACGAATTATCGTTACCTCTCCAATAGGACCTCCAATTACTTATAATTTAATTGGCTCTACTGGACTTATTCCAAATAGAGCTGCAGAATTGTTGGGACCAGGCGTAGGTTATACGCCTATCACTATCCCAGTTACTTTGGCAAGTGAAGGTGTTTGGAAAGTAGAATTTGTGGCACCTGTAGGAACCAATAATAGCAGTGACATCACTCCGCCCGATATTTCAGCAGATGCGAATTGGAATCAGGCAACAGGTAATACTGCAAATTATATCGCTGCTTGGGATGTTTCTGTAAAAAATACAGCAGGAACTGCATGGATAAGTGGTCGTGTGTACACAAACGTATTGAACCTTGGTATTAATAATAACTTTACTAGTAGTGCAAAAGGATTTCAGGTAATCAATTATGTTCTTACCGAAGACGGGAGGGCATATCGTGTAAAAACCAATGGCAACAATGGTTGGGCTTTTACTTTTTTTTCTAACAATAATGGTTTTGCGGTTAATGGAGTGCCTACTTATAAAAGCCTAAATGGGGCTTCAGCCGCAGATCTAGCTGGCCTTCACGATCCAAGAGAACTTGATGATGCTTTAAATAAAACACATAAAATTTTCTATAACAAGCCAAATGCCGACCTGCCACAAACTAGCATTGCTTTTATCAAAGCAGCAAATCAAACAACTTGGCTAAAAAAAACCGCCGTCTTACCTATCATTACAGACCTAAAATTTACCGGTATTGAAGGTACAGAAGGCAAGATTAGTTATAAAGGAGCAAAAATTTCTTTCAACGCTTCTTCTACAGGTAGTTATCAAATTACTATTCCTCTAACAAACGGTGCTAGTCGTGTTATTAATGGTTCTGCAGTTTCTGGCTATAATGAAGTATTCTGGGATGTTAAAGATAGTAATGGAAATTTTGTGCCACCAGGAGCGATTACACCGTCGGTTCAAACTTTTTTGAGGTCTGCAGAAGTACACTTTCCTTATATAGATATGGAGATCAATCCACAAGGAATTATTATTGAACTAATAGAAAATAATACAAATTATGATGTAAACCCTGCGAATCTCAATCCATCAGAATATAGTGATATTGTTTATTGGGATGATGTCAATATTAGTAATGCAGGTAACCCTGCTAGAAATAGCTCTAATCCTGTAACCAATTTAACTGGAGTAAGCAGTAACTCTAATGGACACAAGTTTGGCGCTTATTCTTCAAATAATCAATTTGGTGATGACCGTTCAATGGACACTTGGACTTATATCGAAAGTGGAAAAACCACCACATTAGTTAATATTGAAATACTAAAAGCGGATTTGAAAATTGAATCAATTAATCCAGATTTATCAAAGTATTTTTCTGATAAAACGATAACGTATACGGTAAAAGTTCAAAATGATGGTCCTTCGGCTGCCAATGGATCACGTTTAGCTATTGCCTTGCCAATGGGATTAACAATTAGTTCGGTTTCTACCGCTAATCAAACCGCAGGAGTAAGTTTAAGTAATGGAATTACAAATGCACAAGCCTATACAGCTTCACTAGATCTCCCGAATCAAGGTACAATTGATATCATAATAGAAGCAACTTTTACAGGAAGTTATACTCAAATCTTTAGTAATACCAAGGCGAGCATATTAAGACCTAATGATTTAACCGATCCAGATGCTACTGGTAATAATATTGCAGGACCTGTAGACGCAGATGAAGAATGTTTAAACGGGGCTTTATCTGGTATCGGCTTATGTAACAATATAAAATATAATACTGTTAATGGACAGGAGGTGTGTCAGGGAAGCAATATTACGGCAATTACCTATCCTTTATCTGCTGATGGAACACAATTCGAAAACTCAACACTTCCAACTGCTTTAAGTGTACTAAATGCAGCAGGAAACAGAACAGTAAGTGGCAGCTTATCGTCTTCGGGTATAGAAACCTTTTACATCAAAACATTAAATACCAAAAGAACACAAACCAACGTGATTATTAAATCTAATGCCTTACCCACAAAAGCACATATTCAATTAAAAAACAATTAATAAAATTCACTAAACAATGAAATCAAGAATTATCAAAGCATCATTAACAGTATTTATCCTCATTTTGAGTGTAGTTTCAAAAAGTAAGGCGCAAACTTACTATCCAGTTTATTTATGCGATGGCGGAACCGCCACTCTACATACCCCAGAAGAGAGTACCCTGTCAAATGGAGATAAGGTATATTGGTATTTGGAAGGTGTTCAGGTAGATGTTAAAACTTATACTGGAACAGCCAACGAAACCAATTACGTTACACCAAATAATCTTGCAAATGGAGTGCATAATTATACCAGTAGAATAGAGTCTGCTGCCGGATGTTGGGGAGATTTGTCAGACCCATTTCAGGTTTATCAACTCCCGAGTAAAACACTCGCTTTAACTGCTAATAACGCATCTTATTGTGGTGATAATGCTCTTTTAAGTTCTATAATAACTGCTACTACAACACCTGGACAAGCATTGCCTGCAGGAATAGAGTACCAATACGCTTGGTCTGCAACCAAAGATGGAACTGCTGTAAGTCCACTTTCAGGAATCGGTTCAGACGACGCTTCAAAGACGGCTATAAATAAATTTACGCTAAATACAACTGGAGCGGGCACTTATGTTTTTAGTGCAACGGTAAAGTATGTAACAACAGCTGCTAATACAGGTGTATTAAAATCTGGAGATAATAAAGGATGTGAAGTTTCAGCTACTGCAACACAGACAGTAACCGTAACGCCAAAACCTGCTAAACCTTCAATCGTTATCCAATAATTTTTGCTTTTTAACACCTTAGATTGAACATCAAACGCTATATACTACTAGCGTTCTTCTTTCTGTTGATCAATTTGACATTTGCACAAACAAATCCTACTCTTGTTAGGATCCGTTTGGGCTCTTCGGTCAAATTTGCAGTAAGAGATCAGGCTGGCCCTTACTCGTACCAATGGTATCGAGATGGGAAACCTATAGCTAATGCTACCGGAACAGTATATACTGCTAGTGTTGCTGGCTTATACCAAGTGATTTCGATAAGTACAGCAGGATGTAAATCTGATTTATCAGAAGGTTTTTTATTAATAATTGAATATGCTGATCTAGAAGTTCGAAAAATTTCTGAAAAACGATATGTCGGGCCAGGCGAAGCTTTTGAATATCAAATTTCAGTACAGAATAATGGAAATATTGATGCAACAGGAATAGAAGTGATCGATAAACTACCAAGTAACTTAAAATATATAGGCGTTACAAGTGAACAGATCGGTATTGTTACGGTAGTTGATCAAGTGATTACTTGGAAGATTCCAGCTCTAACAAATAATCAAAAAATGGTTTTATCGCTAAAAACTATTGCGATTAAAGCAGGAACTGTGGTGAATACTGCCAATGTATCTGCTGTTGAGCCAGACCCAAATTTGACGAATAACGTATCCACAGATCTAAAGGAAATTATTGGCGATGTGATGGTGCCAAATGTTATTACGCCAAATGGTGATGGAAAAAATGATGTTTTCAGAATAGATGGGTTGGAACTTCGCCCGAACAATACCTTGTCCATTTTTAACAGATGGGGCAATGAAGTATATAGGAGCAATGGCTCTTACAAAAATGATTGGAATGGAAATGGTCTTAATGAAGGTACGTATTACTATTTATTAAAGATTAAAGAAAAAGATGGGAGTGAAAGAAGCACTACAGGTTGGATTACATTAATTAAAGATTAACATGTGGAAATTAACTAAGTTTATTTTGGTGTTTTGTGTGGCAAGCCCATGCTTTGCTCAGCAGGATGCACAGTATAGCCAATATATTTTCAATGGTATTTATATCAATCCAGCTTATGCTGGATATCGAGAACGCGTAAATATAAATGCAACCTACAGAAACCAATGGACTGGCGTTGAAGGTGCACCGAAAAGTTTTTCTTTGGCAGCAGATGCCATAATGCCAAATGAACGTGTTGGATTATCATTGATAATGAGTGCAGAACAGTTAGGTGCACAAAAAAACATATCTGCTTTTGCTAACTATGCTTATCGCTTTTCAATTAACGAAGAAGGGACTTCTAAACTAGCTTTTGGTCTAGGTGTTGGTATTATGCAGTCAAGCTTAGATGGTGACATGCTAAACCCAAGAGATTTGGGAGATAACTATATTCCAAGTGGCACGGTAAAACAAATGCTTCCAGATATGCATGCTGGTGTGTTTTTCTCTACACCCAAAATGTATATTGGTGCATCTGTCAATAATTTAATAGGTAAATATATATTGGACAAAAAATCTTTGGATTACAACTTTCCAACGCCAAGACCACATTTTTATTTAACAGGTGGTGTATTGATACCTGTAGAAGAATATGTGATAGACTTTAAACCCTTCTTTTTAATTAAAGATGATATTAAAGGGCCAACAGTGTTGGATGTAAATGCCTTTTTACTTTTCAAACAGACCCTATGGTTGGGTGTAGGTTATAGAACTGGAATCAAACTTTATAACAAACCCGCTCTAAAAGGAGAGATTAGTAACAACAATGCGCTTATTGGTATGAGTGAAATAATTATTAGTCAACGTTTAAGATTGGGTTATTCTTACGATTTTAGCACCAGTAAGTTAGCTGGTTATGCTGGTTCAACGCATGAAATTTCTCTAAGCTGGAATTTTTATACCATAAAGGAAAGACAGTTAAATTTCTGTTATTTCTAAGTGTTCTTTATAGAAAATTGACTGATGTTAGGTGAATACTAACACATAATCACAAAACACTCTAAAAACAGAAAACCATCCTTACGATAAGTAAAGATGGTTTTGAATTTCTGTGATCCCGCTGGGATTCGAACCCAGGACCACTACATTAAAAGTGTAATGCTCTACCAGCTGAGCTACGGAATCATTCCTTTTGTTTAAGGAGGGGCAAATATAGAAATTAAAATGTATTTGCCCAATTATTTCTGAAAATAGTTGTTGAGGTTTATTTAATGCGCTTTAATGTATTAATTATCAATAGTATTTATATTCTTTTTAACTGCTCTTTTTATACTTAAAAAAAGAAAGTGTTTGTATTTTTTTACGCAAACGCTTGATTTTCTTTCTGTTTTTTGTTAAAATGAAATTACAACTCAAATTAGTGTTTTGTAAAATAGTTAAATCTCTTTTAATAAAAATTAGTAGGTGTAAAATACACCTGATTTAAACTGAATTGGCATCTCATCTAGAATTAAAAGAGAAGGTTTTTAAATAATCAAACGTTTGCGTTATAATTAATTCCTGTTTAAGAATTAGCATGTCTATTTTAGAAGTTACCAATGCTTTTTATGCATTAAAACTAATTAACCACTAACCACACAAATGAAAAAAAACACTATTATCTTCTCTATCATGGTATTGCTTGCCTTACACACACGAGCACAGCAATTACCTGTAGAGTTACAAACCCCAGAAGTTGTCTCTCTAAACAGAATGCCAATGCGAGCATCTGCATTTGCATATGAAAATGCAGATTTAGCTGCCAAAAGAAACAAAGAAAAATCAGATTACTTTATCTCACTAAACGGAACTTGGAAATTTAATTGGGTTAAAGACCCACGTAAAAGACCACTAGATTTTTATAAAACCGATTTTAATGATGCGGCATGGGATAATTTTAAAGTACCTGCAAATTGGGAAGTAAATGGATATGGTTTGCCCATTTACGTAAATCAACCGTATGAGTTTGCGGGAAGAAAACTGACAGGAAATAGGATGAATCCACCTTTTGATATTCCTGAAGATAATAACCCAGTTGGATCGTACCGTAGAAAAATTAATATCCCAGAGAACTGGAAAAATAGACAAGTGTTTATCAGTTTAGGTGCGGTGAAGTCTGCTTTTTTTATCTGGGTAAATGGTAAAAAAGTGGGCTATAGCGAAGATAGTAAGCTTGCGGCCGAATTTGATATTACTAAATATGTACAGCCAGGAGAAAACACAATCGCTTTGCAAGTTTACCGTTGGAGCGATGGTAGCTATTTAGAATGTCAAGATATGTGGCGTATTTCGGGTATAGAACGTGATGTTTATTTGTACTCGACACCTAAATTAGATATTCGCGATTTTAAAGCAATTGGCACCTTAGACAATACCTACACCAACGGTTTGTTGAATGTAGACGTAACGGTAGAAAACTATAAAATAGATCAACGCACCAATCACAGCAGACCTGATAGCTTTTATGTAGCCTTAAATTTAGTTGATGCTAAAGGCAATCAGGTTTGGAAAGATGCAACAGGGCTTCAAAAAGTGTTGGGAAATTATAAAAACAACCTTTCCTTTAAAACACAAATCAGCAATGTAAAAAATTGGTCGGCAGAAGTGCCGTACTTATATACGTTATACATTACATTAAAAGATAAAAACGAGCATATAATTGAAGTTATTCCACAACGCATTGGTTTCCGTTCGGTAGAAATTAAAGGCAGTGATTTGTTGGTGAACGGAAAACGGATCTTTTTAAAAGGAGTTAATCGCCATGAGCACAATGCAACACAAGGACATACGCTTACGCACGAGGACATGAGAAAAGATATGGAAATGATGAAAAAGCTAAATGTAAATGCTGTTCGTCATTCGCATTATCCACCAGATCCATATTGGATGGAACTTTGTGATGAATATGGTTTGTATGTTATCGACGAAGCAAATATCGAATCGCATGGTCGTTATTACAGTTTGGAAACTTCTTTTGCTAACGATAAACAATGGCGCATTCCGCACTTAGAACGGATCACTAGAATGTACGAACGCGATAAAAATCATACGTCAGTTATTACTTGGTCTTTAGGAAATGAAGCAGGGAATGGTGTTAATTTTTATGAAGCATACGAATGGTTGAAACAAAGAGATTTCCGACCTGTACAATACGAAAGAGCTGAAAATGATTTCAATACCGACATGATTGTCCCTCAATATCCTGACCCAAATTGGTTAGTAAAATATGCAAAAAGCAAAAACGAAAGACCCTTAATCATGAGTGAATATGCACACATTATGGGCAATAGCTTAGGTAACTTTAAAGAATATTGGGATGCCATTGAAAGCAATCCAAAACTACAAGGAGGTTTTATTTGGGAATGGATAGATCAAGGAATTGATACGGTAAAGAATGGGAAAAGGATTTTAGCCTATGGGGGAGATTTTCCTTTAGAGGGGCCTGTTAATGAAGATTTTAGCGATAATAATTTCTGTGTTAAAGGTGTGGTAACGGCTTATCGTGAATTAACGCCTATGGCAATTGAAGCGAAAAAAGTATATCAATTTATAAAAACGAGTTACTTAGGCAATAATCAAATTAGCGTGAATAACAGTTATTTCTTCCGTGATATTGCTAATGTTCAGTTAAACTGGGAAGTTTTAGAAGACGGTAAAATTGTTCAAAGTGGTATAGTTGCAGATTTGAATATCAATCCACGTCAAACATCAACGCTTACTTTGCCGCTGAAGAATAACTATAAAGCCGGAAAAGAATATTTCTTAAACCTTCACTATGTGCTAAAAACACCTGAGCCATTTTTAGATAAAGGCTATGCTATTTCTTACGAGCAACTTGCATTAAACGGAATATCAAAAGGTACAGAAGTAAAATCTAATAAACTTGATAATCCTGTTAAATTGACAAAAACAACTGATAAAGCTATTTTTAGCGGTAAGAATTTTCAAGCAACCTTTGATTTGAAAAACGGAAAGTTAATAAGCTATTTGATAGATGGAAAAGAGCTATTAGTTGCTGGTCCGCAGCCAGGATTTTATCGTGCTCCAACGGATAATGATATTGGCGCTGGTTTAAACAAATCATTACGTATGTGGCGTAATGTATACGATGACAATAAAAAGCTGATTAAAGCTGAAGCAATGAACGCAAATGACTTACCTTATGGAGGAGTTGTAGAGATAGCTTCGAGTTTATTAAATGGAGATGCGACCACAAAACAAACATTTTATATTTATCAAGATGGTACCATAAAAGTAGATAATGAGCTTAAAGCAGTTGCTGGTAAATACAAAACCTTAATGCGCATTGGTAACGATTTACAATTAAACTCATCATACAACACTATTCAATGGTATGGCCGTGGTCCAGGAGAGAATTATGTAGATAGAAAAACAGCCTCGTTAATTGGTACCTATAAGTCAACAGTTGATCAGCAATATTTCCCATATGCTCGTCCGCAAGAAAGTGGTAATAAGACCGATGTGCGCTGGGTATCTTTTACCAATAAACAGGGTAAAGGTTTACGTTTTGAATATGCAGATAGCTTATTAAGTTTTAATGCATTACCGTATTCGGTAGAGGATTTAGATCCAGAAGCACAGAAAAGACAATATCATTCGGGCGAGTTAGTGAAACGCAATCAAATTTATGTACACATGGATATGCAACAACTAGGTGTACAAGGGATAGATAGCTGGGGTTCGTTGCCATTAACAGAATATCAAATTCCTTATAAAAACCAAACGTATAGTTATTGGATAAAACCAATTAAATAAATTTGTTAATTCAGTATTGATATGAAAAAATACTTCTTAACCTATTTGTTAATTTCATTAGCAATTGGATTAAAAGCTCAACAAAAGCCAAATGTAATCTTCATTTTGGCGGATGATATGGGTTATGGTGATTTAGGAAGCTATGGTCAGCAATTAATTGAAACACCAAATCTAGATAAACTGGCTAAAAGCGGTATGCGCTTTACGCAATTCTATGCCGGAACTTCTGTTTGTGCACCTTCAAGAGCATCCTTAATGACAGGTTTACATACGGGACACACGCCAATTAGAGGTAATTACGAGATTGAACCAGAAGGGCAATTACCACTACCGGATTCAACCTATACGATGCCAGAAATGTTTAAGGCTGCTGGTTATAAAACAGGTGTTTTTGGTAAATGGGGAATGGGGTATCCTGGTTCTGAAGGTGATCCAGTTAATCAAGGAGTAGATCAATTTTATGGTTACAATTGCCAACGGCAATCGCACAACTTTTTCCCTAATCATTTATGGAATAATTTAACCAAAGTAGACTTACCTAATACATTAACCAATTTACAAGAATATGCGCCGGATTTAATACAAAAGCAGGCTATGGCTTTTATGAATAACAATAAGTCTAAACCATTTTTTATGTATTTGGCGTATACCTTACCACATGCAGCTTTGCAACTTCCAGCAGGTGATAAAACATTTGAATACTATAAAAAGAAATTTAATGAACAACCCAAAAACATTAAAATGGACTGGAACGGGGAGAATTATCAACCACAAGCATATCCACACGCAGCTTATGCAGCTATGGTGACTAAGCTTGATACTTATGTAGGCGAAGTATTGAAGAAATTAAAAACACTGGGCTTAGATAAAAATACAGTAGTAGTTTTTGCAAGCGATAATGGTCCGCACAGGGAAGGAGGGAATGATCCTGAGTTTTTTAATAGTAGTGGCGGTTTTAAAGGAATTAAAAGGCAATTGACTGAAGGTGGAATTAGAGAACCTGTGATTGTGAGTTGGCCAGGTAAAATAAAACCACATGTATCAGATCAGATTGGTGCATTTTGGGATTTCATGCCCACTTTTGCAGAACTTGCTGGCGGACAAAAATTAAAAACTACGGATGGAATTTCTCTTTTACCGACCTTATTAAACAAAGGAATACAAAAACAACATGAGTTTTTATATTGGGAGTTTCATGAAGATGGGGGTAGACAAGCCGTAAGAATGGGTAAATGGAAAGCGATAAAAGAAAACATGAAGAAAAACCCAAACAGTTCAATTGCCTTGTATGATTTGGTTGCTGATCCTAAAGAATCTATAAATTTAGCTAGTAAATATCCTGAGCTAGTTAAAAAGATGGAAGCAATTTTAATAAGCTCTCATATAGAGAATAAGAATTTTCCTTTTTTTAGAAAGTAGGATAAACAAAAGTTCATTTTAAATAAACTTTAGGTCTTTGTTGATGAACACTAAGCTTTTGTTCATGAACATTTAACTTTTGTTGATGAACATTAGGCTTTTGTTGATGAACATTAAGCCTTTGTTCATGAACATTTAACTTTTGTTGATGAACATTTAGCTTTTGTTGATGAACATTTAGCTTTTGTTGATGAACATTTAGCTTTTGTTGATGAACATTGGAGCTTTGTTGATCAACATTAAACTTTTGTTCAAGAACATTTGAGTTTTGTTCATCAACATTAAACTATTGTTCATGAACATTTAACTTTTGTTCATGAACAATGACCTTTTGTTAATCAACATTTTATTATTGTTAATGAACAAAAAGGTAATGTAGTTTGCTTTTTGGTTATTTTTTATAATGAATATATTGTATGTTAACGTACTTCCATTTTAAACACCTGTTTAATTTGTTTGTACATTTACAACTATGATCATTAGACTAGCAACGTTAAAAGATGTACCAGCTGTAATGCAAATAGTAAAAGCGGTTGTACCATTAATGAATGCTGCAGGCAATATGCAATGGGATACTATTTATCCAAATGCAGCTGTTTTTGAAAAGGATATTAGTCATAATCAGCTTTGGATAGACGAAATTGATAGATCTATTGCTGGCGTCGCCGCTATTACCACAGACCAAGAACCAGAATACGCACAAGTAGGTTGGGATATTAATGAAACTGCAATTGTTACGCATCGCTTGGCGGTAAATCCTCAATTTCAAGGTAAAGGAGTTGCCGTGGCTTTATTGCAACAAGCAGAACAAAATGCAATTGCTCGTCATATTTCTCTATTGCGTATAGATACCAACACAATGAATGAAGCTACCCAAAAATTATTTCCAAAATTAGGCTATATTTTTGCTGGTGAAATAGGACTGAGCTTTAGGCCAGGTCTGCGATTTTATTGTTATGAAAAACGTTTGACTGTTGACTAGAAATTCAATTAACAATCTGTTATTTTTCAATAAAATTAGAATTAATGGTCTTTTAGCTACAAAATAATTATTTAACTTTAAGAAAATTATATAATCATGGAACAACATCAATCAACTGAAGGACTTATACTACTAATTACATTAACAGCAGTTTGTGTAATTATCTTTGCTACTACCTTTTATCTTACTTTTATTAGAAAAGCGAATACAAGCGATAAGGCGCATTAAGAATTTCCAATATGATTAACATCAAAGCAAGTATTGGAACAGAGCCTTACAAAATAGAAATTCAATCGCCTACAGGTAATGTAGTGATTGCCGATGAACCTCTTGAAAAAGGAGGGCGGGATACAGGTTTTTCTCCTAAAGAATTGCTTGCCTCATCTTTAGGAGCATGTACGTGTGCAACTGTGCGTATGTATGCAGAGCGGAAAACATGGGAACTCGAAAAGATAAATGTAAACGTTGATCTTATAGAAGAAGAAGGGCAAACGAAATTTATACGAACAATAGAATTGATAGGCAAGTTGGATGACTCACAGCGAACACGATTACTAAACGTTGCAAATTCCTGCCCAATTCATAAAATATTAACACATACTATCGTTGTAGAAACAGCGCTAGTATAGTTTTATTTACCATATAGATAACATATTCATGCGCTTTATTTTTGCATGTCAGTGTGAACTTGTCGAAGACTTTTGATCCTTCGACTGGCTCAGATTGATAACGTCGCTAACTATGTTTTTCTATATTTCTATGTAGTTAAATCCATTTAATTTTAACCTATTGTAATCATTCCGTAATACTTCTGTCAACAGTTATTCTGTTCACATCATTACCTTAATTTCGTACAAACTTAAATCAAAAAATATGATACAATCAAAAGGATATGCAGCGCAAACACCCGATACAGACTTAGCTCCATGGAATTTCGAACGCAGAGAGGTCGGCCCTCACGATGTTCAATTAGAGATTTTGTATTGTGGTGTATGTCATAGCGATCTGCATCAAATTAAAAACGATTGGTTTCCAGGAATATTCCCAATGGTGCCAGGTCATGAGATTGTGGGTAAAGTAATTAAAGTAGGTGATCACGTTAAAAACTTCAAATTAAATGAGTTAGCAGGAGTTGGTTGTATGGTTGATTCATGCCAAGTATGTGAAAATTGCGAGGCTGACCTTGAACAATATTGCTTAGAAGGAAATACACAAACATATAACTCGAAAGGAAGAGATGGTGTGCCAACCTATGGTGGCTATTCTAATACTATTGTTGTTCGTGAAGAGTTTGTATTACATATCTCTGAAAAATTATCACTAGCAGCAACTGCACCTTTGTTATGTGCTGGTATAACAACTTACTCACCATTAAGACATTGGAAAGTAGGTAAGGGGCATAAATTAGCTGTATTAGGTTTAGGCGGTTTAGGTCACATGGCAGTTAAATTTGGAGTAGCCTTTGGGGCAGAAGTAACAGTTTTAAGTACTTCGCCAAATAAAGAAGAAGCCGCAAAAGCATTAGGTGCGCACCACTTCGTAGTCACATCAGATGCTGCACAATTAAAAGCAGTTAAAGGAACTTTCGATTTCATTTTAGATACTGTTTCGGCAGATCATGATATGAACATGTATCTTTCTTTATTAAAAACAGATGGTACCCATATTGTAGTTGGCGTTCCAGCACCGTATGCAATTCATCCATTTTCAATTATTGGAGGTAGAAAAAGCTTAGCTGGTTCTAGTATTGGTGGAATTAAAGAAACTCAAGAAATGCTTGATTTCTGTGCTGAAAACAATATCGTATCTGATATCGAATTAATTGACATTAAAGATATCACAGCATCTTACGAAAGAATGGTGAAAGGTGATGTGCGTTACAGATTTGTAATTGATATGAAAACGCTTTAAGAAGTTAATACCTTTTAATTGAAGCCTCGAGAAATCGGGGCTTTTTTTTTATGCAGTTCGTCTTTGCGAGAGGAGATTGCCACGTCGCTATGCTCCTCGCAAAGACGATCGCCTAACCAGCTATCGGATAACAACTATAGAAATCAGTTTTTTGTAAAGTTCGTCTTTGCGAGAGCATTCTCCGATTTTTCATCGGTAATGATCGTGGCAATTTCCTTCAGACAAATAAAATAATACCAAATAAGAGATTGCCTAACCATTAAAAACAAAAAAGCCTTACATATTCTGTAAGGCTTCTTATTATTGCGTCAATGCAACTTCATGCCGTATGGCTTCTTGAAGTACAGCAATATTGATATCTTTCAGTTTTTTAAACTTAATGCAATACCCAGTCACACTTGCTTTGCCTAATTTTTCTGCATACGTTTTAGACAAGTAAGTCTTATCATCAATACCCAGAATATAAACAGAGATACCACTGGTGTTAGCGCTTAATCCAATTTGATAAAACTCTTTGGTTTTCCCATCTGCATAGGTTATAGTTCGAAGTCCATAACCTATATTAGGATTTGAAACAATTTTATTTTCACTGTTTTTACCATCCAAGAACCATAACTTACAGCCTGGCATTGCTTCCATAATGGTTGTATGCAACTCTTGCATTTCAACACGTTTTTGCTCTGGTTGACTAGCGATATATTCGTTAATGTGATCTTGTATGTTCATGATTACTCTAATTCTTCGCAATTAAATTTATGAATATTTAGCAAGTCTACTATTTTCAAAACTATATTTTCTTCGCAGTCAATACGTAAAATCTTGTCACAATCCTCAAGGTCGAAATTCCATTTATCACTTGAAACTATTTGGTTAATTAGCGGTTTAAGCTTTTTTACCTGCGTTTTGGTTTTGACAACAGTTTTGAAAACGTAAATCATTTTTTAGATAATGTAGCCAATAATTCGTCTAAATAATTCAGGGTCATGGTAAATCCTCCTTGGAAACCCATTTCAATCATCTTTTCCATACGTTCTAGTGAATCATTTTTAATTATAATGCTCACTTTTGTCTTTCCATCTTCTTCACTAAAAGTAAGGTCCCAATTAGAACCTGGTAACTCAGGGTTTTCATCTTTGTCTGCAAAAGAATTCAAATATTTGAAATTAGTTTTAGGACTGATGGAAGTATATTGCTGAAGTGACCAATGTTCATCGCCCTCAGGACTCACCATCGCATAAAATCTACGACCTCCAACTTCAAAGTCCATTACTTTTGTTTTAGATCCCCAAGGTTTAGGCGCCCACCATTGGTCAAGTATTTCTTGTGTAGTAAACGCATCCCATACCAATGAAAGGTCGGCTGCAAATTCTCTGTTTACAAATACCGTTTTGTTTGCCTTGTCAACGGTAAAATCAAATAGTAAATTGTTCATTATTTCTGTTTTTAAGTTGTAATAAAATTTGATTTAATGCTTTGCTAAAATAGTATCTAGGTTTTCCATAGCCATAGTAAGCCCATCTTTAAAGCCCATAGCGATGGTTTGCTCTAGCTGAGCTAGGTCAGCAAACTGCATAATCCCATGCACCAGCGTATTTTCTTTCATATCGCTGAAATTCATGGTCCATTTTGATTGTGGCATTTGCGGATTGATGTTTCCATCAGCATCACCAAAGGCATCATTCGCTAGAAACATATTTTTTGGTTCAATTTTCACATAACTAGTAATCGACCAATGTTCTTCACCATTTGGTCCAACTGCTGCATAATGCCATTTACCTCCTTCACTAAAATCCATGCTTTTTGTTCTTGATTTCCAGGGAGAGGGCATCCACCATTGATCAAGAAGTTCGGATTTCGTGTAGTAGTCCCACACAGTTGAACGGTCGGCAGCAAACTCACGCTTAATATTGATGGTCTTGTTTTCTTTATCGACAGTAAAGTCGAAGAATAATGTTGTGCTCATTTTTTCTGCTTTTTAAGGGTTGATAATACTTGGTCTAATTGGTTGAATCGGTTTTCCCAGATTTTTCGGTACTGTTCTAACCATTTATCTATTTCTTTCATTTTTTCAATTTCAAGCGTGTAGTAAATTTCTCTACCTTGATATTCTTGTTTTACAAGATCACATTCAGTGAGAATGCGCAAATGTTTTGATATTGCTTGTCGAGTAGTATGAAAGTTTTCGGCAATAGCATTAGGTGTCATCGCTTGTAATGCTATTAAAGCTATAATTGCCCGTCTTGTTGGGTCTGCAATTGCCTGAAATATATCGCGTCTCATGTGTTGAATAAATTTAATTAAGAAACTAATCGGTTGCAAATATATATGCAACTTTTTGGTTTCGCAAATTTTTTACAACTTATTTTTTCTTTGGCGGAATTTACCCCAGAAGTTGTCGTTTTAACGCAACATGATATCATTAAATCAATCACAACTTTGTAGTATCAAAACAATTCAAACTAAAATTAAATAGTGTTATGAAAAATGTAATCAAACTCTGTAGCCTTAAATTAATATTAATCGCTATTGTAATGTTAACCGCAACTCCGCAGTCTAGGGGACAAGAAATTAAACCTAACAGTAGTGGATATGCCCCTGTAAATGGTATTAAAGTTTATTATGAAGTATATGGTGAAGGCAAACCCCTTGTTTTATTACACGGTGCTTTTATGACCATTGCAACTAACTGGTCAGAACTGATTCCTGAATTATCAAAAACAAGAAAAGTAATTGCCATTGAAATGCAGGGTCATGGGCATACCCCATTTTCGGACAGAAAGCTAGATATTGCTACCTTAGCAAGTGATGTGGATGCAGTAATGAATTATTTAAAAGTTGACAGGGCTGATGTTGCAGGTTATAGCATGGGTGGTTCTGTAGCGTATCAGTTAATAGCGCAATATCCTAAACGTGTAAAAAAACTAGTCATCATTTCTTCTACCTATAAAAGCACTGGCTGGTTGCCAGCAATAAATGATGGATTTAAAGGTTTTAAACCTGAGTTTTTTAACAACACACCTATTAAAACAGCGTATGATGCAGTGGCGCCCGTCCAAGCAAATTGGATTAAGTTTGTTGAACAGATGATTGCTTTTATTGGCACTCCTTTTAATATAGGTGATGATAATATCTCTAAAATTACTTCACCAGTATTGCTGATCACTGGAGATAACGATGGCCTAGATAAAGTCGAATTAATTAAAACTTATCAATTACTTGGAGGTGGTGTATCTGCTGATTTAGCGCCAATGCCTAAATCGCAATTGGCTATTGTTCCTTCACAAAGCCATGTGAGTTTAATGATGCAAACAAAAACGATATTAAGCTACCTGGATGGTTTTTTAAAGTAAAAGAAAGTTTTCTAACAACCCAATAATAAAATAACTTGAAAACAAAAAAGCCTTACATTTCTGTAAGGCTTTTTGTGATCCCGCTGGGATTCGAACCCAGGACCACTACATTAAAAGTGTAATGCTCTACCAGCTGAGCTACGGAATCTACTTTGAATTAAGCGCCGAGGCGTTTGTTTTAAAGTGGTGCAAATATATGCTTCTCTTGTTTTTAATGCAAGGTTTTTTTTAACTGAACCCGTACATTACTGATTTATAAGTGGATTAATTACAAAGGCTAATTTAAAATGGTAAATTATATTGCTTTTTTTGATAAAAAATAACGTCATAACTTAGTTAAAGTAGACAGATTCATTTTCTTTCCCTTATTTTTAATCAATGTAAGTATGTCTTAATTAAGCTTTCAGCATAAATAGCTGGATCTGCCTCTTCTTAAAATTTAATTTAATTATCAATTTTTAAATTAATTTAAGGTTGGGTGTCCAATATCGCTTACTATTTAGACAATATGTTTGAATGATGTACTTTTTGTAATGCTTTTATTTGTGTAGCAGAGGATATTTTTTTTACTTAAATTTCTTTTGGCAAAATCAAACCAAACTAAATCTAAATTATGAACCAAATCAAGGGCAACACGTATCTTTTTCCGCTCATTTTAGTAACCAGCTTATTTTTCTTTTGGGGATTAGTACATAACCTCGATCCAATTTTAATTCCACATTTACGCAAAGCTTTTTTATTAAATGATCTGGAATCATCATTAGTAGATTCTTCTGTCTTTATTGCTTATTTCATAATGGCACTACCAGCAGGGTTTATCATGCGGAAGTACGGTTATAAATCGGGTATACTAATAGGCTTATTACTTTTTGGGACTGGTTCGATCCTTTTTTATACCCGCAGCAAATACCTTACAATATGTGTTTTTTTTAGGTGCTTTATTCATTATCGCCTGTGGTTTAACTTTCTTAGAAACAGCTGCAAATCCTTATGTAACTATTTTAGGCCCGCCAGAAACGGCTACTCAGCGTATAAATTTTTCTCAATCTTTTAATGGATTAGCAGCATTTATTGCACCAAAATACATTGGTAAAATGATACTTTCTGGTAAGGAATTAACAGCAGCGCAACAACAAGCCATGTCTCCAGAACAATTAAATACTTATTTAAGTAATGAAGCGGCAAGCGTTAAAGGCCCTTATTTAGTCTTAGGTATTATCATTTTTATTGTTGCTATTATATTTTTCTTTACCAAACTACCAGATATTAAACATGAGGAAGAAGGAGAAAGTGGTATTGCAAGTTTTTCTGGAGCATTTAAATCAATTAAATTAAGATGGGGAATACTCGCTCAATTCTTTTATGTAGGTGCTCAAGTTTGTGTGGGGAGTTTCTTCATCAAAATGAGTACACATGCTGCTGGGTTAAGTGAAGGCACCTCGACAACATATTTAGGGATATTTGGTTTAGCCTTCATGTTAGGACGTTTTTTCGGTGTTTTCTTAATGCGTTATATCAACCCAAGAAAATTACTCATTATATACGCCATCATCTGTTCAATTCTAACGGCTATTGCCATTTTTGCTTCTGGAATGATTGTGGTTTATATGCTAATAGGTATTGCATTCTTTATGAGTATTATGTTCCCAACCATTTTTTCAATCGGAATAGAAGGTTTAGGGCATAATACCAAAATTGGCTCATCTTTAATTGTAATGGCAATTGTTGGTGGTGCAGCGTTACCTCCAATTTTAGGTTTAATTTCAGATGCTACTCAAAATATTCAATACGGTTATTTAGTGCCCCTAATTTGTTTTATCGTTATACTGATTTTTGGTATAAGTAATAGAAATTCAGAGAAAAACGGATTGCCAAAATCTTCAGTTAATTAATAAAATGAAACACCGAGTATTAAAAATTCATAAAAATGATAATGTTTTAGTCGCATTAAACGATTTAGCTAAAGGCGATGTAATTCATTTCGAACAAGAAGATTTCATCCTTCAAGAAGATATTCCTGCTAAGCATAAGTTTTTTATGCAAAGAATGAAACCTGGAGAGGAAGTTATGATGTATGGTGTGCTAGTAGGCAAAACTCAAAACGAGGTTTTAAAAGGAAGCAGAATGAGTACGACAAATACACATCATGCCGCCGAGCCTTTTGCCTATAGAAACGCAAATTACGATTGGCATGCACCAGATGTTGATCAGTTTTCCAATAGAACCTTTTTAGGTTATCACCGTAGTAACGGAGAAGTAGGAACAGCTAATTATTGGTTATTTATTCCGACAGTTTTTTGTGAAAACAGAAACTTGGACATGATTAAAGAAGCGCTGTATGCAGAACTTGGTTATGCCGTTGGCGATAAGTATAAATCGTATACTCAGCAGTTAATTAAAGCTTATCAAAATGGGGCAAATATTGATGAGGAATTGTTGCTTCCTAGTCAGGAAAACAAACGCAATCGTTTGTTTAACAATGTAGATGGAATTAAATTTTTAAACCATAGTGGTGGTTGTGGTGGTACCCGTCAAGATGCAGAAACCTTAAGTAAATTGCTAGCTGCATACGCCGATCATCCTAATGTTGCAGGCATTACCGTTTTAAGTTTAGGTTGTCAACATTTACAAGTAAGTGATTTTACGTCAGAGCTGAAAAAACGCAATCCATCATTTGATAAACCTTTGTTAGTTTTTGAGCAACAGGGTGCGCAGAGTGAAGAGCAATTAATTAAAGATGCCATACAAGAAACCTTTAAAGGATTAATTGAGATTAATAAAATAGAACGAAAACCAGCACCATTAAGTAAATTGTGTTTAGGCGTAAAGTGTGGAGGTAGCGATGGTTTCAGTGGTATTTCTGCAAATCCGGCTGTTGGTTATTGTGCAGATTTATTAGTTGCACTTGGTGGAAAAGTTTTGTTAGCTGAGTTTCCAGAATTATGTGGGGTAGAACAAGAAATGATAGATCGTTGTGAGAATGAAGAATCTGCTCGTAAGTTTATTCGACTAATGACAGAATATAATGCATTAGCTCATCAAGTTGGTTCTGGTTTTCACATGAATCCATCTCCAGGAAATATAAAAGATGGTTTAATTACCGATGCGATAAAATCTGCAGGTGCAGCTCGTAAAGCTGGTTCATCACCAGTAACAGATGTTTTAGATTATACAGAGCCTGCTACCAAAGCTGGATTAAATTTAGTCTGTACGCCAGGTAACGATGTTGAAGCAACAACAGGGAAAGCTGCAGCAGGAGCAACCCTAATTTTGTTTACCACAGGTTTAGGTACACCAACTGGAAATCCGGTTTGTCCGACTATTAAAGTGGCTACAAATACAGGTTTAGCACAACGAATGAAAGATATTATCGATATCGATGCTGGTGCGATCATTTCGGGAGATAAAACTATCCCAGAAATGGGCGCAGATATTCTTAACTATTGCATTAGCGTTGCTAGTGGCGAAGAAATTCCAAAAGCAGTACAGTTAAATCAAGATGATTTCATTCCTTGGAAAAGAGGAGTTAGTCTTTAATTAGTAAAAAAAACAATAAAATACATGTTTTCATTTCAACAGAAAAAAGCAGTAATTACAGGTGGTGGTAGTGGAATTGGAAAAGCAATTGCACTTGCTTTAGCTCAAAATGGTGCAGAAGTACATATTTTAGAATTAAGTGCAGAAAATGCAGAAAAAACAGTGGCAGAAATTCAAGCTGCTGGAAATACAGCTTTTGCTCATAGCTGTAACGTAGCTGTTCAACCAGAAACAGCTGCAGTTTTCGAGAAAATAGGTGCTATTCATGTTTTAGTAAATAATGCTGGAATTGCCCACATCGGCAAGGCTGATACCACCGCGGAAGAAGATTTTGACAAAGTAATGAATGTAAATGTAAAAGGCGTTTACAATTGCATTCGTGCTGCTATTCCGCAACTTCGTAAAAGTGGAGGAGGAGTAATTTTAAATATGGCATCGATAGCTGCATTGGTTGGTTTGGCAGATCGTTTTGCCTACAGCACAGCTAAGGGGGCGGTAAAAGCAATGACCATGAGTGTTGCTAAAGATTACCTCACAGAAAACATTAGATGTAATTCTATCTCTCCAGCACGAGTACATACTCCATTTGTTGATGGTTTCCTAGATAAAAATTACGCAGATAATAAAGAAGAAATGTTTGATAAATTATCTAAATCACAACCTATTGGTCGTATGGCAAAGCCAGAAGAAATTGGTTATTTGGCTTTATATTTATGCAGTGATGAAGCTTCCTTTATTACAGGCTTAGATTATGCCATAGACGGTGGCTTTACCACATTAAACAACTAAAATCAATAATAGAATAATAATTAGTACGAGAATATAAGCATATGAAATTAATCAGATTTGGAGAAATAGGAAAAGAAAAACCAGGTGTAATCATAAATAATGAATACTTTGATGTATCAGATGTAGTAGCAGATTATAACGAGGATTTTTTTAGTGAAGGTGGAATTGAAAAACTGGAGAAAGAAATATCAGGTACGAACCTTAAGAAAGTAGATTCGAATGTGCGTTTAGGTTCTCCATTAGCTAGACCATCAAAATTGCTTTGTGTTGGTTTAAATTACTTAGACCATGCCAAAGAAACCAATGCACCAATACCAACAGAACCTATTTTATTTTTTAAATCTACAACTGCCATTGTTGGTCCAAATGATGATTTAATTATTCCGAAAGGAAGTAGAAAAACAGATTGGGAAGTAGAATTAGCGATTATAATTGGAAAGAAAGCAAGTTACGTTGACGAAGCAAATGCATATGATTACATAGCGGGTTATTGTTTACACAACGATTACAGCGAAAGAGAATTTCAATTAGAGCGCAACGGACAATGGGCAAAAGGTAAAGGATGCGATACTTTTGCACCTTTAGGTCCATACATTGCTACAAAAGATGAAATAGGAGATGTACATCAATTGAACCTATGGTTAACCGTAAATGGCAAAAAACTACAAGACGGTACAACTGCTAACTTAATTTTTAATGTTCCTTTTATTGTGCATTACATCAGTCAGTTTATGACTTTATTACCTGGGGATGTAATTACAACAGGAACTCCTGCTGGTGTAGGTTTAGGTCAAAAACCAGAACCTTGGTATCTTAAGCCTGGTGATGTTGTTGAATTAGGAATAGATGGATTAGGAACTAGTAAACAAACTGCAAAAGCATATACCGTATGAAAAGATATTGTTTTGCCTTAGATTTAGTTAATGATGAAACACTAATTGCTAAATACGAGGAATATCATGCTGCAGTTTGGCCGGAAATCTTAAAGAGCATTACTGATTCTGGAATTGAAATATTAGATATTTATCGTGCTGGTAATCGGTTGTTTATGATTATGGAGGTAAATGATACATTTAGTTTTGAACAAAAGAATGCATCCGATTTAGCAAATCCAAAAGTGCAAGAATGGGAAACCTTAATGTGGAAATATCAGCAAGCATTACCATTTGCAAAACCAGGTGAAAAATGGATAGTAATGGATAAAATTTTCAGTTTATAATGATTGATACCCATGTACATTTCTGGCAATTTGATCCGATAAGAGATGCTTGGATAGCTGATGAAATGGCAATCCTGCGTCATGATTATTTACCAAATACATTAATTACTGAATTAAAAGCTAATCAAGTACAAGGATGTGTAGCGGTGCAAGCAGACCAATCTATAAAAGAAACTGAATTTTTGATTGATTTAGCACAGCAGAATTCGTTTATTAAGGGAATTGTAGGTTGGATAGATCTGAAAAACCCAAATTTGGATGAACAATTAGCAACGTATTCGAAACAATCTATCATTAAAGGTTGGCGTCATATTGTGCAGGCTGAACCAACAGGTTTTTTGTTACAACAAGATTTTATCCAAGGGATTAATAGTTTAAAATCATTTAATTATACCTATGATATTTTGGTTAAGCACCATCAGTTAACAGAAGTAATAGATTTTTTAAACAAAGTAGAAGATCAGCCTTTTATAATCGATCATTGTGCTAAACCAGATCTTAAAAATAAAGAGATCGAAGATTGGACTAAAAATATCCGCATCATTGCAGAACAAAAACATGTTTTTTGTAAATTATCTGGACTGTTAACTGAATGTGATTGGGTAAATTGGGATGAAAAAACAATATTTAACTGTCTGGATGTGATTTTTGAAAGCTTTGGATCAGATCGAATTCTATTTGGAAGCGATTGGCCTGTACTATTATTAGCTTCAAACTATACAAACTGGATTAACCTATTAAAAAAATATACCAAAGATTTTACGGCAGCGCAAAAGCAAGCAATTTTTAATGATAATGCTGTAAAATTCTATAATATCAATTAAAATGAACTTAAATCTAACTCATAAAATAATTATTGTTACTGGTGCTGCTAAAGGAATTGGAGCTGCTATTGTTAAAGTTTTAGCTGCTGAAGGGGCTTTACCTATTATAATTGGCAGAAATGAAGGCGATAATTTGAAATTAGTTGATGAAATAAAAGCTTTAGGTCAGCAAGTTGATTTCGTTACAGCAGAATTAACAAATCCAGAAGCAAGCAAACACGTTGTAGAAACTATAATCAACAGATACGGAAAGATTGATGGATTAATTAATAATGCAGGTGTAAACGATGGAGTGGGATTAGAAAATGGAAGCTATGAAGGTTTTATAGCTTCATTACATAAAAATGTAATTCACTATTATATGTTGGCACATTATGCTTTACCTGCTTTAAAGAAAAGTAAAGGTGTAATTGTAAATATTGGCAGCAAAACAGCAGAAACTGGCCAAGGCGGAACATCAGCTTATGCTGCAGCAAATGGTGCACGTAATGCGTTAACAAGAGAATGGGCAGTAGAATTATTGCCATACGGTATACGTGTTAATGCAGTTATTGTTGCCGAATCATTCACACCACTTTATCAAACTTGGATTAGTACTTTCGATAATCCTGAAGAAAAACTAAAGACAATCACTGATAAAATTCCATACGAAAAAAGAATGACAACGCCTGAAGAAATTGCACAAACTGTTGTATTTTTACTGTCAGACAAATCTAGCCACACTACTGGTCAGTTAATTCATGTAGATGGTGGTTATGTGCATTTAGACAGAGCGATATCCTAATTTTTATTTGAGAATATCTTTCTTCTTTTTAACTAAATAACTAATGACGAAAGGTTTATATGCTATTTTTATTTTGGTTGCTGTTAGTATTTTTTCCTGTAATCAGACAACACCAAAAGATGAAAAAACTACTACAAAAAGTGAACTAGGATCTTGTGAAAGCAATTTACCATCCCGTTTTGGAGAAACCACTTCAGATTTAGCTATAAAACAAGGCAAAGCAGACCACAAAGGAATGGTGTGGATTAAAGGCGGTTCTTTTATAATGGGATCAGCAGATAAGGAAGGTAGAGAAGATGAATTTCCTAGACATAAGGTTGAATTAGATGGTTTTTGGATAGATGCTACTGAAGTTACCAATGCTCAATTTAGAACTTTTGTTAAAGAAACTGGCTACATCACAACTGCCGAACGCAAACCAGATTGGGAAGAAATCAAAAAACAAGTTCCACCTGGCACACCTAAACCCCCTGATAGTGTATTAGTTGCTTCTTCCTTAGTTTTTAGCCCACCAAATCGTGCTGTTAGTTTAAATGATGCTTCACAATGGTGGAGTTGGGAAAAAGGAGCAGATTGGCAACACCCTCAAGGTCCAAAAAGCAATATTATTGGAAAAGATAATTACCCTGTCGTTCAAGTTTCATGGAATGACGCAATGGCCTATTGTAAATGGGCTGGAAAGCGTTTACCAACCGAAGCCGAATGGGAATATGCTGCTCTTGGAGGTTTAAAAGATGTAAGTTACCCATGGGGCAATGAAGATATTGAAAAAGGTAAACCAAAAGCAAATACTTGGCAAGGAAATTTCCCTAATAAAAACACAAATTGGGATGGCTTTTACCGATTAGCTGCAACTAAACAATTTAAACCAAATGGATACGGCTTATTTGATATGGCTGGAAATGTTTGGGAATGGTGTAGTGATTGGTACGATCATGATTATTATGAAACCATAAAAAATACCGTAAGTCATAATCCAACCGGACCAACGAAAAGTAATGACCCAATGGAACCTCTAGTACCAAAAAGAGTAGTTAGAGGTGGATCTTTTATGTGCAACGCGACGTATTGTAAAGGTTATCGTGTAAGTTCAAGAATGAAAACATCTGCAGATACTGGACTTGAGCATACTGGTTTCAGATGTGTAGCAGATTAATAAAACCAATATGAAAAGAATAGCGTTAATTGCCTGCCTCATTTTATTTTTTAGCGCTTTAAAAGCACAAGAAGCTCCTTATCTTAATCCAAGTTTACCCTTAGATTCTCGCGTTCAGGATTTACTAAAGCGAATGACTTTAGAAGAAAAAGCATTACAAATGAATAGTAATGCACCTGCAATAGATCGATTGAAAATGCCAGCTTATAATTGGTGGAATGAAGCTTTGCATGGTGTAGCGAGAGCTGGTTTGGCTACTTCTTTTCCTCAACCTATTGGTTTAGCAGCTACATTTAATGAACGAGGGATTTTTAATATGGGCGTTGCAGTTAGTGATGAAGCCAGAGCAAAACATCATCAATTTGTACGTGAAGGTAATAGAGCAATTTATACAGGGCTAACTTTTTATTCACCAAACGTTAATATTTTTAGAGATCCAAGGTGGGGCAGAGGTCATGAAACTTTTGGTGAAGATCCCTATCTGACAGGAAAATTAGGTGTAGCGTTTGTAAAAAGTATGCAGGGTAATGATCCTACATATTTTAAAACCATTACTACAGCAAAACATTTTGCAGTACACAGTGGTCCAGAACCAAGTAGACATGAGTTTGATGCAAAACCCAATAAAAGAGACCTTTGGGAAACGTATTTACCCGCTTTTAAGATGCTAACGCAAGAAGGTCATGTCTATTCATTCATGTGTGCCTATAACCGTTTATATGGTAAACCATGTTGTAGTGATGCCTTTTTATTAAATGATATTTTACGTAATCAATGGGGATTTAAAGGTTTTGTTGCTACAGATTGTGGCGCACTTTATGACTTTTTCATGTTTCATAAAACTGCAAAAGATAGTGTTGAAGCAGTAGCACAAGCCATTAAAGCTGGTTCAGATAATCAATGTTGGGGCTATGGCGCTGCTGTAATTCCTGCTATTAAACAGGGCCTCTTAAAAGAAAGTGAATTAGATACTGCGGTTGCCCGTTTGTTAAGAGCAAAGTTTAAGCTGGGTATTTTTGATTCTGACGAATTAAATCCTTATTCGAAAATTCCATACAGTGTAGTTAATAATGAGGCACATCAAGCACAAGCTTTGCAGATGGCAAGAGAATCTATTGTGTTGTTAAAGAATAATAAAAACACATTACCATTAAGAAAGAATTTAAAAAATCTTGCGGTTATTGGTCCGAATGCTAATGATGCAGAAGTTTTACTAGGAAATTATAATGGCGACCCTGCACATATTGTTACTCCACTTGAAGGTATTAAAAAAGTATTCCCACATACAAATATAGTCTATGCCAAAGGCTGTAATGTAATCGATACCCCTAAGTATAACTATAAAAGTGATTTTGATGAAGCTTTAGCTACTGCAGCAAAGGCTGAAGTTATTGTGTTTGTGGGTGGGATTTCGCCTAGATTAGAAGGAGAGGAGCTTAAAATAAAAGTGCCAGGTTTTTTAGGTGGAGATAAAACCGATTTGAATTTACCAACTATACAAACTCAATTATTAAAAGAGCTTAAAAAGTTGGGTAAACCGATTGTTTTAGTCTTATTAAATGGAAGTGCACTAGCGATTAATTGGGAACAGGAAAATGTGGATGCGATTATAGAAACCTGGTATGGCGGTGAAAAAGGTGGTGCAGCATTGGCCGATGTATTGAATGGAAATTATAATCCTGCTGGAAGATTGCCCATCACATTTTATAAATCTATTAATGATATTCCTGCTTTTGATAATTATAGTATGGAAGGTAAAACCTATCGTTACGTTACGAAACCTGTACTTTATCCTTTTGGTTATGGTTTAAGTTATACCAATTTTACGTACAGTGATTTAAAATTATCAGCAAATAAATTAGATGCAACTACTCCATTAAAAATTAATCTATCATTAAAAAACACAGGTAATTATGATGGTGATGAAGTTGTACAACTTTATATCAAACAAGAAGGTGTTAGTATGCCTATTAAGGAGTTAAAAGGTTTCAAACGTATCCATCTCAAAAAAGGCGAACAACAAGTTTTGAGCTTTGAATTAAAATCAACAGATATACAACATTATAATCCACAAAGTGATTCAATGCAAATATTACCCGGCAAAGTTCAACTCATCATTGGCGCATCATCTGCTAAAGCAGAGTTAATTGGAAGTTTTGAATTGAAATAAAGATTAATCTATCTTTTCTTGCTTTTTAATCCCAATCGTATACAATACAAAGCCCATAAATAAGAAGAATAATACACCTAATATTTGGTAACCACCATCACCAAACCAGTTGATAAATATAGGTTCGATATTTAATTTGCTTAAATTATCTCTAACAGATGGTATAACCATCAGAATGGCTACAATTACACCTGCAATTGCACCACCAGCCACTAAGCCAGTTGCAAATAAATTTCCTGGAGCAATTTCTTCTTCTTCAACAGATTTGATTTTTTGCTTTTCTCTCCAATTTACTAAACCTTTTATTGCTCCACCAGCGAAAATGGGAAGCGTGGTTGATAAAGGTAAGTAAGCCCCAACTGCAAATGATAAGGCATTAATTCCGCATAATTCTATAGTAATAGCAATAAAAACACCAACTAATACATATTGCCAATCTAAATTAAACGACAGCATTCCCTTAATTAAAGTCGCCATTAAAGTTGCTTGTGGTGCAGCATATGTTTCGGTTCCAATTGCATGATGAATTCCTTGCTTCAACATTTCTGCAGTAGGTGTATCTAATATACGTACGGTAAGACCAATTACTATTGAAGAAACAATAGCGCCAATGAACAATGCAATTTGTTGATATTTTGGAGTCGCTCCAATTAAATAACCTGTTTTTAAATCTTGAGATGTCGCTCCAGCATTTGCAGCAGCAATACAAATCATTCCACCAACTACTAAAGCCATTGGTTCATAAATTTTACCTGTCCAACCAACAGCAATAAAAACTAAGCAAGTGCCCATAATTGTGGCAATCGTCATTCCCGAAATCGGATTATTACTAGACCCAATTAAACCTACAATGCGACTAGAAACCGTAACGAAGAATGCGCCAAATACAACAACT
Organism: Pedobacter sp. UC225_61; assembly: GCF_044452285.1. NCBI lineage: Bacteria > Pseudomonadati > Bacteroidota > Sphingobacteriia > Sphingobacteriales > Sphingobacteriaceae > Pedobacter > Pedobacter sp. UC225_61. The sequence continues at coordinate 2,894,211 of NZ_JBIOAL010000001.1, forward strand.
AAAACGCCAATTAGTAATTTATTTAAAATGCTATCACCTGGAATTTGAGGTAGAATAGCCATTAAAAGAATCAGAACTAAACTTCCAATTCCAACTAATTTGATGGATAAATCTCTATCTGTACGTTTGATCACACCACCAGCTTTGCCTTCTTTAATTGAACTCACACTTTCCTTAAAAGAGGAGATAATGGTCGGAATAGTTTTCAATAATGTGATAAAACCACCTGCAGCAACAGCACCAGCACCAATTTGTTTTACAAAGGCTTGGTAAATTGCTCTTGGGTAATCGGCAAAAGTTTGTGTAACTGGATCCCAATTTCCTGCACCACCAGGTTTAGTGATATCTAATAGTAAACCTAGTTTTGTTAATTGCTTTGCTGCAACCAATGGATCTATCAATGTAGCTAATAATGGAATTAATGCTAACCATGCTAAAACACCACCTGCGACTAAAATTCCTGATATTTTAGGGCCAATAATATAACCAACACCCATGTATTCTGGTGTAATTTCTCCACTTACTTGTGCAGATGGTAAAAATTTATTTGCTTGTTTAGTCGCCCAAGTAGGTGCTTCGGCAACTACATGAAATACTTTTTGTAATAAAGCATATACCAACGAAAAGCCTAAGCCCCAAAATGCAGTACGAGCAAAAGTCCCACCTTTTTCACCAGCCTGTAAAACAGAAGCGCATGCCGTACCTTCGGGATATGGTAAATTTTCATGCTCCTTTACAATCAATGATCTCCGTAAAGGAATCATCATCAATGTTCCTAAAATCCCCCCTAAAATAGCTAGGATAAGAATTGTCATGTAATTGAAAAAAGCTTCGCTTGAACTTTGACCTCCAATTCCTGTACTTAAAAATAAAAATCCTGGTAAGGTAAAAACTACCCCTGCTGCAATAAATTCGCCAGCAGAACCCGTAGTTTGTATAATGTTGTTTTCTAAAATGGTCGTCTTAAAGAATTTTTTACCTAATGTAATGGCTAAAACTGCAATTGGTATGGAAGCTGATACCGTTAATCCAGCTTTTAAAGCTAGATAAACAGTAGCTGCACCAAAAATAATTCCAGCAATACAACCTAATAAAATAGATTTGATGGTAAATTCTGCAACATTACTTTCTGCAGGAACAAAGGGTTTAAATTCTTCTTTACTCATTTGATGAAAATTTAAAAATTAAAGTTAATTTTTTTTGATGAGCATACAAGGATTAAAAATGCTTAGTTATATTGCGACGATGAAAAATAAAGCAATTTTTTTAGATAGAGACGGCGTATTAAATCATGAGATTTACGATTACATCTGTAAAGTAGAAGATTTTGAAGTATTAGAATATCAAATTCCACCTTTAAAAAGATTATATGATGAAGGTTATTTGTTGATTATAATTACCAATCAAGGTGGAATTGCTCTAAATAGATATACAGAAGAGATTTTAGCGGAAATGCATTCGATTTTATATAAAAAATTCGAAGCAAAAGGAGCAAAAATTACACACGCATACCATTGCCCACATCATCCCACAGTTTCTGGACCTTGCCAATGTAGAAAACCTCTATCTGGAATGTTGTTAGAAGCTATTGCCACCTATAATATCGACCCTAGTTTATCAGTTATGATTGGTGATAAACCTAGAGATGTTGAAGCTGCGAATGGAGCAGGAGTAAAGGGGATTTTAATTGAACCTGATGAACAGATTGATTATGATAAAGTTAAAAAAGTGCTCAATAGCTAGTTTAAAAAAGGATCAAGCGGCTTAGTATCCTGATATAATTTTTTAAGATGTAAAAAAGCCTTCTGAACACGTTCCGTATTTAGTTTTTCTGAACGAAGGAACGGAAAATACACAGTATTTTGATCGCTATATTTAATTTTTCCATTAGTAGTTTGCTTCACAATTAGCGTTTGCCCAATAAGTGTAATGGGCATTTTGCCAACAGCTTCATTATATGTTGTTGGCGGTGTCCCTAAAGAAGATATATGTAAAGGGTCAAAAATATATTCCAACTGATCAACAAATCCATCGAGAAAATTTCTTGTGTAAGAAAGCACCACTTTATTTTTGTATTTGCTGCTTTCATAAAATGAGGTATTGCTTATTGTGTACTTTCTATCTGCGTTGTAATAGATTTCTAGCTCTTTAGTTTCCGAAAGTCTAGTATTTAAATATTTGATGGTCTCTGATTTATTAAGCTGCTGGCTAAAAGCAGGAAAAGTAAAAAAAAGAAAAAAGACTAAGATTATTCTCATAGTAAAAGGTAATTTAATTGGCAAATGGATCACTTCCTTTTTTTGCAACAGCTAATTTCTTCAATAACAAAAATGCCTGTCGCATACGTTCTTTGTTTAATGGATCAAGTTTTAGATAAGGAATGTAAAAATGCCAATCATTTTTTTCAGTCTGAGTTCCATTTTTTCTGTTGATAATAATTGCAGTATTTCCATTCATTTGCACATCAATCAATTCTGTAGGATTTTGTTCACCGCTATGTGTATAGTACCCAAATCCTTTGATATGTGTTGGATCAAAAATGTATTGTACGTCTTCTACGGTACCATTTTCGTATGTACGTGTAAGATTAATAATGAGTTTTGATTTATCATCACTGCGAACGCCAAATTCTAATTTAGAAAATCGGTAATATGATGGGGTAGAATAAGTCCAACGTAGACCATCACATTCGTTCATCTTTGTTTCAATATAATCAATGGTGCCATCGTAAGATAATTGCGAAAAGCCATTAATCGAAAAAAGGACTAAAAAGGAAAAGAGCATTTTAAATTTCATCTTGGGTGGTTATCTAACAAATATAGAATTTTGAACAAAAGTTATCAAATAGAAAAGCCTCGGCATTGCGAGGCTTTTCTATTTGATTTAATAAAGTTCGTAAATTATTTTCCATTTGCTTTAGCATGATCTGCTAAGAATGTAGCTAAACCGCTATCAGTTAACGGGTGTTTTAATAATGCAGTAATTGCAGCTAAAGGAGCAGTAATTACATCAGCGCCTAATTTTGCACAAGCAACAATATGCAATGGACCGCGAATAGATGCCGCTAAAATTTGAGTTGGATAACCATAATTATCAAATATCAAACGAATATCTTCAATCAATTGCAAACCATCAGTAGAAATATCATCTAAACGACCTAAAAAAGGAGATACATAACTTGCTCCAGCTTTTGCAGCTAATAAAGCTTGTCCTGGAGAGAAAATTAATGTACAGTTCGTTCTAATTCCTTTACTAGAAAAATATTTAATGGCTTTAATACCATCTTTAATCATAGGTACTTTAACCACAATCTTAGGGTTTAAAGCAGCTAATGCTTCACCTTCCTTTACAATACCATCAAAATCTGTGGCAATAACTTCTGCGCTTACATTGTCATCCACTATGTTGCAGATCGCTTTATAGTGAGCAATTACATTTGCATCGCCAGTAATTCCTTCTTTGGCCATTAAACTAGGGTTAGTAGTAACACCATCTAAAACACCTAAATCTTGTGCTTCTTTAATTTGATCAAGATTTGCCGTATCAATAAAAAATTTCATAATTTCTAATTTCCCAGTAGGGAATAATTTAGGTAAGAAGAACCCTGATTAGTTTACACGCCCCTTCAGGGGGTAAGGGGAAAAAAATGGGCAAGCAACTTTTATCGCACCGCTACAACCTTCTACCCTTGCTTCGTTCCCGCCCTGGGGGAGTTCAAAGGGAGCTGATCGTAAAAGACTTGCCCGGCACAAAGGTAGAAAAAGCATGCGTTTTATAAAATAAAACCGTTAAAAAAATGGATTAATTAGTATAATGCTGATTGCGAGCTTGTTATTTTTGCTCATATGTTGCTTTGGTTAGCTTTTAGTTTGCTAGTACCATTGAGGTGTAGGAAGATGACGGGAAGGAATAGCTGTTTTTATATTGAATCTACTTTTTTGTAGACATAAGTGGTCTCGACAGTATAATTGGTGGATCCGTTAGAAGAACTATAAGTATATGAGGTATTATACCTTAATGTGAATTGAGTTTCATCGAAGCTTAGTGGCTCAGTTTCCGGAAATCCAAAATCAACAAGCCCGAATCCGGTAGATCTGTCTCGTAAGACGGAAATACTCACAAATAGTCTCTTTTCGTTATCCTTTAATCCCCAAGTACCATATTCTTCCTTATTATTATAGCAATTATCGACATAACGCACCACACCATTCGCTAGAAACTGTACTCGTGATTTCATGGTACATTCATCCCGTACCTCATCGACTATGATTTCCTGTGTACTTTGATTGGTGGTTTTAGTTTTTCTAGAAAACAAGGACCAAGTGCCGCCCATTAAGATTTCTTCGCGGCTAGGCGGCGTTTCTTCTTTTTTGCAGGCAGTTAATAAAACAAGGAATACGAAAACATAATAGACTTTCTTGATCTGCATAGCTAGAACAGGTTATGAAACAAATTTAAGTCAATTTAGCGAGAAATTAAAAACTACCTAGATCTTATGGCAGATACCCAAAAAAGGCAATTACTTTGGCAATATCAGCTGGGAGATTTCGTGTATTTTACATTAGTAAAAACAGCTTTTAAAGCCTGGTTAATCATTTGTTATGCATAAATAATAAATATCAAATTGCCAAATTGATAAATGATAACGATTTCAGTTGTCAAATTTGTAATTATGTTAGGATTATTTCACTAAAATATATTTTATTCAAAAAAAGATTACTGATAATGTAATTTGCAGTTATTTTTCATTATCTTAGTGTTTCCTATACACTAACTAAAAACCAAATGAAATTATTATAGACAAGTCGATTGAAACCTTTCTATAGATAGTATCATTCTACTAAAAATGTACGCAAATGAACCACTTGAATGAACACCAGGGATTGTACCGTAAAAGCTTTGAACATGATGCCTGTGGTATCGGTTTCGTAGCACATGTAAAAGGGCGTAAATCGCACCAAATTATTTCGGATGCCATTACTATTCTCGAAAATCTAGATCACCGCGGCGCTTGTGGTGCAGAACCAAATACAGGTGATGGGGCAGGGATTATGATTCAAGTTCCTCATGAATTTTTATTCGATGAATGCTTAAGAACTGGTTTCAGTTTACCTGCTTATGGCGATTACGGAGTTGGCCAGCTTTTTTTACCTAAAGAAATTCGTGCTAGAGAGGAATGCCGTGAAATTATTTATCGGACTGCAGAAAAACTTGGATTAGAAATTTTAGGATTTAGAAAAGTACAAGTAGATACTACCGATATTGGGAATATGGCTCTTTCTGTAGAACCAGAAATAGAACAAGTATTTGTCGCTAGACCATATCATATTGCCGAAGGAGCTGATTTTGAACGTAAACTTTTTGTACTCAAAACCTATTTAACCAAAACAATTTATAACACCGTAGCTGGAAGTAAAGATGAATTTTATATTGTTTCATTTTCTTCACGCACTATTATATATAAAGGTCAACTTACTTCTTTGCAGGTTAGAACCTATTTTACAGAATTGAGTGATAAGCGAATGGTTTCGGCTTTTGGTTTAATCCATTCACGTTTTGCAACCAATACTTTCCCATCATGGAGACTAGCTCAACCCTTTAGATTTATTGCTCACAATGGTGAGATTAACACGTTACAAGGGAATTTAAACTGGTTTAGATCGAGTGTTAAATCTTTTGCATCACCGTATTTTACACCTGAAGAATTAAATATGATTCTTCCAGTAATTGATGAAACACAATCAGATTCTGGCTGTTTGGATAACGTGGTTGAATTATTATTGCATGCAGGTCGTTCTTTACCACATGTGTTAATGATGTTAATTCCAGAAGCTTGGGATGGTAATGACGATATGGATCCAATTAAAAAAGCATTCTATCAATTTCATGCATCATTAATGGAGCCGTGGGATGGTCCAGCAGCTATTGCATTTACCGATGGGAATTTAATTGGTGCAACTTTAGATCGTAATGGTTTACGTCCATCTCGTTATGTGCTAACTAGTGATGATCGTGTAATTATGGCATCAGAATCGGGAGCTTTAGCAATTGATCAGAGTACAGTAATTGAAAAAGGCAGATTAACTCCTGGAAAAATGTTTGTTGTAGACATGCAACAAGGTAGAATTATCAGCGATCAAGAAATTAAACAACAAGTTTGCAGCCGTAGACCATATGCAGATTGGATTAATCAATATCAAATTAGATTAGAAGAATTACCAGAGCCAAGGGTAATGTTTACCAATTTGGCATCAGATTCTATTTTTAAATATCAACAAGTATTTGGTTACAGTAGAGAAGATATCGATCTATTGTTAAAACCAATGGCCATTGAAGGTAAAGAGGCAATTGGCTCGATGGGAACAGATACACCATTGGCTATTTTGTCTAAACAACCTCAACATTTATCATCGTATTTCAAACAGTTGTTTGCTCAAGTAACTAACCCACCAATTGATCCAATTCGTGAAAAAGTGGTGATGAGTTTGGCTGGGTTTATGGGAAATAATGGTAATTTATTGGAAGAAAATCAAATGCAATGCCATTGTGTAGGTATTAAACATCCAATATTAACCAATTTAGAATTGGAAAAATTACGCAGTATCGATACAGGATTATTCCAATCTAAAACCTTGCAAATGTATTTTAGAGCTGATGGAAAACCAGGAGCAATGGCAAAAGCGTTAGATCGTTTATGTCGTTATGCGGTTGATGCTGTTGAAGATGGTTTCCAGGTTATTGTACTTTCAGATAGAGCAATTGATTCAGAACACGCTGCAATTCCTTCTTTATTAGCAGTTTCAGCTGTACACCATCACTTAATTAGAAAAGGTTATCGCGGTGCGGTTGGCATTGTAATAGAAGCGGGTGATGTTTGGGAAGTACATCATTTTGCTACGTTAATTGGCTTTGGTGCAACTGCTGTTAACCCTTATTTAGCATTAGAAACTATTAAAGGTTTTGATAAAGAAAGTGGCTTAAAATCTGAAAAATTAATATCAAATTATATTTACGCAGTGAACAATGGGTTGTTAAAGATCTTCTCTAAAATGGGAATTTCAACATTACAATCGTATCATGGTGCGCAAATATTTGAAATTTTAGGTATAAATGAACAAGTAGTAAATACACATTTTACTGGCGCCGTATCTCGCATAGGTGGATTAGGATTAGATGAAATTGCGCATGAAACCTTGATTAAACATCGTCGTAGTTTTGGTCCGAAAACACAAGCAGAACCAATTTTAACTGCTGGTGGAACCTATAAATGGAGAAGACGCGGAGAAAAACATTTGTTCAATCCGGAAACTATCCACTTATTACAAAATGCGACTAGAAGAAATGATTACGCTACGTTTAAGAGGTATTCTAAACTAATTAATGAGCAAACTCAGCAAGCCTATACTATCCGTGGCTTATTAGAATTTAACTATAACCGCAAAGCAATAGGATTAGAAGAAGTAGAATCAACCGAATCTATCTTAAAGAGATTTGCTACTGGAGCGATGTCATTTGGGTCGATTTCGCACGAAGCACATTCAACTTTAGCTATTGCTATGAACCGCATTGGCGGAAAAAGCAACACTGGAGAAGGTGGAGAAGATGAAATGCGTTATGAAAAACTAGCTAATGGCGATTCAATGCGCTCTGCAATTAAACAAATCGCTTCTGCTCGTTTTGGCGTAACTAGTTATTATTTAACCAATGCTGATGAGCTACAAATTAAAATGGCTCAAGGAGCAAAGCCTGGAGAAGGTGGTCAATTACCTGGTCACAAAGTAGATGATTGGATTGCAAAAGTTCGTCATGCTACACCTGGAGTAGGTTTAATTTCTCCGCCACCACACCATGATATTTATTCTATTGAAGATTTAGCGCAGCTGATTTTCGATTTGAAAAATGCAAATAGAGCCGCTAGAATTAATGTTAAACTGGTTTCTAAAGCTGGTGTAGGTACAATTGCAGCAGGTGTTGCTAAAGCGCATGCCGATGTAATTTTAGTTTCAGGTTACGATGGTGGAACTGGTGCATCGCCATTAACTTCTATTCAGCATGCTGGTTTACCTTGGGAATTAGGATTGGCAGAAGCACACCAAACTTTGGTAAAAAACAGATTGAGGAGTAGAGTAGTAGTACAAACCGATGGGCAATTAAAAACTGGTCGTGATATCGCTATTGCTGCTTTATTAGGTGCCGAGGAATGGGGAGTGGCAACTGCAGCATTAGTAACTTCTGGTTGTATTATGATGCGTAAATGTCATTTAAATACGTGTCCAGTTGGTGTAGCTACACAAGATCCAGAATTAAGAAAATTATTTACTGGTGATGCAGATCATGTGGTTAATTTATTCCATTTCTTAGCAGAAGAATTGCGTGAAATCATGGCAGAGCTTGGTTTCAGAACTGTAAATGAAATGATTGGTCAGTCGCAAATGCTTAAAACCAGAGAAATTGCCGACGGAGATTGGAAATTGAAATATGTAAACTTAGCTCCAATATTATACAAAGAGCCTGATAATGGTTTGCCATTGTATCAAACGGAGTTTCAAGATCATGGATTAGATACAGTTTTAGATCATCAATTAATTGAAAAGGCACAACCTGCTATTTTAAATAACGAACCTGTTTTCGCCAATTTCGATGTAAAAAACACTGATAGAGCGATTGGAACAATGCTTTCAAATGAAATTTCTAAAGTTCATAAGGGCTCTGGATTACCTGCTGATACGATTAACTTTAAATGTTTTGGCTCTGCTGGACAAAGTTTTGGTGCATTTGCTGCTAAAGGCTTAACTCTAACTTTAGAGGGGGAAGGAAATGATTACGTAGGTAAAGGATTATCAGGTGCTAAATTGGTTATTTATCCTTTTAGTGATATTAATTATGTGCCAGAACAAAACATTATTATTGGTAACGTTGCATTATATGGAGCCACTTCTGGCGAATTATATGTACGCGGAAAAGCAGGTGAACGCTTTGCGGTTCGTAACTCTGGGGCAACTACCGTTGTAGAAGGTGTTGGCGACCACGGTTGCGAATACATGACTGGTGGGGAAGTGCTAGTGATTGGAGATACAGGTAGCAATTTCGCAGCTGGAATGAGCGGTGGTATTGCATGGATTTACGATGTAAGCAAAACTTTTGCAAATAAATGCAATCCAGAAATGGTTGATTTAGATCCACTAGATGCAGAAGACGAAGAAAGAATTCAGACTTTATTAAAAAATCATATTCGATTAACTAGCAGTAGAGTTGCAGAATTTATCTTAAGCGATTGGGAAAATCAATCGGCACACTTTGTAAAGGTATTCCCTAAAGAATATAAAGCAGTTTTATTACAACGTCAACAAGTTAAAATCAATTAAGATGGGAAAAGTTACAGGATTTTTGGAGTACGAAAGAGTTTCGCCTACCAGACAACAACCTAGCGAACGCCTAGAACATTATAATGAATTTTTAAATCCACTTCCGGCAGAGCAATTGAATCATCAAGCTGCTCGTTGTATGGATTGTGGTGTGCCTTTTTGCCAATCGGGTTGCCCATTGGGTAATGTGATACCAGAATTTAACGATGCCGTTTATAAAGGTGAATGGTTAAATGCAACAGAGATATTATTAAGCACAAATAATTTTCCGGAATTTACGGGTAGAATTTGTCCAGCGCCATGTGAAAGCGCTTGTGTATTAGGTATCAATAAATCACCTGTTTCTATCGAAGAAATTGAAAAACACATTATTGAAATAGCTTTTGATAAAGGATATATCAAAGCAAATGCGCCATTAATTAGGACTGGTAAAAAAGTAGCCGTAATTGGTTCTGGTCCTGCGGGTTTAGCAGCTGCAGCTCAATTAAATAAAGCTGGTCATGAAGTGGTAGTTTTTGAACGTGATGATGTTCCTGGTGGCTTGTTAAGATATGGTATCCCAGATTTTAAACTACAGAAAGATGTGGTAGAGCGTCGCATTAAATTAATGGAAGAAGAAGGTATAGAATTTAAATGCAATGCTAATGTTGGCGAAAATGTAGAGTTAAGCACTTTGTTAAGAGATTATCAAGCATTAGTTTTAGCAGGTGGTTCAACTATTCCAAGAGATTTAAACTTACCAGGAAGAGAATTAGAAGGGATTTATCCTGCTATGGATTTCTTAAAACAACAAAATAAACGTGTTAGTGGAAGAAAAGTAGATGGAAAAGAATTAATTGCCACTGGAAAAAATGTAATTGTAATTGGTGGCGGTGATACAGGTTCTGATTGTATCGGAACATCGAACCGTCATGGTGCAAAATCGGTTACACAGTTTGAAATTATGCCAATGCCACCTCAAAGCAGAACAGAGCATATGCCATGGCCACAGTATCCAATGTTATTGAAAGTTACTTCATCTCACGAAGAAGGTGCACATAGAAATTGGGCTGTAAATACTCAAAAATTCAATGCCGATGAGAATGGTAATCTTAAATCGTTAAGCGTAATTGAAGTGCAGTGGGAAATTGATGCGAATGGAAGAGCTTTAGGCTTTAAAGAAATTCCAGGTACTGAAAAAGAATATCCTTGTGAGCTGGTTTTATTGGCGATGGGTTTCTTGCATCCTCAAAAACAGGGTTTATTAGAAAAATTAGGCGTAGAACTAGACGAACGTGGAAATGTAAAAGCAATTGAAGGTAATTTCCAAACGAATATCCCTAAAGTTTTTGCTGCTGGAGATATGCGTAGAGGTCAATCTTTAGTCGTTTGGGCAATTTCTGAAGGGAGAGAAACCGCTAGAAAAGTTGATGAATACTTAATGGGATATAGCAAATTACCATCGAAAGATGCGGTTGCGTATGCTTAAACTATAAACCGTCATTGCGAGGTGTTGTTCTTCACAAGCAATCTCAGACAATAAATTAAAAGCCACAGATTCGCAGATTAAAATCTGAAGATCTGTGGCTTTTTTAATTCCACTATGTTAAAAAGAGTTAATCTTGTTAAACTCTGTTAATCATTTACCTTCTGAACATATTATTATTAGCTTTAATTGTTAACCATAACTATAACATGAAAAAGCTATCAATCTTACTATTTCTCTTCTTCGGACTGCAAGGTTTCGCTCAAAAACAGATTAAAAATTATGTACAGAAAAACCTAAATACTATTCGAACTATTGATCCTGATTCCATAGATTTCTCTGATTTTGAAACTATTGGTAATGCGATAGGTAATTCAAGAATTGTGATGCTTGGAGAACAAGACCATGGTGATGCACCTACTTTTTTGGCAAAAACAAGATTGATCAAATATCTTCACGAGAAAAAAGGATTTAATGTGCTCGCTTTTGAAAGCGATTTTTTTGCATTAAATGAAGGCTGGGATCATTTGCAAAAACAAAAAAGTGCTATTGATGATTTTATACGACAAAATATCTTTTCCATTTGGACGAATTGCAAACAATGTGATAATCTTTTTTACACCTATGTTTCTAGAAGTTTTGCAACAAAAAATCCTATTACGATAAGTGGATTTGATAGTCAGGTTCATGGAAAATACAGTAACAACTTAAAAAAGTATATTGATGATTTTCTAAAAATGAATGATATTCCATTTATTAAATCCAAATTTTACGAAACTGAATTTCTGCCTTTTATAAATTCAACAAGAATAAGTAAAGATTTAACTAAGCATAAATTATTTATCAGTCAGGTTGATAGCATATTTAAACAGCTTCCTAAAAAGTGGGAAGGGAGTTTTGAGCTTTTAGTACTACACAATTTACAGGAGAGTTCTAAGAGCGGCATTTCTTTTCTAACAAAAGGAAAAGATTATATGGAAATACGGGATAAACAAATGGCTGAAAATTTAAAGTGGTTGGTTAATCAGAAATTTCCAGATCAGAAGATTATTGTTTGGGCACATAGTGCTCATATTTTAAAGAATAGAGATTTTATTATACCAAGATTAACAAATGAAAATTGGATTAACATGGGACATTTTTTTACACGTGATAGTTTATTAAATCAACAAACTTATATTGTTGGGTTTAGTTCTAAATATGGAACAGCTGGACGAATCACCATTCCAAATACATACAACGTGATTTCTCCAGCTAAAAACAGTTTTGAAACTTGGATTAACGATGACACAAAATATGCTTTTATAGATTTTAAACAATTCAGGGACTTAAATCCAAATTCACTTGAATATTTCAACATGAAAGGCAAATATCATAGCTATAATGAAGCTGTATGGACACAAGTATTTGATGGGATTTTTTATATAAAAGATATGTATCCTTGCGAAAAATCAGTTGCTAAATTTTAGTAGCTTGCATTAAAAATTCAACTATGTTTAAGCATTCCTTCTCGCGTTCAATTTTTGTATTCATATTATTTTGTCCACTTTTTATCTTTTCACAAACTAAAATTCCTTTTGAGTTAACCGCTTATAACAACCTAAAAATAAAGGCTATAATTAACCAGAAAGATACAGTAAACTTAATGTTTCATACAGCGGCAAATTCATTGACTTTAACGGAAGAAGCTACAAAGAAAATGAAAAACCTTGTTTTTGATCGTAGCGATAGTGTTAAAAGTTGGGGCGGAAATGGAAATTCATCGCGGTTTAGCAAAAGTAATGTGCTGCAAATTGGTGAGTTAAAATGGGAGAATATTCCGATTTGGGAAAACACCAATTCTGGCCAAGAAACAGATGGAAAATTCGGATTAGAGCTTTTTGCTAATAAAATGATCGAAATTAATTTTGATCAAAAACTGATTGTACTTTATAATGAGTTACCAACCAAAATAAAAGAGTTTGAAAAATTGAAACTCACATTTGAAGATGAAATGATGTTTGTAGAAGGTGAGTTAGGAATAGATCAACAAACAATGCACAATAAATTTTTGGTTCATTCTGGTTACGCCGGAACGATTTTACTAGACGATAAGTTTACAGTAGATAATGCTATTGATAGTCGGTTAAAAGTAATTGATGAAAAGACATTAAAGGATTCATTCGGTAATGTTCTGAAGACAAAAAAAGCGATAATTCCAATAGTTAAAATTGGACAAACGATACTAAGAGAAGCTCCAGTTAGCTTTTTTACAGGAGCACTAGGTCGACAAAAAATGAGCATTATGGGTGGAGATCTATTAAAGCGTTTCAATATTATCATTGATGCACAAAGAGCAAATATCTATCTGAAACCAAATAAATTAATGAATACAGCATATTGGAAAGGGTAGAGAATACCTATCAACATAGAATCCTTCTAAATTATCAAAACCTAGTAAAAACAAACTATGTTATTGCGATATTTAACTAAATATCCCATTGCATATTTTAATTGTTTCCTATGTCTGAAATTGACACTAACCAATCTGGTGATACTCGCCGCGATTTCTTAAAGAAAACTTCACTTTTTACTGCATTATCATTAACACCAATAACGGTTTTAAAAGCAGCAGATCAGAAAGTTGATGAACGTTTTGCAGATCTTTTTGAGAAAATCCCATTAAACTTAAAAGTCAACAACAAGCCTTATGCTTTAAAAGTAGAACCTAGGGTTACCTTATTAGATTTATTAAGAGAACAACTTCACTTAACAGGAACAAAAAAAGGTTGTGATCACGGACAATGTGGTGCATGTACGGTTCACGTTGATGGTGTACGTGTAAATTCTTGTTTGAGTTTAGCGGTAATGAACGAGGGGAAAAGCATCACTACAATTGAAGGTTTAGCTAAAGGCGATGAACTACATCCAATGCAGGCAGCTTTTATTAAACACGACGGTTTTCAATGTGGTTATTGCACACCTGGACAAATTATGAGTGCTGTTGCTTGTGTCCGCGAAGGTCATGCGAACTCAAAAGACGAAATTAGGGAATATATGAGTGGAAACGTCTGTCGTTGTGGAGCTTATCCCAACATAGTTGATGCAATACAAGAAGTTAAAGAAGGAGGGAAAGCGATATGATTAATTTTCAATTCGTAAGAACTTCAGTAATTAAAACTGCATTAAGTTTAATAGGTAAAGACCCAAAAGCAACATTTATTGCTGGAGGAACAAATTTGGTTGATTTAATGAAAAGGGGAGTTACTGCTCCAGAAAAATTAATCGACATTAATCATTTGCCTTTAAAACAAATTGAGTTAAAAAATAACGTTTTACATATCGGGGCATTAGTTTCTAATTCGGCATTGGCTGAGAATACATTAGTAAAAGAGAAATTTCCTTTATTAATGTTGGCTTTGCAAGCTGGCGCATCTGCACAATTAAGGAATGTTGCAACAGTTGGTGGTAATATGATGCAGCGTACTCGTTGTGGTTATTTTTACGATACAACAATGCCTTGTAACAAACGTCAGCCCGGAAGTGGTTGTGGCGCAATTGGTGGCTACAACAGAATGCATGCGATATTTGGTACATCTGAATCTTGTATTGCTGTACATCCGAGCGATATGTGCGTTGGTTTAGTCGCATTAGATGCACAAGTGGTACTAGCAAGTTCAAAAGGCGAAAGAAAAATCAATTTTATAGACTTCCATCGTTTGGTTGGAACAACACCAGAGAAAGATAATAATCTTCAAAAAGGAGAATTGATCGTTAGATTGGAAATTCCAGTAAACAATTTGAACAAGAATTTTCATTATCTAAAAGTGAGAGATCGCTCTTCTTACGCATTCGCTTTAGTTTCTGTGGCTGCTGCTTTAGAAATGAAGAATAATATAATTACCAATGTTCGTTTAGCAATGGGAGGAGTAGCACATAAACCTTGGCGTTTAAAACTAGTTGAAGAGTTTTTAAAAGGAAAACCAGCAACTACAACTACTTTCGAAGAAGCTGCAAAACTAGCCATGAAGGATGCTAGAGGTTTTGGAGAAAATGATTTTAAACTTAAACTAGCACCTAATACATTAATTGAAGCGTTAACGATAGCTAAATCTAAAGCCTAATGGAATTTTTTGTGGATGAAAATGACCGCGTTGACGGTGTAGATAAAGTAACTGGAAAAGCGAAATATTTTGCTGAATATCAATTACCTGGATTAACTTATGGGGTTTTAGTAACAAGTACGATCACCAAAGGGAAAATTACGTCTATTGATACCAAAGCTGCTAAGAATGCTCCTGGAGTTTTAGATGTATTGTCTCATTTGAATAAACCATCTGCTACTGGTTATGAGCAAACTGGTGGTTCACCAATGAAGATCTTTTATACAGATCAAGTCTTCTTTAATGGACAACCTATTGCAATTGTAGTGGCAGACACTTTTGAAAGAGCAACTTATGCAGCATCATTAGTTAAAGTAAGTTATGATAAAACTGCTTTTAATACTGATTTTGAATCGAGTATTAAAGATGCAAGTGTTAAAAAACTGCAAGGTCAGGCACCATACGTAAGAGGCGTAGCCGATGCTTATAAAACAGCAGAAGTAAAAGTTGAGCAGACTTACACAATGCCAGTTGAAACACATAATCCGATGGAATTGCATGGGATTATTGCAGATTGGAGAGCAAATGATCAAGTAACTGTTTATGCAAAAACACAAGGCGTAAAATCAACTCAAAATACCATTGCAAACGTCTTTAAAATACCAGCAGAAAACATTCAGGTTAATTCTCAATTTGTTGGTGGTGGTTTCGGAATGGCTTTGCGAACTTGGCCACTGGAAATTGCCGCAATTATGGCATCAAAAAAATTAAAAAAGCCTGTTAAGCTAGTTATTACTCGCGACCAAATGTTTACCATGGTTGGAAATAGACCAGCTGCTTATCAGAAAATTGGTTTAGGTGCTACAAAAGATGGAAAAATAACAGGAATTACTCATACTGCTTTTGGTCAGACCGCTACTTACGAGAATTTTACCGAAGGTGTGGTAAACATGACTAAGTTCATGTACGATTCGGAAAACGTAAATACAAACTATTATGTCATCCCATTAGATATGAGTGTACCTATTTGGATGCGTGGTCCTGGAGAAGCTACTGGAGCTTTCGCTTTAGAAAGTGCAATTGATGAAATGGCACATGCGTTGGATATGGATCCATTAGATTTTAGAACCAAAAATGACCCTGAAAAAGATCCATCGCAAAAGCGTCCATTTTCTAGTAAATATATTAAAGAGGCCTATAAATTGGGTGCGGCTAAAATCGGATGGAATAATCGGAAAAACAAACCTGGAAGTATCATTGATGGTTCTTGGAACATTGGTTATGGAGTAAGTGTAGGCGTATTTAATGCAGGTAGAGGTAAAGCAAGTGTAAAAGGGATTTTAAAAGCTGATGGCACGCTAGTTTTACAAAGTGCAACGAGTGATATTGGTCCTGGTACTGGAACTGGAATGACATTAATTGCCAGTAAATTAATGAATATTCCGGTTGATAAGATAGTTTTTGAATTAGGTGATTCTTCTTTACCGCCCGCCCCAAGTCAGGGTGGTTCAGCAACTTTATCTACAGTGGGAAGCGCTGTAAATGATGTTTGTGTTGCCTTAAAAGCGACGATTGCAGAGTTAGCAGCTAATTCCAATATGGATGCAACATCCAACTTTATTGATGTATTGAAGAAAAATAATCTACCAATGATTGAAAAAACAATTCAATCTTCACAAAATAATCCAGAAGCTAAAAATTATTCAATGTATTCCTTTTCTATCCACTTTGTGCAAGTAAAAGTGCATCAATTGACAGGTGTGGTAAAAGTGAGTAAGATTGTTTCAGTAGGGGATTCAGGAAAAATTGTAAGTCCAAAAACTGCCCGAAGTCAGATGGTTGGTGGAGCAGTTGGAGGTATTGGAATGGCATTAACAGAGGAAGCTATTCTAGATAATCGATATGGAAGATATGTAAACAATAATTTTGCAGATTATCATGTACCTGTAAATGCAGATGTGCCAGATATTGATGTGATTTTTATTGATAAACCTGATCCTATTGTTAATCCGATGGGAGCAAAAGGGATGGGGGAAATTGCATTAATTGGTTTTGCTGGTGCAGTTGCTAATGCAGTTTTTAACGCTACTGGTAAAAGAATTAGAAGTTTACCAATTACTCCAGATAAAGTTTTGCAAGCTTAGTCTATAACCACATAGACAGATAGGATCATAGAAAAAATTAAAGCCTATAAACTATTTTTCTATGTGGTTAATTTTACTTTTCACTAGGATTTTTCTTTCCAGCAGCTAATTTTTCTACAGTTTTAGAAATTCTATCTATTCTAGTTTTTTCTTGTTTGGCAGATAAAACCCAAAGCACATATTCTTTGCGATTAGAATAGGATAGACCTTGATAAAAATCAAAAGTTGAGGGTTGTTTTTTGAGTTCTATTGCTAAATCCTCTGGTAGGTTAATAATTTTGTTAGCTACATCAATATATTTCCCATAATCACTTTGGACAATTTCAGTATTTCCTAAACCTGATCTCTTTAATTCAGATTCTGGTTTAATTCTCAATGCTGTCCACGTTTCATCTATAGCAGCGGAACCACAAGGCGTTAAATTAAACGTTTTTAAATCATCCCAACTTTGCATTAGGTTTAAATCACTAGCTAATTTTGATTTTGCTTTGGGGTAAAAAATCCAGCAAATTGTTTTAGTACCTATTGTTTCTGTTTTTAAAGCATTTAATAAATCAGCTTTTGTAATTGCAAATACAAATAATCCATCAAATGCTGATACATCATTAAATAAAATATCAATGTCTGTTGGTATATTTCCTATGATAGCGGGAAAGTTTTCAGGAGCATTAAGAACCTTAACTTTAAAAGTAGGTTTAATTTGTAGTTTTTTGAGTAGCGTATTTTCCATATTAAATAAACAATGTTTCTTCTCCTCAATTAAAAGATCTCGTTAGAACTTTATTTTACAATCTCAATTTTGCAAAGAAATCCCAAAGTACAATTCCTGCAGAAATCACTATGTTAAAAGAATGTTTAGTGCCAAATTGTGGAATTTCTATACAGTTATCAATTTTTTGCATCACTTCATCACTTACACCATTTACTTCATTACCAAATATCAATGCATATTTTTTTTTCAAATCAGGCTTAAAAACGTTAAGCATGGTACTATTTTCAGCCTGTTCTATCGCGATTATTTCATATCCTTTTTGACGTAAGGTATCTACTGCAACCAACGTATCTTCAAAGTGAATCCAATCTACAGATTGTGTAGCACCTAAAGCTGTTTTCTCAATTTCACGATGTGGCGGTTGAGCAGTTATTCCACATAAAATTACTTTTTCTATCGAAAAACCATCTGCAGTTCTAAAAACAGAACCTACATTGTGCATGCTTCGCACATTATCTAACACTACAACAACAGGTAATTTATCCTGTTCCTTAAATTCTTTAATATCGACACGATTTAATTCATCGAGTTTTAACTTTCGCATTTTCTTTAATTTATTGCCGCAGATTCGCAGATTATATCAGCTTCAAAACTGATTAAAACATATTATTAAATTTTAAAGATTGATAGTTTAGGTTTAATAATCTGCGAATCTGCGGCTATTTTTATATTTTTTTCACACCATCACCAATTTGATGAATATAAATAGCTGCTGGATAACCAATTTTCGCTACATAGTAATCTGTTAATTGTTTTGCAAAATCTTCTTCATACCCTTTTTTAAGCAGAGCGATGGCACAACCACCAAAACCAGCACCTGTCATTCTTGCTGCGATAACATGTTCATAATCTTTACAAAAATCTACCACAGCATCTAATTCTTTACCTGTTACTTCATATAAATCTTTTAGTGATTGATGTGAAGCGTACATTAATCGACCAAATTCTTCTAACTCTCCAGCATTTAATGCTTTTGCTGCTAAATGAACTCTGTCGTTTTCTTTAACCACATGAGTTGCTCTTTTTAAAACAGTTTCATCAGCTATTAAATGACTATGTAAGGCAAATTTATCTGCCGTTAACTCACATAAATTATTTATTTTTATTTCATGTTGCAGTGCTTTTAAAGCGGTTTCACACTCTGCGACACGCTCATTGTATTTTGATTCCGATAGTTCTCTTACTTTATTGGTATTAATAATCGCTAAAACGTAATCTCCAAGATTACAATCAACTACTTTGTATTTTAATGTATCGCAATTTAAAACCAAGGCCTTGTCTGCTTCGCCAAAAGCAATAGAAAACTGGTCCATAATACCAGAGTTAACGCCTATAAATTCATTTTCTACTTTTTTCGAAAGTTTTACTAATGCTAATTTATCATTCCCTAAATCGTAATAATCATTTAAGGCATAAGCAGTAAGTACTTCAATTGAAGCAGATGAAGAAAGTCCAGAACCAATTGGAATATTACCAAAATATAGTAAGTCTAAACCGCTAGCATCCCAACCTTGCTGTTGTAATTCGTGAAAAACTCCTAATGGATAATTGTACCATTCTTTACAAGTTTTGCTGTATTGTTTTTGAAGCTGAAACGTTCCTTCCTCTTTAAAATTAATGCTACTAAATCTAATTACATTATCGTTATTTGGCGCTAAAAGTAACCAAGTACCAGCTGTAATTGCACATGGCATTACTAAACCGCCATTATAATCTATGTGTTCTCCTATTAAATTAACGCGGCCAGGAGCAAAGTAAGTAGCAGTTGGATGTTGCTTATATTTCTCAAAAAAGGTTTCGGATAATTGACTGTTCATATATGGTATTTTCTTCGCAGGGTTATAAGTTTATTTGTATTTTAGCTGACGGTCTAAGATACAATTTATGAAAGTAAAGCAGATAAATACAGGCAATTTTATTGATAAAAAAGAGGTAATTGCAGTCGAATTAAGTAACGATAAAGGAAGTTTGGTGAAAATATTTAATTATGGAACTATTATTAACCAATTTATAGTTAAAAATGCTAAAGGCGAACAACAAGACATTGTTTTAGGTTTCGATAAATTTGAAGATTATATTAGTCCAGCTTATTTATCCAATTACCCTTATTTTGGCGCTATCATAGGCCGTTATGCAAATCGTATAAAAAATGGACAATTTAACATAGATGGTATTGATTATCAATTAGCTAAAACCAATGGGAACGATTGTTTACACGGAGGCAAAATAGGATTTGATAAAAAAATGTGGGATATTATTAGTGTTGGAGAAGAACCACATGCCAGCGTAACTTTTCAGTATTTCAGCTTAGATGGAGAAGAAAATTTTCCAGGGGATTTAGCCGTACAACTTACGTTTGAACTTACTAATAATGATGAACTTATTTTAACCTATCAAGCAGATACAGATGAAGCTACACCAATTAACTTAACTCATCATAGTTATTTTAATTTATCGCCAACTGGCGGAAATATCGGCAAACATATTCATCAAATGAATGCATCTAATTATTTAGAGCAGGATTATAATTATGTGGTTACTGGCAAATTAATTCCTGTTGAAAATACAGCACATGATTTTAGAAAAGAAAAAGCTTTTGAGACAGATTGGGATGCAACTGAAGGCTATGATCAAACTTTTGTATTAGACAAAGAATACGGATCGTTAACCTTAGCTAGTAAAACTAATGAAACAAGTAGTGGTTTATCTTTGTTAGTGTACACAACCGAGCCAGTTGCACATTTATACACAGCAAAATATTTAGATGTTAAAAATGGTAAAGGTGGGAGAGATTATAATGCGTATGATGCTTTTTGCGTAGAGACGCAACATCATCCAAATGGACTTAATATCCCTCATTTTCCAAGTACTATTTTAAGACCAGAAGAAATTTATACTCAAACGACTATTTATAAAGTTTTAACCAAATAATTAACCATCATGTTTACACTCGAAAAAATAAAAGCTGCACATCAAAAAACTAAAACTGGAGTTGATTTTCCTCAATATATTGCAGATATTAAAGAAATGGGTGTGGCCAGATATGATGTGTATGTAATGAATGGAATGACGATTTATTTTGGTGATGGCGATTACACAGTAGAAAGTCCACCAGCATATGAAAATTTATTAATAGAAGAAGAATCGTCAGCAACGGATTTGAAAGAAGCTTTAAAAATCCATCAACAAGGCGAAACTGATTATCAAACCTTTTGTAAACAAGCAGCTTTTGCAGGCGTAGAAAAATGGATTACTGATTTAAATGCTATGACGGTAACTTATTTGGACATGGCTGGTCATGAACTTGTTGTTGAAGATATTCCAACAGTAGACTAGTTACAAGCGTTCTAAAACCATTTTAATTGCTTTTTCTACAATTTTCTCAGGCGTACTACTAAACTCAAACTTTACACGACTAGCTAATATCGCATTCACAGACAATGCTTTATGTCCTAATGTTTTGGCTAAGGCATAAATTCCTGCAGTTTCCATCTCTAAATTGGTAATTCTGGCTTTACCTTCTTCAAAACTATTTAATTGACTTATAAAATCAGGAACTGCATTTTTTGCTCGTACTTGTCGGCCTTGTGGAGCGTAAAAACCTGGAGCAGTTGCGGTAATTCCTTGTTCCATTCCTTTACCAATTGTTTGTAATAGACCTTGATCCGCAGCGGTTAAATAAGGATGAATACCTTTAATATGTGAAAAATGAGATTTAATGCTATCTAATAAACTATGTTCATCACCATAAATTTGATGCATGTAATAGTTCATTAACGCATCAAAACCTAAACCAAAAGAAGAAGCTAAAATAGTACCCATTGGGATATCAGCTTGTACTGCTCCAGAAGTACCAATTCTAATAATATCTAACGATTTTAATTCTTTCTTAATTTCTCTCGTAGTGAAATCAATATTTACTAGTGCATCTAATTCATTAAAAACAATATCGATATTATCGGTACCAATACCAGTAGAAAGTACGGTAATTCGTTTTTTTCCAAGATAACCTGTGTGCGTTATAAACTCCCTTTTTCCTTTTTTAATTTCAATAGAATCGAAATGTTTACTGATTTCAGAAACACGATCCAAATCGCCCACTGTAATAACTGTATCTGCAATATCTTCTGGAAGTAAGTTTAAATGGTAAATGCTTCCATCTGGATTGATAATTAAATCAGCTTCTGATAATTTTGCCATAACAATAGGTATTTGGTATAAACAAACTTAATAAAATAAGTTCATTGGTATTGGTAATACATGAGTTAAATAGTACTTACATATTTAATTTCAACGCCTTCAACCTTTTCTAATTTACCTAAAACAGTATTCAAATTTGACTTTCTGACTTCAAACTTAACTACACATTTCGTGTCAAATTCCTGATTAAGGACGGTTAATTGTTCTTCTTTTATAATGCGCATAACAGTATTCATCTCCAAATAATCAAAATGAATTTCATACACATCGTTTACTGTTTTTGTAATGATTTCATTTACTGCAAGTGCCTCAACAGTAGCGGTTTTATACGCGTTAATTAAACCTGGAACACCTAACAAAGTTCCTCCAAAATAACGAACTACAACTACGATAATATTTGTAACTTCTGCGGAAAGTAGCGTGTTTAGAATTGGCCTCCCTGCAGTTCCAGAAGGTTCTCCATCATCATTTAATTTAAAAATACTTCTATCTGGCGACAAACGTAAAGCCCAGCAAAAATGCCTTGCTTTGCTATGCTCTGCTTTAATTTTTGAGATGATATTTTTAATTTCAGTTTCGCTAGAAATAGGAAAAGCATAACCAATAAACTTACTACCCTTATCTCTAAAAATACCTTCGGAAGTGGTTTTTATAGTTTTATACCTATCGTCAAACAGCATGCAATTTCGATATAGTGATCAATGCAATGGCTATTAATGCCAGTAATAAACCAGTATAATTCAGTTTGCTCAATCTTTCCTTAAATAAGATGATACCAATTAAACTTCCAATTATAATTACGCCAATATTCATTGCCGCAAACACAGTTGATGGTTGGTCTGCCATAGCTCTGTGAGCCTTTAGATAGAATAAAATATTTCCAAAATTGAAAAAACCCAATACGCAGCCACAAACAAAGTTAATGAGTTGAATTTTGGTTTTCTTAGTAATGGCTAGATATAAAATATAGAGCAGAGAAAATACAAAAGCAATACAAAAAATTAGAAATAATGAAGTGGTATAAGGAATAACTGTAATTTGGCTAACAAGTTTAAAAAGCACATCAATTGCTCCAAAACCAACAAAAACTAACAATAAATACCACCATGTATGTTTTGACGATGGACTTCCAGCTTTACGATAAATAGTAAATATTATCGCCATAAAACCAATAATTAGGCCTACATATTTTAAACGATCAAAGCTTTCATTAAATAAGAAATAAGCTGCACAAAGCGATATAAATAAGGATAAACGTTGTGCAATATCAGTTCTTGCTAAGCCGGTTTGTTGTACGGAAAAACCCTGAATTAGAAAAATTGCGGGAAGCAATAGGCCAAGTAAACTATAAATAGGAGAGATGACACTTAAATTGATCGGGCTAAAATCGGGTTTAAAAAAGAAAGCACTCAACCCAATAGCGAATAAATAATTCCACGTTACGGCTTGCATAATGTTAATTTGATAACGTTTAGCCAGTTTAAGCAAAACGCCAACAATAACACTGCAACTAATACTTAAAATTAAATAAATCATTTTTGTGAGTAAGGTGAATAAATTTTTAATTCGTCGGTGCCAATTTGTAAAGTCTCTACTATATTTCCTTTCAAATAAGGAGCTTTAATACCATCATTCCATTCGGTTTTAGCTGTAAAGACTCTTGCTTCATCCCATAAATTAGCCGTTATGAACTGATTTAAGATTTGAGCGCCACCTTCTATTATTACGGATTGAATATCCATTAAATACAATTGAAAAGCTATTTTTTGCGCTAAATAAAACTGCATGTCTTCCATTTGCACAAAGTGGATATTGTTAATTACATCAGTCTTTAATTCATTAAAAATGATGGTTTTAGCTTCCTTGTTGTAAATATGGTGAGTCTCAGGAATTTCTAAAATTCTATCAATTACAATGCGGATAGGGTTTTTTCCTTTTACACTTCTAACTGTTAACTGTGGATTATCAATTAATGCTGTTTGTTTACCAACTACTATTGCATCTTCTTCACTTCTCCATTGATGCGTTAATTGTTTAGCTTCAGGACCAGAAATCCATTTTTGTGTCGTATCGGTTGGGGCAAAATAACCATCAGCAGTTTGTGCCCATTTTAGGATAATGAATGGTCGTTGTTGTTCAATTCTAGTGAAAAATCTACGATTTAAAAAACTACATTCATCTGCCAAAATACCTGTAACCACAACAATTCCTGCAGTTTTCAATTTTTCAATCCCTTTACCATTCACACCAGAAAATGGATCGGTATTACCAATTACAACTTTCTTTAACTGATGTTTAACTAGTAAATCTGCACAGGGTGGAGTTTTGCCAAAGTGAGCACAAGGTTCTAAGTTAACGTAAGCAGTTGCATTTTTAAGTAGGGAAGAAGCTTCATCTCCAAATTTAGAAAATACATCATTTATCGCATTAACTTCGGCATGTGCTTCACCAAATTTCTGATGATAACCTTCTCCAATAATTTTGCCTTCCTGAACTATTACGCAACCAACCATAGGATTAGGGCTTACATTGCCCATTCCTTTTGCGGCTAATTCCAAACAACGTCGCATGTAAAGTTCATCACTCATTAGTGCAAAAGTAAATTATTGTCATGATTATAGCTATTTTTACCACAAATGAAATTAAAGGAATTAGCAACAAAGTTTAGCACAGATTTAAATTCACTTTATCCAGAAGGTGAAGCTCACGCATTATTTCTACTAACGCTTCATCATTTGTTAGGCCTAAGCAGAGCTGATTATCTTTTAAAAAAAGAGCAAGCTATTTCCATAGCTGATATTTCAAAATTCGAAACTGTTTTAAAAGAACTCCAAACTGGCAAACCTATTCAATATATTATCGGTGAAGCACATTTTTATGGTTTAACACTCAAAGTAAATGAGTCTGTTTTAATCCCACGACCAGAAACTGAAGAACTAGTAGAGTGGATAATATCAGTTTACAATTCTCAATTTGCAGTTGATAGTTCGGATGTTAAAAGCGTCAATCGTCAATCGTCAATCAAAAATATACTTGATATTGGTACAGGAAGCGGTTGCATCGCCATTGCATTAAAGAAAAATTTGCCAGACACAGCAATCTATGCATTAGATATTGCAGTAGATAGTTTAGAAATAGCAAAACAAAATGCAGAGTTAAACAATGTTAAAATAGAATTTATACATCAAGATATACTTACACCTTCCATTTTACATCTTCCATCTTCCATTTCTATAATTGTAAGCAATCCGCCATATATTACAGAAAACGAAAAAGCAGAAATGCATTCAAATGTTTCATCACATGAACCGCATAGAGCTTTATTTGTAAGCAACAAAGAACCATTGATATTTTACGAAGCCATTGCAAATTTTGCATTAAAAAACTTACAACAGAACGGCCTACTTTTCTTCGAAATTAATGAATATTTAGGTCAACAAACAGTTAGTTTATTAAAAGATAAAGGCTTTAAAAACATTGAGTTAAAGAAAGATATGCAAGGAAAAGATAGAATGATCAAGGCAGGTTTATAAAATTAAGATCTCGGATGAAATTGCGTAATCACACTCCTTAGATAATCTCGATCCAAGTGTGTATAAATTTCTGTTGTTGTAATACTTGCATGACCCAACATTTCTTGTACAGCACGTAAATCGGCACCGCCTTCTATTAAATGTGTAGCAAAAGAATGCCGTAAGGTATGGGGACTAATACTTTTATGAATGCCTACTTTGACAGCTAGTGTTTTAATTAAATTAAACACAGAAATCCGAGATAAACGACTACCAGATCGATTTAAAAAGATATAATCTTCATTTCCTTTCTTAATAGACAAATGAACTCGTATTTGGCTCACATAAATTTCTAATAGTTTTAAAGCTGTAGAACCTATTGGCACTAAACGCTCTTTATTTCCTTTTCCAATTACTTTAATGAACTCGGTTTCAGCATAAATATTAGAAATTTTCAACTCCACTAATTCAGTAACACGTAAGCCACAACCATACAGCATTTCGATAATAGCCTTATTGCGCATTCCCTCAGGTTTAGAAGCATCAATAGCATCAATTAATTGATCTATTTCATGAATATTTAATGTGTCAGGGAGCTTTCTAGTCAGTTTAGGTGATTCTAATAAAGCAGTAGGGTCTTCTAAAATGATCTGCTCTTGCATTAAATACGTAAAAAAAGCTTTAATACCCGATATTACTCTAGCCTGCGTATTGGCTTGCATCCCAACATCATTCAACCAGGATATAAATTCCCTTAAGTCACTTAATTGCAGCTTACTAAGTATAAGATCTTTATCAATTGCTAAATAATACTGCACCAACTTATGTACATCATTCAAATAAGCATCGATAGAATGTTTAGAAAGCGAACGTTCTAACTTCAAATAATCCTTAAATCCTTTTAGGTAAGATTGGGTATTCATTATATTTACTGAGATTTTTTTACAACATTGCAACGTTACAACATTTTAAACTTACATCTTAATGAAGATACAAATTATAAATGGCCCAAACTTAAACCTAATAGGTCAGCGAGAACCCACAATTTATGGTTCTGAAGGATTTGATAGTTATATTTCGCAACTGCGGAATTTGTATAGCATTATAGAAATTGACTATTATCAAAGCAATGTAGAAGGAGAATTGATTAATAAATTACACGAAGTTGGTTTCTCTTACCATGGTATTATCATTAATGCTGGCGGTTACACACATACTTCTGTAGCATTGGCAGATGCAATTGCAGCCATTAAAACTCCAGTTGTAGAAGTGCACATTTCTAATATTTATGCTCGCGAAGAATATCGTCATGTATCTCTAACAGGAAAAAATTGCAAAGGCGTACTTACAGGTTTTGGTTTAGATGGATATCGTCTGGCCATAGAAAGCTTTTTAAAATAATATATCACATGAAAAAATATCTATTTATTTTGATACTCTTAATTGCTTTTAAAAGCAATGCTCAAACTACAACTATGCCTAAATTAGATGATAATGCTATTGTTAGGGACGGGGCAGGCAATTTAATACCTACAAAGTTGTGGAGAGCCTATTATCAAACAGGTGATTATTCATTTAAACTTAACAAAGAAAAAACAGAGTTTATCATCTATGAAATGGGACCTGAAGAAAAAGTTAAAGCACAAGAAAGAAAACAACTTGCTTTAGCAAATTCTAGCAGACCAAGATTAAGCACTTCTTTTAAAGATGGAGAAAAATTTAAAGGAGAAAAATTCACCGACATTAATAGCAATAAATATGATTTAAGAGCACTTACAGGAAAGGTCCTGGTCTTTAATTTTTGGTTTATCAATTGTCCGCCTTGTAAAATGGAGATACCAGAACTAAATCAGCTTTATGCTAAATACAAAGACAATAAAGATGTTATTTTCTTAGCCATTGCTTTAGATGAGAAATACAATCTTCAACAGTTTTTGAAAACAACTCCATTTAATTATAACATTGTTGATGATGGAAGATTCTATGCTGACAAATATGATGTTCATAGTTATCCAACACATTTGGTAGTTGGCAAAGATGGTTTAGTTAAATTTCATACTACGGGCTTAGCTTCAAATACAGTGTATTGGGTAGAAAAAACCATTAGTGAACAATTAAAAGGCATTTAATTACCATTATAAACCGCTAAATTTCTTTATTCCTTTCACAAAATAAGCCCAAACAATACTTTCAGAGTAAACACCTGTGTGTTGTAGTAAAGGAATTTGGTGAGTAGTTCTTTTCTTAGAAGTCATGTCCAATTGCATTAAAAAATGCCAATGTGCTTTATTAATCGCAAAAGCAAAACCAAACTTCCCTTTTAGTAAAAACTGTAACCAAGCCAAAAAATCAAGACACATTCTAATAAAAATTCTAGCGTAAGCTTCACTCTTTGGCAAATTCTTTTGCATAATAAGTAAGTTATTCCTGAAATTAAGGTAGGTTTTATACGGATTGTTTGCATTCAAAGTACCACCACCAACATGGTAAACTTCTGCATCTGTACAGCAAACTACTTTATATCCTAAGTTCTTTAAACGCCAACACAAATCAATTTCTTCCATGTGTGCAAACAAATCAGCATCTAAACCACCAACATGTTGCCAAGCACTACTTTTAATAAAAAATGCAGCACCACTTGCCCAAAATAGGTCTGTAGTAGTATTATATTGACCATTATCTGTTTCAACGGTATCGAAAATTCTTCCCCTACAAAACGGATAGGCATATAAATCTACAAAGCCACCAGCAGCGCCAGCATACTCAAATTCAGTTTTTTTAAGTTGCCATTTTAATTTAGGTTGTGCAACAGCAATAGTAGCATCACTTTGCATTAAATCAATAACAGGTTTTATCCAATTAGCAGGAACTTCAACATCAGAGTTTAGTAATACAAAGTAATCTGCGGTTACTCGCGAAAGAATGTGATTATATCCGCCAGCAAAACCATAATTTTTATTGTTCTCTAGAACAGTTAGCTGAGGATAGTTGTTTTTTATAAAACTTACAGAATCGTCCGTCGATGCATTATCACCAATTACGATTTGCAAATTAGAATAATTGGATTGCACAACACTAGGTAAAAAACGCTCCAGCCAAGCCTTACCATTCCAATTTAAAATTACTACTGCTACACTAGGTTCCATAACTTAGCTATATTTCCATCGCCTATGGCTCCATAACCAAAAAGCAGGCTCTTGTTTAATTGTTTTACTCAAAAATTCAAACAGTAAATCTGTTATTTCATGGCCCTGTGTTTCCTTGGGGTTTAAACATAAAGGCAAAATATCTACTTCATAATACCCACGTTTTACTCGTTTTACATCAAAGTAAAATATAGGCCTATTTGTTTGTAAAGCTATTTTTT
This sequence comes from Pedobacter sp. UC225_61, assembly GCF_044452285.1. Classification (NCBI taxonomy): domain Bacteria; kingdom Pseudomonadati; phylum Bacteroidota; class Sphingobacteriia; order Sphingobacteriales; family Sphingobacteriaceae; genus Pedobacter; species Pedobacter sp. UC225_61. The sequence goes on from NZ_JBIOAL010000001.1 coordinate 2,923,118, forward strand.
CTAACCCCAGTAAAACAGCAGTTCGCTGGTTTAAAAATTCCAAAACATATTGTGTTTCATGCTTAACAGGAGTTTGGTCACTAGCAAAGCAAAACATAGTAGGTCTATCCTTAGTGGCAACAACCATTCGTAAGGTTTGACGCATGGCTACAAATACATTCCCAAAGCGAGTTCTTATTGTATTAAACCAATTTTCAAAAACCTCATTATTTAAAGGTTTGTAAATTACATACTCCGTTGCACTTGCAGCCTCACCTAAAGCAAGCATACACAATTCCCAATTACCATAATGACCTGTACATGCCAACACGCTTTCACCTTTGGTAAAATAGGCTTCAATTCTATCCAAATTTTTAAATGTAACGCGTTGCTGCAATTCCTTTTTAGAGATGGTAGGCATTTTTATAATCTCAAAAACTACATCTGCTAAATACTTATAAAAGGTTTTTTCTATGGAGATAATCTCTTTAATATCTTTTTCTGGAAAAGATTTAAGCAAATTTTCTCTTACAACAGCTTTACGATAACCAATTATATAATACAACGGATAATAGAGTAATCGAGCAAAAAAGTGCAATACAGGTAGGGGCAACAGCGATAAAATATATAAAAAGAATATACCGATATGCGAAAAGACTTTTTTAATCATTAATTTGGGCAGATAGAATGCAAACATAAAATATCAGATGCAAAGTTTAGCAATATTTCCACTTTTTTATCTTCCACCAGTTAGTTATTTTACTGCCTTAAAAGCTCAAGATTTTAACATTCAATTAGAAAAACACGAACATTTTCCTAAGCAAACAAATAGAAATAGAGCAAGTATTGCATCGCCCAATGGCAGTTTAGATTTAACAATACCAGTTATTAAAGGCTCTAAAATGCATACACCAATAAAAGATGTTAAAATTAGCTACGATTTAAAATGGCAGCGTTTACATTGGTTAAGCTTACAAACATGTTATAGAAGCTCTGCCTATTTCGAGTTTTACGAAGATGGCTTAGCACCTTTTTATCAAAAGAAATTTGAGTACTTGTTCGATTACAATTTACAATTACTAGAATGGTTATGTAAACAACTTAAAGTTAGCCCAGCACTTTCTTTTAACGAAGAATATGAAAAAGAGCTTCCATTAGATTTAGATTTCAGAAATAAATTTAGCAGTAAAAAGACAGCTCCAGCACCCCAAACCAAAAGCTATTTTCAAGTGTTTAGCGATAGAAATGAATTTATTCCTAACTTAAGCATGGTAGACTTGTTATTTAATCAAGGTCCACAATCGAAATTATATCTATAGTATGGCAAAAAATAGCAGGCATAAAAGCAAAAAACACCATTACGCATTACCTTTGCCTGGCTCAAGTCCAGGATTAGTTTTTATAGATGAAAATTCGCTTCAACCTAAAATAAATCTACATAGTTATAATGTTGATACCTATAAAGTAGAAGAACTAAAAGACTTTAAAAAATTAGCCGAGCATACTACAGATAAAAAATTAAACTATTGGGTAGAAATTAAAGGATTTGGATCTGCCAGCATGTTCGAATCACTAAGTACAGATTGGAACATTAATAAATTAATATTAGAAGATATTACCAGAACCTACCAACGCCCTAAGTACGAAGAATACGGCGACTATGATTTTGCGACCAGCAGAATGTTATACCTCGATACAGAAAACTGTTTAGAAAACGAGCAAGTATCATTTATTCTAACCAAAAACATCTTGTTTACATTTCAAGAAAAATATGAAGACTGTTTAGAAGCTGTTCGTCAACGTTTAAAAATTGGAAAAGGAAATATCAGAATAGGAGGTAGCTCCTATTTAATGTATGCCCTGATGGACATGATTGTAGACGCCTATTTCTCCGTATTAAGTGCATGGGGCGAACAATTAGATGCGATTGAAGATCGTTTGTTCGAAAAGCCAGATAAATCTATTATGTATGACACGCAGCTAATTAAACGTAATTTAATTACGCTTAGACGTGTGGCTTGGCCAGAACGTGATAAAATGAACGACATTTTGCGAACAGACAGTCCACTAATTGATGACCAAACCAAAATGTACATTCGAGATGCTTACGATCATTGCATACAAATTATAGACATGGTCGAATCACTTAAAGAAATCTCAGCAAGTAATATAGATATGTACCTTTCAATCATCAGCAACCGCATGAACGAGATCATGAAAGTACTCACAATCATCTCTTCTATATTTATTCCCTTAACTTTTATAGCAGGTATTTATGGCATGAATTTCAGTAGGGAAGACCCAGTTACAGGTAAAATTATGCCTCAAAACATGCCAGAACTGTACCAAGAACATGGTTACGAATATACAATGCTAGTAATGGGACTAATTGCTATAGTGCAGGTAATTTATTTTTGGCGTAAGGGTTGGTTTAAATAAATCGTTCACTAATTGAAATTATTTATTGAGTAGAATTTGTTGTTTATAATGCAATTGAAGACAGTTAAAATTCTAGTGTTAAATATGCGTTAAACCCTTTTAAATGCCATTTCAAAACTAAATTATTTCTATCTTAGCATCCTATGCAATCATTTGATTTAGATAAAACAGACGTTTCTAAGCTAAAGCAAGCAATAAGTGGTGATAATGAACTGCTTAAAGCTACATTAGCCGAATATCACGCGTCTGAAATAGCTATTTTATTTGAGAGCATTAGCAGCGACGATCAGCATCGAATTATTAATTTATTAGATGTAGAAACAGCATCGGAAGTAATTGCAGAGATGCACGAGGAGGCACACCCCGAAGACTTACTATTACAATTGCACCCCGATAAGCGTACCGAAATTGTTGAAGAGCTCGATTATGACGATGCGACGGATATTATTTCTCAATTAGAGGAACACGAGCAAAAGGAAATTCTAGAAGATTTAAGTGAGGATGATGCATCAAGCATTCGTAATTTATTAAGTTACGACGAAAAGACCGCTGGTGGTTTAATGAACACAGAGGTTATTCGGATAAATTTAAACCTTACTAAAAAAGATGCGATTGATGAAATTATTCGTCAGAGCGAAGAAATAGAAGAATTTTACACCGTAAATGTAGTTGATGATGCTAATATATTTAAAGGAATTGTTTCTTTAAAAGACATTATAAAGGCAAAAGGCAATGCTAAAATAACCGAAATGATTAACTCTGATGTGGTGTATGTGAAGGCAGAAACTGATCAGGAAGAAGTAGCAAAGCTTATTTCACAATACAACTTAACAAGTATACCAGTTGTAGATGATGAAATGCATTTGCTTGGGCGTGTTACTTTTGATGATGTGATTGACGTATTGGAGGATGAGAATACAGAAGATTTCCTGAAAATATCTGGGGTATCTGAAGATGAGGAATTAAGTGGTAACTGGATTGAAGCGGTAAAATCACGCTTGCCTTGGTTAATTATAAATTTAGGTACTGCCTTTTTAGCATCTGCTGTAGTTCGTCATTATGAAAATACTTTAAGTCAATTAGCCGTACTTTCTGCTTACATGGTAATTATTGCTGGTATGGGTGGTAATGCCGCAACTCAGGCCTTAGCGGTAACTGTTAGACGTATTTCATTAAATGATTTAACGGATAATCAAGCGTACAGAACTGTATTAAAAGAGTTTACCGTTGGTTTAATTAATGGAGCTGTAACAGGATTAATCGTATTTATTTTCGCTTACTTTTTTGATGGAAAGCCGATGTTAGGCTTCGTTATATTTTTAGCAATGACAGGCAATTTGGTTATTGCAGGTATTACTGGATCAAGTATTCCTTTAGTATTAAAACGAATTGGAATAGATCCAGCAATAGCATCATCAATAATTATTACCACATTTACCGATGTTTTTGGCTTTTTACTTTTACTAGGCTTAGCCAGCAAATTACTTTTATAATTAACTTAAAACGTACAAATTAACTATATGCAAACACTAAAACACGATTGGACAAAAGAAGAAATTACAGCTATTTACAATAAGCCATTTTTAGATTTGGTATATGAGGCTGCAAGTATTCATCGTGAAAATACAGATTACAACGAAGTTCAAATTAGTTCATTAATCTCTATAAAAACTGGTGGCTGTGCCGAAGATTGCTCATATTGTCCGCAAGCAGCACGTTACCATACTGATGTAGATGTGCAAGCCTTAATGAAAGTGGACCAAGTTGTTGATGCAGCAAAAACAGCTAAAGCGGGAGGTGCCTCACGTTTATGCATGGGTGCAGCATGGAGAGAAGTTCGCGATAACCGTGATTTTGATCGTGTGATAGATATGGTCAAAGCAGTTAATGAATTAGATATGGAGGTTTGTTGCACGCTAGGTATGCTGACAGAAAATCAAGCACAACGTTTAGCTGATGCAGGTTTATATGCATATAACCACAATTTAGATACTTCTGAAGAAGATTATAAACGAATTATTTCTACACGCACATACGATGATCGTTTAAATACCATAAAAAATGTACGTAAAGCAAAATTGACCGTGTGTAGTGGGGGTATTGTAGGTTTAGGAGAAACAGTTGCCGATCGTGTTTCGATGTTGCAAACATTAGCTAACATGCCTAAGCATCCAGAATCAGTACCAATTAATGCATTAGTACCAGTAAAAGGAACTCCATTAGAAAATCAACCACGGATTCCAATTTGGGAAATGGTGCGCATGATTGCTACCGCTAGAATTGTTATGCCTAAATCTGTTGTACGTTTAAGTGCTGGGAGAAATGAAATGAGCACATTAGAACAAGCTTTCTGTTTTATGGCAGGAGCTAATTCTATTTTTGCTGGTGATAAATTGTTAACAACTCCAAATCCTGCTTTTGTAGACGATATGGCAATGTTTGAATTGCTAGGTTTAAAAACTAGAGAAGCTTTTAAAAACGGTAGACCTGAGAATACTACTAAGAAAGAAGTTTTAGTATAGTTAGAAATGATGGAAGGTTGAACGTTTTCAAACCTTCCATCATTTAAATAAATTTAAACCGCCGTTACTCTTACCTCAATATTTCCTCTTGTAGCTTTTGAGTATGGACAGGCACGGTGTGCTTTATCAGCCAAGGCTTGAGCATCTTCATGGGAGATGCCTGGTATATGCACATCTAAATCTGCAGAAAGCACAAAAGCACTTCCATCCTTATTAAAAGATACATGAACGTTTATGTTTGCTGCACTTACATCCACACCATCACGTTCAGCCACACTACCTAAAGCACCTAAATAACACGCACCCCAGGCAGCAGCAAATAATTGTTCAGGATTACTTGCACCACCTTGTCCACCAAGTTCTTTCGGTTTTCTCAGTTCAAAATCTAAAATTCCATCGCTTGATTTAATATGACCATCTCTTCCGCCAATTGCGGTAACAGAGGCTGTATATAGCTTTTCCATAATTTTCTAAATTGTTTCAAGAGTAACAAAATGGTGAAGCAGTTGTTTTTATTATTTCCTATGGGATGAAAAAGCAATTATATCTTAAGCTTTTCTGTTAGCTTAAAAATATCATAAGCTACTTTTTGTATCAAATCAAATTGTTCAGCTATACTCAGGTTTTCACTCTCACTTTCTAGTTCATTTACATTTTTACGGCGTATAAGCGGAACGTTAGTTAGTTCTTGTTTAGGAGATATGAGGTTTTCTGCTGCTTGATTTAGCAAGTAAATTGTATTTTCTGAAATAGGTTTTAACTCGTCTTTGTTTAGATAAACAAAATCATGTTCTTTTTTATAAAGCAATAACGTAGCAATATATGAGGATAGCAAATGATTAAATACGGTAAACTGGTGCAATTCTTTAATGTAAAGTTGTTTGCTTTTAGGTTCAGAAAACATCCGTTGAAAAAGCGATGCTAAGTTGGATGAATTCACATATACTTCTTTCCTTGCAAGTTTATAATTAGTGAGATTTAAATCTTGCTCAAAGTATAAAAGCGTCACTTCTTTAAAGTAATTTTTATTCGCTTTAATGGTATCTAACATGGCTTCTTTTAGCTTTTCATGTTCCCAATTTGGGAATAGAGAATAACTAGCCAGTAAAGCAATACCAGAACCAATTAAGGTATCATAAATTCGTTCTCTAGCAATAGAAAGGCTTCCCATTCCTAAAAAATCAAATAAAATGAGTATATAAGGTGTCATGAAAAGTACACTAACTACATAGTTTTTACGCTGAAAGCTATAACAACCAATCATACAAATTAATAGAATTACAAAAAGTGTATTTTTATCGTGGATATAGATTAAAACACCCATTCCAATAAAAGCGCCTACAACAGTTCCTATTATACGTTGATAGTTTCTTTCTTTCGTTAAAGAAAAGCCAGGTTTAGAAATCACTAAAATGGTTAATAAAATCCAATAGCTATGTGCAAAATCTAAACTTTTGGCAACTACAAAACCAATTAACATCACTATTGCAACACGTATAGAGTGCCTAAAAGTTGAAGAATTAAAAGTTAAATTATCTACTAATATTTTGAAATCGAATTTCTGTTTAGTTACAAATTTCTCAACATCAATATCTCTATGTTTTAAATTTTTCTTCTCTTTTTTATTGAAATAGCCAATAATTGTTTTTACTCTACCGAGAATGTTTTCGATGTTAACTTCAATATTCTTAAGTGCAATAAGCCCTAAAGTATTGTATTGTTCATCTGCGTTTGCTTCTAAAACATTAATTTCTTCTTTCAGCGTAGCTACATCTTTTACCAACGATGAAGAAAGAGTAGGTGTACCACCGCTTTTCAAAGCAAAAGCAATTTCATCAAGAGATTCAGCAATTTTATTAATTACTCTTTCATATTGATGTAGTATACCTACAGAATCAAATTGTTCATGTAATTGTTTGTAGTTATAATATGTAGACATTACTTGTTCAAAAAGATCAACCATATCTACAAAAACAAGTAAAAGAAATCTTCCTTCAGGAGTAGACTCTCTTACTATTTCTCTAGTTCTAAACAACACATCACGTACTTCATCTTGCTTTTCGTGTACATGAACTTGTAATTGAAGTAATTCTGCATAATTCTTTTCATAATCGGTATTTTCATGATAGAATTTAGCTTTAGCTTTTAAAAACTCACTAACTTGATGTATCGAATCACTTAAAGTTTGCTGAACTAAACGATAGGGGCGCAGCCGGTAAACAAAATAACTTAATAACGTATACCAAATGCTGCCTGCAAAAATAAGTATCGCATAATAAATTACCTCTTTCCATGGTCTAATGTCATCTATACTTAGCACCATAATAAGCAAAACAGAAGTGCCTATTGAAGCTGCTCTGTTGCCATATAAAAAAAACATGGAAAAAATAAAGCTACATACTACCAACAATGTCCCCGTAACGTATATGTTTTTGTTGGTTAACCCTGTAATTATAGAAATTATAAAAAGTAAAACAGTGGTAATGAGCATTGCGTTTCTTCTATGTATAATTGGTCCAGGAGAATCAACAACACTAATACATAATGCACCTAAAGATAAGGTCATGCCATATTGTAGCATACCAAATTGGGCCAAAATTAAAGAGGGGCAAAGCACACCAATAGTAATACGCAAACCATCTGCAAAATAAGTACTAAGCAAAAAATCTTGTATGTTTCTAATTGGCTGATTGAGCATGTTACAAATTTACATTATTTGAGGTTTAAAATACTTCGAAAAGTTGATATATAAAACTCAATAGTTTTAAGCAAAGCTGATAAATAAGCAGAAATATGAATCTAAAGATTTACAAATTACATCGAGAATGTGCATAAGCTAAAAACCTGGAATTGTTAATAAGCAAAGTGAAAACAAACATTAAGCTTTATTCACTATTAAATAAACATTGATTTTTACAATAGTGACTGTGTTAACAACTCATATTATTAAGTGCATAACTTGTTAAAAAAATAAATCGATTTTTCTTGACAAGTGTTACTTTAGACGCTAATTTAGATGACATCAATAACGAAGTACTTTGACAGTCTGATAGAATAATCCAAAACAAAAACGAAGTCGAAAGACTAAAATTTTTGGGAATTTTCACTAAGTTAAATCAAATCTGACGAGCATTGCAAAATGCAAAGTTGGTTTACATTAAGAAGTCGCAAGACGGTTAGCATGTAAAAAATTGAGTACTTAAACCAGATCATTTGCAAGAACAGATGGGTTTTAAGAGCTAAATTGGTTGCAAAACCAATAATTTGTTTGTTTTACTACCATCAGACATTATAACTAGTTGCGGTATTTTACGGAGTAAAGCAATAGTGTTATAATTTTATAAACGAGTTTAGAGTTCGCAAGAACAATAATATTACGAATAAAGGTTAAGTATATTCAATTGATGCCTTATTTTTAATTACGGTTAAATATAAGGTTAAAACGGAGAACCAAATCGCAAGAAGAGGGTCTCCGTTTTGCTTTTTAGAGCTTTTTTATTCTCAAATAAACTATAATCTTTAAATGCTAAACGCTAATTTTAAAGCATCATGGCAAAGAAAGAACTTCAAGAGAAACAACTAACCAAAAAAATATTTGTATTAGATACTTCAGTTATTTTATATGACCACGATGCTGTAAACAATTTTCAAGAACATGACGTTGCAGTTCCTGTATTAGTTTTAGAAGAGCTAGATAATTTTAAGAGCGGTAATGATACACGAAATTTTGAAGCTAGAAGTTTTATCAGATTGATAGACCAGGCTTCAAAAAGCCATCTCATTAATAAATGGATTTCCTTAAAAAAAACTAATCAAGGTAAATTCAAAATTATTTTAGATGAAAATCCAAAAAAAATAAATGCTGAAAAATTATTTGGAGAAGGAAAATTTGATAACCGCATTTTAAATTCAGCTTTAGTTTTAAAAGAAGAAAATCCAAAAAGCAAAGTCATATTGGTTTCTAAAGATATTTGCTTGCGTTTAAAAGCTAAATCTCTGGATTTATATGCTGAAGACTACGAAACAGGTAAAATCAAAAACGCTGATGAACTTTATACTGGTAAAACAGAACTATTAGATTTTTCTATCGAAGCAATTGATGAGCTTAAACACAATGGAACAATAGATGCATCTTCTTTAAATTTACCCCATACAGAATCTAATCACTTTTATAATTTAAAAAATAAAAAGAAAAGTGCGATTACTTTTTATGATGCCACTACAAAACAACTTAGAAATGTAAATCAAGATTTCAGTATTTAATATTTCTCCACGCAATGCAGAGCAATCTTTTGCTATTGATGCCTTACTTAATCCAGATATTAAGTTAGTTACCATACAAGGAAATGCTGGTACTGGAAAAACTTTATTAGCCTTAGCGAGTGCTTTAGAACAGCGCAAAAATTTCAGACAAATTTACATTACCAGACCAATTGTTCCTTTAAGTAATAAAGATATTGGTTTTTTACCAGGTGATGTAAAAACTAAAATTGATCCTTACATGGCTCCAATTTGGGATAATTTAAAATTCATAAGGGAGCAATTTGCGGGTGATGAAAAGATGTTATTTAAAATTGATGAGCTTATTCGTACAGAAAAGATAGAAATTGCACCATTAGCGTTTATTCGTGGAAGAACAATTACAAAAATATTTTTCATAGTGGATGAGGCGCAAAATCTTACCCCACACGAAATTAAAACTATAATATCAAGAGCCGGTGAGCACACAAAAATTGTTTTCACAGGTGATATTTATCAGATTGATACGCCTTATCTCGATTCTGAAAGTAATGGATTATCCTATTTGATAGAAAATGCTAAAAAACATCCACTTTATGCACATATAACATTGCAAAAAGGGGAGAGGAGCGAGTTAGCAAATTTAGCAACAGAATTGCTTTAATGGTGTTTTCTTAAAGTTATAACTGCAATAATTAAAGCTATTAAAGTTAATACAACACTAAAAATAAAAGGTGCGCCAGGAAAATATATGCCATTATCTTTGCTAATGAAATGTGCAAAGATATATGCCATAGAAAATGGTCCTAAAATAGCACCAGCGCTTTGCATACTCGTAACAATGCCTTGAATTTCACCTTGTGCATTTGCAGGAACCTGGTTAGAAATGATAGTTTGCATTGCTGGATTTCCAATTCCTGCTAAACAATATGGGAGTATGAAAATCATCATCATTAATCCATTTGGTGCAAATGCAAAACATGTAAAACCGATGATATATAAAATCAAACCTAAAATAATTGCATTTTTATTGCCAATTTTTGGAATAACAATTCGAATTAAACCTCCTTGCACTATAGCTACTGCAACCCCGACAATACTTAAAGAGTAGCCAATCATAGATGAATTCCAGTTAAATTTTTCGATTACGTAATAGCCCCAATTTGATTGTACAGAATGACTAGCAATAAATAGTAACAATAAAGCCAATACTAAACCAATGATTGCTGGATATTTTGCTACACTAATCATGGAGCCAATTGGATTTGCTCTTTTCCAAGAAAACTCTCTACGATTTTCTTTCTTTAATGATTCAGGTAGGATGAAATAGCCATATAACCAATTTAAAAGCGCTAATCCGGCCGAAATCATGAAAGGAACTCTTAACCCCATATTACTAAACAAACCACCAATAAGTGGTCCGATAATAAAACCAATGCCAAATGCTACTCCAACCATCCCAAAATTTTGAGCTTTCTTTTCAGGTGTGCTAATATCGGCTATATAAGCCATAGCAGTTGTGAAACTTGCACCTGTAATCCCAGCAATAACTCGACCTACAAACAACCAACCCAACGTTGGAGCAAATGATAAAAAAATATAGTCTATCCCTAAACCTAAAAGTGATATTAATAAGATCGGACGTCTGCCAAATTTATCACTTAAACCACCTACAATTGGAGAAAAAATAAATTGCGCTATAGAATAAGCCACTAATAACAAACCCCCGTATTCTGATGCAGCTGCTAAAGATTTTCCAGAAAGTTCTTTAATTAAGTTTGGTAAAACTGGAATGATAATTCCAAAGCCAATACAATCAATTAAAATGGTAATAAATATAAAGCCTAGTGTTGATTTTTTTGTGCTCATTTTTAAGGTTTGCTATAAAAATATAATTTTAAACTAAAATAATAGGGGTACTGATTTAACTTCTTTATATCCAGCTGGTAATTTACCAATTCTGAAATCATTCACAATTTCATGGGCCAGTCTTGTAGGTTCTGGAATTCTATGATTCCCTATGCATTTATTCATAATTTCTAAACTCTTTACTAAACTTAAACCATAACCTGGGGAAACATAAACAGGCTTAGTATTGTTTTTAGTCCTCAAAGCATAACCTATGTGTTCGTTAGTATGGTGTTCAAATACTTTACTTGATGAATACTTTATTACCGAAGGTTCTTCATAAAAGCCATAAAGGGATGATTTTGCACAACCAATTGTTGCCTGAGAAGTTAAAACACCAAAATGAGATGCGATACCCATTCTTCTTGGGTGTAGATAACCTTGACCATCTAATACCAATACATCAGGCTTAACTTCTATTTGTTCCCATGCTTTTAACAAAGTGGGAACTTCCCTAAAACCTAAATAGCCAGCTTTGTAAGGAAATTTAGTTTCACTAATAACTAACGAATATGATTTTAACCTTAGTTCTGGATAACTTAGAATTACAATAGCGCCATACATTGTTGTGCTATTCGGATTATATGAAATATCCGTAGCCGCTATAGAATTGATAACCTTGCTATTTGGGATATCAAATCTTAGCTCTTTTCTAAATTCTTCTTGCAGTAACTTTGCCTCAGCAAAAGTAAGTTCATCGTAATTTAAAACCATCTTAAAATAAATTCAATTGTTTTGAAATGGGCGCTTTTTCTTTACCAAAAACTGTTCTTCCACCATACTTCCAAGAATCATTTCTTTCTTTTTTTATTAATTCATATAAGTTATCATGCGGAATAAAATTCTTTTCTAAACGCTCTGAAATTTTACTTAACGACTGAATAGCTTGAATTTTATCTGAATTACCGATTTTTGATTTGTCTATTGCGCTTCGTAACGTCTTAATAGTTTCATCATACACATTAACAGGAACAGGAAAGGGGTGACCATCTTTTCCTCCATTAGCAAATGAGAATCTAGCTGGATCTTTAAATCTTGATGGATTTCCATAAATTACTTCACTAACCAAGGCCAAAGATTGTAATGTTCTAGGACCAAGTCCTGGTAACAATAATAATTCTTCAAAATTGGAGATATTATTTTCTTGAGCCAACCAAAGTGTAGCACCCAAGCGTTTTAAATTAACATCTTTTGCTTTAACATCATGATGATTAGGCATGACTAATTTCTTAATTTCATTCATCATTTTTTCAGGTGGTTCTGAAGTTAAACTTAACATCGATTTTTTAAGTGGTTCTGCTTCTTTATCTGTTAAATTTAGAATTTCACCACAATTCTGCCCATAAATAAATGTATGAGGTTCTTCAGTAAAAGATTTTAAAGTTGATGAGTGCCAATGATATCTTCTAGCAGTAGCATTTTTATTGCTCATCCCTTGTTGAATAACAGTCCAATTTCCTTCGTCGCTAACAATAAAATTATGCTGATACAATTGAAATCCATCTTGAACAGCCGTATTGTCTACTTTTGCGCTAAGTTTACTGCATTTTACAAGGTTGCTAGCATTTAATCCGTTTGTTTCAGAAAATCTAATAATTTCATTAGGTGTATTGGTAGAAAGTTTTCCTTTACCACCACAAATGTAAATGCCAAGTTCTTTAGCATGTGTATTTATGTTTCTTTTTAATGCGCCTAAAACTGATGTTGTAATGCCTGAAGAATGCCAATCCATTCCCATAACAGCACCAAGACTTTGAAACCAAAAAGGATCACTCATTCGTCTTAAAAAATCATTTTTACCATTATTTGATATAATTTCTTCAGTTATAGCCAAACCAAGTTTACCCATTCGTTCTGCCAACCAAACAGGAACATGACCATAATGTAGAGGTAAATCTGCTATCCCAGCTCTTTTCATTTACTAACAAATTTAGTAAAAATGAAATTGATTTTATATAGTTTTGAATAATAAATTTTATAGCAACCAATTCCCAGGAATTATTTACTTTTATAGTATAGGAAACGTAGCGCAATCAAGAAAAAGCATCATATTTTATGGTTGTTTACCTAGTTATTCAATTAAAGTGAATTAATACAATAATATTATATTGTCTTATAATTAACATTATGTTAACTATTTAATTCTGATACTTATTCTACTGCTTTTATTCCTAATTAAAATTCGTTTAATTTCCTTTTAAGATCTTGGACTTTATCTAACCTATTCTTCCTTGTATAAATTTCGATTAACAGTTGAATAGTATTCCTGTCATTTAAATTTATCTCGTGAGCTCGTAGTAATGTAAACTCTCCACGATTAATATATGATATGAATTTTTGATTATTCTTTTCTTTCAATGAAATATTAGCATTATTAATATAAACTAATCCTAACTGATATAAAGCATCAAAGTAATTTTGATCAATATCTAAGGCTTTTTTATAAGCGAGTTCAGCTGTGTTATTGTTATTAAGCTGATATTGCTGTAAATAACCATATAAAAATAAAAGTAATTTATTACGTTTCTCATTGGGTATAGATCCTTCAATAATTTTAATAGCAGCATCATATCTTTCATTATCTAATAATAAATTAATATAATCATTAGTTAAAAATGGATGATATGGATTTCGTTTTAAACCTTCCTCAAGAGTTTTAATAGCTAATTCACTCTCAAATTTAGAAGCATAAATGCTTGCCATAGTTTGAAAAACAATTGGATTTTTAATTTGGTTATCCTTTGCTCTTTTAAAATAATTCAGCGCTTCATCATATGATTGAATATTTTGAGCACACAAAGCTACATTTAACGCCAAGGTGCTATCCTTCGGCAAGAAGTCGCTTACTTGTTTTAATAAATTAAATGCAGTAACGAAATCATTTTGCTGATAAGCACGATTTCCTTCAATCTGTTTCTTAATATTTACATTATAAGTAGCTGCTTTAATTAATCCAGAATTATCTTGATACTTATCAAGTTTAATTGCATTTTCCAAAGCCTCACTTGCTAAATTATAATACTTGTCGGCATTAGCTTCATTTTCATCAATTAATGCAACATAAGAGCTTAAATATGCTTTTATAGCCCATGTTTCAGCCCAATTCTTTGTCTTTTTATCATTTTGAGCAGATTCAATAGCTTTAATGCCCTCACCTATTATTGAAAACTGTTTTTTTACATCCTCTTTATTCGCAATACTTGCCTGTAATTTTCCAACACTATTTTGTGCTAATTGAACTTGAGTTTTTTGAGCATTAGCGTTAACGGTAAGTATACAGATAAAAAGTATTAAAGATTTGATTTTCATATATAAAGGGATATTCGCTTAACAAAAATAATAAAAAAGAGGGATAACATCAATTATCCCTCTTCATATCTCCATTGTAATTGTTTAGTTAGCAGGTATAGCGTCTAATCTTTTCTTTATTTCATTAAAATTTGCACTATCATTTTTAAAGCCATAAATCTGTTTAAGCGATTCTAATGCTGGCACTAACTTAGGGTCTAATTCGATAGCTTTCTTATAAAATGGTAGCGATTGATCGATGAATCCTACCATTTTTACTGTTATTGCATCAAATTCCTTTGTCTTTTTTGGATCCAACTTACTTCTATCCGTTTGTAAAGCCAAAGCTTGTTTATAGTAAGTATCGCCCATTAAATATTGATAGATTGCTTTTGACGGATCTTTAGCAATTAATTTTTTTAGTGCTTCTTGTGATTTTGCTATATCGCCTTTAGCTATATAAATATCAGTTTCCGTACCAACAAAATCTGCATCATCAGGATATTTTGCAATTGCTTCTTTTAGCAAAGCTAAACCTGCTGTAGTATCTTTCAAATTTGTTAAAGTCATTGAAATCGTCTCAGCATAAAAGTTTCTAGTTTCTGGAACATTAAAACTTATTACCTTTTTGAAGTTTTTTATTGCCTCTGGATAGTTTTGCACTAATTTAGCGGTAACACCAGCATTAATATACATTGCTGTATCTGTAGGATTAAGAGCAATTATTTCATTAAAAAGAGTTAGTGCATTTGCATAATCCTTTTTGTTGTACGCTCGTATTGCTCTGCTATTTATTGCATTACGAATGTTAATTTCTGCAGACTGGATATTATCTTTTTGCTCACCCTTAGTATCTAAACTTTTTGCTTGAGCAATTGCATCAGCAGCTATTTTTTGTTTAGCTAGCGCATTATCTAGATTTACTGAATCTGTATAGGCGATTGCAGATGCAAATAATGCTCTATAAGACCACGCATCTGGCATAACCTTAGATTTTTCATTAGCAATAGCATTATCTGTATGTTTCAATCCACCATTTAATGCTAACATCGACTTATCAAATGTGCCTTTTCCACCAGTTAAGTTATATATATCCCACGCTTTTTTTGCTTCGGCCACTTCACTCTTTTGAGCATTTGCAAGTGTAGCTACACCTACAAATAACATACTTAAAAGTATTTTTTTCATGTTTCTTGTTTTTTTTTCGAAATTATATTAATTCTCTTCTGTTTCTTCTTCAGTATCAGGATTGTTATCTTCTGTAGGTTTTTCTTCTGTTTTTTCAGTTGAATCTGTAGTCGTTTCTTCTGTTGAATTTTCTACAACCTCTCCTTCTTCTATTTCTTCAACCTCGTCTTCATGTTCAATTTTAGCTACCGATGCAATTTCATCATTACCTTTTAATGTAATTAAACGAACTCCTTGCGTTGCTCTTCCCATTACTCTTAATTCACTAACCACAATTCTAATAACAATACCAGATTTGTTAATGATCATCAAATCATCAGCATCTGTTACATTTTTAATAGCAACTAGTGCGCCAGTTTTTTCAGTAACATTAATTGTTTTAACACCCTTACCACCTCTATTAGTAACGCGGTAATCATCAATATCAGTACGTTTACCGTAACCTTTTTCAGAAACTACTAATACCGTTGCAGATGCGTCGTCAATTGCAATCATACCTACAACTTCATCTTTATCATGTGCCAAAGTTACACCCCTTACTCCTGTTGCAGTTCTTCCCATTGGTCTAACTGTACTTTCATTAAAACGGATTGCTCTTCCAGAACGTAAAGCCATTACAATTTCACTACTACCAGTTGTTAAACTTGCTTCTAATAACTGATCACCTTCGTTAATATTAATAGCATTGATACCATTCACACGTGGACGAGAATAAGCTTCTAAAGAAGTTTTC
Organism: Pedobacter sp. UC225_61; assembly: GCF_044452285.1. Taxonomy (NCBI): domain Bacteria; kingdom Pseudomonadati; phylum Bacteroidota; class Sphingobacteriia; order Sphingobacteriales; family Sphingobacteriaceae; genus Pedobacter; species Pedobacter sp. UC225_61. Next base: position 2,939,414 of record NZ_JBIOAL010000001.1, read on the forward strand.
TTTATGGTACCTTTTTTGGTACACATAATGATGAAGTTATTCTCAAGATAATCTTGGTCTTTTAAGTTTTTAACCTTGATATACGCTTTGACTTTTTCTTCTTTAGGAATATTGATAATATTTTGTAATGCTCTTCCTTTACTTAATCTGCTTCCTTCTGGAATTTCGTATACCCTTAACCAGAAACAACGTCCTGCTTCGGTAAAGAATAACATATAATTGTGGTTGGTTGCAATTAACAGATGTTCGATAAAATCTTCATTTCTAGAATCACTTCCTTTTGAACCTTTTCCACCTCTACCTTGTGTACGATATTCTGTAGCTGGGGTACGTTTAATATAACCTTCATGTGAAATGGTAATTACAACTTCTTCATCTTCGATGAAATCTTCCATACTCATATCTTCTGCCGAATGAACAATTGTTGTTCTACGTTCATCGCCATACTTATCTAACATTTCGGCTAACTCATCTTTTATAATTTGCATACGTAAAGATTCATCAGCTAAAATAGATTTCAAATATTCGATGGTTTTCATCAATTCTGCATACTCATCTTTAATTTTATCACGCTCTAAACCAGTTAATCTACGTAAGGTCATATCAAGTATAGCTCTTGCTTGAATATCACTCAAACCAAATTTCTCCATTAAGCCAACTCTTGCTTCTTCAGGAGTATTTGATGCACGAATTAATTTAATTACTTCTTCAATATGATCTAGAGCAATTAATAAACCTTCTAAAATGTGTGCTCTTTTTTCAGCTTCTGATAATTCGAATTTCGTTCTACGAACAATAACATCATGTCTGTGGTTTACGAAATGACGAATTAAATCTTTTAGGTTTAACATTTGCGGACGGCCGTTAACCAAAGCAATGTTATTTACACTAAATGAAGTTTGTAATGCGGTTTGTTTAAACAGGTTATTTAAAACAATACTAGCATTCGCATCACGCTTAATTTCATAAACTATACGAATACCATCTTTATTAGATTCATCTTTAATATTAGAAATACCTTCCAATTTTTTCTCTCCTACCAATTCAGCAGTTCGCTCAATCATTTGAGATTTATTTACCTGGTAAGGTATTTCTGTTACGATAATCGTTTCGCGGTCTTTAAGGGTCTCTATTTCTGCTTTAGCACGCATTACTACACGTCCTCTGCCAGTTTCAAAAGCATCTTGTACTCCAGAATAACCATAAATAATAGCTCCTGTCGGGAAATCAGGACCTTTTACGTATTTCATTAATTCAGGAATGGTAATTTCGTTATTATCTATATAAGCTACTGTTGCATTAATAACCTCTGTGATATTATGAGGAGCCATATTTGTAGCCATACCCACCGCAATACCAGATGAACCGTTAATTAACAGATTTGGCACTTTAGCTGGAAGAACAGTTGGCTCTTGTAATGAATCATCAAAGTTTAATTGAAAATCAACTGTGTCTTTATTGATATCTGCTAACATATCCTCGGCCATTTTCTGGAAACGTGCCTCAGTATAACGCATTGCTGCCGGCGAATCTCCATCAATTGAACCGTAGTTACCTTGTCCATCAACCATTAAGTAACGTAAACTCCAAGGTTGAGCCATACGTACCATCGTCATGTAAACAGATGAATCTCCATGTGGGTGATACTTACCGAGTACCTCTCCCACAATACGAGCAGATTTTTTATAAGGTTTCCCTGCTCCTAAACCTAAGTCTAACATACCGTATAAAACACGGCGGTGTACTGGTTTTAACCCGTCACGTACATCAGGTAGTGCCCTACTTACGATAACAGACATCGAATAATCGATGTAAGCAGATTTCATCTGCTCGTCTATGTTTATTGAAATGATTTTGTCGTTCTCTTGATTTTCTAAATCTTCTGCCATAAATAATTTGTTCGTTAAAAACGAAGTTTAAATTAGGTTTTACTATAACCTTGCGAATTTAATAAATTATGCACCAATATGCACCTTTATGTGGAAAAGTTTTGCCTATTTGGAGAATGATTTTTTGAGGTAGATTTTCACATAAAAGGCAATCGAAATTTTAGCCACAGATTAGCAGATTTTTAGTGTTCTTTTAAATCTTTTAGTCTGTGGTTTTAATTTTTTGTTTCAGTGACTTGCTATTTGTTACCAAAACCGGATTATCTACAATTGGCAATTTAGCAAACTTCATTACTTCTATGCTAGGTACACCAAAATCTAGTACTACTTTGCCCAAAATCAAGTAGCATCCTTTTCCTCTAAAAGGATAAATTGGGTTATTATTTGGAAAATGCGTGGTATCAAAAAAATCGCCTTCATTATCAATAAAGGTTCCAAACCACATTTTAGTGTTTTTAATGGTATAAACTGTTTTATCGCACACAAAATTCCCTAGCATTTTTACAATTTTACCTTCGTGTTTTTCTAAATCCTTTGCTAAAACATCTCCTCTATATTCGGTTTTCAATAAATCGAACATATTTAAACTAACGGGGAAACCTAATAACTCTAATTCCTGATAAGCATCTTCAACCAAATATGTATCTAAATTGGGTAATACATACTCTTTACTCGGTAAATGAAATAATTCTTTTCCAGGTTTCGGTTTTGTTTTATTTCCTAAATAGTTATAAACCTCCCATAGCAATTCTTTTTTGCCTTTCCCTATAAAGCGTAAAGCTCCAATCCTTATTAAAATGAGCGCCTGTTCTAAATTCAAATTGGTGCGTTTTATCAAATCTTCCAGATCTATGTAATTTCCGTTTTGTTTCCGCTCCTGCGGGATAAGAGCAATCAACCTATTTTCTAAGCCTTGCACACCAATAAACCCTAAATAAGCCTTATTTCCATTGATATTAACCACATCATCGCTATGATTTACACACGGCAAATGCACTTCTGCACCTGTTTGTTGTAAAGCTTTTACATACACCCAACGCTGGTAAAAACCACCATAATTATTTAAAACCGCTACCATAAATTCTTTCGGATAATAGGTTTTAAGAAATAAGCTCTGATAACTTTCTACTGCAAAACTCGCCGAATGTGCTTTAGAGAAACTGAATCCTGCAAAACTCGAAATTTGTCGCCATACTTCTTTCGTCGTTTCTTCATCTCGACCTAACTCTTTTGCACAAGAGAAAAACCGTTGTTCCAGCTTCTGAAATTCTATTTTTTGTCGGTATTTACCACTCATTCCTCGACGTAAAATGTCGGCATCTGCAAAATCTAAACCCGCATAATGACAACAAACTTTAATTACGTCTTCTTGATACACCATAATCCCAAAGGTTTCGCCTAATTGCTCTTTCATTACCTCTGATAAATACTTCACTCCCTTTGGGTTATGGTAACTTTGGATATACATTTTCATCATACCAGAACTAGCTACTCCAGGTCTAATAATTGAACTTGCAGCCACTAAGGTTAGGTAATCTTCGCATTGCAATTTTTTAAGTAGTTGTCGCATGGCTGGAGATTCGATATAAAAACAACCAATAGGTGTACCCGCTCGCAATTGTGCATTTAGTTTAGGATCGTCTTTAAACGATTTAAAATCATGGATATCTATTGCTATTTGTTTATTTTTTTGAACAAGCTGAACGGCTTCTCTAATGTGTCCAATTCCTCGCTGACTTAATATATCGTATTTATCTAGCCCAATTGCCTCGGCTTCATACATATCCCATTGTACGGTTGGTAAGCCTTTAGGTGGCAAATCTAACGCTGTATAATACGTTAATGGTTCTTCACCAATCAAAATCCCACCGGCATGAATGGAGCGTTGATTTGGCATGTTATTCATGTAGGTATGTATGGCCAAGATTTTAGTAAAAGTGGGATTGTCCCTGTTAAATTTTTCTTTTGTAGGATCTGTAAAATCATCTATTTCATTTTTAGGCAAACCCATTACTTTTCCAATTTCTCTAATAATCGCTCTATCTTTAAAACTACTCATTGTGCCTAATAAAGCAGTATTAGGGTATTTTTTGAAGATATATCTTTGTATTTCTGGTCGCTCATCCCAACTAAAGTCAATATCAAAATCTGGCGGAGAACTGCGTTTGTGATTTAAAAATCGTTCGAAATAAAGATCTAATGCAATCGGGTCAACATCGGTTATTTTCAAACAATAAGCAACAATACTGTTGGCTCCAGAACCCCTACCTACATGATAAAAACCTCTTTCTTCCATGGCATACCTCACAATATCCCAAGTGATTAGAAAATAAGCGCAAAAATCCAATTCAGAAATAACCTTCAGTTCGTTTTGAATACGTTTTAAAGCAACCTCGTTATCCACCCCATACCGATAAGCCAGACCTTTCATGGCAAGATCAGTTAATAACTTTAAATCATCTTCAGTGCTTTTTGTAAACGTTTTTTTGTTTTTTTTGCCAAATATATAGTCATCCATGCTACAGCTATTTAGCAATTTCTGGGTATTAGAGACTATAAAATCATAGGCAATAAATTTCTCTTTTAATTCATCTTCAGGAATTAAAACTTCATCTTTCTGACAAACATCTTCTTCTTTTAATTTTCCTAAAACTGTATTTAAACCTATAGCTACTAAGTAGTTGTGCAACCTATATTCTATCTTATCTTTAACTGTTACAGGATGAAAAACTACGAGTTTATCTTTAACAGAATCCAAAGGCTTTCCAGCGATTTTATTTAACTCATTGCCACGCACACCTAAGTATTCATTCTCCGCTAATGTGATATTGGTTTGATAAGGATAAATTACATATGCATTATTAAATTGAAATGGTTGATCTGGCAAAGAGATTTCATTCAGGTTATGATGAGTTAAAAAATCATTTAACTCTTTCATTCCCTCTTTATTTTTGGCAATGCCGATATATAATAGCTTATGATTTCGTCGAAATTCTATTCCAACAATAGGTTTAATAGCATAAGCTGGCCAAAATGTACCGTGTTTATCTTCATGATCCCTACCATGTTTTCTACATAAACGAATAAACTCCATGCAGCCTGTAGAGTTATTAATATCCGTAAGCACTAGCTGGTGGATATTTTTTGCCCTCGCTTCTTTTATGAGATCCTCTATCTCCATTGTGCCATAACGGAGGCTATATTGCGAATGGACGTTGAGGAACATAATATTTTGAGTTTATCCGTTCATTTGTATCATTCGTTCATTAGTATTAATGCACGACGCAAACTAATGACAAGTGAACCAATGAACTACGTTTTTAATACTGTTGCTAGTTTAATAGCATCTACACCATAACGAGAACGCATTTTATCCATGCTTTGATAGAGATTATACATTTTTTCTGAAGGGCCATACAGTGCAATTTGCTCATAACCGCTCACCAAGTGTGATAATTTTACCCCTACCAAGCGCAATAACATTCGTTTCTGATACACTTGATCAAACAACTCTTTTGCTTTCATAATTAAGAAAGAATCAAGCGACGTATAAGGAATTTTAGCCTGTTGAGTAACGGTTTCAAAATTCGCATAGCGGATAGTTACCGTAATACATGCTGTTAATTTCTGTTTCTGTCGAAGTTCAAAAGCCAACTTAGTAATCATATCCGTAAGAATGATCTTCATGCCCGCAATGTCCATGCTATCACTATCAAAAGTGGTTTGCTTACCAATAGACTTTTGTTCACGATAAGGCACCACAGGCGAATTATCTATTCCATTGGCTTTTTGCCATAAACTCAATCCGTTTTGTCCCAAAATTTTAAACATTAAATCTTGTGGAATTTGAGTTAAGGTATGGATTTTCCTTACGCCCATTTCACTGAGTTTTATAAAGGTAGAATCGCCCAAACCAGGTATTTTTTTGATAGAAAGAGGATTTAAAAATGATTGAACTTCTGGTTTTCGTATTTGTTTTTCACCATTTGGTTTACATTCATTGGTAACCATTTTAGAAACCGTTTTGTTAATAGATAAACCAAAAGAAATTGGTAAACCTATTTGTTTTAATACCGAATGACGTAGCTCTTGGGCAAATTTCATGCAACCGAAAAACCGATCCATACCCGTCATATCTATATAATGTTCATCTATACTTGCTTTTTCTAAAAGGGGTACTTTTTCCTGAAGCAATTCAGTTATCTGATCGGAATATTTACTATAATCTTCCATGCTACCTTTTACAAAAATTGCATGTGGGCAAAGTTGACGAGCCATGCGACTTGGCATGGCTGAATGAACGCCAAATTTACGAGCTTCATAGCTACAAGAAGCAACCACTCCCCTGTCTGACATACCCCCAATAACGACAGGAAGACCAGCTAATTTGCTATTTTTAAGGATTTCTACAGATACAAAAAAGGCATCCTGATCCATGTGGATGATATGTTTATCGCTAAATTCCATAAATTATAAACAAATATAATACTAATATTTTTAGTATTAAAAATATTTATCAACTAATTATAATAGTAGTGTTATGCTAATTTATAAACGATAGATGCCCTTTAGGCTTTGATGAACAGGCGGTTCTTATAGTATTTGAACACTGGATGTATGACTATATTCTTATCTAGTACTTTTGAGAATAAGCGTTGCATCCATATATCAGTTTCGATTGCGAAACAATAGTGCCAATAATTTAATAATTGAGCGAACCTTTACGCTAGAAAATGTATATTTAAAAACCATTCCATATACAACGATTTTCCGTTACAAATCCTAATTTTTTCTTAATGCTTACCGCGACATTACGGCGACCTTATAGCGACCTTACCGCGACTTATATCCTAGAACAGTTCTTGTTTAGTTCTACCTTAGTTTAGGTTACCTACTGGTTTTGGTGTATACAGTCTTTTAAAATTGGATGTCTTCTAGAACAAGACTCGGATTAAAGTAGGATGTTGATAAAAAGAAGATGGTATGCAAGCAAAAATGAATGCGATGATGGTTATAAAATATCTCCGCTTTTACATGAGCGCCCTACTTGTGACTAACATTAACAAAAATACAACCATTAAACTAATTCGCTTAAAACGATAAGTTTAGCCTGAATAATACATTACACCCAGTCTATCCCCTTTTTAAGGTAGTTTTGAGTGATTTCTTCTTCACTATTGGTTATAATTTGAGGATTGTAATTCCATTTAGCAGTTGGCGGCAAACTCATTAAGATACTTTCGATACGGCCATTGGTTTCTAGTCCAAACTTAGTACCTGCGTCATACACTAAGTTAAATTCGGCATAGCGACTTCTGCGTAGATATTGCCATTCTTTTTGCTGATCTGTATAGGAAGTATCGCGATTGCGATCTATTAATTCGGTATAAACGGGTAAAAATGTATTGCCAACAGCTTCAGAAAAACTCAATATCGAAGCAAAGTCTAAACCTGTATTTTCTGGTTTTAGTCTATCGTAAAAAATACCGCCCACTCCTCTGGTTTCTTCGCGATGTTTGATAAAAAAATAATCATCGGCAGTTGCCTTAAATTTTGGATAAAAAGAAGAATCGAAGTTATCGCAGGTTTGTTTTAAGCGATGATGGAAAAATCGAGCATCCGTAGGGATAACATAATGTGGTGTAAGATCTATGCCGCCACCAAACCAACGAGTTTGCTCATCCATTTCAAAATACCTAATATTCATGTGTATAATAGGCACAAACGGGTTTTCTGGGTGCATTACTATAGAAACACCTGTTGCGAAAAAGTCATCACTATCAACTTTAAAAGCTTTTTTTACTGCTTCAGGAAGTTTACCATGTACTGCAGAAAAATTTACACCACCTTTCTCTATCACGTTCCCGTTTTGCATGATACGGGTTCTACCGCCTCCGCCACCATCACGTTGCCAAAGTTCTTCTTCAAATTTTGCTTTTCCATCTGCCTGAACCAAACCTTCACAAATACTATCTTGTATGTGCTGATACGCTGCAGCTACTTCGTCCCTAAACATCATCTTTAAATTAAATACCAAAGTTAAGGGTATTAATAGCTAATGCTAATTGAAAGTTTAGATAGTACATTTTTTTGACATACTTTGGCTTATTGGATTTCTTGCCATTTTGTTTACATCACGCTCCCTCTCCTTGAGTAGAGGGAATCAAAGAGTGAGGTTTACACCTCAACGTAATCTAAATCTTTATGAAAGGTTTCCTTTAACTGGCTTAAAGCTACCAAAGCGATAATTACACAAGTAAAGCCTACAATCAGTGCACTTTGTAAAATGCCAACTTCACCTTTTAAAAACTGAAAAGAAAGCGTAACTGCAATTACAGAACCACGAATAAAATTCGGAACTGTTGTAGTTACCGTTGATCTTAGGTTTGTACCGAATTGTTCTGAAGCGATAGTTACAAAAGTGGCCCAATAACCAGATGCAAAACCTAAAAATAAGCTTAACCAAATAAAAGTCTCAGGAGTTAATCCTTTAGCATTTAAATACACAACGATTGAAACAGCCGTTAATAACAAAAACAATAACATTACTTTTTTCCGTGATTTTAATAGCTGACATAAAAATCCAGCAACAACATCGCCTGCGGCAATACCTATATAACAATACATTACGCCTTTGCCGGCATTTAAAATACCTGTAGCCCCTAATGCTTTACCAAATTCTGGAGAAAAAGTAATGAGCACGCCTACCACAAACCAAAGGGGTAAACCTATTAAAATACAGCAAACATATTTTTTAAAACGACCAGCATTGTTAAAGAGCATCCACATATTGCCACGCTGAACAGTCTTCTCTCTTACCTCCTTAAATAGACCTGATTCAACTAAACCTACACGTAAAAACAAGAGCAACAAACCCATCCCTCCACCAATAAAATAACTGGTTTGCCACGTGTAATGCCCACCAATTAATGCTGCAGCAACAGCACCAAATAAACCCACTCCTGCAACAATCATAGTTCCATAACCCCTATTTTCTTTACCCATACTTTCGGTAACCAGGGTAATCCCTGCGCCTAATTCGCCAGCTAAACCCACACCCGCTATAAAACGAATGATTGTATAAGCAGTTACTGAACTCACAAATCCATTAGCAATATTAGCTATTGAATACAAAATGATAGATCCAAATAATACGCTTAATCGACCTTTTTTATCACCTAAGATACCCCACAATATGCCGCCAATCAGCATCCCAAACATTTGGCTATTTATAATAGTTGCACCAACCCTTAGCATTTCATCATCGGCTACGCCTAAATCTTTTAGGCTCTTAACTCTAACTACCGAAAAAAGGATAAGATCATAAATATCAACAAAATAACCTAGTGCGGCTACGATAACAATGAGCGTGATGTTTCGCTTATTTGAGGCGTTCATATATCATACAGTTTGAAGGCTTTAAACTACAAAAAAATAGATAGAATCAAAAAAGCCAACCCACAATGTGAATTGGCTTTTAAAATTAATTAATTAATTAAACATATGATTATTTAGGCATTAAAACGCCATCAATAACGTGTGTTACACCATTGCTAGAAACAACATCAGCAATAGTAACGTTAGCGCCATTAATCATCACTTTACCATCTTTAATAGATACTTTAAGCTTACCACCTTGTACTGTTGTTAGCTCTTGGCCATCTTTTAAATCTGATGATTTTAATGCTCCAGGAACTACATGATACGTAAGGATTTTAGTTAAATCAGCTTTCATAGCTGGCTTCATTAAATCAGTTAAAGTAGCTGCAGGTACTTTAGCAAATGCCTCATTAGTTGGTGCAAATACTGTAAAAGGACCAGTTCCACTTAATGTTTCTACTAATCCAGCTTGTTTAACAGCGGCAACCAAAGTAGTATGATCACTAGAACCTAGTGCATTTTCTACAATGTTTTTAGAAGGAACCATCATTGCTCCACCTACCTCTACACCAGCTTCAGTACTCATAGTTGTATCTGCCATGGTAGTATCCATTGCAGTACTGTCTCCCATTTTAGAATCTGTTTTGGTAGAATTACAAGCAGTTGCCATAGCTAAAAATGCTACACCCATTGCTACGCTTAAGAATTGCTTTTTCATAAAATTTTATTTTTTTGTTTTTAAGTTATGCCTCTACTTACGAAACAAATTGTAGAGCGGTTTTTAAAACAAAAAATAAAATAGAAGATTAGCTGTCGTGATGTACTTTCAATTTATCTAATAATTCTGGTGAGATATTTTCAGCATAAGCTCCATAAGCATCAATTAAAACACCTTTCAAATTACCAACTGGCGATGAAATGGCATAAATAACTGCACTATCTCCAGGATCTGTCATGCCTTCGAAACGATAAAATTCATCAATTTCAAATTCCTCTGGCATTAATTGAAGGTTTAAAGATTTACATTCAATGCAATCTTGAGCTAATGTAAAATCGTACTCGTAGCCTCTTTTTTCTAAATCGGCCACTGCGGCAGTAAGTGTATCGTAAATGTGCATAGCAGCAATTTACCACTTTTTTCTTACACCACATAAAATGAATAACCCTTAATAACAACCATGTTATTAAGGGTTAGATTTGCTTAAACATAGGTAGATATGTTTTTTTTTCATGTAAACGTGCCCACCATCCAGTGAGCGTAATTAATTAACTAATAGGCTAACACCTTGTGAATTAAAATGTTTTTTCAAATTATTGAGTATTCTTAAAAGTTTTACTTTTTACATTAAACATCAAATTTCAGCATTACCTAGAGATAAACTTTTAAAGCTCAATTCTATTTCTGATATTTAAACATCATGATAGTTTCGGAAAAAACCCTTAAATGGGCTATGTGTTTGTATCCTCCTTTATTATTTCAGCGCATTTGGGTTAAAAAATTTCATCCTGATTTTAGAGGCGTAGATGTTAAAATTAGCAACAGCTTTTTAAACAGAAACTACAATGGTTCTATTTTCGGTGGCTCAATTTATGCAGCAACAGATCCATTTTATGCTATTTTGTTTGATCAACTGATGCAACGTAGAGGCTTTAAAGTTAGAGTTTGGTTAAAAAGTGCATCTATCCAATACCTTAAACCAGGTTTAACGAGCTTATATTTTACCTTAAAGGTAACCGATGAAATGATTGCTGAGGCAGAAGCTTCCTTAACGGAAACTGGAAAATTTGTGAAATCATATCCAATGGAATTATTTAATAAACAAGGCGAATTGTGTGCTACGGTAATGAATGAGATTTATTTAAGAAATAAATTCCCAGGAGAAAAACAGAGAGTTGCGATATAATTAATGCTGAGCTATGAACATTAAAAGACTAATTCTGGAAGGTGAAAATGTAAGCTTAGACTTTAAAAAAACCATTAGTAATAACGAAAAAATAGCCAAAACACTAGTTGCTTTTGCAAATAACAGAGGTGGTAAATTATTAATTGGCGTAGCCGATGATGGAACCATTAAAGGTGTAAAAGCTGAGGATGAAGAAAAGTACATGATTACTAAATCTGCGCATCTATTTTGTAAACCAGCGATAGAACCAAAATTCGAAGAAGTGTATGTGGATGATAAACTGGTTTTAGTAGTTGATATTCCTAAAAGCGACACCAAACCACATTACGCATTGGACGAAAACAAAAAATGGTGGGTTTATTTTAGAGTGAAAGACAAAAGTGTATTGGCTAGTAAAATTATTGTTGATGTTTTAAAAGAAGGTAATCATGAAAACGGACAACTCATCTCCTATTCAGAACACGAAAAAAAACTATTAAATTACCTTGAAGAACATGGCCGTATTACTTTAAAAGAATACAGTAAATTAACACGAAGTGCTTATAAAAAAGCACAGAAAATTATTGTTAGCTTAATTCTTACAGGCGTAATTTTACCACATACCTCAGAAAAAGAAGAATATTTTACAGCGGCAGATATAAAATAAAATCGGCTATTTGAGATAAAAATGCGAATTTGCAAACCTTATGCTTAAAGCACTATACACCAAATATAAACCTTACTATAAAGAAAACCTTATTCTTGCTAGTCCAATTGTAGTTTCTCAAATTGGACACATGGCTGTGCATATAGCCGACAGTGTAATTGTAGGTCAATTTGCTGGTACAGTTCAATTAGCAGCTGTATCTTTAGTAAATAGTCTTTTTACTATTATTATGGTATTGGGCTTGGGTTTATCTTATGGATTAACGCCATTAATTGCCAAACAAAATGGTGGTAAAAATTACAGTGAATGCGGACGATTGCTTTCTAACAGTTTATTAATAAATATCATATCAGGTATTATTCTTTATCTATTGTTACACTTTGGTACTTTATCTATAATTAGTCATTTAGGACAATCGCCTGAAGTTGTTGCCTATGCAAAACCTTATTTAGGTCTACTTGCTTTTTCAATTATCCCCTTAATGATATTTCAAACCTTTAAACAATTTGCAGAAGGATTGGGCTTTACCATGCAAGCGATGATGATCTCTATTTTCGGGAACATCTTAAACATTATACTCGGAATTATTTTTGTAAAGGGAATGTTTGGTATCGAATCAATGGGTGTAAAAGGTGTTGGATTAAGTACATTAATTGATCGTACACTAATGGCTGTAGTGATGGGATTTTACGTGATGAGATCAAAAAACTTTAAAGTATATCTTGAGCACTTTAAAGTGTACGCCATTGATAAAATTAGAAGTATTCAAATTATTAAAATTGGAGCGCCTGTTGCCATGCAATATATTTTTGAAATAAGTGCGTTTAGTGGTGCTGCTATTATTATTGGTACAATTGGCGCTGCTCCACAAGCTGCACATCAAATTGCCATTACGCTGGCTGCGTTAACCTATATGGTAGCAAGTGGTATTGCATCTGCCGCCACCATAAAAACAGGTAATTATTTAGGTCAGAAAAATTTCACAGATCTTCGTCGCTCTGCAATAGCCAGCTACCATGTGGTAATTGCTTTTATGAGTTGTACAGCCCTTTTATTTATACTCGCTAATTCTCTATTGCCGTACCTATATACAAGTGATTTAAAAGTGATTGAAATTGCTGCACAGTTATTAATTATAGCAGGCTTTTTTCAATTGTTTGATGGTACACAAGTTGTTGGTTTAGGCGTTTTACGTGGAATTGGAGATGTTAATATGCCAACTTTTATTACTTTTTTATCGTACTGGATTATTGGAATTCCTTTAGGTTATTTTTTAGGTTTCCATTTAAATATGGGTGTAAGAGGAATTTGGTATGGCTTAACTTTTGGACTTTTAACTGCATCAATTTTATTATTCTTCCGATTTCAACATAGAACAAGATTATTAATTCAAACTTCATCTAAATAATTTATATTTGTTTTTTTTATTATCTATATGAAAAAACGCATCTTGGTTGTTGAAAGCAATAAAGATATTCTAGAATTGATATCAATAGTATTGGACGAAGCTGGCTATAATTATAGTCTCTACGCTAATGAAAAAGATATATTTGAGCATATTGTAGAGTCTAAACCCGATGCTATTTTACTAGATATTGTTAAGCCTACAGTAGAAGGAACTGAACTTTGCCGTCAAATAAAAGAAGCTGAAGGAACGAAACATATTCCTGTAATTGTGCTTTCAACCCATCCTCAAATAGAACGAGTAAAAGAAGTTTGTGCAGATGAAGTGGTGCCAAAACCATTTGACATAGATACCCTTTTAGAAACTTTAAGGGATCAGTTGGGTTAGTACTTCTTGTTAGCTAAACGAACTAAACACGTTTATCACTATGTTTTTCAGGCGTAATTTCTCGCTCATTAAGTTCGTTTTCTAATTCCTTTTGGTCTTTTTTATTCCGTTTAACGATAAAATAAACAAAGGCCAAAATCGCCACAATTACAATAGCTATGATTACGGTATTTATTTTCATAGTAAAATCAGATTATACTGCTGATAATTCAAAAATACCTTTGATTTGTTTCGTTAAAATTAATTAAATGTTAAGTGTTAGTTGTGGGGAAAAGCGTAGGCTGATGGTTATTATACTTTACTTTGGGTTTGGATTCTCCGAAATTAGAAAAAGAAACACCAAGCAATCTGATTTTTTTATCACCTAAATCAAGATGATCCAATAATATTTTTGCTGTTTCCTGTACGTGAGCTAAATCTACAATTGGATTGGCAAAAGACATACTTCTGGTTATGATCTTAAAATCTCCAAACTTAACCTTTAGCGTTAAGGTTCGTCCATAAATTTCATAATGCTGTACACGTTTAAAAGCAGATGTTGCAATTTGCACTAGCCAATCGCTAAGTTCTTCTCCTTTGCCCAAATCGTAAGAAAAGGTATCTTCTGCACTTATAGATTTAGTTTCCTGGTGTGGTTGTACTCGTCTATGATCTATACCTCTTACTATGCTATAAAAAAACTTTCCAGTTTTACCAAATAGCTGTATTAGTCGTTGTTCTGTCAATTGTTTTAAGTCTGCACCTGTATGTAAACCCTGCCTTTTCATTTTCTCGGCAGTAACTTTACCAACTCCAAAAAACTTTTCTACAGGCAATTGCTCCATAAACTTTTCGAGCCGAGAAGGACCTATAAAAGTCAAACCATCAGGTTTATTCATATCAGAAGCAATTTTCGCAGCAAACTTATTAATAGAAACTCCAGCAGATGCGGTTAAATTCAATTCGTCTTTTATTGCTTGTTTTATTTGCTCGGCAATGGTAATGGCAGATCCGATGTTTAGCTTATCTACCGTCACATCTAAATAGGCTTCATCTAAAGAAAGTGGCTCAATTAAATCCGTATACCGACTAAATATCTCTCTTATCCGTTGAGAAACTTCTTTGTAAGCTGCAAATCTTGGTCTCACAAATATAGCATATGGACAAAGCTGTTGAGCTTTCTTAGCTGTCATCGCAGAGCGGATGCCAAATTTACGAGCTTCATAACTTGCAGTTGCAACTACTCCACCTCTACCTTCTGGAGATCCGCCAACAACCAATGGTTTACCTCGATACTCTGGAAAATCTCGCTGTTCTACCGACGCATAAAAAGCGTCCATATCGATATGGATAATTTTACGAACTAAATTTCCACTTTCATTTTCCATGATTACTGCAAAACATACTGTTGGTAAGCCCTATCTCCCCAAAACTGATAATCTTTATCTTGATAGGTTGTACCATTAAATAACAACCGGATAAAACCATTCTTCTCTACCAATACAGTATGATAGATTTTGCCTTCTGGGTTTTTAATTAATGAGAAATCAATTAAATGACTTTTATTAAACCAGTTCACTCGATCAGGTAAATCGTATTTCTTTAAGTTAAACTCGATTTGTAAATCTTTAGCCATTAATTGGCTTCTGTACCAGGTTCCGCCAGTTGGTGATACCAACGGTTTACCATTATAAACCACCACACTATCGTTGTAAGCCATAACTTGCAATGATTTATTTTTCGTTTTTAACCAATTGGTAAGCTTCGCTTGATGCTTTTCCGTCTCGTAGCCATACGTTGCATCCAAAAACCCAATACGCTCTATATACGTTGGCAATTGAATTTGTGAGTTGATGT
Source organism: Pedobacter sp. UC225_61 (assembly GCF_044452285.1). Taxonomy (NCBI): domain Bacteria; kingdom Pseudomonadati; phylum Bacteroidota; class Sphingobacteriia; order Sphingobacteriales; family Sphingobacteriaceae; genus Pedobacter; species Pedobacter sp. UC225_61. The sequence goes on from NZ_JBIOAL010000001.1 coordinate 2,954,861, forward strand.
AACCAAAAATAAAACTTCCACCCCCACTATGACTGCTTAATGTAATTTTAGGATGATACTCTTGATAACGTTTTGCTAAACCCTCAACCAATTTACCTATTTGCTGATCTCCTGTTAAAAATTTCCTGCGCCAAGCTGGCCAACTTTTTAATTCGTTTTCTATATAAACAACAATATAGTTTGTATGTCTATCTAAACTACGAATAAATGCAGTTTGAGCACCGATATGCTGTATATCAAAATGCCAATCATCGCCATCAGTTAACTTTTTCCCAAAAGTTTGTGCAGTCGTATTACCATTTGGCAAAGCAAATAAGATAAGTTTAGTAGGTTTTTTAGAATTTAACTGTGCAGGTTCATCGAAGGTTAAGGTAATACCGCTATCAATGTTTACCTTTTTTAAGGAGTTGAAATACTCGTTGAAAGTGTTTTGTGCTTTTAAATCAGCTTTAAAAGCAACTACGCAAAAGATTAATAGCGACCATCTCATGCTAACAAATTTACAATAACTTCTTATTGTTTTTTAGGAGTTCTGCCTAAATTTATAACCGCACCAACACTAAATACCGAATTACCAGCATTTAAAAACTTACGACTTTTTAAGCCAAAATTGCTTCCACTCGTATATTGTAATTGCACTTCATCGCTTAAAATCATTCGAGTAAAGAAAACAGGTTCAAGAAAAATATTCTCTTCATTCGGTTGCTGTATGTTATTTCTAAAGAAATCATTGGTTTTAACAAAACTCATTCGTAATGCCGTACCAAAGTTTAATCCAAAGTTTACACCAAATAGGCGAAGGTTATCTCGTTTTTTAGAACTATAATTTACCTGAATAAACTTCTTATCGTATTTCGCTTCTTGATGATCTCTACTGATTACGTTTTTGTTATCATCAAATTGTCTGAATACTCTGTCGCTTTTACCACTTCCTACACCCCCATAAATTTCTAATATTCTATTATTATTTGGACCGAAAGTATTAAAATAACCGCCTCCAAACTCTATCATTTTATGTTTAATGTCTTTTTTAGTGCCATCATTATTCATGTAAGCACCATTCGCCAATACAGCAAAATGATTACTTACGGCATAGGCCGAATTAAAATTAGCATTGCCTTTCAACGAAATATGTGCACCAGCAGCAATTTCACCTTGTGTGGTTAACATTGGCGTATTAGGTACGCTAGGAATATAAATGGAAGAACAGCTGCTTAAAAATAAGATAAACAGCACGGGTGCAAATCGTGAATATGTCATCATAGATGTAGTAATAACAGCTTTTAGAGTGCAATTATTATACTAACTGGTAAATTTTAGCACATTCATCATCCTAATAAACTCCTCATGAAGTGTTGCTTTTAACTGAATTCGTTTTTCGGTTACAGGGTGATTAAAACTAAGCTCTGATGCATGGAGTAGCATAGTGGTCATTTCAAATTGTGTAGCAAAAAAGCCATTTTGCTTATTGCAACCATGTTTTCTATCACCAATGATAGGATGAAAAATATGTGCAAAGTGCTTACGAAGCTGATGCATTCGGCCTGTTGTTGGCGTAGCTTCTACTAAAGAATAACGTGAAGTTGAGTGTTTGCCAAAAGGAACTTCGATTTCTGCTCGTTGCAAAGTAACAAAAGAAGTAAATGCTTCCTGCAGTGTGCCGTTCTCTTTTTTTAGGGGATAATCAATATCCAATCGATCTGGTGCATACCCACGTAAAATGGCTAAGTATTTCTTTTCGACTAAGCTTTCTTGAAATTGTTTTTGCATAGCGATTTCTACTTCTTTAGTGAATGCAAAAAGTAAAAGCCCGCTGGTTTTTCTATCTAAACGATGTACAGGATTGACATGCTGACCAATTTGATCACGTAATAACTGTAACGCAAATTCTGTGGCATCATTTGCTATTTTAGAACGGTGCACCAGTAATCCGTGTGGTTTGTTTATAGCAATTAAATGTTCATCTTGATAGATAATTTCTAACATGTGGCGAAGGTAAGAATTTAATAAAACAAATCTCTCGCTACGCGGAAAGTAGTGCAATGCGCATCTACAATAGTCCTAATGCTTGGAGAATAACCTCCTCCCATACTTACTTGGACAGGAACTTGATGCTGTAAGCAAGCTTCAAAAACCAATACATCGCGTTGCTTACAACCACCTTTAGTAAGAGCTAGCTTACCTAAATTATCTGTTGCTAATACATCTACTCCAGCTAAATAGAATACAAAATCAGGCTGATGCTTTTTAAATACATAAACTAAAGCTTCTTTCAGTTTAGTTAAAAAGTTTTCATCAGTTGTGCCATCATCCAAAGGGATATCCAAATCTGATTGTTCCTTTCTAAAAGGAAAGTTTTTAGCACCATGCATCGAAAATGTAAAAACCCGTTGATCATTTTGAAATATTTCTGCGGTTCCATTACCTTGATGAACATCTAAATCTATAACTAAGATGCGTTTACCTAAATTGTTTGTTAACAAATAGTTTGCTGCTATAGCCTGATCGTTTAATAAGCAAAAACCTTCTCCCCAATTACTACCAGCATGGTGTGTACCACCAGCTACATTAAAAGCTACCCCATTTTGTTGTGCATACAACGCACCATCTATTGTTCCTTGTGCAATTCTAATTTCTCGTTCTACCAATTGTGCGTTTAAAGGAAAGCCTATCCTGCGTTGTTCTTTTGCAGGCAGAGTGAGATTTTTGAGTTGTAGCCAATAAGCTTTATCGTGTGTAGTTAAAATATTTTCTTCTTTTGTTGGCTCTGGTGCAAATAAGTTTTCTTGTTGAATAGTGCCTTCGTGAAGTAATTGAGCAGGTATTAATTCATATTTAAGCATCGGAAAACGATGACCTTCTGGTAAGGGATGTGCATATATTGGATGATAAGCAATTTTTAACATGGAGTATGGACAATATAATCCAACAATGGAACAATTAACAGTATAGCAATTATATCAGCTTAAAATCTCTCTAACGTGTTTTTCAATATTATTGCAAATCTCATCTACTGGCAAATCATTTGCATCCTGATTGAAAGGGTTTTCTATTTCTTCAGCTATTAACTCCAAACTTGCTAATACATAGAGAATAAAGGGTACGATTGGCACCACGAAATAACCTAAACTAAAAACCCATCCAATAGGTAATGTTAATACATAAATGAAAATGAATTTCTTAATAAAAGCACTATAAGAATACGGGATTGGCGTGTTTCTAATCCGTTCACAGCCACCACAAATATCTGTAAACTGACTTGCATCGGTGTTTAAAGTAATGAGTTGTTCTTGAGAGATTTTATTTGCAGTTTGTAAAGCATAAATACGACTAACTATACTCGTTGCTACTTGATTGGGAATGTGTTTATCACCGTCTATTCCTATTAAAAAGCTATCTTTTCCGAAGTATTGCTTTTCTCTTAGGTGTTCTTTTAAAGCAAACGCGTATTTAGGAATAGCGTATGTAAAGAATTCAACGTCTTCCTGATCTAAGTTTAATGCTTTGATTTTGATGGCTAGATTTCTACTTACATTGGTTAAAGAGCCTAGCAATTTTCTTCCATCCCACCATCTATCATATGAAGTATTAGTCCTAAATACCAATAACATAGAAATTACAAAACCTAAAAGGCTATGCATCATACCTACATTCTTGATGTATGTAGTATCTGCTAGCTTTAAATAATTAAGCTCTAGGTACGCTAAACCAGCAGAAAATACCGCTATGCTTAACATCAATGGCCATAATTTTCTAAATGTATCTGCTTTGTGAATATGGAAGATGAAACTCATCCACTCTTTAGGATTGTAATTTATCATTTGATGGATTGGCTAATGGTTAATAGTAATTCTCCAGTTCTGTACACATCTTCAAAATTATTATACATAGGTACAGGACTTAAACGTATAACATTTGGTTCACGCCAATCACCCAGCACATGATGAGCAATTAATTCGTCGAATATTTTCTTTCCATTTGCTTTGGCAATGATAGAAACTTGCGCTCCTCTATCATCTTCGTCTTGGGGTGTAATTATTTTATATTGCTCCTCTCCTAATGTTGTATTTACTTGATTGATAAGATAAAACAAATAGGATGTTAAAGTTTTACTTTTAGTTCTTAAAATATCCATAAACCCTGCTTTTTCGAATAATTGCAACGATGCATGATATAAAGCCATCGGCATTACTTGTGTACAACTTACTTGCCAGCCATCTGCTCCAGCTTCAGGAACAAATCCCTTTTCCATTTTAAAACGTTGCGCTTCATTATAGCCCCACCATCCCGCAAAACGATTTAAAGGAGTATTAAAATGCTTTTCATGAACAAAGATTCCACTTATCCCTCCAGGACCAGCATTTTGATATTTATACGAACACCAACACGCAAAATCAATATTCCAATCGTGTAACTGTAAAGGTACATTCCCAGCAGCATGAGCTAAATCGAAACCTACTATCGCACCTGCACTATGCCCAGCTTTTGTAATTGCCAACATATCAAACCATTGACCAGTAAAATAATTAATCCCTCCGAACAGTACTAAAGCTAATTCTTCATCATTATCGGCTATGGCTTTAACAATATCTTCAGTTCTTAACGTGTATTCTCCTTCTCGTGGTTTTACTTCAATTATAGCATCTTTTGGATCGAACCCATGAAAACGTACTTGGCTTTCTATTGCATATTGATCTGATGGGAATGCACCAGCTTCCATTATAATTTTAAAACGTTTCGCTTTTGGCTGATAGAAACTAACCATCAATAAATGAAGATTGACTGTTAAGGTATTCATTGGACAAACTTCTGCAGGTTTTGCACCGACAATAGGCGCCATTAGTTTTTTCAGTTCTTTATGATAAAACATCCAAGGTGAATTTCCATCAAACCAACCTTCTACTGCTAAGTTTTGCCAATTGTTCAATTGCACTTCTAAAACTTCGCGTGCTACTTTAGGTTGTAACCCTAAAGAATTGCCACACAAATAGATAAAAGGTTTTCCATTTTGATGAGGGAATAGGTATTCATTACGCATTTCTCTTAGTGGATCTTGCTGATCTAAGACTTGAGCGAAGGATAAATTATTCTCGAAATTCATGCTTCAATATTAACAAAAAAAAGCCTAACCAGATGGCTAGACTTTTCATTATCATTTTATGACTAGTTAAAATTTCATCTTTTCGTGCTCACCTAAATCAGGTGTTTCTCCAGTTACAATTGCTTTAAGCATATTAAATGCGACTACCATTTTACTTGAACTTGAGTCCCAGTATTCGGCTACGCTAGGAGTTACTTTTATTAAAATTAAGTTAGGATCATCTGCTCCTTCTGGAAACCATGCTTTAATAGCTGGAGAAAAATATGCTTCTTTTCTAGCTTGATCATCAACTAATTCGGCCTTGCCGTTTACATAAATAAATGTATTATTTGATGGATCGCTGTAACCTAAATTCACTTCATTATCTTTTGAAATTTCTTTAGACTTTGGGGAATATTCATTTGTAAAAAACCAAATACTTCCATCTTCTTCAATTTTAGCCGTCCCCATTGGGCGACTATGAAAGCCATCTTCAGTAATGGTATTAAACATACAAATTCTTACTTTTTCTGCCATTTCTTTTAGAATGGAAATATTTTTTTCATTTTTCATAGTGACGCTTTTATTAATAAACATCAGCTAAATTGAAATAGTTTTAGTTAACTTATGAATTTGGTTTACTCACAAACTTATTGCCTTTCACATAAAAGCGCCAAGGCAATAAGGCATGATCTTCTGCATAATCTACGCCAACTCTAGGCGAAGCCACTATTTGTTCTTCTTTGAAGTGAATACCATTGTCTTCAATCCAAATTTCATCGCCCAGCAAATCTTTACCATTTAGGTTTTTATCAATTCCTAATGCTTTTGCCAATGCACCTGGACCTGCAGTAATTCTCGGTTCCAGTTTTTGCATATTTCTACGTTCTAACATAGTTGAAAGCCCTTCTGTTGGTTCAATGCCACGAATTAGCACCGCATTTGGGTTATTTTTTGTGTTGGTTACTACGTTAAATAAATGGTGAATTCCATAACACAAATAGACATAAGAAATACCTCCAGCTTCATACATAATTGAAGTTCTTGGTGTAAAGCGACCATTGTAAGCATGAGAAGCTTTATCAATAATTCCGTTATAGGCTTCCGTTTCAACTATTGTTCCTCCAGTTAATTTACCATTAATTAAAGTAAATAATTGCTTGCCTAAAAGCTGAACCGAAAGATCAATTACATCTTCATTTTGATAAAAAGAATACGGTAATTTAGGCATGGATTAAATTAATAATTTGGTTTAAGTATTTAGCGTCAACTTCATCAAAATGAGAAAGATATTCACTATCAACATCTAATACACCTATGATGTTTTTATTGTTATAAATTGGCAATACAATTTCTGACTTTGAAGCAGAAGCACATGCAATATGACCAGGAAATTCATCCACGTTTGGAACAATAATAGTTTCTTCTTTTTCCCAAGATGCACCGCAAACACCCTTTCCTTTTTTAATTCTAGTACAAGCTACAGGACCTTGGAATGGACCTAAAACCAATTCATCATTTTTAATTAGATAGAAACCAACCCAAAACCATCCAAATTGTTCTTTTAAAGCTGCACAAACATTAGCTAAGTTCGCTACTAAATCTGTTTCCCCATAAAGCAAAGCTTCGATTTGAGGAATAAGCGATACATATTGTTCTTCTTTTGTTCCCGATTTGGTTATTGTTAAATCTTCTGCCATTGGATTTCTTTTATTGAATTACAAAGGTACAAAATGATTAAATAATCTTGTTTTATAGCGAAGAATTAACATTTCTATTACTATTCCACATTGTGTTTTTACTTTGAACAAAATACTTAGATTTGACGATTATAAGCATTAACACAACAACATGAACAAGAAAACCTTATCAATTACTTTACTAACATTAGCTGGATTATTTCAGTTTTCTTATAGCCCACCTGAAGAGGGAATGTTTCCACTTAGTGAAATACACAAGCTAGATTTAAAGAAAGCAGGTTTAAAGATAGATCAAAATGAAGTTTATAATCCCAATGGGATAAGTTTAGTTGATGCCTTGGTAAATGTGGGTGGTTGCACAGGTTCTTTTGTTTCTAATGACGGTTTAATTATTACCAATCACCATTGCGCATTTAGCGCCGTACAACTAGCAAGTACGCCAGAGCATGATTATTTGAACAACGGATTTGTAGCTAACAGTCGTGAACAAGAAATTGAAGCAAAAGGACTAACATGCCGTATTACTGATAGTTATGAAGATGTATCTGATAAAGTATTGGGTGCGGTTGCTCAAATACAAGACCCATCGACACGATTACAATTAATTAATAATGCGATGAAGAATATTGTCCTTGAAGCGGAGAAAAAAGATCCAAGCATTAAAGCCGAAGTTTCAGAAATGTTTATTGGTAAAAGCTATGTGCTGTTTCGCTATAAAACAATTCAGGATGTACGGTTAGTGTATGTGCCTAATCGTAAAATTGGAGAATATGGTGGAGAAACTGACAATTGGGTTTGGCCACGCCATACTGGAGATTTTTCCTTTATGAGAGCATATGTTTCTAAAGATGGCAAACCAGCTAAATATGCTAAGAATAATGTTCCATACACCCCTAAAAAGTTCTTAAAAGTTAATCCAAATGGAACTAATGAAGAAGATTTTGTTTTTATTTTAGGATATCCTGGAAAAACATTCCGTCATCGTCCTGCTGAATTTATTGATTATCAGCAGAAATACCTTTTACCTTATGTATCTGAATTATATGATTTCCAGAACACAACGATGGAAAATGTAGGTAAAAGGGATAAAACTACTGAACTAAAATTAGCTACCAGAATTAAAAAGAATGCCAATGTAATGAAAAATTATAGAGGTAAATTAAAAGGAATTAAAGGAATTGATTTAGTCGCACAAAAAAAACAAGAAGATGCTGCTTTAGCTCAATTTATTAATAACAATGTGGATGTAAAAGCACAATACGGCAATTTAATGACTGATATAGATCAATTATATAAGCAAATAAATGGCGATGCGTATCGCGATATGTGGTTAACCCAAATTTATACATCTACCAGTTTACTGAATGTATCAAAACAGATCAATACGTTTAAAATTGAGTTAGAAAGTCAACCAGCAGCACAAAAAGAAATTTATTTTAATGCAAATATTGACAAGTTAAAACAAGCTTTAAATGCAATATATGATTCTTTTGATATTGATGTTGATCGTAGGATTTTTAAGAAAATGATGACTGATGCATCAGTTTTTACATCAAACCAAAGAGTAAACGCAGTTGATAAAATAACAAGCAAAGGCGCCAATAGCAACGCAATGATAGATGATTTTATTAATGATGCGTTTGGATTGAGTAAGTTAAAAGACAAAAACTATGTACTGAATAACATTTTAAAATCTAGCAAATCAATTCTTGATTATAACGACGGTTTATTGTTATTTGAAAAAGATATTACAAAACAAATAGCAGAGCTAAAACCAGAAAAAGATCGTAGAGATGGGGTTTTAAATAAGTTAATGGGTGATTATGTCAATGTAAAAGAGAAATTTTTGCAGAAAGATTTTATTCCTGACGCAAATAGTACGTTAAGGCTTACTTATGGCCATGTTCGTGGTTATTCTCCAGCAGATGCGAGTTATATGGCTCCATATACCAGCATTAAAGGAATTATAGAGAAAGGTGCTACTGGCAATCCTGAATTTGAATATCCTGCTCAAATTAAAACACTTTGGAATGTCAAAGACTTTGGTCCTTTTGCCAAAAAAGAACTTAACGATGTTCCTGTGGCATTTTTATACAACATGGATACGACCGGCGGAAACTCTGGTTCACCCATTATGAATGCATATGGAGAATTGATTGGGGTAAATTTTGATCGTGCTTACGAAGCTACTATTAATGATTACGCTTGGAATGAAAGCTATAGTCGTTCAATTGGTGTAGATATCCGCTATGTACTTTGGGTTGCTGCTAAAATAGATCATGCAGATTTCTTATTGAAAGAAATGGGTGTGAATTTATAATATTAATTAATGATTAAATACTTCATCTTACCGATGGACAAACTAAAATAACATGAGAATACTTGCTGAATTACCACACCCAGATTGTAAGATTACATTGTTCAATATGAACCAAAAATACATAGTGAAATTTGAACAAGGTCAATTGGAACAAAGCTATAAATTATCGGAGCTTGACCTTAGCGGAGGAGGGGCAAATGAGATTTTTCAAATACTAGATGAAGAATTTATGACCACAGTTGTTAAGCGTTTTAAAAGCATGAGATCTGATTTTTCTGCAGCCTATCAACGTCAGCAGTAATAGTTGATATAAAATATGTAACTAACTGTAAAATAGAATATTTAATTAGTAAACAAAATATTATTTTGAAAATAGACTATATATAGCCTATACAACCTCTCTTTTTATTAATTATTAGTTTAATATAAAATATTTAAATACTTGATATTTAATAAAATATATACATTAACAAAATATAATATTGATTGTATAAAACGCCAAATAATTGGGAGGTTTTGTGAAAAGTCACTAAAAAACTTAAAATTTAATTTTTCTAAAAACAAAGACATTTTAGCTTTTAATAGATGTAAAAATTTTGCTTTATACTGGCTTAGCTTCATCGTCATTTCGAATGGAATGCAGTGAAACGGAGAAATCTTTTACTCAGACATATATTGAAAAGATTTCTCGGCTGCGCTCGAAATGAGGAGCAGATTCATTTAAGTAACAAGGACGAAATTATCCTTTCGGAATTAAATCAATATACCAATAACCAGATGGTTTATCGTTTTCATTTGGTGAAGAAAAAGTTTTATAGACTAACTCTCCTACTTCAAAATTTATGGGTTGATTGAAGATTGGTCCGTCAAAAACAAACGTGTGAAATTCTCCATTTTCGCCACAAGGATCAATATGTTTAGGCAGATCTTTTATAAAGGATTGATCAATTACTCTTCCGCAGAAATCTTGTAAACCATCTTGTGTACATACCACAATAGTTTTATACCCTAAATCAATAAATTCCTTTACTAAGGCTAGACTATCCCTTTTCCACAACGGAAAAACAGTCTCCATCTCTATTTTAGCCAATTGATTTTCTCGATAAACTTTAAGGTCTTCTAAAAAGATATCTCCAAAAATAGAATGAGTAATTCCCTCCGCTTTTAGGGCAGATAAAGCTTCGAACATGGTTTTTTCATAAATTCCCATATCAGGCATTTCAGGTAATCGTACTTGAAACAAAGAAAGGTTTAAGCTATTCGCTTGTTCAACTAATAAAACCTCCCTTACACCATGCATCGAAATGCGATTAAAAGAACTATTAACCGTGGTCAGTAAATAGTGTACGTCAAATAATTTTTGCTGTAGAACATAATGCAAAGCCAATGTACTGTCTTTACCGCCACTCCAATTAAATACTGCAGGAATTTGTTTAAGCATTTGCTTTTAATAGTTTCGCGACTTCTTTTACTCCAGCAGTTGCTGATTTCTCTATTTTAATCAGATTAGCATATTGATTAACTGAAGGAATTTTAGGATCAATAATATACTTTGGAACGCTTGCCGGTACAAAATCAAGTAATCCAGCTGCAGGATAAACTGCTAACGATGTACCAACTAACATAAATAAGTCTGCTTCTTCACAAATAACAGCAGCGGTTTCTATCATCGGTACAGCTTCACCAAACCAAACTACATGCGGACGTAATTGTGAGCCTAATTCACAATATTCGCCCATTTTTAATTCATCTCCTTTAATAGGATAAATTAAAGATGAGTTTTTATCAGATTGAGCGAAGGTGATGATACCGTGTAAATGTGTAATTTGTGTAGAACCAGCTCGCTCATGCAAATCATCTATGTTTTGTGTAATGATTTGTACATCAAAATGTTCCTCGAGCTTTGCTAATTCTAAATGAGCCAGATTTGGTTCTGCTTTTAAAACCTGTTTTCTTCGTTCGTTATAAAACTCTTGTACTAAAGTTGGATTTCTTTCCCAAGCATCTGGAGTTGCTACATCATATATATTGTAGCCCTCCCATAAACCATCAGAATCTCTAAAAGTTTTTATTCCGCTTTCAGCACTAATACCAGCACCCGTTAAAACAACCAATCTCTTCTTCATTGTACTAATTTAATAAAAAAACCCTTTTGTACACTGCACAAAAGGGTTTTCTATTCTATTATTATAATATTTTATGAATGGACAACATTATTTTTTAAGCTCAACACTGGATATTTAGCTTTTAAACTTTCGAAAGCAAAAAACATTATCGCAGAATACGCTAAAGTTCCGTATAAGAAATTAAGTTCGTAAGGAATTGCGAAAACTAAGCAAGCCCAAAAACCAGCAAATGTTTGAGGATAAAAACTAGAACCATACCAAACACCGAAATCAGAAACTATCCAATGAATTAAAACACCAGTTAAACTAGCAGTTAAAACAGCTATAACATTTACTTTTTTAATCATTAAATGACCTACCAACACAATTAACGCAAAGGCAATGTAGGTATAATACCAACCCTGATAAAAACCATAATCTTTTCCCATCGTTAATGCAAGACCAATATCGCTTACCAATAAAACTAATAACGGTAGTATAAAAGCATTGAATTTATTTTTAAAATAAGCTCCACCAAATAAAGCTACAGCGCCTATTCCAGAAAAATTAGCTATTACTTTAAAATCTGGTGAAAGTGGTGCAATAACCCTTAGTCCGACAATTACCAACATTAACAATAACAATACAAGTGTTCTAGAACTATTTTTCATTTCTTTATAATTAATACACAAAATTAGCTTTTTAAATCCTGAATAAAAAATATAGAATTCATAAGTCAGCTGTTATTAAAAATAGAAAATCTTATCTTTAACTATCAAATACTAATGTTATGCGAAAATTATCCCTTTGTTTATTATTTCTAATTTGCTACCAAGCGATGGCACAAAAAACAGATACTTTATTTCTAAAAAAATTGATGGAAGACAAACCAGAGTTATTTTCTGGAATATTAAATCATCCAACCCATAATGAGGTTCAAGTGATGTACACCCAAGTAAATAGAGATAAAAACAACAAACCTAGTTTTAAAACATTCAGTTATAATTTAAATGCGAAGCACTATTTTTATCCAGCTAGTACGGTAAAATTGGCTGGAGTTATTTTTGCGTTGGAAAAAGTAAACGAATTAAAAAGCAAAGGTTTAAATTCTAGTTTAAACATGATTACCGACAGCAGTTTTAAAGGGCAAACTAAGGTATTGAAAGATAAAAGTGCAGCTAATGGAAAACCTTCACTAACACATTATATTAAAAAAGTTCTGTTAACCAGTGATAATGATGCCTTTAATCGTCTATTTGAATTTATTGGAAGAAGTGAGATTAATGCTAAGTTGAAGAAATATGGTTTAACTGAAAGTAGAATTTTAAATCGTTTGGCCATTGGTGATGGTGGCGAATCGGCAAGACACACCAATCCAATTGATTTTTATGATGGAGATAAATTAATTTACCATCAACCTGAACAATATGATGCTAAAGATTATCCATTAGAATTGACCAATTTAATTGTAGGCAAAGGTTACATGGATAGCAATGAAAAATTAGTAAATGAGCCTTACAGTTTTGCCGACAAGAATGTTTTTACAATTGCTGATCAACAATCATTAATGAAACGATTAATTATGCCTGAAGCTTATCAGGCTAAGGACCGATTTAATTTAACACCAGATGACTACAAACTCATTTATACCTACATGAGTAAATTACCTACCGAAAGTGATTTCCCTAAATATGATGCGAAAGAGTTTTGGCCAACTTATGCTAAAATGCTGTATTATGGAAGAGAGAAAAATGCAATATTAGACCCAAACATTAGAATTTTTAATAAATACGGCGATAGTTATGGCTTTATCATCGACAACTCTTATTTTGTAGATTTTAAAAACAAAGTTGAATATTTTTTAACTGCGGTAGTACAAAGTAATGAAGATGGAATTTATAACGATGGCAAATATGAATACGAAACTGTTTGTTATCCTTTTATGAAAAATTTAGGTAGAAGTATTTATGAATATGAATTGAATAGAAATAAAAAGCAATTACCAGATTTAAGTAAGTTTAATATGGATTATAGTAATAAATAAAAATAGCCGCAGATGCGCAGATTTAAAAGTTGTTTAATTTATCAAAATAATCTGCACATCTGCGGCTAAATTCCTTAAAAATTAAAGTTTACACCAGCGTTCATGTTAAAGCCCATCGTATTGTAACCAATAATTTCTGTGTATTTCTCATTAGTTATGTTTTTCAAATCTGCGAAGATTTTAACACGTTTTTTAGCTAAAGCATATTCTGCATAAAAATTAAACAAATTATACGAATCCAAAACTTTATTTACTGATGGATAAGTACTAAAGTCGCTATCTGTGCGCTCGCCAGTAAATTTGTAATTCGCATTTACATATAAAGCCGTTGTTGCCTGTACGCCTATATTTGCACCATAAGTATGTTTTGGTCTACGCAGTAAAATATCAGAAACTACAGTACCAGAGATCTGTTTACCCTCAACATATGCATAATAGCCGTTTATTGAAAATACACCTAATTTAACGCCTGGTTCAATCTCAAAACCTTTATCATTCTGTTTATCTTGATTGATATACCCATTAGCTCCATAAATAATGGCATCAGTCATATTACGTTTAAAACCAACAACACGAAGATTTACTTTTTCATTTAACAAATTAAACTGTGCTCCAGCTTCATAGCTCGTAGATTTTTCTGGCTTCAAGTCTAAATTAGCCCCATATTGACCGAACAGCATTTCTAAAGTTGGCGCTCTAAATGCAGATGAAACTGTACCAAAGACTTTTACTTCCTTAGTAATATTAACACTTGGTGTTACAGCATAAGTGAAGTTCTCACCATATTTATTGTGTTTATTGTAGCGGCCACCAACCTCTAAATTAAATACGCTTAAATCATGTAAAAACAAAGATGCATAGGTGCTAAATAAATTTGCAGATGGTTCTGTATTAGTGGTTGTACCAAAATGAGTAACTGTTGTAGCTCTATTATCTAAACCTAAAAGGAGATTTAATTTATTGCCTAAGTTTTGATTGTAAAAAACATCAAGTAAATCCATTTTACCTTGATATTTACCCCCATACATACTTATATACTCACGGTTTGTATTTTCATGGCTATAATTTAATGTGATTTTTCCTTTATCCAATTGATAAATTGCATTTACTCCACCATTAAAATGTTTTGAAACAGATGTGTTTTTTGCATCTGTAAAGGCATCATCATCGTAATCAAATTTGCCATAAAAATAACGTACAAAAGGATTTATACTTAATCGCTTATCCAATTGGATAGAAAAATTAGCGTTTAATGCATCTTGTTTTAAACCATCTTTATCAAAAACTTGTGTATTACCTGCTGGATTAGCAGCTTCAGAAATTCCATCAGTTTTAAAATGAGAATAGCTTAGATTGTAGGTAAATGCATCTACTTCACTACTTAAACCAATCGTTCCTTTATAAGAATTATAACTTCCTGCACTAGCAATACCATATACATTATTCCCTTTTTTACCAGATTTTTTAGTGATAATGTTCACCACTCCTGCCACTGCATCAGAACCATAAATAGTTGATTGTCCACCTCTTAAAATTTCAATGCGCTCAATTTGATCGATAGCAAACATACGCAAATCGAAAGCGCCACCATTTCCAGATGGATCCGTAACTAAAATACCGTCAATTAAAATAACGGCATACGCACTTCCAGCACCTCTAAAAAACAAACTTTTGTCTTTTCCAGCATTACTCCCTACTCCACCTATTGTAATTCCAGCTTGCTGATTTAATAGTTCAGCTAAATTCTTTCCACTACTACGAGCTAATTCTTCACTAGTAATTACAGTTACAACCTTACCTGTTTGTGATTGTTTTTGTTCATTTTTCGTGGCTGTAATAACCACTTCATTTAGATTTTGGGCTTCTTGAGCCACGGCTTTGTTCCCCAATAGGGCTAACTGTACAAGTCCTAGACCTGCAGCAATTAATTTAGTTTTTTTGTTCATTTGTTGTGAGTTTTTCACGCACAGCAACAGAATCAGAATAGAAATGAGGTATTAAAAAAGTCCCACTCCTAGCTTCAATCCCCGAAAGCTATGAAATATTAAACTTTTAGGCAGGTCTTCTGACTTACTCTGGTTTTCCTGTCTTCCCATCCCATTTATTGGGAAAGTGACTTAGATTTGAAAAACTTTTTTAGAGCTTACAGCTGCGGGACAGTTACAGAATTACACTGTATTCCCTTTTAATTCCGATATAAAATCGGAAACCAAAAAGCGATGCAAAGGTATATTTTAATTTGTTATGAAAAAATCAGATTTACTTTTCACTTAACAATTGTTGTTTAATAGTTTCTAATTGGTCTGCTTCTTCTTTTGGTAAAACTGGATATTTTAAATTAAGAGATTCTAACGTTTCCTCAATTATTTGGCTAATGGCTAATCTGGCATACCATTTTTTATCTGCCGGAATTACATACCAAGGTGCTGTATCTGTTGAAGTTTCTTTAATTGCTTCTTCATAAGCAGCCATATATTCCTTCCACAAAGCTCTTTCTTTTAAATCGCCAACAGAGAATTTCCAATTTTTACTTGGCTCTTCTATCCTATCTAAAAACCGTTGTTTTTGCTCGTCTTTAGAAACATGCAAAAAGAATTTTAACACAACAGTTCCATTGGCAGTAACGTGTTTTTCAAAATTACGGATGCTCTCATATCTTTCTTTCCAAAATTTCTTATCAATTTTTTTCACATCGTTGTATCCAGGAATATTCTCACTTAAAACATAATCTGGGTGTACTTTACAAACCAAAACATTTTCATAATGTGAGCGATTGTGAATACCAATTTTTCCTCTTTCAGGCAAGGCTTTAGCATGTCTCCATAAAAAATCATGACTATACTCTTCACTATTTGGCGTTTTAAAACTATATACTTGGCAACCTTGCGGATTTAAACCAGACATTACATGCTCGATTGCACTATCTTTTCCTGCTGCATCCATCGCCTGAAAAATAACCAATAAAGAGTGAGAATCAGATGCATACAAAGCTTCTTGATAATCTTTCAATTCACCTTTAACACGTTCAAGTTCTTCTTTACCAGCTTCTTTATCTAAATGTCCATCGTAAGTAGTACTATAATCTTTCAATGAAAATTTATCTCCAGCTTTGGCTAAATATTTTTTTGTATTGGTTTTCATGGTAGAATCATTTTATTTTTAAATATAGACTAAAATTTAAGCAAATTAAATACGTTAATTTGTACTATACTTTTAACACAATTTAACACATAATATTTCACGTTTTTTCCATCTTTATCCCATGTTTAAAGAAATAAAAAATAGATACGTTCGCTATATCGCACTTTTTGTATTTTTCATAGTTATTTTCTTTTGCGCATTACAACTAAATTTCTTGTGGCTATTTGGCTACTCTCCCTCTTATAAAGATATTAAAAAACCAGCACAACGTGTTGGCTCAGAATTATATACTGCTGATGGTAAATTAATTGGACGTTATTTTAAAGAAAATCGTACTCCTGTTAACTACAACGAAATATCACCAAGTGTAATAAATGCTTTAGTTGCCACTGAAGACGTTCGTTTTTACAAACACTCTGGTATTGACATTCAAGCAGTTGGTAGAGCTGTTGTGGGCATGGGAAAAGATGGTGGTGCAAGTACAATAACTCAACAATTAGCTAAAAACTTATATCGTACTCGATATAGCAAATCTTCTGGCTTGATTAAATATATCCCAGTGGTAAGAACATTAGTTTCTAAACTAAAGGAATGGATGACAGCATTAAAGCTAGAATCTAATTATAGTAAAAACGATATCATTACCATGTATTTAAATACGGTTTCATTTGGTAATAATACCTATGGAATAAAAACAGCATCTAGAATATATTTCGATAAAGAAGCTAAAGAATTAGCTACAAATGAAGCCGCACTATTAGTTGGTATGTTAAAAGGAACTTCATACTATAATCCACTTAAATATCCTGAAAGAACATTAAGCCGAAGAAATACAGTTTTAAGCCAAATGAATAAGTATAAGTATTTAAGTAAGGATAGTCTAATATTGCTTTCTAAGCAACCAATGCAACTAAAAGAAGGTAAAATGCAAGATAGTAGTGATGGAGATTCTTATTTAAGAGCTGCTGTTGATAAATATTTGGAGAAATGGTGCGAAGATAACAATGTTGATTTATACGAAGACGGCTTAAAAATATACACCACTATTGACTCTAAGTTGCAAGGTTATGCCGAAGAAGCTGTAAAAGATCAGATGAGGATTTTACAACGAAGATTTTATAATGTTTGGGGAAATGAAGATCCATGGGAAGATTCTGAGCGTAAAAAAGTAGATTATCCAGATAGAGCAAAAAAGAATTTACCTATTTATGCTTTGTTGAAGAAGAAATACAGTAACAATACAGATTCTATTGACGCGTACTTCAACAGGAAGAAAAAAATGAGAATTTTCTCTTACAAAGGCGATAGAGATACTTTATTTTCAACCATGGATTCCATTCGTTATTACGGTAAAATTTTAAATACTGGAATGATGACCATGGAACCAAAGACAGGGAAAATTAAAGTTTGGGTTGGTGGTATCGATCATAAATTTTTTAAATATGATCACGTTAATCAAGCAAAAAGACAAGCAGGTTCTACTTTTAAACCTTTTGCTTATTTAGCTGCTTTGGAAAGCGGTATGAGTTCCATGTGATAAATTTGTAGACAAACCAGTTAAAATTCCGTATCAAAAGCAAGGAAAAACCGAGTATTGGGAGCCAAAAAATGCTGACTGGAGCAATAGTTATCAAGAAATGTCCTTACGTTGGGCAATGGCAAAATCGGTAAATACCATCACTGCTCAGGTAACAGAAAAAGTTG
Source organism: Pedobacter sp. UC225_61 (assembly GCF_044452285.1). NCBI lineage: Bacteria > Pseudomonadati > Bacteroidota > Sphingobacteriia > Sphingobacteriales > Sphingobacteriaceae > Pedobacter > Pedobacter sp. UC225_61. Next base: position 2,972,955 of record NZ_JBIOAL010000001.1, read on the forward strand.
GTTGGGATAATGTGGTTAAATGGGCGCATGAATGTGGTATTGAAAGTAATTTAGCTTCAGTTCCTTCTGTAAGTTTAGGACCAAATGACGTTTCGGTATTTGAAATGGTAAAAGCGTATGGTACTTTTTTAAATGAAGGCGTAAAAACTGATCCTATTTTAGTAGAAAAAATTACCGATCAAAATGATAAAATAATTGAAGAATTTGCACCAAAAACGAAACGCGTATTAACTGAAGAAATAGCTTGGCTTATGTTATATATGTTTAGAGGAGGTATGGAAGAACCTGGAGGAACTTCTCAGGCTTTATGGGAATGGGATTTATTCAAAAAAAATAATCAAATTGGTGGTAAAACAGGTACTTCATCTGATTACGTAGATGCCTGGTACATGGGAATTACCAAAGATTTAGTGACTGGCGTTTGGGTTGGTTGCGACGAGCGTACAGCACATTTCCAAAACGGAGATCAAGGTGAAGGCTCTCATACGGCTTTGCCAATTTTCGCTAAATTTATGGAAAAAGTATATCACGATCCAAATAGCGGATATACATATGGACCTTTCCCAAAATCAAAAGTTGAAATTACACGAGAAATTAATTGTCCAACGCCTCGTCAGCAAATCGATACAACTGAAGTAGATAGCACACAAGTTGATTCACTTGACATGAGTGTTCCTGTCACTGATGAGCAAATTCCTGTAGTTAAACCAGAATCTGAAGTTCAGAAAACTGAGGAAAAGAAAAACAATAGTGAAACAACGCCTAAGCAAGCTCCTGCAACACCGGTTGTTCCACTAACAAAGAAAGAAGAGAGAGAACTACGTAGAAAACAACGTCAGGAAGAAAAAGAAAAAAACAAAAATGGCGGAGGTTAGTTATTGTATTTAAAACCAAATAGCATACTTTTTTCGTAAATTAACACTTTATACTGTTCTTAAAAATTTAAACTATGAATAGAAATTCTACTTTGATAAGGAAACCCTTGTTAGTTCTATTATTTATTTTGGTATCTGTTTTTTCAGTGCAAGCCCAATATTTTGGACAAAATAAAGTAAGATATAAAAATGAGGATTTTAAAGTATTGCACACACCTCACTTCGAGGTTTATTACTACATAAAGAATGAAAAATTATTAAAGAACTTTGCTCAAGATGCGGAAACGTGGTATAAAATGCATCAAGAAGTTTTTCGTGATACTTTTCTAACTAAAAATCCAATTATTCTATACAATAATCACCCAGATTTTCAGCAAACTACAGCATTAAATGGAGAAGTTGGTATAGGTACTGGTGGTGTAACTGAGGCTTTGAAAAACCGAGTTATTATGCCAGTAATGGACATAAAAAGTCAAACCAGACACGTTTTAGGACACGAATTAGTACATGCTTTTCAATATCACCTCTTATTAGAAAAAGATTCCATTAGTTTAGAGAATGTTGGAAATACGCCTTTATGGATGGTTGAAGGTATGGCAGAGTATTTATCTGTTGGAAAGAAAGATGCTTTTACATCTATGTGGATGCGTGATGCGCTATTAAATCGTGATATTCCATCTTTAAAGGATTTGACAAATTCCAATAAATACTTTCCTTATCGTTATGGTCAGGCGTTTTGGACATTTGTAGGTTCACTTTATGGCGATACGGCAATTGTTCCCTTATTTAAAGCAACAGCTAGATTTGGATATGAAAATGGTATTAAATATACGTTTGGATACGATGATAAAACATTATCTGGTTTATGGAAGAACTCCATTGAGCAACATTATAGACCTTTATTAAAAGCAGACAGTTCACAAATTAAAATATCAGGAACAAAAATTATAGATAATAAAAATGCCGGTAATATGAATGTGGCACCAGCAATTAGTCCAGATGGTAAATATCTAGCTTTTCTTTCTGAAAAGGATTTATTTGGTATAGACTTGTTTCTAGCCGATGCGAAAACTGGTAAAATTCTTAGAAAATTGAGTAGTCAAGTTGCGAATTCACATATTGATGATTATAATTTTATAAAATCAGCTGGAGCTTGGTCGCCCGATAGTAAACAATTTGCCTTTAGTATTTTTAGCAAGGGTAAAAACCAAATGCTTGTAATTGATGTGTCTAATGGGGCCACACTATTTCAAACAGACATGGGTAAAGTAGAGCAATTTGGTAATTTAACTTGGTCGCCGGATGGAAAAGAAATTGCATTCTCTGGAATGGTAGAAGGTCAGAGTGATATATTCTCTTACAATTTAAGTACAAAAGAAGTTGCTCAATTAACCAATGATGATTTCTCTGATTATGCGCCAAGCTTTTCTCCAGATGGTAAAAAAATAGTTTTCTCATCTGATAGAGCAGCAATAGCTGGCGGAAATATCAGCGCTGTTAATCCAATTAATTTAACGGTTTATGATATTTCAACTAAATCATTGTCAAATATCCCAGTTTTCCCAGGAGCAAATAATTTGAACGCACAGTTTTCTGGAGATAGCAAACGTATTTTCTTTTTATCAAATCGTGACGGCTTTAGAAATTTATACGAATACACTTTAAGCGATAATACTGTAAAACAATTAACTGATTATTTTACAGGTATAAGTGGTATTACAGAGTTCTCTCCTGCTATAACGGTTTCTAGGAATGATGATATTGTATATAGCTACTACCGTTATCAACGCTATACATTATATAATTCTCCATTAAGTAATTTTAAAGCTAAGCCAGTTGGCGTACAAGATGTTAATTTTGATGCGGCAATTCTACCTCCAATGGAAAATGTTGGAGTAAACATTGTAAATTCTAATTTAGGAAATTTTGATCGCTTTGAAAAAATAACAACTGATTCGATGAAAGTTGTTCCTTATAGAGCAAAATTTCGTTTAGATTATTTAGCGAATAGTGGTGTAGGTGTTTCTGCAAGCAGATTTGGAGCGGGTGTACAAGGTGGTATTATTGGTATGTTTAGTGATATCTTGGGTAGAAATCAAATTATTGCCAATCTTTCTATTAATGGAGAAATTTATGATTTTGGGGGCTTAATTGGTTACATTAATCAAAAAAATAGAATTAATTGGGGAGTTGGTATTTCTCATATTCCATATGTTACTGGTTTTAGAAGCATCGGAGTGTATAATCCGTCTTCTGGTGCAGAACCTATTGATACAGTAAGTACCAATGTTTTACGCACATTTGAAGATAAACTTGAATTATTTGCTTCTTATCCTTTTAACAAAGTCCATCGTTTTGAAGCTGGTGTTGCTGGCTCGTATTACAGTTATCGTTTAGATAGATTTAATAATTATTATCAATCTGGAACTTATCCCTATGGATATTTGGGTTCAGATCGTGAAAAAGTATCGAATGCTCAAGCAACAAATACATTAGGAATTCCATTAAAACCCTTTTCTATTTTACAAACTAATGCATCCTTTATTGGAGATAATTCAATATTCGGAGTTACTGCTCCATTGGATGGTTTTAGATATAGAGTTGGTGTTGAGAAATATTTTGGAGATTTTAGCTTTATAGCCGTTACGGCAGATTTAAGAAAATATTTCAGAGTAAAACCAGTTACTTTTGCTGTACGGGCATATAACTATATGCGTTTAGGTCGAGATGGTGAAAATCTTTATCCTTTATATGCTGGATACAGTTATTTAATAAGAGGATACGAAGCCAATTCATTTTATAATAGTAAAATAGCAAATACTGGTAATTTTGATATCAACCAATTATCTGGCAGCAAATTAGCCGTATTTAATTTTGAAGTTAGGTTACCATTTACAGGCCCTAAGAAATTAGCTCAAATTCCATCGAAGTTTTTATTCACAGATTTGAACCTATTTTTTGATGCAGGTTTAGCTTGGACAGAAGATTCTAAAGTTTCATTTAAAGGTGAACCAAATGGAGTTTTACTGCCTGATGGCACTCCTGCAGAACGTATACCTGCCATAAGTGCTGGAGTTTCTTTGAGAGTAAATGTATTCGGTTATTTTGTAATTGAGCCTTATTATGCTATTCCTTTTACACGTTCTGATGTAAAAGTTGGTGTATTTGGATTAACTTTTGCTCCTGGTTGGTAAACAAACCATTTAATAGTATTAAGCGTCTCGATTAAACCGAGGCGCTTTTTTTATGATAAAATACTTAACGGTAAAGCTACTTGTGTATTCAGTTTCTGATGAGAAAGAATATTTTCAAAATCTAAACCAATAGTTAAGTCAATCCAATCTGGATTACATGAGCGAACAATTCTTTCTTTTTGCATTCTAGTAAAACGACTCACTAATTTAAAACGGCTTAACGCTTGGGCTTCAGTTTTAAATTCTTCAAAATAAACCAAGCGAGTTAATTGTTGACCGCTATCAAAAAATAAGTTTGGCATTTGCTTATAAAAATCAAGTGTTTTGATAAGGTCTGCGCTCATTCCTACGTGTAAACTTGTGCGATTTCTGTCGGTTACGATGTAAACAAATTTTTTCATGACTTCTAGGCTTAAAGATTAAAAACTAAATTAATTAGATAAATGTTTGTACTTTTAACAAATATTACTAACTTTATGAGCACAATAATACTAACAATTTTAGTAAAAACAAATTTATTTTAAAATTATTTTTTATGTCAAACATTTCATCAAACCTTAAATACTTAAGAAAGAAAAAAGGTCATACACAGCAGCAATTCGCTGATGCTATGGAAATTAAGCGTTCATTAATTGGAGCCTATGAAGAAGACAGAGCAGAACCAAAATACGACTTACTAAAAAAAATAGCAGAGTATTTTGATTTAACGATAGATGAATTTATCAATGAAAGCATAAATGATAATTGGAAACCAAAACCAAAAAGTCAAGGTTCTAATTTAAGAGTTTTGAGTATTTCTGTTGATCAAAACGACAATGAGAATATAGAACTAGTTCCTGTAAAAGCTAGTGCTGGCTATTTAAATGGTTTTTCTGATCCACAATACATTCAGAATTTACCAAAATTTCAACTTCCCCTACCTGCTTTACGACAAGGCACATTTAGAGCATTTGAAATTATGGGAGATTCAATGTTACCGATACAACCAGGAAGTGTGATTATTGGAGAATACATGGACAATTGGAACGATGTAAAAACTGGAGAAACCTATGTAATCATTAGTAAAAATGAAGGTGTTGTGTACAAAAGAGCTGGTAATCGATTTAAAGAAAATAAAGAATTGAAATTAATTTCAGATAATAAAGTATATGACCCATATGCAATAGATGCTGATGATATTTTAGAAATATGGAAAGCTAAAGCATATATATCTACTACTTTACCAGATCCAACGCCAGAGCCAACTATTGAAACTTTATCAAGTATGATGGCTCAAATGCAAAAATCTATCTCTCAATTAAATAAAAATTAACACTTTTTAACGTATTGCTTTTAAACCGTTTACTTTTTTTTATATCTCACCAATAAAAGCAACACATATGAAAAAATTAATTTTAAGCATAGCAATCGTAGTAGTTGGATTTACTGCTGCCCATGCGCAAGACAGCACTAGAGTAAGAAAAGCACATAATGCTACTAAATTTACTGCTGAGCAAAGAGCCGAAATGGTTAGTAAAACCATGCAACAAAAATTAACTCTAACCGACGACCAAAAACAAAAGGTTTATCAAGTAGAATTGGATCGCATTAAAAAGAATGATGAATGGCGCAAGGACGATAAAAATGCAATGAATGGCAAAACGGAAGAACGAAAAGCTTTTCTAAAAGCAAGCAAAGAAAAAATGGATGCCATTTTAACAGCTGAACAGAGAAAAACTTTAGCTGCTTATCGTGATGAAATGAGAGGAAAAATGAAAGATAGAAAAGGAAATAAAAGCCCACGTCGTGGTGATAAAACTCTGCCACCTTCAAACAATTAGAAATAAAAAAGCCCCACTAATGTTGGGGCTTTTTTTTAAATAATGACTATCAACTATTTCAGATAACCGTTAGCATTTAAAAAATCGGCCCAAACTTTATATCCTTCTGGAATAAGATGTAAACCATCTTTTGTAAGTTCAGCTCTTAAATGATTATCCTTATCTAAAAACTGAGGATACAAATCTATAATGGTTACTTTTTTTGCAGCTAACTTTCTGATTTCGCTGTTTAACCACAGAATATGTTCATCCTTACCGTAATGATTTTTGAATTTCTCAAAAGATGAATTAACAGGTAATAAGGTATTGAAATAAATTTGAGTTTTCTTAGATCCTTTTCTAATTCGTTCTATAATTTTCTTGTAATTCCCTAAAATCACACTATCAGGTATATTTCTAGAAACATCATTTATTCCTATAAGGATAAATACTTTCTTAGGTTTTCCATCTATTACATCTTGTAAACGTTCTAAAACACCAAATGTAATATCACCAGAAATACCTCTATTTTTCGCTTGTGGTAAATTTAAAAGTTTAGCCCAATCTGTACCGGCGGTAATACTATTTCCCAAAAAAACGTAGTCTTTTTTAGATTTTGGATCAGCTTTAAATTTTGCAACTTGTTCTACATATTTCCCTGGGCGATAGGTACTATCCCATTTTACAGTTTGAGCATTTGCTTGATTAAAAGCAATTGCACAAATCAATGCTATTGCAACTAGTAACTTATTAAAATGTGTTTTCATGTTAGCCAAAATAAAAATTAATGAGATAATGGAGTAAGGTTAGCTAGATTTTTCTTTTCCCTATTCCAAGTAAAGGCTGTGAAGAAAATGGCAACAAGACAAGAAATTGCAATTACCATAAAACTTGCATCCCATCCTTGTTTATCAACTAAACGACCTAATGCTGCATTTGCTAATAAATCTCCAATAAAATAACCGAATAAGCCTGTTAAACCAGCGGCTGTTCCTGCTGCTTTTTTAGGTACTAAATCAATTGCTTGTACACCAACCAACATTACTGGACCATAAATGAAAAATCCAATAGCCCAAAGCGAAACATTTTGAACAAAATGATTTGATTCAGGGCTTTTCCAATACACTAAAACACCAATTAAAGTCATTGCCATATAGATAATTGTAACTGGAGCTCTCCTACCATTAAAAATTTTATCACTTATAATTCCACAAAGCAAGGTGCCAGGTATTGCAGCTAATTCGTAACCGCTTGATGCCCAAGCAGCTTCAGATTGCGTATAACTTTTAGCTTCTTGTAAAAATGTTGGCGCCCAATTTATGATTCCATTTCTAACCAAGTAGATAAAGGCATTTGCGATAGCAATATACCAAAGCAATCTATTATTAAAAACGTACTTTAAGAAGATTTCTTTAGCTGAAAACTCTTGCTCTTGAGTTTTTGCATCGTAACTTTTTGGATAATCATTTTTGTACTCTTCAATAGGTGGTAAACCAACAGATTGCGGTGTGTCTCTTACCAATAACAATGCAATTAATGCAAATAAAATAGCCACCATACCTGGGAAATATAGTTTTCCATGCCAATCTGCAAAGAGTTCAAAACCTAAAACTGTTAATGGTCCAACTAAAAAACCTCCCAAATTATGAGCTAAATTCCAAACCGACATAGCAGTCCCTCTTTCTCTTACCGAGTACCAATGCGCTACAACTCTACCGCATGGTGGCCAACCCATTCCTTGAAACCATCCATTTATGAATAATAAACCAAACATAATAGCAATAGATGAAGTTGCAAAAGGAACTAATCCCATAAAAATCATGGTAAACGCTGATAGCACTAGGCCTATTGATAAGAAATATCTTGCATTACTCCTGTCAGATATATTTCCCATTAAAAACTTACTGAAACCGTACGCAATAGAAAGTGCAGATGCGGCCAGACCTAACTCACCTTTGCTAAATCCTAGTTTTTGAAGTTCTGGTATAGCAAAAGAGAAATTTTTTCGAACAAAATAATAAGCTGCGTAGCCTAAAAATATTCCTATAAAAACTTTAATTCGTTCTTTACTATATATTGATTTGATTTTATCAGGAGGCAATAAAGGTTTATGCGCCGCAGGAGCTGGAAAAAGTCTAAAACTCATACTATTTGGTTAGGTTAGTGATATGGTATAAAAAGAAATTAAGCGTTTCTAAAAAAGATTTGGGTAATCTGAAATGATTCCATCCACTTTTAAAGATTTTAAACGGTTAATTTCTTCTGGTGTATTTACGGTCCATGGCACAACTTTAACACCATCAGCATGTGCTTTTTTCATTAAATCAGCGTCAACCATTGTATTTACGGGACTTAAAATAAATGGCTTAAATCCTAAATCGGCCATGTTTTCTTCGTAAGTTTTTTTATTGCTTACCAGAAAAGATGTTCTTACGCTAGGATATTCTTTATGAATGATTTGGATAGTTCTTTTATCAAATGATTGTATAACTACATATGGCGTGATTTTCTTTTTCTCAATTACATCCATTAATAACTTTACAAAAACTGCAGGTTCTGGATTAACTACATTATCCCCTTTAACATCACATTTTGTTTCGATGTTGTAAAAAAGTTGTTTTTTGTTTTTTAACTTGATTTCTTTTTGAACAGAATCAATTAAATCAGCCAACAAAGAAATGTGAGTTTTAATTTTTTTTTGTTGAGGAAAACCAGTGTTTGCTTTAGTTCCAATATCAAAAGTCTTTAATAAATCGTATTCCATTTGATAAATAGGATACTTTTGTGCATCACTTTTAGGAATTTCTTTTCCTTCTGGTGTAAGCATAAAACTTGGGCTTAAATAGTCGTCGTGTGTAACTACAACTTTGCCATCTTTTGTAATGTGCGTATCCATTTCTAAAGTGGTTACTGCATCAAAGGTCATTGCATTTTGCATAGCGATGATGGTATTTTCAGGCATTAATCCCCTACCACCACGATGAGCTTCTGCACTAAAAGAAGGAAAGCTTGCATTTTGCATATTATTTTGTTGGATGGATTGACTACATCCAACTACTAAAGCTACACTCAAAAAACTGAAAAATATAGTTGATTTATTCATTTTATGCTTCTGCTATAAATTGTTCTCCAAAACGATCTGTTGCTACTACTTTTACTTTTTTAACTGATGGATCAAAATGCGCTAGGAATAAATGCTCTGTCATTCTTGGCTCTGCAAAAGTTCTTCCCATTGGTAATTTATCTCCTTTAAATAAGGTTACAGATAATGGATCAAATCCTTTTTGCTGTTCCATATTTCCCATTGCTTTACCATCTAAAAAATATTCAATTTTCCACATTGGATCCCAATTCCAAACATTGGCAATTAAACGTTTTTGTCCAGTTAATTCATCAACATAAATATGAACTTGCTCTTTTCTATCTAATCCAGTTCCCTGATAGTACCATTTTAATTCTGTTCCATTGACTTCATAAACTCCATAGCCATTTGGCGTACCATCTTCACAAATTGGACCAGTCCACCAAGCACCACATACTGTACCATGGTTATGCTCGTATATGTTATTTTTTATGGTGTTTTTATTGTAATGTGTATGCCCAGACATGAAATGAACATTTGTAAAGCAGTTTAATACTTTATATAAATCTTCATTGTTTTTAACTGCATTATGAATTGGAATATGTGCACAAATAATCAATAAAGCATCTTTTTGCACATATTTTAAATCCTTTGCCATCCAGTCTAATTGAGCCTGAGTGATAAAACCATCATAGGTACGCTCTATGCCTAAATATCTTACATCGTCTAAAACGATATAATGTGCTTTTCCGCGATTAAATGAATAATAAGTTGGTCCATAATGTTCTTGAAAAGTTTTGTCAGATGTTTCATCTCCGCCCATGCGGTAATCCATATCATGGTTTCCTAAAGCTTGGAAAAACGGAATTCCAATTTCAGTTACAGCTTTATTATAATCAACAAATAGCTCATGATTATCCCATACAATATCTCCCACACAAATGCCATGAATTGGGGCATTGCCAAGTGATTTAATAATCTTTTTAGTATCAGGAACCGATGTATTCATCATTTTTTCTACATCTTTTTTATTTTTTACTTGAGGATCTGCCCAAATAATAAAATTGTGTTTATCATCTTTTTGAGCTAATTTTTTTAACTCAAAATTTAACGTTGATGTAGGTAATGCTTCGTAATGTTTTGCTAAATAACTTTCTGTTTTAAACTCATATCCTGAAGGAGTGCTTAGCCAAACAAATTTAGCCAATGAATTAATTTCAATGGTATAATTTCCTTGTGCATCAGTTTGTACCACATTAAATCCATCTGAAACTACAACATTAGCAACGCCTTTACCCTTACTGGTTATGCGTCCTGAAATTTTCTGATCTACATCAAGGAAAGAAAAAGAATGTGCTTTTAAACTAACGAATAATGTAGTGGCTAATAAACTTGATTTCTGTATAAATGATCTTCTATTCATGGTATTGAATAACCTATTTAATAACAAAGGATAGTCCGATTACTATCCTTTGCTAATTTTTTTTAATTAATTTTTTAAGACAGTAACGCCTGCTCCGGTTTGCAAATCAGAAACAGTAGAGGTTGTAGACATTACAATATTCGTAAGTAATCTACCTTTTTCCCATCTTCCTGTACTTGTTACATATGTACCTCCCAGTTGAATAAACCCGCCTCCATTTGTGCCTGTCTGCTCTATTTGAAAACCTAAGCGATTTGTATTGCTGCCAGCTCCAAAAAAGTTCTGCTGTAAACGAGTAGAAGGGTTTATCGTAGTGTAATAATCTGTGTTTGTAATTCTATATCCAACCTCTGGCGGACCTGCAGCATACACGTTTCCAGAGTTTGCATTTGAACCACCATAAAATATTGCATCTACTGGTACAGTACTAGCATTAACATTTGTTCCTTCAAAAAGAGCTATACCTGCAATGTTACCACTATTTGCTAATAAATTTGTGTTTTTAGTCCCAAAATTAGCGCCATCGTTATTTGCATAATCTACTGCCGCAACCCAATTTGATGATGAAATGTTTGTAGAACCAAAACCCCAAATTAATTTACTATAGCCACCTACATAAACAAAATCGCCCTTTTTAGCCACACCAGATGTAATGTTAATTTTATAGGTACGTGCTCCACCAGTTGCCCATCCATTTGCTGGAGCTGGATTTGCAGAACCTGCATTATTAGTAGTAACTAAAGAATAAGGTGTAACTGAAAAGTCAATATCCTTTGTTACCAATAACTGAATATATTCATAGGCTCCTTTTTGAGTTCCACTAGTTACAGCTTCACTACCTCCTGGATTGGTTAGATAGCCAGAAATAATTATTGGAGAAGGTTTAACTAATGGCAAGGCAAATACATCATTCGCATTACGCATCCATAAATACAGTTGGTTTTTATTTTTAAAATAGGCAACTCCTGTAAAATTAGCTGCAGCAGGTAATTCATTGCCAGCAAAATTAGCTGTAGCTTCCGTATGTAATTTCGCTTTACCAAAGCCATCATTGATAGTTTTATCGCCAGAAAAAGTTTCTCCTTGTACTGGCTCAGGTTCTACTACAGTATTACTTATGGTAACCATTGTATTCTCATATACGGTTGGCATTGCTATTAAATTTGCAATATTTACAATTGGCACTTTAATATTTTTACCAGAAGCAATTTTATTAACTGCAGAACCACTTATACCATCTATTTGAAGAATACCATCTACACGTTTTAAAGTTCCACCTTCTATTTTAATGTGTACAGAATCTCCAACTAAATATTTAGCAGCATCTGCTCCAATATTAATGGCAATACCTCGAACTGAATCAATACCATTACCAACTATTCTTGAGTTTTGAACTACTAATAAGTTTTTTGGTGTATTCCCAGCTACAAAATCGGATATTACTACTCCTTTTATAGAGTTAGCACCTTTCATAACTGTTGCATTAAGTACCAAATCTGTTTCTTTATAAGATTTTTTTAAATCAAAATTAGAGATAAACGGACTTATTGTGCCTAATACAAATTCATCCTTTTGTTTATCACATCCCATGATTAATATACATGCAATAACTGCGAAAGCATTTATATATTTTAACGTATTTTTCATATTAATTAAATAAAATTAAGGCTTTTGCCACCAAACTTGAGTACTTATTACATCTGGACCTTGTGAGGCCACAGCATTTTTATAATTGGCTGGGTTAGCTGACTGTGTAACTACTGGATAGAATAATCTAGCAGGCATAACACGATTGTTAAGCAAACCTAAACCCATTGGCAAAATTGGATATGCAGTACGACGGTACTCGAACCATTGTTGAAAATCTACCAAAAACAAAGCATAATATTTTTGTTGATGTATTAACAACATTTTACTCATTGTAGAAGCAGATGGGCTTTGTAACGGTAACGCATTATTCCATTCAATATCTGCAGCATCAGCATAAGCTATTACAGCAGGATCTGTTGCGCCACCAGTCATTATATTAGGTAACCAATAATTAATCGCATCCGCAATTCCTTTGTAATAATAGGTTTGGGGACTTTTCGTAACCCAGCCTTTTGCAGCTGCTTCTGCTATAATAAAATCAACTTCAGCACAATTCATAACAATACCTGTGTATGGATCTGTTTGAAGAGATAAAACTGCATTATCACTTGCAGAATAAAAATTAGATTGTTTTGCAGGCTCGTTACCTGGTACATAACCACTTGGCACACCAGCAAACCCATTTGTACCTGGCCTAATACGGAAACGATTGATATTACTAGTTCCAAAAGCAGGTAAAATACGAGGGTCGTTCCATGCTACTAAGTTATTTATAAAAAACTCGCCAATTGCCGGCACGTAAAAATCATTCACACGTACACTTGCCATATAAGGCGATGTATATAATGCACTACTTATGTTAGAGCCAGTCCATAGTAATTTAGCCGTATGCTGGTTATTTTCCATAATCGGGTAATTATTTGGATTGGTATCAATGATATCCTTTATTTTAGCAATAACAGTTGATGATACCTCAGCTTTACCCGATACTCGGAGCAATAATCTTAAATATAAGGAATTACCTAATCTACGCCATTTACTTACATCCCCATAAAAAATAGGATCACTTGTGGCAACAATAGATGTTCCATCTTTCAATAAATTATTTGCTTGTTCAAGTTTCTCAAACAATCCTAAATAAATATCCTTTTGCTTATCAAAAACTGGTTGATAATTACCGTCTTTTCCTTTGTTAGCTTCCGAATAAGGTACATCTCCATAAGTATCTGTAAGTAAAGAATATACCCATGATTGTAAAATAAGAGAAATACCTTGATATGATTTATTCAGCTTTTCTGGTTTACTTGCAATGTTCTGAATATCAACGATATTTGTTAAATTTAAATACCAATTGTTCCATGTATTATCAGCAGCATTTCGTCTAATATCGTATCTAAACGTTTTTCCTTCTGAATCTCCTAAATCAACCGTAACCTGCATTAATTCGTTATTAAAGTTACGGTTACGTAACATATTGGTTGACATCAGGTTTACCAATGTTGGTGCCAATAACTGGTCAGCATTCACATCACTTTGTCCTAGCGGATCGGTATTAACTTCGTTAAAATCTTTTGTGCAAGAAAGTATTGATAAGCTTAATCCTGCTAGTATGGTATATATGATAATATTTTTATTCTTTTTCATAACTGTAATTTTTATAAACCAACAACTAAACGTACACCATAATTTCTTGTAGAAGGAAGCTGTCCAGTTTCAAACCCTTGTTGAATATCTGAGCCAGCTAAAGTTCCAAATTCAGGATCAAATGCTGGCCAAGGTGACCAAATAAACAAGTTACGACCATAAACACCTACGGTTAACTTATTAAATCCAATTTTAGTTAAGAAGCTTTTATTAAAGCTATAGGTAATATTTGCCTCTCTAAACTTCAGATAATCTGTACTAAAAATACTTCCCTCTGCTTGGTTATAGTATATCGAATTATAATATCCTTCGATATCTGTAGCAATTATATCATTTTTACGATAAGTACCACCTCCGTTATCTACAACTCCATTGCCAATTATTCCATTGTATCTACCAGGCAAAGTAACTGTTGACTTACCTAAAGAAGCCATACGAGCAAAAGTAAATGAGTGCCCAACAGCACCTAATTGGGCATCGAATAAAACACTCATACTTACTTGTTGATAGGTTACGCCAGTACCAAAACTAAACCTGAATTTAGGTAAAGTATTACCTAAATATTTAACTTCTGAAGTTGTTTTAGCGTATCCTGTTGTTGCGTCAAAAATTATTTGACCATCAGGAGAGCGTAAAAAACCAGTCCCATACAAATCACCCATACTTCCACCAACAGCCGCAACCACTTGTCCAGCATTACCAAAACCACCAGTGCGCAAAATTACGGAGCTATCAGCTAATTCTTTAATTTCGTTACGGTTAGCGCTAAACGTACCATTCAATGTCCATGAAAATTTCTTACTTTTTAATGGTATAGCATTAACTGCAAGTTCTAATCCTTTGTTATTTACTCTACCCACATTAAAAATACCAATATCATAACCAGATGATTTATCTAACACTCGACTAAGTATTTGATTTTTTGTATTACCAGTGTAAACGGCTAAATCAAAATTTAATCTGTTTTTAAACAATTTCAAGTCTAATCCCAATTCAACTGTTGTTGTCATTAATGGTTTTAAATCTGGATTTGGTAAAATCCTAGGGTTTGTCATTGCATTACCAGGGTAAACACCATTCGAAGCAATTAAGTAATTATAAGCAGTACGATAAGGAACTGTACTACCACTTCCAACTTGTGCATAAGATGCTCTTAGCTTTGCAAAGCTTATTGCTTTTGGCATTTTCCAAAAATCTGATGCAACAAAAGCTAAACTAGCCGATGGATAAGAAAAACCAACATTATCTTTTCTTGTTAAAGTAGCTAACGTACTGTTCCAATCCTGACGGATGGTTAAATCTAAAAATAGATAGTTTTTGTAAGCCAATGATGCCATTGCATAAAGACTGTTAATTCTATATCTAGCAGTATCTGGTACATAAACCAATTTGTTAATGTTATTAGTTAAGTCGTAATAACCAGGTACTTTTAAACCATCAGCACGAGTTTCTAATTTAGAATATTCGTTACGCATTTGGCTACCACCAACACTTGCTGACAAATTAAGGTCTTTTGTTATTTTTTTATCGTACTTCAACATAAAATCGGCATTAATTTCATACGATTTAATATTAGATACACGATATGAACCTTGTGCAAACAAACCACCTGATGAAGTATCCCAAGGGCGCATGGTTTCACGCTTATCTTTATTATAATCGGCAGATGCACGTACCATTAAACTTAATGCATCAGTAAATTTATAGTTCGCCTGTATATTTCCTAACCAGCCATTACGTTTTTGTCCATTCAAATACTGTTCTGAAATAGCGTAAGGACCTTCTGGAAATGATGTTGTTAAATTTACAAATTGTTGTAGTTCTTTACCTGGTGCCCAATAATCTCTATACCAATCTGGATTAATGTTTGGTTGTGCAAACATAAACCAATACATCAACGATTGATTTCCATAACCTGTAGCAGGTAAATTATCACTATGTCTGTTACTATATTGCGCTTTTAAATTTAAACTCAATTTCTTCGTAATATTAGTATTCGCATTTAGTGAAACATTGGTTCTTTCCATACCAGTATTAGGTACAATCCATTCGTTGTTACCATGACTTGCTGAGAAACGAAGACCAACATTTTTAAGTGTTCCGTCTAAACTAACTGAATTGGTAGATTCGAAACCTGTAATAAAAAAAGCATCAACAGGATCTCCATAGCCTACCCATGGCGTTTTTGTTAATCCTTTTGTTTTAGTTGCAGGATCATATTGAAAAAATAAATAGTTATCTGCAAACGCAGGTCCGTAAGTAGAACTAGTATTACCTGTACCAAATTGATAACTTGTAGTACCATCTGTACCAGCTCCAAATTCATTTTGTCTAGCTGGACCACGATTAATATCTTCCCAAGAACTATTAGAAGTAAAAGAAATTCCTAATCTCTTTTTATTTTTATTGGCAGATTTAGTTGTAATCATAACCGCTCCATTGGCACCTCGTTGACCATAGAGAGCAGAAGCCGCTGGACCTTTTAATACTGTTACACTTTCAATATCATCAGGATTTAAATCATTAATACCACTACCAAAATCTACTGGCATAATATCGCCCGACGTACCATATACACCACCTCCCGTAGAAGCTGATCGTCTTGAACTACTACTTGCAACAACACCATCAATAACAATTAATGCCTCATTATCTCCAGTTAAATTATTTTCACCACGTAAAATAATTTTATTTGAAGCAGCTGGGCCACTATTTCTTACCAAATTCAGACCTGCTACTTTACCAGAAAGTGCATCAGTCCAGTTACTTGAGACTGCATTAGTAAGTTGCGTACTGTCAACCTTTGTTGTGGCATAACCTAAAGATTTCTCTTCACGTTTTATACCTAAAGCAGTTACAACAACTTCATTAAGTTGACTTGAGGAAGCTTTTATACGAATACTTAAATTACCCTGAGCATCGTTAAGCGTTCTTGTAACTGTAGTATAACCAATCATAGTAAAGCTTACGGTTGTCCCTTTTGGAATACTAATTGAAAAACCTCCATTTTCATTGGTCACACCCCAAACTTTTTTAGTGTTATCAATAATCGTGATACCAGGTATTCCTTGCCCATCAGCATCATCGATAACAGTTCCTTTTACTGTAATATTTTGTACAGTGGTTTGTGCAAAAGATTTTTCAGAAGTAATTGTTAAAATTAAAGTGCTAAGCAAAATAAGTTTACAGCAAAATATACTACTGTAAATCAAATTCAAACTACTTTGTTTCTTGTAATGCTTTTCTGAGTCTTTAGTCTCACTACGCAAGTTATGCCAAAGCAAAGCAACATGTTGAGTAAATGTTTTGTTCATAATTTATTGATATATCCGGTTAGTTTATGCAAAAATTTATCTTGCTACCGAAGTCGCAAAAGTAAAAGGTCTTCATTAACCTAATATTAACTAATGGTTAATACCAGGTTATTTTTATTACGATTTGTTTAATTTAATGTTATCAAACATTTCGATATAAAAATATAAAAACAAATTGAAACTAATAATATTTTTGAAATTAGCACCTGAAATTCCTTTTCAAGAAATATATAATTACCAAATATCTATGGAGTAATTAATGGTAAAACAATATTAAATATGTACATATATTCAAAAAAAGCTTTATTAAGACAATGAAGAATGTTTTAAAATTGACTTAGAAACATGTTGTAACATTTTACTTACAAAAACCATAAGGAGTAAGATTAACTTTTAGGTTTTTACACTTTTCATTTACTTAAGTTACTTAAAAAGAAATTAAATGATAAGTATTTCGAATGAAACATCACCAAGACATAAAAGAGATTTAAAAGGGTTTATACAATAGTAACCGTAACCCCTAACCCTTCTAAATGATTTACAATTTGTTGAGAGATTCCTTTATCGGTTATAATATGATCAATATCTTCTAATCCACAAATTTTTCCAAAACCTCTTTTTCCAAATTTTGTTAAATCAGCTAAAACAATTGTTTTCTGTGAAACATTAATCATTTTACGATTTAAATGCGCTTCCATTGCATTCGTTGTAGTTAAACCATAATCCAAATCAATACCGTCAACCCCTAAAAACAAAGTATTGAAATAAAAATCTTGTAATATCTGCTCAGCGTAAGCGCCCATGACAGAGGATGAACTTTTACGCATCAACCCCCCTAATTGTATCACCTCCACCCCTGGCTCGCTTACTAATTCTAATGCAATATTTAGTGCGGATGTTACCACAGTTAAATTCAGACCAGAAGGAATATTCTTAACGAAATATAACAATGTCGTGCCTGATGCAATTACTATAGAATCATTTTCTTTCAAAAGCTGTACTGCTGCAAGTCCAATTTTATTCTTTTCAGCTGATTGTATCTTTTCCTTTTCGTTTACTGGACGGTCTACTGTATATGGATTATTAACTGTAGCACCTCCATGCGTTCTAAAAAGCAGATTTTTATCCTCTAGTAATTTTAAATCTTTTCTTATAGTTACAGACGACACCTTTAACTCTTTGCACAACTCTACAACATTAATATATTGATCTTTTTGAATGCGGTTAAGTATAAACTGGTGCCTTTCAGCTAAATTCATCATAATTATAAGATTATCAATTTCTGCAAAATAATAAAAATAAGCAGTCAATTTGTTTACTAATTATAAAAATAATAATTTTTTAATACACATTATATATTATTTCAACAACTATTACTTATACTTGCTTATTGTTTCGTTTTATTTCTTTTTAATGAAAAGGCTACATAATTATAGTATAGAAAATAACTCATATTGGGATATCATCATCATTGGTGGTGGCGCTACAGGCTTAGGTACTGCCCTCGATGCGGCAAGTAGAGGTTTAAAAACATTATTGGTAGAACAATCTGATTTTGCTAAAGGAACTTCAAGCAGAAGTACCAAACTGGTACATGGTGGAGTAAGATATTTAGCACAAGGTGATATTGGTTTAGTAAAGCATGCTTTGAGAGAAAGAGGATTATTAGCTCAAAATGCAGCTCATTTGGTCCATAAAGAAAAATTCATTATTCCTTGCTACGATTGGTTCTCAGTTGCTAAATATTTAACAGGGCTTACGCTTTACGATTGGCTTGCTGGAAAATTTAGCTTTGGAGCATCGAAATATTTATCAAAAAAAGAAACCTTAAACTTAATGCCTGGCATTAAGGAAAAAGGACTTAAAGGAGCAATTAGTTATTATGATGGAAAGTTTGATGATGCTAGACTAGCCATTAATATTGCGCAAACAGCAGTTGAATTAGGTGCTACATTAATCAATTATATGAAAGTTGTAGACCTAATTAAAAAGGGCAATGATGTTGTAGGTGTTGAAACAGAAGATACATTAACAGGCGCAAAATTTAAACTAAATGCCAAAGTTGTGATTAATGCAACGGGTGTTTTTGTTGATGAGATTTTGCAAATGAATAATCCGACTGCTAAAAAAATGGTTCGTCCTAGTCAAGGAGTTCATGTTGTATTAAGAAAAGAATTTTTAAATAGTGAGTCAGCATTAATGATTCCAAAAACTGCTGATGGACGTGTTCTTTTTGCAGTTCCTTGGCATGAACATTTATTAGTTGGCACAACAGATACTCCACTAGATGAACATAATTTGGAACCTAGAGCCTTAAAAGAAGAAACAGATTTTATTTTAAATACTGCTGGTGCTTATTTTAAAAAGAAACCAGCAGAGAAAGATATTTTAAGTGTATTTTCTGGCTTAAGACCTCTTGCTGCCCCTACTGATGCAAATAGTAGCAGTACAAAAGAGATTAGTCGTGACCATAAATTAATAGTTTCTGCAAAAGGCTTAATTACTATTACTGGTGGTAAATGGACAACTTACCGAAGAATGGCGGAAGAAACTATTGACTTAGCGATTAAACATAGTGGTTTTTCTCCTAAGGTGTGTGCAACAAAAAACCTGAAAATACACGGCTCTTTATTAGCAAATGATGATCAATATTTGAATATTTATGGTTCGGATAGACAGTATATTGAAGATTTGTGTAAAAAACACCCAGAATTGAATAAAAAAATACATCCTGACTTTCCATATACAGAAGCTGAAGTACTTTGGTCGGTTAGAAATGAAATGGCCGAAACGGTTGAAGATATATTAAGCAGAAGATTAAGAGTTCTTTTTATTGATGCAGCAGCTGCAATTGAAATGAGCACCAAAGTAGCATCAATTTTAGCAACAGAATTGGGTGCAAATAAAGAATGGGAAGAAAATCAAATAGAAATATTTAATAAATTAGCTTCTGGATATATTTATCACGCAGAAAAATCTAGAGAAAAAGAGGCTTTAGCGAGTTAAAAAACCTAACCAATTATAAATTATGAGCAATTATATCTTATCTCTCGATCAGGGAACCACAAGTTCGAGAGCTATTATTTTTAACCATGATGGTGGAATTGTCGCCATTGCGCAAAAAGAATTCACACAAATTTATCCTCAAGCTGGTTGGGTAGAGCACGATCCCTTAGAAATATGGTCTACACAATTATCTGTTGCTGCAGAAGCAATTGTAAAAGCTGGCTTATCCGCAAAGGATATCAACTCAATAGGAATTACTAATCAAAGAGAAACTACTGTAGTCTGGGATAAAGAAACTGGGCAGCCGATTTATAATGCTATCGTTTGGCAAGATAGACGTACATCCGCTTATTGCGACGAAATTAGAAAACAAGGCTTAGCAAAGAAGATTCAAGATAAAACAGGATTAATTATTGATTCTTATTTCTCAGCGACTAAAGCAAAATGGATCTTAGAAAATGTACCTGGTGCAAAAGATAAAGCTGAAGACGGAAAATTGGCATTTGGTACTATTGATACATGGCTTATATGGAAATTAACAAATGGCACAACTCACGTTACCGATGTAAGTAATGCTTCACGTACCATGATGTATAATATCCATACATTAAGTTGGGACGAAGAATTGTTATCACTTTTTGGTATCCCAACATCAATGTTGCCAGAAGTTAAATCATCAAGTGAAGTATATGGAGAAACAGCAGGAAATATTTTAGCCGCAAAATTACCTATTGCAGGTATAGCTGGCGATCAACAGTCGGCCTTATTTGGACAAATGTGTACTGAGCCAGGAATGGTTAAAAACACATATGGAACAGGTTGTTTTATGTTAATGAATATTGGTAAAACACCAAAAATATCAGCAAATAACCTGTTAACAACAATTGCATGGAAAATTAATAATGAGGTTTTTTACGCATTAGAAGGAAGTATTTTTATTGGAGGAGCTGTAGTCCAATGGTTAAGAGATGAATTAGGAATGATTTCTAAATCTGCAGATGTAGAAATTTTAGCAGCAAAAGTAAAAGATACACAAGGAGTATATATTGTTCCCGCATTTGCTGGATTAGGTGCTCCACATTGGGATCAACATGCTCGTGGAACGATTACAGGTTTAACAAGAGGAACTAACAAATCACACATTGCAAGAGCAGCTTTAGAAAGTATTGCCTACCAAACGATGGATGTTTTGAAAGCTATGGAAGCTGACGCTGGAGTTGGCATAGCTGAATTAAGAGTTGATGGTGGTGCAACGGCTAACAATTTGTTAATGCAATTTCAGGCAGATTTATTAAACTGTAAAGTAATCAGACCAGAGGTTACAGAGGTTACCGCTATCGGCGCTGCTTATTTAGCTGGGCTAGCAACAGGTTTTTGGGATAGTGTTGATCAAATTAGATCCCAATGGAAAATCAATAGAACATTTGTAGCTGAAAATGGCATTGACAATACTGAACGTGTAAAAGGTTGGAATAGAGCTATAAAAGCTGCTAGAGTAAATGCTGAAAATTAAAACCAAATAAACAAATTTTATATGAACGTATATCTTGCAGAATTCATTGGCACAGCGCTAATGATTTTACTCGGCAACGGCGTTGTAGCCAATGTTGTACTAAAAGGAACTAAGGGCAACAATAGTGGTTGGATTGTAATTACCACAGCTTGGGCGCTTGCTGTATTTGTTGGTGTTGTGGTAGCAGGGCCACACAGTGGAGCTCATTTAAATCCTATTGTGAGTTTAGGCTTAGCAATAGCCCATAAATTTGAATGGGCATTGGTTCCAGGATACGTAGCTGCGCAAATTGGTGGAGCAATGACTGGTTCGTTATTGGTTTGGTTCATTTACAAGGACCATTTTGATGCAACAGATGACCAAGGCTTAAAAGCAGCACCATTTGCTACGGCGCCAGCAATTAGAAATTATACTTCCAATTTACTTTCAGAAATTATAGGGACTTTCGTACTAATTTTTGTCATCTTTTATTTTACAGACGCCATTATGGGCACTAAAGAGCAACCAACACCAGTTGGATTAGGATCTCTTGGCGCAATTCCTGTTGCCTTTTTGGTGTGGGTAATTGGCTTAGCTTTAGGTGGAACTACTGGATATGCCATTAATCCAGCGAGAGATTTAGGACCACGAATTATACACTCAATACTTCCTATGAAAGGCAAAGGAAGTAGCGATTGGGCTTATGCTTGGGTACCAATCCTTGGTCCTATCATTGGATCTTCGTTAGCTGCTCTTGCTTTTTTAGCAATAAAATAACCATTAAAATATACCTCAGAAAGCCTCGATTATATCGGGGCTTTCTTTATTTTTGGGCTCAATGAATCAAGCAGAGAATTTTCTTCAACAGAAACTAAAAGAAAGAGTAGATAAGGGATTGCTAAGAAAACTAACAAACCTATCTCTACCTATAGATTTCTGCTCAAATGACTATTTAGGTTTTGCTCGTTCTTCAACATTAAATGAGCTAATTGAAGAACATATCTTTAACTTAAAGCCCCATTTTAATGGTTCAGGAGGTTCTCGCTTGTTAAGTGGCAATCATCCATATACAGAAGAAACAGAGCAATTTATTGCAGATTTTCATCATGCCGAAACTGGTTTAATTTTCAATTCTGGTTACGATGCCAATATTGGTTTATTATCATCCATTCCACAACGTGGAGATACAATTATAACAGATGAATTAATTCATGCAAGTTTAATTGATGGAGCAAGGTTAAGTCATGCAGAGCGATATAAATTCAAACACAATGATTTAATAGATCTTGAGCAGAAATTGAAAGTTGCAAAAGGAATAATTTATGTGGTAGTGGAGAGCGTGTATTCTATGGATGGCGATTTAGCTCCACTCCAAAAAATCAGTATTTTATGTAAATTATATAATGCCCATTTAATTGTAGATGAAGCACATGCAACAGGCGTTATTGGCAAAAAAGGAAAAGGATTAGTTGTAAAATTAGGTTTAGAAAGTGATGTCTTTGCTCGTATTGTAACTTTCGGTAAAGCCATTGGCACTCATGGCGCCATAATTCTAGGTAGCCAAAGTTTACGTAATTACTTAATTAATTTCGCTCGTTCCTTTATTTATACTACTGCCGCACCTTTACACAATATTGTAGCTATAAATTGCGCATATCAGTTATTAGCCAATGGTGATGAAACTAATCAAATCATAAAAAAAATAGATCTTTATAATCATTTAATTAACGATTTAGACTTATCAATAATTCCAAGCAAAAGCGCAATTCAAACTATTTTATTTAGTGGAAGTGAAAAAGCAAGAAATGCTGCTAAAAATCTTCAAGATAATGGCTTTGACGTAAAGGCAATATTAAGCCCGACTGTGCAAGAAGGAAAAGAGCGTTTAAGAATTTGCTTGCATACATATAATAAAGATGAAGAAATCATCAATTTAGTACATCATTTAAAAGTGTTAAGTAAGCATGAATGAAAATTATTTCGTTACTGGAATCGGAACTGGCATTGGAAAAACAATGATAAGCGCAATTTTAACAGAAAAGTTAAAAGCAGATTATTGGAAACCGATTCAATCGGGTGATTTAGCGCAAAGCGATAGTTTTGCTATAGAAAACTTGATTAGCAATTCAAAAACTAAAATTCATTCAGAAATATACCGTTTAAACAAACCGCTTTCTCCTCATTTATCAGCAAAATTAGATGGCATACAAATTGAATTAAGTAAATTCCATCTTCCAGAAACTAAAAATTCACTCATAATTGAAGGTGCTGGAGGTTTACTAGTTCCATTAAACGATAAAGAGTTAATTCTCGATTTAATCAAACAACTAAATGTTCAAGTTATTGTAGTTTCGCAAAACTATTTGGGAAGCATAAATCATACATTACTAACTATCAATGCATTAAAACAAAATAGCATTCAAATAAAAGGAATAATTTTTAATGGAGAATCAAACTTAGAAACTGAAGATTATATTTTAAAGTATATGCAAGTTCCTTGTTTGGGTAAAATCCCTTTGTTAAAAGATGTAAATAAGCAAACTATCATTGAAGCTGGACATTATTTAACTTTTGAATAATTAGCTACTATTTACGAGGACAATAATAAGTTCTTCTTCGTCAAACTATAAATAAAAATTAAGCATAAAAAAAGGCGAACATTAAGCTCGCCTTTTCTTTGAAACTGTATTTCTTATTTTACTGCATCAATGATTGCTTTGAAAGCATCTTTATGGTTCATTGCTAAGTCAGCTAATACTTTACGGTTTAAACCGATGTTTTTAGCTGCCAATTTACCAATTAATTGAGAGTAAGATACACCGTGCTCACGTGCTCCAGCGTTAATACGTTGGATCCACAATCCGCGGAATTCTCTTTTCTTAACTTTACGGTCACGGTAAGCATATTGCAAACCTTTTTCTACCGTGTTTTTAGCAATGGTAAATACCTTGCTTCTTGATCCCCAATAGCCTTTGGCCATATTTAGGACTTTTTTTCTTCTGCGTCTAGCAGCTACTGCGTTTACCGAACGTGGCATAATGTGTTGTTTTTGATAAGCGGTGTTGCATTTGCAATCTTAGGTACCGAGTATCTGGTTAAAAATTAATTATTTACCGATTGCAAGCATACGTTTAACGTTGCCCATATCAGCGTTACTTACCAGACTTGTCTGGCCTAAATTACGCTTACGTTTAGTGCTCATTTTTGTTAAAATGTGACTTTTGTATGCGTTCTTTCTTGAGATTTTACCTGTTCCAGTAAGCGAAAAACGCTTTTTAGCACTGGAATTGGTTTTCATTTTTGGCATAACCCTGTTTTAATTTATATAATTTATTACTTCTTTGCTACTTTAGGTGCTAATGTTAAAAACATGCGTTTTCCTTCTAATTTAGGCAACAATTCTACTTTACCTATATCTTCTAATGCTTGAGCAAACTTTAACAATAAGATTTCTCCTTGTTCTTTGTAAACGATAGCTCTACCTTTAAAATGTACATAAGCTCTTACTTTTTCGCCGTTTTCTAAAAAGCTAATTGCATGCTTTAATTTAAATTGAAAATCGTGATCGTTCGTGTTAGGACCGAAACGAATTTCTTTTATAACAGTTTGTTTAGCATTTGCCTTTATCTCTTTTTGCTTTTTCTTTTGTTCGTAAACAAATTTGCTATAATCTATAATACGGCAAACAGGCGGTACTGCGTTTGGAGAAATCTCAACTAAATCGAGCTCCAGTTCATCAGCAAGTGCCAAAGCTTTTGCCAAAGGGTAAATTCCTGGCTCAACATTATCTCCAGCTAATCTCACCTCTTGAGCTCTGATATACTGATTAATATTATGTTCTGCTTCTTTTTTCTTAAAAGGAGGACGTGGTCCCCTATTAAATCCTGGTCTTCCTAATGCCAAATGTAAATCCTATTAAACTGTTATTTCTTTACTAATTAATGCGCTAAACTCTGCTAAAGTCATACTTCCTAAATCTCCTTCTCCGTGTTTACGAACAGAAACTCTTCCTTCTTCTGCTTCTTTTTCACCGATTATGAGCATATAAGGCAATTTTTTAACCTCAGCATCTCTGATTTTTCTTCCAATCTTCTCATCTCGAAAGTCTATCAGCCCGCGAATATCGGAATTATTTAGTTCATCTGAAACTTTTTTTGCATATTCTTCATACTTTTCTGAGATAGGAAGAATAATATATTGTTCTGGAGAAAGCCATAATGGGAAGTTACCTGCACAATGCTCAATTAAAACTGCTACAAAGCGTTCTAATGAACCAAATGGTGCACGGTGAATCATTACTGGACGATGCTTTAAGTTATCACTACCAGTATACTCTAATTCGAAACGTTCTGGTAAATTGTAATCTACTTGAATAGTTCCCAATTGCCATTTTCTACCCAATGCATCCTTCACCATAAAATCTAGTTTTGGACCATAGAAGGCAGCTTCACCAAGTTCTACAACTGTTGGAAGTCCCATTTCTTCCGCAGCCTCAATAATAGCAGTTTCAGCCAATGCCCAATTTTGGTCGCTACCAATATATTTGGCCTTATTTTCTGGATCACGTAAAGAAACTTGAGCGATATAATTATCAAATCCTAACGATTTGAAAACATATAACACTAAATCAATTACCTTTTTAAATTCTTCTTTTACTTGATCTGGGCGACAGAATAAATGTGCATCATCTTGAGTAAATCCTCTTACGCGAGTTAACCCATGCAATTCTCCACTCTGCTCATAGCGATAAACAGTACCAAATTCAGCAAACCGAACTGGTAAATCTTTATAAGAACGAGGTTTGAATTTGTACATTTCGCAATGGTGCGGGCAGTTCATTGGTTTCAAGAAGAACTCCTCGCCTTCTTGTGGAGTTTTTATGGGTTGGAAACTATCCTTACCATATTTATCGTAATGACCAGAAGTTACATATAAATTTTTATGGCCAATATGCGGTGTAATTACTTGCTCATAACCCGATTTAACCTGTGCTTTAGTCAAAAACTGAGCTAAACGTTCACGCAAAGCAGTTCCTTTTGGCAACCACATTGGTAAACCTGCACCAACTTTATCAGAGAACATAAATAGTTCTAGTTCTTTACCCAATTTACGGTGATCGCGTTTTTTAGCCTCTTCGATCATTAACAAATACTCTGTTAATTCGCTAGCTTTTGGAAAAGTTACACCATAAATACGAGTTAACTGTTTTTTAGTTTCATCGCCACGCCAATATGCACCAGCAACATTCATCAATTTTATGGCTTTAATAAAACCAGTATTTGGAATATGCGGTCCACGACACAAATCTGTAAACTCACCTTGAGTATAAAAAGTGATTTTTCCATCCTCCAACCCTTCTAAAAGGTCTAATTTGTACTCATCACCTTTTTCTTTAAAGTATTGAATGGCATCAGCTTTGCTCACGCTTTTTCTGCTAAACTCTTCTTTTGTTTTAGCTAACTCTAGCATTTTAGTTTCAATTGCTTTGAAATCATCTGAAGAAAATTCTCTATCTCCAAAATCTACATCGTAATAAAAACCAGTTTCAATAGCAGGGCCGATACCAAATTTAGTACCTGGATAAAGTGCTTCTAAAGCTTCGGCCATTAAGTGAGCTGATGAATGCCAAAAGGTAGCTTTGCCAGCTGTATCATTCCAAGTTAGTAATTTAACAGTAGAATCCATTTCAATTGGACGTGAAGAATCCCAAATTTCTCCATTAACTTCTGCTGCTAAAACGTTTCTTGCTAAGCCTTCCGAGATAGATAAGGCAATTTGATGGGCAGTTGCGCCCTTTTCATACTGACGGTTTGAACCATCAGGTAAAGTAATGTTAATCATCTACAACTATGATTTAAAGGTTAATAAAATTGTTTAATAAATCACATACCAAGTGATTTTTGACATGCAAAGATGCCTTTTTTATAGTAGATTTCAAAGTATAAATGCTTCTTTCGAAATTATTAAACAGCTTTTCTTAGCTTACTTTTCAAATATTCACGTATTGGAATATCTATAAATTTCATAATCAAATAAGCTAGAATAATTAATGATATCACCGAAATTGAGATAACAATTGCCAATAGCGAAAGTGGTGGTTTAACTACTAAAACATAAGTTAAGAAGATCCAAACAAATGGATAATGTGTCATGTATAAAGGGTACGATATTTCTCCAGATAGTTTCGTGATTTTTGTATGTGACGGTTTCAAAATTGATCCTGCACCTAAAGAAACCAATAATGGAAAATAAAATATAACGATGATTGGTTCGACAATCCAGTTGTATTGATCTCTGTATGGTGTTAAGAAAGCGAAGAGTAAAAGAACACTCAATCCTAAAAAACCTAATTTGTTTTTAATAATCCAATTAGAGCGATACACTAACATACCCGCTACAAATGAAAAAAGAACTCTTGCTCCACCATCCCAAAAGTTTTGACCGCCCCAACCACCACTCACATTTGTGGAATGAAAGGCGACATAACATAAAATAATAGCGCCAATAAAAGTAAGGATTATTACTATTTTTCTGGATGCTTTAAAAAGTACTAGAGCATAAAAAATATTTGCAATATACTCCCAAAAAAGAGACCATGCAGGAGCATTTAAGCTAAAAAGGTTGGTATATCTTTCTGCCATTGCTGGATATGGAATTAAGAAAACAGAGTACAAGAAAATTAATGCTGTTTTGCCAAACCCATATATGGCATAAAGATTACTAAATGGATCAAAAAGAAAAGTTAATAAGCCTAATATTGAACCGATTATTACTAACGGCTGTAAACGAATAAGCCTTAGCTTAATAAACTGCCAAGTGGTCATTTGTGTTATTCTATTATCGTAAGCATAAGCTATTACAAAACCTGATAGACAGAAAAAGAAATCGACGGCTAAATACCCATGTCCGACAAAATTTTCACTATAATCTGTAATCGCAATTTCCATGAAATGAAAGATGACTACAACTATAGCTGCCACTCCTCTTAAACCATCTAAAATTTCGAAATGTTGTTTTGTTTTTAATAGATCGGTATTATTTTGTGTGGTATTCATTCAAGTTTTATTGTTTTGTGTGTCCAATAATAACCATTTGAGAATGATACACAAAGAAAAACAAAGGTATTGTTTGTAAAAGATTTAAAATGTTTCATTCATACGCAAAACAAAAAAGCCCTCGATTATATATCGAGGGCTTAAATCTATAGTATATGAAAATTAATTAATAATAACGTTTCTAACGGTGCCACTTGGGCCACCACCCTGTCTGTTACCACCACTAAATCTTTTCATCATCGCTTCCATTTTAGCTTTGTATTCATCAGCAGTAATTGGTAAAGCTTTTTTCGGAGCTGTTACATCTTTTGCACTTACATTTCTATATTCAATGCTTTTTGCAGTTGTATTATTTCCTTTGTTTTCGATAGCTAAAACCGTTCCTTCAGTCCATAAATTAGGATTTGGAGAAAAATTAAAACCCAAGTCATTCGTATACCATACAACGGTTTCATCAACAACGTCTTTATCCATACCTAAAACTTGTGCTTTACGAATAGATTTTACAATCACTTTGTTGCAATTGAAACCAAGAATTTTTTTTGTTTCATCAGTTTTAACTACTTCAAGAGTTGGCGGGCCTGGTAAAAAAACTACCGCACTTGTAGCTGCTGGAGCTGTAGCATTTGCACCTTGTTGACCTTGTCTATTAACTGGAGGGGCAGGCAATGCAACTGTTAATTTGCTAGCCATTGCATAAGTTGTATCACTTACATCAAAAACCTCTACTAATTTCTGATCAGCAAACGTATAATAATATTCTCTTGCACCACCAGCACCACCAAAACGCATCATCATACGACCCATTCCTCCGCCACCACCACCGTTACTGTCTTCTGTTTCTTCAACAGGCATATAGCTGGCATTAGTTGCGTTATATAACAATTCGAAATTTGTTTTAACTGATTTAGGCATTCGAGCCCTCATTTCATCACTTAATTGGATACCGTTTGCAGTTGCCATTGCAGCTGGATCTATGGTAGTCTCAAACTGGATTGCTCCAGATTTTTTTTGTGCCTGAGCTGTTAAGGCTAATGTAAATAAGCCAACAAAGGCAATAAGAATTTTTTTCATGGATATATTTATTGTTTTATACTACAAATTTATTGTAGTTTTTAGACTTCAAGTGTTAAAAAAGGTTAATTTATAGAAGTATAACCTTTCTTTTACATTAAATTAGTATTCTGTGCTTTCTAACCAACCATTTGCAAGCACATCTGCAATGTGCATTGTTTTTAAAGAGATGTTATTCTTTTTGATATAACCTTCTAAATGCATCAGACATGATAAATCTGTTGATATAATATATTCAGCATCCATTTCTAACGCATTATTTACTTTTTGTTCTGCCATTGCAGATGAAATTGCATCAAATTTAACTGCAAAAGTACCACCAAAGCCACAACACATATCCGTGTCTTTCATTTCTACCAATTCTAAGCCATGAACTTTAGAAAGTAAGCGACGAGGTTCTTCTTTTATTTTGCATTCGCGAAGACCACTACATGAAATCATGATAAACGGCTTTTCCATCTAACTCTGCTCCGAAATAATCTTTCTTTACCACGTTAATTAAAAAATCAGATAACTCGAAGATATTAGCTTGCATACTTCGGCACTTATTGTGAACTATTGTATTGGTAAACAAATCATTAAATCCATTTTTAACCATACCAACGCAAGAAGCTGATGGAGCTACAATGTAATCACTTTCAGAAAAATCAGTTAAAAATTTACCACCAATTTCTTTTGCTTGTTCCCAATAACCTGCATTATAGGCCGGCTGTCCGCAACAAGTTTGTTTTGAGTTGTAACTTACTTCGCAACCTGCTTTTTCTAAAATTTTAATCGTATTAAAAGCGGTTTCTGGGTATAATTGATCTACAAAACAAGGAACAAATAATTCTATCTTCATCGGGAAATATTAAAAATTAAGGCTCCTATTTTTCAATAACAGCAACTGATTTAGGTTGTACTTTTTTCAGGAACAGCAAAAATAGTAATCCTAAAACAAAAAAGATGGCTAATGCAATAACAGAATTTCGCATGCTACCACTTAATTCTTCAATATATCCAAAACTAAACATTCCAAATACTAAAGCTACTTTCTCAGTTACATCATAAAAACTGAAAAATGAAGTATGATCTGGGCTTTCTTGAGGCAAAAATTTAGAGTAGGTAGAACGTGATAAAGATTGAATACCACCCATAATTAACCCAATTACTGCCGCTAAAGCATAAAATTGGTATTCGGTATGAATGAAATATGCAGCAATACAAGCTCCAATCCAAATCAACACTACTCCTATCAGTACATTTACATTTCCATATTTCTTAGTAGACAAATACGACATCAGCATTGCGCCAGGAATAGCTACAATTTGTAATAATAAAATAGTAGCTATTAATTTCGATGTCGGAAGATGTAATTCTTTTTCCCCAAAAATAGTTGCCACTAGCATTACAGTTTGTACACCCATAGAGTAAAAAAAGAATGCGAACAAAAAGCGTTTTAAATATGCCATTTGTTTTACTTGACCCCAAACTTTTTTCAGCTCTTTAAAGCCACTAGTCATCACATTTTGTTTCTCACTTTTAAAATTAGGACTTCCTTTTGGTAGATTTTTAAATGGAATTTGTGCAAAAACCATCCACCAAATACCCACCATAAAAAACGATAATCTAGGTGGAATAGAATGATCAGTAATGCCAAATAAATCAGGTCTAAAAACAAAAACAAAACAAATTAATTGAAGAATTATACTTCCAATATATCCGTAAGTAAAACCTTTCGCACTTACTTTATCTTGTTCATCGATTGTTGCAATTTCTGGCAAATACGAGTTATAAAAAACTAAACTCCCCCAAAAACCAATAGCCGCTAAAACAAATAAAACCACGCTGATTTCCAATGTTTCTAATTTAAAATAAAATAGTCCACAACAGGCTAAAGAACCTATATAGGTAAACATTTGCATGAAAATCTTTTTATTTCCTCTAGTATCTGCGATTGAAGATAATATTGGAGAAATTATCGCAATAACCAAAAAGGCAAAAGCCATAGCGTAGCTATACAATGCTGAATTCACAAATTTTCTTCCTAAAAAAGTCACGTAATCTATCGTATTATCATTCTTATCGGAAGTAATAATGGTGTAATACGCTGGAAATATTGTTGAGGTTATGACCAAGTTATAAGCAGAGTTAGCCCAATCGAAAAAGGCCCAAGAGCGAATAACTTTTTTATCGTTTTTCTGTTGCATATTTTTATGAGAAACTAAATGTAAATAAAATAATAATAAAGAATAGAATTGTGCAAAATGCTTTTTACAAATAATACTTTTTGCCGTCCGATTTTATTTTTCCAGCATCTAACAATTCTCTAATTCTTTCAATTTTATCATTTTCCATACCTGTATTTAGCTTAATTACTAATTCATCTAAACTATAATGTTCACTTTGTAATAGGGTAATAATTTCAAAATCTATTTTATCTTTTACTTGGGCTAATTCTTCTACTTTCCTTTCAGCAAGGCAGATATCGCAAAATCCACATTTATCTGCATTCGTTTCTCCAAAGTAATGAAGTAATTGTTTACTTCTACATAATGGTGTAGATGCATACCCTAAAACTGCTTTAAGTTGATCTATTTGAATTTGTTGTCGTAGTTTAATATACTTCACATCAATATCCAAATGCAATTGATCTGCTCGTGGCAAAATAAATTGTAATTGTGGCTTGTCTGTTTGTGGTAAGTACGATAAGATTTCTAATTGCTGTAAGCGATTTAAATGCTCAACAACATCCTTAAAAGAAATTTTTAACCTATTGGATAAATCTGCTTCTTTAATTTTAACATAACCATCAAAAGCACCACCATAACTGCGTTGAATAGTTTTTATTAACGGATCATAACCAGAATTTTCTATTTGAAAACGGTAAACATCTTCATGATTAGCAGTAAACATGATTCTAGATTGTAAGAATATATTTTCTGATAAAGCTAAATAACCATCATGCTCTAAAAACTTTAACGATGCTAAGGTTTTAATTACACCAAGGTTAAATTTTTTACAAAAATCAGCTAAATCAAATTCAAAACTTAAACCTTCGCCAGCGCCAAAAGCGAGTTGAAAATAACTTCCTAAATAATGGTATGTTTTTTTAATGTCCTCAACTGTTGGAAAACTATCTGCATATTTCGCAGTTAATATCAATTGATCTGATTTATTAGCCAATAACACAGCAAAAGCACGTTTTTCATCTCGCCCTGCCCTACCAGCTTCTTGGTAATACGCTTCTAAACTATCTGGCAAATCTAAATGGATTACAAAACGAACATTCGGTTTATCAATTCCCATCCCAAAAGCATTGGTGGCAACCATAATCCGAATGATATCTTTTTTCCAATCCTCTTGTTTTTTAAAGCGAAGATCTTTTTCAATTCCTGCGTGATAAAAATCTGCAGCAATTCCATTTCGTTGTAAAAAATGAGCAACTTCTGCGGTTTCTCTCCTATTTCTTACATAAACTAACCCGCATCCTTTTACGTTATTAGCAATTTCTAACAGCTTTTTATGTTTGTCTTCTAAATCGAAAACTACATAACTTAAATTGGTACGAGCAAAGCTCTTTACAAAGATTTGAGGGTTTTTCAACTCTAGTTTTTGCAATATATCTTCTTTCACAAAAGCCGTTGCAGTAGCAGTTAATGCTAAAATTGGCTTATCAGGATGGATTTCTCGAAGCTCTTTTAACTTTAAATATGGTGGTCGAAAATCATAACCCCATTGAGAAATACAATGTGCTTCGTCTACCGCAATCAGATTTACATTCATGTAAGAAATCCGTTCTCGAACTATTTCAGACAGCAATCTTTCTGGTGATAAATAAAGGAATTTAATCTTGCCATAAATGCAGTTATCTAAAAGAATGTCGATTTCTCTTTTGCCCATTCCAGCATAAATCGCGATCGCTTCAATTCCTTTAGCCTTTAAATTTTCAACTTGATCTTTCATCAAGGCAACTAATGGAGAAACTACAATACAAATTCCATCCATTACCATTGCCGGCACTTGAAAACATAATGATTTTCCTCCGCCAGTTGGCAATAAAGCTAAAGTATCATTCCCTTTTAATACCGATTGGATAATTTCATCCTGTAAAGGTCTAAAGTTGTCAAAACCCCAATATTTCTTTAAAATCTCCGCTTCTGTCATAAAAAGATGTTTTCAAAACTAATAAAAACGGACTGATATTATTAAATTGCGCACATAAATTATCACAATTAACTAAGATGAAAAAAATTTCCTTACTCACTAGCTGTTTATTCGTACTCATTTCTGCATCTGCACAAGAAAAGAAAGAAGCCGCAAAATGGGATGTAGAAAAATATAAAGGACAAACCAAAAACTTCACTATTACTACCGATGAAGGCACTTGGATGAATTTAGATGTTAGTCCAGATGGAAAAGAAATTGTTTTTGATTTGTTAGGTGATATTTATAAAATGTCTATCAACGGAGGCCAAGCAAAGTTATTAAGTGGCGGTGTTGCTTGGGATGTACAACCACGTATTAGTCCAAATGGAAAATATATTTCGTACACCAGCGATAAAAGCGGTGGGGATAATATTTGGATTATGGATATGGAAGGTGGTAACAAAAAACAGATTACCAAGGAAACTTTTCGTCTATTAAATAATGCCACATGGATGCCAAATAGTGAATATTTAATAGCCAGAAAACACTTTACTGGCTCACGTTCTTTAGGCGCTGGTGAAATGTGGATGTACAGTATTTATGGCGGTGATGGCGTACAATTAACAAAAAGAAAAAATGATCAGCAAGATGCCGGAGAGCCAAATGTATCGCCAGATGGCAAATTCTTATATTTTAGTGAAGATGTTTCTCCAGGTCCAAATTTTGAATATAGCAAAGATCCAAATGGGTTAATTTATGCAATTAGACAATTAGACTTAACCACCGGAAAATTGACCAATTTAATAGCCGAACAAGGTGGTTCTGCTCGTCCACAAATATCACCTGATGGCAAATTAATGGCATATGTAAAAAGAATTCGTTTAAAATCGGCGCTATATGTTCAGAATTTAAAAACTGGTGAAGAATGGCCTTTATATGAGGATTTATCTCGCGATCAGCAAGAAACTTGGGCAATTTTTGGTGTATATCCAAACTTTGCATGGACGCCAGATTCAAAACGCATTGTATTTTATGCAAAAGGAAAAATCAAGCAAATTGACTTAAATAATTTATTGGTGAGTGATATACCTTTCGAAGTAAACAGCTCGCAGACGATACAACAATCTTTACATTTTGAGCACGACGTTTTTAATCCTGACTTTACAGTCAAAATGATTAGACAATTGACTACATCTCCAGATGGGAAATTAGTGATTTTTAATGCTGCAGGTTATTTATACAAAAAAGAATTACCTAACGGGATACCTGAACGTGTGACCAATGGAATTGACTTTGAGTTTGAACCAGAGTTTAGCAACGATGGTAAGTTTGTAATTTATACCACATGGAGTGATGAGTTTAAAGGAGCGATCAAAAGAACTGATCTTAAAACTGGAAAAACCATCACACTGACTGATGAGAAAGGCTATTACTACTCTCCTTCTTATTCAAATAAAGGCGATAAAATTGTTTTTAGAAAAGGCGTTGGAAACGAAACTTTAGGCTTAACCTATGGAAAGAACACGGGTATTTTTATGATGTCTGCAAACGGTGGAGCAAAAACATTAATTAGTGAAAGCGGCATTAAACCAATTTTTAATGCAGATGATAGCCGAATTTATTTCCAAGGATATGAAGCTGGTAAAAAGGCGTTTAAAAGTATGGATTTGAATGGAGGCAACGAAAGAACGCATTACACTTCTCAATACGCAACACAGTTTACGCCAAGTCCAGATGGAAAATGGATGGCGTTTACAGAATTATTCAATGCTTACATCACACCAATGGTGACAACAGGCGTTGCTTTAGATTTATCTGCGAACAACAAATCTATCCCTTTGGCAAGAGTTACAAAAGATGCTGGAACATTTTTACATTGGAGTTCAGACAGCAAAAAGTTACTTTGGACATTAGGAGAGCAATATTACAATCGAGAAATTAAAAACACCTTCAATTTTATTGAAGGCGCACCACAAGTTTTACCAGAGCCAGATACAGCCGGTATTGCAATTGGTTTGAAACTTAAAACAGATGTTCCTACAGGAATTTTAGCCTTAAAAGGTGCTAGAATTATTACCATGAAAGGTGATGAAGTAATTGAAGAAGGAACTATTTTACTAGAAAACAATAAGATTATTGCTGTTGGAAAGGATGTAAACATTCCAGCAAATGCAAAAATTGTTGATGTGACTGGTAAAACAATTATGCCAGGAATAGTTGATGTACATGCGCATTTACGTACCAGTCCAGATGGCATTAGCCCACAACAAGATTGGTCTTACTTAGCTAACTTATCTTTTGGTGTAACTACCTCTCACGATCCAAGTAGCAATACAGAAATGGTTTTTAGTCAGAGCGAAATGCTAAAAGCTGGCCGAATGATTGGTCCACGAGTATATTCAACTGGTTCTATTTTATATGGTGCCGATGGCGATTTCAAAGTTGTAATTAATAGTTTGGATGATGCTTTATCTCATTTAAGACGACTAAAAGCTGTGGGTGCATTTTCAGTAAAATCCTATAATCAGCCACGCAGAGATCAGCGTCAGCAAATATTAGAGGCTGCCAGACAACTCAAAATGGAAGTTGTTCCTGAAGGGGGTTCAACTTTTTTCACTAATATGAATATGGTTGCCGATGGACATACAGGGATTGAGCATAGTATTCCTGTTACGCCAATCTATAAAGATGTGGTTAACTTCTGGAATAATACCACCGTGGCGTATACCCCTACTTTAATTGTTGCTTATGGAGGTCAGTGGGGTGAAAATTATTGGTACGATAGAACGAATGTTTGGGAAAATGAACGCTTATTAAGTTTTACACCAAGAGCAATTATTGATTCTCGTTCGAGAAGGAGAACTACTTCAGAATATGGAGATTATAATCACATAGAAGTATCAAAAGCAGTAAAACAGATAGCAGATGGCGGTACAAAAATCAATTTAGGTGCTCATGGACAAATACAAGGTTTGGGTGCACATTGGGAATTATGGATGTTTGTGCAGGGAGGTGCAACACCACTACAAGCTATTCGAAATGCTACCTTAAATGGTGCAAGCTATTTAGGAATGGATAAGGAAATTGGCTCTTTAGAAGTTGGAAAATTAGGTGATTTAGTGGTAATGGATTCAAACCCTTTAGATGACATTAGAAATTCTGAAAAGATAAAATATGTAATGGTGAATGGTAGATTATACGATAGCATGACCATGAATGAAACTGGAACTAGAGAAAAAGTAAGGTCTAAATTATGGTTTGAATTGGATAAAGGCGTCGCATTTACATTTCCGTATAAACTATCAGATACTTGGACTTTTACAGTACCAAATTGCGATTAATTAATTTTTGTCATTCCAGTTTTTGTCATTCCGAGGAACGAGGAATCTATTATATATTTGCCAATAAATTCTTCGCAGGCTCAGAATGACAAACCTTAAGCTGTAAAATTAGCTACCGGCTTTTCTTTGTAATGACGGGTCTTTTTATATACTATACATCAATACTAAACCCTGTGTTATACCACCCTTCCGATATGAAGTCATCAGCAATTCCTTCTCTATAAATGGCTGCACAAATTCCTGCAGGATTAAATTCCTTATCGTTAACAGCGATTTGATTAGAGCTAAACAACAAACTAAGCCCAACTAAACAAACCGAACCCGCTGGAAGATCATAATTAAACGTTATTTCTTCAGCAAGCGCATGGGTCTTCTCTAAGTGTATGTATTCAGTGGGCGCTATAAACGCTAACCCTTTACTAAGCTTAAAAAATACAGGTTGTATTTGAATGATTACTTTGTTTGTGTTTTCAGGGAACTTCAAATTTTTAGCGATCTTGAATGAAGGAAAAGTAAGGTGTAGGCTATCATTCTCATAAGCTACCTTTGGCATCAACAACAGCGAATCAATTAATAGGGAATTTAAATTGAACTCAAAACCATTTAACCTCTTAAAACTATCAGCATTGAATAAGATTTTGCCATCGGGTTCCAGATGTTGGTTCATAATAATGGATACAGAAGAATTCATTCTGTTTACCATCTTCCGGTCAGCAAAATCATTTACTAAATTTTTAAAGTGAAACCTAATGTGCTTAGCAAATGGGCTAACTAGGTTACCAAAGAGTGATGCACTCTTTTTCGTACCTTCAGTTTGTTTCATCGTCCCCTTTCCAGGATTCGATTGTACTGTGGTAGTGTTTTTGTCAATTTTTCTGAAGCTAACATTACCAATGCTTCCTTTAATGTTTTTTCCGTCGTATAAAGCCATAAATCTTATTTATTTAAATCCATTCATTTTTAGGGATGATTGGGTATTGGCTATTAAGTATGCTTATCCAAGCCTACTTAAGGTTAAAGATACTACAAATCTAAAACTAATGCGCTATCAGTCCGCATTTTTAAGGATTAATGCGGACTAGCTGCGGACTAGATGCGGATTAGATACGAACATGTTATATAGGAGAACTAAAGGAAATGGCAATTAAACTAACAACAATCAATAGCTATTGACAGAAATAAAACTAATTACAAAACCAATAATCCAAACTCTTTTAAAGTATCGATTGGTTTTGAATACCAGAACAATTCAAAATGTTGTATCGTATTTTCAAAGTCGGCTTTGATTTCTTGAAATGCATAGGTTTTTTCATTGTAAACAGAGATTTTTTCTAATATAGAAACCAACCACTCTCCTTCTTTTTGGCTAGTTTGAATACTGAAAGTCTCCTTTTTACTATGAAAAGTCAAGATCATCATTTCCCACGAATTTCCTTTTTTAGATTTAGTGAAGGTTTCGGTCGTGGGCTTCCCTCCTAACCAAACTATTTTGGCGGTTGGCTTAATAGCAAAACTGTCATCGTTATTTAATGCCTTATCAATAAAATTAGATGGAATTGTAGTCCTGGGGATTTTGAAATCAAACCAATCTTGCAGTTTGTAATCGAAACAAATGCCATGCATAAAATTGAAAAGTGATTTTTTTAGTCCGAAACTGAATTTATTATGATCTATTCCTGTTTTATCGGTGTAATTAATATCATTATTAGCGAAAGTTCCGATTACTTCTGTTTCTTTTACTACACCAAACCTTTCAGGGTACAAACCAACTGGACTGTGTGCTGTCATTGCAAATTGGTGCCAAAAGCCAGACTGCAGAACTCCAGCTTCAAATAATTGGCGAACCATTTCTAAACTATCAACTGTTTCCTGAACGGTTTGCGTTGGATAACCATACATTAAATAAGCATGAACCATAATTCCAGCTTCAGTAAAATTTCTAGTCACTTTGGCCACTTGTTCAACCGTTACACCTTTATCGATTAGTTTTAATAAGCGATCAGATGCCACTTCCAATCCCCCAGAAACAGCAATACAACCCGATGCTTTTAATAACAAACATAAGTCTTGAGTAAAGCTTTTCTCGAAGCGAATATTCGTCCACCAAGTAACAGAAACCTTTCTGCGTAAAATTTCCAAAGCAACTTCACGCATTAATGCAGGAGGTGCAGCCTCATCCACAAAATGGAAACCATTTTCACCAGTTTTTATGCACAAATCTTCAATTCGATCCACAATTAGCTTTGCAGCAACAGGTTCATACACTTTGATATAATCTAACGATATATCACAAAAAGTGCATTTGCCCCAATAACAACCGTGTGCCATAGTGAGTTTATTCCACCTCCCATCGCTCCACATTCTATGCATTGGGTTTACAATTTCAATTACTGAAATATAATTGTCTAATTGTAAATCTGAATAATCAGGAGTTCCAACATCAGCTTGCTTATAATCACTTCTTAATGCATCATTCCTATAGACAACTTCATTATTTTCTATTAGAAAAGTTCTTTTATAGAGGTTGAATTCGCCTCCTTTTATACTTGCAGTATACAATAATTCGATTGGTAATTCTCCATCATCTAAAGTGATATAATCGAAAAATTCGAAAACTCTTTTATCAGATAATGAACGTAATTCTGTATTTGGGAAACCACCACCCATTGATATTTTAATCTCATGATAATGCTTTTTAACATATTGCGCACAACGGAAAGCTGAATATAAATTACCTGGAAAAGGGACAGAGATCAAAAATAATTTGGGTTGAACTTCTTCTATTCTTTTTTTAAGGATATCAATTAAGATCTTATCAATGTATGTAGGTTCTTGATTTAAAGCATCATACAATTCATCAAATGAATTAGCACTTCTTCCTAATCGTTCTGCATATCGACTAAAACCAAAATTTGGATCGACGCATTCTACAATAAAATCAGAAATATCTTCTAAATAAAGAGTGGCTAAATGTTTCGCTTTATCTTGCGTTCCCATGGCACCGAAAGCCCAATCTAGTTCTTCCAATTGCGCAAAACGAGAAGCTTCTGGCAAGAAATCCTCCTGGCAAATTTGTAAAGCTAATGTTGGATTTTTCCCTTGCAGAAAAGTAATCACAGCATCAATTGTTTTTAAGTATTCTTCTTTTAAAGCGAGAATACGCTGTAGATTAAAAGACAACTCACTTTTGTTTAGCTCGGCTTGAGCAAATAAATCTGATAATCCTTTTTTAGAGAATAATTCTAAAATCACTTCGATACCTAAATCGGCTTGAGTTGAAGAAATGTTCTTTGTATTGAGAAAACCTTTTATGTACGCAGTTGCTGGATACGGAGTATTCAGTTGAGTAAATGGAGGTGTAATTAAAAGTAAATCGGTTTTCAAAGGATTTGTTTTCTGCAAAAATACAAGATTTTATGCAATCGTCATGCTGAATTCATTTCAGCATCTTACTTACAAGTCAGACCCTGAAATAAATTCAGGGTGACGTAACTATAAATTCTGCGCTATTACAAAACCACTAGCCCACGCCCATTGAAAGTTATAACCGCCCAACCAGCCCGTTACATCCATACATTCGCCCCCAAAATATAAACCAGGTATCTTTTTGCATTCTAATGTTTTAGATGAAATTTCATTCGTATCAATTCCGCCACGCATTACTTCGGCTTTATCATACCCTTTATCGCCTGCTGGTTTTACTTTAAACTCGTGAATGGTCAGATTAATCAGCTCCATATCAGCTTTGCTTAAATCGGCTACGGTTTTAGTTAATGGTAAAAATTTTCCTAGGGCATCTGTAAATTTCTTAGCGTAAAAACGGTTTAATAAAGTTGATAACAACGTTTTGCCATTTGTTTTACGCTCCTCTTCAATCAATTCTAGCATACTTTGATTTGGCAGTAGATTGATATTGAAAGCTTCACCTTTACGCCAATACGATGAAATTTGTAAGATTGCTGGCCCACTTAATCCCCAATGGGTAAATAGAATATTTTCTTCAAAAGAAATTTCATCGTTACTTACCCCACAAAAAATAGAATTTCCCGAAAGTTGTGCATACCAATCTTCATCTTTTCCAGTAATAGTTAAAGGAACCAATGCCGGTGCAGTTTCTACAATTTTCAATCCATTTTTACGAGCAAAACGCAAGGCGAAATCAGTTGCCCCCATTTTCGGAATTGGTAAGCCACCACTTGCAATTACTACTTTTGGTGCAAAAATAGTTTTGATTTTATCGCCTATGGCATAATTTACATTAAATCCGTTAGCTGTTTGCTCAATATCTTTAACCTCAATATTACACCAAATTTCTTGCTCCATTTCTTCGCAAAGCGATGTAAAAACTGCTACAACATCCTTCGCATTTTTATCTTCTGGAAACAACTGACCTAACGTCTTTTCTTTTCCTACGATGCCGTAAGTTTCGAAAAAGCTAATCGTATCTTCAACTGTCCATTGATTAAAAGAAGATTTTAAGAAATGTGGATTTGCAGAAATAAATTGCTCTGTAGTAGCCCATTGATTGGTAAAATTACATCTGCCACCCCCAGAAATTAAGATTTTAGCTCCTGGCTTACTGTTCTTTTCGAGTACAATAACTTTTTTTCCTAAGAAACCAGCTTGTACTGCACACATCAATCCGCAAGCTCCGGCTCCAATAATTATCGCATCTGCATCCATCAATTGGTTTATATTGTTATTTTTGTGCAAAATAAGCATAAATTTATATTCGATAATGGCAAAACAGATAAGCGAGCTAAAATTAGGGATATTAGGCGGTGGACAACTCGGCAGAATGTTGATACAAGAGGCAATCAATTACAATTTAACCACCTTGGTTTTAGATCCAGATCCTGACGCACCTTGTAAATACATTGCTAATAAATTTGAATGTGGATCAATTACAGATTTTGACACGGTTTACAACTTTGGAAAAAAAGCCGACATTATAACTATCGAAATTGAAAAAGTAAATATTGAAGCCCTTGAACAATTAGAAAAAGAAGGAAAATTAGTATTCCCTCAATCTCGTGTTATTCGATTAATTCAGGATAAAGGCGTACAAAAGCAGTTTTTTAAAGAAAATGATATTCCAACCGCTCCTTTTCAATTGGTAAATTCAAAAGATGATTTAACTAGTGGAAATTTCGCTTTTCCATATATTTTAAAACAACGAAGAGATGGGTATGATGGTAAAGGTGTGATGAAAATTAGTAATCTAGCGGATGTAGAAAATGCTTTTGAAGCGCCATCTTTAATTGAAGAATTAGTAGATTTTGACAAGGAAATAGCAGTAATTGTAGCTAGAAATGCGAATGGCGATATGAAGACTTTCCCGATGGTGGAAATGGAATTTAACGCAGAGGCAAATTTAGTTGAGTTTTTAATTTCACCATCAACTTATCCAGAAGATATTCAAAATAAAGCGGAGAAAATAGCATTAAATATAGCTTCAGCATTAAATATTACAGGAATATTAGCTGTAGAGATGTTTGTAACTAAAGATGGAGATATCTTGGTAAATGAGTTAGCTCCTCGTCCACACAATAGCGGTCACCAGACTATTGAAGGCAATTATGTTTCTCAATTTGAACAGCACTTACGCTCAATTTTTAATTTACCATTAGGCGATACGCGTTCGATAAGCAATGCGGTAATGATAAATTTATTAGGTGAAAAAGGGAATGATGGTTTGGCAAAATATGATGGTTTAGAAAAAATAATGGCTGTTGATGGTGTTTATGTACATTTATATGGCAAAAAATATACTAAGCCTTTTCGTAAAATGGGTCACATTACCATTGTAGATCAAAATCGAGAAAATGCAATAGAAAAAGCAAGATATATACAACAAACCTTAAAAGTAGTTTCCTAAGAAAAACAAGATTAAAACATAAAATATGAGCGCAAAAGTAGGTATTATCATGGGCAGCAAATCAGATTTAAACATCATGCAAGATGCTGCTGATATCTGTAAAGAATTTGGTATTGAATTTGAAATGACTGTCGTTTCTGCTCATCGCACACCAGAACGCATGTTTACTTACGCAAAAGAAGCTGCTCATAGAGGTTTAAAAGTAATTATTGCTGGTGCTGGTGGTGCTGCCCACCTTCCCGGAATGGTTGCTTCCATTACTACTCTACCTGTAATTGGAGTTCCTATAAAATCTTCAAATTCAATTGATGGTTGGGATTCTATTTTTATCAATTCTTCAGATGCCAAACGGTATTCCTGTGGCTACGGTGGCTTTAAATGCAGCTAAAAATGCAGGTTTATTGGCTGTTCAAATCTTGGCTACGGCCAATGATTCCATCACACAAAAAGTGCAAGCTTATAAAGATGAGTTAAAGAAAAAAGTTGAGGAAAGTGCGGAAGAGATGGAAAAATAATTTAAGCTATAGTACTTAATTCAAACTCGGATCACTTGGAAAATTGCTTACATGAGCATATTTTGGACCAAGATTAACAATTACTTCTCTCCACAATTGTTCTTCGTTATTTGAAAATACAATATCTGGGTGGTATTTATCTGACACTATCCAAGTATTTGATTGAATTTCTTCTTCTAATTGTTCTTCAGACCAACCTGAATAGCCGAGAAAAAATTTCACATCCTTTTCAGAAATACTATTATTATTTACCAATATTTTAAGCGTTTCAAAATTCCCTCCCCAATAAATTCCACTGGCAATTTCTTCACCACTATTTAATTTATCATAACAACGATGAATAAAATGAACAGTATCAACTTCAACTGGTCCACCTATAAAAACTGGATAGTCTGCTTGTCCTAAATCAGGCACTAAATCTTTTAATACTAAACTACTGGGCTGATTTAAAATAAAGCCAAGTGTCCCTTCTTCTCCATGTTCAGCCATTAGTATAACCGATCGTTTAAAATTTGGGTCATTTAAAAACGGTTCAGAAATCAATAATTTTCCTGCAGAAGGGACAACTTTACTTAACATGTGCGAAATTTAAGAAACCATCGTCATTTTACCAATGAAAAAATGATATGGAATATGATAGTTATCATTAAATGGCAAAAATAAATTACTAGGTTAAAAATTGAAAGAACTAAAGCCTATTTTTGTGGTATGGAGATTACTAAAGAAATATTAGAAAATTTAAGACAAGATTATCGTTCTGAACAATTGAACGACAACGACATCAGTAAAAATCCGATTAAACAATTCGAAAAATGGTTTTCAGAAGCCATAACTGCCGAAATATTTGAACCAAATGCCATGACTTTGGCAACTGCTGATAAATCTGGAAAACCAAATGCACGCATTGTTCTATTAAAAGGATTTGATGAAAATGGATTTAGCTTTTATACCAATTATTTAAGTACAAAAGGCAAAGAATTAAAGAAAAATCCACAAGCCTGTTTAGTTTTCTTTTGGGCAGAATTAGAACGTCAAGTCCGTATAGAAGGAAAAGTTGAAAAATTAAGTAAAGAAGCTTCAGAAAAGTATTTCCATTCTCGTCCAAAAGGAAGTCAAATTGGTGCAATAGTTTCTCCACAGAGTCAAATTATAACAGATAGAAAACTATTAGAAGCTAAGGTTGAAGAATTAACAACCACTTATCAAGATAAAACAATACCTAAACCAGCACATTGGGGTGGATATATTGTTAAACCAACATCTATAGAATTTTGGCAAGGTAGAACAAGTCGTTTACATGATCGAATTAAATACGATTTGATTAATGGCAAATGGCAAACTAATCGTTTAGCTCCTTAAAACAAAAAACCCGCTTTATGCGGGTTTTTTGTTGAGTGTTAATTTATAAGTTAATTACAATTCATTTTGAATCATAATGTCGGCTCCTGTAGCATTGATTTCATTTCTTGGAATAAGGAACTGCCATCTT
Organism: Pedobacter sp. UC225_61; assembly: GCF_044452285.1. Classification (NCBI taxonomy): domain Bacteria; kingdom Pseudomonadati; phylum Bacteroidota; class Sphingobacteriia; order Sphingobacteriales; family Sphingobacteriaceae; genus Pedobacter; species Pedobacter sp. UC225_61. The sequence continues at coordinate 3,017,854 of NZ_JBIOAL010000001.1, forward strand.
TTATCTCCAGCTGGAACACTAAGAACATTACCAGTAAGTGTTGCTGTATGCCCTCCAGTTAACGTTCTCTCTAATGGAACATTTAAGCGCTTCAAATCTAAGAAACGACGACCTTCACCCCAAAGCTCCAATCTTCTATTTAATAAAATCTCATCAATTAACGCACTACCAGTTTTAACTGAAAGTGTATAACTAGCATCTCTAGCACTAACCAAATTAAATAAAGTAGTTCTTGCTCCAGGCTCATCATTATTTCTTGCTTGAGCTTCAGCTTTAATCAAGTACATTTCCGCAGATCTCATGTAGACTAAGCCTCCAGCTCCAAAGTTTAAACCAGCAGCTCTGAACTTTTTAGATTGATATTTTGCTGTAGTAAATGTTGGTAATACTAAAGGAGCATACTCTGTATTTGTAGAAGCGAAATTTTTCAATCTCACATCAGTTGCAGGAAATGCATTATATAAATCAGCATTTATTTTCTTAGGATTTTGTCTAATGTTAGTAGAACTTAAATCCAAAGACATGTATGCGAAGAATGAACCGAAATAGTTATCCACCTGTTCTTCAATTGTAGTGCTTCCCCAAATCCACTCTGAATTTGATGTGTTATTAAAACCGGCTTGATAATCTGCTTGACTCATTAATGGATAACCAACCATGGCGTCAGTAGCTAAGGTTGCAGCTTCTGCCCATTTGCCGGTTGTTAAAGCAACTCTTGCTTGCAATGCTTTTATCACATTAATATTTATCTCATCTTTATACTTTCTTGTATAACCTACTATACCTGTAGCAGCTTGAGCCAAATCGTTATTAATTGAGGCATAAACTTCAGCAACTGTATTTCTAGGTTTTTTAGCAAAATCATTCTTTAAAGATAATACTACTCCTAAATCTGCATTTGTTGCTCCTGGAGAGTAATCATATCTTTTGCCATACAATTGAACTAGCATGTAATGACAAAATGCTCTATAATAATATGCTTCAGCTTTAAGCTGCACAAAATCTGGAGTTGTTTGAGTGATACCATCGATAACCTCATTTGCGTTACGTATAATACGATACAAATAGAAATAATAATAATATAAATCACCACTGGCTACATTTCTAAATTCTGTCCATTTATATGCATTATTATACCAACCATTACCAGCGTTATGCATTACTAGATCTTCACCTAACATATCCATGTTAATGTTTAATGAAGCTAAACCAAAAGTTCCTTGTGCATCATATAAATATAACATTCTGTGGATACCTTGTACAGCACCAGCAGCTCCTTGGTAAGTACTAAATACCGTCCCAGCACTTAATTGTTGAGTTGGTCTGGTTTCAAGGTATTCCTTTTTACAAGATTGTGCTGTAAACAATACCATTAGTATTGCTAAAACAGCTATTTTTTTATTAAAAATTTTCATAATCAATTAAATTAAAAACTTACGTTAGCACCAAATGAAAATATTCTAGAAGGTATGTATGAACTAGAGTTCGTTCCACTGAAAGAAGTAGTTGGATCTAATCCCTTTCTAGGTGTTAAATAAAGTAAATTATCACCTGAAGCAAATACATTAATTCTGCTCAATTTTAGTTTTGAAACATATTTTACTGGAATAGTATAAGCAAGGGTTATATTTCTTAATACCAAGAAATTATTATCTACTAACCATCTTGTACTTGTACCAGCATTTAAATTTGTTGCATCAGTATCGTCTACTCTTGGCACATTGGTGATATCACCTGGTTTTTGCCATCTATTTAATACATCTTGGTGGAATGATTTACCATAACTACTGTTCACAGCCATTAAAGCACTGTAGTTACTATCATAAAATTTACCCCCTAATGAATAACTTAAAATAGAAGATAGTGATAAACTTTTGTAAGTAAACACATTTTTTATACCACCAGAAATATCAGGAATTGCAGAGCCCGAATAATCAAATCTAGCTCTATTGATATCTGTAGTATAAATCGTATTACCTGCAGTACTAGCATCATCAAGATAGATAGATGAACCAGTCTGTGGATCTACACCTACCCATTGTCTCAACCAAAATTGATAAATAGATTGGCCTACTTTGTATTGTTTTGTACCACTGATAATAGTTGGAGTTTCAGTCGGCATTTTGGTAATTTCGTTTTTGAAAACAGATCCATTCAAGGTAAAGTCCCATGTAAAATCTTTCACTTTCACAGGTGTTACTGTTAAATCAAACTCAATACCTTTGTTGTACATAGTTCCTATATTTCTAGTAATAGATGTAGTACCAGCATTAGCAGGAAGTGGAACGTTGAAAATCAAATTACTTGATGCTCTTTTATAAGCCTCAACACTACCTCTTAATCTATTTTTAAACAAACTGAACTCTAAAGCAATATCTGCTGTTTTATTTGTTTCCCAACTTAATGCAGGGTTAGCAGCAGCTGCTAGATAATAAGCAGGTACAGTATTATTTGGTTTAATATTGTATAAACTCTGCCATCCGTAATATGCACTTCCATCAGAACCTGTTTCACCATAAGATGCTCTTAATTTTAACTGATCAATCCAGTTAATACTTTTCATGAAAGACTCTTCATTAATTAACCAAGCAGCACCTGCTGACCAAAAATTACCCCATCTTTTATCACTAGCAAATTTAGATGAAGCGTCTCTTCTCAATGTAGCAGAAATAAAATATTTTTGATCTAAGTTATATTTAACCTCTCCAAAAACACTTTCCATTTTATAGGTATCTTGATAAGAAGTTAAACCGCCAATTGTAGTGAAATTATCTAATTCATTAATACCTAATGCAATGATCCCTGTTTTGTTACCACTTAATACGCGAGAATTCAAATAATAGTTCTCGTGACCTAACAATGCAGAAAAATTATGTCTTTCAGCCAACGTTTTTTTATAGTTTAACAATTGAGTTAAAGTTAACGTAGTTGCATTATAAGCAGTTTTTGATTGCGATCCAGATGGAGCAGCATCACCTATAATATTATTTTGATAATTGTAAGACTTCTCTAGTATTGTGATCATAAGCTAAATTAACCCTAAAGTTAAAGTCTTTTAAGAAATCTACCTGAGCGTAAGTTCTAGCAGAAATCAAATGACGTTCTTGATCAGTAATGTTATATAAAGTTTCAGCTAAAACGTGTCTACCAGATGAACCACCTGCTGGACGATTAGGAAAAGTAATGCCATATTTAGTACCTAACGCACCGCTATCGTATACTTTTTCACCAGTAATTGGATCTAATACATAAGCTCCAGTTGTAGGATTATGTGCATACTGTGGATAAATTGGGCCCATACCTGTTACAAAATTGAACGGGTTAGCATAAGCTGTACCAGCATCATCAGCAGATCCATTATTTTGATAATCTGAGAAAGTATAAGATAAATTCATTCCAGTACTTAAGAAAGTAGTTGGCTTACTATTTAAATTCAATCTTGTGTTATAACGTTTAAGTCCAGTATTAACTAATGACCCCTCTTCTTTTAAATAAGCGGCAGAAAACAAATAATCAGATTTTTCTGTAGCATTACTAATCGAAGTAGAAATCTCTTGTCTAACACCAGTTCTCATTAAGCCTTTCCACCAATCTAAATCATCAGGATACAATAATTGTGCATTTGGATTTAGGGCACCAGTTGTTGGAGATACCAATTGATTATTAGGTACATTGTAAGCATTATAACCTAAAGTAGTAATAATGTTATTTGCTGCATCAATACCAGATTGAGCAAAAGTTTTTGTTCCTGCAAAGTAAGCACCATTTCTAACGGCTTCCCAAACTATTGGATAATATTGATCTACAGTTACTCTATCATAATTTTCGATACCTCTTGAAGTCAAACCAGTAGTGTATTTAACATTAACAGATGGTGCACCTGCTTTGCCTTTTTTAGTAGTAATAAAAACTACACCGTTCGCTGCTCTTGAACCATATAAAGCAGTAGACGATGCATCTTTAGCTATAGTAATTGATTCGATATCATCTTGGTTTAAGTTATTAATTGCGTAATCATAAGGTGCTCCATCAACTACATATAATGGATCATTTGAACTATTAATTGAACCAAAACCTCTAATTCTAATAGATGGAGCTGAACCTGGTTGTCCATTTCCACCTGCTAAAGTAACACCTGAGGCAACACCTTGTAAAGCATTAATTACGTTAGCAACAGGTCTATCAGCAATATCTTTTGCTCCTATTTGTACAGAAGCTCCAACAAAGTCCTTCCTTTTACTAGTACCGTAAGCTGTAGTTATGATAACTTCAGATAAATTTTTCGTGTCTGAAGTTAATGAAACCGTTATACTTTCTTTGTTAGTAATATTTACGCTATTTGAAGCGTACCCTAAATAACTAAATTCTAATGTAGTAGCACTAGTTGGTACATTGATTAAAAATTCTCCTTTGTCATTTGTTAAAGTACCAGCATTGGTGTTTTTCACTTTAACAGACACGCCAAGTAGTTTCATGCCTGTTTCTTGGTCAGTTACAGTACCACGCACAGTTCGTGTTTGCGCATACAATTTTGCTGAAAAGCAAAAAAGTAGCATTATAAATAATACTTTTTTCATTAATTTTTTTTTAAGAGTAATAATTAAAGAGTTGCGTGGAATAAAACTCTAACAGAGTACAATCTTTTTACGCCAGATGGACTAGTGAGTGTGTAAGTTACTGGGGCAATTGCTCCAACTGCTCCAGCAGCTAAACTTGGTGTCCCAAAAGAAACAGCTGTACCTGAAGCTGGACTTATAGTATAACCATTACCCACAAGTTCAAATGTCGGACTCAACATCAATGGAGTAGATTGCGTTTTAAAAGTTTTTGACATTGTAATCGTAATCTGGCTTGTACCCTCTACTGCTACAGTCGTTAAACTTGTAGGGACAGTTACAGATTTAATACTCACTGACTCAGCAAGCATTTCTTTTTCTTTTGAACATGAATTCAGAATAATTGCAGTTGAAAAGAAAAAAAGTACTAATAGTAATTTTTGTTTCATTTAAGTTAAATTAGTTAAATAATCGGTTAATTATCTGTTATAACTTGCAATGTAAGATGTTTGTAACAATCTTACAACTGAATTGCAACATTTTATTTACAAACAAATGCAATGATTTAATTGTTATAACACATTTTGTTAATTTTTAAGCTTTTAAATCGTTTTAATTCACTAAATAAAGTTTTCAACATTTAACATCAAATATTTATTCACGAACTAATAATAATTTAATATCTAGTTCATTTTAACTTTTGTTTATCTTTCTTATTCCTAGATTTGTTTCATTAAAATAAAGAAATGAAAAACATAACAGTAATAGGTTCTGGAACTATGGGAAATGGAATTGCGCATGCATTTGCTCAGTTTGGCTATCAAGTGAATCTAGTTGACATAAACATTGATGCTCTTGGAAGAGCAATCGCCACAATCACTAAAAATTTAGAACGTCAGATTACAAAAGGGACATTAACTGAAGAAGCTAAAAACTTAACTTTAGCTAACATTACTACAATTACGAATTTACAAGTTGGTATAGAAAATGCTGATTTAATTGTAGAAGCCGCTACTGAAAACATTGAGTTGAAACTTAAAATATTTAAAGATATAGATCAATTCGCTAAACCAGAAGCTATTTTAGCAAGTAACACCTCTTCTATTTCCATTACTCAAATTGCTTCAGTTACCAATCGTGGTGATAAAGTAATAGGTATGCATTTTATGAATCCAGTTCCGGTAATGAAATTGGTTGAAGTAATTAGAGGTTATGCTACAAGCAATGAAACTACAAATTTGGTAATGGAGCTTTCTAAAAAGTTAGATAAAACTCCTGTTGAAGTAAATGATTATCCAGGTTTTGTAGCCAATAGAATTTTGATGCCAATGATAAATGAAGCTATTTATACGTTGTATGAAGGCGTAGCTGGCGTAAATGAAATCGATACTGTAATGAAATTAGGTATGGCTCATCCTATGGGTCCGTTACAATTGGCAGATTTTATTGGATTAGATGTTTGTTTAGCTATATTAAATGTTTTACATCAAGGTTTTGGTAATCCTAAATATGCACCATGCCCATTATTAGTAAATATGGTAATGGCAGGCAAAAAGGGAGTAAAATCTGGCGAAGGTTTTTATGATTATAGTAATGGTGTTAAAGAAGCTAAAGTTGCAGCTAAGTTTAACTAATTTAGTTGATAGTTCATGGCCAATTAACTATAGGCTATGGACTATTGGCTACTAACCATTATCTTTACCAAATGAACGAAAATCTTGATCCTTCTTCAGATAACTTATCTCCAATTGAACGTGATATTGAAAAAGTATTACGTCCACAAGAATTTGAAGATTTTACAGGACAAGAGAAAATTCTAGAAAACCTTAAAATTTTCGTTAAAGCAGCCAAATTACGTGGAGAAGCTTTAGATCATGTGTTATTACATGGTCCCCCGGGATTAGGAAAAACAACCCTTTCTTACATCATTGCAAATGAAATGGGTGTTAATATCAAAGTAACATCTGGCCCAGTTTTGGATAAACCTGGTGATTTAGCAGGACTATTAACCAATCTTGAAACAGGAGATATTCTTTTTATTGATGAGATTCATCGTTTATCGCCTTTGGTTGAGGAATATTTATACTCTGCAATGGAAGATTTCAAGATTGATATTATGCTTGAAAGTGGTCCAAATGCTCGTTCAGTGCAAATCAGTTTAAATCCATTTACGTTAGTTGGCGCTACTACTCGTTCAGGCCTGTTAACAGCACCCTTAAGAGCACGGTTTGGAATAAACTCTCGCCTAGCCTATTATGATGCTAAAATATTAACTACTATTGTTTTACGTTCATCTGAGATTCTAAAAACTCCAATTACAGACGAAGGTGCTTACGAAATTGCTCGCCGTAGCCGTGGTACACCTCGTATTGCAAATGCGCTTTTGCGTAGAACGAGAGATTTCGCTCAAATAAAAGGTACGGGAAACATTGATACAGAAATTGCTCGCTACGCTTTAACCGCTCTAAATGTCGATGAACATGGTTTAGACGAAATGGATAATAAAATTCTATTAGCCATTATCGATAAATTTAAAGGTGGCCCAGTGGGATTAAAAACCATTGCAACCGCCGTAGGTGAAGATGATGGAACAATTGAAGAAGTTTATGAACCTTTTTTAATCCAAGAAGGCTATTTAATGCGCACCGCCCGTGGTCGTGAAGTAACCGAAGCAGCTTACAAACATTTAAATAGAATCAAATTAGGACAAACTGGTAAACTTTTTTAGTCTTATTGCTGTTCTTAATATATAATATTTTCTAACATAGGTAGAACTTTTCTTTTCTGCCTTTTACCGTATTTTATGAATATAGAAATAAGAAAACTCACGATAGAGGATTACAAAGATTTACGCGAATCAATGGTGCAAGCTTACGATACAAGTGGAAATGGAATTTGGAGTAAAGCTAACATTCAAAATTTGTTAAATATTTTTCCAGAGGGGCAACAATGTATAGCAGTAGATGATAAAGTAGTTGCTTGCTCTCTCTCTATAATAGTAGATTATGATATTTTTGGAGATAGTCATACATACGAAGATATAACTGGTAAATATACATTCTCTACTCATACAGCGAGTGGTAATGTATTATATGGTATAGAAGTTTTTGTTCACCCAGAATATCGTGGATTGCGTTTGGCCCGAAGGCTATATGAAGCAAGAAAAGAACTGTGTGAAACTTTGAACTTAGAAAGTATTATTGCAGGTGGTAGAATTCCTGGATATCACGAATTTGCAGACAAACTAAGTCCAAGGCAATACATCGATAAGGTTAAGTCAAAAGAAATTTATGATCCAACACTTACTTTCCAAATCTCAAATGATTTTCACGTTCGGAAAGTCTTAAAAAACTATTTACCAGGCGATTTAGAATCAAAAGAGTTTGCGACACTTATAGAATGGAACAATATCTATTATCAGGATAATGTTTCTGCAAGGTCTGCTAAAATAATAAGATTGGGTTTGGTTCAATGGCAAATGCGTTTATTCCCAAATATTGATGCATTTTATGAGCAAGTTAAATTCTTTGTAGATGCAGTAAGTGGTTATAAATCAGATTTCATCATGTTTCCTGAGTTTTTCAATACTCCTTTGTTAGAGCCTTATAATCATTTACCGGAAATGGAAGCTATGAGAAAACTGGCAGAAAGTACAGCTGAAATAGTTAAAAAACTTCAAGAATATGCTGTTTCTTATAATGTAAATATCATTTCTGGAAGCATGCCAATCATAGAAAATGGAAAACTGTATAATGCTACCTATTTATGTCATAGAAATGGATTAACTGAAGATTACAGAAAAATACATATCACTCCTAATGAACAAAAATATTATGGAATGAGTGGTGGTGATAAAATTGGTGTTTTTGATACGGATTGTGGTAAGATTGGAATTTTAATATGTTATGATGTTGAATTTCCAGAGTTGAGTAGAATATATGCAGATCAAGGAATGCAAATTTTATTTGTTCCTTTTTTAACGGATACCCAAAATGGATATACTAGAGTTAGAAGATGTGCGCAAGCTCGGGCTATAGAAAATGAATGTTATGTAGCAATTGCTGGATGTGTAGGTAATTTACCAAAAGTAAATAATATGGATATTCAGTTTGCACAATCAGCTGTTTTTACACCATCAGATTTTGCTTTTCCTACAAATGCTGTAAAAGCTGAAACAACTCCAAATACAGAAATGATGCTAGTTGTTGATGTAGATTTACATTTATTAGATGAATTACATCATTTTGGCACAGTTAAAATATTAAAAGATAGACGTAAAGATTTATATGAAGTTAGGTTGCTTAAAAGCTAAGCAACCTAATCATATTATTAAGCTGATACATTATTTCTAAAAAAGAAGAAATAAATGATAAGTAATATTACTACCACAATTGGTATAATCCACTTCATTGCTTGCCCTGCTCCTTTATTATCTGGCTCATTTACAGTTGGTGCTGGACCCGGATTTTCTTTGTGTGCTTCGTAATTAGTTTCTATTGGAGGGTGCTCTTTATTTGGATCTTCGATATGATTGGGCGTTGTATTTTCCATGACGATAATAATTTAGTTTCGTATAATAACAAATAAGGCATTAAAAGGTTTTTAAGCCAAAAGTCTATCTTTGTAATTCCATGTATAACAATTCTGCAAAATATAGTCAAATGATTAAAGCTGAAGCATTAAGGCTAGGTTTTATGGCATGCGGAATTGCTAAAGCAGAGTTTTTAGAAGAAGAAGCACCACGTTTAGAAACATGGTTAAGAAATAATTATCATGGCGAAATGGCTTACATGGAAAATCATTTCGATAAACGGCTAAATCCAACATTATTAGTCGATGATGCAAAGTCTGTAGTTTCGCTAACTTTAAACTACTTCACTGAAGATAAACAGTTAGATAGTAGTGCTCCAAAGATTTCGAAATATGCTTATGGAACTGATTATCATCTAGTAATAAAAGAAAAACTTAAAGAGCTTTTAGCATTTATTAATGATAATATTGGAGAAGTTTCTGGACGATGTTTTGTTGATTCTGCACCAGTAATGGATAAAACTTGGGCGCAAAAATCTGGATTAGGTTGGAGAGGTAAAAACTCAAATTTGATTAGTAAAGAAGCTGGTTCATTTTTCTTTTTAGCAGAACTGATTATCGATTTAGAATTGGAATATGATACTCCATTTGCTGCTGATCATTGTGGCTCTTGCACCCGCTGCATTGATGCTTGCCCTACAGATGCAATCATGGCTCCTTATGTAGTGGATGGCAGTAAATGCATTTCGTATTTAACCATTGAGTTAAAGAATGAAATCCCAAATGAGTTTAGGGGTAAAATGGAAAACTGGGCATTTGGATGTGATATTTGTCAGGATGTTTGTCCTTGGAATCGCTTTGCGACACCACATCAAGAACCAGCTTTTAAACCTGCTCTTGAACTACTAAAACTGAATAAAACTGACCTTATTGAAATGACAGATGAAGTTTTTAAACAAGTATTTAAAGGATCTGCAGTTAAAAGAACAAAATTTAATGGTTTAAAACGAAATATTGATTTTTTACGACTAATTTAATATGAAACAGCTATTTATTTTCCTCTTAGTCTCTGTTTTCTTTCAAAATGCAACTGCACAAGAATTAAGATTAAAAACCCGAAAAGCTGATGCATTAACAGGTAGTGAATTCGGAAAATCTATTGCGGATAGTTCATTAGCACTAAGCGATAGAGAAGAGATTATCTATAAAGAAATTAAAGGCGGTAATATTCCTGATTTTTTAAGACAATTGAAAAAAGTAAGTTATACTTCAAAAATAAATAATCAAGATTATTTGATAGAGTTTTATTCCTTACCAGATTATATGGCAATTGGCAGTGATGAAGATTATATATATATGCCAATGACACCAATTTTAGCTCAACGTGTTGCGAATTTGCTCAAATGTACATTGCCAACCAAAAAAATGGTCGATTTAATTTATCAAAATGCAAGTATTAAATTAGAACCACAACCTATTTCACCTACTAAAGCAATGACAACTGTTCCGATATTCATAACCCATAATGAATTAGTTAAAATGCAGTTGAAACCTTATTTAGTTCAGCATAAAAACACCGAATTAACAGCTGGTAATAAAAAAGATGTTGTAATCAGCAATAAGATTTATACAGAGAAAACTCCAAAAGTTGTTATTTATGGCTGGCATAAATTAGATGGAAAAGCCATACAACCACTATATAATAAACACACAAATACTTGGGCAGATTATAGTCATGGCATTCGATTAATTCAAAACAAAGTATTTATGAATGGTAAAAAAACTACGATTGCCAAAGTTTTAGCAGATCCAATTTTAAATCTATTATTAAGTGATGAAGGTGCGATTGAAAAAGCATATTACCCGATTACAGACTATAATATTTATTAGATTGCTAATTTACTCGTCATCCCAATTAAAATCAGGAATTGTAAGTCAATAAAACCTGATTGTGCATTAGTTCACACTACCTCATTACAATTTCCAGTCAAGTTGGGAATGATGGTCTACTTGTATAATAACTGTAGCAAAAAGCCCGACTAGTATTAATCGGGCTTTTTATTTGATTTTCTAATTCTTTAGAATAAATGTATTATCACTCCTATTTTTATCCGGAACATGGTCGCTTTTCATCACTACTTTACTAATTTGTTTATTGGTTTTAACGGGTGATATAAAAGTTTTATTCTCTTTTTCCCAAACACCAATGGTGTGATGTATTTTTTCAGTTGAGTTATCGCTATAAGTAATTGTTAAATCCACTGGTAAGGGCTTATTACTTTTATTTTCAATCTCAATATCATATCCAACATCTGTTTTAGTTATTGACTTAATTGCCATATCAGTTACTCCTTCTTCAAAAAACCAACGTTTCCAAAACCAATCCATATTTTTTCCAGCACCAGTATTCATACTGTAAAAGAAATCGTAAGGCATTGGATGTTTACCATTCCACTGAGTGATGTAATTATGTAAAGCCTTGGTAAACAATTCATCACCTAAATAATCCTTAACAAAAAGATAACCAAAACCTGGCTTAGGATAAGAATTAGTAAATGAACCAGAGCCTTTTAATTCTGTAGTTAATGTTACAATTGGACTATCATCTTTTGTACCAGAAGAACTTCCAGTAGGTCCAACGCCATAATCATCTACTATTGTACTATCTATCATTGGTGAAATTAACCACTCACCTATTGTTGCCCAACCTTCATCCATCCAACCGTATTTAGTTTCGTTTATACCCATATAAAATGGAAACATGGTATGAAAAATCTCATGATCGGTTAGCGTAATCGCATCAAATTTATTTTGAGTTGGATTATCATTTACCATCATTGGATACTCCATTTGATCTAAGCCATCAAAAACAGTTTCATGACTGTAGGGAAAAGGCCATTTTGGAAATACATAACTCATTGCATGAACTGTTTTACGAGCAAAATCAATTACTTCATAATAGTCTTTATGTTTTTGATTAAAAACGGCATCAACTCTAGTTCTTCTACCTGTTTTTGGATCTACAACCAAACTATTAGATTTCCATAAATAATGGTTACTAGTTGCAAATGCAAAATCGACTACATTTTTAGCTTCAAATTTGAATGTGTTGAAAGGTTTCTGAGCAGTTACTTTATTTTGTGCTAATTCACTACTATCTATTACATCAACTGTTTCATCACTTTTATTGGCCAATTGGTATTTTTTGTAAACGTTTTTTGAAAATACTTCAGCACCATTTGATAAATCACCTGTTGCCCAAACTGCATAGTTTATGGGTACAGTAATAGCGGCTTTAAAATTACAAAAATCATTATAAAACTCTTCAGCACCACTATATGGAATTTTATTCCAACCATCTACATCATCATAAACTGCAATGCGAGGAAAGAAATAGGCTAAAAAATGCGCCCCATCATCTACCTGACCAGTTCTTTGATGCGAACCTTTATTCAGAATGTAACTGTACTCAATTTTAAAATTCATTGTTTTACCAGATGCTAATGCAGGAACTTTGGTATGCATATTTGTTCCATCAATTACTAAAGTTGAGGTATCTTTAGGTAGATTATTTAAAAAAATATTGGTGATTTTAACACCTTCACCTAAATCGCGTTCATTTAGTTTAGATTTTCTAGTAACACCTTTTTTATACAGGTTTGGATACAATTTAAACCAAATTTCTTCCAAAACATCAGGGCTATTATTAGTATACTGAATTTCTACAGTTCCTTTTAATACTCTTGTTTCAGGATTAAAATCAATTTTAAGATTGTAATTAGCAGTATTTTGCCAATATTTTGCTCCTGGCGCTCCACTCACATCACGAGTGCCTTTTTGGTAAGCTTGCTTAAAAACTTGTTCTACTGGAAGTTGAGCCTTTGCATATAAACTCACTAAGAGTAGAATGCTAAATAGTTTTATTTTCATATTAAGTTATAGTATTAAAGAGGCTATTTTCGGAATTTCATTTTTAATTGCTCCAACATATCATTATTAATTGGTGCAGCTGGTTTTTCTTTTTGATGAGGTTTTGTAGTTGGAACGTCAGTTTTAGTAGCTTGGCTTTGCGCTCTGGCTACTTTTTGTTCTTCTTTCTTTTTATTCCATCTCATCCAAATCTCCTCTAATTTCTTCTTTGTATATAAAGGAAAATCACCTTGTTTCATCCATGCATAATAACTTGGTTCTGCATCAAAAACCTGTTCTACTGTTTTACCTTTATGCTTTCCAAAGTTAATCGTCTCCTCTCCTTTTTCATTATACACCATTCTACCAGCAAAATCTACCACTTTATTCATGTTGGTAAAGCTGTGCAATAGATCTACATCGTTTTGTACAGGTTTCGATTTATTTCCTTGTTTATCTTCAAATTCAATATCTTGATATTTATCAAGCTGCGCTAATAAAACCTCATAAGTTGCTTTAATATCAGCCTCTGCTGAATGTGCATTAATTATATCTTTTTCGCAATAAAACTTATAAGCTGCTTTTAGTGTACGTTGTTCCATTTGGTGAAATATATTTTGTACATCAACAAATTTTCGATCACTCATGTCGAAATCAACACCAACTCTTAAAAATTCTTCTAACAACATAGGTATATCAAATTTATTAGAATTGTAACCAGCTAAATCTGAATCACCAATAAATGCTGCAATCTCTTTTGCAACAGCACCAAATGTAGGCTCGTTTTTAATATCCTCATCATAAATACCATGTATTAATGAAGTAACTAACGGAATTGACATTTCCGGATTAATCCGCTTTGTTAAAATCACTTCCGATCCATCAGGCATCGCCTTTAATATGGCAATTTCTACAATTCGATCAACACCAATGTTTATTCCTGTGGCTTCTAAATCGAAAAAGGCTAAAGGACGTTTTAAATTTAATTTCATTTTATTTAGTATATACTGAGGTATTATTTTGAGCTATATTTTTCTTTTTCAAAAATGCTAAAAAGGTTTGGTTAGTTCTGTACTATTCAGCTAAAATTTTAGTTGAGAATTATTTCATATTGTTAACTAGGAAAATTAAATTGCTATAAATTAACTGACCTCTTTATGAAAAAAATTTTAGCTGTAGCTTGCTTTTATTTTATACTCTTATCTACTCATGCTCAGAACTTTAACTTTGGAGCAATTACATATGATGATTATGAGTTTAACAAAAAAACTTTAGATAGTAATGCAAATGCCGTGGTTTTAAAAGAATTTGGAACTGCAACCTTACAAATTGACGATGCTACAGGAAGGCTTATGTTGATGTTTGAATATCATGTAAAAATTAAAATTTACAATAAAGAAGGATTTAGTCAGGCCAATATTGTTATTCCTACATATAAAGATGACACAAGAGAAGAGTCAGTTAAAAACCTAAAAGCCTCTACTTTTAACTATGTTGATGGTAAATTTGTAGAGACTATTATGGATAGAAAAGCAGTATTTACAGAAAATAGATCTAAATACACTTCATTAACCAAATTCACTTTACCAAATATTAAGGATGGTTCTATTATAGAATATAGTTACTTATTACAATCTCCAAACTATTTTAATTTTAAAACATGGGAATTTCAATCAGATATTCCTAAAGTATCTAGCGAATATGTAGCGTACATACCTGGTAACTTTAATTACAATGTTACACTACGTGGATTTAATAAGTTAAGTGATCAAAAAGCTGAACTGAGCAGAGAGTGTTTACGATTAAACGGAGTAGCCATCGATTGCTCTAAAATGACTTATATTATGAAAAATGTACCTGCTTTTTTAGAAGAAGACTACATGACAGCAGCCAGTAATTTTAAGTCGGCAATTTATTTTGAGCTTTCAGATATGCAAATGACCAATGGAAGCAAACAAAGTTTTACTAAAGCATGGAAAGATGTTGATTACGAATTAACTTCTGACAAGAACTTTGGTTCGCACATGAAACGTAAAGATGTTTTTAAGGATTTAATGCCAGCGATTTTAAAAAACACTACTGACGATTTAAGCAAAGCCAAAGCGATTTATGACTATATCAAGAAACAAATAAAATGGAATAATTACTATGGAAAATATAGTGAAGAGAATATTAAAACTGTTCTTGAGAGTAGATCGGGCAATGCTGCAGGAATAAATTTAAGTTTAATTGCAGCACTTTCTGCAGCAGATTTAGATGCTGAAGCTGTTATTATCTCTACACGAGATAATGGAAACGTGAACAAATTATTTCCTATTATAAGTGATTTTAATTATGTGGTTGCTAAAGTTAATATTGGAGAAAAAAGTTATTTATTAGATGCTACAGAGCCTTTATTACCCTTCGGATTATTGCCTTTACGTTGTATAAATGATCAAGGTAGGGTAATTAATCTTAAAAAACCATCGTATTGGATAGATTTAAAAGCAGCTCAGAAAAGTGTTACAAATTATTCACTAACTGGGAAATTAAATCCAGACGGTAAAATTACTGGCACTATTACAACTACTACTCTAGGCTACGCAGCTTTTAATAAACGGAAAGACATTAAAAAATATAATTCTACCGATGAATATGTAGAGAAATTAGATGAGGGATTAGCAAAATTAAGTATCTTAAAACAAGAAATCTTAAATATTGATAGTGTAGATAAACCGCTCATAGAAACCTATGAAGTTGAATTTGCAGCTCACGATGGTTCAAGTAAAAATCAACTTTATATTAATCCTTTCTTTATTAATCGTATTTCTAAAAACCCCTTTAATTTAAATGAAAGAACGTATCCTGTTGATTTAGGTGCTGCATCTGATGAACGAATTTCAATAACCATAAGTTTGCCAGGAAATTACACCGTACAAGAAAAGCCACAGGACATGGGTTTAGCTTTACCAGCAACGGGTGGTCGTTATTTATTACAAACTACATTAACAGATAATAATTTGATATTAAACCAAGTTTTGCAATTTAACAAAGCCATTTACGCTCCAGAAGAATATCTTTACCTTAAAGAGTTTTATAGCAAAATCATCCAAAATCAAAAAGCAGATTTATTAGTAAAAAAGACTGATTAATGAAATTTACATCCTTATTTTTAATATCGTTCCTGAGTTTTTTTATAGGGTATGCTCAAGATAATTATGATGCTGAATTAATACCTGCTACACTTAGAAATAGAGCAAATGCAACCATCAGAAATGAAGAAACTGTTGTAGATATGCGTGTGCCAGATAATGTAGTTTATTCTGTTAAGCAAGCCATTACTGTTTTAAATAAAAATGGCGAGAATAGTGCTCGTCTAGTTCTATTTTACGACAAAAATACTTCTATCAAAAGCATTAAAGGCGAAATTTATAACGAAGTTGGTAAACTAAGTGGTAAATTTTCCCAAAACGATTTTAAAGATGAAAGTGCTGTACAAGATTTCTCTTTGTTTGAAGATAGTCGTGTAAAACATTACCTACCTTCTGTAAACACTTATCCATATACCATAGTTTATACATATGAAATGCGTTATAAGCAAAATTTGATTATTCCAGATTGGACACCAAAACCTGCAAACGATGTTTCTGTAGAGAAAAGCAGTTATACTTTTATTTGTAAGCCAACTGATCAATTTCGCATTAAAACTCAAAATTTAGCTAACAATGCTATAGAAACAGTAACTGAGAAACAAAAAAGTTTACTATGGACTGTAAATAATCTGGTAGGTGTAAAACCTGAACCTTATAGTCCTGATAGAGAAAACTATCAAACTAGTGTTAAAATTGCACCTCAAAACTTTAATTATTTCAATTACAAAGGCAATTACACGAATTGGCAGGAATTGGGAAAATGGGAATATGATAACTTATTAAAAAATCGAAAAAATATATCGCTTGCAACTATTCAAACCATAACAGACTTAGTTAAAAACGAAACTAACGATAAGGAAAAAGCAAGAAAAATATATCAATATCTACAAAATAAAACTCGATACATTAGTGTTCAAATAGGAATTGGCGGTTTTCAACCTGTTACCGCTGCAGATGTAGACCGATTGGGTTATGGCGATTGTAAAGCATTGGTTAACTATATGCAAAGCCTGTTAGATGTGGCTGGCATTGAATCATATTATTGTATTGTACAAGCTGGTAGTCAGAAAAAGAGTTTAGACCCCACCTATGCAAGCATGAATCAAGGAAACCATGTTATTTTATGCATGCCACTTAAAGGCGATACAACTTGGTTAGAATGTACTAGTCAGAAAATTCCTTTCGGTTTTTTAAGTGATTTTACAGATGATAGGTATGTGTTAGCATGCACAGCAGATGGAGGTAAATTATTGCGTACACCAAAATTAATTACATCAAAAAATCTTCAAGTCGGTAAAGCAGATTTAAGTATAGATAAGGATGGAAATGTAACTGGAAATTTAAAGACAATATTTTCTGGTGCGCAATATGATAATCACGAAGAAATTGTTGACAAACCTTTAACAGAACAACTAAAATTATTAAAAGAGGTCTACGACATTGATAATATCAATTTCGATAAAATTGAATACAGTCAAAAGAAAAATATTGAACCAGAACTCACAGAAAATTTAACTCTAAATATTAGAAATTACGCATCAATAAATAGTGGAAAAATGTTTCTTTTGTTGAACGCCTTTAATATTAGAGCAACTATACCTGATTCTAAAAACCGAACATTACCTGTTTATATAAACCGTGGATATACTGATATAGACACAATCACTTACACTCTACCAGAAAATGTAATTCCCCTTATCGAACCGAGTGATAAAAACATTTCTAGTGAGTTTGGTTCGTACATTTCAAGAACTACTTTAGAGGGTAATAAGTTAATATATTATCGGAAATTTATAATGAATGATGGTACTTTTCCAGCAGAAAGCTATGCAACATTCTTTAAATTTATAACCGATGTTAATACTGGTGATCACATAAAACTAGTATTTAACTTAAAAAAATAATACCCAGACCGATACCAATAACCATAATTAAATACATTAGAATTTCTGTCGTAGCAAAACGCTTGTATTTAGTCCAAAAAGAATAATCATGCTTAGGAGTAGCCATAAAAAACTTCAGATTTATTTCAGAACAAAAATAGTTATTTAATTAAGAAGGGTAAGAAATACCTTTAAATCAACTATTCAGCACTTTCTTTTTTCCATTTTATGCTACAACCAATTGCTTTTGTATAAGTTACAGTCGGCTTTTTGCCTTGCAGTAATAAGTTAACTGCATTTTGCACATAGCTTTCTTTTTGTAGATTGACCTCTTCTTGATCATTATCAATTGCCCCAATATAAGCTACCTCATTTCCTTTAGCGGTTTTTTGCAATACAAATACATGTGGAGTTTTATTAGCACCGTATTTTTTAGTGTAAACATGATTTGGATCTTCTAAATAAGCAAAGCTGAATTTCTTTTGCGTAGCTCGTTCTTGCATTTTAGAATAGCTATCCCCGGGTGATGCAACAGGATCATTTGTGTTAATCGCAATAACAGGATATCCCTTTGGAGCATATTCTTTATTTAATGCCTCAACCCTACTTTGATAAGCCTGGGCAACCGGACAAGTGTTACAGGTAAATACAACAATGTATCCCTTGGCACCTTTATAATTAGCTAAAGAAACATTCTTACCATCTACGTTCTTTAAATTAAAATCTGTAGCAACATCACCAACTTGATAACCATTTTGCGCCTTTGCCATAATGCCTAGCATCATTAAACATGCAAATAAAATCTTTTTCATTTTTTTTAAGGTTTATAATCTCCGTGAACCATATTTTTTACTAAATCTTCTAATTCTGTACCGGTAAATTCTTTCTCGAAAAATGTTCGTCTATTATTTATTACAATCAAAGTAGCTGGTAAAGCACCCGACCATTTTTTATCTACATTGTCTATAAATGCTTGCTGGTTGGGCTCATTAATTACATAAACTTCTGATTTCAATTTATGTTTTTTAACAAATGGAATAACATTAGATTTTACTTTAGATTTAAAATCCATACTAACCAAAATCACTTTTATAGGTTTTTTGAAATATTCGGTCTTTAAATTCTCAAAATATGGCAATTCCTCAACGCATGGCCCACACCAAGTTGCCCAAAAGTTTAGTACATAGGTTGTATCTTTTCCTTTGGAAAATCTTTTATCTAGCTCTTTTAATGATACTAATTTAACTTGAGCGTTTACTGCAAAAGTTAATGTTAGCAAAAATAAAATCAGCAAATATTTCATTAGGCTAGGTTTATTTAGTCAACAATTTGTTAACCTCTTGTTCTACAAATTTATTTTTAGGAACTAATTTTTGATTTTGCTCATCATCAATTCTTCCAATGTATTTAATTAAAAATCCATTTGATTTTTTCTGCAGTACAACAGCTGTTGGTGTTTCTTTTATACCCAATAACCAAGTATATTTAAAATTATCATCCGATAGATATGGAAATGTAAACTGTTTATTAATTGCCAATTTCTTCATTTCAGGCATCGCATCTAGCGGATATTTAATCGGATCATCACCATAAGGACCGATTGCTACCACAGGAAAACCTTTAACTTTATATTTCTTATCTAAAGCCATAATTCTAGGCTCATAGGCTATACAATGATCGCAGGTTGGCGTCATAAAAATTAAGATAAAACCTTTCACAGCTTTTTGAGCCTTTAAATCGTACACATTCCCCTTGGTACTTAATAAAGCCAAATTAGGTAATACCTCACCAATTTTTAACGTTTTTTGGGCATATACAGCCGATGTTAAACCAATTACTAAACAAAGAGAGCTAATTATTTTACGCATATTATTATTTTAAGGTTCCTGTTTTTACAATTGCATTCTGATAAACAGGCATATTCAGATCATCAACCACAACACCTCTTGTAGTAGAAGCATGTACAAAAAAATTACTATTCAAATAAACGCCAACATGATCAACTTCATTGCCTCCAAAAGAGAAAAAGATAAGATCACCTTCTTCTAAGTTATCTTTGCTTTTCTTTTTTATAGCCTCAGCTTGATCTTTTGATCGCCTTGGCAAAGTATGCCCATAAATATTCTTTTCTAATAGCAAAGCAAAACCTGAGCAATCTATTCCACTTTTATCCATTCCGCCTAAGCGATATTTAACCCCTGTCCAATCGGTAATAAAACGATATAAATCTTTACTTTTTAATGCAGCCATTGCATCTGCTGCTTTCGCTGCTTTTTCACTAGGCTTAACTGCATATTTTCTAGTACCACATGATGATAAAATCAACACTAAGACTAAAATAAAGCTATAGAGTTTAAAATTGTAGCTTTTCATACCTATGTTTTAATTAACCGTTGTATTTCATCCAATTTTAGTAAAGCTTCAACTGGCGTTAACAAATTTACGTCTAGGTTATTTAAGGTATCCCGTATTTTTACTAACACTGGGTCATCAATTGCAAACATCTGCAACTGATATGCTTGATTTTGCACCTTCTTAATGCTATCCTTAATACTTTGCCCTTCAGTTCTATCGATCTCTAAGCGTTTTAATATTTCGTTAGCACGATTAATTAATTTCGACGGCATTCCAGCCATTTTAGCTACATGGATACCAAAACTATGTTCGCTACCGCCTGGCACTAATTTACGTAAGAAGATTACTTTATTATTCAACTCTTTAATCGTTACATTAAAGTTTTTAATGCGGCTCATGGTATTCTCCAACTCATTCAATTCATGATAATGCGTCGCAAACAAAGTTTTTGGTCGTGCAGTTGGATGTTCGTGCAAAAATTCTGCAATTGCCCATGCTATAGAAATTCCATCGTAAGTACTCGTACCACGACCAATTTCATCCAGCAAAATCAAACTTCTATCCGATATGTTATTTAAAATACTAGCCGTTTCATTCATTTCTACCATGAATGTACTCTCGCCACTAGATAAATTATCTGATGCCCCAACTCTAGTAAATATTTTATCGATTATGCCAATATGAGCTGCTTTTGCGGGGACAAATGAGCCCATTTGTGCCATTAAAACAATTAAAGCCGTTTGTCTCAAAATAGCAGACTTACCGGACATATTTGGACCAGTAATGATAATTATTTGTTGACTGTCATTGTCTAAAAAGACATCGTTGGTAATGTATTCATCGCCTGTTGGCAACTGTTTTTCTATTACTGGATGGCGACCTCCTTTTATATCTAATTCCTTCTTATTGTTTAAGATAGGTTTAGCGTAGTGATTTTTAATTGCCAATTGCGCAAAACAAAGCAGCACATCTAATTGTGCGATTAAATACGCATTTAACTGAATAGGTTTAATATAATGCGAAACCTGGTACATCAATTCGTTGTACAAACGCACTTCAATAGTTTGAATTTTCTCTTCTGCGCCTAAAATCTGCTCTTCATATTCTTTTAATTCAGGGGTAATATATCGCTCTGCATTTACCAACGTTTGTTTACGTATCCAACTTTCTGGCACTTTATCTTTGTGTGTATGCGTAACCTCTAAATAATAGCCAAAAACGTTATTAAAAGATATTTTTAAGGATGGAATTCCAGTAGCAGCTGCTTCTCTTTTCTGTATTTCGACTAAATATTCTTTTCCGCCAAAGGCGATTTTGCGTAAACGATCTAGCTCTTCATCTATCCCATCGGCAATTACATTTCCTTTAATTAGCAAAGCTGGAGGATCTTGATTGAGCTCTCTTTCTAACTTTTCTTTAATGCTTAAACAAGGGTTTAACTGCGAAGCTAATACGGTCAAAAATGGATTTTCAGTTTGTTCAGCTAGCTTTTTAACATCTTCTATATGAGATAAAGCTCTCTTTAATTGCACCAATTCTCTCGGTCCAGCTTTTTGTAAACCAACTTTAGAAATTAATCTTTCTAAATCTCCAATAGGTTTAATGTGTGTTAAAAATTCTTGCAAAAGCTCGTCATGATGCACTAAATATTCCACCATTCCCAATCGCTCTTGAATAGGTTTTAGTTCTTTAAGTGGCATAATAATCCACTTATGCAACATCCTAGCGCCCATTGGCGTACAGGTTTCGTCTAACACATCAAATAAAGTTACGCCGTTATCGTTAGCTGTACTTACCAATTCTAAATTGCGAATGGTAAAACGATCTAGCCACATGTAACGTTCTTCTTCCAATCGAGAAATTGAGCTAATATGTTGCAAGTTCCGATGCTCGGTTTCGCCCAAATAGTATAAAACTACTCCTGCTGCTACAATACCCGCTTGTAATTTATCAACACCAAAACCTTTTAACGAGTTAACTTCAAAATGTTTAGTTAGTGTTTCGCTAGCATAATCTGTAGTAAAAGCCCAATCGTCTAGATGAAATGTATAAAATTTATCGCCAAATAGGTTTAAAAATTCCTGCCGTTTACTTTTCTGGAAAACAACTTCGGTCGGTCGAAAACCTTGCAAAAGTTTATCAATATATTCTGCATTGCCTTGAGCAACTAAAAATTCTCCAGTAGATATATCGCAAAAAGAAACACCAATATTTTGTTTATCGAAGAAAACAGCAGCAAGGTAATTGTTAGCTTTCTGGCTTAAGATATTGTCGTTATAAGCAATACCAGGAGTAACTAATTCTGTTACACCACGCTTAACGATGGTTTTAGTAGTTTTTGGGTCTTCAAGCTGATCGCAAATAGCTACACGTTGCCCTGCCCTAACCAGTTTAGATAAATAATTTTCTAATGAATGATGAGGGAAACCAGCCAACTCTAAAGCTCCATTTGGTCCGGTACCGCGTTTAGTTAAAACAATGCCTAAAATTTGAGCCGTTTTTACTGCGTCTTCGCCAAATGTTTCGTAAAAATCTCCAACTCTAAATAACAATAATGCCCCAGGATATTTCGCCTTAATGGTATTGTATTGTTGCATTAATGGTGTTACGGTTTCTTTTACTTTGGCCAAAATCTTTATCAATTACTAAGGTGTAAATATAGCATCTTGAGGCTTAGTGTTGAAGTTTTTGTGGAGAAATTATTGAATTGTTAAGAGGTAAAAAATAATTATTGGTTAATCATCTAGAAAAGAAAATTCTCAAATTTTATTAAAATTCAGTCCTGCTATCCACTTTAGTCAGTTTCACTCCATGTTCGTTACTATCAGGTTTAGATGTGAAAAGCTTGGTCAACTATTAAAGTTCATGACGTTTAAAAAAGACTTTGTTGTGCATTTGGTTTTGGTGGAATATTTAAAAATGGAAAGTCTTCAGAATAAATTCCATATTGTTTTTTTACTGGATCAAATTTCCTCAACACAAGACTTTCACATTTAAAATCCAATTTTACTTCAGCAAACATTTTTAAAGCAATGTCAACATTTTCTTTGCTCAATTTTCTTCCAATAGAAATATGCGGATCTTTACTTTTATACGTATCTTTAATGTTAGTATTCTTTTGAATTCTAATCATCAATTCAGTTAAAGGAACTCTAGTTGCTTCATCAGGTTTTAAAAACACGGCTCCATTTGAGTAATTACTAACTCTATCAAAACTTAAACGAAAAGAATTTTCATAATTAGCAACTTCCTTTAAAAGCGTTATAATCTCATCAAGTTCATCCTTATCAGCAGTAAATTCTAAAATAGTAAGATGTGCTTTAGAATTTCTACTATTATACCAACCAATTTTCGAATGTAATTCATCTTTAAATTTATCCACCACTGCAATTCCATTTTTATCTGGCATTATTACAATTGAATATTTTAATTTTTCAGAAAGAGACATAAATAAAATTAATAAATAGAAAGTTAATCACATAGATTTACATTGTAGCGTTTAACTAATATAGGTTATCTTTGAAAAAATAAAATACGAATGGCAGTTTTACATAGAAAAGAGGAAAAAATACAAGCGGTATTAGGAAGATTACCTAAGAAATACACAGATGAGCAATTTGTAGAAATGTTTATTAAACTGTATTCTAAAGATTGGGGTAAAATTAAATCGGCATACATTAAACAATCTCAAGATAAAGAACCCGGCACTGTAATAAATATGCCAAAACCAGATCTGTATTTAAAGCAAGTTTTAACTTCATATTTACAACAGAATCCAACTATCAAAGGTGATGATATACAGGAATCTACTATTGAACAACAACCTATAATCAAAGAAACTAAAGCATCTGTTAAAAAGAAGGTTGAAGTAGAAAAAGACGCAGTTGTAAATGTTAAAAAATCAAAGCCTGCTGCTAAAAGAGGCTTATAATTTCTCTATATACCCTAAAAACAACCCTAGCGCTTTCCTCTTCTCATCAGTTAATTCGAAATTTAGCTTATGCAAAAGGTAATCGTCCAAATCAAAATTTGAATGTTGAGGCAATTCTTTTAAAACTTCATTTCTATGAGCTAAACCAAATTGCAAAGCCTTATCAAAAGCAGCAACAAAGGTTGGAGAAATAACTTTATTAGCTACCCAAGCAGCATACACAAATGGCAAACCTGTAAATCTCATCCACTCCTCACCCATATCATAGGCATAAGCAAAATCTGATTTTCTACCAAAAGTACGATCTCCAATTAAAACAATTGCGTCAGTTTTGGCATCTTGATTGGTCGTAAATTCTACTTCAACTTTAAAATGAAATTTTAATAAAACCTTAGCCAAATTATTAGAAGTACGCGATTGTAAATCGAGTTTTACCGTTTTTATTTCTGAAGCAGGAACGTTAGCGAAAATAAATACCGAATTCACTGCACCCACCGAACCGATGCAATAAGAACCTATAATATTCGCATTAGGTACGTAAGGTATAGCAGCAACAGGAATTAAACCAATATCAACTTTGTTTGCAATTAATTTTGCAGCACAATCTGATGGGATATCTAAACTTAAATCTATTTCGTTGCAAATATCATTGTGTTCAATTCCGTAAATAAATGGTTTGGCATTGGTATAAGAAACTGCAGATATTTTTATTTTACTCACTTTTACTAATTTATGTCGCCTGAATTTATCCTACCCATATTTAGATATCGAAACAAGCAAGGCGTTTATTTTAAATGATCGGTATTGTTAAAGTCGATAACTGTAAATCCATTACCATCAAAACCCAATCTGTATAATGTTGTATTTTGATGTGGAAAATCCCCCATTTCAGATAGTGGTTTATTAAGTAATAAGCATAGCAATAAACGCATAGCTCTGCCATGCATGCACACTAAAATTCGTTTTTCATCAGTTTTGCTTTTAATAAGCGAGATCGTTTCTTGTAAACGTAAACTTACATCATTAGGACTTTCGCCACCTTCAAATTTCGCATCATAATTACCACCTTGCCATTTCTCAACTACCTCTCTAAATGCTGCTCTAGATTCTTCTGTATTTGGCTGACCTTCCCATAAGCCCCAAGCTAATTCATCTAAACCTGATTCTTGCTCCCATGGTAAGCCTAAATCTATAAATTGCTGTACAGTTTGATGAGTGCGTTTCAGTTCTGAAGTATAAATTTTATCGAATGCTACAGTTTTATACCTTTCAAAAAATGCAGCTGCTTGTGCTCGTCCAGTATCATTCAAATCACTATCTACACCCCTACCTTGTACAATTCCTAACCTATTTAACTCTGTTTCGGCGTGGCGGATGATGTATAATTCTTTAGACATGTTTTTAGGTTGATTTAATTAAAGAAATTTCCATCAGCACTACTATCAAAATCAATTGCCAAATTTAACCTACCCATTCTTTTAATTTGTTGTTTTTTAATACGATGACCACCTATCATTGTATTTCCGTTATGAAAAGATGAATAGACCTGTATATAACCTCCTGCATTCTTTATAAGGTTTTTGACACCCTCTTCGTCTTGCTCCAAATAATCCAACAATTTATCTAGTTTATCCTCAAATTCATCAGCTTCTGGATTTGGCTCAAAATCAATTGTACTTTCTTTCCATACACCATTTCCTCCTCTTATATCACCCTTATTTCTTCCATAAGTCGAACTAAGTTTAGTTAATTCTGATAGTTGTTGCAAAGATAAAGTATCAGAAAAAGCCCTAAAATACACAGAATGATAAGCTTCGATATTAACCGATCTTAATGATATAGTTGGTTTAATGTCAAAATAAACTACAAGAAAAAATTTCTCACCTTCTACTTTGAAATAAACAATAGCCTCATCATCTCTTTCGGTATCAACTCTTGCAATGCTGGGTTTATTATCTGTATAAACTAATTGATGAATTTCTAAAAATTGTTCTGTAACACCAAGTGTTCTGTTTTCAATTTCATCAATCGCTAATTTTATAATTAGCTCATCTGTCATATCACTTTTTAATTAATTACGGGTAATTTGTAATAAGATGGTTTAACATCGCTTTCAAAAACAACATCGGTAAAATCAGTTACCACATTGTACAACGTATCTCTTTCAATTGGTTTTCTGCCGACTTGTTTAATCAAATTAACCAATTCTTGTGTACTCATTGCTGGGTTTTGCTCTTCGGCGCCAGCCATCGAATATATTTTAGTCGTATCGTCTAGTGTTCCGTCAATATCATCAACCCCAAAGTTTAAAGAAAGTTGAGCAGTTTCTCTACTAATCATTGCCCAATATGCTTTAATATGGTCGAAATTATCCAAATAAATTCGAGCTATAGCATAATTCCGTAAATCTTCAATTACTGAAACCTCTGGCACATGGCTCATTTGGTTATGCTGATTTCTAAATTTTAATGGGATAAATGTTTGAAAACCTTTCGTTTGATCTTGTAAATTACGTAAACGCTCCATATGATCTACACGATGTTCGTATTTCTCAATATGACCGTATAACATGGTTGCATTAGATCGCATTCCTAATTTATGCCACTCTTCATGAATAGCCAACCATTGGTCTGCTGTACATTTATCTTTTGCAATTTGCTCCCTAATCTCTGGATGAAATATTTCTGCCCCACCACCCGGAATTGATTCTAAACCTGCTTCTTTCATCAATTTCATACCTGTAGCGTAATCTATTTTGGCTTTTTTGAAGATGTAATGATACTCTACAGGAGTTAATGCTTTTACATGTAGTGCAGGGCGATGTTTTTTGATAGCACTAAACAAAGTTGAATAAAATTCCACATCGTACTGCGGTAAAACACCTCCAACAATATGAACCTCAGTAACAGGTTCATTATCATATTTCTTAACTACATCGAGCATCTCATCCATAGTTAATGCCCAACCTTCTTCTTTCTGCTTAATTAAACGAGAATACGAACAGAATTTACAATCGTAAACACAAAGATTAGTAGGTTCTAAATGAAAATTCCGATTGAAATAGGTTTTATCTCCATGCTTTTCTTCTCTAATAAAATTAGCAAGTACACCTAAATATCCTAATTCTGCATGTTCATATAAGTATACACCTTCATCAAAAGTTATGCGCTGATGATTTTGAACTTTTTGGGCAATAGCCTTTAAAGGTGCTGCAAGAGTTGGGTTATTAAGAAGTAGAGTTAAAGCCTGCACGGTAATTCATTTTATGTTTAGGCAAAAGTACAATATTGACCTAATTGAAAATCATTTTCTTGTAAAAATGGCTTATTTAGAAACAATACATAAACAAAAGCCGCAAATGCGCAGATTAATTACTTAAAATCTGCGCATTTGCGGCTTATAATAAATATGCTTAGTGTTATTACTTAGCAGCTTTTGTAAAATTCATTACAATGTAGGCAGTTTTACTACCATATTCTATTGGCGATTTAACAACCATATTGGTTCCATCTGATGAAGAAAGCATCAAACGATAACCATCTGTTACGTTTTTAGCTTTATCGCCTTCATTTAATTTCTTAAATTGGAAAGTCTCATCAGCTGTGCTTACCGACCAAAAAATAGCTTGAGTTTTTGCTCCACAACTTGCACTTGATGGCAAACTGTAACTTCCATTACCACTATTTGTTAAATCCCAGGTGCTACCTACAAAACATTTATAAGAACTTTCACCTAAGAACGATTTTACGGCAACCTCAGGAATACCATCAAAAGTAATGTCGTTCAACACCCAATTACCTGTTACATCGCCACGTTTTACCGCAACTGTACCACTTGTTGTTTTCGGAGAGCAGCTTTGTAACACTATTAATGAACTACAAATTAAGGCTGCTATTAAAAATATTCTTTTCATATACTTGCTTTTTGATTAAGCTTTTACATAAATCTTGCCAAAAACATTTTTTTAGCAAGATAAAATTTAGCTTTGCTATAAATCTTTGTTATTTAATTCGTAAAAAATGAAACCAGAAACTGCTGCCATCCATGCATTAAATTTAGTAAAAAGTGCTACAGGTGATGTAACGATGCCTATTAGCTTATCTACAACTTTTTTACGCGATGAAAATGGCGGATATCCAGGCGGATATATGTATAGCAGAATGAACAATCCAAATAGAGCTGCTTTAGAAAATGTAATCACAACTTTAGAATATGGCGCTGATACTTGTGTTTTTTCATCAGGTAATACCGCTGGAATGTCTATTTTTCAAGCCTTAAAACCTGGAAGTCATATTATTGCACCTGATGATATGTATTGGGGTTTAAAAAAACAGTTATTAAGCATTTTTAATGAAACCTTAACATTCGATTTTATTAATTTAGTTGATATTGATAACTTAGAAAGTTTCATTAAACCTAATACAGCTTTGATTTGGGCAGAAACTCCTTCTAATCCACTCTTAAAAATTACAGATATTGAAGGATTGGCAAAGATTTGCAAAGTACATCAACTCATTTTAGCAGTCGATAGCACTTTTGCTTCTCCAACTTTACAAAATCCAATTACATTAGGTGCAGACATTGTGATGCATTCTACTACTAAATATATTGGTGGTCATAGCGATGTTTTAGGTGGTTCTTTAACTACCGCTACAAAAAATGAGTTTTGGGAAAGAGTTAAAAATATCCAACAAAATGGTGGTGCAGTTCCATCGCCATTCGATTGCTTTTTATTACTTAGAAGTATTAAAACCTTAGCATATAGAGTAAAAGGTCATTGTGATAATGCGATGAAATTAGCTCTCTATTTAGAAAATCATCCAAAAGTTGACACCGTATATTATCCTGGTTTACCTTCTCATCCACAACATGATATTGCTAAAAAGCAAATGAAAGATTTTGGAGGAATGTTGTCTGTCTTAGTTAAAGGCGATGCAGTAACTGCTAAAAAAGTGGTAAATGCTGTAAAAATATTTGCCCAAGCTACCAGCCTAGGAGGTGTAGAAAGTTTAGTTGAACATCGTGCTTCTGTTGAAGGACCCGATACAAAAACCCCACAGAATTTAATTCGGGTTTCGGTTGGCTTGGAACATATTGACGATCTTATTGCAGATTTTGAGCAAGCTTTGGGTTAATGGTCAATAAACCACTAGCTATTCATGATCAACTATCTAATTTTATCTGCTTATTTTTCAATTAGTTAAATAATAATCAGAATTTTATTTTGCATATTTTCTAATACAATCTTATATTTGAAACATTATTTGGTGAAAGCTAAATAAAAATCAAATCTTTTAATCGATTTGATTTATAAAGAAGTGGCGAGAGACAGGCTCTTTGACCCACTGGCAACCCTCCATAACGGAGAAGGTGCCAATTCCTGACCAGCCAACATGGTGTTGTTTGGAAATATAAATTAAGAAGATGAAAACAATTAATTCAATTTCGCTAAGCGAAAATTTTAAGTCAAGCCCTAAACAATCAATTGCATTTTTAAATGTAAATCTGATTTGCTGTAATATGCAGTTAACAAACTTTATGTGCTGTCGCATATACTAGTTTAAAAATCTTCCACTTTGTTATTTTCAATTCGGAAGGTCTCGAGAAATCGAGATATGCTGTTACCTATTATCAAGTCCATTACATTAAAAAGAAGATTAGTACCTCATGAGCACAGTAGCTATATATAAACACCCTAAAATATTCAAATTAGAAAACGGCAAAAAATTGCGCAATCTAGAAATTGCTTATCAAACGTTTGGTAAATTAAATGCCAACAAGGATAATGTAATTTGGGCTTGTCATGCATTAACTGCAAATGCAGATGTATTAGATTGGTGGAAAGGATTATTTGGAAATAATGCTTTATTTAATCCAGAAGAGCATTTTATAGTTTGTGCTAACATTTTGGGTTCAAACTACGGAACTACAAATCCACTAAGTAAAAATCCAACAACTGGTCAACCGTACTATTTATCTTTTCCAGAATTTACCATTAAAGATTTAGCCGCAACGCACAATTTATTAGCAAACTATTTAGAAATAAGCAACATTAAGGTTTTAATTGGTGGTTCTTTAGGAGGTCAACAAGCGTTAGAATGGTCATTAGCTAAAACACAGACCATAGAAAATTTAATTTTGGTAGCTACAAATGCTGTTCATTCTCCATGGGGAATTGCGTTTAACGAAAGTCAACGTTTAGCGATTAGTACAGACAGAACATTTTACGCTAATCAACCAGATGGTGGCTTAAAAGGTTTAAAAGTTGCACGGAGCATTGCGTTATTATCTTATCGTACGTACGAAGCGTATTCAGCAACACAATTAGAAAGTGTAAACGATAAAACGACTGGTTATCGAGCCGCATCTTATCAAAATTACCAAGGCGAGAAATTGTGTAAACGCTTTAATGCATACAGTTATTGGTATTTAAGCAAAGCGATGGACAGTCACAATGTTGGACGCGGGAGAAAAAGTATTACTGCAGCGTTAGCAGAAATTAAAGCAAATACATTAGTGATTGGAATTGAAAACGATGTACTCTTCCCTATCAGCGAGCAAAAGTTTTTAGCTAACCATATTAATGAAGCACAATTCAGTAGTATTAATTGTGCTTATGGACATGATGGTTTTTTAATAGAAACTGACAAACTAACGAACATCATAGGCAATTTCTTGAAAGAAAGTAGCGATAAGAAAATAATCAAATTACATAAAACAGCATAATAAGCTGAGAGCGAAAAAGCTTAAGGCACAATACATACACTAATGAGTAAGAAACTTAAAATAGGATTATTTGGATTTGGAGTGGTTGGACAAGGTTTGCACGATATTATCCGTGGGCAAAATTTAAATTTAGAAGTCGTAAAAATTGCAATTAAAAACCCTGGAAAAAAACGCAGTTTAGAGGCTCATCTTTTCACCACTTCCCATGATGAAATTTTAAATAATCCAGAAATAAATACAATAGTAGAATTAATTGACGATGCAGACGTTGCTTTTCAAATTGTAAAAAAAGCATTAAGCAATGGTAAACATGTAGTATCGGCCAATAAAAAAATGATTGCTATTCATTTAGAAGAATTGGTACAATTACAAGCAAAGTATGGTACATCTTTACTATATGAAGGTGCTGTTTGTGGTAGTATTCCAATTATTCGTAACCTAGAAGAATATTACGATAATGAGCTTTTGCATGGCATTAGCGGAATTTTTAATGGTTCATCAAACTACATTTTATCTAAAATATTTAATGAAGGTTTAGCCTATGAAACTGCTTTAAAACAAGCACAAGATTTAGGCTTTGCAGAAACTGATCCCATTTTAGATGTTGGAGGTTATGATCCTAAATATAAATTGGCTATTGCTACAGCACATGCTTATGGTTTATTTATCAATCCTGATCATATATTAAATGTTGGTATTCAGAATATTTCTGATGCGGATATTCAATATGCGAGAGAGAAAAATTTTAAAATTAAATTAGTACCGACAGCTCGTAAAATAAGTACTAAACAAGTTGTTGCATTTGTATTGCCAAAATTTGTGAAGGCTGACGATTTCCTATACAATGTAGAAAATGAATACAATGGGGTAACTGTACAAGCAGCTTTTGCTGATAAACAGTTCTTTTTTGGCAAAGGTGCAGGCGGACATCCAACTGGTGCAGCTGTACTTTCTGATATAGCTGCTTTACGTTATGATTACCGTTACGAGTATAAAAAATATCATCAATTAAATGGCTTAATACATACAGATAAAGTGAGTATTGAAGTATATATAAGATATGTACATGAATATACGATTGAGAAATTACAGATTGAGAACATCTCTGAACGTTTCTCACGTAATGAATATAAATATGTAATTGGCAATGTTAGTTTAAAAAACTTAATTGCACACCGCGATTTACTAATAAATAAAGATGTATTTATAGCACAAACTGGAAAATTAAGTTACAGTCAACAAGATATTGCTGCTATTGCCGAAGAAGGCATTCTGGCTAATTAATTGTTTTTTGTTTTGTTTTGAGCAAAAGCCTCGACACTATGTTGGGGCTTTGCTATTTATAAATAAATCAAAAAGGTCTGTGTTTCACAGACCTTTTTGATTTATTTAAGCTTCGTTCAATAACCAATGAACTAACTAACCTCTCTATTAATATCCCAATTCTCTAAATAATCTGCTACACGACGAACAAAAGAACCACCTAATGCACCATCAACCACTCTATGGTCATAAGAAAGTGAAAGGAACATCATGTGTCTAATTGCTATAACATCGCCAAATTCAGTTTCTAAAACTGCTGGTTTCTTTTTAATAGCACCAACAGCTAAAATTGCAACTTGTGGCTGATTGATAATTGGAGTGCCCATTACGTTTCCAAAAGAACCAACATTTGTTAAGGTAAATGTTCCACCTTGAGTTTCGTCTGGTTTTAATTTCGAGTTACGAGCACGTGATGCTAAATCATTAACCGCTTTAGTTAAGCCAACTAAATTCAACTGATCTGCATTTTTAATTACGGGTACAATTAAATTTCCACTTGGTAAAGCTGCTGCCATACCAATATTAATGTCCCGTTTTTTAATGATTTGTGTTCCATTAACAGTTACATTAATCATTGGAAAATCTTTTATCGCTCTGCTTACTGCTTCAACAAATATAGGTGTAAACGTAATTTTCTCATTTTCGCGTTGCTCAAATGCTTTTTTCACTTTATCACGCCACATTACCATGTTGGTTACATCAGCTTCTACAAATGAAGTTACGTGTGGCGAAGTATGTTTACTCATTACCATGTGTTCGGCAATAAGTTTACGCATTCTATCCATTTCTATAATTTCATCCCCGCCACTTACAGAAGTTACTGGTTTAGCGCTTGGAGTTATAGGTTTATTGGCTTCAACTGGAGATGGACTCTCCGTTGCAATTGAGGTTGCTTTAATAGTAGTACCACCTTTTTTGCTTTGGATATAGTTTAGCAAATCATCTTTAGTTAAACGTCCTTCAGCCCCACTTCCCTTTAGTTGATCAAGCTCTGCAACTGTAATATTTTCTTGTGCAGCAATATTTTTCACCAATGGTGAATAAAAACGATCAGAGTTTTTAAAATCTTGAGGAGTACTTTCTTCTGTTTTAGCAATAGGTAGTTGAGCAACACCTGGAACATTTTCTACATTAACTGTTGGTGCAGGAACTTCTTCTTGTTTAGTTTCAACAATTGGAGCACTTTCTGCAGCACCTTCAATTTCTATAGTTGCAATTACAGCACCTACTTGAACCACGTCATCGGCAGCAAAAAGTTGTTTAACCAATTTACCAGCCACAGGCGATGGCACTTCAGAATCTACCTTATCAGTAGCAATTTCTAGTATCGTATCATCCAGTTGAATCAAATCTCCTGGCTGTTTAGTCCATTTAATGATAGTTGCTTCTGCAACACTCTCTCCCATTTTTGGTAACAATAATTCGTATTGAGCCATTTGTTATTGCGTTTATAATTGGTATCTGTGGGCAAAAGTACGCCTTTTTACCTATTTAATTCAAATCTTGTTTTAATAGATTTAGCAACATGGTTAAAGCTGCTGTAGCTGAACGTTCTATATTTTGTATTCTTTTGCTACTAAATGTGAACAATTTAGCTACCACTTTATCCTTTGTTCCAATGGCAATCCACACAGTACCAACAGGTTTACCTGGTATACCACCATCAGGGCCAGCTATACCACTAACTGCAATTGAATAATCGGTTTTAAAATGAGTGATTGCACCTTGCGCCATTTCTTTTACTGTTTGTTCACTTACTGCACCGAATTCTGTTAAGGTTTGATGTTTTACACCTAAAATAGATTCCTTTAAATCGTAAGAATAGGCAACAGCACCACCTGCAAAAACAGCTGATGAACCTGCATGTTGTGTAATTAAATGTGAAATATAACCCCCGGTGCAACTTTCTGCAGTGGAAAGCGTCAAATTTTTAGCCTTCATTTTATCCAAAATGGCCTTTTCTAGTGGTACATCTTCATCAATTACTACATGCAAATTTATACGTTGAATGATTTGTTGTGCGTAACTATTTACATCTGCTCTTAAAGTAGATTCATCATTACCTTCAGCGCTTAATCTTAGTCTTACTTGCCCCAATTTTGGTAAATATGCTAGTTTAATATAACTAGGTAAACTATCTTCTATATCTTCAATTTGTTGTGCAAGAAATGATTCGCCTAAACCTGATGTTAAAATTGTTTTGTGGACAATGAAAGGTAAAACGAATGCTTTTTTAAGGCGAGGTAAAATTTCTTCCTCCATTAAATACATCATTTCAAAAGGTACTCCAGGCATGGAAACAATAATTTTACCGTCTACTTCAAACCACATGCAGGGTGCTGTACCATTTTTATTTTGAATAACAACACATCCATCTGGCACATCTGCTTGTCTAATATTTACATCTATCATTGGTCTGTTAAGACCTGCAAAAATTGTTTGTATGTGTTCAAGCGTTGCTTGATCTCGCCTTAAAGGCATATTAAAATATTTCGATAAGGTGAGTTTAGTAATATCATCCTTTGTTGGACCTAATCCGCCAGTAATCAAAATTAAATCTGCTCGTTTTTGCGCTTCATCTAAGGATTGTACAATATGTTCGGCGTTATCAGAGACTGATGTAATTTGCTTTACACTAATTCCTATCTTATTTAACTCCCTTCCCATCCAAGCAGAATTAGTATCTACTATTTGACCAATTAGTATTTCGTCACCTATGGTAATGATTTCAGCCAGCATAATAATTAATTTAGTACTTGGTATAATAACCTTTACGTTTGCTTAGTTTAAGGTCTTGAAGGATAGATGCTTTTACTTTTATATCTATCGAGTAACTTTGATAACTACCAAATGGTATCCAATTGGCGCTCAAATCCCAACAATGCAAATCTCTATAAATTGCAAATGAAGTATAAGAAACAGTTTTAGCTTTAAAATCGTAACCTGAATTAAATTGAATTTTCCATTTTGGAGTTAAGTTAAAATCTCCATTAAAATTTAATGTATTACTGATACTTCTCGTCGCTGCTAAACCTAAAGAGTTGTTATAGTTAAAGCTATAAGAAAAAGCAATATTCCAAGGAATGTTAAAATCTACAAAAGCATTTGGATCTCTACTTATAGCTTGTAACTGCTCAATTTGCTCTGGTGTTCTTCCAGCTTGTTGTTGTTCAGTTTGATTTTTTAGTGCATCCATGTTTTTATTACGTCCTTTTAACGCATCTGGATTTAAACTGTAATCAAAAGAGAAGTTAAAGCTAGTTAATCGTGGTAATTTACCATCTTTCCATACGTATCTATCTACTTCTTGGTATTGATATGTAGTAGTTTGTGTAGAGCCAGAACCTGAAGTTATGGGTACATTTTGTACAGCATACGGGCTAAAAACACCGCTAAAGTTAAAACCTAATTTATCTGTAAATTGAGATCTACCACCAAAATTTATGGGTGCTAGTTTTTTAGTTGGTGCCACAAAATTATAGGAACTAGAAAAATTCAAGCCTTGTATAATTGGTATTTTCTTTTCACCAGTTCCTGTTGTATCTTTCGAATCAGACACTTTTAATTCTACATTGTTATCTACAGAAAAACCTATACTTGCTTGTTTACCAGCAGATGGTCCACCGTATTGTGCACCTTCAAATATGGAGTATTTTTGAGGAAGCCCTTGGTAATCTCTCACTAAGTTATCACCATCTAATGGCACACTTTTTCCTGGTCTTATATCATTTGTATAATAAACTTTGTTTTTATAATACCCATAATTATTGGTAGAGAAATCAGGTTTATAAGAGAAACTTACGTTAGGAGTCATCACATGTCTTATGGCTTTAATACTACCTAAATTTTTAAATTTCTTTCCGCCATATAATTTAGTAGACATACCTAAACTTAACGAATATTCGCCAGCACGTTTAAAGCCATTAACAGTATCAATAGCTACACTATCAGATGAATTTGGTCTTTTAAAATATCTGTTTTGAACAGTTTGTAAATACCAACGTTCATTATAGTTTACACTACTATTAAAGTTTAAATATTTTAAAACATTAAACGGTAAACTGATTGGAATAGAGTGTTGCATTCCATTTCTAAATCTTTTTAGCCCGTCTTTATCAAATAATAAATCTTCCCTTGTATTTACAGTATTACTTGCTTGCATGCTGTATCCTACCGTAATTTTCTGATACCATTTTTGCTCACCTACTCTATCTTTTGAATCGAATGGACTAATGGTAGACATATTTAGACTTACTTGTGGCAAGGTTAAAGAAATTGTTTTAGCTCTAGTTTCTTGACTGTGGGAAAGTGAAGTAGTTAAATTAAACAATCCATCACCAAAAACTTTTCCATAGGCAATACTCGAACTCATGGTATTACTGGCAATCTGATTTATATCATATGTTCCGTTTGCAGCAGAAACACTAAAATAGTTTCCCGTACCTGCATTTACTGAAGCACTAAATGTTGTACCAGGTTTAGCGTTTGCATTTTGACTATGTGTCCAACCAATGTGAAAGTTTTTTTGCGGATCGTATTCAGGAGTGCCTTCTAGTCCTTGTCGATCACTTGCGTACGCAAGATTAAAATTACCGCCAAACTTATAGCGTTTAATATAGTTTGTCGCCAAATTTAGATGGTAAGATCCGTTTGTATAAATATCACCAGTTAACCTTGCATCCCAATAATCATTTAGCGCCAAATAATATCCACCATTTGTTAATGAAAAACCTTTTGTTGCATCTTCGCCAGGTGTGGGCAATATAATACCTGATGATTTTTATTTGGCTTTGGGAAAAAGCCAAAGGGGATGGCAATAGGCAACGGAACCCGTTCAAATTCTAAGTAAACTGGACCTGTAATAATCTGATTTTCTGTTGCAATACCTTTAGTAATGTGTATACCATAATGTGGCTCTGGTAAATTGCAAGTACTGTATGTTGTACCAGATACGTTAAACTCATTATCAGGTTGCATTTTAGTTTTACCACCAGAAAAAAATCCACCTTCTTGCTCAGTAAATACACCACTTACTGTTCCTTTACCTGTTTTTGTATTATAGGTTAATGAATCTGCAATAGAAGAACCTTCTCTACCCATTTTAAAAATTGGTCTGCCAATGTATTTACCTTTATCGGTTTTAATACCTCTAGCAAAAATTGTATTGTCTTTTGAATTAAATCTGATATAATCTGCATCTAATTCAAAATCCTGGTAAATTACGCGTGCTCTACCGTATAAATACATGATACCGTTTTTCCGATCAACACGTGTAGAATCTTTTGCAAAGTATTCAACTTTCTCATCGAGATCACTTTTCTTCATTTTGACCTTGGAGGTATCTCTTTTAGCAGAATCCGTTTGTTTTGTTACCTGTTGAAAGGAAAAATTAGACGAGGCTAGCGCATTGTTACCAACAGATGTTAATAAAAGAGCTGCAATAATAAAAATGATATCGCGTAAAAGTTTCAAATTCGTGTGTGAATGTTATTTTTGCAATAATGTTTATCCCAAAACGTTCAAAATTAATGAAAAATATACCATTGGTTAGACCAAATGCAATTTTGATTATATTTATTTCTGCTTTATCTATTTTAGGTATTGATAATCAATTACTTGCACAAGAATACAAAATAAAAACAATTGTTATCGATGCTGGTCACGGCGGCAAAGATGGCAGTACGAGAGGATTATATTCTACAGAAAAAGACGTTGCCTTAAAAACAGCTTTACGATTAGGCAAGTTAATTCAAGATAGTTTAAAGGATGTAAAAGTAATTTTTACGAGACAGGATGATACTTTTATTCCTCTTTATGAGCGAATTGCTATTGCCAATAATGCAAAAGCAGATTTATTTATTTCTATCCATTGTAATGATATGCCAGTTTACAGCACACGTTATATCAGTGGTTATACTAGAAATAAAAAAGGTAAAAAAGTTCCAATTTATAAAACAAGATATGCTAAAAGTACGTCTACTAAAGGTGTAGAAACCTTTGTTTCTGGTAGTGGACGGGTAAATGAGCAAGATGCAGCAATTAAAAGGGAAAACGCATCTATCTTTTTAGAGGATAACTACAAAGAGAATTACGATGGTTTTAATCCAGATGATCCAGAAAGCGCTATCATTTTATCCTTAATGAAAAATACCTTTAGAACACAGAGTTTAAAACTTGCCAAATTAGTGCAAGATGAATATATCCAAGTGGGGAGAATAAACAGAGGTGTCCAAGAAAAAAGCCTTGCCGTATTAGCTCGTGCTGGTATGCCAGCTATTTTAACGGAAATTGGCTTTATTAGCAATCCTGGCGAGGAAGACTATATGAATTCGGAAGCTGGCCAAAAAGAAATAACCAATTGTCTGTTAAAAGCAATAGAAGCCTACAAAGTAAGTGTAGAAATATAGTTGACGATATTTATTATAAATTTGTAAAAAATAAGTTTAGATGAGATTAAAAAGTGTCCTGTTAACCTTTGCCATTATATTTCTTTTTTATTCAAGTAATGTTTTCGCACAGGGTTATAAAATCAAAACTATTGTAATTGATGCAGGTCATGGGGGCGTGAAACCAGGTGCAGCAGGTAAGTATTCTTTAGAAAAAAATGTTGCATTAAAAGTTGCTTTAAAACTTGGTAAGAAGCTAGAAGAAGAATTACCCGGAATTAAAATTATTCAAATTCGTAAAACAGATGT
The DNA here is from genome assembly GCF_044452285.1 of Pedobacter sp. UC225_61. Classification (NCBI taxonomy): domain Bacteria; kingdom Pseudomonadati; phylum Bacteroidota; class Sphingobacteriia; order Sphingobacteriales; family Sphingobacteriaceae; genus Pedobacter; species Pedobacter sp. UC225_61. The sequence goes on from NZ_JBIOAL010000001.1 coordinate 3,056,893, forward strand.
TGATGTTGACTGGTATCGCAGAGCTGAAATAGCGAATGATGCAAAAGCAGATCTATTTATTTCTATTCATTGTAACTCAATGGGCGGAAGTGATAGAACGACAAAAGGAACTGAAACTTTTGTTGGTGCATATAGACGTATCAATGAAATGGATGCTGGCTTGAAAGAAAATGAGGATATTTTAAAGGATAAAGATTATAAAAAGAAAGGAACTTACGATCCTACAAATCCTGAAGAATTAATTATGTTATCTTTGTACAAATCTCTTTACCGAGCAAAAAGCTTAGCTTTAGCAAAGATGATTCAAAAAAACTACACCAATGTGAACAAAAGAGTTAATAGAGGTGTTAAAGAACAAGGATTATTGATATTACAACGTGCAGCAATGCCATCTGTATTAACAGAAATTGGTTTTATTTCTAATCCAACTGAAGAAGATTACATTAACTCACCAGAAGGACAAGAAGAAATAGTAACTGCTATTGTGAATGCAATAAAACAATACAAAAAGGAAATTGAGATTTAACAAACAACAAACTAAGTGAAGATAAAAAACGAAACCAAAGTAGGCGTATTAGCAGCATTTGCTATTGCTTTATTAATAATTGGCTATAACTTCTTAAAGGGAAATTCTATATTTTCTAGCGAAACAGTATTATATGCTATCTATTCTCGTGTTGACGGTTTAGGCGTTTCAAAGCCTGTTTTAATTAATGGTTTTCAAATTGGTAGAGTCGATAAATTAACTTTACAACCTAACGGAACCATTATTGCAACCTTAAAAGTGCAGGATGAATATGAAATTCCTAAAAATACAATTGCTAGATTAGAAAGCACTGATCTTTTAGGCGGAAAAGCTATCGTTATGATTTTAGGAAACGATAAAAACTTTGCAAAAGATGGTGATACCTTAAATGCTAATGTGGTTAAAGGTTTGATGGAAACTGTACAACCAGTACAGAAAAAAGCAGAGCTCTTAATTGCTAAAATGGATTCGATTTTAACAAGTGTAAACTCAATTCTTAATGCTAATTTCCAGAAAAACGTTGATAGAAGCTTTACCAGTATTGCTTCTACCTTAGGCTCTTTAGAGGCTACTTCTAAAAAAGTAGATGCATTGGTAGGTTCAGAAAGTTCAAAACTCTCTGCTATTTTATCAAATGTTGAAGCAATTACTGCCAACTTTAAAAACAATGGCGCTAAAATTGATGCCGTTTTAACAAACTTAAATACAGTTACAGATAAAGTAGCTGCATTAAACTTTAAACAAACTATTGATAACGCGAATAAAGCAGTAGCTGATTTACAAGGTATAGTAACCGATGTTAAAAATGGAAAAGGTTCATTAGGTCAGTTAATAAATGATAAACAGATGTATGATAATCTGACTAATGCCGCTAAAAACTTAGATAATTTAATGATTGATTTAAAAGCTAACCCTAAGCGTTATGTACACTTCTCTGTATTTGGAGGTGGTAACAAAACAGATAAGTAATTAAATTATATATTAACCGCAGATGTGAAGATTTTATCAGTACATCTGCGGTTTTTTTATGCAATTCTAAATAGTAAAATTATATCTGGTAAGTAATACCTTCGATAGCCAATTCTGTATTTTCAAAAACAGTTTTTGCTTCTTCTAAAAGCTCATGAAGTGTTTTATAACGAGAAGAAAAGTGACCTATTAATAGTTTTTTAGCGTTCACAATTTTAGCTACTTGTGCTGCTTGTAAAGCAGTTGTATGATGTGTTTCGTTCGCTCTTTCTAACATTTCATGTAAAAAAGTGGCTTCGTGATATAAGGTATCGCAGTCTTTTATGCTATCAAAATAACGTTCATCCATTAATGTATCCGAACAATACGCATAAGATTTTGGTTGAGCCGAATCTGTAGTGTACTCTATATTTTTTAAAATAGTTCCATTAGGTAAATCTAAATCCACTCCTCTTTTTAATAAAGGATACAACTCTAATGGAATATTATCTTTTTCTAATTTCTCAACTATCAGTTTACGTAAACGTTTTTTCTCTGTAAATTTAAATCCAGTACAAGGAATACGATGATTTAATACGATTGTTTCTATAGTTACATCATTATTTTGAAAAATGACAGCAGGTTGTGTTGGATCAATAACGTAATAGATTAATTCATATCTTAATGTAGTATCAGAGTGTTTAAACTGAAGTTCTAAGATCTCTTGTATTGCTTTTGGAGCAAAGATATGCATGGGTTTAATTCGTCCATTTAAATGCATGCTAGAAAGCAAACCAATTAAACCAAAATAATGGTCGCCATGCAAATGACTAATAAAAACGTAATCTATTTTTGATGCTTTTAATCCAAATTTTATCAATTGTTGTTGAGTACCCTCACCACAATCAATTAGATAAAATTTTTCATTGCAGTTTAATAATTGGGCAGTAGGATTTCTGTTGTATACCGGGGTTGCAGAACTGCTACCCAAAATGGTTACTTCAAATTTCATTAAAAATTATCCCTTATCTACACTGCCACGTAATTCTTTCTCTATTTCTTCCATAAAGATTAAATCGGTAGCTTCATCTAATTTATTTACAAAAGTAACCGACTGATGAAGATTAGATATCTTCACAATATTGGCAATTGCAGCATTTACTCCTGTCACTATAAAAACTCCACCTGCACTTTTACAAAGTCTATCCCCAACTAATAAACAGCTTAAATCTTGTGAATCATTACATTCTTTTACAGCTGATAAATCAAGCACAATATTACGATAGCCTTCAGTATTTAAGAGGATAAATTCAGATTTTAATGCTGGTGTATTATCATTGGTGAACTTTGGTTCATCCAATTTTAATACCACATATTTTTCGTGTTTATCTGTAGAGAATTTCATCTGTTTATATTTATTGTTTTACAATGGACTGATGTAGCTTTCCATGATTTTAATCATGAACGGTTCATGGTCTTGTCTATTTATTTAAAACGAAAGTAACGATTATTATCTTGATAATAAATCACTAATCGCATTTTTCACATTTTCCTCTATTCTATTTACAATGCTTGACGAAGGATTTTTAACGAATTTTTCACCCGTAATTTGTTCATATAATTCTATATAACGATCTGATATTGAATTCACAATCTCAAGTGTCATTTCAGGAATTACTTGTCCATCTTTTCCTTGAAAATTATTTTCGATTAACCACTTACGCACAAATTCTTTAGATAATTGTTTTTGTGCTTCTCCTGTTTTTTGTCGCTCTGCATAACCATCAGCATAAAAATAACGCGATGAATCTGGTGTATGGATTTCATCAATCAAGTAAATCGTATCTCCTACTTTACCAAACTCATATTTTGTATCCACTAAAATCAAACCACGCTCATCAGCCATTTCTGTTCCGCGTTTGTACAATGCTTGTGTATATTCTTCAAGCTGCGTATAATCAACTAACGAAACGATGCCTTTGGCTAAAATATCTTGTTTAGAAATATCTTCATCATGCCCTACAGCAGCTTTTGTTGTAGGCGTAATAATTGGTTGAGGCAACTTATCATTCTCTTTTAACCCCTCTGGTAAAGCAACACCGCAGACTTCTCTTTTACCTGCACTATATTCACGCCAAGCATGACCTGCTAAATAGCCTCTAATTACCATTTCTACTTTAAAAGGCTCACAAATTCTACCGATAGTAACCATTTCATCAGGAGTAGATAAAACCCAATTTGGAACAATGTCTTGTGTAGCAGCTAAAAATTTAGCAGCAATCTGATTTAAAACTTGTCCTTTAAAAGGAATTGCTTCGGGTAAAACAACGTCAAATGCAGAGATCCTATCAGTAACTACCATTGCCATTAATTGGTCGTCAATAGTATATACATCGCGTACTTTACCTTTATAAAAATTGGTTTGCTGTGGAAAATTAAAGTGGGTTTCTTTGATTGCTTTCATGAGGCTATAAAAATACGATTTTAAAATAAAAACCCTGTAGGTTTAAGGCTACAGGGTTAAAATTATTATAATTTATTTAAAATCTGTTCAAAATCAATGGATGAAACTACCGCTATTGGTTTGTTTTTTAGTAGAAATCTCAATAATATCTGATTGTTTATGTAATTGTAATCTTCCTTTAAATATTTTAGTTTCATCTTCAGTTAAAAACTTTTTCAAATTCTTTATCGTTTCTTTTCGACAAGCTAATTCAACCTCAGCCTCTGAAATAATTAACCTAGCTTTTTTACCTAGTTGTTCAAAAGATAAAATTAACTTATCGTTGAGGATTAATTGTAGCATTTTTAAATTCAATTTTGTTACAAACTGATTTAGTGTTTACTGAATATCTCCGTACGCTTTCAGAATCTGTTTAACCAATTTATGTCGCACTACATCATCTCCGTTTAGGTAAATAATATCAATGCCTTTTATTTCTTCTAAAATTCGAAGTGCATTGTGCAATCCAGATTGGGCTTTTCTAGGTAAATCTATCTGCGTTACATCGCCTGTTACAATAAATTTTGCAGTTGGTCCCATACGTGTTAAAAACATTTTCAACTGCAAATCTGTAGAGTTTTGCGCTTCATCTAAAATTACAAAACAATTGTCCAATGTTCTGCCACGCATAAATGCTAATGGCGCAATTTCAATTGTTCTATTTTCTAAATATAACTTCAGTTTTTCAGGCGGAATCATATCATCCAACGCATCATAAAGTGGACGTAAATAAGGATCTACTTTTTCTTTCAAGTCGCCAGGTAAAAATCCAAGGCTTTCCCCTGCTTCTACTGCTGGTCTTGTTAAAATAATACGCTTAATCTCTTTGTTCTTTAATGCTCTAACTGCCAAAGCTACAGCAGTATACGTCTTACCTGTTCCCGCAGGGCCAATCGCAAACAATACATCATTTTTACCGATACTATCAACCATTTTGCGTTGATTGGCAGTACGTGCCTTAATCATTAAACCATGATTACCAAAAACAATTACTTCACCCGTGTTGATTGGTGTAGCTGGGGCATCATCTGTTTTTTCAGTTGTTTTTTTTGAACCTAAAATAGATTCTACATCGTTATGAGAAAGCGTTCTGTACTTTTCGAGGTGAGCAACTAATTGTTCGAACTTTTGCTCAAAGGCCTTTAACTCAGCCTCATCGCCCAGCGCTTTAACGTCATTTCCTCTTGCTACTATTTTTAATTTTGGGAAAGCAGTTTTGATTAACTCATAATGCTCATTGTTGGCGCCCCAAAATTGTACTTGGTCTGTTGTTTCTAATGTTAGCTTTAGTTCGTTCAAAATATTGTATTTTTATTTAGAAGTGTATATTTTGATTTAAAAATTGAATATTTGTAGGCGATTTGCCTCTACACAAGAATAAGAATAAATATTGAATTTTTAATGGCTATAATAACATTAACGACAGATTTAGGTTCAAAGGATTTTTATCAAGCTGCTTTAAAAGGTAGCATCTTGAGTATTCTACCTACTGCCAATATTATAGACATTACCCACGAAGTTCCGTCTTTCAATATTTCTTATGCGGCTTTCGTACTTAAAAATGCTTATCCCTACTTCCCAAAAAATACAGTACACTTAATTGGTATTGATTCTGTATTTAGCGAAAACACAAAATACATCGCATTGCGTTATAAAGATCATTATTTTGTAGGGGCCGATAATGGGATTTTCTCACTCTTGTTAGATGAAGCACCAGATGAATTGGTAGAGTTAAATATTATGCAGGATCTAAAATATTTACATTTTCCGTTGGTAGATATTTTTGTAAAAGCAGCCATTCATTTAGCCAAAGGCGGAAAATTAAAAGATATTGGTTTACCTACAGGAGATATTGAACAAAGAATGCTTTTACACCCTGTAATAGAGAGAGATATAATTAGAGGAAGTGTAATTTATATAGATACTTTTTGCAATGTAATTACCAATATTACGAAAGACCTTTTCACTAAAATACAACGCAACAGAGACTTCACTTTATACTTTAGAAAGAGCGAAACTATTACTCAATTAAGTTGGCACTACAATGAAGTTCCAGAAGGAGAGAAACTTTGTTTATTTGGGATAAGCAACCATTTAGAAATAGCGATTAACAAGGGTAAAGCCAGTGGATTATTAGGATTGCATTTGAGTGATATTGTACGTGTAGAGTTCCATCCCTAGTATTTTTGTCATGCTGAGCTTGTCTAAGCACCACTATTGAATATCTAAAGCCACTTCAAACTTCAAGATCACTAGTTTTAAAAATAATAGCATTAAATTATGTTAGTTCGAGTTGTAAAAATGCACTTCACTCCTAGTTTTATTGAAGAGTTTAAAACCTTATTCGATCAATTAAAATCTCAAATCTCAAATTTCAAGTTTTGAAGGATGTAATGGTGTACAATTATTACAACATCAAACTCAACCAGAGCTGTTTTTCACCATTAGTAATTGGCAATCTGTCGAACATTTAGAAAGTTATCGCAATTCCGAATTATTTACAACCACTTGGGCAAAAGTTAAACCTAATTTTGCGAGCAAAGCTGAGGCATGGAGTTTGCTTGAACAATAAAAACCTAAGTCATGATAAAAAAAATAGCTTTCTTATTTCTAATGATAAACTCAATTGCAGCACATGTTTCCGCACAAGATACTTCAGCTTATGAAATTCAACGATCAAAAATTAATGCCTTGCTAGCAGAAAGAAGTGCAAAATTTGGACAGTATGATGAAAGTTTAAACACTAAAACAGGCATATTTGGATTTCAAACTAAAAGAGATATTCGAAATTCTAATGAAATTTTAAGGCAAATTGCTTTGAACGATAATGACATATTTAAGGAATTAAAAATATTGTTGGACTACAAAGATTTACAGGTTGAGCAAGTTAAAACAACTGTTAATACAAATTCTGAAAGTATACAAAATTATAGGAGAAGCATTAAAAATTTACAAGATCAAAACGAAACTTTAAGTGCTACAGCCAATCAATTAGAGAAATCTAGGAATTGGGCTTATCTATTTATTGCCTTATGTATAGTAGGTTGTAGTGTATTGGTTTACGCTATAAACTTAAAAAACAAACGGCTTAAAGTCTATGAGAAAACAACTGTTTAAAGCATTAGTAAAACTAAATAAGTTAATTCTACCAAGTTATTATCGAAAAGATCCGATGAAATTAACTGCTTTTCAGAAAGCAATTTTAGGTTTTAGGTATTGGGTTTTAACAAATTCTCTGAAATAAATTCAAATTATTTGTTAAAGCAGTGTGTTAATAAGCCAACCAAAAATTTAGGTTCAACCCAAGTGGATTTTGGAGGCATTGTTTTATTCGCATCAGCTACACTAATTAGCTGATTTATAGCGATTGGTGCCAAAATAAAAGCAGCTTCATTTATCCCATTATCCACTTGTCGTTCTAGTAATTTTATTGATGTTTTTTCACCTTCAAACGTAATTCTAGCATCTGTTCTAGGGTCTTTAACCTTTAAAATTGGTGCTAAAACTATATTTTGTAAAATACTTACATCTAAAACATGAACTGGATCTTCAGTATACGTGTGTGATTTTGCAATTAATGTATACCAACCCGATTTCACATACATAGCAAAATGATGCAAAGTTGTTGGTTTAACAAATTGATCCGTCTTTTTTACATTAAAATCAGCTGAAATCTTCTTCAAAAATTCCTCTTCCGTTAAACATGCTAAATCCCTTACCAAACGATGGTATGCCAACACTTTTACTTCTTGTGTATCCATGTAAACTGTAGTAAAATAGTTAAACGCAGCATTTTCGTCGTTTTTAAACAACATTCTTTTATGCAAACCCATTTTAGCCATTGATGCAGCTCTGTGGTGTCCGTCAGCAATATATACTTCTGGCATTTCTGCAAAAGCATTTATTACATTATTTAAATCATGTTGGTCATCAATTTTCCAAATGCGATGACGTGTGTCATCAACATAAGTGAAATCTAGGTCGGCTTTTAAAATTGTGTATTTTTCTAGTAGTCGCTGAATTATTTTATTAGGATGATACGTAATTAATACTGGATTAGCATCTAAACCTGTTTGTTGTAAATATTCTGCAAGTAATCTTTCTCTAGTCTCTACTGTTAATTCGTGCTTTTTTATGTTTCCCTCTAAATAATCATTGATATGGGTCAAAGTCCAAATTCCAGTTTGCACCAAACCATCGTGTATCACCTGATAAATATAAATGCAAGGGTTTTCTTCCGATACTAAAATCTCTTTTTCTATAAATGATTCTAAGTTTTCAGAAACAGTTTTATAAATCAATTCTTGTCTTGAGCCACGCAGATAAGGATTATCTAGTTCAGGATTAATCAAGTGTAAAAAGCTAGCGGGGTTTTCTGAAGCAATCAGTCGGGCTTGCCCAATACCATAGTTTTCAAGAGGTCGCGTAACTACCGTATTGAGTAAGGCAGGTGCAGGTTTTAAGGCACAAAACGGCTTTATTCTCGGCATAAGGATTTATAAATGGCTAGGCGAAGATAGTCGGGATTTCCCTCCTTTTCAAAATAAATTATAAGTTAATTCTAAACAAAAAACCTCCAGTTTTAGCTGAAGGTTCTAAAATCCTATATTAAAAATAGCTTATTTCTTAAAATGATCAATAATCAAATTAGCCAATTCTGTTCCAATACGTTCTTGAGCTTCATTAGTTGAAGCGCCAATATGCGGTGTTAATGATATTTTAGGATGTGTTAAAATCGCTTCAAGTGGTGTTGGTTCATTATCAAAAACATCTAAACCCGCAAAAGCTACTTTACCAGAATTTAAAGCCTCAATTAATGCAGATTCTTCAATAGTTCCCCCACGAGAACAATTTACAATACCTACACCTGGCTTCATTGCAGCAAATTCTTCAGTGCCTAAAATTGGTTTATCAGCGAATGGCGTGTGTAAAGAAATGAAATCACTTTGTGAAATTACTTCTGCTAAACTTACCGTTTGTACAGGAATATCAACTTTAACTCCACCTTGAAAATCTAAAGAAATAGAACCGCTAAATGGATAAAGATCATATGCCAATACATTCATTCCTAAACGCAATGCGATAGTAGCAGTTTCTCTTCCAATTCTACCAAATCCAATTACACCTAAAGTTTTACCTTTTAATTCGATGCCTTTAGCGTATGCTTTTTTTAAGTCGTTAAATTTAGTACTTCCCTCCAAAGGCATTTTGCGATTAGAATCATGCAAAAAGCGAATACCTGTAAATAAATGCGAGAAAACCAATTCAGCAACTGATAATGATGATGCTGCTGGTGTATTTACTACTGCAACACCCTTACTTCTTGCGTAATCAACATCAATATTATCCATACCGACTCCACCTCTACCAATTAATTTGATATTTGGACAGGCATCAATTAGTTCTTTTCTAACTTTTGTAGCGCTACGAACAGTAATTCCATCGTAATTTAATAACGCTTCAGCTAATTTATCTTGAGGAATTGTTTGAGTATCGACTTGAAAACCAGCTTCTTCTAGTAACTTTTTCCCAATTGGGTCTATGCCATCATTGGCGAGTATCTTAATCATAATTTAACTTATTTTGTTTTTCTTCAAAAGTTTGCATTAAATCTATTAAAGCATGAACGCTTGTAATTGGAAGTGCATTGTACATTGATGCTCTAAAACCACCAACACTTCTATGTCCTTTTAATCCTTCGAACCCATTATCGTCTGCAAATTTTGCAAATGATTTTTCTAATTCAGGATTTTCCATTACAAAACACACATTCATTCTCGAGCGATCTTCAACTGCGCAGGTTCCTTTGAATAATGGATTTCTATCAATTTCTTTATAAAGTGCTTCAGCTTTTGCTTTATTTTCTTGTTCAATTTCTGCAACACCACCTTTCGATTTTAACCAATTTAAGTTTAACATAGCTACGTAAATTGAAAATACAGGTGGGGTATTGTACATTGAACCACCTTCTATGTGCACTTTATAATCTAACATTGAAGGAATTCCTCTGCCCGTTTTTCCTAAAATTTCATCTTTAACAATTACAATGGTTAATCCTGCAGGGCCGATGTTTTTTTGAGCTCCAGCGTAAATTAAATCATATTTTGAAACATCAATTACACGACTCATAATATCTGATGACATATCGCATACTACAGGAACTTTTGTTACTGGTAAAGTGAACATTTCCGTTCCGTAAATGGTATTATTCGAGGTGCAGTGAAAATATGCACTATCTTCTGGAATTGTATAATCTTTAGGAATAAAGGTATAATTAGACTCTTTTGAAGAAGCTACGATGTTGGCGTTTCCAAAAAACTTAACTTCTTTAATCGCTTTGTTTGCCCAAACACCAGTTTCTAAATAAGCAGCAGTTTTTCCTTCTGGCAACAAATTCATTGGCACCATTGCAAATTGCAAACTTGCTCCTCCTTGTAAAAATAAAACGGAGTATCCTGATGGTACATTTAAAAGTTCCTTTACCAATTTTGTTGCCTCTTCCACTACACCTTCAAACTCTGGGGTGCGATGCGAAATTTCTAAAATTGATAAGCCGTCTTTAAAATCTAAAACTGCTCTAGAAGCTTGCTTAAATACTTCTTGAGGTAAAATACAGGGTCCTGCACCAAAATTATGTCTCATTTTTTATCGTTATAAATTGTTTTGAATGGCAATAAAGCTATCATGGTTTAGTCATTAATTTTTAGGTTAAATCATGATTGTTTATTTAAATTTTATGAGCGTAAATCTAGTAAATCAGTCGCAATTATTGATGGTTTTTAAACTTTAAAATCAATTTAAAATTGAATTGCCTACCGGTTAAGTAATTTGGAACAGCATATTGCACATTGTCTACATCTTTTAACCACAAATAAGATACTGTGTTATTGATATTGAGCAAATTAAACACCTCAAAATAAGCAATAAACGAACTAAAATATTTATCTAATAGTTTAGGTTTTCGAACAGCAACATCATCTAAAAAATCTTTTGAAAACCCAATATCAACTCGCTTATAAGCAGGTATTTGGAAATCATCTGTGTAATGATCGCTTTGTGGAGAGCCAATTGGTAATCGAGACCCATACAACATATTTAAATGTACCTTATAAGTTGGACTTTTTAACAGTCTATCTTGAAAGAAAACAGAAAAATTTATGCGTTGATCAGTAGGCCTTTTTAAATAGCCAGGATATATTACAGTTGATGAACCGAATTTATCTTTCTTTATATATGAGTCGCCAATAACATCTTGATCCGCTTTCATAAAAGATAGTCTGAAATAAGAAACTAAATCCTTTACAAACTCACCACCTACGCTAAAATCAACTCCGTATGTATGCCCTTTAGCTATTTCTGATGAAAGATATTTAATCCTTACATTATCAATTATGTATGGGATTAATCTATCTGAATACTTAAAATAAGCTTCAGAACTAAACTTTAATCGTGTTCCTAAGCCATCAAAAGCATAATCAAAACCTGCAGAAGTATTATAAGAACGTTGCGCTTTCTGATTTAAATTTAAAATTCCATCATAAGCTCTCATACTACGGTAAGTTGGTGCTTGCTGGTAAATTCCTGCAGTAAAACGAATAATTTTATTATTACTAGTTGGGCGATAGGCTAATAATAAGCGTGGACTTATCAACAATTGATTAGACAAATTATTATAGCTTCCTCTAACTCCTAATTGCAAATCTGTATTGTCCGTTAAACTATAACTATCTTGTATAAAAGCAGTTAAATTATTAATATCAACCTTATTGGCTATTCTAATTGATTGTTCTAAGAAAAAATTCTTTGCATCATATGGTAAGATATAACCAGCCGAATCGGTAAGATGATATTCATTTAATTCATCTTTAAATTTATTTAATTCTAATCGTGCACCCCACGAAAAAACATGGTTATAAAAATTTTGATCTGTTTTTATTTCGGAACTGAATGTTTGTGAATTTAAGCTATTACGAGCATAATTTAAGTAGGTTCCAATACCTCTATTTATACGAACAGAGGTAAAACCAGTTGCGCCAAACCCAGTTTCCAACTCATCAAAAACATATCTTCCTTCAATATCAAACCGCTCTCTTTCCTTAGTAGTAAAGTAGCTATTAATCCATTTAATTACCAAATTTGGCCGTGGACTAAAAATTCCAGTTATAGCTCCACCTACTGTTCGATAGCTATCTATTTCTTGTCCATTGTAAGCAATATTTAACCTTAACTGGGTATCAAGCGTACCAAATTGTGTTTCTCTATCTTCAGGTATTAATTTAAATTGCCCAATATTATAATTACCAAGTGCACTTAAACTAAATTTATCTGAAAAATTGTATTGATAAAGCAGTTGTACATCTCCAAAGTTTGGACTATAATTTCCTTTACTATCTTGCTTATTTAACACGCTACTGTTGTTTTTATAGCGTAAACCCATTAATAAAAAACTTTTATCTGTTACATATTTAGAACTTAAGGATGTTCCTAAAAATCCTGTTGTTATAACCTGTTGATTACTATCTGGCCTATCGTATTTCACATCTAAAACAGAAGATAATTTATCACCATAACGGGCTTCGAAACCACCAGCTGAAAACTTCGCTCTTGTCACTAAATCGCCATTAATAAAGCTTAATCCTTCCTGTTGTCCATTTCTAATCAATATCGGTCTACTAATTTCCACATCATTTATGTAAATTAAGTTTTCATCAAAATTACCTCCTCTAACACTGTATTGTGAACTCAATTCGTTATTAGTAGATACTCCAGGTAAAGTTTTTAAAACAAATTCAAAATTTCCAGAAACTGAAGGTAATGAAGCAAGATCAGCAATATTTATAGTATTTGTGTTGCTTAACTGATTTTGTTTATTGGTGACAGTTACTTGTTCAAGTTCATTTATATTGGTAAGTAAGGTGATATTTCTAACAATTCTACCCGCAGCTTTTTCATTTATTTTAACCAATACTGGCTTATAACCAAGCAAATTGTACTTAACAGTAAAAGAAGTTGTTTTAGAATAAATGGTATAACTTCCATCTGGAGCCGTTAATGTGGATTCTTGCTGACCGAGAATTGCAACGGTTACTTGTTGTAAAGGATCAGATTTTAAATCTTGCACTACACCTGTAACTCTTACCAAAGGTTGAGCATTTACCAACGTAAATCCTAATAGTAAAGCTAGAATTAACAGATAAACTTTGCGCATTCAAGGGAATTAGATTTGATTTGAAGTGATATCGATGTTTTTCATAGTGGCAATCATATCAGTTGGATTTGATGCAGCGTAAATTGCATTACCAGCTACAAAAGCATTTGCACCAGCTTTAATTAAACTTCCGATATTTGAACTACTAACTCCACCATCAACTTCAATTAATAAATTAGAATTGATCTCATTAGCCATTTTTCTTAATTCTACAATCTTATTTAAAGATTGGGGGATAAATTGTTGTCCACCGAAACCTGGGTTTACCGACATGATCAAAACCATATCTAAATCAACCAAGATATCTTTTAATAAACTAACAGGAGTATGTGGGTTAAGTGCCACACATGCTTTACATCCTACAGCCTTAATCATCTGTACTACTCTATGTAAATGTGTACAAGCTTCATAATGAACTGTAATGATATCAGCACCTTCACTTGCAAATTCTTGGATATATTTTTCAGGATTTACAATCATTAAATGCACATCTAAAGGTTTTTTAGCGTACTTTTTAACTGCTTTTAAAACTGGAAAACCAAAAGAAATATTGTGCACAAACACTCCATCCATCACATCAACGTGGAACCAATCAGCTTCGCTCATATTAATCATTTCAGTATCGCGTTGCAGATTAGCAAAATCAGCAGAAAGTATGGAAGGAGCTATGATGTGTTTCATTTGTTATTTAGTATTTGTAGTTTTCGTCATTGCGAGGCACGAAGCAATCTTAAAGCTATACCTCATGAGATTGCTTCGTGCCTCGCAATGACGATTGAGATAGGCAAGTTACAAAAGAAGTATGAAATTTTTTAGTGACTAACAGCGAAAGTTTAAGCAATAAAAAACCCTTCCAGTAAAACTGAAAGGGTTTATCATTATTCGACTTTCCGATATACGGACTTCTGGACTTTTTAATTATGCTTGTGGAGCTGCAGGTTTTTCAGGTCTCGGCAACAAAACTTTACGAGAAAGTTTCATTTTACCTTGTTTATCTACATCTAACAATTTAACCTCTATTTTATCGCCTTCTTTTAAAACGCCATCCATAGTTTCTAAACGCTCCCATGAAATTTCAGAGATGTGTAATAAACCATCTTTACCTGGCATGATTTCTACGAATGCACCAAAAGGCATGATAGATTTTACTTTACCTTGGTAAGTAGCACCAATTTCTGGTTTAGCAGCAATTGCATTGATACGTGCAACAGCAGCATCAATTGCAGCTTTGTTATCAGCAAAAATTTCAACGATACCTTTGTTACCAACCTCTTCAATAGAGATAGATGCGCCAGTTTCACGTTGCATTTCTTGAATAATTTTACCGCCTGGTCCTATTACCGCACCAATAAATTCTTTATCGATACTTAAAGAAACGATACGTGGAGCGTGTGGTTTTAAATCTTCATTAGGTTTAGCGATGGTTTTCTTCATCTCACCTAAAATATGTAAACGACCTTCTTTAGCTTGTAATAAAGCTTTAGTTAATACATCATAAGATAAACCGTTTATTTTTAAGTCCATTTGACAAGCAACAATACCATTTTCAGTACCAGTTACTTTAAAGTCCATATCTCCTAAGTGATCTTCATCACCTAAAATATCTGAAAGGATTGCATATTTACCTGTTTTCTCATCAGTAATTAAACCCATTGCAATACCAGAAACTGGAGATTTGATTTTAATACCAGCATCCATTAATGCTAAAGTACCAGCACAAACAGTTGCCATTGATGATGAACCATTAGATTCTAAAATATCAGAAACAATACGAATAGTATATGGGTTTTCTGCTCCTTCTGGTAATACTTTTTTCAACGAGCGTTGAGCTAAAGCACCGTGACCAATTTCTCTACGTCCAGCACCTCTATTAGGTCTAACCTCTCCAGTTGAGAAACCAGGGAAATTATAGTGTAATAAGAATTTGTTATAACCATTAAAGAAAGCACCATCAATCATTTGCTCATCATCTTTACTACCTAAAGTAACTGATGTTAAAGATTGGGTTTCGCCACGTGTAAACACTGCTGAACCGTGAGCTGCAGGTAGATAACCAACTTCACTCCAAATTGGGCGAATTTCAGTTGTTTTACGACCATCTAAACGAATTCCTTCATCTAATAATAGATTTCTAATTGCATCGTACTGCACATCATGATAATAATGTTTAGCCATTGCTTTAGTTAAATCTGCAGTATCTTCTGGCATTGCCTCAAAAAACTCATTAATGATTGCAGTGAAACCAACTTTACGTTCATCTTTGTTAGAACCAGATTTCGCTACTGCGTAAACTTTATCGTAAGTATCAGCATAAACCTTAGCTTTTAAATCAGCATCATGGTCTTCGTGGTTATATTCACGTTTTACAGTTTTACCAGTAGCTTCAGTCAATTCAACCTGAACAGCACATTGAACTTTAATTGCAGCGTGTGCAAATTTTAAAGCTTCAACCATTTCATCTTCTTGAATTTCATCACACTCACCTTCAACCATACCTATGTCGTTAGCTGAACCAGCAACCATAAATTCTAAAGTTGCACGCTCTAATTCGCTAGCTAATGGATTGATTACCAATTTACCATCGATTTTAGCCACACGTACTTCAGAAATTGGACCGTTAAAAGGAATATCAGAAACTGATAAAGCCGCAGATGCTGCTAAACCAGCTAAACAATCTGGCATAATATCTTTATCTGCCGAGATTAATGAAATCATTACTTGTGTATCAGAGTGATAATCTGATGGGAACATAGGGCGTAAAGCTCTATCAACCAAACGAGAAATTAACACTTCATAGTCAGATAATCTTGCCTCACGACGTAAAAATCCTCCTGGAATACGGCCAGTAGCCGCATATTTTTCTTGATAATCTACCGATAATGGTAAAAAATCTGTACCTGGTTTGGCACCTACGGTAGATACAACTGTTGCTAACAACATGGTATCTCCCATTTTAACTACAACAGAACCATCAGCTTGTTTAGCTAATTTACCTGTCTCAATTTCTACAATTCTTCCATCGCCTAAATCAAACGATTTTTTTATTACATTCATTTACAAATTGTTGTGGTCTATTTTTCCTCTTTTTAATAGACCTTGTTTATATATTTATTTTTGAGTATTAAACTAAAAAAAGCCACTCTAAAAGAATGGCTTTTAATTGATAAAAGCTTTTTATTTAATGATATCTCTTAGCTGCAAAGCTTTGATGATAGCACGATAACGAGCAATATCTTTTTTAAATAGATACGCCAATATACCGCGACGTTTACCTACCAATTTTTGAAGTGACAACTGAGTTGAGAAATCTTTACGATTTTTCTTTAAGTGTTCTGTTAAGTGCGCAATACGGTATGTAAATAACGCTACTTGACCTTCTGCAGAACCAGTGTTGGTTGCTACTTCGCCGTGTTTTTTAAAAATATCGGCTTTTACTTCTTTACTTAAATACATTCTTGAATGATACTAAAGTTTATAATTAATTAATTGTGCCGCAAAGATATGGTAAGTTTAGTACAAAAACAAGAATATGAAATGTGTATTTGAATATTTAACATTAAGTAATTTAGGGATTTAAGCTTTCTGTTACAAGAAAATGGAAAGGATTGTTTTATGACCTTTCCAAATCAATTATCAAAACCTTGTTAAGCTACAAGTTAGACAAAAAGAGAATTAGTTTTTATCTAAAGGTTCTCTTCGTATTAAGGTTATAGTGAGACTATAATAAATCCACATCTAGTCCGCATTATCTTGGAAAAAATGCGGACTAGATGCGGACTTGCTACGAAGAAGACTCGAGCATCATCTTAATTTATTTCATTGGTATATACTAGATTTTGTTTAAAAAGAGGAACTTGGTAAAAGCATGTATTACATAGTAATTTACTACATTTTCACTAGAAAAAGTAGTACTTTAAATCTTTTGGTAGCAAACCCAGGCCTAATAAATCACAAAAATGCTTTACTTTTACAACTATGATCCAAAATCAATTTAGCATCTTCGAAAGTGAGTTAAATGTTCGTCCTGATGATATAGACATGTTTAACCACGTACATAACAGCAAATATTTAGATTATGTATTGGCTGCCCGTTATGAGCAAATGGATAAATTTTATGGCATGAGCTGGGAAAAATTCTCTGAACAAGGTTTTGGATGGGTTGTAGCAAAAGTAATCATCAACTTTAAACGTCCTTTAAAAATGGGCGACAAAATGATAGTGCGAACTGGCATATTAGAAATGAACGAAAAAGGTAGTAATGTTCAGTTCGAAATCATTAATAAAACCACTGGCAAAGTTTCTTCAGATGGTATTTTTGAATATGTGATGATAGATTTACAAACTCAACGTTCTTGCAAAGTAACCGAAGAAATGATTAAGGCGTATAGTATTTAGCTAATTACATCTTAATCAGTAGATAAGAATAAAATACTATTTGCTGTTTCATTTATTTTTATATTTTTGCTTCATCAAAATCTATTGAACCATGATAGTGTCGAGGGAAAAATTTGGCTGTTAACAGCTAAATCCACATTCTTTTATCAAATAATTGATGCTTAAAACAAGCATCTTATGGTTTATATCTTATATTTTTCAAATGTTACAATCTTCTAAGACCAAAGGCGGTCTTTCTAATTTTTTTACTGTTTTATGGCAAGCAATTATTGGCAAAGAAACAGATTATACAACAATCAGTATTCGCAAAGCAATTTTTCTTCTAGCAATTCCTATGATGTTAGAGATGATGATGGAATCTGTGTTCGCGTTAGTAGATCTCTACTTCGTTGGCCATTTACCAAATAGCAGTAACGCAATACAAACAGTTGGTTTAACAGAATCTGTTTTAACCATCATTTATTCACTAGCTATTGGCATGAGCATGGCTGCTACTGCAGTAGTTGCACGTAGAATTGGTGAGAAAAATCCTGAAGCGGCAGCAAAAGCAGGAATGCAAACTATCGTGATTTCTATATTTATAAATATAATTATCAGCGTTGCTGGATTAATTTATGCAAAGGAACTTTTATTGCTTATGGGTGCTACAGAAACCACTGCTCTTCAAGGTACTACCTTTGTTCAAATAATGATGGGTAGCAGTATGATTATCATGCTATTATTCTTAATTAATGGAATATTTAGAGGAGCTGGTAATGCATCCATCGCCATGCAGAGTTTAATCATTGCCAACGTGGCTAACTGCATTTTATGTCCTTTGTTTATTCGAGGTTTTGGACCAATTCCGGCATTTGGATTAACAGGTGCTGCAATGGCAACTGCATTAGGTAGAGGCATCGGAGTTGGTTATCAAATCTTTCATTTAGTAAGAGGAAATAGCGCATTAAAAATTAAGTTATCTTATTTTAAACCGCATTGGGAACAAATTAAAGCAATTGTTAAAATAGCTGCTCCAGCAATTTTGCAATTTGTAATCGCTTCTTGCAGTTGGATATTCTTAGCAGAATTGGTTGCGACAACTGGAGGAGATCATGGATCTGCTGGATATCAAACTGCTTTACGCTTAATGATGTTTTTCATGCTTCCTGCTTGGGGCTTAAGTAATGCTGCTGCAACTTTAGTCGGACAAAATATGGGTGCTGGGCATATGGATAGAGCACAACAATCTGTATTCGTAACGATGAAGTATTCTGTCATATTTATGGCATGTGTTACCGTGTTATTCCTAACCTGCGGTAAATATTTCGCAGCATTTTTTACTACAGACGATCAAGTTAAGGTTGTAGCAGTAGAAGCGCTAAGAATTTTAAGTTATGGGTTTATACTATACGGTATTGGGATGGTATTAGTAAGTGCCTTTAATGGTGCTGGCGATACTTGGACCCCAACAAAAATTAATGTTATTGCCTTTTGGTTGTTCCAAATTCCTTTTGCTTTCTTTCTGGCTAAGTATTTAAATATGGGACCAATAGGTGTATTTATCGCTATTCCAGTAGCAGAAGTTGGAATTACCATAGCAGCATATATTTTGTTTAAACGCGGTAAGTGGAAGAAAACTTTGGTTTAAGTTTTAAGTTAAATTAATTGGCTAATTAGCCAATTAATTTAACTTCTTCCTACATGCAAACTTGTGATATTCGTTTGATATCCGATGATAGCCTGATGTTTTTATTGCAATCTAATAGCATTTGTTTCGGCTACAAACGTTGAACCATCTTCTTGACGGATCTTTATTTTAAAGTTCAAGTATTCATTTGAAACAATGGGTTCTTTAAATTCTATATACCACTGAAATGCTAAAAGATATCCACCCACGTTTAAAATTCTAATCCATTCGTCGATTGTTTGTCGCTGATTTTTTGAATCCTCATTGAAACCAATTTTATAGATATTCATCTTATCAAAACTGATCGGTTGTCCTGCCTCAACTCCTAGGATTTTCTGATTACAGGAAATCGAAAATTCAGTAATATCTGCCTTCAGCCCAACATGATTATCCTCACAACTAGTTGCGTATGCTGAGCTAATTGTTGAAAATTTGGCGTTATTTTTCACAAAGGAATTCGCTTTTAGGTCGACAAGAATCCGATGCGCTCCACGAGCTATTATGGAATGATCTGGTGAGGGTTTATCTAAAGCACAGTTTCCTATGTTCAATTCATTTATGCTATAATAAATGGTCATTGCATCATGACAACAGGATAACATAAGATTGACTAAGCCCCACAATACAGAAATGATTATTATTTTCTTTTTCATTATGTCGTGTATATTGATTCAGCTGCAAGCTTTTTCTAAATACCTGCTTAAAGTTGCCCTAAATAACTAAAATTAATTAGCTAATATATTACACAATATATTAAAAAACAACACATTAACAACCAAGTATTTGATTAAATCGCTTCCTCAATTACCTGTGTATAAAACTCTTTTAATTCCATGCCCATAGCGGCAACTTGTTGTGGAATAAAGCTGGTAGCTGTTTGACCAGGAATGGTATTAATTTCTATAAAGTAAAAATTGCTAGTTTCGTTTTGTAAAAAATAGTCTATCCGTACTACACCATTGCAATTTAATTTTTGGTAAACAGCTGTTACTATTTCTTCAACTCTGTTCTTTTCTTCATCAGTCATGCGACCTGGCGTAATTTCTTCAGTTGCTCCAGGTGTATATTTTGCTTCAAAATCAAAAAACTCATTTGCAGGAATGACTTCAGTAGCTGGTAAAACAATAATTTCACCTTTGGTTTTAAAAACGCCAACTGAAAATTCTCTGCCTTCTACAAATTCTTCAATTAAAATCTGATCATCTTCATTAAACGCTTTATCTAAGGCAGCTTGCAAATCATCAGCATGTTTAACTTTGCTCATTCCAATACTGCTACCACCACTATTTGGCTTGACAAAATATGGTAGTTTTAAATTGTTTTTAATGTCATCAATATTGAAATCGATGTTTTTAAATATTTGGATTGATTTAGCAACATGTAAATCTTTAATTCCATTAACTATTGCTTTTGTATAGCCTTTATTCATGGTAATTGCCGATGTTAAGGCGTTGCAAGTAGTATAAGGAATACCAATCATATCAAAATAACCCTGTAATTTCCCATCTTCACCAGGCGAACCATGAATAGCAATAAAAACACCATCAAACTTTATTTTTCTCCCGTTTAGGGTTAAAGAAAAATCATTTTTATCGATATCTATTTTCACTGAATTCAGCTGGCTCATAAAACCATCCTGACTCTGTTAGCATTATTTTATATACGTCGTATTTAGTCGAATCTATATTTTGGGCAATTGTTGCTGCGCTTTTTACAGACACCACCCATTCGCCTGTTGTACCACCTGTTAATAATGCAATTGTTTTCTTCATTGGATAATCTTCTATTTATATCCAAAAATATAAATTAGTTGATGCAGATTTGATTTTAATTGAGATAAAATATTTTTTTAAACTAAATTTGGACTATTATACATCTATCACTGAGAAATAAATGAGCAACTTTATTGCATATCTTAAAACAAAATCTTTCAGAAATAATCTTATTGCGGCTATATGTACAGTAATAGCCATTCTATCTATTGCTTTCTTTAGTTTACGATTTTACACTAAACACGGCGAAGGCTTAAATGTTCCTGAAGTAAAAGGACTTACACTCGCACAAGCTGTTAGTAAATTAGAAGAATTAGGACTTCGTTATGAGATTGATTCTGTTTATATAATGGATAAACCCCCTGGAATTGTGACCGATCAAGATCCAGATGCAAATACTTTTGTAAAGGGAAATAGAACAATTTACTTGACAATAAATACTTCACAAGCACCAAATGTGAAATTTCCTGATATTGAAGCTAAATCTTTTAGAGAAGCACAATCTATTTTAGAAAGTTATCGTTTAAAATTAGGCGATACTACTTATAAACCAGATGTTGCTAAAGATGTAGTTTTAGAAGCATATTTTGGTGGCCAATTAATTAAAAGTGGAGAAGTTTTACCTACTGGATCGAGAATTAACCTAACCTTGGGCGATGGCAGAGGCGCAGAAGATATTGAGATGCCAAACCTAACCGGATTTACCATTGATGAAGCTAGGTTCTCGTTAAGAGGATCAATGCTAACCTTAGGAACTATTACCTACGATGGTGTAATTACAGATACAGCTAATGCAGTAGTCATTTCACAGTTCCCATTACCGGCAGACACGGCTATAAAAGTAAAAATTGGAACACCTATAAACATCACGCTATCTAACAAACCAAAAAATTAGCAGTCAATCATAAAATGAATAACGAGAAAAGACCATTGAAAAATAATAGTAAGATTATAATAGGCATAGCAGTAATAATAGCAGCAATTGCTGGATTTTTTGGACTTCAATTTTATTCGCTCTATTTCGCACCAAATATTAGAACTAACAGTTACATCTACGTAAAAACAGGTACAGATTATAATGGATTTTTACATGATTTGTTAGAAAGTGGAGTAATAAAAAACGAAGAATCTTTTAAAGACGCAGCTGTTAAAATGAATTTGGCAAAAGCTATAAAACCAGGCCGTTATGCTGTAAAAAAAGGAATGAATAATCGCACCTTGATTAACAAGATAAAAGCTGGTAATCAAGATGCTGTAAAATTGAAATTTCAAAACATAAGAATGAAAGAAAATTTTGCCGCCTATTTAGCAAAAAATATGGAGGCCGATTCTTTAGCTTTTATTCAAGTGTTAGATTCTGCTGCTTTAGTGGAAAAATATGGGTTTAATACAGAAAATATCTATGCGATGTTTATTCCAAATACATATGAATTATATTGGAATATCAGTCCAACTGAATTCTTTGAAAAAATGCAAAAGGAATATGTTAAATTCTGGACTGATGAACGTAAAGCAAAAGCAGCAAAACTTAACTTAACTCCTATTGAGGTTTCTATTTTAGCATCTATAGTTGATTCAGAAGCGCTCTACGATAAAGAAATGCCAATTATCGCCGGATTATATTTAAATCGTTTGAACAAAGGCATTTTGCTGCAATCAGACCCAACGGTAATTTTTGCTACTGGTGATTTTACAATTAAAAGAGTACTTAATTCGCATTTAGCCTTTAATTCTAAATATAACACATATAAATATGCAGGATTACCTCCAGGACCAATCATGATGCCTAGTATTAAAGCAATTGATGCAGTTTTAAATAGAGAAGCTAACAATTATATCTACATGTGTGCTAAAGAAGATTTTTCTGGTTACCATAATTTTGCTGAAACCAGAGAGCAACATGAAATTAATGCCAAAAAATATAGAGAAGCCTTAAACAAACGTAATATCTATAAATAATGTTTGTATACGAAAGCAAAGTTAGGGTTCGCTATGTAGAAACTGATCAAATGGGTATAGTACACCATAGTAATTATGCTCAATATTACGAATTGGCAAGAACTGAATGTTTTGAAGCATGTTCTGGCATGACTTATGAATCTATGGAAGCAGAAGGAATTATGCTTCCTATTTTAGAACTACAATCTAGGTATCTAAAACCAGCATATTATAATCAGGTTTTAACCATAAAATCTATTGTAAAGGAATTACCTACCGTTAGATTAAATGTAGAATACGAAATTTATAATGAAACAAATGAACTTATTAATACCGGCAAAACCACTTTAGTTTTTGTAAATAAGCAAACTAGAAGACCTTGCCAACCACCTGAGAGTTTCATGAAAAACGTTCGTCAATATTTTAGTTAACAAATGAATTGGATACACAAACAGTTATTAAGGCTTAAAATCTATTCTCTTTTTATTGAATGGACAAAAGTTTGTGTATTACCTGGCTTTAGTCCCCTACCTATTTATACAGTAGCTACTTTCTTTTTTAAAGAGATTGGAAAAGAAGCATTAGTAAATAAAGCATCATCACTATCTTACAATTTTATGTTGGCTATTTTTCCTGCCATCATTTTCTTGTTTACTTTAATTCCATACATACCCAAAAGTATAGGCTTTCAAGACACTTTGATGTCTCTATTAGCATTGGTATTGCCAAACAATGCATTTTTAGCTTTTGAAACTACTATTAATGAAATTGTAAACATTCAAAATGGCAGTTTACTTTCTGTTGGTTTTGTATTGTCTTTATTTTTTGCAACAAATGGAGTTCATAAATTGATGGTAGCTTTTAATAAATCATCACTTATAGTAGAAACTAGAACTTGGCTGAAACAAAGATTAGTTGCAGTAATTTTAACGGTGATTATTTCCTTATCTGTAATTGTTTGCATTGTTGCAATGGCCATGGGCGAGCTTCTATTAACCTATTTACAAAAAGAGCTACATTATAAAGGTGGTATTACACTTTTTGCTATTCAGTTTACTCGTTGGACATTATTGGGTGTTTTGTACTTTATTACAGTTTCCATTTTATACCGTTACGGACCAGCCCATGCTAAAAAATGGAAATTTTTTAGTGCAGGTTCATGGTTAGCTACTATACTCGCCTTTCTTACAATATGGGGATTTTCATTCTATATCAATAATTTTAGTTCCTACAATAAAATTTATGGTTCTATTGGTACCTTAATCGTAGTTATGATTTGGCTCTACCTAAATTCATTGATTTTATTGGTGGGCTTTGAACTTAACGCAAGTGTTGATTTATCAAAAAGAAGTGTTAAAATCATTCGACCAAACTTCAATATCTTCAAAAAACCCCTTCCTGTAGAAGAAAAATTAGAGAAATAACTTCTCTCCCTTTTAATTATAGTTTCTTCAAGGATAGAAATCCGATAATAGCAAAGCCACATACGATATAACCAACATAATCATCTATAGGACAATTATTTACAAGACTGTATTGTACAATTGTTCCTGGACTACTAGTGTATCCATCACGTGTTGAGTAAATATAGCAACCCTCTCCAGTATTTACTTGACAATAAGTATTAGTACTTGCTATACGATCAGATTCATATCTATGATAGTAAGAGGGAACCCCATTTCGATTTTTTCCTTCGGGATTAATATAGGTGTACGTGGTACTACTAGACAAACAACCATTTGCGGCTTTAGCGCTAAAAGAAAGTGAACTAAAAAAGAAAATAATAAATAGGGATGAGAAAAGCTTCATTAAATCAATAGTGTTGAGAACCATTTAACGAAAAACATGCCCAACATTTACTTTAAAGAGAAAAGATTTCTTAAAAGTATAATTAATTGATTATTAATAGTTTAAAATTAATTAAAACTTATCTCAATTAATACCAATTGCGTTTATTTAGCATAACTGAGTATTATTTACCATCTATAAATCGCATATTGGGGAATATATTACTCATTTTTCTTATTTTAAATGTTAATGAATGAAAATTTACTAAACAACAATTTAATGTCTATTACAACATAAAAAAGAGAAATTATAAATTTTTATCCCTCTGTTATAAGCTTTTAGCCACTTTCTTCAAAAAAAAGCTATTCAGAGTTTGCAGATTTAATCAGAGTTTGTACTTTTGCGGCGGAGAGTTGGCAGAGTGGTCGATTGCGGCAGTCTTGAAAACTGTTGACTTGTCAAAGGGTCCGCGGGTTCGAATCCCCCACTCTCCGCATAATTAAATGCTATTAGTCGCAAGGCTGATAGCATTTTTTGTTTCATATCAAATTATTTGCTTCTCATTATTATCTTTACCCTAATGATATATGCAAATAAAAAAGTAGTTTCAAAATCTGATTTAGCTCAACAAACCGCTCAAATTATTTCCAATATTAAAGAATGGGAAAGTAAAAATTTGGTACGGCTAGAATCTGATACTGTTTTTTTATGTCCTCAACTATGGAAAAACAAAATTGCTGCCCTTAACTGGATCAATTGTTTACACCATTACTATTGCTTAAAAAAGCAACTAAAAAAATCAGACAGTTTATATTTTAAAAACATAGAAACTGATGAGCTGATGGGTTCAATGGTAAATAAAAAACCTAAAGTTTTAATATTCAATGGAATAGTGTAATTTTAGTTAACCAACCAACGCTCTTATGACAACTGCTAACAAACGCATTCTCTCTATTGACATTTTAAGAGGATTAGTGATGATCATCATGGCTTTAGATCATACCCGCGATTTTTTCCACAATGGCAGTATCATGGCCGATCCTATGAATCCAGAAACTACCACTATTTTTCTGTTTTTCACCCGTTGGATAACTCATTTTTGTGCACCTACATTTGTTTTTTTATCAGGAATATCTGCATATCTTTCCTCACAGAATAAAGAACCAAAACAAGCAAGCAATTTTTTAATTAAAAGAGGACTTTGGCTCATAGTTGTAGAGATCGTATTAATTACATTGGGCTTAACCTTTAACCCTCTTTACAATTTCATTATTTTACAGGTAATTTGGGCAATAGGCTGTAGCATGGTTTTATTAGGTATATTGAGTAGAATTTCTCACCAACTAGTTCTGATAGTTGGATTTCTCCTATTTTTTGGTCATAACATTTTCAATTATCTTCAACTACCAGCTCCAACTACTTTTAGTGGTGGTTTAATATCAATTTTATTTACTACAAGTGGCACAATCATTCCGTTAGATAGCAATCACTTTATAGGTGTCTTTTATGCTATTTTACCTTGGACTGGTGCTATGTTTTTAGGATTTTCTATTGGGCATTGGTACACTAAAGAATTTGATATAAAAAGAAGAAAACAACTATTATTTTATAGTGGATTAAGTTTATTTCTATCTTTTATCATTTTACGTTATTTTGGTTTATATGGAAATCCGACTCAAAGGATTGTCTATGATAATTCATTTAAAACGGTTTTTTCTTTTTTTAATGTGAGCAAATACCCACCATCATTACAATATTACGGTATGACTTTAGGACCAGCGCTAATGCTGCTTTCTGGATTAGAAAATGCAAAAAATTGGTTAGCTAAGATTACAATGACTTATGGAAAAGTTCCATTCTTTTATTACGTTTTACATTTCTATATTCTTCATTTTTTATTAGTTATAGTTTTCTTTGCCAGTGGTTATGGTGTAAAGGATATTGCTACTCCACAAGTACCATTTTTATTTCGTCCAGCAGCATTAGGGTATAATCTACCTATTGTTTATTTACTTTGGCTTAGCGTAGTTGCAATTTTGTATCGCCCTTGTATTTGGTTTCAAAAATACAAAGCCACACATACACAATGGTGGCTTAGCTATTTATAAGATAAATCGTGTTTTAATCAACATTTTTAAGCTTTTGTTAATAATTAACGGCTAACTTATTACATAAATATTACGGCTAAGCTACTTAATGATTGTATTTTTGTTAATCGATGATGAGCAACAAATTTTATAAATCTATTTAGCTTATGCCATTACACAATAAGGTTCCACAGGGAGATATTTTATCAATTGACATAGGCGGAACTAACATCAAAGCATGTTTATTAAGTCCAAAAGGGAAATTATTAACTGATTTCAAAAAAACACCAACTCCTAAAAAATCAACTCCAGAAGCTGTTTTAAAAGGCATAAAAAAACTTACAGCAGATTTTAAATCTTTTGAGAAAATTTCTATCGGCTTTCCAGGTTATGTAAAAAATGGAATTGTACAAACTGCACCAAATTTGGCCGAAAATAAATGGGTTAATGTAGATCTTGCTCAACAAGTAAGTAATTTGTTTGGTAAGCCCGTACGATTAATAAATGATGCGGATCAACAAGGTTTAGGCATTGTGAGCGGCAAAGGTTTCGAAATTGTATTCACACTAGGCACAGGTTTTGGCACTTCGCTTTTATTCGATGGAGAATTACTTCCTCATTTAGAATTATCTCATTTACCAGTTAATAAAACTGATGACTATGATGATTTTATTGGCGATAGAGGTTTTCATAAAGTTGGTAAAAAGGAATGGAACAAGCGCTTACAGTACATTATAGAAGTTTACAAAACAGTTTTCAATTACGATAAGTTGTATATCGGAGGAGGAAATTCTAACGAAATTAATTTCAATTTAGATAAAAACATCAAATTAGTTTCTAATAAAGATGGCATTAAAGGCGGCGCAAAGCTATGGCTTGCCAAAGAAAAATATCATGTTCACACTACTTATCCGCAGAAAAAATAATGAAACACGTTAAGTTACTTTTCTTAGATATTGGAGGTGTACTTTTAAGTGATGGATGGAACCATAAAGCAAGAATGCAAGCTGTTGAAAAATTTGGGTTAGAACCTATTCAATTTCAAAAAGATCATGCTGTAGCTTTCCCTTTATTCGAGAATGGAAAATTGAATTTAGATCAATATTTAGATGCTGTTATCTTTAATGTAGACTGTCCTTTTTCTAAAGAGGAATTTAAAGAGTTTATGTTTTCAAAATCTGACCAGTTACCTGAATTTTTACCTTGGTTAATTGATTGGAAAAAGAAAAACAACATTAAAATTTTCTCTATTAACAACGAGGGAAAAGAATTTAACGATTATCGAATTAAGAGATTCAAACTACACGACTGTTTTGATGCTTTTATTTCCTCATGTGAAGTAGGCTTTTCTAAGCCAGATCCATCTATTTTTAAACTCGCATTAGGGATTGCACAAGAAGAACCACAAAACTGCTTATACTTTGATGATAGGGCCATTCATGTAGCAATAGCTAAACAAATGGGAATTAATGCGCATGTACACAAGAGTTTTGAGCAGAGTAAACTAATTTTAGAAAGTATAAATAAATCATAAAATGAATAACGATAAAAAAGCACAATACACCTTCGGAATGGTTGGTTTAGGAACTATGGGTCGTAATTTGCTATTAAATATGGCCGATAATGGATTTGCTGTTACTGGCTACGACAAGAGTGAAAAAATGCTTCAAATTTTTGAAGAAGAAGGCAAAGACCATAACCTAAAAGGATTTTCAGAGATTAAAGATTTTGTACAAAGTTTACAAACACCTCGTACAATTATACTTTTAGTACCTGCTGGAGCAATTGTAGACAGTGTAATTTTAGAACTTCAACCCTTATTGGATGAAGGTGATATCATTATTGATAGTGGAAACTCTCATTTTACGGATACTAGCAGAAGAGCGATTGAGTTAAAAGAAAAAGGTATTCATTTCTTCGGAATGGGTATTTCTGGGGGTGAAGAAGGGGCTAGATTTGGTCCTAGCATGATGCCAGGTGGCGATAAAAAAGCATATGCAGTTGTTAAAAAGATGCTTGAAGCAGTTTCTGCCAAAGTTAATGGTGAACCTTGTGTAACTTACATTGGGCCAGGTGCTTCTGGTCACTTCGTAAAAATGACGCACAATGGTATTGAATATGCGATTATGCAATTATTGGCAGAAACGTATGAAATTCTTAAAAATGGATTAGATTACGATAATGCTCAAATTCAAGGCGTATTTGAAAAATGGAATAATGGTCGTTTAAAGTCATTTTTAATGGAAATTACTAAGGATGTATTTCTTTTTAAAGATGTTAAAACAGGCAATTTATTGGTAGATGAAATTAAGGATGAAGCAAAATCTAAAGGAACCGGTAAATGGACTTCACAAGTTGCAATGGATATTGAAACCCCAATTCCGATAATTGATTCTGCAGTATCTACAAGAAATTTATCAAAACTTAAAAAACTAAGAGTTGAGCTTGATGAGGCTTATGGTCCATCAGAAAAAATGAAAGCTACAGCAGATTTTATCGATGATTTAGAGGAAGCTTTCTATTTCGCAATGGCAAATGCCTATGCACAGGGTATGCATTTGTTATGGAAAGCATCTATCGAGTATAAATATGATTTAAACTTATCAGAAATCGCGAAAATTTGGCGTGGTGGATGTATAATTAGAGCTGAATTTTTAGAAGATATTTATCAGGCTTATAAAAAACAACCTGATTTAGAGCATTTATTTGCTGATGCGGGTATTCAAGTAAAAATAAAGAAGAGTTTAAAAGGCACAAGAAATGTGGTTTCATCTGCAATTAATGCAGGTATTGGCATTCCTTGTTTTGCTGCTGCCCTAACCTATTTTGATACTTTAAAAACAGGTAGAATGCCCTCTAATTTAACACAAGCTCAAAGAGATTTCTTCGGTGCGCATACATTTGAGCGCATAGATAGCGAAGGAATTTTTCACGCAGATTGGAACGAAAAGAATTTATAAAGACTACTAAGATGAAGAAAAAAAGCAAACTTAATCCAACCATATTTGTAATTTTTGGTGGCACAGGCGACTTAAACAAAAGAAAACTTGCTCCTGCTTTATATAACTTATTTACAGAAGGTTATATGCCAGAAAAATTTTCAATTATTGGGACTGGTAGAACAAAATTTACTGATAAGAAATACCAAGAAGTTATTTTAGAAAATGTAAATGAATTCTCTAGAAATGGAAAAGTTAAAAAAGAAACTTGGAGCTCTTTTGAATCTAATATTAAATACTGTCCAACAGATATTACTACTCCGAAGACTTTTGAAAACTTAAAAGAAACAGTAGAAAAATTGCAAGCTGATTTTGGTAAGGAAACACAAATTATTTACTATTTGGCTGTTGCGCCTAACTTCTTTCCACTAATTGCTGAGTGTTTATGCAAATATAAATTAACTGAAGATGAAGATAACAGTAGAATTGTTATTGAAAAACCATTTGGCCACGATTTAGAGAGTGCAAAAGAGTTAAATTTATTATTAAGCAAAATTTTCACTGAAAAACAAATCTATCGCATAGATCATTATTTGGGTAAAGAAACCGTTCAAAATATGATGGCTTTCCGTTTTGCTAATTCCTTATTTGAGCCATTATGGAACAGAAATTATATTGAGCATATTCAAATTTCAGTAACTGAACAACTAGGTGTTGGCGATCGTGGTGGTTATTACGAAGGTGCTGGTGCATTGAGAGACATGATCCAAAATCACTTATTACAGTTACTATGTTTAGTAGGTATGGAAGCTCCTATTTCATTTGATGCAGATGAAATTAGAGATAGAAAGGTTGAAGTTTTAAGAGCGATGCGACCTTTTAAACCTGAAGAAATTAGTTCTAATGCAGTTCGTGGACAATATAGTAAAGGTTGGGTAGAAGGGAAAGAAGTACCAGGATATAGACACGAAACCGGTGTAGACGCACATTCGAATACCGAAACCTTTGCTGCAGTTAAATTTTTTATCGACAATTGGCGTTGGCAAGGAATTCCTTTTTACTTGCGTACAGGGAAAAGGATGAACCAAACCTCCTCAATAATTACGATTCAATTTAAAGATGTTCCTCATCATATCTTTTCCGCAAGAGCTACTGAAACTTGGCAACAAAACCGCTTAATTATAAGCATACAGCCAGAAATGAGTATTCGTTTGCAGGTTCAAGCAAAAAGACCAGGCGTAAAAATGGTTCTAAATCCGGTTGACATGGTATTTGACTATAAAGGTACATATGATACAGATACACCAGAAGCTTACGAAACTTTACTGTTAGATGCAATGAATGGGGATCAAACTTTATTTATGCGAGGTGATCAAGTAGAGGCAGCTTGGGAATTGGTAATGCCAATTATAAATACTTGGGAAAGCAAAAAATCTTTAAATTTCCCTAATTACCAAGCAGATAGTTGGGGACCAGAAGATGCAGAGGCATTAATCGCAAGAGACGGTTTCCATTGGTTTACATTACCATTAAAGGATAAAGAATAAATTAGTATAAACTTCATTGCGATCAAAGCGAAGCAATCTTTCCTACAAGATAGATTGCTTCGTCGTTTTACTTTTCGCAATGGTGATAAATTAAAAACATGAACTTACACATCTTTAAATCTGTAGCAGAATTAAATGAAAATCTAATTGCTTATGTAATTGAAATTGCAAATAAAACAATTACTAGCAAAGGTAGATTTGATTTTGTTTTAACTGGTGGAAATTCTCCAAAAGAACTTTATAAAGAATTATCAACTACTTTTAAAGATAAAGTTGATTGGACAAAGGTTTATTTCTTTTTTGGGGATGAAAGATATGTTTTACCCGAACATAAAGATTACAATGGATTAATGGCCAAGGAAAATTTGTTTAATAACCTACAAACTCCCGAAGATCATATTTTCTATATCGATACTACTTTGCCACCAGTAGATTCTGCAAAGGCTTACAAAGCAGCTTTAGACAAGCATTTTAATGGTGAAGAAATTGTATTTGACCTTATCCTTTTAGGCATGGGAGACGATGCGCACACTGCTTCTATTTTCCCTGAAACTGAGTTAGTAAAAAGTATTCATCCGACAGTTGAAGCTGTTTGGGTAGAAAAATTAGATACTTTTCGTATCAGTTTAACTGCACCCTTAATTAACAAAGCTAAAAATATTGCTTTCATCACCTTTGGAGAGAATAAGGCGAATGCCTTAAATCATGTAATTGCCGATGAGCAAAAAGATTATTTTATTTATCCAGCACAGCTGATTAAACCCTTAAATGGTAATTTAGATTGGTTTGTTGATGATAAAGCAACGAGCTTTCTTGACTTATAAAAGAGCAACTTTCGGGTTTCATTAGGTTATATGGCGAACTACCTTTGATGTATCAAAAGAATTAAAATGAGTACACAAGAGCAGTTAAATTATTATCGTATTGCAGAAGCAATTAGCTATTTGCAAGAGAACTTTAAAGCACAACCAGAGTTAGACGAAGTAGCCAAAAGAGTAAACTTAAGCCCTTTTCATTTTCAAAGATTGTTTACTGAATGGGCAGGAGTTAGTCCTAAAAAGTTTCTGCAATATCTGAGTTTATCATACGCAAAAAACATCTTAAGAGATCAACAATTGACTTTATCCGATACAGCTTTTGAAACTGGCTTATCTAGCACTGACCGCTTACACGATTTATTTATAAATATTGAAGGAATGACACCTGGAGAATTTAAAAATGGCGGGGCAGATTTAGCGATTAATTACGAATACTACTCTACTTCATTTGGTAATTTATTAGTCGCTTCAACAGCTAAAGGAATTTGTTATATGGCATTTGCCGATGATGAAAATAATGCTTTTAGCGAAATTAATCAGCAATTTCCTCAAGCTAAATTCAACAAACAAAAGGATACCATACAAAAAGCTGCATTACCTATTTTTAATCAAGATTGGAATGAAGCAGCGGAAGTAAAATTGCATTTAAAAGGCACAGCGTTTCAACTAAAAGTTTGGGAAACATTATTAAAAATCCCGAAAGGAAATTTTACGACTTATGGTGCAATTGCAAAAGCAATCGGTAATCCTAATGCATCTAAAGCAGTGGGTTCTGCTATTGGCGATAATCCTATTGCGTTTTTAATTCCTTGTCATCGAGTTATCCAGTCTTCAGGTAATTTTGGGCAATATCATTGGGGACAAGTCCGAAAAAGTATGTTATTGGGTTGGGAAGCTGCTCAAATTGCAAATGCTATTTAACTAAAAGAAAAATGGATTTATTTAGCACCGAATTAGATCAAACCCTGAACCTTTTGCCATACGAGGGAACTGTAAATTATTACGGCAAGATTATGCCAAATTCACTAGCTAATCAATATTGTGATAGTTTATTAAAGACTATAGAATGGAAACAGGATGAAGCCATAATTTTCGGAAAACACATTTTAACCAAAAGAAAAGTAGCGTGGTATGGTGATAATAATTTTGAATACACCTACTCGAATATCACTAAGCAAGCATTAATTTGGACGAAGGAATTATTAGCCTTAAAAACTTTAGTTGAAGAAAAATCTGGCGAAAAATACAATTCTTGTCTCCTTAATCTATATCACAACGGTGATGAAGGAATGGCGTGGCATAGCGATGGCGAGAAAGATTTAAAGAAAAATGGAGCTATCGCTTCTTTAAGTTTTGGGGCTGAACGGAAATTTTCATTTAAACATAAAACGACCAAAGAACGGATTTCTTTGGTTTTAGAAAATGGCAGTTTATTGGTGATGAAAGATACTACACAAAAGAATTGGTTACATCGGTTACCGCCAACTAAATTAATTAACAAGCCAAGAATAAACTTAACTTTCAGAATGATGGTTGAGCATTAAATCTCCAAATTTTCTTCAATTAATAAATTGATAATACCATCAACCATACCCACTTTAGGTACATAAATTTGCTTAATTCCTGTCCATTTCATTAAAGTAAGGTAAATTTCACAAGCTGGAATAATTACATCTGCCCTATCCTGATTGAGTTTCATCAGCGTAATACGCTCTTTTAGCGAATACGAATTAAGTTCGTTATACAACGTTTTCAGTTTCAAGAACGTAAGTGGCATATCCTCTTTTTCTCCAGACATGCGGAACAATTTATTGATGTTTCCACCAGTACCAATACCTGCTAAATTCTTTAAATCTTTGGTATGTTCTTTTACCCAAACTTTCATATCTTCCCAAGTTTCATCTTTATCTTGGTTATCTAAAATACGGATGGTACCAATGTTGAATGATTTTGAAGCAAGTGGTTGTTTGTTTACAAAAACAGAAAGTTCTGTACTACCACCACCAACATCAATATACAAATAGCTCTTTTTTGAATCTAAATTTTGTTCAATATGATTTGAATAAATAATATTAGCTTCACGTTGACCTTCAATAATTTCTAAATCTATATCTGTTAAAGCCTTTATTTTCTTTATAATATCTCTCCCATTTTCTGCTTCACGCATAGCGGATGTTGCACAGGCTAAATATTTCGAAACATGATAAACATCCATTAGATTTTTAAAAGCGCTCATGGTTTTCACTAAGTCTTCTGTCTTTTTTGCTGATATTTTATGATCTAAAAAAGCATCATCACCTAAGCGCAAAGGCACCCTAACTAGTGTATTCTTTTTAAAACCATAACCATTATCATTCAATGTAATATCAGCAATTAGCAATCTAACAGCATTAGAGCCTATATCTATGGCAGCGTATCGTATCATGAGCGTTATTGATGTTTGTTTTTAAGGTAGTTATAGGTTTGTACTTGGGCTCTTATTTTTGTTGTTAAACGATTTTTATGATATTTATTATTATTCAGTCGATTTATATCTCGTGCTTTAACGTTGTCTTGTAACTGAAATTCGATAATATCTCTAATTTCCTGCTTCACTCCTTCATCTAAAACCGGAAATCCAACTTCAACTCTATGTTCAAAATTGCGGCTCATTAAATCCGCCGATGAAAGAAACATTTCCTCTTTACTATTATTTCCAAAAATGAAAACTCGGGCATGTTCTAAAAATTTATCGATAATACTAATAATGGTAATGTTTTCACTGAATCCTGCAACACCAGGCACTAAGCAACAAATTCCACGTACAATCAACTTAATTTGAACACCTGCATTGCTGGCATCATATAATTTTTGAACAATTCCTTCATCAGCCAAACTATTCACTTTTAAAATCATGTAAGCAGGCTTACCAGCTTTTGCAAATTTGATTTCTCTATTAATTAAAGCATAAATTTTGTTTCTAGAGTCTAACGGCGAAACGATTAAATGTTTAAAATCTTTAGCTACAGTGCGTTTATTTAACGCATTAAAAAGCTTAAGTAAATCGGAGGTAATTTCTTTTTTCGAAGTGAAAATACTGTGATCGCAATAAATTCGAGCAGTTTTTTCGTTAAAATTACCGGTTGCCAAATTTGCATAATACACAGCTCTTCCTCTTTCCATCCGTTTTACTAGGCAAATTTTAGAATGCACTTTATAATCTGTTAGACCATAATTAACATTTACCCCTTCTTCCATTAATCTATTTGTCCAAAAAATATTGGCTTTTTCATCAAATCTTGCTTTTAATTCAACAACACAATTCACTTTTTTACCATTTTTGGCTGCATTAATTAATGCGTTGATTACTTTAGAATTTTCCGCAAGACGATAAAGTGTAATGTTAATTTCTGTTACTTTAGGATCAATCGCTGCTTCACGAAGAAATAGAATAATGTAATCGTACGATTGATAAGGTAAATTCACCAGGTAATCACGATTGGCAAGTTTATTAAAAATACTTTCAGTTCTGTGTAAACCACCTACCTTAAGTGGCTCGTTTACTGCATATTCTAAATCTTTTGAACCAACATTTGGAAAAGCAATAAAATCACCAAAACGATGGTAACGGTTACCAGGAATTAGTCCTTCAGCTTCAATTTTTAATTTAGTGACTAAAACACTCAACATTTCAAAAGGCATTTGCGTATCGTACAATAATCGCATTGGTTTGCCTTTTTTACGCTTATCGAGACTGGTTTTTAATTCCTCAATAAACTTATCGCTTATATTTTTATCGATGTCAAGTTCGGCATCTCTCGTTAGTTGGATAGAAAATGCTTGCATTTCATCATAATTAAACACATAGAAAATATCATCTAAGCAGTATTTAATAATATCTTCTGCTAAAATGATAAATTTCAATCCATTAGTCTCAGGTAAAACTAAAAATCGAGGTAAATTCTCAGGCAATTCTATCAAAGCAAATTTTTCGCTCTTTTTGCCTGTTTTTTTTGTTAAACGTACAAAAAAGTACAAATAACGATCTTTTAGCTCAGGAAAAGGATCATCCAAATCAATCATAATTGGAACCAGATTGGATAGAATTCTATCTCTAAAATGGTTTCGTACAAATTCCCCTCTTGATACGTTGAGTTGAGTATCGTTTAAAATGAATATCCTATTTTGAGCTAATTCGTTAATTAGCGTGGCTTGAAAGATATTTTCGAATTTTCGTTCGTGTTTAACAACAATATTTTTGATTTCGTTTAGTACTTTTTTTGGATTAAAGCCTAATAATGCTTTTGCTTTATCGTTTAAGTTAACTAATCGACTTAATGTAGCTACTCTTACTCGATAAAATTCTTCGAGGTTTGACGAGAAAATAGAAAGAAATTTAATGCGCTCAATTAACGGAACCGTTTCATCTGCAGCCTCCTGCAAAACTCGTTCATTAAAATATAGCCAACTTATTTCTCTATTTAAAAATGGTAGCTTCTTTTTAGCCATGTATAAAAATCAAAAAAATCTCCCGAGTAATCGAGAGATTTCCAAATCTGCAAATTTTAGTGTTAAGTTAGTGTTAATTAATAGCTAATTTGACACTTGAATTTACTTTGTGCTCGATGTATTTTTTTTAGCAGGAATAGCTTTAGCTGTAACTTTCTTAACAGGATTATTTGCAACCGCCTTTACAACTGGTTTTTTTTCGCTACTTACTGTTGTTTTTGTTTTATTTGCCATAGCCTTAGTTTTAGTTACCGCTTTTCTTACTGGTTTTTTAAGCACAGCAGCTGCCTTTTCTTCGGTTTCAATACTTGCCACTTTTACACTTGATGCAATAGGTTTAGCTTTAGCAACTGCTTTTTTAACTACTTTAGTTACAGATTTATCTACCTTTTTCATCAGTTTAGATGCATCTTTTTTAGCTAATTTTATTTTTTTAGGTGCAGCCTTTTTTGCAGCTGAAACATCTTCAATTTTATGTCCAACTGCTTCTTTCATTTCATTAAATTTCTTAGATAGCTTTTTAGCAGCTACTTTACTAGCTTTTGCAATATCTTCTGCAATTATTTCTGCATTATGACCCAAGCCTTTGACTGTTTCTAAAAACCTTGCTGTTAAAGTTTGTTCAAGCTGCTTCTTCGCTGCTTTCTTTGTTATTTTTTTCTGAGCTGTTGTTTTATTGGTTTTCATATATTTTTTCGCGTTTTTTGTATGGTAATTATTATTAAATCTATTATTTTTTATCAATTAAAGCTAAAATTATGCCCACTTTCGATATCGTAAGCAAAGTAGATGCACAAACACTAGATAATGCCATCAACAATGCAAAAAAAGAGATTTTAAACCGTTATGATTTTAATGGTTCGAATAGTACAGTAGAGTTAGATAAAAAAACGAACGTCATAACTATTGTAACCGAAGATGATATGCGTTTAAAGGCCATCACTGATTCGATTATCTCTCGTATGATGAAACAAAATTTAGACCCAAAAAGTTTGGATTTCGGGAAAGATATTGCTGCATCTGGCAACATGATTAGAAAAGAACTAAAAATTAAAGAGGGAATTGATAAGGAAGCGGCAAAAAAAATTGTTGCTAAAATTAAAGACAGCAAACTAAAAGTTCAAGCTTCTATGATGGATGATCAAGTTCGTGTGCAAAGCAAAAGTATTGATGATTTACAAAAAGTAATTTCGTTATGCAGAGGAGAAGATTTTGGGCAGCCTTTACAATTTATTAATATGAGAAACTAATTAATTTAAGCATTTGGTCAATGGCCCATAGACTATCGACTATTTACTATATTTTAAATGGAAATTAAAGAAAACGGTTTCATATTCTCCGATGATAGCAATTTAGTTTATATAACTGCTGTTCATCATTATTTAAGCACACAATCTTATTGGGCAAAAAGCATCCCGTTAGAACTGGTCAAAAAATCTATTGCTAATTCCTTGTGTTTCGGAGTATATAAAGATGGTAAACAAGCTGGTTTTGCTCGTTGGGTTACAGATAGGGCTACTTTTGCTTATTTATGTGATGTGTATATTGAAGAACAATTTAGAGGATTAGGATTATCTAAAAAACTAATGTCATTAATGATGTTTCACCCAGATTTACAGGGTTTAAGAACTTATACTTTAGGAACATTAGATGCACATGGTTTGTATGAACAATATGGCTTTAAAGCTTTAGCATCTCCTGAAAGAAGAATGGAAATTGTAGTTAAAGATATTTATCAAGCGAAAAGTTAATACTTTGAATAACAATTAACTACAATTTATTTTTTTTCACTCCTTCTTTTGTAATCTTTACAGGGTTAATCAATCCATCCTTATCAAAAGACATTTCATCTATACAGGTTACACGATGATTCCCATCCTTCTCACCCAACGGTCTGCGATGATAAACAATATAATATAAATCTTTTTTAGCATCATGTATTACAGAATGATGCCCTGCTCCAGTTGCAATGGTAGTATCTTGTTTTAATATTCTACCAATACGTTTAAATGGTCCTAATGGAGAATCAGCCATTGCATAAGCAACAAAATAATCTGGTCCTGTCCAACCGCCTTCACTCCACATAAAATAGTATTTTCCATTTCTAATGAACATGAAAGGACCTTCTACATATCCTTCTGGAGTGATTTCTTTAAATGTACTACCATCAGCATAAGGAATAAACCCTGTAAAATCATTATTTAATTTAGCAATATTACAATGCGACCAACCACCATAAATTAAGTAATACTGATTGTCTTTATCTTTAAATACAAATTGATCAATTGGTTGCGCTTTATTATAAAACTTATCGATTAATGGTTTTCCCAAATGATCTTTAAAAGGTCCATCTGGTTTATCTGCCACTGCTACACCAATTCCACCAATTTCTTTATCGCTTTGAATATCATTTGCGCCAAAAAATAAATAGTATTTCCCATCTTTTTTAGTAATTGATGGAGCCCACATCGCTTTACTTGCCCATTTAATGGCTGATGTATCTAGAATTTTTTCATGCTTCGTCCAAGTAATTAAATCCTTTGATGAAAAAGCATCCATAAAAACCTGCTCTTTATATTTAGCCGAATAGGTTGGATAAACCCAATATGTTTTACCAAATATTTGAGCTTCTGGATCAGCATACCAGCCTGGAAATATGGGATTTCCTGATGTTTGTGCTTGAGAAAATAAAGGTAGCACAAACAAGAAAAAGATAAATCGATTTAGTTTCATACTGCAAGATAAAAAAATTGATTTAATAACAGATGTCGATTGTGAAGAATGAAACTACCAGTTTTTAATCCACTCTTTTTGTTGGTTTTCATCTAAGAAAGTCCAAGCCACAACTCTAGTGATTTTATTTCCTGTCGACATTTCGCTTGTTCTAATTTCTAATACATCAGCTCTTTTTAACATTGCATAAATAGAGGCTAAATTCTCACTCTTAGAAACTAAACTGGTAAACCAAAAACATTGATTTTTATAGGATTT
This sequence comes from Pedobacter sp. UC225_61, assembly GCF_044452285.1. Lineage (NCBI taxonomy): Bacteria > Pseudomonadati > Bacteroidota > Sphingobacteriia > Sphingobacteriales > Sphingobacteriaceae > Pedobacter > Pedobacter sp. UC225_61. The sequence continues at coordinate 3,096,507 of NZ_JBIOAL010000001.1, forward strand.
ACTTTCCTCAATCATTTTTCCAACAAAAGCAACTTCACCACCTCTTGTCCATAATTCACTGTTTTGTCCACCGAAATTAAGGATAGGTTTAGTGTAATTTTTATTGCCTAAATTTCTATTTTTCCGTTGTGAACCAGCGTTTGCTTCTTCGGCTGATGCGTGAAAAGGAGGATTACAAATAATTAAATCAAAACGCTCTTCTTTATGAATGATTGTTTTAAATATTTCATTTTTAACCAATTGAGATCTAATTTCTATTGCATTTTTTAAAGAAGTGTTGACATCAACAATATTTTTAGCAGAACGAACAGCCATATCATCAATTTCAGAACCTACAAAACTCCATCCATATTCTTGATGACCAATTAATGGATAAACGCAATTTGCACCTACACCAATATCTAAAGCTTTTATCTTTTTACCAGTTGGAATATGTTGATTATTACATGAAGCTAATAAATCTGATGCGTAGTGGATATAATCTGCTCTGCCTGGAATTGGTGGACAAAGGTATCCTTCTGGGATATCCCAAAACTCTATTTGATAAAAATGTTTTAATAGGGCTTTGTTTAATACTTTAACCGCATTTGGGTTGACAAAATCAATTGATTGATCACCATATTTATTTATGGAAACAAAATCTTCAAGCTCTGCACACGAATTAATTAACGCTTTAAAATCATACCTCGAACGATGCTTATTTCTAGGATGTAAAGTGCTTTTTTCTTGCTTAAACTTTTCCATTAAGCCGTTTTAACATCTTCTTCGCTATAATCCTTAATATCAGTTATATATCCATTAATCAGTAAGAAATCAAACAATGGTTTTGCGTCTGGAGTTACAGGCATATTTTCAGTAGAAATAACTGTATTCGTCTTTTTATCCATAAAAGGATAAGCGAAAAGTTTTACGTTTTGTGTAAACATATCACTTACATAGGCTAACAACTGACTTGAATAATTATCACCGAAATTTTTAGAATTGAAAACGAATTTAAGGTTATTTATATTAGTTGAAATTCCAACACTTTTAGGTTTGCAACGCCCTAAATATTTAGCTAATCTGTTGTGCCGAGTAAAATTAGAAACAATTACTAAATTTCCTGTTTTACACATATCCTCTGCCCTTTTAGCTACAAATTCCAAATCAATATCATCAGGTGTTTCTTGCTCGTTTGTTAAAACGTTAGTTAGTAAAACCTCAATCATTACTGCAAGATTTCCATCTTCAACAGCATTGGTGCGCTTAAATTGATCAGTCGCCTTATTAAATAAATTAAAGTTAGGTAATGATTTCTGACCATATTTAGTCCTTAAAATCATAATATCTTTTTTATATAATAAATCTTTCGCTTGGCGAGGATGACCATCTGCATCAAAAATAGCGGCTGCAGAAAAATCTTTCATAATTAAATAAAGATTTAAAAGCGTATTATTTACCTCTCCAAAAGCTGGTCCTTTTACTGAAATTAAGTCAATTTCTACCGATCCAACAGTTAAATTATCTGCTAATGACTCTATCATTACCTTAGGTTCATGGTAATGGTAAAAAGCTGCATACACCAAGTTCACACCAATAATGCCTAATACGCGTTGCTGCATATTCACGTCAGTATCTAATAACCGAACGTGGAAAAATATTTCGTTTGGTAAACCTCCTGGTTCATTTTGAAAACGTATTCCTACCCAACCATGAGGCTCATTTGTACGTTTAAAATTTAAGGTAGTAACAGTATCAGCAAATGCGAAAAAAGTACGATTATCATATTTTTCACCCAACAATCGTTCGTTAAGCAACCCAAATTCATGGTCGAGCATTCTTAAAAGTCTATTTTGACTTACATATCTACCAGAAGCTTCTGCGCCATAAATTGCATCACTAAAAGTCATATCGTACGCCGACATGGTTTTAGCAACTGTACCAGAAGCGGCGCCAGCTGTAAAAAAATTACGTGCTACTTCTTGCCCTGCACCTATTTCTGCAAATGTTCCATAAATTTGTTCATTTAGGTTTATTTTTAAGGCTTTACGCTTGGTATCAAGGATTTCTCTTTCCATGCTGCAAAAATAACAAAAATCATTAGTTCAATTGTATTAATTGGTTCAATAGTTCAGTAGCGTCAGTGGTTCATTAGTTCAATTGACTAAGCACTAAACCTAATTAACCAATGACTAATGAACCTAATCGGCTATAAAAAAGATAAGGGCAACATCTTTCGATGCGCCCTTATCAACCTTAAACTCAAAATCAAACTATTGTATTATGAAACTACAATTTCTTTATGTGCTTCTTTAGCTTCGTCTTTTTTACCAATGGTGATGGTTAAAATTCCGTTTATATATTCTGCACTAATTTTTTCTGCATCAATTCCTTCTGGTAATACAAAAGATCTTGCGAATGAACTATATTCAAACTCTTTACGTGTATAATCTTTTTGTACATCTGTATTTTCAACTTTTTTCTCTACCCAAACAGAAAGATTATCTTTTTTAAGATCAATTTTAAAATCTTCTTTATTTAAGCCTGGAGCAGCAACTTCAATTTTGTAATCGTTAGCATTTTCATAAATGTTTACATTAGGCACCTTATTTACACCGTAATTTTTATTCAATGCATCACTAAACAAAGAATCGAAAACATTGTTAAAGTATGGTGCTGTGTTTCTTGTTTTGTTGTTAAATTTTACTAAAGTCATTTTTAAATCCTCCGTTATATATTTTTAAATTATAATTGCTAATATTCAAACCTCATTCCAACCTAAAATTTTATGTTTTTTAAGACATTTTGGCGTAAAAAAGAAAAACAAACAGACAATAAGTCAGTTTCATTGGGTCACATAGACAGTTTTAAGTATAAAACGACTATTGAAATGCGTTTCGCAGATTTAGATATGTTGGGACATGTAAACAATGCTGTTTACTTTACTTACATGGAAATTGGGCGAACAAAATATTGGAATCATGCTATAAATTGGGATTGGCACAAAACAGGTGTGATAATTGGCCAGGCATCAATTGATTATCTTGCTCCTCTTTTCTTAGGTGATAAAATAACGATGTATGTACGTACCTCCCGAATTGGAACTACAAGTTTTGATTTGGAATATTTGATCGTAAAAGATGTAAATGGTAAAGAAGTTACTTGCAGTAAAGGAAAAACAGTTTGTGTGGCTTTTGATTATAGCTCAAAAAAACCTGTTCAGATACCCGAAAGAGAAAGAAATAAAATGATGGAGTTTGAGCAACTCGCTGGCTAGTTTGTTAGACGATTAGTTTTTTAGATTTGGTTGATTTATTGACCACTAATTTATTCCAATCAACCAAATCTAAAAATCAACAAACTAATTAAATATCTTACCCGGATTTAAAATTCCTTTTGGATCAAAAACCTGTTTAATATTACGCATTAAATTCAGATGAATGTCGCTGTACTTTATTGGCATATAGTCTCTTTGAACCAAACCGATTCCATGTTCACCAGATATTGTTCCACCTAGAGCAGTGGTTAATTCGAAAATTTCTACTATTCCATCTTTTAATTTATGGTTCCAATCGTCATCACTCATGCCACTTTTAATAATATTGATGTGTAAGTTCCCATCTCCTGCATGCCCATAACATACACTTTCGAAACCATATTTAGCCCCAATTTCTTTAATTCCATGTACTAATTTCGGCAATGCTGCTCTTGGAACTACTGTATCTTCTTCTTTATAAACAGAATTTGATTTTACAGATTCAGCCATAGTTCTGCGCATTCGCCAAATTTCTTCTTTTTGTTGTGCCGTATCAGCAAAAAGAACATCAGTACAACCAAATTCTTCCAACACCATATTGACTTTTTCACAATCTTTAAATATCGTATCTAAGTCATCACCATCAAATTCAATCATTAAAAATGCATTTATATCATCTTTCAAGTCAAATTTAATATCATCGAATTTTATCACCCATTCCACTCCTTTTCTTTCCATAAATTCTAAAGCAGATGGTGTAATGCCAGCTCTAAAAATAGCCGAAACTGCTGCACAAGCCTGTTCATTCGTAGCAAAAGAACCTAACATTAATACTGTCTGACTAACTGCTGGAATCAACTTTGTTACAATTTTAGTAACCACAGCTAAAGTGCCCTCAGAACCAATCATCAACTGTGTTAAATTATAACCCGAAGCATATTTTAATGTATTGGCGCCTGTCCAAATTACATCACCATTTGCTAGCACAATTTCTAAATTAAGAATATATTCACGAATCGTACCGTATTTAACCACTCTTGGACCTCCAGAACCGTGCGCCACATTTCCACCAATAAAACATGAACCTTTACTGCTTGGATCCACAGGATAAAGCAATCCTTTTTCAGCAACTGCATTCATAAATTCTTCAGTAATTACGCCAGGTTCGACAGTTGCTTGTAAATTTTCGGTATCGATATCTATAATGGCTTTAAACTTTTCCATAGACAATAAAACACCGCCAAAAATTGGCAAAGCAGCTCCACTTAAACCTGTGCCACCGCCTCTTGGCGTAACTGGAACATGATATTGATTACATATTTTAAGCAAAGCTGAAACACTCGCAGTATCATTTGGTTTAACCACAACTTCAGGAAAATATTTCAGATCTTCCGTTTCATCATGAGCATAATTCGCTAACGATTCATTATCAACAAAAACATTTGCTGCACCAATAGCATTTTCAATTTCTGCTAAAATAGCGCTGTTTATTTTAGTGTATTCCATTTTTATTTTGAAGAAGTATAAGTCAATTGAACAAAAGAATGGCCAATTTCACCTGGCATTGGTGGATGTAGTTTTTTAATTCCAACAACAGCAGTAGTTATAAATGGATAGATTTTAATTAATTCATCTATTATATTTTTAACAACCGTTTCTAGCAATTTTTGAGTGTCTTGCATAGCTGATATAAGAATTGAGTTGATCACCTCGTAATTTACTGTTTGATTCAAATCTTCAGTATCGACAGATGGAATAAAATTTACCTCAACATCTACAGAAAAATGACTTCCGGTGAGCTGTTCTTCAGGATAAAATCCGTGAAAAGCATAAAATTTAACATCTTTTAAGGCGACAGTTTGTACAAACATTAGGTTTAGCTAATTTAAAGCAATAATATGTAGCAAAATTAATTTTTTTAACGGTTTTAACTAGTCATTATAGTAAATTATTACCTTTGGTTTTACCGAAAAGCATAAACCAAATAGTTATAAAACATGAATAAATCAGCCAAGAAAGATCTTTACGAAGCACCAGATTATTATCAATTAGACGAACTTTTATCAGAAGAACACCTTTTAATTCGCTCAACTGTAAGAGATTGGGTTAAAAAAGAAGTAAGTCCTATCATTGAAGATTATGCGCAAAGAGCTGAATTCCCAAAACATTTAATTAAAGGCTTAGGAGAAATTGGTGCTTTTGGACCCACAATTCCGGTTGAATATGGTGGAGCAGGTTTAGATTATACTGCTTACGGTATTATCATGCAAGAAATTGAACGCGGAGATTCTGGAATTCGTTCTACCGCATCTGTTCAAGGTTCTTTAGTAATGTATCCTATTTATGCTTATGGTACCGAAGAGCAACGTAAAAAATATTTACCAAAATTGGCTACAGGCGAATTAATGGGCTGTTTTGGTTTAACAGAACCAGATCATGGCTCAAATCCTGGTGGAATGGTAACTAATATTAAAGACAAAGGCGACCATTATCTTTTAAACGGTGCTAAAATGTGGATTTCAAATGCTCCGTTTGCAGATATTGCAGTAGTTTGGGCTAAAGATGAAGAAGGAAAAATCCGTGGAATGGTAGTAGAACGTGGTATGGAAGGCTTTAGCACTCCAGAAACTCATGGTAAATGGAGTTTAAGAGCATCTGCTACTGGCGAATTAGTTTTTGATAATGTAAAAGTTCCAAAAGAAAATATTTTCCCAGATATTAAAGGATTAAAAGGACCCTTAGGTTGTTTAAATCAAGCTCGTTATGGTATTGCCTGGGGAGCTTTAGGCGCTGCAATGGATTGCTATGATACTGCTTTACGCTATTCTAAAGAGCGCATTCAATTCGGAAAACCAATTGGTGGATTTCAATTACAACAAAAGAAATTAGCCGAAATGATTACAGAAATCACAAAAGGCCAGTTACTAGTTTGGCGTTTAGGGGTTTTAAAAAGCGAAAATAGAGCAACCTCTGAGCAAATCTCGATGGCAAAACGTAATAGCGTTGAAATTGCTTTAGATATTGCTCGTAATGCTCGTCAAATGCTAGGCGGAATGGGTATAACTGGAGAATATTCGATTATGCGTCACATGATGAATTTAGAATCTGTGGTCACTTATGAAGGGACTCATGATGTACATTTATTAATAACGGGAATGGATGTAACCGGATTAAATGCCTTTAAATAATTTCCAGTTCACAATTTTCAATTAACAATTCATTAATGAAGAATTTTAAAAAATACCTACCGCTACCTGCTCCGCCAGAAGAAGTTTATTTAGCATTGACTAAAGCTCAAAGTATTCAACTATGGACTGGAGCTGAAGTTGAATTTACAGAAGAAGCTGGAACAGAATTTTCTTTTTGGGATGGTGATATTGTAGGAAAAAACATTGAGTTTGAGCCCAATAAAAAAATTGTACAGCAATGGTATTTTGGAGAAGATGGTGAGCCATCAATAGTCACTATTAAACTACATGAAGATAAAAAAGGTACTTCTCTAGAATTTGTTCAAACTAATATTCCTGATGAAGATTATAAAGATTTTACAGAAGGAATTGAAGAATATTTTTTAGGTGGATTGGCTGACTTTTTTGAGATTGAACATTAATGTTAAGTGAATTAGATAATTTCTATTTAAAATATGAAGAGCCAACAAGAGGTTGTTTACTTGCACTAAAAGAAATTATTTTAAAACACAGTTCGCAAATTACTGCAGAATGGAAGTATAAGCTTCCATTTTTTTATTTTAATGGAAAACCACTTTGTTATTTGTGGCTGCACAAAAAATATAAAAACCCATATATTGGTTTTGTCGATGGAAATTTAATTGACGATGTAAATTTATTAGTAGAAAAACGCTCTCGAATAAAAATTTTATTGATTGATAAAAACGAAGATCTTCCTATAGAAAAGATTAATCATATTTTAACACAAGCCTTATATATTTGCTTAAATAAAAAATAATAATCGTCTAAAATCTTTAATCAACACTCTCGAATATGTTTATCAAAAGGAATTGTTTCCTACTCATTTTGCTTTTTCTCGTAAGCACTATTATTTCTTCATGCGGTAGCTTAAATAGCAATTTACCCGTATTTTACACACCTGCGTCTACATCAAATCATGTTTCATATTTACCAAAACCTATGGTGGCAGATAGTGTAAAAACGAAAAATTACCTAAGCGTAAGTTTTTCTAACAACAGCCTACCCTATGAAACAGGAGAAATGGTAATGGGATTTATTAATTATAACCGTTCTCATGTACTAGAAAATATTAATTTCTCTTATGGTGGCTTTGCTTATTTCGGTGGCACATCTAGAGGTTATGATAATTCACAACGTAAAATAAGTGAAGAGTTTTATGGAAAAGGCTTTCATGGTATTGGGTTAAGAACATCTATTGGTTATGCCGAACAATCGGGTAATACAGAATTTAGAGTATTAAATTGGGAAAACTCTTTAGTTTTTGAAGGAGGAAGCTATTCTTCTTTTAGTAAAAAAGAAAGAGGAAAACACGATCCTTTATCCATTGCATCAGATAAAACAACTTTATATACTACAGGTGGCTCTACGGAAGTTATTTGGTATGGTAAAAAAAATAGAGATAGACAATATGGATTTCGTCTGTTTTTAGGAGCAACTTTAGGCTTACAACATAACGTTAACTATACATCTGAAAAAATTAACGGCATGGCCTCCGATTTTTCTTTTTTCCTAAAGATTAGAAATGCTTACGGGATAATTAGCAATGGTAATAATTTAATGAATTCCTCAGGCAAAATTACATTAGGCTACTCATTTTAAAACAATTTTGCATTTAAGTCTGTTCCATAATAAAATTCAATTATTATGAGCAAAACATTAGGAATAATATTAATCGTACTTGGAATTGTATTATTAATTTGGACAGGATTCACGTATACTCAAAAAGAAAAAGTAATCGATGCTGGACCTATTCAAGTATCTGCAGATAAAGAAAAATCAGTTAACTGGCCACCATATGTTGGCGGAATAGTTTTAATTGCTGGCGTTGTCGTTTTTGTAAGTTCAAAACGTAAATAATTTTCACAGAATCCCCTTTTTAAAAGCTTTAATTTAAATTTAATTACATAGCGAGGGGCCAAATCTCTAGCTTTTAATATACGTACTGATTAGGATGGCTGAGTTATAAAATAACATAGCTAATATCGTTAAGATACCTTATAAATATTCATTTATAAGTCTTCATTTATATAACAGCACATAAAATTCGCATTAAGTCCGCCTTTTTTCGGTAAAACGCGGACTTGACGCGGACTCTATGCGGACTTAACCAAACTAAAACCAAGTGTATACTACTTAACAATTCAGTGAAAAGTGATATAAAATAAAGGAAGATTAGGACTAAATAAAGTAGGTGACTAAATGTAAACTTATCTTGAAATAGATTAAAAAATTTAGGAATTAAGGTCCTCGCTAGAAACTGTTTGTACACTCTCTCTTAAATTGTAATGCGATGCCATTACTTCACCGTATGCACCTGCACTTCTAATAGCAATAAGATCATTTCTAAACGTTTCTGGCAATTCTACTTCCTTACCAAAGCAATCTGTACTCTCACAAATTGGACCTACCACATCGTACTTAGTAATATCTTTATTGGCTTGTGATAAATTTTCTATTTGGTGGTACGCTTGGTACAACGCTGGACGCATTAATTCTGTCATACCAGCATCTAAAATGATAAAATTCTTTTTCTTACCATTCTTAACGTAAAGTACCTTGCTAATTAACGATGCACTTTGTCCAACTAATGCTCTACCCAATTCAAAATGGACTTCTTGATAAGATTTTACTTCAAGAAAATCTGCGAAAATTTTAAAGTAAGATTCAAAATCTGGAATTTGTTGATTTGGATGATGATAATCGATACCTAAACCACCGCCAACATTTAACACAGTTACTTTAAATCCATGATCTTCAAACCAAGAAGCAAATTCATTTACACGAACACAAAGGTTTTTATAGACATCTAAGTTGGTAATTTGAGAACCTATATGAAAGTGAATACCAATGAATTGTAAATTCGGAGAAATATTCAAAACATCTGCGCATGCTGGCATATCCCAAGAGTTTACACCAAATTTATTTTCATCTAAACCAGTGGTGATATTGGCATGGGTGTGTGCATCAACATTTGGGTTAATTCGAATAGCAATTTTTGCAATTTTCCCTTTCTTTTCTGCCAATTCATTAATTACTGAAAGTTCTTGTACAGATTCTACATTAAAGCAAAAAATATCATTATCTAATGCCTCATTAATTTCCTTATCAGATTTACCAACCCCAGCGAAAACAACTTTTTCTTTCGTAAAACCTAGTTCTAATGCTTTTTTAACTTCATTTCCACTTACACAATCTGCACCGAAACCCACTTTTTCAATCTTTTCTAATACAATTGTATTAAAATTAGCTTTCATCGCATAATGCACATGAAACTTGTATGCACTCGCAGCTTTATTACATGCATTTAAAGTGCTTTCAAGCAAATTCAAATCGTAATAGTAAAACGGAGTTTCTAATTTAGAGAAATGTGCTATATCTTTATCGGAAAACATAATCTTGAAATTTCTATTTATACTCTTCTTGGTCTTTTTGGCAATACTTTATGCCGGTAATTATATCGATTACAAAAATGGAAATATTAGTCGAAAGGAGTTTGAACGAAGAATCCGACTTTCTATCTTACTTTTGTTGGTTATCATTTTTCTCTATTTCTATCTCAGAAAAAGAGTGTAATTGAATATTATTTTACTCAAAAATACGATCGTGTAAGCTTCTTAGTGCTTCAACCTTGTTTTGCGTACTTACTAAAAGTGAGATATTATAAGCACTTCCACCATAAGAAATCATACGAACTGGAATGTGTTTAATTGAATCTAATACTTTAGCCGCATAGCCATGTTTTTCTGCTCCAAAATCACCTACAACACACACAATAGTTTGATCTTTATCAATTTCTACCGAGCCAAAAGAATTCAACTCTTTAATAATTTCATCCAAATTATCCGTAAAATCAATAGTTAACGATACCGCAACTTCTGAAGTGGTAATCATATCAATTGGTGTTTTGTATCTTTCGAAAATCTCAAAAATTCGACGTAAGAAACCATAGGCCAACAACATTCTGCTCGATTGGATTTTAATAGCAGTAATGCCATCTTTTGCCGCAATAGATTTAATTTTACCTTTTTCGCTTTCAGTACTAATCACCGTTCCCAAAGCTTTAGGCTCCATTGTATTTAACAACCTAACGGGAATTTTGTATTTCTGAGCAGGAAAAACAGATTGTGGATGCAAAATTTTAGCGCCGAAATAAGCTAATTCTGCCGCTTCATCAAATGATAAATGAGAAATAGGTTTAGTACCTTTTACAATTCTCGGATCATTGTTGTGCATACCATCAATATCGGTCCAAATTTGAACTTCTTCAGCCATAATAGCTGCGCCTAATAATGAAGCTGTATAATCACTTCCGCCTCTGCGTAAATTATCTACTTCTCCAAAACTATTTCTACAGATAAAACCTTGGGTAATAAATACTTTATTGCCTTTATGCTGAGCTAGTAATGGAGTTAAATGTTCAGTTGTAAATGGAACATCTGGCTCATTATCTTCATCGATTTTCATAAAATCTAAAGCTGGTAAAAGTACCGATGGCACGTCAATAGATTTTAAATAAATATGATATAAAGTAGTGGATAATAATTCGCCCTGAGCCAAAACTACCTTCTCTTCTATGCTTGTGAATAGATCATTTGTTAATGAATTCAAGAAATTGAAATGATAATCAACCACTTCTTGTCCTTGTTCTCTAAAATCGCCAGCTGGCAAAAGTTCAATTACAAACTCATTGTATTTCTGGTGTAAAGCATTAATTAATTCGGTTGCACTCTTTTTATCCTCCTTGAGTAACTTGGCAGAAATTTCAACTAAACTGTTTGTAGTACCAGACACCGCTGATAATACTACGATTTGTTCTTCAACTGGATTAATGATATCCAGCAATTTTTTCATGCGCTCTGGGCTACCTACAGACGTACCGCCAAATTTTAATATCTTCATTTTTTATTTTAGAATGCGTATTTTTCTTATTATTGTAACGCGGCGTGAAATTAACGAAAAGACCACTAATTTCCGCTTAAATGACAAAATAAAATTCTGATTGAGTTCTTAAAAAATAGAATGAACAATTTTAATTCTGTTTTGTAATATATACCAAAACATCAACCAAATTTAGTTATGCAATTAGAAGAAGCTACTTTAAAAACCATAAATCAATGGCTTACTGGCAATTACGACCAAGATACCAAATCAGAAATTCAATCTTTATTAGATAAAGCAGCGTATACCGAATTAACTGATTCATTTTATAGGAATTTAGAGTTTGGTACTGGCGGATTACGTGGCATTATGGGTCCTGGATCGAATCGCATTAACAAATACACTATTGGCACAGCTACACAAGGTTTAGCAAATTATTTGAATAAAAAATATGCTGGAGAAAAAATAAGTGTAGCTATTGCGCATGACAGCAGAAACAACTCAGATTATTTTGCGAAAATTACAGCAGATGTATTCTCTGCAAACGGTATTCATGTTTACTTTTTTTCTGCATTAAGACCAACCCCAGAACTCTCTTTTGCCATCCGTACATTAGGCTGTAAAAGCGGTGTAATGTTAACAGCATCACATAATCCGAAAGAATACAACGGTTACAAAGCTTACGGAAATGATGGCGGACAATTTACTTCTCCAGACGATAAAATGGTGATGGATGAAGTTGCTGCTATTAAAAATATTGATGAAGTAAAATTTGACCGCATTGATAGCAACGTAGAATTAATAGGAGAAGAAATTGACAAACTTTATTTAGATAAAATCACTGAACTTTCAGTTTCACCAGATGCTATTGCTCGTGAACATGATTTAAAAATAGTTTACTCTCCTATTCATGGTACTGGAATTACCTTAGTTCCTAAAGCATTAGCTCAATTCGGTTTTACGAATGTAACTGTAGTTGAAGAACAGAGTAAACCTGATGGAAATTTTCCAACAGTTGTTTATCCAAATCCTGAAGAAAAAGAAGCATTGACTTTAGCACTAAAAAAAGCAAAAGAACTTGATGCTGATTTAGTTTTAGCCACTGATCCAGATGCCGACCGTGTGGGCATTGCAGTAAAAAATAACGATGGTGAATTTGTTTTATTAAATGGAAACCAGACAGGAAGCTTATTAATCAACTACATTTTAACTGCTTGGGAAGAGAAAGGAAAACTAACTGGAAACGAATATGTGGTTTCAACTATCGTGACAACTAGTTTAATTAAAGCTATTTGCGATGCGAAAGGAGTTGAATACTTCAATACGTTAACCGGTTTTAAATGGATTGGAAATGTAATGACCAGCTTAGAAGGCAAAAAAACTTTTATTGCCGGTGGTGAAGAAAGTTATGGTTATTTAATTGGCGATTTCGTTAGAGATAAGGATGCAGTGGTTTCTTGTGCATTTATTGCTGAAATGACTGCTTTTTACAAAGATAAAGGCAGCAGTTTATATCAAGCAATGATTGAAATGTATGTTAACTATGGCATGTACAAAGAAGATTTAGTATCGATTACTAAAAAAGGTAAAACCGGTGCTGAAGAAATCAAAGCGATGATGGAAAAATTCAGAAACAATCCACCTGCAAAATTGGGCGGTTCTGAAGTTGTTACCTTAAAAGATTATGAACTAAATAAAGAAACAGATATTAAAGCAAGTACTAGCAAAGAACTAGGGTTTCCAAAATCTGATGTTTTACAGTTTATTACTGCCGATGGAAGTATTATTTCTGCCAGACCAAGTGGTACAGAACCTAAAATTAAGTTCTATTGCAGTGTAAATACTCCTTTAGCGAGTGTAGCTGATTTTGATGAAACTGAAGCAAAACTCACAGAGAAAATTAAAACAATAATGGAGGATTTGCAGGGTTAAACAGATTCGTCATTGCGAGGTACGAAGCAATCTCATATAAAAAAGGTTGGCGCATAAAGCACCAACCTTTTTTATTATCCATCATTTCAATGGCAACTAATTAACCACATCCCAAAGTGATTTTAACCTAACTACAATAGCCTTACCTTTTAACTCTTTCAAGTCAAAAGTAATGACCTTATTTTTTCCAGGTTCTAAATCGAAGTAATTCTCGCTGAGTTTACCTTTGTAACTAGCAATATCCACAAAAACATATTTAGCAAAGCTTGATGATTTTAAAATGATTTGATTTCCTGTAATTTGATAGGTGATTTTCGGATTAGTTAATTTTAAGTCTTTAGGTTTTACTATATCTCTTTCAGGTTTACCATCATCTCTATAAGCTTCTTTTACTGCGTACCAAGCAGCTTTTGGTGCTCTATCGTAATAATCGGTAATACTCCAACTCGCAACTGGCCAACAATCATTTAATTGCCAAAGCAGGGTTCCCATGTTATAGGGCTCCTTACTCTGATGAATTAATATCATGTTTTTAAACCCATAATATTGTACACATTGTGTGAGATACGTATAATCTTCAACAGAAAGCTTACTAATTTTTGCAGAATCAATCATGTAATTCTTGAGATAAATATTCAGTTTATCAAATCCGTTTCCAGCTTTTTGATGATGTTTTAAAACCTCTGAAAACAAATATCTATCCTGTGGTTGGGTAAACTTTAAAATACTCGAATAATTTGGCATGGCTTGCATTCCATATTCACTTACAAATCTGCCTGTTTTATTTTCAAAAGCTTCGAAATCTTCATTACCCCACCAAACTCCCCAATAATGACTATCGCCTTCGGTAAAGCTATTTCTAACCCCCCATCCATATTTAGGTGAAGAGCTAATGTATGGTCTACTATCATCAACTTCCTTTAACCATTTAGGAATACTGTCTCTAAATAATCGGGTATAATCGTTCCAGAGTTTTGCAGAATCTTTAGGCGGAATACGAAATTGATTTTGCCAGCCCCATCGATTAAAGGCTTCATCAATTTCATTATTCCCACACCATAATACAATACTTTTATGATGACGTAATCGTTTAACTTGATATTTAACTTCTTCTCTCACATTATCAAAAAAGGCTTTATCTCCTGGAACCATCGCTCCAGCGAACATAAAATCTTGCCAAACATGAATGCCCAACGAATCACACAGATCATAAAAATCATCTGATTCATAAATTCCTCCACCCCAAACTCTCAGCATATTCATATTAGCATCCTTTGCCATTAACAGCATTTTTCGATAATCATTTTTAGTCATTCTTGTTACAAAAGCATCTGATGGAATGTAATTTGCACCCTTCATGTACACAGGTTTTCCATCAATTTTAAAATAGAATGATGTTCCTTTTTCATCGGGTTGTTGAACTAATTCTACGTTTATCGGAGCAACAAATGGTTTTTCAATAGGTTTTTGATCATACCCTTCTAACCTCATTTCTTTCCAAATTCCACAACCTGTTAACTTTGGCCCCCAATCCCAACCAAAATGAAATTGTGCTTTACGTACATAAGTTCGTGGATTGTCAGGAATTATAAACGGAACATCAGCTTTTGCTAAAGAGTTAAACTGTATTTTGAGCAGAGCGGAAACGGATAAGCAGTTTATTATCTTTCTGTTTAAGTACTTTTTTTACATCAATTTTCCATTGGCGAAACATATTGTTAGCTTGTAAAATCAGTTTTCCATTTAAATATACATCAGCATAGGTATCTAAACCATCAAACACCAATTCTACATGTTGTTTCTGAAAAACATCCGATAAAACCGAAAAAGCACTTTTATAATCCCAATTTTCTTTTTCTATCCATTGCAATTTCTTTTCGTTATCACGATAAAATGGATCTGGAATTAATTTATTAGTCATCAAATCTACATGCACCTCTCCTGGTACTTTTGCAGGATACCATTTTGCATCATCCTGTTCTTGAAAACTCCAATTTGCAGTCAGTTTTTGTGATGAAACTTGTGCATTTACTTTAAAAGCTAAACTTAAGCCTATAACCAAAAAGAGAATTGAGCATTTATAATTGAGTTTTAACATCAGTATCTATTAAAGTATTTAGTGATGAATTGGAAGCTAAAATACATAATCTACATCCTTATAAAAATTATAATTAATCGCTAACAAATAGAAATCAATGCTTACTTTTGCGACGATGATTATCCGTAGAAAAGTTATTGCACTCTTTTTATTGTTTGGCATATTAGCCAATTGCTTTAATTACTGGGTATTATCATCATCTTATTCCTTTAATAGAGCATATATTTCATCTGTGCTTTGTACCAATAAAGATAAACCTGAGCTGCACTGTGAGGGTAAATGTTTTATGGATATCAAGTTGAAAGAATTGGAGCAAAAGAATAAGCAAGAACAAGATAATTTAAAAAGAATTGTTGAAACGGTCGCTCCTATCACCGCAGATTTATTGGCCCCTGTTTATGAAACATCATTTTCATTGGCAATTCCAAATTATCTACAAAAAAGTCCAATTAATACCGCCATTTCTATTTTCCATCCGCCTAAGCAAGTTTAGGCCTTTACAACATTGACCTTAATGCAAGGTCAAGCTGTTATCTCAGCAAAAACAATTTACATTTTAAAAATAGTTATGCACTAGCATCAGCTTTGCTATGGCTATTTCCACCTTATAAATTCAACTAATGAATATCAAAAATATATTGATTTTACTTTTCACAGTAATCATAGGATTTACATCTTGTAAAAAAGATGAAGCGATCAACTCATCAGAAAAAGGCACATTTACAATTGAATTCGAAAATGAAGTAAATGGTGCACCATTAGTTCTAAACAATCAAAATTATAAAAATGCTAACGGTGATAATTTTAACATTTCAGTTTTTAAATATTATGTGAGTAATATTAAATTGACTAAAACGGATGGTAGTATTTATAGCCTACCAGAAAGTTACATTTTGATTGATGCAGCGAAACCAAGTTCATTTTTAACCAATTTCAAGAATATCCCGTTAGGAGATTACACTAAAATTTCCTTTATTATTGGTGTAGACAAGGAAAGGAATTTAGCAGGTGCACAAACAGGCGCACTTGATCCAGCTCTGGGTATGTTTTGGACTTGGAACAGTGGTTATATTTTTGTAAAATTAGAAGGAACATCGCCACAATCAACTGCAACTAATAATGCGCTAACTTTCCATATCGGTGGTATTGTTGATCCAAATAATACAATTAGGACATTCAGCACTGATTTTAGTACTGGAAATCCATTAAGAATTAGAGCTGATAAAAATCCTCAAGTACATTTTACAGCCAATGCTGGAAGTTTATTTTCTGGTAAACAAAACATCAGCTTTGCTAATCTAAACTTTACTATGGGTGGCGCAAACTCTGTGTTAGTTGCCGACAATTACGCAACTAGTTTATTTGAATTTAAACACATACATAATTAACTATGAGGTATTTAAAAATATACTTCATACTTTTTGTAAGTATTGGAGTATTGTATGCCTGTAGCAAAACTGAAGTTATAAAATCACAAACCGAGGACATTCGGTTTGTGGTTCCTAAAAATTTTCCAGATGCTGTATACAAATTTGAAGGTAATATTTTAACAAATAGTGGTTTCGCTTTAGGTAAAAAACTGTTTTATGACGTTAGATTATCTGCAGACAAAACAATTTCTTGTGGCAGTTGTCATCAACAATTTGCCGGTTTTGCAAATTTAGATCATAAAGTAAGCCATGGTGTAAACAATTGTTTAGGTAAACGAAATGCACCAGTATTATTCAATTTGGCCTGGCAAAAAGAGTTTTTTTGGGATGGTGGCGCTAAGAACTTAGAAATTGTGCCTATAAATGCAATTACAGACGTTTGCGAAATGGGAACTGATTTAAATACGATTGTAAATCTTTTAAATACAACTAGTCCATACCCTCAGCTTTTTAAAGATGCATTCGGTTCAGCAACTATAAATTCTCAGAATTTGTTAAAAGCTTTGGCTCAGTTTACGGCTGCTATGATTTCTGCAAATAGCAAATACGATAAAGTAATGCGAAATCCTCAGCAAAATACTTTTACAGCCGATGAACAGCAAGGTTGTCAGTTATTTAAAGAGAAGTGTGCTAGTTGTCATACAGAGCCTTTGTTTACCAATTTAAACTATACCAGCAATGGTTTAGATTTAAACGGTGTTGATGAAGGAAGAAAAGTGATTACAGGTTTATCAACTGACAAAGGAAAATTCCGTGTACCAACATTAAGGAATATAGAATTATCCTCTCCCTATATGCACGATGGTCGTTTTAACACTCTTGAAAAAGTGCTAGAACATTACAATTCTGGTGTGCAACATAGTGAAAATTTAGATCCAGCTTTAATTAAAAGCTCACAGCTTGGCATTCCCCTATCTTCCATTCAAAAACAACAATTAATTAGTTTTTTAAAAACATTAACAGACGATGAATTTATCAAAAATAAAATTTTCAATGAAAATTAAGTTCGTACTATTTGTTCTAATCACTTTATCATTTAGTGCTTCTGCATGTGATATTTGTGGTTGTTTTATGGGCCTAACTCCTTACGATAACCAAAGTAGCGTTGGTTTATTATACCGTTATCGCTCATTTAGCGGTTATCAAGGACAAAATCATTATACATTTCCTACTGGAAGTAAATTCCTTTTTCCAAAAAATGATAGAACTGCTTCTTTAACAGAGCATAACGGTAATCCGAACGATTATGAATTATACCGAACTATAGAAATAAGAGGTCGATATTTTGTACATAAACGCATTGAACTAAACGCAATTATTGCTTATAATTCAAATAGTGAGCGCTACAATGGCAATACTTCTTCTATTTCTGGAGTTGGAGATATTAACTTATATGCTGGTTATCATTTAATTAGAAAATTAGATCAGTCCACTTTTAATCAACGTTTAATTGTTGGTGCAGGTTTAAAATTACCTAGCGGCAAGAATGATTTAAAAACTACATCTGGCATTCGATATTCTGCATTAATGCAACCAGGCACAGGAAGTACCGATGGTTTTGTATATGCTAATTATTTAATAGGTTATAGAAAATTTGGCTTAAGCATAAATAGTTCTTACAAATTTAACGGAGAAAATAATGAACAAGAAGGCATTGCAAATAGCAACACGACATTTTTAAATCTTTTTTACACTCAAAAAATTAGTAAAGATTGGCAGGTTACTCCTTCTGTTCAGTTTTTTTATGAAAAGTCGGCTGGAGAAACTTATAAAGGTGTAAAAACTGGTGAGCATGAAATGAATAATTTAATGGCTGGTATTGGTGCAGATTTATACTATAAAAACATTGCCTTAAATATCGGAATTCAGAAGAATGCGTGGGAAGCTGAAACAGACCATCCACAAAGTGCCGCCAAAATATACTTAGGTGTAACTTACAATATCAATCAATTGTATTATTTATTAAAATCTTAACAAATACATTAGCATACGTTAAACATTATTTTGTGTTTAGCGTATGTTTGTAATCAAATTCAATCATCATGATAAAATTTAAAAACATCGGTAGTATTTTAGCTGTATTATTTTTAACAATCAGTTTTACTGCCTGTACAAACGAAAAAAAGTTACCAATTTATGGTCAACGAGAAGCCAAAATAATTAAAGATAAAGATGGAACTGAAAGAGTAGATACGATTTATCAAACTATTCCTGCATTTAAATTTTTAAATCAAGATAGCACATACATTACGCAGGATATGTTTAAAGGAAAAATTTACGTAGCCGATTTCTTTTTTACTTCTTGCACTACTATTTGCCCCACCATGCATAGAAATTTAAAAACTGTGTATGAGCAATATAAAGGTAATCCTGATATCTTATTCTTATCACACACTATTGATTTTAAATACGATAAACCATCGGTATTAAAAAAATATGCTCAAAAATTAGGTGTAGATGTACCGCAATGGCAATTTGTATACGGTGGTAAAGATGAAATTTATAATTTAGCTGAAAAGAGTTATCTAACTGTTGTTAAAGAAGATAGTACAGCAACGGATGGTTATATACACCAAGGTTGGTTGGTTTTAATTGATAAAGAAAAAAGAATGCGTGGTGCTTATGATGGCACTAAAACCGAAGAAGTAGAAAAATTGAAAAAAGACATCGTAACTTTATTGGCTGAAGAAAAGAAATAATGCGCAAAATCATTTTACCTGTAGTTTTTTCATTCGCGATTTGTTCTATTATTTACTCTTGCCAAGATGCAAGTGAAATGGAACAAGCAAAATACATGACAGGCGGTAAAGATCTGTATATCGCTAATTGTCAGAATTGCCATGGTGCAAATGGTGAAGGTTTGGGAGAATTAGCTCCTCCCTTAACTGATAGTACGTTTTTGAAAGAAAATAAAGCACAATTAGCTTGCATTATTAAAAATGGTTCAAATAAAGGCGTTTTAATTAATGGGAAAAACTATCAAGGCAAAATGCCAGCATTTTCTAAATTACATGATATAGATTTAGCTCAGGTGATTGTATATGTCACTAATTCTTTTGGTAATAAACAAGGAATGTATACATATGAGCAAGTTGCTAAAGATTTAGCGAGTTGTAAATAACCTTGAGATTAAAGTCAGAAATCCAAAGTCTACTTAGTCAATCAATACTTAATACTGTACTGTAGACTTTGGACTTTTTTTAAGCGTTCAGCTTAAAAAAACTATCTTTGTGAAAAATACAAGCTGTTCTATCGCTGTTCTGCGTAAGTAGAAGAGAGGAAAGTCCGGGCAACATAGAGCATCTCGCTTCCTAACGGGAAGGCATTTGGGATTGAAGACCTGAATGACAGAAAGTGCCACAGAAAATATACCGCTCTAACGTGTTGGAGTAAGGGTGAAAACGTGAGGTAAGAGCTCACGAACTCGTTAAGCGATTAACGTTTTGGTAAACCTCGGGAGTTGAAAGACCAAATAGGCTAACGCATGTAGGGCTGCTCGCTCGATGTTAGTGGGTAGGTCGTTAGAGATAAATGGCAACGTTTATAGTAGATTAATGGTAGAATTCCGATTATCGGAAACAGAACCCGGCTTACAGGCTTGTATTTTTTTCTTTTTTATGGCTGAAAAATTTCAATAGCTGCATAAATTTCAACGATATAAATCTTATTGCATGAAAAGTTACATTTTTTTTGCGCTTAAGAAAAGTAGCACTGAAACCAAAGAGAAAATACCTTTGTTTTTTTAAATGATTAATCGCTCAAACTTTTAACTTGCTTTATGGTTTATAGCTTAACTAATTGTATAAAAAACTATACATTAAACAAAAAACGATATATTAGCACTCTATTTAAAAAACTGAATACCCTATGGCAAAATTGCTGATTATAGATGATGAGAGAGCGATAAGAAGCACGTTACGTGAGATTTTAGAATATGAAAGTTATGAAGTTGATGACATTGATAATGGTATTGATGGATTAGATTTGATTAAGAAGAACAACTACGATTTGGTATTGTGCGATATCAAAATGAATAAAATGGATGGTATGGAAGTGCTTGAGAATGCACTTATCTTAAAACCGGATCTTCCTTTTATTATGATATCTGGTCATGGGACCGTAGAAACTGCCATTGAGGCTAGTAAAAAAGGTGCATTTGATTTTGTTTCTAAACCACCAGATTTAAATAGGTTATTAATTACCGTTCGTAATGCATTAGATCGCGGAACGTTAGTTACTGAAACCAAAGTTTTAAAACGTAGAGTAAGTAAAACACGCCATATTTTAGGTGAATCGGATAGTATTACTAAAATTAAGGAAACAATTGAACGCGTTGCTCCTACTGAAGCTCGTGTGTTGGTTACCGGTGCAAATGGTAGTGGTAAAGAATTGGTTGCTCGATGGATTCATGAAAAATCGAACAGAGCTGATAGTCCTTTAATAGAAGTTAACTGTGCTGCTATTCCATCAGAATTAATTGAAAGTGAACTTTTTGGTCACGAAAAAGGCTCGTTTACATCAGCTGTTAAACAACGTATAGGAAAATTTGAATTGGCTAATGGGGGAACGTTGTTTTTAGATGAAATTGGTGACATGAGCCTTTCTGCTCAAGCAAAAGTACTTCGTGCTTTACAAGAACATAAAATTACGCGTGTTGGTGGCGAAAAAGAGTTAGATGTAAATGTTCGTGTAATTGCTGCAACAAATAAAGATTTAATGAAGGAAATTGAGGATGGAAATTTTAGGATGGACCTTTATCACCGATTAAATGTTATTAATATTCACGTACCTCATTTAACAGAACGTACAGATGACATACCAGAAATTGCACAAAACTTTTTAGAGGAAATTTGTGGAGATTACGGAATGCCTGTTAAGAAGATTAGCGATGGAGCGATGAATGCTTTAAAAGCGTTACCATGGACAGGAAATGTACGTGAATTACATAACATGATTGAACGTTTAATTATTTTGAGTGATAAAATAATAACCGAAAATGATGTGATTGCATTTGCAAATCCTTCGGGTGGGACAAATATTGGCGCTGCTAGCAGTAATGATGTAGCCGCTACAAATGGAGGAACGGCTTTGAACTATGAAAAATTCTCAAATTTTCAGGATTATAAAGATTATGCTGAAAAAGAGTTTATCAAATTTAAATTGGAAAAAAATAACTGGAATGTTTCTAAAACTGCTGATGATATAGAAATTCAACGCAGTCATTTGTATAGTAAAATTGAAAAATTCGGTTTAAAAAGAGCCGAATAAATAACTAATTTTTAGGCTGTAAGTTTTAATCTAAAGCTACAGCCTAATTTTATATTCTTATTTTCTCTTCGCAATTAACTGTCTACCTCGAACTAAAACTTTTTTGCGTTGTCTTGTAAGTGATAAATTGGCAGTCACTTCTTTGTCTTTTACTAAGTGCTGGTTATAAGCAGCTAGGATATCTTTTTGAGAAATTAATCCAATAATTTCATTGGTTATCACTGAAACAACAGGTGCATACTCTTGTTTATTCAAAAACAAAACTTCTAAAGCTCTTTTAAGTGTATCAACGTTGTTGATGAAGGGTAAATTTCTTTTAACACTCCCAGCTATAGTTTCTTGTAGATCGAGCTTTTTTGCAGTCAGATTTTGAATATTTAAAACACCGTCAAAGGATCCTTTTGCATCTTTAACCAAAAAATGATTTTGTTTAATGTGTATATCTTTAATCCTATCCAATACTTGTAAGATGGTATCTTTAGTGTTTAACACAAATTCATCCTTTTTAATAATTTGCTCTACATTTATTTTACTCAACACATCTGGCTCGTAAGAATCTGGAGTGATAATTCCTCTTCTGGCAATTTTTTCCGTCATTATTGTATTTTCCATAAAGAAAAAAGAAACTAAATATGAACCTGTACAAGCCCCCAATAAAGGTAACAGTGCGTTCGATTGCATGGTAGCTTCTAATGCAAAAGTAATACTGGTTAGGTATGCTCGTGATGCTCCTGCAAACATTGCCGACATGCCAATTAAGGCTGCCATTGGAATATTGATACCAGCATTAGGAAATACTGTTAAAATTAAACTTCCTAAAATTGCTCCAGCGGCACCACCTATGGTTAATAACGGAGCTAAAGTGCCTCCAGAAGTTCCACTTCCTAATGCAATTGACCAAGAAAGAAATTTAAAAAAACATAAACTCACCATTAAGATTAGCGTTGTTTTTCCAGATAGCATGGTTGTAATGTTATCGTAACCGACACCAAGTGTATGTGGCGAAAAGTAACCGATTATCCCTACCGCAATACCTCCAACAGCTGGCCACCATACCCAATGAATAGGAATTTTTTCAAAAGTATCTTCTATAAAGTATACAATTTTGGTTAGACCAATGGAGATAAACCCGATGATAATACCTACCAAACTGTAGATACCTAAAGCTAGGTTAGATGGTACTACTAGATCAGGCATTGAAAATACTGGCCCGGATTCAAATAATAAATGATGTCCGGCTGCTCCAGTAATACATGCCAATGCTACCGGCAATATTGCCTTTGGCGAGAACTCAAATAATAAAAGTTCAATTGCTAAAAAAATCGCAGCGATTGGGGTTCCAAAGACTGCAGACATACCTGCTGTTGCTCCAGCTGCTAATATTATTTTACGTTCGTTTGAATTTATTTTAAATAACTGGCCTAATGTAGAGCCTAAAGCGCCACCTGTTGCAATGATTGGTCCTTCTGCGCCAAAAGGTCCACCTGTTCCTATAGCAATAGCGGATGAAAGTGGTTTTAAAATTGTAATTGAAGGTTTAATTTTACTTTGATTAACTAAAATTTGTTCCATCGCTTCAGGAATACCATGGCCTCTAATTGCCTTTGAACCATAAAGCGCCATAAACCCAACCATTATTCCACCAATTATTGGGATAACAATTACCCATAATCCTAGATTATTATCTGCAGGACTATGAAAATTACCACTAAATTCACCATAGAAAGATAAGTTAGTTACGAGATTAATTAAGTAAATTAAAAACTTAGCAATTAGACTGATAAATACGGCAACTAAAATAGATAGTGCCGCAATTTTAAGTAGGCTTTTTTTGGCAATAAAAGAACGTTTAGACTCGAATACTTTATTTTCTAAATTGCCTAATCCGGTGGAAATCGGAATGCCCACATTGTTTTTGTGTTTCATAAACTAGGGTGATTATACACCTTTATAGATGTATTAACTATTTTGCAAAAGTAGAAAATGAAAAGCATTATTGCAATATAAAAACATTGTTTATACAATAAAATTAAATTATTAAAATATATAATGATTAATATTATATTGCTAATGTAATAAAATATGAATAATCATAATACTAAATTTTAATGATTAATATTGCATTTTAATATACCGAAATGAAATTGAGCTCTACAAAATGTAATCAAAGTACATGTTTTTTATGTCAGTCTGTTCTAAAAGGCTGGCAACCACTTATAAGTTTGAACAAGAAGAACTTTGAATTTAAAAAGGGGCAACAAATTTTTAAGGAAGGTGATCCTGTAAAAGGTATATACTTTATTTACGATGGTAAAGTAAAGGTGCATAAATATTGGGATGAAGAAAAAGAATTCATTGTTCGATTTGCTAATAAAGGAGATATTTTAGGTCATTTAGGACTCGGTACAGAAAATTTTTATCCAGTTTCTGCTACCGCATTAGAGAAAGTTATAGTTTGTTATTTAGAAATGGATTTTTTCGAATCCACTTTAGAAGTGAATACTAAATTGACGTATAATTTAATGCGATTTTTTGCCAACGAACTACAAAATACTGATCGGAGAATGAGAGATCTAGCACATATGTCCGTTAAAGCTCGTATTGCTCAATCTTTTATTTCTTTAAAAAATCAATTTGGAAAAGACGAAAATGACTTCATTAACCTAGAAATTACTAGGCAAGATTTATCTGCCTTTTCTGGTGTTTCTTATGAAACCTTTTTTAAAGTGATGGTAGAATTAAACGAGCAAAATGGCGTCTTAGCAATTGATAAACGCTATAAAATTATCGATGAAAACCTTTTATTAAAAATTATTCAAGATGATCAACAAAAGCAAGTGGCAAAAAGAAAATTGAAGTAGAACTAACTTTTAGACTAGGCATCAAATTTATCTAAAAGCTTCAAAAGTGTAGTAAAATCCTTCGGATAAGGTGCTTCAATATGAATATCTTGCTCATCCAAACCTTTGAAAG
This sequence comes from Pedobacter sp. UC225_61, assembly GCF_044452285.1. Classification (NCBI taxonomy): domain Bacteria; kingdom Pseudomonadati; phylum Bacteroidota; class Sphingobacteriia; order Sphingobacteriales; family Sphingobacteriaceae; genus Pedobacter; species Pedobacter sp. UC225_61. Next base: position 3,121,530 of record NZ_JBIOAL010000001.1, read on the forward strand.
TGATTTCTTTAGCATGAAGTGCAAAACGTTTCATAATCGGTTGTTCCTCTTCATCTTTGGCTAAACGGTACCCTTTTTTAATGGCTGATAAAAAAACTGGTTTACCTTTATACATATGATCGCCACAAATAGCTGCACGTTGTGTAGCAAGGTGAATACGAATTTGGTGCATTCTTCCTGTAACTGGTTTACATTCTACCAAAGTATAATGCTTGTAATTTTTTATAGAATTGAAATATGTTTCAGCTCGTTTACCTTCCGCTCTATCAATTGTTACGTTTTTATTTCCGTCGTTTAATATCGGCAAGTCAACAAATAAATTATCAAATTGATATTGTCCATCCACCACTGCGTGATAAATCTTTTTAACCTTTCTTCTTTCAAATTGCATAGATAAATTACGGTATGCTTCAGGATTTTTAGCAATAACAATGGCTCCTGAGGTTTCTTTATCTAATCGATGACAAACTTGTGCATCGGCTGAATATTGTTTAGCTAAACGCAAGATATTCACTTCACCAGCTGCACCACGTTCATCTAAAGAAGCAACAAAAGGAGGTTTGTTTACTACGATATAATCATCGCTTTCAAAAATAATAAGGTCTTTAAAATTTGGGTATTTCACTCTGTGTTATTAAGTATGCTGCAAAAGTACGAAAAAAGCAACAAGGTCTTAGTGAAACACCAAGACCTTGTTAATATTTAGGTAAATGAAATATGAATTTTATTAGGAAAGTTCGAATTTATAGCCTACTCCTTTTACAGTAGCAACATAGTTTTCACCCAGTTTTTCACGTAGTTTACGAATATGTACGTCAATAGTACGATTGGTTACCACAACCGAATCCTCCCAGATATTTTTAAGAATAGATTCTCTAGTGTAAACTTTACCTGGTTTTGAAGCTAAAAGGTATAATAATTCAAATTCTTTTTTGGCTAAAACTACCTTCTCTCCATTTTGAAAAACCAAATATGCTTCTCTATCAATTACCAAATCGCCAATTTCAACTTTGTTATCAGAAACTTCTTCACCGCTCGAATTTCTACGAAGAATTGCATTAATTCGACTTACCAAAGCTCTTGGTTTAATTGGTTTTGCGATATAATCATCGGCACCTACGTTAAAGCCTGCTATTTCAGAGTATTCTTCACTTCTAGCTGTTAAAAAAACCATGAAGGTATTTTTAAACTCTGGAATAGCTCTCATTAAACGGCAAGCTTCAATTCCATCCATCTTAGGCATCATAATGTCTAAAATTATTAAATCTGGATGAACTTTCTTTGCAACCGAAATTCCATCTTGACCATTACTTGCTAAAAATACTTGATAACCCTCTTTTTTTAAGTTGTACTCAATCAGCTCTAAAATATCTGGTTCATCATCAACAATTAATATTTTTTGTTTCGCTGTACTCATCGCTTGTTTATTTGTTACGAAAGTAAGTATACTATTGCACTATTGAGTTAAAATGAAGTTAACAAATTGTTAAAACACGTAATAATTTTAACATGAAATTAGGTTTAAGGTAAGGTTTTGTTTAAGAAACTATCCAATTCCTCTCCCCTTAAATTTCTAGCTATAATTTTTCCATTGGGATCTAAAAGAAATGATGCAGGGATAGCTTCTACTTGATATAACCTAACTGTTGGCCCTTCAAAATCAGCTAATTCACTTGCATGATTCCATGTTAAGCCATCTTGTTGAATAGCCTGAGCCCAGGCGGCTTTATCTTTATCTAAGGAAATACCTAAAATTGTGAAATTTCTATTTTTAAATTTATTGTATGCTTTAACTACATTAGGATTTTCATTTCTGCATGGTCCGCACCACGAAGCCCAAAAATCTATCAGCACATATTTGCCTTTAAAGTCTTTTAAACTAATCGTTTTTCCATCAATTGAATTCATGCTAAAATCTGGCGCCTGTTGCCCAATTTGCACCGCTTTTAATTTAGAAACTTTTTCAACAAAGGTTTTTACAGCTGGATTTTTCTTCAAATCCTCATCAACTTTTTCTGCATAATTCACCATAGCTGCTTCATTTCCTGTCGGATTAACCAAGCTAATTGCATAAAAACTTACTAGTGATTTTGTATTGTCGTTTGCAAATTTGATCACCGCACCATTTAAATCCTGAATAGCTTTCATGTATTTAGGTGTAATTTCTTGAACTAATGCTTCTCTACTATCAGGATTTGCGGCTACTTTTTGTTCAAAATCATTTTTAATGGTTTCTATTTTTGCAGAATAGGAACTTTTCAACGTATTAAATTCTTCCAATTTAACAGCATCTTCAGCGCCTTTTACCTTATATTCATGATTTTTATTTGCTAAATCTGCATTAAAAATGATTTCGTCGCCATTTTTAGCAATAACCATATATTCATTCGCACCAATATTAATACGGTAAAAATCAGCTTCTGGAGAAACCCTTGAAAACTTAAATTCTCCTTTTTCAGATAAAATGGTAGAATCTAAAACAACCATATTACTGCTTGCCATTCCATATAGGTAAACTTTCTTTTCTGTTCCAGGATTTTCAATTTTCCCGTCAATCGTAAATTTCGTTTTGTCTTTACATGCTGTTGCTAATACCACAACCAAACATAAAATATAGCTTAACCTTTTCATATTTATTTTAATTTTTCTATTATTAAATCACTTATTTTCTTAGCATCCGCTTTGCCTTTTGCTAGTTTCATCACCTCGCCAACAAACAAACCTAAAACGCCTTTTTTACCTAATTTGTATGATTCTACTTGAGGTTTGTACTTGGTTAAAATTTCATCAATAAATTCGTTAATCGCATCATCGTCCTCAACTATTAATAAATTTAATTCTGTGGCTAAGTTTTCAACTGTTTTATCTTGGTTAGCAACTAAAGAAGGTAAAAGTTGCTGTAGTGCATTTTGCTGACTTATTTTTTTATTGTCTACTAAATTAATTACCTCGGCCAATTGATGAGGTTCCAATTTATAAGTTGCAATACTAATTCCTTGATCATTTAATAGCGCTCTTATTGGGCCTAAAAGCCAATTTATCAGGCTCTTTTGATTGTTTACACTCGTCTTTGCTACATTAAAATAACTAAACAGATCTGCATCCTCTCCCAACATAATCGCCTCTGTTTTGTTAATACCAATTTCTGCAACTAACTGTTTAGCAATTTCTTTAGGTAAGGTTGGCATAGCAGATTTTATTTCAGCTAACCATTCATCAGAAATAGAAATAGGTTGTAAATCGGGATCTGGAAAATAGCGGTAATCATTTGCCTCTTCTTTAGTACGCATTGGCGATGTTGTTCCTTTATCTGCATCAAAATTCAATGTACTCTGAATAATTTTTCCACCGTTTTCTATCACTTCTATTTGTCTATGAAATTCAAACTCCATCGCTCTACGTACGTTTCTTATAGAGTTTAAGTTTTTTACCTCGCAACGTGTTCCAAATTGCGTAGATTCCTTTTCTCGTATCGAAATATTGGCATCACAACGCAAAGACCCTTCTTCCATATTTCCATCGCTCACGTTTAAGTGGCGTACTAATTGTCTAATTTCAGTAAGCAAAGCCGATGCTTCTTCTGCACTGCGAATATCTGGTTCTGTTACAATTTCAATTAGTGGAACTCCAGCTCTATTTAAATCTACGTAAGAATATTTCTCATCTTGATCGTGCAAACTTTTACCAGCATCTTCTTCTAAGTGAATTCTATTGATGCCAATTCGTTTTTCTTCGCCATTGGCTAATACCACATCTAAATATCCATTTTTACAAATTGGACTATTATCTTGTGTAATTTGATATCCCTTTGGTAAATCTGCATAAAAGTAATTTTTACGATCAAAAAAGTTATACTGATTGATTTCACAATTTAAAGCTAATCCAATTCTTATCGCTTTTGCTACTACTTCTTTATTTAATTTGGGCAATGCACCAGGCAAAGCCAGTGAAACAGCCGAAATATGTTCATTGGGTTTAGCACCAAAAGTGGCACTATCAGAAGAAAATATTTTTGATTGTGTATTTAACTGTACATGTATTTCTAATCCAGAAACCAATTCGTAAGCTACACTTTCAGTTGCAGTTTTTGTACTCATTAATGGGCAATATCTATTAAAATGGTCATTTAATGTGCCTCAAATATATGCAAATATGTATCAATTCTATTGCTAAAGGGCAACAATCTACTTATGGCATAAAATTGGATTTGATATAAATACACGCAAAAATTTTAAAACTATGAAAAAGTTAATCCTTGTAGCTGTGTTAGGAATTGTAGCAGCTACTTATCAACCCGCAAAAGCCCAAGTTAGTGTTAGTTTAAACATTGGAACTCCTACTTATTATGGATATAATTCTTATTATACTCCGCCTAGAGAAGTAGTGTATGTAGAAAGACATCACAATTACTACCCAAAAAGAAATGTAGTAGTGTACAGGCCGCAACCTATAGTATATCGTTCTTATTATACCAATTACAGACCAGCACGCAGATATTATTCTGTTAAACAAGTGAATTATAAACAGTATAATAAATTTAAAGGTCATTCAAAAGGTCACGGAAGAGGAAGACATTAATTTCACAATCTAAATAACATAAAATGAAAAAGTTAATTTTAATAGCACTGCTAGGTGTGGTATCGCTAGTTCAAAATAATGCAAATGCACAAGTTAGTCTGAACGTTAATATTGGATCTCAACCATTATGGGGACCAGTGGGATACGATCATGTTGATTATTACTATTTACCAGATGTAGAAAGTTATTATTCTGTACCTAAACGTCAATTTGTTTATTTGGATAATGGAAATTGGGTTTTTAACAATTCGTTACCAGCTAGATATGGCAATTATAATTTATACAATGGCTATAAAGTAGTGGTTAATGGAGATAGACCATATTTAAATTATAAGAATGATAAAGTTAAATATGTAAAGTATAAAAACTGGGGAGGTAAACAGCTAGTCATCAAAAATAGTAATGATAGAAAATACTATGTTGTAAAAGGCCATCCGCATGGAATGCCTCCTGGACAAGCTAAAAAAATATATAGTGGTAAGGGAAATAATGGAAATGGAAAAGCCCATGGTAAAGGGAAACACTAATTAATTTCCACAAAAAAAAAGCCTCGATCAAATGATCGAGGCTTTTTTATAATATAGTATCTAAAGTATAAAATCCTTTGCTTTTTCTAGTACACTAGCCATACCTGCAATATTCTTTCCTCCTGCTGTTGCATAAAATGGTTGACCACCGCCTCCACCTTGAATTTCTTTACCCAGTTCGCGTACAATTTTTGCAGCGTTAAGGTTTTCTGAAACAATATTTTCAGAAATCATCACTGTAATTCCAGGTTTCTCATCTATTAAAGTTGTGAATACTAAATATAAATCAGGCACAAGAGCTTTTACTTCAAAAGATAAATTTTTAACAGCTTCTGCATTCGGTAAATCAACTTGTGTTGCAATAAAATTGATTCCATTAATATTTTCAGCTTTGTCAACGATAGCTTGTTTCATATCACCAGCTTTAGATAAAATGCTTTTTTCTACTTCTTTTTTTAGTTTCGCATTTTCATCTAATAAAGCTTGTACCGCAAGGCTAATATTCTGATTTCCTTTTAGTAAACCTCTTAACTGATTTAACTCTTTGCTTAGGTTCACGATAAATTGTTCTGCTTTTTCTGCCGTAATGGCTTCGATACGACGAACACCTGCAGCTACAGCACTTTCAGAAACAATTTTGAAATAACCAATTTGTCCAGTTGCTTTAACGTGTGTACCACCGCACAATTCTTTAGAGAAATGATCATCAAAAGTAATTACACGAACAAAATCACCATATTTTTCTCCAAATAAAGCGGTTACACCTGAATTAATCGCTTCATCATAAGGCACATTACGTTGTTCTTTTAGATGAATATTTTCTCTAATTTTCTGATTAACGATATGCTCAATTTGAGTCAAATCTTCTTCACTAATTTTTGCAAAGTGAGAAAAATCGAAACGTAAATTATCTGAATTAACTAAACTTCCTTTTTGATTTACATGATTACCCAATACTTTCTTTAAAGCTGCATGTAATAAGTGAGTTGCAGAATGATTATCTTCTGTTAAAACTCTTTTGTCTTCATCAATTACTGCCCAAAATTTACCATCTAAATCCGTTGGCAACGTATCTGTGTAATGAACAATTACACCATTCTCTTTTTTAGTATCGGTTATTTCTACCCAAAACTGACGGCTATGATCTTCTAAACGGCCAACATCTCCTACCTGTCCACCACTTTCTGCATAAAAAGGTGTTTTGCGTAAAACGATTTGATATTGTTCTTTCCCTTTTGCACTTACTTTACGATATTTTAAAATCTCTGTTTCAATCTCTGTTAGATCGTAACCAACAAATTCAGTATCATTATCATGATTTACGATTATCCAATCTCCAGTATCAATTGCAGTAGCAGCACGAGAACGATTTTTTTGTTCAGCCAAAGCAGAATTAAAACCCTCCATATTAACAGTTAGGCCTTTTTCACGAGCCATCAACTCTGTTAAGTCTATTGGAAAACCGAAAGTATCATATAATTCAAAGGCAAAATTTCCATCAATTACATCCTTTGCTTCATACTTCTCAAAACGCTGAATACCTGTTGCTAAAGTTCTTAGAAAGGAAACCTCTTCTTCCAATACTACTTTTTGAACAAAATCTTTTTGTAAATACAATTCATCGAAAACACCTTTAAATTGTTCCGCTAAAACCGGCACTAATTGATTTAAGAATGGTTCTTTTAAGTTTAAAAATGTATAAGCATAACGTACAGCACGGCGTAGAATACGACGAATTACATACCCAGCTTTATTATTTGAAGGTAATTGTCCATCTGCAATTACAAAGGAAATTGCTCTAATGTGATCGGCCATTACACGCATTGCGACAGCTTCGTTCCAGCCTTTATCACCCTGTTCAGCATTGCTACAATATTCAAATCCAGATTTTTCGGAAATAAACTGAATTAATGGTTGGAAAACATCTGAATCATAATTTGAAGTTTTACCTTGTAAAACACGCACCAAACGTTCAAATCCCATTCCTGTATCTACATGTTGTGCAGGTAAAGGTTTTAAAGAACCATCCTTTACTCTGTTAAACTGCATGAATACATTGTTCCAAATTTCAATTACTTGAGGATGGTCCGCATTTACCAAATCTTTTCCACTAGACGCATTTCTCTCTGCTAATGGTCTACAATCCACATGGATTTCAGAACAAGGCCCACATGGCCCTGTATCGCCCATTTCCCAGAAATTGTCCTTTTTATTTCCTAGAATAATTCGGTCTTCATCTACAAACTGTTTCCACAACTCAAAAGCTTCAGTATCTCTTGGTAAACCTTCTTTTTCATCTCCCTCAAAAATAGAAACGTACAATTGATCTTTCGGAATTTTATAAACTTCAGTTAATAATTCCCAACTCCAAGCTATGGCTTCTTTTTTAAAATAATCACCAAAACTCCAATTACCTAACATCTCAAACATGGTATGGTGATAGGTGTCAATTCCTACTTCTTCCAAATCGTTATGCTTGCCTGAAACACGTAAACAACGTTGTGTATCAGCCACACGAGGATATTTAATTGCAGCTTCGCCCAAAAACAAATCTTTAAATTGATTCATTCCCGCATTGGTAAACATTAAAGTAGGGTCGTTTTTAACCACTATTGGCGCCGATGGTACAATGTGATGCTGTTTACTTCTGAAAAAATCTAAATAGGTTTGTCTTATTTCTTTTGCTGTCATTCTGTGTAGAAAATTTGGAAGAACAAAATTAAAATTTTATTGCGGTATTCTACTAAAATCCCTTTACATTTGTTGAACACTTTAAGTAAAAGCTGCAAACAATTCATAATCAGATTAAAACATGCCATACAAAGACAGGGATATTAACAAAATGTATTATACTATGGGCGAGGTTACCGAAATGTTTGGCGTAAACGCCTCACAAATTAGGTTTTATGAAAAGGAATTTGATGTATTACAGCCAAAGAAAAATAAGAAAGGAAATCGTCTTTTTACTCCTGAAGATATCGAAAACTTAAAGATTATTTTTCACCTTGTAGATGATAAAGGCTTTACACTAAAAGGTGCAAAAGACCATTTAAAAAACAACAATAGTGAAGTTAAAGAAAATCAAAAAGTTATTGCTTCGTTAGAAAAATTGAAAGATTTTTTATTAAAATTAAACCAAGAAATTTAATTCTTGGTTTAATTAGACTTGTATTTTAGTCTCTTGCACTTAGAATAGTCATTTTATTAGTATTAACTATTGCATTATTTGCATAAAATTGATTGCTTTTAAAGATCAAATTCATGTTAAGATTTACTTCATTATTGTTTGAAAGAGAAGCTAAAGCAAAATTTGGCTCTTTATGATATTCACTTAATTTTATTGATTTACGACCAGTCAATGTAATGCTTTCGTCGCTATTCATTACAAAACTAAATTCTAAATCAGTTCTACTCGTTACACCCCCAATATTTAAAATCCCAACTGCATGAATCATTTTCATCATTGGTAAAATCATTACATGAGTAAGTTTAAAACTTATCTCATCTTTATTCACTTTTTGGTTTGAGTTGCCTGAAGTGTTAGCAATGGGTAAAGCAAGTTCGAAAGAATTAATTTCATCTAACACACCATCTTTAACTATAAAATTACCTTCAGCAACCAACGTAGTTAATACATTCTGATTTGAATCAACTGATATCTTTATCTGCGAATCTCCTTCAACTTTGTAAGGAGTTTGTGCTTTTACACTTTGTGTAAATAGTAAACCTGTTAAAACAAGGAAAAATAAAGTAATGCTTTTGTAACTGGTTACATTTGATGCGGCATTGTAGTAGTTCTTCATCTCTTTAATGTTAAGTAATAAGTTTTCAATTGTGTTAGTTTTGAACAGAAGAAAAATGAAATTTATATTTTTCCTATGCCATAAATCTAATATACCGTAAATATTTTATTAATTCACAAATTTAAATTGAAATATTTTCTTAAAAAATTTCAATTTAAGCTAAAAACAAACCAAATTAGCTCATTATAAGTAAATTATAAAAAATAAAAATGTTGAAAAATATTTTAAAATTAAAAAAATAAATAAATCAATTTACATAGACTGCGTGGCATTAATTACCCAAAATGGGGAAATTAAATCTAAAATAGGGGAAATTTATCCACATAAAATTAATGCAAAATTAACTTAAACAACAAATGCGTAGAATTATTCTACGCATTTGTAATTATTTAAATATCGACTTAGTTATTAATGTTTTGTAGTGTCAGGACGTTTTGTTGTATCTGGGATAACTTTGGTGGAATCACGCATTAGACTATCTCTACTTGCGCTATCAATTGCTGTCGAATCCATTGTTCCATTACTATTTTTACTTGAACTGCATCCTGCTATTGCCATACCAGCAACCACAAGGACTAATAAGAATTTCAATTTCATTGTTTTTTATTAAGGTTAAATGTTTACTGCGTCAATTTTTACTCAATGACCATATAGTAAATATCTTTTTAGTAAAAAAAGTTTTAACATTTTAAAAAAAAACAAACTAATAGCCTGTTAATAAAGCATTTGAAGTACTTTCTAGATTAGTAGCATAAAATCTACGCTCTATAAATTTCCCTATATCTTCGATAAATTCATTAGACATTTCTCTTCCACCAATTTGCTCCCAACCGTTGGTTACTTTTTTTATAGTTCCAACTAATTGTTCGCCAATGCAAATACAAAAAACATCATTTACGTCAATTTGTAATAAGGTATAGAGGTACGGGAGCTGATTTTCGAACAATTCGCATAAATAATCAATTTTCACCATGGTACACTGTAAATTAATTTTCCATTGAATAACCTATTTATCAATAACCCAAATCTGATTTAATTGTTTGTAAAACGATTCAAAATTATCTACTCTACTCCTTTTACCAACATAGGCAAAGTATAAATAGAATTACCTGCAGTGATAAATAATATATTTCTCTTTTTTCCGCCAAAGCAGAGGTTAGATGTACGTGCAGTAGAAATATTGATGTATGCTATTTGTGTTCCTTCTTTATTAAAAACAGTCACACCGTTTCCTGTTAAATAAATATTACCTTGCTCATCTAAAGTCATTCCATCTGAACCTTGATTAATAAGCAATATTTTATTTTTTAATGTGCCATCTGGCTGAATAGTATATTGATATGTTTTACCAGCTTTTGCATCCGCAACATAAAGTAATTTACCATTTGAAGTTCCAACTATCCCATTAGGTCTTTGTAAATTATCTTCAACAATTTTTATAGTAGATTCTTTAGCAGTTTTATGGGGCAAATAATATACTTTTTCACCAACAATCGATGGAGCTTTTCTTATCCAATAATTTCTTTGATAATATGGATCAGTAAAGTAAATGCCACCTTTTTTATCTATCCATAAATCATTTGGCCCATTTAAATCATTTTCTTTATCATTCTTATAAACGGATGTCGGTATCGCATTTTTATCGAACGATAAGATTTGAAAATTTTCATCTGCACAAGCAAGTAAATTTCCTTTTTTATCGAAATAAGTACCATTAGCTCTTCCTGCTTTATCTGTAAAGAGTGTTAGTTTCCCATTTACACTATACTTCCAAATGGTGTTGTTAGGTTGGTCGGTGAAAAATACATTTCCTTTTTTATCTACTGATGCGCCTTCTGTAAATTTAAATTGAGATGAAATTAGTTTTAAGCTATCTGGATTAAATAATGGTTTATTAACATTTTGCGCATGTACTATAAATGGGAATAATAAACAAACCAAAAAGAGCTTAATAAAGAAACTAAAACTTATCCTTTCCATGTACCGCTTTTCTTTAAATAACGAATGGAAAGGTAATAAATAGCCAATACAATTGCAGCAGCAATGCCGATTTTATTTCTTAATTCTTCATCACCCTGTGTTAATTGTGGATAATAAAAAAGTAGAATTATTATAATACCTGCCAACCAAACGGTTTGCGTATTGTATTCTTTAATTAGCCATCTTTTTCCATTAAATGCCATATTATTTATGGTTTTTCCAAGACCATTAAAGTTTATCCACCATCGGTTTACACGAGCACAGTAGGCATTAAATTGTTCGCCGAATTTTTTTCTTAAAAAGTTTTCTTCTGCAAATACAATTGCTTGATAAATAAACAAAAACAGAGGAATAAATATAATAATGAACAATAGGGAATTAATTAAAATGCCTACACCAACTAGCATTAATATATTGCCCACATATAATGGATTACGACAATGGTTAAAAAATCCTTCGACTACTAAATGATCTGCATAAACATTTTTATCTTTTCCACCCCTAACGATATAAGCTAAAGCAATGGCAATACCTCGAATTAATTGTCCTAAAATAGTAATGAACAACCCTATAATTAAAGGGTATAGATAATAATTTGGCCCAAATGTGCTTTCTTTAAACAGTTGTGGAGAAGGAATAAACAAAGCGAGGTATAAGAAAATAAATAAGAAATTCCTGTACTTAAAAAAGAAGTTACCGATTGCGATCATTTTAGTTTTTTACTGCGATAAAGCCTGTGAAATTATACCATTTAAAAAAGGTTTCGGTATGCGGAAAACCTGCTTCTTTAAGCATTTTAAAGTTTTCACTCAGCTTATACGGGATTAACACATTTTCTAAAGCTTCTCTTTTTTGTGAAATTTCCATTTCACTATAGTTATTACGACGTTTATAATCGTAATAGTACTTAATAAAATTTCTGTTAAAGAGACTATCTTCTGCCAATATTTTCTCTGAAATGATCAATACTCCTCCAGGTACCAAGCCATTATATATTCTCTTTAATAGCTTTTCACGGAAAATAGGACGAACAAATTGTAACGTTAAACATAATATAACCACAGACGCATTTTCGATTTTAATATCTTCATGTAAATCGGCCTGCACTAGTTCATAGTTTCTTTTAAAATCTGCTTGTTTTAGTTTAACATCACATTTTTTTAGCATTTCTGCTGAATCATCTACCCCAATAAACTTTATATTTTCGGCTACATAAGGATTTAGTCCAATCATGGTTGTACCTGTTGAACATCCTAAGTCTATTACATTTGTATTTGGCAATGCATGTTCTATTGCTAATTCTATAATCATCCGTTGTATTTCGTTATAGAAAGGCACTGAACGTTCTACCATGTCATCAAAAGCATTGGCAACTGTAGCGCCGAACTTGAAATCCGATGGCTTTTTTATTTCCTCTTTAAAAACATTATCTAGGCTATCCTTTTTATCCATCAGTATATTAATGAGTATTACTCGTTTGCAGTAAATCTAACCATGTTTTATGGTAAAACTTATTGGCAACATAAATGGTTAAATTATGTTAACTTTCATTTAACACTCAAGGCATTCAGTTTGTTCTTGAGTTTTTATTTTAGGTTATCAAGGATGAAATTTTTAATTGATAACCTATTGCGATAATTTAGAAGGAATTGAAAAGCTTAACTCTGCTTAAACACATTAATTGATGAAGTTTTCCAAGGGATATAGTTTAATAAAGCACAAATGTTTGCAACTTCTGCCTCAACAAAGCTAGGCACATCGTTTACAATTCTCCAGCGGATGGTATATTTTGGATTATAACTTATATAAATTACAATATCTTCAGATAAGGGCTTAAGTGAAGTAAAACTTTTTAAATGAACGTTTTGTAATTCAGCGGCTAAACGAATTAATCGTTCCTTCATTACTTTAGCTAAAGAAGCGTTGTGATTAAATTCATCAAATATAGCAAGGACAGTAACATTCATATCAGGACAATAAAAATACTATTATTTTTAGCAAATGTAGTTAAATATTTTTATCGAACTACAAGAAAATGTCAAAAATTAATCAGAATGATAAGTTTTTGGGTTCAATCTTATTATTCGTAATTTCAAAAAAACTACAGTTACGTATACTTAAACTCCATCCCTATCCAAAAATTACATTAACTTCTTTATTTAAAATAAGTCTAAATAAAATTTGTGTTTTTAAATTCTCATTCTATCTTTGCGGTAATTTAGAATTAATCCAAATAAATACATGCTTAAATTATTTACAAAATCTCTCAGTTTACTTGCTCTTTCTATTTTTCTTTTTGGAGTAGTAAAAGCACAAAATAAAGTAGGAACAGTAACAGGAACAATAAAAACAAGCGATGGTTTGCCTGTAGCTTATGCAAGTGTTGGATTAAAAAACACTAGTAAAGTTTCTCAAACTAATGAAAATGGTATTTTCTCAATCAAGAATGTAGCACCTGGAAATTATATCATTAAAATTTCTGCAGTAGGCTTAGTTTCTCAAGAGAAAGCAGTTGTTGTAACCGAAGGACAAGTGACCGAAATAAATTTTACAACTACAGAATCAGCCTCTCAATTAGCCGAAGTAGCTGTTACAGGTTATAAAACTCCCAATAAAAAACCAGTAAACTTAGGTAAAATTGCTATCGCACCCATTGATTTACCTCAATCTGTTCAGATTATTGGAAATCAAATAATTACTGATCAACAAGCTAATCGGTTAAGTGATGTCTTAAAGAACGTAAATGGCGTGGCTTATGGTGAGAATCGTGGTTCGGTAAGTGGTGAAACTTTTTTTGCGAGGGGATACAGTTTAGGTACTAATAATGTATTTAAAAATGGCGCTCGTGCAAACAGTGGTGGTATGCCAGAAGCTAGCACATTAGAATCCGTTGAAGTATTAAAAGGTAGTGCGGCTTTATTATATGGTGGCGTTACTGGTGGTGCAGTTGTAAACCTAGTTACTAAAAAACCGAAATTCGAATATGGTGGCGAAGTAGCTATGCGTAGTGGTAGTTATGATTTTTACAAACCAACCGGTGACATTTATGGTCCTATTACAAAAAACTTAGCTTTTCGTGTGATTGGTACTTTTGAAGATGCTGGTAGTTTTAGAAAAAACGTAAATACAAAAAGGACCTATGTAAATCCATCTTTATTATATAAAATAGGCGAAAAAACAGATATTTTGCTTCAAGGAGATTACTTAAAAAGTGACTACACTCCTGATTTTGGTATCGGTTCTATAGATAATAAAATTGTTAACATTGGTAGAAGTACTTATTTGAATGCGCCAGGAGCTTATAACAAAACGAATACGACTACTACTCAATTAAATGTAAATCATAAATTTAATGACAACTGGAAATTAAATGTAATTGCTGGTTTACAGTCCTACAATAGAAATTATTATAGTGCTGAGCGTCCTTTTGCAAATGCTGCAGGAGTTGCTGCAAGAAATCTTACTCGTTCTAAAACAGAAGAATTCACCTACAATCAGCAGATTAACTTAAATGGTAAATTTAAAACGGGTAGCATTATACATTCCTTATTAATTGGTGCTGATGCAGATCAATCTAGAGTAACTTCAAATGCTTTTGCTTACCCAGGTGGTGTTACTACTTATAATTATGGTAATATTAATTTGTTAAATCCTACTAGTTTTAATAATACAGCAGCTTTACCAGCAACAACTGCCATTTCTGAAATATTTGCTCCGGTTTACCGTATGGGAACTTTTGTACAAGATTTAGTTTCTTTAACAGAACAATTTAAAGTATTAGCAGGAGTTCGTTATACTTTCCAAAAAACACCTAGAACTATAACTACTTCATATATTACAGGCGCTAAGACTCTAAGTAATAATATTATTGGAAAATCTAAAGTTGAAACTGCTTTTTCTCCAAAATTTGGATTGATTTATCAACCCTTAAAAACAACTTCACTTTACGTAAGTTATGCAAGTAATTTTATCTCTAATACTGGAATGGATATTTATAGCGCACCATTAGATCCTTCAATCGTTGATCAATATGAAGCTGGTATTAAAAATGATTTATTAGGAGGTAAGTTATCTGCAAACTTAACTGTATACAGAATTACCAATAATAAATTTGCACAACAGGCCTTACTTAAAGCTGATGGCACACCAAATGGCGACACAAATGTTAAAGAATTAAGTGGAAAAACTTCAAGTGATGGTATTGAGTTTGATTTAACAGGAACAATTGTTAAAGGCTTAAACTTCATTGCAGGTTATAGCTACAATTACATCCGTTATACAAAAACATTAGATAAAACAACAATTACTGTGGGTACAACTACCACAACAATTGGTGGTATTGTGGAAGGACAGCGCTTGGTTGGTTCTACCAAAAACACAGCAAATGGAACCTTATTCTATACCTTTCAAAATGGTGGTGTTAAAGGTTTAAAACTAGGTGCGTCTGTTTATTATACTGGCAAACGCAATGGTGGCTATAACGATAGTAAAACCGGAACTCCGAGTAGATTAATTCCTTTAAATGATTTTACAACATTCGATTTATCTGCAGGTTATGCATGGAGAAAACTTTCTTTATTAGGTAAAGTCTCAAACATTACAAATGAGCTAAATTATTTTGTTCATGAGAATTATAGCGTAAACCCTATCCCACCTCGTCAGTTTATAACTACACTTTCTTACAAGTTCTAAATTATACACTAAAAAGCCCCGACCATTTTGAATGGTCGGGGCTTTTTTATTTAATTAAATTAATACAGAAAAAACCAATCATAAATCCTAAAAATTAGCTCGAATTATCCAAATATTCAGCAATATTGGCATTAATATGAAAGATAATATAATTATGCTGTATATTTAATTGACCAATTATAAACCACTGTACTAACATGAAACCTCAATTATTAAAAGTTTCAACTGGCCCTGCCCAGTCATTTAGCGTAAGAAGAGATTTAGTTCCTTACATGAATAATAAATGGCATTATCATCCAGAAGTAGAACTAATCCATTTAAAAAAAGGTGTCGGGACTCAATTTATAGGCGATAGCATTAAAGGCTTTCGCTCAGGCGACATTGTTTTAGTAGGCGCACATCTAGCCCATTATTGGAGATTTGACGACATGTACTTCAATGATCAATCGAAAGCTTGTGCCGATGTAAGAGTTGCGCATTTTAGCGAAAACTTTTGGGGTGATCAATTTTTAAATCTTCCAGAAAATAAAGCTATTAAATCATTATTAGAGAATAGCAGAAGAGGTTTACAAGTAAACGGCAAAGTGAAAATTAAAGTTGCCGATTTACTAGAGCAAATGTTAACCGCGGAAGGAACTCAGCGCATTGTTTTACTAATAGAAGCACTTTCCCTTATTGCCAACTGCAATCAAACGGTAAAACTATCTTCTATTGGATTTAAACAAGATTACGACGAATCAGAAAATATCCGCATTAATGCCATTTACGATTATACCTTAAGTAATTTTAGAAGAAAAATTCATTTAGAAGAAATCGCGAATGTGGCAGTAATTAGTCCAAATTCTTTCTGCAGATATTTTAAATCTAAAACACGTAAAACCTATTCAAGATTTTTAACAGAAATTAAAGTAGGTCATGCCTGCAAGCTGTTAATGGAAAACAAATTAAACATTAAGCAATTGTGCTACGAAAGTGGTTTTAACAATTTGGCGAGCTTCCATAAATATTTTAAAATAACTACTGGTAAAAGCCCTTTAAACTATCAAAAAGAATTTATTTCACATCACAGCAATTAATAGAGATAAAAAATTCTTTTAATTGCTCTAAATCCTAGCTCTTGCCATTTTTATGAAGGTTGCCCTTTTTATTCCGTGTTATGTAGATCAGTTTTATCCGCAAGTTGCTATTGCTACTTTAGAGCTATTAGAGAATTTAGGTATTGATGTAAGTTATCCAACTTCACAAACGTGTTGCGGACAACCAATGGCTAATTCTGGTTTTGAGCATTTAGCTGGCGGATGCAATTCACTTTTTGTTAAAAATTTTAGCGGTTTCGATTATATCGTTGCACCATCTGGTAGTTGCGTTTTACATATTAGGGAACACCTTCACGATGACGACGAGCCTGGATTAGCTAAACAAATTGCAGAAAGAACTTACGAACTAACTTCTTTTTTAACTGATGTATTAAAAATAGATACATTAAAAAGTAGTTTTCCTCATAAAGTTGGAATGCACCAAAGTTGCCACGGACAACGAGGTTTAAAACTTTCACAGATGACTGAACTAAACGCTCCTGATTTTTCGAAGCCAGGACAACTTTTAAATTTGGTGAAAGATATAGAATTAGTAGAATTAGATCGTAAAGATGAATGCTGTGGTTTTGGTGGTACTTTCTGTGTAGCTGAAGAAGCTGTTTCTGTTAAAATGGGAAAAGATCGAGTAAATGATCATGCTAAACACAATGTAGAATACATTACAGGAGTAGATATGTCGTGTTTAATGCACATGGAAGGAATTTTAAATCGACAACAAAGTCCTATCAAAATTATTCATATTGCTGAAATTTTAAACGGAGTGAAAGCATGAAAATTCTAGATCATGCTGAAAGAGCGGACATCTTTAACGAAGATGAAAAGAGAGTAGATTGGCACGATGAAACTCTATGGTGGATTAGACAAAAAAGAGATAAATCTGCACATCAAATTCCAGAATGGGAAAATTTGCGCAATGCAGCATCAGCCATTAAATCAAATACCCTTTCTAATTTATATGACTATTTACTAGAGTTTGAAAAAAATGCATTGCAAAATGGCGTAATCATACATTGGGCTGAAGATGCAAAAAAACACAATGAAATTGTGTATCGTCTATTAAAAGAAAAAGGCATCAATAAAATGGTGAAGAGTAAGTCGATGTTGACTGAAGAATGCCATTTAAATGAATACTTAGAACACCAAGGAATAGAAGTAATTGATTCTGATTTGGGAGAACGCATTGTACAACTCGCAAAAGAACCACCAAGTCATATTGTTTTGCCTTGTATCCATAAAAAGAAAGAAGAAATAGGTGAATTATTTCATGAACATTTAGGTACACCAAAAGGAAATGCGGACCCTCAATTATTAACGGAAGCTGCTCGTGTACATTTAAGAAATACTTTTTTAACACGACGAGCTGCATTAACAGGTGTTAATTTTGCAGTAGCAGAAACTGGAGAAATTGTAATCTGTACCAACGAAGGCAATGCCGATATGGGCGCACATTTAGCCGATATCCATATTGCTTGTATGGGGATAGAAAAGATTATCCCAAAGCGTGAACATCTTTCTGTGTTTTTAAGGTTATTAGCTAGAAGTGCAACTGGACAACCAATTACCACTTACTCTAGTCATTTTGCTAAACCAAGAGATGGAAAAGAGTTGCATATTATTTTAGTAGATAATGGCAGAACTCGTCAATTAGGTAGAGAAGAATTTAGAAATTCATTAAAATGCATTCGTTGCGGCGCTTGCATGAACACTTGCCCTGTATATAGACGTAGTGGCGGACATAGTTACCACAATGCTATAGCAGGGCCAATTGGGGCTATTTTAGCACCGAATTTAGACATGAAACAATATGCAGATCTACCTTTTGCATCTACTTTGTGCGGTTCATGTTCTAATGTTTGTCCGGTTAAAATTGATATTCACGATCAACTGTACAAATGGCGACAAGTGTTGGTAAAAGAAGGTTATACTACCACGGCAAAGCAAGTTGCAATGAAAACAATGGCAACTACCCTATCGTCGCCTACACTTTATAAACTAGCAGGAAGGGCTGCAAGAACAACGCTTAAATATGCCCCATTTATGGTGAATAATAAGTTTAATGTTTGGTATTTGCAAAGAGATATGCCAAAAGTACCAAAAAGTTCATTTGGCGAATGGTATAAAATCAACAGAAAGAACAATGAACAGTAGAGACCAGATTTTAGCCGCCGTAAAAGCAAATCAACCTGAGTTAACTCCATTGCCAGAACTTGATTCCTTTTTCCAAGGACAAGAAACAGCTTTAATTGAAAAATTCTCTCAAGTTTTAAATGGAATAGGAGGAAAAGTGACTGTTGTAGCTAATACTGAAGAAATCATCTCTTTATTAAAAGCTAATTACCCAACAGACCAAATCAGAGTGATTTCCCCTCTATCGAGTATGCAAGAAATTGCCAATAATAATATTAACAACCATAACCCACATGAGCTAGAAAATGTAGAGCTTGCTATATTACCAGCTCATTTTGTAGTAGCAGAAAATGGAGCATGTTGGGTAGATGAATCAATTCTACTTGATAGAGTTTTGCCTTTTATTACACAAAACTTAATTTTGGTAGTGAACAAAGTTGATGTTTTACCAACTATGCATCACGCCTACGAAAAAATTGGAAATAAGCAATACGGCTATGGCGCTTTTATCGCTGGGCCATCTAAAACTGCCGATATAGAACAGAGTTTAGTACTTGGTGCACATGGTGCGAGGTCGCTTTGGGTATTTTTGATTAATTGAACCTTTTAGAATTATTTAGTTTATATCAGAACCATATTATATGAAATCTAAAATTATACTTTTTACTATTTCTTTATTTTGCTCATCCTTTTTATGGGCGCAAAATCGTAGTCCGATTGTTATCGAAACTCAAAATACCAGTTTAGTTTTTGCTGGCGATGAAGGAGGAAAATTGTACCAACGATATTTTGGAAAAACGTTATCAAAAGAAACCTATGCTAAATTAAGAAACGGCATGGAAGCATACATTGGTGCTGGCATGGAAGATGTTTTTGAGCCAGCCATTCGTATGGTACATACAGATGGAAATCCATCTTTAGATTTACGTTTCACTAAAGCAGAAACCAAAAAGTTAGATGCAGACATCACTCAAACTGATATCTATTTAAAAGACCCAGTATATCAAACCGAAGTTATTTTACATTTCAAGGCTGCCTTTAAATCGAATGTACTAAGTAGTTCTACAGAAATTATCAATAAAGAAAAAGGCGGTGTTATTTTAAGTAATTACGCTTCTTCTATGTTACATTTTGATGCTTCAAATTATTTCCTAACGCAGTTTCATGGCGATTGGGCACGTGAAATGGATCAACAAGAAAGTCAATTAACAAGCGGTATTAAAATTATTGATAGCAAATTAGGCAGTAGAGCAAACATGTACCAAAGTCCAGTATTTTTTTTAGCACCTAATAAAACTGCGACTGAAACTGAGGGTGAAGTAATTGCTGGAACAATTGCATGGACAGGCAACTTTCAATTTGTATTTGAAGTAGATAGAACGAATAAGTTAAGGGTAATTTCTGGTATTAATCCGTACGCTTCTACCCTAACCTTAAAAACTGGTGAACATTTTACAACTCCAGAATTTATATTCACCTATAGTGCAAATGGTAAAGGTCAAGCGAGTAGAAATTTACATACTTGGGCTCGAGTGTATGGAGTTTTAGATGGTTTAAAACCCCGAATGACGTTATTAAACAATTGGGAAGCCACACACGTGAAGTTTGATCAAGAGAAATTAGTCGAACTATTTGATGGTTCAAAAAAATTAGGACTTGATTTATTCTTACTAGACGATGGTTGGTTTGGAAATAAATATCCTAGAAATGATGATAAAGCGGGCTTAGGCGATTGGCAAGAAGATCGTAAAAAACTACCTGATGGAATTGGTTACTTAGTGAAAGAAGCGACTAAAAAGGGAATAAAATTCGGAATTTGGTTAGAACCAGAAATGGTAAACCAAAAAAGTGAATTGTACGAAAAACATCCAGATTGGGTTTTAAAACTTCCAAATAGAGCTGAAAACTATCAGCGTAACCAATTGATTTTAGATTTAATCAATCCGAAAGTGCAAGATTTCGTTTTTAATTTGGTAGATAAAATGATGACCGAAAATCCTGGCTTGGCATATATCAAATGGGATAACAATCGATTTATGTCAAACACCTATTCACCTTACCTAGGAAAAGATCAATCGAGGTTATTTATAGATTATACACAGAGTTTTTATAAAGTGATGCAGCGCATTAGAGCTAAATATCCTCATTTAGGCATTATGTTGTGCTCTGGTGGCGGTGGTAGAACAGATTATGGTGCGCTTAAATATTTCGATTCATTTTGGCCAAGTGATAATACTGATGCTGCTGAACGTGTATTTATACAATGGGGATATTCTTATTTCTTCCCATCAAATACTATTTCTAGTCACGTAACTTCTATGGGTAAACAAACCCTTAAGTTTAGAACAGACGTAGCCATGATGGATAAATTGGGTTATGATATTAGTGTAGATAAAATGACGCCTGATGAAATTAGCTTCAGTAGTGCTGCTATTGCAAATTACAATCGATTAAATCCTATCATTTGGTATGGTGATTTATACCGCTTGGTTTCTCCTTATGATGAAGACAGAGCTGTTTTAATGTATACTGATTCTACAAAAAACAAAGCTGTTTTATTTAGCTACAATTTAAATCTAAGAAAAAAACAGATTTTCGGTAAAGTAAAACTTCAAGGTTTAAATCCTGACAATGAATACACCATTACAGAAACTAATCTAATCCCTGGAGCAGCAGCAGAAAGCCCTGAAAATGGTAAAGTTTATACAGGAAGCTATTTAATGGAGATTGGTTTAAATGTTTCCCCTGCTAAATTAAGACCATTGAGTAGTATAGTTTTGGAGATAACAAGTAAGTAAAAAGTATTACGTCATTGCGAGGTACGAAGCAATTTTAAAGCGGTAGCTAACCAATAGTTGTAAGATTGCTTCGTACCTCGCAATGAAGATAACTCTAATAAAACATAGGTGAGTTAGTTTATGTGACCTATGTTTCTATGTGGTTATTTATTAAACTTATTGACAAACCGCATCATCTTCGGCAATGCAAAAATCAGCAAATCGTACCGCTTCATCTCTTATGTATGATTTATTATTCAAACTCCTATATATCCCCCATTTTGGGCGACAAAAAGTAGTTCCAGTTCGCCATAAATCGATATTAGCATTTGCATAACTTAATAATAAAGCACCATCACTTACATTTTTAATGCTAATCTCAAACGTACCGTTGGTTCCGTATTTAATTTTCTCGATTACTTCAACCCAATTCCCTTTAAATGGTGCAAGGTTTACTGTTTTTAATTTCCCTAAGCTAGTTGCAGAAGAACCTGCAGTATGAATAATCTCTAGCTGATCTGGGTTACCGTATCGTGGAGTAATCGTAATTAAAGGCGAACCATCGTCACCGTCTCCAGCTTTAATTTGGTGAATGTGTGTAAAACTTGGCGAGGGCTTAAATCCTGCATCGAGTTTAAATTTCCATCTATACGTTACCGTTTCTCCTATTGTTCCCTTTACATTATCTGGAGATGGTCCATAACTTTTAATTTCATTTCGTTGTCTATCTGTCGATCCGTTGCATCGGTCATCATCAGGTGTAACGTGGATATAAAACTCGAATACGTTTTTCTTCAATATATCATCGTATACTTCTGCAATATGGCGACCAAAAGCAGCATGTCCACAGTCGGGGGTCTCTTCGGCCTCGCCACCTAATTTACCATTAATCAATTCGTACGTATTACCTGGCCCATCTGCTTGTAGCGTTACGCCTAATTTGGGCGCAGTAACAGGTGGTTTTACAACTTCGGGTTCAGGTTGTATAGTTGTTTTCTTTTTACAGTAAACTATTGAAAAAGAGCCTAAAATCAACAGGAGAATTACTTTTTCTTTCATTACAATACTACTTTACAAGTAGCTCCGTCTTTAATTAAATACGTTTTAATTTTCTTCCCAGCTTGGTTTACAGTTACTTTTAATTGATTTGAACCTGCTCTTTGTATCGATAAATCAAATTCACCACCAAAAGCATTAATCTTATTCAATGCCATTTCTTTCCAATCTTTGGGCAAACGTGGTGTACAATCAAACGCATTAAAACCAGTTGGGCGCATACCAAATAAACCTTCGGTATAAATGCGACAATATAATCCACTTTCAGCAGATAAATGTCTTTGATTTCCTTCTGGATAAGCTTCAACAGCGTAAGGAACATGTTCACCCAATAACCTTCTTTGAGAATAATATTTTAAGAAATCCATTGCTTTTTCTGTTTCGCCAGCGGCAAAAACACCACGTAAAGCATAAAGTGTAGATCTATCCCAAAACGTAATTTTACCAGCTTCAGTAGCTAAACCATCTGCAGTCCATAAACGCGGAGAAAATAAAGCATCAATAGTTCCTTTTTTTCTGTCGAAGATCCCAACAGTTAGCGGCATACAAATCCAAGCACGCAACGTAGTATTGGTTTCATAATATTTATAAGTATCAAAACCTTCCACATTAGCCCCAAAATACTTTTCCATATTTGCTTTTAAATCGTCTGCCTGTTTGGTGTAGGTAGTTGTCTGACTTGCTGGCTTATTCAATAATCTACCCAATAATGCTGCAGAGCGAAGTGCATCGTAATACAAACTATTGGTAGATAAATTTGCTTTACCTGCCGGGAAACGATTTTCCAACTCATCTGCATCAGAATTTACAACGCCATCTGCATTTAACTTTCTATGACTATATTCCAAACACCATTCTATTAAAGGCCATAATACTTTAGCCGAATCAATGTTTCCATAGGTTAAAGCATACCGAGAAGCACCATAAGCAATCATCGCTTGATCTCCCCTATCACCAGCTCCTTTCCAAACTGCATCGCCCTCGGCAACAATTGAACTTGGGATTGGCTTATAATCTGGGTTCATATACTTTGCAAACCATCGATAAGCGTTCATGGCAGATTGATTTCCCACCTTATCGCCCAAAAAAGCAAAAAACGGATTTACATATTCAGCCTGATCATTCGCCCAAATTGCAGCATAATACGCTAATCCACCTGGACCATGCATGTAACCACCTTTAGTTTTATAAATACTTTCTGTGGCTCTAATCTTTGCAAAATCGAATGTCGTATTTAAAATTTTATCCGGAGTTACCAATTGTAATCTGTCCATTAAACCTGCAACACGCTTCATTCTGGCAGTTTCTTCAGCCTCCGGTTTTATGTTTAATGACTGACTAGGATTATCTGTAGCCATGTAATAAACAGTAAATGTTACCGATTTACCTGGTGCTACAACTTTACTTCCAGCGCCAACTGTACCTGTCACAATACTATGTTGTTTACCTTTACTTCTAACACTATCCGTTCTAATTTCCTTTCTCAAATATTCCATTGCAAAGGTTACGTCTTTATCCGTTACGTTGGTAAAAACGAATTTCTCAAATGCCATAGGTTCATTTACCGAAGGATAAAATTTGCGTTGTATGTGCGCTAAGACTGGAGTTCCAGATTCAGCGTTAACTGTCATTACACTTTTTTGGGTAATGTCTGTTATTTTATAAGATAAATCTCCCGACTTACCACTTTTGGCCAAATTTGTTTTCAGTAATCTGTTGTTGATGTAAAAACGTGGCAAATCGTTATCGGTGAACGAATATGAAATGTGAGTCCTCGTGCCGTCTGGCAACATTCTAAACGTAGGGAAAACAATAGTTCTGTTAATGGTTGATTTACCTACGCTATCTACCCCATATTCTACCCACATTGATACCTTTTCACCACTCATTTCTATATGGTCGGTATGTGGCAATCGTTTATCTAACTTCCAATTTATACTACCGTCAGGTTGGATCGTCCAACGATCTTGCTGTGGCAAAAGTTTTACTTGAGCAGAAGCCGGTGCACAAAATCCTACAAAAAAACAAAAGGAAACAACAGTTAATAATCTCATGCTAGATTAAATTGATATAAAAATTAGTTCATTAATGCTGCAGCTGTCCATAAAATTGGCGCCTGACCATGTAAATCACCAACAATTCTTTTTCTATCTAAATAATATTGCTTATCATTTTTCTTGTTGGTTCCTTCACAAACATCTTTCACATCCGCATTTTCATCTATATAAGAAACTAAGCCCAACCAAGCTTTACGAGCAGCCGGAGTATATGTTTTTTTATCTAACCATCCTTTTTTAACTCCTACAACCATAGCGTATGTAAACATCCCAGTCGATGAACTTTCTTCCCAAGCTGTTGGCTCATCAATTAATTGTCTCCATAAGCCAGATGGTGCTTGATATTTTAACAAAGAAGCCATCATCGTTTTATAGCCTTTCATAATACGAGCACGATTAGGATTGTTCTCTGGTAAAGAGCTTAAAATCTCTGCCATCCCTGCAGCCATCCATCCATCTCCTCTGCCCCAAAAGAAAGGAACATCAGGTGCGTGGTAAAATAAACCATTTGGTTTTTGTAGCGAATCTAAATACAACACCATTTCATTAGCTGCTCTATTAATGTATTTTGCATCTCCAGTAGCTCTATATGCCTGAGTTTGCAAAGCAGTAATCATAAACATATCATCTATCCACATGCGGGTATGCCAAGAATATCCTTTTGCGAATGCTTCCATTTGCTCTGGTTTTACTTTTGCTTTTGCTTTTTCATCAGGCGCAGCCCATTGTTTGTCTGCAATATCTTGTCCTAATTCTAAATATCTTTTATCCTTAGTTTGTATGTATAATTGCAATGGAACTGAGCCAAAAACAGCCCAATCAACATTTGTAACTGGCGGAATTAGTTTAGCTTCAGTAGTAAACATTGGCTCAAATCTTTTAATCAAATCATTTTTCAAAGCATCATTATTTGTTGCTTTTGCAAATTTTAATGCGCCATACCAAGCACAGGTTTCAGGATAAGTAATTACCGAAGGGGGCGTAGGTCTGTTAAAGTTAGTGTGCGGGGTGGCTACAAATCTAGCTGCAACTCTTTTGCCTACTTCTTCTGGTGAAGTCCCTTTTGGCCATGTAGTTAAATTTGCGGATTGAGCAAAACTTGCGCATGAGCAAGCGAATAGTAAACCTAAAATTACAGGCGATTTTTTCATAATTTATTTAATTTGGTTAATGCAATAAACAAAAATTGACGATACAGATTGTTTACTGGATTGGCTACTCATTCAGCAATTTTAGCATCAAAAGCATCGCCATAGCTAAAGATTTGTATTTGCGATTGAATTTTAACTAGAAAGATAAAATCACTTACTTTATTGCCAATATTTGCCTAGCATTTATAGCTCATTCTCCCTACATTTAGCTTTAGCCAATTATAAAATAATGAAGAAAATACTCTTATTAAGCGCCGCTGTTATCCTACTCGTATCCTTTAAACCTGTATTTAAAAAATTATGGGAGTCAAAATACATCAAAGTAAATGCAGATGGATCTCTAAAATATATTCCAGATGCTAAAGGAAATATTATTCCCGACTTTAGTCATGTAGGCTATTACCAAGGTGATAAAGAAATTGCAGATGTTCCAGTTGTAAAAACCGTTAACGCCAACGAAAATGGCGATAGTCAAGAGCTTTTACAAAATGTAATTGATGAGGTAGCTAAATTGCCACTAAATAAAGCTGGATTTAGAGGAACTATTCTGCTGAAAAAAGGAGTTTATAAAATACCAGGCACAATTAACATTACTAAAAGTGGAATTGTGTTAAGAGGCGAAGGAGAAAATGCAACTAAATTAATTGCTATTGGTAAAGGGCAACGTTCTTTAATCATTTTTAGTGGTGATGGAAATTTAAAAGAAACTGCAGGAACCAGGGTACAACTACAAGATAAATTTGTGCCTGTTGGTACATTTTCATTTTTGGTAACTGATGCGAGTAAATTTAAAGCTGGAGATGACATTGTGGTGTATAGACCCGGAACAACACAATGGATTAAAGATTTGCAAATGGATCAGATTGAAGCTAGGGATGGAACCAAACAATGGCAACCTAGCGAATATAACCTTCAATTTGAAAGACAGATTACCAAAATAGAAGGTAACAAAATTACAATTGATAATCCTATTGTAATGGAAATGGAACAGAAGTATGGTGGCGCCGAAATTTTTAAAGCTTCATTTGAGGGAAGAATTAATGATGTTGGAATTGAAAACATGTTTATCGAATCGGAATATGCAACTGATATTGACGAAGACCACGGTTGGGTTGCAGTAGAGTTTAATAAGGTAAAAAACGCATGGGTTAGAAATATAACGACTAGATATTTTGGCTATGCTGCCGTGAGTATTAAATCGAATTCAAAGCAGATTACAGTTAAAGACTCGAAATGTTTAGATGCTAAATCTGTAATTACTGGCGGAAGAAGATATTCATTTAACAACGATGGGCAACTTAATTTATTTATGAATTTAGAATTTACAGAAGCTAGACATGATTATGTAACTGGAGCTAAAACCTTAGGACCAAACGTTTTTTATAATTGTAAAGCAACTAAAACCCATGCAGATATTGGTCCGCACCACCGTTGGGCAGTAGGCACCTTATTTGACAACATTACTACCGATGGAGAAATTAACGTACAAGATAGAGGTAACTGGGGCAGCGGACATGGTTGGGCTGGTGTAACTCAGGTTTTATGGAACTGTAAAGTTAAAAGAGCGGCAGTTCAAAACCCTTGGGTTGGTGGTCAGAATTATAGTTTCGGTACACAAGGTGAAAAATCTGAAGGTCGTTTAAAAGGTAGACCTGATGGGATTTGGGAGAATCAAAACCAATCAGGTATTCAGCCGAAATCCTTGTATTTAGCACAACTGCAAAGCAGAAAGAAGAACGGTAAATAATCTTCTTACCACAACTCGATTGTGTCATTCCTAACTTGATCCGATAGCTATCGGATGGGAATCGTAATGCAATAAGAGGCTTTTTTTACGCATTAAGATTCCCGTTTTCACAGGAATGACGAGCAAATAGTTAACAAACTCTTCCTTGCGAAGGAGGTTCTTCACCGATTGTGGCAATCTCCTTCTTGCAAAAAAAATAGCATACGCAAATAAACTACAATCCCATACTATCAAATTAGCACCTGCAACTTTTAAAATAACACCTGCAACTTTTAAGATAACACCTGCAACTTTTAAGATAACACCTGCAACTTTTAAGATGACACCTGCAACTTTTAAGATAGCACCTGCAACTTTTAAGATAACACCTGCAACTTCTAATATGCCATCCGCCTTAAGTAAAATCTGTTAATCTCTGGCAAAAACATCATCTAAAATCAGTGAACTACCCTTAATACCAAGTAAATCATGTTAATCTGCGGCAAAAGCACCATGTATAATGTATTTATGAACCTTGATTGATTCAAAACACTTCCTTGATACAGATGCTTCGACAAGCTCAGCATGACAAATGCAAAAAAAATGATGTTATTAATTGCAGGGTTTGCTTAAATAGATGTTACTGAAATTACTTTCCAAGATAAAAACCAAAAAACTATAATTTAAAAGCCGCAGATGCGAAGATTACGTTTTATCTTAATCTGCGCATCTGCGGCTAATACTATTTTTATAAAATATGAATTGAATGGAGCTTAATCTATAGCGCCAGTTTTCATTTTCTCTTTACCACTCTCACCAAACCAAGTTTGCATGTTGCCTTTTACTTCAACCTTAATTACACTCGCTACTGCATTTGGGGCTGTGGTTGGCAATTTAAGCGTTACTTGATCTGCTGTTTTATTGAAACCTACTTTGCTTCCATTATTTAATAATTGAGCGGAAATCACCTGGTTAGCTAAACCTTTTACAACCAGTTCGCCATTTTTTGGCCATTCGAAAACAGAAAGATATAAGGTAGTAGTACCATTTGCATGATCTTTTCGTGTTACTCTGCCCCAAGTTTGTGCAGGAATTGGACTTGCATGCGTAGCGTAAATGGCTTCATTGTATGTTTTCATCCAAGTACCTAAATCTTTTAAACGTTCTACACTTGCTTCTGGAAAAGAACCATCAGGTTTTGGACCAACATTTAATAAGTAATTACCTCCTTTTGAAGCAATATCTACCAAATTACGAATTAAGGTTGTAGATGATTTCCAATTGGTATCTGAATTTCTAAAGCCCCAAGTTCCATTCATGGTCATGCAGGTTTCCCAGTCTTTACCATCTAACTCACTTAAGTTTGGTATTTTTTGTTCAGGGGTTTTAGTATCTCCCGGAAAATTAGGACGTTTTAAACGATCATTGGTAATGATATTTGGTTGTGTTTTTAAAGCAGCCTGTAATTTTAACGCTGCTGCATCTGTCATATTAGTTGGCGTATCCCACCATAATACTGCAACATCACCATAATTAGTCATTAATTCTTTTACCTGCGGTACTGCTACTCTATCAATATATTGATCAAAAGTTGAAGTTTCTTGCGCTGGATCCCAATGCCCTTTGTGTGCTTCGGTATAGGTATTAATTTTAGTACTATCTGGATTTGGCCAACCTTCTGCCATCACTTTTCTAGCAACTGAGCCACCAGCATTTCCCCAATCTTGTGCTTGAGAGTAGTAAAACCCTAGTTTAATGCCGTACTTTTTACAGGCTGCTGCTAAAGGTTTTAAAATGTCTTTTTTATACGGCGTTGCGTCTGCAATATCCCAATCGCTTGCTTTCGAATTAAACAATGCAAAACCATCGTGATGTTTAGCGGTAATGATTAGGTATTTCATTCCGGCATCTTTTGCCATTCTTACCCATTCATCTGCATTGAATTTTACAGGATTAAATTGTTTGGCAATGGATTTATATTCTGCTACAGGCACTTTCATTCTATTCATAATCCATTCTGCACCACCTCTCGCCTGCTGATGTCCATTATATTCACCTGCCATTTGCGCATACACACCGAAATGGATAAACATGCCAAAACGGGCTTCTCGCCACCACTCCATTTTTTTATCATGTGCAGTTTGCTGAGCATTACTTAAGCTGTAAACACCGCATAATAGTAATGCGAGAAATATTTTTTTTGGTTTCATGTGGTTGGTGTTTTAATTATTTGGTTATCAGTTTAATGTTGTATCTAAAGCTTTAAGATTGCTTCGTGCCTCGCAATGACGAGGAGGTTAATATTATTTGGTTGATTTATAGTTTTTGTAGCGCAGCAAGGCTTCTAAGTAATAATAATCGGCATAATTAAGTGGAACATCAACTTCACTATTTGATGGTTTTGAACCTGTACTATGCAATAAAATGAAACCTTTTGCTGTGCCAACTGGAGCGATGTATGTGGTGCTTAAACTGTTTAGTATCTGATTTGCTTTTTTATAGTAATCGCCACCTTGTTTGCTGTATTTGCTTAGTTCGTACAATCCAGAGGCAATTACAGCAGCAGCTGATGCATCTCTCGGTTCATTAGGTATTTGAGGTGCATTAAAATCCCAATACGGCACCAAATCTTTCGGCATGTTGGGGTTATTGAAGATAAACTTTGCAATATTTTCTGCTTGTTTTAAATAAACAGGGTTCTTAGTATAGCGGTAACACATGGTGTATCCGTATAAACCCCAAGCTTGTCCACGTGCCCAAGCAGATGAATTGCTATATCCTTGATGTGTTGTTTTCTTTAATATTTCACCTGTTTTAGGATCGTAATCTACTACGTGATACGAACTAAAATCTTCTCGGAAATGGTTTTTCATGGTGGTATTGGCATGACTAACTGCAATTTTATAGAATGATGAATCGCCAGTTAACTTAGTTGCTTCAAATAGCAATTCTAAATTCATCATGTTATCGATAATTACAGGGTTTACCCATTTATCTCTACTATGATCCCATGATAATATTACACCAGTTTTAGGGTTAAAACGGGTAGCTAATGTTTTTGCTGCCTCGATAATTACTTCTTTATCGTGTGCATTTCCTGTTAAACGGAATGCATTACCTACACTACAAAAAACTTTGAAACCCATATCGTGTGTAGTTCCATTTGTTTTTTCTTTTTCCATGTAGGTAGTGAATTTTTGAGCAGCAGCTTTCCACTGATCAGTTTTGTAATACTCCTCTAAATACCACAATACACCGGGGAAAAATCCACTTGTCCAATCTCTGGTAGCCACTAATTTCAGTTTCCCATTATCTAATGTTCTTGGTGAAATTAGTTCTGGCTTATTAGGATCGGCAGATTTTTCTACTTCTTGCAATAAGAGTTTTGTTTGTGCAGCTGCATGTTGAAATGCTTTTTTAACGTTTACTTCTTGTGCGAAAACGGTAGTTTGTACTGCTAATAAAGCAATTGTGATGATACTATATTTTACTTTCTTCATACTTAATTTATAGGGATTAACTGGACTTCTAAAAGTTTCATTAATTCTGTTTTCGAAATGGTAGTTGGCGTAATGGTAATATGATGTGTGCCTTTAGCTACTAGTATGTCGCCAATGTTTTGTGTAACTACTTTTGCATCGCCAATTTGTACATCTTGTTTTATTTCTTGTTGATCAATTTTAAACGTATAGCTTCCACCAGCATCTTTACCTGCTAAATATTTGATCGCGATTTTAAATTTTTGTGGTGAGGTTGTTCTAAAATTCCATTTCACTTCTTGCTCCTTTTTTCCCCATCCTTCTACGTAAAAGCGATCCGTTTTTCCATCACCAAACCCAAAACCTTTGCTTAGTTCTGCATCGAAAGCTAATAATCTGGTTAAACCAGTATTTGTGCTTACATAACGCAAATTATCAGTTTTAAGTTGTCCTTTTAAAGGTAATACGAGTACGGTATTAGCAGTGTCAGGGGCATTTTTTGGTACGTTGATATAAAAATCGCCATCACCAATTGACTGAATTGATAATTTGGTTTTTTTAGAGTCAGTTAGCAAATACGCATTATCCAATTTAGATTTTAAACCACCAACGTATAATTTTCCATCTTTAGGCCAATTAAATACATGTAAATACAGTTTATTATCGCTTTGTGTGGTTACACCCCAACTTTGTAATGGCAAACTTGTTTTATGCGCTTTGTAAATACTTTCAGAATTTTTACTCACCCACTTTTCAATTCCACTTAATATTTTCGAATCTCTTGTATCAAAAGATCCATCTCCTTTTGGACCTATATTTAACAAGAGATTTCCATTTCTTGAAGCTGCTTTGGCTAAAAGCTGAATAAAAAACCCTGGAGATTTATGTGAATCATCGTATTTGCTATATCCGTATGATTCATTTGTGGTTGGAATAGCTTCCCAATCTCCTTCAACTGGATAAAATTCAGCTGGTCGGTCTGCTGTGTTTTTATAATCGCCGAAATTAGCATTGGCGTTTCTTACCAATCGGCCATTTACTACTACATTAGGATCAGTTTCCCTAATTGCTTTTAAAATTCTGATGTTTTCTGAAAGTGGTAATTTTTGTGGTGTATCAAACCATAAAATGTCTGGATGATATTTAGTTAGCAGTTCTATAATCTGCGGAATTGCTTTTTCGTCTACATATTTAACAGCTTTTGGTAATAACTCTGGATGTTCTGCATACCAATTTACACCGCCATGTAAACCTAAATCTCCCCCTGGATTTTTATATTCCCAATCATTTCCAGGTGCATCTGGATGCTCCCAATCAAAAGCATGAGAGTAATAAAACCCGAATTTCATTCCGTGTCTTTTTGCAGCGGCGGCTAACTCTGCCATTGGATCTCTTTTAAATGGAGTTTGAGCCATGATATTGAAATCGGAAACTTTAGAATCATACATTGCAAAGCCATCGTGGTGTTTTGCAGTGATGATAAAGTAATTCATTCCTGCTTTTTTAGCATCTAAAATCCATTTATCTGCATCGAAAAGAACTGGATTAAATTGATGGGCTACGTCCAAATAATCTTTACGAGTTATTTTCTCTTTACGCATCAAGTGTTCAGCATAACCGCCTACTTTTTTACCTTTCCATTCTCCGGCAGGTAAAGAATAAATACCCCAATGTATAAACATGCCGAATTTAGCATCTCGCCACCACTGGATCCGCTGTTCGTGTGTTTTCATGGAAGCTGTCCACCATGATTTTACCGCTTCATCAATTGCTGTTTGATCGCGTTTTTTAGATTGGTTAAACATCTCTTTGTCTTCATCGCCATTTACTTGGCTAAAAGCAACAAAATTAACCGACAACAAGATTAGGAGAATAACTAGTTTTTTTATTATAGCCATATCAATGGATTTCTAATTGGTAAGTTTCGTATTACTTCTTCAACTTTTGGTTGATGATCTAATTTTTTCCATGTTGCTAACCAAGTATCATTTTGAAATTGTTTAGCGCCAAATACTAAGAAAGGTTGTGCTACAGGCCAATAATCCCAATACATTACATCTTTAGGCAAGGGCCATGTTGATTTATCGGCAACAAAAGGATACATATATTCAATTCCTTTTTTCATGGTTCTGCCATCGGTTAGTTTAAAAGCCCATAAATTATTTTCTTTATCAGCCAATATTTGACAAAGCGTGGTCATGGCATCTAAATTAAATAGCGAATAGCCGTAAGGTTTTGTGCGCTTTAATTCTCTTGGGAAACTACCATCTGCTGCCATTTGGTTTGGCAAAAGCACCGTTTTAAATCGTTCTCTACAAAAATTAAGCAGGTCTTTGTTTCCAGTAAGTTTGGCAAATGATGCCACTTGCATCGTCCAACATGTACCATGATTATTCTCTGCATTCATTTCATCTTTACCATATTGGTGGGTAGTTAACCATGTTAAATAGCTAGCAAACCACTTCTTAATTTCTGCAAGAGCAGCTTTATTTGCAGCTTTTGAATGTTGCATTACAAACACTCCTTGTGCAACTTCCATTAATTGAATGGTATCTATAATTCCAATTCCTCTTCCGGTAAATCTTCCTTGTATAGCTTGTGCAAATAATAGATTAGGATTCATCAGGGTTTCTGAATTTACAAACCACGCTTTTAAATGTACAAATGCATGTTTAACGTATTTTTCATCGCCTGTAATTTTATAAGCTGATGCTAATGCGCCAATAATTTTACTAAAACGGATCATCGCTAAACGATGCGCCACAAAATTATCTGGATTGGTTAATCCATCTTTTTGAATATAAGGTCCTTTTGGATTGCTTGGATCTGGCCACCAATAATCTCCTTCTGAAAAGAAATCGTGTTTAGTCCCTGCACTTCTTGGCGAACTTTGCGCAGTAACGGTTATTGGGGCTTGGGTTAATGCCCAATTCGCTTCTGCTAAAATTTGTTTTCTTAGTACCTTAGTTACTTCAGCAGTATATTTATCATTTTTCTGATCCGCTTTAGCTTGAAAAGCAAAAACGACAAATAATAGCAGCAAATAGTTAATTTTTAGTTTCATGTTATTTCGTCATAAATGTGAAACTTACTTTGCCAATGGTATTTGGTTTACCTTTTTCTGCTTGAGAGATACTTCCTTTTAATTGACCATTTTTTAAGCGTTCCACTTTAATTTTTCGCCAAGATAATTGTCCTTTCTCAAAATCAAAAGTTTCTCCATCATCGTCATATAAATTATACTCATTTGCTTTTTCGCCATAATGACGAATTTCTAAATCTACCTTTTCTCCTAATTTCGGAGCATGCAATAAAGCAGGCATCATTGGAATAATACCACCATCTTTAACATAAACAGGTATTTTATCTAAACGAGGTGTTACAGTAATTACTTTTCCATCGCCTACAAAAGCGCCGGTGTAAAAATCATACCATTTTCCTTTTGGTAAAATTACTTTACGTTGTGTCTGTCCGGTAAACATTGGGGCAACCAATAAATATTCGCCGGCCATGTATTGGTCTTTTATTTCTTTAGAAACTGCTTCTGCGTACGGGTTTTCTTCTAAATTCACATTACCCGCTTCTACTTTTACTTCTTGTTTAAAACCATCTTCTAAACTCATTGCTCTAAATGGCGGAGTACCTTCAAAATGATATTTTGCAAATTCGGTGTACCAATAGGGCATCATTCTCATTCTTAATAACGCATATTCCTTAACTTGTTTTTCTACATCAGGATAGGTCCAAGGTTTAGTACCGCTTGCCCAAGCATTAATCATCGCCATTGGCGAAAAAAACATTCGATTGAAATCTTCTCAACCATTCTTCTCCAGTTTTCGAAGCCCTAACTTCAGGGGTCCACAGTACGCCAGCGAAACCGCTGTTAATGAGTGCTGTGATAAAATCTTCATGATTATAATAATCGTTGTAGATTACATAAGGAAATGAAGTACCCCCGCCGTTAGACGCTCTTACTAAACCAAAAGTGCGTTTATTACTATTTTTGAACATCTCTGCAGAGTAACGCTGCATTAATAATCCATACGTTTGCCTCATTTGTTCGGCGTTAATCCCCGATGGGAAAGTCGCTACATCTGGCCATAAATAATGGTCGTACCCATCAACTTCATCAATTTTATAGCCACTTATACCAATATCAACTTGATCTTTTTTCAACTGACCGAAGAAAAGATTTTGTGCTTTAGGTATGGTGAAATCTGGAACTGCGCCCAACCAAACCGTATGCGAGCCTGTTAATGGTCTAATATCTTTATAAAAAGGAGCATCTGGAGATACATAAGGATTGATCCAAAGATTTAAACGAATGCCTTTTGCTAACATGCTTTTTACGAAACTAGCAGGTTCTGAAAATCTATTTCTATCCCATGAAAAAGTACCTGGATAGGCTTTACTTTGCCACCCTGGTTCTAATCCTACAAAATCTAACGGATATCCTTTTTCTTTAAAACTGTTTACTTCTTTTTCTACATCATCTGCTGTTGAACGGGTCATTACTCGTTGAGTAAAGCCCAATCCCCATCTTGGAGGCAAATAACCTCCCCCATTAAATAAATTATATCTCTTTATAGCGTCTAAAGGTTTTGGCCCTCCAAAAACGTAAAATTCTATTCCGGCAGCAGGAACTAAAATTTCCACTTCATCGCCATTGTTGCGAGACGACCACGTTTTATCAGAGTTTCTATCTTTTGGTGTTGGAAAGTTTTTGCTGTCTTTTCGCATTCCGGTACCTGTCCAAACTTTAAGGTATCTGGCTGAGTTGATAAAAACACCATATCCGTTAGAAGAAATATAAAAAGGTGTTGGGGCATGTGTTCTCCCGTTATCTTTCCCTCCGTAATGGTCTACATGTAATTCTAATATTTTACCCCGTTGGTGTACGGTTTGAAAATTTAATCCAAAACCATATAACTGTTCGGTTTTATCTAATGGAATTCTTAAATACGTTCTACCATCGATTAGTTGAGCTACAATTGGATGATTAGCAAAAGGAAATGCAGCTGAACCTAATTTATTCAACGATTCATGATTTGGTGTAGCACCTGATGCTTTCAATAAATCATATGACTCTGGTGTACCAAATACGCCTTTCCATACACCAGGCTCTACCTAAGTCCATGCTATTTCTTGTGCACTTGAATTAAATAGTGTTGCGAAAAAAAGTATACAGTATAGCAGTACAATTTTAGATTTCATCACAGGCTTATACATTTGGTTGTTCAACTAAAGATAAGCAAGTAAAGAATTTTTACCCTCTTTTCATTCCATCAACTATACACTTTATTCAATTATATTGGCATTAATAAAAGATGAATTTAAAATTATAGGAGTATATAGTTGAATAGCCTCACCTCCAACCCCTCTCCAAAAGAGAGGGGAGCTCGTGATGTAAATTAAAGTTGCAGAAGCTAGGTTTGTTTTAGCAGGTGGCATAAATCTTTTTATAAGCTCGCCGCTGCTGTGGCTCGTTCTTTTCTCTTGATAGAAAAGAACCAAAAGATCAAGGCTGTCTATCATTTTTTCGACAGTGTGTATTGTCTTTGTCCTCAAGAGCACTTCGTGGTTCTCGGATTAAGCATTAAACTTTTAGGGCAACAAGCAGCAGGTTCGATGAAGAATCGAACTGGCTCATTGTTTTGGCTTGTGGTTTCTGAAGTATTCGCAAAAGTTTTAATGCTTTCTCCTTCGTGATGCTACAAGGCCGGTCATCGTTCTTGGGGTGGGTTGTGGTTTAGGAAAGGTGATGTATTACTACAACGGCACAATTGTATAAGACTTACCTTTAACCGTACTAAAATCAATTACATAACTTTTAGCAATAGGTAAGTCTAATAGTTTTGCATCCCCGTTCTTTTTAAATTCTTCTGCTTTTGCTACGCTATTTAATTGATTTGAATTAATGCCTGTTGCCTTACGAGCCATTGTTTCTACAACTTTTACGGGGATGTTGGTTCTTAACCTACAATTGCCACCAACATTCGAAACAATAACAGCTTTAGTTAATTTATTGTCTTTCCAATTTATATTAACGGTAAAATTACCCCTAGCTTTAATCCCATTAATTGAACCCACGGCCCATTCTTTTGGTAAAGCTGGCAATAAATAAAGTTCGCCATTTTGACTTTGCAATAGCATTTCGGTAATGCCGGCAGTTGCGCCAAAATTACCATCAATTTGAAATGGTGGATGCGCATCAAATAAGTTTGGATAAGTTCCTCCTCCGGTCATGGCTACTTCTGTACTTTTAACAGGATCTATCATAGTTAATCCTGTTTTTAAAATCTTTAATGCATGGTCGCCATCAAAAAGTCGAGCCCACCAATTAATTTTCCAGGCCATAGACCATCCTGTACTTACATCACCTCTATGTACTAAAGATTGCTTAGCAGCAGCTGCTAATTCTGGTGTTCTTAACGGATTAATTTGCTGACCAGGATATAAACCGAATAAATGTGATAAATGTCTGTGCGTATCTTTCGGATTATCCACATCATTAAACCATTCTTGCAGTTGTCCGTATTGGCCGATATGAAAAGGATATAATTTTGCTTTTGCCTTAATTAATCGATCAGTAAACTCTTTATCAATCCCTAAAGCTTTCGCTGATGAAATACAGTCTGCAAAAAGTTCTCTAATGATACTCATATCCATGGTTGTAGCCATGCTTATTTCAAAGTCTTTTCCGTTTAGATTAAAAACATTTTCAGGAGAAGTTGAAGGATTGGTAACCAAATAGCCATTTTTATCTTCTACTAACCAATTGAGCATAAATTCTGCTGCGCCTTTCATTAAAGGATATCCTTTCTCTTTTAAAAAAGCCTTATCTCCTGTAAAAAGGTAATGCTCATATAAATGGGTACTCAACCAAGCGCCACCCATCGGCCATGCCGACCATCTAGCTGCTGATTTTGGGTCCCAATCGTAGCCACCACTTGGCGATGTTTTAGCCCAAATATCACTATTGTGATGTACAACCCATCCATTAGTTATCCCATAATTTACTTTTGCTGTTATTGCTCCATTCTTAGCTAGACGGGAAATAAAATCAAATAATGGTTGATGCAATTCAGATAGATTCGTGTTTTCGGCCAACCAATAATTCATTTGCGTATTGGCATTTACGGTATAATTACTTCCCCAAGGTGGTTGAACAGCATCATTCCAAATACCTTGTAAGTTTGTCGCTTGCCCTCCTTGCCTAGAACTGGCAATCATTAAATATCTTCCAAATTGATAATAAAGTGTTTGTAACCCTTGATCATTTCCTGCCTGCCCTTGTTTTGATAAACGAACATTTGTAGGTAGCTTGATAAAATCTGAATTTGCATTCAGACTAAAATTTACTCTATTAAAAAGTTTTTGGTAATCTGCCAAGTGTGCAACTTTTATAGTTGAAAAAGATTTTATTTCAGCTTTTTTTAAGTTTGCTTTTGCTTCAATTGATGGGTTTACTCCTGCTAAACCAGGTGATTTATCGAAACCATTAAAACTGGTTCCATTTGTTAAATAAATAGTAACTGCATTTGCTTTCGAAACCTTGATGTCATTACCTGCTGGGGCAACAGTCCCACCTTCATTTTTAATTTTAACATGCACTTCAAAAGTCATTCCCTCTTTATCATCGTACACAATTTGTTGAGGTTCGGTAGCTCTGTGTGCTACATGTTTAGGTGCTTTTCCTTTTAAAACGAGATAATTTGGTTGGACAGCATAAGTTTGGTAACGCAGTTTACTGGTCAAGCTTGTTGTAAAACTGATTGCATTTTTTCGATCGGCAGTAATTCTAATGGCTAGTACACGATCTGGGTAACTAACCAAGGTTTCTCTTTTATAGTTTACCCCATTAATTTGATAGGTTACCGTATGAACTGCAGTGTTTAAATCTAATGTTCGCTTATAATTTGTTGCTGTAGAGTCTTTTAAACCAAAATCTAAAAATAGGTCAGCCATGGTTAAATATCGTGCAGAATATGTTCCTTGCATATTTTTCCAATACGCAGCGGCTTGACCATAATCACCATCGGTGACTGCCTGACGAACTTTTGATAAAAATTCTTTTCCTTTTGGATTATTACCTCCATCGGGATAACCAGACCAAAGTGTTGCATTATTTAACTGAATTCTTTCTTTATTCACTCGTCCAAAAACCATAGCTCCAGTTTTTCCATTCCCTAAAGCCAACGCTTCTTCCCAAACTCTGGCAGGTGCAGTATACCATAATTTAAGTGGGTCTTTCACTTGAGCTGAAGTAGAAAATGCAAAGAATGTGATAATAAGAAAAAGGTATCGTTTCATGTTAAAAATTAAAAGTATACGTTTTACCAGCTACAGTTTGTAAATCGTAGTCAGTTGATTTAGGAATAAGTACTTTATTTAGTTTAGCTTCTTTTGAAATTAACGGTGCTTTAATTTGCGGCATTTCATAAAAAGCATTCGAATTCTTATTCTTCGCTAATTTAAATGGAATTTTACTTTTATCTAGTTGGGAATCATTTAACCGTAATCGGCAATTACCTCCCAATTTCGATTTGATTTTTAATTGAGCAATCTTCCCATTTTTCCAAGCAATCGCAATTTCAAAACCACCACGAGCTATTAAGCCAGTAATTTCTCCATTCGCCCATACATCTGGCAAAGCAGGTAAAATATATACTGCCCCATCATGAGATTGTAGTAGCATTTCGGCAATACCTGCGGTACAACCAAAATTTCCATCAATTTGAAAAGGAGGATGTGCATCTAACATGTTTGGATAAGTACCCCCACCCTTTGTGTTTACGGTATCGAGCTTACTACCAACCAATCTCAATTGATCTGCAATAAGTTTATACGCATGATTTCCATCTAAAAATCGTGCCCATAAATTCACTTTCCAGCCCATCGACCAGCCTGTTGCCGGATCTCCTCGGTATATTAAAGAGGTTTTTGCAGCATCGAATAATTCTGGTGTACGGTTTGGCGAAATCTGATTACTTGGATACACACCATATAGATGGGATACGTGACGGTGTTTATCATCAACACGATCTAAATCAGTTAGCCATTCTTGTAGCTGACCGTACTTTCCAATTTGCATTGGTGCTAATCTTGCTATTGTAGTACTTAATTTCTTTCTAAAATCAGCATCTAAATTTAGAATTGATGCCGCTTTACTGGTTTTTGTAAACAAGTCAAATAGCAATTGATTATCCATCGTCGTTCCAGCAGAGATAGACACTCTTTTACCTTCTACATAGGTATTTTCAGGTGAAACTGATGGTACAACTACTAACCATTTATGTGAAGGTTCTTCTTGTAATACATCCAAATAAAATTCACAGGCGCCTTTTAATACTGGATAATATTGTTTTAAGAAATTTTTATCGCCAGTAAATTGGTAATGATCCCATAAATGTTGGCTTAACCAATTGCCTCCCATTGGCCATAAACCAGGGAAAACGCGATCAACAGGTCCTGTAATTCTAAATAAGTCAGTATTATGGTGAGTAACCCAGCCTTTAGCACCGTACATTACTTTTGCCGTTTCTTTTCCGGTAATGGATAAATCTTTTACCATTTTAAATAAAGGATCATGCAGTTCGGTCAAATTAGTAACCTCTGCAGGCCAATAATTCATTTCTGTATTGATATTAATGGTGTATTTACTATCCCATGGGGGAAGTAATTTATCATTCCAAATTCCTTGTAATGTTGCTGGTTGAGTGCCTGGTTGTGAACTTGAAATCAATAAATACCTTCCATATTGAAAGTAAAGAGCAGCTAGATGTGGATCATTTGATTTTGCAAATTCTAAAATTCGTTGATCAGTTGGTTTATTTACCGCATCTGAAATACCTAATTGTAATTTTACTCTGTTAAAATAGTTGCGGTAGAATTGAATGTGTTCTTTTAAAGCTACATCATAGTTTTTGAGCACAGCTTTGTCTAAGAATTTCGCTGCTTTTTCTGCTGCGTTTCCACTGAGATCGTTATACTTTTTAAAATTAGTGGCAATGGAAACATAAACAATAGCGGAGTTTGCATTTTTTACTTCGTAGGTATTATTTTCAGCTGTAAGTGTACCACCTTGGTTAACAACTTTGGTTTGCGATTCGAATTTAATCTGACCTTTTTCTCCTTCATGATCAGATGTAATTCCGTTTAAAATCAATTTGCCTTTGCTTATTTTTTGTTCGCTTTTTTGTGGTGAAACCATAGATGTCGTGAAGGAGATTTGGCCAGGTTTACTCGCAGTTAATCGTATAACCATTACTTGATCTACAAATGAAGAGAATATTTCTCTTTTATAGTGTACGCCATTTAAATCATAGGTAACTGTTGCTACTGCCTTTTCGATATTTAAATCGCGATAATAGTTCGTAGCTTTTTCATGTCCATTAAAATCAAGAAATAAATCACCTACAGTTTGGTAAACCATTCCGCTATTCTTTTTGGGAAACATTTTTACATCAGCAATTGCTTGAGCTTCTTCAAATTTTCCATCAAAAATCAATTTTCTCAATTCGGGGATTGCTGCTCCAGACTCTGCGGTAATATTTTGATTAGGGCCACCAGACCACACTGTTTCTTCATTCAATTGCAATTGTTCTTTAGCGGGGTTACCAAAAACCATGGCACCCAATCGACCATTACCAATAGGCAATGCTTCGTTCCAATTTGCGGCGGGTGCTGCATAACATAATTTTAAGGTAGCATCATTTTTCTTCTGCTGCGCAAAAACAGAGGCAGAAAGGTAAAAGCAGATTATAAAAACTAAGATCTTTTTTAACATGTTAACTTATTTTTGAGCATGTAATCCCCAATAATTGTTGTTATTATCATTTACAGTAATAGCATTCATTACGAAAGACGTAGGTTTAGTTCCGGTATACAAAATCACTTCCTCTCCTTTTTTCAAATCTATTGTAATTACGCCATTATCTTTTGGTGTTACTTTAAATACACGTTTTCCGGAAGCTTTTACTGGAGCAGTCCAATCTGTTTTTACCAAAAGTGGTTGACCAGCTAAGCTTTTAATTTTAACAAATTGAGTTTTACCATTGCTTCTTACTGCACTTACTTCAAATGCTCCTTTAGCTAACAATTTATCAAAAGAAGCGGCTTTCCAATCGTCTGGCACAGCTGGAAAAATTCTCAAAATTCCATTCCAGCTTTGTAATAACATTTCGTTAATGGTGGTTACAGCCGATAAAGGCGTTTCTATTACAGGGCCAGCTTCTGTGTACATGGTATTTGGTTTAATGCTAAATCGTCCTTTCATCATTTCATTTAGCAATTGATGCGTTTTATTTCCATTACCCATCATGGCGTAAATTGATCCAGAACCAGTATAAGAATAACCACGCCAAGCGCCGCTATTTTTCTCCCATTGATCTAGTGATTGTTTAATGAGTGTCCTGTTTTCTAGCTGATCCCAATTGATATCGTAAATTGGATACACTTGTAGCAAGTGCGAATAATGACGATGAGAAAGTGAAAAATCTGCATCTCTGCCAATTCTAAAACCTAATTTATCTTGTGGATATGGCACTAAATTATCAATCATATCTTGCCACTTTGGCGCTAATTCATCTTTTAGTTGCAATTCTTTATTCATGTAAAGCAAAGTTTTCGCTCCCCATTTTAATACCGCTAAATCGTAGTTCGCATCTCTGGTAATCCCCTTTGGATATTCTGGCGAATAAGTATACGGTAAATGATATTTCCCATCACTTTGCTTATCCATTACGTTGATGTAATAGTTAATCGAACGTTTCAAAATTGGATAAAGTAATTTTAAATTC
Organism: Pedobacter sp. UC225_61; assembly: GCF_044452285.1. Taxonomy (NCBI): domain Bacteria; kingdom Pseudomonadati; phylum Bacteroidota; class Sphingobacteriia; order Sphingobacteriales; family Sphingobacteriaceae; genus Pedobacter; species Pedobacter sp. UC225_61. The sequence continues at coordinate 3,164,381 of NZ_JBIOAL010000001.1, forward strand.
TCTTTATCCATAGTGTATTCGTAAGATTGATAAGCGACATGTAATAACCAAGTTAAATTTCCTAACTCTAAAGATGCCGCACTATTGCCAATACTATCATTTCCCTTCACAACTTTTACTCCACCTGTCATTGCATAAGGCCCTGAACGACCAATGGCTGCCGAGTTATGCTGATAAGGTTGTGGTGCATTTTTAGAAAGATTTGGCAAATTATCTCTTAGCATAATCAACAATGGTTTTGCTAAATCAATGTGATTTGAACTAAAGAAAGGATAATACGTTAATTGAATATTTAAATTCCACCAATATTTTGGCCAAGGCGATGCTTTGTACCATGGCCCCATTAAATCTATCGGATAAGCACCAACTCTAGTTGCCGATGCCATTTTATATTGTTGAATCCACCAGAAACTCTGTAAACGACTATCTGGTATTGAAATAAAGCTCTTTTGATAAAATTGATGCCAGTAATTTCTATGGCTAGCTGTTAAAGTAGCTATGCTTTCTACTTTAAGTGGAGTTAAAATAGCCTGCGCTTTTTGTTTTGATGTATTTTGAGGATAGGTATTTGCAATGGTAATTAGTAAAGTATTGTCATTAGTATTACCTAATTTCTTCCAAGCTGTAGTGTAACTTCCACCAGCTAACAATGGCTGAACAGTATAATTGATATTGTTTTGTGTTGAGGTGCTATAAGTTGGATTTGCAGGGTATTTTGCTGCACTATCTTTACCTAATGTTAAATATGGGCTAATTGACTTTTCGGGTTTCCAATCCCATTGGTAAATAAGGTTTTTATTTGAAGCATTTGTTTTCAGGACAATCACATCATTTTTTGCTGCAACCAGACCTTTAAATTGAACTACGCCTTCGGTAGTCGTAATTGTGCCTCGAAGTTCTGCATTCCATAAATCTAGTCGGAGGTTTATTTTTTGTATTTTACCTTTAAAACGTAATACAAATTTTCCGATAGGCATTCTTGCTCTTCCAATAGACGGGTTAATGCCTTCACGATGATCTACTACGTCGGTTCTACCTAAATCAAAACGAATGGCATTTTCATCTTCTTTATAAACCATAACGCCTAATAATCCATTCCCTAAAAAAGCACCTTCTTCCCATTTGGTAGATAGAGAATCAAAAACGAGATCTTGTTTTGCAAAAAAAGATGTATAATTTATTGCATTTCTATATTGCGCAAAAGCGGAAGAACTACAAGCAAGCAATAAAAGGAAAAGTATTTTTTTGAATACTGAATGTCGAAATTGATTTTTCATGTAAATGATTAATAAGGAATTAACAAAAAATACGAATTGGCAGTTAACAAAAAGGCCACCTAATGGGCGGCCTTTCTGCTGAAAATAGTTAATTTAAAACAGATAGCCTAATGAAAAGCCAGCTACTCTATTGTGTGATTTAAAATTATCATTATTGCTAATGTTGGCTAAACCAAAGCCGTAATTTAGATCAATGAACATTCCGTTTTTCAATCTGAAACCTGCTACACCATTAAGTCCGTAATCTCCAGATTTTAACTCGGTTGGTTGATCACCAAATTCTATACTTTCTGCACTACCTCTTTTAATGTAGATGTTTCTTTTATCGATTGATCTAATTCTACCGCCAATAGCATACGCACCGTAAACTCCACCACCAATGTAGGCTGTTCCTAATTCAATTTCTTTATTATAAAGCAAATTAATAGGAAGCTCTAGATAAGTAAGATTGATGTTACGTTCTGTAGTGTATGGAACTGGATAACCGAAAGAGATACTGTTGTGTTGTTCCACCGATTTATTTCCTTTTACTGAAAAATTTAAACCAGTTTGTAAAGTTGTTGCTTTACCAACAGGTGTAGTTGTAAAAACTCCAAGTAAAAATTTAGCACTTATTTTATATTCTGAACTTGGACTAAAACTAGTTCTTGGTTGTAACGACGGGAAATTTAAACCCGCTCGCACGCCAAACTTAGTCTTTTGAGCCATTAAGCTATTGCTAGCTATTAGTATGGTTATGAGGATTAAAAGTCTTTTCATATTATTTTATAATTAAAATGAATTATCTAGATGGACGAACTGTAACTCCCCAAACATGTATAGTACCATTAGTACACTTATAGTTAGATGATCTTACGATTAAACCTCCGTTAAAAAACAATTTAGAATCTGCTGTATTGGAAACTTTTAAATTAAACTTTCCTTCTGGATCAAAACCTGTTGGTGCTGTTCCAGTACCAGTATAATTAAAAGCGAATACAGCAGGAGTACCTGTACTGGCTGTTGTAAAACCTGGTGTTGTAGATGGTGTAACCATATAGCCTAGTCGCGTTTCTTTTGTTGCAACGCTACCAGCTGGCAATAACGATTGAATATCTACACCTGCTGGTGTTAAATTATCATAATTATAATCTCCTAACCCAATTAAATACAATAGATATTTTCTTACCGTTTCCTTATCGTAATCTTTCCAGCTTTTAGTACCTGCTGAAGTAGTCGGAATTCCAGATGTAGGTGTAGTGAACTTAATAGATCCATCTGGATTTTTTACGATTGTAGGGTAATCAATAAAAAAGCAGTTCGATTGCAAAGTTTGTGAACCATTTACTCTTCTAATGGCATCGTTATGCAGAAAAATATAGGTTCTATTTGGTTTTGTATACTCTAATGTATCAATTCCAGAATAATCAATTGCTTTTTTCATCCATCTAAAAACGGTATCATTTGGATTATTTCCATCCGCTCTTTGTTTTAAATAAGCCCATGCAGTCATGTTTACATTTTCTTGTAAGATTGATTTTTTATAATCATAATCTTCTTGAAGGTCTAAACCAAACACACTACATCCTGAGATAAATAAGCTAATGGCCATCAGTACCAATAGTCCATTAAGTTTTGTTTTTATTTTTTTCATCATTATATTTTTTAATGGTGATGAAACTATCATGAGCGTTTAAAGATTTGCTCATGATGGTTTCACGATATAAATTTCTTAATCTGTATATGGTGCGTTTTGAGTTAATAAAGAATTTGAGTTTAGCACATTTCTGTTTAATGGCCATAGGTATTTTCTCTTATCCGTACCAAAACCTGTAGCATCTGCAGGTAATACTCCAGCTCTAACTTGACGAGCTTTGATAATTGGATCCATTATCTGAATTACTCTATCAGTACGCACTAAATCAAACCATCTTTTACCTTCTCCAAAAAGCTCATATTGTCTTTCTTGAATAATTGCATCCTCTAATTTAGTTTCGTCTAAAACCCCAGGTGTTACCGAAACTTCTGGACTAGTAGTTGTATAATTAGCTATACCAGCTCTTGTACGAATGAAGTTTAAATATTTTAAAGAATTAGTTTTATCTCCTGTTTTATTTAATAATTCTGCATACAATAAATACATATCCGCTAATCTATACATAGGCAGGTATACGACAGAAGTGTTGGCATCTCTATCTGCTGCTGCAACTGTATAAGTAGTTGTACCTATGGTACCAGTTCCTTTATAATATTTCCAAAGGCGATCTCTTGCATCAGTTTTAGTAATATCATACGTAGCTCTTAGTCTAATATCATTTGGATATTTTAATGGCCAATCGTAGAAAATACCAAAATCAATTACCAAAGGTGTATTATTCGGTGTTGCCGAAACTCCAGCCATACAAGGACAACCATTTACAACATTATCCCAATGAATATTCCAGATAGCTTCAATACTGTTTGATGGATCAGTAAACATTTTATTCCAGTTAGCAGTAGGTTCTAAATCTGTAATTGCAGTACCGCCATACGTAGCTTTTGCAGGTGCTTTAGTAGCTCCTAATAAAGTAAACCATTTTTTGGCATTTACATAATCTTTACGCCACATGTACACATCCATTAAGGCTGCGCAAGCTGCTCCTCTGCTAAACTTAAAAACACTATAATTTGCAGTATTAACGTTATTGTACGCAAATTCTAAATCAGGAATAATTACAGTATCAAAAATTTTATCAACAGGGTCTCTAGCCTGTTTTGCATCTAAATTAGCATCTTCATATGGTGCTAATTTAATTGGCGCATCACCCCAAGTTCTCACAATATAAAAGTAAGCCATTGCTCTAAGCGCTCTACTTTGCGCTAAATTATCTGTAATAATTAATGGTGTAACTAATGCTGGGTTAATCTCTGTTTTTGCAATACCAGGCAAATATTTAAGGTTTAAATTCGCAATGTTAATTACCTTATACATACTAGACCAATCTGAAAACGGATTACCAGCAGTTAATCCATTTAACTGCAACTCTGAATAGGTAGAATTAGAGTTACCCCCTCTTTCATAATTATCCGAACGAGCTTCACCCCACATCGTGTATTTATTGTTAAACTGAGATTCTCCAACCATTGCTTGTTGAAAATTGCCATATAATGAGGCCATCGCACCAGTCATATCCTTGGCAGATTTATAAAAATCTTCTGCTCTAATGGCAGTTACAGGTGGAACTTCTAAAAACTTTTTACAGCTTCCTAACGTAATTAGTACCGTTAAGCAAGCAATACTTAATATCTTTTTCATATCTATTCTTTATAAGCTAATGTTTATACCAAAACCAAATTCTCTACGCTTAGGGTATTTACCACCGTCGGTTCCAGGTGTTAACGGATTATCGTTACTAAATTCTGGATCAAAACCTGAGTAATTTGTCCATGTCAACAAGTTGGTTCCATAAACAAAAACCGATAATCCTTTCAACTTAAATTTATTAATTAATGCAGGTTGGAATGAGTAATTAAATCTTGCACTAGATAACCTTACAAATGAGGCATCTTCTAAATAATAGCTATTTACACCTCTTTTTTGATTTCCATTATTGTCTTTTGTAGGGAAATATGGATAAATCGCAATATCACCTTCTTTTCTCCATGCACCATATATAGCTTCAGGGAAGGCAGTTCCATTAGTAGATCCAAAAGTCGAGAAACTCTCTTTAAATGAATTATAGATTTGTCCACCAATGGTAGCGTTTATCATCACATTCAAAGAAAATCTTTTATAAGAAAATGTGTTAGCTAAACCAAGATAAAAATCAGGTGTTGCATTACCAATTATCGAACGATCTGCATCATCAATAAGACCGTCTTTATTTACATCTAACCATTCTGTATCTCCACCTTTAAGGAAACCTGCAGGACCACTTACTTTTTGAATAGTACCATTGTATCTTTGTCCATTTAAAGTGTAGTATTCTGCCGATTGGCCATCTGGAGCAACATTTACTGGCTCTAATCTTGTCCAATCTGAAGAATAAGCATTAGATGCTGTCCATCTATAAATACCTAACTGTTTATAACCATAAAAGTCTCCTAATCTACCACCTGGGCTAATCAAATATCTAGTCCCTGTAATAAATGGTTCATTTTTGAATAAACTTTTCACTCTTCCTTGTTCAAAAGAGATATTCGCATTTACAAACCATGTAAAATTAGGTTTCGCAACTGGTGTACCAGAAAGTGAAAATTCAGCTCCATTGGTGTACAAATCACCAGCGTTCACACGCACCGTTTGGAAACCCGTTTCTTTAGGTAACAAGTTATCCATTAACAATTTGTTAGTTGCTTTATGATAATAATCTACTACCAAGAGTAATCTTCCACCAAACATACTGATATCAGTTCCTATATTGGATTGAACTGTACTTTCCCATTGGATTTTTGGATTACCTAATCTATTTGAGATTACAGCACCTGCATCGCCTAAATAACTTACATCTCCAAAACTTACTAAAGTAGCATCTTCATTATCGCCAATACCATTATTACCTTGTTGACCAATACTTACTCTTATTTTTGCATCGTTTAATACTTTTCCTTTAGCCCATGCCATGAATTTCTCATCAGATAAGCGCCATGCTAATGAACCAGATATGAAATTACCCCATTTATTTTCTGGACCAAACTTTGATGAGCCATCTCTTCTAAATGTACTATTTACAATGTAACGACCTTTGTAATTATAGCCTAAACGGGCAAATAATGAAGCCAAAGAGTTTCCACCACCACCAGAATTACTATTTCTGATATCAATATTACTTAAGTTAAAATTGGTTACTTGCTCATTCACAAAAGAACCTGGCAAAGCTTGTAATTTTAAAGATCTAGAACTATTCTTTGAAGATTCAACCCCTAATGTTGCATTGAATTTATGTTCTTTTCCAATAGTTTTATCGTAGTTAAAATAAGACTGCAGTATCCAATTGAAATTTATTGAAGAACTTTGATTTCCTCTATTCTCATTTCCATTATCATCTAAAAACTCTGGTTGAAAATACTTGTTATTATTATTATTTAAAGTTCCACTTGCAACAGCAGTAAACCTAAGATCTTTAATGATATTGTATTGAAGGTTATTTGTAAAAGCTGCACCATAACCATCTGTAATGTTGGTTTCTAGTAAGGCATTTGCAATTGGATTACGCTTACTTGAAGTGTAACTTGTTAAGGTACCATCTGGTAAATAAATTCTTAAGTTGTTCGGTCTATCAAAAACTGGGTTTAAAGAACCACCTGTACTCCAAGTAGATTTCTTGTTCCAGTTAAAGCTAATATTTGTATTATTCTTAAGTTTAGGACTAACTTGAAAATCAATATTCATCCTTCCTTGTAAACGTTTTGCCCACGTATTTAAAACACTACCCTTATCATCTAAATAATTTAAACTCGAGTAAAAGGTTAAACCTTTTTGTCCACCGCTAACACTTAATTTTACATCATTTAAAATAGCTGTATTATCTAATAACATTTCTTCTAAATAGTTATCAGCATTGTAAGCTACGTTTAATGAGTCTGTATTACTTCCTGAAGTTGGATTGTTATTGTTTTGGATTTGTCTCCACAAACGCAAATCTTTTGAGTTTGCTTGTTGTATAGTGTGCGCAATGTTACCTATTTTACGACCGTAGGAAACATCAACTCTAGGTTTTCCTACTTGACCTCTTTTGGTAGTTACCAAAACAACCCCATTTGCTGCTCTAGATCCATAAATAGAAGTTGATGCAGCATCTTTTAAAATTTCAAGATTTTGGATATCATTTGGGTTAATATTAGCAATACTTTCGCCAATTACACCATCAATAACGTACAACGGGCTATTTCCGGAGCCAAAACCAGATGCTCCACGAATTTGAATAGTTCCTTCTCCGCCTGGCTCTCCATTATCGTTAACTACCAATACTCCAGATGCCTGTCCTTGTATGGCATCATAAATAGTAGTCGGTTGACGTTCGGCAATTTGAGCTGCATTAATAGAAACTGTCGATCCCGTTAAGTCTGATTTTTTTGAAGTACCACCATATCCTTGAATTACAACCTCGGTTAATGCACCTACGTTTTCTTGTAATACAATAGAAAGTACTTTTCTATCGCCTACCAGCTCTTCATAAGGGTTATAGCCAATATAGCTGAATATCAATCTCGCTTTTTGGTCTGGAACTTTAATGGAGAATTTTCCATCATTATCAGTTAGTGCAGTAGTTGTTCCATCTTTCACTTTAATACCTACTCCCGGAATTGTTTCTCCTTTGTTGTCTTTAACAGTACCTGTAACGGTAATTGTTTGTGCAAAAGAAGCAATTGGAGACATAAGCAGTAGGAAAACCAATGTTTTCCAAATGTTAGGGTTAATGAGTTTTGTAAATGTCTTGTCCATATAATGAATATTTGTTAGGTTAAATTTTGATTTTTTTGATTTGATCAAAATTAATTCATGTTGGATAAGCACTTAAAGATGCGATTAAACGCATGCTTTTGCGGTTTGGTGTCATAGCTGAATAGTTTATAATTGGTTATACAATAGAAAGAAATTCTCAACTTCCTTTAGTGAATGTTTTTAGCGTATTAATCAGTTATTTTGGCATCGCTTAAATAAATATCAAACTAAACATGCTTAAAAAGTTGACAACATTTTTGAATAAAACGCAATTATTTATCCAATCACTTTAAGATTCAATAGCGCAAATACACGTGATAAATTGGTATTTTAGTATGTTTTTAATAAAAATTCTGAATTTTCATTAAAGATCAATCAGTAAGTTTCTACTCACAATTAGCTTACTTTTTTTGCTAGATTTTCGGTCATTTATTAAGTTAAAAAGAAAGAATATCTCTTTCTTATGCCAATTTTATTGCATAAAAAGCCAATTGTTACCAATTATGACTTCTAGTATACGCTAGATTTGATATACCGATTTTTATTTCTCAATCTTAGATCACATGTATATTAAACGTATTCTTTTGTTAGCCCTATGTTTAGCAAACGTAAAAAATGCTCAAAGCCAGCAATCCTATTCAATAACTAAAATTAGTGAGGATGCCAATATCAGATCAGACCAAAGACCTATTTCAATTGGCTTTTATGATAAAAGTATAAACAAAACTTTTATTACTTGGATGGGAGAAAAAAGTAAAACCATCGTAAAAGCTTATGATCATACCGCTAAAAAATGGAGTGATGATAAAATTGTAGGAACCCCTACATTTATAGATAAGCATAATTACCCAGGTATGTTGAAAGGTGCAGATAATCGCTTGTATATCTTTTACGGATGTCACAATTCTACCATGCGAATGACTATTTCTCCTAAACCACTGAGCATTGATGGGAGCTGGGAAGATCAATTTATTCCAATAGCCGAAAAAGCATCTTATCCAGCACCAATTATTACGTCCGATGGTACTTTTTATGTTTTTTATAGAGAAACAAGGCAAACCAATAAATTCTCAGATGATAGACCCTATCAATTTGTAAAATCTACTGACAATGGTAAAACCTGGACTAAACAAATGGCAATTGACCCTTTTCCGAGAGTAACAGATAATATGTGTGAGGTTTACAATGGCAAAGTAACTTATCAACCCGCCATGAACGGAAATAAAGCTAAAATTCACTTAGCATGGACGATTGCAGGTGAGAAATTAGGCAAGCATGCACATGCTACTTATGGCCGAAATGTTTATTACGCTTATTTAGATCCAAGTAATGATCACCTATATAGTATAAAAGGTAAAGATTTAGGGAAAACTATTGAAGCTAAAGAGTTAGATGAATTTTGTCAAGTTTTAGATACTGGTATTCCAGAAACTGGGCATTTAGCAGGATTACAAGTGTCAGTTCATTATCGTGATAATGGGCTTCCTCTGATTTATTTTGACAATCAAGTTGGTGGTGGGCCAGGTTCGGCAACTTGGGATGGAAACAAATGGATTTTTGCTAGTATCGAAACACCCGGTAATAGCATTAGGGATTTAAGAGACCCGAGAGAATTAGAAAAATTTGGTGCAGATTCTTTTAGAGTTTACAAACCATCTGAAGATTCAATAAAAGTATATATCACTACTAACGGAGGAAAAAGCTGGCAATTTGAAAATAGTATAAAGGTAGGTCAAAAAGTAGATCGGGTTCATACTATAGATAATGCACATCCAAGCATCAAATTAATGATTACCGAGGCAGGTGATAATACTTTAGATGTGGCGAAAAGAGATGTTTTTATTGGAAGTATTAAAAAATAAATAGAAATTAAACGATTAAAATTATAATTCAAAAGCAAATGAGAAAAAATACGATTCTCCCAATCTTTATTGCATGTCTTTTATTCATAGGCACATTGTTCTCTTTCATGAATAAGCATGCTAATGAAATTACACCATTTAAGGCAGACGCTGATAATGCTGGTTTAAAATTACTAGATGGCTTTGGCGCCACTAAAATTGCAGATAACTTAGGTAGAGCGAGGCATATAATTGTAACCAAAGACGGTAGTGTATATATTAAATTGATGAGAGTGGTTAACGGAAAAGGTATTCTATATCTTCAGGATAATGATAAAGATGGAAAATATGAAACGCAGCTGGCATTTGGTGATTATTTAGGAACGGGAATTACAATCAAAAAAGGTTATTTATATGCTTCATCTGATAAAGAAGTTTTTCGATATAAATTAGACGATGCAGAAAAAGTAATTGACCCGCTAAAGCCTGAGAAAATCGTAACTGGATTAATTGCGGGAAGACAACATCAAACCAAATCTATTGTATTAGATAATGACGATAATATCTACGTAAATATTGGCTCTCCTTCTAACTCTTGTCAAGAAATGGATCGTGGTCTAGAATCAAAAGGTAAGGCTGGTTGTCCAATTTTAGATTCTGCGGGTGGAATTTGGCAATTTAAAGCAGACAAATTAAATCAAACCTATGTTGATGGAGTAAAATATGCTACTGGATTAAGAAATGTAATGGGCTTAGATTGGAATACCCAAAACAATACATTGTATGTAATGCAACACGGTAGGGATAATTTAAGCTCATCATGGCCTAAATTATATACCGATAAACAATCTGCAGAATTACCTGCTGAAGTGATGTATATGTTGAAAAAAGGAGATAATGCAGGTTGGCCTTATACCTATTATGATCCTTTCTTAAACAAAAAAATTCTTGCTCCAGAGTATGGTGGCGATGGTAAAAAAGAAGGTAGCAAAGAATTTATAGATCCAATAGTTGCTTTTCCGGCACACATGGCACCTAACGGATTGTTATTTTATACTGGAAATATGTTTCCAGAAAAATATAAAAATGGTGCTTTTGTTGCGTTCCACGGTTCTTGGAATAGAGCACCAGAAAAACAAGCCGGATATTTTATGGTCTTTGTTCCATTTAAAGATGGTAAACCTGCTGGTAAATGGGAAGTATTTGCTGATGGCTTTTCTGGGGTAAATGAAGTAATTGTTCCAAAAGAAGCACAGCATAGACCGTGCGGACTGGCTCAAGGTCCAGATGGTTCTTTATTTGTAACTGACGATGTAAAAGGAACTGTTTATAGAATTGGATACACTAAAAAATAAGATATGAAGAGAATAATTTTCGCAGCACTTTTATCAATTGGATTTTCGGTGAATTTAAGTGCTCAAACCAAAAAAATCCAAACCAAAGCTAAACCTGTTGTTCCTGCACCATCTATTGTAAATGGTAAATTGGTTTACACTAAATACTGTATGGTTTGTCATCAAATAGATGGCGGTGGTGTAATGGGCTTAAATCCTCCTTTAAGTAAAACTGAATATGTTTTAGGAGACCAAAAAAGATTAATTACTATTGTTTTAAAGGGTTTCAACAAAGAAATTGAGATAGATGGTGAAACCTATGCTAACCCAATGCCTGGATTAGGACATTTAAGTGACCAGCAAGTTGCAGATGTGTTGAGCTTTGTTCGGAATAGCTTTGGAAATAAAGCAAGTTTAATTACTCCTGCTCAAGTTAAAGCAGTTAGAGCTTCTAAATAAAAATAGTTGGTTTTCTAATAAAAAGAGAGGTTGCTTAAAAAAAGCAGCCTCTCTTTTTATTTTGGAGAACCTAACACTTATTGAATTGTATGAAGTACTATAATAACAACTCAGAGCAGTAGAATAAACAACTCAGAGCAGTAGAATAAACAACTCACAGTAGTGGAACGACAACTCAGAGTAGTAAAATGACAACTCAGAGTAATAGAATGGCAACTCAGAGTAGTGGAACGACAACTCAGAGTAGTGGAACGACAACTCAGAGCAGTGGAACGACAACTCAGAGTAGTGAAACGACAACTCAGAGCAGTGAAACGACAACTCAGAGCAGTGAAACGACAACTCAGAGTAGTAAACGACAACTCAGAGTAGTAGAATACTACATATAAACTAGAGAAAATTTCGTCATGAGAGGAACGAAGACAACCGACAAAGTGAGCTCATGAATACCAATAAAACTATATGAACTTATGAATAATCTTAAAGCGATAATCTATAATACTTTGTCTGCAATGCAGAATTACTTCCTTCAGAAATTACCTCATAACTTAAACCCTAATTTTTATAGATTTAATTGTTGCTCCATTTTCAAAAACAACTGTTTTGGTTGCTTTTCTTAAATCACCCCCATCTAGCATTAATCCTGCGTTAGTTTTTCCATCTATTTTTAAAAAAGCATTTGCTGGAGTTAATAATCTGGCCGAAGAAATCATTACATCTTTAGAATTTGTAAATCTTAACGTACAATCTGCAGTTTTACTTCCTTTTACAGCTAAACCTGTGATCGTGCAATCGTGTACATTATCAAAGATTAGAGCAGGTCTAGCATCAGCCTGATCAAATTCAAGTCGTACATTTTGTAATGTTAGGCCTTTTACATTTCTAGCATACATTCCATACGCTGGTGGACCAGATGGTGCTGGATCCCATACCGTAAAATATTCTTGAGCAGTTTGTGGAATATCTTTTTTTGATGCTAATTCTTTTGATCCACCACCAGCATAACTTACATGAATATCGGTAAAGCTTACATTTTCGATAAAGTTATTTCCTAATGCATTGAGTGTAATACAGCTAAAATGCTCCCCTAGATATACTTTTACATCAAAAGGAATATCTGGATGATTTACAGGAACTGGTACAACCGTAGCTCTAATTCCGTTAAAAACAATATTTCTAACAAATGTTGGCTGTGTAGTGGCTTGTGAAGCATCATTTGTTCCTCTTTTAGATGGTCCGCTAAATCCAATTCCAATAGGGCCAGTTACATTTCTCATAATAATGTTTGAAAAAGTAAGATTTTCTAATCTCGCATTACCTGAACTAATTTTTATTGGGCAGCCATAGGTATCGTAAATTAAACAATTTGATATGGCTATATTTTGAGCATCACCACTGCCAAATCTAAAAATAGACCAACGTGTGCTAAAAGAACTATTGGTTACGGTTACAAATTGGTTACTTCCAAATAAAGCACATGCATCATCCTGACAACGAACATCGCAATTTATAATGTGCACATATTTACAGTTGTTAAAATGAAAGCCATCGTTGTTTTTATTAACGCGATTATAAATCTTTACGCCATCGATATTAACCTGCTCACAGTTTAAAATTCTAAAACAGTGATAAGCACTTTTGGTATAAAACGAATCGCGTAAAAGCAGATTATAACATTTATAAAAGATCAATAAATGCGGTCGATCAAAATAACCTCCACCTTGTGAATTTGGCCCCGTATTATCACCTTGTCCGGTAAAAAATGCTGATCCATTGCCATCAATTGTTCCCCTACCCTGTATTGAAACATTTTCTGCATTGGCAGCGTAAATCATAACGATATTTCCATTTCCAGCAGGCACTCCTTTTCCAGCTGTATAGTCTTCTTTTCTAGGACTTCCTAGCAATTTGCCTTGATTTGAAAGATGTAAGGTTACATTGCTTTTCAGTTCAATCGTACCGATCACAAAATCACCTGCAGGTACCAGCACTGTCCCGCCTTTTTCTTGATAACACAAATCTATCGCTGCCTGTACTGCCGTTGTATTTAGAGTTTTTCCATCGCCTTTGGCTCCAAAATCTTTGATATTATAAATTTGAGCACCAAACATTTTTTCATCTGTAGCATTACCTTCTTTTGCTTGTGCCGAATTACCAATAAAACTTGCGCCAATAACTGCAGCAGCAGGAATTGAAACACTTTTCAACCATTTTCTTCTCGAAAAAGCGCTTTCATTTTCTATTTGATCCATGTTAGAAATTATTGCGAATGAATTATTTGATTTCTTTTGGCACATACTTATTAACTGGATTTACTTCAATCCACGATTTCTCACTACCATCTTTCGCTTGGGTTAAACAGGAAGTGAAAAATGCAGTCACTTGTTCCTTATCATTTACAAAAACAAATGGCCTTTCTCTCCTTCTAAAAGTTTGTTCAGTCCCATCATCATAAGTTACCGTTTTCGTATAAACAGATTCTTTAGAAACCAATGTATAGTTAATTCCATCTTTAGAAGCATATTGTGCACCGTTTTTACCTATACCAGTAGCATCACCCCTAAAGTCACTCAATACCACGTTATATTGATTTTTTGCCCACCATATCGTTGGGTCTTCCAATTGATTTTTATCGGGCAATAAATTATACTGATTACTCACTAAGCTATAATTTCCATTAAAAGAAGGTGCCTGATATCCCTGAGCGATGCGGATATTATCAACAGATTTTCTTCCAAAAACATACACACTTCCATCTTTTCTCACTAACGGAGCAGGATTAGAAAAAGGCATGGCTACTTTATCAGTGCGTGTCCAAGGCCCAGTAATCGATTTACTATAGGCATAACCCGTTTCATTTGCTGATGAAATATAGTACAACACATACGTATCTCCTGCCTTTACAATTTTCGGATTATGCGCTCTGTCATTATCCCAGAAATCTGGTCTTTTTTGGATAACAACTTCTTGAAACTCATAAGGACCATATAAGCTTTTAGAAGTCGCTCTAACGACTTCCGAATAAGTTGTCCAACCACCTAAACCATATTTATCTGGCCAGCGAGATGCAAACATATGGTAAGTATCTCCTACTTTTATCACCGATGGGCACCATAGAATATAGCCTTCCATTTTAAACCCGCCATTTTTAACAGCTGGTTGCATTGCATCTTTAAGCGTTTGTGCTTTGGTGGTATAGTTAAACAGCAAGCAAATTAAAAATGCAGCTGTAGTGATTATTTTCTTCATATCTTATTTAACAGGTTCTAGTATAACTGATTTTAATTTAAATAGCTCTTTTCCATTTTGTAATGGATGAATTGCAATGTGATATATTCCTGGTTTTGAAAAAGTAGTGGTTGCAACAGTGTGTTTAATAAATAGCAATGGCGAACTTTTATCAAATTCTGATGTACGTAAGGTTCTAAATAGAAATTCTTGATGATTAATGCTCAAACTCCCTTCTAATTTTACGCTTTCTTGCGGACAACTGTACTCTGCTTTAACATGGTAGTCTCCAGGCTCGGTTACATTTATGGTAAATGTAACTTGGTCTGTGCTATCTTTCATATTGGTGATGCAAGTGGTATGTTTCCAATCGCCATAGTAATGACTATAGGTTAAGGATTGAATTTTTGCATTACCAGTAGTTTGAGCAAAAACAGCATCAACATTGTTTTCATCAAATTGAGCTGATACTGTAATAGGTGTTTGTAAGCTATAATCGGCAACAGTTCCCGAATACTCAACCACAAAAACTGTGTTTACCGCATCCTGACCAAATAAAGGTAAATTAATCAACAATTGTTTCCCTATCTTTTTAAAGGTCAGTGCTTTTTTATCGGTTAATGCATACACCTTTTTTACGTTTTCATTAAAATCAGGAATTAATAGTTTGCCATTTTTTGGTCTGGTTATCACATGTAAATATTGTTTTCCAGGTTTTGAAGTACTTACTCCCCAAGGTTGAGCAGCAATTAAACCATACGTAGTTCCATAAATACTCTCGCCATTTAACTTAAGCCATTTACCTGTTTGTTGCAAAAACTTAACTGAGTATTCTGGGATTTTTCCATTTCCATCTGGCCCAACATTTAACATTAAATTACCACCTTTAGAAGCTACATTGGCAAGTAGTTGAATAATTTCTTTACTACTTTTAAAGTTCATGTCGTGTTTAATGTAGCCCCATGAATCGTTATGTGTATAAATTGATTCCCAAGCTCCTTTTATTGGTATATTTGGCACTTCAAAATCTCCAAAATCTCTATAATCCCCTAAACCTTGCCCAACCCTACTGCTAAACAATGTTTTGGGTTGCAATACTCTTAGTTCGTTTACAAATGATTGAGTTTGTTCTTTAGTCATTCCGCCAGGTGTATCGAACCAAACTATGCCCAACGGACCATAATTTGTTAATAGCTCTTTTAACTGAGGAATTGCTTTTTCTTTATAATACACTTGATAATCTTTTTTCAATTCATCAAAATCCCAGGTATTTCTGCCTCCATTAGGTTCGTGCCAATCTTGAAACTGTGAATAATAAAAACCGAATTGAATACCGCGTTTACGATTGGCTTCTGCCAATGCTTTCATCGGATCTTTTTTATAAGGCGTAGCGTCAACGATGTTAAAATTGCTCACTTTAGATTTGTACATGGCAAAACCTTCGTGGTGTTTAGCGGTTATCACCATGTATTTGATACCAGCATCTGCTGCTAATTGTGCCCATTCATCTGCATTAAAACCAGTTGGATTAAAAGTTGAAGCTACTTTATCGTAATCAGCAACTTTAATTTTAGCTTGGTTCATTATCCATTCGCCACTACCATAATAGCGTTTCCCATTCCATTCTCCAGCTAGTTTTGAATACAACCCCCAATGAATAAATAGGCCAAATTTTGCATCTTTAAACCATTGTAAGTTCGGGTTTTCTTTACCTGAAACATTACTATCCCACATCTGATCCATAGTTTGAGCAAAGCTATATTTTGGCAATTGCAGGATCGCTAACAGAATCAATATATAAAAAGTCTTCTTCATTAATTTTTAGTTATGGTTGTCCAATTATCTGTTCTAAAAGGTGAAGCCGGTAAACCTGCGGCATTGTATAAGTTCGGTCGACAAAAGTTTTTCCAAGCAAAACGAACAGCAGCTGGATTTTTAATAGATAAACTAGAAACCCAAATTTCATCGCCTTTAATAACAGCTGTTGCAGGTACAAATTGCTGATCGTTATTTGCTATCGTAAATTCAGTTAATGAATCGCCTTTGACTTGTAAACCTTCCCCATGTTTAAATTTTAGGATAATGGTATTTCCTTCAGTTTTCATCGACTGATAAATTGGTCCGGAATAAACCAAATCACTTTTACCGTAGGTTTTAGCCAATGCCCAAAGTGCCAAACGCTTTCCAGGAACTTCTTTATTTTGTGGATGAATGTTTAATGAATCACCAACATCGCTAATTACAGCCATACCCGTTTGCGGAGTAGATTGCATGGTGAATAATTGTGCTTCTCTAAGTTCTGGAAGTTGTTGGTAATGCATAGCGATTTGCACAAAATAAAATGGAAAATCAGTTTTCCAGTCTGCCCGCCAAGAATTAATTAGCGCTGGAAATAGTTTTCTATATTCATATGCCCTACCCGAATTCGATTCTCCTTGATACCAAATTACGCCTTTAATGGTGAATGGAATAAGCGGCGCAATCATCCCATTGTACAGTTTTGTTGCTGATTTTGAGCTTTGAGTAGGTTCAACAGGTTTTTTTGGTGCAGTATTGGCTACTGAGTTTCCACTTTTTTTCCACTTTTCTAAAGCAGTTTGATAATTGGCCTCTACCGATGTATAATTTTGTACATCTTTTTCATAATTTGTTAAAATGGATGAAAGCTCTTCATCTTTTTCTAAAACTTCCTTTTTAACCCAGGATTCAGCTGGTGTACCACCCCAAGATGAATGAATCAAGCCAATAGGGCAATTCAAGGACTTGGTTAATTCAACACCAAAATAATAGGCTACTGCAGAAAATCCTCCAGCAGTTTCTGGACTACATACCTCCCATTTTCCCTTTACATCTTTTTGAGGTTCTTGTGCTACGGTTTGCTTTACCGTAAACATTCTCATTTTGGGATAATTAGCTTTGGCTACTTCACTTTCATAGTTAAAAATACCTGTTTTCCATGTTGGTGTTGTTTTGTGTAAAGGAAACTCCATATTTGATTGACCTGAGCATAACCAAACTTCGCCAATAAGTACATTTTTAATTTCAATTTTATTAGTTCCATTAATTGAAATGGTATATGGGCCACCAGCTACGGGAGTTTTTAATTTCAACAACCACTCACCATTCGTATTGGTAGTAACTTCTGCTTTTTGATTCCAATTTGCTAAAACCGTTACTTTTTCACCAGGATTTGCCCATCCCCATAATGAAATTGAAGATTTTTGTTGTAAAACCATACCATCCGCAATTAGCGATGGTAATTTCACATCCGCCCATACGGTAAAGGGCAAGGACAGTAAAACGATAATCCAGATTTTACTTTTTATTTTTTTCATCACTATTCACTAAAAAATGTACAATTCTGCATGCATTGCCTAAAGATTTCTCATTATGATTTGGAGTAATTTGTATGTTCAAAACATGTTGACCAGCTGAGAGTTCATCCCCCAATACTAAATACCAAGGCAAATGAAGGTTTTTACTCCACTGCGTATAAAGATCTATCGTTTTTGGATTTTTTCCATCAATAGTATAACTGATGATCACAGCATCTGGTCCGGCCAAAATGGCAATTCCAACGGCATTACCCTTAAATGTAAATGAAAGTTCTGCACCGGCAGTGGTACCCAATAAGACTGGAACATTTACAAAACCCGGTCTGGTATTCACTTTATCTTTGGGTTTCCAAGACGGATCTAGTATAAAATCTTTTTTAATCATCGCCTTTGCTACATCAACATAATCACCTTTGGTATAAGCAAATTTTTGAAGTATAGCGGGCAATTTAAAGGCCTCCAGCTGTGGAGCTGAATTATCCTTTATGCTTTTCCGAATTAAGGTTTTGATTTCAGAAAAATAAATTTCCTGACCAAATGGCGATGGATGAAGATTTTTAAAATCACCACTCCAAGTAAACTCTCCTGCCTCAATGCGTTTGCTTACTGCTTCGGCTAAATTTATAAATGGAATTTGATAGTGTTTAGCAATATCTTGATGCACTTTTACCTCTATTGGAATTTTGTTTACTTTATAATCTGAGATCTTGTCTTCATCAACAAAAGCCATCATCACCATGTTCACATTCGGATTAACTTGATAAGCATGTCGAACAATACCTTCTAATGCTTTCCTTTGTTGTTGCTCTGAAGTTCCATTTCCATGATCGTTTACTGCAGATTCGATAAACAGTAAATCGATGCGTCCTTTGTCCAATACATCATTCTTCAACCTAAAAACATGAGGGACACTGCCTAAGGATGGAATACCAGCATTAATAAAGGTAAAATCTGTTTCGGGGTATAATTCTTTTAAATAGGTTGATACTTTATCACGCCAACCTTTCATATTGGTAATTGATCCACCCAAAAAAGCAACTGTTGCTTTCTTTTCTTTTTTTATGCGATAAGCGATATTAGTAAGCCGACCAAATTCTTCTATAAAATCTTCATCTTTTAACTGATGAACAACAGGCATGCTATTTTGATAAATAAATTCAGCCAGTTTTTCTGGTTGTTCAATTGGGAAATGATGACCACTCAGCGTTTGCTTTCCTCTTGTCATCGGTATTATAGTGGCTGGTCCACCCTTATTAAGGTAATTTTCAACCAAAATAGTCGTGTTTTCTTTTGGCGGAGCAAGGCTATCTTGTAAGCCAATTACGTTTAAAATAGGAACTTTATAAGCAGCTAAACCATCAAGCCCATTAATGGGTAAATCATCATATTTTAAAGCTTCTTCCTCTGTAAAATGATAAACCTCTAGAAGTTTAGCCCAATCTTTAGGTGAACCTTTTCCCGTTCCTTTTCCTCCTGGCCAGCTTTTAAAATCAAATACTGGTGTTTCTGTGTAAATGCAACTTACCTTGGCAGGATTTCTTTTTGCCCAGCCTAATACATATAATCCGCCTCTGCTTACCCCTTCTAAAGCAACTTTTGGTGCGAAACCTTTCTCCTTAACTAAATAAGTATAAAAATCATCCCAAATCATCATTGCCTTTGGATGTCCAAATAAATCATTTGTGTTGATATAAGCCATGTAAAACCCACGTTCTAATAAAACGCTATCTATCTCGGTGTGCCAGTTTGGAAAATGTGCATTCCATATCCAAGGGTTACCTTTGGCAGCTACTAATGGTTTAACGTACCACGCTTCTATCCCATTGAATTTGAAGCTTACTTTTTCGAACTTTTTCCAAGGAGTTGTCTTCTCTTCGGTGATAGTAGCTTGCGCAAAAGCACTATGGCTAAACAAGAATAGCAGAAATAGTTGAATAAGTTTCTTCATTGATTAATAACCTATATTTTTTACTGCACTTGAACCTAATCTTTCTGAAAGTTGAGTTAAATAAAGGCTTTTTGGCGTAACCTGATGTTGATATGAATCATAAATTCCTTCTGGTAAATCGGGTTTAGTGTCGAAAGGAATAGCTCTTTTTTGCTGTTCTCCTTTACCACCAATTACCCAATTGGCTGCTCCTGGAGGTTGTTGATTTAAAAAGCTCTTCGCCGAAGAATTCCATGCTACGGCCCAACCAATAGTCCAGCCATGCCCAGAACCCATTGATCCTCTATTCATAAAATCTATTCCTCCATCTGGAACTTCACAATTATCCACTAATAAACCTGTTGCCCATCTTTGGTGAGGTTGAATCCATCCGTTGCCTTTAAACACACAGTTGAGTAAAACAACAGGACCAGTAACTTTTGCGCCTGTACCAAAGAAGAATAAATTATCACCCTGTATCGTACATTTATTAAATAGAATTTGTTGTCCACTTCCATTTAAATCAGCAGGCTTAGCAGCCCCAATGGTTGGTAAATTGTGTACAATGTTTACGTTTTCTACGGTAATTCGTTTACCCGTGACACTCACGCTATTTACGGTATTAAAGACATCAATGTTTTTTGCCCAAGCATCAGTAACGCCACTCAATGTAAAAGCTTTATTGCTCCCTTCGGTTATGGTTACCGATTGTGGAGCAGAAATAATCCTAAAATTTTCAATCCCAATTTGGTACAGCATACCATTGCTGTTAATTTTTGTAACTGTTACACCAGGATTAAGGTATTTCAGATCATAATTATCAGTAAGAGGAACATCAACTGTAATTTTGTTTTTATCGATTTGAGTGATGATGCGATCGGTAGTAATCTCACCATTCATCCAGGTTTGTTTTTTACCATCTCTTACCATTTTATCCATTTGCATAAACGCAATCCAAGCCTCGGTTACAGGCTTACTAATCCGGATGGTATCGCCAACTTTAAACCCATCCACCTTGTTTACGTTAAAAGATAATGTACCAGATGGTACATACCCATCGGCAAAAGTCGAAGTAATTGAAGTAGCTTTTACGCTTACATCTCCCCTAACCAAAAGTGCTAAATGTGGCTTGCCTGTTAGGTTTATAATCGTACCATTTTCTCCTGCACCACTTCCTCTTAAAACTACACCACTTGTAGTAATGCTAATTTGTTTTTCGCAGTTATACGTACCAGCTTCCAATAAAACTGCTCCTCTAAAACCGTTCACTAACTTCATTGCAGAAACTGTATTTATCGCATTCTGAATAGTTTCTGAATTATCGCCCGCCGAAGGTTTCAACGTTATTTTTACATCGAGATTTGGTAAACTTACACCACCACCTTTATATCCGGCATATGAAAAATCCATGATTTTATCGCCAGTTGGCAATGCCTTGTAAGTTAATTTACTGTTTACATCAGCATACACCCATTGGCTTTTTGGCGCATTCGTTTGGGCTTGGCTATTAATCGATAAAAAACCAAGAATTAGTACAGCTAGTGCTATTCTCATGTTAACTTATTTTATGTTTTCTACTTCTTTTTTGATGGATGAAGCATTGTTTTTAGCGACTTTAATCGATGCACTTTTTGCTCCTTCTACTCTTACTAAAGCTTGTGCTTCGCCTTTTACGGTTATTCCATTAACACTTGCACCAATCACATTTTCTAAACGTATAATCGCTTCTGCTCCTTTTGTTTCTGGCAAAGTCCAGTTATTTACTGTGATATCCTTGCCATCTTCGCAAACCAGTGCAGGACGTACATCGTTAGTGCCTAAATTAAATTTCACGTTAATTAACTTTAGACCTTTTACATGTCTAGCCCAAACACCATACGCTGGAATTTTTGGACCAAAAGTTTTTACTTCTGGATATTGATCAATCGCTTCTGGAACTACCTTACGTGAATCTTCTGCCGTACCACCACCAGCTAAAGTAATTTCGATATTCTCTAACGTTAAGTTGGTAATATCATGCCCAGGTACCCCTGTAATTAGAATGCCAGATGGCGGCGTTAATTGAGCCTGATCTGCTGCTTTCGCTTTCACATTTCTAATCACAACATTTTCGAAAGTGCCTGTTGGTTTTTTAGTCTCCGTATTTTTTCTGAAAACATTTAATCGTGAACCTAAGCGAAATAACATGGGAGTTTTTACTTCATCCATGGTAATGTCTGAAATCAACACATTTCTTAGGTGCGCACCATCAACCGTTAGCAATTTAATTCCACCGTTTTTTGTATCGTAAATATGGCAGTTGGTAATTTTTATATTTTCGAAATCGGCAATAAATTCTGTGCCAATTTTTATACCAGCCTGACTACTTTTTAGCCTTAAACCTGATACTTCAATATCTTTACATGCCATTAAGCTCGATGTTGTTTTAAATACCAATGCATCATCTCCACTTACCACATCGCAATCTTTAATGCGTACTTGCTGACAACCATCAATCCCAATTCCATCGTTATGTGCAACGCCTACACTTTGAATTTTTACATTCTCAATTAAAATCTGTTTGCTTTGGAAATAATGTGATGTCCATGCTCCTGCATATTTTAAGGTTACACCTTTTACTGTAACTCCAGTACATCTTACAATTCGAACTAAAAAAGGGCGTAATCCCCAACGTTGTCCCTCTGGGCGAGTATCTGTTAAAATATGTTTTGCTTTTATAGCCGATCCTTGCCCATCAATGGTTCCTTCTCCTTCAATACCAATATTTTTCACGTCAACCGCAACCAATAAAGCCCAACCCACATCAATGCCTAAACCTTCTGTAAATGGATCTAAATTTTGATAATCTTTTAAATCTATGCTCCCCAATAAAACAGCATCTTTTTGTAGGTAAAGCGTAACGTTATCTTTTAGGGCAATAGTACCTGATAAAAACTTACCTGCTGGGATAATTACTTTGCCTCCGCCACTTTTGTAACAGGCGTCAATCGCTTTTTGGATCGCTTGCGAATTCAACGTTGTTCCATCCCCAATTGCACCATATTTGGTGATATCAAAATCAGCCGCTTTTACATGGGCTAAAATAAATAGGAAAGCTATTAGTGCACCTAATTTTTTCATACAGTATACTCTAAAATGAAAGAATTGAACCGGTTGGTCGTTTATATTTGTTTATGCAACTACGTGATAATTCGTTAAGTTTTACGCAATTGAATTAGCTGTTTATTCAACAATTTTGACATCAGGAGGTGTAGTTTTCGCTTTTTAACGTATATCGAATTGAAATTATATCCTTCTTAATTTACCATTAGTGTATAGCGAAGCATGCGGAAATTTCGTTTTTCCCATCACGCAAAGAGCTTTTCCCGTTACGCAAAGGACTTTTCCCGTTACGCAAAGGACATTTCCCATCACGAAAAGGACATTTCCTATCACGCAAAGGACTTTTCCCGTTAAGCAAAGGACATTTCCCATCACGCAAAGACCTTTTCCCGTTACGCAAAGCCTTTCGACTTCAACGCAAAGCCCTTAGACCTTTACGCGAAGAAGATTTAATGCAAGAAAAAACCTACGGATCAGAAATCGTCCTTTCAAGCATAGCCGAGAAGTATTTGAACTTTACAATAAATAGGAAGATTTCTCCGTTTCGCTGCGCTCCAGTCGAAAGGATGGGATTGAGAGGTTGTCCCTTGATGCATAGTTAAAAACTATTTAGCAGCTCTTAAACTAATCATAACTACGCCATGTTGCTCAACATCTGTCTTAAATTCTCCTTCAAAAACTCCTAAATCTTTCTGACGCCATAAGTCGCGGACAGTGTATTTGCCTTTAATCTTTAAGTCTTCCCATTTTAAAATTACTGCCTGGGTTCCGTTATCACCAGGATTAAACAAACCAGCAACCTTTGTTCCATCGGCTAAAGTTTTTGCCATTACACCTGCCTCTCCTTGTCTTGAAATCACAGTAGCTTGTTTTCCAGATTCATCTTGATTTATAGCTAAAATTTCATCATTAGTTAATAGGCTAATCGTAAAATCATCTAATTTGGTTAAATCATTTCCTAATAATAAAGGTACCGACATTAAACACCATGCACTTACATGAGTATATTGTTCATTGGCTGTTAATCGGGTTGGTTTTGGTGTTTTGCCCCATCCAACCCAGCCCACAATCATCATATCTGGATCATTCCAATGACCCGGACGAGCATAAGGTGCCCATTTATCTTGTGTAAATAACCTACTTTTTAAACTAGACCAAACATCTTTAATATCACCACCGGTACGCCACGCATTAGATACTGTAGATAGCTCTTTGATTGATGCAAAAGGTGTACTGTTTGATAAGCTAAAAACAAGATCTCTTCCACTGTTGCGTAAGGTAGTATACATCAATTTAGTTTCAGGATATTCTATTGGATTCCAATCGTATTTTAAGTAATCAAAGCCCCATTTTGCCCATTGTTTTACATCATTATCAACAAAAACATAGCTTCCTATGGCGTACGGCACTTTCTTTATACGATGATCAACTTTTTCGGTAGTTGGAGCAAAAGTACCTTCAGCATTCATAGCCGAGCCACCAATTCTTTTGGCATAAGTTTCTATCCAAGGAGAAGAATAAATTCCAATCTTTAAACCCAAATCATGAGCTTGTTTTACTAAAGCTAACATATTGGGAAAGGTAATAGGATCAGGTTGAATAGCGTTAAACTCTCCTCCTCTTTTTCCTTGCCAAGCATCATCAATATTCATATACGACCAACCATGATTAATTAGACCCGAACTTGCCATTGCCTTTATATTTGCAGCAACTAATTCTTAAGTCACTTTATTACCATAGATGTTCCAGCTATTCCAACCCATTGGTGGTGTTAATGCAATTTCTTCGCCTACAATAATCTTAAAATCCCTATTTGCTTTACCTAGCTTATTTTTTGCTTCTAGCGCAATGATATACGTTCCTGCTGTTGCAATGCTTCCAGATAATTTCCCTGTTTCACTATCTAATTTTACTCCATTTGGAAGGGATTTAGCTGAGAATGTCATTGGCCTATCGCCAGATACTGGTACAGTGAACACAATAGGATGACTTGGCCTTACACCAAAAACTTTTGGACCATTTATTCTCGGTGTTGCGGCTGGCTTAGGTGTTAAAATAGCTTTAGTAAGCGAGTCTTTATCTTGAGCCTTTACGGTTTTCCAATTAAAAAAGCTGATTACAAAAGCAAAAAATAATATGCTGTAAAAGCGACGGGTATGTTGAAGAATATTCATATTATTTTGCAGCTCTTAAACTAATCATTACTACACCATGCTGATTTACATCAGTCTTAAATTCTTTATCAAAAACACCTAAATCTTTCTGACGCCATAAATCGCGAACAATGTATTTACCTTTGATTTTTAAATCCTCCCACTTCAAAATCACAGATTGTGTTCCGTTGTCTGAAAGATTAAATAAACCAGCGGCTTTTGTACCATCTTCTAAATCTTTTGCCATTACACCAATATCTTCATTTTGTGAGATGATGGTAGCTTGTTTACCTAATGGATCTTGATTTACATCCAACACTTCCTGATTGGTTAATAGACTAAAGGTAAATTCATCCAGTTTAGAAATATCATTTCCCAACAATAAAGGCACAGACATTAAGCACCAAGCAGTCATGTGGGTATATTGTTCATCTGCTGTTAGCTTAGATGGCCATTTTTCGGCAGCATTCCATCCAACAACACCTAAAATCATCATATCTGGATCATTCCAATGGCCAGGGCGAGCATAAGGTGCCCATTTATCCTGTGTAAAAATCCTGCTCTTTAAACTTTTCCAATTGTCTTTAATGTCACCACCAGTACGCCATGCATTAGATACAGTTGATAAATCTTTTATTGTTGCGAAAGGTGTACTATTAGAAAGGCTAAAAACTATATCCCTACCGCTTTTTCTTAGCGCATCGAACATCTCTTTTGTTTCCGGCATCTCTATCGGATTCCAATCGTATTTTAAGTAATCAAACCCCCATTCTGCAATTTGTTTGGCATCATTGTTCCAAAAATGATAGGTTCCAATCGCAAAAGGAATTAGTTTTTTATTTCTGGCAACAGTTTCTTTGGTGCGCTCAAAAGTTCCTTCTGGGTTCATTGCCGATCCACCAACTCTATGTCCATAAGACTCGATCCAAGGTGTAGAATATGTTCCTATTTTCAATCCCAAATCATGTACTTCATTTACCAAAGCCTGCATATTCGGGAAACGAGCGCTGTCGGGTAAAATTGCAAAGTTTTTACCTCCACGTTTACCTTGCCATCCGTCATCAATATTTAAATACGACCATCCATAATTGATTAAACCCGTACTCGCCATCGCTTTTGCTTGGGTAAGTACTTGCTCTTGCGTAATTCGAGTTCCATAAATATTGTAATGGTTCCAGCCCATTGGCGGTGTTAACGCAATTTCTTCTCCTACTACCAACTTAAACTCTTTAGTAGCTTTTCCGAGCGAGTTGCTTGCTTCTAGTACTATTTTATAGGTGCCTTTTTGAGCAACTGATCCAGCTATTTTCCCAGTTTTCTGATCTACAGTAACTCCCTTAGGAAGATTTTTAGCAGAAAAAGTCATTGGTCTTTTGCCAGATGCTGGTATAGTATATAAAATAGGATGATTTGGTCGTACACCAAAAATCTTCGCTCCGTTTATTTTGGGTTCAGGCCCTGCCTTTGGCGTTAAAATTGCATCGGCGCTAATGCTTTGAGCACTTGCTATGAATTGAGCTCCAAGCAGTACAAATCCTGTTAATAAGATTTTAAAAATATTTTTATTCATAATTACGTATGCTATTTAACAAAGTATAGTCCAAAGCTCTTTAAAGCCGGATAATCATTAAACTTACTAATGGTCAATTTCACTTTCCAAGCTACTATACTTGGAAACTTTACGGTCTTATCTACTCCAATAGTAGTGCCCTTATCTACCAAAATCCATTTACTATCTAACTGAACTTCTACTTTGTATTCTTCTATTCTTTGTCCTAATGCCTCACTCATTTTTAATGCATTAATTAATACTGGTCCTTCCATATCCACCTCAAATGTGGCTTCTTTTAAACCATCATTAACTGCCCAATAGGTTTTTCCATTCCCATCCAACGCTCTTTCCCCACCAAATTCTCGTGTGGTACCTCTCACATTATTTGTATTTACAGGACGTTCGTAGGCTAAGTTTACTCCTAATTTAGGATCTCTTTCTGGATTAAATGGAGTTAAGGTTACTGCTTTGTTCGTAAATTCGGTAATATCATTCGACTGATAACCAATATTCTTTAACCCTGTTTTGCCCAATCTTTCTTGTAGCTGTGCTAAATATAAACTCTGAATAGCCACAGGTTTACCATGCGAATCAAAAGTTCCATCAGGTATAATTGGGCTGCTATCAAATAATCTAGCTGTTTGTTCTCGTTCTCCGATACAACCAATTGCCCAGTTTACAGTTCCAGGTGGGTTTTGAATGATATAACTTTTCGCAATACAATTCCAAGCAACAGCCCAAGCCATTGTCCAACCATGACCAGAACCTGCAATACCTCTATTCATAAAATCTATATTGCCATCGGCAATGGTACAATTATCGGTTAATAACCCTGTAGCCCAGCGTTGATGTGGTTGTATGCGACTTCCTATGCCTTTAAAGGTAGAATTTAGCACTACATTTGGACCAGTTATTAAACTTGATGTCCATACAAAATAGGTATTCCCGCCAGTAGCTTCGCAACGGTCTATTAAATTCTGACTACCTTCTAAACTAAAATCTGCAGGTTTAGATGCACCTAAGTTGGCATAGGTATGTTTAATTTTTACGCGTTGCATCGTAATTCGATCTCCTGCCAAAACCGTAGTGTTCATGGTTTCTTCTGCAAAAACATTTTTAACCCAACAATCATCACCACCCACTCTAATACCTGCATAAGGAGCATTTCCATAAGACGATTCTAAGGGTTCACATTGGATGTGTACATCTTCTACGCCAACATTTGTTACCCTATTCAGCACTTTTATCTTCGCCACTTTTACCCCCATTGGCAGTAAAAACTTTGCATCATACGAATCTGCCAAAGGCACATCAATTGTTAACCGATTACCTGCAATCGCCTTAATTATTCGTTTTGAAATCTCTTGTCTGCCTGCTCCCACCCAAGTTTGCTTTTTTCCCTCTCTGTACATGTTATCCATTTCCATAAAATGAATCCAAGCATCGGTTGTAGGTCTATAAATTGCAATCGTATCTCCGATTTTAAAACCTTTTGCATCGGCAACATTAAAAGATTTAGCTCCAAATGGAACGTATGAATCAACAAAACGAGTGGTGACTTGCTCCACTTGTTCATTTGCTTCTACTGCACCTAAAGCCACTTTAGTATTGCCTTTGCCTATTACAATAGCTGTATGTGGCGCTCCGCTCATTTTAATCGTAGTTCCATTTTGATCACTTCCTTTACCACGTAAAACGATACCACTCTCTGAAATGATAATTGAACTAGCACAATTAAATACACCTGCAGAAAGTTCTACTGCTCCACGAAATCCATTTTGTAAAGGCATTTTTGCAACCTGATCTATTGCAGCTTGAATTACTTTGGTATCATCTCCAGTTCCAGATGGTTTTACAACGATTGTTGTTGTTATTGTTGGCAAAGCTACTCCACCACCCTTATATCCCGCATGGGAAAAATCCATGATCTGATCTCCGGCAGGTGTAGTTTTGTAAACTAATTTTCCATTTTGATCGTAGTTAACCCATTCTGTTTTGCCACTATTTTGTGCGAATATGCTATTAATCCCCAAAAAGATAAAAATCAGAAAAAGAGCTGTGCTTAGTTTATTCATTACGGTTTAGCTAAATAACCAACTTGGTTTGGTGATAAAACAACTACTTTATTTGCAGCCTTAACAACTGGGTATTGACCAATTGTATTGTTAATTAATGGGTTGTTTGCTGGTAATTGAAAAATACCTGAAGCATCTTTTACCAATTTAGGATCATTTTCTTGATAAGATCCTGCTGGTAAATCTCCGGCGCCTGCTGTTTTAAAAATGATGTTTCCTTGCCATTTGGCTTGTGTCATTGGGCCAGATATCTTAGTTGCAACACCTCCACCTTGTATAATGTTATTAGCAACCGTAACATAAGTTGCTCCTATGCCATCCTTTCTTGGGGTTTGAACAATGTTTTCTTTATTATTTACTAGTGTATTAAATACAATCAAAATTCTATCGGGCCTATCATGAGACGTTAAAGGCGCACCATCTGCAACTTCTGCACCGCCATTCCCAATGGTAATTGCTGGTTTACACTCTTCAAAATAATTACTGAAAATTTGATGGTCATCGCCAAAAATTCGTAAGCCTGGTGTGTTTTTAAAATAATTGCCATACACCAAATTTTTATTTCCATGACGTAAGGTAAACTGTGCCGGACAATCTCTAATGGTATTGTATCTTAACGTTACTCCACCAACTTTTACCGAAATCAGTTCGTTCTCTCCTTCGCACTTTTCAAACAAGTTATACTCTACTATGCTATTGCTCAACGACATGCTAAAGCCACTTAAACCAAACTGAAAGGCTTCTGCTCCGTTTTTACCGCCTTGACTTGCTGCTGTGTTGAAATAGTTATGGTGAATGTGTAAGCGTTCGGCAATTTGTTTTCCTTCTCCTCTAATGGCCACAAATCTGCCCATTGCATTTTTATTCTGAAATGTATTGTAATCTATTTCTTGATCGGAACCTGCAACAGTTAAGTCCTCTCCATCGCCTGGTGTTTCGAAAATATTTTGTGTAAAGCGGCAAAAGCTAGTTCCATTACCTGTTTTAGCTTTTGAGGCAAGATGTGTGAATTTAAATCCTCTGATGATGACATATTTTGCCGGACTTACTACGTTAAACCCTCCTTTACCAGTTATTTCTGTTTCACCAATTTTCTCTGCTGCAATGGTAATGGGTTGTTGCGCTGAGCCTTGTTTATTCACTACTATATCTTCTGTAGTAGTATAAGTTCCGCTTTTCAGTACAATCACATCGCCCGGTTGGGCTTTATTAATTGCAGTTTGCAACTCTGCTATCGATGCAACAGTAATTGTTTTAGCA
This sequence comes from Pedobacter sp. UC225_61, assembly GCF_044452285.1. Lineage (NCBI taxonomy): Bacteria > Pseudomonadati > Bacteroidota > Sphingobacteriia > Sphingobacteriales > Sphingobacteriaceae > Pedobacter > Pedobacter sp. UC225_61. Next base: position 3,194,327 of record NZ_JBIOAL010000001.1, read on the forward strand.
AATAGTGTAGCTGAAGTTAATAAAGTGATTAAAAAAGCACATAACATGGTCTTTTTTAATTTAAGTGATGGAGTAGATTTCATCTTATCAAAAATATAATTCAATGCCTAACGTAGTTATAAAATTATAGAATGTTATAAGGAACATTAGCTTTTAAATCAGATATTTTGGCGCTTAGTTTTTTCTTTAAACAGTCGTCTTTGCGAGCGCAGCGAAGCAATCTCCTAATAGGTTTCCATGCAGGAGATTGCCGCAGTCGGTGAAGAACCTCCTTCGCAAAGACGAGCAAGGAGGTCTAGCATCATGTTCGTCTTTGCGAGCGCAGCGAAGCAATCTTAAAGCGATGAATATCTGATGCTGTTGTAAGATTGCTTCGTACCTCTCAATGACGGAAATATGCTATTTAACCACCGTAAACTCTTTTTTCAATTTAATATCTTCTGATGAATTACCTATCATGACCACAAACTTACCAGGCTCTACTGTCCATTTCATACTTTTATCTAATAGCGCTAAATCAGCTGGCTTTAGGGTGAATTTTACGGTTTTCGTTTCGCCTGGGGCTAAACTTACTCTTTCAAATCCTCTTAAAACAGATTCGTAAGTAGTTACACTGCTAACCACATCCTTAAGATACAATTGTACTACTTGATCTCCTTTGCGACTACCTGTATTTTTAACATCTACTGCTATAGTGATATCACCTTGCTGACGAATTTCTTGAGCACTTAATTTCAGGTTAGTAAACTCGAAAGTGGTATAGCTTAATCCATAACCAAAAGGATATAGCGCACCAAGCACTCTGGTTTTGCCCGTTCCATTTGGATCATCGCTTTTACTCTGACCAGCTTGAGAACCTGGCTTAAATGGAAAATTCAGCTCAATTTGACCAATAGACTTTGGATACGTCATGGTGAGTTTACCACCAGGATTATTATCTCCAAACAAAGTTTCGGCAACCACTGTACCTGCAGAGGGACCTGGAAAACCTGCCTGAAGAATTGCAGGAAGGTAACGGTTTTCCCAATTAATAGTTAACGGACGACCGTTTAACATGACCATGACTACAGGTTTACCTGTAGCATACAATGCTTGTAGCAATGTTAATTGACGACCAGGTAAGTTTAAACTTGTTCTTGATTTACTTTCACCTACTTGGTTATCCGTTTCGCCTACTACCGCGATTACGATATCAGATTTATTTGCCGCAGCCACCGCCTCATTTATTTGCGCTTGCTCTTCTGCAGTTAATGGAGTAGTGATAATTTCACTTTCTGGCCAAGAGGCATCAATCACATCACACCCTTTACTGTACGTTACGTTTGCAGATTTGCTGGCGTAGGCTTTAATTCCATCTAAAATAGAAACAATTGGATTGTTTGATGGTCCGTATCTACTCGTGGTATAATTTACTTCGGCTGCTAATGGACCAGTCACTAAAATATTTTTGTATTGCTTTACATTTAACGGAAGCAGGTTTTTATCGTTCTTTAACAACACCATCGATTCGCGATTCAATTGTACAGCCAATTCTTCATCTGCAGTGGTGTGGACTTTTTTATCGGAAGCATCAGGGTCATTTACATAAGGGCTATCGAATAAACCTAATTTAAATTTCACCCTCAACACATCTGCCACACGTTCATCTAGTGTTTTCATCGCTACTTTACCTTCTTTAACTAATTCACGTAGTGGAAGGATAAAGTTTTCGGGCATGGTAAAATGAGTACGTACATTTAGTCCAGCATCTATGGCTTGTTTGATACCCTCTTTATAATCTGCTGCAACATGATGTTTGCTTGCAATAAATTCTACAGCTTCACTATCTGATACTACGTACCCTGTAAAACCATATTGTTTGCGAAGGAGTTCGGTTAAGAAATAAGAGCTACTAGATACAGGCTCGCCATCCCAATCGTTGTAACTACTCATTACACCCATAGGCTTGGCTTCTTGTATTACTCTTCTAAAAGGATAAAGGAACATTTGGTGTAATTCTCTAGGTGCCACATGTGGATCGGTACGAGCTTGTCCATCTCTACCACCTTTGGGTACGCTGTATACTGCATAATGTTTTAAAGTTGCCGCTACACCTTGGTTTTGAATACCTAGTGTCATTTGTTTACCGAGTTCGGCAATTAAAAAAGGATCTTCTGCATAACATTCTACTACTCTACCCCAACGTTGGTCTCTGGCTACATCGAGTATGGGTGCATATACGTTGGTATAACCTAACGCTTTTGCTTCTCGACCAACGGTAGTTCCTGCTCTGTATACTAAGTTTTTATTCCAGGTTGCACCGATATTAATTGGAGCAGGAAATGGTGTAGCTCTATCGTGGCAAAGTCCGTGGATGCCTTCGTTGGTAAAATCGACTGGAATACCTAAACGTGTTTCTTCTATAAACCACTTTTGTACCGTATTAATAGCATTAGCATGTTTGCTAAAAGGAAAGGAATATTGGGTTACTGCTTTCTTGTTATACGGTAAGCTATTTAATTCTTCATCTATATTGGCAATGCCGTCTTTCCAAATTTGTGTTTTCCATTCGGCGGTTGGCATTTCGTCTTTAAGTACTCTGCCGTAACCATAAAGTGTGGCGGTCTGACACGTCTTTTCATTCAGGTTCATTTGGCTCAATAGATCTTTCACTCTACTTTCTATCGGTTTAGCTGCATCTTCAAATACATCCATTTTTCCGTTCTTGTTAAAATCTATCCAGCCTTTATGGTAAATTTTATCCTTTTGAGCTTGCGTAGTTATTGCCAATACGGTGAAGGCAATAGAAAAGGTTATGGTTTTATACTTAATCATTTGTACTGTTTTGGATTTTTTCCTTTTTCGTCGTCGTAGTAAACTATGTTATCGGTTTTTAATTGAGATGCATTTTTTAATCCGATTAAGATAGGATTATCTGTTGGTTTTACCATCTTCAACTCTGAAAGCTGTGCACCTATTACATCATCTAAATAAATCACATAACGACTATCTCTTTTCTCGTAATTGAATGAACTTTTTTGAACGGTTAATCCCTTCACATGGCGAGCCCATAACCCATAGGATGGTTGTGTTTTTAGATTGGAAACATTATACTGCCCTACGCCTAATTCTGGAGATGTTTGTAAAGTATCTGCAACTGGATTACCCCCTTTTACTAAAATATTTACATCCGTAAAGGATACATTTTTGATGTAACCGGTATGTAGTCCGTTTGGAAGTTTAAAGTTTAACCCACCTTCTACAGTTTCATTATCTGGCAATTTATACCCTGCAATAATAGGACTTGATTTGCGCTGTTTGCCATCGTAAGGTTTCCAACGGTTGGTAGCATCTCCATAAGAACTTCCTCCATACACTTCGGCAATATCAACACCATTGATGATGATGTTTTCTACTACACCGATGTTTACATTCTTCACTAATAGCTCACTGTGTTTTTCACCGTTATCAGTAAAGTTGTATTTACCTACATCTGCGCCCAAAATTCTACCTCGATTAGAGATAGAGATAAAGAACGGTGTGGTGGTACGAAACATTTGAGACCTTGAATGTAGTATTCCTGTATGGCCACAGTTTAAATGGATGTTTTTAATGTGCGCACCATCATTGGTTGAGATGGAGAAACCCGCTTTATTTGCACCCAACACATAAATATTATCTACACAGATGTCTGTAATATCGTCGGCAGTTTCTGAGCCAATTTGAAAGAGGTTACAATTTGTATCGCCTATAATGTTTCGAACTTTATAATTATGGACAGGTCTGGTAAAACCTAAAGAACAATCTGAACCTGGTTTAACGATATCATCTGAACTTACTTTACAATAGATATTGGTTACAGTTACTTCGTTGCATTGCATAAAATCGTAAATATCACGAACGTTCGATGTACTGTTTTTTCCGAAATAGGTGTTGTGAACATTGATAGAATCGGTACCCGTTGCTAACAATGCAAAATGCCCTGCTCTATCTATATTCAACATATTTTCTATGTTAACATCTTTACTACCATCTTTGGCGATATAGTAAGGCTCATCTTTAGCAGGGTCGTACCATAAATCTTCGGCTTTAGGCAAACCTCCTATTTCTAAGTTAGTACACAGTTTTAGTGTAAACATTTTATCAGCTCGATTATCGGCTGCATTATTCATTACATTATCGCCATTTACTAAATTGCCATCGCCAGTAATTCTTCCGTTTCCAATGATTTTTACATTATCTAATCGTTCGCCAAAAAACATGGTGTTCCTAAAATAATGATGTCCCACATCTTGTTTGGTCATGTAATTTTCTGGGTCAGCATAAGGACCAATAGCTGTTGGAGACAATCCTGAGCGATATTTTTTATCGCTAAACCATGTGCTTTCAGGGGCATCGGCTCCTTTTATGGCTTTTATGGTAGCGTCTTTATCAATAAACAAATAGACATTACTTTGTAGATGAACTGTTTTAACTAAGTATGTTCCTTTAGTAAATGCTAATGTACCACCGCCAATTTTATTTAAATACGCTAAGGCTTCGTTTATTTTTTGGGTATCATCCAATTGATCATCGGCATTCACACCGAACTTTTTCACATCCATTTTGCCAGTATAAAACTGAGCCTCGTTTGAATAACCCTTTTTTTCTCCGTCTTTTACGAGTAACCTAAAACTGTACAATAAATGAGGTGATAGGTTATTCACTTTCGCTGTACCACTTTTGGCATCTAGTACCGCAGCAACAACCGACCATGTTTTACCATTGTTTGTAGACGATTGTAATTGGATATGTTTAGCATCACTAACAAAAGGCCATTTAAAGCTTGCTGAAGTATAGGTATTCGGTTTTTCTTGGTAAGCCATGCTACGATCAACTAGGCGTACAAAATCTGAAATGGTTTTGGTTACTTTCAACGTCGCAGTTTCATTTCCTGTACCTGCACTAGTTAAAACACTTGGCTGCGATGTGGTGTAGATGGCTTTAAACGTGAGGTTCCCTAGTGTTTTTAAGTTTACATTGTTTATTTTGATCACTACATCGGCACCGTTTGCTGGTCTGAAATCTAAATGATTAAGGGTAATGATTGCTGCACCGTTTGATGATTTAGTTAAGGTAACCACTCCCACTTTTGAATACGAATAGAGTGAGCCTACCGACCAATAGATTGATTGTTTAATTCACTTAGTTTTACAAATCCTCTTCCAATTACATTTACGCTGGTATTGTTTAAAGTTGGCTCTATTCCTACTGGCAAAAATAATTGAACTCTTGCATTTGGACTTCTTTGCCCTGCAGTATACGAAAGTGTAATACTCTGATTGGTATTTTGAGTGATTTGATTTTGCGCTAAAGTTAGCTTTCCGCTCAATGCCATTGATTTGAAAGTAATGGTATACTTTTTTGTGGTTTTTCCATCTTGAGCAGTCACTTGTAAAATGTCGCCTTCGGCTATAACTCCCGTAGTCTTTGCCGTTCCATTACTAGCTATAAGTTGATAGTATTGTTTGGAGCCGTCTGTCGACGCAATTTCGCTGATTAACTCTTCAACGGTAGCTTGTGTACTCACTAAACCATAGTCTTCGGGCGTATCAACTGTAAAACTATAGGTGGTTCCAGTTACTAAAACCAATTGATTTTTGTTTATTTGAGCGATATGCGAACTTTTATCGCCATACGTAATGGCAGTAGTTGAGCTTGCAGGTTTTGCAAAAGCTGAATACGTAACTAAGTGCGCAAGTAAAACAAAGACTATCTGTTTATTCATTTCAATTTTATTTAATATCAACAGTTATTTCTTGTGCCTTTTGATCTCTAAAAACAGTCATCGTAGTTGTCTTTTTTGACGTAATTTTTAAACGTGCATCAAACAGGTCTTTAATGTTATTTATCTTTTGATCTGCGAAGGATAAAATAACATCATTTTCTTTCACCAATGGATAGAGTATACTTTTCAAATTGCTTTTGGTCACTAAAACTCCATTTTTATCGGGCATTCCTGTTGCCGATTGCTCTGCTAAGGTTTGTAGGTTTTTAACTTTTAAATTGAAAAAATCAACTTCTTTATCTTCTTCAATTTTCAAGTTGACCAGTGTTGGTATGGCTACTTTCTTAGCTAGTTTTTTTAAACGTGGAGAAACCACTCCAAAATTCATGTCAATAGATTTTATTCCTAAGCTTAAAGCTGGAGATGTAGCTTTTAAAGCAAAATTACCATTAGCTGCATCTGTAAATAAAGCATCACCATAGGTAGAATTACCATCTGTTTTTTGCAAACGAGCTTTATCCAATGATGCTTGATCTGGAAAGAAATTATAATCGATACGCGTTCCCCAATCTGAAACTCGGATAGGTTGATATGCAGAGCCAACAATATTGTGTTCAAATTGATCATGGCTATTCTTAAACCACACATGTGGATGAAAAGAATTATTGATCATAATGTTGTTTTCGACCACTCTATTAAAGCCTTCACGCAATTTGATACCACCGTTTAAGCACACATTATTTTTAATAATGTAGTTCGATGATCCATCGTCTAAATCTATATCCCACCCATTATCACATCTAAATCGGTTATTGAATAAGGTGGTGGGTTCAATCGCATCTAATAAAATTAACTCAGGATGGCTTTTTACTAAGCTATCCATGGTTTCACGTTTAGGATGCCAAAATCGATCTCTACCCCAAGAGTTAAATGCACCATGATCGCCAGTTTCTAAAACGGTATTAAATACATCGTTGTACGCAATATAATGCCCACCCCATGTACCTTCGTTGCAATTAATCCCAGCTCTTGGTACATCATAAATGGTATTGTGTATCACTTCAATATTTCTCGACATAGAGATTTGCACACCTGCAGTTTGCTTTTCTACTTCTCCAATTTGATGGATAAGGTTATCTGAAATCTTACAAAATCGTGGATAATTATCTCCCTTTGGACCTTTAATTCGATCTATATCTTTTAACGCTACAAAATCTTGGTATTTAAAACTTGGTGAACGTACTACAGCAGGATCGCCAACAAATGAAATTCCACTTGCCCCTACATTTTTTAGATGACAACCCGATACGGTATTGTATTGATTAAATTTACTAAACAGTATTGCATTCCCTCCTAGAAACTGTAAATCACAATTTGTGATGTTAAGATGTGCCGTATGTTCGGCAAATATTGCAGCGCCTCTGTGCATCGTCCAATCGCTTCGTAGTAAAGGTTCGTTGGTTTTCATGAACGTACGTAGCGTATGCGTTAAGGTTAAGCCCTCAATCGTAATGTATTCCACAGGTGTATCAACTGTTCCATTAAACGTAATTAAGCTTTCTAATTGAGGTGCTTGGATCAATGCAGTTGATACATTCAATCCTTTTTCAGGAATGAGATACAATTGATGGGTTTGATTATCGTAATACCATTCATTTTCATGGTCTAACTCTTCCCTCACATTTTCTACAAATCTGTATTTAGCATGCATAGCCGATGGTCTATTGTTTTGCCACCCTCCTTCTGTTATCAATTTGCCCGAATTATCTTTTCCTGTTACCTTATAACTTAAATCTCCCCAAAGGCTATTGTGCATGGCATGAATAAATGCACCTGCAGGGTTTTTCCATTTGGCAATTCTTTCAGGAGCAATGGCATCAGCGGCAGCTCCACCATATGGAAGTACACCATCCGTATAATTTGGATAGCGAGCCATTACCATCCGTTTACCATTGATAAAGAGTTGATCAAATTTTAGATTAGCATCTTTTACAGTCGCATAATAAACACCGTTTTCTCCTACTTTCCAATCTAGTTTAAGAACCTTAGCACTACTTAAAACTGGAATTTCTTTCGCATAGGCCTTAATGGTTAAGGGGCCATTCTTTTTACGACTATCAATTGCGGTAAAGGTTAAGGGTTTTGATAGGTAGTAATTCCCACCACGCACAAATATCACCGATTGCTCAGGATATTTTCTAGCCATTGCTATTGCTTTCTGTATGCTCGCAAATGGTTTCGCTAGTGTACCAGGATTTGTATCATTGCCATTTACAGCAACATAAAAATCTTTTGCATGAGCAGTACATGAAGTCGCTACAAAAAGCAACGTATAAATTATTTTTCTCATCGATTGCTATACCCTTGCTCTTTTTGCTTTTCTAACAGCGATTTCAATTCTTTAACAATTTCTGGATATTTAGTATACAGGTTGGTTGTTTCACGTTCGTCTTTTTCCATATCGTACAACTGCCCATCAGGATCTTCTGGTTTACCTGTTTTCATAGACCAGCCACCGCTTCCTTTACCATCAATAAATTTCCATTTTCCTTTTCTTATAGCAAACATCCCATCAATAGAATGATGAATAATGCTTTCTCTAGCAGGTTTATTATCCCCCATTAATGCAGGTTGTAAATTAAAACTATCGGGTCCAGCACCTGCTGGAAGTTTTTGATTCGTAATCCCTGCAAAGGTTGCCATTAAATCGGTAAGACATGTAATTTGCGGAATAGTTCGGTTGGCTTTAACCGCAGCTGGCCATCGTACAATTAATGGAACATGATGTCCACCCTCCCAAATATCAGATTTATCTCCTCTAAAAATATAATTTGCACGATGTAAAGGGTATTCCTTCTCATCACCAGGTTTCCAATCGGCACCATTATCTGATGTAAAAATAACTAGGGTATTTTTCGCAATACCTAAGCTATCTAATGTTTTTAAAATCCGACCAACTGCATCGTCGGTGTGTTGCACAAAATCTCCATAAATACCAGCTTTAGACGTGTTTTTAAATTTATCGGAAGGTAACCACGGTGTATGCGGACTAGTTAAAGGAAGATAAAGGAAAAAAGGTTCTTTTTTTGCACTCGCTTTTACCACATAATCTTGTGCTTTAGCTATAAAAACATCGAGTGTTTTTTCAATTACAAAATCTTGTGATGCTGGACCAGCTCTCCAAAAAACACCTCTTGGCGAGTTTTGACCTTTAAACGGCACTAACGGTAAGCTGGTAGATTTTCCATTTTCTAAATAGGTATAAGGCGGCATATCTAAAGAAGCTGGAATGATATAGCTGTAATCAAAGCCATTTTGATTTGGGCCAGTTTTTAGTGGCACTTGGTAATTTACATTGCTTAAATCAGGTTTGTATTGATCTTCTCCAGGTGTAATTGCTTTTTTAGTCGCATCTAGTGGAGTCCAATCAAAGCCTAAATGCCATTTACCAATAATTGCAGTTTGATAGCCTGCCGCCTTTGCCAAACTAGCTACTGTATACCTACTTTCTTCTATAAGCGCTGGAGAATAACCATTTAACACTCCTTTTTTAAGGCTTGATCTAAACGCATATCTGCCTGTTAAAATTCCGTATCGGGTTGGCGTACACACTGCAGAGCCTGAATGTGCATTGGTAAAAACAGCACCTTCGTTAATTAAGCGATCTAAATTGGGTGTACTTACCTGCGCATCAGCATTTAATTTTTTGATATCACCATACCCCATGTCATCTGCCAAAATGTAGATTACATTAGGTTTTTGCTGATTACCTTGTGCTAAACAAGTAAAACTTGCCAGCATTAAAAATAAACCTACATAAAGCTGTCTTTTCATATTATTCTTCAGTTTTAAATCTACGGTCTTTTAGCCATAATAACCTGGCTGTAATTTGTGGTGAAGTGGCTACTTTCCTTGTTGAAAGCTCGATGTTGCCAACAGTTTCGTATTTCTCTGGTCTAATTGCTGCTAAATAAATGTATTCGTCTCTTACATAATTATCACCACCAGCATGACCTTTACCAGTAGTTCCATCAACATTACCAGCAAAACGGCCATCATGTATAGTACCTAATACCACATCAAAATAGGTATTGACCATTGCCATCATATCTGCTTTGGTTACACCATATTTTCCTGCGTCGTAGGCTAACCACATGCCTTCACTTTCATAAGCAAAATGATTGGTATCTTCAATTCTCGATACCAATGCATAGTCAAACTTCCAAGCCGTTGTACCCAATTGAGATTTGTAAAATTTTACATTTTGTTTAAACAAGTTGATGTTAATTGTAACTAACTCATCATACCCCTTTACTTTTTCTGGTGCATCGTTAAGTAATGTATGGCATTGCGATAAGAGAATTAGCCCATTGGTTAGCATAAATAACTGATTCCATGGAGCAGCTTCATTTGGTTTATACGCATTTGGAGCACCTGGGAAGTAAAACTTCTTATCTTTTCTTACAAAGTTGGGAAGTATCCAATTCTCAATGACAACATCTGCCTGTTTAACGTAGGTTAAAGCTCTTTCTTTATAGGTTAATCCAAAACCTTTTGGATCTCCGGTAGTTACTTTTTTATTCCAGAGAGCTGGATTTGATAAAATCAATTTAGCTCCATACAAAATATGTGCAAGTACACTCCCTTGTTCTACACCAGCACCTGCTGGAGAAACAGTAGCTTTTGAAGGTGGCCATACCGGTTCAATTTTCCCTGTCCATACCACTCTTTGTCCGCCATTGGTTGCAGGCGCTAAATCATTACGACCAGCTAATGCATTATCACAATAATAGATCATTCTATCTAAAATTTCTTGGTCGTTTGTTGCTTCATACATCAAGCCGCAAGCTTCTATAATTTTACCAGGATTGCCATATACATACACATTTCCATCAGCCAATGCTGGAGCTTTAACATCTCGTATGTGTGCTTTAAAAGCAGCGATTTCGTTTTTGGTAACCGCTCCTTTCAAATCTTCTACCACTAATTTAGCACCTAATGATGGCTTTTCAGTTTCTTGTACTCTATTTTCTTGAGCAAATGAAGATAGGCTCAGCAGCAATACGGTTAGTGTAAAAATTGGCTTTCGCATGGATGTAAATTAAAATTACTAAAACAAGGATATTTAAAAACAACGGTATTATAGTTCATTAAATAAGCATACTATTCTTCAATTTTAGCATACAACTTAACTATGTACTCAAATGGTTGAATATTTAGTTGATAAAGCTGAATTATTGATTTCTCAAAGCAACTATATTGGTTAGCACCTAATTAATCATTAAAAATGAAAAAGAAAACTATACTGCTTCTTAGCTTTCTATTGTTTGTTTTCAATCAAAACAAAGCACAGCAAATGCTAGTAGAGAATTTACAAGGTCCGATAACAGCCAATGAATTAACTGCCTTTAAGAAATTTGCTAAAGCTTTTGTGCCAGCTAAAAGCAATCTTGGCAATGCTTGGGTGTATGGCACTTCAGGTTCAGCTATGGAAGCTATCGGAGTTATGTATGAAGCTACTCATGATAATGAATTATTGGATATCCTAATTCAATTAGCTGATAAAGCATTACTCGCTCGAAACAATCCTGTTAATGGTCGTGTGTTATGGAATGGAAAGCGTGAGTTATGCTGGCCAAACAAGAGCAATACTGTTATTGATTCTCTTTATTCGGGTTCAGAGAATGGAGATATTGTCGCTCATATTGCGTATTGTGCCAAACTAATCATCAAAAATAAATCGCTTTGGAATACAAAAGTAACAACTGGCGATCCCAACCAATTTGGTGAAACTTATATTAAAAGAGCTAACACTTATCTAACAGAAATGGATAAAACTTTACAAACTTATATCATTCCTTATTTTGTACAAAAAGAAAGCTTAAAGTTTTATTGGCCAGATTTACCAGCTTGGAAAGCTATTGGTCCGAGATATGCTGGCGATGGCAATAAACCAATTCCGTGGAACCAGCAAGCGATGTTAACTGGTGGTTTTCAACGCATGGCGGAATGTTATGACTTATTAAATCAGCAACCTAAAAAAGTAGCACTATACGATCAGATTGTTAAAACCTCGGTTGATTGGTTTATCAGTCAGTTGGTACCCTACAAAAGTGCAGCTGGTTTTGATTGTTACAAATGGAGCTATCCTGTTAATGATTTCGCTGGAAAATATATAGAAGATGTGCCACATGCTGGATATGATGTTTTGGGTATCACTAGAAATTATACAAGAGCCGCGTATGCTATCCCTAAGAAAGTGATGGTAGGTTTGGCTAATACAGCACAGTATGTGATTTATAATGAAAAGGAAAAATCTTTTTCGGCAAGGGTAGATGGATTAAATGGCGCTAAACAATCTAGAAAAAGTATAGGCGCTTATTTCCTTTATCTTTCTGCTTTTAATCCAGAATTATACACTATTATAGCGAATGCCACTATAGAAAATGCTAAAACAAAAATGGAAGATTGTGCAATGATTTTGACATTAAAGCCTGAAAAATAAAAAAAGAGAGGCAGTTATGATTGCCTCTCTTCTTACTAGTAGTATCCTCTACTTTTATTTAAAGCCAAATAAAAACGGAAATATAAAGGTTACTATAATTGCCCATATTAAATAAACAGGTAAGTAATAGGCAATGGTTTTACCTACTGCGCTAATATTCACTTTTCTTTGAGCCGCTTTGTACAATTGGAACGTTACCAATAAAAGGTTAATTAAGATTAAGGCGTTACTTCCTAAAACTGCGGCTCTATTTGGTGTAACTCCCCATTGTACAATTCGGAATATAATAGCGGAGAACGCTACACCATTTACGATTATGGTTACGATGGAAAGTAAAAATAAAATCCAGATTTGGGTATTACTTTTACTGGATTGATTTGTTTCTGCAATAGAGAAGAAAATAAGCGCCATTACGCCAACTAAAAGTGCATTAAAAATGAGCAAGAACTCACGATCATTGTACGGGTTTTTAGCCGAATATATAATGGCTACTAGATACACCACCAACATTACTAAAACCAGTGGACTGAATAATTTAGCGATTACTGGCGAAATTTTACCTACTAACTGTGGATTGGTTTGAATAAGATAAGTGGCTACTAAAGGTGCAGCACAAGCGGCAAAAACTCCAATGTAATTAAAGTAAAATGTTTCTATATGCAATCCAATTAATAGAAATAGATTGATGGTAAGGGCTGTCATTATTCCGCCTGCAATACCAATTAAGCCTGTCATGACTACCAAATCGCCTAGGTATTTTAAAAAGCCAAGTCGTTTATTCTCGATGTTTCTATAATCCCCAACAAATGAAAAACAAAGTATTGAACCCAGAAACAATACCAAGTGAATACATGATAAAATCAAGGTATCGCTGGTTTTTACATGAGGTAAGTAGTTGATGAAGACTACACTCCCTAGGATTGCACATGCAATAAAAGCAATTTTACCACTAGCTAGTTTGTTTTTCCAAGCAAAGTAAGCTGTTAAAGCAGGAAAAACGATAAAACCAATATTTCTAGGATAGAAATAATCTTCGCTAATGTTTAGCAACGCTGGCAACTTTGCAATAAGACCTGCCACAAGGGAAGCAATAATTACAAATACCAATTCCTTACCTGTTCCCCAGTTAACGGCTTCACTTTCGTAATTCAGTCTTTCATCCCAAAAATCTGCTACCGTGTTTCCTTTAAGCTCTGGATACAATTCATTAAAGGATTGTTTAAACTGCGATTTATTAGTTCGATACAGTTTTTCGAGTTGTTTAGGATCGTTAATGTAGGTTACAATTTGATCTTTCATTGGAGTATAATTTGTTTTTATGGTAATGAAGCTATCATGAGCATTCCTATTTGTAAGCAGTCTGCTCATGATGGTTTCATTGGAGTATAATTTAAACTGTTAAATCTTAAAAATTAATTCCACAATGTGCCATTCAGGCCTAATACCGTACCTAACCAAAGTGAAATTATAAATCCTACGATGCTAATGATTACCGCTATTATTTTACTCCACCCACCTTGATAACCTAGTATATATTCCATAAAGTAAGTACCTAAACCACCTCCAGCTGCAACTAATGGCGTAATTAGTAAAGGTTTAATCATCCAAAATTGCCCCCATTCTGGTTTAGGGTTTTTAGTTGCTGTTATTAAAAATAAAATGATGGCTAAACCAATTCCTGCTCCTACCAGCATTCTAGTGATTAATGAACGTGTATCAATTGGTCGTGATGTAAAGTTGTTTTGAAGTGTCATGATGATTTGATGATATAAGTTATGAATAATTTTTTACTTGTTTTCTTAATTTTCTTTGGTGAAAACTCGTTCTCCACCGTTTCTTTTTACAATGAGCTGCCCTTTTTCAGCATTAAATTCAAAAGCGACTGCGTTGTTGCCTTCTATCTTAAATTTATCTTGTGCAGTTGCTACCAATGGTGCAGCAGCTTGTCCTCCTGGGGGTTGTATGTAAAGTGTTGCTCCGTTTCTGGTCACAGTGAATTTCACAGGTGCAGCAGTAGTCGAGTAAACACCAACATATGTATCTAGGATTGTTGTACTTACTACCATCGATTCGAAGGTTGGAATCTCTACCGATCTATTGTAATAAATGTCCATGCTTGTTTTTAGGATATCTCCTACAGGATGTACTTTTGCATTTGTGGTATAAGCGACTGCTAGTTTTTCTTCAGGTTGATACATGAGCCAAGCGCCGTAATTATCACCACCTCCAGTGTGACCGTAAAAAGTTTTCTCTGCAAATTGAAAAGGTTCCATACCTGATCCATCCTCATCTTTCATCGTTTTCATGATGTCTAAATGTTCTTTAGTGATGAGTTTCAACTCGAACAAAGCATGAATAAATTTGACCATGTCGTTTGGTGTCGAAATAATTGAGCCGCCACCGAAGAGAATGCTTGGATGTGTTTCGGCATCTTGTTTCCAACCATCGCTATATTTATACGTAAGGCTTTCATTTTTATTTACGTCGATGTTTCCTGTTGCAACATAGGTATCGTTAAGGGCTAGCTTTGTTGCGATGTTAGTTTTCAGCACTTCAGCATAAGTTTTCCCTGTTAGTTTTTCTATGATTAAGCCTAATAGTGCATAGCCAGAATTGCTATACGCATGTTTTGTACCAGGTTCGAAATCAGATTTGCCTTTAGCAATAATGTCGACTAATTCATTTTTAGTAATGGAAGTTGTTTTAGTCTGAGGACGCAAATTTGGATCTATCAATGCGTCGTGAATTCCGCTATGGTGCGCTAAAATTTGAGCGATAGTAATTTTATCAGCATTAGCAATTTGTGGGAAGAACTTTGCAAGTGGATCTGTGAGTTTTAATTTGCCTTTCTCCACTAATTGAAAAATCAATACAGCTGTGTACATTTTAGTAACGGAAGCAATTCGGTATCTGTTAGCAGCAGTAAGTAGCGTCTTTTTGGTTTCATTAATCTGACTGTAACCGATAGAACGTGTGTAAACTACTTTGCCATCTTTAGCAATCACTAGTGTACCCATTGCTTTATTCTTTTCAGCTAGCTTGTCAAAATACTGATCTAGCTTTGCTGTGTTATTCGTTTGTGCGTAGCTGGTGTTGCCAAGTGCTAGCATGAATAGGCTTAGGGTTATTAATTTTATGTTCATCATTAGGATGATTTGGTTAGTTACTATTATTTTGCACAAAAGTACTTTGTACTACAAAGTTAAGTAAAAGCACTTTGTATTTCAAAGCAAATTGAAAAATAAATTAAATTTATTTCTAATTTATGCGTTGAATGCTATTTAAATGCAGTTTTTATTAAAGGTGACATACTTGCATTTAGTATACCTCATGATGTGATAACAGCTAATGTAGTTTTAAGTGCACTACTTCCAACAGTTGAGATTGAATCATAATTAACTTAAAGTTAATTTTAGAGGATAGCTGTTGCTCTATTTTCTATTTTTTAAGACTGCTTTTACAGGGTATTAACAAGGTCATAACAGGGTAGTAACAGGGTCGTTATTAGGTCAAAGACCTTGTTAACTATTAGTTAACTACTAGTAAGTAATTTTTTATATCATCAGTAATTCACTACCCGTCTTTGCGAAGGAGGTTCTTCACCGACTGTGGCAATCTCATTGTTGTTTTACTGATTTATTGGAGTAAATTGGTTCTAGATATCTGTTTTCATAATCGTCAGCATAGCTTAAAAATAAGATTAATATAGCACAAACGTTTGTAATCTATAAATATACCCTATTAGTTTCCACTTAAATCCGCAATTGCTTGTTCGTTTAATCGTTTGTTATACACTTTTAGGTCTGAAATTAAGTTGTACACTTCGTTTTTGGTATCTCCTACTTCATTTAAAGGAAACACCAAAGTTTGCATGCGACTTATTTTATCTTTTGTGTTTGGAAAACTTAGTTTTTTATCTTCCATTTTATGTGCTAATTTTCCATCTACATATAACCAAGTGCCTTTTTCATTTCCTGTAAGCACAATTTTATAGGTTTTATCTGGTTCAAATACAAAATCGAAAAGATCAATATAGTTCTCTCTACTGAAACCTAATTTTAATCCGTCATTATGTAAAAGGAATACTCGGGCATTTTCGGAGGTAAATAAAGTGATATCATTTTTGCTTCCAATAGTTGGCTGCATGGTGAAGGCAACAGAATACGGATAGCCGATTTCTTTTATGGGTAAGTGAATTGATTTTGTTGTTGTAGTACGCAACTCATTTTTTAGCACTAGCGAATCGGTTGTGGTAGACTTCACCATCGCTCGCATATTTAATCCAGGCCCCTCGCCTATTTTAGTGCTGTTTTTAGCAAAGTCATCCCAGTTAGCTAACGTTGTTTTTCCTGTCCACATTTTTTCTGCTAACACTTGTAGCGCTGGGAAAACCCGTTGATGCACATCTTTCATGGTAATGCCATTACCCACATGGTCGTTCCATACGGCAAACATGCCCCCTCTTATTTTTGGATGCCCCATTGGGAAAACTACATTTCCGATTTGATTAGGTTCCCAACTTTGATATAGCCGTTTTACATTGAGAAAATCGTAATAATAACCGGCAGCAGGCACAATGTATAACCATCCATCTGGTGTACTAATTTGGTCGTAGCCCAAGCGCACCATTTCTTTAGGTTCTGCGTAGCCGTTGTACCATGCATTCATCGTTACTCCTTTTACAGTTACAGGTGTTTGACCTTGTGCATGGGTTAACGCACCCCATAGGCGTACTTTTTTACCAAAGCTTTGTACAAAACGGATATAATGGTCAGTAAATGCTCTAAAGCCTTCGGCTTCTTTTTTGGCATATTCATCGGTACCGATATGCACTTCTGGATCTACAAATACAGGATCCTTACCGCCTATGTATTCTTTAAACACATAGTCTATAATCTCATAAGTTTTAGGGTTATTGATATCCAAATGATCCATTCCGTACGCTTTGCTGCCTATTTCTGGAAACGCTTTAGTAAATGCCAATGCGTGTGCAGGCACGTCAATCTCAGGTATAATACGTATACCGTATAATTTGGCAGTTTGTTGCAGTTCTTTAAATGCTGCTTTGGTGTAATGTCCGTCTGTAGCTGTTAATTGAGGATAGGTAGTACTTTCTAACCTAAAGGCAGAATAGGTTTTGCTCCAATCGCCATCAAAAAACTGTTTAAATCCATTATCGTTTAAATGAATGTGGAAATCGCCCATTTTGTAATAGGCCATCATTTTTACGTAGTGTTTTAGAAAGTCGAGCGTAAAAAATTTACGACCTACATCGAGTACTAAACCCCTCACTTCATACTTCGGGTAATCGTGTGTTTTACCTTTAACAATTTGAACATGTGTAGGATCTTGCTCTAGGAGTTGTAAAATGGTTCTCGTTGCCCAAAAAGTCCCTTTATAATAGGGTGCTTTGATATGCACGGTTTGATCAATATCGATGGTATAGCCTTCATCACCCAAGTTTTTTTCTGTAGGATTTAAACTTAAAACGATGTCTCCAGGTTTTGCTTTACCACTAGCAATGCTTAAGCCAGTATAACCAGTAAGCTGTTTTAGGTCTTTTAAAAAGATTTCGGCTGCTGGCTGCAACACTTTTTTAGCTGTTGGGTTAACGATAATTCTACTGGTTTTAAGTAAGTTGAAATGACCACTTCCACCCTTCCATTCTTGCAAAGCAGGAATTACAAAGGGTTGTTTGTTTATACCCGACTGCGGACGAAATTGTCCTGTTACTTGTATGGTTTGTGGAAATTCGTAGGCCTTGTTGTTTTGTGTATTCTTTAACTTAAACACCAATTGTACTTCACAATCTGTTAAGGGTTGGTACACTTTTCCATCGGTATGTATAACTGGTTTTCTACTTGATCCATACAAAAAGAGTTGATATCCTGTTGGTGGTTTTGGAAGCACCAATTGTCGAGTATTCGGTGCCAGCTTACTAGGGAAAGATAATTGTGAAATTACTGCTTTAAAAGCTGCTGAATCAGCACCATCTAGTTTTTCTTCTTGTGCGTACGCATTGTTGAATTGAATACTTAACAGGGCAAGTCCGATGATGAACAGTTTATTTTTTAAAGACATGATGTTTGGTTAGTGATGTTTTGATTAAGCGATTGCTCTAAACTAGACATATTTGAAGTAAAGGAAGAGTTTAATGCTACACAAACGTTTGAAATGGTATGCTGTAATGTAGCTCATAAAAAAGAATGCTTTTCGTCAAACGTTCCATTAACTTTAGTTGTTATTTTAGAGTGTTTATTCTTATCTGATGGATTATATTGATTACTATAAAGTTTTAGGCATTAACAAGAATGCAACTGCTGATGAAATTAAAAAGGCATATAGAAAACTTGCCCGACAGCACCATCCTGACTTAAATCCTAATAATGCACAGACTGAAAAGCTATTTCAGCAAATTAATGAGGCAAATGAAGTATTGAGCGATCCTGAGAAGAGGAAAAAATACGATCAGTATGGAAATGATTGGAAACATGCAGATCAATTTGAGGAAGCCCGTAAGCAGCAACAAACATCTGGACGCAATGGAGGTGGAAATCCGTTTGGTGCGGGCGGCAATCCTTTTGGAGGCGGATCTTTTACTGGGGATGATGGTGATTTCTCAGATTTCTTTTCTTCCATGTTTGGCAATCGTGGTGGTGGTGGCAGACAAGCCAAATTTAGAGGACAGGATTTCCGTGCATCAGTTCAGTTGAATTTATCAGAAGTATACGAAACTCATAAAAAAACTTTTACGATCAATGGAAAAAATATCCGGATTACGGTACCTGCCGGGATTGAAAATGGACAAGAGATAAAGATTGCAGGTTACGGTGGACCTGGTTCTAACGGTGGACCTAACGGTGATTTATATCTTTCTTTTGAAATTAAAAATGATACTTCATTTATCCGTAAGGGAAATGATTTGTATAAAGATGTTACTATAAATCTCTATAAAGCGGTGCTAGGTGGCGAGGAAATGATCGATACGTTATCTGGAAAGGTAAAAATGAAAATTACTCCGGAAACTCAGAATGGTACTAAAGTGCGTTTAAAGGGAAAAGGGTTTCCTGTGTATAAAAAGGAAGGTTCTTTTGGTGATCTCTACCTTAGCTATCATATAGATATACCAACTCAACTTACAACGAAAGAAAAAGAATTATTTGAGCAGTTAGCTAAAGAGCGTTCCTGATTTACAACTCAATAAGATTACATGCAATGAAAAATAGTCTAGAAAAAGCAGAAAAAATAGCAGTTGAAGATTATTGCGTTTACTATAGCATTGAAACAAAATTTGTACACCAATTGAATGAACATGGTTTGATTGAGCTCAGTCGCTCGGGTGAAAAATTGTTTATTAGCTATGAACAGTTACCTGATTTAGAAAAGTATATGCGCTTGCATTATGATTTAGAGATTAATATGGCAGGTATAGAAACCATTCGTCATCTGTTAAATCGGATGCAAGAGTTGCAACAAGCACTAAAAAATCTGCAGGGTTAATTCATAGCTTCCTTAATAAGGGATGATGATTAATCTTTTTTTGTGGTTTGTTTTAATAACCAGCTTGAGATATCATTTGCTGCTTTATCGTTCTCGTATTTAGCAGGCAATCTTCCATTTACATATTCATTGTATAACCATGGATCGCCAACGGCTAACACTGTTCCTTTTCCGTATTTAACACTTACCATTACATTCTTTCCATCTATTGTTTTTAAGATAGGTTTGGCTGAATTACTAATTGCAATTGAAGATGCGTCTTTAATAAAAATGGTCTTTGCAGTTTTTAGAATAGGATTATTTTCAATGTTTAATTCTCCATCTGCAAAATGCTGATCGTCTATAACGTGAAGGATCAAATCTTTATTAAAGGTGAAACCGAATTTAGTGGTTAATAGATTTAAGTGCTCTAAATCGGCATTCACTTCGTCGTTTGCCATGATTAACAACACACCACCTTCTTTTACCCATTTTGCAATTGCTGTTGCTTCTGTTTCTGTTACATAATTAGGTTTCGGGTTATCTTTTAAATTATCTGGATCTACAATGATAAAAATGTCAGTTCCTTTTAATTTAGCTTCAGTTGGTGCTGTACTTAAAGTTTTTAGTTCTTTTGCTCCATTTCTTTTAAAGGCTTCGCCGAAAATTGAAAAACCTGATGATGCTTTTTCATCCCATAGGTAATGAAAACTAATCCTATTCCCTATTTTGTCTTCTTTTGTTTCTTGATTGTAGTAATTATCTAAGGTAACGGTTTGTGCATTTGCTTTTAATCCGACGAAGATGATAAGGGTTATGATCCAGGTTTTTGAAATGTTGCGTATCATGATATAGGGTTGTTTTATTTAACAAATATATAATTTCAAATTGCTGTTTAGTATTGCTTTTTATCAATGTCATCAACTGTTTACACGTTAAGTTGATAGGTTCTCTTGGTTAGCAGTTAACTACTCGTCTTTGCGAAGCTGATTTCATCAGCTATAGCAATCTCATTAATGCTTTGTTTGGTAAAGTTCAGCGTACTTGCTTTTCTCGGCTCTGAATAGGCGAAGATCAAATTACTTTTCCTTAATTGTTATAAAGATGCCAGCGCATAGGCTTGCCTCGGTTCGCCGCCACCGAAGGGGCTCTAAACTTTTTCTTGATAAAAAGTTTAACAAAAATCAAGTCAGGAACGATGCTTCCACGCTCTAGGCTCACGCATGGCCCGCCGTTCCTGTCGGCCCTACGCTCTTTGAGACAGTATGAAATGAATGATTAGTGCTAAAAAACCAAGAATGCTCTTAGAAGACGACATATTTAAGTCTAATTACAAAGCCAAACAGTAAATTAATTACCTATTCTTCGTTTTTCTTCATCGTTACTTTGTTCGATTTTTTTGTTGCTGAATTTTTTACCTGAGCTAAAGGTGTAATTTAAGGAGAAGTTGATGGTTCTAGTTTGTCTCTTTTGATAAAAATCTATGCTAGTTCCTAAATATTCGGTATAGCTCTTTTCTCTTGCTGTGTTAAAGATGTCGGCAAAATAGGTACGGACTTGTAGCTTTTTATTAAATAGACGCTTGGTAAGTCCAGCATCGATGTTAAATTGATCTGAGGATTTTGTGTTGGCATTTACAGAAGGTGAACGGTAATAACCGTATACATCTAAATCAACAATATTTTTAATCGTCACGGTATGTTGAAGGGAGGCAAAAAAAGTAGATTGCGAAATTTGGTAGCTATCTAAATTATACCTCAAATTATATCCTGCCAAGGACGTATTCATTGTCCACCACTTAAAGAATTTAATCGGTGCATAGATCGAAAAACCGTATTCTTTACTGCTGCTAAAATTGCGATTTTGGTATTCGATTACATTGCCTGCGCCTGGTTGGGCCAATTGCGCCACTCGATCTGTGGTAACTGAATAATATACATCTGCAGCAACCTCTTTCCAAAAATAACTTCCCACTTCAAATTTATGAGTGTATTCTGGAGTAAGGTCTGGGTTTCCTATTTGAGCAAGGTAATCATCGAACTGCAAACGATATGGGTTTAAATCTGCAAAAGAAGGTCGTTGTAATCTCCTTGAATAACTAAAATAAATGGCACTTCCTTTTTCTTCATCTAACTTTTGGTTTACAAATACAGAAGGGAAAAGTCCGAGATAGTTTCGCGTAAACTGCTTATTCAATGTAATTGAATTTCCATTCATGTGCGTATGTTCTGCTCTTAACCCTGCTTTAATGCTCAGTTTTTTCCAACTCTTTTCAATAGAGCCATACGCCATGGAAAGATCTTCTTTATAGATGAACTGATTACTGAGGTTGGTATTTAATACCCATGTGCCTCCACTGTAATTTTCGTTAATTACTTCATTATCTCGTGTGGTGGACGCAAACTTTAAACCCGCCTTTATAGAAATTTGTTGCTTTAATACTTTTGTATAATCGGTTTGAAGACTATACACGTTCGTAGTATTTGGGGTATTATTGCGGTAGGTAGAATTTTTTGAAGGTACATCGTATACCGAAGAAAAATTATTTACTTCCTTTCTTTTACTGTAGATGTAATCACCTATCACTTTAAAACTTGAGCCTAAGCTATCGAGTTTCAATACATAATTTATAGTAGTTCCGCTAAGAATAGGTCTTCTGAACCATTCTGATCTTGCTGTGCCCGAAAGTGGCTGAGCACCGACAAAGTTATTGTAGGTATTGAAATACTGGTTTAATCGGGTACCGGTTTGCACGGTTTGAATGCCAATGGATTGATTTTTACCTAAGTCGTAGCCTGCGCTAAATTGATATTTAGCAGCATTATTGTTATTGTAACGATCTGTATTGCTCGAATAAGAATCCTGATTATGGTAAGTCACTTTGTTTGTGGCTATGGATTCGCTCTTTTCATTTCCAGCTGATACACTACCAAAGAGATATAAATTTTTCACTTTGTAATTAAGTGATAGTCCAGCACCATAGCCAAAACGATTTTCAATTTTACGGTATTGGGTATTCACACTTCCCACCAATCCGTCACTTCTTGATTTTTTAAGAATGATATGGATAATTCCTCCAGATCCTGATGCTTCAAACTCTGATGGTGGACTAGAAATGATCTCAATTTTGCTGATATCTTCTGATTTTATCGTACGCAGGTAATCTGCAAGATCATTTCCCGACATGCGTTGAACCACATCGTTAATCATGACCATTACAGATTGATTTCCTCTTATTTTAATGCTGCCATTGTTATCCACCCAAATCCCTGGCGACCGTTGTAATACTTCAAGTCCATTGTTTCCATTTGCCAAGAAACTTCCTTCAACGTTTACAATATAACGATCTGTTTTTCTTTCCATTAAGGGTTTGGTTCCTGTTACATTTACAGTTTTAAGTGCTAGCTGATCATCGCCTAGTACAATTTGCTTTGCAGCAAGTGTATCTGGATAGGTAAAATCAATTTCCTTTGATTTAAATCCAACCGATGTGATTTTTAAACGGTAGGTATAATTTGGTAAAAAGTTAAATGCCAATTGATAATTCCCGGTTTCGTTACTAATGCTACCTCCTAACAGTACATTATCATCAAATAATCCTATAGAGGCAAATGGAACTCCTTTTCCTTTAAGATCTACTATTTTACCATTTAATGCTGTTTTATACATTGACTTTTCTTTACCTAATTGATTTCTACTGCCAATTGCAATTAGTCTGTTAGTAATCATCTGATGATACAACTTTTGTTCGGGCAGTATTTTTGTCAACACTTCATTAACCGACATATTAGTCACATTTAACGACACTCTCATGGTATCTGAAACCACATCGTCACTATAAATGAAACTATATCTGCTCTGCTCTTCGATTTGTTTAAAAAGCAAACCAATAAATTGTTTATTAAGGTTAAGGCTCACTACTCGATCTTGAGCACAAAGCAGAATTGGCAAACTAAGCGCAATAAGTACTAGTATTATTTTCCTCATCTTCTTAATCTTTAATAATTACCAGCTTGTTGCTAATGGTATAGGTTAATGGATAAGAAAGTTTTAGTGCATCTAAAACCTGTTTAATGGTTTCTGTGGTAAATGTTCCACTAAATCGACGCTCTTTTAAGTGTGCACTTTGGATCTCAATTTTCAATTCATATTTCTTTTCCAACTGTATAACCAAATCTTTTAGTTTCTCCTTACGGAAAATCAATGTATCAGAGGTCCATTTGGTTTCATTGAGTAAGGCTATGGTATTAATTGGTTCTATAGTGAATTTTGATGTGCCATTCACCACAGCATTAGGGATGGTCAGTTTTTGATTGGGTTTAAGCAACACAATATTTTTGGAATCTTTTTCATGACTTACTTGAATTAAACCTCTAATTAAAGCTACCTGAATATAGGATTTATCGGTATACGCATTTACATTAAACGCTGTACCTTTTACTTCGATAGTGATATTTCCAGCATGGATAAATAAGGGAATCGCTGAGTTTTTCACGACATCAAAATACGCTTCTCCTTTAAGGGAAATTTCACGTTTTTCTTTCCCAAATGAACTATTGTAACTTAGGACAGAGTTTTTATTTAACCAGATTTTTGTACCATCAGCTAGTAATTTGAAAGATTTAGTGGTGGTCGTACTGATGGTTTCACTCTCCTGCTGATTACGTTTTTGTAAGGTATAAACAAGTATGGTAGATGCTAATACTACAATAAGTACTGCGGCAATTTTAATAATAGTGGTATTGAATTTATGTTTTGGTGTTGTATAATCAAATGTTCCTTCTAAATTTTCTTCTTCGGCTTTAGCAATCATAGCCCAAGTAGCCCTTAATTTATCTGTTTTTGAGTTTCTTGTTTTCCTTTGATTAAAATACTTCGTGAGCTTTTCTGCTAGTTGCTTATATTCATCATTAGTGTGAATTGCTATAATTAAAAGCTCATTTTCCTCCAAGGAAATATCATTGCTTAGCTTTTTGGATAACAAGAATAGGAACTTATCTTTTTTCATCATTTAATTTTGTTTCTTCATCCTTTTCAGAAATAAAGCTGTTATTAATTTAGCTTCTATAGTATAAGGACACCTGAGTTTTAATTTATACCTATCTGCTTACTAAAAGAATAAAGACGTGATTAAGGAAAGCTTTTGTGTTTTGGTCATTTTTTTCCGTGGATCATACCCTAAATAACCACTAATCGCTTCTGCAAGGGTGATGATGGCTTTATGCAATTGATTTTCTACGGTCCTAATAGAAATACCCATTATTTCGGCCACTTCATGACGTTTCATGCCTTGTTCCTTAATCAGTTTAAATATCATTCGACGTTGATCTGGTAATTTAGCTACGATTAAGTCTAAGATCCTTGAAAGTTCCTTTTCTTCGGTGAGGCTAGTTTGATATAGCGAAACTATATCCAAAGGTTGTTCATCTGAGGAAATAGCAACCAATTGGCTTTTTCTATGAGTAGATCTGAGCCAATTTAAGCTGGCATTTTTAATCGATATAAAGAGATAAACTTCGGGATTGATGATGTTAGAGAGCATAGCCCGTTTAACCCATAACTTTACAAAAAGCTCAGAAGTAATTTCTTCAGCACTTTCTAGTTGTTTTACATATTGAAGTGCAAATGCCAATAATTTATCGTGGTACCGCAAAAAAAGCTCATCAAATGCATGTGTATTTCCACATTGAATTTCCTTAAATAACACAATAAGGTGGTCTTTTTTCTCGGGCATTAATGAGGTTTTTATATAGCTGATGGATTGGTTTTACTAAAAGACACAAAAAATCAAAGTTGTACTCACTCAAAGGTAAAATTTAAGAGCAATTTATTAAGAGGGAGATCGTTGTTTGCTTCTTTTTGTTATTGCAGGACTTTTTTCAAGGAAAAAACATCATTGTAGAGCAAATGTAGGGGTAGCATCAGGTCGGTATGCAACAATAAGCTTATAAATTCGAAGACCTTGAAACCATTAGGTCGTAGCTAGCTAAACCGAATATAATATGCGTACTAAACAATCATTTCTTTCAGTAACCATTATGCTATTTATCCTTTTTTTAGGATGTAAGAAAGCAGAATCAAAAGTTGAACTTCTCGATACGGCTGTTAAAAAGTTTAATGTAATCGCTTTTTATAACGGCACTTGGGATGCTGCCCATATCAACTTTGTTAAAGAAGCTAATGAGTGGTTTCCGAAAATAGCCGAGGAAAATGGATTCACGTATACATCAACCAACGATTGGAGTAAACTGAATGAGACTTTCCTTTCTAACTATCAAGTAGTTCTTTTTCTTGATGATTCTCCGCCAAAAGACAGACAAGCCGCTTTCCAAGCTTACATGGATAAAGGGGGTGCATGGATGGGATTCCATGTGTGTGCATTCAATACAGATCCATCAAAATGGGATTGGTATTATAACAAATTTTTAGGTGTTGGCAGTTTTAAAAACAATACTTGGTTTCCTACAACAGCAGTGCTGAAGTGTGAAGATCAAAAACATCCGTCTACTTTACGACTTCCTGAAACATTTACTTCTTCTGTGAGTGAATGGTATAGTTGGAACAAGGACTTACGTCAAAATCCAGATATAAAAATACTTTGTGCTGTACATGAAAGCAGCTTCCCTTTAGGTACAGATCCTAAACAAAGCTGGTACAGTGGGTATTATCCTATTGTTTGGACCAACAAAAATTACAAAATGCTGTATGCAAATTTTGGGCACAATGCAATGGATTACAAAGCGAACATTGGTAAGTCATCTACTTTTGGAAGTGAAATTCAGAATAAGTTCATCATCGACGGCTTATTATGGCTTGGAAGAGGGAAAATAGTTAACTAATGAAAAAAATTGTCATATCCCTAATCTATGTGCTTACAGTTTGTAGCGCAATAAATGCAATAGCTCAAGACCCAAAGCCGAAGTTTAAAGTTTTTGCACTTGCTGAAGTTGGCGGTGCCCATCGCTTGTTTGATGATGCTGCAAAATCTTGGCTGAAAAAACTTGCCGAAGAAAACAATTTCACAATCGATTATGCAAGTGATACAAAAAAGATTAATAAAGAATTTTTAAAGCAATACCAACTCTTTATCCAATTAGATTATCCTCCTTATCCATGGGAGAAAGAAGCACAAGAAGCGTTTGAAGATTACATAGAAAATGGAAAAGGGGGTTGGATCGGTTTTCATCATCCTACTCTTTTAGGCGTGTTTGATAATTATCCAATGTGGCAGTGGTACTCCAATTTTATGGGTGGAATAGAATTTAAACGGCACATACCGGGTGGTACATCTGCTACACTTACAGTAGAAAATCAAAATCATCCAGTAATGAAAGGTGTTTATTCATCCTTTACCACAAGAGACGAATGGTATATTTATAACAAAAGTCCTCGTTCTAATGTGCGTGTACTAGCCAGTATAGATGAATCTACGTATAATCCTATCAAAAATGTTAAAATGGGAGATCATCCAGTAATATGGACGAATGAACACGTTAAAGCAAAAAATGTTTACATCGCCATGGGGCATTTTCCAGAGCTCATGGAGGATAAGAACTTTATTAACTTATTTCGCAATGCGATTTTCTGGACTATGAAACGTTAAGTAACATGTATGTTAATACTTGACAACATTGCATTTTTTTTCTAAGCAACTTATTTTTTATATAAAAATGTTAGTTAAATTACGGCTTAATCAAGCTGTTTAGATTCGCTCACTAATCATTAATGAAAAAAAACCTTTTAGTATTTCTAATTTGTAATGCCTTTATCAGCACTTTATTTGCGCAGCCAAAGCTTGGTACACCTGCTATTAAAAATTATACAACAGCTGATTATAATGCTGGAAGCGGGATATGGGATATTAAACAAGACCGAAATGGAATTTTGTATTTTGCCAATAATGATGGGCTAGTCACCTTTGATGGTAGTTATTGGAAAACCTATGTCCTACCTAATAAAAGCGCTATCAAATCGCTTGCAATAGATCCCTCGGGAAAAATATATGTTGGTGGACAAGATGAGATTGGTTATTTTTTTCCTAATGAGTTCGGTACTTTAAAGTTTCATTCCCTAAAGCATCTTATGCCACAAAGTGCCAGACAGTTTGCGGACATTTGGGACATTGTGTTTTATAAAAATGAAGTTTTTTTTAGAACTATAGAATGTATTTTTGAACTCAAGGATAACAAAATTTATACATTTGATGCACCAGGAGGTTGGATTGATTTAAATGCTGTTGGTTCTCAATTATTCGCCTCAGATAAAGATGCTGGATTTTCAATTTTCAAAGATTCCAAATGGCAACCGTATAATCCTGGTCAAAAAGCAGGTCAGCTAAAAACCTCTACACTTAAAATTACAGGAATTACACCTTTCGGAAAAAATTCATTATTAATTACTAGCCGAAAACATGGGCTTTTTTTAATGACGCCTACCGTGTTTAAGAAAATGACCACAGCTGCAGATGGCATTTTTAATACCGATCTAATTAATGCCACTGTAAAAATAGCTGAGAATAGGTTTGCTATTTGTACAACTTCTAATGGACTGCTTATCATTAATGCACAGGGCAAATTGCTTGAGCAGTTTTCTAACAAGCATGGCCTGCAAAACAACAATATTAACAGCATCCTGCTTGATAATAATAAAAATTTATGGTTAGGATTAGAAAATGGAATAGATTTCATTAATTATAACACCTCTATCAAACACATTTACCCAAGCAGAGAAAATCATGTAAAAGGTAATGCTGTAGCTATATTTGACAACAGATTATATATAGGAACTTCTAGCAGTTTATACAGTGCTCCTATTAACAATCAGCAAAAGGACATTAGTACAGGTACAGGTTTATTTACGGAAGTAAAAAATACAAAAGGTTCAGTACTCAGCTTAGCGAACATAAATAATCATTTACTGATGGGGCATACGGATGGCGTGATGTCTGTTGCTGGCAATGAAGCCAAATTAATCACCAATGGTCCTGGTGCCGCAATGGTGATGGGCTTAACACCTTCTACTGATGTTATTGCTGGTACATATACAGGTTTTCAACTCTTAAAGTATATAAATGGTGGTTTTGTAAATAATGGAAGGATCAATGGAATTTATGAATCCTTAGGCAATTTAGCTCGAGATAATCAGGATAATATATGGGCTACACACCCACATCGAGGAATTTTTAAAGCCAAATTGTCTGCAGATAGAAAAAACATCTCGACTTTTAATGTTTATACGCAAAAAGATGGTTTGCCATCTATTTTAAATAATCATGTCTATTTTATAAAGAAAAAGCTCATTGCCGCTACAGAGAGCGGTGTATACGAATACGATATAAAGCAGAATAAATTTAAACCCTCTGCTTTCTTCAAACCTATATTCGGCAATAATTCTGTTGAGCATTTAACAGAAGATAGTGAAGGAAATTTATGGTTTGTTAGCAATCAGCACGTTGGTGTTGTAGATTTTAACACTACAAAAGGTCAATTTAAAATGATTTATTTCCCTGAACTTACAGGGCAAACGGTTAAAGGGGATGCACATATTTTTCCTTTCGATATGGAAAACATCTTTATCGGCTCTAATGATGGAGTTTTTCATCTTAATTACAATCAATATGTATCCTCAGAAAGCAAGCTTAACGTATTACTTACCTCAGTTAAAGCAATTGGCGAAAAAGACAGTGTGATTTTTGGTGGTTATTTCATGAATAATAATCAGATTTCTGCTACACAGGATTTAAAAAACATTGCAAGTCTTTCAAAGAACCTTAACTCTTTTCATTTTGAATATTCTTCAACTCTTTTCGCTCAAAAAGGCAATGAGGAGTTTTCTTATAAGCTCATCGGCTTCGACAATGACTGGTCAAAGTGGTCTGTAAAAACTGAGAAAGACTATACCAATCTTCCAGCTGGTAAATATACTTTCTCGGTAAAAGTTCGTAATAATTTAGGGAATGCTTCTACACCTGTAAACTATACTTTTGTAGTAGAACCAGCTTGGTACCAAACTATTTGGGCTTTCTTATTTTACGTTCTTATCTTGGCTTATGGTGTTTATTACATCGTTAAAGAACAGCGCAAAAGGTTTCAAATTCACCAACAAAAGCACGAAGAAGAGCAAAAAAGACTAAGCTATTTACATGGACTTGAATTGGATCGCAATGAGAAAGAAATCGTTACTTTAAAAAATAACAACCTTGAAACGGAACTAAATTATAAGAACAAAGAGCTTGCAACGCTTACCATGCATCTGGTAGATCGCGGTAAACTATTGCTCAATATTAAAGAAGAATTGATGACGCTGATCCATAAATTAAATATTCCAGATCCAGCTTATCAGTTCCGTAGTGTTTTTAAATTATTAAGTGATACGGATAAGAATGAGGAAGATTGGGATCACTTTGCCATATATTTTGATCAGGTATATAACAACTACTTGTCAACCATGAAAACTAAGTTTCCCAATTTAAGTTCTACAGACCTAAAACTATGCGCTTACTTGAGACTGAACCTTTCTTCAAAAGAAACCGCTCAACTGCTTAACATTTCCCTAAAAGGAGTTGAAATTAGTCGGTATCGCTTGCGTAAAAAATTACAGCTAGCAAGAGAAGTTAATCTGTATGATTTTTTAATTGAAGTTACTAAATAGGATTGTTCATTGGTTCATTTAGCGTTTTGCATAGATACGTTGCCAAATGAACCTGTGAACCAATGAACTAATATCTACTTCTTTCCTACTGCCCAGAAAATAGCATTTTTAAAAAGTGTGGTGTAGTCTTTACTTTCGAATAAGATTGGAGAATGCCCCATAAAAATATACACATTCCTTGATGTATAAGCTGGGTTAGTCCATACCACCGGATGATCTCCCATCGTGATGCCGTCTTTAGGTTCATAAGTGCCTTCGTCTACAGAAGCAAGTACTTTTACATTTGGGCGTGGGCTTTTATCATAGGTGTACCACTCTTCTTTTTCTACCCAGAACGAAGGAGATACGCCTTTCATAATTGGATGTTTATGATCTTCTACGTTAACTTTTCCCTTAGCAAATTTAGCGATGTAATTTTTGAATTTAATTTGCCCCATAAATTTGTAGAACCATGGCCATAAACCATATCCATCAAATTCACCTAATAATGTAGCATGATGAAATCCAATCCATCCACCCTTACCATTATCTACATAGTTTTCAAAAGCTTTTACAGCTTTATCTTTCCATGCATACGGCGGATAATCCAATTGGATAAATAATTGATAGTTTGACAAAAATGCGCTGTCAATCTTATCTGTATTCTGAATATAATCGATTGCAAAATTGTTCTCTTCAGCTTGCTTGTTTAGCCACACAACCGCAGCTTTTGAATAGTCAAGATGGTGACCACCATTTTCATACAGTGCAATCACTTTAAATTTAGATACTTTTTGGGCTCTTAACGTACTTAAACTACAAAGAATAATAGCAATTAATAAGGTTATCTTTTTTATTGATGTAATGATGTTTTGCATTGTAAATTATTTAGTTCTATTCGTATTAGCTAAATCAAACCCTGTCAATGAATATTTAATGACCTTCATTTCGCCACTAGACATTCAAAGGCAGGGTTTATAGGATTGATATCATTTGTCATGAATTGCATCAGCATAAAAATAAGTTCATCTCTATATAAATGATTAAAAAAACATCCTTCCTCAAAAGTAATCTATACAAATCTTCATAAAAATTTTTACACTACTACATTAGCACTACCTACAACAAGTACTAGAAATTAGTTTGTAGTGGAGTTGTAGTGGTAATAAAATAGCAATTAAATAAAGTTTGGTTGATAATTGTAGACATAAAAATATAACCAAATTAAACCTCTTACACAACATATTCTTAACAGGATATGCTGTATGTAAAAAATTAAGTAGAACTAGCCATTTCATGGAGGATAACGTAAACACACGAAAGTTCTTGATTGCAACACACGGTACTCTTGCCTCTGGAGTAAAATCATCATTAGATATTATTACTGGAGCAAACGATAATCTATTTCTAATTCAGGCTTATCTAGAAGAAAATAAATCCTTAGAAGAAGAAATCTTAGCCATTCTTGAACAGGTTGACGACAATGAAGAGCTAATTGTTTTCTCTGACCTATTGGGTGGTAGTGTGACCAATCAAATTCTTCAATATGGTTTAAGACCAAACGTGCATATCGTTTCAGGCTTTAACCTAGCATTAGTAATTGAAATTCTTCTTGCTGATACTAAAATTGATATTGAACAAGTGATAAAGGAATCGATAGAAAACGCAAAGGAACAAATGGTATATGTAAACAAGCTTTTAACCACTCAACATAACAACAATGATTAAGTTAACCCGTATAGATGATAGACTTGTACATGGGCAGGTTGCTTTTACATGGACCCCTTCTCTTGGCATTGATTGCCTTCTTGTTGCAAACGATAAAGTTGCTAAGGATGAATTTCAGAAAATGACCCTCAACCTTGGTAAGCCTTCAGGAACTAAATTGCTGATTAAATCGGTAGCAGATGCAGCAACTTTCTTAAACGACGAGAGAAGTAAATCATTTAAAATTCTTGTATTAGTTAACAATGTAAAAGATGCCGCTACTCTAACAGAATTAGTGTCTGAAATCACTTCAATTAATCTGGGAGGTTTAAGAACTAAAGACGGTTCAAAGCTTATTTCGAAGGCTTTTGCTGTAAACGAGGAAGACATTTCGATTATTCGTGAGTTGATAGAAAAAGGAATTGAATTGGAAGTAAGACAAGTGCCTACAGACACTAAGCAACTAGTTAAAGAATTGATATAGCTATCCTATTCCTATAGAAAACAAATTATTTTACATAAACCAAAACTATATTGTCATTAGTATATCTGCTCATCGCACTCATTGCGATGTTTGGCCACTCAGAAGATTTTATGGGTACGACGTTACTCAGTCGACCGTTGGTATTAGGTCCGCTTGTTGGCTTGGTGCTTGGTGATGTAACTCAAGGCATCATTATCGGTGCAACCCTCGAACTCATTTTTATGGGAAATATTAAAGTGGGTGCTGCTATTCCTCCTGATGTGATTACTGGAGGCGTTCTTGGAACGGCGTTCGCTATTATATCTGGAAAAGGTCCTGCAATCGCATTGGCCATTGCTGTGCCTATTTCAATACTTGCAGAAATGGTTATCAGCGGTCTTTTTGTATTGCGCCCTATATTCAATAAAAAATTTAATCAATATGCAGAGGAAGGTAATTATAAGGGCATTCAGCAACTTCACATCTTCTCTGGTATCCTAAAACCCTTACTTATGGGCATTATTGTATTCCTTGCTTTACAGCTTGGTAGTACAGCCATGAAATCATTTTTAGATCTCATTCCTAATTGGGTTCAATCTGGATTACAGGTGGCAGGAAATATGCTTCCAGCACTAGGTTTTGCCTTGCTAATGAACTTAATGTTTAATAAAACTGTTGCTCCTTATTTCTTTTTAGGATTTATACTAGCCAGTTATTTAAAATTGCCAATGATAGCTATTGGTGGATTTGGTGTTATTATCGCATTAATTGTTACTCAAGTTAGTCCTAATCAAGAAATCAACGATGAGGATGATTTCGAAGCAGAAACAGCAGATTCGGAGACAGCAGCACTTCCAACTAATCTTAAGCTAAATAAAAAAGACATTAGGTCTTTGTTTTGGCGTTCAATGGCACTTGAGGCCAATTTCAACTTTGAAACTTGGCAAAATACAGGTTTCGCATTTGCGATGATTCCAGTACTAAAAAGGCTTTATACTACCAAACAAGCAATGGCAGTAGCCCTAAAAAGGCACCTGCAATTTTTCAATACTAGTCCATACGGCTCTACTTTAATTCTTGGAATCACAGCAGCTATGGAAGTCCAAAAAAGTGAGGATAAAGATTTTGATGTTGAATCTATCAATTCTGTAAAATTAGGGTTAATGGGACCATTAGCAGGAGTTTTCGATTCTTTATTCTGGGGAACGTTCAAAGTTATAGCAGCAGGAGTTGGTACTTCTTTAGCCATCAAAGGCAGCATTATGGGACCACTATTGTTCTTACTTATCTTTAACATTCCACACTTATCATTACGCTATAACCTAACTTTCATCGGTTATAAAGCAGGCACAACATTTCTTCAAAATTTGGCCAAAAACAATGTAATGGACAGGTTGACAAAAGGAGCTGCCATATTGGGGTTAATGGTTGTTGGTGCAATGCCAGCTACCTTAATGAATATTACTACTCCACTAATTATAGGTAGCAACAATGCAATTGGAGTACAGGGTGTTTTAGACCAGATTATGCCATCGATTATCCCTTTGGGGCTAACATTCTTGGTGTATCACTTTGTGAAAAAGAATGTAAAAACTACCTATTTATTACTAGGGCTACTAACGCTAGGGTTTGTAGGTAGCATTATCCACTTATTTGCTTAAAGAATAATGATTAACGGAATTGGCGTTTCACCTGGTATTTCTATAGGCAAAGCCTTTGTTATAAAAACCGCTCAGAATATAGCGAATGCTATTACATTAAGTAGTGAAGATGAGATTTTAGTTGAAATTAGCCGTTTTAATAGTGCAATTGAGCTTGCAATTCATGAAATTGAACAACTTAAGGTTGATAAAACATTAGCACTCCATAAAGAAGATTTTGAGATTCTAGAAACGCAAATAGCTTTAATCAGCGATCCACAAATCAAAGAAGATGTGGTGAAAAAGATTAGAGCAGAAAAAGTTACTGCAAATGATGCTTTATTACATGTAATTGAAGCAGTGGTACAACTGTTCGAAAAAATGGATAATGATTACATGCAAGCACGTTCAGCAGATGTGAAAGATATCGGTAATCGCATTTTCAAACACTTAAATAAGGATAAAGCAGCACTAAATACATATAAAACTAATACCATTATTATCGCCGAAGACCTTGCTCCTTCTCATACCATTACACTAGATATCGCCTATATAACTGGCTTTGCTACACAAGCAGGCAGCAAAACTTCACATACCGCCATTATCGCTAAATCGAAAGGAATTCCAGCAGTAATTAACTGCGGTGAACAGCTCCACAAAATCAAGGATAATGATGTAATTATTTTGGATGGAACAAAAGGGATTCTATACGTGAATCCTGATGAGAATACGCTTCATAAATATCAGGCATTAAAGACCGAATATCAAAACCAAACTGAGAAATTAAAGTTACTAAAAGAGCTGAAAGCAGTTACTACAGATGGCAAAAAGATAGTATTATCTGCCAATATTGCTAACGCTGAAGACTTGGAGTCAGCGTTCAACAGTGGTGCTGAAGGTTCAGGTTTATTCCGTACTGAAATGCTATTCATGGATCGCGACAGTTTCCCTGATGAAAATGAGCAGTTTGAATTTTATAAAGACGTAGCTTTAAATTCCAAAGGGAAACCAATAGTTATACGAACAATTGATATAGGAGGCGATAAACACTTGCCTTATTTTAATTTACCTGTAGAATTAAATCCATTTCTTGGTTACCGTGCCATCCGCATTTGCTTAGACAGAAAGGATTTGTTTATCATTCAGTTAAAAGCAATATTAAGGGCTTCTACACTTGGTGATCTTAAAATCATGTTTCCAATGGTCTCTAATAGAAAAGAAATTCGTGAGGCAAAAATGATCCTTGAAGAAGCAAAATCTATCCTAAGAGAAGAAAAATTACCTTTTAACGAGCACATCAAAGTAGGTATCATGATTGAGGTTCCATCGGCAGCAGTAACAGCTGATATCTTAGCTAAGGAAGTCGACTTTTTTAGCATAGGCACCAATGATCTTTGTCAATATACCTTAGCGGTCGACAGAATGAACGAGAAAATCACTCATTTGTACGATCCTTTTAATCCAGCTGTATTAAGGCTTATTCGGCATGTGATTGAGCAAGCTCGAAAGTACAAAATTCATGTTGGAATGTGTGGCGAACTCGCATCAGATCCTTTAGCTACACAATTATTAATGGGAATGGGACTGGAAGAATTTTCTATGAGTCCAGCCTCAATTCCCATGGTCAAAAAGATTATTCTTTCCAGCAGTATGGAACAAGCAAAAGAGCTTTGCAAATATGTGATGGAGATGGAGAGTTCAGAAGATATTACTACCTATTTAAAACAAACACTATGATAACGAAAGATTACATGATTACGGCTCCACAAGGGCTACATGCACGACCGGCTACAACTTTAATTAAATTGGCAAAGAACTATAAATCTACCATAAGCCTCATTAGAGGAGAAAAAACCGTTTTACTGAACAGCATGCTAAATATTCTCTCTTTGAATATAAAAGGCGGAGAAACCATTTCAATAAGCATTACAGGCGAAGATGAATTTGAAGCTTTAGCAAATATTGATCAGTTTTTTACACAAGAATTAAAAGACCTATAATACTTTACAGATGAAAATTACCATTACAAAAGACGAACAAGAATTTGATATTGTTTCGGCATGGCGCATTATCGCACAGATGCTAGAAAAGAAAAATTCTGTAATTGGCCTTTCAACAGGGCAAACAACCATTAATATGCACCGCATCGTCTCTGATATTTACACTAAATATCCATTTGATGTAGCTAATATTACTTTATTTAATGTAGATGAGCTAACCAATTTGGATCGTTCGTATGCAGGCAGCTGTTATACGATGATTTTAAATCAGATCGCTGGTCCTTTGGGTATCCCTGAAGAAAATTTCATTATGCCACCAACCCTATCGGACGACTTTGAAGCAGAGAGTTTATTGTTTGAAAAAAGACTTGCTGAGCGTGGTGGCGCAGATTTACAGATGCTTGGTTTGGGTAGCAATGGTCATATAGGCATTAATCAGCCTGGTACACCATTCGAAAGCGAGACTTGGGTATCACCAATGGATCCAGATTTTGAGGCCCGTGTACGTAGAGAAACTCAAGTGCCACCAGAGATTGTTTTAGGCGGTTTAACACGTGGTGTAAAAAATATCATGCATACGCGTAAGCTTATTCTTATCGCTAAAGGGGCACATAAAGCTGAAATCGTTAAACAAGCTATTTTAGGTCCAGTAACCACTGATATACCAGCTTCTGTAGTACAATTGCATCCTAATTGTGAGATTTTGCTAGATGCTGATGCAGGTGCGCTAATTGCAGATTATGCCAAAATAAGAGGATATAATTTTTAAATAATAAGGTAGCTCATTGAGGAATCCACCAATTACCAGAAGCTACAATCATGCAGAGCAAAGTAATCGAATCGCCAAAATAGCTATCATATTTATTAACGCCATTATCCCAGAGCTTATTAAGCCATTCTTGATTACGCTTGTCTGTCATTGCGCTTACCATAAACGGCGATTGAAACGTAAGGTCTTGGTAAGTTCTTCCAGTAAGAACAGCACCATCCAATTGATAACCTGAGTAAATTTTAGCAGGATCACCAGTCGATGCTTTTTGAATCCACGCATTCAATGCAGTAAGTTGTGCTAAGCCTCTTTTATCTCCAGTTGTGATGTAATCGGTCGCTAATCTCCAAGGGAAACGAGCAGAATTATAAGAATAAGATCCGTCAACTTTATCTTCAAGTAATTGACCAATAGCTGGAATAAATTGACCATCTTTTCTTTCAGAGAAATCGGGCATTAAACCTGTTGACGAACTGTAGTTGGCCAAAATATGTTGCGTAACCCTATATGTACTATCTATCACAGCATTCCATGCGTTGTTTCCTGTTGCTTTTTGATATGCTTTTAGGTGTTGAAGCATATAGTCGGATGGTCGTGTTCCATCATTTACTCGCGAACCTTCTTTAGTTGCCCAATCGCCCATTTTAAGGGTTTTGAATTTAGTGTGAACTACAGATTGCATAAGCGCATCGATCACCAATAGACCTTCAGCTTTGTAATTAATCTCGCCTTTGCTTCCCCATATTTTATCTGCCAGCAATAAAGCATAGGCAATATCCATATCACCATCCGTTGCAGCACTACCTCCAACAGAAACCACTTTACCATCTCGTATTCCTTGCTGCCAGCACATTAAATGTTTGTTCCCATTACTTGGATGAGCTTTAAAGAAACGGACCATGCCATCAAAATACAACTTGGCATCTTTATCGTACCAAGCCATATAGGCTATAGATACCATTCCATAGCCATGCGCTTCGGAAACAGTTACAGGCCCATTGCGCTGATACTTAATGTAATATTGTCCTTTTACACCAATATCCTCGGTGAGGTAATTCTTTTTCCAACGATCATATACCAATCCTAAATCAGAATTCAGTTGCGCTGGAGATTTATGATTAGGCATGATGGTACCAGCTGTATAAGCTGCTTTTATTGGTGTCCGTTGTTGAGCACTGCTGATGATCGGTAATAAAAGCGCCAATATCAGAAGCATCGTAAGTTTATTCATTTTCAAATACATTTCCCTTTTTATCTGTAGCTATTACCCAACGCAATGCAGCTATAATGAGCCTATTCTGCGTTGCATCTTTAAATATTTCTCCTCCATGTCCAAAATTCAAGTAGATCATTCGATAATTGGTATTTGTCCATACTACTGGTGTATCTCCTCCTGGAAGAATATCCTTTAAACCTAATGGATAATTATCTTTAGATAGAGATGCGAGCACTTTTACATCTTTATTTGCACGTGGACTCGGTTTCCATTGGTACCACTCATTGGCGGGAGCAATATACGTTTTAGGTAAGCCATTAGTAATTGGATGTTTGGTATCTTCTACCACCAGTTTTGCAGGCAGCGGTGGCCAACTATTTCTATCAAATATACCTCCACCCAGAAAATTCACAAACCAAGGCCATTTGGTTGTACGATCGTTGTAGGCAGCTACGTGAAAGCCCATACATCCACCTCCATTTTCCATATATTTTTCAAAAGCTTGCTTTTGCGCAGGGCTAGTTGGAAAATCGTTTAACATCATGATTAATTGGTAATCTTTCACCTTTTCATCATTCATGTCGTCCATATTGGTAGTAAGATCGAATACAAAACCTTTTCCTATGGTTAAATCTTTAAAAAATTTAATGGCATCATTTGCAAAATTCACATGTGCAGATTCTACTGTAGTACTGTAAAATGCCAATACTTTAAATCTTGGATATCGTTGTGCTTTTAAATTTGTACCAACTAAAATCATCAGCATAATGCTGAATATTAGTCTCTTGTTACACATTAATTTCATCATTTGTTTAGCTTATTATTAGTTAACAGACATTGCGGTTACTGCTTGCAAGAACCAGCCAGTGTGCGGAATCCATTGTTCGCTCCAACGCCATTCGTTTCCGTTATCACTTACTTTAAAGTCGATACCAGAACCATCTCCTTTTCCATCTTTCCCTGTGATGCCATTAGAAATCCCTCCCTTTCCCGTTCCATGACCATACATTGAACTCATGTATGGCACATTGTTTTGGCCATAGCCATACATCATACACATATTGTAGGGGTTACAACCTAAAACCCATGATATCAGGTGGTCTGCAAAGTGGGAAAGTTCAGGTTTTACACCATAAGCACCGTTTCCAGGATATACCAAACGTCCACCAACAATTGCTGCGGTTGCCAAAGAACCCAATCTTGCATCTTCGCCCTGCCACCACCAGCCACTTTCATTTTCATGTGGAATGAAAAAACCGTTTTTCACTTTTCCTTTAAACAAAAAACTCTGTCTTGCATAACCAAAAGGATTAGTTGTTTCTTTGGTAATTCGAAGATTATAATCTAATGCCGTTTTAATGGTTAATAAAGCATTTTTTCTGAATACTGGATTTTTTTCCACATCAAGATACCTTGCCAGCGCAATAATAGGTAGACCTGCATCGGCTGCATGCCAAAACGGACGACCAGCATCATTTGCCAAAAAGTATCCGGCTGGAGCAAGTCGTTTATGTAAGTTCTCAGAGCGAATTCGGGCTTCTTTTCTATAAATTTCTTTACCTGTAGTTTTCCAGAGTTCAGTAGCGGCCATTAAGGCACAATAATCGTCTATAATGTTATTTTTATGATCATCAGCATACTTTAAGCTAAACTTTTGCAAATGGGCGAAAGCACGTTCTGCTGCATTTAAATATTCTTTCGAACTAAAGTCGCCATTTATATTCCAGCGAGAGATACGTGCCAGTGCTGCAACCGCCACACCTCCACCTTCACGATAAGCACACTGGTAATCATCTGTTGTTTTACTATCCGCTAACAATCCCACCACCCTTCTCGTCGATGGATCTTTATCAAAATAACTAAAAACAGTCATGTAAAAATAACCTTCAGGGTCAAGTGATCTCATCAGGTAATCTGCTCCATAAATAGCCTCTGCAGTAAGCGCTTGCTTACTTCCAACATTTTCTAACAAAGCAGGTAGCGTTTCTACTGTGTTAATCATAGACCATGTAACCATAGGAGTTTGCTGAGGCAACATTACGTTGGTGTAAGCTAAATGCGAGAAGTACTTGCTCACATCACCTGAAGCATCGCACCAACCGCCTGTTAAATTCACAGTACGGGTACTACCATGTAAACGTATGGCTTTATCAGCTTTTAGTTCTTCGGGAGAATTTGCTCGTTGATGCTGGAAAAAACCTACAATTGCTGGAATAGAAATCTTCCCAATTAAAGCCTCTCCTATTTGAAAAGGATAGGAGTCGATGGTTTCTCCATTCATAATCATGCGAATTTTGTATGTTCCATTTTTAGAGAATTCAGAGAAAACTATAGGGCTATAATATTCCGTTCCCCAGCTTATTACACGTTGAGCTGTCTTAACTTTTCCTGAAAATACTGACAATCCTGTTGCCGTATTTAACAGTTGAAAACTAATATCATTAGGTAAAGGCTGCGTACTTTTTACCATCGCTTGTTTTGTGCCCTTTTGATTATAAGCTACTTGGTTCACCAATAGTTGAATTTCATTTTTAAAAGGGCTGCTCGCTCTAGCAAATGAGAAATTCGTCAACAGCACGCATACCAAAATCA
The DNA here is from genome assembly GCF_044452285.1 of Pedobacter sp. UC225_61. Lineage (NCBI taxonomy): Bacteria > Pseudomonadati > Bacteroidota > Sphingobacteriia > Sphingobacteriales > Sphingobacteriaceae > Pedobacter > Pedobacter sp. UC225_61. The sequence goes on from NZ_JBIOAL010000001.1 coordinate 3,235,073, forward strand.
TGATGATGTTATTCTTCATATTATTATAAAAATTGTAGCTTAAAACCTTATTTATTAACTCCAGCATATACTGCTTTTCTCAATACCCCATCCTCTGTATCACCAGAATAATCCCAATACATAGCGCCTAGCATTCCACGATTAAGCAAGTACGCACACTTAATTTGTATGGATTCTGGATTTTCGTACGTACATACAAATTCTCCTTTATCGTTTTCCAAATAAGGTACTTTCGCTACGGTATCCCATTGGTTTTTATAACCGCTTAGTTTAATCACTTCTTTATAATCAATAAAATTAGCTATCCCACTTTTGCCATGCCCATAAAATGGAATACCTAACACTAATTTTTGTATAGGCATACCTGCAGTTACATGTGCTGTCACTGCTTCATCTACACTGATCCATCCTGTATATTTTGAGCGATATAGACCAGCATGGTGCGTTGGCGGATTCCCCATATCGTAAGTCATGATGTTTACAAAGTTGACTATGGGTTCAATAGCTTTGAAATCAATGTATTTTGCATCGGCACATGAGGCAAGGGTTAACAGTTTATCGTTTCCAATTTTGCTTCTGATGGCCTTCATTAGCAAGGTATAATTTTGTGTATCATTTGGCGAAGCAGATATATTAGCGGCCTTGCTAGTGGGATATTCCCAATCAATATCAATCCCATCTAAATTGAATTCTTTTATGATGCGTAAGCAATCTTCTGCAAATTTACTTCTGGTGGTATCTGATGCAGCCATTTCGCTAAATTTTCCACTTCCCCATCCTCCTATAGAAATTAGAACTTTCAAATTTGGATGAGCATTCTTTAAGGCAGTCAACTTTCTAAGTCTTTCGGGATTATCAACACGAACTCCATTAAAACTGGCATTCACATGGCCAAAAGCATAATTAAGGTGTGTAATATAGGTTGGATCAGGAATTACGTTGGTCCAAGAGGTTACATAAGCTACTACAATCTTCTTTGATAATTGCGGTTGTTGAGTGTTGTTGGCAACAAAGCTTTGGAAAAAAGGAAGTATACTTATGCATAGCATAAATCCTAAAAATTTTATCGTTCTCATCAGCTGGTCATGGTGCTTTGTTTTCATTGATATCAATTTATTTAGTTTGGTTTATTTCGTTAAAGAGCGCTTTAAAACAATTCACTTCGCTATTTTCAGAAGTGCCTTTCTGTCCATAAAATTCCGCAAGAAAGGAATCAGCTCCCGACCAAATTGTTTGCATCATACCTTCATATCGGGGTTTTAAGGTGGAAGTTGCCGCTTTTTTAAAATTAATCATATCTCTAGTTTGTGCGACCGCATTATTTACGTTTTTCCACGGACAGGTAATTACAGATAAACCTTTCATTGCAAAGTAAACAGCGGTTTGATCTGGTCTTTCATAATGCCAATCGCAAATCATCACGTTCTTATTAATCAAATCTATGGCTTGATGTGTATTGTTCATACTAGCTTCCCAAGCACCAATACCAGTGGTTTTACCATCAATTAAGCGATCGCCCCAAATCCAAAGTTGTCTTTTGGTTAACGCTAAGTGATTACTGATTTTGTTCACTTCGTTCGCATAAAGTTCTGCTTTATTTAACCCTGAACATCTTGGACACTTGTCATCTCCAATGTAAAATACTTCGTCCATTCCGGCATGGAAAGCATCTGCTTCAAAAGCATCACAAATTTCATCAACTAAGTCAAAAACTACTTTATGTACATCTGGGTGTAATGGACAATAACTTTTACAATACAAACCATCTGCATTTGGCCATTCATACTTTTCAGGCATTTTTACATGTGGTGTTTCATCAAATTCTGGATACACTTTTAATAGCTTCCCTACAGTACTTGCCCATGACTGATGCCCTAGAAGGTTAATTTGAGGAATAATGCGGATTTGGTTTCGTTTACATGCTGCAACTATTTTTTTAACATCTTGGTTGGTTAAAGCACCACCATCTATTAATTCTGGATGGCTTTTAAACTGATAGTTAAAATCAATACGCAGTACCAAGGTGTTCACTTTTCTTGGCGCTAATTCTTCTTCAATAAATTTAATAAACGTATTTAATTGCTTAGCACTTGGTGCAGCAATACAAAATCCACGAGTTTGAAATACGTCTTGTGCCTTCAATTGCACCAGTACACTACACAAAAACAAAAATGAAATGATTACTTTCTTCATAGTTGGGTTCATTGATTAATTAATTGATTCATTAGTCATTGAATATACCCACAATGAACTAACGAACCAATTAACTTATTTTTTATTAAAATGCCAGTGACTTCATTCTTGTCCCTGAAATTTTAAGGTAGTTATTTGTCGTAGTTGTTCCTATCAATGTTGCCACAAAACCAAAGGAAACTTGTGTGGGTTGGTTTATGGTGAAGTTAATGGTAATTGTATAGGCAACCCCGGTTGCAGATGGTTTAATTTGCACAAAAGATGCATCATCTGTATTGCTTAAGGTAGATAAACTAGTCTTAGCACCTAATACCTCCACATTTGGAATTTGTGAACCCACACTTGCTACAAAATAAGACAATGAGGATGCAGAAGCAAGACTTGCATTCCCTACTCTTGCTTCTATGCTGTATTCACCTGCTGGTAATAATTGCGTTTGGTAAATTTTACCATTAGTAATGGTATTTAATGCAGGTGTAGTCACATTCTTTCCAGCTTCCATTGACATAGATCCGAAATTGGTGACATTTTCTGCGGTTCTCTGTACATAGGTACCATACGTATCAAAACCAGTCCCCCAGTTATTGGCTTGCGCATTTGAGGTCCACGAGGCTAATCGTCTCCAAGTAGCAGTGTTACCAGAAACTACAGCACCTTGACTTGTACTTACAGGTTGGAATTGGGTACCTGTTGCACTTCCAGGAGCCATTTTACCAGGATTAGCAATAAAACTTGCCGTTACGTCTGTTCTAGCATTAATACCAGTTCGATAAGCGGTATAAAATGTATCGATTGCCATTGTATCCGGCAAGTAAACAGTTCTATAATCAAATGTACTGCGGTATTTATAATCCAATAGTGTAGCTGTTGCAGCGCTAACTGGTTTTTTTGTTCTAATTGTTGCACCAGCAGTATTAATGTACGAAAGATCCATGTATTGAGCACCACTTGTTTTATCAAGTCCACCCCATGTAATGGTAGTGGTTGTGCCTTCTAAAGAGATATCTGCCGTAGGCATATTGATTAAAGATGCGGCATAATTATCGCCATACACTTTTACACCGCTTTTTACCACTGGGATAGAAGGATTGCCTTCTTTATCGTAGGTAATGATCTCGAAATTATAGCTTCCTTCAAATAGATTATTTACATACGTTTTTAAGGTATCTACAGCTAGTTTACGTGTAACAGGTACAATCAAAGAATCCTGTCTGCTATTCCAATATATTTTACATTTCGTAACCTTTCTATCCGAAATAAATAAACCTTGAACGAGTACACGGTTTCTGCCCGAACGTATTTTTAGAGAGTCGACCTTACCTGTATAAGATATTTCACCACCCTCACTGTATTGTTTAAAATCATCCATTTTAGTACAGGATGTAAGTGCTGCTATCCCTATTGTTAAGAGAAACAGCACTAGTTTTATGTTAAGCATCTTTTTCATTGTATAATCATGTTTTAAATGGTAATGAAATTTATTTAGGGTTACCATATGCCTGAACTTCAGAGATCATTAAGAAATTTGTTCCTTGCCAGTTATTGATACATTTTATCCTCACGTAACGTAGCTTAGGTACATTAATATCAAGATCGTAGCTTAAACCAGCCGCAGCAGTTGCCTGATCTTCATCACTTACTTCTCCATAAGGTAAACCAGAAGGTTTCACTGAAGTGTACGTTCCTAATTTGTACCAGCTATCGTATGAACCATCTGGATTAGGATTTGCAGAACCCCATATTTCGAAGTTTTTCATGTTTCCACGGTAATAATAGGTTTTTCTTCCACTTATGGTTTCAGGATAATCCCAAATTACCAATCGACTAAGCTGAGCCAATTGCCCTAAATCAAACGTAATAGAGTGTGGTCCTTGGTCTGTGATTGTTGGCGGTGTATAAGCAACACTAGGGAAGGTTACGGTTTGACCATCCCACATTGCTTTTACCCCAGTAGGATCTGTTCCGTTATTAGAGAAATTTGCACGTTGATCTCCTGGCCAAATTACAGGTTGCATTTCTTTGTACAATGATTTAGCTAATGGCAATTCAAATAATGGTTTAACCGTTGTAAACAAGGTATCGGTTTGGTTTAAGAATCGATCACGAATGACTACCGCTATTTTTGTTGGAATGGTATCTAAACCACGGATATTTTTGGTAATGTCTATTGTTGAGGTGTAAATTCCATCAAACGCAACCCAACCTTTATACCCTTGTAACCGCATAGGAATGATAGAAAGATTAGCTCTCGCCTCGTTTTTTAAGGAAATGTTAATCCCACCAAAAGCAGGTACCACTTTCATGGTTCTATATGCAATTTGAATGGCATTTTCTAAAGGTTTCACCTTTACCGTTACTGGTGCTGAAGGGACCTCACTTTTATTTACTACACGCAAAGTCACATCATGTACTTCTGTGTCGCCAAAACCATCTACAACCATCTGACTGGTATAAAAAGATGCTCTTACTTCTCTTTTTGCGCCCGACAACAAGGTATATTCTGCTTTTACATATGCTACATCTTCATCTGTTGGTAAGGTATAGGTCAGTGTAGCTTGTCCGGATTGGTTAGTTACGTTTACATTGGTTACTTGACCTGGTGGGTTTGTATTATTTCCCAAGGGGCCAATAATATCTTCCTGACATCCACTCAACACGGTAAGGAGCGGTAGTGCCATGACTAAAATTGATTTAATTAATTTCATCTGTTTATAAGTTTATTTTTTTAAGGGTCAGATGTTCCTTACCACAACCAAATAATCGTATCTTTTTGTTTTTTAATGATTATTTAGTTGTGGTCGGTTCATTTCTTAAGTTTTAAAATAATTACCATCCTGGATTTTGAACTAAATTTGTATTTACCCTAAAGGCTCCCGATTGTATTGGCCATAAGTAATCTCTTGGCGCAATAAATGTTTGGTTATAGATCACTCTAGTTTGGTAATACCCAACTGGAGAAACTTGACTAATCGTCCAACCTGAAATAGGGGCATTTAATTCTGATGCAGCAGTTTTCCATCTGCGTAAATCCCAGAAACGACTTCCTTCAAATGCTAATTCAATTCCTCTTTCACGTCTGATCAATTGTCTTACATACGCTTGATCGTTTAATTTTGCTGCGCCATTATCTACATAGGCATTCCACGAATCTTTCACCCCTAATAATCCAGCTCTTGTTCTAATCAGATCTAAATATTTATAGATGTCGTCATTTGTAGGACCAGTGGCTTCATTTAAAGCCTCAGCGTACATTAAATACAAATCAGCAAGTCTAATTTCAGGCCAATCGTATTGTTTTACAGTATTGGCAGTAGCCGAATTCACCAAGTTTACTTCCACTAGCTTTTTGATAAAATAGCCAGTTTCATTATAATATCCTTCTGCTCCGCTATTACCTGGTTGGCTATATTTAGCTTGCATGTAAAAAGTACCCTCATCTCCAACACCTGGGTTATTTGCAATCATATACCACGTACCGCCATCAAATCCAAGATCTGCATAAAAGCGTGGTTCGCGATCGAAGTTTACACGTGCAGTTTGGTAACCTTCGTTTATGGCAAAACGTTCATCACGAGTAGACGTTCTCAAATCGTTTTTCGTTGTAAAATTTAAGGTCTTATCTTCATCCATAGGTACTCCGTTTTTCGTATAAAACAGATTTGCAATCTTCATGGGAGCCGCCAATTGAGCGTTAGAATTGTTAGGCGTAAAACTAGAGGTAAGACAACCCATTGCTACACGTTGCAATTGACCTGCATAACTGTTTGATAATCCCCACACTCGTTCACTATTCCAACGTTCTGAGATGACATTTCTTAAGGTCATTTGTTGGTTGGTAAAAGGAGAAAGAACGCCATTTGGAACTGCAGTATATAATTTTATGCCTGCTAGTTCACTTACATCAATAGCGGCCTTTGCAGCTTGAGCAGCTCTATCCCATTTTGCTTTATCAAAAGTGGTTTTTACTAATGGTGTTCCATCTTTATTGACTAAACGGCCATAATCTGAATTTCCATTAAACAATGGACTTGCAGCAAGGAGCAATAGTTTAGCTTTAATTGCCAATGCAATAGGCTGAGTCATTCTACCCAGTTCATTGGTTCTATCGCTAATGGTAACTGGTAGCGCAGTAACTGATTTATCAATTAGTGAAACCACATAATTTACACAATCATCAAAAGGAGCTCTCGTCACCATCATTTCTGATGTTGGCGCATCGATATCAATATTCTTATCTACAATAGGTACTGGTCCATACATTCGTAGTAGTTCGAAGTTGTAATACGCTTTTAAGATATTCACCTCTGCAAGCCAGCGAGCTCTTAAATCTGTGGTTAAATCAAATACTTTATTTTCATCGCTCACATTTTCAAGGAATATATTACACTGTCTTATCGCTTGGTATCTACTTACCCATACCCCAGAAATTGGGTTGGCTGAGTTTTGACGTCCCAATGCGATATCCCAGTTCATCAATCCACCTCCGGTATCAAATGTGCCCCTTCTACTATTCGGGATCCACATCTCATCACCTGCAAGAAATGCAGGGTTCCCCATCGGATCACCATTTCTTGGTAAATACGAGTAACAGGTAAATAAAAACTTTTCAGCTTCATTTTTACTTGTAAATGCATTATCTATAGTTGGTACGTTATCTGGAACTACATCCAGAAATTTTTTGCAGGAAGAAACGGTAAATAGTAGTAAAACTAATACTGGCCATATCTTTCTTAATTGCATTATATTTTTCATTTATTTCTTTATTAAATGATGAACTAGATTAAAATCCTAAATTAACTCCCAGGTTATATACACGTTGAAGTGGGTAGTCTAACCCATTTCCACGTACTTCTGGATCCCACAAATCGAACTTGCTCATTACAAAAAGATTTCTCGCACTTGCGTAAATACGGAAGTTAGCTAAGCCTAATTTTTGTCTAAACTTTGCAGTTGGTGTATAGCCAATTTCTACCTGTTGCAAGCGTAAAAATGCGCCATTGCGTAACCACCAGCTAGAATTCACATAATTGTTTGGTGTTGGTGTGCTACTTAAACGTGGGAAAAAGGCATACGAGTTACGACTATCTTCAGACCAGTGATTGTCTGCAACCGCTTGTAAAAGGCCAGTTTGATAGCCGGCAATTTGCTGGAATGGTGCAATACCGCTTTTACTCAAGTCATCCAGGTTAAACCCACCACTATTCACAAAAAATGCAACACGAGCATTCCCTTGCATTTGGGCACTGATGTCGAAATTTTTATACGAACCAGAGAAACCAAAACCATAAGTAATTTCTGGTGTACTCGGTAATCCCATAAACACTCTGTCATCTGCATTGATAATTCCATCGCGGTTAACATCTCGGTATTTGATGTCTCCACCTCTTACTGGTGTATTTCCTGCTAATGCAACTTGACTTGGTGAATTGGCTACTTCAATATCATCGGTAAATAAACGCTCGGCAATATAGCCCATCATCTCGCCCGAAGAATGTCCTACACGGTATAGGTTCTTTAAACTTCCTGGATAAGTAGGTTCATCGTATTTTACGATTTTATTAGTGGCGTACGTAAATGTACCTCTAATCTAAATCCATCCATTTTTAAATGATTTGCTGTAATCGGTCTGAAAATCTACCCCTTTACTGTCTGAAATCCCCACATTGGCACTCGCATCAGCAAGTAATCCCATTGTGGTAGGAATACCACTTCTTTGCTGTAAAATGTTTGACGTGCGTTTTTTGTACGCATCGATAGTTATGTTAACCGAATGGAATAGCGAAAGATCCATTCCTAGATTGAGTTGTTTCGATTCTTCCCATGTAATTGCAGGGTTAGCATATCTAGATATGGTAATTCCATTCCTAGAATAAGCCGTTGCTGGGTCTTCACCAAAAGTAGCTCCTGGGCCACTCGTCAAATTTACGTTTGAGAGGTAAAAGAATCGATCTGCATCTGCACCTATCTGGTCATTTCCATTTAATCCATACGATGCTCTGAATTTCAGTAAACTTAATACCTTACTTAAAGGTTGGAAAAACTTCTCATTCGACAACACATAACCAATACCTGCTGAAGGGAAAAATCCGAAACGATTTTTCTCAGCAAATCTTTCCGTTCCGTTGTAACCGAAGTTAAATTCAGCTAAGTATCTATCGTCATATCCATAGGTAAACCTTCCCGATACACCAACATTACGTTTTGGAAGTGAATTTTGTAAGCTACCTGCATTACCAGAAAGAGAATTACGTAGAATTCCAACCAACATACCACTAACCGAATTCTTTTTAAAGGTTTGGGCATAATTTATGGCTGTTTCTGTATAGAGTGTTGCTTTGATATCTTTACTACCTTCAGCATAACTTAAATAGTCGCTACCTACAGTACCCACATTTAAAGGTCCACCATTATTAATTTCTGTTAAGGTAATATCCTTTCCATCGATAGAGTTGGCGCTGTAGTAAAATGGATTATACGCTCTTGAAACTGCATAACTACTGTTACGTTGCACATACCCCATAAACCGTGCTCTTAATCCTGGAATGAGCACCTTTAAATCTTGGTTCACTTCTATTTGTGGTTGCAAGTTTGAGGTATTAGACTGACGATAGCCTCGTACCAAATCTGCATAAGGGTTTACGTAAAGCCCTCCGCCAGTAATAGATCCTGGTACAGATTGTACCACAGCATTACCAAATAAAACGTGTTTTATTTTAGGCGCATAGTCTGAAGGATACTTCATTGGGAAGTTTACTGGATTGGCAAACATGGCTCGTTGAAAAACATCTTTACCAGATCCAAGGGGCCCATTGTAATCATCAAACTGTCCGTATACTCTAATATCTGCTCTAGTAGTTGGGGTTAGATTTAAGGTAACGTTAGATCGGATGGAATAATTAATGAGCTTCACATTACTATTGAAGTTGTTCAATTTATCTACATTATAAATCCCATTATCTATGTTGAATGTTCCTGCAACATAATAATTGGCTTTATCTGCACCACCTGTTACACTCATGTTAAATCGTTGATTATAGGTATAATCTTTTATCACTTGTTTAATCCAGTCGTTATCTGGGTATAAATAAGGATTTGCTGTGCCCGATGCAGTACGGTCTATTTTTGTTTGTGAATAAGGCAATGGATTTAACGGATTTCTTGTTAAAGCCGCCTCATTAGCCATTAACATATAGGTAATGTTATCTGCGTAGTTCAGGTTTTCGGTATTACCAGATATGGTATTGTCTGTACGGAAAGCAAATTTTGTTTTTCCAGGCTCACCTTCTTTTGTTTTAATGAGGATTACACCATTTGCACCACGTGCGCCATATACCGCAGCTGCTGTGGCATCTTTTAATACCGAGAAACTTGCGATATCATCTGGCTGTAAGCGAGCAAGATCATTTTGAGTTGATTCGATCCCATCTATCAAAATTAAAGGATCAACTTTTCCCGCTCCAAATGATCCAAGTCCCCTAATAAAGAAAGAGGCATTATCCGCACCAGGTTCTCCCCCCGCTTTGGTATCCAATTACCCCTGCAAGTCGTCCTGCCAACATTTGTGTCAAGTTACTGGTAGGTCCTTTCAGGTCTTTCGGGTTAATGGTGGTTACTGCACTCACCATACTTATTTTCTTTTGCGTACCAAAACCAACAATAGCCACCTCATTCAGTGTATTCTCATCTGATTTTAACGTCACATTTAAGAAGTACTCTCCCGTGGCTGTTGGTTTAAAGTTTTGGATATCGAATTTTTGTGCGATAAATCCTACAAATGAAATGGTAAGTGTTCCTTTCTTAGGCACATCGATTTTAAAATTTCCATCGCCATCTGTTGATGTTCCTAGTTTTGTGCCTTCAACAGCAATGTTTACACCTGGTAAACCGCCTACGGTATCTTTTACTATACCTCGTACTTTGATTACATCTTGTGCCATGCCACGTTGTGTTGCAAATAGCAATAATAGAAGTACAAAGGAAATGCGTACTGTGCTTAACAGTCGTTTTTTGGGCGCCTTTACCATGGTTTTATCGTTAATTTAGTGAGCGCCTCTGATTGTAAATTATAGTATAATTTAAACTTCATAATAATTTAGAAAATGCTTTTAAGAGTTATTATTGATTAAATTTTAGGTCATAGTTCTCCATTGGCGAATTCATTCATTCACCTTAAATGGACTACACATACGAACTTGTGGATTAGAAGAGAATTGGTCTAAGTTTTTTCATTTACGTTTGGTTTAAGTTGGTTTGATTGGTTAATTAGTTTGTTATCTATAAGATGATTGTTCTATCGTCATCTAATTTTTAGTAGGGAGACTGGTGGGAAGTTTTTAAACACCGAGCGGTGCTACCCATATAAGCGTGTTCTTCATCGTTATGTATTTGGTTAGCGTTTGATTTAATACGATAAAACTATTCGAATGAAATGATAATAGCAAGGGTTGTGGGTTTCAAGGGATTGGTAAACAATAAGTTACAAAAAACACTGATACGCTTTAATCGCAACAGTTCTTCTCCATTTTATTTGTTTTTACTACGTTGAGGGTACATTCTAATTTTTACCTTGATACGCTATGAAAACACTAAAAACTGAAGTTTGTAGAGGCAATGAGGGGCTGACTTTTAATTTCTATTTTGGTAGTGAGCGCCTGTAAAGGTCACTTGATCTGAGATTTAGAAAGCGATCTTTCAGGTTTTTATTCGTTTATTAGGTAAAATAACCCATACTTCTTCATCTTCTAATGCTGTTAATTACCAGTCCAGAAAACCATATCCTCCTTGAAGTGTTTCCTTAGAAAAGGAACGTAAAATATACAGTCCGATGTAACCAAAACTAATTCGTCATGGAAAACCAAAAAGAGCAACCTAATGAACGCAAAGCAGAAAGCGGTAGAAATGTACATTTACAAACCGAGCATACTGCTCATGCAAAAGATAAGTTAAAACATCGTTCAGATGATGCTGGGTATACTGAACAAGAAAATCAGTTTGCAGATGGAAAGGGGACGCAGTTAAACGAAGAGATGGATTCGCAGCACGACCAAACCCAAGCGACAGATGAGGTTAAAGAATAGATTTTCCTAGTTCGTGTTCGGAAATCAACTCTCCGATTTGCGTTGCAAAATCATCACCCATGTCATTCGTCGACTTCCATTCCATGCCTAAGGTGCCTGGCTCTGGATATACTGTTCCGAGCTGATCTTCTCCCTCCATTACCTGAAAAGATCCATCTTGCTGAGGGTGGATGGTGTATGTAATATCCAATACTTGTATGTCAAAATCTTCCATGTTTGTTTATTTCATCAACAGTATTGGGTTGATTTTGTTTTTCTAATATTCTAAATTTCTTGCTTACTGCTTCCTTCGTGCTCGTCATCCTGAGCGTAGCCGAAGGATTTTTCTTTTAGCTTACCTCCATTAGGCTTGTTCTTTATTCTTCCTGTTCCCCTCCATGCTCGTCATCCTGAGCGTAGCCGAAGGATCTTTCTTTTAGCTCGCCGCCGCTAGGTGAATGGCTTCGAAGATGGTTGATAATTATATTGATCGTCATGCTCAGCTTGACTGGGCATCATAATACATTGGAAGGTTTTCATCGTTTTATTATTCCCAACGATTAATGCACTGGCTTGCCTTGGTTCGCCGCCACCGAGGGCTCTAAACTTTTTCTTGATAAAAAGTTTAACAAAAATCAAGTCAGGAACGATGCTTCCACCCACAAGGCTTACGCATTGCCCGCCGTTCCTGTCTGCCCTACGCTCTCAGTAAGTGTAGGTTTGACTTGTGATTTAGGAAAGGTTGTAGTGTGGTTATCTAGTTCTTTATTCATCCTGCTTCATCCATGCTCGTCATCCTGAGCGTAGCCGAAGGATCTTTCTTTTAGCTCGCCGCCGCTAAGGCTCTCCCATAATTCTACTTCACTTTGGCTACGAAATACCCCGATTTCACTACACCGGTGGGCTTAAAACTGATGAACTTTGACTATATCAAAATTTAATCAATAATAAAATGAAACAGTCAAAAACACCCATCATCAGCTTTAGTCCAGTTATATTACCGGTTCCTGGACGTCACGTCGACCTTGAAATAAAAGTTTCTGCTCCTGCAAGCGGAGATAACCTACCTGTCATTCTTCTTTCGCATGGACATGGTGCCTCCAACTTCCTTTCTTCATACAGAGGATATGGCCCTATCGTAGACTTTTTTGCAGCAGCAGGATTTGTAGTTATTCAACCTACGCATCAAAATTCTAAAGCACTCGGGCTTTCTTCATCCCTTCCTGAAGCACCCCTTTTCTGGAGCTCAAGGCCCGCAGACATGAAATTTATTCTAGATCATCTGGACGAAGTTATTTCTACAGTACCAGGGTTAACCGGTAGAGTTAATAAAACAGAAATTGCTGCTATCGGCCATTCTTTAGGCGGCCATACTATTGCAATGCTTGCTGGCATGGAAGTGACAGACCCCTCAACAGGAAAAATTGTAAATGTAACAGAACCACGAATAAAAGCCCCAGTAATGATAGGTTTACCTGGCGGTCCTGATGGATTGAACGGAGCGGTCAGAGATCATTATCCTGTAATGGCAGGCTCTAATTTTAGCACTATGGTTTTACCAGGGCTCATTGTAAACGGTGACAAAGACAAAAACCTCATGTTCTCTGATCTGGACAATTGGCGTGCCGATGCTTATTACCTAAGTCCAGGCCCAAAAGATTTGCTAACCGTATTTGGCGCTGAACACATCTTTGGTGGCATTTCAGGTTATGATGCCCTTGAGACAAGTGATGAAGATCCAGAACGTGTTGCATTTGTATGTCAAACCATTCTTGCGTATATTCGGAGTACATTCGATCCTTCCGATTTAAGTTGGGAACAAGCAAAGGAAAACCTTAATGGCGTACAGGATGCTTTAGGCAGCATTGAAAGCAAATTATAACAGACAATATGAAAGATGAACTATCTAAACATAGATTCGATTCTTTATCAAGGTTGCATAAGGTGCTGGATATGCCTGCACCTATGCACCCATTAGTAACTTTAATAAACAATGCCACAGGATCCATTCCGTTAGAAAGGCTTCCCAGTCCGCATATCTTAAATTTTTACAAAATCTCTTATAAGGTGAACTTTAAGGGAAAGTTTAAATACGGGCAGCATTACTACGATTTCGACGAGGGAGGAATGTTTTTTGTTTCACCAAATCAGATTACAGGAGCCCACGAAACCCTCAGTGATCAATCTGGTTATACTTTACTTTTTCACCCTGATTTTTTACTTGGTTACGAACTTGCTAAGAAAATAAAAGCGTATGGTTTCTTTTCTTATTCCACTCATGAAGCGTTGCATTTATCCGAAAAAGAAAAATCTACAATCATTGCTGTTTTTAAAAGTATTGAAGAAGAACTGGAAAACAGAATTGATAATTTTAGTCAGGACGTCGTTATTTCTCAGATTGAATTACTGCTGAATTACGCCAATCGATTTTACAACCGACAATTTATCACCCGTAAAGCGGTAAGTAGCGATTTACTTCAAAGGGTAGAAGAAATCTTGCACACTTATTTCCTGTTACCACACAAGCAAGGGCTTCCAACTGTCCAATTTCTTTCTACGCAATTAAATGTCAGTGCTAGTTATTTAAGTGATATGCTACGCTCACTTACAGGGCAAAACGCACAACAGCATATCCACAACCACCTAATTGAAAAAGCAAAGGAGCAGTTATCAATAACTCAGGCTTCCATAAGCGAGATAGCCTATGGATTAGGATTTGAACATCCGCAATCCTTTAGTAAACTGTTTAAGCTCAAAACCAGCATCTCGCCCTTGGATTTCAGACGTTCTTTCAATTAACACTATTCGGGCACAATACACGAATTATAGCTCATAGCATTTATGCAGTGTTTATACTTTGTAGCGTTTTTTAACTTAGATTCGTATAGGTAGAAAAACCAAAACATGAAAAACTTACTATTCACTGGTGCACTACTTTGTGCTTTATTACTGAATGCCTGCAAAAAAGATGACCAAACTACAGGCGAAATCTACGGAAAATGGATATTGACTGAACAATATGCAGACCCTGGAGACGGCAGCGGGACCTATCAAAAGGTAAAAGAATTTAAAACTATAACCTTCCTTCCTACTGGAGAAACGATGGGTGACGTTTTTGAGCCGCTTACACGCTTTAAGGTTTTGGACAGTGTGCGTGTGGAAATCACCACCAAAAATGTTAACCAGCCTCTTATTTATCAGTATAAAGTTACTGCCAAGCAATTGATACTTAATCCGCCATGTATTGAAGGTTGTGGATTAAAGTTTAAGAGAGTTAAATAGTGCCGTGGGTATTTGATAGCTTGATGCTACCTTATAATCCAAGCTATTATCTCCATCCCAACCCTGGGGCAACGTGCTCCAAAATGGATGAAAGTACATGTACATTGTAATCCACTCCTAGTGTATTTGGAATGGTTAATAGCAATGTATCCGCTTCCTGTATCGCCTCATCCCCTGCTAGTTCTTTAATGAGCTGATCAGGTTCTGCCGCATAACCCCTTCCGAAAACTGCCCTTTGAGTAGGTTCGATATATCCAAAACTGTCTGCTCCTTTTCCCTGTCCTCCAAAATAATACCTATCCTGATCGTTCATGATTGCAAAGATCGATCTGCTCACGGAAACCCTCGGCTCTCGTTCGTGTCCAGCGTTTTTCCAAGCTTCCTTATATAACCTAATCTGCTCCGCCTGCTGGATATGAAAAGGTTTGCCATTTTCATCAAACTTTAGTGTTGAGCTTTGCAAAAACATACCATTTTCCGCCGCCCAAATTGCTGTCGCATTGGAAGCAGCTCCCCACCAGATGCGCTCCCTAAGCCCTTGCGAATAAGGTTCGAAGTCTCAAGAGGCCGGGTGGATTTGGAAACATTGGATTAGGATTTGGCTGAGCAAAGCCTTCGCCCTTCAAGCGTTCCAAAAATTCCATTGCTTTTTGTCTTCCCATGTCCGCGTCACTTTCTCCGTCGTTTAGCTCATAACCAAAATATCTCCAGCCATCAATCACCTGCTCGGGCGAACCGCGACTAATGCCAAGTTGCAGCCTACCCCCAGCAATCAAATCGGCTGCTCCAGCATCTTCTACCATATACAGCGGATTTTCATAGCGCATATCGATTACTCCAGTGCCAATCTCGATCTTGGTTGTCTTTGCCCCGATTGCCGACAACAACGGAAAGGGCGAGGCTAATTGCTTTGCAAAATGGTGTACTCGGAAATAAGCACCATCTAGGCCAATCTCTTCTGCGGCAACCGCAAGATCAATGGATTGCAAAAGCGTATCACTAGCAGTTCTTGCTTGATATGAGGGATGGTCTGACCAATGACCGAACGATAGAAATCCTATTTTTTTCATGTTTAAGATTAAACTCAAATATAACCATCAGAGAAGTCTATTCTGGTCAGAAGATGGTCAAAACAAATGCATTGGCATACTCAATGATCTGATAAAAAACAACGTATTGAGTTTCGCCTAAGGTTTAAAATAAACGTGCAGGTAAACGTATACATTACCTATGCAAATAGAAAGATAAAAAACCAGCCTGTGTAAACAATTTCTCATTCGTGCTGTTAACTAAACCAATTACAAAACAATCACACCTTAATAACAAACCTATGGCCCATTTAGAAGTAGAACCAAAACCGAAACGTCCCTGGTGGATATGGCTACTGACTTTCCTTGTACTCATCCTGCTTTCTGTGCTGCTACTCAGAAAATGCGATCCAGAAAAATCAAATGCGGAGAGTGTAACTAAAGATTCCACCACAGCAATTGCCACAACTGGCCCCGATTGGAAAGCCGTAGACTTTGCTGCAGCTACCATGACCGATGCTGATATAGCTGACAGCGACATACAAACTCGCTCCAATGGAACCTACACCATTTACTCCCTTGGTGAGAATATTCTTTTCCCAACAGATGGAAATGAGGTATCTGAGGCAGGAAAAACGAAATTGAAAATCATTAGCGATGTACTCAACAACAGATTTAAAGAGGCGACTATAGGCGTGTTTGGCGCAACTGATTCTACAGGACCTGCCGATGAGAAGTCAAGAATTGGGTAAACAGCGAGCTGAAGCAGTAAAGCAATGGCTTACCTCTCCTGGAAATGTACCAGCAACAACTATTTCCGTTCAATCTGTTGGCGAAACACAGCCAGTAGCTACAAACGAAACTAGTCAAGGAAGGAAACAAAATCGTAATGTATCGATTGTTGTCTTCCCAAAACAATAATAAATTTTTAACCACACTACAACAAAAAATCATGGAACAACATACCTATGCATACTTAAAAGAACTATCAAACTCCGACTTCCAGATTGTAGACGGTGAGCCTAACATTATTGGTTGGAAAGTAAAATCTGAAACAGGTACTTATATTGGAGAAGTAGAAGAATTACTCTTCGATCCGCAGACTAGAGCTGTACGGTACTTAGTTATTGACCTAAATGACAATGATCTATCCATAGACGATAAGCGTGTCATGATTCCAATCGGCATTGCTCACTTGCATACTAGCGACGATGAAGTTGTGTTGCCGAACATACATCTTGACCAATATAATGCACTTCCAGCTTATGAATTTGATAAAATAAGTCCTGAGACAGAAGTCTATATCCGTACTATCATTGGCAGTCCAGCAGCATTAAGGATAGAAGAAAAAATGGTAGATTTTGACCAACAGCAATTTTATGCGCATCAGCATTTTGATACCAGCAGCTTTTATCAGCGTGGCGGAAACCCCGAAAGGTCAACTGAGCAAAGATCTATCCATGAGATGATTGAAAGGTCGAAGGCCAACAATTTACATGCAGCAGATGAGCATACTGGAGAAAACACACATCACAACGAGCAGCACCAGATTAAGCCATGGCTACAACCGGGAGCATCTCACAACCAAGGTGGAGATGACCATAAAGGAGAGGGTGATCCCGATAGACCGGAATACCAAGCGTAGCATAATATACAAGGGAGTGCATACGCATTCCCTTTTTGCCTGTGCCCCATTGCAAATCCATTTAATCACAACGCTTCATTCATGCCATACCCACAACACCTACCACTCCACCAGCTTTTCGCCCAACGGATCTTGCAAGTAGAACAACTGGAAAAACTTTCAGCAAAAAAATATGTTCAGCTAGCAAAAGCAGCACATACGGATGAGCTTGCTAAATGCTTGAATCCTGAATCAACAGATATTCCTGCCCATCAGCAGCGCATATCACTCATTAAAAAGCTAATTCCCAAAACAGAAAAACCTGAAATTCAACATCCCTTATCTCCCTTTCAAGTAAAGTCTAAAGGCAGCCTCAATCAAGATTTGATCCTGATTGAATACGCCCTGCAGGTTCAAAACCAAAAGCTAGCACTATATGAATTACTTCACCCTATTGCTGTAGCACTCGGTTTGGAAACCGTCCCCTCTCTTATCGAGCAGACCATTTCTGATAATCGAAATACTAATACTTGGTTACGACAAATCATCCAAAACATTATTTCTCCGCAGTTAACTGATAATGAAAATCAGCCCATTAAATCTTAAAAACTGGAGTCAATAGCATTCAGAAAGTAAATATTGTACTACTAACTAATAGGTGTCTCGAACCATTTGACGTAGGGTATTTAAGTTTTCATGCGCCTGCCCTAGTGTGTTATTAAAATAGACAAATACCTTTTTCCCTTGTTCGAGCCATTCGGTAACATAGCCCGCGTATTCGTACAGCAAATCATCTGAATAGCTACCACGGTAATTACCACCCGGTCCATGAAAGCGTAGGTAAATAAAATCCATTTCGCCTTCCCTTAAAGGTGAGGCCGCCGGAGTTTTATCATGGATGACCATGGCAAGTGCATACTCTTCCAATATTTCATATACCTCATCTACATACAAAGAAGGATGGCGGAACTCTAAAGCAATTTTCCACTTCTGATCAGGATCATTCTCTCTCAACACCTTCATTAACAGGCGTAGTTGCGCAAAATGTCCTATGCGTACACTAGGAGGAAACTGTACCAATAAGCAACCTCTTTTGTTTCCTACTTGGTTTATCACCTCGAAAAATCGGGTCACCAGTTGTGGATCAAAAGCTAAATCTTTGTGGTGAGTAATTTCCTTAAATAACTTAAAGGTAAACCAGAATTCTTTGGGTACATCATTAGCCCATTTGTGTAGTGTACGGGGTTGTGGGATTTTATAAAAAGAAGAATTTATCTCGATGGTGTCCATTAACGAGGCATAGTAACACAGCCTGCTTTTGTCCTGAAATTCTTCGGGATAATGGAGCTTGTTAGGTACGGGAAGAACAAGGCCGCTGGTTCCCGAATAGTAGTGTTCAAATGGAATATGCATACTGATGGTACAAACAACTATTAGATAAAATTGTTCCTGGCATTTCCTTCAAGTCTCTCCCCAGCTAAGATGATTAGTAGTTATAAAAAAAACCTATTTTTTTATAAAAACAAAAATTTGTTACCGCTGTTATTTTGTTCACATTAACATTATAAACTATGGAAACTACCCTTGCAAACAGCGTTATAAATAAGATCAAAGACATTAACCTTAAACCTTCAAGCAGTGCTAATATTGATACGGGTGAACGTGCCCTATCTTTTCTTGGAGGAACCTATTTACTGTACAAATCGCTTAAGCTGATTACTAACCGCCCATTGCTGGCTCTTGAAGGAGTAGCTGCAAGTGGATTGCTAATTTATCGTGGAGCAACAGGTGTTTGTCCGGTATACAGAGCCCTTGACATCGATACCACCGATCCTCAGGCCATCCAAATCAGCGAAATCCCTAACAGTTAATGTTCCAAGAGAAAAAGTATACTCCTTTTGGAGAGAATTATCTAACCTGCCCAATTTCATGTCGCACCTAAAGCAAGTAAGTGAAACCAGTCCTACACGCTCACACTGGATCGCTCAGACACCCGGAAATCTTATTCCGTTGGAGTGGAACGCAGAAATTACCCACGAAGAGTTAGGGAGCTATATCGGTTGGCAATCAATCACAGGTTCAATGATTGAACATGCTGGAAAAATCACTTTCACTGATGCACTTAACGCTATTGGAACTGAAGTTCATGTAGAGCTTAATTATTTTGCACCTGCTGGAAGTATAGGGCGTGGAATAACTTCCTTGTTTAACGGCTTATTTGAAAAAATGATCCGCGAAGATATCCAAGGCTTCAAAAGCTATGTAGAACAGGCAGATTTTTTGAATTATGCAGGTCTAAATATGCCAGAAGAGACTTTATTAGGATAAATAATAAGCAATATCTTACGTAGCCGCCTGCACCAACATGCAGGCGGCTTTATGTAATGTTGTTCATCTCCAATGTCCCGAACAAAAAGAATAACTAACTGTCAGAAACAGCAGCTAAAAGGCAGTTGATCGATTTGCGAAAGCTAACGACTAAAATCACCTTTAATCTCTATAAACCAAAATTCCTATAAAACGCGTACCACAGACCTATGAAAATAGCATTCCATGGCGCTGCCCGTGTAGTTACAGGCAGTAAACATTTAATTAAACTAGACAACGGCACAAAAATACTTCTAGACTGCGGCATGTTCCAAGGTATGGGCGAGCAGACCGACATACTTAATGGTTATTTCGGATTTAAGCCATCGGAGATCACGATGGTGATTCTGTCGCATGCCCACATCGACCACTGCGGACTGCTTCCAAGGCTGGTAGCAGAAGGATTTGAAGGAACTATCTATTCCACCCCACCAACTATGGATCTGGCACGTATTCTGCTGCTTGATTCGGCCAATATTCACGAACAGGACGCTGAATTTGCTAATGAGAACAAGAACATAGATGAACCTGAACAACTTCCACTTTTCACACAAGAGGATGTAATCAAAACTATGGGTATGTTCAAAGTCATTGACTATGGTCAGGAAATTGATATTGACAAATGCATTAAGCTGTCTTTCACCGATGCAGGGCATGTTGTTGGCAGCGCTGCAGTGCACTTAAAGATCATCGAAAATGGAAAGCAGAAAGCAATTACTTTCAGTGGAGATATTGGTAGATATTCAGACCTATTGCTGAGAAGCCCACAAGTGTTCCAACAATCCGACTATATCCTACTAGAATCAACCTATGGCGACTCTCTGCATAAAGATCAATTGCCTATTGAGGATATGTTATTGGAAATCATAAATGATACCTGTGCCATCAAAAAGGGAAAGGTTCTGATCCCTGCCTTCAGTGTGGGAAGAACCCAAGAGCTGCTCTTTGCACTCAATAGTTTAGAACTAAAGGGAAAACTGCCCGACATTCCCTATTATGTAGATAGCCCCTTGGCTACACAGGCCACACAAGTGCTTCGTAATCACCCAGACGTATTCAATAACGGGGTTAAGCAGTTATTAAAAGTAGATGATGACGTATTTAACTTCAAAGGACTACGCTTTATAGATAGTCCTGTCGAATCGAGGAAACTCTCAGAAGATCCAAGACCCTGCGTCATCATTGCCTCATCTGGTATGGCCGAAGGTGGAAGGATCCGTCACCATATCAAAAGCAACATCGAAAACCAAAAAAACACTATACTTATTGTAGGCTACTGCGACCCAAATTCCCTTGGCGGAAAACTGTTAGCAGGAGAAAGAAATGTTCAGATCTTTAAGCAATATTACCATGTTAATGCCGAAATCAAAGTCGTCAAGTCCATGAGTGCACACGGCGATTACCAAGACTTGTTACATTTCATGTCTTGCCAAGATCCCACTAAAAACAAGCAGGTATTTTTGGTGCATGGGGAATATGCCACCCAACAAAAGTTAGCCGATCGGTTGCGTGAAAAAGGTTTCAAGCATATAGCCATTCCGGAGTATCGTCAAGAGTACGACATTGACTAATTTCAAACCAAACATGGTAATGATTGTTAAAGAAAAAGAAGGCAATTAAGGTAAGTACTACAGTAAAACTTAGACTACATCACATGAACAATAGAGACTTTGATAGTTTTGAAAAAGTTGAATTCAATTTCGACCAAGAATGGGTGCCTAAAAAAGCACAGAAACTTAGACCACATCTCTACAAAGATGGATTTGCCTATTGCTGCGTATTCGGTCCCGATCCACAGGTGGGAATCTACGGTTGCGGAGACAGTCCAGAAGAAGCCATCATGGATTGGGCAGACGACCTTGACCAGCGCATCGCTGCTTTGACTGGAGAAGACAATGCCGCACACATCGCTATCGAACATCTGGAAAGATAGCAAGCGCAAATATTGATGAAGCATATTGTATTTTTCGGCGACAGCCTTACTGCTGGTTATGGCTTAAAATCTCCTTCTACCGAATCCTTACCAGCACTGCTTGCCAAAAAAGCACTAGAAGAAAATAAAGAATTCTCCTATACCAATGCAGGAGTCAGTGGCGATACCTCGGCTACTGCCCTACAGCGGTTACCAATTATATTAAAAGAAAAGATTGATATTTTCGTTCTTGGCATTGGCGCTAACGATATCATCCGCGGACACACAGCCCAATCGATGAACACCAATATTGAGTCAATCATTCAAAAAATCAGGATAAGCGATCACAATACTAAGATGATTCTGCTCGGTATGGAGCTTCCTGCATGGATTTCTCACAAAACCGTTTCGGCCTATCGCGAGAGCTATAAGAACCTAGCAAAAAAATATGAGCTCCCTTTTTTACCCTTTCTATTAGAAGGTGTAATCGGAAATCAAATGCTCAATTTGCCAGACCTAGTCCATCCAAATGCAGCTGGTTATCAAATCATTGCCGAAAACGTTTGGCCATTACTGCAAGCACTACTCTAACATTCCTGGATAGTCTAGTTCCAATATTTATCTAAATAAGTATGTGCCTTTAAACAATTAAATCAGCCCATTGTTATTCTTATACCGAAAACAATCGGTCGGCATTGTGTTAAATAGCAGAAACAAAAGAAATTATGATAAGCAGTATCCCAGGTATTGAAAAACTAAGCGAGCTATTGAGCAGCACTGAAATCGAAAAACTCGTTAAAGCAGCAGAACGTCATTGCGAATCCTCCAATATGAATTTTACGATTCTTTCTGCAAATGCAGAAGGAATAGAGATTGAGGTTGCGCAAGGAGAAACTAAATCGGGCAGATACGCTAGCGAGGCTACCCTTTCCAACCGCACCAAAGAACTTTTCGCAAACTTACTTCCAAAAGCAAAACTCCATATCTACGCTCAAACCTTTGCACCTTCACCTGCTAGCACTGTAACTACAGCGTGGCTAGAAAGTAAAATGCAACAAAAGGGAGTAAGGATTAAGCAGATTGCCTTTGATACAGGCTTGGATAGGGAAAGTATTTCTGACTGGGTAACTGGCAAAAGATCAATGAGCCAGATCGTAAAGGCAATGTTTTACTTCTACCTTAATAACTAACAAAGCATTAAGAAAATGACGATCCGAAAAGCTAAGCTCGAACATTATGTATCCGCTCAAAACCAGTCATACGCCTCGGCGCTGCAAGAAATCAAAAATGGTAGAAAAACCAGTCATTGGATGTGGTTCATCTTTCCTCAACTTCAGGGGCTCGGCCATAGCGAAATGTCCATCCGATATGGCATCGAAAGCCTTGACCATGCATCAACCTATCTATCTCATCCTATACTTGGTCAACGCTTAATTGAAATCGCCAGCGCTGTACTGCAATCCAACATCAAAAATGCTACTCAAATGATGGGCAGCCCAGATGACCTTAAGCTACACTCTAGCATGACACTATTTAACGAGCTCAGTCCTACAAATCCAGTATTTAACGCAGTACTTATTAAATTTTTTAAGGGAGAAAAAGATCCTAGGACCCTAGCACTACTATCCAGATCTATTTAATTAGCTTAAGCAACCTATTTAGCAGTTCTACTTGCTGAGGGTTGATCTTTTCTTTAGCAGTGTTTAAATCGAACCACTTACCTTGATCCACTTCAGGGAATGAAGACATCTTTCCTGAGCCAGGTGGCCACTGCAACTCAAATGTATTACTTTTTAGCGCCGAGTCATCTAGATCGAATGCTAGACCAAAGCAGTGTACACGCTTTCCTCCTTTCTGGACAATATGACCGAGATCCACAAACTCACCATCAAGCTGAAAACCTGTTTCCTCAAAAAATTCACGCTTAGCAGTAGCTAGCAGATCCTCATCCACTTCCACCAGCCCCTTGGGTACTGTCCAAACACCGAAGTCTTTTTTAGCAAAGAAGGGACCTCCGGGATGGACAAGAAAAAACTCCAATATGTCAGCATGATTTCTATAGACTAAAATACCCGCACTTAACTTCATTTTGCTTTGCTTTAAACTTCTGCTATTCGCATAAATATAAAAATTCCATGTCAGAAGCTCATCATAATATACCTAATAATTGGTATTGACTGCAAGTAGATTGACTGGTAAATTTGGTTATAAGAAATAAAAGACATGAAAATAAGTAAACTATTATTGATGGCAATACTTGTGCAGTTAGCCATTACAACCAAATTAATTGCTCAAGTAAAAAAGTCGGTGACTAAACCAGCTACTCAGGTTAACACAAAATACGGAGCCTTAGCGGTAGACCGATCAAACGGTTTTTATTATGGTTTTTCATTCGATCAGCCAAACTTGGCAGAGGCTGAAAAAAGAGCCGTTGCCGAATGTAACAAACGTGGTGGCGCCTGCAGCATTGTACTCACCTACTCGGGAACAGGTTGCGCTGCTTACCGGACCATAAACGGCAATGTAGGTACCGCATTTGGTTGGGGAATTGCGAAAACCAAGGAAGAGGCAGATGTAATAGCAACTAGAGAATGTTTAAAAAGAAGCGGCGGTATACAACCTACTAATTTTGTCTGGAGTTGCAACTCGACACAATCTGGTCAGTTGAAAGAAATATACAACGCCTCATCAGAAATTACAGCTCCTGTAAAAATTGGTAATCAAGTGTGGACGACCACCAACCTAAACGTAAGCACCTATAGGAACGGTGAGCAGATTTATTACGCAACCAATCAAAAAGAATGGGAAAAAGTAAGCAAGGAAAAGATTCCAGCTTATTGTTACCTTAATTTCGATAGCAGTAATGAAAAGAAATATGGAAAGCTGTACAACTTTTATGCAGTTACCGATCCCCGTGGGTTAGCACCCGCTGGCTGGCATGTGCCCAGCAGCAATGAATTTTTAACCATGATTGCTGCTTTAGGTGGTGAAAAAGTGGCCGGTAAAAAAATGCGTGGTACTACTGGCTGGGATGTAAAAGACCCGTACAAATTTGCACATGGCAATGGCGATAACTCCTCAGGTCTTAATTTATTAACCAATGGAAGTGCAGGTGGTGATGAATATGGTGGAGGGAAATCTTTTTTATATGGTGTATGGTTAAGCTACTGGTGGTCTAGCACCACCAAATCGAGTAGCGACAGCTTTGCCTACTATCTTGATTTTAACAAATACAGCGAGCCACGTGTAACCGATTATAGTAAAACCACAGGTGCTGCAGTAAGGTTAGTGAAAGACTAGTGCGATACTAAATTTAAACTTCATTGCATTCGAATGAGTTATTAAAATACATCGCATTTTAAAGAAATGCGATGTATCAAACATATGCATACATTTAAATACATTTAGCCACTACTAAAACTAAAAGATTTTATTCCCCTTGCTGCGAGTGTTCGCTAGGATTTTCTAAAGAAGGTAATTGGTCTTCTCGTGTAGAGGTATTAGGTCCTCCTTTTGAGCCGTACTTAGGGCGTTGCTGGTTAGGATCTCCTTCTTTAACCGTTGGATTTTTACCCTGTGGAATGGCAATTGGAACGGATGAACCTTTTTGATTTGGTGATGACCCCTGCTGTTGGTTTGTGTTATCTTGATTTTCCATGATCTGTTGTTATAAAACTATAACCTGTATCGCTCTACTTTTGTTTCTAAAAATAAGATTAACAGCAAAGCTGATAACGTAAAACCATTCTTGATTTATAAATTACTCATTGTCTAATATAGGTTATTTTGAATGCTTTAAATTGTCTTAACTAGTAATTTAAGTATCACAAGCAGGACGCTTGCGCTAGAGGGGGAAATAGTAAAGCTTACAATTCAAAATGTTTTAATTGAACACCGTCTTCTGTTTTCCATTCTAATGGTCCACTTGACGATCTTGCAAGAGTTGCAGCAGCAGCCCTTGAGGAAGATGTAAAGACATAATCTTTTTTTAATATATAGAATTTACCTTGTAATTCTAAAATTCCATCTTTAAGTAATTTCTCTCTTTCCATTCGAATACTATATGTTAAAGAAGGTTGCTCTTTAACTATAAGCAAAGATCCTTTATAGACTACAAAACCTTCGGTTGATGGGCTTCCTTTACTATCTGCCCCTAAACTATTTTTGCAATAAAAAACATGATTTTGGATAGTTTTATTTTCAATGGTTTCTTCTAGTGATTCAAATAATTTATGACCCAATGTCGCTGTTAATACTTTTATGTGTGCTAGGAACTCTTCTAATTCGGCTTGTTCGGCTTCAGACAATTCTGACCGAGTGGGTATATTTTGATTAATAGCATATCTTCCAGCTTTTATCGCTAAATCATGCAATCTATTTTCCAAATACTTAATACTAGCTTTATTTAAGTATTTATCTTTACTGCCAAAAAATATTGCTTCTGTCCAGAAATCTTTACTAGTATTTGCTCTATGATGAGATAAACGATCCGCAATTACTTCAGCTTCGCCAATATATGCTGAATCTTCATTATTTTCACCCTTCCCAATTAAAATATAAACTCCAGGCTTTTGAAATTCTGGCCTATTATTATATTCTTTAATTTTAATTCGTGGCACCTTAACACCAATACCAGTCCAATTACTCAGCTCAGCAGTTATTAAGCCATTTGTTGTTCCATCTACTAAAAATAATCTTATAGTTTTTCCAAATGAATTCATATCGTTATTTTAAGGAATCAACCACCATTCCATTTATAAATGTTCCTACAAAGTACATTATTCTTTTCAATATTCTATCGCCTAATTTTTTGCGTTTTAGTAAACTTGGTTTTTCTCCTTGAATGAGGTTGGTGTTCTGCAAATAAATAATCCTAAATTAATTTTTCTGTTTTATGTGCTGAAAGGTTTTATTTACTTCTTCAAAAGTATTCTATTTTTAATAAAATCTAATATAAGTTCAATATGTAAAATTTAACCTTTGAACAAATCGCTAAGACAACTCAAGTTTGTATTTAGCCTTAAACTATGCACTTCTACTTCCCAATACAAAACTTACTAAATATATTCTCCAGTAAATCATCTGTCGTAACGGTACCCGTAATTTCTCCTAAATAATGTAATGCCTGTTTAATATCCATCGCTAAAAAATCTGAAGTAACAGGATTATCGATATTGTTTAGCACGTTATGCAAGGCTTTCTCTGTATTCTTTAAAGCCTCTACATGGCGAATGTTGCTCACTAGCGTTTCGCTGGTATTAATGTGATGAAGGTTTACTTTTTCTAAGAGTGTTGACTTCAATTCTTCTACCCCTATGCCATCTTTGGCGGATAAAAACAACACCTCTTGCTGGGCAAAAGCTGTTTTTTGTTCCTCGGTAAACAAATCAGCTTTATTTACAATGGCCAAATACGGAATGTCAATTTTCTTCAAATCATTCAATTGCTCTTCTAGTTCAGTTGGCGTTTGTAAGGCATCAACCATATATAAGATCAGTTTTGCTTGCTTCATTCGCTCTAAGGTACGTTCTACCCCTTTTGCCTCAATAATATCTGCTGTATCGCGAATACCAGCAGTATCTATAAATCGGAAAATGACCCCATTGATATTGAGTTCGTCTTCGATGGTATCACGTGTAGTACCTGCAATGTCGGATACAATTGCTCTTTCTTCGTTTAATAAGGCATTTAACAAGGTTGATTTCCCTACATTCGGTTTACCTGCGATCACAATGGGAACGCCATTTTTTAACACATTGCCCATCTCGAAAGAAGAGATCAAACGGTACAACACATTATTGATTTTCAAAATTAAGGCCCTGAGCTGTTCACGATTGGCAAATTCTACATCTTCTTCCGCAAAATCGAGTTCTAATTCAATCATAGAAGCGAAATGAATTAACTGCTCCCGTAAATCTTTTAATTCGCTCGAAAAACCGCCACGCATTTGTTGTAAGGCTACATCATGGGATGCTTTACTATCCGATGCAATTAAATCTGCTACGGCTTCTGCCTGACTTAAATCGAATGCCCCATTTAAAAATGCTCTTAACGTAAACTCGCCTGGTTTGGCGGCTCTTGCTCCTTTTTTAATCAATAAATTCAAAATCTGCTGAATAATGTAATTGGAACCGTGACATGAAATTTCTACTACATTTTCTTTTGTATATGATTTTGGGGCTACATATAACCCTGCAACCACCTCATCTACAATAAGTTCCTCATCTTTAATTAAGCCGAAATGCAAGGTATGCGAAGCTTGTTTCGTTAAATCTTTTCCTGCAAAAACCTGATTGGTTAGGTTGATGGCATCTGGACCTGATAAACGAATAACGCCAATAGCGCCGCTGCCTGGAGGTGTAGATAAAGCAATAATGGTATCTGTTGTATACATTTCTATGTCAGTGAAGCACAAAAATAAGTATATTTTTATTAGTGCTAGGTCAAATTGCTCACGTCCCGTCTTCCAACCGTTTTTATGTCCGAAATTGTCTGTGCATGTCCGGATATGTCAGTCTAAAAGTAAAGTTCTCCTAGTGTTCTTCGAGATTTACCCTAGGTTTGTTCTTCTCAAACCGCGTTTTGTAGGAGAAATGCAGGAGCACACTAGGAGGAATGTGGGAGAAAAAAGGAAGAATTTGAGTTCGCTCATTATTTTCTTTCTTTCTAAACAGCCAAACAAATTCCCTATCTTAGTGTTTAACACCTGAAAACTAACAAACCATTGATGAATCAATATCCACTTACCGTAAAACGGTCCATAGAATTATTAGGCGTTTCGCTTGTTGTTGTCATTTTAGTGGTTGGACGTGACATTTTTATGCCTGTAATTATGGCATTTTTCATCAGTATTATGTTGTTGCCAATATATCGGTTTTTACGAAAACGCAACGTACCTAAATCACTTTCTATCATTTTGCCAATTTTACTAGTACTCCTCTTTATTGCAGGAATTGTATGGTTTTTATCGGCACAGGTAGGTATTTTGGTAGATGATTTCCCT
The DNA here is from genome assembly GCF_044452285.1 of Pedobacter sp. UC225_61. Classification (NCBI taxonomy): domain Bacteria; kingdom Pseudomonadati; phylum Bacteroidota; class Sphingobacteriia; order Sphingobacteriales; family Sphingobacteriaceae; genus Pedobacter; species Pedobacter sp. UC225_61. Next base: position 3,263,538 of record NZ_JBIOAL010000001.1, read on the forward strand.
CAGATTAAACAAAACGTAGCCAAGCACTTACAAAGTTTAAAGGAATGGATAAGCGGCTTTACGAAGATGAGTGTGAGTAAGCAGGAAAATTTCATCAAGACAAAAAGTGATGATCTATTGGGTATGGCTGGATCGGCAGCTGGTGGTGCTTTTGTAACCTTAAGTGGGGTATTTGTATTTGTGGGTTTGTTGCCAATTTATATCTATCTGATTCTATTTTATAAAGATATTTTACTGCGTTTTGTGTTTTTGTGGTTTAAAACAGATGATCATGCTAAGGTTAAAGATGCGGTGTATGAAACTGAATCGATTATTAAAAGTTATCTTGTTGGTTTGTTGATTCAAATTACATACATGACCATCCTTTTAGGCGGGATTTTACTTTTAATTGGCATTAAACATGCGCTTTTAATTGGTGTTATTTTCGCTATCTTAAATTTAATCCCTTATGTAGGTGCCCTAATTGGCAACGTAATAGGCGTGCTCTTAACCTTAACTTCCTCTACCGAATTGTGGCCAGTGGTTACGGTGCTAGGGGTTATTGCCTTTGTTCAGTTTTTAGATAATAATATTTTGATGCCTCGTATTGTAGGATCAAAAATTAAAATTAATGCACTGGTTTCTATTGTGGGCGTATTTATTGGTGGAAGTATTGCTGGGGTCTCCGGGATGTTTCTCTCGATGCCAATTATTGCGGTATTAAAAATCATTTTCGATCGTAGTGAATCATTTAAACAGTGGGGTGTGTTATTGGGTGATGAGAGACCTAATAAAAGTCCCTTAACTTTTCCAAAATTCAGAAAACTCTCTCCTGTAAGTACAAAGGCTGGAACTATTGATAAGAAGTAAGAAAGTGATTGTAGGTGATTCTATTTCAGTAGAACATCATAAGCAAAGCGTAAAATTGTTCCAAAAACAACGATTAAAAAGAAAATACGGATAAATTTATTGCCTTTGAGCAGTGCTAATTTTGCACCAAAAAATGAGCCTAATATATTGAATAGTGCCATAGGGATTGCATATTGATACAACACATGTCCCGTTGAACTAAAGTAAATTAGCGCTGCTAAATTAGTAGACATGTTTACGATTTTGGCATGTGCACTTGCACCAACAAAATCAAAACCTAGGAATGCAATAAACACCAAAATCAAAAAAGAGCCTGTTCCTGGTCCAATTAAACCATCGTAAAAACCGATAATCAACCCGAAGAAACCTGCCAATAACACCTGTTTTTGTACAGAATGTGCTTTATGCTGATGGATGCCAAATTGTTTATTGAAATACGTATACACTGCTACTAGGATTAACACCACTAAGATAACCGGCTTAATGACTGCATTGTTAATCATGCTGACCGAATAGGCTCCTAACAATGCCGCACAAAAGGCTGCAATTACACAAGCAATTAACACGTTATACTTGAATTTTACTTGTTTGGAATATTTATACGCAGCTACAGTAGTACCTGCCAAAGATGGAATTTTAACAGTACCGAAAATACTTGCGACTGGATAGTGTGGTAAAATAAGTAAGGTAGCTGGGGTTTGTAATAAACCACCACCGCCAACAATGGCATCGATAAAACCTGCAGCAAATGCTGCTAAGCATAGTAATATGAGTTCTTGGATATAGTTTGTCATTCAGAGCATTTTTGTCATCCGATAGCTATCGGATCAGATCGAATTGATGAATTTATTCATTTTTTTGGTTTGGTAAGATATCATTCGATAGAATTTTCTTTTGAATGTAATTAGATCCTTCATTTCATTCAGGGTGACAAAACTAGTGTTGCCAAATTAATGAATGAATCAACGATGTTAATGAATTATTATCTAAATAGATAACAACCTTATCCAAAGATACTGAGTAGGATTAACCAGCTGACGAAGCCAACTGGAGCAAGTATTCCTCCAGAGATTAATAGTGCTTTAGCAATCTCATCTTTCCCCATTACCAGCAAAATCAAACCAGCAATAATGTTTATTACCACATGCATAGCTATGCATATACCTCCAGCAATAGCAATACTAAAGCCTCTATCAGCGGGAGCCGCACCAGTGGTAATTAGGGTGCAGTAAACACCTAGTAAGAGCAAATTAATGAGTATAGCCTTGAGTAACATTTGTAACTGTATTAAGGTTCTATATCAACAGTTAGTGACTAAAATATGTTTTGGATATCCTTATTTAAATAGATCAAATTGGTGCTTTGACTCGACAACACATATTTCCAAATGAAACTAATGAACGAATGAACTACGCCCTTCAAAGGGCAATCCCTACGGGGTGTAACTTTTTTCCAGTAGCTGAAAAAAGTCACCAAAAAAAGCCACGCCTGCGCCTGATGCTATTAAAGATTCTAGGTATAGCAAATTGGTACACCCGCACCAGCCAAGGGCGATTTTAGTAGCAGAAAATTAGTGCTTAGGCTCGACAGAACGCACAGCGTATTGCCAATTGAACAAATGATACTAATGAACCAAAAAACTAACAAACCATCAGGTTTACATTCTTTCCGGCACATTAATACCTAAAATCTTTGTCCCGCTTTTTAGTACATCCGCTGTCAGCTTGCAAATGTTTAAACGGTGTTGTTTTAATGCTGTATTTTCTTCTTTTACGATAGGTGGTACTTCGTGGTAAAACTTATTGAACACTTTAGCCACTTCGTATAAGTAATTCGCTAAAAACGCTGGACTGTATGCTTTTGCTGCATTGGCAATTTCTTCTGGATATTTAGCTAATAGCATAATCATATCTAGTTCTGTAGCGGATAATGGCACATGTACTAATTTCTCACCAGCTATTAGTTTATAATTTGCTTTACTTAATAGCGATTTAATACGAGCGTGTGTATACTGAATAAACGGTCCTGTATGACCTTGAAAATCTATAGATTCTGATGGGTCGAACAGTAAACGTTTTTTAGGTTCTACTTTGAGTAGGAAGTATTTTAAAGCGCCTAAACCAATGTTGTAATACAGTTCCTCTTTTTCTGCATCCGAGAAATCGTTTATTTTACCTAATGCTTCTGTTTTTTGTTTCGCTGTTTCAATCATTTCAGCTACTAAATCATCTGCATCCACTACGGTTCCTTCTCTACTTTTCATTTTCCCACTAGGTAAATCTACCATACCGTACGATAAATGGTGTAATCCTTTCGCCCAGCTTTTGCCTAATTTCTCTAAAATCAGAAACAGCACTTTGAAATGGTAATCTTGTTCATTACCCACCACATATATAGATTGATCCATGTGGTAATCGTCGTACTTCATTTGTGCAGTACCCAAATCTTGGGTAATGTACACCGAAGTACCATCGGCACGTAATACCAATTTCTGGTCTAATCCTTCGTCCGTTAAATCAATCCATACCGAACCATCTTCTTTTTTAAAGAAAACTCCTTTTTCCAAACCTTCATCAACGGTATCTTTTCCTAAAAGGTAGGTATTGCTTTCGTAATAGTATTTGTCAAAGTCTACACCTAAGTTTTTATAGCTTACTGCAAAACCATCGTACACCCAACCATTCATCTTTTTCCAAAGTGAAATCACATGTTCGTCGCCTGCTTCCCAAGCCAATAACATCTGCTGGGCGGCTTTAATTAACGGTGCATTTTTCTTGGCTTCGTCTTCGGTTTGTCCTTCAGCAACAAGGGCCTCTATTTCTTTTTTATATTCTTTGTCAAAAATGACGTAGTATTTTCCTACTAAATGATCACCCTTTAAGTTCGAACTTTCTGGTGTTTCTCCGTTGCCCCATTTCTCCCAAGCCAACATCGATTTACAAATGTGAATTCCTCTATCGTTTACCAAATTCACTTTAAACACTTCGTAACCATCCGCTTTTAACAATTCGGCTACTGCATAGCCTAACAAATTATTACGCACATGGCCTAAGTGTAAGGGTTTGTTGGTATTTGGCGAAGAATATTCGACCATTACCTTTTGTCCGTTTGGTTTTACCTTCGCAAAATCATTGCTCAATAGATCGTTATTGAATAAGTTTAGCCAATAACTATCCGCAATGCTGAGATTTAGAAAGCCTTTAACCACATTAAAAGCGGTAACTTGTTCAACATTTTGCACTAAATATTGGCCAATGGCAGTTGCAGTTTCTTCTGGAGATTTCTTTGAATAACGTACAATCGGAAAAACTACGATCGTAATCTGACCTTCAAATTCTTTACGGGTTTCTTGTATATTGATGACACTCTCTGCAATTTCTTCGTTGTAAATTTGCTTAATTGCGTTAAGTGTTTCGGTAATGATAAAATTCATGGTTCAAAAATAGGCAAAGAAGTCGGGAAGTCAAAAGAGTCAGGAAGTCCGATGAAAGATAAGTTACCTCAACTTTCGGTCTTTCTGACTTTCGGACTCTCAAAAAATCTAATAGCTTTGCATAACGACAAACCAATATATGAGCGGACAGAACGAAAATTTTAAAGTGAATGTAAATTCCGAAATCGGCAGGTTACGTAAATTGCTGATCCATAGTCCTGATAGTGGAATAGGTAAAGTAGTGCCTTCTAAAGCACAAGATTGGCTTTTTGAAGACATTGTGCATTTGGATACCATCCGCAAAGATGAATATGATTATTACGTTAAATTGCTGATGTATTTCTTAGATCCAACTAAGATAAAAGGTAAACTGGCGGATATTGATTCGGAAAAAGCAGACCGTAGCTTCTTTAAACCAGATAGCAAAGATTTCCATGCCTCTACTCATGTGATTGAACTACAACAATTACTAGGGGAAATTTTAACAGATGCTTCCATTAGAAAGAAATTAGCAGCTTCTGTTTGTGCAATAGAAGGCTGTAGCTATAAATTACAACTTCAATTAATTGATACGGACCCTAAAGAATTAGCAAAAACATTGATTTCTGGCTCTTTACCAGATGGAAGAATGATCTTCTCTCCTATTCCGAATTTAATTTTTACGAGAGATGTGGGTACCACCATCAACAATTTCATTTTATTAAATAAGCCGGCTAAAAAAGCAAGGGTACGTGAAAGTTTATTGATGCGTTACATCTTCTTTAATCATAGCTTATTCGAAAATTATAGAGATAACATCTTAGAAATCCCTGATGGGGAGCATCATTTTTTACGTCCGGGAGAAGAATTAGAAAACAGAACTACCCTAGAAGGTGGCGACGTGATGATGATTAGCAAAAACCATGTATTGATTGGTTGCAGCGAACGTACTTCGCCTTATGGTGCAAATGAAGCCATGAAATTGTTGTTCGATAACAATGTGGTAGAAAAAGTTACTGTAGTGCGTATTCCGAATAAAAGAGATTTTATGCATTTGGATACTGTATTTACACAAGTGAAAAGAGATACCTGGGTGTTATTGCATTCTATTGCGAGCGTTGAGGAAAACAAACAGCAAAATCCAATTGATTTCTTAGTACAACCAGAACCAAAAGAACAGACTGAAATTATTCAGTTTTACAAAGATAAACGTGCTCCGAAACATTATAAGAGCATGGAAGAGCTTTTTGAAGACATTAGTAAGAATGACCTGAAAAGCACTGCACCTACTAAATTTATTTATAGCGGTAGTGGTGTATTTCCATACGATGCTCGTGAGCAATGGACGGATTCGTGTAATTTATTAGCCATTAAAGAAGGGGTTGTATTGGGTTACGATCGTAACGATAAAACGGTTGAAGCTTTTAAAAACAATGGGTTTAACGTCATCAATGTTAAAGAGTTAATTAATGACCTAGAAAGTGGTAAGACAACTGCAGATGAAATAACCGATACACTAATTTTAATGCCTTCGGCAGAATTATCCAGAGCACGTGGAGGATTTCATTGTATGAGTTTACCAATTTTGAGGGATGACATTTAAAAGAGTTTATTAGTCATTAGTTCATTCGGTAGGGCGTACTAATAAGCAATTAGCCTAATGAACAAGTGAACCAATGAACGATTGAACTACAAGTATGCAAACAACTAACCATATTTTAATGATCCGCCCAGTTGATTTTAAGTTCAACGAACAAACGGCAGGTAATAATAAATTTCAGCAAGCAACTGAGCAAAGCGATGTACAACAGCAGGCTTTAGCAGAGTTTGATGGGTTTGTAAAAATGCTGCGCACTAATGGAGTGGATGTCACTGTAATAGATGACACATTAGATCCAGCAACTCCAAATTCTATTTTCCCAAACAATTGGGTTTCTTTTCATGATGACGGATCAGTTTACTTATACCCTATGTTTTCAGAAAATAGACGTTGGGAGCGTAGAAAAGATATTATAGATCAACTTTCACAGCAATTTGAAGTAAACCACATTAGTGATTTAAGTTTTTTTGAGCAGCAGGTTTTATTTTTAGAAGGCACAGGAAGCATGGTTTTAGATCGTGAAAACAAAATTGCTTATGCCTGTTTAAGTGTGCGAACGGATGAGGAAGTTTTAAATAACTTTTGCATGTTAACTGGCTACACTCCTGTTTGTTTTCAGGCTATAGATGAAACTAATTTCCCTATTTACCATACCAATGTGATGATGTGCATTGGAGATACGTTTGCTGTGGTTTGTTTTGATTCAATCCCTAACCAACAGGAAAAAGAGAACGTAAAACAACGTTTAAGCAGTACGGGCAAAGAAATCGTAACCATTAGCTTTGATCAGATGAATCACTTTGCTGGCAATATGCTTCAAGTTCAAAATAAAAATAAGGAAAGATTATTGGTAATGTCAGAGCAAGCGTATTTGTCCTTAGAAAAAGACCAAGTAATTGCATTAGAAAAACATTGTAAGCTGATTTATGCCCCGTTATACACCATAGAAAAAAATGGTGGTGGTAGCGCAAGATGTATGTTAGCAGAAATACATCTGCCGGTTAAATAAGTTGAATTCTCTCATCGTATAAAATTTATACCTGTAGCGTTTTTGAATAAGTAAACGTATAGGCCTATAGACCTAAACTAATTCATAATGATGAACCAGAAATTTACCACTCTAAAAACGTTTATTGCGCTTCTTATTACTGCTATTTTCTTAGTAAGTAGTTGCAAAAAAGATCAACTTATAGTCGACCAAGAAAAAGTGTTTTTACAAAAAGATTTCAAAGCAAGTACGAACCCGTATGATTCAGGATGGCAACTTACTTTAAAACCAGATGGCGTTGCTGATATATTACCTGGTGGAGATATTAGGTGGCGAGGTACCTATAAAATTAGTGGTAGCTTGATCACAGTCAAAGCAGACAATGTTACCTACAAATTCGAAATTCTATCTAAAACAGAAATCAAAGATAAAACTTATGGCGTAGTGCTAAAATTGCAATAGCTCCTACTCCTCAAGCTTCCTTAAATTAATTTAGTATTTTCGCAGAAAATCTAAATTCAATGTCTTTACTAGAACAGTTATTAACACGCTCTACTCATCAATGCGAATTATGCACAGCTAATTCGAATTTATCCGTTTACGAAGTTCCACCTATAAGTAATGCCAATACCGATAATAGCATTGTAGTTTGTAAAACTTGTTTAGACCAAATTGAAAAAACAGAGCAAATTAATCCTGAGCATTGGCGAATATTAACCGAAACCATGTGGTCGGAATTTGCACCAGTACAAGTAATGGCTTGGAGAATGTTGAGCAGATTAAGAAACGAAGGTTGGGCAGCAGATAGTTTAGATATTTTATACCTTGACGAGGAAACTTTGGAGTGGGCTAAAAAAACTGGCGACCATGAGCAAGATGGAACGGTAGAATTTCATCAAGATAGTAATGGTGCACGTTTACTTGAAGGCGATACTGTGGTGTTAATTAAAACATTAGATGTTAAAGGTTCTACCATTAGTGCAAAATTAGGCACTGTGGTAAAGAACATTCGTTTGGTGCACGATAACATTGAACAGATTGAAGGTAAAGTAGAAGGGCAAACCATTGTGATTTTGACTAAATATTTGAGAAAAGGATGATATGGACAGCAAGGCTTAAATTGCCAATGGAAAACAGTTTCTACTTTTCAACTGTTATGAATTAATTATATCCCTTTAGTCAAACTTTTAGTATTATGCCGAATAATTTTAAACTACTACATTATTTCTCGATTTAAAATTACATTTTTGCAAAAATTATTTGAATAAATGCAGAGTTACTCCGAATTTCTTGATCTAAGTGTTGGCTTTCCACAAGAAGGTTACAGCGTTATAGACGATGAATTATATTTTCAGGATCTAAATTTAATGGAAATGATAGAAACCTATGGTACGCCATTGCGTTTCACTTATTTACCAATGATTAGTAAGAAGATACAACAAGCTAAGTTGTTGTTTCAACAGGCTATCATCAAGAATAATTACCGTGGCGATTATAAATATTGCTACTGCACAAAAAGCTCTCACTTTAAGCATATTGTAGAGGAAGCCTTAAAAAATGGAATCCACTTAGAAACTTCTTCGGCGTTTGATATGCCAATGATTGAGGCGTTGGAGAAAAAAGGGGCATTAACGAAAGACATTACTGTAATTTGTAATGGGTTTAAAACCTATCAATACAAGCAATATATTATTGATATGTTGCACGATGGGTATAAAAACATCATCCCCGTGTTAGATAATAAAGAAGAATTTAACTTGTATGATGATGAAGTAGAGATGGATACGCCTTGTAATTTAGGAATCCGTATTGCTGCTGAGGAACAACCAGATTCACAATTCTATACCTCTCGTTTAGGGGTGCGTATGGAAGATGTTATTGATTTTTACAACAATAAAATATCTGCTAATCCTAACTTCAGAGTTAAATTATTACACTTTTTCATCAACTCGGGTATTACTGATTCGCCGTATTATTGGAACGAATTAGAAAAATACGTGACGTTGTATTGCAAGTTCAAAAAAATTAATCCAGAGTTAGATACACTTGATATTGGTGGTGGAATGCCATTTAAAGATAGTTTGGTATTTGATTTCGATTACGAATACATGGTAAATGAAATCGTAAAACGGATTAAAGAAATTTGTGCAGAACATGATGTGGTTGAACCAGATATTATTACTGAATTTGGAAAATATACCGTTGCAGAAGCTTCAGGTATTTTATATAAAGTATTAGGTCGTAAACAACAAAATGACCGTGAAAAATGGTTAATGTTAGATGGTTCGTTTATCACTAACTTACCAGATGTTTGGGCATTGAACCAAAAATATATCCTATTACCAATTAATAACTGGGACGCCGAATACGAACGTGTAAACTTAGGTGGTATTACATGCGATGGTCAGGATTATTATAACCAAGAAGCACACATGAATAGTGTATTTATGCCGAAAACGCGTAAAGTACAATACCTTGGTTTCTTTAATACGGGTGCTTATCAGGAAGTTTTAAGTGGTTACGGAGGTATTCATCACTGCTTATTGCCTAGTCCTAAACATGTGATTATTCGCAGAAATAGAGATGAAACGTTCAATTTTGAAGTTTTTGGAGAAGAACAAAATAGTAAACAGGTATTAAAAATTCTGGGTTATACTTCTTAGAAAATAAAAGATTAAATCCTTTCCGAGAAATTGGGAAGGATTTTTTTTATACACTAACTAAGCGTCCTTGCGTAATAAACTATAAATTAGGAGATTGCTTCGTGCCTCACAAAAGCAACTGCCCTGCAATCTTCACCGCATTAAGATTCCCTCACAATAGCTATTGGGATTCACTGGAATGACGAATTATATAAACCCAACAATTTTCTCTATCTTCAATTTCCCTATTTAAATTTACATCTAAACATTTATGCTTATGCTTAAAGACGTTAACTTAAATAAGGTTTTTGTCATCGACATCGAAACTATTCCCTTATATGAATATTTTGAACAGATGCCATTACAAATGCAATCCTTGTGGGATAGCAAAACTCAATTTCTTCGAAAAGACGATAAAACACCTGCTGACTTTTATGAAAGAGCTGGCATTTGGGCTGAATTTGGAAAAATCATTTGCATTAGCGTAGGTTTATTTCATACACACAAAGGCAAACTACATTTCAGAGTAAACTCTTATTTTGGTGATAACGAAACAGAGGTATTAACTCAATTTAATGCATTACTTTCAAAGCAACCAAAAGACCTAATGCTATGCGCACATAACGGTAAAGAATTTGATTTTCCATATTTATGCCGTAGAATGTTAGTGAACAGTATTCCAATTCCACCTCAATTGGAAATTGCAGGTAAAAAACCTTGGGAAATTAATCACCTCGATACTATGGAATTATGGAAATTTGGAGATTACAAAAACTATACTTCCTTAAATTTATTGGCAGCTATTTTCAATATCCCTACCCCAAAAGATGATATTGATGGAAGTATGGTAAAAGATGTGTATTACCAAGAAAAGGATTTACAACGCATTGTGACCTACTGTCAGAAAGATGTAATTACCACTGCACAAATTCTGTTACGCTTTAAAGGACTAGATGCAATTTCAACAGAAAATATTACCTTAGTGAAGTAATGTTAGACGTAAAAGAACTCGCCATAGAATTTTATAACCGAGAAGAAAAAACTTGGTCGGAAGCTGTACATAAAGTTAGTTTTAAACTTGAAAAAGGAAAGGTTTTAGGCATTGTTGGTGAATCTGGCTCTGGAAAATCCGTTACTTCTTTTTCTATTATGCGTTTGCATGATTCTAAAAACACCAATATTTCAGGCGAAATAGACTTTGATAACATCAGTTTATTGAATTTATCTGATCATGAAATCAGGAATTTTCGCGGGAATAAAATCTCCATGATTTTTCAGGAACCGATGACTTCTTTAAATCCTGTGTTTACCTGCGGTTATCAGGTTCAGGAAGCGATTATGTTGCATCAAAATGTAAATAAAGCAACCGCAAAAGAGCAAACTATTTCACTTTTTAAAGAGGTGCAACTCCCCCGCCCTGAGCAAATTTTCGAAAGTTATCCGCATCAATTATCTGGTGGACAAAAGCAACGTGTAATGATTGCCATGGCTTTAAGTTGTAATCCCGAGTTACTAATTGCGGATGAGCCAACCACTGCTTTAGATGTAACTGTTCAGAAAACCATCTTGGATTTATTGCTTCGTTTAAAGAATGAGCGGAACATGGGTTTGATTTTCATCTCACATGATTTGGCTGTAATTAGCGAAATAGCCGATGAACTTTTAGTGATGTACAAAGGCAATATTGTAGAGCAAGGGCCAGCGAAAGAATTATTCAACAACCCACAGCATCCGTATACAAAAGGACTTTTAGCGTGTAGACCAGCTCCACAACGACGTTTAAAAAAACTCCCTATTGTTGCCGATTTTTTAAATGAAGATAAAAATGTAGCGGTTAGGCATTTGCTTGATATTAATAGCTATACGAATCAAGAAATTGAACAACGAAGACACGAATTATATACACAACAACCCTTATTGCAAGTGCAGAATTTGTGTACTTGGTATCCCGTAAAAAAAGGATTATTTGGTAAAGCTACTTCCTTTGTAAAAGCAGTAGACGATATTACATTCGATGTTTTTCCTGGAGAAACTTTAGGTTTGGTCGGCGAATCTGGCTGTGGTAAAACAACTTTAGGAAGAAGTATTTTACGTTTAGTAGAACCTACTTCTGGCAAAATCATCTTTAACGGAACAGATTTACTCGGAGCTAGCAAAACTGATTTAAGAAAAATGCGGAGAGATGTACAAATCATTTTCCAAGACCCGTATTCTTCTTTAAATCCTAAAATAACTGTTGGTAATGCCATAATGGAGCCTTTGCAAGTCCATCATGTATTTAACACAGATCAAGAGCGTAAAGCACACGTTTTACATTTATTAGAAAAGGTAAATTTAAATCCAGAGCATTTTGATCGTTATCCACATGAGTTTTCTGGTGGACAACGCCAACGTATTGTAATTGCTAGAGCACTGGCCTTGCAACCTAAATTTATCATTTGTGATGAATCTGTTTCGGCATTAGATGTTTCCGTTCAGGCGCAAGTTTTAAACTTGCTAAGAGAACTTCAGCAAGAATTTGGCTTAACCTATATCTTCATTTCTCATGATTTAGCAGTTGTTAAACACATTTCGGATCGAATGATTGTAATGAATAAAGGAAAAGTTGAAGAAGAAGGATTTCCAGAAATAATTTATAATTCTCCAAAAGCAGAATATACTAAAAAACTAATCGCTGCAATTCCAGGTACTGGAAGTATAGCTATTTAACATTTCATTAACTTATTTTCTTAACTAGAAATCAAAATATAGTTTAATTGTGTTGTAGAAACGGTTATTTCTCATAAAAAATAACCTAACGTAAATTTACAATTACTATCTTCGATAAGATATATCAATAGCTATGGCAAAAAACAAAAATTCTCAATTTAAACTCGTTTTAATACAGCTGATTAGTGATATTTTCGAGAAAAACAAAAATGTTGCACTAAATCATAAACAAGTTGCTGCCAAGCTAAATTTAAGTGATAAAGCCGCAGTTGATACCATTTTAGAAGTTTTAATAGAGCAGACAGAAAATGGAATATTCATTCGGCCTGAACGCGGTAAATTTAAGCTAAAAGACCAGAAAGTTTTCATTACTGGTAAAGTAGACATGACTGCCGATGGCTCAGCTTTTATTGTACCGGATGATGAATTTGAGAAAGACATTTTTGTTGCCCCACGTAAGTTACGCAATGCTTTACATGGGGATATTGTTAAAGTTCACGTTTTTGGTAAAAAAACAAGTGGACGTAGAAACGAAGGTGAGATTGTAGAAATTATAACCAGAGCAAAAACAGATTTCATTGGTGTTGCAAAGGTTTCTGAACGTTTTGCTTTCATTATCCCCGATGATCGTAAAATGTTGCATGATATTTTTGTGCCATTGAGCGATTTAAATGGTGCAAAAAATGGTCAGAAAGTACAAGTAGGCATTACCGATTGGCCAGAAGGAGCAAAAAATCCAATAGGAAAAATTCTAAATGTTTTAGGTACGCAAGGCGAAAACGATACCGAAATGAATGCCATCTTGGCTCAATATGGTTTTCCTTTAAGTTTTCCTCCTGAAGTTGAAAAAGAAGCTAATGCAATTCCGGAAACGGTTAGCGAAGCTGAAATAAATGAAAAGGGAAGAAAAGATTTCAGAGATACCGTAACTTTTACCATCGACCCTGCTGATGCAAAAGATTTTGACGATGCCATTTCTTTTAAAAAATTACCAAATGGAACTTATGAAGTTGGTGTGCACATTGCAGATGTATCTCATTATGTAAAACCTAATAGCGCATTAGATAAAGAGGCTTACGAGCGTGCTACATCTGTTTATTTGGTTGATCGCGTGATACCCATGCTACCGGAAAGATTAAGCAATGGCGTATGTTCATTACGACCAAATGAAGATAAATTATGTTTTGCTGCTGTTTTTGAATTAGATGAAGAGGCAAACATTAAAAATGAATGGTTTGGTAGAACAACCATCCACTCTAACCGACGTTTTAGTTACGAAGAAGCACAAGAAGTTATAGAAACGAAAGCTGGCGATTACGCAGAGGAGATTTTAAAACTAAATGAACTGGCGTACATTTTACGTGATAGAAAGTTTAAAAATGGCGCCATTAGTTTCGAAAGTACTGAGGTTAAATTTAAACTCGATGAACGCGGAAAACCAATTGGTGTGTACATCAAAGAACGCAAAGATGCGCATAAACTAATTGAGGATTTTATGCTATTGGCGAACAAAAAAGTAGCCGAATTTATTGCTAAAAAAGGCAATGGAAAAAATAAGTATACCTTCGTTTATCGTTCTCACGATTCACCTAACCTAGAGAATTTAAACAATTTTGCTGCCTTTGCCTCTCGCTTTGGTTATAAAATCAATACAAAGAGTGATAAAGACATCGCCAAATCTTTAAATTTTTTAATGGAAGATGTGGAAGGAAAAAAAGAACAGAATATGTTAACACAATTAGCTATTCGTTCGATGGCTAAAGCAATTTATACCACTAAAAAAACAAGTCATTATGGTTTAGCCTTTGATCATTATACGCACTTTACCTCTCCTATTCGTCGTTATCCGGATGTAATGGTCCATCGCTTATTAGCTTTATATCTAGATGGTGGTCGCTCAGCAAATGCCGAAGAATATGAAGCAGCAAGTTCTCATTCATCTGCTATGGAGAAAAGAGCTTCCGATGCAGAAAGAGCTTCTATTAAATATAAACAAGCTGAATATTTAGAAGATAACATTGGAAGCATATATACTGGAATAATTTCTGGTGTAACTGAATGGGGAATGTATGTAGAGATTTCAGAGAACAAATGTGAAGGAATGATTCGTTTAAGAGATATAACTGATGATTTTTACGTTTGGGATGAAAAAAATTACTGTATTGTTGGCCAGCGTAAGCATAAAAAATACCAATTAGGAGACGAAGTTCAAGTAAAAGTTAAAAAAGTAGATCTTTCTAAACGTCAAATCGATTTTTCATTGATACAAGATTAATTTACATAAACAAACAAAAGATAAATAGGAATAAAATTGAATAAGCAAGTAGCTATTGAAATTCTTTCTAATGATGAAAAGCAACAAGCTTTTAGCACCATGACTAACCCTTAAATAATGCACAGTTCTACACAGTTACAAGAAATAATAGAGAAAGCTATACCTCAAATAGAATATCCAAAACATCCAGCAAATTTATATGAGCCTATTCGTTATATAATGAGTTTAGGCGGCAAACGAATAAGACCAGTAATGGTTTTAATGGCCACAGAACTATTTACTACTGAAGTTTATAAAGCATTACATGTGGCTTTGGCCATAGAAACCTTCCATAATTTCACTTTGGTACACGACGACATTATGGACAATGCCCCTTTGCGTCGTGGTAAGCAGACCGTACACGAAAAATGGGGAAATAACAATGCCATTTTAAGTGGGGATGTAATGATGGTTGAATCAAACAAACATTTATCAAAAGTAGACATTAACGTATTAAAACCAGTATTAGATACGTTTAATGCTACCGCTCAAGGAGTTTGTGAAGGCCAGCAGTTAGACATGGAATTTGAACAACGAAGTGACGTGAGCATATCCGAATATTTAGAAATGATCCGTCTTAAAACAGCTGTTTTATTAGGTGGAGCAATGAAATTAGGTGCAATTGTTGGCGGAGCAAGTTCAGCTGATGCTGAATTACTCTATAATTTCGGTGAAAACTTGGGGGTTGCCTTTCAATTACAAGATGATATTTTAGATGTATACGGTAATCCAGAAAAATTTGGAAAGCAGGTTGGTGGTGACATTATCGCCAACAAAAAAACTTTCCTGCATTTAAAAACATTATCCCTAGCCCAAGAAAATGAAAAAGAAAATCTTATAAGCATTACAGACAATAAAATAGACAAAATAAATGCAGTGAAGGAGTTGTACGACAAATATGAAATAAAGGACCTATCCATCTTAGAAATGAATAAATACCTAACAAAAGCAAATTTAGCATTGGATAGTTTAGCAGTCGCTGATGAAAAGAAAGCTAATTTTAGAGAATTGGTACAGCAAATTTTAGATAGAGAGAAATAAATTCTCTTCCAACAAAGATTAACAAAAAAAGCCTCGATAAATTATCGAGGCTTTTTTATTGTAATTAGATTACAAATATTATTCAGCTGCAGTTGTATCGTCAGCTTTAGCTACTTTTTTTGCTGGTGCTTTTGCTGTCGCTTTAGGAGCTGCTGCTTTTTTTGCAGGTGCTTTTGCTACTGTTTCTTTAGCTACTACTGGTTTTGCTTCAACTGCTTTTTTTGCAGGTGCTTTTTTAGCTACAACTTTTTTAGTTGCTGTTTTAACAGGTGCATCTTCAGCAACTACAGGTAATACAGAAACATAAGATTTGTTATCTTGTTTCTTTTTAAAAGTTACTACACCAGGTACTAAAGCGAATAAAGTATGATCTTTACCAATACCTACTCCTTTATCTGGATGATGTTTAGTACCACGTTGACGAACGATGATGTTTCCAGCGATAGCTTCTTGACCACCAAAGATCTTGATACCTAAACGCTTGCTATGCGATTCACGTCCGTTTCTAGAACTACCGGCTCCTTTTTTATGTGCCATTTGATTTTATATTTTTTAAACTGGGAAACCCAATTTGACAATTAAACAAAAAATTAACTACAGAGTGATACTCTCAATCTGGATTTTAGTGAAATACTGGCGGTGACCATTTTTCTTTTTGTAACCTTTTCTACGTTTCTTTTTGAAAACGATTACTTTATCACCTTTTAAATGAGACACGATTTTAGCTGTAACCGATGCACCTTTTACTGCAGGAACCCCTACTGTAATTTTACCACCATTATCAACCAACAATACATTGTCAAATTCAATACTAGCGCCTTCATCTCCTTGTAAACGGTGTACAAAAAGGTGCTGGTCTTTTGCAACTTTGAATTGCTGTCCTGCTATATTTACTATTGCGTACATTGTTAAATAATTATTTTTTAAATTGTATATTTTTTATCGAGGTGCAAATATAGAATAAATACTATTCAAACACAAACAGATAGCGAAAATAATTTATAACAATAGTTAATAGACGTAGCTCTTAATCAAATCTCTTTAATCGTTTTAATAGAAAAATAAGTTTTGAACAGAAATTTGTATCTATTGAAGAATGTGATCTACTTTCTTTTTTACTTGCTTAACAGCATGATTACTTCTATTATATTTATGTAGGACAGGTTAATGTTATTTAGAGTCTGATATTAAATACCGTATTAAAATTGATAAAATATCTTCATTCGTTAAAAAATGTTAAATCATTTTCAATATTACGAAATAATCGTAGATTTACGAATAATTAATTACAACTAACTAAATGATATGAAAACTTTATCGACCATTTTAATTGCATTATCAATAGGTACTGCATCATTTGCACAAAATCCTGACAAGGCATTAACTAGAGTGAGTTACAACTTTACACACATTCAAGATACTACTCAAAAAGACAGGCCTTACAAAGAGAACATGTTATTGTTAGTGGGCAAAAATGCTTCAGTTTATACGAGCTACGATAAAATCAATCAAACATTAGCAAGGAGGAAACAGATAGAGGAACAAATGAAAAATCAAGCCGGCAATGCCAATGTCAGTATTTCAGTTAAAAGTAATGGTTACACCCCTACTTCATCAACAGATTACTTCTACTTCGCTAAAGAGAATAAATTTTATACTAAAGAACGAGTTTACAATTACTATTTGGTAGAAGAACCAACAACAAAAATCAATTGGAAAATCACAAAAGACACCGCCAGTTTTTCTGGGGTTCATTGTCAAAAAGCAACCACAACTTTTAAAGGCAGAAACTGGACGGCTTGGTACGCTACCGAATTACCTTTCCAGAGCGGACCATGGAAGTTAAATGGTTTACCTGGTTTAATCATCGAAGCTTACGATGACACAAAGACCGTTTCCTTCCAATTTGCAGGAATGGAGAATGTGGGTGAAGCACAAAACGAACCTACAAAAACAAGTGTAAATAGTGGAACCCAAGTAACTGTTTCTGATGGAGGTGTTGCAGTATTTAGTGGTGGAGCCGGTGGCGTAAATAGTGTTAGCCCATATTTAGGAAATGAAATTAAACTCCCAGCAGATGCAATAAAAGCAACCAGACAGGAGCTAGACAAATTAAAAGAAGCCAGAGACAAAGACCCACAGGGATTTATGAAAACCCAAATGGCTGGCAGTAATGAAGGTATCATCACTGTAACTGGTGTGGCGATGTCAAGACCTTCAGGTCCAGTTTTACCAAAAATTGTTTTGAATAATCCTATTGAATTACCTGAAAAGAAATAATTAGAGAGCTAAAAGTCGATTGTCATCCTGAGCTTGTTGAAGGATAACAATAGTCTTCGATAGGCTCAGACTTATAAATAATATTAATAACCAAACAAACAGACAAATGAAAATCTTTTTAACCACCTTTTTAATGCTGGCAACTGCAGCAGCTGCCTTTGCACAAAACCCAGATAAAGCTTTAGCTAGAGTTAGATATAGCTTTATACACCTACAAGATACCACTCAGAAAGATAAACCCTATACCGAGAATATGTTGTTGGTTATTGGCAAAAATGCTTCTGTTTACACAAGTTACGATAAGATAAATCGTGATATAGAAATGCAAAAGGCAATTGCAGAACAAATGAAAAACCAAGCTGGTTCTGGTAATTTTAGTATTAATATAAACAGAACAGGAACAACACGAGTTTCAGACCTTGATTATTTTTACTTTGTAAATGAAAATAAGTTCTACACCAAAGAACGTTTGGTTACCAATTACTTGGTTGAAGAAGATGTTCCTAAAATAAGCTGGAAAATAGCTAAAGACACCACAAGTCTTTCAGGTGTACATTGTCAAAAAGCTACGGCACATTTTAAAGGCAGAAACTGGACGGCTTGGTTTGCTCCAGACCTGCCATTTCAAAGCGGACCTTGGAAACTAAATGGCTTACCAGGATTAATTGTTGAGGCTTATGATGAAACCAGAACTGTTCAATTCAAATTTGCTGGTTTTGAAAACGTAAAAGAAGAAGACGTAAAAACAGCTGCAGCCAATGATCCAAAAATCACTGTTCCTGGAGGTGGTACAGGTACAGTAAAAATTGTGGGTATGGATGTGGGCACAACTTATTTAGGTGCAGAAATTAAACTTCCAGCAGATGCCGTAAAAACAACTAGAAAAGACCTAGACAAGCTAAAAGAAGCAAGAGATAAAGACCCACAAGGCTTTATGAATGCACAAATGGCAGCTCAAGGTATTACTATGGCTACAGGAACCAGCATAAGAAGAACAGTTGGTGGCCCAAGTGGTGGTGCTCCTATTAAAATTATAATTAACAATCCAATCGAATTACCTGAAATCAAATGAGAGCGTTAATCATCACCCTATTTTTCTTATTTGGTTTTGCATCCGTCTTTGCGCAAAAACAAATCAAGGGAAAAGTAAAAGATACAAAAGGAGCTCCTGTTGTATCCGCTAATGTAAATTTAAAAGACAAGGAAGGCAATATTTTAAGTTTTACTAGAACTGATGATAAAGGCAATTTCACTTTATCATTTACTGAAGAAAATAAAGACCTATCTATCGAAGCAACTACCATTGGTTATGAGAAAAAAATCATAGCGGTTACTGATTTAGCTAAGGTTTACGATTTAGTAATGAAAGATAGCGAGATTAACCTCAAAACTGTTGTGGTAAAAAATCGCCCTGCGCTAAGTGTAAATGGCGATACCTTGAGCTATAAAACTTCTGATTTTGCCGACAAACAAGATAGATCTATTGGCGATGTACTAAAAAAAATGCCTGGTATTGAAGTTAGTGAAGATGGCAAAGTAAGTTACAATGGCAAGGGAATTTCTGCTCTTTACATTGATGGAGATAATGTTTTGGATGACAAATATAGTATCGGAACTAAAAGCATTCCACAAGGAGCTGTAGACAAAGTGCAGGTAATAGAAAAAGATCAACCCATAAAAATGCTTCGTAAAAATAACATGAGCGATGATGTCGCTTTAAATTTAGTAATGAAAGAAGAAGCTAAATTAAAAGTGATGGGCGACATTAGAGCTGGTTTAGGCACTCCAGATCGGTTTGACGGCAATGCCAATGCCATGCTATTTAAAAAGAAAACAAAATTCATTAATAACATTAAAGGGAATAATGTTGGCATAGACCCTGGTATAGATTTAACCTCTTTTAATCCATTTAATTCAGGTAATGATAGACCAAGTGGTTTTCTTTCTGCAGGTGCAGCTGGCGTACCTACCCTGCCACAAAAAAGAACATTATTCAATAAAGCTGGATTGGCAAACCTAAATAACTTATATAAGTTTAGCGAGGAGTTACAAGTAAAAGCAAATGTTGCATATCTATACGACCAAAGAGACCAACAATACAGCAAATTCTCTGAGACTTATCTTTCTGGTCAAACAATTACTTATAACGAATTGCAACAAAATGCAATTAATCCACAAAAGTTCCAAGCTAAATTAAATGTTTTGGCTAATGCTGATGATCATTATTTCAGCAATAACCTAGTAACCAATTATAGCTTAAACAATACTGCTTCTAGTATAGTAACTAATGGGATTGGCGCAAACCAAGCTTTAAACCAAAAAAACTTTGAGATTTCTAATGAGCTGAGTTATCGCAAAAAATTAAAATCAGAAAACACCCTTAACTTTTTCTCTTTCATCAGCAGAACATCCCAACCTGAAATATTAAATATTAACCCTGGATTAAATGAAGCCATATTAAACAATAACCAACCATTTGCAGGTTTAAATCAGTATGTTAAATTACCAACTTGGTACACCAATAATTACACAGCTTTTGCCTTTGTAAATAACAAGTTTACACAGACTTACAGAGTTGGTTTTAATGTGCAACATCAAGAACTTGGTTCACAGTTATATCGTATACAAAATAGTGGCAATACGGAATTGGTTTCGCAACAAATGACCAATAATCTTGAGTGGTTAAAAAGTAAATTCTATACAGATGCCACCTACGAATACAACTCTGGTAATTTTAAAGCAAGCCTTGGGTTGCCTATTAGCTACAATTACATTAGCTATGAAGATGGAGCGAAGAGTTTAGACAAAAACCTGCACAGGATGTTTGTTAATCCTTCCTTAAGCTTTAAATACCAAACTGGCATAGAGAATTATGTAACCGCCAATTATAGCTACAACAACAGCTTAGGAGGTATAGATGATGTTTACCGCGGAACAATTTTAAAGAATTACAGGTCTTTATTTGCTAATGATGCCCCAATAACAGAAAGTAAATCTCAATCTGTTGGAGGAGCTTTTAATTTCCGCAAGGCGATGCAAATGTTTTTCTTTAACCTAAGCGCAAATTATACTACATCTACCGTAAATACCATATCTTCTTATAGCCTATCTAACAACATACAGCAACGTGTGGTTATATCATTGCCAAACGATATGAAAAGCTTAGCTTTTGGTGCAAATGCAAGTAAATATCTTTTCAAATTAAGAAGCACAGTAAACGTTGGCGCAAGTTTCAATCAAGCCACATTTGAGCAATTGCAAAACAATGAGTTATTACCTTTCACTTCACAGTCATTATCTTATAAAGCAGGGATTGATTCTAAGATTAATAACTTTATCAATTTGTCATACAATGCTACTTATGCCATTAGCAAAAATAAAACCACTAGTGCAAGTGCAATTAAAAACAATAATCAACAGCTAAGACAACAATCATCAATAACTACAACAGCATTTAAAAGTGTATTTATGACCTTGTCTGCTGAACATATTTTCACACATCAAACTACGCAACCAGACCTAAAATATTTATTTGCTGATTTTAATGTGAGATATAGAGTTCAAAAACTCAAAACAGATTTAGAATTTGGTGTAACAAATTTGGCAAACATCAAAAAATTTGAAGCTAATTATCTTTCGGCCAACTCTTTCTCATCAGGCACCTATTATATCCCTGGCAGAGTTGCAATGATGAAAGCTACATTTAATTTTTAGGTTATTAGCCTGGATGGGCGAAATAATAGTAATAGTTAATAAATCACACAAACAATTGAGAAGCCCTGAAACTGCAAAGTTGAAGGGCTTTTTTTTAAGCAATTCGTCTTTGCAAGGGGAATGACGAAGCAATATCCTTTCAAAGGAATTAAGCTGGACTGGTATAAATAATTAACTGCAATTGAGCTTCAAAAACTTTAAACTTTACTACATTTAACTCAATTAAATAGGGATGATAAAAGACGTAAAGATTTTAAAAACAGAATTGCTTTCAGATAATTGGTACATTCTTAAAAAGTTAACTTATGAGTACTTAAAAAAAGATGGCACACATCAACAACAGACCAGAGAAGTTTACGATAGAGGGAATGGTGCTACAATTTTACTTTACAATACTACTCAGCAAACAGTAATCTTAACCAAACAATTTAGGCTACCAACTTTTGTAAATGGTAATGAAGGTGGTATGTTGATAGAGACATGTGCTGGTTTATTAGATAAAGACAATCCTGAAGACTGCATTAAACGAGAAACTGAAGAAGAAACGGGTTACAAAATTAAAGACGTTCGTAAAATTTATGAAGTCTACATGTCGCCAGGTTCAGTTACAGAAAAAATTTATTTTTTTATCGCAGAGTATTCTAGCGATATGAAAATTAATGATGGTGGTGGTGTAGACGGAGAAGAAGAAAACATCGAGGTATTAGAATTATCAATTAATGAAGCAATTGAAATGTTAGATAATGGGGAGATAAAAGATGCCAAGACAATTATGCTTTTACAATACATAAAACTAAAAAACATCTTATAATCATTCCCAACTTTATTAGGAATCGTAAGTTGATAGAATTGGCAGTTTTATGCTTTAAGATTCCCATCTGATTGGGAATCACGACAACTCCAATCCCGTGGTTACTAATGACAAAGATTGATCTTAAGGATTAGTCTTTTTGCCGTAACCAACAACCGTTACTTCTTGTATCGTTTTAGCTCTTTGAATGGTTACGTTTTTTATCTCATCTGGCTTTATTTTATTTAAATCTTCTTGACTAATCTTTTGTCCATTTAGATAAATAATCCCACTTGCTTTTCTCGCTGCACTATCTGGTATCTTTGTGCCAGTTTTGAAACCTCTCACAATAACGGTCTCAGTGTAAGGTTTATCTGCAATTGTAGCAGAAACTTCTGAACCACGTAGTCTAATAGATATATTTTCAATTTTTGGCTCTTTATTATCACCTAGTGAATCCGTTTTTAGAATAAACATTCCAGAAACCTTATTTTTCACATTTGTGGGCGACCCTTCTCTTCTTGCAATAATGAAAGCTTTTTCTGGTGTTAGATCTGGTAAAGATGAATAGGAAGAATTTGTTATGATATTAATTGTATTTACTATAAAATTAAGCTTTAATGAAGTAGTATCCTTCTCAATATCAATAGTTTTATCAACTAACTTCTTTTTAACCACTTGCTTTTTTTCAACTACAGGAATTTCATCTTTTTCTATAATTCTTGCGTAAATTAATGCTTGTTTTATCGGAGCAAGATGTTTTTTAACGTCTTTTTTAGAAACTGTAAAAGCAAGTGTAGTTAACAATAGAATTGGCAAAACCAACATGTAACGACTTAAAGTCAATTTTGATGAGCGTTTAGCATTCATCATTTTAATTCGTTTTTTTAAGTCAGATAAGTTAAAATTATTTACAATTTCTACGGCTGGCATTAAATTTCCAACATCTAATAAACTGTACTGGTATGCTTTTTTATCTACACCTTTTTTTAAGATTTTTTCGTCGGTTATAAATTCTAGATTTTCCTTAACAGCTTTTTTCATTAACCAAACACCCGGATTAAACCAATAGAAGACCACGCTTAATTCTGCTAAGATGATATCTAAAGAATGCCATTCTTTAACGTGAATTTGTTCATGCTCTAAAATCGTTTGTAATTCTCTTTCTTGATGTAAAGATGGATTGATATAAACAGTTTGCCAAAATGAAAATGGACTAACTGGTTCATTTAAAATTCTTACTTCGAAGTTTTCCACACAACCCGGAGCAGATTTTTTATGCATTCTGTAAAGCGAAACAAATTGAACAATCAATCTGAAAGCCATTATTACCACACCTGCATAAAAAATGGTGGCTATCAATTGCCAATACTCTTCAATAAAACTAGATGGCATCAATTGTTTTACTTGCGGCACAAAAGCTGCTACTTGCGGACTTTGTTTATGAAAAAAATCGGTTAAATCTATAAAAGGATAAATGGTTCCAAAAAGAATACCGAAAGCCAAAAACAAACGATTAATTACATAAAATGTTAAACGGCGAAGAATAAGATAATAAGCTGCTGCAAATAAAATGAGCACTAAATTTATCTTAAGCAGAATGATAAAAAAATGTGGCATAACCTTATTTCTTTGGGTTCTCGATTAGATTGATTATTTCTTTCAATTCATCTGCACTTATCTTGTTATCCTTTGCAAAAAAGGCAACTAATTCTTTATAAGAACTTTGGAAATAATTATTTACAAAGCCATTCATGAAACGTTTTTTATACTCTGCTTCTTTAACTTTTGCGCTATAACGATTAGCATTTGCATAACGCTCACTTTTAAGGAAACCTTTACGTTCTAGGTTTTTTACTGTTGATGCTAAAGTTGTATAGGGTGGCTTTGGCTCTGGCATTACATCCATAAAATCTTTGATAAAACCTGCCCCAACTTGCCAAACTGCAAGCATTGCTTCTTCTTCCTGTAGTGTTAACTTCTCCATATTTACGATTATATCGTAAACTTACGACAATGGCGTTAAAAAAGCAAATTTGCAATGATTTAAAGATTAGTTATTATATCGGCTTTCTGCCTCATCTATAGCCTTTTGAACTATATTTTTGATTTGCATTGCAGAATCTAGCAATTGTGGATTACCGTCAAAATCACTGTAAATAAGTATTCTTTTTGATTTTTCTTTATAGATAAATTGCAGATCGTAAACTGGTGATTTTGAGTTCTCTACTTTCTTTCCAATAATTTCTGGCAAACTCCATAATCCCAATTCATTAATTTTATTGTGAATAAAAATTATATCGTTAGCTCGTAATTTAACATGAGACTTAATTAACGAATCTCTATTGTTTACATACTCATAGCTTCCATTTTTTGAAGAATAAGAATTTAATAAACTATCGCCAACACCCCATTTATAGGTAAACGATTCGAAATTAGTAACTGAATAAGGCGCCTTTTTTAAACTGATTACATAATAACCTACCAGAGCAATAATTAAAATTACAGCAAGTGTAGCAATTAGAGATAAGTTTTTTTTAAAGTTAAAAGCCATTTGTATTAATTAGTTATTACTTTTTAGCCCTTTCTTCAGCGTCTATAATACTTTGCTCGATGATTTTTTGCATTTGCACAGCTGCATTTTTCATTCGGATATTACCTTCAAAATCTGACAGATATGTAACCTCTTTTGATTTTTTTTGGTAATTGAATTTCATGAAATAACGTGGTGCCTTTGAATTTTTTATATCATTTTCATTATTGGCTACAATATCTGGCAAATTCCAAAAACCTTGTTCATCAGCATTGCTATCTAAATATTTTTTATCTCTAGCATTAAGTTCCACATGTTTAACAATTAGGGAGTCCTTATCGTTTAAATATTTGTATTCGCCCGTGGCAGAATTATAAGAGTTTTCTAAATTAGTTCCAACTCCCCATTTGTACTCTAACGATACAAACTCCTTCGCCTTAAAAGGTGCATTGCGGATAATTGGTGCATAATACACAATGCAATAAATTAAAAATGGAACTACAATTGATAAAAATAAAAATATCTTTTTCCCTCTACTCGTCATGTATATAACTATATTTTCAAATTAATCTAATGGACCAGTCAATTCACCTTCCCATTTACTTACTACCGCAGTTGCAATACTATTTCCAACAACATTAGTTGCCGATCTACCCATATCCAATAAAGGATCTATTCCAATTAATAAAGCTAAACCTGCCTCTGGAATATTAAATGTGGCAATTGTACCTGCAATTACAACTAATGATGCACGAGGAACACCTGCTATTCCTTTACTAGTCAACATTAAAATAAGTAACATTGTCAACTGTTTATCTAATGGCAAATGTATACCGTAACATTGTGCAATAAATATAGATGCAAATGTCATATATAACATCGAACCATCAAGATTGAATGAATATCCTAATGGTAAAACGAAGCTCACTATTTTGTCTTTACAACCAAAACGCTCTAATTGCAACATTGTTCTAGGATAAGCAGCTTCACTACTTGCAGTACTAAAAGCTAACATTATTGGCTCTTTCATCCTATTCATCAAGTTAAATATTCTCTTTTTCAAGATGAGATAACCGATTAAAATAAGTAATACCCATAAAATGAGCATTCCAGAATAAAATTCTCCAATAAATAAAGCATAAGTAGATAAAACACTAATTCCTTGTTTAGCTACGATGGCCGCCATTGCACCAAATACTGCAAATGGTGCGAAATTCATTACATAACCTGTAACTTTTAAAATAATATGTGCTACTGAATCAAAAAACTCAATTACTACTTTACCTTTTTCGCCAATAGCAGCTGTTGCAACACCAAAAAATAAAGAGAAAATTACAATTTGTAAAATCTCATTTGTAGCCATTGATTCTGCAAAACTTTTAGGCACAATATGAGCAATAAAATCTTTTACAGATAATGCCGTCGCCTTAATACCGGTTTCAGTATGGCTACTTGGCAATGGGAGATTCATGGCTTCGCCTGGTTTCCAAATATTTACCAAAAGCATCCCTAGTAGTAACGACATTAGTGACGCACTTATGAACCATAACATAGTTTTTCCGCCTATGCGGCCAACAGCTTTTATATCACCTACTTTA
Organism: Pedobacter sp. UC225_61; assembly: GCF_044452285.1. Lineage (NCBI taxonomy): Bacteria > Pseudomonadati > Bacteroidota > Sphingobacteriia > Sphingobacteriales > Sphingobacteriaceae > Pedobacter > Pedobacter sp. UC225_61. Next base: position 3,290,008 of record NZ_JBIOAL010000001.1, read on the forward strand.
GCTACACCTACAACCAAAGTTGTAAACACTAAAGGCGCTACAATCATTTTTATCAAACGAAGAAAAATATCACTTAATAAAGTAAATGGCTCCAGTTTTTTCTCTCTTACCGTTTCATTTTCCTTGCGAATTTTAACTTGATCTGCTTTTTGGGCTTTCAATACTGCGTATTGACTTACTGTTGTATCAGTAAGATTACCCATCTGAACTTCAATTTTTTTCACTTGTGCATCTGCACCAACAATTGCATTATTATTTCCACTGAAATTATTTACATTTAAGTAATAACCTACAACCACACCTAATATAAGTGCGATAAAAATAAAGAGCGTAAGTTTGTTTTTATTAGACATTGGTTAGATTTAGCTATTTTTCAAACCGTAAAACTACAATAATAAAATTATTCTCTAAACATTGTTGATAAAGCATTAGTTATTTTACATATTTGAACCGTAACAAAACTATATTCGGAACATCTAACCATAGATTATCAAAAGCAAATAAGTGAGCCAAAAAGACGTATTATTTAAAGAAATTTTCGACAAGAACTCTAAGAAGATTTTTCACTTATGCTATGGTTATACAGGCGATAAAGATTCTGCTAACGACCTTTTACAAGAAACTTTTTTAAAAGTTTGGCAAAATCTTGATAAGTTTAGAAACAAATCACTAATCTCTACTTGGATTTATCGTATAGCCGTTAACACTTGTTTGACCTATTTGCGATCAGAAAAAAGACAAGCTAAGGATGAACTTACCGAGAATATTATAGAGAACAGGGTTGAAGAGTTTTCTGAGAAGAATGAACAAGTCGCCTTACTTTATAAATCAATTTCAAAATTAGAAGAAAATGACCGCTTAATTATTACTATGGTATTGGATGAATTACCATACAATGAGATTGCAGATATTTCTGGGATTAGTGAAGGAAATTTAAGAGTAAAAATTCATCGTATTAAACAAAAATTGACTGAATTATACAATCAGAATGCAAGAATTTGATCATATAGAAGCGCTTTGGGCTAAGCATACGGTTGATGTAACTATATCTGCCGATGAAATGTTAAAGCAGGCTAAAAAAGAAGTAAGCAGTATGCGTACCAAATCGTTATTAAATATAGCGGGTATGATATTTTCTTTTCTAGCAGTTGCTGCACTGTGGTTATTTTTCGATTTCCAATCATGGACAACTCATGCAGGAATTAGCATTATTATTATTGCTGTTGGCGTTTATACCGTAATTTTATACAACAATTATCGCATCATTTCTAAAAGTGATTTTACCGTAAACCCTAATGAATTTATAGCAAAGCTGAAACTTTATCAATTAAATCGCTTTAGTCTTTACAACCGTTTATACTGGTTTTATGCCATTGCACTTTCCTTAGGTATGGTACTTTATTTCTTCGAAATTTTAGGTCACATGGATTTATGGGTGCAAATTTTATTTGTAGTCATCAGTTTTGGCTGGATGATTTTCTGCTCTACTTTGGTGCGAAAAGCTGTAATTAAAAAGGATAAAGAAAGAATTGACTTATTAATTGAAAAATTTGAGCGCATAATCGGACAGTTTCACGAACACGATTAATTTATTGGCACGGCTTTCGTTCTATACAATCAAATGAAGAAAGTTAACGTTACATCCATTTATTTTAAAATCATAACTATTTCAATGGTTTTGTTTTTTAGCAGTTTTAAAACGCTGCAAGATGCAGTGTATCCTGAACAAATTGATTGGGATACTCATTTTAAAGCACAGCCCGATGAACATTCCGCTTTTGCTGCAGAAACTGCCACCACTTGGCATTACAGCTATAACGCAACTGTTAGAGACAACCATCTTCACATCGATTTTAAGTTTTCTGCTGGTGTAGTTCCAGAAAAATCATGGGTAAAACCAGATCGAATTAGCAATCGAAAAGTCAGCAGACAATTATTAAATCATGAGCAAGGTCATGTTTACATTAATTTTTTATTACTAAAAGAAGGCGATATTCAAATTCGAAATCAAAAATATACACCTAGTAATTATAAAAGACTAATTCAGGCTACAGCAAATAAGGTTAGCGATTATTATAATCGTATGCAAAATCGTTATGATGAAGAAACCAAACATGGTTCTGATTTAGAAGCCCAAAGTAGATGGGATGATTTTATTAGATCAGAAATGAATAAATACCAATAAGTAGTTAGCAATTGGCAGTTTTGGATACAAAATGACAACTACTAACTGAAAACTCATTATTTTTCGGGTTTTACCTCACTTGTAGAAAAACCATTTCCTCTTAATTGATATTGAATTGTTTTAATTAGCGTAGTTGTTTTACCGCTATCGATAGTTACAACTGGTACAGAGCGAAATAAATCTCCATTCTTAATAAAGAATTTATCATTTCCTTGGTAACCTTTTTTAAGGTCACTATTTAATCCTGGAAAACTTATTTTATCGAAACTATTACCAGCAAATTCGTAAACATTTAAATCGTTTACATTTTTTCTAGCCACATATTGAATATAAAGTTCTGGATTTCCATCATTGTCTAGATCCATATTCCAGGCATCTGTAATAATTCCTTTTCGTTCAATTGAAATTGATTTATAGTTATTTTTAATAGAATCAGACATTAGTAATAAGTATCCACCTAGTGTATCCACACCCTTACCCCAACTTACAACTTCAAAGTGATAACCAGGCTTAATTTCTATGCTTTTATAAAATGAAAAAGGATTTACAGATTTTGGTGCAACTGCTGTTTTAGCAATGCTTGACGGTTTATCATTATTAGTACAAGCGGTAATGAATAAACTGGCTAATGCAAAAAAACCTAATTTAATAGCTTTCATGAGTTTTATATCATTCTTAATGAGTAATTAATTGTTTGTATTAACATTATGAAATTAAAGGTTTTACTTCTCTAACTTCTTAATGTTAAAATTATTTATTTAGCTTTTACTTCTGGAGCGCCGTTATTGAATGTTGTTTCGGTTACTACGCTTCTTTTTCCGCTTGGTGTAATTACAATTGTTTTAAGCGTTTTCTTCTGACCTTGTGGAACAATTACTTTAAATGAGCCAGTATATTCTTTAGCAGTCTCAGATGGACGATAATTATCTAATGTATAATATATTTTAGCCCCATTTATTGGAGCTTTTAATTCTATAGTAAAATTCTCCCCATTAACTACTTTCTCAGGCTGGCCAATTGGTGTTGGCACCCAATAATTTGTATTTGTTTTATCCAATTTGGCTAAATGAAGAGGCACTCTTTCTTCTGTAAAGTTTTTGATGTCTTTTCTAGCAACAGGACTCCAAGCAATTTCTGAAAGTGAGAAAATTTTAGGAAAAATCATGTATTCAACTTTGGCTGGTGTCTCCATATATTCTGTCCAAACATTTCCCTGAACGCCAATAATATATTTTTGTTGTTCTACGGTAAGTACTTTTGGAATTGGATCGTAATTATAAACTTTTTGAAAGCTAGAAAATCCAGAACCCAACCCACTTATCGTTAACGGTTCATCTGGAGAAGTTGAAGATTTGTGATCAAAATATAAACCAGCAGAACCTGGCGTCATAATTACATTGTGACTTTGTTTTGCAGCTTCAATTCCACCTGCTTCACCTCTCCAAGACATTACTGTAGCATTTGGAGCTAATCCTCCTTCTAAAATCTCATCCCAACCAATAATTGATCTTCCTTTTGCATTCACATGTTTTTCTATTCTCTGAATGAAATAGCTTTGCAAACCATGTTCATCTTTTAAATTATTATCCTTTATAAATTGCTGACAAAATGCTGATTGTTTCCAATATTCTTTCGGACATTCATCTCCACCTATGTGAATGTATTTTGAAGGGAATAAAGCAATTACTTCATCCAAAACGTTTTCTAAAAACTTAAATGTATTATCTGTTGGCACAAAAACATCATCAAATACACCCCAAGTTTGCTGTACTTGTTTTCCTTTTCTATCGCCAGACCAAGGGGCTTTCTCTCCTACCCATGTATCTCGCTCTGGAAAAGCACTCAATTCTGGGTAAGCAGCAATTGCTGCAGACGCATGTCCTGGCATTTCAATTTCAGGAATTACATTAATATATTTAGCGGCTGCATAAGCAATTACTTGCTTTACTTCATCTTGAGTATACACACCACCATGTTCTGTATTATCTGTACCACCTGTTCCTGGATAATTTCCTATGATTGTCCCATTTCTTTTGCCGCCAACAGTTGTTAGCTTTGGGTATTGTTTAATTTCTATTCTCCAACCTTGGTCGTCTGTTAAATGCCAGTGGAAAGTATTCAACTTATACATTGCCAATATATCTATGTACTTTTTTATAAATGATACTGGAAAGAAGTGTCGTGACACGTCTAAATGCATTCCACGATATTTGAAACGTGGATAATCGTTAATTTCCGCAGCTTGAATAGTTATTTTATCATTCTTTTTCTCTGGCATTAATTGCATTAACGATTGGACCGCGTAAAATAAACCGGCACCATTTCCAGTTACTTTGATTTGAGTTGGAGAAATGTTTATTACATACCCTTCCGCCGGTAATTTTTCAGCACCTACTGATGTTAATACAATTGATTTCTGTTCTGCAGTTGCAGACCTTGCTTCTCTTAATGCAAAACCTCCTTTAGTTACAATAAAGGCATTTAGTAAATCTGCAGTTCTAGCATTTGCAGTTTCATTACTAATTAAAGTTACTGTTTTGTCTAATTGAAAAGTTCCTGTGCTTTTCTTAATGGAAACAGGCGCTGGAATAATACCCATGTTTGCGTCGGTTTGCGCAAAACTTTGGATAGCAGTAAGTGTAGCTACTAAAAGTAAAGAAATTCGTTTCATGTTTATTTTATGTGTTTGTGTTGCCTAAGATATAAAATTTAGCGAAAAAGTGATGATGATTTTAGTTTTTAAGATTGAAAATATCACTTCTTTTCATAAAAAAGCCTCCCAATTACTTGGAAAGCTTTTATATCTTTTTATATAATAAAATCTTAAGCTACTATAGTATGTTCTTTAGCTGCTAAATAGCGTTCTGCATCTAATGCAGCCATACAACCAGAACCCGCGGCAGTAATCGCCTGACGGTAATAATGATCTTGCACATCGCCACTGGCAAATACACCTTCTATATTGGTTTTAGAAGTACCAGGAATAGTTTTTAAATAACCTGTATCGTCCATATCTAACCAACCTTTAAAAATATCTGTATTTGGTTTATGTCCAATAGCTACAAAAAATCCTTCAACATCAATAATCTTAGATTCTTTTGTTTTGTGATTAAATACACAAACACCAGTTACGTTTTTACCGTTACCCATAATCTCAGTGGTTTCTGTGTTGTAAATCACTTCAATATTTGGGGTATTTAGCACACGATGAACCATTGCTTTTGATGCACGAAACTCATCTCTACGTACTAACATGTAAACTTTTTTACACAACTTAGCTAAATAAGTAGCTTCTTCTGCAGCGGTATCTCCAGCACCAACTATAGCAACATCTTGACCTTTGAAAAAGAAACCATCGCAAACTGCACAAGCAGAAACACCAAAACCATTATATTTTTGTTCACTTGGTAAGCCTAACCATTTTGCAGTTGCACCAGTAGCAATAATTACAGTATCTGCAGTAATTGTTTTAATCTCATCAACTACTACTTTATGTGGTAATGCAGCAAAATCTACAGAACTTACATAACCAAAACGGATTTGAGTTCCGAAACGCTCTGCTTGTTTCCTAAAATCTTCCATCATTTCTGGACCCATAATCCCATTCGGATAACCTGGAAAATTATCTACATCTGTAGTTTGAGTTAACTGACCACCCATTTCCATTCCAGTGTACATTACGGGTTTCAAATCTGCACGAGCTGCATAAATTGCGGCTGTATATCCTGCTGGACCAGATCCGATAATTAAACACTTTACATGTTCTATTTCTTGTTCTTGAGACATTTTTTTATGTTAATGGTGCAAATTTAAGCTTTAAATTGGAAAGGGCAAAGCTGAATAGCAAGCCGAAAGTAAAAAGAATAAATCTACAGTAGATTGTAATTTATTTGCCTTTGTTGGCTTTAAGAATTCTTAAAAAATTACCGCCTAAAATTCTTGTAACTTCATTTGGTTTATATCCCCTTTTAAGCAAAGCTGAGGTTATTTTCGGATAATCTGCTACTCCATCTATGCCTAAAGGAAATGATTCGGCTCCATCAAAATCTGCGCCCAATCCAACATGATCAACACCGATTAGCTTAACAATGTAATCAATGTGATCAACTAACAGTTCAATAGATGGACGTGTTGCATCGGCATCTGCTTTGTGTAAAGAAATTAAAGTATCAATCGCATTACTGCGTCCATATTTCCCACTTAATTCTTTTAATTCACTATCGTATTTTTTAAAAAATGCTTTCTGTTTTGCATCGAAAGTCGAATCTAAAAATCCACTATAGAAATTAAGTGAAATTACCCCGCCATTTTTACCAACAGCTTTAATTTGTTCATCATTTAAATTTCTAGCAACTGGATTTAAAGCGTAAACACAGCTGTGTGATACCAATACAGGTTTTTTAGATTCTTTAATTGCATCGAAAAAAGTTTTAGTACCAACATGAGAAAGATCTACCAACACTCCTAATTCGTTTAATTTATGCACAACTTTTTTTCCAAAATCACTTAATCCTGCATTTTCTGGTTTCACTTTTCCTGAAGTTTCTTCTGCTGCAGAACTTGCCCAAGATGTACTATTATTCCAAGTAAGGGTTAAATAAATCATTCCTCTTTGAGCTAACTTCTCTAAATTTTCTAAGCTATTTTCAATCATGTGGCCACCTTCTACACCTATCATTGCTACCATTTTTTTAGCAGCAACAGCTTGTTCTAATTCAGTGGCATTTCTAGCTAAAGCAATCTTATCAGGATATCTTTTTACTAAACTTACTAAAGAATCTATTTCTTGATTTGCAACTGCATAACCACCCTTTTCATCACACCAAATAGAAAAAACTTGCACATCAAGTCCACCTTTTTTAGCTCTAACTAAATCAAAATTTCCAGTTTTTTGCAATTTCCCAATATCAATTCCTGATTTTATTTGATTGAACAAGATATCGCCATGTGTATCTACCACAATAGCTTGATTATGAATTGAGATTGAATTTTGTGCAATACTACTTGATCCAAAAAATAACAGGAGTAGAAAGAGATACTGTTTTTTCATTATTATTTATTAGTAGGTCGTTTTTTCTTTTTACTTTTTTCGGTTATCAATACACTTGATTTTAACTCTCCGTTTTCATATACATCTTTTCGAGTGCCATCTAAAGAAATCCATTCCCCATCTTTCTTTCCTCTCACATAATTTCCGCCTTCTTCTACATTTCCAAATTTATCGAATATTTTAAATTCTCCATCCAAATCTCCATTTACATAGTTTTGTGTACTTAAAATGTTGCCATCAGGATAAAAAAGAAGCCATTTTCCTTGTTCAACACCATGTACAAAATTTCCTTGTTGACTTAAAAACCTAGTTTTTCCTTTAATCGTAAAATTAGTTTTATGTGTATCGTTAAAAGTTTGGATGTCCATATAGAAATTAAAATATCCATGTGGTGTACTTAATGTTTCATCTTCGTATGAACCTGTCTGTATAAGATTATCATACAAGTCATATCTTTTAAAAGTCCAAACGTTCTCTGTACTTACCTTTCCATAAATTGCATAAGAATTTGCTTTATTTTTATCTGTAGTAACTTGATTACCGTAAAAATATAATGGCGCAACTTGAGCATTAACAGCTAGTGCGTTAATAAATAACAGTGGGAATAAAAAAATATTCTTTATCATATTTTGCAAAAAATAAGTACTATTTAATTACTTATATACTTGGCTCCAATTAATATACCAACTTTGTAAGCTTCAGCTAAGCCATCTTGATATAACCAAAGACCATCTTTAGAATCATTTTTAAGTTGCCCTGTAATTGAAATCTTTCCATCTATATCAAACAACCTAAATTTGCCATCCATTTTACCGTTGATATAATGTATTATGGTCCTTATTTTGCCATTAGGGTAAAATGTTAACCATTCTCCAACCTTTTTCCCATTATTAAACTCACCTTCTTCAGCAACAAATCGATTTTTATTTTTATGTGGAAAATCTGTATCGTATTTAATATTGAAAATATCTATAAAGGCATAATATGTAAATTTTCCATGCTCAATAGTCAATTGTTCATCTTTGAAATAACCAGTTTCGACAATATTATTCCACAGGTCATATTTCTTCAAAATCCAAAAATCATTCCCATTAACTTTACCTGTTAAACCATAAAAAACAGCCTTAGTCGAATCTGTTATAAGTTTATTTTGTGAACCAAAATAAATTGACTTAACCTGGGCATCTACCTTTAAGAAGGCAAAAAAACAGAATAGCGTTAAAACGTATTTCATTTATATGTTTTTATATGATCACTAAAATACAAAGTGCTAGAAAAAAGAATAGAATATAACGTTTCATCCTATCAATATTTGCTTACCAAATAAGAATTTTATGTGTTGCATTAAAATTAAGAAATTAAAAATTAAGTCTGTATAATACCGACATTAAACGCTTTTTTTATTGGCGATTGATTAGCCGCTTCTATACCCATCGAAATCACTTTTCGGGTTTCTAGTGGATCAATTATACCATCTACCCATAAACGAGAAGCTGCATAATGCGGAGTGGTTTGATTATTGTATCTATCTGTTATTTCCTTTAATAATTCTGCCTCTTTTTCTGGAGTGATAACTTTTCCTTTTGCTTTTAAAGACGCTTCTTGAATTTGTAATAATACTTTTGCAGCTTGCGAGCCACCCATTACTGCAATTTTAGCACTTGGCCAAGCGTAAATCAATCGTGGATCATATGCTTTTCCGCACATGGCATAATTACCAGCGCCATAAGAATTTCCAATAACGATAGTAAATTTTGGCACCACAGAATTAGCAACTGCGTTTACCATTTTAGCTCCATCTTTTATAATTCCACCTTGTTCAGAACGACTTCCCACCATAAAACCGGTTACATCTTGTAAAAAAACCAAAGGAATTTTCTTTTGATTGCAATTCATTATAAATCGACTGGCTTTATCTGCACTATCCGAATAAATTACACCACCAAACTGCATTTCCCCTTTCTTAGATTTTACCACTTTCCGTTGATTAGCCACAATACCAACTGCCCATCCATCAATTCTAGCTAAACCACAAATAATACTTTGTCCAAATAACGCCTTGTATTCTTCCAGTTCAGAATTATCTACCAAACGGTGGATAACATCCCTCATATCATATGGTTTTTCTCTATTTTCAGGTAGAATTCCGTATAATTCTTGCTCATCTAGTTTGGGCAAAGCAGATTTAATTCGATCAAAACCTGCATTTTCTGGAGAGCCTAACATACTCATTATCTTACGAATGCTATCTAAACAAGCTTTATCATTAGGATGTTTATAATCAGTAACGCCAGATATTTCGCAATGCGTTGTTGCACCGCCCAACGTTTCATTATCAATATCTTCGCCTATGGCCGATTTAACCAAATATGAACCTGCTAAAAACACTGAGCCAGTACCTTCAACAATCATCGCCTCATCGCTCATAATAGGCAAATATGCACCACCAGCTACGCAAGAACCCATAATTGCAGAAATTTGAACAATTCCTTCGGCAGACATTAATGCGTTGTTTCTGAACATTCTACCAAAATGTTCCTTATCCGGAAAAATCTCATCTTGCATAGGTAAATAAACACCTGCGCTATCTACCAAATAAATTACAGGCAATCTATTTTCCATTGCAATTTCTTGCGCTCTCAGGTTTTTCTTCGCTGTCATAGGGAACCAAGCCCCTGCTTTTACGGTAGCATCATTAGCAACAATTATGCATTGTCTTCCAGAAACATAACCAATTCCAGTTACCACTCCCGCACTCGGACAACCACCTTCTGCAACATACATTCCATCCGCAGCAAATGCGCCAATCTCTAAAAATTCAGTGCCTTCATCTCTTAAATAATCAATACGCTCTCTGGCTAAAAGTTTACCTTTTTCCTTTTGTTTTGCTGCATTTTTTTCTCCTCCACCAGCATAGATTTTTTTAAGTCTAGTTTTAAGTTCATAAACCAGTTGCTTATTTACATCTTCATTTTTATTGAATTCTATGTTCATGCTAGCAAGTTAAACGATAAATTTTTAAAACTAAAACCTGTAATGGTATTTAGTTTTCCATTCGTAATTAATATGCTAAATTAATTTTTTAAACGTTCTTCCTAACATGCGATATTTAATTCTACTCTTCTCTTTATTTTTTTGGCAAATTAGCGTTGCACAAACTTTCGTTTATCCAAAACTTAATTCGCAAGGAACAGATATTAACACATTAACTCCTAAAAACTGGAAAGTAATCGATACCGCATATGGAGATTTAAATAATGATAAACTAGAGGATTTAGTCCTTGTACTTGAATTTAATAATCCAATTATAGAAAAAAGGGCTTACGGAGATGGAGAAACAGAGTTGATAAAAGAATTTCAAAAACCAAGAATATTAGCTGCTTATTTTAAAGAAGCTCGTTCAAGTAATTATAAATTTGCTATGCAAAACAATAATTTCATTCTTCGTTCACAAGAAGGTGGTGAACTTGGCGAGCCTTTTAAAAATCTGACTATTGAAAACAACAGTTTAAATTTAGCTTTTGAAGGCGGTAGCACTTGGCGGTGGAAATTAAATTATCAGTTTAAATACCAAAATAAAGATTGGGTTTTAACTCAGGCTAATAACATTTATTATAATGTCATATCCGGTGAGATGACAGATAAATTATATGATTTTTCAAATAGAAAAATGAAACTGACCACTGGAAATATATTTGCAAGAAATAATGCGAATGAAGTGAGTGAAGAAACACTTTATTATGCTCAATTAAGAACATTGAATAATTTCAAAAAACCTTGGACTTGGGAAATTACAAAAGATAACTTCTTGTAAAAATCATTTAAAAAATCGCAAAAATTATTTCTCTTTAATTTGATATGTTTGGGTAAACAAATCCCTAGCATGAATTTAAGTATAAACACTCCTGCATTGCTATTCCCCGCAATTAGTTTAATTATGCTCGCTTATACCAATCGCTTTTTAGCTTTAGCTAGTTTGGTTAGAAACTTGCACGAGAAGTATACTACTGAAAATGAGAACAGAGCTTTGCATAATCAAATTAAAAATTTACGTTATAGGTTACGATTGATTAAAAACATGCAAGCTTTTGGCATTTGCAGCTTTATTTCCTGCATATTTTGCATGTTTTTTATTTATTTAGAAAAAGAAGTTGTTGCAGAAATTTTATTTGCGATTAGTTTATTGTTTTTTATCGCATCTTTATTTTTATCCTTAATAGAAATCCAATTAAGTACAAAAGCGTTAGAGTTTGCACTAAGTGATATGGAATTAAAAGATGCATCATTAGTACAATACATCAAAAATAAATTTGATAAGGATGTGAAATGATATGTACAGCAATCAGGTTAAATTTCTATCTCTAAACCAAACTTCATCTGGCGCAGCCGTAAAATTTTGCATTTTATTTACTAATACCGCAGCATCTATTTCATTAAAGACTAAATCTCTATTGGTTTGTTTTAAAAATCTATGTTCAACCATTACATCCATTTGTTTAAAAAGATGGTCGTAGAAACCATTTACATTTAGTACACCAATTGGTTTACCATGTAATCCTAATTGTAGCCAGGTTAACACTTCAAATAATTCTTCTAGTGTACCAAAACCTCCAGGTAAAATCAAAAATCCGTCGGCTAAATCAGCCATTTTTTGCTTACGTTGATGCATGTTTTCAGTAATTACCATTTCGGTCAACCCTTTATGTCCAACTTCTTTATCCATCAAAAATTGAGGAATTACACCAGTTGCTTTACCATTACGTTTTAATATCTCATCAGCAATTATTCCCATTACACCTACGCTACCACCACCAAAAACTAAGGTGATATTTTGTGAAGCCATTGTCTCGGCTAAATCTTCAATAGATTTTCTTAAAACTGGGTCGCCGTTAAAATTGGAGCCACAATAAACACAAAGTGATTTTATTTTCTGCATGTATATTTATTTTGCTCTAAAACTACAAAATAGATTGCTTTGTTCTTATGCTAAATTTTGCCAAAAGAAAGAGCGGTCAAAGACCGCTCTAACTAACCAAATATAACCCAAGACCAGGAGGATTATTTCATTAATAAGCCGCTAAATTAGACGACTTATTTTAAAATGTATAACGCAAGGTAGCTCCATATGTTCTTGGATCTCCAAGTACTCCTGCATATAAGCCTGAATTACCTGCTGCTGCTTGTAATTGCTCATAATAATTTTTATTTGTAATATTTCTACTCCACACGAATGCCGAGAATTTTTCTGATTTAAACCCTATTCTGGCATTTAATAATGAATAACCATCAACATTTAACACTTTTGAAGGTGTTGGATTTGAAGAATAATTTGAACGATAACTTGCATCACCAGCAATAAAATATCTGCCAACTTTGGTAGCTAAACTACCAGGAACACTAAATTCTGCACCTCCAGAAATATTCCATTTAGAAATTCCAGGTAATCTCCCTCCAGACGCATCTTTAAATGCAACTTGTGTAGCAGTTCCGCCAATGACTTCTGTATGTCCTGTTTCTTCTAAGGGTAGAGGAGCGTTAGTGAATTTAACATATTTACCATCAAGATAAGCCACAGCAGCATTTAAAGTTAAAAAACGTTCTAACTGATAACTTCCATCAACTTCCAATCCTTTTACTTTAACTTTTTCAGCATTCGCTAAATAACCTCTATTTACACCTAATTGGGGCGATTGCACATTAGTTTGATAATCTCTAATATCTGTTTTAAACGCTGTTACATTTACTAATAATCCTTTAACAGGCTTTGTTTTAACACCCAATTCGTAGTGTTCTACATATTCTGGTTTTACTACTGCAACAGATAAATCTGCTTGTCCTGCTGTATTTGTAGGTAAACCTCCAACATTAACACCAACCGGTTTATAAGCAGTAGAAAATGTTCCATAAGCATTTAATTTAGCATTTGGTCTATAAGACAAAGTGATATTACCTGATAAATTGTTGTTATCTGTATTTATATTGAATTGCTGGTTACTATATACAGCTGCTTTAAGTGCAAGTAATGCAGCATCTGATGTTTGTAAACCACCATAAGTGACACGATTATAATCCACATCTTTTTTATCATAAGTATATCGCAAACCTGGTAAAATGTGCAAGTGATCTAAAAACTCCCAATCAACCTGTGCAAAAACAGCAGCACTTAATGATTTAATTGTTGAATTGGTTTTAATACCAAATCCATCTAATAAACCTGGCGTTGAGTACAATGCTTGTGAACCCGTTGCACTAGTCTGAACAAATCTCCATTGATCTTTACCTACTTCTTCTGTTTGGTCTAATCCTTGCAAATTTTGGCCAAGGGCGAATAAACCAATTACACCACTTAATCTTTCTGTTATATTTCCAGAATATCTAAACTCTTGTGAATACTGATCGTGGTGAGAGTTACCTTGAGATTTAGTCAATGCTGATAATTCCGAAAAATCTCTGTCGTTTGTAGGATCCCAATTCCAAAATCTCCAAGCACTAGTAGAAGTTAATGTTCCATTACCAATTTTATAATCAATGTTTAAAGAGATACCTCCAATTGATTGATTATGTCGCCAAGGTGTATTGGTATTTATCTCTCTAGAAAATGGATCTACTTTGGGTTGTTGATAACCTAAATCAGAAACTATTTTAGCATATTGACGATACGCACTTCTTTCTGTTGTAGTAACGCCAGCAATAACTAATGGATAACCAGCTGGATGTTGAATACTGACATCGCCACTTAATAAAATTTGTAATTTATCTGATGGAGTAAAATATAGTTGACCTTTAAAACCAAGATTATTTTGTCCACTATATTTACGTTCTTCTCTCGTATTCCAAATTGTACCATCTCTTTGAGTACCAGAAATTGATAGTTTTGCCGCTAGATTTTTTGCGACACCTCCAGAAATCGATGTTTTTGCTTGTATAAAATTATAGTTTCCAACACTTAACTCTGCTTTTGCAGTTGGTATTTGAGTGGGTTTAGTTGTGGTAATGTTAAATGCCCCAGCAGTAGTGTTTTTTCCAAATAATGTTCCTTGAGGTCCACGTATAACTTCTATTTGTTCGATATCCAAAAAATCTGTAGAGGTCGCAGCTGGACGAGCATGATAAACACCATCAACATAAAAACCTACCCCAGGATCAATACCATCATTAGTTAAGCCAAAAGTTGAGCCCAATCCTCTTATATTAAGTGTTGTATTTCTAGCATTCGAAGCATATAACTGTACAGAAGGTACGAGCTCTTTTAAGCGATTCACATTAAAAGCACCTGCATTTTCTGCCGATTGTCCACCAATAACAGTAATTGGAATAGGTACATCCTGTAAAACCTCTGAACGTCTTCTTGAGGTTACCACAATCTGATCTAACAACGCATCTTCAACAAGAGTTAACTCTAAGATGGTGCTATCAACTTTTAAAATCTGAAAATCTTGAGGTTTATAACCAACCGAACTTACTTGAAGGAAAAATGGAAGTTCTTGTTTTGAGTTGATATTAAATGCACCATTTTCATCTGCACTTACGGCGAGATTGGTACCTCTTATTTTAACTGTTGCATGCGGAACTGGAGCTCCATTTGTACGTTTTACCACACCTTTTATTGGGTTTTGGGCATAAATAGTGACTGGGATTGAAAATAAAATAAAAATAAAAAATTGTAGATAATTGAGCTTCATCCTCGTTGTTTTAGCTAAAAAATAAGGTTAATTTAAATAATCTACTAAATCTATAGATTATATCGACAAATGTATTTTAAATATTTTATTTACCAAATTTTATTTGGAATTAATTTTACAAAATTCCTTGAACGGAATTTTATATGGGTTTTATCCCCCTTTTAACTATTAAGAGCAAAGAAATTAAGGTTAGTATTCTACGATTTAGTGTTGCATAGGTTGAAGTTTTTTAAACTCGATTGGCGAAAACACTTTTTGTCATGCTGAGCGAAGTCGAAGCCACAAAAGATTGCAACGAAAAACGGGGCTATCGTATCCGATGCCCCGCTGTAATTGCTTTTCAAACAAAAATTTATCTTGTATAATTTGGTGCTTCTTTAGTAATTGTAATATCGTGAGGATGACTTTCTCTCATACCTGCAGCAGTAATCTGAACAAATTGTGCCTCTTGTAATTTTTCTATAGTACCTGCACCACAGTAACCCATGCTTGCACGTAAACCACCAACATATTGATACATTACTTCTGCTAAAGTTCCTTTAAATGGCACACGACCTACAATTCCTTCGGGAACTAGTTTTTTAATATCGTCTTCTACATCTTGAAAATAACGATCTTTTGAACCTTGTTCCATCGCTTCGATAGAACCCATTCCACGATAAGATTTGAATTTACGTCCTTCGTAAATAATGGTTTCGCCAGGTGATTCTTCTACACCTGCAAATAATGAACCTGCCATTACTGTGCTTGCTCCAGAAGCAATCGCTTTGGCGATATCCCCTGTATGTTTAATTCCCCCATCAGCAATAACAGGAACTCCAGTACCCTTTAATGCTTTAGCACATTCGAAAACAGCATATAATTGAGGTACACCTACTCCGGCAATAATTCTGGTTGTACAAATAGAACCTGGACCGATACCAACTTTAACTGCATCTGCACCAGCTTCAGCTAAAAATTTTGCGGCAGCACCTGTTGCTATATTTCCAACAATTACTTGTAGATCAGGATATTTGGCTTTAACTTCTTTTAATTTATCAACAACTCCTTTAGAATGACCGTGAGCAGTATCAATGGTTATCACATCTACACCAGCTCTCACTAAGGCATCTACACGTTGCATGGTATCTGCTGTAACTCCAACTGCAGCACCTACACGTAACCGTCCTCTATCATCTTTACAAGCAGCCGGATAATTTTTTACTTTTTGAATATCCTTGAAAGTGATTAATCCGCATAAATACCCTTCTGCATTTACAACAGGCAATTTTTCTATTTTATAATTTTGAAGAATTTCTTCAGCTTGAATTAAGTTTGTGCCTTCAGGAGCGGTAATTAAATTTTCTTTTGTCATTACCTCTACAATAGGTTTTGACATATTTTTTTGAAAACGCAAATCGCGATTGGTGATAATTCCTACTAATTTATTGTCAGCACTTACTACAGGAAATCCCTCCTATTTTATGCTCTTTCATAATTTTAAAAGCATCTGCTACAGTAGAATTTTCTAATAAGGTAACAGGATCTTGAATCATACCACTTTCAGAACGTTTTACCTTACGAACTTCTTCAGCCTGTCTTTCAATCGTCATATTTTTATGAAGCATTCCTAAACCTCCATTTTGCGCAATGGCGATTGCTAATTCTGCCTCTGTAACGGTATCCATAGCTGCAGAAACTAAGGGTACATTTAATTTGATTTTTTTAGTCAAAAAAGTGCTTGTATTCACTTCACGGGGCAAAATTTCTGAATATGCAGGCACTAACAATACATCATCGTACGTTAAACCAGTAGCAATAAATTTTTGGGGATCGAGTTGCATAGCAAATAAATTAGGAGTTATTATTTGCCAGGCAAAGATACAACATAATCATCAATATAAAAATTTCATTACGTTTTGTTGCACTTAAAAAGAATTGAGCATCTTTAATGATTAATCAAATTTTATGAAAAAACTAGCTTTCTTCCTTATCGTTTCAATTTTTAGCGTTCATTCTTTTGCACAAAATTTCAAATATGCTTTTGTGAGTGATACTCATATTGGCAGCGCTAATGCGGATGAAGATTTAAGGAGAACTGTTGCAGATATCAATAGTCAGCCAGATTTAGAATTTATCATTATCACGGGAGATATTACCGAAATGGGGACTAATGAAGAATTGAAATTAGCTAAAGAAATTTTATCAGGATTAAAGAAACCGTATTACATTATACCTGGCAATCATGATACTGGTTGGTCGGAGTTTGGTGGAGTTACTTTCATTAAAGAATTTGGTTACGATAAATTTACGTTTGATTACAAAGGCTATCGGTTTATAGGTTGCGCTTCAGGTCCCTATGTACGCATGTCTGATGGTCATATCCCAAGAGATGCCACCGTTTGGTTGGACAACATTTTAAAGAAAACCCCTAAAAATATGCCCATCATTTTCGCTAATCACTACCCTATTGATAACAGTTTAGATAATTGGTACGAGGTTACCGATCGATTAAAAACTAGAAATATTCAATATATTATTTGTGGTCATGGTCATAATAATCATCAATATAACTTTGAGGGTATTCCAGGCACAATGGGGCGCTCAAATTTAAGAGCAAAAGATAGTATTGGTGGGTATAACGTGGTAAACATGACGAAAGACACTGTTTATTTTTCGCTTAAAAAACCAACCCAAGAGTTATTAGCGCCTTGGCGAAAAATCCCTTTAAAAACCTTTGTTCACCAAACTTTAAAAGCATACGAAAGACCAAACTACGATATTAATAAAAAATATAATAGTGTTAAAGAATTGTGGACTTATCATTCAAGCGCAAATGTGGTAAATACACCCGCTTATAACAATAACTTAGTTGTTTTCGGAAATAGTGTAGGTTTAGTTGAAGCTTTAAATAGAACTACAGGAAAAAAAGTATGGACTTTTAATACTAAAGGCGCTATTTATTCATCACCTGTGATTAAAAATCAACTGGTTATTTTAGGTTCTGGAGATGGAAATATATATGCATTAAATCTAACCAATGGTAAACAAGTATGGAAAGTTGAAACTCCAAATTCTGTATTAGGGTCGCCAGTAATTGATGGCGATGTAGTTTTTATAGGAGGAAGTGACCATAGTTTTAGAGCTTTAGACATTAAAACCGGAAAAGTAATTTGGAAATTTGATGGTGTGGAAGGCGCAATTGTTGGCAAACCTTTAATTTATCAAGGCAAAGTTATTTTTGGCTCTTGGGGAAGACATTTGTATGCACTTGATTCAAAAACTGGAGCATTAGGATGGAAATGGAATAATGGTAATGGAAATAGAATGTTTTCGCCAGCTATGGTAACGCCAGTTGCTACCAAAGGCATAGTTTATATCGCTGCACCAGATCGTTTTTTAACTGCAATTAATGTAAAAACAGGCGAAACTTTATGGCGAACTAAAGAAGCAATGGTAAGGGAATCAATCGGTTTATCTGCTGATAGTACAACTATATATGGCAAAACTATGCAAGACGAAATAGTTGCTTATAAAACAAATACATCGACTGCTGAATTAGCTTGGAAATTAAATGCTGGTTTTGGTTATGAACATATTCCATCAGATTTGGTTGAAAAAGATGGAGTTGTTTTTTACGGTACAAAAAATGGTGTAGTTTATACTTTCGATGCAAAAACACATCAGAATTTATGGCAACACAAAATTGATAACTCAATGATTAATAGCGTAAATGTAATTGACGGAAAAAATATTCTGGTAAGCACAATGGATGGAAAGGTAACGATTTTGCAGAGTAAAGAATAACTTACTCTGCTTCACAATGTTGTCTTAACTGCTTTGGACCCTGTGGCCAAATAAAAGCTGTAGTTTGCTTTTTCCAACCCATACTTTTATAAAAAGCATCTGCACCAGGAGCAGCGCTTAAATTCACAAAGTGATAATCAACTAATTGATTATTCAACGTAGTTACTAGATATTTTCCTAGTCCTTGTCCTTGGAAATCTGGATCAACCACAATATCTGCAAGCATTGCATAATAACGTCCATCGCCTACTACCCTACCAAAAGCTATGATTTGATCCTCTTTAAAAATAAAAAGAGTAGTTGTGCTGTTTATAAAAGCATTCTTAATTTCTTCAGCTTTGCGATGTTTCCAGTTAATTTTATAAAATAAAGAAATTACATAATCCCAATCTATTCTAGCTAGATCAGGATTAATTTCATAGGTAAATAGTGGATCTTCAACAGGGATATTCATTAAATTTGCTTTATAATTACTACAACCAGTAAAAACTTAAAAGGTTTTGGCTAATTTTAGTGTTATTTTTTGCCAACAACTACTCTTGTCATTGCATTCCAATCTAGGTAGGAATTTGCAATAGTTTTCAATTCTTCAGCACTAATAGTTTTCACAGTATTAATATATTTACTGTAATAATCGTAATCTAGACCAGCGAAATAAATATTTTTAAACTTATCTGCGTGTGAAAAAGCATTTTCTAAACTGCCCAACATAGAACCTAGCATAAAATTGCGAACTAAATCTAGCTCTTCCTCTTCTACTAATTCTGTTTTTAAGATGTTAATTTCTTTTTCAATTTCTTGCAAGGCATCTGCACAAACAGCCGTTCCAACTTCAGTAGCAATAAAAAAGTAACCGGCATTTTTTAAAGAAGCTATACCAGAACCAATTCCGTAAGTATATCCTTTATCTTCACGAATATTTGCCATTAGACGAGATCCAAAATAACCTCCCAATAAGCAATTTAATATCTGTAATGCAGGAAAATCATCATGCTTACGATTAATGCTCAAATTACCCATTCGAATTGCCGATTGAACAGCATCTGCCTTTTCTATATAAATTTCGCCACCAGCAATTGGTGTATATATAAATTCATTTATAGTTGACGGATTATTATTCTCCCATTCTTCACCAAAAAACTGATTTAGCAAATCAAATTCTTTAGCTTCAAACTTACCAGCGGCGATAATTGTACAATTTGCAGGTTTATAAGCAGCTTTAAAATAAGAAAGTAAATCGTATCTTTTTAGTGCGTCATAATCTGCTAAGGAAATATCTGAACCATAAGCCGTATCTCCAAAAATGGCATTAGCAAATGTTTTACGGGCAATAAAATCATTCTTTTGCAAATTCACTTGCAACTTTTGCTTTTGGTTTTGAATAAAAATATCCAACTCTTGTTGCGGAAAGACACTTTCATTTAAAATGGACCGAACAATTGGCAACACAGCTTTCAAATGTTTATTTAAACTAAAAAGTGTAATTGTAGTTTGATCTGCACCATACTCCGTTTGCAAAAAGGCCCCATAGTAATCTACCTTTTCAGCAATTTCTTTTGCAGATAATGTTTTAGTACCATTATTTATTAAACTATTTACGGTTACCGCCTGTAATGGTTTATTTTGATCGTAGTTTACGTTTTCAAATATAAACTCAATACGAACCAACTCTTGTTGACCGACATTTACTGTAAAAACAGGAATTCCATTTGTAAGTTGCTGTTTTATTGGAGCAATGAAATTAATATCATTCACCTGTTTTGAAGCAGGTGCTAGTGTACGATTAAGCATTGGCTAAATAATATAGAGTAGATGATTTTTCTTTTACAAAAGTTGTGGCTGCAACTTCTTTAATCTGCGCTGCAGTAACTGATAAATATTTATCGATTTCAGTATTTAAAAATGCTGCATCTCCTAAAAGCTCATAATAAGCTAAATTCATTGCTTTATCTAACAAATTCATCTCCGCAAATACCATAATAGATTCTGATTTGTTTTTCACTTTTGTCAACTCATCATCACTCACCAAATCAGTAGTTAATTTTTTTAATTCTTCCCAAATTGCTTTTTCTGCTGCATCTTTATCTATTCCATTAACTAATTTACCTTCTACAACAAATAATCCTTCATCTATACTGCTCGATAAATACGCATTAATTTCGCTGAACAATTGCTGTTCTTTTAACAAGCTGTTGTATAGACGTGATGATTGTCCTTGAGATAAGATATCAGACATTAAATCATAAGTTTGATAGGTTGAATCTGTTCTAGCTGGCATTTTAAATGTGATATAAATTGCATTCAAGGGTACATTTGCAGTAACTGTTAATGATCTTGCCTCATTTTGCGGTAATTCTTTAGGCAAATTCCTAGTATATCTTTCTCCTGCTGGGATTGGCTCAAACCATTTTTCAGCTAATCTTTTAACTTCTTCCGTTTTTACATTTCCACCAACTACTAAAATTGCATTTTGAGGGTTGTAATGCTTTTTAAAAAATGCTTTTACATCTTCCATTTTTGCATTTTCTATTTGCGCTAAATCCTGACCAATTGTAGCCCATTGATATGGATGTGTTTTATAGGCTAATGGACGTAATTTTAACCAAACATCGCCATATGGTTGATTAAGGTAACGTTGTTTAAACTCTTCCATTACCACATTCCGCTGCGTATCTAAACTCTTTTCAGAAAAAGCAAGGCTTAGCATTCTATCACTTTCTAACCAAAAAGCAGTTTCGATATTTGTTGCTGGTAATGTAATGTAATAGTTCGTGATGTCGTTGCTGGTAAAAGCATTATTTTCACCACCAACACGTTGCAAAGGCTCATCGTAACTCGGAATATTTACCGAACCCCCAAACATTAAATGCTCAAATAAATGCGCAAAGCCTGTTTTATTATGTTCTTCATCTCTTGCACCGACATCATATAAAATATTTAGAACTGCCATTGGTGTGGTTGGATCTTCATGTACCAAAACCTTTAAACCATTTGCAAGTGTAAAACGATTAAAATCTACCATATTAATTTTTAGAGTTGTAAAGATATATAAAAGTCCCAATTTGAGCATCCGAAAGTCTGGGGTTTACGTAAAAATATGAACAGAGAATTGATAACTAAAAACTGATACCTATCTTTGATACTATGAATACTGCCGAATTATTACAAAGGGCTTTAAAATTCGACTTTTTAACTAAAGAAGAGGGCGTTTTTTTTATACCATAATGCAGAAACTGCTGAATTAGCTTACGTAGCAAATGAATTACGAAAAATTCAAGTACCAAGCGGTAAAGTAACATGGCAAATAGATCGTAATGTAAATACAACGAATGTTTGTATTGCCAACTGTAAATTCTGTAATTTTTTCAGACGTCCAGGTCACGACGAAAGTTATATTACTGATATTGAAACTTATAAAGTTAAAATTGAAGAAACTTTTCGCTTAGGTGGAGATCAGCTTTTATTACAAGGAGGTCATCACCCCGATTTAGGCTTGTCATTTTATGCTAATCTTTTTAAGGAATTAAAAGAATTGTATCCTGATTTAAAATTACATGCTTTAGGCCCACCAGAAATTGCACACGTTGCTAAACTAGAAGGAATTTCGCACACTGAGGTTTTAAAAGAGTTGAAAGCAAATGGTATGGATAGCTTACCTGGAGCTGGTGCAGAAATTTTAAATGATAGAGTTAGACGTTTAATTTCTAAAGGTAAATGTGGTGGACAAGAGTGGTTAGATGTAATGAGAGCAGCGCATCAATTGGATATCACAACTTCTGCAACTATGATGTTTGGGCATGTTGAAACTATTGAAGAACGTTTTGAGCATTTAGTTTGGATTAGAGAGGTACAAAGTGAAAAACCAACACATGCAAAAGGATTTTTAGCCTTCATCCCTTGGCCTTTTCAAGATGATGGCACTTTATTAAAGCGTTTACGTGGCATTAGCAATAACGTAACTGGAGATGAATATGTAAGAATGTTGGCCTTAAGTAGAATAATGTTACCTAATGTAAAAAATATACAAGCAAGTTGGTTAACAGTAGGTAAAACTGTCGCTCAACTGTGTTTACATGCTGGTGCTAACGATTTTGGTTCTATTATGATAGAAGAAAATGTAGTTTCTGCCGCTGGTGCACCACATCGTTTTACAGCGAATGGAATTCAAACGGCAATTAGAGAAGCTGGCTTTGAGCCACAACTTCGTGGTCAACAATACAATTACCGTGATTTGCCTGCTCACTTAGAAGAACAAGTAATTACCTATTAAATTATAAATTAAACTCTCAGTTATGTTAAAAAAATCTATTTTATTCCTATTTATCGTAGTTTCAAGCATTCAGGTTAATGCTCAAAAAGACTGGTTTAAGCAAAAAATCAATGAGAAAGTAAGTGTAAACTTTCCTGTTGAACCAAAGAAACTTACGCTAAACAATTATGGCGTTAGGGCTGCAGATGATGTTATTTTCTTAGTCTCTAATGTTGATCTTCTGGCAGCAACAGGCTTGTCGTTAGAAGAATTCAATAAAGGTGTTGTTACTCAACAATTTGCAGATGAATTTATGGGTGGCTTAACGCCAAAATTACCAAAGTACACTTTTAAATCTGCTAAAATTGGTACTTTAAAAGGGAATCCTGTGTATTCTGTTTCTGGGAGAGATGATGTTAACAAAAATACAATGTACATGAACATTGTATTTGTAGATGGAACATCATATAGTATTACCAGTATTGTACCTGATGGAAAAGATCTTAAAAACACAAATATATTCTTAAACGAAATTTACATAAACGGTAAATAAACTTTATATATCTGTTAATTTAAAAGAGCACTATAGGTGCTCTTTTTTGTTGGTTACAACTTTACTAAAGTTATCGTAGTATAATAAGAGATATTTTAATTACTAATTAAAGTAGATTTCCTTAAACTGAGTTAGGTTTCTTTTTTACATAGTCAGGTTTCTTTTTTACAGACCCCGGTTTCCTTTTTACAGAGCAAGTTTTCTTTTTTACAGAGCCAGGTTTCCTTTTTACAGAGCCAGGTTTCCTTTTTACAGCGCTAGGTTTCCTTTTTACAGAGCAAGTTTTCTTTTTTTACAGAGCCAGGTTTCCTTTCAACTGAGCTAGGTTTCTTTTTTACAGAGCCAGGTTTCCTTTTTACAGCGCTAGGTTTCCTTTTTTACATAGTCAGGTTTCCTTTTTACAGCGCTAGGTTTCCTTTTTACAGCGCTAGGTTCTCTTTTTACATAGTCAAGTTTCCTTTTTACATAGTCAGATTTCTTTTTTACATCGCTAGGTTTCTTTTTGATGTAGTTTAATATAAATTAAAACCTTGTACTGGTGTTGGCAAGCTTGACATATTTGCCCATGCTTTAAGTTTATTAAACCTGATTGGAGCGAACATGAAGCGTAGCGAAGTAAAGTGGAAAGCAGGGCCAACATTAATAGTATTACAAGCTGGGCTTTTCAAAAAAAAGGGAAGAAAACAAATGCTTCCCTCCCTCTACTTAAACAAAATATAACCTATGATAGTTTCTTTCCTGGTTGAAGGAATAAGTTTGCAATTTCAATAACTGAAGCTTTATCTAACGGTTCATCGAAACATTCGACTGCTACTGCTTTGGTTACGCCAGCATTACCATTAATGCCAACAATATTAACACCTGCTTGTGAGGTAGTGTCTTCGCCTGCGTAAACTTTATCTACTTGTGATACGCCAGAATCATTTGCTTGACCTGCCGAACCGAGAACTCACCCATGGTTTATAGACTGTTGTACCACCAGAAAGTGCAGTACGCATAGCTCTAATATGAGCTGCATGTCGAGCTTCTACAGAGTGGATTTGCAAAGCAGTAGTTAATACTGTATTGCCAACTAACACCCCAGCCTGACCTTTATATGCTCTAACACCTGTATCTTCAAAGCCTTGCGCAACTGCTAAAAATGTACCGTAATCACTAAATACGGTTGGAAAAGTTCCGCCTGCTGTAAAATCGGTATCTGAATATGGTATTGGTGCTCTTGCTGCCGAACCTAATGCGCCTTTTAACAAGTTCACATGGGCTAACTCATGGTCGCGAATAAGTGTAATTGCTGCTAATGGAGCACCTGCTGGTATTGGAGTTGCTGGTGTACCTGCTAATGCATGGTTGTAAAAATTATATTCTAAATATTCTAATGCCAAAGCGAAATTTAACACATCTGTAACTGCTTGTGGCGTAGATTGTCCGTATGCTTTTTGAAATACAGAACCTAATGCTAGTGGCATTGCAGCCAACGTTATTTTTTTGCCCATGTTAAAAAAGTCTTTCATGGCGGCTCTACGTGGATTTAATCTTTCATAGATCTCACCGTCAACTTTTTCAATTTCTTCTAATATATTTACGATATTCATGATTTCTAGTTTTAAGATTAAAGATTAATTACGTTAATTTTTGTTTTGATGTATTTACCTGCCGCTGCAAGAACAGCATCTGGAGTTAAAGCCATGTCTAACCCTGTTGATGCATTTACTTGTGGAGCAGTTGCAAAAGTTCCGTTAGAAATTAAATCGCGGATATAAGCAGCATGGCGTGCTTCTACCGAAACGATTTTGCCAGCTGCTAAAAGATAAGTTGTACTTTTTAAACGTACACCTGCACCGTTGTAAGCACCAACGCCTAAATCTTCAAATGCCATAGCTGCACCTAAAACACTTGTACGATCTGTAAAATTAATACTCGAAAAATCTACTGCTAGGCTGCCAATTGCAGCTGTGCCCAATGCATTTTTAAAAAATTCTCTGTGGGCAATTTCATGAAATTGTATATCTTGAAAGTAAGCTTTTTCTGCTGCGCTAAAACTAGATGGTGGTGCAGAGGCTACTTGTATATAAAACGCAGCTTCTAATTGTTCTAAAGCATAAGCATAATTTAATACTCCAAAATCGTCTTTAAAATCTAATGTAACTCCCGACATTGGAGTAACTCTATCTTTTTTACAGCCTGCAGCTGTTAATGCTACAACTGCTGCTCCGGCTCCTGCATATTGCAAAAAAGAACGGCGTTGTAATTTAGCTTCCAAGAAGTTGCTTTCATCTTGCATTACATCTTGTTCGTTTAAATTTTCCATAAGAATGATTTTTAATTTAAGGTTTGGTTAAAAGGTTTTCTGTGTGTTACTTACGGAACTTAAATAGCTTTGGATTTTAAGCAGAAAGAAATATTTTCTATTGCTTCTATTTTTTGATAAATTGAGCCCTAATAAATGGAACCGCCGTGCTAAATGCAATTATAGTAGATGATGAAGAGTTTGCTCGTTCGTCGCTTTATTTTCTTTTACAGGAAAATTGCGATAATGTAAACATTGTGGGTATTGCAAAATCTGTAAACGAAGCTCGTAATTTACTAGTGCAGCATAAAGTAGAGCTTATTTTTTTAGATATTGCCATGCCTGGTGAAAATGGTTTTGGCTTAATACCCCAGGCACAAAACGCAAATACAACTGTGATATTTACGACTGCTTACGATCAATATGCTTTAAAAGCCATTAAGGCTAATGCGTTGGATTATCTGCTTAAACCTATAGATATTGATGAATTAAAAGAGGCAGTAGCTAAGGCTGATAAATATGTGAAGTTAAATAAAGACGAAAATAATAGGAATGAAAGTCTTAAGAATTTAGCTAATGATTTAACGGATAAAACAGGCATTAAAAAGATAACCTTACCCAGTGGACAAGGATATAGATTAGTAGATATTGATGATATTATTCATATTGCCGCCGACAGTAATTATTCTGTTTTTCATTTACTAAATCTCGAAAAAATTGCTGTTTCTAAAATTTTGAAAGACTATGAAGAGATCTTACCTGAAAATACGTTTGTTCGAATTCATAAATCTAGCATAGTTAATCTTAAATATATTAAAGAATATAACTCTAAAAACGGTCTACAAGTTGTTTTAAATAATGGCGAAACAATTAATGTTTCGCGGAGAAGGGCTAGTGATTTTTTTGAAAAAATTAAAGCATATACCAATTTTCAAGGTGAGAAGTAAATATTTATATCTGCTTTGCTATGTATTAGCATTACTTTTTGTGCCTATAGTAGAAAGTAATGCGCAAACTGCATACCTGCCTCATTACACCACAAAAGATGGTTTACCGAGCAACAATTGTTTTTATACTTTGCAAGATAAAAAAGGTTATATCTGGATTGCTACTGATGCTGGCGTGAGTAGATTTGATGGTACCATGTTCGAGAATTTTTCGGTAGATGATGGTCTACCCGATAATCAAGTTTTGCAATTAAGAGAGGATAGTAAAGGAAGAATTTGGTTTTTAACATTAAATGGTCAATTAAGTTATTTCTATAATGGTAAAATATATAATCCTGATAATGATAAACAACTTAAACAGCTAAACTTTAATGCTGTTATCGTATCGTTTTTTGAGGATAGTAAGGGCAAAATCTGGTTTGGAACCAATAAAAATATCATTGGTGTTTGGGATGGAAAATCATTAATTAAATACATTTCGCCGAATATTGAAAAGCAGTATGGCAATGCTTTTATCCATGAGGATAAACAGGGTAATATTTGGGCTTATAGTACAACTGCGGTTTTTCTTTATATCAAAAATAATTTTGTTTTAGTTGAAGATAAATCTTTGCCATTATCTTATAAAACATTGTTTGATAAACGAGATAATTCTGTTTATTTTTTAGATAAGATTGGTTTAAATAGTAAAACAGGAACATTAAATCGCTTAATATTAAAGATAAATCAGGACTTACTTAACAATAGTCCTGGTTATATTTATGTGGATGATAAATCGCTCTGGTTAAGTAATAATAGTGGTGTTTATGTAATTGATTTTAATGGAAAGACTAAACAGTTACTTAAAAATGTTGATGTAAATCAAATTATAAAGGACAGTAATCAAAACATTTGGTTTACTACAAAAAATGGCATTTATAGGTTACCTGATGCTAGAGAACGTGTATATATATTTAATAAGGAAAATGGATTAACTAGTGATATTGTTAAAAGCATTGCTAAGGATAAAAATGGACGGTTATGGATGGGTATGAATAATGCTAGTATTAATATTTTAGATAAAAAAAGTAAAACAGTACAAAAATTTAATATCCCTGATTTAAGAAGATATAGCACCATTAAACAGCTTACTTTTGATGATAAAAACAAAACGGCTTACTTCGCTTCAGATTATGGATTAGGTTCGTTATCATCTACATATCCAGCAAAAACAAATATTAGGTATTTAAAAGAAAGCAATAATTCTGTTTTTGTAGTTAAAAACTTCAGTTTAGATACTACATCAAAATTAGCTTTAGCGCTATCATCTGGTGTTGTTATTCTTAGTGATCGGAAGAATAAGTTCGAATTTTCTTCCTTAAATTATAAAGAGAATCAAGATTATTTTAAAGACCGTTCCTATCGTGTTTACTACGATGAAAGGCAAGATTTATGGTTCTCTAATGTTAGTGGCTTATCAGAATTTAATTCTAATAAATTAACTAAATATTACGAAATCTATCCCCTATTTTCTAAAAGGATAAACGATATTAAACAGCTCAAAAGCGGATTATTTGCGATGGCTACTGATGGTTATGGTATTGTGATTATGAAGGATGGGAAAATAATTAAGCTAATTAGGCAAAAAGAAGGACTTAATAATAATATTATAAATAAGCTTTTTGTTAAGAATGATTACTTGTGGGCAATTAGCAATACAGGTATAAATCGTATTTCGTTAGCAGATAGTAAATTCACTATCAATTCTTTTGATTATGCTAATGATCTTTTATCAGACGATTTAAACGATTTGTATATTGATATAGATACTGCTTATTTTGCAACAAATAATGGGTTAGTGTATTTTAGTCACAATCAAAAATCACAACAAACTAAAGCCCCAAAGACCTACATTTCCTCTGTTATTATTAACAATGAAGCTTTAGATTTAAGTTCTTCAAATTTTGTGCTTAAACCAGATGAACGTACCGTTACTTTTAATTATAGTGCTATCGATTTTAAAAATCGCAAAATAACGTATCGTTACCGCTTAAAAGAAAATGCCAATTGGTCTGAAACTAAAAATAGAAGATTAGAATTATCCTCTTTAGAGCCAGGTAATTATTGTTTTGAAGTAAGCGCAAAAAGTCAGGATAGTCAATGGAGTACACCAGCTAAAATAAGTTTTGTTTTAGAAAAGCACTTTTGGCAAACGTGGTGGTTTTTAATTATTCTATTAATTATAGGTGCATATCTTTTATACATTATTACTGTAAGGATCACAAGAAGGCAAAAAAATAAAGAACAAGAACAACTTTTAAATAAAAATAAAATATTAATGCTTGAGCAAAGGGCATTACAAGCAATGATGAATCCTCACTTTGTTTTTAATGTGATGAATTCTATCCAACATTACATCAATACTAAAAATACTCCTTCAGCAAATAAAGTATTAACAGGATTTGCCAAATTGATACGGAAGAACTTAGAAATCTGCACTAAAAGCTACATCAACTTAGAAGAAGAAATTGAGTATTTAAATCTTTATTTAAGTTTAGAGAAAAATCGTTTTGGCGATAAATTTATCTATAGTATTACGATAGATGAAAAGATTGATAAAGAAGAAACCTTAATTCCGTCCATGCTTTTACAACCTTATATTGAAAATGCAATTTGGCATGGCATTATGCCTAAAGAAGATGGTGGTGAAGTAAAAATAAATATTGACCAACAGGATGAAGATTACCTATGGATTAAAATAATAGATAATGGCATTGGTATTAAAAATTCATTGTCTACTAAAAATGGCACACATATAAGTAAGGGGATGAATTTAACACAGGAAAGAATAAACTTGTTAAATAAAATTGAACCAAAACCTATACAATTGTATATAGAGCAGAATGGAAATAGTGGAACAACAATCACAATTTTAATTCCTTTAAAATAAATTTTACCGTTTACTCAATTATTACTACCACTTACTAAATATTAATAATTCGTTTCATAATTAGCATTAAACTTGTTCTAAGATATTCAACAAACAGAAGTGTTTGTTATAAAAACGTTCTTATAGGATTGACAAAAGATATTTTTTAACCTAACCTAAAACTATATCTCAATTCAGGTTTCATTTGTGTGTTAAAAGCGTCCCAATTAAATTGAGACGCTTTTTTTTTTGCTTATAAGTACTTACAATCAAGACTAAATTTGTACTTTTTAAGATAACTAGCTGCATTTCAGGACTAGAAAAAAATTAAAAAAACTTTCAAAAAAAATCTTTTTATTTTAATTTTGAGATAAATAAATTTCTAAAAAATAGGTTTCTTTCTATTTAAAAAGATTTTATGTAATTTAGAAGTACCATTAAAACTTTCCTACTATTAATATTTTTTGTGTTATGAAAACGCCAAAAAAACCAACCCAGAAAAACCCTGTAAGCAAGCCGATGTCTAGCAAGAAAGAATCAGACGATGAGGATGATGATGATATCCAAGATAATGAGATCTTAGATGAAGAAGAGGATGACTTTGATGTGCCACTAGACGATCTAGATACATTTGAAAGTTTTGATGATGACGATGATGACGACGACGATAGATACTAATAAGATATAAAACTCTATATTCAAAAGCATCCTATTTAGGGTGCTTTTTATTTTAACCTACCTCTAAAATGAAGATTGTACCTGTTAAGGATAAAGAAAGTCAAAAAGAATTTTTAAATGTTGTAAACACTATTTATCAAGATGACTCTAACTGGATACGTCCATTAGATCAAGATATTGAAAAAATTTTTGACGAAAAAAGTAATCCTTTCTTCAAACATGGACAATGTACACGATGGATTTTAAAGGATAATAACCATAAAACTATTGGTAGAGTTGCTGCATTTATAAACGATAAAAAAGCTCATAATTACGAACAACCAACTGGTGGAATGGGTTTTTTTGAGTGTTTAAACAATAAAGAAGCTGCTTTTTTATTGTTTGATACTGCCAAAAATTGGTTGCAAGAAAGAGGTATGAAAGCAATGGAGGGTCCAATTAATTTTGGGGAAAATGATTCATTCTGGGGCTTACTAGTTGAAGGCTTTACGCCTCCTTCATATGGAATGAACTACCATCTACCCTATTATCATAAGTTCTTTATTGATTATGGTTTTGAAACAGCGTATGAACAGTTAACAAATCATATCAATCTAAAAGTTCCTTTCCCCGCCAGGTTTACAAAAATTGCAAATTGGGTGGCTGCTAAACCCGATTATACTTTCGAACATTTTAAAAAGAGTAATGCTGATAAATACATTAACGATTTAATGGATATTTATAACGATGGTTGGCAAGATTTTGAAAACTTTGTTCCTATTAAAAAGGAAACTTTAAAAGAAAGCTTTAAACAAATGGAAGTTATCATGGATGAAAAACTAATTTGGTTTGCATATGCTAATGGTGATCCTGCTTCCTTTGTTGTAATTATTCCAGATGCTAACCAAATGATTAAAGGATTAAATGGAAAGTTAGGTTTATTGGATAAGTTAAAATTTGCTTATAAACGTTGGGTTGGCGTTACCCGTATGCGTGCAATTGTAATGGGAACTAAAACTAAGTATCAAAAACTTGGTCTAGAATCTGCTTTATTTATTAAACTTGGCGAGCATGTTTTGCCTAAAAATCAATATACAGAACTAGAATTATCTTGGGTTGGTGATTTTAATGAAAAGATGATTGCTATACACCAAGCAACTGGTGCCACTTTTGGCAAACGACACTTAACGATGCGAAAAGTTTTTTGATATAGAAATCGTTCTGATCTCTTCGTAAAGTTCAATTATCTTTTTTTGAAGCTTGGTAATTTCTTGTTCCTTTAAAGCAAGTTTGTCTTTTAGCATACTAATTTCAACAAAATTGCCCAATTCCGACTTATTTTCTCCTTTAGAAATAATTTCTAAACTCGATACTTCAAATAATTTAGAAATTTGATCTAATCTAGAAATATTTATATCAGTAACACCCGTTTCTATTTTTGAAAATGCTGGGATTGAAATTTTTAAGAGCCTTGCTACATCTCCCTGGCTCCATCCATTTTTTTGGCGTAATAGTCTAATGTTTGTACCAATGATATTCATTTGATCATTTTTTGGTGTAACAGTCTGTTTCTTACGTCTAGACATTCAACTCTAGTGCCAATTTAACCAGATCCATACCGCCAAAATTACCTGAACTCATCAGCAGTAGGTTTGTATTTTCAAAATTAAGACTTCTTATATAGCTTTCCAATTGAGCAGCTTCGCTAAAAAAAATAATGTTTTTATCGTTAAAAGATGTTTGAACATCATTCTCACTTACAGGTTCGATTTTTTTATGCTTAAAGGTTTTTTCATCGATGTAAACAATGGCGACATCAGCTTTTTTCATGGTGTCACGATATTGCAGTAAAAACTCTTTTGTTAAGCTGCTAAATGTATGTAGTTCTATACAAGCCACTAGTTTTCTATTGGTAAATTGTGCTTTTACAGCATCTATAGTTGCTTTTAATTTAGATGGAGAATGGGCAAAATCCTTATAAACACTAGTTTCTTTTGTATGGTTTAATAGCTCTAATCTTTTTGCTGCTCCTGTAAAAGAAGAAATAGCTATCTTAAATTCATCTTCATTTATACCTAATTGTTCTACTACCAATCTAGCTGCATTTAGGTTCATTAAATTATGATCACCAAACACTTGTAATGGAGTATTTTGAGGCAAAAGATATGTTACACCATCTATTACTTTATGATCAGGAATAGTATATGGAATTTTATCAATAGTTGCGGTAGAATTAACAACTATTTTGCGTAATTCTAAATCATTTTCACAATAAATTAATTTTCCACCTTCAACTATCGTATCAATAAACTTATTAAACTGGGAAATATAATCCTCAAATGTTGGAAAAACGTTGATATGATCCCATGCTATGCCGCTAATTACACCAATATTTGCTTTATATAAATGGAATTTTGGTCTACGATCTATTGGCGATGCCAAATATTCATCCCCTTCAATTATAATAACAGGAGCCGAATCAGTTATCTTAACCATTGTTTCAAATCCTGCTAATTGAGCCCCTACTAAATAATCAAAATCTCTATTATAATAATTTAGCACATGCAAAATCATAGAAGTAATAGTGGTTTTACCATGGCTACCACCTATTACAACTCTCAATTTATTTTTAGATTGCTCATAAATGTATTCTGGGTATGAATATATTTTCAAACCCATTTCTTGCGCTTTTACTAATTCTGGATTATCTAAACGAGCATGCATTCCTAATATCACCGCATCTAAATCTGCAGTTATATTACTTTCGAACCAACCATTTTCTTTAGGTAAAAGACCATAATTTGCAAGTCTAGTACTTGATGGTTCAAAAATCACATCATCAGAACCTGTAACTTTAAATCCTTTTTTATGTAAAGCAATGGCTAAGTTGTGCATTGCACTTCCACCAATTGCAATAAAATGTATACGCATATTTAATAATTTTGAAGGATAGAATTTTAAAGATTGACATTAATCCATTCAAAATTCTATCCTATTTTTTATCCTTTTATGAATTTAGTAGCAACCCAATCGCCAATTTTCTTATGATCAACATAAGTAAGATTAAAGTCAGCACAATGTGCTTTAATCATATCCAAATCTGGATTTTCATAAAACCCACTAAAGAAGATAGCACCCTTTTCTTTCAAAACAGAAGCATAGCTCGAAATTTGATCAAGCAAGATATTTCTATTGATATTGGCTAAAATTATATCAAAATCAATCGCTGGTATTGTTTCCTTACTTCCACAAAGCGATGTCAAATTCGTGATAACATTTAAAGCTGAGTTTTCTATCGCACTGCGATAACAAACTTCATCATTATCTATCGCTACTATTTCTTTAGCACCTCTTTTTGCAGCTAAAATACCTAATATTCCAGTCCCAGCTCCCATATCTAATACAACTTTATCCTTCATATCATTTTCTAAGATATAAAGCATCATCATGGTAGTGGTTTGATGGTGACCAGTACCAAAAGCCATTTTTGGATCAATTACAATCTCGTATTTGTATTGAGGTTGATGTTCGTGAAAAGTGGCTCTAACGTAACAATCTTCGTTAATAATTAGCGGACTAAAATTCTTTTCCCACTCTTCGTTCCAATTTTGAGGCTCTATATCAGTTACTTCGTATGTATAATTCAGTTCATCTCCAAAACCCATTAAAACATCGTTTAATGCAGTTTTATTAAATTGATTTGCAATAATAAAGGCATCAAAACCATTTGCTTTATCCTCAAAAGTATCAAAGCCAATTTCTGCTAATTCTGCAATTAAAATATCGTGTTGATATTCTTGAATATCACTAAAACTAAAGGCTACTTTTCTATATTCCATTATGAATTGAAGGTTTTAACAATATCTACAAAATCACGAGATTTTAAAGACGCTCCACCAATTAAGCCTCCATCAATATCATGTTGTGCAAATAATTCTGCTGCATTTTTTGGATTACAGCTTCCACCATATAAAATTGATGTATTGTCTGCAACGTTCATTCCGTATTTGGCATCAATCTTTGCTCTAATAAAAGCATGAATATCTTGTGCTTGTTCTGGTGTAGCAGTTAAACCTGTACCAATTGCCCAAACTGGCTCATATGCTAAAACTATTTTAGAAAAATCTTCAGCACTTAAACCGAATACTCCATTTTCTAATTGCGTTTCTAATACATGATAATAACTACCATTATTTCTTTCGTCTAATGTTTCACCTATACAAAATAATGGTGTTAAATTATTTTGAAGGGCGATAATCGTTTTTTCAGCTAATAACGCATCTGATTCTGCAAAATATTGCCTACGTTCTGAGTGACCAATAATTACATATTCGCAACCTGTAGATTTCACCATTTTAGCAGAAATTTCGCCAGTATAAGCGCCATTTTCTTTTTGATGGCAATTTTGTGCACCAATTTTTACTACCCCAGCAGATAATTGCGATAAACTATTTAAATGGATATAAGGTGAGCAAATCACAGCAATTTGATCGCCTTTTTTCTCATCTCTAACCATGTTTACAATTTCCGAGAATAAGGATATGCCTTCGCTATAATCCAAATTCATTTTCCAGTTACCAGCAACTATTTTCTTTCTCATAATCTAAAAGTGTCTATATTTTTTTGTCAGTTCAAAAACATGCGATAAAATTGCTGTTTCTGTTGTATCTAATATTGTATCTCTTCTTTCGTAAACTTTTGTCGCTGTTTCTAGCATTTTATTCAATCCGTACACTTCAAATCCATGCGCACCACCCCAAGCAAAATCTGGTATAAAGTTACGTGGAAATCCTGCGCCAAAAATATTGGCACTTACACCCGCCACAGTTCCAGTATTAAACATAGTATTTATGGCACATTTTGAATGATCGGCCATAATTAATCCACAAAACTGCAATCCCGTTTTACGGAAACTTTCCTTTTCGTAATCCCAAAGACGAACCTCTGCATAATTATTTTTAAGGTTTGAGTTATTGCTATCTGCACCAATATTACACCATTGCCCCATAACTGCATTTCCTAAATAACCTTCATGTCCTTTTGATGAATAACCCCAAATTACAGCGTTATTTATTTCACCTCCTACTCTACTATGTGGACCAATAGTGGTTTGTCCATATATTTTCGCTCCCATTTTAACAGATGAATCTTCGCCTAATGAAAATGAACCTCTAATATGACATCCTTCCCAAACTTCTGAATTTTTACCTAA
The DNA here is from genome assembly GCF_044452285.1 of Pedobacter sp. UC225_61. Classification (NCBI taxonomy): domain Bacteria; kingdom Pseudomonadati; phylum Bacteroidota; class Sphingobacteriia; order Sphingobacteriales; family Sphingobacteriaceae; genus Pedobacter; species Pedobacter sp. UC225_61. The sequence continues at coordinate 3,325,524 of NZ_JBIOAL010000001.1, forward strand.
ATAAATTGGTCCTTGTAAGCTATTAAATGTAGAACATTCGGCTTTTGCACCTTCCTCTATAAAAATGTCATCTCCTAAAAAAGTATTCGTAGTGCTTAGAGTTGCCGATGTTCTTCCTTTAGTTAACAAAGCAAAGTCTTTAACTAATTCTGTATGATTATTTCTGAATATATCTTCAGGAAATTGAATTTGAGTAAAAATAGCTGAATAATTTACTGGTTTCAATTTATGTAATGCATCATCAAAGCTTAGTTCTTCCTTATAAGCAACAACTATTTCTCCTTTAATCAAAACTTCATCAGTTTTTAGAGCTAAAATTGCTTCTATTAGCTGTTGATCCGGACAAATCGAACCATTAATAAATAGTTTAGCATTAGTTGAGGGATATTTTACGCTAAGATAATCCTGCGTTATATATCCAAAATCGGCATTTAAATGTTTAGCCCATTTTTCAGCAATGGTCAAAATACCAATCCTTAAATCAGCTACAGGTCTTGTAAATGTTAGCGGTCTGAGCGAAAGCCAAGATTTATCATCAAATAAATTGATTATCATAAGCAACAAAAATAAAAAAAGTCCCGAGCAATGCATCGGGACTTTCAAAATATTTAGTTTATCGCTAAAATTATTTCTTAGCGTAACGAGTTTTAAATTTATCGATACGACCTGCAGTATCAACCAATTTCATTTTACCAGTATAAAAAGGGTGTGAAGTGTGAGAAATCTCCAATTTATATAAAGGATACTCATTACCATCTTCCCATTTAATAGTTTCTTTGGTTTCAACGCAAGATTTAGTCAAGAATTGATATTCGTTAGACATATCTTTAAATACTACAAATCTGTAGTTTGATGGGTGCAAATCTTTTTTCATTTTTATTTTTTTTATGTTTATGAAACTATCGTAAGCATTTTATTGCTTTTTGCGGGTGTTACCCACGGCAGTTTCATGTTTCTTAATTTATTTCGTCTAATTTTAGAGGATGCAAATATCATAATTTTATTTTTTAATTGCAAGTGAACAACTAAAATTAATCTACATAATAAAAATATTGATTAATTATCTGTTCGAATACTTTTTCCATGTCTCAATTTTCGCTTTTTGTCGAGCAATATAGGCCTGAGCAATTACTTCTGCAGAACTTGCATTGACTGTATTTTCTAATAAAACTTTCAATTTATCTTGATCTACATCAGCTTTATATAAAATTTGTACTAGTTTTTGAAAATCCTCGTCAATAAGGTAGGCAAATGCATTCACCATCACCTCTAAAAGTTCGTCTTCTTCCAAATTCTCTGGCAAATCGAAATCTTTATTAATAATTTTTATTAACGATGTAATATCGCTCATGACACTAATTTATTTCTTTTTATACTAAATATTCATCCAACCCAATGAACAAATGAATTAATATTTAAATCCACTTAATCTCCTGACAGATTTCTATCAAAACGCCATTAGTTTCTTTAGGATGTACAAAACAAATCATTTTATTATCTGCTCCTTTTTTTGGCTGATCATTAAGCAACACGAAACCTTCATTCCTTAACCTTTCCATTTCTTCTAAAATATCATCAACAGCAAAGGCAATATGATGAATTCCCTCTCCTTTTTTCTCTATATATTTAGCAATAGCACTATCTGGTGAAGTCGCCGCTAACAATTCTATTTTATTATCACCTGTTTTAAAAAAGGCTGTATTCACTGCTTCCAATTCAACTAATTCCGTTTTATAACAATCGGTATTAAGCAACTTTTGATAAATATCTATTGAATTAGTCAGGTTTTTTACAGCAATGCCAATGTGTTCTATCTTATTCATATCAATTATGGTTATGGGAATGTAAAAATGCATGTTTTAACTATAGCTTCATAGCTATTATTTATAATTGTTCGTAAACTTTTTTTGTATCTTTGTGTATTAATAAGAATAATTAAAAATAATGGAACTTCCGATTTACTTAGATAATAATGCTACCACCCCACTCGATCCTAGAGTGCTTGAGGCAATGTTGCCATATTTTACAACAAAATTTGGTAATGCCGCTAGCCGCAACCATCCATTTGGTTGGGTAGCAGAAGAAGGTGTTGACTATGCTCGTGAGCAAGTAGCAAAATTAATTGGTTGTACAGAAAAAGAAATCATATTTACCTCTGGCGCTACAGAAGCTGATAATTTAGGTATTAAAGGCGTTTTTGAAATGTACTCAGAAAAAGGTAATCATATTATAACGGCAACTACAGAACATAAAGCTGTTTTAGATACCTGTAAACACTTAGAAAAACTAGGCGCTAAAGTAACTTACTTAAAAGTTAAAGAAGATGGCTTAATTGATTTACTAGAGTTAGAAGCAGCAATGACACCAGAAACAATTTTAGTTACGATCATGTATGGTAACAATGAAATTGGTGTAGTGCAACCTATTAAAGAGATATCGGCTATCGCACATAAACACGGTGCTTTATTTATGACTGATGCTACACAAGCTGTAGGTAAAATACCTGTAAATGTAAATGAAGATGGCATCGATTTAATGGCATTTAGTGCTCATAAGATGTATGGACCAAAAGGTGTTGGTGCTTTGTACGTTCGTCGTAAAAACCCAAGAGTTAAGGTTACTTCACAAATGGACGGTGGTGGTCACGAACGTGGTATGCGTTCTGGAACATTAAACGTACCTGGTATTGTTGGTTTAGGTAAAGCTTGCGAATTGTGTCGTTTAGAAATGGATGAAGAAGCAAAACGTTTATCTGCTTTACGTGATAAATTAGAAAGCGCTTTAACTACCATGGAAGAAAGTTATGTAAATGGTAACACAGCACATCGTTTACCGCATGTAGCTAATATTTCTTTCAAATATGTTGAAGGCGAAGGCTTAATGATGGCAATGAAAGATTTAGCAGTTTCTTCTGGTTCTGCTTGTACCTCTGCCTCATTAGAACCGAGTTACGTATTAAAAAGTTTAGGTTTATCTGATGATTTAGCACACTCATCTATCCGTTTCGGATTAGGTCGTTTTACTACTGAAGAAGAGGTTGATTACGCAATAGAAAATACTAAAAAAGCCGTAAACCATTTAAGAGATCTTTCTCCACTTTGGGAAATGTTTAAAGATGGTATTGATTTAAGTAAAATTGAGTGGGCAGAACACTAAATTAATTGACTAAAAATATTAAAAATAATGAGGGTTTTAGAACTACAGAAATCGTAAATCTAAAATCATAAATCCAAAATCAAAATGGCATATTCAGAAAAAGTAATGGAACATTATACCAACCCTCGCAATGTTGGTACTTTAAATAAAGACAGCAAATCTGTTGGAACAGGTTTAGTTGGCGCACCAGAGTGCGGAGACGTAATGCGTTTGCAAATTGAGGTTGACGATAATAACGTAATTACGGATGCTAAATTTAAAACATTTGGCTGTGGTTCTGCAATTGCATCCTCTTCTTTAGCTACAGAATGGTTAAAAGGAAAAACAATTGATGAGGCGTTAACTATCGATAATATGGATATTGTGGAAGAATTAGCTTTACCTCCAGTAAAAATTCACTGTTCTGTTTTGGCAGAAGATGCAATTAAATCTGCAATTAACGATTACCGCGTTAAAAATGGTTTAGAAGCATTTGAATTAGCTAAATCTCATCACTAATTAAAATTTAGAATGACGATTTACAAGTAAGGATTGAAAAATCTAAAATTGTAAATCTAGATCGTAAATTAATATGATTACTATAACCGATAAAGCAAAAAGCAAAATTGATCACTTAATGCAGGATTCTGAATTAGGTTCTGACTACTTTTTACGTGTTTCTGTAAAAGGTGGTGGTTGCTCTGGCTTATCTTATAATTTAGATTTTGATAACGAAGCCAAAACCGGAGATCAATTTTTTGAAGATCGTGGCATTAAAATAGCCTTAGATATGAAATCATTTTTATACCTAGCGGGTACAGAACTTGATTTTACTGATGGCTTAAATGGCAAAGGCTTTGCCTTTAATAACCCTAACGCTAGCCGCTCCTGTGGCTGTGGCGAAAGTTTTTCTGTTTAATATACATTTATTAAATTTCCTAGAGGGCATCGATTTTTCGGTGCCTTTTTTGTTACTCAATGCATAAGCTAGCTTGTATTATTAAAGCTAAAAGTTTATCATTGTTATTCCAAAACAAACCAAAGATTAGCACATGGTATCATTTAATGAATTTTCTACTGTTCCTAGTTTATTACGTAATGTCGTAGAAAATATCCACAAGCCCGAAGAAACCTTTTTAATTCATAAAAAAAATACTACTTGGGAAGAAGTTTCTTTCAAGGATACTTTACTAAGAGCAGATTCAATTTCTGCTTTCTTTTTAGAAAAACGTATTGCCAAAGGAGATAGATTAGGTTTGATGATTGAAAATTCACCTGAATATGTATATTTCGACCAAGGCATTCAACAAATTGGTGTTATTAATGTTTCTATCTACCCTACTTTATCAGAACATGAGGTAGCTTACATTATTAACGATTCGGGTATTAAAGCTTTATTAGTTGGCAATCCATTTTTATTTAAAAAAGTATTAAAAATTGCAGAGAACTGCCAGGAATTAAAATACATTATTCCAGCATTTGCAGGATATGAAAAAGTTGCAATCCCAGAAGGAAATAAAGCTGAAATTATAAGTTTTAGTACGATATTAGAGAAGACGGTAAGCAAAGCTGAACAAGAACAAATAGATGCACGTAGAGCTGAAGTTTTACCAACGGACGTATCTTCATTAATTTATACTTCAGGCACAACTGGTACCCCAAAGGGTGTAATGCTAACCCACAGCAATTTTGTAGAAAACGTAAATGTTTGCCTACAACAAATTCCTGTGATTGATGAAACGGAAACGTTCTTGTCATTTTTACCTCTTTCTCATGTTTTTGAACGTACCGCAACTTATCATGTGTGTTGTGCACAAGGCTGTAAAATTGCTTTTGCTCAGAGTTTAGAATTATTGGCTAAAAACATGGGCGAAGTAAGACCTACTGTAATGGCATGTGTACCTCGTTTATTGGAACGTATTCATGATAAAGCGATTAAATCTGGTACTGCAGCTGGAGGATTAAAAGCAAATATCTTTAATTGGGCCTTAGAAATTGGAAAAAATTATCGCCATGCTAAAGAGGCTGGTAAAAGTGCTGGTTTAATTTTAGGAGCTCAAAAAGCAATCGCCGAAAAATTAGTCTTCAGTAAAATTAAAGAAAAAACTGGTGGTCGATTAAAATTCATGATTTCCGGAGGTGCTGCTTTGCCTAAAAATGTAGGTGAATTTTTTGGAGATTTAGGGATCAAAATTTTAGAAGGATTTGGTCTAACAGAAACATCACCTGTAATGTCTGTAACTGAGTATCATCGTCAAGTTTACGGCACTGTTGGTCGCGTTATTCCAGGTATTGAAATCGGAATTCAAGATGTAGAAACTAAACAAATCATCAATATACAAACTCATAACACTTTTAATGAAGATTTTGAATGTGCTGAAGGCGAAGTAATTGTTCGTGGTCATTGCGTTATGAAAGGCTATTTTAACAAACCTGCAGAAACCGCTGAGGCTATTGATAAAGACAAATGGTTTCACACAGGTGATATTGGTCGTTTTTATAAAGGTAACTTGCAAATTACAGATCGTTTAAAAAACATGATTGTAAATGCGTATGGTAAAAATGTGTATCCAACCCCAGTTGAAAATATCTATTTAAAAAGTCCAAAAATTGATCAGTTATTCTTAATAGGCGATAAACGCGAATTTATTACAGCTATCGTCATCCCCAATAAAGAAACTTTACAAGAAACTTTCAATTTAAAAGAGTCATTCTTCCAAGAAGAAGGTTTATTTATAGAAAATCCAGAAATTAAGGATTGGTTTGAGAAGGATATTAAGAAGATTTCTAATGAGCTAGCTAAATTTGAACGTATTAAAAACTTCAAAATTAAACGTAATCCTTTTAGTATTGACGAGGGTGAAATTACTCCAACTATGAAAGTGAAGCGCAGGGTTGTAGAAAAGAAATATGCCGAAGCAATAAATGAGATGTACCAAGAAGGTGTTGAAGCTGATTAAATCGTCCTTTCCTTATTAATTTACTGTTAGATTTTAAGAGAAATCTCTCTTAATAAGTTATTATTTAATAATATACTGCTTTAAGATTGCTTCGTTCCTTACAATAACGAAGTAATTACTTACTTTTGCAAAAATATACAATACATGAGTACAGGATTATCAGAACAGGAATTATTACGTCGCGATTCGTTAAAACAACTTCGCGAATTGGGTATCAACCCTTATCCTGCAGAGGCTTACGAAATCAATGCTAATGCAGCAGACATTTTAGCTAATTACGAAAAAGATAAAACAGCCTATAAAACAATCAGCCTTGCTGGAAGAATAATGGGTCGTAATATAATGGGAGCTGCGTCATTTGCTGAGTTACAAGATGCAACTGGTCGTATCCAGATCTATTTAAAACGTGATGAGCTTTGCCCTGGAGATGATAAGACGTTGTACAATATTGTATTTAAAAAACTATTAGATATAGGTGATTTCATCGGTATTGAAGGCTATGTTTTCACAACGCAAACTGGAGAAATCTCTATTCATGTTACCAAGTTCACTATTCTTTCTAAATCTTTGCGCCCTTTGCCAATTGTAAAACGTGACGATGATGGAAACGTTTATGACGGTTTTACCAATCCAGAATTGCGTTATAGAATGCGTTATGTAGATTTAACAGTTAATCCAGATTACAAGCAAATCTTTATTAAGCGCAGCAAAGTTATCAACTCTATGCGTAACTACTTTGATGAACAAGGTTGGATGGAAGTAGAAACTCCTATCCTACAACCAATTCATGGTGGTGCTGCTGCTCGTCCATTCGCTACGCATCACAACACCTTAGATATGCCTCTCTATTTGCGTATTGCAAATGAGCTTTATTTAAAACGTTTAATTGTTGCCGGTTTTGATGGGGTTTATGAGTTTGGTAAAATGTTCAGAAATGAAGGAATGGACCGTACACATAACCCAGAATATACTTCAATGGAAATTTATGTAGCTTATAAAGATTATATCTGGATGATGGCTATGGTTGAAGAATGTTTAGAAAAAGTTGCAATAGCTACCAATGGTAGCGCAGTAGTTAGAGTAGGCGAAAACGATATTAACTTCGAAGGACCGTATGAAAAGTTAACCATGTATGAGTCTATCCAAAAATATACAGGAATAGATGTTTCTGGAATGAATGAAGATCAATTATTGGAAACATGTAACCATTTAGGTATTGAAACAGATTCTACAATGGGTCGTGGTAAATTGGTTGATGAAATTTTTAGTGATAAAGTAGAAGCAAACTTAATTCAGCCTACATTTATTACTGATTACCCAATAGAAATGACCCCACTTGCTAAAAAACATCGCACATCTGAAGGCTTAGTTGAGCGTTTTGAGATTTTTGTAAATGGGAAGGAAATTGGAAATGCTTATTCCGAATTGAATGATCCAATTGATCAAAAAGAACGTTTTGAAGACCAACTTACATTGGCTGATCGAGGTGATGAAGATGCAATGGCAATGGATGATGATTTTGTGCGTGCTCTAGAATATGGTATGCCACCAACATCAGGTTTAGGTTTTGGTATTGATAGAATTGTTATGTTAATGACTAATCAGAGTACAATTCAAGAAGTTTTATTCTTTCCGCAGATGCGTCCAGAGAAAAAGAAAATAGAATTAACACCGGAAGAAAAAGAGCTATATACTCTGATTAAAGAAGGAGAAGAAACTTTGTTAATTGATGTTAAAGCAAAACTAACCGATTGGAGCAATAAAAAGTGGGATACAACTTTAAAAGCTTTAACAGGGAAAGGAATTCTTAAAGTTTCAAAAACTGATAATGGTTTATTTCTATCACATAAATAATCAGAAGGTTAACATAAACATAACATAAACTTAAAAGGCTTGCTAACAATTATTAAGCAAGCCTTTTCTATATTTACAGCAATAGAAATAAAAATCATTGCTATATGAATACTTCAAGTTTAGAAATTACAGATAGAGAATACTGCATCAAATTAAGTAAAGAAGCTTTCGATTTATCCTTGGTTCACCAATTAATAAAAAGAATACAAGCAGAAGCTTTTTTCTTTAAAAAAGTTGAAGTAGATGAAGAAGATATCTTAAGTAAAAGAAATCAAAGGGAAGAATTTGAAGGATTTGATTACTTAGACGATAAGTAAACAGCATTTGATTCTCTAAATCTATTTCAACCTATTAAATAATGACATAGATACCTTTGCTAATCAATATCCAAAATTCCTTCTACCGAATCATCCATTGTTTTTCCTGTGATAACCGAAGCAGCCATTTTTAAGAATGCTACTGCAGTTCCATGTTTAGTATCCCAATAATAACCTTCTGAAGGGATAACTTTTATGAGCGTAATATTTGGATCATCCTTTCCACCTTGAAACCACGTTTTAATAAAAGGGCTCCAAAGTTCATCAATTTTCGCTTGATCCCTACTGATTTCTGATATCCCGTAAATATTTACAAATCCTGAGTGAGCACTTGCCTGAAAAAGCAAATGAGTGAACGGATCTGTAGCAATTTCTTCATTTTTATGGCTATCCTTCATACTCATAAACCAAATGTTGCCGTCTTCATCAACCTGTTGGATTGCCATGGGTCGTATCGATAACGGAACTCCAGTTTTAATATTTGTACAAAAAAAACAGCTTTCTGCCTTTTCTGCCAATTCTTTAAGCTTTGCTACTGCTTCAGGTCCACCTAAATCTTTAATGTTATCTTGTTCTTGAGTATTATTAGTACTTCCTTCTTGTGATGTTGCCATACGTATAGATTTTCTATACACTACAATTCAAAATTCAATTTGGTTTTGAAGAACTTGAAAAGCACATTCCAAAAAAGAATAAAATTAAATTCTATAAAAACAAAAAGCCATCTCTTTATTAAGAAATAGCTTTAATTCGTTTTAATAAATCTATTTGTAACGAATTTGCTGTTGCTTGTCCATTAATCCCATCTGATCTTTCATTTGTTTAATTTGATCAGCTAGCAATTTATTTTTATCTGCTTTTTTAGCCTCGGTTAAATACATTTGAGCTTCACGCTTATTTCTTTTTCCCATAGCAATACCAGCTAAACTTAATTTAGCTAGAGCCACATTATGATCCATATGTAAACCTAAACTTATCGCTTGTTTGAAATATTTTTCAGATTTCATCGGTGCTTTTCTTGATTCTATTAATCCAATTAGCAAGTTGTAATAACCGTGCTGAACTCTATTTAATTCTTTTTCGTAATTTTTTATTCTTCTTAAAAACTGCTCAGCTTTTGGCATATTATCTTTACGCAAAAACCATTGAGCAATTAACATGTTTTCATTATAGAAATAAGTGATGAAGATAAAAATGCTTAGAAACACTAAAAGTATTCCCCAGCCCCAATAACCGAAAATCATGAGTGCAATTGCTGCACCTACAAAAGCGAAACCTATAATGAGGCGTATTAAATTTGGCATAGTTTTATAATATTTGTGCAAATATCGTGTTTAAATACCAAAAATTAGATTTAAAATTTATAATTTCAACAAAAAAATATAATATGAAGAACATATTAACAGGCCTAATCGTATTATTTGCCATGAATGTAGGAGCACAAGAATTGAATAAAAAAATTGAGGATCCAAGTAGACATAAACAAGTAATGTTGAATCAATGTACAAGAGAGGCAATTACGAGCTTTGCTGAATTTAAAGAAAGCTACGATCCTAATTATGCTAGTTATAAACCAGATTCTACTTCGTTAGATGGATTAGCTAAACTTTTAAAAGGTAAAAAAGTGACGATTGTTTTAGGAACTTGGTGCGGTGATAGTAAATTTCAAGTTCCACATTTTTTAAAAATTATGGATGCTTTGAAATTTGATGCCGATAAAATTGAGTTTATTGCAGTCGATGGTACAAAACATTGTGAAAACGGCCTTATCGATAATCTTAAAATTACCAATGTACCAACCTTTATCTTTACTGATAAAAAAGGAACTGAAGTTGCTCGCATAACTGAAAGGCCTCAAGAGACTTTAGAAAAAGATATGCTTAAAGTATTAGCTGTTGCTAAAACAAAATAGATATGGCTGCTGCTTTAGAACCTGGATGGCTAAACGTTTTAAGCGATGAGCTTGAAAAACCTTACATGAAAGAATTGAAATCCTTTTTGCTAGAAGAAAAGCAAAAAGGATTTACTGTTTATCCTAAAGGCGCAGATATTTTTAATGCTTTTAATCACACTCCTTTTGATAAGGTTAAAGTTATTATTCTTGGACAAGATCCTTATCATGGGCAAGGCCAAGCACATGGCTTATCATTTTCTGTTCAAAAAGGTGTTCCCGTTCCTCCTTCTTTAAAAAATATGTATAAAGAATTGGTAGATGATATCGAAGATTTCAAAATTCCAAATCACGGTAACTTAACTGCATGGGCTGATCAAGGCATTTTATTACTTAATGCAACATTAACAGTTAGAGCTCACGAAGCAGGTTCTCACCAAAATAAAGGATGGGAAAAATTTACAGATCATGTAATCTCTGTTTTATCTGCAGAAAAACGTGGCTTAGTATTTTTATTATGGGGAAAATATGCTCAACAAAAAGAAAGCCTAATAGATACTCAAAAACATCATGTACTTAAGTCAGCACATCCATCACCATTTTCTGCATACAATGGCTTTTTTGCATCGAAACCTTTCTCAAAAACAAATCAAATCCTTATAAAAGAAGGATTAAAGCCCATAAATTGGCAAATTGAAGGTTAATTTAGTATTCCAAAGGAACAATAGGTTCTTTTTTAGTAGTAGACATAATCATCATCGTTTGAAAAGTTTTTACGACTGAGATTTTACTAATTTTATCCATAATTAAGCGTTCGTATGCTTTAATATCGTTTACATAAACTTTTAATAAAAAATCGGCCTGACCAGTTACGTGATGACACTCTGTAATCTCCTTAATTTGGTTTACTTCATCTAAAAAGATTTGAATGGTATTATTTTTATGAAAATCTAACTGAACCTGAATAAAGGTCTTAATTCCTAATCCTAGTTTTTCTTCGTCAACTAAAGCATGGTAGCTTTTAATATAACCAGCCATTTCAAGTTTACGTACTCTCTCTAGCGTTGGTGCTGGAGATAACCCAATTTCTTGCGATAATAGTAAATTGGTAATCCTTCCGTTTTCCTGTAAAAGTTTAAGAATTTTAAAATCGATTTTATCTAATTCTGTTGCCATAAAATAGTGATTATAGTCAAAGGTAGCATACTAGTATTAATTAGCCAAATTTTATTCTATAAACCCTTGAAAAAATTACTTTTTATTTTACAAAATATTTTTTAGATTTGTCTAAATTAAAAATTAGACTAACAAAAATGCAATCTTTTACTGAAGAAAATTATCTTAAAACAATCTACCATCTTTCGGTAATTAGCAATCCAGTGCAAACAAATGCTATTGCAGAACGTACCCAAACTAAGGCGGCATCAGTAACTGATATGCTTAAAAAGCTTTCAGACAAAGAATTGGTGGATTATGTAAAATATCAAGGTGTTACATTAACAGAAAAAGGAAAACTGATGGCAATTAATATTGTGAGAAAGCATCGTCTTTGGGAAGTTTTTTTAGTTGAAAAATTGAACTTCAAATGGGATGAAGTACATGAAGTAGCTGAAGAATTAGAACATATTAATTCGACTTTGTTAACTGAAAGATTAGATGAGTTTTTGGAATTTCCGAAAGTAGATCCTCATGGAGACCCGATTCCAGATCAGTATGGAAATTTTGCAGATTTATCTTTTATCAAATTGAGTAAACTTAAGGTTAATGATAGAGGAACAATTACTGGTGTAAGTGAACACTCCTCGCCTTTCTTAAAACATTTAGAAAAACTTGGGCTGACTTTAGGTAAAAAAATTGAAGTGTCAGAAATTATAGACTTTGATGGTTCAGTTGAACTATTGATAGATGAAAAAAAAATAAACATTAGTAGAGAAGTTGCGTTACACATTCTAATTAGCAAATAAATATGAGCCAAAAACAATCATTAAGTGAGGTACACCAAAGCGTAGCAACTGATAAACGTAAAGGTTGGAAAAGAATTTTAGCATTCATTGGTCCAGCGTACTTGGTAAGTGTTGGCTATATGGATCCTGGAAACTGGGCTACAGACATTGCCGGCGGAAGCAAATTTGGATATCAATTAATTTGGATATTATTAATGTCTAATCTTATTGCGCTTTTATTGCAATCTTTAAGTGCCCGTTTAGGTATTGTAAGAGGATTGGACTTAGCTCAAGCATCAAGAAATACCTATCCAAAATGGGTAAACCTTCCTCTTTTCATTTTAGCACAAACCGCAATTGTTGCTTGTGATTTAGCTGAAGTAATTGGAATGGCAATTGGTTTAAACTTATTATTTGGATTGCCTTTAATTTGGGGAATTTCAATTACCATATTCGATACCGTTTTATTGTTATTTCTTTTAAACAAAGGAATGCGTAAAATGGAAACCTTTATTGTTTCTATGGTATTCATAGTTGGTATTTCTTTTCTAGTGGAAATGTTTATCGTAGAGCCAAACTTAAAAGACGTAATTAAAGGATTTGAGCCTTCCTTCCTTTCTGGACAAGCTTTATACATCGCTATTGGTATTATTGGCGCAACAGTAATGCCACATAATCTATATCTACACTCATCTTTGGTACAAACTAGAAAGTTTGATCGAGATACCAAAGGGATAAAAGAAGCAATAAAATTCAACTTTATTGATACTGCAATTGCACTAAATCTTGCTTTTTTTGTAAATGCTGCCATTTTAATTTTAGCAGCTGCAGCTTTCTTTACCAACGGATTTCATGAAGTTGCTGAAATACAAGACGCACACAAATTATTGAGTTCATATTTTCGGACCAGTTGCCCCTGCTTTATTCGCTATTGCATTAATTGCTGCTGGACAAAGTTCTACCATAACTGGAACATTAGCTGGGCAAATTATCATGGAAGGGCATTTAAACCTAAGAATTCAGCCTTGGTTACGACGTTTGATTACACGTTTATTAGCAATTATACCCGCATTTTTCACTATTTTATGGTTTGGAAACGACGCTTTAGGCAGCTTACTTATCTTAAGCCAAGTGGTACTGAGTTTACAATTAGGGTTTGCCATTATTCCGCTAATACATCTTACTTCAGATAAAAAAGAAATGAAGGATTTTACCATTAAAACTTGGGTAAAAGTTTTGGCGTGGATGAGTGCTGTAGTAATTGTAAGTTTAAATATTAAATTGGTTATTGAGGAAATTTCGAATTGGATTGCAGAATCAAATGGATGGTATATTTATGCAATTGTGATTCCTGTAGCTGTTGCAATTGGCTTATTACTGATCTACATTTTTATCTATCCATTCATCAATAAAAATCAACGGATAGGTAATGTACCACATGGAAATGCTTTAGCCATTGAAAATATTGATAAGATCAATTACAAAAAGATTGGAATTACAGTAGATTTCTCTAAAAATGACCGTAATACAATTCGACATGCGTTAATTCAAGGTGGTAAAGAAGCACATTATTACCTAATTCATGTTGTTGAAACAGCAGCAGCTCGCTATCTTGGTAAAAATGTTATGGATCATGAAACACAAGCTGATACCGAAAATTTAGAAAAATATAGCCTTAATTTAAAAGATTTAGGCTATGAATCTAGCTCACATATTGGATTTGGGGGAACGGCAAAAGCTATAGCAGAAATTAGCAAGCAAAATGGAATAGAATTATTAGTAATGGGTGCTCATGGACATAAAGGTCTAAAAGATCTAATTTTTGGCACTACTGTAGATTCTGTTCGCCATAAAGTAACTATTCCAGTTTTAATTGTAAGATAAGATGAAGAAAATAATAATATTGTTAATTTTTGCTGCATTTGCACATAGCGGTGCTTTTGGCCAAGTTGCGTCACAAAAAAAGTATACGTTATTTAATCCTGTTCCAAGAGAAAAGATGCGTGATATGTCTACAGATAGACCAGATATAACTGAAAGTCCTAACTCTGTTGATGCTGGTCATTTTCAAATAGAAACAGATATATTTAAAACATCACGCAATAAAACCAATGGAATTATTTCTGTTGAAAACAGTTACAACTTAGCAAATTTAAAGTTAGGCCTAGCTCATAATACAGATTTACAATTAGTGGTTGGAAGTTATGTCAACTCCTATGAAAAAGATGCAGTAGGCAAAAAAACAAATACTAATTCCGGATTTGGAGATTTAACTATTCGTATAAAACATAATTTATGGGGAAACGATGGTGGTACAACAGCTTTCGCTCTAATGCCCTATATTAATTTACCAACTAGCAAAGAGAATAAAAATATTGAAGGCGGAATTGTATTTCCTTTAAGTATAGATTTGGGAAATGATTTTAATCTTGGGACCCAAGTACAAGTTGATATCTTAAAATCTATTCAAAAAAGTGGATATCATGCTGGTCTTTTACAATCTGTCGTGGTTGGAAAAGAGTTAAGTAAAGCTTTAGAAACATTTATTGAAAGCTACTACAATTATGATTTTGAGGATAAAAAGTTCGATTTATCATTTAATGGTGGCTTTGGGTATTCAGTTACAAAAAATTTAAAATTCGATGCAGGTTTTAATCTTGGAATAACCAAAAACACAGATAAAGTTTATTTTATCGGCTTTTCTTTCAGATATTAGCACTTTATTATGAAAAACGATATCCAAATAAAGAATAAAAGAGCCTATTTTGATTACCATGTTTTAGAAAGTTTTATTGCGGGAATAGCTTTATTAGGCACTGAGATTAAAGCAATTAGACAGGGTAAAGCGAACATGACTGACGCTTTTTGTATGTTTATTGGAGATGTACTGTATGTAAGAAATCTCCATATTTCTGAATATAGTCACAGTTCTTTTCATCATCATGATATAAAAAGAGATCGAGTTTTACTCCTCAAAAAGAAAGAACTTAAAAAATTAAAAGTTAAAGGCGAAGAAAAAGGTTATACCATTGTTCCATTGCGGATTTTTACCAACGAAAGGGGTTTTGCTAAGATAGAAATTGCTTTAGCGCAAGGTAAAAAAGAGTTTGATAAACGTGATAGTATTAAAGATCGCGAAAGCAAACGTGAGATGGATAGAGCGATGAAAGTATAATCTATTGGTTCATTAGTTAAAGTCCTTAGCTCAATGAACAAATGAGCTACTTCAACAAGTAAAGTACTTTACCATGCCTGATCGCCTACTAACGGTACAAATCTAAACGTATCTAATTCAATTCTATCAAAATCATTTTCACTTACGCGAATAACGGTAATCATTTTTTGTGATTTCTCATCTCCTACTGGGATTACCAAAATACCGCCAATTTTTAGTTGCTTTAATAAAACTTCTGGTACAAATGGAGCGCCTGCGGTTACAATAATTTTAGCATAGGGAGCATGCTCTTCAATTCCTTTAGAACCATCACCAAGAAAAAAATTAGCTTTATATCCCATTCCTGGCAAAACTTTAATGGTATGAGCATAAATACTTGGTTGACGCTCTATTGTATAAACCTTCGCCCCTAATTCCATCAATATACAGGTTTGATAGCCTGAGCCTGTTCCAATTTCTAATACTTTATCTCCTTTTTGAATATGCAACAATTCAGTTTGATAAGCAACAGTATACGGTTGAGAAATAGTTTGTCCATCCCCAATCGGAAAAGCAATGTCTTTATAAGCTTGATTCCAAAAAGTTTCGTCAAAGAAGAAATGACGTGGAACTTTACCAATTGCTTTTAACACACGTTGATCGGTAATGCCTCTTTCCTTTAATAAAAGGACCAGCTTTTTTCTTGCCCCTTGTTCTCGATAATTATCTATGAATTTATATGCCATCTGGCCTCAAAAATAGTTTTTTGAACTCTAATGTACCTAAAATCTGACAAGTTTAAATGGAATTAATTGCTAACAAACACAAAATCAACCTTAAAAATTTATTCTTATCAGTATGTAAACCAATTGCTTGTTAATGGTAAATAATTTCTATTTTTGAAATCTAATTATTTATCATCATCCCTATGAAAAAATTATTATTTAGTATTTTTTGCTTGTTTATTTCTTGTTCTGCATTCTCACAGTTTGATGGCAACTATAATTATACCATTGGCGTGAGAGGTTACAGTTCCATGCAAATGCCTAAAATATTAAATCAAACTAATTCTCAAAATTACACCGATACTTATTTTAATGGTGCATTAGTTAAGTTTAATGATAATCAAATTAGCATCAGACTAAATGCAAATTATTACAGAAAAGATATTTCATTTTATAATGAATGTGAAAGCTGCGAAATAGCAAAGGGAACGGTAAGCGATTTCTCTTTTAAAGTTGGTTTTGAAAAGAGTTTAAACTATGCTATAGTTCAACCTTATTTTGGTTCAGACATAGGTTATCGTGCAAATCGTTTTACAGGGGAGGTTAAAACGGCAAATCCTAAAAACATGAATATGCCTTATAATGTAGATGCTGAAAAAAATGGATTTATTATTACACCTTTAATTGGAATTAGAGTTAATCCAATAAAACAAGTCTCTTTCTTTGCTGAAACAAGTTTGGATTTCTATTACTCTTATGAAAAACAAGAAAAAATTCAGCAAGATGCTGCTAATACCAACTCTATTGCAAAATACAACAAATGGGAGTTCTTGCTAAATCCGATTTCTATAGGAGTTCAAGTTCATTTAGTAAGTAAAAATTAATACGGATCTACATCAATTTGTGTAATTACACTTTTGAAGTCTTTTTGAGCATTAAAGTCTTTGATTGTTTCTTTTAACACTGCTTTTACTTTTTGTATTGCAGCATTTTTCTCCGTTTTAATGATAATTTGTTTAATGTAGTAATTTCTAATTCTTGCAACTAAGGGCTGTTCTGGACCAAGTATTCTATTTCCTAATTGCACTTTTAAAGCGCTGGCTAATGTTTGCGCTGCAATGTTTAAAACGTTTGGATCTTTATGTTTTACGTTGATAAATATTAACCGAGTAAATGGTGGATAGTTGAATTGCTTGCGTTCTGCCATTTCATCTGCATACATTTCATGGTAATTGTTTTCAATTACTTGCTTAATAATACGATGTGAATCATCATAAGCTTGTATACAAACTTTACCTTGTTTATCTCTACGCCCCGCCCTACCTGCTACTTGTGCTAATAATTGATAACTTCTTTCAAATGCTCTAAAATCTGGATAATTTAATAGAGTATCTGCATTAATCACACCAATTAAACTTACATTATCAAAATCTAAACCTTTGGCAACCATTTGCGTACCAATTAAAATCTGGGTTTTCTTATCCTGAAAATCAGAAATAATCTGTTGCATTCCATTCTTTGTTCGAGTGCTGTCTAAATCAAGCCTAGCTATTTTAACATCTGGAAAAATAAGACTTAATTCTTCTTCTATTCGCTCTGTTCCGAAACCTTTTTGCTCAATATGTACAGAACCACAGGCTGGACAAATATTTATACTACTCTGATGGTAACCACAATAATGACAATGTAGTTTACCACTGGTTTTATGAAATGTTAAGCTAACATCACAATTAACGCACTTAGGCGCATAGCCACAGGTTGCACAAATTAAAATAGTTGCGTAACCTCTACGGTTTTGAAATAGAATAATTTGTTCTTTATTTTCCAATGCCGTTGTCATATCATCTACCAATACACTTGTAAAATATGATGTCATTTTTTTACGCTTGGTCTCTTCAGCTATGCTGATAACTTCTTGTAATGGCAATTGCACACCGCCAAATCTTTCATTTAGTGTTACTAAACCATATTTTTCGGTTTTTGCATTGTAATAACTTTCTATAGATGGTGTTGCAGAGCCTAAAATCACCTTTGCCTGATGCAAATGTCCAAGAAAAACGGCCGCATCTCTTGCCTGGTAGCGAGGAGCAGGTTCATGCTGTTTATAAGACGATTCATGCTCTTCATCTATCACTATTAGATTCAATTCTTTAAATGGCAAGAAAACCGCAGAACGAGCACCAAGCACAACTTTATATGAACCATTTAGCACTTTATTCCAAATTTCTACGCGTTCATTATCGTTAAATTTAGAATGATATACACCTATTTTATCTCCAAAATAGCGTTTAATTCGCTCTACAATTTGTGTGGTTAAGGCAATTTCAGGTAAAAGGAAAAGAACTTGACCGCCTTTTTCAATAGCTTTTTCGATTAGTTTTAAATAGAGTTGAGTTTTACCAGAAGCCGTAATTCCATGTAATAACACTACATCTTTATTGGCGAATTGTAATTCAATTTCTTCGAAAGCTTTTTGTTGTGCACTGCTCAATTCAAAATTAACTTCAAATTCATCATTCGAGTCATTTAAACGACTTACAGCTTTTTTTTCTACACTAAATATTTCTTTATCTATTAATGATTTTAATGCAGCTTGTCCACTTCCGCTTTCTTCAAGCAATACTTGTTTCGGAATTGATATTTCGCTTTTAGAAAGCTTTAAATAAACCAACAATGCATCTAATTGTTTAGGTGCACGTTCTAAAACTGCAAATAACTGTTTAAGATTTTCTTCCTCGTTATAAAATGGATTAAGTTTTATGAAAGATTTTAATAATGGTTTATACTTTTCCACCACCTCTTCAGCAACATAAATGGCTTCTTTTGCTAGTAAGGAATTTACAATGGGATAAACTGTTTTTTGTCCTAATAACTCAATTACATCATCAATACTGATACGTTGTTGCTTTTGAAGAACGTTAACAATTAAGTTTTCCTTTTCGGTTAAAACTATTTCGTTAGGTAATTCATCTTTAAGTACTAAGATAGTTTCACTTGCTAATTTTAGTCCAGTAGGTAAAGCAGCAGCCATTACTTCGCCTTCATTACATAGATAATAAGATGTAATCCAATCCCAAAACTGAAATTGTTTTTCAGTAATTACTGGATATTCATCTACTACATCTATAATGTATTTGGCTTGATAAAATTCTGGTGGTTGTTGGCCAATACTTTTAACTAGTGCTGTATAAATTTTGTGTTTTCCGAATTGAACAACAACTCGCTTACCAATCGCAACTTTGTCATTTAATTCAAAAGGAACGCGATAAGTATAATTTATTGCTAGCGATAATGGTAATATCACTTCTACAAAAAGAGTTTCTCTTTCAGAAAAATCAAGTGTATCTGCAAATTGCATTATTTATCTTTTAGTGCTGCTAAAAACAGACAAACCCACCCTAAAATAAAGCATAAACCCCCTATTGGAGTTATTGGACCAACAAATTGACCTATAGTTAAATGGTAAGCATCCTTTAAGGCTAAAAGATAAAGAGAGCCTGAAAATAATAGAATGCCTAATGAAAATAAAATAAATGAAAAGCCTATCAGTTTGTTTTTATAACGAGCAAACGTAGATAAGTAAAGTAGTGCAAAAGTATGATAAAACTGATATTCCACTCCTTTTTGCCATATTTCTAAAGAAGATGCACTTATTAAGTTTTTAAGGCTATGTGCACCAAATGCGCCCAATATAACTGCTAAAGCTCCAAAAAAGGCCGCAGTAAGAATAATACGTTTGTTCATGAGTTATCGGCTTTATACAATTGCTAAATTAACAAAATGCCCTTATAATCTCTGTAATCCTAAAATTAAATTAAATTTGTAGTACAGTCATGAAAAGAATATACATAACGCTCGGAGTTTTATTGTTAGGAATGATTGCAATGGCTTATCTCTATTTTTCTAATTTGAATACAGAGACCAATGCAAACGATTTGTCCTTAAATGCAGTAGCTTCAAATTCAGGTATTGTTTTCAGTTTTGAAAACGATAAAAGCTTCTATGAAATTTTAAGCGGACAAGAGTTATTTCAACATATTTTAGGGAAAAGTAAAGCAAAAAGTTTCAAATCTTTAAAAGAAAATCTACTAAGTCAACATGAAGTTAACACTTCAATTGATGGGCAAAAGGTATATGTTGGTCTTTTAGGAGGTGAAGGTGATCAAGTTGATTATTTAATCAGCGCTCAGTTTAAGTTAGGGAATGATCCACAAAAAACAGTAAATAGCTTAAATTCCCAAAAAGTAAAAGTTAATAAAATTGGAGAAATTTATCAACTCACATTTACCGATAGCACTAGTTGCTATGTAGGAATTAAAGATGTGTTGGTTGTGATTTCAAATACACCAAAAGTCGTGCAGCATATATTAAAAGAGCAGAATTTAACAGATTTAAGTTTCGCAAATTATATTAAGTCTAATAGTCGTTTTAATAAAAATACGTTAGCTAATCTATACATCAACTTCAATAAAGCCCCTAACCTTCTTAAAAGCATTTTAAACAGCAATTTAAATGGAGAACTATCCATTTTCAATAAGCAAAATAGCTTTGCGGCTTTAAGTTATAATTTCAGCAAAGAAAACCTACTATTTAACGGGAATACCGATGTTAATGATTTAACTAGTTACTATAAATTATTTACAACAGTACCGGAACAAAAAATAGTGATAGACAATATACTTCCGCATAAAACTGCAAACTATACTATTTATACGATTAATGATTATAAAAGTTGGTTTGAAGCTTTAACTACATGGTTTGAAAAACAAAAAAATAGTGAGAACGTACTTAAAAATATCACATCAATTAATCAAAAGTATAGATTAGATTTAAATCAGATCTTTCCAAAGTACTTTAAAAATCAATTTGTTACTTTTCAATTAAGTAGTGGAGAAAAGTTTGGAGCTATCGCTTTAGTTAATGGTGAAAAAGTAAATCAACTTTTATTGGATTTAAGTGCAGATTATGCACCTGATATTAAAATATTTAAGGAAGCCAACATTGCTTATTCTTTTTTTGGAGAGCCATTTAAAAAATTTGAAAGACCTTTTTACACCATTATTGATAATTACATGGTGTTGGCAAATAACGCAAGTAGTATCCAAGTATTTTTAAGTCGATATAGAAATAATGAGTTGTTAATTCAGGATGAGGATTATGCGAGTTTTAGAGACCAATTATCGTCATCAGCTACCATTTCATTCTATATAAACAATAAAAACTCGACTGATATTTTTGGACGTAACTTAAAACCACCTTATTACAAACAGTATCAATCGAAAACTGGCTTTAAAGAATTTGACGCATTTTGTTATCAATTGTCTGGAGATAATGGTAAATTTTTAAGTAATTTACTCTTACATACAAAAACTGAAAAGCCACTTGAAACAGATAGTTTACAAACAAATCCGTAATTAATGAAGAAAAAATACATTTTACTTGTCGGATTTTTATTTGTTGCTAGCATTTTAAAAGCTCAGCAATACGGATTATTTAATACTAAAACGCAGTTTGATGCTTTTGAAAACCCAGCTGCAAAATCATTTACATTAGATAGTTCCAGCAAATTTGCTTCTAATTTCTTTTTGCCAAACTTAGGTATTAACGCTGCAAATGGAGGAGGTGCTGAAGGTGTAATACGAAAATCAATTAATGAAACTATTTATGACACTCGCTCTTTGCCATTAGGCACAGGAAAAGCAAATACTTTTTATCAAAACACAAATATTTATCTGTTAACATTTAGAATTTTTAGTTCATATAAATATAACCAAGAAGTGGGCTTTGCATGGCAGGTGCGCTCCGATTCTCATGTTAACTACACCAATGAAACACTAGCTATTTTCGATAGTTATAAACGCTTTGACCAGGGACCTTATACTGATGTTTTTAATAACAATGGGTATCAGCAATCTTACCATCAATTTAGCGTAAGCATTCGCGAAAATTATAATAAAAAACTTGCTTTTGGCATTAAACTAAGCTTATTAAGTGGCATTGCTTACAATTCCTTAAAGATAGACAACTCCTATTTTTATGCGGATGCAAATGATAGATTAGATATTGGTGTAAATGGAACCTATAAAGGAAGTTTTCTATATAATGATGAAATATCAAAAAGAACGTTCTTCCCTACCTTTAAAAACCCTGGAGCATCAATTAGTTTAGGAACTACGTACACCTCGAAATCTGGTTATTATTTAATGGGAAATATTAAAGATTTAGGGTTGATTAAATGGAGTAAAAGTTCTTACATAGCTCATTTTAATACCTTAAAAAGTATTTATGATGTTTCTACAAAGAGCAGCAGTGCTATTAATGAAGAAATCACCGCTATAGCTAAAGATGTAGTTGAAAAAAATGGGTTTATTACGCCAACCAATGCAAAAGCAGATTTTTTAATCTCGAAAACGTTTAATTTTTATAAGCCTAGTTTCATTGTATCTAAAAATTTATTCCATCCAGGTGGAGACATTGCTTTAGTAAATACTTTTAAGATCAATACATTATCTGCTAGCGTAATACCTGTTTATAATTTAGATGATTTTGTTATGGTTGGTTTACAGGGTATGTATCAAACACCAAATTTTGAATTCCTTTTAGGGACTGATAATGTTGGAAAGACAATCTCATTAGCAAAAGGAATACATAAAAACGACGCTACTGTTGGCTCTGGTTACAATGGTGCTTCCTTTTACATGGGGCTGGGCATTAAGTTTGGTCGTACCGTAAATCATCCCCAAAATTTAAGTACAATGCCCGGTGTAAATGGTGAAAAGGTTTATAAAGGGGTTTTCAGAAGTCTATTCAACTTCTTTAAAAAGAGCTAAAGCTAATCTATTAGCTTTTATTTTTAGGTGTAGTAAACACGAAATCCTTTAAATAAAAAGGTTCAAAATAAGCCACATCTTCAAAATTCTCATTATTGAAAGCACTATAAGCTAGATTACTCATGTTTGTTGCAGAGTTAAAATTCGATGTAGAAAAATGGGCATTCTGGCTATCAAGTATAGCTTCACATTTTTCAGCTCCATCACCAATAAAGGTTACATAGTTGCTATCTAACTCTACTACAAAACTCTTTTCATCAATAATTTTAGCATTAACGGAAACCACCTCATGCAATTTGTTATTGAAAACGGCTGTAAAAACTTCCATTCTACGGGCATCAATCATAGGGCAAATTAAGCCCCCATAATTTGGATGTTGAGCTAAAAATCCGTTTGCCATCATTTGTAAGGTATTAACTCCAATTAGGGGCTTATCTAAAGCAAAGCATAATCCTTTAGCCGTAGATACACCAATACGTAAGCCTGTGTATGAACCCGGTCCCTTACTCACTGCTATAGCATCTAAATCTGCATAGGTTAATTTAGCTATTTTCATTACCTCATCAATAAATAAGGTTAAACTAGCTGCATGAATGTTCTGTGCTTTTTCTTCTTTCAATGCAATAGTTTCTCCATTTACTGCTAAAGCAACGGAGCAAACTTGTGTAGCGGTTTCAATTTGTAAGATGGTTGCCATTGCTCAAAGATAAGAAAGGTAAGGTGAAAGTATAAGATTTGAAAATGGTTTTATTAAGGTACTGGATCGTGACCATGTTTGCCCCAAGGGTGGCAACTTGCAATTCGTTTTAAGGTAAGCCAGCCACCATAAAAAGGTCCGTGTTTTTTAATAGCCTCTACACCATATTGTGAGCAAGTTGGCGTAAATCTACAACTGGCACCTAATAAAGGCGACAGTAATAATTGGTACAATTTAATAATGCCCAAAAATAACCAGGAAAATAAAAGCTTAATTATTTTCATGAGGCTATAATTTGAGTAGTTAACTTTTTAAAGGCTGTAATTAATTTCTTTTCTAAAAAAGTAAATTCATACTTTTCCTTACCTACAAATTGTAAGGATAACAGTAATAAGTCATCACGGTTTGCCAATGCTGTATACAAATGTGCTTCTTTGTGTAAGCGATAGGCTTCTCGTGTTCTACGTTTAATTAGATTACGATCTACCGCATGTTTATACCTCTTTTTAGCCACATTAATTACTACTTGTGTAGGGTATTTATGGGGTTCATCAACAAAAAGAAAGGTAATGCGAAATGGATATAACAAAAAAGAAGAACCGTTTTTAAATAGCAAGTCTAATGACTTTTTGCTACATAACCGTTCTTCTTTGTTAAATTTGTTCATGTTTTTGATTGCAATTTTGCAGATAGACTGCTAACACCTTAAATTAGGTGGCAATCAAAAATTATGCTTTATGACGACGCTCGTCAGAAACTGATAATCTTTTTCTTCCTTTTGCACGGCGAGAAGCTAATACTCTTCTACCGTTTGCTGTAGCCATTCTTTCGCGGAAGCCATGTTTGTTTCTTCTCTTTCTTTGCGAAGGTTGGAATGTTCTTTTCATAACTGTATAATATCTTAACTAGAGTTTTTAAATAAGAGGTGCAAATATAACGCGATTTTTCTATAAATGCAAGAGTGTTTAGTTTTTTATTTTAAATAGAAAATCAAACATAGTAATTCTTTTGTTTTTGTACTCCCCTTCTCAGTTTTTCCGGTAATCTAGATAGCTATCGGAACCGAATCTCGTTAGTTCAAATTAGGCAGTACTTAGCGTTCAACTAAATCTATTTAACCGTATAGTTAAAAATTGCTCTACCCACTTTTCCATCAGCATTAATACCTTCAACCACTACTTTATATGTTCCAGTGCCATCTGCATTAAAATAATTCAATGTTTTTTTATTCTCTTTATCAATGATCACATTAGGGTTCCAATAGATCGTTGAACGTAAATCTTCTTTAGCGATGTTACTTGGTGTATATTTTGGCGAATAAAATTCTTTATATGCATCGAAACCTTGAGTTCTAAAACCTATAATACCTGGAGAAGTACTATGTTTATACGAACTTCCTGTTTTGGTTGAAACTAAAATTATTCCTCCAGCACCCCCACCACCATAAACGGTTGTTAAGGCTGCATTTTTCAATACTTCTACTACAGCAATATCTTCCACAGGCATCGCTTCTATAAATTCCTGAGCTACTGGGCTTCCATTTAAATAAAATTGAACTACTGCATCGCCATCTCCACCTGGCACATTTGTGTTTCTATTTCTAGATAAAATCATTTGTCCATTAATTTTAGACATGCCTCCACCCCATTTATCTAAGTAATCAAATAAATCTATTGCATTCACAAGTTCATCTCCAGTAATTACTTTATCCGCATTTCCTGCTCCATTCAAGTTTGATGATCTTGCTAAAAAAGCATCCTTTTTAGCCTGTCCTTTAATCTCAACCGCTTTTAAAAGTATAGCGGAATTATTTTTAAAAGCTGTATAATCAGCAGCGTATTGTTTCTTGATATTCTCAGTATATGCACTCATATCTGCCGCAGCAACATTCCAGGTATCTGAAACAGTTTTATACACTGGATTTAAGGGTTGGTCTAAACTAAGCTTGATGTTACTTTTATCTTTATTTTTAGCCTGAATAATAAAAGAAACACTATCCATAAAGCTTAATTCGTCAAAGCGAAATTTACCATCCTTACCCGCAGTAGTATCTGTAGTAAAAATAGATCCCTTACTAGAAAGTAGCCTAATTTGTGCATCTGGAATTGGTTTTCCGCCCATCGTAGTCACAATACCCGAAATAGTTATTCCTTTTTCCACTTTATACGTTAAAGGTGGTGCCGTGTTATTAAGCACTTGGTCCCATTTAAATCTTCTCCAACCGTTTGTAAGCAATAAATAATCCAGATGTTTTGCAGCATCAGTGTTTGATTTGTTAAAATAATAACCAGGGTTTTCGATATACCCTTTTAAGTCTGATGTTAATAATAAATTAGATAGAATGTTGTTTTCTTCATCTTCAGAAGATTTCACTTTACTTTCATCAGTTACAGCTATAGAATAACTTCCTAATCCAGTTTGTGTTGCATGGGTTAAATCTAACGTTAATGCTACTTTATCTTTTTTAGTGTAGGTAGATTTATCCGTTGTTAATGCAATTTTTAAATCATCATTATGATTAATGAAAACTAAACGTTCTGCAACTGGTAAATTATTCGAATCGAATACTGTTAACTGTGCTATCCCAGTAGAAAAATCTTTTTTCGGAATAATAGTAGTAATAGTTGCTGCTGATTTTATTTTAGCACCATACTTAACTACTCCGTTATTTTGAGCTACAATTACCACATCCTTTTCACCAACTAGTTCTGGAGAGATAGTAATTTTTAGTAATAGGTTTGTGGTATCTAAATTATTAACAGCTAGAACATACCCAGCCTTTTTTACTACTGGCAATGCTACCTTTTTAGATTTCCCATCTTCATTAAAAACTGCACTATACACTTCACCATCAACTGGGGTGATGGCAAAAATACCCATACCAGCATGACTTGTTTCAAAAGACGTTACTTTCTCATTGTTCTTGTTCACAATATCGCCAGAAATTGCTTTACCATAACCAGTTTGATCTATGTATTTAAATGCTATTTTAGAACGAATACCTACAATCATGTTACCGCTTTCTGGAAAAAAACTAAGCTCTGAACTTCTAGTATTTTTTTTGACCACTGGTGCAATGGCTGTAAATGGATTTTCTATTTTAATAGCTTTTTTAAAGAAAAAATCTACTCCAAAATTCTGCATCCAAGGAGTATTTGCATAAACAACATAATTACCTTTTTTTATGCCGAATGGTAAAACCATCATCCCAACTCCCATACCAGATTCGAGTGGTATCTTTTTTGAAAACAAAACAGAATCCTTTTCATTTACCATATTCAGATTAAGTGTATTACTTAAGTTGGTAGGTAAATTATTTGCAGCGGTAACTGTATATGCTTTAAACCAAATTGTATCGCCCGCAGCGTAATATGGCTTATCGAAATGTAGATGCACCTTTTCTTGAGGTCTTTCTGAATTATATTTATGCAATGACTTTACAATCTTCGCAGTAGGATCTTGCGCATTTACGAGCAAAGAAATAGTTAGCAATAAGCTTAAAGAAGCAGCAGCAATTAATTTAGTTTTCATTCCTTAAATTTTAATACAATCTAAGAAGAAACTAACTATAAACCTAGTGCTAACTTTAATTTTACATATCCAGTTTTACTAACAGGTAACCAAATGCCTGATTTTAATAAGACCACGTAACTATCTTTTTCTTTTAATTCTATTTTAGTTACTTCTGCTAAATTAATAATGTACGAACGATGAATGCGAATAAATTGGTCTGCATCAAGGGTTTGCTCAAAGAAACTCATCGTTTTATTTTTATGGAAATTTCCTTCGGTTGTACTCAATTTTACATAATCATCGTCTGCCTCTATGTACTGTAGTTCTGTTACTGGAATAATTTTAATTACCCCAGCATTTTTAACGACAATACGATTATTTTGTGCAGGCGATAAGGCTGCAGTTTCTAGCAACTCATTACTGTTTTCGCCTTTGGCTAGTTTAGCAGGCAGTTTTTGCATTGCCTGATCGAAGCGAGTCCTTTTCTATCGGCTTTAACAGATAATCTACTGCATTCACTTCAAATGCCTTTATAGCATACTCATCAAACGCTGTGGTAAAAATTACTGCAGGATGCTTTTCAACCAACTCTAACATTTCAAAACCACTAATTTTTGGCATTTGAATATCTAAGAAAATAAAATCAGGTTGATGTAGATTTATAGCCTTTAAACCCTCAAAACCATCGCTACATTCGGCAACAATTTCGATATCAGGATACGATTTTAAATAATGTTTAACTACATCCCTTGCTAAGGCTTCATCATCAATTAGTATCGTTCTTATCATCTTTTTGAGGTATTTTAAGCGTAGTAATATACAAATTATTGTTTTGGGTTTCGGTTTGCAATAAGTTGCTATCTGCAAATAATAAGTAAAGTCTACGTCGTATTGCTGATAAACCAAACCCTGTGCCTTTACTTGCTGTCATTTCCGGATCGTATGGATTTGCTACACAAATCACTAAGGCATTATTTTCTAATTTAACTTTAATGGTAATGGTAATCGCTGCTGAAGTATTGTATAAGCCAAATTTGATTGCATTTTCTACAATAGGTTGCAACAAGGTTCCTGGCAAATATAACCCCAATGTGTTTTCTTCAATTTGTACATCAATGGTTAATCGATGACTAAAACGTACCTTTTCTATATCCAAATACAATTGAATGTATTCCATTTCTTCGGCCACACTAACCCAAACTTCATCATCACGTTTTAAGGTACCGCGTAAAAAAGCAGCCAATTTAGTAATCATTGTACCCGCTTCTGTTGGGTTTACAATAGTTAAGGCATACACTGAATTTAAACTATTGAATAAAAAGTGTGGCTGTAATTGATGCCTCAGCTTGTTAAGTTCTGCCTCTTTTGCTAAATTCTGAGCAGCTAATAATCTACCTTGTGTTTCAGATTGTTCTTCTAATCTGTACCACAAAATATTTGCTAAAGCACACCAGGTTAAACATAAAAAAGCGACTATAGCCCGGTATGGAAGTGAAAAATCTAAAAATAATTGATAATCCTTTTGGTTAATGAACAAGTAATTAAGTCCATATTTTGCCAAAAAAACAATAATAGCCGTTAATATTGCTGTTAACAATAGCAAAAATAACATCCGTTCATTTTTAGGCTGGTAATAGCCTAACATGTTGCTAATAATTATACAGCCAATGGCCAATAGACCATTACTTAAAATGCTATCGGCCAAGGCAATTTGCCAATTCAAATTTAACGTGTAGTAAATAAAAAGTGCACACAGTGCAATCCAACAGACAAGAATAGCGCCTGAAACTATTTTTATTTGCTTTATAGATAATGGGGTTGTAGTCAAAACACGAGGTCTAAAATCTGATTAATAGTTTCTTATATCTACCCCGCCAAACATCGCTATTCCTCTAATAATTAATATTTTATGTTGTCCTTCAACAATCGGCTGCACACTTCTTTTATCATCTAAGCCACCAAAAATTGCAGTTACTTCCGGTTTTACAATCCACCCTGGCGGGATGATAATTTTACACCCTCCGAAAATTGCGGTAACATCAATAATAATTTCCCCTTCAAAATCTGCTTGAGTTAAGTTTAAATCACAACCACCAAAAACTGCTGTTATTTCTCCACCCTTAAAGTTTTTAGAATAAATACTTTGATGACTTCCTCCAAAAACATTTACAGAATCTAAATAATCGTTGCTATTCGTTTTTTTTTCATCAAGTGGTGATGCTTCAACTGTTTCAGCTCCAGGATAAGCCTGAAAAGTATCTGGTTCCCCAAATCTTTTTTTCCACCTTTTATTTCTTCTTCCACAACCCCTATCTCTGTGACTAAAACTACTTTTAGGTTTAAGAATGATAAATAAGCCTAGTATCACTAACATTGCTGGAAAAACAACTTTACCAAAATCTATTTCGCTACCAAATGCTTCTTTAAAGGTGAAAAACGAACCTATCAGTATCATGATAAACCAACCGCTGTTTCTAAAATTGTGTTTAATTCCAATAAATAAACCTATTAAGATTAATATATTGCTCCAATGCCATAACCAATTAGGTAGATCTAATCCTAAATTATCAAGCATTAGAAGTGAGCCGATACCTACTATTAGCAAACCTGCCCAAACCTTGCCAGAACGATTTGCTATATCACTATTATTATTTTCCATTTTTATTTCCTTTAAATAAAATGAGCTCTCATGAATTTATTCATTTAGCTTCATCACGATTTCATTTGTGTTATAATTATACTCAAATGTAGAACGAACTTTTACATTAGCAAATAGCAGACTGCTATTTATGAGCTTATTCTCGGTAAAAAGCATTAATTACTCGGTAAAAAATCAACATTCATTTGTCTTAAAATCAGATCGCAGTAGAGGATAGTTCGAGTCTTGTTCGACAAAATGTCCAATTCTCACAAACTGACTAATCCAAAATTGGCACTTAACCAAAGTTAAACTAGAGCTTGACTCGAACACTACCAAAGCATAAGTCGCAGTAAGGTCGCGGTAAGGTCGCCTTAATGTCGCGGTAAGCACCAAGAAAAAATTTAGACGTGGTAACGGAAATCGTTATGGGATGGATAGTTTTTAAATATACTTTTTTTGGCAAAAGATGCAGTAAATTATTTGTTAATTTAGGCATTTAAATTAATGAAATTAACCATGAAAAGATTATTCAGCATTGCTGTTTTATTGTTACCGTTGTTAGCTAGCGCTCAAGATATGAGCAAACATTATAAAGTTTACGACGTAAAGAAGCAAAAAATAGTAACTCTTGATGATATTGTAACTGATTTAGGTAAGGCTAATGTTTTATTTTTTGGCGAAGAACATAACGATTCTACTGGTCATTATTTAGAAGCTACGTTATTTAAAAAGATTGCCGATGCGTATCCTGGTAAGGCAACTTTGACTATGGAAATGTTCCATACGGATGTACAACCTGTAATTAATGAATATTTGAAAGGCATCATCTCAGAGAAAAATTTTATTAAAGAAGCTAGAGCTTGGAATAATTATAAAGATTATAAACCAATGATTGAATTGGCTAAACTAAATAATTTGGATGTAATTGGCGGTAATGCAGCTGCTCGATACAGCAATGCTGTTACACGTAGCGGATTAGAGATTTTAAATCAATTACCAGAAAGTTCTAAGCAATTTATTGCTCCTTTACCTATTGACACTGCTACAGGTAGATACAATGATAAGTTTATTGAAACTTTAGGTGGACATAGTATGGGTGGCATGAAAGTCTATCAAACACAGAATTTTTGGGATGCTACAATGGCATGGAGCATTGCAAAATACGCTAAAAGCAATGCAAATAAAAAGATTTTTCAGGTGAATGGTCGCTTTCATAGTGATGAAAAACTAGGCACATTGGCAAAACTGAAGAAATATGCACCAAAATTGAAAATCTTAAATATCTCCTCTTTCTCTGCTGAAGATTTTGCGCAACCGGATTGGAGCAAATACAAAGATTTGGGAGATTATATCATTATAACTGATCCTACTTTGAAAAAAACCTTTTAATAAAAAAGCCTCCAATTAAATTTGGAGGCTTTTTTATTGGCTATTTATTTTTCAATAAATCTCTTATTTCTGTTAACAGTATTTCTTCTTTAGTAGGTGCTGGAGGAGCTGTAGAAGTCTTTGCTTCCTCCTTACGTTTTAACGAGTTTATTCCTTTTACCAAAAGGAAGACCACTAATGCTAATAAAAAGAAATTCAAGGCTACAGTCAAGAAACTTCCATAGGCAAAAATTGCAGTTTCTGGAATTTCTCTGGCTTTTTCGAGGGTTGTACCATCAGGCACATTTCCTTTTAATACAATATATAAGTTACTAAAATCTGGTTGTCCAATTATGGAAGAAACAATTGGCATCACTAAATCTTTAACCACACTATCAATTATTTTACCAAATGCACCACCAATAATTACACCGACTGCAAGGTCCATTACATTGCCTTTAATTGCAAATTCTTTAAATTCTTTTACAAAACCCATAGTTATTTGTTTTAGTTTAATTTAATAGAAATAAATATATCAAATTAAGCAAATAAACTGCGTAAAAATTTAAAAAAAAGAATTATAACAGCCTTTTGCCTTAATTTTAAAGCAAATGCTTATTTTTGGAAATTAAAACTGTTACTTCTACTATATGCTAAAGCAACATCTACAACAAAAATTACTTCAAAAGCTATCTCCGCAGCAAATACAATTTATTAAATTGTTGCAGGTACCTACTGTTGCTTTAGATACGCGTATAAAAGAAGAGCTAGAGGAAAATCCAGCACTAGAAGATCCTAGTTTAATGACTGCGGATGAACCTGTTAATGAATATGATGATTTGAATGAACGCGATGATTTCAATCAAGAATCAAGCGAGGAAAGTAACAATACAGATGAGTTTAACGTAGAAGATTATTTACAAGACGATAATACGAACGATTACAGCACTTCTTACAACAATGGAGATGATGACGAAGAGAAAAAAGAAACTCCAATAGCCATTGAAAGTACTTTTTTTGAAAGTTTACAAGAACAATTAGATCTTGTTCCTTTATCTGATACAGATTTTATTGTCGGCAAACAGATTATTGGCAGCTTAGATGATGATGGCTATTTACGTCGTCCAATTACTTCAATGATAGACGATTTGGCTTTCTCTCAAAATGTAATGGTAGAGGAAGAGGATGTATTAGAAATGTTGAAAGTAATTCAAGGTTTTGATCCTCCTGGTATTGCTGCTCGCGATTTACAAGAATGTTTGTCGCTTCAATTAAAGCGTAAGGATGTAAATAACCCAATTATTAAAAAAGCGATTGCGATTGTAGAACATCATTTAGATGAATTTACACGTAAACATTACGATAAGTTAGAAAAATCTGTCGGCTTAAATAGTGAAGAATTAAAAGAAGTTGTTGCTGAAATTTTACGCCTAAACCCTAAACCAGGCGATTCTAATCAAGTAACGACAAAACAGCTTCAAATTATACCTGATTTTCACATCAGCAATAATGATGGTATTCTAATTTTAACATTAAATTCTAAAAATGCTCCCGAATTAAGAGTGAGTCGCTCTTATATGGATATGTTTGATCATTACGATAAAGCCGCTCAGAAAGATAAAAAGTTAAAAGAAGCAGTTCAGTTTGTGAAACAAAAACTTGATTCTGCTAAATGGTTTATTGATGCCATTAAACAAAGACAACAAACTTTGTTAAAAACCATGAATGCGATTATGCATTACCAATACGAGTATTTTTTAACTGCTGATGAACGTAAAATGCGTCCGATGATTTTAAAAGATATTGCTGATAAGATTGGAATGGATATTTCTACCGTTTCCAGAGTTGCGAATTCTAAATATGTACAAACAGAATTTGGTACATTCTTATTAAAATCATTTTTCTCTGAAGCTATTCAGACTGAAAATGGCGAAGAAGTATCTAATAAAGAGGTTAAGAAAATACTAGAAGATTGCATTGGCAATGAAGATAAACGCAGACCTTTGGCCGATGAAAAATTAACTGAAATCTTAAAAGAAAGAGGTTATAACATTGCTAGAAGAACAGTTGCTAAATACCGTGAGCAAATGAACATTCCTGTAGCGAGATTGAGAAAAGAGCTTTAATTGATGTTTCGATGGTTCGTTGTTTAGGTTCTTCGTTCTGGATAAGCTTTACATTAAGCCCTCTTTCCAAACCAACTAACAAACAAAAAAACTAATCAACCACCTTACCACATTCTCATCGTACTCATTACTTGATATACATTATTCAATTGTAAACCCAATACAATTTCGTGGCTACCATAACTCACTTTGTTTAATTGTGAAGTTGTAAAATCGTACGAATACGTTAAACTGATGAGCTTATTAATGTTTAATCCTGCCATTGCAGAATAAGAGTCATTATATCTGTAACTTCCACCAACCCAAAAACGATCTTTAAAAGCAATCTTTAAGTTTGCATCTACAGATAATGGTGATGGATTCACATATTTAACCATTACTGAAGGGATAGCCGAAATATCTTCGTCGAGAAACAATTTATACCCTGCGGTAAAAAAAGCGTGAGGAACTTCTTTTCCGCCCTTGTAATTAGGATCACTAGTAAATGCTAATTTTTGAGGTAAGATTTGTTGTACCGAAGCTCCCGCAAAAAAACGTGCGCCATATAACCAAACGCCCATGCCTAAATCTGGCTTAACCTGACTTGTTATAGTATTGTTTAAAGCTGGGTCATTTGGGTTTTCTAAAGTAAGTTCGTTTACATTTAACCCAATTCTAGTAATTCCAACCGCAGCACCAACTGATAAATTCAGAGTCCCCGACAGCTGAAGATGATAGGCATACGTTAAATTAGCATCTAATCGAGAAATTGGCCCAGCCTTATCTAAAACTACTGTAGCACCCATACCATGATGTGCTGGCGATGCTGTATAATTTTGCATGTAATTATCATCCATAGGATTATTTCCTTTTTCTGGCATAGACAAAGGATTTCTCCATAAATAATCGCCCCCCTAAACTCCAATGTGCAGCAGCAAAAGTAGTTTGAGGTGCACCTTCAATACCCGACCATTGTTTTCTATATCCAGCTTTAAAATCAGTGTAATTTTCTATGCCGCTTAAGGCAGGATTTAACAAATAATTATTAAAAATATATTGGGTATACTGTGGCCTTTGCTGACCAAAAGAAGACAAGCTTATTCCAATTATAAAAATGATGAGGTAGTAACTTTTTTTCAAAACTATCTTATAATGGTTAAACTCCCTGTTATACTTTTTCTTCCGCTATTTGGATTGATAATATAGTAATAAGTTCCGACAGGTAAGGCTTGATTTTTATAATTCCCATCAAATGGTACAGGATAACCTTTACTATAAAAGACCCTTTGGCCATTTCTATCAAAAACTTCCACATTACAATTTGGGTAAGTATCCAAATACTTTACATTCCATACATCATTTACTCCATCTCCATTTGGTGTAAAACTATTGGGAGCATTCACATTTTGCAAGACATGAACATATACTTGATCTACGGTAATACACCCTTGATCTGAAGTAACTGTTAATGTATATTGTGTATCAACTTCTGGTTTTGCAATTGGATTTAAAATATTATCAGCACTTAAACCCATACTTGGTGTCCATTTATAGGTTAACCCCGTACCAGTAGCATTAGCTTGCATTTTTTTCTCACCACCTACTAAAATATAAAAGTCTGCACCTGCATCAGTTGTAGGAATTGGATAAACTTCAATATCTTGTCCAATGCTAACGGTACATCCATTTTGAGGTGTAAATGTATAGGTGATACGGTGCACGCCAGGGCCAGCAAGTTTCGGATCAAAAGTGCCATCAGATTTTATACCTGTACCACTGTATATGCCTGAACCATTTATTCCTGAATTTTCCTTAGCTTGATTGATGATGAACTCCCCAACATTCTCACAAACAGCAGAAAGAGGAGTAAATGTTAACTGTGGGGCTGGTTTTATGGTAACGTTATGAGTAATAGGCAGGTTACAATTTTCACCAGAATAAGCTACTAATTTGATGGTAAAGGTTTTATTTGTATTTCCTCCAAAAGGAGCATAAGCTAAAGGGATGTCATCACTTATTGGAAGTTTTGGATATGGGATACTAATGAAACGTGTAGGGTCATTTACAAAGTCTGGATAAATTTCTAACTTGGTTATACTACCGAAAGCTGCTGCTGATGTACTGTTTATGATTACATCATTACCGCTACATAAATTTGTTTCATTTTTAATTGTAAAATCGGCTTTAACAACTGCTCCATTCACTGTAAATGGATATGATTTTTCATCAGTACAACCATTTACATTTGTAATGGTAAGCTTAACTATATAATTACCAATTGCATTATAAGCATGTTTACCATCTTTTTGTGTCGAAGTATTTGCAGTTCCCGAAGTTGGATCTCCAAAATCCCATACATAGGTTAAACCAACATCAGTCCCATTTTGATCTTTTGATTTATTAATGAAATTGGCAAAACCATCTGCTAAACAAAAATCAGGAGTAGTAAAATCTGCAATTGGCAAACCTGTAACTACTATTGAATGGGAAACACTACTTGTGCAATTTTTGTTGGAGGTTGTAGTTAAAGTAATCGTATAGGTACCAGCAGTTGTATATTGATGACTCGGTGTTGATGAATCAGGCCTATCTTCACTTACGCCATCACCAAAATCCCAGTGCCAGTTTACTATTTTAGCATTCGTAAAAACTGATGTACTAATAGTTGATTGATCTGTAAGTATGAAATTTGTATTTATACAAGTAGTGGGTACTACAAATTTTGTATCTGGTACAGGATAGATCGTAATGGGTTGTGAGAAAACATCAGACGTACAACCGTTCTCTGCACTCACAAATAGTTTTACCGTATACGTACCCTCAACTGAGTAAGTATGTTTGGCACTTGTGTTTCGATCTTTCACTAGTGTTGTACCGTCTCCAAAATCCCATGTTCTATCTCTAATTACTTTTCCAGCAACATTTGGATTACTAGCATCCGTAAACGTAACTTCTTGATTAGCACATTTTTCGGTAACAGCAGTAAACAACGCTGTAGGTAAAGGATCCACCGTAAAACCAACACTTAATTCTTCTGTAGCACCACAAGCATCAGCAGATGGCTTTGTGGCGGTTACTCTAAAAGTATAATCTCTTGGAGTAGGATAAATAATTGGTTTAGGATAAAAATAAGTGTAATAATCTATGCCATTAATTGGAGTTGGAGGACCTTGGGGAGTTGGATTAGTTTGGGTAACTAAGCCATCGCCATTTTCTACATCCCATACTAATTGAGTAGGCTGATAAGGTAAATTAATTTTTAGATTGATGACTTCGTTGATACAACCTACACTAATTGGCTGATTTGTAGCAGCATTTTGGGGTTGAAAAGTAAAATTTTGAATATTAGCACCTGCTAAATAAGCATACGACTCTACATTTCCATATCCATACGCGATAGCAGAAAAACCACTAGCTGCCGTAAGTCTATGCTGAGGTTGTGAACCTGTTACATTTATAATTGCATAACTATATTCAGCATCTATTGCAATAAATCCTGTCACCGGGTTACCATCTAATCTGAAAGAAGCTACATCAGCTGTTTTAATGATTATATTTAAAAAATATCGATCAATATTTGTCAAGTTTCCAACTACAGCTTTCAAATCAGAAAAAACTGTAATGTTATTTAAAGTTTGTTCTACTGGATTTAAAACTGTGATTTCTGGATCACCTGGGTATTGCACATTGTTATTATTAGGATTATTTATGTTGCAACCTTGAGTAGTTTGATATTGAGCAACAGAAATAGGCTTATCTGCCGAAATTACATTCCCGCCACTACTAGCGTTAAAATAACTTACCCCCTTTGCATAGACATTTGTTGTACCATTTATTGTAATAGAGGTAGCATCTTGTGCAACAATAATTTTTAAAATATCTGTATTACCATGTGTTGTATTAAAAAATGGAGCAGTTACAAATTTTTTACCCCATGCGCTCACAGGAAAAAGTTGTTGGTATAAATTATCTCCACTACTAGGATTTATAGGACTACCTTGTTGACAAAAAGCAGCCCATGTATTACCAGAAAAAACTGCTATAGGCTTACAACCATTAGCCGCTTTAACATGACTACCAGATAAATCGCCTACTGCTTGATATTGATAAATTTCGCCTTTATTTAACGTTTTAGTATAAGATACACCAGCTAAGTGCTTTCCAGTTTTCTCATCTTGAGTAGGTGTAATTTCTATATCAGTTGCATCTGCCGTTGCAATTATGGTAAACTCAGCATAAGCACCATTGCTAGCCCGACTCACATGACTAAAAGTATAATATTCTTTGCCTAAGGTATTGGTTGGTAAAACCATTGTACCGCCTGTACGAGCATTATTAGAAATTACACTATACAATGAAATTGGTTTATCTGTTACAACATGAATAGCCATATTAGACTCTACAACATCTGAACTCCCAATATATACAGTATTCACAGTAGGGTCTATAGTTACAGGAAGACAAGTATTAGCGGCGATTGGTGCGTTAGGAGCTACCGTGCTACTTTTAATTAATGTATTCCCAATATAAATTTGATAATTGGTAACTTGATCTGCAGATAAAAACAATGTCAATCTTGATGCTACACCATCAATATGTCCGCTGTAAGCAACATAAAAATCTTTACCCTTATTAGATGTATTTTGCGCTAGTAGATTTTGAGAAAATCCTATTAAAAGAAATAAAGTAATTGCTAGACAAAGTTTCTTCGCCAAAGTATTACCTATCAAAAGTTTAGAGCGCATTTTACAATAATAATGTTTATTTACATACTAAACTGATGATTTTAAAGGAATTATAAAAAACAGTGTTACATCTTACGAAAGCAGGTTTTGTCGAGCAATAAACTCTAATTGTCTATTTGCTACCAACAACTTCTCTGTAAGTTCCTTATTCTCCTTACGAAGCGTATAAATTTCAATTGCTTTTTCAATATTAATCCTTAAATCCTCTTCCATCCAAGGCTTTTGAATATATCGATACACTTGACCTTTATTTATCGCATCTATTACAGCATCAATATCTGTATAACCTGTCAATATCATGCGTATTGGATCTGGATGTGCCTCTAAAATAGAAGCTAAAAACTCCACTCCTGTTGTTTTTGGCATCCGCTGATCTGTTATAATAATATGTATATCTTCTTTATCTAAAATTTTCCTGCCCTCATCTGCAGATTCGGCCGTAAAAATCTTATACAACCTACGATAAGTGGCTGCAAATGCACTTAAATTGTGCGGTTCATCATCAACATATAAGATGTTTGTGCTCATTAGGGATCGTAATAAAAGATAAAAATACTTTTTTATTATAACTCTTAAAAGACTAATTTAGTTGTTTTAACAAATAATTGAATTTTTATTATTCACAAATATCAATTTAACATCTAAAATGCAACCTAAAACTGGTTCCAATCCATCTTTATCTCAGCTTATTACAGAAACATCAGCGCAAAACAACGTTTATAAACCCGTATTTTTTAACCTAGGTGATAACATTCAAAAAACAGAGCTTGAAACATTAATTTCAAATAAAAACAACTTACAAGTCTACGATCATATCAATACTCAGGTAGAAGAATTAATAAAATGCCTACACCCTACTATCGTTTTCTTACCACCAACAGAATTAGCTAAAGCGGTTGAAAATCATTTTGGAAATAAACCCAAAGAAGAGTACGGAGTTTGGGTTTATTACCCATGGGCAGAAAAATTAGTTCATTTACTAAATGAACCAGAGTTTGCATTAGTTCGTACCAATAGAAATAAGCATAAAATTACCGATAAAGAGCAAAGCCTACTTTCGCAAAAGAAAATTGGTGTAATGGGACTTTCTGTTGGTCAATCCGTTTCGTTAACCTTAGCTATGGAGAGGGGTTTTGGAGAGTTGCGTATTGCAGATTTTGATGAATTAGATTTAAGTAACATCAACAGAATTCGAACAGGGGTATATAATCTCAAAATAAAAAAAACAGTTATTGTAGCGAGAGAAATCGCAGAAATTGATCCTTACTTAAATGTAGTGTGTTTTGAGGAGGGTATTACCGATGAAAACTTAGATGATTTCTTAACAAAAAATGGTAAATTAGATTTGCTAATTGACGAATGTGATAGTTTTGACATCAAAATCAACGCTCGTAACAAGGCAAAAACCTTGGGAATACCGGTATTAATGGAAGGCAGTGATAGAGGCACTATTGATATCGAGAGATTTGATTTAGAACCTAACAGACCTGTATTACACGGAATGGTTGAGCATTTGGATATGAGCAAATACAAAACGCTCTCAACAATGGATGAAAGAATTCCTTATATAACGGCCGTTACCGGTGTCGAAACGTTATCCCCACGCATGAAAGCTTCTGCTGTAGAAATTATGGCGACCATTTCTACTTGGCCGCAATTAGCAAGTGCAGTTACCTATGGCGGTGGTATTACAGCCGATCTTTCTAGAAAAATACTATTGGGTAATCTTAATGTTTCTGGCCGATTTTTCATCGATATGGACGAGCTAATTAGCGATTCCATCCCTTCAACACCAGCAACTACAGATGTAGATAGCATCGCCCCCCTCCAAATAACAGAATTAGAAGACTTTATTACCGAACATAAATTAGCATTTGAAAATAAAGCAAACCCTATTTCAGAAGATGTATTGAATCAATTAATACAAGCTACAGCCAAAGCACCATCTGGTGGAAACAATCAACCTTGGAGATGGCATTATAAAAATGGGTTATTGCATCTATTTTTAGAAAAAAGTGCTGCTCAGGCATATTTAGATCCACAATATATTTCTTCTTATATTTCTTTAGGTGCAGCAATTGAAAATCTGCTATTAGCTGCCGCAAACTTAAACTTAAATGCAAATTGGCACTTAACACCTCAATTGGCGCCAACACATATTGCCTGGTTTAATTTTACAGAAAACTATGCAGCGAGTGAGCAAGAAAAACAATTGGCAGCACAAATTGAATTAAGGCACACCAATAGAAAAATTACGCCGAGGCAAGAAATAGATGAAAATGATTTAACTCACCTATCTAGTTTAGTTACACAAGTTACTAATGCAAAGTTAACCTGGTTAACACATCCAGAGCAAATAAAGGCTTTAGGCGCTATTTCTACACATACTGATTTACTACGGTTATTTATTCCTGCTGCGCATGAGGACTTTATTACTAGAGAAATGCGCTGGAATTTGGATGAAGTAAATGCAACAGAAGATGGAATTGGTATTCACACCTTAGATTTAAGCAATAACGATCAAATTGGAATACGCCTATTAAAAGATAAAAAGATGATTAGCTTTTTACAGCAAATTAATGGTGGTAGCGGTTTTAAAAGGTTATCTATGCAACAGTTCATGGCTTCATCTGCTGTCGGATTAATTACCATGCCTAAAGGAGCTATCAATTCGTTTATTGAAGGCGGTATGGCAGCAGAGAAATTATGGCTTGGCGCTACGGCTTTAAATTTACAAATCCACCCTGTGAATGTGCCATTAATCTTTTTCTATAAAAATTCTGTTGAAGATAGTTTAAACATCCCTTTAGAAAGCAAAGCGCAATTAACACAAGCCGAGCAAGGTTTTAAACAACTATTTAATGTAACAGACGACGAGCAAGCTATTTTTATGTTTAGAATATTCAAAGCAACTCCGTCACCAGAAAGAACCATCAGAAAATCAACCTCTAAAATACTTTCCATTGGAAGAGCATAAACCACATATTGATAATTTATATTTCAAGGCATTTAGAGCGGTTGATAATCGTGATG
Source organism: Pedobacter sp. UC225_61 (assembly GCF_044452285.1). Lineage (NCBI taxonomy): Bacteria > Pseudomonadati > Bacteroidota > Sphingobacteriia > Sphingobacteriales > Sphingobacteriaceae > Pedobacter > Pedobacter sp. UC225_61. The sequence continues at coordinate 3,366,435 of NZ_JBIOAL010000001.1, forward strand.
CTTGCATGAAATTTATAGAGGGTCATACCCATGTGTTAGAAATTTTTGGAATTACCCAAATAACATCAGCAAAAATAGATTGGGTACTTAATCCCGATGTATTTGTGATATTAGTAACAGCTGAAGAAGGTGGCAGAGCACTTGCAGGTGGAAGAATCCATCAAGCTAATCGTAAAAATCCCTTACCCATAGAAGATGCCGTTGGTTACATGGACGAGCGCATTTATCAAATGGTAGAAGAAAGAACTGATGCTGGTACTGGCGAATTGTGCGGTTTATGGAATTCTTGGGATATTGCAGGTTTAGGCATCGGTAGCATGCACTTAAGTACAGCTTGTGTTGCCTATGCAGATTTAATTAATTTAAGCACACTGTTTGGCTTGTGCGCACCCGCAACCTATCGCAACTCGATTAGAGGTGGTTTTAGGGTAATTAACGAAATCGGTATTAATGGAAAATTCTATTATCCAAAAGAAGATCTTACCGCAACCTCAATTTTAGTGGATGATATTAAAGGATTACCTTTAACTCACGAACCCGAAAGAAGTATTGCAATGAATATGAGAGCGAACTCAATTACACAACAGCAAATACAATCTAAAACTGGAGAAACCATTACTTTACATTTCGATTTAACTGTTTAAAAGCATGAAAAGACTTTTACACATTTTATTCTTTTTTGCTTTTACCTTGCTATTTTTTGACGCGAATGCAGTAGGATATAAAGAAGGTATTGTTGAAAACGGCTTTACACCATCGTATTACAGAGATGGAACAAATAAGGTCGAATTAACTCAACTATTAGATAAAAAATTTACGCCGATTAAAACAGAAATCTTCAATTTCGGTTTAGATAGTGCTACTTTTTGGATTAAAATGACAAGGCAAAACGACAGCTCTTTTGCGAACGACATTTTATTTATAGACCAATCTCGTTTAGCACTTGCGGAGATGTATATTTTAAGAAATGGCAGTATTTTACAAATCCCCAACAGTTCTTCTATTTACACAAACAATACCTTAGCACAAGGTAAAGTTTTTAAAATTCCACCATTCATTTACAAGAATGATATCATCTTTTTAAAATTACGTGCTACAGAAACTTTCTTAGCACCAGTAAGTATTAGAAACGAAGGTTCTTTATTAAGCACTTTCTCTTTACGAGGTATTATTTTCGGATTTTATACAGGCATTATGGCTATTATGTTTGTATATAACCTTTTTCTATTTATCATCATAAGGGACAAAAGTTATTTATACTACATATTTTATATCCTCTTTACTTGGCTAACACAAATTTCAATACAAGGCTATTCTTCAAAGTATTTTTGGGTACACGGAAGTGTATTAGATAATTATTCTGTGGTATTATTCTCGAGTTTAACACTCGTATTCACTAGCTTATTTACACTCTCTTTCCTTAACACGAAAGTGTTTTCTAAAACTTGGAATAAATTAATTACCATATTCTTTTATCTCACATTAATTAATTTATTAGTCTTATACTTCTTTGGTATCTATTATGCTTTTATGACAATGCAGTTCCTTACCATCACTGGAACAATACTTGCATTATCAGCAGCCAACTTTGTATATTTTAAGAAACATTTCAAACCAGCGGGATATTATTTAGTAGCATGGTCGGTGTTGTTAATTGGAGCCATACTTTTCATTATGAAAGATTATGGAATTATTCCTTACAATAACTTCACCATTTATCTTTTACAAATTTCATCCGCAATTGAAGTGATGTTGCTTTCTTTTGCATTGGCAGATAAAATTAATTTCTTTAAAAAAGAAAATGAGGTAGCACAAGCACAAGCCTTAAACGCCTCATTAGAAAATCAGAAACTAATTAAAGAACAAAACATTGTCTTAGAAAGAAAGGTGCAAGAAAGAACCGAAGAATTGCAGAATACAAATTCAACACTCAATGTTACGCTAACTAATCTAAAAGATACACAATCTCAATTAGTGGATGCAGAAAAAATGGCAGCATTAGGCCAGTTAACTGCAGGTATTGCGCATGAAATTAATAACCCAATTAACTTTGTAACCTCTAACATTAAACCATTAGAATTAGATATTAATGATTTAAAAGAAATCATTACCAGGTATGAAGAAATTGATTTTGATAAAGATGTAAAAGAGCAAGTAGAAGAAATTGAAGCTTTTAAAAAGCAAATTGATCTCAATTTTGTTAATAATGAAATATCATCTCTCTTATCAGGTATTAGTGAAGGAGCAAAACGTACAGCAGAAATCATCAGAAGCTTACGAAACTTTAGTCGTATTGACGAAACCGACATGAAACCGATAGATTTGAATGAAGGTTTACAATCTACTTTAGTATTGGTAAGAAACAATTTACCTGATAACTTGACTGTCATTAAAGAATACGGCAATCTACCAAAAGTAGAGTGTCTACCTGGAAAAATCAATCAGGTGTTTATGAACTTGGTATCTAATGCTATTCAAGCGATTAAAACAAAAGAAATACAACGAGAAGAAGAGTTTTTAACCATTAAAACATGGTACGAAGATCAGCAGGTAAAAATTAGTATTAAAGATTCGGGGATAGGGATGACAGAAGAAACGAAACATCGTATATTCGAGCCGTTTTTTACCACTAAAGATATCGGCGAAGGTACAGGATTAGGTCTTTCTATTGTGTTTAGCATAATCGAAAAGCATAAAGGTCATATAGAAGTTATCTCAAAACTAGGCGAAGGAACAGAATTTATTATTACCTTGAATATAAATCCGCAATAAGCACTCAATGAAAACCCCAACCGTAAGAGTTTTATATATTGACGACGAGGAAAACAACTTACAAGCGTTTAAAGCAAGCTTTAGACGACAGTATGAAATTTATACGGCCATTTCTGCTGCAGAAGGTTTAAAAATTCTTCAGAATGTAAATGTTCAGGTTATTATTGCCGATCAAAAAATGCCCAACACTACTGGTGTAGAGTTTTTTAAAAGCATTACAGAAACTTTCCCAGACCCCATGCGTATCCTTTTAACAGGTTATACAGATATTGAAGCGCTGGCTGATGCAATTAACCACGGTGATATTTACCGTTACATCACAAAACCTTGGAATGATCTTGAGCTACACAACTCCATAAAAAATGCATACGATGCGTATAAAGCCAAAATAGACCTTCGGAATAAAATAGCGGAATTAGAGAAAACGAACGATGAACTGAACCGTTTTATTTATAGCATTTCTCACGAATTAAGAGCTCCTCTTGTTTCAGTTATTGGAATTGTTGGATTGGTAAAAATGGAAGGTTTATACAACTCTAGCGGTGAATACTGGAGTTTAATAGAAACTTGTTCTAACAAACTCGATTATTATATTCAAAAAACACTTCAATATTATAAAAACAATAAAACAGTAGCTGATAAAAGCCCTGTAGATTTCAATAAATTAATTTCTGAGTTAATAGAAGTTTATTCGTACACGGATAAAGACACACGCTTTACGGTTAATATTGATCAAGAAGTAGAATTTAAGGGTGATTTATTTAGAATTGAGGTTATTCTTGGTAATCTCATCTCAAACGCAATTAAATACCAGAAGGTAACTGAACTAAACAAAAAGGTAAATATAGATGTTGAAGTAACCAAGGAGTTTGCACAAATTAGCATTACCGATAATGGAATGGGGATTTTAAATGAGCATCTTGAAAAAATATTTACGCAATTCTTTAAAAGCAAAGTTCATCACGGTAGTGGACTAGGATTATTCATTGTAAAAGAAGCATTAAATAAAATTGAAGGGCGTATATCTGTAAGCTCGGATGTTGATCATGGTACAACTTTTAAAATAACAATACCTAATGCAAAGTGATATTAAAAAAGTAATGTTAATTGATGACAATGAAATTGATTTAAAAATCAACTCAAAACTCATTAGCTTATCTAACTTATTTCAAGAAATTATTATTTGTCAATCAGGTGAAGAAGCATTGGATTATTTAAGTAAACACATGAATGATGATGATAAATTACCCAATTTCATTTTATTAGATATTCAAATGCCAGAAATGGATGGTTTTGAATTTTTAGAACAATATAAAAAATTCTCTACCACACTCACCGATAAATGCCCTGTTGCAATGCTTTCCTCAACACTAGATTTTGGCGATACACAACGAGCAGAGGCAAATCCATACGTTATAAAACTATTAAAAAAACCACTTTCCCCTAAAGAGCTAGCTGAATTGTTATAAGTCGCTTTGTCATCCTAAGCGTAATTTGTCATTCTGAGCACAGCAAGGACAATCTAATTTACTTTACTACGAGCAAACTTTTATTTCTAGGTATTGTTATGCTACTATACCTAAAAATTTAAAGCCATGGAAAATCAAGAGAATATAGCCGGTTTAGGCAAAAACCATGATCAAGAAGCACACGATCACGATATTGCGAAAAAACAAAGTGAAGCAAAACCAGGTTCAGAAAATAATGAAATGGAGCCTTATAGTGTTAATCAAAACGGCGACAAGGAATTCAACCCTACTTCAAACCAAAGCGATGAAAGCGTGAAAGATGTTCATCAAAAAGCTGATGAATACGCCAAGAAAGAGCATGAAAAAGCAGAAAACTGGGAAAACAATAATAAAACAGGACCAGATGCCCCTCAATTTTAATAGGATTAAATTAAAACATAAAAACCGATCTGTTAATTAGATTGGTTTTTTTAGTTTAACACTATCTGGTTGATTAATCTTTCTAAAACACATAAACAATTGTAAAAAAAAGCCGTGATTTGCATCCACAAATCACGGCTTAGTTTTATAACAAGTAAAAATTTACGGTTTTGTTTCAGCTGGTGCTTTACCAATCAAATCCATAAACTGATCTAACTTAGGCGTAATAATAATTTGTGTACGTCTATTTTGACTTTTACCAGTAGGACTATCGTTAGAAGCAATTGGATTATACTCCCCTCTTCCACCAGCAGTTAAACGTTTAGGATCAACACCATAATTATTCTGTAAAGATTGAACTACTGATGATGCTCTTAATGCACTTAAATCCCAGTTATTTCTAATATTTGCTTTAGAGATAGGCACATTATCAGTATTACCTTCAATCAATACATCATAACCTTTATAATCAGTTATAATTTTAGCAATCTTACTTAAAGTTGCACTTGCTTTATCCGAAATTTCATAACTACCAGATTTATACAACATGTTATCAGAAAGTGAGATATAAACTACACCTTTAAGTACTTTCACATCCACATCACTCATTTCCTCTCTACTTAACGATCTAGTTAAATTGTTGGTTAAAACCATATTTAACGAATCGCTTTTGTTTTTGGCATTCACCAATTGTTGAATGTATTTATTCGAGCTGTTAATCTCATCTACCAATTTAGAGATGTTAACATTACCCTGACTAGTAGAATTTAAACATTTATTTAATGCAGCTTGTAAACCCGCAGCATTAGATTTCTCTGCAGCAATTTGTTCTTCTAAACTTTTAATTCTAATTTTTGAGCCAGAAACATCACTTTCGCTAGCTCTTAATTTCTGATTAAGTTCTTCGTTACTTTGTTGCAGTTTAGTATTATTAGATTGCAATTCAGCGAACTTTTTATTGCTGACACAACCTGTACCTAAGGTGATTACTAAAAGCACCGCTGGTGCTACTATTGATAATTTCATAATTCTATACATTTATGTAAAAGATTATTCCATTAACAAATTAATACTCCGTAAAGTTTTAATTTCAGTAATAAACCATAAAATGATGAAGGTTTACTTTAAACAAAAAGCGTTCTGCAACTACTTACAGAACACTTTTTGTTGTTATGATGTGAATTCTCTACAGTCTTTTCAATCCTTTAGTTTGAGCTTTATCCGCTTCTAAAAAACTAATGGCAAAACCTCCGCCAGGTGCCTCAAATTGCGTTAATTTTGTTTGCGCTGTTACTACCACTTTTCGAATTACATAAGCCTGGGGATTTGTTTTATAATGCGCATCCTTTGCATCAGCATAAATAGTGGCAATGTAGGTTTTTCCTTTATCTAAGAAGTCTAACTTAAATTCTGCAGTACGAGAGTTATCTCCATTTACACTACCTAAAAACCATTTACCAGTACCTTTTGCTTTACGAGCAACGGTAATATACTCACCAGGTTCTGCTTCAATGTATTTACTATCATCCCAATCAATAGCTACATCTTTTATAAACTGAAACGCATCAGAAAAGCGATTGTAATTTTCTGGAAGATCTGCAGCCATCTGCAAAGGACTATACATCGTTAAATATAAAGCAAGTTGATTAGCTAGAGTACTATTTACATGAGAAGTATTGCCTGGATTTAACTTACTAATGTCCATTTCAAAAATGCCAGGTGTATAATCCATCGGACCTCCCTGCAAACGTGTAAAAGGCAAAATAGTAACATGATTAGGTTTTGAGCCTCCAAAAGCTTGGTATTCTGTTCCTCTAGCCGATTCATTTCCTATTAAATTTGGATACGTACGAGCAATACCAGTTGGTCTAACCGCCTCATGTGCATTCACCATGATTTTGTATTGAGCAGCCTTTTCTATTGCATATTGATAATGATTTATAATCCATTGGCTATAATGATTTTCACCACGAGGCAAAATATTACCTACATAACCACTTTTAACAGCATCGTAATTATTAGCTTTCATGTATTTGTACGCAGTATCTAAATGGCGTTCGTAATTACGCACAGACGATGAAGTTTCATGGTGCATAATCATTTTAATACCTTTAGACTTTGCATACTCTCTTATTTCAGCCATGTTAAAATCTGGATATGGAGTTACAAAATCAAAAACATAGTCTTTAGAATTGCCATACCAATCTTCCCAGCCTTGATTCCATCCTTCTACCAAAACACCTCCAAAACCATTCTGCGCAGCAAAATCAATGTATTTTTTTACGTTAGCTGTGTTCGCACCATGTTTTCCATTTGGCTTAGCTTTCGTATAATCAGTTATACCTAATTGTACCGATGGAAAATCATCAGTATAAGCCCATGAACTTTTACCAGTAATCATTTCCCACCAAACACCTACATATTTTACAGGTTTAATCCATGAAGTGTCCTCAATCTTACTAGGTTCATTTAAGTTATAAATCATTTTCGATGCTAAAATATCTCTAGCATCATCACTTACCATAATGGTACGCCAAGGTGTATTAAATGGAACTTGAATGTAACCCTTATCCCCTTTCATATCCGGCGTTAACCACGATTCGAAAATCATGTTTTTATCATCCAAGTTTAAGTGCATACATGGGTAATTAATCAAGGCTGCTTCATGTAAGTTGATGTAAAGTCCATCAGCAGATTTCATCATTAATGAAGTCTGTACACCAGTTGGTGAAAATGCAGTTTGAGAAAGATTTTCAGTTCTAGCTTTTGCTGCAAAACCTCGTATTTCTGAAAGTTTTGACGTGGTATAATCGTATTCTTGTGTATCGTAATCTCCCGCAATCCAAAATGCAGTATGATCACCTGTCATAGCGAACTGAGTTTTTTCTTCCTTAATTACAAAATAAGTAAGCCCTTTTTGGGTAGGAAACTCATATCTAAATCCTAAACCTTCATCAAATAAACGAAAGCGGATAAGAATTTGTCTATTGGTTACTTTTTGAATTAGTGTAACGGCAAACTCATTGTAATGATTTCTAATCGTTTTAACTTCACCCCAAACCGGCGTCCAGTTTTCATCAAATGTAGATGATTGCGAACTGGCGATCGTAAAATCATTTATGAGCGATTTTTGATCGTTTTTCAATTCTAAACCTAGCTTACTAGTTTTAATAACTTCCTTATTTTTATACGTTAAATTATAAGTCGGGCTACCATCTGCAAGTAATGCGAAATTCATAGTCAATTTCCCATTTGGAGATTTAAGTTGCTGACCAAAAGCAAGGCAAAAAAATGCAATCGTTAAATATGCGGTGAAAATAAACTTTTTCATTTTTAGATATATTAAACTGTAATTGGCTCTAATCTAATCATAATATCTTTTAGCTTCAAAATGACATATTTATAGTATTGATACTTAAGAGCATAAAAAAGCCCATTAGTTAAGATTAACTACTTCAACTATTTTTAAAAACGATAATCTATAATTTTGAAAATTCACTATCTTAAGCCATGCCAACACTTATTCATCTCGCAGACGAAAGACGATCTAAAATGATTCTCAAGAATGGATTAAAGCTAGGTAAATACAACGGAGGAATCTATTGTATGCCTGTTCTTCCAGATTTTTATGTAACACATCAATGGCTAAGAGAACTTAAGTCATCCGGAATAAAAACTTTGATTGGAGTGTATTTTAAGATTGATTCTGATGAGTTAGTTTATGCAGGTAAATATGGACAAAAGCACAAGCACATAACTTTAGGTAAGGCAATAGCCGAAATCATTGCGCTTAAAGACCCACTAGGATATGAGCTCATTATTGATAGAAAGATTGAAGCTAAAGAAATAACGAAAATAAAATCACTACCCCAAACTATTGGATGGCGCTATATGCCCGATAGCCACAATCGAAAACCATGTATTTGTGAATATTGCATAAGAGGAACTATTAAAGCAGATCGCCTCCGAAAAAAGAACAATACAGAAAGCTAAGAATAAACTTATCTCTTTAGAACATACAGAGGGCTTCGGTTAATCCTGTCAGTATTACTGAAAGGATTGTGAGCCCACCAAGTGCTTTTCGAACCATTTCTTGGATGATTTGCGTTTAATCGTAGATTTAGCTAAAAAAATATGAAGCATCTGTAATGCAATTCGATGGGCTTTTAATTCTAGTGAATATTAAGTACACTAAACCTTAAATAACCATTTTCAATTTTTTGTACCTGCTTATTATCATCAAAAACGGTTAAATTAAACTTAGCTTCTAATAAATAGTCAGATTCTCTTTTTTGTATACTTATAATTTCAAACTTAGAATCTATTTGATCAGTTTGAGTAACTGAAGCAGGTTTACCTAAATCTGACTGACCATATGACTTAAAGTCACCATTATTATTTATCAACCTAATCGCAATTCCAGATATTGAATTATTTCTCCAGAAATCTGTTGAATATTTATACATTCCTGTAGAAAAAATATCTGTCTTGTTTTTTGGGTAATTTAGATATCCGCCATTATTCTCATTTGTATATTCTGTTTCCGAATTGTTATATACTTTTATAAATGACAAGATCATAAAGGACTTATCCGCCTTAATAGTAAAGTCTCGTATGAATAAAAGGGAATCTTTATCACCTTGTATCAGATAATTAAAATTAACACCTGAAGTAATTTTTGTATTTGATTGCGTCGTAAGCGTTGAACCTCTTTCAATTTTGTTTGATACATACTTTTTTCCGTTCACAGTATATGATACTGAGTCCTTAAGTAGTGTTATAGAAGGTTCATTTACGGTGTTTTCCTTTTTACAGGCAGAAAGCGACAGGAGGACTACGAACAGTCCTACGATGTTTACTAGTTTCATATTTGATTTCTGTTGTGTGTAATCAAAACTACAAAAAATAAATGCTAAAAAAATAGAGATAGGATAAAGTTACATTTCAAAAAAAGCCGTTCTTCTTATCGAAAAACGGCTTTTTAAATTGTGGGCCCACCTGGGCTCGAACCAGGGACCAAAAGATTATGAGTCTTCTACTCTAACCAACTGAGCTATAGGCCCCGAAAACCGATTAGGTTTTGCGAGTGCAATGTTACATATTTGCAACGAATTTTGGAAACCCTTTTTATGGAAAAAATAAAAAATATTATTTTCGACTATGGTAACGTCATTTTCGAAATAAATTTTAAGCGTACTCAAGCTGCTCTATTACAATTAGGTATCACCAATGTTGAAGAGTTTTTTGCGCATAAAAATCATAATCCATTATTTGATGATTTTGAGACAGCAGGAATTAGTCCAGCAGAATTTAGAGCAGGAATTAGAGCTGCAGCCAATAATCCAAACCTTACAGATGAGCAAATTGATGAGGCTTGGAATAGTTTGTTAATTGGCATTTCAGGTAATAATCACGAAGTTTTATTAGAAGTTAAAGAGAAATACAGAACCTTTTTATTAAGTAATAACAATGAAATTCATTACGATTGGATTATCAATTACATAAAAAAGGAATTTGGAATAGAAAATTACGATCAGTATTTTGAAAAAGCTTATTTCTCACAACACATGCGTTTACGCAAACCAAATGTGAACATATTTGAGCAAGTAATTAAAGAAAATAACTTAAACCCTAACGAAACGCTTTTTATTGACGATAGTCCTCAACATATTGAAGGTGCAAAAAAAGCGGGCTTACACACTTTATTAATGGATGTTCATCCAGAAAAGTTGAGAGATTTTTTACGCCAACATCATATTTTATAAAGATAAAGCAAGATTTTTCTTAAATTTATCTTGAATTAAAAAGAAAATGAGCGAAAAAAGATTTACTTCCTTAAAAGAATTTTACCCTTTTTACTTAACGGAACATAGAAATTTCACAAGTCGAGTTTTGCATTTTATTGGCACTGGATTACTCATTTTATCTTTATTTACTGGAATGTTATTCCACGATTGGCGCTTTATTGTTGCTATTCCTTTTATCGGTTATGGTTTTGCTTGGGTTGGCCATTTCTTCTTCGAGAAAAATAAACCAGCAACTTTTCAATATCCATTGTATAGTTTGGCTAGTGATTTTATTCTTTTTTGGGAATTATTAAATGCCAAACAATCGTTTAGGGTCAAATAGCTTTTACCTATACCGCTATAGATAAAAAGCTTTTGCTTTGACAATCCATTCTATATAGATTTGTTTAGAACGGTAAATTAATAAACTGTAAATCGGATTTATAGTTGAAATACTTTCGTTAAATTTACTATAAGTTCTTTCAAGGAACTTAACACCACTAAACAAAAATTGAACTATGGAAAACGATCCAAATGACATTAGCAAATGCCCATTTCACAATGGTAGTCTAAAAAACAACGTAAATAGTGGCGGTACAAAAAACCGCGATTGGTGGCCAAATAGATTGAATTTACATATGCTTCGCCAACACTCATCGTTATCAAACCCAATGGATGAGAGCTTTAATTACGCTGAAGCATTTAACAGTCTAGATTTACCAGCTTTAAAGAAAGATTTGCAAGTATTAATGACCGATTCACAAGAATGGTGGCCGGCAGATTTTGGTCATTACGGAGGTTTGTTTATTCGGATGGCATGGCATAGTGCAGGCACCTATCGTATAGGCGATGGTCGTGGTGGTGCTGGACAAGGACAACAGCGTTTTGCCCCATTAAACAGTTGGCCTGATAACGTAAATTTGGATAAAGCTCGTCGTTTACTTTGGCCAATTAAACAGAAATATGGCAACAAAATTTCTTGGGCAGATTTAATGGTATTGACTGGAAATGTAGCCTTAGAATCAATGGGTTTTAAAACTTTTGGTTTTGGTGGTGGTCGTGCAGATGTTTGGGAAGCAAGTGAAGATATTTATTGGGGATCAGAAACTACATGGTTAGGCAACGATAATCGCTATTCTAGAGGTTCTGAAGGTGTTGCAGGACATGGTGTTTTAGTTTCTGATGAAGATGCAGAGGGAAGTAAACATTCACATGATTTAGAAAAACCATTGGCAGCTGCACATATGGGTTTAATTTATGTAAACCCAGAAGGACCAGATGGGAATCCAGATCCGATTGCTGCTGCAAGAGACATTCGTGAAACTTTTGCTCGAATGGCAATGAACGATGAAGAAACGGTTGCTTTAATAGCCGGAGGACATACATTTGGAAAAACACATGGCGCTGCTTCTTCAGACCACGTTGGTAAAGAGCCAGAAGCTGGAAGTATAGAACAACAAGGTTTTGGCTGGAATAATACTTATGGTACTGGTAAAGGCCCAGATACCATTACAAGTGGATTAGAAGTAACTTGGACCACCACTCCTACACAATGGAGCAACAACTTTTTCGAGAACCTATTTGGTTTTGAATGGGAATTAACCAAAAGCCCAGGAGGAGCGCATCAATGGGTGGCAAAAAATGCAGATGAAATTATTCCAGATGCATATGATTCTTCAAAAAAACATAAACCTACAATGCTTACTACAGATTTATCCCTAAGGTTAGATCCAGCATATGAAAAAATTTCGAGACGCTTCTTAGAAAACCCTGATCAGTTTGCAGATGCATTTGCTCGTGCTTGGTTCAAATTAACACATCGAGATATGGGGCCTCGTGAACGCTATTTAGGTCCAGAAGTACCAGCTGAAATATTGGTTTGGCAAGATCCTATTCCAGCTGTGAATCATAAATTAATTGACGATAATGATATTGCTAGCTTAAAAGAAAAAATTCTATATAGCGGCTTGTCAATTTCTCAATTAGTTTCAACTGCTTGGGCTTCTGCTTCTACTTTTCGTGGTTCAGATAAACGTGGCGGTGCGAATGGTGCTCGTATTCGTTTAGCACCTCAAAAATACTGGAAAGTAAATAGTTCAAGTCAAATTGATAAGGTTATCAGTGCTTTAGAACAAATACAAAAAGATTTTAATGGTGCACAAACTGATGGAAAAAAAGTTTCATTAGCAGATTTAATTGTGTTGGCAGGATGTGCAGGTGTAGAAAAAGCAGCAAAAAATGCAGGTCAAAGCATTACAGTTCCCTTCACCCCAGGTCGTATGGATGCTTCTCAAGAACAAACTGATGTAGAATCTTTCAGTGCAATGGAACCATTAGCAGACGGGTTCCGTAACTATCAAAATTCTAGTTATAGAGTTTCTACTGAAGCATTGTTAGTGGATAAAGCTCAATTATTAAATTTAACCGCTCCAGAAATGACTGTATTAGTTGGTGGATTACGTGTATTAGACACGAACTTTGACCAATCTAAAAATGGAGTATTTACTGATAATCCTCAAGTTTTAACGAATGATTTCTTTGTTAATCTACTTGACATGAACACTTCATGGAAGTCTACAGACAAATATCAACAACTATATGAAGGAAGAGATCGTAAAACAAATGAATTGAAGTGGACTGCTACTCGTGCTGATCTTGTATTTGGATCTAATTCTGAATTGAGGGCAATTGCAGAAGTTTATGCTAGCAGCGATGCGCAAGCTAAATTTGTAAAAGATTTTGTAGCCACATGGAATAAAGTCATGAATTTAGATCGTTTTGATTTAGCTATACACTAATTCAACTCAAAGCATTTTCAAAAATCCCATGCTAAAAATTAGCTGGGATTTTTTGTTTTATCCTAATTAAGTAAATTATAGGTTTATATTTTGAATTACCACTATTCAAAGCCATATTTGCCACATGCGTATTCTAAAACAGTTTTTTAATGACATTTTTGCCTTTAACAGAAGGCAAGAACTGGCTTATGCTGTTTTAAATAGTAAATTATCGCGAACAAATTATGCAATAGGCTTTACTTTCCAAACTTCAAGTAAAGACTTTATTTCATAACCCCGGGTTCAGTTCAACCTTCTTTTTTAACTCGGGGAAATAAGTATTACTTATTCATTTCTTTTCCTTTTAATTCAACCTGCGACAAAAACCGCAGCCATATTTATTTACCTAATTTTTTAGATGATGAAAAAATCAATTCTACTTTCAAAAAGCGACTTTAAATTTTTAAATGAGCATTTTGAGAAAGCAATCATGAGTGATTACAACAAATCGCGATTAAGAGCTGAAATTAAAGATGCTACTATCTTTAATGATGAAGATTTACCCAATGATGTAGTTTCATTACATACTGAAGCTACAATTGTAAGTACAGCCGACCATAAAGAGTTTATTTTTAAATTGGTGAAACCTAAAGAAGCAAACATTAAACTTCAGAAAGTATCCATTTTTGCGCCGATAAGCATTGCATTACTAGGCTATCAAACCAACGATTTAATTAATTGGGAAATGCCTGATGGAATTAAAGAATTCAAAATATTAAAAGTAAGAAGGCTTACTCCGTCAGAAACAACAAATTGATTATAAACTATTTAAAACCTGCGCTTAAACATTTAAATTATTAATTAAGCGTAGGTTTTATTATTTTTGCAATATGAAAGCCGAAAGAATAGAAAAAATTAAATCTTGGATCAAAAGACTTGGCTTTTGGGGATTTATTTTCTTTCTAGTTAAAGGATTAGCTTGGCTAGCAATTGGATATTTTGCGCTTAAATAAGCTTAATAAGTTATAATCTACGACGAGCTTTCTCCTTACTAATTAATCCTAATTCTCTACCTGTTTGTCCGGCAACCGAAGTATTTTCTTGTGCTCTTCTAAATAAATAAGGCATTACCGCTTTAATTGGACCGTAAGGAACATATTTAGCAACATTATAACCTGCATCAGATAAATTAAAGCTCAAGTTGTCGCTCATACCCAATAATTGTGCGAAATAAGCATGTGGATGGTTATGTGGAATATTATTTTCATCCATCAACTCTGTTAATAAACGACAACTTTCTTCATTATGTGTACCACAAACAAATGCGATTTGATCAATATGTTTTACACAAAACCGTAAACTTTCATCGTAATCTTTATCAGTAGCACCTTTATCTGGTTGTATTGGTGATGGATAACCCATTTCAGCAGCACGTTTGCGCTCCTTTTCCATATAAGCACCACGAACCATTTTTACACCTAAAATAAATCCTGTTTCTTTAGCAATATGGAAATCCGCTTTTAAATCGGCCAGTTTATCATGACGATAGAGTTGGTATGTATTATAAACAATTAAGTGTTCTTTATTGAATTTGGTCATCATTTCTAAAGCCAATTCATCAATAGTATTTTGCACCCAACTATCTTCTGCATCAATCATTACAGGTACGGTTTTATCAAATGCAGCCTGACATATTTTTTCGCAACGAGCTTTTACTCTTGAAAATTCTTCAGCTTCAGTTGCCGTTAACTCTTGTTTAGCATCTAATTTTTCCAATAAAGCAAATCGACCAATTCCAGTAATTTTAAAAACAGTTATTGGCACTCTTGGATCACCATCGGCTCTATTAATCGTTCTGATAATTTCTTCACATGTAAAATCAAATACTTCTTCCTCATCTTCTCCCTCAACAGAATAATCTAAAATGGTTCCTACATTACCTAAACTTAATTGTTCAATGGTTTGTTCGCATTCGTTAATCGTTTCTCCACCACAAAATTGTTTAAAAATAGTAGCCTTAATTGCGCCTTTAATCGGGAAACCAATATTTAATAAGAAATTCGTAATCGGTGGGCCTATTTTTGTTAAAAAATTACTACTAATAAGTTTAAACAACCAATATGCTTGGTTTAACTCGCCGTTGGTTTTATTGCGAAAAGCGATTTCTGTATTGTCAAAATTGATTTTTTTTCTGGGCGATAGTTCCATTTTTAGTGTTTTGTTAGTCAGAAGAGTGCAAAAATATAAATTACAATCCTTGTTAAGGCAAAACACTTTGTAAATAATTGTAAATTTGCACCATAATGATAAAATTCAAACTCGAAGGCGAATTTATTCCGCTAATTGCACTCTTAAAAGCAACTGCATTGGTACAAAGTGGTGGCGAAGCGCAAACTGTTGTAGAAGATGGTTTGGTGAAATACAATGGCGTTGTAGATTATAGAAAACGTCTTAAAGTACGCGTGGGCGATAAAATCGATTTTATGGGCAAAATAATTGAAGTAATTTAATGGAACCTATAAAAAACGCTGATCATTTTATCTATTTCGAAACAGGTTTAAGTCCATTAAAAGAACTATTAGATCAAAATAAATACAGTAAGGTTTTTGTTTTTGCAGATACCAATACTGCAGAGTTATGCTTACCTACATTTAGAGCTTTTTTAGATGATTTAGAAGATTTCGATATTATTGAAACAGACCCAGGTGAGGAAAATAAAAACATCGATTTCTGTATTGGTATTTGGAAAACCTTATTAGATTTTGGTGCAGATCGTAAATGTTTGATGATAAATTTAGGTGGCGGTGTGATCACTGATATGGGTGGTTTTGTAGCGTCAACCTATAAAAGAGGAATAGATTTCATCAACATTCCAACCACACTCCTATCACAGGTTGATGCTTCTGTAGGTGGTAAAACAGGAATTGATATTGATAATGTAAAGAATATGGTGGGAACTTTTAGTTTACCACAAGCTGTATTTATTGAAAATGCTTTTTTAACAACATTATCTAAAAGAGAACTATTATCTGGCTTTGCCGAAATGATAAAACATGGTTTAATTAAAGATAAAACCTATTACGAACGTTTAAAAACAAGCAATTACGAAGCTTTAATCCCAGTAGAAATTTATCGTTCTATTGAAATTAAAAAAGAAGTAGTGACTGAAGATCCTTTAGAAAAAGGATTACGTAAAATTTTAAACTTTGGTCATACTATCGGTCACGCTGTAGAGAGTTATGCCTTAACAAATAGCAAGAAACCATTAACTCATGGCGAGGCAATTGCGATTGGTATGGTTTGTGAAGCCTATTTATCTGCAAAATACTGTAATCTAACTGAAGATGAATTGAAAGATATTTCTACTTATATCAACTCTATTTATCCGAAATGTACTATAAAAGAAAAAAGCTTTGATACACTTTTAACACTAATGCAAAGCGATAAAAAGAATGAGGATGGTGAAATTATGTTTTCATTATTAGATAAAATCGGTGAATGCGTATTTAACTGTCGAGTAACAAAAACTGATATTTTAAGCAGTTTAACTTATTACAATAATTTATAAAATGAAGTTTACTGGAAGCGATATTTCTGTAGGTGGGTTGTTTGGATTTGTCATCGTTTTAACTTTGGTTGAGATGTACATTAGTTATGTACACGATAAAAAAATATATACCAAACGCGATACTTGGACCAATATTTATTTGATGACGGTAGCTGTGGTAATTAATCTCTGCATGAAAACGGCAACGTTCTTTTTATTAGCCTATTGTTATCAATTCAGATTATTTGAAATCTCAAATGTTTGGGTGTATTGGATTGTTTTAATCTTAGCTCAAGACTTTTTATATTGGTTTTTACATACCGTTGGACATTATGTACGTTTCTTTTGGGCAATGCATGTCACGCATCATTCTTCAGAACATTTCAATTTAACAACAGGTTTCCGTTCTACAGTTTTTGAACCATTGTACAGAGTTTTCTTTTATTTGCCACTTGCATTTATGGGTTTTACAGCTATAGATATACTTTTTGCTTATTTAGTAACTCAAATTTATGGCAATTTAGTGCATACACAAGCGGTTGGGAAATTACATCCTTGGTTCGAATATATTTTCGTAACTCCATCTCATCACCGCGTTCATCATGCCAGTAATGTTCGTTATTTGGATAAAAACATGGGAATGGTGCTTATTTTATGGGATAGATGGTTTGGTACTTTTCAAGAAGAATTACCAGAAGATGCTATAAAATATGGTTTAACCACACAGCCTGAAGATACAGGACCCGTTAATATCATTTTCCACGAATTTATTGCTTTAAAAAATGATGTTAAAAAAGCACCAACCTTTATGGATAAAGTTAAATATATCTTAAATCCTCCAGGATGGAGCCATGACGGCAGTACCAAAATTGCTAAAGTAATGCAGCAAGAATTACATGAAGAAGAGCGAGTGAGTCATAAGATCGTTCAATCAGCAAAGCAAGAACCTAAACAAGTTTAATTCACTTCTAACCCAATCATTTTTAGAAGTTGTACTTAGCTAAAACCATAAATGAAAAATAAAATTTAATTCTGTTTAAATTATTTTCATTTCCCTATTGACAAATTAAATTCTGTATTGTACATTTGTCAGCGACAAGAAAAAAATGCAATTAACAAACACATATTACTTTGGTTACTTTTACTATTTTAGTAAGAGCCGGGGCTAGTATGCAAAAAGATAGATAATAATATTCAAATGTATATAAAAAGTCCCGGCCTAAAGCCGGGACTTTTTTTGTTTAACGCTTAACGCAAAATGAAAACAAAAACAAGGGTAGCCATACAAGGTATTAAAGCATCGTTTCACGAAGAAGCAGCATTTAAATTTTTCGGTAGAGATATTGAAACCATCGAATGCAATTCATTTAAACAAACTTGTGATAGCTTAGAAAATGATAAAGCGGACTTTGTAATTATGGCTATAGAAAATTCTATTGCTGGTAGTTTATTACCCAATTACACCTTAATTAGAGAATATAATTTTGCCATTAGCGGCGAAGTTTATTTGCCTATACAATTGCACTTAATGGCCTTGCCAGGTGTTAAGTTTAAAGATATTAGGTTTGCTACCTCTCACCCTATCGCTATCAGACAATGTGTTGATTTTTTTGACGATTACCCTACTATTCAAGTGATTGAAAGTAGTGATACCGCAGCATGTGCAAAAAAAATTAGAGATGAACAATTAACTGATACTGTTGCTATTGCAAATACATTAGCAGCAGAATTATACGGATTAAATATTATAGAGCGCAGAATAGAATCAAATAAGAAAAACTATACCCGTTTTTTAATTCTTCAAAAACAAAAGATAGAAGACACAAAAGAGATTAATAAAGCATCTATTTGTTTCCAAGTCGGAAACCATGTTGGTGCACTTTCTAAAGTATTAAATATTTTCGCAGAGCTTAACGTAAACTTAACCAAAATACAATCAATGCCTGTTTTAGGCAAAAGAAACGAATATTATTTTTATGTAGATATGGAATGGAGCAATATGGAAAATTACGATACTGCCATCCGCAAAGCATTAAAATATACTGTAAACTTTAATATTATGGGCGAATACGAAAAAAACGATACCGTTTAAGGAACGCCAAAAAACACAAATGACACTAATTACTTTATAAATATTTAAATCCCAAAAAATGAAATTACAATTAAACATTCAACCTTTAGATAGTTGGATAAACATCAAAAATGAGCCCTTACTAATTTCTGGTCCTTGTAGTGCAGAAACAGAAGATCAATTATTATCAACTGCACATTTATTAGCTGCAACTGGAAAAGTTAGCGTGCTAAGAGCTGGCATTTGGAAACCACGTACTCGTCCAGGAGAGTTTGAAGGTATTGGAAGCATTGGCTTAGAGTGGTTAAAACGTGCTAAAGCCGAAACAGGTTTACCAACAGCAGTTGAAGTTGCCAATGCAAAACACGTTGAAGAAGCACTTGCAGCTGGAG
The DNA here is from genome assembly GCF_044452285.1 of Pedobacter sp. UC225_61. Lineage (NCBI taxonomy): Bacteria > Pseudomonadati > Bacteroidota > Sphingobacteriia > Sphingobacteriales > Sphingobacteriaceae > Pedobacter > Pedobacter sp. UC225_61. Next base: position 3,385,669 of record NZ_JBIOAL010000001.1, read on the forward strand.
TAGATATCCTTTGGATTGGTGCTCGTTCTACTGTTAATCCGTTTACAGTTCAAGAAATTGCTGATGCGTTACAGGGTGTAGATATTCCTGTATTGGTTAAAAACCCCGTAAACCCTGATTTACAATTATGGGTAGGCGCTTTAGAGCGCATCAACAAAGCTGGAATTACAAAATTAGGTGCTATTCATCGTGGATTTTCATCTTTCGAGAAAAGTGCATTCCGTAATGAACCCATGTGGGAATTAGCTATTCAATTGAAAACACTATGTCCTGAATTGCCAATTATTAACGATCCAAGTCACATTTGTGGTAATCGTGAATTAATTCCTTACATCGCTCAAAAAGCACTAGATTTAGATATGCAAGGATTAATGATCGAGTCACATTTAGATCCTTCTGTTGCATGGACAGACGCTAAACAACAAGTTACTCCTGCAGCTTTAGCAGAAATGGTTGGCAAATTCACTTTACGTCAACCAGAATCTAAAAACGAAGAGTTTACGGATAAATTAGCTGATTTAAGAAAAGAAATTGATAAAATTGATGATTTAGTCATTCAGAAATTAGCTGAAAGAATGAGCATCACTCAAAAAATTGGCGAGTTTAAAAGAGACAACAAAGTAACTATTTTACAAGTTAATCGTTGGGATGAAATCATGAAAAAACGTACTGCTTTTGCAAAAGCGTTAAAATTAGATGTAAACTTTACAGAGAAATTTTTAGAATTAGTTCACGGTGAATCTATCCGTAGACAAACAGAAATTATGAATGCTGGCAAAGCCGAAGCTGGAATTGCCGCTGAAGCACATACAGAAGTTAAATAAAAAATAGTAACCTCGTCATTGCGAGTTTACGAAGCAATCTTAAAGAGAAATAAAAAGTTAAAGAGAGATTGCTTCATACCTTGCAACCGATAGCTATTGGATGACGGAAAAAGTTAAAAACATGTCTAAAAACGTATTGCTTTCTTTTAAAGGAAACAAACAAATTGATACCGAAATTAAATTAACAGGCTCGAAAAGCGAATGCAATAGAGCATTAATTATCAGTGCATTGAGTAAAGGCTCAGTTAGTGTAGATAATTTATCTGTAGCTGCAGATACCGTTACACTGAATGGAATTCTTGCTAGCTTAAAAACTGAAAACTCTCAACAACAAACTGTAGATGTTGGCCCTGCCGGTACTGCAATGCGTTTTTTAACAGCTTATTTAGCTATTCTGAATGGTAATTTTTTATTAACAGGAACAGAAAGAATGAAACAACGGCCTATTGGGATTTTGGCCGAAGCTATAAAAAGTATTGGAGGGAATATCACCTATGTAGAAAATGATGGGTTCCCTCCTTTACAAATTTCTGGATCTTTAAAACAGACAAGCCCAAAAGTTAAGATAAAAGGAGATATTAGTAGTCAATATATTTCAGCTTTATTAATGATTGCCTCATCGCTCCCACTGGGATTAACTTTAGAAATTGATGGGGAATTAACATCCAAACCATATGTAGATATGACTTTGGCGATGTTAGAACAAGTTGGCATCAGAAACGATTGGAATGAAAATACAATTACTATCCAACCTCAATCTTTTAATACTGCTAAGTTATATGTAGAACCTGATTGGAGTGCTGCTTCATATTGGTATGCAATTGCTGCATTATCAGATGAAGCAGCTATATTTTTACCTGGTTTAAATGGTTATAGTTTGCAGGGTGATAGTAAAATCACCGAAATCATGGCAAACTTTGGCATTACTTCTCAATTTAAAAATGGTGGTGTTTATCTCAAAAAAGAGCCTAAAAAAATAGAGCGCAAAATTTTCGATTTAAAAGAGTGTCCAGATTTAGCACAAACCATTGTGGTTATTTGTGCAGCCTTGGGACATGATGCAACCTTTACAGGGTTGGAAACCTTAAAAATTAAAGAAACCAATCGTGTTTTAGCTTTACAAACTGAATTAGCTAAAATTGGTGTAAAGTTTATCGAAAAGAATTTAAGTTATAAATTAGATTGTTCGGCTTTACATTTCCCGGAGAAAATAACCATTAGTACTTACGAAGATCATCGGATGGCGATGGCATTTGCTCCACTAGCTTTAAAAATTAACACTGTAGAAATTGAAGAAAAGCAAGTAGTTGAAAAATCTTATCCTTATTTTTGGGATGATTTGGAGAAAGCAGGTTTTTCTCTTGGTTGATTGGTTGGTTAGGTGTTTGGATAGAAAAACTAAAAAACTAAAGATTGAACAAGCTTAAAAACAACTAAACCAAAAAACGAACAAACCAAAAACGAAAAAACTAAAAAAATGGCAGGCAATTCCTTCGGAAAATTATTTAAAATAACCACTTTTGGTGAATCACATGGTGTTGCCATAGGCGTAATTATTGATGGTTGTCCAGCAGGCCTAACTATTGATTTGGACTTTATCCAATCAGAATTAGATAAACGCAAACCAGGGCAATCTAAAATTACAACGCAACGTAAAGAGAGCGATGTAGTTCAAATTTTATCAGGAACTTTTGAAGGAAAAAGTACTGGAACACCGATTAGTTTGTTAATCCCAAATGAAGATCAACGTTCTAAAGATTACGGACATAATGTAGATATATACCGTCCTTCTCATGCAGATTACACATACGATGCAAAATACGGTATTCGCGATCATCGTGGCGGTGGACGTTCATCTGCTCGAGAGACCGCTGCTCGTGTTGCGTCAGGTGCAATTGCCAAACTATTATTAAAAAAATATGGTGTCGAAATTTTCGCTCATGTTACTTCAGTTGGAACTATTGTTGCACCAAATTTAGAAAGCAATTCTATATCAGCTTTGCTAGAACAAAGAGAAGAAAACATTGTTCGTTGTGCGGATCCTGCTACAGCAAATCAAATGATAGACTTTATTGATTCAGTGCGAAAAGACGGCGATACAGTTGGGGGAAAAATAGGTTGTATCCTAAAAAATTGCCCAGTTGGTTTAGGCGAACCTGTTTTTGATAAACTTCATGCAGATTTAGGAAAAGCAATGTTAAGTATAAATGCAGTACATGGTTTTGAATATGGTTCTGGTTTTGCAGGTAGCGAAATGAGAGGTTCAGAGCATAATGATATTTTCCTTGCCGGAGATAAACCTAAAACATTAACCAATTTTTCGGGTGGTATACAAGGGGGTATTGCAAACGGAATGGATATTAATTTCGTGGTTGCTTTTAAACCTGTGGCAACTATCATGCACAATCAACAAACCATCAACTCTGCTGGTGAAGCTGCAGAAATTAAGGGAAAAGGTAGACATGATCCATGTGTAGTACCAAGAGCAGTTATCATTGTGGAAGCAATGGCTGCTTTAGTATTGGCAGACCATTTATTAAGAAATAAAGTGAGTAGAATTTAACTTTGTCAATCTTTTAGAGATTGACAAAGTTTGTTTATTCCTATTGTCGTCATTCCAGTAAAAGACATTAATATTTCAATTATGCGCATTAAAATACCCTTTCTAGCAGTATTTATTTTCATCAGTTCTACTGTTTTTGCTCAAAATTACAATGAACAAATCGCTAAACATCGCGAAGCATACAAAGCAGATTTTATTAAAGAAACTCGTTCGCCTTTAAAGGAAGCAGATTTAAAACACCTTCATTTTTTTGATGCAGATAGCACTTATAAAATATCAGCAGCAGTAGAAATACTGAAAAATGAGCAAATTTTTAATATGCCAACTTATGATGGTACAAGTAAAGAATTTATCCGCTATGCGAAAATAACATTTACGTTGAAGGGCAAAAAGTTAAGGATGACTTTATACAGGAACATCAGTTTACTTACAAATCCGACTTATAAAGATTTATTGTTTTTGCCATTTACCGACGAGAGTAATAATAAAACAACGTATGGAGGTGGCCGGTATATTGACTTATCTTTAAACGACATTAAAAACGGTTTTGTTGAAGTAGATTTCAACAAAGCGTATAATCCATATTGCGCTTATAGTGATGGTTACCGATGTCCAGTTCCACCTGAAGAAAATGATTTAGCAGTTGCTATTTTGGCTGGTGAAAAAAGCTATACCGGAGAGAAAAAGCATAAATAATTCATGTTTTCTTACTTTTAGTAAATAAACCTGAAAACTAATTTACTGTGATACAGTTCTGTACCCTAAGTTGTAAGAAATTTATAAATTTTAGATTTTTAATAACTTAAATTAAGCAATCCTTAACTAATTCATTAATGATGAGCTATAAATGCTTAATAGTAGATGATAATGAGATTGAACGCGATGCTATCGAAATGTATCTGCGTAAAATTAATACGTTAGATATACGAGCTGTTTGCAGCAATGGCGTAGAGGCAGCAGAAATATTAATTAATGAACCTATAGATATTGTATTTTCAGATATTGACATGCCAGAACTATCTGGAATGGGATTATTAAAAAGTATAAAAAATGCTCCTGTTTTCATTTTTATTACTTCGTTTACTGAATATGCTGCTGAAAGTTTTAATCTAGATGCATTAGATTTTATTGTAAAACCTGCCACTTTCGAGCGTTTGTTAAAAGCTAGTACAAAAGCTATAGAATATTTAGACCTTAAAAAATTGGCAAATTTAAATAGTAATCCTGTTCCAATAGCAGAAACAGATACTCATTTTTTTATTAAAGAAACTAAGGGCTTTACTAGATTAAATTATGATGATGTAATTTATATTGAAAGTATGGGCGATTTTTCTAAGATCTATACTGCGAATGATAAGCATATAACATTAGTAAATCTAAAAAATTTAGAACGTCAACTTCCTGCTTTTTTCATAAGAGTCCACAAACAGTATATCATTAATCTAAATCAGGTTTCTACTATTACAAACAACGAAATTATATTAAATTACAATAATGCTGTTCCTGTAAGCTTAACAAATCGACAAGAATTAGTAGAAAAAATAGCTAATAAAACTATTTCAAGGCATAAACCATAACTATTTTGACCGTTTAACCATTCTATCCTTACTTATCCCTTGGTGCACTAAGTAGATAAAAAAATTACCAAAGAATTTTCCGTACGCTTTCATTTTTGTAATACTCATTGTTCAAAATCAATCTTTGTAATACTGAATTCGTACAATTTCTAAAAAATTTGTTGTTATTTTTTAGTTAGTCGATGAAGCTAAGAAGATAGTCGATGAAGGTATAGATGTTGAAGATGTAGATTATGGTTAATTAGGCTTTAGGTAAGGATAAGGTGAAAACACTTCCTTTATTCTCCTCGCTTTCAACATGCAAAGAACCATTCATTAAAGTTGTAAACGTTTGGCACAATATCAAGCCAATACCTGTACCTTTTTCTTTATTGGTACCCAATGTACTTTTTCCTATCTCTTGGTAACCAGAATTATTAAAATTATCAACTTGATTTTTCAGTAAACCAACACCATTATCTCGTACCGCAATAGCCATCATATTATTCACTGACTGTGAAGAGAGTTTAATTGTTTCATTTTTTGCAGTAAACTTAATTGAATTACTAAGTAAATTACGCAAAATCAAAGCTGTCATATTCATATCTGCCAAACACATACTGCCAGATTTAATCTCATTTACAATTGTAATATTCTTTTGAACTGCAATGGCATGGAGTGCACTCACTACTTCTTGGGCGCAAAGTTGAACATCAAATTTTTCTATAATAGGTTTAAAACCTTGCATTTGGCTTGAGGCCCAATTCAACAGATTTTCCATCATGGATGAAGTATAGCCTAATGTAGTTTTTAAAAGCCCTGCATATTTTGTTAACTCTTGTTGACTGATGTTTCCATCTTCTAACAATTGTGTAAACGAAATTAACGAGTTTACAGGAGTTCTCATATCGTGACTAACCACACTAAATATGCGATCTTTTACTTTGCCAAGTTTTTCTAATTCTGCTTTTTGTTCTGATACTATTTTATTCAACTTGGCCGTTTTACGCTGTGTATAATAGACAAACAATGCAGATGCTAATAAAATTGAAGCTAATATTCCTAAAATTAAATTTACGTTTCTATTAAACTTTAATTCTGTTCTCTGCAACCCAATCTGCTTATCTTTTATCTCTTTATCTAATTGTGCTTTTAGTCGTTGTTGCTTCAATAAATTAGTTTGAAATTTCTTTTCGTTTTCTAAATCAGCTTGTTTTTTAAGGAATGTTAGGCGTTGCAATGTTTTTTCCTGATCGCTTAATGCAAGTTCTTGTTGCTGCTGTTTTGCCAATAAAACTTGCCTCTGCAATTCTACATTTGTTAATTGTTGTTTCAACTGATAATCCTTTTCCTTTACACCAAAATCGATTTGTAGTTGTCGCCGAATAATTTCTTTTTCTTTCTCTTGGTTAAAAATTTGATCCTTTATTACTATATATTGTTTATAATTTTTGAGCGATTGGTTAAAATCACCTTGCTTTTCATCTATTGAACTTAAATTCAAATATGCATCTCTTTGCACGTTTAATAAGTTGCTTTGTTGTCCAATTTTTAAGGCTTCAATTAAAAGATTTTCAGCTTTACTATATTCTTTATCTTTTTCATAAAAATTACTTAGCGCCAATAAACTATACGCGTAATCATCTTTATGATCTGCTTTTGAATTAATTTCATTTGCTTTTTGATATGCTTTAAGTGCCAAATCTTTTTCACCCATTGCTTCATATACTTCCCCAAAATCTTTGTTTAATGGCCCAATAACAGTTTGATCATCATTTGCTTGTGCAACTTTTAATGATCTGTTATAATTCTCTATTGCAAGTGCATTTTTTTGACTTGGTTTCACTCCCATCTTAATCAGATTTTCGTTTGAAGCTGTAAAATAAGCCTGACCAATGCTGTGATAGACTACAGCTACACCACGATCGTTCGGGTCTTCTTTTATAAATATTTTTAATGCTTTCTGTAAATAGTTTAGCGCATTATCTTGCTGCCCTAAATCCATGTATATATCTGAAATATTAGCATAACAGCTTGCTAAATCAATTTCATTACCATTTTTCAGAAAAATTGCTATTGCTTTTTGATTAGCATCTAATGCCTTTACATAATAGGGAACACCTGTATAAAGTGCACCTAAATTTAAATAAGTACCTGCAACCCAATCTAAATCATCTATTATTGTATAAACTTCTATCGCCTTTTTATAGTTCTCTTCTGCTTTCTGAAAATTAGTAAAACCATGATAAAACATTCCAAGCTTATAATAAGCTTGGGCTTCAAATCTTCTTAAGTTTAACTTTTTCGCTAAAAGGACGGTTTTATTTACAAATTCTTCGGATTTATCGAAGTTTTTCATTCGCATGTATTGGTAATACACTTCTTTTAAGATTACCAATTTTACTGAATCTTGTTTTACATGGCTTCCATTAACTTTTAATAAGCTATCTAATTTTAATTGAGGCGATTTTACTTGCGCAAATGTTCCAATGCTGATAAAAAACAAACAACAACTAAGTAAATATATTTTTGAGAAAGAGAACGTAAATTTATAATTCATCCTTTAATATAAAATACAGGTGAATTTAAGAACAGTCTTCTGTTCTAAAAAAAAGGTTAATAGCATAAAATGATCCAATAGGGTTGAATGGATCAATATAAGTTATTTTTATAGCTTATCGAAAGAATTGTTGATTAGTTAAACAAATCTGGAAATTGGTGTGGATTGCTTTCATTCATCATCGCATACACAGATTCAATTACATCATCAACCGAAGGCTTACTAAAATAATCTCCATCAGAACCATAAGGCGGGCGATGTGCTTTTGCTGTTAATGTTTTAGGTTGAGCATCCAATAAATAATATCCTTGTTGCTCTTCTAAAATTTGCTGCAAAATAAATGCAGTTCCACCACCTGGTACATCTTCATCAACCACTAACAGTTTATTCGTTTTTTGTAGCGATTTTTTGCAAAGTTGATCAATATCAAACGGTAAAAGAGTTTGCGGATCTATAATTTCAATAGATATTCCTAATTGTTCCAATTCTTCTGCCGCTTCTTCAACAATACGAAGTGTAGAACCATACGTAACTACTGTTAAATCTGTTCCAGATTTAATAATTTCAGCTTTACCCAAAGGAATGGTAAACTCGCCAACATTGTCTGGCAATTTTTCTTTCAGACGGTAGCCATTTAAACATTCTATGACTAATGCAGGTTCATCAGATCTAAAAAGGGTGTTGTACATGCCTGCAGCCTGTGTCATGTTACGCGGAACACAAATATGTAATCCTCGTAAAGAACCCAAAATTACTGCCATTGGCGAACCTGAGTGCCAAACACCTTCTAAACGATGACCACGTGTACGTACAATAACTGGTGCTTTCTGTCCAGCTTTGGTACGGTAAGATAAACTAGCTAAATCATCGCTTAAAATGTTTAAGGCAAATAACAAATAATCTAAATATTGTATTTCAGCAATTGGACGTAAACCACGCATGGCTAAACCAATTCCTTGACCTATAATGGTCATTTCTCTTATACCTGTATCTGTTACTCTTAATTCACCGTACTTAGCTTGTAAGCCTGCAAAACCTTGATTTACGTCACCTATATTTCCTAAGTCTTCACCAAAAGCAACTAAACGCGGATCTCTACCAAAGTTAGAATCAAAGCATGCATTTAGCAACTCTCTACCATCAATCATTTTGCTGTTGTCGTTATACTCAGCAGGAACAACATTTACTAAGAATGGGCTTTCTTTTCCTTCGGTGAATAACTTAGAACTGTATTTTTCTTCGTTGATTCCCGCTTGTTTCTGATACCATTTTACCAGAACATCACGTTCTGCTGACGGCATATTAATACTCTGACGAATTGCTTTTCTAGCAGATGAAATCACTTCTCTTCTTAAAGCATCTGGTGTTGAAGCTAATTGAGCAGAAATTTTAGTTAATATCGGGTTGCCATTTGCAAAAGCATTAATCATATTGATCACTTCACTTTGCTCTTGTTTGATGCTTTCTAAAAACTCGTTCCAAGCTTCTTTTTGCGTATTACGGACAAATGTTTTAGCTTCCTCTTCTAATGCAGTTAAATCTTCATCAGTCGAAATAGCTGATTCAATCATCCATTTGCGCATTTGTAAAATACAATCGTGCTCTTTCTCCCACTCTAATCTGTCTTTTTCTTTGTATCGCTCGTGTGAGCCAGAAGTAGAATGACCTTGTGGTTGTGTAACCTCGGTAACGTGTATTAAAACAGGTACATGCTCTGCCCTACACACATCAATTGCTCTTTGGTAAGTTTCGCATAAAGCGGGATAATCCCAACCTTTTACCTTAAAAATTTCATATCCGTTAGTTCCTTCTTCTCGCTGAAACCCTTTTAATATTTCTGAAATATCTTCTTTTGTAGTTTGGTATTTTGCAGGCACAGAAATTCCATAACCATCATCCCAAACCGAAACAGCCATTGGCACTTGTAAAACTCCAGCTGCGTTAAACGCCTCAAAGAAAACACCTTCTGAAGTCGAAGCATTGCCAATTGTACCAAAAGCAACTTCATTTCCATTTACAGAAAAGTTTTTAAGGTAATCTAACTCTGGGTTTTGTCTAAACAGTTTAGATGCATAAGCCAAACCTACCAATCTAGCCATTTGTCCACCTGTTGGCGCAATATCTGAAGAACAGTTTTTAATATCTGTTAAATCTTTCCAAGAACCATCATCATTTAGAGAACGTGTAGCAAAGTGACAATTCATTTGTCTACCTGCAGAAGAAGGATCTGCTTCAACACTTGGATTTGCATATAACTGAGCAAAAAATTCCTTTATTGTGGAAATTCCGGTTGCAAATGCAAAAGTTTGATCGCGGTAATAGCCTGAGCGCCAGTCACCTTTTTTAAAGGCTTTTGCCATCGCTATTTGCGGAACTTCTTTACCATCCCCAAAAATGCCAAACTTTGCTTTACCCGTTAATACTTCCTTTCGACCAAGCAAACTAGCCTGACGGCTCTCGAAAGCTATTTTATAGTCGTTAATTACGATTAACTTAAAGTCATCGAAACTTAATTCTGAAGTATCAATCTGATTAGTGGTAAGCTTTCCATCTGACATCATAAGCAATTATGGTTAGGCGACAAAGATACAATTCTTTCTAATTATGCTTTAAAAAGCTGGGCAAATAATATTTGGAATACTTTTTGTTTTAACCTTTTATATAGTAAATTTGTTAAAAGCGAAATGACCATGAAAAAATTAATTCTGTTAGCCTTTCTGATAGTAGGTACTGTAGTAGGTGTAAATGCACAGACTAAGCCTGCCGAGTTTAAATTTGATACTGAAACCCATGATTTTGGAAAGGTAACTTTAAATAAACCAGTTGTTTATACCTTTAATTTTACAAACATTGGTGATGCTCCTCTTATTATTACAAAGGTAGAAACTACGTGCGGCTGTACCGTTGGAGAATATACTCAAACTCCTGTTAAAAAAGGTGAGAAAGGTTTCGTAAAAGTAACTTTAACCCCCGCAGGATCTCCTTTGCCATTTAATAAGGCAATTACATTAACCTCTAATGCCAGAACTACAACTAAGGTATTATACATTAAAGGTGAATCAGTAGAAGGAAGCACCAAATAAAATTTTATAATTACTTAATAAAGTATCACATAGGTGATAACTTTTAAATCCATTACATTTAAACCCCGTTTTATTACGGGGTTTTTTAGTATCGTTATTATTTTACATTTAAAACCCCGATTATATCATGGGGTTTTTTATTTTTGTGCATGCCAAAAATTTCAGAAAAAGGGCTTCAAATGCCCGCATCACCAATTAGAAAACTTACTCCTTTTGCAGATAAAGCCAAAGCAGCAGGTAAAAAGGTATATCATTTAAACATTGGTCAGCCAGATATCGCTACACCAGAAGGTATGCTAAATGCCATTAAAAATATAGATTTTGATGTTTGGGCCTATACCCCATCTGAGGGAACACTAGCCTACAGAAAAAAATTAACTGAATATTACAATAAATTAGGGTATAACATTACACCAGAGAATATTTTAGTAACGGTTGGTGGTTCTGAAGCCATTACCATTGCTATGCAAACTTGTGTAAATGAAGGTGACGAAATTATAATTCCAGAACCTTTTTATGCAAACTACAATGGTTTCGCTTGTATGAGTAATGTAGTTGTTAAACCTATTTTATCGTACATAGAAAATGGTTTTGCATTGCCTCCTATTGCAGAGTTCGAGAAATTAATTACCAATAAAACGAAGGCGATCATTATATGCAATCCGAATAACCCTACGGGATATTTATACGCTAGAGAGGAATTAGAGGCGTTAAAAGCGTTGTGTTTAAAATACGATTTATTCTTGTTCTCTGATGAAGCTTATCGTGAATTTTGCTACGATGGCCGTGAGTTCATTTCACCAATGCACTTAGATGGTTTAGATGAAAACGTAGTGATTATGGATACGGTTTCTAAACGTTACAGTGCTTGTGGAGCTCGTTTAGGCTGTCTAATTACTAAAAACAAGGAAGTAATTGCTTCAGGGTTAAAATTCGCACAAGCAAGATTAAGTCCGGGTATGGTTGAACAAATTGCAGGAACCGCAGCTGTTGATACACCTGATAGTTATTTTGAGGAAGTAAATAAAGAATATACGTTACGTAGAGATACTTTAGTAAAACGCTTAAATAACATTGAGGGTGTGTTTTGCCCTAACCCAGGTGGCGCATTTTATGTGGTAGCTAAATTCCCTATTGATGACGCTGATGCTTTTTGTCAGTGGATGTTAGAGAGTTTTGACCATAATGGTGCAACGGTAATGATGGCACCTGCAACAGGTTTTTATTCTAGCCCAGGAAGTGGTAAAAACGAAGTGCGTATGGCTTATGTTTTAAATACGGACGACTTAAATGCAGCGATGGATTGTTTGGAATTAGCTTTACAGCAATATCCAGGGAGAACAGTTTAGTTGCAGTTTATTAAACTTAAAATAGTATTATGCGTCTGAAATTATGTTTTAGCCTTTTATTGATTTTATTAGTTGCAGGTACTGTCTGGGCACAATCTCCATATTATTATCAGCTAAAAGTTTATCACTTAAAAGGAGAAAGGCAACGTGAACTTACAGAAAGTTATTTAAGAGATGCTTACCTTCCTGCCCTACACAGTCAAGGATTTAAATCTGTAGGTGTATTTAAACCAATAGCTCTAGACACAGTAGAGCAATTAATCTATGTTTTTATACCTGCTCAGAAATTAAATAAACTGGTAGAATTAGAAAAAGCTTTATCAAAAGATAAAAATTATCTAATAAAGGGAAAAGCATATCTTGATGCAACATACAATCAGGCACCTTATTTAAGGATAGAGAACATCATTCTTGAAGCTTTTAAAGGAATGCCTGCACCTAAGCTTCCAAAGTTAAGCTCGCCTAAAGCAGAACGAGTTTATGAGTTAAGAAGCTACGAAGCTGCAACCGAAAAATTATCTAATAATAAAATTAACATGTTCAATGAAGCGGAAATGGACATCTTTACAAAATTAGATTTCAATGCCATTTTTTATGGACAAGTTATTGCTGGAAGCCACATGCCAAATTTAATGTATCTTACTTCCTTTAACAATAAGGCAGATCGTGATAAACATTGGGCAGCATTTGGTGTGGAGTACAAGAAAATTAGTGGTTTGCCTCAATACCAGCACAATGTTTCTAAAAACACAACACTTTTTTTATATCCTACTGATTATTCCGATTATTAACCAATACCTTTTAGGTGAGTAAGGTATTTGCCCTTATTCACCTCCTCCCAATCAACAAAAAGCTGTTTCTAGACTTAAATGCACCTTCTTGAGGTATAGTATGATTTTGATTATTTCAAAAGGTTTAACCATACAACTTAAGGGTGTTCGAATTACTTTTATCTCAAAAAATTAAAACTTGTCTTTTTCTTATATTTAATGAATTGTATTTCAATACATTATAACAATCAAGAAACAATCTTAGAATATCGTACAACCTCAACAGCTTAATTTTATAATTACTAAATGTTACACGGCACAGTAGTTGTAACAATTTCATTATATAATTACAATAATATTTTATGAAAAAGATTTTAATAGTGGAAGATGAAGTATTGTTGTTATCCTTTTTGCAACAACGCATTGAAAAGGAAAATTTCCAGGTAGATATAGCCTGTGACGGAGATGAAGCTGCGAAGTTGATCGCAAAAAACAAGTATGATACTATCATGGTCGATCTAATGCTGCCGTTTGTATCTGGTTTCGAATTGATTGTAAACATCAGAGATGATAAACGCAATGCTGAAACACCAATTCTAGTACTTTCATCATTAAGTGATGAACATACCATAGTAGAAACACTTTCTATTGGTGCCAATGACTTTCTTAAAAAGCCTGTCGCTTTAAATGTATTGTTAACTAAATTAAAAGTATTTGTTGGTGAATTAACACAATTACGCAGCGCTTAATCTCAACAAAATTTCATGCAAATAATACAACAACACCTACTAGGGTATCCTTTGTTTATACAAATTGCCCTAGTTATGATTGTGTTCTCAATCTGCCTATTCTTTTTGGTTAATGCACTTTTAGCGTTTGAGAGAATGTCCTCCTCTTATAGAGACATGCGCATTAAAGTAGCCAATAGATTAGTAAATACAGAACTAACAGAAAATTTAATGTTGCAAGATCAATTATCAGAATCTGCTTTTAAGCAATTAACTGCAAGGATCAATCATATAACATTAGAAAACAAATTGGTAAAACAAGTAGTAATTGATCAAATTATTTTTTACCATAAAAACTTTACAGATAGCACAGAAAGATTACTCAATATACTTTTCGGTAGATTGAATCTTATAGAAAGTGCCATCAAAAAAGTTAAACATGGTAAATGGGAATTAAAAGCTAAAGGACTGAGAGAAATCCAAGAAATGCAAACCGATTCGACCATGAGTGAATTAATAGACCCTTTGTTAAACACTAAGAATCATGATTTAAGAATTGAAGCACAAGCTGCATTTCTAAGATTAAATAAGGCTGATCCATTTGCCTTTCTAAGTAATGCTTCAGAAGAATTACTGGAATGGCATCAGATTATATTATATGAAATCATTACTAATTCACCTGAGCTTTCTCGGCCAGATATTGTTCCATTTTTAAACTCTACCAACGAGTCGGTCGTGTCTTTCTCCATCAAATTAGTAGTATACTATCAAATGCTAGATGTAACTCCAGTATTAATTCAGCTCATGAACCATCCAGCAGAGAAAATCAAAAAGGAAGCAATTACCGCCTTGGGTAACCTTAATGTACAGGCCGCTGAAAGTGATATGATTGCAAAATACCCTACCGAAAGTTTAAAAGTGCAGCTTAGGTTATTAACCGCTATTGGTAATATTGGCAGCGGCAAAAGCTTTGACTTTTTAAAAGAACAGTTCTTACAATCTGAAGATTTTTTTATCATTAAGGTTGCAGGTTGTGCCCTGGCCATCTATCCTTTATTTGATAAAGAAAAATTGTTAGCAGAAGCAGTAGGTCTTTCACCCTTACACTATAAAATTATTGAACATTGTACAAACACCCTAATTAGAAACTAATGTGGAATGAAACTTTTAAATTCTTACAGAGATTCTATGAAGTATTTATGTTCGATTATGCCACCGCCCTTATGCTCTCTTATGGCATGTTGGTGGTATTATCTATCATCGAAATAAGGGTTTATCTTAAAAGACAGCACTACATTGCGTTAAATTCAATATTAGCTTCACCTTATTCTCCAGGGATATCTGTTATTGCACCTGCCTATAATGAAGGTTTAAATATTATCAGTAATGTACATTCCTTACTAGCCCTTAACTACCCAAAGTTTGAAGTTATTATCATTAACGATGGCAGTACAGATCACACTTTACAAAAAATGATTGAAGAGTTTGATTTAGTGGTAATTGAATTTGCTTATAATGAACAAATTGTAACACAACGTGTTAAACAGATTTTCCGTTCATCTAATCCTGCTTTTTTTAACTTATTGGTAGTAGATAAAGAAAATGGAAAAAGCAAAGCCGATGCTTCTAATGCAGGCATAAATGTTTCTTCATACCCCTATTTTCTTTGTACGGATGTAGATTGTGTGATCCACAAAGACACTTTGCTAAAATTAATCAAGCCATTTATAGAATCGCCCACAAAAATCATTGCCACCGGTGCAGCGATCAGAATATCTAACTCTTGCGAAATAAAGAATGGCTTTTTAGTTAAGGTAAAAATACCAAATCAATACCTTCCCTTATTTCAGGAGTTAGAATATATTCGGGCCTTTTTATTAGGCAGAATGGCTTGGAGTAAAATTAATGGTTTAATGCTAGTGAGTGGAGGTTTGGGCATGTTTGATAAAGAAGTGGCTATTAATGCAGGAGGATAAGATCATAAATCTTTTGGTGAGGACATGGAATTAATAACTAGAATGCGAATGTACATGCATGACCAAAAGGAAAAATATGCAGTCAAATATATTCCAGAATCTTTATGTTGGACAGAAGTACCTGCAAAACTTAAAGTATATGGTGATCAGCGTACCCGATGGGCCAGAGGCTTAGCACAAAATCTTTGGCTACATAAAAAGGCAATATTCAATCCCAAATACGGGGTTTTTGGAATGATTTCTTTTCCCTACTGGTTAATTTTCGAATGGTTAGCTCCAATTATAGAAGCTACTGGTATTCTATATTACATATATATGGCTGCTACAGGTCAAATTAATTGGGAATACGCCATTATTCTTTTAATCTATGTTTACACCTTTTCTGTTACCATCACCGTTTTTGCAATACTTTGGGATGAGCTAATCTATAAACAGTATAGTTCTAAAATGGAAGTATTTAAACTCTGTTGTGTAGCCTTGCTAGAACCTATATTTTATCATCCTCTGGTTGTATTCTTTGCCATTAAAGGCGATTTCTATGCTATAACTGGTAAAAAATTAAGTTGGGGTAATATGGGACGATCCGGATTTAAGAACAGATTTACTAGAAAAACTAAAACACAAATTCCAAATGAATAAAAAGATAAATTATAGCTATTGCTTATTGCTCTTATTTAACCTAACGTTTTCAACAGTTTTTGCACAGAAAGTTGATGTAGATCAGTTATTAAAACAAGCTATTTTCGAGACCAATGTGACCAATAATTACCCTAAGGCATTACAAATAGCTAAACAGGCCTTAGTAATTAGTCCGGATTATACCGATGTAAGGTTACTTTTGGGTAGGTTGTATAAACTTACTGCACAACCAGACAGTGCAAGAGTTGCATTTAATTATGTATTGCAACAATCACCAAACAATGTAGATGCCTTGGCTTATCTTAAGAGTTTAGATCGTCAAGAAAATGAACAAGACATAGCAAACCTGGTCAATAAGATCAGTATTACTTACAACCCTACTTTTTTTGAAAAGGAAGACAAGAAAACATGGAATTTGTGGAACGTTTATTATGGCAGAAAAACCAAGTTTGGAACCATCATTGGCAGGGTAAATTATGCAGATCGCTCTTATGCACATGGCTATCAGTTTGAAGTTGAAGCTTATCCTAAACATAAAAATGGCTATTCGTTTGTTAATTTTGCTTATTCTAACGCCGCTATCTTTCAAAAGTATAGGGCAGCTTATTCTTATTTAAGAAGTTTCCAGAAAGGTTGGGAAGGTGAGTTAGGACTTCGTTACCAATATAAAACAGACGGTTTGTTAAGTTATAGTGGTTCTGTTGGTAAATATCTTGGTAATTATTGGCTAAACTTAAGGGCTTTTATTACCCCAAATGATGGGCAAGTATCACAATCTTATACGCTTACTAGTAGATATTACTTGGCAACTGGTGATGATTATTTTACAGCAATTATTGGTACGGGTATTTCTCCTGATGACAGAACGAGAAACTTTGAATTTTCAGAACGATTAAACACCAATTCATTCCGTTTTAGCCTAGGTTACCAGCGTTTGTTATGGAAAAGAAATGTAATTGGTATTTTGGGAACCTACAATCAAGAAGAATACGTTGCTGGTAAAAAGGAAAATGAATACGATGTAGCCATCAGCTTCCAACATCGATTTTAAGTTTATTCATCCAATTTCAATTTGCAGTTTTAGATGCTAAACAACAGTTATTAGCTCTTATTTGGCATTTTATTTGTATATTTGTAACCCAGTTAAGGTTTGTTTAAGGTTTTGTTCGAGACCGATAACTTAAAACTATAACTGAATATGGGGCCGTTTTGGATTTGACAGGGTGGAGCTAAGTATGTTAGCATGCAGTGCGTTGTACGGAGAGCACTTAAAAGAGAACGTTCAAAACAATAATTGGCGAAAATAACTACGCCTTAGCTGCTTAATTTAGAATTAAATGGCTTTTGTCTCGCTAACTGCTGCATTGTTAGGTTAGTAATAGAGGCATCGAAATAACAATGCTAGCTTTTGTAGGGTACAATACATTCGCGAAACAAAGTACCTAAGGAGAATGTTAAGGTCGGTTTCCAGCCCGACTGATCCCGACAACTAATTGGAAAATAAGCATGTAGAAGGCATAATTTATCACACAACTGGACAAGGGTTCGAACCCCTTCGGCTCCACAATAAACTAGCCCTTATCACAAGATAGGGGCTTTTTTAGTGTCCAATCGTAAAATAAACAATATATCTTACATCATATACCTATATTGTCGCAACAATTTTGAAAACGTTCAGAGGTATTTAAATACATCAGGAAAGCTGATGACCACAAAAACAAGTTCCTTTTGAAAAGTGCAAATAAAGAATTTGATGATTTTGAAGTACCGATTAGTAAAATTAAAAATCTTTGGTTAATACAAGGATGGATAGATAAAGGAGCATAATTATGAAAAACTTATTACTAATATTATTACTTGCACCAGCTATTGCATTTGGGCAGGTAAAGAAGAAAACCCAAACTAAGTTAACTGAAATTCAGTCCACAAAAGCTCAGGCATTGAAGTGGTTTAAAAACGTATATGTAGAAAACAATTTTAAAGACCCATATAGCTATAAATTGATGAAGTCAAGCATATATGCACATAGTTATTATGATGAGGCGCAAAGCAGGATAAGTACCGCTAGCGATGATGTTAACTATTATAAAAATGAAATTATATCTATCGATAGTACTGACAATAAATTCAAAAGATATAAAAATCAATAGACACATTGAACCTGGTTATTAAAGAATACCAAAAAGTTAAAAATAAAGCTGTAATGTATTATGGGATAAGCATTCAATGTTATGGTAAAAATGATTATGGAGCTAGCATATTAGGAAATTACCATTTTAATTTTTATAAAGGAGAATTAATTGGCGAAGTGAATAAATATGATTGGTTTTAATTATGACCAAGGCCAAACTCTATATACAAAAACAAAATTTAGTTCAGCGAGCAATTACTGCTGCCATGCACATATTACATGATAGTTTTATGTTTGGCACTCCACTTTGGCCAAAGAGAGGTTTTAATGTTGGATGGTATCCTGAAAAAATGGATTGTATAATGGTTGGTGCAAGAATAGATGAAGGGTATGGAGTTTTAGTATTAAACCTTAAAGCTCCAAATTATACTCGAATAACTAAACAATGCAAAGCAATTGAATTAATAATGTCTGATGCTATTTATGAAGATATTTTATTTACATATATAAGGGGTGGATATCACCACCATCATTTGGGTAATTGTACAGTAGTATCACAAACAGATCAATTAATTTTTGGATTTTCAGAAACAATACAACAATAACATGGTAATTAAACATAATTTAGGGATAGCTGGAAGGTTTCAAACTTTCAGGAAGAAATATATTTCAAGAAGTGGTGTTGAAGCGGCGAAAGAATTAAACATCAGTCAGGCTGGCATAAGCAGGATGGAAAATGGTATTGATCCTATCAACTCGGAGATAATCAAAAAATTGATAGACAAATTCCAGTTAAATAAGCAATGGCTACTGGATAATATTGGAAGTCCAATTAATAAAGCAGGGAAGTTGAAACCAACACCATTATTACTATCTGAAATAATGGATAGAGAACAGGCTTTGATTACCGAGGTTGCAATATTGAAGAAAAATTTTTCAAAACTTTGGGATGTTGTAGAGCATCAGGGTAAGGAGATTGATAGGCTAAATGAAAAAAATCACAACTAATTCGCAAACCAAAAACAAAAAGTCACATAAGTTTACAAGTTATTTAATTAGTTCTTTCGGCTCCACAAATCTTAAAGCCATCCCAAAGGATGGCTTTTTCTTTTAATTAGCTTTAGCAAAGCTCCCCAAGGATTTAAAGTTTATACCAACAACTAAGGCGCAAAACAAAAACCAAAGTGTAATTAAAAGCGGTGTACCCATTATCCAAACTTGATTTAAAAACCCTTTGGTTAAAATTCCATTCAATGCCATTAGTATTACTACGGTATCTAAAATCAATGGGATAACCAGGAAAGCAATGAATATTAAAACCTTCTTTTGATTTGCTATCGCTTTATATACTGTAATTAAGGGCGGTAAACAGATACAACTCACGATTAAGAATGCGATAACTTTAATCATTAGGAAATTCGAGTGATCTGCATTTAAAAACAAAGAACGTAAACCCCAAACTTCATCCCCACTTCCCGTAGCAGCCATAAACATTCGGCCGAATTGCATGTTTCCTAAAATGAATAGCAGTCCATAGGATTGATGTTGTGGTGTTTTGCCATATTTTAACAAATACCATCCCAACCATAGGAATATAAAAGTAAATAATGGTCCAGCAAATGTTGCTGCAACTGCATAACTAGATTGACAGTCTGCACACGTACTCCAAACATTAAAGTCTCGAGTTCCCCAACAACCACATATCATTCTCCCAGTTATGATGTGTGTTAGCTCATGCAATTCATGCATCAAAAAGAAGAAAATGATAAACAGCAGCAGGTTTTTAAAAGTCAGTTGTATTTTCATAAAAGATGTCATCATGCTATGACGTCTATACTTAAATTCAGGTTACAGCTAAAGAATAATTTAAATTCATTCGTTTAGGTCACAAGCTATACACATGCGTTAGATCTGATTTTTCAATGGAAAATACACTTTGTCTTCAACGCAAAGCCCTTTGACTGCAACGCAAAGCTCTTCGACTTCAACGAAAAGCCTTTCGACTTCAACGCAAAGCCTTTCGACTTCAACGCAAAGCCCTTCGACCTCAACGCAAAGCCCTTCGACTTCAACGCAAAGCTCTTCGACTTCAACGCAAAGCCTTTCGATCTCAACGCAAAGCCCTTCGACCTCAACGCAAAGCCCTTCGACTGCAACGAAAAGGTGAATTCTGTTAAGGAAAGTCCATAAACTTAAAAGCAAAAACCCCTCTTTCATTAATAAAGGGGCATTTACCACTTACTTTAACAAATGAACTAGCATTTGTATCTGTGCATCAAACTTTTCTAATTCAAAGTTCTGAGGATCGTCATGCCCATCAGGAATGCCATCATCTAAAACGGCATGAAAAGTTGGAATTAACCACTCTCCTTTTCTTAAACTAGCTGCAATATATATCAACGCTAATCTTTTATATTGAAGATCAGTAAAGCCAGGTTTTATGGCAATGGCATCATTCTTTTTACCAGGGTCGGCAATACGTGGCTGTATCACTTCGATATGTATAAAGCTACCGACAACACTTTTAGTCAATAAAGGGTTTTTTGTAGGACTTTCGAATTTAGTAGCGTGAATTTGTCGGCTTAAATCATTTGAGGTTATTGAGGCCCCTAGTCTATTGATGAAGATATGGGTAAGCTTAAAAGTACGTTTATTATCTAGTCTATTCCCACTCCAAGAAACAGAATCTATGTTCGTTGGAAAAGAAGTAGAGTCTGCTAAAAAATTACTCGTATCGTGAATTACAAAATAACTTGCTTTTATTCCGTCGACTGAACATATTGCCGAATCCAAAGATCCTCCGATTTCTTCATCAGTAATATTTGCTGTGCTTAAATATTTTTTAAGCGCCTTTTTGCGTACTACCTTAATATCTCCATTTAAAATCGAATTTAAGAAAGGGGGTAATGTTTTTAAGGTATCTCCTAAGTGAGCATATTTTTGAACATAGCGTAGTAGATAAGTGGCTTGTTGATGTTTTGTACCTATAAACTGCATTTTCTCAGCATCAAACTTTGCAGCTAGTTTAGATTGTCCCATTACTTTATAGCTAAACGCCATTGAAAATAGAGCTAGAAATAGAACTTTGGTTTTGTGAAGCATAAAAATCATATTGGTTTTATGAAACTAAAATAGATTATTTAAATAGTATACCATCATAGAAAATATATTTCTGCGTTCTAGGCTATCTTAAGCCAGTTTTTATGCAAAATACCTAAAAATGAGTATTGCACTACAATCTTTGTCTAGCTAATTTTAATCTATAATTAAACAGATAAAACAAATAGCTATGGAACAGACTAAGAAATTTTTATTATTTGCAATGGCACTGCCCATGTTAATGGCAAGTTGCGAATTATTTGAGGCAGAGCCTGAAGAAGAAGAAGTTAAAAAAGTTGACAATTCAACTTATACCTACTCCTACACTTGCCCTATTGGCTCAAAAAACACTATTCAAATTCCGAATAGGTTATCTGCAACCTGTAAAGCAAATTGGGAATATTTTGCTAGAACATACGGTTGTAATGATGCCAATAACTTCGATGAGGCAAATAGAAGAAAGGCACAATGTCCATGAGAGCTTTCTTAGTTATACTGCTAGTTTTTGTGTTGGGTTCGGCACACGCACAAATTAAACTAACATCAGGGCAATACACCACAGAAGATGGTTATTATACTGTTACCATTAATTATGATCAAAACAGTTTGACCTTAATTGAACCGAATAGAACTTCTGTTTATACAAGATTGGAAGGAAATGTATTTAGATTTATTCATCCCACAAATAAAATAGATTACCGCATTGAGGTGATAGATCCTGCTACCATTCAAACCTTCAAACCTAATGTGGATAACAGTAGATACACTATTCGGCTAAGCAAAGGCGATGCAACTGCAAATAACGAGCAATTTAAAACGTATTATGCAATGGCAGAACGCTATAAGGCTAAAATGACTACAGATAAGAAAGATGCGCAGTTATGGTCGTTTTGTGCAGCAGCTGCTATGGCTAGAAGTAGTATGAATGAGGAAGGTTTTAAAGATTACGCCAACAAGATTTCTCTTTCTATTAAACAAATTATCATTAATAAAGCCAAATGCCCGTGTGAAGATGCAATTCCTACGGAAATATGGAATAAAGCAAATTAATTACTAAATAAATGTCTCTCATTAAAGCCTCAGCGAAATCTGGGGCTTTTTTAATTTCAGTTCATTAATGCCCCAAAATAATTTCATTAACTTTGAATTTAACCAACCTGAAAAAATTCGGATGCAGCAGAAACGTATTGTCTTGTTAATTACTTTATTGGCGTTAATTACCAGCTTTATTCTGCTTAGTCTATTTATTGTTGATCATCCCATCCCAACGCTTGATCATAAAATTTCCTTATTTGTTCAAAAATATCACTCTGATAGTTTAGATAAAATTATGTTAGGTGTTAGTTTTTTTGGCGAGCTACCTTATTCCTTATTGATGGTAGTTTTGGTTGCCATGCTATTTTATCATTTTAAATATAAGCGTGAAGCCTATTTTACACTTTCTATTTTACTTTCTGGATTATTAATTTTAGGGATAAAAAATATAATTGATCGGCCTCGTCCAACGGCATTTTATGTGCGTTTAGTAGAAATAAACAGGTTTCAGAGTTACCCAAGCGGGCATGTACTTTCGTATGTACTATTTTTTGGGTTTATGATCTTCTTAATGAGAAAACTAAATCATCTTCCTTTAATTACCAGAAGAATAGTAACTTATTTTTCCGCTTTTTTCATCGCCACCATTGCTTTCTCTAGAATTTATTTAGGCGCACATTGGTTCTCTGATACGCTTGGTGGATTTTTATTAGGCTTAATCTGCTTATATCCACTGTGTTTCTTTTACTTAAAAAAGAAACGGGGATAAAGCCTTAGCCCTATCCCCGTCATCTAAATTAACGCTCTCGTATATATAGACGCTCGTTTCTTTAGTTTATTGTACAGTATTTAATTTTTTTATTCAAATTTTAAAGAATTCCAAAATTTGTTCTTATCAGCCTCGTGTGGGTTTTGGTATTTCTCCATAAATGTGAACGTATACATTTTAACATTTACATAAACAGTCAAGATATAGGCAATGCTGAAGTCTTCTTTTTCACCTTTTAAATCGAGTTTTAAGATATAAGCTGGTTTACCTTTAAAGGTGGTAATTGATTCGCTTAATGCAATAGCGCCAGGGCTGCCTCTTAACATTCCACCTTTAATGGTTTGGTACGTCTCTTTCCGTTTTAAACGTTCATTCAATGTATTCGCATCTAGACCCATTTTTTTTAAATCGGTAATCATTGCCATGCACTGTGCTGTAGAATCTACTGATGCAATCCATACCTGTTTTCCTTCGAATATAGTTTTATCAGGTTTGGAGGGAAAGGAAATTGAAGCATTTTCATCCAATTTTACGTACTCCCAAGGTAAGATGGAACCAAATAAAGCGGGTGAAAATAATAGGAATAGAAGTAATTTATGTTGCATTTTTTAGGATAAGCAACTAAGATATAAGATAATAGAAAGAGATACAATACCTAATTCTCTGTATTTCAAATTGCCCCAAAAAAGAGACGGAGATAAAGCTATTGCTCTATCCCCGCCATCTAAATTAACGCTCTCGTATATATAGACGCTCATTTATTTAGTTTATTGTATAGTGCTTAATTTTTTTTTATTTTTTTTCATCCTCTCTTTTCACTTGTTTATATGCCCATCAATTTTTAATCGGAAATAATTTCAATACTAATTTTTTTAGTATATATTTGTTTAACCATTGAATAATTTATGTTGTATGCAGTTGTAGATATCGAAACCACTGGTGGCTATGCAGCCGCTCATGGCATTACAGAAATTGCCATATACATTCATAATGGTCAAGAAGTTATCGAAAGTTATGAAACGCTAATCAACCCACATCAGCATATTCCAATACACATACAAGCATTAACTGGAATAGATAATGAAATGGTAGAAAATGCTCCTGATTTTAGAGATGTAGCTGCTAAAATTTATAGTTTGTTACACGATAAAATATTTGTAGCACACAATGTAAATTTCGATTATTCTTTTGTTCGTCATCACTTAGAAGCTTGCGGGTATAGTTTAAACAGTAAAAAACTATGTACAGTAAGGCTTAGTCGTAAAATATTTACCGGCTTACCTTCCTATAGTTTAGGCAAACTTTGCACCTCCCTATCCATCTCTTTAAACAATAGACACAGAGCTGGTGGTGATGCAGCTGCAACAGCCATTTTATTAGCAATGCTGATTGAAAAAGATGCTAATGGCGTAATTAACGATACCTTAAAAAGAACTTCAGCAGAGCAAGCTTTACCACCGAATTTGCAAAAAAGCGAAATAGATAAATTACCAAATACTCCTGGGGTATATTATTTTAAAGATCAGAAGGGAAAAGTAATTTATGTTGGCAAAGCGAAACAACTTAAAAAGAGAGTGTGCACTCATTTTACTGGACATAGTATTAGCATGCAACGACAGAATTTTTTAAGGTCTATTCATAGTATAGATTTTCAGACCTGTGGAACAGAATTAATGGCTTTTATTTTAGAGGCAGCAGAAATTAAAAAGCTTTGGCCAGAAAATAATAGAGCAATGAAACGCTTCGAACAGAAATACTCGTTGTATAGTTTCGAAGATCAAAATGGATATATCCGCTTAGGTATTGATAAATATCGAAAAAATGGAACGGTGCTATACAGTTTTAATAATTTATTAGAAGGACATCAATTATTAAGAAACATTGCCAGTGAACATTCCCTTTGTGAAAAATTGTGTTTCATTCAAACGCCAAAATTTGCCTGCACTGGTCACACAGATGGCACTTGCCAAGGAGCCTGTATAGGTGAAGAAAGTGCCGCACTTTACAATTTTAGGGTGAAAAGGGCAATTAAGGAATTACAAGATTTGTTACCTTCTTTTGCTTTAATTGACAATGGAAGATCGGAAGATGAAAAAAGTTGTTTGTGGATAGAAAAAGGGAAGTTTTACGGCATGGGTTATATTTCCGAGTATTGCGACATTAATGACTTAGAAACCTTAAAATCTGCCATTACCCCTTACCCATCCAATGATTACATTATGAATATGATTTTAATGCATAGTAATCAATTCCCACACAAAATGATCCCCATATCACTTGAAACAGCATTCTAATTTTATTCTTCCTTTAAACTCTTCATAATAGTTCCTAAATCATAATCAGTAAAAAGTACTATTTTTAATAGAGATTACACCTTTAAGAACACATCTTAAATTGGTACTTTTGTATATGAAAAATGATATCCCAGTTTACGATATACAAAACCTCAAAGCGTATAAACACGATGGGATTTTAGTAAGCAGATTTGGCTATTATTCTAAGCAACACCAACATTTACATTCAGCACACCGTCACTCGTTTTTTCATTTAGTACTTTTTACCGAAGGAAGCGGAACTCAACAGATCGATTTTAAAGAGTTTGCTGTAAAACCAGGGCTGATTTATTTCATGATTCCTGGACAAGTGCACAGCTGGAATTTTGAAACCGAACCTGATGGATACATTATTAATTTCTCTGCCGATTATTTAAGTTCATTCTTATTAAAACCTGATTATTTAGAAAGTTTCAGCTTTTTTAACGGACAACCCGATTCTCAAGTAATTGAATTACCAACTGAAGTTCAACACACGCTAATTTCAATTTTTGAAGATATATTGAAAGAAGGATCAATAGAGAAAACCGTTAACGATGATTTGGTAAAAACACTATTAATTCGGTTGTTTATTGAAGTTGCAAGAACCGATGATGCCCTACAAAAAGCAAATTACAATTCCTATAATCATACCCTGTTAAAGAATTTCAGAAACTTAATCGAAAAAAACTACGCTCAATTAAGGCTTCCAAAACACTATGCTGCCTTATTATACATCACCCCAAATCATTTAAATGCATTATGTAATGATTTTTTAGGGATACCAGCTGGTGTATTAATTAGAGATCGAGTGATTTTAGAAGCTAAACGTTTATTAATCAATCTAGATTTAAGAGTTTCGGAGATTGCAGATAAATTGAACTTTGACGATCAATCTTATTTCATCAAATTCTTTAAAAAATACGAAGGCATTACACCAGAAAAATTCAGGAAATTAAATACAACACACAATGGAAACTAACAAAGAATTCTACATCTCTCAATGGAATGGATTTATGCATGCTAAATGTCCTCGTTGTAGAGTTGGCAAAGTATTTACTGGACCAACGTACGGGTTTAAAATTCAGAAAATGAATGAAGTTTGTCCACATTGTCAACTTAAATTTGAACGCGAACCAGGTTATTTCTACGTTGCCATGTTTGTAAGTTACGCGATGAATGTCGCCGAAATGATTACCGTAAGTGTTGCCGCTTATGTTTTAGGTCTAGAACTAAATTTCGACAATTTATGGTATTTTGCAGCACTTTTATTTTGTACTACAATTTTGTTTTCTCCGTTTAACTACCGCTATTCTAGAATGGTTTTACTGTATTGGTTATCGCCAGGTTTACATTACGAACCTGAAAGAAGTTTGAAATAGCCTTTAAAATTATAGCCACAGATTAACAGATTTATCATCTCTAAAGAAATCTGTTAATCTGTGGCTAAAATAAATTTACTTGCTTTCTTTAAGCACCATATCAATGGTAATCGCAGTAGCCACAATAGCTACTTTCTGCTTATTCTCCGCATAAGTTGGATCTATTGAAACATTATATTTATCGGCAGAAGTAAAAATCTCTTTCATTGCACCAGCCCACTTCTTACTGATTTTACCCATTTCTACGCCTGCAGCATTTTTAATGGTGAAATTCCACGCTTTCCAGTCACCCGTAATTTGCGCAATCGTATCTCCCGTACTGGGTTCACTAATGGTAAAGGTTGGCTTAAAAAACTTAAACTTTTGTTTTATAGTGCCTACCTCCACCCCATTCGGATCGGTTACGCTAATCTTCGACATCCAAAATGTCCAGCCTCTACTTATCGTCGCTTGTAATTGATCATTTACATCGGTTATTTCTAACTGAAAAGGCATCATTGCTTTGTTAATCAAGAGGGTTAAAAATTTATGCCATCCACTCATTCGTTGTTTAATAATACCTATTTGAGCGCCTTGTTCATTGTAAACTTTGTATTCATTCGTAAACTTTAAAAAATTTACTTTTTCATCGATAAAATATTCATCGCCAAGAAAAAAAGTTGGAATTTGTTGATTCATTAATTTAGTTTTTTCGGTTTATAGCAACTAAAGTAATTAAATTTTTAGTTTGAATACCTACAATCTGCTCGATTTTTTAACCTTCAACCCCACCTAAAGATTGTGTAACTTTGCCAAACGAAAATTAAACAGTCATTGAAGAAAATGGCTTAACTCAAAATTAAAAAATGATAGAAATAGGAAAGTATAACGATTTAAGGATCGCAGCTAAAAACAGTGATGGCTTAAGTTTATCAGATGGGGAACGAGAAATTTTATTACCCTATTCGGATGTACCCAAAAACGCTGAACTTGGCGACAACATAAAGGTATTTGTATTTATTAATAAAGATGGTAACACCATTGCAACAACAAAACACGCTTTAGCAGAAACAGATGATTTTGCCTACTTAACTGTAGTTGATGCAAGTGAAGATGGCGCTTATTTAGATTTAGGCATTGGAAAAGACATTTATGTTCCCGTTCGTGAACAAAAAAGAGCAATGCATAAAGGAGAAAGTTATGTAGTGTACGTTTACTTAGATGAAAATAATCAGCGTATGCTTGCTTCTTCTCGATTGGATAAATTTATTGAAGAAGATGATTTTGATTTTGATGAAGGTGATGAAGTGAGTTTATTAATTAGTGAGCAAACAGATTTAGGCTTTAATGCCATCATTAACAACAGATATATTGGACTTTTATACCATAATGAACTGTTTGCCAACTTAAAACCTGGCGAAAAAAGAAAAGGCTGGATTAAAAAAGTACGTATTGAAGGTAAAATCGATTTGAGTTTACAGCCGTTAGGTTACAGTCATATTTTAGACACGAAAGATGTACTATTAAAAGAGTTAAGAGAAAATGGCGGCGTGATTGCTTTAGGCGACAAAAGTACTCCTGAAGAGATTTATGAGCGTTTCCAAATCAGTAAGAGTGCATTTAAAAAAGCAACAGGCGGTTTGTATAAGGAGCGGATTATAGTTATTAGCGATAGAGAAATTAAATTGGTAGTAGATCATTTGGCAGATTAATTAGCAGTATTGTACTTTATTAATCTTTTACAGATTGACAAAAGTTTATCATACGATTTACTTTTAAACTTTGCCATCCGATAGCTATCGGATCCAAAAAGGATCATCAACCTGAGGAGTTCGTTTTAGGTCGAAAGTTTAAGGTAAAATAAAAATAGTTTAAGGTAAAGCAAACCATTTGGCACTATTAAACGTATTTAATAATGAGTAGAATCTACTTAAGGGAGTTTTTTTGTGAGGTGCGGTTTGTAAGAGCTGCACCTTTTCTTTTTGCTTTTAGGTTACAAAATTGTAATTGTATGAAAATTATTTAACCTTTTATATTGAAATTGTTATCTTCACTTTTTAATTTAATAATAAAGAAGTTATGACAGGTACAGTAAAATGGTTCAACGATGCTAAAGGTTTTGGTTTTATAACCCCAGAAGAAGGCGGTAAAGATATATTCTGCCACCATTCTGCGATCCAATCTTCAGGACAAAGATCTTTGCAAGAAGGACAACAAGTTGAGTTTGAAGTAAAAGACGGCAAAAAAGGCCCGGAAGCTGAAAACGTAAGAGTAACCGGATAAGTAGAAATTTTTATTTATTTATTTGATGCAAAAAATGCCATCTGCCTTGGGTTGATGGCATTTTTGATTCTACCTAGAGTATAACATTTCTAGTGCAATTAGAAATTATGATGCTAAAAACCCTTGGATTGATTAATTTTACAAACCTAATACATTCATTTTGCTCAAGCTACTTACGTATAAAACACCTGCAAAATTTGCCGCAGCCTTTAAAGAATTTTACATCACCACAAACCTTAAGCAAGTTAAGGTATTAAGTACTGCAATTTTAGTCATCACTATTTTAACTAGAATTATTGGCATTGCTTTTTACGAAGAAGCCATAAAAATTACAAGATACACGGAATACTCTCTTGGAAATTGGATACAAATAGCTGGGGCTACCCTATTTTTCACCTTAAGCAAAATTGCGCTAACTTCTCCTAAATGGAGTTCTCAACATAAAAAGACCTTAGCCCTTTTCTTTATTGTATTTGTGCTTTTAATCTCATTTGGGGTAAGCTATGTAGTATCTACCTACAATACAAAAAACAATTTAACCATGTTTATGATAGGCATTGTAGCGGTAAGCCTATTCTTTGCCCTAGAGCTTAAGCAGATTAGTACCATTGCAGCTATTATTGTTCTTGTTTTTGTATTAGGTATGGTGATTCCAAAAATCACTTTTCAAGATAAAATGATGAATGTTTTTGCTGCAATTACCTTAGGATTTATCTTGATTTACTTTTCTAGGTATAGTTATTATTTCAAATCGCGTCACTTTGTAAAAATTAAAGAGTTAGAAGAAAAGAATGCAGAAATTGAGCATTTAAATACCCAAAAAGAAGAAATTCTTGCTTCTGTTGCACACGATTTAAGAAATCCTTTAAATAACATACAAGCACTAAGTGGTTTTTTATTAGCGGAAAACGAGCATAACGATGAAGCAAAAATGATTTCGAACGCTGCTAAACAGGCAAAAGAAATTATAAATGATTTAATTGAAACTGTAAAGCTAGATCAAACTAATTTAAAAACCGAAAAACAAGATATCGCCGCTTATTTGACTAAAATTATTCAAAAGTGGAAAGCAAATTCCAAAAGAGAGTTCTTATTTCTACCTAATGATATAGAGGCAGATGTTTATTTAAACTGCTCAAAATTGGAGCGAGTGATAGATAATTTAATTAGCAACGGATTAAAGTTTTCTAATGAAGATAAACCCATTGAAATTAGTTTAACTCAACAAAAAGACAAAATTGGTATCGTTATAAAGGATTTCGGTATTGGTATTCCAGAGGAACTGAAAGAACATATTTTTCATCAATTTTCTAAAGCCGGACGTCAAGGCTTACAAGGCGAAAAATCTATTGGCTTAGGTCTACATATTTCAAAGCGGATTGTAGAGCAACATGCCGGTAAATTAATTGTAAATAGTGTAGAGAATGAGGGCACAACTTTTACTATTCTTTTGCCCGTAGCTTAATTTTCTTCTTGTACAGTTGCAAATAAGTTGTGCGAAAAATTCACTAAAAACAACTCCTTTTTAGCCCTTGTTAATGCGGTATATAACCATCTTAAGAAATCAAGATCTATCATTTCATCCGTTAAATAACCTTGATCTACAAAAACGGCATCCCATTGTCCACCCTGAGCTTTATGACAAGTTACGGCATAGGCAAATTTAATTTGTAAAGCGTTGTAATAGGGATCTACTTTAATCGCTTCCATTTTATCTTTCTTACTATTTAAATGGCTGTAATCTTCTAATAACCCATCAAAAAGCTGCTTACTTTTTTCATGCGGAAGATTTGGCGTTTCTGCTTGTATGGTATCTAAAATTACTTTACAGGAAATAATTCCAGCATCAGGAAAATCTAAAAACTCCAATTGAACTTCAGCAAATCGCAACCCATATCGTTCTTCTTCTCGCCTCACTCTAATCACCTTTGCCATATCGCCATTGGCTATAAATGCAGTTTCTGGATTATCTGGCAACCAAAAATAATTATTACGCACGACCATAATTTGGTCGCCACCGCTCAACTCTTCCTCTCTATACAACAGTCTTGCTCTAATCTGATTGTTATATACATTTGCAGATTTATTAGAGCGACAAACCACCAATGAATTTTCAATCCCAAACTTACTATAGGCATATTCTAAACCCTCCACCAACTTTACACCAGTCATGCTAAAAATATCTTTATAGCTTTTGGTCATAAATTTGGGTAAAGAAATACTATCCTCATCGTAACTATTAATCAATTGACGGAGCATCGTTGCATTTGCCAAAATGCCCGATTTCTTTTCTTGTCGCACCACTTCTTTTAACTCAACAGCGGTAACTTTTAACCTAAAATTATCAACCAGGTATTTTTCATTTAAAGCTGGGCTATCAATACTACCAACTGGCGGAAGCTGAGCTGTATCGCCCACGAATAACAAAGAACAATTTTTATCCTTCCCCGTTGGTGCAGGTTGATAAACGAACTCAATTAAGTCTTTTAAAAACGAAGAACCGTTTTGCGGATTCCATTCATCGGCAATCATCGAAGCTTCATCCACAATAAAAAGCGTGTTTTCTACTAAATTTGGTGCAAGCTGAAAAGCCATCTCTGTAGAAACCGCACTCCGTTTTCTGTATATTTTTTTATGAATGGTTAAGGCTCTTTTATTCGTATAGCTACTAATTACTTTTGCGGCTCTACCTGTTGGCGCCAATAAAACCACTTTTAACTTGAATTGAGGTAAAGCTTTAACCAATGCCGCCACCGAAGTTGTTTTACCCGTACCCGCATACCCTCTTAAAATAAAACATTTATTCGTTTCATTTTTCATTAAAAAAGACGTTGCTTTTGCACAGAAAACCAATTGTTCATCGGTAGGCTGAAACGGATACGATTGGGCAATGATATTGGCTTTATCCATTTAGCAAAGATGCAATGGTAATGTTATAGAAAAAAGTTATTTTTGCCAACACATGAACAATAACAACAGCATCTTATTAATAGACCCAGCATTTGATCCAGCTACAGCATCAGCTTGTAACCTGTTGGTAAAAGTGGGCTTAGCTAGTTTTTCTTATGCGATAGTAAATAAAGAAACTAATCAAGTTAGTGCTGTTTTTGATGAACAAGAGTGTGAAAATAGCGCTCAAAAATTCGCAGACCGCTTAAAAACTGATTCTTATTTAACCTTACCTTATCAGAATGTTAAAGTTGCAGTTCATACAGAAAATGCCATTGCTATTCCAAATGATTTATATACAGAGGATAGCTTAAATACACACGCTCAGTTCTTTACCGAAACGCCAGTTGGTGATTTGTATGCACAAGCTCAACCTCATTTCGGTTTTACTACTATTTTTTCATTACCAAAAACCGCTAATGAGGCGTTAACTGGTTTTACTGGTGGGAAAAAATATTCGCAACATGCAGCCTTATTGGCAATGGCCGAAAAAATAAATGAAACCGCATTACTATTAGATTTTTCTGTTGGATCTTTTAATGCGTTATATATTCAACAGCAGCAAGTTGTTTTTCAGCAATGCTATGAAATAGACAACCTAGATGAGTTTAATTATTATCTCTTATTCATAATTAATCAGCTGGATATCAACACAAAAGAAGCAAAATTACACTTAAGTGGAATTATTCACGAAGGTGATGACAAATACACTTGTCTATTAAAATATTTTAGTAAAGCTGATTTTATAGCGGTCAGCAACGATCTTGATCAACAGATACTAGACGATATGCCGGCACATTATTACAGCAGTTTATTAGCCCTTGATCAATGCGTATAATTGGCGGAAAACTAAAAGGAAGGCAGTTTAATGCACCTGCAAACTTGCCTGTTCGTCCAACTACCGATATGGCAAAAGAGGCTTTGTTTAATATCCTTTACAATACCTACGATTTTGAAGAATGCGATGTTTTAGACCTATTTAGTGGGACTGGCAGCATTTGCATTGAATTTGCATCGAGAGGAATAAAACAGGTTACTGCAGTGGATAAACATCCGGGTTGTGTGGCTTGGATAAAAGCTGTTGCAGAGAAATTTGAGTTAGCTCAAATTGCACCTCAAAAAGCAGATACGTTTAAATTCTTGGAACAGGATAAAAATCAATACCATATCATTTTCGCCGATCCTCCTTACGATTTACCAAATATCCCAACGATCCCTCAATTGGTAATGAAGAATAATTTATTAACAGATAATGGGGTGTTAATTGTAGAACATCCACCCTTTTTAAAATTAAACTTATTACCTGGTTTTACCGAAGTACGTAAATACGGAAATTCTTCTTTTAGCTTTTTTGAAAAGGTTGAAGGTTAAACGCAAAGAACACACAGATTTTCGCAGAGAACACCATTAGCTGAACGTCATTGCGAGGTACGAAGCAATCTTACAACGACGGGTTAATTTCTAATGCTTTAAGATTGCTTCATACCTCGCAAACACGAAAAATTGCAATTTTTCGCTCCCCACTTCTTCCACTTATTAAAATTGAAATCGAATCACAATTAACTTAAAGTTAATTTTATACGGTAATCGCTGTGCTATTTTCTAATTTTTTGACCTGCTCTTACAGGGTCTTAACA
This sequence comes from Pedobacter sp. UC225_61, assembly GCF_044452285.1. Taxonomy (NCBI): domain Bacteria; kingdom Pseudomonadati; phylum Bacteroidota; class Sphingobacteriia; order Sphingobacteriales; family Sphingobacteriaceae; genus Pedobacter; species Pedobacter sp. UC225_61. The sequence goes on from NZ_JBIOAL010000001.1 coordinate 3,419,293, forward strand.
AGGTCATAACAGGGTGGTAATAGGGTCATTATAAGGTTAACAACCATGTTAACTATTAGTTAATTACTTATGAATTTATTTTCTATCTTTTTTGTACTACTAATCAATACCTATTATCTATTGATTTGGAGGCTTTAGAGCGTTTTCTACTTTAGTCTTTCAGCTTAAACCTATATATTTACCGTATTGAAAAAAACAAAAAGATGAAAATTGCTTTATTCCCAGGCTCATTTGATCCAATTACCATTGCTCACGTAGATATTTTGAAACGAGCTTTGCCTTTATTTGATCGCATTATTGTTGGTATTGGTTTAAATAGTTCGAAGCAAAATTTCCTTTCTGCCGAAAAAAGAGAAGAAATGGTACGCACCATTTTTGTAAACAACGCCAATGTGGATGTTCAATTATACGAAGGCTTAACAGTGGATTTCTGCAGGAAAATTAACGCAAAATACATGGTTCGCGGCATCCGTTCTGCTTCAGATTTTGAATACGAGAGAGCAATTGCTCAAATTAATCAAACCATGATGCCTGAAGTAGAAACTATTCTATTATTAAGTAAACCTGAATATTCAGCAATCAGCTCAACGATTGTTCGCGATATTTTAAGAAACAATGGCGATGTTAGTCCGTTTGTGCCTAAAGAAGTGATTGAGTTTTTATAAGGATTTAACGCTTTACTTTTACAATCCTCCCTTGGATGGTCAACGTTTGAAGATCATATTATAAACTTTGCCAATCTGTAAAAGATTGACAAAGTAAAAGATTGACAAAGTAAATTAAACTAATTTCTCCGCCTTCAATACATCTAATATTAAGGGATAGGTATTTTTTATTTTTGCTTTAACGCCTAATGGAGCAACCCAAGATGCAGTTGTAATTCCTTCCTCTTTTTGAGGAATTAATTTCGGTACTCCTTTCACAAACATTTTATACCAATTTGTTCGCTTTAAAATTACCTTTCCACCTAATTCATATACGTGATAAGTTTTGCATAAACGTTCTTCACGTTTTTCTATTTTCACACCACATTCTTCTTCCACTTCTCTAACTGCAGTAACTTTTATCTTCTCACCCTTTTCTACTTTCCCTTTTGGCAAATCCCACTTCTTATTTCTAAAAATAAATAAAAATTCGCCATTCGCATTTTCTACTAAACCTCCTGCTGCTTTAATTAAGGTTAGCTTTTTTTTGATAGCTTTTAGTACCTCTTTAGGTGTTTTAGTAATGAGCATATAATGCTTTTGCTTACTTTTTTTTAAATTTCTATAAAATGTTATAAAATCAAAATCCTCTGTGTCAAGCTGTTGAATTTTCTCCAATTGTTTGGGTACTGTAACACCTATAAACAAAGTATTATCGTTAATATAAATTCTGTATTTTTGAGCCATGTATAATAAAAGTGATATTGAATTAAAGGTAGCTGAATTTTTATTACAAATAAAAGCAATTAAATTACAACCTAGCAATCCATTTACATGGGCATCTGGTTGGAAGTCCCCAATTTACTGCGATAACCGTATTACTTTATCGCATCCATCTGTTAGAACATACATTCGTCAAAAATTAGCACAGCTGATACAAGAAGAATTTGGTGCAGTTGATGTAATTGCTGGAGTAGCCACCGCAGGCATTCCACAAGGTGTTTTAGTAGCACAAGAATTAGGCTTACCATTTATCTATGTAAGATCTAAAGCAAAAGAACACGGTACTGGAAGTTTAATTGAAGGAGAAATTGTAGAAGGCCAACGTGTGGTGGTAATTGAAGATTTAATTTCGACTGGCAAAAGCAGCTTACAAGCGGTAGATGCGTTACGTGCTGCAGGATTATCTGTTGCAGGGTTAGTTGCAATCTTCACCTATGGATTTGATCAAGCGGATGAAAATTTTGCAAACGCTAAATGTCGTTATTCTACGTTATCAAATTATTCTACATTAATTAATTATGCTGCAGAACATAGTTTTATAGCACAAAATGATATCGATTTATTAAATAAATGGCGTGAAACTCCTTCAGAATGGGGAAAAGATGCCATTGTTAATTCTTAATTTTAATTTACAAAATACGATTGTATGACCATTATAGAAAGTACTGTTGAAATAAATTTACCAATTGATAAGGTGTATAATTTCTTGGAAGATTTAAATAACCATCAGCAGTTAATGCCTGAGAATATTTATAACTGGTCTTCTACAACAGATGAAGCTAGTTTTACCATTCAGAATATGGCAAAATTAGCCATTAAGATTGCTAACCGTGTACCCAATAGCGAGATAATTGCCGTTCCTACAGAAAAACCACCTTTTGATGTGGAATTAAAATGGACGGTTACGCCTAATGATAACGGTGGTACAACTGCAAAACATATTATTTCTGCAGATTTAAATATGATGATGAAAATGTTAGCTGCTGGTCCGCTTCAAAAATTGGCTGATCATCAAACCAATAAATTAAAAGAAATTTTAGGATAGACTTGTTTAGGCGTTTTCGTCTCCCTGAACTTGTTTCAGGGTCAGTTAAAAATAGATGCTGAAATAAATTCAGCATGACGTGGTTTCAAAAACACTTTTATTAATTTAAAGGTGTTTTTTTATGCCTTAAAATTTAATTAATACCTTAGGTATAAATAACTCGTTCAAATGCTGTCATCCAAAATTTTTAAAATTTCTATCGTCCTGTTATCCTCATTTGCTTTCTCCACCAGTTTTGCTCAACACATCACCAATTTAAAAACTGAATATCTAATAAATCCAATTGGTTTAGACAATCCTAATCCACGTTTTACTTGGCAAATGGTAGATTTTAGAGTTGGAGCAAAACAAACTGCTTACAGAATTATGGTGAGTACAGATTCCGTTGCTTTAGTACAAGGGAAAGCAAACCAATGGAATACAGGATGGTTGCAGACCAGCACTTCATTGAAAGTTTATGCTGGTCAATCACTAAAACCTTTTACCAAATATTTTTGGCGTGTAGATGTTGTAAATCAAGCTAAGGCAACAACTACAAAAATAGCAAGTTTTGAAATGGGCATGATGAATGCACATCATTGGCAAGGTTCATGGATTTCTGATAATGAAGATCCAAAGCTTAAACCTGCTCCATACTTCCGTAAAGTTTTTGAAACTACAAAAAAGATAAAAACAGCTAGGGCTTATATCGCTGCTGGGGGTTTATATGAGCTTTCTTTAAATGGTGAAAAAGTAGGAAACCACAGAATGGACCCAATGTATACACGTTACGACAGAAGAACGTTGTACGTTACATACGATATTACCTCTAAATTAAAAGCTGGTAAAAATGCAATTGGTGTATTACTAGGAAATGGCTGGTACAACCATCAATCTACTGCAGTTTGGGATTTTGATAAAGCCCCTTGGCGCAATAGACCAACATTTTGTTTGGATTTGAAAATAACGTACACAGATGGAACGACAGCAACCATTACATCTGGTAAGGATTGGAAAACAGCTTTAAGTCCGATAATTTTTAATAGTATTTATACTGCTGAACACTACGACGCAAGATTAGCACTTGAAGGCTGGAATACTGTGAATTTTAATGATACCAATTGGAAAAGAGTAATTAATCGCTCAGCACCCTCTGGAAACATTGTAGCGCAAGCTTTACACCCAATAAGAAATGTAGAAGAAATTACCGCTAAAAGTATTCGAAAATTTAATGATTCCACTTACCTATTCGATTTAGGCAGAAACATAGCTGGGGTGAGTAAAATCAAATTAAATGGTGCCGCAGGAACGGTGGTTAGATTAAAACACAGCGAGCGTTTGTACGCAAATGGAAGAGCCGATCTATCTAATATTGATGTACATTACCGCCCGACTGATGATAAAGATCCTTTTCAAACCGATATTTTAATTTTAAGTGGCAAAGGTGAAGAAAGCTTCATGCCGCATTTTAATTATAAAGGTTTTCAATATGTTGAAGTTAGTTCAAGTCAACCGATAAGCTTAAAAAAAGAAGATCTGGTAGGTTATTTTATGCACAGCGATGTTCCTGTAGCTGGAAGTGTTAAAGCATCAGATCCGCTAATTGAAAAAATCTATTATGCAACCAACAACTCTTATTTATCCAATCTTTTTGGGTACCCTACCGATTGTCCGCAACGCGAAAAAAATGGTTGGACAGGCGATGCTGCGATAGCCATAGAAACTGGATTGTATGGTTTTGATGGCATTATCATCTATGAAAAATGGTTAGCCGACCATAGAGATGAGCAACAGCCAAATGGCGTTTTACCTTCCATTATTCCTACGGATGGTTGGGGCTACGAATGGGGAAATGGACCAGATTGGACAAGTACCATTGCAATTATTCCTTGGAATATTTACCGTTTTTATGGCGACACGAAAATCTTGAAAGACAACTATGAGAACATTCGTAAATACATTAACCACATCAATGAAACCTACCCTACTGGATTAACCACTTGGGGCCTGGGCGATTGGGTGCCTGTAAAATCTGTTTCTCCTGTAGAGTTAACATCCACCTGTTATTATTATGCTGATGTGGTGATTTTAGCTAAAACAGCAAAAATTTTAGGCAAAACGGATGACTTTAAAAACTACACCGCATTGGCTTTAAAAATCAAAAATGCTTTTAATGCCAAATACTTAAACAAAACTACTGGCATTTATCATACTGGCTTACAAACAGAATTAAGTGTTCCCTTATATTGGGGCATTGTACCCGATGAAATGAAAGCCAAAGTAGCCAAAAATTTAGCCAAACGTGTAGCAGCAGATGGTTTCCATTTAGATGTTGGATTATTAGGAACAAAGGCCATTTTAAATGCATTAAGTGAAAATGGTTATGCCGATGTAGCGTATAAAGTTGCTGCTCAAAAAACATTTCCAAGTTGGGGTTGGTGGATTGCCAATGGCGCCACAACTTTGTACGAAAACTGGCCGATAGATGCTAAATCAGATATTTCTATGAATCACATTATGTTTGGAGAAATTGGTGCTTGGTTGTATAAAGCACCAGGAGGCATCAAGCCAGATGAAAACCAGCCAGGGTTTAAGAATGTAATTCTACAACCCTATTTCGTGGAAGGGTTAAATTCTTTTGAAGCCACCCACGATGGGCCGTATGGAAAAATCAAATCTGCTTGGAAAAGAACTAAAGATGGAATTAACTATCAGGTGACTATTCCTGCCAATTCAAGTGCAACAATTAACTTACCGCTTGTTCGAGATGAAGTAATTTACCTTAATGGGAAAAAAATAGCTGCCGGAAAAATTGAACTTCAGGCTGGGAGTTACGAGATAAACACGACTAGGCTTTAGAAATCTGTGAGATCGATCTAAGATGGCCTCCCAATATTGGTTGAATAATAGATGAAGCAAATGAAAAACACCTTACATTTTCAGTTTATTGAACCTGATCAGTCGCTTGTTGATTTTGTGTATGGTTTTTCTTCTCTACAACATTTTTCAAATCAATATGGAGCAGTTGTAATTCCCAATGGAAAAGTTGATTTGATATTTTCAAAAACTAACGACAATCAACTCCGAGTTGCACTTTTGGGTTTAGAAACCAAACCAAAAAATGTAAATCATGAGTTCTCCAACTTTTATTCCGTTAGTTTTAATCCACTTGCAGTAGAATATCTTTTTAATCATTCTATAGCCGATATTATCAACACTGGAAAAATACTACCTAGCAATTTTTGGGATTTCCATATTGATGACTTTAACAATTTTGAAACATTTTGTCATAAGATAGCGAAACATATCAATCAACTTTTACCTAGCAAAATAGACGAGCGCAAACGCAATTTATTTCAATTGATTTCTGCTTCTAATGGTGAAATTTCAATCAATGAACTTTCCGAAAAACTGTTTTGGAGTCAAAGACAAATCAATCGTTATTTCAGTCAACAATTCGGACTTTCTCTAAAAGCATACTGTAAAATACTTCGCTTTCAGGCCTCACTTCCTCACATAAAGAACGGCGAACTGTATCCACAGCTCAATTTTACCGATCAATCACATTTTATTAAAGAAATTAAACAACTTTCGGGTGTTTCACCAAAAGAGCTTCACAAAAATAAAAACGACCGATTTTTACAATTTTTATTCTACGATAGCAAATAATTTTGTAGTCTAGATTTAAAGATCATGTTATTACAAAATAAACAAATAGCTATTATTGGAGGTGGTCCTGGTGGATTAACCTTGGCAAGACTTTTACAGCTAAAAACCGCAAATGTAAAAGTGTATGAAAGAGACACCAATAAAGATGCAAGAGTGCAAGGTGCTCCACTTGATTTGCACGAAAATTCGGGGTTGGCAGCCTTGAGAGCTGCTAATCTGTTAGATGAATTTAAAAATAACTTTCTAGTTGGTGCAGATAAAACAACAATTACAAACGAAAAAGCTGATATATTTTACAGCGACCATGGCAACGAATTAAAGAAAGATGAAAATTTTGGACAAGAACATTTTCGTCCGGAAATAGATCGTGGAGTATTGCGAAAAATTTTATTAGAATCTCTACAATCTGAAATTATTGTTTGGGATAGCCATTTTTTATCTATGGAAAAACAAGGTGATGGATGGCTACTACATTTCAAAAATAAGGAAAGTGCTTATGCTGATATTGTAATTGGGGCAGATGGTGCAAATTCAAAAATTAGGCCTCACCTAACCTATATTAAATCTTTCTATACGGGTATAACTATGTTAGAAGGAAATATCTACAATGCTGTTACAAATGCACCTAAGATCTCTGCTATATTACGTGGTGGAAAAATAATGGCCTTTGGAAACGAAAAAGACATTTTAATGGGGCAAAAAGCCAATGGTGAGATAGGTTTCTATCTAAGTTTTAAAGCTGAAGAAAATTGGGCCGCAAAAAGTGGTTTAGACTTTTCAAATAAATTACAAATCCTTAATTGGTTTAAAACAAATTATGCTGAATGGGGCGATATATGGTATGAATTATTAGAAAACACCACGATGCCTTTTATTCCACGACCTATAAACTGCGTACCACTAGACCAAACTTGGGAAGCAAAGTCAAATTTAGCAATACTGGGTGATGCAGCACATGTAGTTCCACCTTTTGCAGGAGAAGGGGTAAATATGGCGATGCTTGATGCCTTAGAATTGAGTGAAAGCCTAACCAATAATAAACACCATTCTTTGCTGGAAGCAATTTCTTTTTATGAAATAAACATGAGAAAACGAGCTGCTAGTATAGCACAAGAGTCTCTTGAAAACGGGGAAAGAATGCATAATAAGAATGCTTTGAGAATAATGCTTGATTTTTTTAGCGGACATCACCCTGAATAACTTACCATGTTGGGCTTTAAGAGATACGAGGGTAATATATAGCAGACAAAATTTCAGTATAATTCCTTAATTTACAGACAATTAGTCTTTAAAAATTAAAACATACAGACAAAATTTCCGATTGGTAAAGCAAAAATACAATGGCATTTGTTTTGAATAAAAGGATGATATGAACTTCAACAATTTTACTATAAAAGCTCAAGAAGCAATTCAAAAAGCTTCTGAAATAGCACAGGGCAATCAGCAACAGGCTATTGAAACGGCACACCTATTAAAAGGTTTGCTAACTGTTGATGAAAATGTGGTTTCTTATGTGCTGAAGAAACTAAATGTGAACCTAAATGCCGTTAATCAAAACTTAACGGAAGCCATTGAAAAACTGCCAAAAGTTACAGGTGGTGAGGTTTATTTATCGTCTAGTGCAAATAGTGCATTGCAAAAAGCACAGTCTTATTTAAAAGAATTTAAAGATGATTTTGTATCCGTAGAGCATGTATTATTAGGCTTATTGGCTGTGAACGATGCGACTTCTAAACTGTTAAAAGAGCAAGGAGTTAACGAAAAAGACCTTAAAAAAGCAATTGTAGCTTTACGTGGTGACAATCATGTAACCGATCAAAATGCTGAGGCAACTTATCAAGCTTTAAATAAATATGCCCGAAATTTAAATGAATATGCCGAAAGCGGAAAGTTAGATCCGGTTATTGGTCGTGATGAAGAAATTCGTCGTGTCATTCAGATTTTATCTCGTAGAACGAAAAACAATCCGATATTAATTGGCGAACCAGGTGTAGGTAAAACAGCCATTGCAGAAGGTATTGCCTTTAGAATTATAAAAGGTGATGTGCCTGAAAACTTAAAAAGCAAAACGGTTTATTCGTTAGATATGGGTGCTTTAATTGCCGGTGCAAAATACAAGGGCGAGTTTGAAGAACGCTTAAAGGCCGTGGTTAAAGAGGTTACACAAAGTGATGGTGATATCGTGTTATTTATTGATGAGATCCATACGTTAGTTGGTGCTGGTGGTGGTGAAGGTGCAATGGATGCGGCTAACATTTTGAAACCAGCTTTGGCAAGAGGAGAATTAAGGGCCATTGGTGCTACTACTTTAGATGAGTATCAGAAATACTTAGAAAAAGATAAAGCGTTAGAGCGTCGTTTTCAAAAGGTAATGGTAGATGAACCTGATACACAAGATGCAATTTCTATTTTACGTGGGTTAAAAGAGCGTTATGAAACTCACCATAAAGTGAGAATTAAAGACGAAGCGATTATTGCTGCTGTAGAAATGTCTCAACGTTACATTGCCGATCGTTTTTTACCAGATAAAGCGATTGACTTAATGGACGAAGCAGCATCGAAATTACGTATGGAAATGGACAGTGTTCCTGAAAACGTAGATGCGTTGGATAGAGAGATTATGCGTTTAGAAATTGAACGTGAGGCCATTAAACGTGAAAAGGACGATAAAAAAGTAAAAGAACTTTCTGAAGAAATCGCCAATTTATCTGCAGAGCGTGATGAATTAAAAGCAAAATGGCAAGGTGAAAAGGACTTGGTTGATGCGGTAAATAATCAGTTAGAGCAAATTGAGCATTATAAATTAGAGGCAGAACAAGCAGAACGTGCTGGAGATTATGGAAAAGTTGCGGAAATCCGTTACGGAAAAATTAAAGAAGCACAAGACAAAGTTGAGCAACTAAAAGTTGATTTAGAAAACCAACAAAGCGATAGCAGAATGCTAAAAGAAGAGGTTACTGCTGATGATATTGCAGGTGTAGTTGCTCGTTGGACAGGTATTCCTGTACTTAAATTAGTGGCTAGTGAACGTGAAAAGTTATTGCATTTAGAAGATGAATTGCATAAACGTGTAGCTGGACAAGATGAAGCGATTGAAGCAATTTCTGATGCTATTCGTCGATCGAGAGCAGGTTTGCAAGATAAGCGTAAACCGATTGGTTCATTCATTTTCTTGGGCACAACTGGTGTGGGTAAAACAGAATTGGCAAAAGCGTTAGCTGAGTTCTTGTTCAACGATGAAAACGCCATGACCAGAATTGATATGAGTGAATACCAGGAAAGGCATGCAGTTTCTCGATTGATTGGTGCGCCTCCAGGATATGTTGGGTATGATGAGGGGGGACAGTTAACAGAGGCGGTTCGTAGAAAACCATATTCAGTAGTGTTGTTAGATGAGATTGAGAAAGCACATCCTGATGTATTTAATATCTTATTGCAAGTATTGGATGATGGTCGTTTAACTGACAATAAAGGTCGTGTGGTGAACTTTAAGAACACGATTATTATTATGACATCAAACATTGGTTCTCATTTAATTCAGGATAACTTTAAAGATCTAGATGATGAAAATCGTGATGAAGTAATTGCTAAAACGAAGAATGAATTGTTTGAAGTATTGAAACAAACTATTCGTCCTGAATTTTTAAATAGAATTGACGAGTTGATTATGTTCACTCCATTACAAAGAAGTGAAATTAGAAACATTGTGGATTTACAATTTAAACATGTTCAAGATACTTTAGCAGAAATGGGAATTACTATTGAAGCGAGTACAGAAGCTTTAGATTGGTTAGCTGAATTAGGTTATGATCCTCAATTTGGTGCCAGACCTTTAAAACGTGTAATACAAAAAAGGATTCTGAATGAGTTATCGAAATCTATTTTAGCTGGAACTGTGGATAAGGATAGTAAGATAAAATTAGATATGTTCGATCATCACTTTGTGTTTTTGAACGAAAAGTAAGATTAGTCAATATTAAAAAGCCGCAGATTTTAAATTTGCGGCTTTTTTATTGTTGCTATTTTTTACTTCATACTTTTTTCCCTAATCGCTTTAAACTCACTACCCTCTTTCCAACCCGGAAATGTAGTTTCGTTGCTTAAGCGATAACCAACATCAAATAACAATCTCAAATCTTCTACCATGCCTGAGAAATCCCATTTGGCAGGTTCAAAATTATCAGCAGGTGCGTGATAGCGATTTGTGGTATACTCTTCTTTTTGCGCTTTACCCCAAGCTAATCCGTGAGCAATATTGTCGTCTCCACCCTCGGTATATAAAGCGGGAATACCCACTTTTGCAAAGTTGAAGTGATCTGATCTGAAGTAAAAACCTGCGGATGGATTAGAATCTTTAACCACAACTCTACCCTGTTTTTTAGCAGCATCTACTAAATAATCTTCCAACTCAGACTGTCCTAAACCAACTGCAATGATATCTTTTGTCTTTCCACTCGCCGACATTGCATCGATATTAATGTTGGCTACCGTTTTATTTACAGGAACCAATGGATGTGATCCATAATATTCTGACCCTAATAAACCTTGTTCTTCAGCGGTTACTGCTAAAAATAAAATAGAACGTTCTGGTTGCTTTTTAGCTTTTTTAAACGCATCTGCTAATACTAATAAAGCAGCAGTTCCAGTTGCGTTATCTACTGCTCCATTGTAAATTGAATCTCCATTGATCGCTTCACCTTTACCTAAGTGATCCCAGTGCCCTGAGTAAATGATATATTCATCTGCCCTTTTTGTTCCAGGTAAAATAGCTGCCACATTGTGGGATATAGATTTTTTAATGGTATTGTTTATGGTAGTGGATACTTTTAATCCTAAATCAACTGGTTTAAATCCTTTTTTACCTGCTTGCACCATTAAATCAGCTGATTTATCAGCCATTTTAAACATTGCTTTTGCTACATCTTGGGTAATCCATCCTTCTAGTAAAGCTCTTGATTTATTGTCATCGGCAGCTGCTAAATACAACTTAGATTTAGACCAACCGCTTCTAACCACCGCCCATGGATAACTCGCTGCTTTATCTTCGTGAATGATAATTACACCAGTTGCACCCTGACGAGCTGCTTCTTCAAACTTATACGTCCAACGACCGTAATACGTCATGGTTTTACCTTTAAACAGAGTTGAATCCAAAAATCCAGGATCATTTACCATTACAACAACGGTTTTACCTTTTACATCTAAACCCTCGTAATCGTTCCATTTATACTCTGGAGCAACAATACCATACCCTGCAAAAACTAGTTCCGAGTTATCTACTTTAACCTGATTGGTTACATGACGAGTTGCACCTACAAAATCATCTAAATATTTAAGTGAAGTTGAGCTTCCACTAGCTGATTTTATTGTTAAATCTGTAGGTGTAGATTTAATATCTACCATGGGTACATCTTGGAAATAACTATCACCATTGGCTGGCTTTAAGCCTAATTTTTCAAATTCTCCTTTTAGGTAATTAATGGTTTTTGTTTCACCCTCGGTAAATGGTTTTCTACCTTCAAAATCATCAGAAGCCAAAACAGCAATGTGTTTTGAAAAAGCAGTATCATTTATTGCTTTTAGGGCAACTGAATCGGGTTGGGAATCTGCTCCGCTTTGTTTTGTTTGACAAGATGCAAAAGCTAGTGCACCAAAAGTCAATATCAATAGTTGTTTTTTCATAATTAAAGTTAATGTTTTTAGTGTATAAGCAACAAAAGCGCAGACCAAAAAGAATCTGCGCTTTTGCTATTATTTTTATGTGTTTTATTGTTTTCGTTCTACTTCTCTATCCATCTCTGTGATATTTACATTACTAGATTGAGAAAAATCTTCTAATAAGTAGTTATTAAAGTAATCGGCTAAACGCCAAAACATATATTCTGTCATGTCGCCAAAACCATGTCGCTGACCTGGAACAATCATATAATCAAATCGTTTACCAGCTTTTATCAGTGCATTTGCTACACGAATTGAGTTAGCTGGGTTTACGTTATTATCAACATCGCCATGCATTAATAATAAATGACCTTTTAGGTTTTTAGCTAAATCTGGGTTTTTATCAATGGTATATTTGAAAGTAGTATCGCCTTTGGCTGAAACAATTTCTTTAACACCATGATGTTTTTCACTCCACCAACGGTTATATATGCTATTATCGTGATTACCGGCTGCTGAAACTGCAACTTTAAAGAACTCTGGGTACACTAATAATGCTGCTGTAGACATGAAACCGCCACCAGAATGACCTGTAATTCCAACTCTACTAGCATCTATAAACGAGTATTTATCAGCTAATTGCTCAATTGCTGCTTTTTTATCTGCTAAACCATAATCGCGTAAATTGCCATAACCATACGTATGGTACCATTTTGAGCGGGCAGGATTTCCGCCTCTATTACCCACTGTAATTACGATGTAACCAAATTGCGCTAAACGATCTACCCTATCCATGCTACGTCCAAATGATTTATTTACTGCTTCGGTTTGTGGACCTGGATAAACATACTCTATAATTGGATATTTTTTAGTTGGATCGAAGTTAAATGGCTTATACATTACACCATAAATGTCAGTTACACCATCGTCTGCCTTCACTTTAAATGGTTCTGGGAATTTATAACCTGCAGCCATTAATAACGATAAATCAGCGGTTTCTAAATCCATTACTTTATTACCTAAATTATCCAGTAAAACCGATTTAGGAACTGTATTTACTCTTGAAAAGTTATCGATAAAGTATTTTGCCTCATCGTTCATGTTGATTGCATGATCAAAGTCTCCACTATTTAACAATTTCATTCCAGTACCATCAAAATTAATGCGGTAAAGGTGTAAATAGTAAGGATCTTCTTTTGTTTCACGACCGTTTGCTGTGAAATAAAGTACACGATTTTTTTGATCGATATTTACAATACCTTCACAATGAAATGCACCAGAAGTAATTTGGTTCTTCAATTTCCCATTTCCATCAAATAGGTAGAAATGTCCCCCAACCGTCACGCTCACTCCAATGGATAATTTCTTTGCCACCATCAATTAAGCCAGGACGTTGAACTTCTACATAGGTATTAAAACGTTCGTCGATAAGTTGCGTAACTGCTCCAGTTTGGATATTAATGGTACAAATATCAATACGCTTTAAATCTCTACTGGTACGTGAAAAATAGAATTTCTCATTATCTCCCAACCAAATAGACGGACGAAACTCATTGTCCCTATCTTTGTTTAAGCTCTCTTTACCCCAAGAAGAAATACTTTGATCTTTAAAAGCAGTGGTATTAATTACTTTTTGAGTTTTTGCAGCGAAATTGAATAACACAAATTCATCAATTGGAGATTCCTTTTCTCCGGGCATCTGGTATTTGTAGGTTTCTAAAGTTGGTCTGCCTGGAGTTACGCTATTGATCACCCAAAGGTCTTTTACTTTTCGAGAATCTGTTCTATCTAACACAAAATATTTAGCATCTGGCGACCATAAAACGTAAGCGCCACGTCTTTTTTTATCATTTTTTATAACCTCTTCATTATTTTCTCCATCGCCGTCATTACCGTACGAATAGAATTTTACACCATCTTTTGTAAGTTGATGCTCTACAATGGTACTATCATCTTCGTTTTTAACAGCTTTTAAATAATTGGCTTTATCCATCCAATACAAATTGTAATTACGTGAAAAAATTACAGCTGAAGAATCTGGTGCAACGGATCCCCACGATGGTTTTGCTTTAGGTTTATCATAGTTTTTAACTTCTGTTAATTTATTTGTAGCTAATTCGTAGTTAAAGAAAAAGATTTTCTTTTGCATAGAATCCGCAGCTTTTTTGTCTTTTCTATCTTTTTTTACTTCTTCTAGTGTACTTTTTATTTCGAAATTGATGCTCTTTTCATCTTTTGCAAACTTTAAATTTTCAATTGGTAAATGTTGTGCATCAAAAGGATCGCGAACAATTAACGTAATTTCTGCTGCTAGTTTCGCATTATCAAAAAGTGCTTTTTTACTTCTTGCAGCTGGTTCAACAATATACCAAGTTTTTCCGTTTGGGGTTTCGAATTGATACCAAAATCTATTGCTCAATTTTAACCAATGTGGATCAACAGCTGTTGAATAAATGATCTTTCTCAATTTAGTTGGAGAAAAACGAGATGCTGCCTGATAATTAGCCTTTTCTGGTGTTTGAGTGGTTTCTGTTAATGAAATGGTTTTAGTTTGTGCACTTACTTGAATGCTCAGAACTGAAAGTAAAAACAAGAGTGAGTAGAGTTTCTTCATTGATGATTGTTAACTAATAAATAAAAGGCCTAATTTATTTAAAATGTGTTTTTAAACATTGATTTATTTGTAATAAAACAGATAGAGGTGGTAATTTATTGAACATTTATAATTTTATCCACACTGTGAGAATTTCTCGTATAAATCTATCTTGTTTTCATAGTTTTGCACTAAATAGAATACCATGAAAAAGAATTTATTATCAATCATCGCAGCAGCATCGATTTTAGTAGCTAGTTGTCAATCTAAATCGCAATCTACAGCAGATGCAAGCGCAAAAGATAGTACAGATGTAGCTGTAGCCGATGGTACTGCTTCAGAAAAAATTGATGTAACGAATATAAAAGTTGCTGACGCAAAAACAATTTTAGAGCGTAAACAAGTGCCAATTTTATGTTACCACCAGGTTCGCAACTGGAAAGCTACTGATGGTAAAGTTGGTAAAGATTACATTGTAGAAATTCAGAATTTCAAAGATCAAATGAAAATGTTGGCAGATAGTGGGTATCATACTATCTTGCCTGATCAATTGTATGCGTACTTAAATACTGGAGCGAAGTTACCTTCGAAACCAATCATGTTAACTTTTGATGATACAGATATGGATCAGTTTACTGTTGTTAATCCAACACTTAAAAAATTGGGTTATAAAGCAGTTTATTTCATCATGACGGTTTCTATTGGTAGAAAAGGAAAATTTGTTGATTATATGACGAAAGAGCAAATTAAACAACTTTCTGATGAAGGAAATGTAATCGGTAGTCATACATACGATCATAAAAACTTCAAAAAATATGCTGGTAAAGATTGGGAAGAGCAATTAGATAAACCAACAAAAAAATTAGAAGAAATTACTGGTAAAAAAATGACGGAATTCGCTTATCCTTTTGGATTGTGGAATGCAGAAGGAATACCTGAGCTTAAAAAGCGTGGTTTTAGAATGGCTTTTCAATTATCTACCAAACGCGATGAAAAAGATCCATTATTTACCATTAGAAGAATTATAGCTAGTGGATATTGGAGCCCTAAAACATTAAGTAACAGCATTAAAAATAGCTTTTAATAGACTTGTCATTCTGAGTGCAACGAAGAATCTATTAACTATCTTACAGATTCTTCGCTACGCTCAGAATGACAAAAAATTTATGCCACTTCTTTAATTTGGTATTTCTTTCCGTTAAAATCGAACTCGCTACCTTTTTGTTTGCCCAACAATAACTTACCAATTGGAGAAACTGCCGATATCGCAAAAACAGTTTCCTTGCCTAAGTGTAACTGCCCAGCGCTAATACTTAAATAGAAATTACCTTGATTGGTATAGACTAAACTCCCATTGCGAGCTTCTTCAGAAAAAGGCGCATCCTTTAAAGAGCTTAATACTTTATGATTTTCTTCCGCATCAATTAATAATCGTTTATTTCGATCTATATCTTGTTGCATCATTTCGCGACTAGTTTCATACTTATCACCTGCGCTACTTTTTGTATCGTCGTTACTTGCTTCACGAGCTTGTTGCAAAGCAGTTTCAGCTGTTTGTATACGTTCGTTTATAAAATCTAAACAAAGTTGATATAGGGATGATTTGATTTCTTGCATAGTTTTTGGTTAAGCAAACTAAATATATTAAAATTTAAGTTGCAATACCACGATTTAGCATAATTGATTGGTTCCTCAATTATTAATTGAAAATGCAAACTGAAAAAATTACTTTTCTAGCCATTTAACTTTATCAGCCATAGGCGTTCTGTTTGCATCACGAGGTGCTTCATTATGATAACCCATGTAAAATAAGCCGTAACATTTTTCATTCTCAGCGAGACCTAAAAAATCTCCCAAACCAGAAATTAAAGGTGGAGAACTCCAGTATGCACCAACATTTAAAGCTTCAGCAGTTAACGCTATGTTTTGCACTGCACAAGCTGTTGCAGCAATTTCTTCCCAATCTGGCAACTTATCTGGGTTGAATTGAATATTAATAGCTAGAATGCAATCTGATTGTACGGTTTTAATCAAAAAGCTATCGTGTTTTTTCTGCAAAAAACTTGCTGGAGGAACTGTTTCTTTATACAATCGACCTAACTCTGCTCCTAACTTTGCTCTAGCCTGTTTCCTTATGACCACAAAACGCCAAGGTTGTGTTAATTTATGCGTTGGTGCATAATTAGCGCTTTCAAGAATTTGTTCAATAATTTCTACAGGTATTTCTTTTTGAATATAGCTATCAGGGAAGATGCTTCTTCTCTCTTTTATAATTTTTGATAGGATTTCATATGTATTACTCATCTAGCAAAAATAGAAGTTTCTGAAGGCAGTAGTAGTTATAAATTGTTTTATTGCTTTATTCTTGCATTGCTTAGTTATTTTAATTGCTTCCTCACTTGTTTTACTCGTCCATGAAATGCAATGCTTTCTTTATCAACTAAAAAATCCATCGTTTCGATCAATTCTTCTTTTATCCAAACATGTTTTAGAGTTAAATTAGCTAAAATATTAAGACAATGTGCTTTAATCGCAACGGGATTTTTATCATCAATTAACCAACTAAAAACAGTTTCAACTAAAGTTTCGGTGTCGTGCTTTTCTACGATCTCTTTTGCAATTTGAGGTGCATTTTTCTTGGTAATTAAAGCTAGTATTTTACTGTAATGTCTACGGCAAGAAAGATTTTGCTGTTGAGGAAATTTATCTAAAAAATAATGGATTTGAGGTAAAAACCGCTCGAAATTGGTTAGGCAAATCGTTTCTAAAATCCAAGAAGCTCTAAAAGCAATTTTTTCATTGTGGTAAAATGTTAAATCTATCAAATGCTTAATTGAATACCCGGCTTGAGCAGCAATGTTAGCCAATTTAGTCGCTTTTGTTTTGTGTAAAGTTGTTTTAATCTCTTCTAAAAGTAAATCGCTTTGCATAACCCAAAATTAATAAATCTGATTGTTGAAAAGTACAACTCTATAGCAATTTAGCAATAAATTAACTACCTTTGCACCTTATTTTTCAGCAACATGATTTCAGTTTCTAATCTATCCTTACGTTACGGCAAACGTACTCTTTTTGAAGATGTTAACCTTAAATTTACCCCAGGCAATTGCTATGGTGTAATAGGTGCCAACGGCGCAGGCAAATCTACCTTTTTAAAAATTCTAAGTGGTGAAGTAAATCAAACAAGTGGTTCGGTTGCCTTTACTCCTGGAGAGAGAATGGCCGTTTTAAAACAAAATCATTATGAATTTGATGAAAATACAGTAATTGAGACCGTTATGATGGGTCACAAGGAACTGTACGACATTATGATTGAAAAGGATGCTATTTATTTAAAGGAAGATTTTTCTGATAAAGATGGCGAACGTGCGGGAGAATTAGAAAATCTTTTTGCAGAGAAAGATGGTTGGAATATGGAAAGTAATGCAGCCACTTTATTAAGCAATTTAGGAATTAAGGAAGAGCATCATTATAAATTATTGAAAGAATTAGATGGTAATCAAAAAGTGCGTGTGTTATTAGCGCAAGCTTTATTTGGTAATCCTGATATTTTATTATTAGATGAGCCGACCAACGATTTGGACATTGATACGATTGCTTGGTTAGAGAATTTCTTAGCAGATTATCAAGCTATTGTATTGGTTGTTTCTCACGACAGGCACTTTTTAGATGCAGTTTGTACTCACATTGTGGATATAGATTTCAGCAAAATGAGTATCTATACGGGTAACTATACGTTCTGGTACGAATCAAGTCAGTTGGCATTGAAACAACGTAGTGACCAGAATAAAAAACTAGAAGAAAAAGTTAAAGAATTACAAGAATTTATTCAGCGTTTTAGTGCAAATGCTTCTAAATCAAAGCAAGCAACTTCTCGTAAAAAAGCATTAGATAAAATCGATATCTCTGAAATCAAAGCATCAAGTAGAAAATATCCTGCTATTTTGTTTAACAATTTAGGTCGCGAAGCAGGAGATCAGATTTTGCAAGTGGAGAATTTAAGTAAAACAGCAAATGGCGAAGTTTTATTTAGTGGCGTAAACTTTATGGTAAACAAAGGCGATAAAATTGCCATACTTTCTCAAAATAGTTTAGCGACAACTGCATTTTATGACGTTTTATCGGGTAGAGATAAGGATTATAATGGTGACTTTAAATTCGGTGTAACCATAAGCACTGCTGATATTCCGAACGACAACTCAGATTATTTTGAGGGAAAAGATGAAAACTTAGTAGATTGGTTACGTGAATATTCGGGTACTGATGCAGATGAGCAATTTGTAAGAAGCTTTTTAGGTAGAATGCTATTCTCTGGAGATGAAGTATTGAAAAACGTAAAAGTGCTTTCTGGAGGCGAGAAAATGCGTTGTATGTTCTCAAGAATGATGTTGCAATTGGCTAACTTATTAATGTTTGATGAGCCAACCAATCACTTGGATTTGGAATCGATTACAGCTTTAAATAATGGCATGAAAGATTTTAAAGGAACTATTTTATTTACCTCACGAGATCATGCGTTAACAGAATCTGTAGCTACACGAATTATTGAACTTACCCCTAAAGGAAGTATTGATAGAATGATGACCTATGATGACTATATTAATAGTGAAGAAGTAGCGAAGTTGAGAGAAGAAATGTATAAATAATTTAATAGTATATTTAAATAAAAGCCTTGATTAAACTATCAAGGCTTTTTTATTGAATAGTATTTTTATCACTATTCATTTTATCAGCATACTTTTTTAGTTTACTACCGCTGTATTTTCTATTTTTTACATAACTAGTCCACCTATATATTCGGTATGCTACTAAAGGCACTAGAATGATCAGCAATACTACAAACTCTATTTTCATAAATCCGATTAACTAACTACTTACTAAATTACATAAAAAAGCCCCGAAATTATCGAGGCTTTTCTTATATTATTGAATTTGATTAATGACCTGAATGACCATCAGCACCATGTGCATGACCATGACTTAATTCATCAGCAGTTGCTTCACGTACTGATAAAATTTTACCAGCAAAAATTAAGTTTTTACCAGCCATTGGATGGTTTAAATCAACAGAAATATGTGCTTCATGAACACCAGTTACACCAGCACGAAATTGATTACCTTGGTTATCTTGCAATGGAATAACGTCACCAACTTTTGGTAGTTCACCAGCTTCTTTAAACATATCGATAGGTAAATCTACATGAGCAGTTGCATCTAATTCACCGTAACCATCTGCGGGAGAAAGTTCAAAACTATACTCATCACCAGCTTTTAAGCCAGCTAAATGTTCTTCAAATTTTGGTAGCATCATGCCAACACCGTATAAAAATACTAATGGCTGTTCTTCGTTTGCTTTTTCAACAAAAACTTGCTGACCTTCTGGAGTAGTAGTGTGTAGTTCATAAGTTATAGACACTACTGTGTTCGAATTAATATTCATTCTTATTGGGTTAATTTAATAATTTTACTGCCTCGGCAACCGTATGTACTGGCAGTTGGCAAGTTTTATTTCGGCAAATATAAATCTTTGTTTCTTGGCTTTGCTTATCTTTTAACAAAGGAAGGTTACTTTTTGTTCCTCCCAATGTAATTTTATTAGGGATGTAGAAATTATTTAGTTCTTTTTTAACCTCTTGTACATCAAAACCCACTACCGCAATTTCATTAATACCGTATACTTCATTTAACAATTGAATGCACCAATTTGAGTACGCAGAGCCATACGCTTTTATACGTGGTAAAACCGATTTTAGCATAGCTGAAGCCTTTTCAAGGTAGCTCTCATCATCATAAAATAAACCTAATTTTTGTAGGTTTTGCGCCATCACAGAATTCGATGCTGGTATTACGTTATCCATCACTTCATGTTTACGAGCAATCAGTTTTTCACCATTTCCGGCTGTATAGAAGAACATATCATTCTCTTCATCACTGAAATTAGTTAACACATAATTGGTCAGAGATTTTGCTTCTTCTAGCCATTCCTCATTAAAATCCACTTCATAAAGAGCTATTAGGGCTTCAATCATAAAAGCATAATCATCCAAAAACCCAGGAATTGATGCTTTCTCATTTTTATAATTACGATATAAACCTCCATCTGATGAAACCATATTTTCTAAGATGAATTCCGCAGCCTTTTTAGCTCGCTTATAATATAGTTCGTAATCTAATACTTGTGATGAATCTGCTAATGCTTTAATCATCATTGCATTCCAAGCAGTTAAACATTTATCATCTAATCCTGGTCGTATTCTTTTGCTTCGTTCATCTAGTAATTTTGCTTTTGCCAAGGCAACTTTATTGTAAAGTGTCTCAGCATCAATTCTATGTATTTCTAAAAAATCAGCTTCCTCGTATATCCTCATCAAGATATTGGTTTGTTCTTCTTCCCAATTCCCTTCTTCGGTTACATTAAAATAATCGCCAATAAGTTCAGCATCTTCACCTAGTATTTTATCAAATGCTGATTTATCCCACACATAAAACTTCCCTTCAACACCCTCGCTATCCGCATCTAAAGCAGAATAGAACAATCCATTATCTGCACTCATTTCTCTAAAAATCCAATCAATTGATTCTACTATAACTTGCTTAAATGGTTCAAATTTTAAACATTGATATGCTTCAGCGTATAAACTAATTAGTTGTGCATTATCATACAACATTTTCTCAAAATGAGGCACATGCCATTTATCATCAACAGAATATCTGGCAAAACCACCTCCTATTTGGTCATAAATTCCGCCCATAGCCATGCGCTCTAGTGTAGTACAAACAGCTGTAAAAGTGGCTTCCTCTGGAGTTAAAAAACTATATCGAAGTAAAAAACTCCAATTATTGGGTAAAGGAAATTTCGGCGCTCTATTGTATCCACCTTCGGTGATATCAAAATGACGTTTCCAAGGTTCAATTATTTCCGCTAAATGCGATTTACTAAAAACAACTTCTTGTGTTGAAGAAACAATTTTCTCAGATTGTTGAATACCATCCGTTAATCGCTCTGCATAGTTTAAAGCCTTATCGGGTTCATTTTTCCAGAGGTCTGATACATTTCCTAAAATATTAATCCAATCGTTTTTTCTAAAATAAGTACCACCATAAATTGGTCGTTGATCTGGCAAACAGATAGCATTTAATGGCCAACCACCATTTCCATTCATTAATTGAACGGCCAACATATAAATTTGATCGATATCTGGTCGCTCCTCTCTATCTACTTTTATACACACAAAATTTTGATTCATTACTTCGGCAACTTCATGACTTTCAAAACTTTCGTGTTCCATTACATGACACCAATGACAAGCCGAATAGCCAATACTTACCAAAATCAATTTATTTTCTCGCTTTGCTTTTTCTAATGCATCTACTCCCCATTCATGCCATTCGACAGGATTATAAGCGTGTTGCAATAAATAAGGCGAAGAAGCGTGGATAAGATTATTGGGTTGTTGCATAGATTTGAATTTGAGATTTGAGACTAAGTTTCTCAACCTTGTAAAATTATAAATTATCTGTTTAACCCTTCTCGATTAATTATTGTTTTTTACTTTAGTATTTTCAAATCTTATATCTTAAAAAATGAAAATCACACATACCGAAATTTATCGTTTTAGTATCCCAATGGAACCTTTTGTAATTGCAACAGGCACTATGCATTTTGCACAAAATGTTTTTATCAGAATTCATACTGATTCGGGTATTTATGGTGTTGGTGAATGTTCGGCTTTTCCTATGATTGTAGGGGAAACACAAGAAACATGTTTGGCGATGGCTAAAGACTTTGCACAGATTTGGAAAGGGAAAAATCCATTGGAAATACCTGAACGGATGCAAGATTTATTAGCATATGCCGATCATAATGCAACCATTAAAAGCGCCTTTGATATGGCATTGTTTGATATTGCTTCAAAAAATGCAAAACAACCTTTATATCAGTTTTTAGGTGGACATACCAGAACTATAGAAACTGATATGACAATTGGCATTGATACACCAGGAGGAATGGCGCAAACAGCGTTGAAATATCAAAAAAATGGGTGTAGAATTATTAAAATCAAGTTAGGAAAAAAAGTAAACGAGGATATTGAACGTGTAAAACAAATTAGAGCAGCCGTTGGCGATGAAATGGTTTTGCGTTTAGATGCCAATCAAGGATGGAGTTTTGATGATGCACTTTTTGCCTTAGGTGAATTAGAATCTGAAAATATTGAGTTTTGTGAACAGCCTATGCGTACTTGGTTTGACGATAAATTACCTGAATTAGCCATAAATTCTCCTATCAAATTAATGGCTGATGAAAGTTGTTATAACCATCATGATGCTAGAAAGCTAATTAATAGTAAGGCTTGCGAATATTTGAATATCAAATTTGCAAAATCTGGTGGAATTTTAGAAGCACAGAAAATACATGAAGAAGCTTTACAACATGGCGTGAAATGTATGATTGGAAGTATGCTGGAAAGTAGAATTGCGTTAAGTGCTAATTTACATTTCGCATTGGCAAGTCCCAATGTGGTATTTTTCGATTTAGACACCTGTTTATTAGGTCATTTAGTTGATCCAGTTGTTGGTGGACTATCTTACGATGGTTACTTCTTAGCTGTTCCTGAAACAATTGGTATTGGTGCAGACGCAGATGAAGAGTTTTTAAAAACGTGTGAAAGCTGGACAATTTAATTTTTCATCGAACTAAAAAACCCGTTCGTCGATAATTACGAAGTTTTCGTATAATAGTACCTAGTAGCATGCAACTTTTTTTGATTGTGGTCGTCTTATTAACAAAACCCACAAATTATGAAAACTTCAATCAAAACAATTTTTGCTACTGGCTTAATCGCGTTAGCAACCATCTCATCAGCAACTGTTTATGCAGCTAATCCTGTAAATGAAACATCGGTTTCTGCAAGTGCTGTAAAAATCTCGTCCATTAATAAATTAAAAATTAGTGGAAATGTAGAGGTTACTATTATCCAAAATTCAAAGTCGAACGTATTATACACAAATGAAGGAAACGAAGACGTTTCGGTAAAAAAAGTAGGTAGTTCTATATATGTAAGTTCAAAAAACAAAAATCAAAATGGAAAAATTACTATTTATGTTGACGATATTTATAGAATAGAAGCTTCAGAAAATGCTTCTGTACTTGCAAACAACTTATTAACTTTAAAATATCTTCAGGTTTACGTAACAGATAATGCTTATGTAAAATTAAATGCTAAGACTGAGAATTTATACACTACAATAACAGGATCTTCTAAATTAGATTTGAAAGGATCGACAGATTTATATACCATTAATATGGATAAATCATCTAAAATTAGTTTAAACAGATTTCAATCTAAACAAACAGACATGCAATCTTCTGTGTATGTTGCAAGTAGAGACTAAGAAATAATATAGAATTTAAAAGCCTATCAACTTTTGGTAGGCTTTTTTATTTGATTAAAATTTGGGTAAAAGCTAAACTATCGCCATTAAAAGCGTTAAAATCAACAACGTGGTTAATTCCATTAATACGAGCTTTATCAGAATGTTGCCAAAATTTCCAAGTGTTAGTAGGCAATTTTAGCTTAGGCTGATGATAATGTGCTACCCAAAAAGGATAATCATCATAATAGCTTCTTAAATTATCTTGATAGAACTTAAGTCCAGAATAAATAATAGGTTTAACTTTTGCTTTTTCTTCAATTTGGATGATAAATGCGTTTAATTCTTTGCGCATCTTTTCTGGAGCAACTCCATCTAAACTTTCTATATCTACAACTGGGGGTAAATCTCCTTTCTCAAAATTGGCGGTTTGTAAGAAAAAATTGGCTTGCCATAAACCAGACCGTTTTGGTCTAAAAAAGTGATACGCTCCTACTTTTATTCCTGCTTTTGGCGCTTCACGCCAGTTTCTAAGAAAATATGGATCTACATTTAAAAGCCCTTCGGTAGCTTTAATAAAAGCGAATGTAACATGTACATCGTCTTCTTTCATTGCTTTTACCTTTTGCCAATCTATTTTTCCTTGATAATAGGAAACATCAATTCCATGAATGGAATACTTTTTAGGGATTTTGATATTGAAACTCTCGTAAGTTCTATAGTTTTTATCTTCGCCCGGGTGGTGTAACCAAAACCAAGTTGATGTAGCTATTTTTACTACATAGCCATAATAAAATGGCGATAATAGCACTAACAAAATACCAACAATTGCAAATTTTAGCTGTATAGATAAGCCTTTGCTTTTTTTTC
Organism: Pedobacter sp. UC225_61; assembly: GCF_044452285.1. Lineage (NCBI taxonomy): Bacteria > Pseudomonadati > Bacteroidota > Sphingobacteriia > Sphingobacteriales > Sphingobacteriaceae > Pedobacter > Pedobacter sp. UC225_61. Next base: position 3,443,906 of record NZ_JBIOAL010000001.1, read on the forward strand.
GAGAAGGTTTTCTTTTCTTGACTGGCATTTTATTTTTTAATTCCTGCTAAATTCTTTTTGAATTTAGCAGGAATTGATATTATTTGCTTAATTCAGCAAAGTATTTATGAAATAATGGCAATGTTTCAATGCCTTTGTAATAGTTGTAAATATCGTACTTCTCATTTGGTGAGTGTAAAGCATCGCTATCTAAACCAAAGCCAAACAATACCGATTTAATGCCTAAAACATCTTCAAACAAAGCAACAATTGGAATACTTCCACCGCCGCGAGTTGGAATTGGTTTTTTTCCAAAACTATCTTCAATTGCTTTTTCCGCAGCACGATAAGCAACACTATCTGTTGGAGTCACTACTGGTTCACCACCATGATGGGCAGTAACCTTTACTTTCACATATTCTGGTGCAATACTTTCGAAATGCTTAGTAAATATGGCCGCAATTTCATCTGAATTTTGATTTGGCACTAAACGCATAGATATTTTTGCATTTGCTTTACTTGGCAGTACAGTCTTAGCACCCTCACCTATGTATCCACTCCAAATACCATTTACTTCTAAAGTTGGTCTGGTTCCTGTACGTTCTAGAGTGCTATATCCTTTTTCGCCCCAATCCGCTTTAATATCAAGATCTTCTTTATATTCAGTCAAATCAAATGGTGCAGAATTTAATGCTTTTTTCTCTTCGTCTGTTAATTCTATTACTTTATCGTAAAATTCAGGTATAGTAATGTGATTGTTTTCATCATGTAATGAAGCAATCATCTTACATAAAATAGTAGCCGGATTTGCTACTGCACCACCATAAACGCCAGAGTGTAAATCTCTATTTGGACCAACAACCTCCACTTCCATGTATGCTAAACCACGTAAACCAGTTTCTATTGATGGGTTTTCCATCGAAATCATTGATGTATCAGAAATTAAAACTACATCGGCTTTTAATCGCTCTGCATTAGCTTTTACGAAAATACCCAAGTTTGCAGAACCTACTTCTTCCTCACCTTCTATCATAAATTTAACATTGCAAGCCAATGTATTGGTTTTCATCATTAATTCGAAAGCTTTTACATGCATGTAAAACTGTCCTTTATCATCGCAAGCACCACGAGCGTAAATTTTACCATCGCGTACTGTTGGCTCAAAAGGAGGAGTCTTCCATAATTCTAATGGGTCTGGTGGCTGAACATCGTAATGACCATAAATTAAAACCGTTGGGAGTTTTGCATCTATAATTTTCTCTCCATAAACTATCGGATAACCAGCTGTTTCGCAAATTTCAACTTTATCAGCCCCTGCTGCTGTTAATTTTTGCGCTACAAAATCGGCTGTTTTCAATACATCACCTTTATATTTAGGGTCGGCACTAACCGATGGAAAACGCAATAATTCGAACAACTCATCTAAAAAGCGTTGCTTATTATCTTCAACATATTTTTTGATTTCTTGCATAACATTTATATTTTGAACAAATATAGGTTTTTCGATAAAAGCATTATCAAAACAGTTGAACGAAAAATTGGTTAAAAATTTTTAACTAAAAGTAAATCAAGGCTATAATGCATTTGTAATAATCATATATTTGCATTTTAATATGTACAATTTGCGCTATATAATATTTTAAAGGATGAGGTTTCGGGCGATAGCGCTATTTGTTGCACTTATATTAGGTTTTTTCTTTAAGTCTACTGCTCAAATTACTCCGGCTAGCTGTCCAGAGTTTGCTCAATATTTTTCAAAAGATAGTGTAAATGTGGTTACTTTTGGTGCCAGTACCGTTCAAGGTGTAAATGGCTTAGATTTTCAATCTCAATTAACTACAAATTTTCTTAATTGCTATACTGGAAAAACCATCAATATACAAAAATATGGTGTATATGGAGAAACAACTGCTCAGGGTTTATTAAGAATAGACAATGCAATTGCCGGAAAAACAGGCTTTATTGTTTTACTAATAGGTGCAAATGATGCCATACAAATTGAAGCTGGTAAATTAAAAATCTCAGAAACTGAAGCTAACATGCGGACGTTAATTGTGCGATCGTTAAATCAAAATTTAGTACCTATTGTTTGTACACTGCAAAATTTTGATGACCGCAGAGACGCACGTTTAAGGAGAGTAAATGTACAAGTAAAGCTAATTAATGATATTTATAAGAAACTAGTAATAGAATATGGCATTTATTTAGCCGACATTAATGCGGTTATACGAAGAGATTTTTCATTGTATCAAGATGATATTCATCCTAATGCTCGTGGTAACAGGCTAATTAGCTTTGTCCTTTTTGATACCATAAATAAAATTATTGCTGAAAGATTCTTACAGTTTACAGTAACTCAAAATTATCCAAACCCTGGGAGAGATATAACTTCTATAGACATTATTATGCCTAAGCAAGATAAAGTAGAGTTTAAAATTTACAATCTGCAAGGCAAACCAATACAAACTGTATTAAACGAATATTTAAATACAGGAAAACACACCATTCAGCTAAATTTATCCTTATTAGCACCAGGTGTTTATATTTATCGAATAGTTTCTAGCTCTGGCTTGTATGCTGCCACAAAAAAAATGATTGTCATTCGCTAATTTAAATCTTTTGTTCCTGCTTCTTTCCTCAGTATATTAGCAAAACCAATCTAATTATATATTATGGAGGAATTTACAAACGAAAATATTGATTTAGATAAACTTCCACACTACCAAGTAGTAATACTAACTGCTCCTCATCCTAGTTATTGGAAAGTAATTCTAATTAATATTTGCATTTTTTTATTTCTTACTGGAATAGGCTTAACTGTACTTTTGATAGTTAATGAAGAAGTTAAACCTTATTCTTTGTCAATTATTAGTAGTTATTTAATTGTTGCAATTCTAATTTTTATATTATACAGAGCGAGTTTTAAAAAGAGAGGTTTCGCATTGCGTGAAAAAGATATCATCTATAAAAGTGGCATAATTGCAGAAACGACAACTATAGTGCCTCTAAACAGAATACAACATGTAGCACTAGATGAAGGCATTTTCTCTAGAGTTTTCAAATTAGGCAAACTTCAAATCTTTACTGCAGGTGGTCAATCTGGGCATTTGCATATTGCTGGTATTGAGATAGAAAAAGCAAGAAGCATAAAAGAAATGTTGCTGAGGAAATTAGATCAAATAGAAATTTAGCTGAAAATCAATAAAATGAATTACGATTTCAGTAAACCCCAAAGGCAGTCTGCGGTTGGCATTATTATCATGGCCGCCAATACCTTACAACAGTTAATTAGGGCATTAATTTTTCCTTTAATTTATGCTTTTATAAAAGCAGAGCAACAACATGTCATCTATTTTGGTTTAATAATAGTGGTTCTAATTAGCATTCTTTTTGTTTACTCTTATTTCAATTACCGAAATTTTACTTTCTTTTTAGATGAGCAAAAACAAGAATTTGTTATCAATAAGGGCATTTTCAATAAAACCCAATTAACAGTTCAATTGGATAAAATTCAGCAAGTAAACATTAATCAAAATTTATTGCAAAAAATTATCGGTATTTATGGATTGAAAGTAGATACAGCGGGTAGCGAACAACAAGAAGTAAGTATAAAAGCCATTGACGAAGAAATAGCAAATAGTTTGAGAGAACATTTACTGAGTAGAAAAAGTATTTCTACGAAAGAAAATCACAATCAAGAAACCGAAACAGTCAAAGATGATATCCCTTTTCTAAAAGTTAGTATGGGAACTTTGTTTAAAGTGGGCTTAACATCCAATTATGGAAGCACGATTGCATTGTTACTTGCTTTTATTTATCCAGTATTTCATAACGCAAAAGAATTTTTAAAAGTTTTTGACATGGATAAAGGTCAAGTAGAAAATGCTGTTGAGAGTTTGTTTACATTATTCTCATTAGGTATTTTAATTACTGTATTTTTATTTCTTATCCTCGCTCTTAATGTAATTAGAACATTTGTGAAATATTTTGAATTTCACATTAGCAAACACAAACATTCGTTATTAATATCTCATGGTTTATTGGCCAAGAAAAACACCTTATTAAGTCCTAATAAGGTTCAAATTACTTCATATGATCAGAACTATTTTCAAAAGAAAATGAATTTACTGAATATGAATTTGAAACAGGCTTCATCTGGAGAGGTTAAAAAAGGCAAAGACTTAGAAAGCAATAATTTGCAAATACCGGGTTGCAATCCTTCGGAAAGAGATGAATTGATAAAAATGATTATGGGAGAAATTCCCACAAAAGGTAAGACATTCATTCCAGATTGGAGATTTTTAAACTTGCCCATTTTTTTCAGAGTTGTATTTCCTGTTGGATTATTTTTGATTTTATGGGCATATATTCCAGAATTAAAGCCTTATTACACAGCGGCTATTATTTATTTTTTATTAGCGATACCGATGATTTACATCAGTTATAAAAGACATCGATTAACTGTTAACAAAGAATTTATCATCAAAAGAAGTGGTATTTGGGATGTAAAACATGCGCTACTTTTTCCTCATAAAATACAAGCAATTACTACATTTCAATATCCTTGGCATAAAAGTGTAGACGTTGGTCACGTTAATTTACATACTGCAGCAGGCATTATTCATTTCAAATACGGCAATTATACTGAAATTAAAAAATTGGTAAATTATTGGTTATATCAAATAGAAAGTGGCAGTGAAGAGTGGATGTGAGATGAATTTAGAATGGATTTATTCATGAAACGCTATACTATGATTTTAGACATCTTAAAGCATCATTATCCCTTTAATCTCCCCTACTTTTTTATAAATATCGACCACCGCATTTGCATCTAACATCCATTTTTTAACGGTTACAGAAATGTACTTACCTGTTTTAGATGGCGTTTCAATAAAATTATCATCAGGTAATACTGCTCTCAATTCAGTTAATTTAGCTGCACCTCCTGTTAGGATAAACTTAAAAGGATACAAACCAGGGAAAGTCTGTACTTTTTCTAACTTTTCTTTAAAATTAGCAAACACGTCAGTATTATTTTCCTCTGGGATATCATTAAAATCTAACTTGTGATTTAAATTATTTTCTTCCATAAGCGATTTTTGTCAAATTCCATTCCAAATTAAAAAAGATGTTATTTTGGCACAATACAATTTTGCAGTTGCGAACTCTTCAATCATTCAACAATTAATCAACAAATTCATCAATTCCCCTTACAATTTCTTATTTTTGAACATCAAAAGAAGGAACGGATTTGGATTATTTAGCAGGATTAAACCCACAACAAAGAGCAGCAGTAGAAAACACCGAAGGACCAGTAATGATTGTAGCTGGTGCAGGTTCGGGCAAAACAAGGGTTATTACATATAGAGTTGCCCACTTAATAGAAAAGGGAGTTGATGCCTTTAACATTTTAGTGCTCACATTTACCAATAAAGCCAGTAAAGATATGCGTGAGCGTATCGGAAAAGTGGTTGGTAATGAGGCTAAAAACATTTGGATGGGAACTTTCCACTCTGTTTTTGCGAAAATTTTACGTGTTGAAGCTGAAAAAATCGGTTATCCTTCAAACTTTACCATTTACGATACCGACGATAGCAAAAGTTTAATTCGCACTATATTAAAAGAGATGCAATTAGATGATAAATTGTATGCTGCAAACGTAGTTTACAATCGCATTTCATCGGCTAAAAACAATTTAGTTTCTGCAACAGAATATTTAGAAAATAGTCAAATTCAAGCTGAAGATGCGGGAAATAAACGTCCACTTTTAGGTTTGATTTACGAAACATATGCCAAACGTTGCTACAAAGCTGGCGCAATGGATTTTGACGATTTGTTGTTTAAAACCAACGTTTTACTAAAAAATCACCCTGATGTTTTAAATAAATACCAGCATAAATTTAAGTATTTAATGGTTGATGAGTACCAGGATACTAACTTTTCTCAATATACCATTGTTAAAAAATTGGCTGCAGCGCATCAAAATATTTGTGTAGTTGGTGACGATGCACAAAGTATTTATGCTTTCCGTGGAGCAAATATTCAGAATATTTTAAACTTCGAACGTGATTATCCGGAGTTGAAGGTTTACAAGTTGGAACAAAACTATCGTTCTACACAAAATATAGTAGAGGTTGCCAATAGCATCATCGCTAATAACAAAAATCAGTTAGAGAAAAATGTATTCTCTGAAAATGAAAAAGGTGATAGAATTAAAGTTTCGAGAGCTTTTTCCGATAATGAAGAAGGTAAATTAGTTGCTGAAGCAATTGTACAAGATCGAGCAAATAGCGGATTGAAATACCATGATTTCGCGATTTTATACCGTACCAATGCCCAAAGTAGAGCAATGGAGGAAGCTTTGCGCAAGTTAAATGTGCCATATAAAATTTACGGTGGTTTGTCTTTTTATCAACGTAAAGAGATTAAAGATTTAATTGCTTATTTCCGATTAACTTTTAATCCAGCTGACGAAGAAGCAATAAAAAGAGTAATTAATTATCCTCGTCGTGGTTTGGGTGATACTACAGTAGAGAAAATATCAGCCGCTGCAGATCAACATGATGTGACGATGTGGCAAGTAATTTGTAATCCGCAGCAATACATACAAGGTAGAATTGCAAATCAATTAAATGATTTTGCAGTTATGATCCAAAGTTTTGCTGCAGAATCTAAAAAATTAGATGCCTACGAAACTGCTTTATATATCGCTCAACATTCGGGTATTTTAAAAGAATTACATACCGACGATAGCGTTGAAGGTCGTTCTCGTTATGAAAATATACAAGAATTATTGAACGGGATTAAGGAATTTGCAGAGCGAGAAGATATTGAAGATAGAAGTTTAGCGATTTTTATGCAAGATATCGCTTTGTTAACTAATGATGATAATGATAAAAACAAGGATGCTGATACTGTTTCTTTGATGACCATTCACTCTGCCAAAGGTTTAGAGTTTAAAAATGTATTTATCGTTGGTTTAGAAGAAAACCTCTTCCCTTCTCAAATGTCTTTAACTTCTCGTATTGATTTAGAGGAAGAACGTAGGTTGTTTTATGTGGCTATTACTCGAGCAGAAAAGAAATTAACTATTACATATGCTACTTCTCGTTATCGTTGGGGACAATTAACTTCATGTGAACCAAGTCGTTTTATCAATGAAATTAATCCATCTTATTTAGAATTAGAAGTTGTAAAACCTGCAAAAAGTAGTTTTGGAGAAAATAGTTTTGACAGTGAACGTAAAAGCTGGAGTCAGCAACGCGAGTTTACACCAAAACCTACAACAAGCACCACTACAATAAGGCCAAAAACAACTTCCATTTTGCCAAAAGCACATGTGCCAACTCCTGGTTTTACCCCAAATGCATCAAATGAATTTCAAAATGGAATGGATGTAGAACATGAAAAATTTGGCTTTGGAAAAATTGTAAACTTAGAAGGAACTTTGCCAGATGTGAAAGCAACTGTATTTTTTCAAGGTTTAGGTAATAAACAATTGTTATTGAAATTTGCTAAGCTACGCATTGTTAAATAAAGATTTAATCCACTCATATCTATAATTTTTCAGCTTTATATTTTATTTACTACCTTTGATACATTAAGGGCTTCAGCATTTCGATGAATTCTTAACCAAAGTTTCTAATTAAAATATCGCTCCGGTTTTTCAACCACGTATTTTTGTTTTGGTTATTTCATAATGTGCCCAACAATAACTATTTTCAACACTAAATTTATTCAATGAATTTCGATTATAATACAACTCGTAGCGACTTAATTTTGGCGGAGTATGGTCGTAATGTACAAAATATGGTAAAGTACATTATAGATTTACCAACCAAAGAAGAACGCAATAAATATGCACAAGCAGTAATAGACTTGATGGGTTTTTTAAATCCACACCTGCGTGATGTTGCAGATTTTAAACATAAATTATGGGATCATTTACACATCATTTCTGATTTTAAGATTGATGTAGACAGCCCATACCCAAAACCAAATCCAGAAGCAGCACAATTTAAGCCAGCACATATTGGTTATCCCCAACAAAAAATTAGGTATAAACATTATGGAAAAACTGTAGAAAAATTGATTGAAAAAACGATGGAAGAAGAAAATCCGGAACGTAAATCAGCTATGGTACAAGGCATTGCAAACTTTATGAAAATGGCTTATGTGCAATGGAACAAAGACAATGTCTCTGATGAAGTAATCTTTAAAAATTTGCGTGAGCTTTCTGGAGGTAATTTAGAACTCGATGAAAATGTAAACTTGCAAAAAGTTGAGTTCAGACCTCAAGTAAATAGACCAAATAATAACAATCGTGGTCGAAATAACAACAATAAAGGGCGCCAAAATAACAATAACGGCGGACGCCAACAGAGAAATAACAATCCAAAACAAAGACATTAATCCAATCTATCGTTATTACACCGTATTAGCGAAATAAACACTAGCAAATGAATGCATTCGAAATTATAGGTGGTAAAAAATTAAAAGGCGAAATCACTCCGCAAGGAGCAAAAATGAAGCCCTACAAATTTTATCCGCTGTTTTATTAACCGATGAAAAAATTACCATCAGCAATATTCCAGATATTAAAGATGTAAATAAACTGATTGAATTATTAGGAGATTTAGGTGTACTTGTTGAACGTATCAACAAAGACACTTACACTTTTGAGGCTAAAAATATCAAATTAGACTTTTTTGAATCTGATGTATTTAAAGCTAAAGGTGGTGGCTTACGTGGTTCTATCATGATTGTCGGCCCATTATTGGCTCGTTTTGGAAAAGCGGCTATTCCTAAACCTGGTGGCGATAAAATTGGTCGTCGTCGTTTAGATACACACTTTATTGGTTTTGAAAAATTAGGTGCTAAATTCATTTACGATAGCAAAAAAGCTTTCTTTAATGTTGACGCTACCAATTTAAGAGGCGCTTACATTTTATTAGATGAAGCATCGGTAACAGGAACTGCAAACATTGTAATGGCTGCTGTTTTAGCAAAAGGGACTACAACTATTTATAATGCTGCTTGCGAACCGTATTTACAGCAACTCTGCAAAATGCTTAACCGCATGGGTGCAAAAATATCTGGCATTGGCTCTAATCTATTGACTATTGAAGGTGTTACCAAATTAGGTGGCACTGAACACAGAATGTTGCCAGATATGATTGAGATTGGTTCTTTCATCGGCTTGGCTGCCATGACGGAGTCTGAAATCACGATTAAAAATGTATGTTACGATGAGCTTGGTGTTATTCCTGAAGTTTTTAAAAAATTAGGAATAAAATTAGAGCGCAGAGGTGACGACATTTACATTCCTTCTCAAAAACATTATGAAATAGATACGTTTATTGATGGTTCTATTCTAACCATAGCTGATTCACCTTGGCCAGGATTTACACCAGATTTATTAAGTATTGTTCTTGTTGTGGCAACACAAGCTAAAGGAAATGTGCTTATCCATCAGAAAATGTTTGAAAGTCGTTTGTTCTTTGTAGATAAATTGATTGACATGGGTGCACAAATCATTTTATGTGACCCACATCGTGCTACAGTAAACGGAATTGATAAGAAATATCAGCTTCGTGGAATTAGCATGACTTCTCCAGATATTCGTGCTGGAGTTTCCTTATTAATCGCTGCTTTATCAGCTGAAGGTACTTCTACAATTTATAACATTGAGCAAATTGAACGTGGATACCAAGATATCGATATTCGCTTAAGAGCATTAGGCGCACAAATTAAACGTGTAGAAGGCTCAGGCCCAAGTCACTAATTTGAGAATTAGTATAAATAAAAATCCAGCAAGATAATCATTGCTGGATTTTTTATTTACATAAGTCATGTAGGGTTAGCCTCTTATTGCATTAATAATATCGTATTGTGTAATAATTTCAAATTTACCATCTTCCAATTCAACCAAAACAGCACTATTTTCCTTATTAATTAAGGTTGAAATCCTATCTATAGAAGTATTCAAATCCACAAATGGGAAAGTTGAACTCATGATTTCATTTACAGGGGCTGACTTTAAACTTGGATTTTCAAGTAATGCTTTTAAAATATCACTTTCAGCTAATTTACCAACTAACATTCCTTTTTGCGTTACAGGGATTTGAGAAATGTTAAGCATATTCATAGTGTTAATCGCTTCAAGAATTGTTTTTTCACAGTCTATCGTTACAATTTCTGAACGTTCTTTTTTAGCAATGATCGTTCTAGCCGTTAATTTTTCATCTTTTAAGAAACCACGTTCACGTAACCAATCTTCGTTATACATTTTACCCATATAACGACTTCCATGATCATGAAATATAACGACAACCACATCTTCTGGTTTTAACTTATCTTTCAGTTGCAGTAATCCAGCAATTGCTGAACCTGCAGAATTACCTGCAAAAATTCCTTCTTTACGAGCAATATCACGAGTCATTAAAGCGGCATCTTTATCAGTTACTTTTTCGAAAAGGTCAATTACATCGAAATTAACATTTTGTGGTAAAAAATCTTCTCCAATTCCTTCCGTGATGTAAGGATAAATTTCGTCTTTATCTAAAATTCCAGTTTCCTTGTATTTTTTAAAAACTGAGCCATAGGTGTCAATTCCCCAAACCTTAATATTTGGATTTTGCTCTTTCAAATACTTTCCTGTTCCAGAAATTGTACCTCCAGTACCAACACCAACTACTAAATGTGTTATTTTACCTTCTGTTTGTTTCCAAATCTCAGGTCCTGTTTGTTCATAATGAGCTTGGCTATTTGATAAATTATCGTATTGATTTGGCTTCCATGAATTTGGCACTTCACGTTCTAAACGAGAAGAAACAGAATAATAAGAACGAGGATCTTCAGGTTCAACATTTGTTGGACATACAATTACTTCGGCACCAAATGCTCTTAAAGCATCAACTTTTTCTTTTGATTGCTTATCAGTTGTAGTAAAAATACATTTGTAACCTTTAATAATGGCAGCCATAGCCAACCCCATTCCTGTATTACCAGATGTACCTTCAATTATAGTTCCACCCGGTTTTAATTTACCAGTTTTTTCAGCGTCTTCAATCATTTTTACCGCCATACGGTCTTTAATTGAATTACCAGGATTAGTTGTTTCAATTTTCGCTAAAACGGTAGCCGAAATTTCTTTAGTAATGTTATTTAATTTAACTAATGGTGTATTACCAATTGTTTCTAGAATATTATTGTACCACATGTTACAAAAGTACAAAATGACAATAAGTATTTTATAGATTAATATTTAATAGAAACTAAATTTTAAATTTAATTATATAACAGAATATTGTTTTATAATCTACTTATTAAGTATACTATAAATATTACAAAATTAGGCTAGCTTATATATTTTTCCAGGCAAAGAAATTAGAATACCTTGCATTTCGAGGGTAAGTAATGCAATAACTAGCTTACTTTGTGGCAAATTCGTTTTTAAACTTAAATCATCTACATGAGCTGGATTATCCTGTAATGCATTTACGATTTGTTGTTCATCTTTCGATAAATTAAGTGGTAGCTGAGCCTAAATCTCAGCTTTTTTAACCTGTTCATCATCCCAACCCAAATAATAAATCAAATCTCTAGGATGATTAATTAGTCCTGCCCTATTCGTCTTAATTAAGAAATTACATCCCTCAGAAAATTCGTCATTTACTCTTCCAGGAAATGCATACACATCTTTATTGTAAGAATTGGCTAGTTCAGCTGTAATTAAAGCACCACCTTTTAGTGAAGCTTCTACAACTATCGTGACATCAGAAATACCAGCAATAATTCGATTTCTTTTCGGAAAATTTTCTCGATCTGGGTTTGTACCAGGTAAAAATTCGGTAAGCAAGCCACCATTATGCACCATTTTCTGAGTTAATGCTTTATGTACAGCTGGATAAATCCTATCCAAACCATGACCTAATACACCAACAGTTGGCACTTCGAAATTTAAACTTTCTTTATGGGCTGCAGCATCGATGCCATGAGCTAATCCACTCATAATTATAACATCATATGGCTTTAAAACTTCAACTAATTGCTTACATAGTAGTTTACCATAATTGGTTGCATTTCTAGTACCAACTATACTGACAATTCTTTTATGATTTAGATTAGCAGTGCCTTTATAATACAATAATAGTGGTGAATCATAGCAATTTCTTAATCTTTTGGGGTAGTTATCATCTGCATAAAATAGAACTTCTATGTTGTGCTTCTCAATAAAATGTAAGTGTTCTTTAGCTTTTTCTAAAGCATCTGTATGTAAAATAGCATTCGCTCTAATCTCACCAATGCCTTCTAACTTTACTATCTGTTCTTTCGTTGCTTCAAATACTGCTTCGGCACTACCGAAGTGAATCAGCAGATTTTTGGCAAACATTGGGCCAACTCCTTTTATTAAACTTAAGGCTATTTTATGGACTAAACTCATCAAATCTAAAGTAGAAGCAAATGGCTACTTTTTAAAGTAATTAATTTTAATGTATTAAAAATCAGATACTTAAAATAAAACTACAAAAATAGTTTGTTAACTATAAAAATAGTAGTAAATTTAATTAACCTTTAAGAAAATTATATAATGAGAGAGTTAACAAAAGCAGAAGAACAGGTAATGCTTATCCTTTGGGAAATGAAGGAAGGCTTGGTGAAAGATGTGATTGATAAAATGGAATCACCAAAACCAGCATATAATACAGTATCTACTGTAATTCGAGTATTAGAAGGTAAAGGTTTTATCTCACACAATGCAATAGGTAATACCCATATCTATTTTCCAGTGATTAGCGAAGAACAATATAAACACTTTGCATTTGATAAGGTGATGAATAATTACTTTGAAAACAATTACCAAAGCTTAGTATCCTTTTTAGTGAAAGAAAAAAATATGGATATGGGAGAGCTTGATGAGTTAATTGCCTTAGCTGAAAAACTTAAAAACAAGAAATAATGGATTGGTTATATTATTTGCTCGAAGCAAATCTGTACTTGCTTATTTTTTACGGATTTTACCGTTTTTTTTTACAAAACGAAACATTTTATAACAGCAACCGTTATTTTTTGCTGTTAAGTAGTGTAACTGCTTTTATACTACCAATACTGCAATTAGGGTTTTTAAATCCAACCCCTATAGTAGATAACGCAACTTTTCCTCCACCTACAGTTTATGTGGAGAGAGCTTTACTACTATACCCACTACTCCTGTTGTAGAAACATTTAATTTCACAGATTACCTATATCCTATTTATTTATTCATTGTAGTGTGCTTTGCGCTCAAATTAGCGTTAAGTCTTTCAAAAATAATCGGGATTTGGTTAAAAGCTAAAAAAGCTAAAAGTGGTAATGTAACTTTAATTGAATTAAATGAGCAAACTACCGCTTTTTCATTTTTCAACCTTTTATTTATTCATCCACATCTGGTGGAAAAAGAAACCGTTTTAAATCACGAAATGGTGCACATTAAACAGAAACATAGTTTAGATATTCTATTTTTTGAAGTTTTACAGATGATATGTTGGTTTAATCCAATTATCTATTTTATTAAAAAGGACATTAAACTGTTGCACGAGTACATTGCAGATGAGCTCAGTACCAACTCTGGTTTACAAAAACACGAGTATGCGATGTTCCTTATCGAAAACTCTTTTGGCATTGCGCCAACCCCTCTTACAAATCAAATTTTCAATCAATCAATATTAAAAAGGAGAATTAACATGTTAAACAAAAAAAGAACAGCAGGCCGAGCTAGGCTCAGGTTGCTGATAGCACTTCCCTTGGTCGGGGCAATGCTTTGCGCCTCTACAATGGCATTTACAAAAGATTACGGCTATATAGATTTGCTTCCGGAGAAAAGCAAAAGTGTAGCACCAATCCAAGAAACCCCAGCTATAAAGAAAGATCAAATAAAATTTCCGCCGCCAAGAGTTACTCAATCATATTATTCACCTAAGAAATATGATAAATCAACAAAAAACCATAGTTCGCTCGAAAATAAATTAATTATAATCAATGGGAAAGAAGTAGACTATAAGAACGATTTTTATGGTATTATGGGTGCTGATAAAATTGTTACTTTAAAAAGTACAGATGCTCTTAAAAAATATGGCGTTAAGGCTAAATATGGAGCGGTTGAGGCTACAGGCAAAAACATAAAAATCATTAATACACCTATTGATAAAATTAAATTTCCACCGCCAATAGTAAGACCAGATGTTGCTTATTTTTTCGCTCAAAGGGATTATAAAGCATCTGCTAGTCACCCACCATTTACCGAAAAAAGGTATATAGTTGTAAATGGCAAACCAATTACAGATACAACATTTTATAATGTAATGAACGCCAGCAAGATTAAATATCTTAAACCTTCGGATGCTATTTCAAAATATGGAGATAGAGCTAATTATGGTGCGGTTGAAATTACTGGTGGCAAAATTAATTATCTTAAACCAGGTCAAATTGCTCCTCCACCTCCACAGGACCAAATAAAATTTCCACCACCAATTGTAAAACCTGATAGAAAAAATTTAAAAAGACCGCCAGCAGTTGAACCACCTCCGCCAGGTTACAAACCTAAATCAGATCAAATTAAGTTTCCTCCCCCTGTTGTAAGACCAGATAATCAAACTGTTTTTTACCCAAGAAATGAATACAGACACGATGGAAAAAATTATACTCCAACTCAAATTGACAAAAGATATATAGTCATTAACGGAGAAGCGGTAAAAGACAACGCTAAATTTTATGGTGTGTATAATACAGAAAGCATCGTGGTTTTGAGTGTAAATCAAGCTATGAAAATTTATGGAAATGCTGGCAAATATGGAGCTGTAGAGATTAAAGGATCAGCTATTAAATATGCACCAGCTTTACTACAACCACCATTTTATGGAAATCTGAAATTAAATCGTTCTTCGGGAGATTTCTTAAAAATTCCAGATTCAGAAGCTGATTTAAAAACCTTAACTGTTTACAACGCTAAAAATGCTATCGTTTATAACAGTACAGATTATCGTGATGATTGGAATGGAAAAACTGGAAATTACAAGAAAAATGAAGGTGTAAAAATTTCTTCAGGAGTGTATACTTACTTTATGAAAATTGATGGTAAACCATTGGCCAACAAAAGAGGAAGAATTACTATTCAATAATTATTGTGGGATGTAAACCACATATTTAGTATCAAAAAACTCTTCCTCAAAATAAGCTGAAAGCGGATGTAACTCTGCTTTCAGTTTACTTTCTTTAATCTCTTCTGTTAAGTCGCCACCTTTTAAATAAAGAATGCCGTTTTGAATAGCATTCTTATTCTCTTTAGCAAACTTTCCGCGTATCCATGGATAAAAATCTATTAAACGAGTAACCGCTCTAGAAACCACAAAATTATATTTATCTGTTACTTGTTCTGCTCTTAAATGGCTAGCTTTTACATTTTTTAACCCTAAAGCTGTCGCAACTTCTGTAACTACTTTTATCTTTTTCCCAATAGAATCTACCAAATGAAAATCAGTTTCTGGAAATAGAATAGCTAATGGAATACCTGGAAAACCACCACCTGTACCTACGTCCAATACCTTCTCACCTGCTTTAAAAGTGCAAAATTTAGCAATCCCTAATGAATGTAAGATATGACGTTCGTATAATTCGTCAATATCTTTTCTAGAAATAACGTTGATTTGCGCATTCCAAAAACTATACAAATCATACAATTGCGTAAACTGAGCAAGTTGCTGTTCCGTTAAATTTTTAAAATATTTTAAAATGATATCAGGCTTAACTTCAGACATAATAAAAGGTTATTTCCACTGTACTTTTTTAACAAATATAGATAGAATGGCATTAAACACTAAAAAAACAAATAAAATGATATCTAATAGTGGAAACCACCAACTTAATTCGCCATAATTTAGGCGTTTTAATAAACGTGGATAAATGAAACTTCTGATCAAAATACTTAATCCAAATACTCCTAAAGCAATATAAAGTGTTTTTGGAAAACACAACAAAGCAATTCCTAACCCATAAAACAAAAACTGAATAACGATTTGTAAGGATAATATAAATTGATGTTTTGATTTATACATTTTGCCTGCGCCAAAGTGCCTTTTCTTTTGTCTTAAATAGGCGATAAATGAAATTTTGGGCTCACTCCAAACTTGAGTTTCCTTGTTAATCCGAATTTCTGTATTGTACCTATTTGCATTTGCATTTACAAAAAGATCATCATCACCAGATGGAATATGCATGTGTGCAGCAAAACCTTTATTTTTAAAGAAAAGTGATTTTTTATAGGCCATATTTCGACCTACACCCATGTATGGCATTCCTTTTAAGGCAAAAGACAAATAATTTACTGCTGTAAAAAATGTTTCAAAACGAATTAATCTATTTAATAATCCGCGTTTTTTAAAATAAGGAGAATAACCTAATACAATTTCTGTGCTCTCATCTTCAGGTTGTTGCATACCCATTAACCAATTTGGTGAAGCTGGTTCACAATCTGCATCCGTAAAAACCAACCATTCGTAGCTTGCGGCCTTAATCCCCATGGTTACTGCAAACTTTTTTCCTGCAATAAATTTTTCTCCATCAGCAACAGAAACTACTTTAAGTCTCTCATATTTCTTTGCAAACTCTTTTAAAATATCGGCGGTGCCATCCCAAGAACGGTCATTCACTACAATTACCTCAAAATTTGGATAATCTTGTTGAAGAATAGTTGGTAAATATGTTTTTAAATTTTCTGCTTCATTACGAGCACAAATAATCACACTAATCGGATTTTTAGCTTGTTCTGGAAGGGCTTCAACCTTAACTAAGGCTAATTTTAAATGAATAAACAAGCTAAAATAAAGCTGAACAAGAAAGCAAAAAGCTAAAGCGCCGAGTAGGCAAATCTCTAATAAATTTAATTCCACAATATTTTTTTGAAAGCTAGCAAATCTCTCATTTTTAATCTGTAATGTGGCTTTATGTTGATAAAAAATTCAAGAGCCTGATAAAAGGAATATTCTTGCTATTTTTGACAGATTTTTGAAGAGGATAATAAACACATATGAAATTTACTTTACAGGCTAACGACCCATCATCAAAAGCTAGAGCGGGAACAGTTACAACTGCCCATGGCGATATTAAAACACCAATTTTTATGCCTGTTGGTACTGCTGGAACGGTAAAAGCAGTACACCAAAGAGAACTAAAAGAAGACATTAAAGCGCAAATAATTTTAGGAAATACCTATCATTTATACCTTAGACCAGGTTTAGATATTATCGAACCAGCTGGGGGTTTACATAAATTTATTGGCTGGGATAAACCTATTTTAACAGATAGCGGTGGCTATCAAGTCTATTCTTTGAGTAAAGTTCGTAAAATTAAAGAAGAAGGAGTTACGTTTCGCTCGCATATAGATGGTTCAAAACACTTGTTTACACCAGAATATGCAATGGATATTCAGCGCACAATTGGAGCTGATATTATTATGGCTTTTGACGAATGTACTCCTTATCCTTGCGATTATAAATATGCTGCCAATTCTATTAACATGACGCATAGATGGTTAAAACGTTGCTGCCATCGTTTTGACACCACTGAGTCGAAATATGGTTTCGACCAAACACTTTTTCCAATTGTACAAGGATCTGTTTATAAAGATTTACGTGTAAAATCTGCAGAATTTATAGCCTCAATGAATAGAGAGGGTAATGCAATTGGTGGCTTATCTGTTGGAGAACCAGCCGAAGAAATGTACGGAATGACAGAAGTTGTGTGCGATATTTTACCTGTAGATAAGCCTAGATATTTAATGGGAGTTGGTACACCAATTAACATTTTAGAGAATATTGCACTTGGCGTAGATATGTTTGATTGCGTAATGCCAACAAGAAATGCTAGAAATGGAATGTTATTTACACGAAATGGTATTATTAATATCAGCAATAAAAAATGGGAGAATGATTTCTCTCCAATAGATGCGGATAGCGATTTACATGCAGATCAGGTGTATTCTAAAGCCTATTTAAGACATTTAATGCACTCTAAAGAAATACTAGGTGCGCAAATTGCTACACTTCATAACCTACATTTTTATTTATGGTTAGTGAATGAAGCCCGAGAAAAAATCATTTCAGGAGAGTTTTACGCTTGGAAGAATAAAATGGTAACTATATTAGGTAATAAATTATAAATGAAATACATCAGGCAGCGTCTAAAAATTATTGATGGTTTTATTATAGGCAAATACCTAGGCACATTTGTGTATACCTTAGTTTTGTTTGTAATTATCATTGTGATCTTTGATCTTTCTGAAAAATTGGATGATTTTTTAGAAAAGGACATGACCATTTGGCAAACTATTACTGATTATTATGCCGGTTCTATTCCATTTTATGTAAACATGCTATCGCCGTTAATTAATTTTATCGCGGTAATATTTTTTACGGCAAAAATGGCCGATCAAACTGAAATTGTACCGATTTTAAGCGGTGGAGTAAGTTTTAATCGCTTTTTAAGACCTTACTTTATCTCTGCATTTATCATTTTCTCTGTTAATTTATTATCGAATTTATACATTCTTCCGTATACCAATAGGATTAAAAATAAATTTGAAAACGAGGTTATTGATAAGGATAAGGCTTATACAAAAACGAATATCCACATGAAAATTGATAGCAATACGTATATCTATCTCGAAAATTTCGATAATAGAACAAATATAGGCTATCGTTTTTCTCTTGATAAATTTAAAGGCGACATCCTTAAGAAAAAGCTAGTTGCTGATCAAATTTCTTACGATTCAGTTAAAAGAGTTTGGAGATTAACAAATTATACGGTTAGAAATGTAGATGGGATGAAGGAATCGATGATTTATGGATCTGCTTTACAAAAAGATACGGTACTCGATATGAAACCAGATGATTTCTCTGTATATCAGAACGTTTTTGAAAGCATGAGCGGGAAGGAATTATCGGACAAGATTAAAAAAGAAAGAACGAGAGGCTCAGGAATAATGAGCGATTTACTTTTTGAACAATATAAACGTTGGTTTCAGCCCCTATCAGCTTTTATATTAACGTTAATCGGCGTAGCCCTTTCCTCTCGTAAAGTACGAGGAGGTGTAGGTTTACCACTTGGAATAGGTATTATTTTAAGTTTTGCCTACATTGTTTTTAATCAATTTGCTAAAATGTTTTCTACAAAAGGAGGTTTATCTCCACTATTAGCCGTATTACTGCCAACTATATTCTTTGGAATTTTAGGTTTGTACTTACTTAGAAGAGCTCCAAAATAAGATGAATACTGAGCTTAAACCAAACGAAAACAGAAACCTTATTATATTACACATAACCGTTTTTATTTGGGGGTTTACAGGCATTTTAGGCGCATTAATATCCATCGATGCGGTACAATTGGTCTGGTATCGTGTTTTAATCGCTAGCGTGAGCTTATTTGCTTATTTTATGTTGAGCAAAACCAGTATTAAGGTTAGTAGAAAGCAATTTCTACAATTCTTTTTTACAGGAAGCATCGTAGCCATGCATTGGATTTTCTTTTTTCACTCCATTAAAGTGGCCAACGTATCTGTAAGTTTAATCTGTTTATCTTCAGTAACTCTGTTCATTGCAATTTTAGAGCCCATCATAAAAAAACAAAATATTTCTAAAGGTGATATCTTTATTGGTTTATTGATCATTTTAGGCATTTACTTAATCTTTAAATTTGAAACTAAATACACCACTGGAATAATCTTTGGGCTTTGTTCTGCAGTTGCAGCAAGCTTTTTTTCCACTATAAACTCAACTTTAGTTCAAAAAACCGGTCCTAGCATTATAGGCTTTTATGAAATGGCTGGAGCGTTCTTCTGGATAACGGTATATCGCATATTTGATAAAAGTTTATCTACTGAAAACTTCAATTTAAGTGGAATAGATTGGTTTTATTTACTCCTTTTAGGCACCATATGTACGGCTTTAGCATATGTAGCTGGTGTAGGAGTGATGCGCACATTATCTGCATTTAGAGTGGCTCTAATCACAAATTTAGAACCTGTGTATGGCATTGTTTTAGCCTTTATTTTGTTTGGTAGCAAAGAGCATATGACCTCTGGTTTTTACTTAGGTTCGTTATTAATTTTAGCTGCAGTATTCCTTTATCCTATCTACAAAAAACGTAAAAATAAGAGTTAAAGCTCCTCTCTTGCGTTAGCTTCAATTCGATTGTGTCACTTCCAACTTGATTAGAATCCGTAATGCAATAGCAGGTTTTTTTTACAATTACGATTTCCCGTTTTCACGGGAATGATGAGTAAGAATCAAAGCTAATTACTGCAACTACTCTAGGGTAGGGGATACGTTTTTCATCCTTAAAAACAAGCTCTAAAATAGCCCATTTTACAGTCGAATTTTAGCCATAAAAACAGGTGAAAAAATAGCCTATTTCTGCACACATTTACACTCTTAAATTTGAGGCAAAAGAGGATACATAGACACTAAAAAACTCTTATTATCTGGTGCGTTTTCTTCATAAAATTGAGCCTATTTATTTCTTCATAGCTAACAAAAATATATACATTTTTAAAAAGGAGCAGAAAATTTTTGCTTTAAAATCAACATAAATAGTGTATCTTAACATCATCAAATTACGGAGATAGGACATAAGATTAAATTCTCCATATAACGCCCTTGATCATTTAATTTTTACATAAATAGCTACTACTATTGTTAATTACATAAAATTTATAATTTATTTAAAATCAATACATTAAATAATATAATATAAATTAAAAAATAAGATAAAGTGCATATTTAAAAAATTATAAAACTAACAATTTTAGCATACCACCTAAATGAATATAAATAAAGCATATAC
Organism: Pedobacter sp. UC225_61; assembly: GCF_044452285.1. Taxonomy (NCBI): domain Bacteria; kingdom Pseudomonadati; phylum Bacteroidota; class Sphingobacteriia; order Sphingobacteriales; family Sphingobacteriaceae; genus Pedobacter; species Pedobacter sp. UC225_61. The sequence continues at coordinate 3,464,759 of NZ_JBIOAL010000001.1, forward strand.
AAAATTGAAAATCAGTATTTTATCTACAATAGTATTAAGTTTTATTTCAATTAGTGTTTTTGGCCAAATTTTCAACAGTGAGCAAAACCCACTTAGTGTAAAATGGAGACAGATTAACAGCAATGGCTTTACACTCATCTATCCTACCGAGTTAGAAAAAGAAGCTCAAAGAATGGCAAATACAATCGGCCAAATTTACCCCTCAGTTGGACAAAGTTTAAACCGCCAAAAAATAAGCATTCCAATCGTCTTTCAAAACCGCGGAACTATAGCAAATGGCTTTGTTCAATTGGCTCCAAAAAAGGTGCAATTTTACACCACTCCTCCGCAGCAATTTGACAGTCAAGATTGGTTAAATAATTTAGCTGTTCACGAGCTTAGACATGTTGCGCAATTCGATAAAATTACTGGCGGAAAAACACATCCTTTTCCAGAAGAAATTTATTTTGCTTACATGGGCTTAAGTATCCCAACTTGGTTTTTTGAAGGTGATGCAGTGAACAGCGAAACTTCATTAACAAATGTTGGTCGCGGCAGACAGCCTTCATGGATTATGCCTTTTCGAACTTCACTATTAAACGGGAAAAAATTCTCGTATTCAAAAGCGTATTTTGGATCGGACAAAGATCAAACACCAGGTTATTACCAATTAGGATATTTGATGGTTACTAACCTTAAAAAAGAATTTGGCGAAAGCATACAAGATAGCTTACTCACCGCCATTCATAATAGCCCGCTTAGATTATATCCTTTTTCTCAAAGCTTAAAAGAATTCACTGGAAGTAATACCAAAAACTATTACTTAAAAACGATTGCTCAACTAGAAAATGAATGGACAAAACAAGATGATTTAAACAAAAGCGAAAATTATGAGAGTTTAAATCATCGAGCGAAATATGCCAGCAGCTATTTTTTACCTATAGAGTTAGCGAACAACCATATCCTAACTTTAAAGCAAACTAAAGCCGAAACCGCAACTTTTGTGGTTATTGATGAAGCTAGAAACGAAAAAGAACTCTTTAAAATCGGGTATCAGGAACAGCCTTGGTTTAGTTATGGGGATGGAAAATTGGTTTGGGATGAAATAAGAGTTGATCCACGTTACCGACAAAGAAGTTATAGCGTAATTTGCATCTATGATTTCGCGACACAAACAAAACGTCAATTAACGTTTAAAACCAGGCTCTTCTCTCCTGCCCTTTCTGGTGATGGAAAAAAATTAGTTGCAGTACAAATTGATTTAAGTAATCAAAGTAATTTAGTAGAACTTGATTTGCAAACCGGAAAAATCAATAAAACATATCCAAATCCTGAAAATCTCATTTTACAAACTCCGGCACTCAATACTGATGGAACTCAACTGAGTTGGATTAGTGTGAATGAAAAAGGAAAATCGCTTTGGCTCCAAGATAAAACTGGAAAAAAAATGCAACTAATAACCGAAACTACTCAGCAGTTAAGCAGGCCAACATTTATTGGCAATGGAATTGCATTTAACGCCCATCTAAGCGGAATAAACAACATTTATGACGTCAACCCTATCAATAAAAAAATAACGGCGCTAACGGCCGCAAAATACGGCGCTTTTAATCCGAGCTTATCTGCCGATGGCAAATCAATTCTTTTTAACAATTACCAGGTAATGGGTTATGGAATTGCAAAAACCCCTATTTCACATCGAAAAATTCAAGAAAATCACTTTGTTTATTTTGGTGCAGCAGCTAATAAGCAAGAAAAAATCAATATTTTCAAAGACATACCCGATAGTACGTATCAATCTAAATCTTACCAACCTTTAGCGCATCTTTTCAATTTTCATAGTTTAAGTCCAACAATAGATGAAGACGACAGACTTGGTTTACGCTTAAAATCTAACGATTTATTGAACATTTTCGATTTCTCAGCAGGAATTGATTATTACAGCGATTTAAAAAAAATAGCATACACCGCTGACTTGTATTTTAAAAGCTTATATCCTATTTTAAACGCAAAGTTCACTAACCGACCAAGAACTGGATTTTATCGGTTAGGAAATGCGATAAATCAAGCGAATTGGCGAGAAAATTATCTTGATATAAAAGCAAGCATCCCTCTCAATTTTAGTGCATACCATCATAATTATGGTTTTTTGGCAGAGCTGGGCACAAGCTATACGCAACGGAATTTTGCACCAAAAGAGGCTTTGCTATTTAACAAGACCATTAAATTCCCTATAAATTACAAATTAGGTTTTAGTCATAGTGTACGTACAGCAGAGCGAGATGTAGCTCCTAAATGGGCGCAAATTATTAATTTAAGCTATTTTAATCAGCCTTTTGATAAGCGTTTAACTGGTGATTTATTTGCTTTTGAAAGCGCATTCTATTTTCCTGGAATTGCTAAAAATCATTCTTTTATGGCTAGTTTTAATTACCAAGAAAGCAGTGGCGCTTTAAAATTTAATACTGAAATTAATACCGTATATGGCTATGGACAAATTAATGCGAAGAGCGAATTAAGAAATACATTGTTACTCAATTACCGCTTCCCATTTGCCTTTCCAGATGCAGAAATTGGCTCTTTAGCATATATTAGAAACTTAAGAGGTGGAGTTTTTAGTCATTATGAAAACATTGGCTCAGAAACAAATTTAACACAACCTAAAACTTTTGGCGTAGAAATGCGTAGTAGTATAAACTTGCTGCGTTATCAGCCTGTTGTTGATTTAGGCGCAAGAGTGGTATTTGTTAATAAAACTTACAATCAAAACCCTATCTTAGAATTACTATTTAATTACAGTTTTTAATCGCTCATCTCCCAAAGGGGATTTATTTAAAATAAAATGAAAGCAAAAACTATTATCATCATTGTTATAACTGCACTTTTAACCATTTTCTTAATGATTAATAGCGAGCCAGTAGAATTCGATTTTATTATTGGTGCTCCAGTTGCTATATCAAAACTCATTGTAATTGGCATCTGCATCATCATTGGTTTCATTTTAGGTTTTTTAGCTGGCAGACCACGAAAAACAGTAAGCAGTTATGATCCTGAGATTGAAAACCATCAGGCTAACGAAAATAAATCGACCTTGAGCGATGAGGATAGGGATTATATCAGTTAAAGAGAATTATCAAAGGTTAAATCTTTCTTTTTCTTCACCACACCAAAATTATAGCTGATACCTAAATACCCAATTCGTGAGTTGCTTTTAGTGACTACATGCTGTGTTAATAATGGACTACTTAACTCTGCTTCTTGTCTTTGCGTTTTAAACACATCAGATACTGTTAAATACAGTGAACCTTTCTTTTGAAAAATATCTTTTCTTACACCAAAATTAAAAACAAAACTAGGCAAATATTTCCCTTGTGGGGTTAAACGAGCAGACCTGTAATTAGAATTAACCTGCATAATTGTACTTTTTGTCAAATTATAACTCGAATTAAAATTAACACTCCATGTAAAGGTGTTCTTTTTTGAGCCATAACCTAAGTTAGATGCATCTAGTTGATTGTAAAATGCATTAGGTGTAAGGTTGATAAATACTTTATCGTTTATGTTTGCAGAAAACACTACATCTGCGCCAATTGCCTGATCATTAACTAGATTTTGTTGCGTAGTGATTAATGTTGTACTGTTTAAGGGTGTAGTAATGGAAGTAAAACCATTGTATTTATAGCGGTAATAAATGCCAGGTAAAATCGAAAAATTATCATTTTTCCATTGATAACCTAATTCTATAGAATGAATAATCTCTGGTAAAAGATGTGGATTACCTACACGAATATTTGTTGGGTCAGCATACTCTGCAAATGGGTTTAAATCATCACCTTCTGGTCTATGCACTCTCCTACTATAATTTAACTGCAATTCTCTACTATCTGATAAGTCGTAAGTAAGATGCAACGTAGGATACACCTTAAAATAATGATTAGGAATTGTGATATTAGTGGTTATAAGATGCGAATTAATATCCGAATACTCTCCTCTTAACCCTAACATTGCTCCAAATTTTTTCCAAGATTGTTCTATTGTTCCATAAAAAGCATGTATGTTCTCGTTATAAATGAAACGATTGGTTTTTAATGCATCAGCGACGAATTTTTGTTGAGCATAGTTGTAGGCTTCCCCATAAAAATCTAGGTCTTGCTGGTTGTATTGTCCTTCATACCCCAATTCTAGTTTTGTGTTATCTGAAATTGGATTTTCATAACCAATGGTAAGCTGCTTGTTATCTTGTGTCTGTTTAATCAGCGTGTTATCCAATTGATTTGCACTTGCAGGTACCCTATATGAATTTATGTAATGGTTATCTTCTACTTCTGGCGAGTGAGAAGCGTTAAACTCTAATCGTATTTTATGCTCTTCTTTCTTAAAATTGTGCTCAAAGAAAAAAGTTCCATCCGCTTCTCTTTCGTATTCGTAATTTGTTCTTGTCCGGTCATAATCAGAAATTAAGCCTGTAGTATTGCTTACTTTCTTAAGCGTAAAATCGTGTTTGTGCATATTACGGAAATAATAATTTCCAGAAATACCTATACTATTCTTATCATCAATCGCATAATCCATTCCTAGTGCAGCAGTATTAGAGAACGGTCTTGCTTTAGCACTGATATCGTCTTGATAATAGCTTGATACAGAACTAGCAGGATCAATCTGTGTTCTATTATTCGTTGTTAATCTTAAGCGATAATCCTGTTTAATACTGTAACTTCCAAATACATTTACCTTACCTGGATTATAATTAGCATTCACATTGGCATTATACCTATCCTGATTTCCTGCGTTTGCTGTTAAACCCCCATTAAGTCCTCTTTTTGTGTTTTTCTTCAGTACGATATTGATTATTCCACCTGTACCATCTGGTTTATATTTTGCTGAAGGATTGGTAATTACTTCTATTCTGGCAATACTATTGGCTGGCAATTGTTGTAAAGCAGCCGCAGCATTTTTTCCCATAATGGGCGATACTTTACCGTTGATTAAAATTGTTGCCGATGAATTTCTCAAACTTACATTCCCATCAATATCGACTTGCACTAAGGGTACATTTTGTAATACTTCACTAGCAGAGCCAGATTTAGCCATCACATCTTGATCTACATTATAAATTTTACGATCTATAGAATTAGTGTAAAGTTGTTTTTTAGAGGTAACCACTACTTCATTCAGTTTTTTTGCACCACTGTTTAAACTGATATCCTGATTTAGCTTTCTCTGGGTAGAGTTCAGTATTAAATTACTTGTTTTATAGTTTTCGAAACCAATGTAACTCGCAATTAGATAATAATTGCCATCTGCTAGTGCAGTAAATTTATATATTCCTTTTCCTGTAGTAATTTCTTGTTTTAAAACTGTATTACCACCTTCTTTCATTAATACAACAGTCACAAATTCTAAAGGTTGACCAGTTGTTACATCTGTAATTTTACCTGATATAGCCCCGCTGTTTTGTGCATATAAAATGAATGGGAAAATGAATACGAGAACTAAGGCGAGGAGTAATTTTTTATGCATATTTATAATTTTGCTACATAGTTAGCCTTAGAATCTGTTTGAATTTTGTAGTAACTAGTTTGATACAAAAATTGTTAAAACATAACAGGTATACCTTAATATTTTGGTATCTTGAATTACAATTACAAAAAAACTATGTGGAAATTATATGCTGTCCTTTCTGCACTTTTTGCTGCTGCAACTGCTATTCTGGCTAAAATTGGAATTAAAGGCATTAACGGAAATCTCGCGACAGCTATTCGTACCGTTGTTATTCTTTTTATTGCATGGGGAATTGTTTTGGCCAGCGGCGAAATACGTGAACTTAAAACATTGACCAAAAACAATTTAATTTTCTTAGCCTTATCAGGAGTTGCCACAGGTTTATCGTGGATATTTTATTTTAAAGCGTTAGAAACCGGGAATGTATCTAAAGTTGCACCTATCGATAAATTAAGTGTGGCGATTGCTTTGGGTCTTGCTTTTTTAATTTTAAAAGAACCTATTGACGCTAAAACGTTAGTAGGTGCTTTATTGGTGGTTGCAGGTAGCATTATCATCATTCTATAAACACCCTGATTTAGAACTAACTACAGGATTGCTACAGAGTGTTTGATTTTATTTATAAAAAGATAAATTCATGAAACATACACTTTTTACAATCGCTTTTTTAGCTGGCTTAAGTGCTGCTAGTTTTGCCCAACAAAAAACAGGTTTCCATCTTATACAAACTCATAAAATACAAAGTGATGGCGGTTGGGATTATCTAACCGTAGATCAGAAAAACAATAATTTATATGTTTCACATGGCAATCAAGTTAACATTCTCAATAAAAACACTGGAGATTCAACTGGTGTAATTCATAACACTTTAGGCGTACACGGAATTGCTATTGCTAGTTCTTTTCAAAAAGGATATACAAGCAATGGAAGATCAGGAACATGTACTGTTTTTGACTTGACCACTTCATCAATACTAGGACAAATTACCGTTGGACAAAATCCAGATGCTACTTTTTTTGATGATTTCTCTAAAAAGGTAATCGTTTTTAATGGCAAAAGCTTAGATGCAAGTATTATTGATCCACAAACAGATAAAGTAATAGCAACAATCCCATTGGGTGGGAAACCAGAAGCTGGCGTATCTGATGGCAAAGGGAAAATATATGTAAATATTGAAGATACTGGAGAAATTGTATGTTTTGATCCAATTACTTTTAAGGTTTTATCGAGATATAAACTTAAGGGTGGTGAAGAACCAAGTGGCTTAGCAATTGATAGAGCAACATCACGCTTATTTACGGTTTGCGCAAACAAAGTGATGCTCATTTTAGATGCTAAAACAGGCAGACAGGTTGTAACTTTACCTATTGGGGATGGTTGTGATGGTGTTGTATTTGATCCTATCTTAAAAACAGCCTATAGTTCTAATGGTGAAGGCAATATCACTGTAGTTAAAGAGGAAAGCGCAGAAAAATTTGTAGTACAAGAAACTATTGCAACTAAAAGCGGCGCAAGAACAATTGCATTGGATGCTGTTACACATCATCTTTTTTTACCTACAGCAGAGTTTGAAAAAGCTACCGGTACAGCACGTCCAAAAAGAATATCAGGAAGTTTTAAAATTTTGGAAATCGGGAAATAATCATTTTAAAACCACATAGAAACAGATTCAAATAGGAGTTATTCAAAAACTATCTGTCCTATGTTTCTATGTGGTCATTTCTTTAAGAATAAAACTTCCGAATTAAACTTGGCAATACGATAAGTAGTAATGGCAATCCAATCACAAACCCACCTATCACTGCAATAGCCAATGGCTGATGCAGTTGTGCTCCTGCACCAATACCAAGCGCCAATGGCATTAAAGCTATAATTGCACCTAAAGCCGTCATCAGTTTTGGCCTCAATCGCGTCGAAATAGCAAAAGTAATTGCATCATCTACGCTTTTTTCACGTAGGGATTCCTTAAACTGTAAGAACGTAAAAATGGCATTTTCACCAATAATTCCTACAATCATTATTAAACCCGTATAACTGCCCACATTAAGTGGTGTATGAGTAATAAACAATGCCAAGTAACTGCCTGATATGCCAAGTACCGCTATTAAAAGGATTAGAAATGCAATTTTGAAATCTTTAAACAAGAATAAGATCACACTAAAAACTAATAAGCTGGATGCAATTAGAATGGTTAACAATTCAGAAAAAGATTGTTGTTGCTCTTTGTAAGCCCCACCATATTCTATGTGATAGCCAGAAGGTAAGTTAATTTTAGTACTTACCGCAGCCTGAATATCTTTCATAGCACTACCCAAATCTCTGTTATCAAGCCTTGCAGTAACCACACCAATTGATTGGAGGTTTTCACGTTCAACTTCTGCACTACCTGATTTTATTTCAACTTTTGCTAAATTTTGAATCGGAATTGCGGTTCCATCTGGTAAAAATATTTTAAGACTACTTATATTGGAAACGCCAAAACTCTTACTATTTGGATACACCATGCGAATGGGAGAAAGTTGTGTATCGTACAAATCACCAATTAAATTACCCTGCATCGCAGTTTGGACTTGCATTTGGAAACTTTCTGGTGTAATTCCATATTGGGCAAGTGTAGTAAAGTTTGGAAGGATATTTATAGTTGGACCAGAAAGTATGATGCCATCAAATACATCGGCAGTTCCATTGATATGTGTAACTATATCAGAAACTTTCCTTGATAGTTCCTGCAGTTTTTCTTGATCATCACCAAAAATCTTTACTTCTATGGGTTGCGTAGAGCTCATTAAATCGCCGAGCATATCTCCTATTACCTGACCAAAATCTACAACTAATGCAGGTTGTGTACTTTCTATATGATCTCGTATTTCTGCAATTACATCATCGGTACTTTTATCCCTATTATGTTTCAATTGAATTAGATAATCTCCTGTATTTGGTTCGGTGATAAAGAAACCCATTTGCGTTCCTGTTCTTCGAGAATACGCCTCTACTTCTGGTATTTTAACTAATTCTTTTTCTACTTCTCTTAATATTCTATCGGTTTCTGCTAAGGAAGTTCCTGGGGGTGTAGCATAATCTAACACAATACTTCCTTCATCCATTTCTGGTAAAAATCCTGTTTCTAAACGTGGAAACACCACTACAATTGAAACAATAAGTAGTATGATAAATATAAAACTGATGTAGCTACGCTGGAAAAAATATCCAACCCATTTTTGAGATTTCACCTCATGTACTATCGGCTTTACGTTTGATGCATTTCGTTTTGAGTTTTTAGTAAGCAACAAATAAACAACAGGCAAAGCTATCCATGTGACAAAGAATGAACAAACCAGTGTAGTAATCATGGTGTTGGTCATTACCTGAAAATAAGAACCAGCAACACCTGTCATCAATACAAATGGGATAAAAATAACAATGGTACTAATAGATGAACCCAACATAGCCGGGAAAAGATAATTAATAGCTTTGCTCAATAGGTTTACTGTTGGCTCTTCTGGATGCTCTTCATGCGTTCTATGAATTTGCTCCACCACAACAATCGAGTCATCTATAATTAAACCGATAGCTGCAGCAATAGCACCTAAAGTCATGATGTTTAACGAATAACCCATAAAATATAAGGCAATTACGGTTAAACAAAGTGTAATAGGAATGGTAATGAGTATGGTGGCACTTGCTTTTAGTGATCTTAAGAAAATAATAGCAACAATTATGGCTAGCGCCAATCCAATCCAAAGGCTATCTCTCACACTTTTGACTGATTCATTCACAAAATCTGCTTGCACATAATACGGCTTAATGATTACTCCTGCAGGTAAAATACTTTTCAGTTTACTCACCTTAAGCGCCATTTCTTTAGAAAGGTCAACCAAGTTGGCGTTAGGTTGTTTAATAACCGCTATTAAAATTCCGTCTTTTCCATTGGCATTAATTCTAGTGTATTCTACACTTTCCTGTATTTTTACTGTGGCTATATCCTTAACCTTTACAATTCTGTTCCCTCTTCTAGCGAGCACTAATTCTTCTAAATCAGCTTTGCTTTTAACTGTTGCATCTGTTACCGATAAGTACAAATAATTAAATTCGGAAACGTAGCCGTTAGATTTAATAAAATTGGTTTGACTTAAAGTGGTATTAATTTGTTCGGGAGAAATACCCAATACTTGCATTTTTTGAGGATTGAGTTCTATCCAATATTCTTTAGTTTTCCCACCAATCACTCTAATCTCAGAAACGCCATCTACTTGAGATAAAAAAGGCTTAACCGTAAAATCTGCTATCTTTTTTAATTCGACTGGAGATTTAGAATGACTTTCTAAACTGTATCCACTTACTGGCAAAATGGATGGATTCATTTTCTCAACAGAAATAGTTACTCCAGCAGGTAATGAAGCTGTTATTTTTGCTATTTGAGCTTCTATCCTTTGTTGACTCAAATCAATATCAGCACCTGGATTCATGTAAGCAGATAATTCACAACTTCCTCTGCTTGTTGTACTTCTTACCAATTGAAGATCTGGCACCTGTTTTACTGCATTTTCTAATGGCCGAGTTACGGTAAGCACCATTTTATCAACAGGTTGCAGCTCTGCCTCAGCAATAATTTTTATTTTAGGGAAAGTGATTTCAGGAAATAAAGATGTTTTTAACTGTTCAAAAGAATACACACCGCCCAATAAAACAATAACGAGCACAGCTAGGATAGGATTTTTATGAGAAATAAAAAAGCTCTTCATCTTATTTCAAAATTTTAACTTTCGCAGTATCTGCAATACCATAATTCCCACTCGTTATAATTCTATCTTTTTTATCAAATTTTGGCGCAATTACTTCTATGAGATTAGTGTTTTCAATGCCTTTTGTAACATTAACTTTTACAGCTGTAGAATCATTTATCATTTTCATTACCCAAAATTCATCTTCTGTTTCATTGGCTAATACAGCAGATTTTGGCAGCACTTGTGCATTCGGGTGATTAAGTTTCGTCAATCTAACTTTTGCAATTAAACCTTCGGGGATAAGATTGCCAGCATTTACTTTAATAATATAGCGTTGGGTTTGCGCTAAAGAGTCAACCGCTGGCATGGTTCCAGATAGCACACCAGCAAGCCTCTGCCCATCGGGTAATTCGATTTGCAAGTTGTGATTGCTTTTAATGAGTTGGGTATATTCATAGGGAAGATCTAACAAAAACACCAAACTATTTCGGTTACTGATGGTTGCCATTGCTTCTCCTTCTTGCACATAATCTCCTTTTTGATGATTGACTTGGACAATTAACCCAGATTGTGCAGCACGAATGTTAGAAATACCAGAAAACTTTAAACTTGGATCTAGCTTATTCACACTGTTTCCAATTGCCTTTGCTTCTTTGGTAATTAAGCTAAATAGAACTTGGTTACTATTTACTTGTTTTCCAGTTTGCGCATTTGCAGTTAGTACATATCCATTAATATTTGCCTTAACAAAGCTTTTTTCTAGGTAAGCAGAAACTGCTGTTACTTCAACTGACTCGATTAATGAGCTATCACCTACTGTAGTGATTTGAACAGGCGTAATTGGGTCAGGTGCTTCTTCAGATTCGGTATTTGCTGCATGTTGACAAGAAGCAAACACGAATAAACTAAATGCACCAATCGCTAAAATTTTAAAATACCTATTCATGTTATTTATTCCAGTAATTAAATTGATTAATTAATTTTAAACGATTAATATTAGTTTGTCTAAGCAGGTTTTTTGCGGACATATAATTGTTTATGGCAATGATGTAATCTGCCACTTTCACATCTCCAGTATGCAGTAATTTACTATTCACATCAATTAATCCCTTTGCAAATCTAATTTGCTCGTTAATTTGTATAGATAATTGATCTGTATTGCTAATCTGTTTAGAGAGCATATACAATTGCTGTTTTTGCTGCCGGATGAAGAAATCTTTATACGTGCTTGCCGTAAGAGTAGAAAAACCTAATTTATCGTATTGCATTTTCTTTTGATGGCCATCGTAAATGGGAATAGATAGCGTAAAGCCAACACTTGCACCAAAGTTTTTATAGGGTTGCAAAATAAACGAAGAATTATAACCACTATTGACATAAACACCGAGTTTTGGCTTATAATTTAAATCAATAGCTTGCTTTTGGTTGAGGTATTTAAGACTATCTATATCAAATCTTTTAGTAAAAAATGCATTATCTGTTAGTAAAACTGGGTTTTGTAATTTCGGTTCTTCTAAAACAGCAACGGTTGTATCGGTAATTCCTGATAAGTAGTTAAGCATTGCATAATCACTTTGATACTGAACTTCAGCTTGTTTTAATGTTAGCTGTTGTTGTTGCAGTGTCACCAAAAAAGTGAGATATTCTGATTGCTTATAGATATTATTTCTAGTCAGCTCTTTTAATAGTGCTTCTTCTTTTTTTAACAATGAAAAAACGTCTTTATTAAAATTAACATCTTGCTGACTAGCATAAACTGTTATGTATTGGTCTATTATTGATTTCTTTAAATCGAAAGTAGAAAGCTCTCCTGCATAAGCAATGGAATCGCTTTGTAGCTTTATACCTAGCAATTGATTGTTAATTTTTTTCTTATTTAGCAGGTCATAATTTACGTTTAACAAAGCTTCTAAGACTTGGCCGTTAGTTAGCGCTTCATCATATCCGTAACCCTTAATAATAGGCGCATACATTCCTGCTGAACTTGCTGTTATTTGAGGTTTTCTGGCGGCTAAAACAAGTAAACTATCAATTTTAAGTGCTTGCTTTTGATTTTTATAGTCTTTTAGAGTTGGACTAGATTTAACAGCTTCTTGAAGAAAATAATCGATATTTCGAGAAGGATTCTGCGCCTTAATTGCTGTTGTAAAAAGCAGTGTGATGACGCAAATGATTAGATTTTTTTTAAAAAGTATCATTCAATTACGCATTTTAGAATAGCATATAAATATCTCATTTAGCTACAAAATAGCTATCAAATATGGAGCAAATCTGTAGTTCCATTAAAAAGTGTAGTTTCATTACTAAATGTTATTTTTAGAATTGGTCGTCCTTGTGGGGCACGAAGCAGTCCTACAACGCCAGTAAAAAACAATAACCGCTTTAAAATTGCTTCGTGCCTCGCAAGGACGATTTTGCTATATAGCACATTGAAATTATCATTTTTTAAAAAGTATAGCTAGCCATTAATCCATTCGCACCATCTTGTCTGTAAGGCATTACCGACAACTTTGTGGTGTTTTTTGTTGTAAATATCCTTTTAACATGAGGATAAACTAGATAAGCTAGTTTAGTAGATGCAATTCCGAACCCTGCCCCTGCTACTACATCACTAAACCAATGCTTGTTATTATACATTCTTAATGTGCCCGTTGCTGTGGCAACAAAATATCCAGCATAGCCAATCCATGGCGATTTGTATTTAAATTCCTGATATAGGAATTCTGCAGCTGCAAAAGCTGATGCTGTATGCCCTGATGGAAAAGAATTATTACCCGATTCATCTGGCCTTATCCTATGCACACCACGTTTTACGAAATGCGTAGAAATGCCCATTATAGCTGCCGAAGTTACATATAACATCGAGGCATCAAACATGTTATGTCTTCCTTTAATACCCGATAAATTTAATGCGTAAACTGCTAATGCTGGTGTAAATTGTGCATAATCATCAACATGTGCTGCAAATTGCGGGTGGTCTTCTTGCAATTCATATCGTGTACTTACATCTAATTCCTTCAATGCACCATGATTATACACCGCAGCAAAACCGTATCCAATTAAAACTGCTGGTGCAATAAAATGAACTACCCTAAATCTTTCAGGTTTTATTTCTTCCGTAATATTTTTTATGGCTATCGGATTTAACCTCACATTAGAAGTAGTATCCTGCTGTTGCGCAAAACAAGTAGTTGCCATAAAAATAAACAGCAAGCTACTTGTTACATTTTTTAAACTCATTTAAATTCTCTTACTTTTTAACTGGATTTCCTTTTGCATCAAATAAAAGATCTTTACCCTTTACTTCTGCCTCATAAATTACTGTACCATCTGCTTTGGTTATTTTAGCAGATTCGGTTACTTTCAAACCTTTGAGTTTCATTTTAACTGCTTCTGGAAATTCAGCAACTTTAATTTCAGTTTCGGTTTCTGTTACTACGCCATTAGCGGTATAAACTTCAGAAGTTTCTTTTCCGTTTAATGTAAATTCTGCTTCATAATTAGCCTCTTCTTTTGTCCAGCCAACTTTTGTGGAAGCATGATTTTTTGTAAAAGCAGCTTTTACTGCCGCAGGAACTTTACTCGCATTTAATTTTTGCGCATAACTTGCTGATGCAACAAATACTAGCGTTACAATTAGTCCAAATAATTTTTTCATGATTTTAGAATTTTTTATAAAATTAATTTTCAATTCTATAGTAATTCTGTAGCAGGGTTATTTACTAAAAATGAATAGTAAAGAGATGCTTTTCGTTATGATAGTCGTACAAGAGTGCGAAACCATACAATGCGCAGATTTGCTTTGAAATGGCTAATCCTAAACCCAAACCTTCAGAAGGAGCAGATTTAGAAAATCGTTCAAAAAGCTGATGATTTAAGCTGGTATCTTGTCCAGTGTTAATGATTTGTAATGAATTTTTTTGTAATATTACTTCAATAGACCCACCTGTATGGTTATGCCGAACAGCATTACTAAAAAGATTGTTTATGAGTATATCTGCTAGATACCTACTCATTTTCAATTGACAATTCTCTAATTGTTGAATTATCTTCAATTCATCTTTTTCAAAAAGCTCCTGAAACTGCCTTATTTTATTTTCTAACAGTTCTTTCATATCAATATCTTGCAAATCAGGGATAAGGTTATTTTCTATTTTCGCCAGCAACAGCAAAGATTGATTGAGCCTTGATAAGCGGCCAACTGCTTGATAAATATCTTCGAGTAATGCGCCTTGTTGTTTGGTGAAGGATTCTGTCTGTAGCAAAGAATCAAGTTTAGAATTGATTACGGCAAGGGGCGTCATCATTTCATGCGAAGCATTATCTGTAAAACTTTTAAGTTCCTTGTAATCTTGTTGCACACGAGCTGCCATTGCAGTAGCTGAATCATTTAGCTCGTTAAATTCATCAATTTTAGTTGGCACTCTATTAATTTTGCCCATCCCCGATACTTCATAAGCTTTCATTTGGTTTAGTAGCGTATAAAATGGTTTCCACAATCTATTTAATACAAAGCGATTAATTAACATTAAGCTGATTAGTAAAAAACAGGTTATACCAAGGGTGATGATTAAAATGATCCGTACCAAATCTTCCGATTCAACTCTTGATTTTGTTATGGTGACTACAAACTTTTTTCCATTTAAGTTGATGGTTGTAATTAAACTTCTACCAGGTTCAATTTCTTGTTCTTTTGCATTATAGTAGGTGGTGTAGCTAAATTCTCTAAGTTGATTATTGCTTTTAACTTCTTTATAATGAACCTGCTGATCTAAATAACTCGCTGGTAGTGGAAGTTTTTGATACGTTTTTACATATTGATTTATTTCATTCTCTTCAACAGCTAAATCCTTATCCAATTTATCGGTTAATATAAAATGAATAACTAAGTAATAGATAATTCCTGTAATTGTTAAAACAATAAAGGAAGTAAGAATATTTACTTGATTATATCTACTCGACAATTTCATGCTGCGGCAAATTTATATCCAATACCATATACAGAATGAAGATAATCCTTTCCACCAGCTTCCATCAATTTTTTCCGTAGATTTTTAATGTGTGTATATATAAAATCAAAGTCGTTTGCAATATCCATTTCATCACCCCATAAATGCTCGGCAATTGCATTCTTGGTGACTATTTTACCTTTATTGGATAAAAAATAAACTAATAAATCAAATTCCTTTTTTGTTAAAGTTATGGTCTGATCTTTAACGGTAGTCAGCATGGCAAAAACGTCTACTTTAATTTCATTAAATACAATCACGTTATGTCCATCAAAATTTTTGCGACGAACAATGGCACTTACCCTTGCTTTTAATTCTGATAAATGAAAGGGCTTAACTAGATAATCATCTGCTCCTAAATCAAGTCCTGCTAACTTATCGTCTAAAGAATGTCTTGCAGAAATAATAAGCACACCGTCCTTTTTCTTCAAGTTTTTAAGCTCTCCCAATAAATTTAAGCCTTCTCCATCAGGCAAGCCTAAATCTAATAGAATACAATCATAATTATACAATGCTATTTTCTCAGATGCTGTTAAATAATTGGTTGCATACTCGCATATATTACCTTCTTCTGTAAAATAAGTTAATATGCTATCTAAAAGCGCCTGTTCATCCTCTATGATTAAAATCTTCATGCTTTTATAAAGTAATGAAATTTATATGTAAATGCCCAATAGAATAAAATGCACTTATTTTTAGCTAAATAAATGCTGTTAGCTTTTTTATATTTTCTTCTTTTTTAGATTGAAGATTTACTTTTGAATAAGGTGTAAAATAGTGGTGAAATTGAAGCATTTCCAAGTTTATACTATCCCATTGGTGTTGGGTGTAAGTAAGTCCAATCGTTTCTTCCCATTCTTTTTTTAATGCCGAAGCAAAATCAATATAACGATCAGAAGAAAAATGATAGAAATCAGCATCGCAAATTACCATTTCCATTAAATTCACAGGTTTTTGAGGATACCTAGTTGCTAAAATACAGGATCTTACATCTGCAATTTTCTCGCTTGCAATGCCTAAATTAGCTAAAAACTGTGTAGCAATCTCTATACTAATTAATTCATGGTCTTTATATGCCTCTGTATAACCAGTGTCGTGAAACCAGGCAGCAAGCATGACAATTTCCATTTCCTCCACGTTTAAACCAGAATTTGAACCAATTTCTTGTGCCGCTGTAACTACATAAGCCGTGTGTAATTCGTTATGAAAATAAAGTTTTGGGTTTAGTTTCTCTTTTAAGAGATTCGTTACAAACTGGCTAACTGTAATTATTAAATCTTTAAAATCCATATGATCTCACTTCAATACAAGAGTAAAGATGAAATCTGTAGAAATTTTGAAGTAACAAAAAAAGAGCAAACTTAAGTTTGCTCTTTATAAAACTGAAAACTAAAGATAGTTAATTAGCTAACGCTCCTTCAATATCAGCCAAAATATCATCAATATGTTCTAAACCGATAGATAAGCGGATTGAACCTTGTTCTATTCCAACTTCTAAACGCTGTTCTTCTGTTAGTTTACTATGTGTACTCGTAGCTGGATGTGTAGCGATTGAACGTGTATCAGCCAAATTTGCGGAAATAGAAAACATTTTCAGCCCATCCATAAATTTACGAGCCCCATCTATACCTCCATTTACAACAATGGTTACAATCCCTCCACCCTGTGACATTTGTTTTTTGGCAATTTCGTGTTGAGGATGTGATTTTAAGAATGGATATTTTACCAATTTAATTTTGGGATGCTTTTCTAAATATTCTGCAACCTTTAAGGCATTTTCGCAATGGCGATCCATACGAACAGCTAAAGTTTCTAAGCTTTTTGATAATATCCAGGCATTAAAAGGAGATAAAGATGGTCCGCTATGACGAGCAAAGTTCATCACTTCGGTAATTAAATCTTTTCTTCCTAAAATAATCCCACCTAACACACGGCCTTGTCCATCAATATATTTAGTAGCTGAGTGAATAGAAATATCAGCACCCAATTTTAGCGGCTGTTGCAAGTAAGGGGTAGCAAAACAATTGTCAACTACAAAAAGTACCTTATGTTTTTTAGTTAGTTGTGCGATAAATTCTAAATCAATGATATCTATACCAGGATTTGAAGGCGTTTCTACAAAAACAATCTTGGTGTTTGGTTTAATCAATGCTTCCCAATCTTGTGGTTTATCTAAATCTGCATAATCAAATGTTACACCCCATTTAGAGAACACATTGGTTAATAATTGATGTGTTGAACCAAAAACCGAACGGCTTGAAACAATGTGATCGCCACTTTTTAAGAAAGCACCAAATGTGGTAAAAATAGAAGCCATACCTGTAGCCGTAGCAAACCCATCCTCAGCGCCTTCTAACAAACACATTTTCTCTATAAATTCTGAAGTGTTTGGGTTAGAATAGCGGCTATACACGTTTCCCTCTTTCTCATTGGCGAATAAAGCACGCATTTCTTCTGCATCATCAAACTTATAACTTGAGGTTAAATAGATTGGTGAAGAGTGTTCTTTGTGTAAACTTCTTTCTGTTTGGGTACGGATAGCGATGGTTTCAAAATTTTCGGACATAATAGGGTTCATTAGTTCATTACTATGAATGTTCAATAGTAATGCGTGTTACGTAAAGCAGTTAGTATTCTATTTATTAATTGTATATGTAAAATTTATTGTTGCAGATCGACCTAAAATATTCGATACCGAGCAGTATTTATCAAATGTCATTTGTAAAGCTCGTTCTACCTTAGTGATGCTTAGCTCTCCAAATAAATCAAAGTGAATATTTATCACATCAAAAATTGGAGGCATTTCTTCATCTCTGCGTGTGGCTTTGATGTTTATTTTAATATCGTTTAACGGCTCCTTTTGCTTGGTCAATACATTTACCATGTCGATACCACTGCACCCACCTAAACCAACAAGTAAAGTTTCCATTGGCCTAAAGCCTTTGCCCTCACCTCCAATAGCAGGTTTTGCATCTAGTTCTACTGTAAATCCGGCTTCGTTACTAGCTTCAAAGTTAAATTTCCCGCTTTTGCGGATTAGATTTATTTCCATTTTAATTAAACGTTATAAAAAACTTGGTTCTCTTTTTCTAATTCAGAAAGTTGAACTGGTTTTTCAAAAATGGCAAAAACAGATGATCCACTGCCACTCATTAGCGCAAATGTAGCACCTGCAGCATAAAGCTTTGTTTTTATTTCGTCAATTTGTGGATATTTTGCACAAACTGAGGTTTCAAAATCGTTTACAATTTTACCTTTCCATTCGCTTAAGGGCAAATGTATCAATTCTTTTAATGAAATTAGAGCCTGCTTTACGCTTACATTTTGGTAGGCTTCGGCAGTTGAAACATGTACAGAAGGTTTTACCAACACCATATAATACGCAGATAAATCTAGTTCTATATCTTCAAATTCGTCTCCTTTACCAAATGCATAGGCTGGTTTATTTTCAATAAAAAAAGCACAATCTGCTCCTAAATTTCTGGCATAGTCTTGCATTTTTTCAACTGACAAACCCAAATTAAATTTCTCATTCACGAGTTTAATTAAGAATGCTGCATCAGCAGAGCCACCTCCTAAGCCAGCACCAACAGGAATATTTTTTAATAAAATGATTTGCTGATTTGGCAACTTAAAATCACTTTGTAGCTGTTTAAATGCCTTTAAGCAAATATTATCCTCAGCTTTTCCTGGAATATCAATGCCTTTTATAGTACAATTAGTTTCTTCGGCATCAATTAATTCTACCACATCGTACAACTTAACAGGATAAAAAACAGTTTCGAGGTTGTGGTAACCATCATCTCGCTTTTCGGTTAAGAATAAGCCTAAATTTAGTTTAGCATTAGCAAATGATAGCATCTTATTAATTACGATTATACAGTTACGGTTTTGGATTATGCGATTTGGCAGGTAAACCTTCATTGCAAACATACAAATTGTAAATTATTTATAAATACTTGGAAAAACTCCACAATGTGGAAAAAACATAAAACGTACAGACATTAAAATTTTTAGTTTTGTAATAGGATTATTCTTCCTTTAAGATAAGATGAAACAATATTTAGATTTAATGCAACATGTGCTAGATCATGGCACACAAAAACACGACCGCACAGGCACAGGAACAATTAGCGTTTTTGGTTATCAGATGCGTTTTAATTTGCAGGAAGGTTTTCCGATGGTAACTACCAAAAAATTGCACTTAAAATCTATTATACACGAATTAATTTGGTTTTTAAGTGGCGATACTAATATCAAATACTTAAAAGATAACGGCGTAAAAATTTGGGATGAATGGGCTGATGAAAACGGGAACTTAGGTCCGGTTTACGGTTCGCAATGGCGTAGTTGGCCAAAACCAGATGGAGAAAAAATTGATCAGATTAGTCAAATCATTAATACCATAAAAAACAACCCTGATTCGAGAAGGATTATTGTTTCTGCATGGAATGTTGCCGAAATAGAAAACATGGCTTTACCACCTTGTCATGCATTTTTTCAATTTTACGTGGCTGATGGAAAATTAAGTTGTCAATTGTATCAACGCAGTGCGGATATATTTTTGGGCGTACCTTTTAATATCGCTTCTTATGCTTTATTAACCATGATGGTGGCACAAGTTTGTGGCTTACAATATGGCGATTTCATTCACACACTTGGTGATGCACATTTATACAATAACCATACTGAGCAGGCCAAATTGCAATTAAGTAGAGATACTAAAGCATTACCTCAAATGCATATTAATCCAGCAGTAAAAAATATCTTCGATTTTAAGTTTGAAGATTTCACTTTAGAAAACTACGATCCACATCCTCATATTAAAGGAGCGGTGGCGGTATAATTAGTTCATTAGTATCATTGGTTCATTAGGTGTAGCCTGATTAGCATAATTGATTACACAGTTTATATCATCCCTAAGAAGATTTAAACAAAAAACAATGAGCTACAATAGAATCGAGGATTTAGAAGTTTACATGCTTGCAGAAGAATTTTCCAACGAAATTTGGAACATTGCAGCTAAATGGGATTATTTTGCAAAAGATACTGTTGGCAAACAGATATGCAGATGTGCGGATTCAATAAGTGCAAACATTGCTGAAGGATATGGCCGTTTCCACTTTAAAGAAAAAAAAATTTCTGCTATTATAGCAGAGGATCAATCTTAGAAACAAAATCATTTCTAAGAAAAATGAAACACAGAGGCTTGATTACAAGTGAAGGATATGAGAATTTATTTAATAAATTAGAAACTATTCACATTAAACTTAATGCTTATATAAAATATATTGGAAGAAATTCATCAAGTAAATAAAGCTTAGGCTATTTATGAACTAATGAACAATTGAACCAATGAACAATTGAACCAATGAACAAAGTATCCATAGTAGTAGCCATTTCAGAAAATAATGCCATTGGAAAAGACAATCAGTTGTTATGGTATTTACCTGCCGATTTAAAACACTTTAAAGATATTACAACTGGTGGCACCATCATCATGGGGCGTAAAACCTATGATTCTATTGGCAAGCCCCTGCCTAATAGAAGAAACATTGTAATTACGCGTAAAACAGATTTAGAAATTACAGGTGTAGAAGTCGTAAATAGTTTACAAGAAGCATTATCACTTTGTGCACAAGAACAAGAAGTGTTTATTATTGGCGGTGCTGAAATTTACAAACATGCGCTTGATGTTACCAATAGGATATATTTAACAACCGTTCATAAAAGTTATGAGGCGGATGCCTTTTTTCCAGAATTAGCTAAAAATGAATGGGAAGAAATCCATCAAGAATATCACGAAGCTGACGAAAAAAATAACGTAGCTTACACTTTTTCAACATTAGAACGCAAATAGCGAAATTTCCTTAATAAAATTTCAATAAGATACCTATTATTTAAAAAAATAATTAGATTTGCCGACTTGTTTAAAAAACAGCATACTATAGAAAAAAATAATTTACAAACAAATGCAAGGTAAAGGTTTTATTAAATTTATGGCAATACTATTAGGTATTGTCTGTCTGTATTCTCTCTCATTTAATCTAGTTACTTATAACGTAGAAAAAGATGCCAAAGCTTATGCTAAAGGCGATGTGGCGAAAGAAAAAGCGTATCTGGATTCAATGGCGACTGTAGCTGTTTATCCTGGTTTAGGGTTAACCTATCAACAAGTAAAAGGTAAAGAGATTAACCTTGGTCTTGATTTAAAAGGCGGAATGAACGTTACGATGGAGATTTCGTTGGCTGAGCTGACTAAATCTTTAGCTGGTAATACTTCAGATGCTAATTTTAATCAGGCATTACAAAACGCACAAACTCAAATGAACGCTGGTGGAAAAGATTTCATCACTTTGTTTGTGAATGAATATGAAAAACTTGCACCTAACGGAAAATTAGCAGATTTCTTTGCTAATCAAGATAATGCTAGCCAATTAAAAGCGAACGCAAGCAACGGCGATGTTAAAAATTTCTTATCTAAAGAAGCGAATAGCGCAATAGATCGTTCATTTACTATTTTACGTAGTCGTATTGATGGTTTTGGTGTTGTGTCTCCTAACATGCAAAAACAAGAAGGTTCAAATAGAATCTTTATTGAGATGCCAGGTGTACAAGACAAAGAACGTGTTCGTAAATTATTACAGGGTTCTGCAGAATTACAATTTTGGCAAGTTTATCAAAACGAAGAGGTTGTTAATATCTTAGAAAACATTAACAAAACACTTGCATTAACCGTAAAAGATACGGTAGCTGTAACTGCTGCTAAACCTGCAGATACTGCAGCAAAAGGCAGTAAATTAGCTAATTTAACTAAAGGTGCTCCAAAAGATACTTCAGCAACTGCTAAAAAAGCAGAAGCAAGCAAATCTAATCCGCTATTCTCAGTATTAAGCATTCCTACATATACTGCAGAAAATGGTCAACAAGCATTGCGTCCAGGACCAGTTGTAGGTTGGACTTTACAAAAAGATACAGCTAAAGTAAAAGCATATTTTGCTAGACCAGAAATTAAGTCATTAATTCCAGGCACCATGAAATTCATGTGGAGCTTGAAACCAATGGAAGGCAGCAAAGTATTTGAATTGTATGCGATCAAAGTTTCTTCTTTAGATGGAAGACCTGATTTAGGTGGCGATGCAATTTCTAACGCAATGCAAGGCTACGATCAGAAAAACAGACCAGAAGTAACCATGTACATGAACAGCGATGGTGCTGCTAAATGGAAAAAAATTACTGCTGATGCATCTGCTGATCCAAACAATAAAAAAGCAATTGCTATTGTTTTAGATAATACCGTTTATTCTGCACCAACTGTACAGAATGAAATTCCTAATGGTGTATCTTCTATTTCTGGTAGCTTTACCTTAGAAGACACTAAAGATTTAGCCAACATCTTAAAAGCTGGTAAATTACCTGCTCCTGCTAAAATCGTTTCAGATTTTGTAGTAGGTCCTTCATTAGGTCAACAAGCAATTGATAGCGGTTTATCATCATTTATAATTGCATTTGTTGTAATTCTAGCATTTATGGCTTTATATTATAACAAAGCTGGATGGGTAGCTAACCTTGCCTTGTTAATTAACTTATTCTTTATTATGGGTGTGCTAGCTGCATTTGGCGCTGTACTTACCCTACCTGGTATTGCTGGTATCGTATTAACTATTGGTTTATCCGTAGATGCGAACATTCTAATCTTCGAGCGTGTCCGAGAGGAACTTGCCCATGGTAAAAACACTGCCGTTGCAATTAAAGAAGGTTTTAAACACGCAATGTCTTCAATTATTGACTCGAACGTAACCTTATTTATCTTAGGTATTATCCTATTTATCTTCGGTACAGGCCCAGTTCAAGGTTTTGCAACTACATTATGTGTGGGTATTGTAACTTCATTATTTGCGGCTGTGTTAATCTCTCGTGTAATTTTTGAAGGTTTATTAAGCAAAAAAGCAAACATCTCTTTCGATAATAGCGTAACTAGAAATGCATTTAAAAATATTGCATTCAACTTCGTTGGACATAGAAAATTATACTATGTAATTTCTTCTGTAATTATTCTTGCAGGTATTGGTTTCTACATTAAAAATGATGGTTTAAACTTAGGTGTAGACTTTAAAGGTGGTAGAACTTACATGGTTAAGTTTGATAGAAAAATGAATACTGAGGAAGTGACTAAGAAATTAGTGGCCAACTTTGAAGGTGAAGAAGCGTTAGTAAAAACTGCTGGAACTGATAATTCATTAAAAATCACTACTCCTTATCACATTACAGATCAAGATCCTAATGCTGATAAAATTGTAGAAAATGCATTAAGAAAAGGATTAACAGAAACTGGAGCTAAATTCGAAATTGGAAGTTCTCAAAAAGTAACACCAACAATTGCGAGTGATATTATTACAAGTGCGGTTTATGCAGTATTGTTCTCGTGTCTAGTAATGTTTATCTACATCGTAGTTCGTTTTAGAAAATGGCAATATGGTTTAGGTGCGGTTATCGCATTATTCCATGATGTGTTATTGGTAATTTCATTATATACTATTTTAGACGGTGTATTGCCTTTCCCATTAGAAATTGGACAAGATTTCATTGCAGCTATTTTAACGGTAATGGGTTATACCATGACAGAGACTGTAGTTGTATTTGACCGTATCCGTGAAAAATTAAATGAAAGCGGTAAAACTGATGTATATGGTGAAGAACGTAATACATTAATCAACTTTGCATTAAACAGCACATTAAGTCGTACAATTTTAACTTCATTAACTGTATTTTTCGTGTTAATGGTAATCTTCGTATTTGGTGGTGATAGTATCCGCGGATTTATATTTGCTTTATTAATTGGTCGTATTATCGGTACCTATTCATCATTGTGTATCTCTACACCAATTGTAATTGATTTATCTAAAAACGAAAAGAAAGCCGTTAAATAACTTTCAATCGTTATAAAATACAAGGGTTCCGAAATTCGGAACCCTTTTTTGTTTTTTTTGAATTCGTCATTGCGAGGTACGAAGCAATCTCATTCTTAAGTGTCGTCTATCGGTGAATGTCTCCACCCACCGTAATTTACTTTACTAAATATGATCGGCGAAACACCGACCACTAGGCGAATAGTATTTACCTTAACCAATATTTCTTAAACAGGATTAACCTGTATTGCCTCAATAACTTTCTATATTTGTCAAACTAATTTATACATTCATTAGTTGTTCTATATATGGAAAACGGAAGACAAAAAATAGTGATCGTTGGCGGAGGTTTTGGTGGTATTGAATTGGCTAAAAAACTTCGAAATAAAAACGTTGATGTTGTCATTCTTGACAAACACAATTACCATACTTTTCAACCCTTATTGTATCAAGTTGCTACTGGAGGCTTAGAAGCAGATTCCATTGCATTTCCCATTCGTAAAATATTTAAAGGACAAAAAAATCTTACATTCAGAGTTACTGAAGTAGAAAAAGTAATTCCAGAAGAAAATAAGTTATTAACTACTATTGGCGCAATTCATTACGACCATTTAGTCATTGCAACTGGATCAACTAGCAACTTTTTCGGTCAGGCAGAAATAGAGGAAAATGCCATGCCGATGAAATCTATTCCTGAAGCATTGAATCTGAGGAGTTTGATTTTACAAAATCTAGAGGCCTCTTTAATTACTAAGGATGCTACAAGTAAAGCCGAACTATTAAACTTTGTGGTAGTAGGCGGTGGGCCAACTGGTGTAGAAACGGCAGGTGCCTTGGCCGAACTGAAAAAACACGTATTAAAAAATGATTACTCAGAAATAGATATTGATAAAGTTAACATCTACTTGATTGAGGGATCCCCTGAATTATTGGGGCCAATGTCTCCGCAGGCTCAAAGAAAGTCTCAAGAGTTTTTAGAAGAACTTGGAGTAACCGTTTTTACAGAAGCTAGGGTAAAAAGTTACGATGGTAAAATGATTTCATTAGTTGATGGGAGATCCATCCCCTCTTCTACTGTAATTTGGAGCGCAGGAGTGAAAGGTGTCGTGTTAGATGGTTTAAAACCAGAATGTACAGTCAGAGGAAATCGATTAAAAGTTGATAGAATTAACAAGGTAGAATGTTACCAGAACATTTACGCCATTGGCGATGTAGCTGCAATGATTACCGATGAAACTCCAAATGGACACCCTGGCGTTGCTCCTGCAGCGATACAACAAGGTAATTTGTTGGCTAAAAATTTAATCCATATCATTGAAGGTAAACCAACGGAGAATTTCAAGTATTTCGATAAAGGTTCTATGGCAACAGTGGGTAGAAACAGAGCTGTGGTAGATATTGGCAAAATCCATTTCCAAGGCATATTTGCGTGGTTTACATGGATGTTTGTTCACTTGATGACTTTAGTTGGCTTCAGAAATAAACTAATTGTTTTTGTAAATTGGGTGTGGAGCTATTTTAGCTACGATAGAGGCACACGTTTAATCATCAGGCCATTTCTTAAGGGAGATCGATGGAAAGCTATAAATAGTCCACAAGCGCAAAAGACAGAAGAATAGTGCATTAGTCAATAGTTCATTGGTCTGAGTAAATAAACATTGAACTTATGATACGAATGAACCAATGATATGAATGAACAAGTGAACCAATGAGCCAAAAAATAAAAATAGTAGAATGTCCACGTGATGCCATGCAAGGCTTACACGATTTTATTCCGACTGCCTTAAAAGCCCAATACATTAACCTTTTATTGCAAGTAGGCTTTGACACGATTGACTTTGGTAGTTTTGTTTCTCCAAAAGCAATTCCGCAACTGCGAGATACTACTGAAGTCTTGGCGCAACTAGATTTAAGTACAACTACATCTAAATTATTAGCTATTGTAGCGAATATAAGAGGCGTTGAAGCAGCTATTCAACACGATCAGATTACCTACCTCGGTTTTCCATTTTCCATTTCAGAAACCTTTCAACAGCGCAATACAAATTCGAGCATTGCTCAATCTTTAAACACCGTGGAAGAAATGCTTCATCTATGTGATAAACATCGAAAAACGGCAGTAGTTTATTTATCAATGGGTTTTGGCAATCCTTATGGTGATGAATGGAATGTAGAGATTATTGAAAAATGGGCAGAAGAATTAGTAAATAGAGGTGTACACATACTTTCTTTAGCAGATACAACCGGTGTTTCTACACCCGAAAAAATTGAAACCATTTTGCCAGTATTGGTAAAGAAATTCGATAAAACAGAAATCGGCATTCATTTACACAGTACTCCATTTACTCGATTAGAAAAAATTGAAGCCGCTTATAAAGCTGGCTGTACTCGTTTTGATAGTGCACTAAAAGGTTTTCGGCGGCTGCCCAATGGCAGCAGACGATTTAACTGGAAATATGGCTACCGAGGATTTGATTTCTTTCTTGCAAAGCAAAGATGAGCACTTAGGATTAAACATGGATAAATGGCATGAAGCGATGCTATTTTCATCCAAAGTTTTCTTGGGCAATTGAGCATCTAAATTTAATATCTAATGGATAAAAAAATAATTGACGGTGCTTCTTGTAATGTTATAGCTGGCACACATAAAGGTAAATCTGGTATAGTTAGAGATCTCAATACTAGTAAAACTGGACATTTAACGATCACGGTAGTACAAGAAAACGGGGTTAGATTTAAAACATTAGCCAAAAATGTAGTAGTAATTTAATTGTTTGGATTTCAATTTCATCAGCTGTATGCTAGCTCTATAAATTCAGTATTGTAAAATGTTTTATACCAATAATTTAAAACAATTGAATTTATATATATTTAAAAATCAGCAAAGCTGTTACCAAAAACTAAGCAAACAATATGATGAGAAAATTACTTACACTCCTGTTTATGGTATGTGTAGCGCAAACTACATTTGCCCAAGACCTTGAACCTACAGATTATTTTAGCAAAGATTTTCATGCACAACGCAGAGAAGCTTTGCGTAAAATTATGCCAGATAGTTCAGTAATGGTCGTATTTGCCTATCCAACACGAACTTTTTCAAATGATGTAGATTATCTCTATCATCAAAACCCAGATTTGTATTACTTTTCTGGATACAAAGAACCCGATGCAGTGCTATTTATTTTCAAAGAAGCACAAACAGACGACAAAGGCAATGCGTATAAAGAGTTATTTTTTGTACAGAAAAGAAATGCTCAACAAGAAAGCTGGACAGGCAGACGTTTGGGTGTAGAGGGTGTAAAAGAAAAGTTAGGTATTCCGATGGCCTTTAACGGAAGTGACTTTAAGGATTATGCAATCAACCTGTCTAAGTTCAAAAATATCATCTATAGTTTGCCAGCAACAATGGCACCATCTAAAACAGAATCTCCGCTTTTAGCTGGATTAGTGAATTCGTTTGTGAAGAAAGCGAATATCTCTTTGGACAATACATCAGATGTAAATACGGCTAGAAGGCTTTACTATAAATTAACAGGACAGTTAAGAGAAATTAAAACACCAGAAGAATTAGTAATGCTACGTAAAGCGGTAGAAATTTCTTGCCATGCACATACTGAAGTGATGAAAGCGGCAAACACCAATATGAGTGAGCTTGAAATACAAGGCATACAGGAATTTGTACATAAAAAATACGGTGCAGAGGAAGTAGGCTACGGTTCTATTGTAGGTGCTGGAGAAAATGGCTGTATTTTACATTATGAAACCAATACTAAAACAAAAGTTGGCAATTCTTTAGTGTTAATGGATGTAGGTGCAGAATACCATGGTTACAGTGCAGATGTTACGCGTACCATACCTGCAAATGGTAAATTTACAGAAAGTGAAAAACAGATCTATCAAATTGTGTACGATGCGCAAGAAGCTGCTTTTAAAACGTTGAAAGATGGTTCTACCTTTGGTGCAGCAAGCAATGCAGCCAATGAAGTTATTTCGTCGGGCTTATTAAAATTGGGTATTATAAAAGACAAAAAAGACTATAGAAAATATTATACGCATGGCCTAAGTCACCACATTGGGTTAGATGTGCACGATAGAAGTAGTTCAGGCACACTCCTAGCGAACATGGTGATTACTATTGAACCTGGTATTTACATTCCTGCCAATAGTGATTGTGATAAAAAATGGTGGAGCATAGGTGTACGTATTGAAGATGATGTATTAATTACAAAAGACGGTTATGAAAACCTGTCGAGCTTTGCACCAAGAAGCATTGCAGATATTGAGAAGAAAATGGCTGCCAAAAGCGTTCTTAATGACTTTGTTTTACCAAGTTTAAAATCAGGTAAATAATTAATTAAAGAGAATAATTGTCAGAAACAAACAAACTAAGAAGCTATTTAAATTTTGTTTCAGAATTATGTTATAGAGAATAGGTTGTCTAAGCGGGTCGTCATTTCGACCTTGTGGAGAAATCTTTTAAAGCTATTATTTCCAAAGATTTCTCCGCTCGCTGCGCTACGGTCGAAATGACGATAAGTACTTGGGTCGTCTTCGACGATATTTTTTACAACAGAAATTTAACAGTTTCTAAAAAAGCCATTCACAAATCATATGAATGGCTTTTTCAATTCTATAGCTTTAATGCTACACTTTCTTTACCATTTTAAAATGCTGAATACCAGCTTCCTCAAACTGATCTCCTTCGGCAACAAAGCCAAATTTAGCATACAAGCTCATGGCATCTAATTGCGAATTTAAATAAATGTAGTTCGCATCTGAAGGTAAATCATCTAAGGCAGTTGCAATTAAAGCTCTACCTACACCCTGCCCTCTAAATTCTTTTAACACGGCAAAACGTTCCAGTTTATATCCCTTATCCGTTTTACGCCAACGACAAGCGCCACAAGGTTGATGATCTGATAATGCTAAAAAATGTGTCGAAACATCTTCGTTTTCCCATTCTAATTCTGGTGGACAATTTTGTTCATCTACAAAAACGATTTTACGAATGGCGAAAACTTTTTCTAGTTCTTCTTTAGTTATTGCTTTTTGTACCTGTAGCGTGTCCATCTTTTTTAGTTTTTTTATAGTGTTTTATATTTTTCGACTTTTCTTGATTTAGTTCTTCAGCCGCATCAATAGAATGAGAGCAATGAATATCTGTCTCATTTTTAGCCAACATTGCTAATTTAACGTAATATTTATGAAGTTGGTCTAGTTCTTCTTCTGTTAAATCTTCAATATCAACCATCCTATTACTGGTATGTTCTTGTGCGGCAATTAATTCGTTTAACTTTAATTGAATTGCTTTACCATCTTTATTTTGTGCTTTCTGAATTAAAAAAACCATTAAAAAGGTAATAATGGTTGTTCCAGTATTAATTACCAATTGCCACGTTTCAGAATAATCAAACAATGGTCCTGTAACCGCCCATAAAATAACAATAGCGGCTGCACCAATAAATGCAGGTGAGCTTCCTGTAAATTTTGTAGCCGCATTTGCAAAACGTTCAAATAAGCTATTTCCTTTTTTCTTTTTCATGAGTTATTATTTTCTCTAAGTTGGCAATATTTAAGCAATAAATAATAGTGCAATAAAAAAGCGTAACAAGTTATTTATCCTGTTACGCTTTCCATTCTTAAAACAACCCGTCTAAGAAAATGTTTGCATTGCTACAATTTATCGTTTGCGTTGATGCAGTTTAAATCTTCAAAAGCACCAGTTAAACGTTTCACAAACTCTTCCTCGCCTTTGCGTAACCAAACACGTGGATCATAATATTTTTTATTTGGCTTATCATCTCCATCCGGATTACCAATTTGACCTTGCAAAAATGCTTCGTTCTTTTTGTAGTAATCTAAAATGCCTTGCCAAAATGCCCATTGCATATCCGTATCAATGTTCATTTTAATTGCTCCATACGAAATCGCTTCTCTAATTTCTTCTTGAGATGAACCAGAACCACCGTGGAAAACAAAATTGATTGGTTTCTCAGCAGTTAAGTTATATTTTTCTTTAATGTAATCTTGAGAGTTCTTTAAAATAATGGGCTGTAATTTAACATTACCTGGTTTATATACGCCATGCACATTACCAAAAGCCGCAGCAATGGTAAAGCGATCGCTCACTTTGCTCAATTCGTCGTATGCATAGGCAACCTCACTTGGTTGTGTGTACAATTTAGAGCTATCTACATCGCTATTATCTACACCATCTTCTTCTCCACCAGTTACCCCTAATTCAATTTCAATCGTCATGCCCATTTTGTTCATGCGTTTAAAGTATTCCACACAAACTTCCATGTTTTCTTCAATTGGCTCTTCAGAAAGATCCAACATATGCGATGAAAATAAAGGTTTACCCGTTTCAGCGAAGAATTTTTCGCCATGCGTTAAAAGACCATCAATCCAAGGCAATAATTTTTTAGCTGCATGATCGGTATGTAAAACTACAGCAACACCATAATGCTCTGCTAATAGATGTACATGTTTAGCTGCAGATACTGCACCCAATACACATGCATTTAAATTATCGTTATTTAATGTTTTACCAGCGTAAAACTGTGCACCACCATTAGAAAGTTGAATCATTACAGGAGAATTAACCGCTTTTGCAGTTTCCATTACTGCGTTAATCGTATTCGTTCCTGTAACATTTACTGCTGGTAATGCAAATTGATGCTTTTTAGCCTGTTCAAATAATTCCTGAACGGCTGCTCCGTAAATTACGCCTTTATAGCCTTTTAAACTCATTTCTATTTAAATTTGATATGTCGAAGTTATAAAAAAAAACAAGAAAACAATAATTTTTGCCTAAGTGTATTTTTTACAATAACTACCCTCACATTTTAGTCAATTGATGAATGATTGAATTGTTAAATGAATGTGAGTTCGATATAAGAAATAGTATTTAAATAGCAAACACAACGGCCGTGATTTAAAATTATTGACAGCTGAAACATATTTATAGGTTCTGTCGCTTCGCGGACAAACTTTTTTCCTGTAGATGAAAAAAGTATGCAAATACCGTAGCAAAGCGAAGCTCATTTATACCATTAAGAACATATAAGCTTATAAATAAAATCCACGACTGAGCCCAGCGCTATTAAAGTTAGCACTAAAGCTTATTGGTGCTTTCCGCACTGGACAAGGTCGATTTAGTAAAACGGAGAGATGCTACTTAGGCTTGAGATAGCTTATAAATACAAAATGCCTACCCCGAACTTAAGTTAAATTGGTAATTTTCAAAAGCCAACTAATGCCACACTCTAACAATCGAACAACCACTAGCACAATACTGTTTTTCTTAACTATTTTTTTTGTTTCTTTGTACTCGCATTTTTAACTAGTAACATGGCTTGGTTTAAGAGAGAAAAAAAAGGTATCAGTACCACAACAGAAGAAAAGAAAGAAGCACCAGATGGCTTGTGGAATAAATGTCCAAACTGTAAAAAAGCATTACACAGTGCAGATTTAATTGAAAACAAATACGTTTGTCACTATTGCGATTACCATTTACGAATAGGATCTAAAGAATATTTTCAAGTTCTTTTTGACAATAATGAGTTTACCGAAATGTTCGCTAATTTAACTTCTGGCGACCCTTTACACTTTAACGATAACAAACCTTATACCGAGAGAATAGTAGAAAGCCAAGTTAAAACAGGCTTAAAAGACGCTATTCGTGCTGCTCATGGTAAAGTTGATGGTCAGGAATTAATGGTTGCCTGTATGGACTTTGCGTTTATTGGCGGTTCGATGGGTTCGGTAGTTGGCGAAAAAATTGCTCGCTCTATCGATTATAGCATCAAAAATAAAGTACCGTTTTTAATGATTTCTAAATCTGGTGGTGCTCGTATGATGGAAGCAGCATTTTCGTTAATGCAAATGGCAAAAACATCGGCTAAACTGGCTTTATTAGCGCAAGCTAAAATTCCTTATATTTCTTTATTAACCGACCCTACCACTGGTGGTGTTACGGCATCTTATGCCATGTTAGGCGATATCAATATTGCTGAACCGGGGGCTTTAATCGGCTTTGCTGGGCCACGGGTAATTAAAGAAACGATAAAGAAAGATCTTCCTAAAGGATTTCAAACGTCTGAATTTGTATTGGAACACGGCTTTTTAGACTTTATTGTAGATAGAAGACAAATGAAAGCTAAATTGGCTAGTTTCTTGAAAATGATGAAGAATTAGGTTGTTCATTTGTTCACTAATTCATTTGTTCATTAGGCAAATTGCATAACTAATGACACTAATGAACTAATATACTAAAAAGCTCCTTTTGGGGCTTTTTTGCTTTATTAAGCAATTGAGCACTACTTACAATTCCAAAAAATTTAATAATCGGATGATAACTTTTATATTTGTTTATAAATGTTTACTATCCGATTAATTAGCACTAAGCCACGAGTTATAGGGCATTTTAACAGACGACAAACCAACGATGAACAGATATAAAGAAACATTTGACACTTGGAACAATATTGCTTCAATATACCAAGACAAGTTTATGGAAATGGACTTGTATAATGATACCTACGACTTTATTTGTACTTTTATTGACAAACCCAAAGCAAAAATATTGGAAATCGGTTGTGGACCTGGAAACATTACCAAATATCTTTTATCTAAAAGACCTGACTTTGAAATTTTTGGAATTGACATAGCTCCAAATATGATACGACTTGCAAAACAGAACAATCCGACTGCAAGTTTTGCTATTATGGACTGCCGAAAGATCAACACTCTTGACAAGAAATTTGATGGAATTATTGGTGGATTTTGTTTGCCATATTTATCGCAGACAGAGTGCAAAGAACTAATTTCTAACGCTTATGACTTGCTAAACTACGATGGCTTAATATATTTAAGTTTCGTAGAAGGTGAACCAGACAAATCTGAATTTAAAGTTGGTAGTGGCGGACGAGTTTATTTCAATTACTATAAATTGGACGACCTAAAAAAAAAACTGAAGAAGTTTAAATTTGAAGAACTAAAAACATTTAAAGTGAAGTACAAAATTTCAGAAACAGAATTTGAAATACATACAATACTGACTGCGAGAAAGAAAAACGCCCTATAACAAGGGTTTTGCATCAGGCATGCTGAAGTGGGAACTTGAAGCATTGTGCTTCTAATGAACTTTAGTAATAAATTGAAACTTTGTGCTTAGAACCCCGCCCGAACGTAAAGCCTCAAAACGTATTTCTATCCAAATGCTTGTTAAGTGACAATTTTTAGATTAACACGTATGATTTGAGAATCCAACATTTTATGTATAAAAAACTGAAAAATGGATAACAACTATTTACCAAAAACAGAAATTGAACTTGAAGATTGGATGAGCGAAAATTGTTTCAATTTCAACAGTTATTCAATAAATGGAAACAGTATTCATGAAGGTTTTGGAATTGACAAATCAGGTGGACTTTTTATTTGGTATTACACGGAACGTGGGAAAAAAGATAATTTAAAATACTTCAAATCAGAAATTGAAATAGTAGAATACGCTTTTAATCAAATTAAGTCTGATAAATGGGCGAAGACGCATTGTATTGGCTTTTCAACAGACATAAATAAGATTACAGAATTGAAAAGCGAATTGCAAAAAATGAATATAGAATTTTTTGAAGACAAAATACCTTATTTCGGAATAGACAGACCTGCATACAGAGTATTTGTATTAGGTTGTGACATTCAAAAAACAGAACGTTTTAAGGAAAAATATTTGACAGAAAAATAAAAACGTTCACAGACGGGCACCAGCAAGGGGGCGTTACGGCATCGTATGCCATGGTAGGCGATATCAATATTGCTGAACCGGCTTGCTGGACCACAGGCAATTAAAGAAATGATACGAATGAAGATTATAGTAAGAAGCTCCTTTGGAGCTTTTTTGATTTACGAAGCAAATGATCTCTCTTACAATTCCAAAAAATTTAATAATCGGATGTTAAACTTTTATATTCGTTTATAAATATTTACTGTTTAATTAAGTAGCGGTAAGCGGGTGAGTTAGCGGTAAGAATAATACAGATTACACAGAGAAGCAAAAAGGCATTTTAAAAAATGACAGAAATTTTTGTAGGAAGCAAACAATTGACGATTAGAGATGAAATCAAAAACATTTCATTCCCTGTTTTAGTCCACTACCCGACCAATGTGGCATCAAGACCTATTTCGTTTGGACCCTATGTGATGGATGTAAGTCCTGATGCAGAAATTATGAATGGCAAGTTTCCGTTAATAATCATCTCACACGGCAACGGAGGTTCACATCTTTTGTACAGAACAATCAGCACACATTTGGCAAAAAATGGGTACATCGTAGCAATGCTCGAACATTATGGGAATAATCGGAACAACAATACCTTAGAAAACACAATTGAAAATCTTGAAACTAGACCAAGACACGTTAGTTTAACAATTGATTTTCTACTTGCTGATAATTGGTTCAATAAAAATAGTGCCCAAAACAAAATTGGAATTATAGGTCACTCAATGGGAGGCTATACGGCATTGGCCTTAGCCGGTGGTGTGCCTAGAACAAAGGAAGGTGTCGTTGTAGAAGTTGTACCCGACTTCCGAATTAAAGCAATTGTATTACTCGCACCAGGAGCAGGTTGGTTTATGAATTCGCTAGAAAAAGTAACCATCCCAATATTAATGTTCACTGCTCAACATGATCCGATTACACCAAAATGGAATGGAGAGATTGTTTTGAATTATGTTCCTGACAAGTCCAAAGTCAAATTAATCGAAGTTGAAAATGCAGGACACTTTTCATTTTTAAGCCCATTTCCAGCGGCAATGAAAAACCCAAATTTTCTTCCATCAACAGACCCAGTTGGGTTTGACAGAGAAAAATTTCATAGCCAACTATCAATAGAAATACTTGACTTTTTTAACGACAAACTAAATAAAAATTAATCTGACGACAACTACCAGCCACTAAAAGGGTTTGCAAAACTGGATGGAAATTCTTTTTTGACCGTTCCAGTTTTCTAGTAACTTTACTGAGCCACCCAGCTCGCAATGAATCGAAACTTTAGCGATAATTTACAAACAGATAAAACAAAAGAACCGACAAAACATTTGACAATTTTAAATGAACTGCACAAACTGTAACACTGAAATAACCGCTAAATTTTGTCCAGAATGTGGGCAACCAAAAAGCTTAAAAAGAATTGACAGACATTATATCGTTCACGAAATTGAACACGTGCTCCATTTTGAACGTGGAATTTTATACACCATACGTGAACTCTCCATTAATCCGGGACTAAATATTCGGAAATACCTTTCAGAAAACAGAAGTCGACTGGTAAAACCTATCCTATTCATCATCATCACTTCTTTAATTTACACCCTTTTAAATCATTTATTTCATATTGAAGACGGCTTTGCAAACTATCAGCAAGCTAAAGGCGAAGCGCCGAGTGCTGTTGGTGATGCTGTAAAATGGGTGCAAGATCATTATGGTTATGCAAACATTATGATGGGAGTATTTATTGCCCTATGGTTAAAAGTGTTTTTTAGAAAATATACCTACAACATTTATGAAATTGTGATCATGCTTTGCTTTGCTATGGGCATGGGCATGTTAATTTTTTCAGTTTTTGTGGTTATCCAAGGGTTAACTCATTTCAATTTAATGACTTTTGCTGGTGTAGTTGGTGTTTTATACACTGTTTGGGTAATTGGACAATTTTTTGAAGCCAAAAAAAAGAGGAGTTACGTAAAAGCACTTATTGCCTATTTTTTAGGGATGATTTCATTTTGGATTTTTCCAATTCTCATTGGAACAGTGATAGATGTAGTAAACAAATAGTACATGAATAAATAAATAAGTTTTATCAAAAGCTCATTAGTTCATTGGTTTGGCAGTTTGCCTAATGAGCCAATGATACTAATGAACAAATGATAATGAACTTGTATTACTAATGATACAAGTGAACTAATGAACTATTTTACAAGATAAAACTCTTCAATACATCGCTGTAAATTCGTTCATCTGCACTTCCAGCAGCGGTAACCCTAAACTCATATTCCACTCCGCTAGTTAAGGGCTCTACCAGCACAGCGCTTTTGGTAGAAAGAAAGGTAGTCCATGTCTCCGTACCTACTACACGGTACTCATACTGATACATGCCAGCCCCATTCACTTTAGTCAACTTTATGGTCACCATGCCCTTATCTGTAGACTTTACCGTAAAACCAGTAGGTTTTGGCAAAATTCCAACTGGGTTACCCCCTTTCGATAAACTAAAACCAGAACTCAATAAAACCACTTCATCGTCATTGCCATAAATTAGTACATAATGAGATAATTTTAGTAAAAGAGCTTCTAGGTTTTCGCGAGCTTGGTTTTTTAAGGCTATTGCTGCTTTTCCCCCAGTTTCTGCATCACTTAATGCAGCGGTATAATCATTGTCTGCTGCCGTAATTTCCCCTAAAGATGGTACTGGTGCTGCAAAATTTGCATTTGCAGTCATGCTGTTAATAATAAATTTGGCTTTGTTACTGAATTCTGCATCACGGTAACGTGAAAAGCTAGTTATAATTTTTGATTTTGACATTTTCTATGTGTTTTGAATACCACAACAGCTCAGGTACTATCCTACTTCATTGATCATGAGCTAGAGTAGGTAAACTGCTATGGTGAGTTTTTTAAAAGATATATGATATAGTATTTCATCCGCTTTTAGCTAGTCAATTTGTCACGAACATTAAGCTATTGTTCATCAACATTGGCATTTTGTTCTTGTACATTACTATTTTGTTCATCAACATTAACCTTTTGTTCATGAACATTTTGGTTTTGTTCAACAACATTTTGGTTTTGTTCAACAACAATTTGCTTTTGTAGATGAACAATGACCCTTTGTTCAACAACATTTTACTTTTGTTCATCAACATTTCGCTTTTGTTCAACAACATTTTGCTTTTGTAGATGAACAATGAACTTTTGTTCATGAACATTTTGTTCATGTTAATCAGCATTGCGCTAATGTTCTTGAACATTTTGCTGATGTTCATCAACATTTCGCTTCTGCTGTCATTTAATTGGCTAACTTAATTGCGAATGAGGTAAAGATGATTTAAAAACTAAGGGGGATGACCTGCTTTTTGTTCGGGTAAAAGAACAACTATAAATAATAGATTGTCTTTAAGATTAAATTGGGCACTACTTACTTTTAACTCCATAGTTTTTATTTTTTGCTGTACAGCAAGTTTTAATACTTTATCTAGGGAGGATAAAAAGCAAGTGGTATTGTCGAATGTAATACTACCCTCTTTCTATTTCTAAAGTAGACAGTAAAATGAAGAAAGCAAATTCTCCATCTTTCGAGGTTTTAATTAGGAGTTAATTAAGTTTACATTAAAGAAAATGAAGTTGAAAAAAATAGGGATAGACCCAGTTTTCTTGTAGAATGTTAAAGTTTGTTAATGGTGGTTTATTGGGTACATATGTTCTAGGCTTATTCATTTCACAGCCATAAACCTGAAAAAGAGGTATAGGATTTATAGGTTATTTTTCAATACTTTTATACTAGAAAAGGATAACGTTTATCAGACCTATCTGCTGAAAAATGGGCGGATAGGTCTGACGACGTCAGACTTATATACAAGTATCTGCAACCCGTGACGAACATGCTAACTTGAAACCGACAGAGCAATATACGAACAAGAATGAAAGAAACGCTTAACGACTTGACAACGCTTTTTGACGAAGCAAAGCAAAAGAGGGAATTTGAATTTGTTCAGACACTCATCAACTATACAGGGATGGGTGCAAAAGAACTGTCAACCAACTTGCATGAATGGTTTGATGCAATTGAATTTTATAAAGGACTTTATTTTCAGTTTTCCAATAAAAAGAAAACAAGAATTGGGATACTACTATATTCAACATTTTTTGAAAACAGCGATTTCTATAACATACTCGGAAGTTTATGCAAAATAAAATTGGGTTATAAAGGTTCATCATACCTTTTCTGGAAAACAAAGAAATATGAAAGACTTTTAGGAATTGGAGAAAAGCGAGATTTTTTGGTTGAACTTTTGGACGATGCAGGAAAACTTAATATCATTTCCTTTTTTGAAGAAAATCACTATAAAGAAATCAGAAATTCATTTTTTCATTCTGCATATTCTTTAAGCGATGAGGAATACATACTTCACGACTCTGAACCAATTCGTATTGATGGTGTTGGACAATCCTCGTTCAATGTTGCAGAGTTTCTGTATCCAAAAATTGAGAACATTATTCAGTTCTTTGACGCATTTAAAAAATTATATTTAGATAGTTTTGCATCCTACCAAGCCGAAAAAGAAGTAGATGCGTTATTCCCTAACCCATGTAAAGCGACAATTTTAGGTTCCAAAGATGGACTTAAAGGTTTTAGAATTAAAAATTCAGTTCAGTTCTTTGGCGAGTGGCATGATTCAGGTGTTTGGTATGACGAGAAATACGACATGTGGGCGGGACATAACATCAGAATGAATTTTGCCAATGTAGAGACAATAGAAATACAGGAATCACTAACCAGATATGAAGGCAAAGAGGACATTAACCGAAGTGATTTGGAATTTCAAAATTTAGTAGATAAAATACTTGAAAGAGGTGATGCTAATGAAATTTACAGAGCAACACATTTACTTGTGAAATTTGGCGATGTTCGGTTAAAGAAAATGATTGCTGAGACAAATGGTTTTAAGCAAAGGAATTTTCCTAAAATCATTTTACCATTTTACCGACAAGCAGTTGAAGTCGGGTCAAAAATTATGGACATGACACAGGTGAAAAAAAATATTGAGAAACTTGAAAATTTTATGAACCCCCAATGAATTGGGCAGCAAGTAACACGGGTTTTGCGTCAGGCGGGCTGACGTGCAAACTTGGAGCTGTTGTGCTTCTATAACTTTACTAATAAAATTGAATCTTTGTGTTCCGAAACCCGCCCGAACGCAAAGCCCAAAACGTTATCGGATATTTGAAAACATTGCCTGATAATTGTACTGCTAGAATTAAATAATTGGGATGAACAAATATATTTTCTCAATAACGTTCATTTTTATTCTATTTACATTAAAAAGAAATAATATAAATGGCTAATAATACTCATGGTGCTCTTCTTAAAAGAGGGATTGAAAGTACTGTAGCTCAAAATCTTGTTGAAGCTGGTTATACAATCGAAAGATTACAATACAAAACTTTAGAAGACTTAATTGCTCTTGGAATACCAGAAGTACAATCAAAAAAACTATTAGATGGACGCCCTCCAATTCCAGACGACACGTTTTCTCAAGTTTTACATGATTCCAAACATGTTTGCTGTATTTGTAGAGAAGCAAGTAGAGGAATTATTATTCACCATATCGAAGAATGGGCAATGAGTCGAAGTCATGATTATGATAATTTGGTTGTATTATGCTCACTACATCACGATGAAGCTCACACTAAAAGATATTTAACAATCGTTCTTAGTTCAGACAAGATCCGCTTCGCTAGAGAGAAATGGTATGCCCAAGTCAAGGCTCATGACACTGCGGTAATTACCGGCAATCTTATTCCCGAGTTAGAGAATCAGGAAATCAGTGAAGTTGAAGTGAGTGATGTGGAACAACTCATTAATTCACTTAAATCTAATACTATCATCCGATTAAAAGAAGGAAAATACAATCTTTCTGACATCGCAAAATACGACTCTAATCCAAACGTAAGATGGCGAACTGTTTTTAACGGTTACGAACCTCATATTGAAAACATAAAAAATCTGAAAATTGTTGGCGAGGGAATGGTTGAACTTTTAATTAACCCATCATATGCATGGGTTCTGAGGTTTAATAATAGTTTAAACATTGAAATAACTAATATAACCGCAGGACATACCACCCCCGGAAGTTGTACTGGTGGTGTATTTATATTTAATGAATGTCACCGCATAAAAATATCGAACTGTGACCTTTATGGATGTGGTACATATGGATTGACATTCAATAAAAGTTCTAACGCAACTATTAATAAAACGATTGTTCGAGAATGTACATACGGTATTGCCCAATTCTTTAATTCAAGTAAAATAATTTTTAGAGATTGTTCATTTTTAGACTGTAAAGAGTTTGATTTATTGACCATTCTTGAATATTGTGAAGATATTTCATTTTTGACATGCAATTTTCACAATAATTATATCTCCTGGGATGAACGATATTTTATAGAGACAGATAGGACCTGCAAGGATATTGTAATTGAATATTCAGAAATAAAGAACAACAAGGTTCTAAATTGGTCTAATGAACCTGAGATAATTTTAACAAGACATAATGATTATAGCAATAATAACTTTCAACACCCAGAAGACAGGTGGTATTTTGATGATGAAAATTAACGATGAAAGACAAATCCCCCCTCTAGCGTAAGCGTCCCGCTTGTGCTATAACATATCAATTTGTAATGCCTAAAAATCCTATATTTAATAATGAGTATAAAATATAAGATTAGGAACCAAGAGCGGTTATACTTTGTCAGTTTTGCTGTAGTTTATTGGTTGGATATATTTATTAGAAACGAGTATAAAGATATTTTAATAGATAACCTAAACTACTGTCAAAAGGAAAAAGGGTTAGAGATTTATGGCTGGTGTATCATGTCAAGCCATGTTCATTTAATTATTGGGACTAATGGAAACAAAACAGAAGATATCTTAAGGGATTTCAAAGGCTTTACTTCCAAATGTTTAAGAAAGTCGATTACTGAAAACCCGACTGAGAGCAGAAAGGAATGGCTATTATGGATGATGCAAAGGGCGGGAAGTAAAAACAGCAATAATAAAGACTTTCAATTTTGGCAACAAGATAACCATCCAATTGAACTATGGGATAATTATATGATGGAACAGAAGTTGGATTATATTCATGATAATCCAGTTTCATCAGGAATAGTTAATGAACCCATGCACTATCTATATAGCAGTGCAAGGGATTATGCAGGTATAAAAGGTCTATTGGACATTAAATTGATCAGTTAAATTATTTTATATATTTAGTCACAAGCGGGACGCTTGCGCCAGATTGGGGCACAAACCATGGCTCCCACCAGTTAACGAGAACACTGTATCTAATCGATCAAGCTACATTCTTTCTCTTTCTAAAAACACTTTTGCTGACGATTTAAAATCTTCTAAGCTAGTGAATTGTTTGTCACATGTATTTGTAAGTCGTGATCTGTCCTTTCTTGGTAGCTTTTCAAAATCTTCATTTACCACCCACCCTCTAAAGTTTAAATTAGCCTTTTGATATTCTAAGCAGCTAATCGTCGCAAGCCTAGCTTTGGAAGCATCTTTTACTCCAAAAAGATATACTGGATGTCCATTAGGGGAAAAAGAATAATCCGCTTCCAAATCATCTCTTTCAGGGATTGGTAAAACTTTACTTTTTGGATTAAATTCTTTAAGCTCTTTCCCTATAAATTCATCCAATATCTCATAAAACAAATTTTCAACTACTTCTTTTTTGAAATAACGCATACTACCGATTTTCGCATATGCTTGCGTAATATGCATTATATCGGTGAAAATTGTTTCCGAACTTGTATTTAAGCAAATATTACCATTTTCCTCATTTAACCCATTTTCAGAAATTATTCTTTGTAAAATAGACTCTTTATTTTCAGTATCAATATCGTAAGAATAAGACAGACGCTGCAGAGTTAATCCGTAATCGCATAAAGAATATGAACCATTTCCATTTGTATTTAAAAATAAATCGACCATATCACCGTCCTCATGATAAATAGGCAAATACAATTGGAATATTCCAGGTCTCTTTTGTTGAATTGAAACCCTGTCGTTAAAATCACTTTTAATGTGATTTAATATTTTTTCCATCATTGGTTACTTAAATTATCAC
The DNA here is from genome assembly GCF_044452285.1 of Pedobacter sp. UC225_61. Lineage (NCBI taxonomy): Bacteria > Pseudomonadati > Bacteroidota > Sphingobacteriia > Sphingobacteriales > Sphingobacteriaceae > Pedobacter > Pedobacter sp. UC225_61. The sequence continues at coordinate 3,506,801 of NZ_JBIOAL010000001.1, forward strand.
CGAACAAGTCTCTTTGACCGCTTGGAGGTGGAAAGTATTTATGTTTGTCAGAAGAATTAATATTAATACGTTTTACATAGTATTGTATTGCTTCTTCTATAGTTAAGTATTCTTTAGTTATCTCAATCCTGTCCTCTGATTTCACACCGTTGTTTAATCTATCAGCAGTAGAAGTATGTATATGACAACTAGCGTGATGAGGAAAGTGTATTGTTCCGCCATGTGCGCCGTTACATCTTAAAAGTACAATAGTGCCTTTTTCTTCTCTCGGATTATAAACGAGACCTATTGAAAAATTTTCGCTAAATGTTAGATTTTGATTAATAAATCCACTAAAACTATATTTATCGTCTAAAGATTTTAGTGTGAATGACCTTTTCATAAATCCAGAACGTCCTTGCTTCATCTCCATTGGAGCATCGACAACAATTTTAGCGCATGTAATAAGCTCTTCTAAAAATTTTTCTGTGAACATTGTAATCAAAAATAATAAAATCAAGTCTGTATTCACATTTTATTTTCAACTATGCGAAATCAAACACATATAACTGCTCAACTGGGATATTGTTAATAAATTTTGTCAACTGGAATGTTAGATAAACGGATAAACTTGGATAAATTTCATCTAGTTCCTTATATTAGAATAAATTAATTCTCTGACAAATGCCAAATATTGAAAAATTAAGTATAAAATTATATCATTACTTTTTTTATCATTTTTATACTGCAGCTACTTTTCATGAAAATAAGTTTTCGCAACATTCTAAATTTAGATCAAAGAAATTTTTAAACTAACAGATCTAAATTATTATGCCTATAGTACGAAGAGCAGAAGATTTAGATACCGAGTATTTACTTAGTCAGGCTGGAAATAAATTTTTTGAAGACTATATTCCAAAAAAAATACCTTCCAAAATGTATGAATCTATAAAGATCTCAACAGATGAATTAACGATAAAACTTATAGACAAATACCAAAGAGACTTGATTTCAATTGTACATGGAAACTTTAAATTACATAATAAAATAAAGTATTTTGAAATTGCATGTACCTATTCGAAACTTGAGAGAAATGGTTATTTAACCTATTTATTTGAGATTTTAGTTTATGAATTTGGTTATAAAATTTTGTCCGACAGCCAGCATTCTAGTCCAGGCTCAAAGGAGTTTTGGCAAGCTCATCTAAGAAGAAATAAGTTTAGTATTTATCGTTTAAATTTAGAAACGAACTATAAAAGAAACGCTAGTAGATTTAAAGAAAGCGAAATATGGACTCAAAAAATAAGTAAACTAGTTAATCCATTTTTTGACAATTTGGACTATCTCACCGAAGATGACACCGAGGTTATTGAAGATGTCGAAAATTATGCTGACTTAGATGATGATTATGAAGAAGTTATCGAAATATTGGATGTGAATGATATTTCAGATGAAGATTTAAGTTTCGAAATGGAGAACGAAAATTCATCTCCTGAAGATATAAGATTAGTAGCACAAAAATATGTTGGTTAGAATTTTATAAATTCAGGTATATTAAGGCTGTTGAAACAACAATAGTTAATACTTAACCTGCTATTGTACAAAAATTTATTTAATTTACACATTAGTAAGACCAAAAACATTCGTCTCGCTTAAAGAAAATCACTATGAAATATATTAAGCCTATAGTCTTTGGGAACTCCTTTACATGCCCACATTGTGGAGTTTTATCAAAACAGGACTGGACATATGACAACTGGCACTTTAAAGGACAGCAATCGCCAAAATCTGCTGATTTAGTTACTGGACATTGTCAACATTGTAACGATCATACATTATGGGTTAAAGATAAAATGTTTTATCCTGACAATGGTGCAGTTCAATTTCCAAACCTCGATATGCCTGTATCTGTTAAAAAACTTTACTTGGAAGCTGCCAGTATATTAACTAAGTCACCCAGAGCATCAGGAGCACTGTTAAGACTTTCAATTCAGATGTTATGTAAAGAATTAGGAGAAACTGGTGATAATATTAATCTGGATATAAAAGAGCTTGTTAATAAAGGCTTACCAAAAATAGTTCAGCAATCATTGGATATTGTAAGAGTAACAGGTAACGAGTCGGTCCATCCAGGACAGATTGATACCGACGATGAGAATGTTGTGATCAGACTATTTGAACTAATAAACATTATTGTTGAATATATGATATCACTTCCATCTAAAGTAAATAGTTTGTACACTTCTTTACCAGAGGATAAGTTAATTGGGATTAATAATCGTGATAAATAATCGTACGCGTAGATTGATGAAACATTAGCCCAATGGCGCATGCCTATGGTGTGTGAAAATAATTAGTAAGATTTTAAAATTAAAGAACCTTGAGGTGTAATATAAATCCATAATAATGAAGGATTATACTTTGCAAGGCAGTGGGTTTTAACATCCCAATTCGGCAAACCACTGAACGTTAGCTGTAATATTATATGAACATATCACGAAAATTAGCAGAGGGGGTAGCAGGTTGGCTATTTTATGAATTTCATAGCAGACGCTATGAACTTTTTTCGGAAAAATATTTAACTGCCCCTATTGGCAATATTTTGCATGGACAGTTTGACAGAAAAGTAATTGCCGAATATAATCACCCAATTTTGACAGCCGCAAAAAAAACACCTGGACGACCTCCTCAACTAGACTTTGTTATTGTTGACAAAGGCCTCATTACTGTAGCGGTAGAATCCAAATGGATAGGGCAAACTTCTGTAAGTGTTGCAGATATTATTTGGGATATGATTAGACTAGAATTGATTTCAAACCAGACAGGAGCTAAATGTTATTTTATTTTGGGTGGACAGAAGAAAAAACTAAATTCTTTGTTTGAACATGCACGATTTCTTGAAAAAACTCCTGATGGAAGAACTAGACCGGTTTTAAGATTATTGAAAGGAGTAAAAAAGGCATCTCTTCGACTTGGTTCACCTATTGAATCAAGAGGTGAGATAATAAAGCCAAGAATGCAACAATATTCAAATGTTTATATGCCAAGTGTTGTAGGAAGTAATTATCCAGAATATTATCCCAAGGAATGCAGAAATGCGGACTTTCAGGTTTATGTATGGGAAATACTATCCCTCAAAAACAATAGGTTTAAACCCGTAAACAATAAACATTACAAATAATACTACTGCTAACACGGGTTTTTGCCTTAGTGGGCGAAGTAAGGATATTAACATTTGAGCAACTAATAAACGTAAGTGTACGCAGGCCCAACTCTAGTGCAAGCGTCTCACTTATACTACAACATATCAGTTTATGTTATCTAAAACTCATATTAACTGATACAATACTTCAAGATCTCCAAATAATATAACGAATGAAAACCAGAAGTTTTACCCCTTTCCCCATCTTAACCACAGAAAGGTTAACGCTTAGGCAATTAACCACCCATGATTGTCAAGCTATTTTTGCATTGCGTTCTGATGCAGCAATAAACAAATACCTTGGCAGACAACCCAGCAAGACGATTGATGAAGCACTACACTTTATTACTACTATGAATGAGCACATTCAGCAAAATAATTCTATGTATTCGGTAATTACGCTAACCCAAACAAAAGAGGTGGTGGGTACAGTTTGCCTATATAACTTTTCAACTGAAAACAATAGTTGCGAAGTTGGGTACGAACTGATGACGAAATTTCAAGGACAAGGCATCATGCAAGAAGCAGTAACGGCAGTGATCGACTTTGCATTTGAGCGCTTACAGGTTCATCACATAACTGCATTTACGCATAACGACAATAGCAATTCAACAAAATTATTGGAGAAATTAAACTTTATGCCATTCACAGCAACTGATGAAGAAAATCCTGATTTTACCACATTTACCTTGACAAATTCGCCCAACGCTATCTCATGCTAGAGGGGTATAAAAAGAAATCTTTATCTTAGTTCATCAAAACAGCCCATCATGAAAAAACTAATCGTACCCCTATTTTTACTTATTTTGCTTTCTAGCTTTACCATCCATCGTTTACATAAAGCTAAAGCGGTAATCATTTGGCAACCTTCCCATCAAACCGATACCGGTGTAGATTTTAGTGAAGCAGCAACCTGTAATGCCATCGTTGAAGCGGCAATGGCTACGAAACCTAAATTAAAAGAATACAAAGTGTGGAGTTTAGGTAAAGAAGGTTTGCACCATAACAATGTAGGGAGCAATACGGTTATTGAACATACATCGGCCATTATAGAGGGTAAAATTTCTGGCTATGCCTATGAGCTACAAGAAGCAAACAAGAAAAAACCAGATGTGTTTATTGCAGTCCACAACAACGGTGGCACAAAGCGTCATGCCATTTGGGGTTTTGTACATGAAGGCGATCCATACGAAGCCGAAAATAAAGAATTAGCCGCCAGATTAATTGCAGCGGTAAGTGCCGCTACAGATTTAGAAAATAGAGGGGTACAATTAGATAGCTCTACCGGAAGAAATGATTATGTGTGTACAACTACGGGCAAACGTGGTTTTTACAGCTTAGATGAAAACGTGAATACGGCAAGATACAGAGTACTGTTAGAAGTTGGCGACAATGGCGTGAGTAAGGCATTTTTAGAAAATCCCGCGAACCAGAAAAAAATTGGAGAAGCCATAAAAACGGAACTCAACAAATGGTTAATGGAGAAAAACTTAAACTAGTTAGCACGAAAAATTAGTGCTCGTCGCTTTGCTGTTAGCTTTTGTTGTGTTGTAAACGCACAAGAGAAAAAGATCGATTCGAATTACGATGAAGCTGCTGCCAAAAAAGAAACAGACAGCCTTTTTAAAGGGCATATTTAAGACGGTCGTCATTGCGAGGCACGAAGCAATCCTAAAGCATTGATAAAGAAACCCAGCGTTGTAAGATTGCTTCGTACCTCGCAATGACGAAGGAACTCAGCATCAAGTCTCGTCCTTTCGACTGGAGTGAAACGAAATGGAGAACCACGAAGTGCTCAGCAAAGCTAAATCTTTCTCAAGGTTAAAAAGATTTAGCCTTGCTCGAAAAAACGAATGAAAAAAAATCTGATCATTAAAACCAATTACTCTTCTTTCTGCTGAAACTTATAAAACAAATAACCTAAAAAGGGTAAAATAAGCAAACTCCCCAATAACAATCCCAAACCCAAACTATCAATCGTTTTTACAGGAGCCATACTCTCAAAAAGAGAAATTTTATCTCCATTTTTTAGTCGAATGAAATTCGGGAAATGAGCGTAACTGATCGCCAATAAAATCATCGTGACCTGAAAACCTGCTAAAATGCGTAGTACTTTTGTCTTTCCTTTTAGCAACAAATACCACAACACTACTAGCGATAGGCTTGCTAAACACACAGCTGTTAACCCGATGTTATTTTGAAATACCCAATCTATTAAAGGCACATTATCTAATTTAGCTGCCATAAAAACAAATGCACCACACACTACCGCAGCTATATTCATAAACTCCGCCTTTTTGATGAATCGTTTTTTATCTTCATCAGCTTTGCTCTCTCCTATTAAATAAATTGACGCTAAAAAACCACACAAAGCAACAGTAAATAAACCTACTGCTATCGAAAACCAATTTAACCAGCTAAATACATAGGCATCTACAAAAGTGGTGGCTTCGGTATCTATCTGACCAGACAGTACACTACCGGCTATAATACCAAGAAATAAAGGGGTAATGAAACTAGAATACTTAAAAATTCGATTATAGAGCCATTGCATGTCATCTTTAACGGCATCGTAATGCCTAAATACAAAAGCAGTGCCTCTGGCAATAATGCCAATTAACATAATCACCAATGGGATATGTAAATAAACCGACATGGTGCTGTATATTTTTGGAAAGGCCACAAATAAAATCACAACGGTAATAATGAGCCACATGTGGTTGGCTTCCCACACTGGACCAATGGCATGATACATCGTTTTACGCGTTTTACTTCTGTTTTTAGATGACGTAAATAACTCGATAATCCCAGCACCAAAATCGGCCCCGCCTAATAAAAAGTAGAGCAAAATAGCTAGGCACAAAAAAGAGATGACTACATATTCCATAGCTATTTAGGATTTGATGTTTTTGATGTACTATATAATACAGGCACCATTTTAATCTGTCGGTACAATAGAAAGATAACGATTACACTTAACGACGCATAAATTGCCGAGAACAAATAAAACGACCAAGCAATGCCAGGCATTGGCGTTACGGCATCTTTAGTGCGCATAATGCCATAAATAATCCATGGTTGACGACCAACTTCTGTCACTACCCAGCCTGCTTCTAAAGCAATGTAACCTAAAGGGATGGCACAAACAAATAGCCATAAGACCCATCTCCGTTCTAGTAGCGATTTTTTACGCAACAGCAGGATAAAATAAGTTAGTGCTATGAGCACCAATACACTGCCAATGCCTACCATGATCTGAAAAGCATAGTGTGTAATGGCTACAGGCGGATGTTCATGTGCTGGAATTTTATCTAACCCTTTTACTTCAGCCTTAAAGTCGCCATGCGCTAAAAAACTTAATGCACCAGGAATTTCTAGTGCATAATTTACTTCTTTATTCTTTTCATCTACAAGACCACCAATTAAAAGCGGAGCAGGTTTTTGTGTTTGATATAAAGCTTCCATAGCCGCTAATTTTGCAGGTTGTCTTTTCGCTACATCTTTCGCAGAAATGTCTCCACTGATCGGTTGTAACACAGCACAAATGGTGGCAAAGGTAGCCGCAATTTTAAACGCTTTATAATGGAAATCTTTGTTTTGCTGTTTTAAAATCATGAGTGCATGTACACCTGCTACGGCAAAACCAGTGGCTGTAAAAGCGGCTAAACACATGTGCAAGGCTTGTGTAAACCAGGCTTTATTAAACATGGCTGCAATGGGATCTATGTTTATATATTTTCCATCCACAACATCAAACCCTGCAGGGCTATTCATCCACGCGTTAGCTGCAACCACTAAAATACCTGAAGCTAGTCCACTTACCCCTACAACTACTCCGGTAAACCAATGAAACCATTTATTCAATTTATTCCACCCGTACAGGAAAAACCCTAATGCAATCGCTTCTATAAAGAAAGCGGTTCCTTCTAAAGAAAAGGGCATCCCGAAAATTGGTCCAGCATGTTCCATAAACTTTGGCCAAAGCAAACCCAATTCAAATGAAAGCATCGTACCAGATACAGCACCTGTCGCAAAAAAGATCGCTACACCTTTGCTCCACGCCTTCGTAATGTGCTGATAGACTTCATTATTGGTTTTTAACCATTTGTAGTGGGATACTGCCATGAAAAACGGCATCACCATACCGATACATGCATAAATAATATGGAAGCCCAATGAAAGGGCCATTTGCGAACGAGCTGCTAAAAAATCATCCATAGAAATTGGATTAGAGTTTAGCAAAGATAAGGGATAAACGTTTAGCAATAAGCGAATTATTGGCGCTTCAAAAAAGAATTTGAAATATAGAACGTTTATAAATTGTATTTTTTATTAAAAAGATAGCCACAGATTCGCAGATTATAATAAACAAATCTGTTAATCTGTGGCTAAAAATATCGGCTAAGCTACCCTACTGTTAATTCTTGATAGGCTGCCGTTAAACTACGCACAATTCCATCGCCTTGCCATTCTGGTGCACCTGGTATAGCTGTTGCTTTTAAAATTTCTTCCTTTGTTTTTCCAGCTTTCATTTCTGCTTTTACAAAAGTTAAAAGGCTTTCAAGGTAATTTTGATACGCTTTAATGTCTGATTTATTGATGACCACTTTTTCAGGGTCTAAAGCATGTCCGCAAATAAAAAGCGTATCGTTATCAAATTGTTTTTGAATTTTATCTAATGCAGTGATCCAATTTCCAATATGCGCACCATTATCTTTATCTATATAAGGATAACGACGATTGAAAACTAAATCGCCTACATGTGCAATATTCGCATTCTCGAAGTGATACACCACATCGCCATTGGTATGACCCGAGCCATAATAATAGCCACTTATTTTCTCTTTGCCTACTGGAGCTTTCCAACCCTTGCCAAACGTGATATCTGGAAAAAGTTGTTTGTCTTCGTTTTTAGCTTTTTCTGCAGCTAACTTTTGATTGATTAATGAATTTTGATGTGCTACAACGTGCTCGGTCAATCCTTTAAAGGAAATGTTTCCAGCCGTATGATCGCCATGATGGTGTGTATTTAATAAATACTTGAACGGTTTTTCGTCAAGTTTTTTTAATTCATCTATGACATGAGGTGCAGAAGCAGGGAATTGAGAATCAACAACTACAAAACCACTAGAACCATTTAGCCATCCAATTGTTCCGCCTTGCTCCATAAAAATACCTACATCATTGCGTAAGGCTTTAAACTGGTAGGCTCTTGCTAAATTCGTATTGGCAAAAACATCTGACTTATAAAAAGCTAGCATTGCTGCTGCCAATGCTGAATGCTGAATAAATTGTCTTCTATGCATATGAGGAAAATTAAAAAACCACGAAAAAATTTCCGTGGTTTAAATTTAATAAAATAAAGGTTAATTATTATACCCCTGTACCTGGAATTGTACCTGGTTCATGACCATCGCCAAAGGCGTTATGCGTACGACCATGTTTTTTTTCAAATTTACTAGTCATGTTTGAAGAAGAGTTTTTCTCCATATTTTCTTCGTTTCTTGGTGTTTCTTTTTCAGTATCTGTTACAGTCGCATCTTTTTTAATGGTACTGTCTTTTTCATTATAATTTTCCATGATATTTAGTTTTGATGTAGTTAAATAACAATGGTGAGAAATTATTGTTTGCTTGATTTGGGAATCAGCTGGTGTTAAACAAAAAATCCCATCAGCATTATTCTGATGGGATTTATAAAATTCTATTTCAATTTAATTAAGACTCTGGCGTTGTCTCTTTCCTTTTAACAAAAAAATAATACAATAGCAGGTGGAGAATAAAGCTACCAAAGCTAATCATTAGCAAAACTTTATTGTCATTTTTAAAAAACTCCCAAAATCCCCATGCTATGCCGATATTTATAACAATAAGTGCTATGTTTATTTTATATTTCAAATAATTGATCATAATTATATGTTTAATAAGTTAATTTAATCGCCAAGTTATTGTAATCAATATAATCCTATCACGATAACCCTGATACGATATAAAATACTACTTTAGTTAAGGCTTTGACTTAGTCTCTTTCTTTTTAACAAAAATATAATACAGTAGAAGATGAAAAATAAAGCTGGCAACGCAAAGCTTAAGTAGATATGTGTTACCATTCTTAAAAAATTCATAAAAACCCCAAACCACGCCAATATTTATAGCAATAAGTGCAGCGAAAATTTTAAATTTCAAATAAGTAATCATAATTATATGTATTTAGTTGATAATAGTTAAGGCAAGCAAGCAACTGCTGCAATTCCTAAACAGGCCTCCCAGTAAGCAGTACAAGCAATAGTACATGCTAAACTTCCTCCACAATGTTGAAGAATTACACATTCTAAACATTCATAATAGGATTTATCTTTGAAACAACTAGGAGCTGCTAAATAGCCAACTTCTGTTTTAAAACTAGGATTTTGTAATAATAGATTATTAGATTTTGGGGCAGAAAAATTAATTACTCTCATATCTTTGTTCAAATTAAGTTCCATTAACGATTTGTCATCAGCAGTAAGAATTGAAAATTTTATAGCGCCTTCCGGTAAATTTTCTATGAAAACCTTCGTCCAGAAATATTTATTATTCAAATTATAAACATTTAAAAAACCACTTTTCTCTTTAGCAGTAAATGGTATAGAAAGTAAAATTATTCTTGTACTCTCAATAGTAGTCTTTTTAATATTTATTGAATCTATTTTGTAATCATTTTTTTTTATGAAAGCAATCCAACCCTTATCATTTCTAAGTTCTGTAAAAATGTCATTCTCATAACTAATTTGAACTGTTTTTTTAACTCGCTCTTGTAGATTAATAACGTTTGGATCTTTTTCACCATTTACGGTGTTACTGACCTTTGGCTTTTCATACAAAAGCTTTTCATAGTTCTTGTTTGTGGGATCATCTTTAGCTTCCTTTTTTGCACAAGAATAAATCGTTCCGCTTATAAGCAAACATAAGATCACATAGATAGATAGTTTTTTCATAGTTGTATTTGTTTTAAATTTAAACAAACCTAACTAAACATATTTGTTTACTAACGTAACATTTTTGATGTATTTTATTAATTAAATTGTTTAACTGAAAATAAATTAGTATAAACTTTCAATTAATTTAATTTAGTTAAAAGAAAATTATAAGCATTAAAAAAGCCCTAGCAAATACTAGGGCTTTTATGTTAGTGTAAATTAATTAAATACAATTATGCTAAAGCATTTTGTTTTACCACCATTTTAACTTTTTCTAATACATAATCCAAATCTTCTTTAGTAGTGTATTTACTAAATGAAAAACGTACTGAAGGGCGATTAGGATCAGCTTTTATCCCATTTAAAACATGCGAACCAATGTTAGAGCCTGATGAGCAGGCACTACCACCTGAGGCACAAATACCATTAATATCTAAATTAAATAACAACATATCTGCCATGTCCATTTCTGGAAATGATACATTTAATACCGTATACAGGCTTTTATCTGCTTCGGTTTCACCGTTAAAGGCTATACCAGGAATTTCTGCTATTAATTGCTCTTTTAAATAATCTTTTAATGATTGGATATACGCTTGATGCTCGTCCATTTCTTTATACGCAATTTCTAATGCTTTCGCTAAACCTACAATTCCATATACATTTTCTGTACCACCACGCATATTGCGCTCTTGTGCACCACCATAAATCATTGGCGGAATTTTAATATTGCTGTTTACATATAAAAAGCCAACCCCTTTTGGTCCATGCAATTTATGTGCTGCACAAACGATAAAATGAGCTTTCAGGTTACGTACATCATGTGGATAATGCCCCATGGTTTGAACAGTATCTGCGTGGTAAATTGCATTGTATTTTTCACAGATATCACCTACTTTTTCCATATCCGTTAGCGTACCTAACTCATTGTTGGCATGCATTAACGATACAAAAGAACGTGAATTATGCTGAAGTAATTCTTCTAAATGGTTATAGTCTATTTGTCCTTTTTCGTTGATATTTACAAAGCTTAATTTATCTATTACTCCATCTTTCAGCAACATATTTAGGGTATGTTCTACCGCATGATGTTCTATTTTAGAAGTAATTGCATGTTTAATCCCATACGCAGAAATGCCACAACGAATTGCTGTATTATCTGCTTCTGTACCACCTGAAGTAAAAAATATTTCTGATGGTGAAGCATTTAACAAACCCGCCACTGTTTTTCTCGCTTTCTCTACCAATGTTCTTACTTCGCGACCAAGCGCATGTATAGCAGATGGATTTCCGTAGAAATTCTCCATTACATTAGTCATTTCAGCAATAACTTCTTTATCTAATGGTGTGGTTGCGGCATTATCTAAATAAACTCTTTTCATTTTAGTATGATTATCCTAATGTGATATTAGTTGAGTTGTAATATTTCTTTAATATCTGATATAATTTTGTTCGCCAAGTTTTCAGCTACCGTTTCATTTTCAGCTTCGCTATAAATACGGATAATTGGTTCTGTATTAGAACGGCGTAAATGCACCCATTCGTTCGCAAAATCAATTTTCAAACCATCTATTGTACTTGTCTTTTCGTTTTTATATTTCTCTTGTACTTTAATTAATAACGCATCTATATCCATTTCTGGCGTAAGCGTTATTTTATTTTTAGAAATATGATATTGTGGATAGCTACGTTTCAAGATCGAAATAGATGTTCCTGCTTTTGCTAAGTGCGATAAAAATAAAGCAATACCAACTAAGGCATCGCGGCCATAGTGTAATGCTGGATAGATAATTCCACCATTACCTTCACCACCAATAATTGCGTTTGTAGCTTTCATTTGGTTCACCACATTTACTTCCCCTACTGCCGATGCATTGTAAACACCACCAGCTTTTTCGGTGACATCTCTTAAAGCACGCGTTGATGATAAATTAGAAACCGTATTGCCTGGTGTGTTTTTAAGGATATAATCTGCAACAGCAACAAGCGTGTATTCTTCGCCAAACATAGTTCCATCCTCATTTACAAAACAAAGGCGATCTACATCTGGATCTACTACAATACCTAAATCAGCTCTTTTTTCTTGTACAACTTTAGCAATTTCAGTTAAGTTTTCTGGTAAAGGTTCGGGATTGTGAGGAAACTCTCCATTTGGTTCGCAATACAATTCATAAACGGTTTGTACACCTAATGCTTTAAGCAAAGCAGGAATAAAAATACCACCGCTTGAGTTTACACAGTCAATTGCGATTTTGAAATTCGCTTTTTTAATGGCCTCAACGTCTACCAAAGGTAGCGCCAGAATTACATCAATATGCTTTTGTAAGTAGGTATCATTTGAAGTTACCTTACCTAGCTCGTTTACATCAGCAAAGGCAAAATCAGCATTTTCTGCAATTTCTAAAACTTCTTTTCCATCAGCATCGCTAATAAACTCTCCGTTCTCATTTAATAATTTTAAGGCATTCCATTGCTTTGGATTATGGCTAGCGGTTAGGATAATTCCACCACCAGCTTTTTCTAAAGGAACTGCAATTTCTACAGTTGGCGTAGTAGATAAACCTAAGTCTATTACCTCAATGCCTAAACCTTGTAGGGTGCCAATTACTAAATTGTTAACCATTTCTCCCGAAATACGGGCATCACGGCCAAGTACAATTTTATTATTTTGAGTTTTGTTAATTACCCATGAACCATAGGCTGCAGTAAATTTAACAATGTCGATTGGGGTTAAACCATCGCCAGCTTTTCCGCCAATGGTCCCTCTAATTCCGGAAATAGATTTTATTAAAGTCAAGTTTTGTAGATTTTTTCAAAAATAATAAAAATTTAAGGAATGACTTCTATTTTAACACACATGAAGGTAATAAAATGAATGTATTAAAGTAGTAAGCGGTAGATGCGCATATTTAACTAAAAACATTAAATCTCTATGTATTATCGACATAATGTATAAAATACAAATCTCCGCCCCTGCGGCTCATGCTAAAAAAATTTTAAATCCATATCTGTTGCCCACAATGTATATATTTGTTCTTTACAAAACGTCAAACTCATCAGTGGAATGCAGCGAAAATGGTTTCAATATTGGTTTAATTCTCCCTACTATCATATTCTTTACAGTCAGCGGAACGACGAAGAAGCAGAGTTTTTAATTGATAATTTGTCTGCCTATCTTAAGCCAAAAAGTAACAGTAGAATACTAGATATTGCTTGCGGAAGAGGTCGTCATTCTATTTATTTAAACAAAAAGGGGTATGATGTTACCGGAATAGACCTCTCAGAACAGAGCATTAAATATGCCCAGCAGTTTGAACAGAAAAACCTGCATTTTTATGTGCATGACATGCGCAAATTGGCTTACATTAATTATTTTGACTTTGAGCTAAACCTCTTTACCAGCTTTGGTTATTTCGATACTGAAAAAGATCATATTAATGCCTTAAAATCATTTAGAAAAGGATTAAAAGCAGATGGAACATTGGTTATTGATTATTTTAATACGCAGAAAATAATTAAGAATTTAACCAATCAGGAAACTAAAACAGTGGATGGTATTGAGTTTCACCTTCATAAGTTTGTTAGTGAAGGGAAAATCATTAAACATATTAATTTTGAACACAGATTAAAGGCATATGCTTTTGAGGAACGTGTACAGGCATTTTTTTTAGCAGATTTTGAGCGTATGTTTAGCAAAAGCGGCTTAACCATTACTGCAATTTTCGGTAATTATGCACTTGATCCATTCGATGAAATAAAATCTGATCGTTTAATTCTTGTGTGTAAAAAAGCATGATAGCAGAGTTACAACAATTTGATACCGAGTTATTTTTAAAAATTCATCGTGGTCTAAGCAATGAGTTTTTCGATTGGTTAATGCCATTAATGAGAAACCGTTTCTTTTGGTCGCCATTGTATCTTTTTATCGTTGTATTTTGTATCAGACAGTTTAAAAAACAAGGTTATTACATCATCTGCATGCTTTTGGTAACTTTTGCTATGGGCGATTTAATTGCATCAAGAATAATAAAGCCAAATGTTGCACGAATAAGGCCTTGTAATGAAGTTAGTTTAACTAACGAAATCATACATCGTGTACCTTGTGGAAGCGGCTATAGTTTTCCATCCTCCCATGCTACTAACCATTTTGGAATTGCAGTATTTTTAATCTGTCTTTTTTACACAAGATGGAGGCCTATTTTACCATTAGGATTAGCTTGGGCATTCATTATCAGCTTTGCGCAAATATATGTTGGTGTACATTACCCTATTGATACGTTTGCAGGTGCTATATTAGGAACTTGCATTGGTCTATTTACCTATTATCTTTATAAAAAATTACAACCTACAGCTTAATGGAAATCTGGAAATTTCTCGTTTTATTCTTTTGTGCTTTTTTAGGGGGCTTAGCTATCTTTTTAGTAAAGAATGACAAATCTCAATTGTTAAAACTCATTCTTTCTTTTAGCGGGGCGTATTTATTTGCGATAACTGTTTTACATTTAATACCTGATGCTTATAGTGGAACTGATAAAAGTGAGATCGGTATCTTCATTTTAATTGGATTTCTGTTACAAATATTTCTAGAACAATTTTCTGAAGGTGTAGAACATGGCCATATCCATAAACACCATGATGGGCATGTTTTCCCATGGGGTATTATGATCAGTTTATGTTTACATGCATTTTTAGAAGGAATGCCTCTAGCTAAAGATCAAAACAATGAATTGATTTTCGGCATCTCTTTGCATCACATTCCTGCTGCATTTGCATTAGCTAGTATTTTAGTACAAAATCATTTTAAGCCTAACAAAGTTGTGCTTTACATTTTACTTTTCGCTTTCATGGCACCAGCTGGATATTATTTCAGCCTAAGTTTAAGCAATGGAAGTATCAGCGGTATGGAGCCTTATTTTAACAAAATGATGGGCATTGTCATCGGAATATTTTTACATATTTCCACTACAATCCTTTTCGAATCAAGTGCTGATCATAAAATTAACAAGCGCAAAATGTTGGCCGTTTTATTAGGTATTGGAATTGCGTTAATTGGTTTTTATAGCGCAGGACATAGTCATTAAATTTTTGATTGTTTTTTTTAGGTTATTGTATTGCTAAATCGTCATTGTAAGTACGAAGCAATACTACAATGAAGTAAAGGCTGTATAACTTATCGCTTTAAGTTGGGGATTTTTGATTTATCGAGAAATATAATTTTTTCTTTTACCTGTCCTATTTTTACCATTTCATCTGCTCCTGTTGAAGCCCCTCCAATTCTTAAAATTGCATCGCAATGATTAATTAGGTTTATGGCTATTGGATGGAAAATCTCATTAAAAATATCATCTCCAATTTGTCTTGAACCTGCTGCTTCAATAAGTGGTAAAGCAAACCATTCTCCTAATACAGGCATATGTCCCATTCTATATAACTCTAATGCTGTATCAGTCATTGCCTTTACATTTGCTTCAATTAAATGTGGATTATCATTTGTGCCTGAACGATAAGGTCCTGCCACAAGTATCATAAGAGGTCTGTCTATTTGCATTAAAGTATATTATTGAGTCTTATATATTGAAGTAATAGTATTGTCTTTCCATCTTTAATCTCTCCGTTTTCTATCATACTCATTGCCTTTTCGATTTTGAATTCTAAAACTTCAATATTTTCTTCTTCATGCTCCAAACCACCACCTTCATTTACTTTCATTTCTTTCGAATATTCGGCAATAAAAAAATATAGGATTTCTGTTACAGAACCCGGCGACATATATGCTTCAAAAATTTTATTTACATGTGTAATCTTATATCCGGTTTCTTCTTCGGTCTCTCGCTTGATACAATCTTCTGCATTATCTTTGTCCAATAATCCCGCACAAGCTTCAATTAACATCCCTGTTTCATTTCCATTTATGAATGTAGGGAGGCGAAACTGTCTAGTGAGAATTACCGTTTCTTGATGTTTGTTATAAAGTAAAATTACAGCACCATTTCCTCTATCATAGGCTTCTCTACTCTGAGTAAGTTTAGTACCATCCTTTTTTGTATACTCATAAGTTATTTTTTTAAGTATATACCAATTGTCAGAAAAATCTTAGTATCTACTATTTTTATATTGTCTATCATTTTCAGCTTGTCATTTAAATTGTAATCTAGCTTTTACCCTCTCATTTTATCTAACAAGAGATTTAGCCTTTCAGCTTCTTCAGGTGTAAGATTAGGTGCAATTAAAGTAGAAAAATCAATTTTCTTGTTTATTTCTTTTAACAAAGATAGACCTGCATCAGAAATAATAATGTCAACTGCTCTTTTGTCGTATGTATTAATAGTTTTCTTAACGTATCCCTTTTGAATTAATCGATCTACAATTCTAGAGGTGTCGCTCATTTTGTCCACTATTTTAGCTTGAATTAAACCTATGGTAGAAGGACTTGGGTATTGATTTCTGATGATTTTTAACACATTGTACTGCTGTTGAGTAATATCAAAAGGCAATAATATGTCTTTTACTTGCTGACTACTCCAATGGAACGTGTGTGTAATGTTAATTAGGGTCTTTTGGAATATGTTTTCAGATTTTTGGGTTTTTGTTTCTTTTTCTACTAGCATTATTTGTTTTTCGGTTGGTTAGATGATGGAAGTGAGGTTTTCTGACTATTATCTTTCCCATAATTCCACGGACAATGCTTGCATTTATTTTTACAGCAATATCCTCTTTTTAAATGATATGCTGCTGTAAAAACCATTAGGCCATCTTCGTTGAGATAATAATCAATACCTTCTTCCATTAATTAAGCAATTTAACGACCAAATTAGGAGCAAAATAAGATTGTAACTGTGTACCACTTCCATGAGTTGTCCAAACCTGTTGAGGAGCAACATTTTTTATAGTTTCCAAAATGGCTTTCCAATCCACATGATCTGAAATATACAATTGAACTTCGTTTTTACTTTGTAAGTGTTTCCACCCTGTGGCAAAAATCCGAACCACATTTATAGCTTTTATATAACTATGAAAAACCATTGGTGGTACAATGTAAATCATACCAGATTGGTTATTTTTCATCACCTTTCTATCGTAAACTTCATATTTACCAACCTGCATGCCCATTTGCTCGTAAATTTTCACAAAAGGCATAATACTATGATGCACCAATATTCTTTTTTCAGGGCAATACTGATTGATCATGCTGATTAAACGTTGACTTTTGCCAAGTGCATAAGCGCCCAACATGATATTCATTTTCACCTCGTTTAGCTTTTCAATTTCAGTTATCGCATTAGGATGTTCCGTTTCTGGATTTGCGAAAGTAGTTTCAGTAATCAGCACATCTGCACTCACAAACTCAATGGGTTCACAGGTGGCATCTTCCTCCAATTTATAATCTCCAGTATACAAATAATCCACGCCCTCATAACTCATCAATACTAAAGCAGAGCCTAATATATGTCCAGCAGGATAAAAACTGAGTTCAACTCCATTTATTACGAATTTCTCTTTGTAAGTTTTAATGTGAAAATCTGCAGCAGCGAATTTTTTGTACCGATGTTGCATAAAAACTGATGTCGCTTCGGTACAATACACATTTTGATTTCCACCAACTGCATGATCGCCATGCGCATGAGAAATTACAGCATGTACTACAGGCTCCTTTGGATCTAAATAGAAGTTACCATAGCTACAAAATAAGCCAGTTTTAGTTTGAACGATAAAATCGTCTATAATTTGAGTGGGGTTTGACATAAGTTTAATTTAGCAGCTAAAGGCTTAAAAACTGCTGATGTAAATCTAAAACTTGTAGAATAACTGAGGTATTTTCAGTGTTATCAATAAAATAATCAGCCATTTTAGCTTTTTGTTCATCGGTAAACTGCTTATCCATTCTGGCTTGTACTTGTGCTTCTGTAACTCCATCGCGTTGCATTACTCTTGCTAATTTTAAGCTTAAAGGTGCAGTCACTAATATGTTTTTATCGCACATTTTATACGAACCACTTTCAAATAACAGAGCGGCTTCTTTAAGTGTATATGGCACTGATTGTGGCATTTCTTTTTCCCAAACATCAAATGCCCTAAACACTGCTGGGTGTACTAATGAGTTTAATTTTTCGAGCTCTGCTTTATTATTGAATACAATATTTGCGATATGTTGATTGTTTAAAATCCCAGTAGGCGAATAACTTGCAGCACCAAAGGCTTCTTTAACTCCTTCTACTAAAATTAAATCTGTAATCATGAGCTGTTTAGCAACAGCATCTGCATAAAAAACAGGAATACCCAACGTTTCGAACACTTTACAAATAGTGGTTTTCCCACTACCAATTCCGCCTGTTATACCTACTTTTAACATTATTTTTCGATGATAAAATTGATTTTATTAGGCGTTACGCTTAAAAATTTACAATAATCTGGAAAACGAGTAACTTTCACAGAAAACTTATGATGACCTAATTGTTTCCACTCGTTCACATCGACTGAGGCTTCTATAAAATCCTCATCTACTTCTTGATAACTTGATAAAGCAACCATAAACTTAACCGTTACTTTTTTTGGATAGAGTTTAATATCGTAAAAATCTTTGTTATTGATTACGTTAAGTGGTACTTCAACAGTTTTCTCGGTAAATTCATCAACAGGGATTTTCACATTAACACTACTTGGGTAAATGCTTATATTATTGGAGCTATTTTGTTTAATTGCTATTCTACTATTGGTAGGTTTTTGTAAGTTTTCCAATTTTAACGTATCGGTATACCAAGCTGATATTTTTGCTAACTCTTCTTGCGGACCAGAAATATTTACATACGCTGGTGTTAATTGTATTTGATTTGAAATTCCGTATTGTTTAACAAAACTTAAATTTGACACCAGTTTTATAGGTACACGCTTATTTGTGCGTTTTGAAAAATCGAAATATAAGGTATCTGGCTTTATAGAAATGATTTTTTGAGCACTTCCTAATTGCTTATTAATTTGTGGCAATTGCTCTGAAAACAGCACGAAACTTCTGTTACTTAATTTTTCTAAACTTACGGTAATGGACTGCGGTTTAATGCGCAAACGCGAAAAAAGCAATTGCCAGCCAGTTCCTTCTACTTGTAAATCCACTACATCAGGCTGTAAAGGTTTAAATGCTTTTTTTTGTGGTTCATCTTTGTATATCAACTCTGTTTTAGCTGTATACATGTATTTATTATTAAGCGCCATAAATAACCAAGCAGCTATTGCACAAAGTAAGCAGGTAATGAGTAATACAAACCGCTTGCGCTCTATTTTAGTTAGTTTAATAAATGGCATGGTGTAAATTTACAAAAAAAAAGCCGCTCTCTCGAAATTACGAAAGAGCGGCCTTAACATGTAGAGATTAATTATGCTTTTGGAGTTGCCGCAGTAGTAGCTGCTTTAGTTGCATCTAAAGAAACTGCAGATTTATCGAAACGAATTTTTGTTCCACCTTCAACTTCAATTAAAAAAGTAGTATCGTTTGAACCTACAATTTTACCATGAATACCAGCGGTAGTTACAATTTTATCGCCAATACCCAAACCTTCAACTAATTTTTTATGGTCTTTAGCTTTTTTTACTTGAGGTCTAATCATAAAGAAATAGAAAACAATCATAATTAATACCATTGGTATGATTGTACTATATAGGCTATTTCCGCCCGCTGCTTGTAAAATTACTGGTGATGTCATTATTATATTTTGTTTAAATGTTGAATTGCTTTATTGTTAATTGTTATCTTATTTTGGTTAACCAAAAACTATTTTACTTCTTTTACCTCGCCTACCAAGTGTAATTTCGCTGCTTCTGGATTTGCATTAGAAGTGATAGTCACAACTTTATCTTGCATTCCCATTTTACCTGTACTATCGAATGTTACTTTAATAACACCTTCTTCCCCTGGCTTAACTGGAGCCTCAGGATATTCTGGTTTAGTACAACCACAGGTAGCAGTTGCATCTGTAATAATTAATGGCGTTTTACCATTATTTTTAAACTTGAATTCGAAATGTACTTTCTCACCCTGTTTAATTGCGCCAAAATCGTAAATCTCTTTTTCAAATTTAACTTTAGGCGCATCTTCAGCTAAAACTGCAGGTGTTGTACCAGTTACTGCAGCAGCTTTTTCTTCTACTTTTTTAGATGCACTTTGTTTACATGCTGTAAAGGCAATTGCAACTAATGCGATAGCAAATATTCTTCTCATTCGTTTTTATTCTTTTAAGATATTAGTCTTCTATTAGACCTCTACCTAGCTTTTTAATACTATTTGTTCTTTTTAAATCGTTTAAAATTTTATCTAAGATACCGTTTATAAACGAATTACTTTTCGGTGTACTGTAATCTTTTGATAACTCTAAGTACTCGTTAATGGTTACCTTAACCGGAATAGATGGAAAATTCATCAACTCGCAAATGGCCATTTTCATTAAAATAGTATCCATTAATGCAATTCTTTCCGATTCCCAATTTTTAGTGCGCTCAGCAATTAATTCCTGATAAGCGTTATCATTTTTTAAGGTATAGGCAAAAAGATCTTTCACAAATCTGCTATCTTCTACCCAATCAGCACTAATTGGTGTTAGTTTATTTTTAAATGGATCTTCCGAAGTAAAGTTCTTTAATGTTTTAGCAATCATGCCTTGCATTACTTCTCTATCTACCGACCAGTTGATGAATTTATCTTCAAATGCTTGAACGATATTTAAATTCTTCAATAATATTTTACGGAAAATGAATTTGATGATTTCTTTAGAACTTTCTAACGTTTCCTCTCCTTCTTCAAGATAAGCAGCATATTCTTTTGTATCCTTTAATTTAATGAAAATAGATTTCACCAATTCTGGATCTGCATGCCAATTCACTTGGTATTTATTAATTGCCGCAGTATATTCTGGATTTTGCTTTAAGGTTACTGCAAATTTATTGTGCAATAATTTCTGATTTGGACTTAAATCCTCCGCAGTTGGCAAATGTTTATTTGCTCTTTCAATTGCATCGTTTGCGGTATATTCTGTTACATCCACCAATAAGGCAAGCATACGGATATACATTTCGTAAACACTATCAATACTTTGCATTAAAGTTTTTTGACTGCTTACTACATCTTTTTTTTCTGTCATGTGCCAAGCAAAAATATTTTGCAAAGCTTTGATTCTTAGGTGCCTTCTGTTTAACATGAATGTAAGAACGAGTGGTAATTTCTACCGTTTATACTAATTAATATGATGATTTTATTTTTTTAATGTCGCTTATTCTTTTTTCCGCAATTCTAGCCGCAGCTAAATTGGTAGGTATTTTTTCTGATTTAGATAACTTAAATACTTCGCGAGTTGCATCGTATATATGCTCGGTTAATTGCATGGTACGTTTTTTACCAAATCCTGTTAATTCAGAGTAGCAGTTAATTAAACCTCCAGCATTAATTAAATAATCTGGTGCATATAAAATTCCTTTATCCAACAACAACTGACCATGAACATCTTCATCTGCCAATTGGTTATTTGCCGAACCAGCAATGATAGAGAATTTCATGTTTTTTATGGTTTTATCATTCACTGTAGCACCTAATGCGCATGGCGAATAAATATCTGCACCAATGGTGAATATTTTATCTGCATCGATTGGTTTTGCTTTGTATTTACGAGCAACCTCATGCAAACGTTCTTCGTTAATATCGCTAATGTAAACCTCTACATTTTCTTGTCTCAACAAATCAACCAAGTGCTCACCAACATTACCAATACCTTGTACTACTACAGATTTACCAGCCAACATATCGGTACCAAAAACTTCTTTAACCGATGCTTTGATTCCTAGAAAAACTCCTTTAGCAGTATATAGCGCAGGATTACCAGCACCGCCTAATGATTCTGGAACACCTGTAACATGGCTAGTTTCCATGCGGATATATTCCATATCTCTAGTCGTAGTACCCATATCTTCGGCAGTAATAAATTCACCGTTTAGATTTTTGATAAAACGACCATAACTTCTCATTAAAGCCTCAGTTTTATTCTTTCTTAAGTCTCCGATAATTACTGCTTTTCCACCGCCTAAATTTAATCCAGTAATGGCAGATTTATAGGTCATTGCTTTCGATAAACGCAACACATCTTCTAAAGCCTCAGCTTCAGAACTGTAATTAAACATACGTGTTCCGCCTAAAGCAGGACCTAATGTGGTATCATGAATAGCAATAATGGCTTTTAATCCGGTATCGGGATCATTGCAAAAAACCACTTTTTTATGGCCTGATGCGCTTAATTGGTCTAAAACAGAAGTGACGATAGAACTAGTACCAGACATACAAATTTGTTGAATTGACGGTGGCAAAATTAAGATAAAAAAACCATTATTTTACTTTGTTTTTATTAAAAAAAGAAACTCTTTTGGCTAACTTTACCAGCTGATGAAACATCTTCTATTTTTAAACAAATACTTCTATAAATATAAATGGTGGATAATTCCTGGAATTATCTTTGTCATCATTTCAAATATATTTGGCGTTGTACCTGCACAAGTAGTTGGCCATGCGTTTAACTTAATCACCGAAAACATTTTAATCTATCAGTTATTTGATGGCTTTGATCGTCAGCAAATTATCTATGATATTTTTAGTTATAGCTTATTCTTTTTTGGCGCACTCATATTAGTAATGTACCTCATCAGAGGATTGTTTTTATTCTTTATGCGACAAACCATCATCCTCATGTCTAGACATATTGAGTACGATATGAAGAATGAAATTTATGCGCATTATCAAAAATTAAGTCTCGGTTTCTACCGTCGGAATAATACTGGAGATTTAATGAATCGTGCTACAGAAGATGTAAATAGAGTGCGAATGTATGTTGGACCAGCTATTATGTATACCATTAATACGGCTGTTTTATTCTCATTAATTATCTATTTCATGTTTGATGTAAATAGCAAATTGGCTATTTATTGTTTACTTCCACTTCCAATTTTAGTCGTTACCATTTATTATGTAAACACGATTATCAATCAAAAAAGTGAGCGAATTCAAGAACAGTTGTCACGATTATCGAGTTTTGTACAAGAACGGTTTTCAGGCATTCGCGTAATTAAATCGTATGTAAGAGAAAATCAAACACAATCCGTTTTTGCAGACGAAAGTATTGCGTATAAGAATAGTTCTATGAATTTGGTTAAAGTTCAGGCATTATTTTACCCTACCATGCTTTTATTGGTTGGCTTAAGCACTATTTTAACGGTGTATATAGGTGGAAAGCAAGTAATGGAAGGTTCCATTACCCCTGGTAATATTGCCGAATTTATAGTGTATGTAAATCAGTTAACTTTTCCTGTAACCATGCTCGGTTGGGTAACTACCTTAATTCAAAGAGCAGCAGCATCGCAAAAACGGATTAATGAATTTTTACAACTACAACCTGATATTACTTCTACAACTTCGGAAACCCCTGTTTTTGATGGAAAAATTAGTTTCAAGAATGTAAGTTTTACGTATCCAGATACGGGTATTGAAGCCATAAAAGATGTCAGTTTTGAAGTAGAAAAAGGGCAATTTGTAGCAGTAATTGGCAGAACTGGGTCTGGAAAATCTACGTTGGCCAATTTAATTATGCGCATGTATGATTCTGATTCAGGAAAAATTGAAATTGACGGCATTGAATTAAGAAATTTAAACTTAAGTAATTATAGAAATCAGATTGGCTTTGTACCTCAAGAGGTATTTCTTTTTTCTGATACCATTAAAAATAACATCGCTTTTGGTTTAAGTGAAGTCAAATCTGGTCAGGTAGAGAAAGCTGCTCAAAACGCAGCAGTATACAACAACATTATAGATTTTGACTTGAAGTTCGAAACCATGCTTGGCGAACGTGGCATTACACTTTCTGGCGGACAAAAACAGCGTGTTTCTATTGCTAGAGCATTAATTAAAGAACCTAAAATATTAATATTTGATGATTGTCTTTCGGCAGTTGATACCAAAACCGAAGAAGAAATATTAGGCAATTTAGGCGAAATTATGAAAGGCAAAACGTGTATTTTAATTGCGCATCGAATATCAACCATTAAAAACGCCGATAAAATTATTGTGTTAGATGATGGAAAAATTATCGAGCAAGGCACACATCACGAATTGCTTAAAAATGGTGGTGTTTATGCAGAAATGTACGACAATCAATTATTAGAAGAAGAGAATTCATCTGTTTAATTTAGCTTCATTTAAAACAGAATTTGATGATGTTAATGGTATCAATCGTTTAAAAAATTGAACGAACTTTACCAAAAAACTGTATATTTAAAAATCATCCCACCCTCACCTTTCTTCAATACAAATCCTAATTTTTTCTTGATGCTTATCGCGACATTAAGGCGACCTTATGGCGACCTTACCGCGACTTATGCTTTGGTAGAGCTCTAGTCAAACTCGTGTTTAGTTTAGGTTACTTACCAGTTTTGATGCACACAGGTTTTCAAAAGTGGACATTTTCTCGAATAAGACTATAACTAGGCAAGGAGTTGATCAATACGCACACAACTTATATACCGTAAACTACGTAAAACTGATTTAATCAACTTCGCTAAAACATAAACACTCTTTAGGCCAAATGGTATTATATATTAATTTGAACAATTACTATAATTCTATTTTGAACTTTAATAATTATTGCTTTATATTTACCCCAACCTTAAACTAATTACAACACACAACAATGGGAGATTTTGACAACAAAGAGAGAGAAGAGGTTTTTTCTAAGAAAGTTAGAGCTGGTAAGCGTACTTACTTTTTTGATGTAAAAGCAACACGTTCAGGCGATTATTACCTAACCTTAACAGAGAGCAAAAAGAGATTAGAGGATGGTGTTTTTGTAAAACATAAAATCTTTTTATACAAAGAAGACTTTGAAAAATTTACAGAAGGTTTAACAGAAACTGTAGAGTATATCAAATCTCATCAAGAAGTAGTTGAAAAACGTTACGAATATTCTGAAAATGCAGAATATAATCATACACCAAAAACTGAAAGCGACGATTTTTCTTTCTAATTAAAAAATAACATATAAAAGTCCTCTGATTAAAATCAGGGGATTTTTTTTGTGCTATTATTAACATGCATCAGTTTGTTATTTTAATTAACTCAAGCCTAAGCAAGACTCATTCGTTAACCTAAGATCGACCTTGTCCAGTGCGGAAACTACCAATTACCCTACGTAGAAACTTTAATAGCGCTGGGTGCAGTCGTGGGTTTTTTTGCATACTTTTTTCATCTACAGGAAAAAAGTTTGTCCGCGAAGCGATAGAACATAAATATACCTCAGAAATCAGTTCTTAAATACAATGTTTGTCACTAGTTGCCATCTAGGCACTGAATTAATTATATTCGTTTAATCAAATCCTTAACCATGAAATCATTTAAACTGCTGTTCATTTTACTTTTTGTTGGAACTCATCTATTTGCTCAAGAAGAAAAAACGGACACCAAACTCACTAAAATGCTAGCAGAGCTTGCTAAAGACTTTAAAGGTGATGTTGGAATGTATGTGAAAAACCTAAAAACTGGTAAAACTGCAAGTTTTAATGCAGATACCATCTTCCCAACAGCAAGTATGGTTAAAGTACCCATCACCTGTGGTATTTTTAATAAAATAGAAAAAGGTGAGCTCAGTTATCAAGCGCAATTAATTTATAAAGACAGCTTACTATATGCTGGTGAAGATATTTTAGGTTCTTTTAAAAACAATGAAAAGATTTGGCTGAGTAAGGTTTTAATGCTAATGATTACCACTAGCGATAATACAGCAAGTTTATGGAGCCAAAGTTTAGCAGGAACTGGAACAGCGATAAATGAATTAATGGAGCAAAACGGATTAAAATATACACGTGTAAATTCTAGAACGCCTGGCAGAGAGCAAAACCGCAAGCAATTTGGTTGGGGACAAACCACACCACGAGAAATGGCAACACTATTAACCCTTATTCGCGATGGAAAAATGATTAGTCCTGCAGCATCAGAACGTATTTACCGTAATTTAATCCGCATTTATTTTGACAAAGAAGCATTATCTGAAATCCCTCCTTATGTTCAAGCTGCATCAAAATCTGGTGCGGTAGATGAAGCACGTTCGGAAGTGGTTTTGGTAAATGCACCACATGGCGATTATGTATTTTGCATTGCTACAAAAAACCAAAAAGATACCTCTTGGACTCATGATAACGAAGGTACTACGCTTATAAGAAAGCTTAGTCGAACATTATGGCACTATTTCGAGCCAAAATCTGATTGGAAACCCGCAGCAGGAATGGAGAAATATTATTAAACTGAGTTCGAATAATAAATCTTGCTTTTATTAGAATTGCCGTCATTGCGAGGTACGAAGCAATCTTACAACTCAAGCAAAGGAGTATAACCCGCCGCTTTAGGATTGCTTCGTACCTCGCAATGACGATTTGACGTTACAATAACCTGTAAATAATCATTTTATCAAATTTAATAATCGAACTCCAATTATTAACTAAACTTGGCTAGCCATTATAGAAGAGATAATTAACAATGCATACAGGCTGATACAGATAATAGTTAATATACCCCAATATTTAAAGAGAGATTTTAGCTTACTCAATGCATCATTCAAACTGTTTTGTTCTCCATATAAAATGCCTTGCTTGGCTTTAGAAGAATATTTGAACATTAATAAACTTGGATAAAAAACAGCAAAGGCATATACTAAACAAATTACTGTAAAAAAGATGCTTCCAAATCTACCCATCTGCCCTGCCATCAGCATAATTTCTGGACTAGAATTCATTGCAGCACCTATTGTAAATGCACCAATAACCATCATACCTGTAAAAACAAAACCTACAATAGCTAAAAAGCCAGCCCATTTGGCTATTTCGTAAAGGTGGCTACGCATTTCTTCACTTACTACTAAATTGTTTTGTTCTGGTGTTTCGTTGGTCTCTTCTAAGTTTTCCATTTTAAGGTCTTTATATTGATTTTCAAAGATAAACATAATAAATATTAATATCTTTGCGCCCTTTGAGGGTGAAAATCGTAAATCGTAAATTTAAAATCTAAGATATAAATGGCATTACAATGTGGTATAGTTGGCTTACCAAATGTGGGTAAATCGACCTTATTTAACTGTTTATCAAACGCAAAAGCACAGGCTGCAAATTTTCCTTTCTGTACTATTGAACCAAATATTGGTGTAATTACTGTACCAGATGATCGTTTAACTAAGCTTGCAGAATTGGTAAAACCGAATAAAGTTCAACCAAATACTATTGAGATCGTAGATATTGCTGGTTTAGTGAAAGGTGCATCTAAAGGTGAAGGTTTAGGTAATCAGTTTTTAGGGAACATTAGAGCAACAAGTGCAATTATACACGTTTTACGTTGTTTTGATGATGGCAATGTAATACATGTGGATGGCTCTGTTGATCCTATTCGTGATAAAGAAATTATTGATACTGAATTACAGTTGAAAGATTTAGATACAGTAACCAAACGTATTCAGAAAGTAGAAAAAATGGCTAAAACTGATAAAGAAGCCAAAAGAACTTTCGATATTCTTTCTGTGTTTAAAGCTCATTTAGAAACTGGAAAATCTATCCGCACTGCGAAAGTAGAAAAAGATGATTTTGACTTTATTGAAGATTTAGGTTTACTTACTCAAAAACCTGTAATGTACGTGTGTAACGTTGATGAAGGTTCGGTAATTAATGGCAATACATATGTTGATTTAGTTAAAGCTAACGTTGCTGATGAAAACGCTGAAGTTTTAGTAATATCTGCTAAAATTGAATCGGAAATTGCTGAATTGGATAGCTATGAGGAACGTCAGGAGTTTTTAGCAGATTTAGGATTAACGGAATCTGGTGTAAATAAATTGATTAGAGCGGCCTACCGATTACTTGATTTGTATACTTACTTTACTGCGGGTGTACAAGAGGTTAGAGCTTGGACAATCACCAAAGGGTTTACTGCTCCGCAAGCTGCTGGTGTAATCCATACCGATTTCGAAAAAGGATTTATTCGTGCTGAGGTGATTAAATACAATGATTTTATAACACTTGGTTCTGAAGCTGCTTGTAAAGAAGCTGGTAAGCTAGGTGTTGAAGGTAAAACTTATGTAGTTGAAGATGGTGATATTATGCACTTTAGATTTAACGTATAAGTTTTAATTTTGTTTAAAATATATAAGCTACCTCTAAAGGGTAGCTTTTTTTGTTGGTCGAAGTCAAGTCCTCTTTGCGATCCCGATTTTTCATCGGGAGTGGCAATCTCCTATTTGCAGGTTATCAAGTTTTTCTGTTTTAAGCATGGAGGAGATTGCTACAGTCGGTGAAGAATCTCCTTCGCCATGACGAAAATTGCATTGCTTTTCAAAAGCTTTAAAGCAATATCCCTTTTAAAACTAAAACGGCAATACTAAAGTAAATTACAATTCCGGTTACATCTACCATGGTGGCTACAAAGGGTGCAGATGAGGTAGCAGGATCGAGCTTTAAACGTTTCATGATAATTGGCATCATAGAACCGATTAAACTACCCCAAAGAACAATTCCTATAAGGGTAAAAAATATGGTTAAGGCAATTAGAAACCAATGTGTACCATAGTTATACAAATCAAGATTTTGCCATAAAGATATTCTGATAAAGCCAATAGTGCCAAGGATTAAACCCAATAGTAATCCCGAAATAAGCTCTCGTCGCATTACTCGCCACCAAGATGCAATAGTGACTTCTCCGAGTGCCATTGCCTGTATGATTAAAGTAGAGGCTTGCGAACCACTATTGCCACCACTACTCATAATTAATGGTATAAAGAGAGAGAGTACTACTGCTTTTTCCAATTCAATTTCGAAGTGTTGCATGGCAGTTGCCGTAAGCATTTCTCCAAGGAAAAGAACAATTAGCCAGCTTGCTCTTTTTTTAACAAGTTTTAGAATTGGCATATCTAAATAGGGTTCATCAAGTGCTTCTGTACCCCCTATTTTATGCATATCTTCAGTGTATTCTTCGTGTGCAATCCACAAAATATCGTCAATAGTTACAATACCTAACAGGATATTCTGATCGTCGATTACAGGCAAAGCAACTCTGTTATTCATCCTGAACACATTAATTGCCTCTTCTTGCTGGTCGTTTACTTTTAAAGCAATTAAACGGTTATCCGTGAGTTCTCCAATTTTAACCTCAGGGTCTGCTAGGAGAATTTCTCGAATTCGAATATCATCTAAAAGTACCCCGTCTTTGTCTATAACATATACCACATCTATGGTTTCAGAATTTTTACCATAGCGACGAATGTGTGAAAGTACACGGTTAACTGTCCACTCTATTTTGACGGCTATAAAATCTGGCGTCATCAATCGCCCAACGCTATCTTCTTTGTAGCCTAATAGATTTAACGCTTCTTTTCTATCGTTATCTGGAAGCAGGCTAAGGAGCTTTTTAACTGCGTCGCCTTTCAACTCTCCTAATAATGCGGTTCTATCATCGGGCGGTAGTTGCCTAATAATTTCTGTTAGTTTATTGTTTTGAAGTTTTTTAATGATCCGCTCTTGCGTAGGGAAATCGAGAATACGAAATACGTTTACGGCTCTTTTGATGGAAAGTGTTTCGATGAATTTAACAGCATGTTGTGGAAGTTCGTCTATTAAATGTTCTACATCTGAGATGTTGAGTTCATTTAAATAGGTTTTTAACTGCCTATCACTATCGTTTTCTAACAATTGTAATATTTCATCTACTAGCAGTTCTTCCATAACACTATTTTTAAAATTACATCTTATTTCTGTTTACATCGTTTTGCAAAAGTGCCTTTTTCTTTTCAGAAAGCCAATTATTAATATCCAAAATAGTTTTATATTTTTGCTAGGCATTAAATAACTGTTCCCGTAGTTCAATGGATAGAATTATGGTTTCCGGTACCATCGATATGAGTTCGAATCTCGTCGGGAACACATTACATCAACAGCCTTTCTTAAATTTGGAAGGGCTGTTTGATTAAAACCTTAAGATTTACTTTTACGTAAATACAGTTTTGAACGCTAAATTTTAAAAAATGCCTACAAATATAGTCCCGATCCCTGCAAATGAAATGGATAGAATATTAAATTTATATGAATTTGATATTGATTATTCAAACTTAGAAAGCACTTTTAAAGACCTTACTCGCTTAGCAGCAAAAATTTCAGGAACCGATATTTCATTGGTTAATCTGATTGATTCATATACACAATGGTCAGTCTCAAATTTTGGTTTAGATATAGACCAAATGGCTAGAGAAGACTCGGTTTGTCAATACACGATATTAGAAGATGATCATTTCGAAGTAGAAGATCTTTCTATCGATACTCGTTTTCAAGATAAATCATACGTAGCCAATCCACTTAATTTGCGTTATTACTTTGGTGTTCCTTTAAAAACAAATACCGGACATAACATTGGGGCACTATGTGTATTAGATAAGGGGCAAAAGAAATTAACTCCAGAAAAAATTGAGCTGTTAAAAATAATCGCCAAAGAAATTATAACAAGACTAAATACGATAAAGGTTATTGAAGATTTGAAAAACAGACTCTTAGCGGAAAAGGAAACGAGTAAGAAGGTTGCTCATGATATTAGAGGTCCGTTAGCCGGTATTATTGGGGTTTCTGAAATTATTCAAGATCAGGGTAATGATAGCAAGCTTGCAGATATTTTAGAAATGGTTAACTTAATACATACCAGTGGTAAATCTGTTTTAGATTTGGCAGATGAAATTTTAACAGAAAAAAGGATTAGCAAACCGTTAAAAGAGGATGATTTTAATTTATTAGTACTAAAAGAGAAACTTTTAAAGTTGTATACCCCTCAAGCTAAATACAAGGATATCAATTTCACTGTACATATTAATGAAACAAATGAAACCATAGGTTTTTCTAAAAATAAATTGCTACAAATTATAGGGAACTTAATTTCCAATGCACTTAAGTTTACAACAGAGAAAGGGAATGTAGGTGTAGATTTAGATTTGCAAACAATTGAAGATCAAAAATATTTAAACATAGCAGTGACTGATGATGGAGTTGGGATGAGCGATGAATCTATCGATCGTATTTTAAATGGAACCAATACATCTTCAGATGGTACCGTAGGCGAAAAAGGTTATGGTTTTGGATTGGTGATGGTTAAACACTTAATTGATGGCTTAAAAGGTAAACTAGAAATTAGCTCTATTGAAGGAAAAGGAACGAAATTCGAAGTTAAAATTCCACAATATTAAAAAAGGTTCCATGAAACATGGAACCTTTGCTAAACTATCGTCAGCATGATGAACGAAATACTATTGCCAACCTCCACCTAGTGCTCTATATAAAGAAACACTAGCATTTAATTGTGCTGTTTTTAAGGTAGTTAAATCTAATTCCCCTTGTAATAAATTTCCTTGAGCGGTAATTACCTCTAAGTAATTTGCCATTCCACTTTTAAAAAGTAAGTCTGAATTTTTAACCGCTAATTGTAATGTTTTCACTCTGTTTTGAGCAATAGCATATTCAGATTTAAGGTTAACTATTTTGGCTTGTTCATTCGAAACTTCTACCACTGCACCAATTACAGCTTGTCTGAATAATAAAACCGATTGATCTCTTTCTACTTTAGCTAATTCAAATTGGGTTTTCAACTCTTTGCGTTGAAAAATGGGTTGGGTAATTCCTCCACCAACAACACCAAATAATGAAGCTGGAATGTTAAACCAATTGCTTGCTTGAAAAGAATTCAATCCGCCACTTGCAGAGATCACTAAACTTGGATATAATCTTGCGTTTGCAATACCAACTTTAGCATTTGCAATTTTCAATCCTAATTCTACATTTTTCACATCCGGTCTAATGCTTAACATCGTTGCCGGCACACCAGTTGCCAATTGATCTGGAACAGTTAGTTGCTCTAAAGTAATTGCTCGTTCTACAGCAAAAGGAAATCTTCCTGTTAAAGCACTTAAGGCATTTTCTTGAATACTTATTTCTTGTGTAATTTGAGGAATGAATTGAGCTGCTCTTAACTGTTGTCCTTCTGCTTGTTGAATAGCTAATGATGTAACTTGGCCAGCATCAAACTGCATTTTTATCATTTTTAATGTATTGTCTGTTAATTCTACATTTCTTTTGGCTACAGTTAATTGTGCATCAAGCATTAATAATCTGTAAAAGCCTGAAGCTACTTCTGCTACAATTCTAGTCTGTACGGCTTTTTTAACCTCGGCAGATTGTAAATATCCAGCGTATGCTGCTTCTTTTTGTTTTTTAATCTTGCCCCAAATATCTGCCTCCCAAGTTAAAGCTAGATTTGCGTTATAATCTTCAATGTGACTTGTATTTAAAAATTGCGAAGTACTTAATCCGTTTAAACTGTTATCCGATGGACGATTTGAACTTGCATTAATTTGCAAATTCAATTGGGGAATATTACCCAATTTCGCTCTCTTCAAAATCAGCTCTGCTGCATCAATATTTTTTAAGGCAATTTGTAAATCGAAGTTTCTAAGTAGCGCACTATCTATTAAATTCAGCATTGCTGGATTACTGAAAAACTCTTTTACTGGTAGTGAGCCAATGCTAGCATCTTCAGTAGTTGCTGTCCCCCTAAAGTTAATAGGTACATCTTTAACTGGTGTTGCAATGTCTTTTGTAAGACCACAACTGCTTAACACCAAAAGCAAGATTGCGAGAGAACTAGTTATTATTGTTTTCATTTTATTATATTTTTAATTGTACCATTTCCTTAACCACAAGGAAATTAGTGGCAAGAACTCACTTAAAACTGGTTGTTCTTGTTGTGTTTGATTGTTTTGATTAGTTTCCATGATTTTCTGAATGTATTTCTGCGTGCTCAACCGCTAATGGAGCACCGGTAATTTTTTCTTGTAAAAACTGAAAGATGATAAACAATACAGGAATAACGAATACGCCCAAAATAACTCCAAAAACCATCCCTCCTGCTGCTGCAATACTAATAGAGTGATTTCCTAATGCTGATGGCCCAACGGCTCTCATCATTGGAATCATACCTACAATAAATGCTAATGAAGTCATGATAATTGGACGTAACCTTAATTTTGCAGCCTCCAGCGATGCTGATAATAAAGTTTTTCCTGCTCTCCTACGCTGAATGGCAAACTCTACAATTAGAATGGCATTCTTAGCCAGCAAACCAATTAGCATAACTAGTGCTACCTGCACATAAATGTTGTTTGAAATTCCTGTTAAACCAATTGCAGCAAATACACCAAATATTCCTGTCGGGATAGATAGAATTACCGCCCAAGGCAAAATGTAACTTTCATACTGAGCTGATAACAAGAAATAAACGAACAATAAACACAGGATAAAAATGATAGCAGATTGTCCACCAGACGAAAGCTCTTCTTTGGTCATTCCAGAAAATTCATAGCCATAACCGCCTGGCAATTGTTTTGCTGCAACTTCTTCTACTGCTTTTATGGCATCACCAGAACTAAAACCAGGTTTTGTCATTGCGTTTAACCCTATTGAATTAAATAGATTGTAACGTGATGCTGTTTCTGGCCCATAAACTCTTTCCAACTTTACCAAGGTATTAATTGGAACCATTTCACCTGTTTTGTTTTTCACAAACACACCATCCATTGCGGCCGAATTTGCACGGTCTGTTTTATCTGCTTGCACAACCACTCGGTAATATTTACCAAAACGGTTAAAGTCTGATGCTTGTGCACTACCGAAATAAGCTTGCATGGTTTGCAAAATATCTTTCACACTCACACCCAATTGCGCTGCTTTTACTTCATCTAATTTCATTTCTAATTGAGGATAGTCAGATTTAAATGAGGTAAAGGCAAAGGCGATTTCTGGACGTTTCATCAGCTCTGCTATAAAATTGCTAGAAACTGCGCTAAACTTATCTAATGAGCCACCAGTTTTATCTTGTAGCACCATATCTAATCCATCGATATTACTAAACCCTGGAACAGTTGGAAAAGTGAACACAAAGAAATTAGCACCTTTAATGGCTGATAATTTGCCCCTAACTTCATTCATAATTCCATCAATATCCTTTATCTTACCTCTATCATCTGTTAATTTCAACAACACAAATAATACTCCTGATGATGGACTAGACGATTGTGTAAGCATATTGAAACCTGATAAACCCATTAAAGTTTGTTTAGACTCCATATTGCCTAGTAAACTTTCCGCTTGTTTAATTACATCCGTTGTACGATCTAAAGATGCTCCTGCTGGCATTGAAAGTGAGATAGCTAAAAAGCCTTGGTCTTCTGATGGGATAAAGCCTGATGGGGTTCTTTTTATCATCACTGCCGTAGAAATAATTACCGCAGCTAAGCCAACTAATGTCAACCAACGAAAGCGAACTAAGAATTTTAACGTATTGGTGTATTGATTGGTAATTTTCTCAAATCCTGAGTTAAAGCCTGCAAAGAATTTCTCTTTAAACGTTTTCTTTTCCGCACCTGTGTGATGAATTTCTTTCAAAAACAAGGCAGCCAAAGCTGGACTTAACGTCAATGCGTTTACTGCAGAAATTACAATCGCAATAGCCAAGGTAAAGGCAAACTGTCTATAAAATAAACCTGTTGAGCCTTCCATAAATCCTACTGGCAAAAACACAGCAGACATAACTAGGGTAATGGAAATAATTGCACCAGTAATCTCACTCATCGCGGCAGCAGTTGCAACTTTTGGCGCTAAATGGCGATGTTCCATTTTTGCGTGTACCGCCTCGACGACCACAATTGCATCATCGACGACAATACCAATTGCTAAAACCAACGCAAAAAGTGTAAGGAGATTGATTGAGAAGCCGAAAATCCACATGAAGAAAAACGTTCCCAAAATGGCTACTGGTACTGCAATAGCTGGAATTAACGTAGAACGGAAATCTTGCAAAAAGATGAATACAACAATGAAAACCAAAATAAAGGCTTCAATTAACGTGTGTATTACCTGATCAATTGACTGATCTAGTGAATTCTTTGTATTATATAAGATTAAGTGTTTTACGCCTTTTGGAAAGTTCTTTGAAGATTTTTCCATCAGCTTTGCAATAGCAATTTGGATTTGATTTGAGTTAGAACCTGCTAATTGAACAATACCGATATTAATACCTGGTTTACCATTTACCCTAGTAAAATTGGTATAAGAATATGCACCAAATTCTATTCTTGCTAAATCTTTTAATCGTAAAATAGAACCATCGGGATTAGCTTTGATAACCATTTCGCCATATTCATCTGGCTTGTTTAATTTTCCTTTATAAGTAATTACGTATTCAAAAGACTTTTTACTGCTTTCGCCAAATTTACCTGGTGCAGCTTCTAAGTTTTTATCCTGAATAACAGCCATTACTTCTTTTGGTGTTAATCCGTAGGTTGCCATTTTCGAAGGATTTAACCAAACTCGCATCGAGTAATCTTTATTGCCACCAAAAATGCTTGCAGAACCCACACCTGGAATACGTTTAATATCTGGAATGATATTGATTTGAGCGTAATTAGCTAAAAAAGTCTGATCGTAGTTTTTCTCATCATCCGTGAAAAGATCGACCACCATAATTAAACTGTTTTGTTGTTTTGCGGTAGTGATACCAGCTTGTACAACTTCGGTTGGCAATTGACTTGTAGCTTGCGAAACCCTATTTTGAACGTTTACAGCAGCTTGATCGGGGTTGGTACCTAATTTAAAGTAAACTGTAATTACTAATGATCCATCGTTACTTGCTGTAGAGCTCATGTAACTCATGTTTTCTACCCCGTTAATTGCTTCTTCTAATGATGGGGCTACAGAACGCAATACCGTTTCTGCATTCGCACCTGGATAAAAAGCCATCACCTGAACAGCAGGAGGAGCTATGTCTGGAAATTGTTGTAGTGGTAATTTAGATAATCCTAGTACACCTAGAATTACTAAAAGGATAGAAATAACCGTCGCTAAAACCGGTCTATTTAGAAATATTTTGAACATCTTATTATTATTTATTTGAGGCGTTATAAGCAGTTACTGCTTTTATTTTTTCAGGCTGAATTAAATCTCCTTCTTTTAAACTTTCGAAACCTTTAGATACAATTTGGTCTCCTGATTTCAACCCATCTTCTACCAAATAATTGGTACCGCTTGTACCTAGCACCTTTATGGGTTGTTTACTTATTTTGTTGTCTTTACCTACTGCAAATACAAACACTTTATCTTGAATTTCGATAGTTGAAGCTTGCGGCACTAATAGGATATTACTATGTTCAATGCCCAATCTCACTTTACCTGTATTGCCAGATCTTAATAAACCTTGTGTATTTGCAAAACTGGCTCTTAATGTAATAGCACCTGTAGTTTTATCAAACTGACCGTCTATCATGTCTATTTTCCCTGTTGAAGGATAAATTGTTTGATCTGCTAAAACCAAAGAAACTGCTGGCAAATGTTTAATTCTATCTGCAACCGAATTGCCTTGGTATTTTGCGTTAAAATTGATGAAGTCGGTTTCTGCTAAAGAAAAGTAAACATGTACTTCACGAACATCAGAAAGTTGGGTTAGAGATTCAACATCTGTTGGACCCACCAAACTGCCTTGTTTTTTAGGCAACCTGCCGATGTAGCCACTTATTGGCGCTTTAATTTGAGTATAGTTTAAATTGATTTGCGCACTATTCACATTAGATTTTGCTTGTTCAACATTTGCTAAAGCTATTTCATGTGCTGTTTTTGCAGTTTGCAGTTGAAACGCAGAAACCACTTTTGCTTGAACTAATGGAGTTAGCTTATCAATTTCAAGTTGTGCATTTAACACAGCAGCTCTTGCAGCTTGTAGCGCAGCTTTTGCTGTATTTAATTGGGCTCTAAAAGGAAGTTCAGAAATTTTAAAAAGCAATTGACCTTTAGTTACTAATTGTCCTTCGTTTACAAGAACTCTATCTATTGTTCCAGCAATTTGTGGACGAATTTCTAAGTCCGTAGCACCTTGTATAGAAGCTGGATAATCTACAAATGTTTCTTGTGAACTTTCATTAATAGTAATTACAGGTAATGCTGGTGCAGGGGCTGCTGCCATTTGATCAGGAGTGTTTGTACAACTAGCTAAAAACAAGACGACTGTAATAACTAACAGAATTACCCATTCGTTAAATAATTTAACATTGTTAGATATTGGAGCAAATTTGGAGATATAATTCATAATTATTGAGATTTTATTTGTTTATTTTAACGTATATAATTTATCTAACAGCGTTAGATTATTGAGCAAAAAAAATGTTTAGTCATTAATAGTTTTAATAATTGCCTTAATCGCACTTCTTAAGATTTGCTGATTAATCTCATCATTGGCTCCTTTCTGAACTAAATTAATAGAAACCAAGCCATGAATTAACGACCAGAAAGTATAATATTTTAAGCAAGAGGTATCTTCAGACACAGGTTGTTTGGTCAATAATTTTTCAATCGCATCATAAAACAAATCCGTTGTATATTCTGCTTCAGGCATTTTAGTGTAGAGTTCGCAACAATTAACTTGCACGCCGTACATTAATTGGTAAAACTCTTTTTCTTCAAAAGCAAAATCCCAATAGGCTAGCCACATTGCTTCTAATTGTTCTTCTGGATCTGTTTTACTATCTCTTGCAGCTTTTACCTTAACACCTAAATGCATATAACCTTGTCTGGTCAATTCAAATAAGATACCTTCTTTATTGGAAAAGTATTCATAAATAATTGGTGCTGTATATTCAATTACATCAGCAATTTTGCGCATACTTAAAGCAGCCCAACCCTCTTGTTTTACAATTTGTAAAGCAGCATCTAAAATACTCTTACGGGTATCTTCTTTCTGACGCTGAATTCTTTCTTTACTTCCCATTTTAATTTAAGTGTTATAAAATAATCTAACACTGTTAAGCAAATGTATAAACAGTTTTAAAAATACATATCATTCTTTTGTCAGATATTTTTAAAGTACCTATATAGCTCATATAAGCACTTTTTGACATTCTATTTTTTGTACATTTTTAATTAGTAGGTCAAATCAAAGAATTTTTATCAACTTTGTAGGTTCAACAACTAACCATTTATTTTGGCTATTTATCCTTGTATTTTTTGCATTTTTAATTACCTTTAAATGCATCCCTAATTATTAAGTATTCCATGAAGTATAGTATACCTCTCTTATTTATATTTTTATTTTGTATTACAGGTGTAAAAGCTCAGTCTGCTGATGATCTTTTTGCGCAAGCTCGTAAAGCTGCATTCGATGAAAGTAATTACCCTAAAGCAATTGCCTTAAGTAAAACTGCTTTACAGGGAAGCCCAGATTATGCAGATATACGTGTGTTTTTAGGTCGTTTATATACGTGGTCGAAAAAACCAGATAGCGCTCGTTTGGCTTTTAATGAAGTAATTACCAAGCAGCCAAAATATGAAGATGCTTATGTTGGCTTGGGCTATTTGGAATATTGGAATGACAACTCTGAAAAAGCATTAACTGTGGTTAACAATGGACTTAAAAATGTGCCAACATCTGAGCCACTAAAGTTGTTAAAGGCAAAAGTTTTAAATGATTTAAAACGTTGGCAGGAGGCTGATGAGGTAGTGAGTGAAGTTTTAAAAAACAATCCTTCTTTAACTGAAGCACGCTCTTTGGCCAGTAGAATTAAAGAGAACAGCGCAAAAAACAAAGTAAGTTTAAGCTACGATTATATTTATTTTGATAAACAATTTAATGATCCTTGGCATTTAGTAAGTGTTGATTATGGTAGACAAACTAAATATGGGTCGATTATTGGCAGAGTAAATTATGCAAATAGATTTAATACGAATGGGTATCAGTTCGAACTTGATATGTACCCTCGCATTTCAAATACCTTTTATGCATATGTAAGTGGAGGAGTTTCTAATACAGTTGGAGTTTTTCCAAAGTATAGAGGCGGATTCTCGCTTTATGCTAATTTACCATTAAGCTTTGAAGCTGAAGCAGGTTTTAGATTCCTACATTTCAGTGATAACACATGGATTTATACAGCTTCAGTAAGTAAATATTACAAAAGTTTTTGGTTTAATTTCCGCACCTATTTAACTCCTTCAACTAACGCCGTTTCTCAGTCCTATGCCTTAACCACACGTTATTATTTTGGTGGAGTAGATGATTATTTTAGTTTAGCACTTGGCACAGGTTTATCTCCAGATGATAATCAAAGCAATGTACTTCTTAACTCTAGTACCTATCGATTAAAGTCCAATAATATCTCATTAGGCTATAGAAAATCTATTAAGACCTTTAATGTGTTGACGCTGAAAGTTGGATACGATAACCAAGAATACTTAAAAGATACAAAGGGTAATCAGTTAGATTTTGGTATTGGCTATTTAAGGAGATTCTAATTCTTATGAAAAGAAACAAGTTATTATTGATTTTATGGCTCATACCTGCCATCCCTTTGTTGATGTTGATTGTTTGGTTTTTAACGCCAAAAACAAAATTGGTAGTAGCCATTGTTGATAAAACTGTTTTAACTAGGGATGGACAAGAACATATTTCTTTAGATTGGGTTCTAAATCAAGAAAAATTCACAAAAACAAGTAAAAAAAGATACCATGTAGGTAATGATTATTTCGGTTTCTTCCCGAAGGATAAGGAAAGGTTTAGGTTAAAAGGTTTAGAGCGTTTTACTAACAATCAACTTAAACAATTAAGTGATGATGCTAACTTAGCTTATTTTACAGATACCTATGGCATTTATAAAAAGGAATGGTACAACGAACAAAATGCCGAAAGAAGTTCTGGGATCTTATACGGTGGACTTAGTACTAATGATCTTGATTTTTTAGAAATGATGAAAGCTAAGCACAAACTTATCATCACAGAGTTCAATACAATAGGATCGCCAACAAGTGTAGAGAACAGAAATCGATTTGAACAGCTTTTTGGGATGCATTGGACAGGTTGGACTGCTCGCTACTTTAATAGTTTAGATACTGCTGTTAATATGGAATTACCAAAATGGTTAGTGCAAAACTATAAAGCGGCAAATAATAAAAAATGGCCATTTAAACGTTCAGGAATTGCTTTTGTAAGTGATTTTGATCAAGTAGTAATTTTAGAAGATAGCACCCACTTAAGTAATCCATTACCTTATATTGTTAGTTCTAAATACGGACAAGATAAATTTTCTTTACCCGAAAAAATTAAATATCCATTTTGGTTTGATGTGATTGTTCCAAACCAACAAATTAATAAGCGTGTAGCTGATTTTAAAATTTATCTTAATCAGAAGGGAAAAATAGAACTAAAGAAATATGGTATTCCAGAAAGTTTTCCTGCAGTATTAATGCATAATGCTGCTGATTATCAGTTCTACTATTTCTCTGGAGATTTCTGTGATAACCCGATTTCTATGACTTCTTCTTATTTTAAAGGAATAGGGTTTTTCAAGTTTCTACTGTTCGATACACAAGATCCGATGGAGCGCAAAAGTTTCTTTTGGAATTTTTATCGACCAATGTTAACTACTATTTTAAAAGACGAGGTTGGTAAGAAGAAGTAGATTATTGCTTTAATACTGGGCTATATTTTTTGATTAATGAATCTGGTACAATCTTACCCCCATTTACAATTTTAGCATTCTTCTTTTTAAAGTTATCAAAAGCATTTTTTAATTGATTGTAAGCTGCTTCATCTTGCACAGAAACTTCTTCCATTGCATTATTCAACTTGAATAAGGTGTTTCCATTCAAATGATATTCACCCATTACAAAATCTAACATGTCCGTTTTCGTTTGAATCATCGGGTAACTATGAACATTTCTAAAGTTACGAGCAGTATCCAACCCTTGGCCTAACCAGCTTACGACTGAAGGTGTTTTAATGGCAAAATTTTTCTTTAAATAAGCCAATATACTTGGAGTAATATCAAAATGTGTAGATATTGATTCCATTTGTGCAGTACGTTTTAACATTGGCGAATAAATAATTAACGGCACGTGATAACGATCTATCTTATTACTCATTGGAATTTCAGGCATTCGGTGATCTCCAGTTATGAAAAAGATCGTATTCGCATAATCATTTCTTTTTTGGTATTTGGCAAAAAAGTTTCTTAATGATTCATCCGTATACATAATACTAGAGTACTGGAGTTTGTAATTGCGATAATCTGATTTTTTAGAATCATCAAATTTCAATTGATCCATTCGTTGCTCAAATAATTTCAAATATTTTTCTTGGTTATTAATAAAGAATGGATTGTGCGTTGCTACAGTTAAAATTACATTTAACTCTGGGGCTTTTTCTGCTACTGCTCTTCGTGTATTTAAGTAATAGTTGAACAACTGATCATCTGTATATCCCCATGTAAAACCATTATGAGCTGGAAGCTTTTGGTAACCACTTGGAAATGTAAATTCATCATTAATTTCATCTACAGCGTTTCTCTTTAAAAAGGCATTCATATTATCGAATTTAGAATCTCCTCCATAATAAAAAGAAGTATGATAACCGTTGTGTTTAAGCAAACTGTACAGCGATAAATGATCTGGCATTTGGTTACCCATTTCTAAGAAACCATTTTTTGAGAAAGGTAACGATCCCATTAATGAAGGTAACACGGCAAACGTACGTCCACCCTCACTTAAAAAGTTTTTCCAATACAAGCTTTTACCCGACAAAGAATCAATAAATGGAGTAAAATTACCTAAATAAGCACCTTCGTTTGTAAATGCTCTACCTAAGCCTTCAACCAATAAAATTACTATGTGTGGAGGTTTTACATTAGGTTTCAAAAAGGGTGTTAGAACATCTGGCGTTTCATCTGTGTGTAAAAATGGATATTCATTTTCGTCTATGTAATTAAACGATGCGACTTTAGATGTGTTTCCCTCTTCATAATCACCAATGTAATTATCTGCGTAAATATCAATTTCATCATTTGCTGGAAAGAAATGATCGTAACTTGCGGTAAAGAAATAATCAGATTTATTGACAACCAAATTATTAGAAAAATCTGAATCCAAATTAGGAAGCCCAATAAAACTATTAACAGGAATAAATAAAAGTAAAACTGATAAAATCGGCAATGCCAAAGCTACCTTAGAGCCAACATTAACTTTTTTAGTTAAAAACCTAAATGCTGCAATAACACCAATTACTACTATTAAAAAACCTATTGATATACCAATGCTTAATCCGCCAGATGCGCCTATAGTTTGTTTAATATCTGCAATAGAATAACCATATAAATCGCCTCCAAGTGGCACTAATGACGTATTAAAATAACCAATTAAAATAAGTTGTGCTATTGCAAGTATGGTTAATACCACATAGCTACTAGTATAGGCGGCTTTTTGTGAATAGAAATAGATGAGCACAAAAATTAAATACTCCAACCATAGCCATTTTAACCAAAAAATAATATCCATTAACCATGACCATCCAATAACGGTAAATAAATGCTGTGGCATTTGACGTGTGATACCATTTAATATGAGTTCTAAAAGGCTAAGTAAAAACAAAATGCCAAGCCAAACGATCATCACTTTTGCAAATGCCTGACTTGCTGAATATAATTTTTTAAGATTATCTGAATGAATTGCTTTGTTTTTCATAACTAAGTCTTAGATTTTTTGGCAACTGTGAAACCCTGTCTTGTCATTTCACCCCAGGAATTCTTTTTTCGTAATAAATCGATATTTCCCTTTATTGCAGACCAAACGCCAAACGGATGAAATAAAAATGGTTCTAAAAGCGCCGTTAAAAACAACCTTAAGATGTCTTTTTTACGTTTATATTGATTATAGGTGAGTACCTCCATTAAAATAGCAAAAGAAGAATACATTATTCCGAAACTGAAAACCATGCCTAATAACCCAAAAAAGAAACGCCAATAGGTTAAGCCAAATAGTGCCAAAATTAAAAAGCACATCATGCCAACAAATTCTATAATAGGCGCTAAAAATTCAAAAAAGAACCAATAAGGATAACTTAACATCCCCAACAATCCATACTTTGGATTAAAGAACATTACTTTATGCATTTGTAGGGTTTCTATAGTACCCCTGGTCCATCTATTACGTTGTCTACCCAGTATTTTAAAAGTTGCAGGTGCTTCAGTCCAACATAAAGGATCTGGAATAAATTTTACTTTATATGGCAAATTTAATTCTTCCATATATCTTCTCATCCGCACAACAAGCTCCATATCTTCACCCACGGTATTATGGTTGTAACCCCCACATTTCACTACAATATCTCTATCAAACGCACCAAAAGCGCCAGAAATCAATAACAACCCGTTTAATCTACTCCAAGCCATTCTACCTAATAAAAATGCTCTGATATATTCTAAGGTTTGCACTCTAGGCAAAAATTCATTTGGCAAATTAACTTGCACCAACCTACCGTCTTCAATTTTACATCCATTGGCTATTCTAATCACTCCTCCGGTTGCTATAATTCGATGTGATGTACTTTCTAAAAACGGTTTTGCGAGCTTGAGCAATGCATCTTGTTCTAAAATACAATCAACATCTATACAAACAATGTAATCCTTTTGAGAAATGTTAATTCCAACGTTGAGCGCATCAGCCTTGCCCCCGTTTTCTTTATCAACTACAATTAATTTGCGATAAACCTTTTTACTGCTTTTATAAACTCCTCTAACTGCTTTGGTTTGAATTTGTTGATTTACAAAATGATCTGTTTTATATAAACTATAGGCATTTATTAATTTTTCTAACGAATCATCTTTACTTCCATCGTTTATAATAATCACTTCTAAATTATTGTAGTAAATTGATAAAAGTGATCTCACATTTTCTATAATATTCGCT
Organism: Pedobacter sp. UC225_61; assembly: GCF_044452285.1. Taxonomy (NCBI): domain Bacteria; kingdom Pseudomonadati; phylum Bacteroidota; class Sphingobacteriia; order Sphingobacteriales; family Sphingobacteriaceae; genus Pedobacter; species Pedobacter sp. UC225_61. The sequence goes on from NZ_JBIOAL010000001.1 coordinate 3,550,791, forward strand.
CCTTCATTATAGGCTGGTGCTAAAATACTTATGCTTGGTGCTAATGATGAACTAGCCAATGCTCTATAATCAGTGAAACTATTTTTAAGTAAATGCTTTTTTACTTCGCCAATTGAATACAAGCCAATAAATATGTAAAGGCTTAAAAGCAATAAAGAATAGACTAAAATGATGTTTGTAAATGTATCTACTATAATTGACTGCCAACTCATTTTATCTCTCCTTCAATTTGTTTAATAATTTGATCTAAAGGATAATTATGAGCAGTTTGTAGTTCTTTTAACTGATGTATGCTTGATGAATTAATGTGAGCAACGGTACGAACTATCATGCGTTTTAAATCATTATCTTCTTGGTTTAAAAAGCTTATTAACGTTGGAATACTTTCATCTGAAGCAATATTTTGCATGACAGCCACAATTGCCTTTTGATTTTTTAATGTTTCATGTTCATATCTTTCCAATAAAACAGCCTCGGTATCGCTATTATAAATTTTCTCTACTGTATAAATGGCTTCTAATCTAATATCCTCATTATCATGAATTAAGCATTCTATTACTTGGTCATAAGCCTCAAATCGGTGATAGGTTCTTGTCAGTTTAAGTGCAAATGTAATTACACTCGTATTCTTTGATTTAAGCCATTTTTCAATTTTATTGAAATTTTCTGGCGGAAGCATTGAAAGTTCCTTTAATAATGCAATCTGTTGCCATTCTGTAAGTTGATATGAAATTACATCCAGAAACCTGAGTCCTTTAAACCCATATAACTTAACAATGGTAGTTTGGGCTTCCATCCTTACCAAATCATTTTTATTGTTGGTAAGTCTATAAATTTTATTGAGATATTCCTTTTGCTCCATTATGCCAAGCTCTTGTATAGCCTGTGCTTTAATGTGCCATTCCTTATTATTTAGCTTTTTTAGTGCGTTCTCATTTAAATGCAATTGAATGTACAGTTTTTTCAAATTTGTAGCAGAAACTCCTGAAATATTCTTTTTTGCAGATAATAATTCCTTGGTAAGTAAGCGCTTAAAATAAGGGTTATTTAGCATTTTTTTGGTTCTGGCTGTAATCGGAAATGGGGTTTCCGTTGAATATTCATTCTCAGAAAAAATCGCATTTCTGATCAATAAATCAGCCATGAGTTTCCATTTTACATACTTATTTCGTCTGCTCTTTCTTATCGTTAAATTAATCATAATAAAACAGACCATGAGCAATGCAATACCCAAAAAAATTAATGTTATAATCTCAAGATAAATCATCTTGCTTTCATCAAATCAAATCTTCTAACCCTAACTGTTAATTCATTAGGACTAAATGGTTTTGTAATGTAATCATCTGCACCAAGTTGAAATGCTTCTAAAACAATATCTTCTTGACCCATACCGGAAAGAATAATGATAGAAATTTTATGATCTGGATGATTCTCCTTTATTTCTGCTATGATTTCTAATCCAGAAACATAAGGCATCATGATATCTGATATAACTAAATCAGGAATGTGTTCTCGTATTTTACTCAAAGCCTCCCGCCCATCTCTTGCTAGAATCACATCATGTCCATCTTTCTTTAGCCTTAATTCTAAAGTTTTGAGAGTTAGTTCTTCGTCCTCTGCAATTAAAATTTTCATTAATAGTTAGTTAGGTAGAGTATAGTTGGTAGGATTTCTACAAGCAAAAATTAATAATTTTTTTATTAAAAACCTAAGTTATCACTGTAAATTATTTCTCTAATAAATATATTTTTAAAATATTAGAAATTTTATCATGCTGTATTAACTACTATAATATACTTTATCTTGAAATGAAATTAGAATTGCACTAAACTTACAACTGATCTACTTGTTTATTCTTCATTTTAACAGATTTACTCTTAATTGATTTTTTAAGTTTCATCCATTGTTCATCAAAAAAATCACATGACATGTAATTAACACCTACTCTCAATGCTTTTAAACCGCTTACACCTTGTAATTCTTCTAATTCTAGCATTTCCAAGTCATCTTGCAAAAACTCTTGTTCTTGTAGGTATTTGATATATTCTAGATATTCATTTGCTTCGAAAGCGTTAAAATAAACCAACGAAATCTTTCCTGGTTGAGTTAGTCGTTCTTCGGTACCTTTAACTAATACTTTATCTATTCTTTTCTTAACAACTTCATAACGAATGTTATATGCTCCTTCTACATCAAATCTTCTTTCATCATTTCTAAAACTGATATCTATTGGATTTGAATGAATAAATATTAACTGTGTAGTTAATAAAGCTCGTGGCATTTGACTTACCAAACTATTAGTTAAACGAGCAACTTCTACCATTGCTGTGAGTTGCCAAAGGCGAATATTTTTTAAGTATAATAAATCAAACGGCACATCTGGTGCGATATCTTGTCCAATATAAATATCATATTCTACTCCATCGGTTCTAAATTTGGCGAAGTAACATGGGTATGAATTTTGTAAAGTTTGTTGTGCTTCTTCTAAATATTCACTCACGGCAGTATTAATAAACTGCATTGAAGTTTCTAATGTCCTTCTGTGTTCAAAAGCAACACCATTCTCTGAATTAATACTATTAAAATAATTCTGAACGATTTCTTTTGTCTGTGGGTGTCCCTTTTCGATGTGCGTTAGCATTGGATACACTTCCAACTCTAAAAATTCATTTAGTAATGCTTCCTCGCTTGAACTAATGAAATCGTCTATTTTTTTAATCCAATCCTTACAGTTAAAAAGAATCTTATCAATTAAATCTAGCGGTATGATGGTCCTTAAATTAGTTAAAGTTTCACTTAAAATATCTAATTGTATTTTAAGATCTTCTTTTAACGCATAATTACGTTCAATCGTCGAATTTCGAATATCTATTGCACCAAATAATGGATAAAGTCCTTTAAAAGTAACCGTTTCTATTTCTTGAGTTTTCTTTTTTCCTTTGCTATTCTTAATAAAATCCCAAACAACTTGGTTAAATTTCCATTGTACTGATGGTTGTAATGCAGTAAATTTATCTTTTAATACACTATCCATTCTTGCATTAAACTCTTCAATTCTATACTGCAACAATTGTCCTAAAAGTGGTAAAGCTGAATGTAATCTAGATAATAACTTTTCGTTAACTTCTAAGGCTTCTGTAGAATAAATTTCCATTATACCAGCCAATTGGTTGTTGTAAAAAATCGGCACAAATGAATAAGAATGAATACCGTTTTTTTGTAATACTTCTAAAAACGGAAACTTTTCTATTTTTTCACTATCTAAATTATTAAAGAAAACAGGCCTTGGATTTTCCTTGTATTCATTAACCAAACCATAAAATGTTTCTTCTTCGAGGTCGTATTTTTTAGCAGAGTCAAGTAAAATACTTTGTGAGTGCTGATGGCTATCAAAAACGAATTTATTATTCACCATTAAAAATGGCAATAATCCAAATTCAATATGGCCATCACCTACTAGGGTTTTTAAGGCTTGAATTACATGCTCATATGCTTCATTTTCGTAGGTATGATTAACTAATGCATCGCGAATACCATCTATCGCATGTTGCAGTGTAACATCAGCTAGAGAAATTACTGTAAATCCATCGAATTTAAATTTGCTAAGTGGAATTAGCTTTTGTAATAACTCAATTTCATTGCCCTCTTGTATTTGAATAGTTAATAATTCAAAATTTAATTCAGGTAATTTTCCATCATATTTTATATCAATAAATTGAGTATCTGCGTTAATGTTGTAATAGGTGGTTAAATGCGTTTCTGGATTGGTATAGGCATATAAAATTTCGTTTTTAAAGATAGAGGTGTAGTTATAAAACCTCTCCAATATCATTCTATAAATGAATTGCAATTGTTGTTTTTCTTTAGATGATTCATCAACAATATCCTTACTTAATTTTTTCTGCTCTGCATGTAAGGATAAAAATTCATGAAATGAATCGGTGCTAAAGAAAATTTTATCTGGCACAGGTGTACTCAATGCCCAGAATAAATCCTTTTCATTTGCCATCAAAGGCGTTAAAATGGTAAAAATAAGTTCGAGTGTATCTTTATATTTTACTAAATCTTCTGCTTTAATATCACTTTGTAATGCCTCTTCACGTTCTATTTTCTCTAATAAAAATCGATAAAATTCAGCTTTTAGTGTCTGCTCGGTTTTTAATCTGCTTTTTAAATAAGCAATTAAAGGCCTAAAAGACAGGGTAAACTCTACCTGACATGTTATACATGCATTTTTATTAATGTGGATTACCTCTGTGTTCATCTCTTCTCTAATTAATACCTAAAATTCATCGATACATAAGGATACCATCCTTCGTTCGAATGCCCCATCACAAAACGAAATATAGTTAAAGATGCAGGGGAAAAATATACACCAGCACCAACACCATGATGCCATACATCTGAATTTTCGTTATTTTTCCAAACCCTACCAACATCATAAAATCCCATAAGACCAACTTGACCAGGTAATACATAACTTACAAAATCGCCTAGTTTGGCTCTTAATTCTAAATTGTTATAAAAACTATGTTGTCCCGCAAATCTAAATTGGCGATAGCCTAAAAGATTTCCTTGTCCGCCTAAAAATAAATTTTGATAAAATGCTGGTTTACCAACTGTTACTCCTCCACCAAAACGATCTGCCAGCACAAAGTTAGCTCTTCCATCTAAATTTTTATATACAGCAATACTTCCAATGAATTGCCCATATGAGTTTGCATATTTATTTAAACCTTTAAAAGCAGACCATTTAAAATCTACATAACTTCCTAAAGTTGGTAAAATTTCATTGTCACGTGTATCGTTTACAAAATTAACAACAATTCCACCATATAATTTATTTTTTGTTACTGTAATACTATCATAAGAATGTAATTCTGAAAGATTTGTAGTTATTCTGCCAATATTATCTTCATTATCGTATCTATACAATTGAAAATTTGGGCCAATACTAAAAGTAGATTTAGGTCTACGCCACCTTAATGTTGATTCTATTTGGTAGATATTAAACCTAGTTCGATAATATTTTTTCTCGTTATCGTATTTTGTTTCGTTTCCAACGCCAAAAAAGTTTTGTGTATTATCTGGAGCATAAGCATCTGCTTTTAAGGTAAAATCAGCCTTACCTACGGCTTTAAGCCAGTCTCCAAAATAATTAAATCTAAATGCTGTTGTTGCAAATGAATGTAAAAAAGAAAAATGTTGTGAATTACCATATGGCTGTTTTCTAAATCCAGGATTGGTTATTTTATAATTAAGACCTAATAATAATCCATCATCTGTATTATAACCTGCATTAAGTGTTAATGAAGAACGATGATACATATCTTTTCCTAAGTAAGAAACATTTGACGTATCGGTTGACATTCTTTTGCTTAACTTATTTTGATCATCACCTTCAAACTTAGAATTATCGTTTTTCCTTCCAAATAATTGAACAGTTCTAGAAGAATTAGGCACATCGTATACCTTTTTTCCTGCACCAGCAATTACTCTTAAGTTAATATTTGATGTTTTGTTATCTAATACTAAACTATCATTCCCATCTTTAGTATATAAACGTATTTCTTTTGTCACTTCTGGATCAAAATTTCGGCTGAAGATCTCTTCTTTAATGTTTCCTTCTTTAGAAATTTTATTGATTTGGACTTTTAAATATTGATTTGCAGAATCTGTAATTACAATTTTTTCATTTTTATTACTTGTTTGGATATCAACAATTCTATTGAAGAAATGATAATATTCATTCATCAATTTTGGTAATGCTGCTCTTCTCTCTTTAAATTGTTTTAAGAATTGATCATGGCGTAAAGAATAGCTAGGTTCTGGCAATTTCTTTAATGCTTTTTCAAAAACATCATCTGTTAGTTTTGCGCAAAAATCTTGTATGATTTTATCCCATTCTGCTTCTGTAAACTGCGACATTAATCTACTATTCATGGCTCTACCTTCCCACAAAAACCAATTAATGTTTTTGATATTTCTTTCAAATCCTTGCATCATTGGTAAAAGTGACGAAGATTGTGCGTACCGCTGAATAAACCCATCAGTGCTATAAAAAACCATATCACGATCTCTTGGAACAGCTAAATATTTAGCGCCTTTTTCTGTTTTTTCAGGCTTCCATCTCCATTGGTCTTCATGACGATCCCAATCACCAAGCATTACATCAAGTGCTCTAGCCCTTAATAATAATTCACCATCGTAAGTGTTATCATTATCATCATCTAGTTTCTTAAACATTTTTGCAGTATTGTCAGAATCGCCAAGAGGTTCTCTTTCTTCCAATAAGCAAAGTGTATTTGCAAAAAGACCAGAATAATCTCCAAGATTAGCATCAGGAGAAACCCAACCAATAATTGGTGTACTGTGAGGAACATTTACAGCATCTGCAATTGTAGGCACAACTAATGCCCCAAATGGATGTTGAGCAGACATATTATCTTTTACAATATCTTTGGCAAATGTTTCTCTAAGCCCTTGTGGTAAAAGAACTTCTGGAAACTTTTCTACACTTCTTAATACCCATTCTTTTCCACTTTTATCTTTTAATCTAAGTGAATGAGATTGATTACCCCCACCTAATTGTGTTGGTGTTAAACCTCCCTGTATTTCAGAAATACGCAAAACCGGAACTTTTGTTTCTTGAGCATAATCTTTACGGTAATTTTCGCCAAAAAGAAAACGGTGAAACTTTCCTACGCTATCATAAGATGGATGTACTTTTATACTAATGCTATCACCCTTAATTGCCTTAAATTCATTTTTTTTTGTAGCAGCTAATTCTTTAAATGGTTGCGTATAACTAAATACCTTTTTTACACCGCTATCTGCATAAATATAATACTCATAACGCATATCATTATTAATTAGTTGATCTGCAATCACGTATCCTTGATTTTCTTCTTGAAACAAAGAGTTTTTTCCCTTTTTATTTGGTGTCATTTTAGATCCTGCACCACTTACAATTTGTAACTGATCACTTTTAATTAATTGCAAACCATGCTCATGTCCAGCTACATAAATTACATTCGATTTTTTTCCGAAAACTCCATTCACACTTTTCATCATATCTTTATACAAAGGATGATTTAAATCTTCTGGACTTAATAATGTAGAGCGCAACAGTGGATAAACAGAACCTATAATTGGTAATGGAATTACCAAATTTTTATTGAGTAATGTTAATGGTAGCAAATGATTTTTCCATGTAAAATAGCCACCATGTGCACCATAACTTTGAAATGGATGATGAGAGGCTAATATGATAATTTTGTTCCTGTTTTGTTCCATTAAATCTTCCATACGAGCAATTACCTCATCTTTTGTCTGACAATCGCAATCTGCTGCTGGGTTTGCTTTATTGTATGGAAATAGCCACCATTCACTATCGTAAGCTATGATTGTTAATTTATCTGTCAATTTAATTGCCACAGGGTCTGGACAACCATTAGCGGGAATCAACCTTAAAAGAGGATCGTTAAATGATTCTAAATATTCACTTTGTGCTTGAATTTTAGCTAAACCGTTGGGTCCAGATTTGTCCCAATCGTGATTACCTGGCACGAAATAAACAGCAGCACCAGCATCTCGCATTGGTTTGAATTGAGATTGTAAAATTTTACTGGTTTCTGCAAAATCTCCATAACCCGGAATAGCCATTCCAACAGGATAAATATTATCTCCTAAATAAAGTGTGGTCGTTTTTCCTTTAATTACGTGTTTGGCTGCATTTTTTAATGATTGTGCTTGCCCAGTATTCATTTCTCCAGCATCGCCGATTAAAATAACTCGATATTTAACAAAGTCTTGTCCTAGTGCTACAAAACCTTGAAATAAAAATACAATGAGGAGTAATTTTTTTAACATATTGATAATTTGAGCTTTAACAATTTTATTAATTTACGATTTAAGGTTTTTTATAATCAAACCTTAAAATATTTCCAACTTGTGTTTCGCTTCCTTCATTGGATATATATAAGTTGCCAGCAGCGTCGAAAGCAATTCCCTCTGGTTGATTAAATATATTAGAGCTTAAATGGTATACATTTTTTATTTTCCAATTTCCATCAGTTACTACTAATGCTTTATTAACAGATGAAACAATATACCATTCTTTAGTTAATGGATTCATTGCTAAAGCTGATGGATGAAAAGTGCCCTTCTTTTTACCTGTTAATTTGTCTATCTGGCTTACGTCTGTATTAAATGTACCTGTTGATTTGAAAGAACCGTCACTTTGTAAAGTTAAAATGTAACCACTAGTTTTTTTAGTACCCTTATCCACGCTGCATTGCTTACATAACACATATAATTGTCCAGTTGTTTCATCACCAAACATACCTTCATATTCGCCTTTTGGCAACAAATCTTTTGATTCTTTAACATTTGCAGCTTCCGGTTTACCAACTTCACTTAAAGGAAAAGAATATAGAGTTCCGTTACTTTTTAACAAAATTGCCCAACCTTTAATAATAGAAACATCTTCGTAATCACCTTTTTTCCCAAATTTCGTTGCCTTCTCTTCTTTAGAACCCAATGGTAAAGTGAATAAACTTCCATCTTCATCCATCTCGGCATATACGGTTTTATTATCTCCATTATTAAAAGCTATTCCAGATATCTCTTGCAAAATATCAGGCATTTGATATTTATGTGGCTTATTCAAGTCATATCCAACCGGACTTTCAGGCCCTAGACCTTTTTTCTCTACACAAGATAATGCTGTAAAACTTGCTAAAAATGCAAGCACACTTAACACTACAACATAATTTTTATTCACTCTATTTTTCAGCTTGTTTACCATCTTATTTTACTGTTTTAGCAATTGATAAATACGATATTGAGATTGTTTTGGTTCTTGTTTTGTTACGATTGGAATATTAATCATTTTGTCATTTAGTAGTACAGCTTGTACATTGTCTTCTAATTGAAGTTTGATCATAGCTTTTATTTCCTTTTTTATCACCTCATCAAAAATTGGAAAACACACTTCAATTCTTCGATAAATATTTCTGTTCATCCAATCTGCAGAACCCAAATAAATCTCTTCATCACCTTGATTCTGAAAGACAAATACCCTGCCATGTTCTAAGTAACGATCTACAATTCTTCTAACCCTAATATTTTCACTCATTCCTTTTACACCAGGAATCAATCGACAAATACCTCTAATAATTAGCTCTATTTTTACCCCAGCTTGTGATGCTTCGTATAGTTTAGCAATTAATACCTTTTCTTCTAAATTATTAAGTTTAATAGTGATAGTGGCGTTTTCTCCCTTTTTTGCGTGTAGGATTTCTCGATGTATTAAAGCAATAAATCGCTGTTGTAAATTAAATTGTGCTACCATTAAATAGTTAAACTTAATTAAGTCTGGATCTGTTGGTTTAACTCTTTTCGCCAAAAACATAAACAGCAATTCCATTTCTCTCAACATGCCCTGGTGAGCAGTCATTAAAATATGATCTGTATAAAAATTGGCAGTAGTTTCATTAAAGTTTCCAGTTGCAAATAAACCAGAATAAACATAGCGTAAACCTATTTTACGTTTCACCAATGCGATTTTGGCGTGTACTTTTAAAGCCGTTACGCTATAGCTAATATCTACACCCGCCTCTTTCATTTTTTTTGCCCATTTGATGTTATTTGCTTCATCAAAACGAGCTTTTAGCTCTACTAAAACAAATACTTTCTTTCCATTTTTAGCAGCGCTGATTAATGCGTTTACAATTTTAGAATCGCTGGCCACACGATAAAGTGTACTATAAATCTCTTCAACTTCAGGATCTGTTGCAGCTTCATTAAAAAACCGTAAAACACTATCGTATGATTGATATGGAGGATTGATAAGGATATCCTTTTCCAAAATCTCCTCATACAAGGATTTTCCTTTTATAATAACTGGATAATCAATTTTAGGCCATTCAGGATTATTTAATTTTGGAATATTTATCGGAAATGAAAAAAGGTCTTTTAAATTATGATATCTACCACCTTCTACTACATTTGCATTCTGCAAATTCAGTTTTTTAGCCAACAATTTCAGTGTAGCCTCTGGAACTCCTGGCTGATGCAAAAAGCGTGTTGCTAAACCAAAATCGCGTTTTTGCAATTGTTTTTCTATTTGATCTGCCAAGTTGCCAGCATATTCATCCTTAAGATCAATTTCTGCTGTTCTTGTAATTTTAAAACTAAAACATCCAGTTATTTCAGCTCCCTTAAACAATATATCTAAATTACTTCTGATGATATCGTCCAAAAACACAATAAATGTTTCCTCTTTTATAGTGGTTTTAAAAAAGCGAGGTAAGTTATTGGATGGAATATTTAGAATAATCGTCTCTTGTCTCTCATTTTGTATGAGATTAATTAGAAAATAAATTTCGTTGTTATTTGGAAAAAATGAAGATTTCGCCTTGGCCAGATTTACAGGTTGTAAAAATGCCAAAACCTGACTTAAGAAATATCTATTTACAATTGAGCTTAACGGCTCAGGAATATCATTTCCATAAACAAAGTTGATTTTATTTTCTCGCAATTGCGGAATAATTGACGATTTTAAAATTTGTCCGTATTCCTGTTGATGGGTTCGAATAGCGGCATTTACTCCTTCCAATAAATCATCTTCAACGTGAATATTGTTCTTTTCCTTTTTGCTCAATTTAGTCAACGCTAATAGAACTGGCATACGAACGCGATAAAATTCATCCAAATTGGAAGAATAAATAGAAAGAAATTTAATTCGTTCTAATAGAGGCACATTTTCTCTATTCGCTTCTTGCAAAACACGTTCATTAAAGGATAGCCAACTTAAATCTCTATCGTAAAAAACGTTTTCTAATACAGTTTCGGGCATTTTAAGATAATTTACCGTAGGCGATATAAGAAATTACGTAGGCTAAAACAGCAGCAATTAAACCGAACATAAAAATATTATACGCTATTCTGATAAGTTTGTATTTACGACCTAACACCACACCTTGAGAATAGACATCGGTGATTAAAGTACCGTACAAAAATTCATTATCGTTCATCACCCTAATCATTCCTTTAGAGTAATCGTTTAATGCCATTTTATAGAAATTACCAAAGAAAAGTAAATTTACTTTTTTACGTTCTAGGTCATTATCTGTAAATAAACCATCTGGAATTGATGGCCGTGTTGCCAAAATGGAGAAAATGATGGTGGATAAACTAACCATCAACAAAATAAATGTTGGAACGATTAAAAAGGCGTTATCTTCCAATCTTCTAAGCACCAAACTCACAATTAACGATAAAATAATAGAGTTAACCGTAATCAATAACTGTGCTTTATTATCTGCCATGTCACTCAACCTCTGGTTATTAGCCGATGTAATCCTAAACATCGTTTCAATACCTTTATCTGGTCTTTTTTTATCTTTTTTGGTTAATAATTTTTCTTGTTTAAACGGATTATCGTCTTTAACCGGCTTTGTCAATTTTTTATCGGTACTAATTAAAACTGGTTCATCCTCATCTTCATCTTTAAGCTTGCTCTTTAATTTCTCTAAATTTTTTAATTTCTGGTCATTTAGCAATAAAATGCAATAATCTGTATGGTATTGGTGCGTTTCTAAGAACTCAATATCAGTTTTACGCCATTGCTTTTTACTAATCTCTTTATTGTATAGCAACTCTACTTCTTTATGCATGAGTTTACCTTTTTTTCTAAAATCGTCTGTTCCTAAATGGAAAAGATCCCCATCGCAAACGATTCTTTCTAATTGGTTAGTAGGTCTTTGAGGCATTTTTGTAGAAAGAATAACCTGCATCACTTCATCTCTAACAGCAGCTGATACATCGAGTTTTTTCAAAAATTCTACAGCTAAGTCTGCTCCTTTTTGTTCATGGGCTAAAGGTGCTTCGAAATAACCCGTATCATGAAACCAAGCTCCTGCGGTTACAATAAAAAAATCTTTATCGTTTAATTGATAGTGATTGGCAATTTGCATTGTCGATTTTACCACATCTTTAGTGTGGTTTAAATTGTGATAAACCAATTTTTCATCATGGTGTGTATTGAAATATTCCAATACATATTTTTCCACTTCTTGTTGCAGGTTTTTATAATTCATTTTAGTTTTTAACTGTTTTAGAGCTGATTTAAATTCTTTTAAGATTACAGATTCGATAGAATGGCAGCTATTTTCTAATTGGGATACATATTTACGAAATATAAGAATTTTTATTTATGGCATATCAAAAACCCCATAAAATGAAAATTGTTTTACATGGAAAAATTAATTTCAATCTTATTTAACAAAACAACCTGTATGTTTAATTGTTATAAATAGATAATAAATTACCTCATGCCTACTCGACATCTTAAATTCCAATTTTTACCTTTTATAATCTGCTTAATTATTCCACTTGCAATCGGGGTTATTGGTGGATTATTAACCATAGAATCTACAAAAACATGGTATGTTACATTAAATAAACCTTCGTTCAATCCACCTAACTCCATTTTTGGTCCAGTTTGGACAACACTATATATTTTAATGGGTATCTCATCTTATTTAGTATGGAGAAAAAGAAAAATTTCAATGGGGTATTCTTGGGCGGCCACTATTTATATATTGCAGCTGTTGTTAAATTTAATGTGGTCTTATTTATTTTTTTATGAGCACAAAATTGGCTTCGCATTAATAGAAATAGGTGTTTTGTTATTAACTATTATCATAAATGCTTTCATTTTTTATCGCATAGATAAAGTAGCTGGGTGGTTATTTTTGCCTTATATTCTTTGGGTCAGCTTTGCATCTTATTTAACCTATTCTATTTTTATTTTAAACTAATTTCAAAAGAAAACAATATTTTTATAGGGTGATGTATCCTAAAAAGCTATTCGTTTTCTTTTTCTTGCTTTTGGTGCTACAGGTAAAAGCCCAAAAAGTAGGCTTAGTTTTGAGCGGCGGTGGTGCTAAAGGCTTAGCTCATATTGGTACGTTAAAAGCACTCGAAGAAAATAACATTCCTATAGATTATATTACAGGAACATCAATGGGTGGTATTGTTGGAGCTATGTACGCCGCAGGTTATTCGCCATCACAAATAGAAAAAATTGCCTTAAGTTCTGATTTTCAAAATTGGGTAAGCGGAAAATACAAAAGCGATTACAGTTTTTACTTTCAAAAAAATAGTGCAAATGCCTCTGTTTTAACAGCTAAACTAGCTATTGATACTAGCTTAAGACTTAGTTTTAGATCTAATTTGGTGAATGATATTCCACTTAATTTTGCATTATTAGAACTATTTTCACAAGCTTCTGCTATCTCAAAAGATAATTTTGATCAACTTTTTGTGCCTTATCGTTGTATGGTTTCTGATGTTTTATCTCAAAAAAGCATTACTGTAAGCAAGGGAAGTTTAGCTGAAGCTGTTAGAGCTACAATGACTGTTCCTTTAATTTACAGGCCAATTAAATTGGATGGAAAATATGTTTTTGATGGGGGATTGTATAATAATTTCCCAGCAGATATTATGAAAAATGAATTTAAACCAGATTTCATTATTGGCGCCAATGTTTCTTCTAAAACTTTTAATGAATATCCAAAAAACGATGACAGACTAATGAATCGACTTTTGGTCTATATGTTTCTTTCTAAATCTGATTCAACACTAGTTGGACAAAATGGAGTGTATATACAACCCGATTTAGTCGATTACAGTACGACAAATTTTACACCTGTTGAAGAATTAATAAAACGTGGTTATGATGCAACAATTGCAGATATGGATAAAATTAAAAGTTCAATATCACGACGAGTTACCCCACAAGAATTATTAATTAAAAGAACAAAATTTAATGAGCGTAAACCAGATTTAGTCTTTAGTAATGTAACCGTTTCTGGCGTTAATTCTCAACAAAAAAAATACATAGAACGTCTTTTTAAAAGCGATCAGGCAACTTTTGATCTTGAAGACATCAAAAGAGGTTATTATAAATTGGTAGCTGATGAAACCTTTGAAACTGTTTATCCAAAAATTTCTTATCGACCAGAAACTGATAGTTATAACTTTGAAATTGTAGCCAAACCGAAAAAGAGTTTTAAAATAGATTTTGGTGGAAATATCTCTTCAAGACCTATTAGCAACGTGTATTTAGGTTTACAATACAATTATTTAAATCGCAAAGCTTATACTTTTGGAACGAATTTCTATTCAGGTAGATTTTACGAGTCAGTTCAATTAAGTGGAAGAGTAGATTATCCCTCTGGATTGCCTTTATTTTTAGCTGCAGAGCTTACTTATAACCACTGGAATTATTACAACACAAGTCAAATTTTTATCGAAAATCCCCATCCAACATACATTGAACAAGCAGATAGAAAAATAGATCTTAAATTAGGAATGCCTTTAAATCGCAATGCGAGAATTACATTGAGTGCTGCTTTTATTAACAACAGTGATAGATACAGTCCTACAAATACGTTTACAGTTGGTGATGTTTTAGATAGAACAACTTTTAATGGACTAAAAACCAGCTTATTATTTGAACAAAACTCTCTTAACAGAAAACAATATGCAGATAGAGGTCATAGTTTATTCTTCAGTGCCAATTTTTTAACTGGAAAAGAGAATTATACTCCAGGAAATGTTTTTGGAACTTATAATTCTTTTGTTAAAAATACAGTTATCAAACGTACATTTAGAGAATGGGAAAGTATTAAATTAAGTGATGAAAATTATTTTTTTCATACCAAAAACTATACATTGGGTTATTTGGCAGAAGGTGTTATTTCTAATCAACCTCTATATTTTAATTATTACGAAACACTTTTAGCCGCTCCAGCATTTTATCCTTTACAAGATAGTAAATCTCTCTTTTTAACTAATTTTAGAGCAACTAGTTATCTGGCTGGCGGATTAAAAAATGTTTTTAACATTAAACGAAATTTTGATGTACGCTTAGAAGGTTATTTATTTTTACCTTACAAAGAATTTGAAAAAATTGGAGTGCAAGGTGTTGGGTATGCAAAAGCTTTTAGCAAATGGCATTATGCAGGCACTGCAGGTTTGGTTTATCATACTCCAGTTGGTCCAGTAAGTTTAAGTTATAATTTATACGACGATCCTGTGAAAAGAAATGGTGTTTTACTACATTTAGGCTATCTAATTTATAATAAACGATCTTTAGAATGAAACATATAATTATAGTTTTTTTACTGATTTTAGGCGGTAAAAGTTTTGCTCAAACTGCAGATATCAATAATTTTTTAGTAAAGGAAAGCTTATTAAAAAATAGCAAACTTGCTGTAATAGCTGCAGATTCGTTAGATAATCCATTAGAGAAAATAAATGGCACCTATACTTTTAGTGTTAGTGGATTTACACAGTCGTTAACTTTTAATGATGGTGTAGCAATACTACCTTTACCAATAGATAAATCAACCTTTGTTTACATAAAACATCAAAACGATAGTGGTACACATAGCAAACTACTTTATGTATACAAAAAAGATGGCAATTTAAATCCTTTTACAATTAGCCGTATATTTCTGATTATCATTCCATTAATCATTATAATTTTAGCTTTTGCCTTTAAGAAATTCATTTATATAGCCATTATATTGCTATTAATTTTCATGTATTTCAGTTACAGCAATGGATTAAATATTGCTACATTTTTCGAAACTACTTTCGATTATCTGAAGAATTTAGTGTAGACAAAGTTAATCTTCCTTAGAATGGCATTCCAATTCCGAAATTATATTGCATGAAGCGATAACGATCTGGGTTGTGAGTAAGGTAATAGTTGTTTTTAAAATCACTCGCACCATTTAAAAATTTACTAATTACCCATTGTTCAGAACCTTTAAATTGAGGGTCTTTTATTTTCAGCCCTAAATCAAATCTGAACACAAAAAATTGTACATCAAACCTAAAACCCATACCTGCACCAATAGCAATTTGTTTACCTAATTCTTTAAGTTTAAAGTAGGTTTCAGGTTGAGGATTGCCGGGTGAGATATTCCAAACATTTCCCATATCCACGAAAGTGGCACCTTTTAATTTTCCACCAAATAACTTGTTAATGAGCATGTATCTATACTCCAAATTACTTTCTATGCGCATTTGTCCTAACTGGTCAATCCCATAAGATGAGTTTCTGGCATCAGCGCTCGTAATTACATCTCTATTATAATTACCTGGCCCTAAAGTTCTGGCCTGCCAAGCCCTTACACCACTAGAACCACCAGCATAAAATAATTTCTCAAAAGGAACAGCAACAGAATTTCCATACGCATAACCAACACCACCATTTATTCGGGCAATAAATTGTCTATCTCCACCGAGTCTTTTATACCAACGTATATCTACTTCAGGCCTAACATATTGGTTAAATGGCAATCCAAATATTGTTGAATAATCGCCATTTCTTGGATCGTGTTTATTGCCTGAAATACTAGTTGCTAATTGTAAAAGGTTACCAGCAAGATCTATATTACCTCTAAAATAAATAAAAGATCTATTTTCTAATAGTTTATCCGCATTTAAAGAATAGGCATATTTTACTCCAAGTGTAAAGTCTTTACGACCAAGAAGTTTAATGTTATAAGAGTTTTTTTCAAAGATTTCTTTATTGTTATTGTACTTATCTATATCGCTTTTATCAAGAGTATCTATTAAAACATTGCCAAAACGATATTCGAAATTAAGGGGTGTAAGAGAGTGCAATTTAGATTTTGTTTCTACCCAGTCGTAACTAATAGAGTTAATAAATATTCTACGGACAGTAATATCTTTCTGTAATGCATATAAATAACTCGATGAAAATGTAGTATACGGCATTCCATTTTTTCCCATCAACGGGATGGCAAACGGCACCATTAATCTTGGTACGGTTAAGCTGGCACTAACAGAAAAATCTCGCTGATAAATATCTCTAAATATCGACTGGCCCTTGCCAATTCTGGATTGTAATCCACCCTTAACTTGAAATTGAAACTTTTCAGCTCCTTTTAAAAGGTTATTATTTGTATAGGTATTACTTAATGTAAATCCAACTGTACCGCTATTAAAAGGGACTTCACCTTCAATACGATTGCTCATCGGCTTTTGAAGGATAAGCAAAATCACAGGTTCAACTTTGTTACTACTATCTTTCGCTTTAGTGTAGTCTATTTTAACATTCTTAAATACATTTAACTCATAAAGTCGATCATAGGTTAACGTCTCTTTTCTAATGTCATATAATTCGCCTTCTCTAATAAAATCATAACGGGTGATAGGATTTCTTCTAAATTTTTTCGAAAGATCTATATAACGAATGCCTCTAAAAGTCCTTTTATTCTTTAAAGAATCTGATAGTTTGTCTAAATCATTAAAACCCTCTGAATTTTCGGCAACGATAATATTTGTTTCACCAATGGTATATACTTTATGTTTTAAACTGCTATCTATCGGATTATCAATAATCAATTTTACACTTACTCTACTGTTATTTTGGTTAGAATTTGGTTCATATCTAACGTAGGGTCTTACAAAATCGTAATACCCATTTTGACGCATTACTTGATAAATTTGCTCACGTTCATAACTCAACGAATCTTCATCGTATTGCATTCCCTCTCTCAAATGAGTAAAAGATGCTTTGTTAGTTAAATAAATGTTTTTTAATGTAGTATCAGGAATTGCATAACTTATTTTATTCACAAAAAATGCAGGTCCTTGGTTGGCAACAAATCTTAATTTAGCCTTCTTGTCTTTTACTTCGATTTCAGATTTCACCTTGGCCATAAAAAAACCTTTACTTTTTAAGTATTTTTCTATCTGAACACGAGAAATTTCAACTAGATTACTATCTAAAATTGGTGGTGGAGAACCTAATGGCTTGATATTGCTGGTTTTGTATCTGCCGTTTTTTGTATTAAAAAGATTGTATATCGCAACGTTAATCCCTAATCCTTCTGGAGGTCTGATGTCTTTTTGTACATAATTATAAGCTTCTTCTTCAAAGGTTTTATCAATACTATCTATTTTCACTTTTTTAACAATAGATTGGTAACCTTCAATGTATTTTGTTGAAGAACATCCTGCGATAAAAACAAGAATAAATAGTAATATTGTAAGAATTTGTACCTGCTGCTTATAGTTATACTTGTATGCTTTCAAAATCTCAAATCAGTTATATAAAATCTCTACATCAAAAAAAGTACCGCAAAGAAAGTGGAATATTTATTATTGAAGGTATAAAATCTATTACAGAATTCATAAACTCTAACTACCAGCTACATAGTATATATTACACTCCCACGCACTCCTCATCCTTACCGAAAAACACCGCAAATATAAAGTTATTTGAAGTAAACAACGTCGAATTAGAGAAGATTAGTACTTTACAAACTCCTCAAGGAATTTTAGCGTTGGTACATATTCCTGTTAAACAGAAATTAGCTATTAAAAGTTTGCATAACTCTTTTTCTTTAGTATTGGATGATGTACAAGATCCTGGAAATTTCGGGACAATTATTCGTACTGCAGATTGGTTTGGAATAAAAAATATAATTTGTTCTGAAAACACTGTCGAGGCATATAATCCTAAAACCGTTCAATCTACCATGGGCTCTTTATGCCGTGTAAACATTATTTATACGAACCTTCACTCATTTTTTGAAGAAGTAAAACTTCCTATTTTCGGAGCATTATTAAACGGAAATAACATCTATAGAACTGATTGGGGCAAAGAGGGATTAATTTTATTAGGAAACGAAGGACACGGAATTAGTGAAGAACTGCTTGAAAAAATTACTATTCCAGTTACTATTCCGCGTATTGGCGAAGCTGAATCATTAAACGTAGCTGTTTCTGCTGCGATATTTTGTAGTGAATTAAGTAGAGGCAATAAATAAATTGAAATTTTAAGCATTGTGCTTTGCATCCTAACATATAATTGTTATTTTTGCAACCTTGAATTTAAAAGGTCGAGTGGCCGAGTGGCTAGGCAGAGGTCTGCAAAACCTTGTACAGCGGTTCGAATCCGCTCTCGACCTCAGATTTTATATTAATTAAAGAAAATAAAGCTCATTATCATGGCAGTAACAAGATTAAAAAGAAAAGACAGATATAATAAAACAGTTTCTCGTCAAGAAGTTAACACGTTGAAATTAGCTACTAATATAGAATTAGGAAGCCGTTCTAAACAATCTAAAACAGATCAGTTGGCTAAAAACAATGCTGTATTAGCTCAATTAGAAGCTAAAGCGTAGTCAATTTCTTTCTTTAAAGTATTAAAAAGCATCTCAGATTATTTTTGGGATGCTTTTTTGTGCGCCATATTTTGGCATTTCCCTCCTCTCTTATACCTTTAAAACAATTCAAATTAAATTTGCGTAAGCAAATACTTACTTATAAATTTGTAAGCAAACGCTTACGTAATAAATATGAGAAGAGATGTATTTCAGGCAATCGCTGATCCAACTAGAAGAGAAATTATAAACCTAATTGCTTTTCAATCGTTAAACTTAAATGCAATTGCAGAAAATTTTGACATGAGTAGACCTGCTATTTCTCAGCATATCAAAATCTTAACAGAATGCGGTTTAATCTCCATTAAAAAAGAAGGAAGAGAACGATTTTGCGAAGTCAAATTTCAAAAACTAAAGGAAATTTCTAAGTGGATAGAACAATATAGTTCGTTCTGGAATAATAAATTAGATGCGCTCGAAATTTATTTATCAGCTAATAAAACTAAAGTAGAACCTAAAAAATAATACTATGAAATCAGAAAATGTTGTCGTTGAAAGAACATACAATGCTCCTATTGATAAAGTTTGGAGCGCAATCACTAATGTTGATGAAATGAGAAACTGGTATTTTCAATTAAAAGATTTTAAACCTAAAGTTGGTTTTAAGTTTGATTTTCTTGGCGGTCCAGAAGATGGAAAACAATACCTTCATCTGTGTGAAGTGACCGAAGTTGTGGACGGTAAGAAAATAACATACAGCTGGCGATATGATAATTATCCAGGAAATTCATTTGTGACTTGGGAATTATTTGATAAAGGGAACCAAACTTTATTAAGAATAACACATACTGGCTTAGAAACTTTTGCTGGTCTAGGTGCCGAATTTGAAAAAACAAGTTTCAATGGTGGTTGGACTTACTTTGTACACACCGCATTAAAAGGTTATTTAGAGCCTGAAGTTTAAGGATTACTCTATACAAAAGCTAAATAAATTTTAATCTAGCACTGTAAAGCTCTAGTATACAGTGTTAGATTTTTTTCGTTAATTTTAAAAATGAACGAGAATACAGAAATTCCTCTTCCAAAATTAAATTTTACGCCAGATGGTGATTTAATTATTAAACCTTCAGAAACTTCATCTGAAAAAGATTTTGATTTCTTTATAGGAAAATGGAATCTTCATAATAAAAAACTACAATCAAGGTTTACAAATTGTACAACGTGGATCGAATTTAATTCTACTCAAGAAATGTATCCCATTTTAAATGGCCTTGGAAACATCGATAATTTTTTAGCAGAATTTGATGGTGAACCATTTGAAGGCATGAGCCTTCGATTATTCAATCCGAAAACAAGATTGTGGAGTATTTATTGGTCTGATTCAAACACTGGAGTACTAGACCCTCCTGTTTCAGGTTTTTTTGAAAATAACATTGGGCATTTCTTCACGAAAGATGTTCATGAAGGAAAAGAAATTATCATGGTATTTCGTTGGGATGTTAGAGACAAAGATAATCCAATTTGGAGTCAAGCTTGCTCTATGGATAAAGGATTGAATTGGGAATGGAATTGGTATATGTATATGAGTAAAATGTTATAATTTTTAAACATGGAAACAAAAATAACTACCATTGATGAATATATTAATGGCTTCCCGAATGAGGTGCAAGAACATTTAAGACAAATTAGAGAAACTATAAAAAATGTAGCTCCGCAGGCAAAAGAGAAAATAAGTTATGGGATGCCTACTTTTTATTTGAATGGCAATTTAATCCACTTTGCAGGCTATAAAAATCATATTGGTTTATACCCTGCTCCTCAAGGCATTGAAGCTTTTAAAGATGAGTTATCAATTTACAAAGGTGCAAAAGGATCTGTACAATTTCCTTTAAATAAACCAATGCCGTTAAATCTTATTGCTAAAATAACTAAGTTTAGAGTAAAGGCGGCACTAGAGAAATCTATGTAATTAAACCAATTCTTTACAAATTCGCTTAATTAACCCTGGGCCTTCATAAATAAAACCAGTATATAATTGCACTAAAGAGGCTCCAGCATCCATTTTATCTTTCGCATCTTGCGCAGAATGTATACCGCCAACACCAATAATTGGAAAAGATTTTCCTGATTTCTCGGCTAAATACCGAATAACTTCTGTTGATCGTTGGGTTAAAGGTTTTCCACTTAAACCTCCCATTTCACTTTTCACTTTTTCTTCTGTATATAACCCGTTTCTGTCTATGGTTGTGTTTGTTGCAATTACACCAGCAATGCCAGTTTCTTTTACAATTTCTACAATATCGTCTAATTGCTCATTCGTTAAATCTGGTGCAATCTTCAATAAAATTGGTCTAGAAATATCGTTTTTTAAATTGCGTTGCTGTAAGGTATTTAACAATTCCTTTAGCGGTTCTTTTTCCTGTAAAGCCCTTAATCCAGGTGTATTTGGTGAGCTTACATTTACCACAAAATAATCTACAACATCAAACAAACGATCAAAACATTTGATATAATCGCTTACGGCATCTTCATTTGGGGTATTTTTGTTTTTGCCAATATTCCCGCCAACAACAATTTGAGGTTCTTTTTCTTTGAGCAAGCGTAAACGTTCAGCCATTACATCAACACCTTTATTATTAAAACCCATTCGGTTTATAATAGCTTCATCACCTTGTAACCTAAACATTCGTGGTTTATCGTTACCTGGCTGAGGCAAAGGTGTTACCGTTCCAACTTCTATAAATCCAAAGCCTAAATTGCTTAATGACTCGACATATTCGCCATTTTTATCAAATCCTGCAGCTAAACCTACCGGATTTTTAAATCTAATACCAAAAACTTCTCGTTCTAAACCTTTTATATGAACATCATAGCTGCTTCGTAAAATTGTTTTCCCGAATGGAAAATAATCATGAAACCATTTTAAGCGTTTTACCACAAAGTGATGTACGTTCTCAGGATCGAACTTAAAAAATAGAGGTTTAATGAGGCGATACATGTCACGAAGATAAGAAGCATTTTCATATTTTAGAATTCGTGACAAAAAAAAGCCGAAACATTAAATGTTTCGGCTTAAGAAATATTTGTTTCTTATTAGTTAATATGCAGCTGTAAATTGCTCCTGGTGATGTGTATTATTTTCTAATTCATCTGCAATTACAATGGCTAAATCTTCCACTGATAAAATCGAGCGACCTTCTTCATTAAATACAGGACTAGTTTTACCTAAACGATATTTACCTGTTCGACCTGTAGTTATCCCTTGGTGCATTTCTATTGCAGGACTAAAAAATACCCAATCAAATTCAGTTTCTTGTTTTAACGTATTGAAATAATTTCTCACTGCAGATGCGCCAGAATAATATTCTTTTGGAAATTCAGGGCCATCAACTAATTGGTTACCTTCAATTTGTAATGTACCAGCACCACCAATGTAAATATATCTCTTTACCCCTGATGCTTTTACAGCTTCCTGAATAGAGGTAGATCCATTAATAATATCATCATAAATATTTGGGTTTGTCCAACCACCATTGTAAGCACTTATTACAGCATCCGCCCCTTTTAGCGCTTCAGTTAATTTTTCTGTTTCAAAAACATCTATGGCTTTTTTAATTATTTTTTCATTGTCTTCAATTTTGTCAACATTACGAGCAATGGCAATTACTTCGTTGCCTCTAGTTAATAGTTCGTTTAAAATGGCTTTGCCTACAAATCCTGTGGCGCCTACTAATGCTATCTTCATATTATTTAATTTTTAATTGTAATTAATTTTATTACAGTTTACGTCAAAAAAAAGTTAATTGAATTTATTGCTAAAATCTGCTAAACTTTGTTTGTTCAATTGCTCAATTAAGATCAATTCTGTATCGTTATATAAATTGTTTAAATGTTCATTAATATTTTTTCCAACCGGACATTTTGGATTTGGTGTATTTTTTTGAGTTCCTAAAAGTGAAATCTGTTTTACACTTTGATAAATTGCGCCAAGTGTAATTTCGTTAGCAGAAATTGCTAAGGATGACCCTCCATTTTTTCCCTCTTTACTTTGAACAAAACCATTATTACGTAAATTGGTTAACTCTTTACGCACCATTGCTGGATTAATATTGATACTACCAGCTAAGTACTCTGAAGATAATAACTCTCCATTAGCTTTATCTAATAGCGTTAAAATATGCAAAGCGATGGCAAATCTTCCGTTGTTCATTCTGTAATTATTTTTATTACAGTACAAAGCTATAAACAAAATTTAGAAATGCAAATTTAAATTGAAGATGGCAAATGGAAATGTTCAAATCTGTATTTCATCTTACTGTTTCCATCTTACTGTTTCCATCTTACATATTAATATAGCAAAGTATTTTGTTCTTTAAACTTGTCCCGATAGCTATCGCGAGTATCTAGCAAGAAGTAAAGCGGAAAGTAGGACTGATTTCGTCGTAGTTTACTGCCCTTCATTTTCAAAAACTTATACTTGAAAACGCCCTTAAAAAATCGTATTTTTGCACCCGAAATGATTTCTATAAACGACTTAACCTTCTTAATTGGCTCAAGAGCCTTATACGACGAAGCGAACTGGCACATAAAACCAGGCGATAGAGTTGGACTAATCGGTGCAAATGGTACTGGAAAGTCTACTTTACTTAAAATAATTGTGGGAGAATATGCACCATCTTCTGGCAGCATATCAATGGCGAAAGATCTAAAAATTGGTTATCTGAACCAAGATTTATTATCGTACGATTCACATCATACCATTTTGCATGTGGCAATGGAAGCTTTTGAGCGTCAAAATCAATTGCATGATGAGATTGAAGAATTATTAAAAAAGATTGAAACCGATTACAGCGAAGAAATTTTATACAAATTAAGCGACAAGCAACAAGAGTTTGAGGCCTTAGATGGTTATAATATTGAATATCGTGCTAACGAAATTTTAGCTGGTTTAGGTTTTAGTACCGAAGATCAACATCGTCCATTAAATACGTTTTCGGGTGGATGGAGGATGCGTGTAATGTTGGCCAAAATTCTATTACAAACTCCTGATATTTTATTACTGGATGAGCCTACCAACCACATGGATTTACCATCTATTAAATGGTTAGAAACGTATTTAGGTAGCTTTGAAGGTGCAATTGTTATTGTATCTCACGATAGATATTTCTTAGATAAAATTGTACGTAAAACAGTTGAGTCTCGTAAAGGAAAGTTAACTGTTTATGCAGGAAATTACTCTTTCTATTTAGAAGAAAAAGCCTTACGTGGTGAAATTCAGAAAGGTGAATTTAAAAATCAGCAAGCTAAAATTAAACAAGAAGAGCGTTTAATTGAACGTTTTAAAGCTAAAGCGAGTAAGGCTAAAATGGCGCAATCGCGAATGAAAGCGTTAGATAAAATGGAACGTGTAGAAGATGTTGATGATGATAATCCGACAGTAAACTTCAGTTTTAAATTCTCTAAACCTTCTGGTAGGCATGTCGTTAAAATTGAACACGCCACTAAAAGTTATCCGAACATTGATATTTTAGATGATGCAGAAGCATTGATTGAAAAAGGTGATAAAATTGCCTTAATTGGTGCCAACGGTAAAGGTAAATCTACATTATTACGAATGATTGCTGGAACTGAGAAATTTCAAGGTTCTTGCGAAACTGGCCATAATGTGACGACCACTTTCTTTGCTCAACATCAGTTAGAATCTTTGCATCTTGACAATACCATTTTAGAAGAATTACAAGCATTTGCACCTAAACATACCGATACAGAATTACGTTCTATTTTAGGTTGTTTCTTGTTTACAGGCGATGATGTTTTCAAGAAAATTAAAGTATTATCTGGGGGAGAAAAATCGAGGGTTGCTTTAGCGAAATCATTAACTACTGATTCGAATTTCTTGATTTTGGATGAGCCAACCAATCACTTGGATATCCAGTCGGTAAACATCTTAATTCAGGCTTTACAACAATACGAGGGTACTTTTATCGCTGTATCTCACGATAGGTATTTCTTAGATAATGTGGCTAATAAAATTTGGTTTATTGAAGAGGAAAAAATCAAAGAATATCCTGGAACATACGCAGAATATGAAGAATGGAATAGCAAAAGGGTAATTCCTACGCCAAAACCAATTCCTGTTAGACCTACAGAAGAAAAGAAACCAAAAGCAGTTGAACCTGCCCCTGCAAATGCACAACAACAATTAAAAAAGTTGAACGAGAAATTGAAGAGAATTGAGGAGGAGATTGCAGCTTTTGAATTGAGTATTAAAGCCGTTGAAGCAGAATTAGCAAAAGAAGAAGTGTTTTCTAATCAACGTAAATTAGATGAAACTAATAAAAAGTATTTGGCAGAAAAAACTTTGTTAGATCATGCCCAAAAAACATGGGAAGAATTAGCATCTGAAATTATGGAATTGGAGGCATAAAAGTTTCTCGTCGTTGCGAGGCACGAAGCAATCTTAAAGAATTATTTACGTTGTAAGATTGCTTCTTGCCTCGCAATGACGACCATTTTAATAAACTAGTCTATTAAATTTTTCATGAAAAGGATTATACCACTATTTTTGTTTTTTTCGCTGGCATTATTCTTATTCAATTTAAATTCATCAGCACAAAATCCAATTGTTGTGTATGATAATAAAGTATATCAGCCTACTATTAAAACGGTAGAATGTTATAACACTAAAAAGGAGCAATCTTTTCCAATTATCACCTTACGTAGTGCC
The DNA here is from genome assembly GCF_044452285.1 of Pedobacter sp. UC225_61. Lineage (NCBI taxonomy): Bacteria > Pseudomonadati > Bacteroidota > Sphingobacteriia > Sphingobacteriales > Sphingobacteriaceae > Pedobacter > Pedobacter sp. UC225_61. The sequence continues at coordinate 3,576,738 of NZ_JBIOAL010000001.1, forward strand.
GAAACTATCACTTTTACATTTGATGATTTAAAAGGCGGCAGCAAAAACTATAACTACACCATTGAGCATTGTACTTTTGACTGGAAACCTTCTAAAATTAATCAGCTAGATTATTTAGAAACCTTTAAAGAGGATATTATTTTTAAGTACCGCTATTCTTTTAATACGTTACAGAAATTTACTCATTACGAACTTAAACTTCCAAACGAGCAGATTAAGCCTAAACTATCAGGCAATTATTTATTAAAGGTTTATGAAAATAATGATCCTAAAAAAGTTATTATTACGCAACGCTTTTACATTGTAGATAATTTAGCAACTGTGGGTGCAGAAGTTGTGCCAAGCAGCCAGGTTGAATATCGATTAAATAAACAAAAAGTGAACTTCACGATATTTCATCCGATGCCAATACAAAACCCATATATGGATGTAAAGGCCGTTGTGATGCAAAATGGCATCCCTCAAACTGCAATTACTAACACTAAACCAACTTTTGTAAAGCAAGGCTCTTTAGTTTATAATGAATTAAACACCAATGAGTTTTGGGCTGGGAATGAATTTCGAAAGTTTGACATTAGAAGTTTCCGCTACAAAGCTGAGCATGTACAAGATTTTTATAAGGATAGTACATTAAACGTGATTTTATTCCCCGACCAGCCTAATGGAATTGCGAAATACAGTACTCAGTTTGATGAAAATGGAAATTTCTTTATTCGTAATCAGGATGGTAGAGATAATATTACCGATAGTGATTATGCGAACGTTCTTTTTACATTAAATGCAGCAGCTCCTACTGCAAAAGGCAATGCCTATGTTGTTGGTAGATTTAATAATTATATTTTGAATGATGAAAGTAAATTAAACTACGATTTAACTAAAAAACGTTTTTACGGGAATGTTAAATTGAAACAAGGTTTATACGATTTTAAATATGTTTGGGTCACCGAAGAAAGAAAATTTGATGATACCGTTTTTGAAGGTTCATTTTATGAAACTGATAATAGCTACCAAGTATTAGTGTATTACCGCAAACCTGGTGGACGATGGGACGAATTAATAGGGTTCAGCAACATCAACTCTATTAAAAAATAGTCCATTGGTGTCATTAGTTTAGTAGTGGCAAAATGCGAAAAATCTTTATTATCAGCCGTCCAATCAAATGAACTAGTTAGCTATTTAACAAATGAACTAAATTTTCAAAACCCAAACACTCACACTCCCAGCATTACAAAAGAATTCTCCAAAACCATTCTCGTCTATTAAAACTTCTTCTTTTCGTTTTGCTAAAACATCAATAAAAGTCTTTCCGCTAAATGATTTTCCTATTTCCATTGCTTTAAAACCCTCTTCTCCATTGCTCATTAGCACAGCAATACCAGAATTTGGATGTTCTTCATCCCCGCTTCTAGTCCAACCAATACAGTTGTTATGATCCAAATAATCGTGTTGTTCACCATACGCCAAATATTGTCTAGTTTTTAAGAGTTCAGGTAATTCAGGCAAGGCTACCAATTCAACAGTTTTACCATCATCTTCATAATTTGCACCGTATACATCAGTAAAAAACACACAAGGAATACCTTGTTCGCGTAGTAAAATTAAAGCATAAGCTAATGGACGAAACCAGAAATCTATAAATGATTCTAGTGCTTGCAAAGGTTGCGAATCGTGATTGTCTACAAAGGTAATTGCCAATAGTGGATTTCTTTGAACTAATGTATTATCAAAAATTTTATCCAAATCGTAATCCTTCCCTCCTGTTGAGGCTAAATAAAAATTATGATGCAATAATGAATCAAACAATTGTGTTCTTCCACCAGTAACTTCTATGTACTCTTCTAATTCTCCTACATCAACAATATTCCAGTTTTCTGAAATGATAAGGAAATCTCTATTGCAATCTTTTTTCAATTCATCTATCCATTCTATCACAAATTCTGGAGAAATATGTTTTACGGCATCTAGCCTGAAACCATCCATTTTACAAGTTTCATAATACCATTTCCCCCATCGTTTTAATTCTTCCTTTACCGCTGGATTTCTGAACTCTATATCATCAAACATTAAATAATCGTAATTACCCAATTCATTTGATGGTACTTTTTCCCATCCCTCGCCATACTCATTTTGAATTGCGAAAATTGCTGTTTCATTTAAATCTTGTGCCCAATCTACACCGCTAAAGCAATGACGATCCCAAATAAATTCCGAGTATTTTCCTTGCCTGCCTGGAAAAGTGAATTTCGTCCATGCTTCTATTTCCATTACCTCAGAAATAAATTCATTTCTATTATCTGGATTGACTTTTCTAACTTCTATTTTTTCCAGCTCATCTCCACCTGCTTTATGATTAAAAACTACATCAGCTAAAACATTAATTTTATGTTCATGTAAAGCATTAATCGCTTCCATATATTCATCTTTGCTTCCATATTTTGTGTGTACGCTATTCTTCTGATCAAACTCTCCAAGATCATATAAATCATAGCTATCGTAGCCAATTGAATATCCACCATTACTACCTTTATATGCTGGTGGAAACCATACTGCAGTAAAACCCATTTCTGTTAAATTGGCTGCTTCATTTTTCGCTTTAGTCCATAAATTATTTTGTTCATTATAATACCAGTGAAAATATTGAATGAGGGTTTGATTTTGCATATAAAAGATATTTAGCATCTATAACCGTAAAATAAGATTTATGTTTTGCATTAATCACTGAAAATTAGGCTTTCTGCTAAATTTGGTTTCTATAATTTCTTTCGTACACCTATCGATGGTTTCTTAGCATACACTGAATATTACTTTAGTTAATGTTGAAAGAATTGTAATAAATGTACAAACAGCTATCAATTTTCTGTATTTTCGCCCCAATTATGAGTACAAAAGCTAAAAGTCCAAAAAATTCCCACACTATTATGAATGAATTGGTGTTGCCAAACGATACCAATACCTTAAACAATTTAATGGGTGGACGCTTATTGCATTGGATGGATATTGCTGCTGCAATTTCTGCACAAAAGCACTGCAATAGAATTGTGGTAACTGCATCTGTTGATAATGTTTCGTTTAAACATGCTATTAAATTAGGTGATGTAATAACCATTGAGGCTAAAGTTACTCGTTCTTTTAACACATCTGTGGAAGTTCGTTTAGATGTTTGGGCAGAGAATATTCCCTCTGGAACAAGGGCAAAATCTAATGAAGCTTACTACACTTTTGTAGCGGTTGATCAGAGTGGAAGAACTATTCCTGTACCTGAACTAAAACCAGAAACAGAAGAAGAAATTGAATTGTATAATGGTGCTTTACGTCGTAGACAATTACGTTTAATTTTAGGCGGAAAAATGTCACCAAATGATGCAAGCGAATTAAAAGCTTTATTTTTTAAGGATTAAAAATGAAATATGACTACTTATACTACTTTAATAATTTTAAGTGGATTAGTTATATTCTCCTATTTATTTGATCTAGTTGCTAATAAAACTAAATTACCTTCTGTTTTATTATTGTTGCTATTAGGTATTGGTCTACGCGTATTAGTTGATAATTTGGGTTTACAAACCTTTAACTTCTTGCGCATATTACCCACTTTAGGTACAGTAGGCTTAATTTTAATTGTATTTGAGGGTTCACTAGATCTTAAGTATGATAGTGCGAAGAATAAAGTTATTAAGAGTGCTTTTTTATCTGCATCATTGATTCTACTTCTAACTGTTTCAATTATAACTTTTATTATTTATCAAATCACAAGGCAAGATTTATACCTGTGTTTTGCCAATGCTATACCCTTCAGTGTAATTAGCTCCGCAATTGCTATTCCTTCAGTAGCCTCTCTTCACAAAAAGACCAAAGAATTTATTATTTACGAGAGTTCTTTCTCAGATATCTTGGGAATAATTTTATTTAATTTTGTTGTTTCCAATCAGCATATTTCTGTAGGTTCTTTTGCCAGTTTAGGATTAGAAACGATTCTCATATTTGTATGCTCTGTATTTTCCTGCTTGTTTTTACTCTATGTTATGGGTAAAATTTCTCACCATATTAAGTTCTTTTTAATAATTTCTATTTTGATTATGGTGTATGCCATTGGTCAATCTTATCACCTATCTTCCTTAATTTTAATTTTGGCTTTTGGTTTATTTTTAAACAATGCCGATACAATTAAAAATGCTTGGTTTAAAACCACTTTTATTTATAAAAATTTAGCTAATGATTTAGCACAGTTACATCAACTCTCGGCAGAGAGTGCTTTTATTATTCGTACATTCTTTTTCGTAATCTTTGGTTTTACGATGAACATTTATGAGCTAAACAATCAAGATATTTTAATAAATGGCTTTTTAATTTTATGCAGCATTTACCTCATACGTTTTGCTTATTTGTACTTTTTTAAGAAAGAGCACTTACTCCCAGAAGGTTTTGTATCCCCTCGTGGGTTAGTTAGCATTCTATTATATTACAATTTACCAGATAGCCTGAAATTATCAGAAATTGGTACTGCGTATTTATTTATGATTGTTTTAGGTTCTAGTTTAGTAATGAGTATTGGATTAATGACCTCAAAAAGTAAAGCCAATCTACCTGATTAACTTCCCATTTCTAATATTTTATCGAATTCTGTTGCTTTCAAGGGCATTACTGATAATCTCCCTTGTCTGACTAAAGAAATGTCTTTTAAGCTTTCTTCGGCTTTTATTTGCTCTAATGAAACTGGTTTAGCTAAAGATTGAACCGGAGCCAAATCTACCACCACCCAATTTGGATCGCTAGTTGTTGGGTCTTGATAAAATTCCTTTACCACTTTTGCAATTCCTACCACATTTTTTCCGTCATTGCTATGATAAAAAAGAACTAAATCGCCTTCTTTCATCTCTCTGAGATTATTACGAGCTTGGTAATTTCTAACGCCATCCCAAAAGGTACGACCATCTTTATTAAATTTTTCCCAACTGTATTTAAAAGGTTCTGATTTGACTAGCCAGTAATTCATGTAATATCTATTTGGTTTCAAATTTACAATTTATACCTGTTTTTGGTTCATCGAATTTTAAAAGATTTATTTATATTTAAAATATGAGAAGATTATTGTTAATGAGCTTACTACTTATAATTCTAGCTTCAACTCATTTGGCAGCACAAAAAACACACGCCGATTCACTACGGAAAGCAGTACGTACTGATGCACGAAAATTTAAACTAAGTGCCGATGATTTTAAAAAATTTAGGAATGGAAGCATCAGTAAAAATTCAGATCTTTTTAAACCAAATTCTACTGTAAGCTTGCCTCAATTTTTAAAAGATTCCACTTATGTAAGCCATTATCGACATACTACCTTTTTAAGAACACGGAAAAGAAGGACAGCTGGTCATCATGTATTGATTTGGGGAACTGCTATAGTGGTAGCACCAACCATTGTTTTTTTAGGTCTTTAAATTACAATTAAAAGTTTTATCGATCCAATTTCTGTATTAAGTATTTGTACTGAAAATAAATGCATCAAATAGGTAATTCGGCTTACTTTATCAAGCGATTATGAACAGCGAATCTAATTAGTGCTGCAGTATTTTTAGAATTTGTTTTATCAATTAAACTTTGTCTATGTCCTTCAATTGTTCTTTTGCTTAGAAAGAGCTTCTCAGACATTTCATTGTTTGTGTATCCTTCGGCAATAAGATGAAGAATTTCAATTTCTCGAAGTGTAAAATCTATGGCTGGCAGATTGTTATCTGACTTTTGCAGCTTAGAATCAAGCATCTTTTCTACAATTTTCATGGTGAGCTCTGAACAAAGATATTTACCACCATTTGCAATAAATTTTAATGAAAACACAAGTTCATCAGCGTTTACATTTTTTAGAATATATCCCATAGCCCCTTCTGCAAATGCTTGATATATATATTTTTCATGATCATGCATGGATAGCACTACAACATGAATAGTAGGATTAATTTGTTTTATTTCTTTTATTAATGTTATACCGTCCATTTCTGGCATATTAATATCTGTTAACACAATATCGATTTTTAAACCAGATTTAACTTTTTCCAAAGCTTGCTTTCCATCAAATGCTTCACCAATAACATTAATTTCCTTATCAGCTTCAAGCAGCATTTTAATTCCATTGCGAACAATGTTATGGTCTTCGGCTAGTAGTATATTTAACATAATCTCTTATTTGTAGTAACCATAAACACTTATTGATTTTTAAAGCTTATTTTAACTTTTGTTCCTTCTTTAGATGATGTAACTTCCATATGTCCATCTAAAAGTGAAACTCTACTTCTAATTCCTCTTAAACCAGATCCTCGAGTCATTAAAGTTTCCAAATCTTCCTTAAAACCAGCACCATTATCACACACCCAGATGGTTACCATATCATTTTCTATACCAACAGAAATTTCTGCCTTGTTCGTTTTTGCATGTTTTATAGAGTTATTGATTAATTCTTGTATTATTCTGAATACTGATAGCTGCAAATCGGCTGATAGAAGATTAGCCTCCTCATTTAATTTGATAATAACCTGAAAGTTTTTAGAGCTTAAACGCTGCGCCATTTCACGAATACCTTCTATAAAACCAAAGTCACGGAGTACAGAGGGAGTAAGCTCGTAAGAAAGTTCTCTAGTTTCTTTAATTGCTTGATCTAACAATTGGTGTACCATCTGAAATTCGACCTTAACATCTTCGTTTAATTTCTTAGATGGGAGATGAAGTCTTATCCCATATAAAAGCTGACAAATACTATCGTGTAATATGCTACTTATTTTTTGTCTTTCATTCTCTTGTGCCTTAAACGTAGTAGATAAGATTAGTTTTTGTTTCTCATTGTGAATATCTTGCTTAGCTTGAACAATTTTCTTTTGTTCGGTCATATCTAACAATATCCCGATTGATAATTGTTTACCTAATTCCGTTTGGATACGATGACCTTTTGTAGCCACATATTTAATTTGCCCTTTGATGAGTACTCTAAATTCTAAATCAATTTTTTCTTCTTGGCTAATATCATTTAGCAATTGTCGCTTTACAAAGAGTCGATCTTCTGGGTGTATTAGCTCCAGAAACTTTTTTACGCTACCATCAAATTCCCATGAACGGAGCTCTAATAGTTTTAAGCTAAATTCATCAAGAAATACTCTATTTTCTATCAAGTCAATAGACCATGTTCCAGTACCAGAAGCCATTAAGGACATCTCTAAACGTTCAGTAGTTACTTGGAGTTTTTGTTGGGCTAATTTACTTGCAGTAATATCGGTAACGGTAATATAATAAGCTAATACATTGGAAAACGAATTATGAACGGCAATACCTTCCATTTTTGTGTAAATTTGTTCTCCATTAAAAAGTTGCACTTTAACCTCTGCCGACTGTTTAGCCTCATTAGGCTGCATTTTATGCAAAAAGGAATAAAATTTTTCAAAATCATCAGGAGCTATAAAACGCTGAAATTTTTGATTAATCAACGCATCCTTTTTTAATGAAAGTAATTTAACACCAATTTGATTTGCTTTAGTTATTGTGCCTAGGTGATCTACAATAAAATAGCCAACAGGAACTGAATTAAATAAGTCGGCAAACTCTGCTCTTTCAGTTTCGAGTCTTTTTGCAGATATAATTAATTCATCATTCTGCATTTCCAATTCCGATTGGGCATTTTGTAATTCTACTAATAGAGTAACTAACTTGTTTTCTGTTAAGGATTGACGCTCATGATTTGAGATTATCTTTTCAATTTGTTGTTTATAATTCAACATAAGTTACCCTTATTATTTTCATGACGTAAATTGGCTATTGCTTTTGGACATTACAATTGTGCCGTAGGATTATATTATGAGTTTTCAATTACTCAGGTATGCTATGCCAATTGTAATTAGTACTCGAAATATGTTCTAAATAATAGTATCCAATGTTAATTTAACAAGTTATATAGCATATTGGTTTTTAGCGATTATGAATATTTAATAATGCGCTATCTATTCTTCCTTATATCGAGATAAGATATAGGTAACTTATTTTTTATTGGATTTAGGTAATCCATTATAATTTAAGTAGCCATTAAAGTGTGCAACTTTCCAAACGTTGTAGATATGTCAGTTAGCGAGCTTTAAAGATATGTCAATTAGCGAGTTTTAACGTAGCTCTCTTGTTCCGTATTTTAGGCCATCGTATTTTGTATGACACACCATTTTTTGCTGTAATAAATACACTTGAATTTTTTCGAGATTATTACCTACTGCAGATACTGCTTTAATAATATCCTCTTTATTAGCACCTAAATGCCTTCTAAGGAACGAAATTTCGTCTTTATTTACCATTGTTTTATTTTTTGACATTATTTAATGAATAATACTTCTATTGATCTAAGGACTTTAAGAAAATCTTACTTTACCGCCTAAGTATTAAATATAAATTGACACTAAAAGTTTTTGCTAATAAGTAAATACCGTATAAATCGGTATAGAATACGTATTTCTCCCTAAGAAATTAACATAATTTAATTGAACACAATATAAACACGCACAAAGAAACAGTATAAATAGCCTAAAGAACCAGTATAAATACACCAAACGTAGCTATGTTCTAATTGTTATCATATTGTCTAATTGATAATATAAAACCAGCTATTATGCAAGTATCCGATTTCGATGTAATACTAAATGAACACACTCGTCCACTGAAAGCATTTGCTTTTAGGTTTACAAAAGATCTAAATGATGCAGATGATCTTTACCAAGACACCATTTTAAAAGCAATACGTTACTTTGAAAATTTTAAGGAAGGGACTAATTTGAAGGCTTGGCTGTTTACAATTATGAAAAACACATTCATTAATGATTACAGAAAGGAAGTCAGATCAAATGCTGTAGTCCTTAAATCTGTGGATTTATCATCGGTAAAGCTTCTAGAAAGTTCTTCAAAAAATCTCGCTGAAGGTAGGTTTATCATTAATGATGTACATATAAGTTTAAATAAGCTACCAAAAGAATATTCTTTACCATTTATACTTCATTTTGAAGGCCATAAGTATCACGAAATTGCTGATAAACTTGACATTCCAATTGGGACAGTAAAAACCAGAATTCATATGGCCCGTGAAATTTTAAAAAAGCAATTAAAAATGTACGATAAGAAAAAGTCCATAGCTTAATTTTTGTTAACCTGAAACATATTGCTTTTTATATTGTTCAAGTCTTATATCAATTTACTTTAATCAATTAAAATTATTTTACTATGAAAAAATTAGGTTATTTAAGTGTAATCGCCCTAATGGCTTTCACTTTTCAAAGCTGCAATTCAAATTCAAAAAATTCGAATGATGCTGATAGTTTAGCTATGGACACTACGATGCATAGTGATACTACCGGAGCTATGGCTGTAGATCAAGATGATACAGAGTTTGCTGGAAAAGCTGCTGTAGGCGGAATGGCGGAAGTTGAGTTCGGAAAGATCGCTTTAAGTAAGTCAACTAATGCTGAGGTTAAAGCATTTGCTGAGATGATGGTAAATGACCACGGTAAAGCAAATGAAGAGTTGAAAACTATTGCAACTTCAAAAAATATTGCGCTTCCTACTTCATTAGATGAAGAACATACAAAGAAAATGAACGATTTAAATAAACTAACTGGTCGTGACTTTGACAAGGAATATGTTAATGCTATGGTAGATGGTCACAAAAAGACCTTAGACCTAATGGAAAAAGAAGCAAAAGATGGCAAGGATGCTGAACTTAGAGCATTTGCTAGCAAAACTGCCCCTATTGTTAAAGCGCACTTAGATAAGATTCAAAAAATTAATGACAGTATGAAATAAATGTCTTTTGATTAAAAAAGCCTTCGAAAAATTCGAAGGCTTTTTTGTTTAGTCATTTTTTGCCTTTATTTTTCTAGTAGTATCTTTTTTGCATCCTGATCATCGTATGTATCAATCAACTGATTTAATTCAACTTTCATCTCGGCAATGATTTTACTGTATGCCTTTTGCTCATATAAATTATGCATTTCATTGGGATCCTTTTGTAAGTCGTACAACTCCCAAGAATTTACCCTTTTATAAAAACGAACCAATTTGTAGCGTTGGTTTCGTACACCAAAATGAGGGGAAACGGAATGCTCGCCATTTTCATAATAGTGATAATAGATCGCATCGCGTCCTTTGACATTCTTATTTTTAAATAAAGGTAACATGGATTGCCCTTGTTCATCTTTTGGAATGGCTACACCTGCTGCATCTAACATCGTTGGGGCAATATCCAAGTTCATTACAAAATTATTAGAAACCGTACCGGGTTTAATCACTCCTGGATAACGCATCACCATTGGTGTACGGAAGGATTCTTCATAGATCCAGCGTTTATCAAACCAACCGTGCTCGCCCATGTAAAAACCTTGATCTGAAAGGTAAATAACAATGGTGTTTTTAGTTAAATTATGTTTATCCAAATAATCCAGTGTACGGCCAATATTCCTATCCAACGATGTTGCCGTACTTAGATAATCTCGCATGTAGCGCTGAAATTTCCATTCAGTTAGTGCATTGCCAGTTAGTTTTTGCTGATTGAACTTAGCTTCTATCGGTTTATAATAGGCATCTACTTTAGCTCTTTGCTGTGCATTCATTCTCTTAAAATTCCCATCTTTGCTTTCATTTTCTTCAGATCCAAACATCTTTAAATCGTAGCCCATAATCATCGTCTTTGAAATGGTCATGTCCTGAACTTTTGCTGCTGCTCTGGTGGTATAGGTATCGTAGAAATTATGAGGCAAAGGAAAAGTAATATTATCAAATTTACCTAGATCGGTGGTATCTGGTAACCAAACGCGATGCGTAGCCTTGTGCCCTATCACCAAGCAAAATGGTTTAGCAGTATCTCTTTTATCCAGCCAATCTTCGGTCACATCTTCAATTACATTAGATACGTACCCATCAAAACGTTTTTTAGAACCATCCATCATATCAAAATCAGGATTATAATATTGCCCTTGTGCGGGTAAGATTTGCCAGAAGTCAAATCCCTGAGGTTTACTTTCTAGATGCCACTTACCAATCCATGCGGTTTGATAGCCACCTTTCTGCAATTGCTTTACAAATGTATCTTGATCGCCATTAAATACCGAACTCTCATTATCTTTAAAGCCATTTTTATGGCTGTATTTTCCTGTCAGGATAACTGCCCTGCTTGGTCCACAAATGGAATTGGTTACATAAGCTTTATCAAAACGAGCTCCTTCTTTTGCAATGCGATCTATGTTTGGCGTTTGCATCAATTTGCTACCGTAGGCACTTATAGCTTGATAAGCATGATCATCAGAAACTATAATAACAATGTTGGGTTTAGTTTGAGCCATCGAATTGAACGATAAACCAAAACATGATACGAAAAGGAGGATCACGATTCTAAGTATTTTCATTGCTATTATAAAAATATTATGTTATACATATATAAGCTAAATACTCAAATATTTTATGCATTTACAAGCTCTTTTGTTATTTTATTGCCCTCACTACCCTATTCACTACATTTTCGATTAATGTGGTCGTATTTAATACGAAGTAATTCCTTTAATTTTTCGGTTTTACCGTTACGCAAAGGACATTTCCTATCGTGCGAAGGACATTTCCTATCATGCAAAGGACATTTCCTATCGTGCGAAGGACATTTCCTATCACGCAAAGGACATTTCCTATCATGCAAAGGACATTTCCCATCACGCAAAGGACATTTCCTATCACGCAATCGACATTTCCTATCACGCAATCGACATTTCCTATCACGCAAAGGACATTTCCCATCACGCAAAATGCTTTTTCTTACACTAAATTGGCTTGTTTGTTCATAAAGAAGACTTCAAAGGTGTGCAGAACCACAACTTAAATAGGAAAGTATCCAATGGTGAGCGCATTATTTAGCACCTTTAACTGACAAAGAGTTTTAGGTTGAAAAACATGCTTATCAAGCACAGCTTCAAAATATTTTATATATTTATTTATGAGAAAACAATTGTTATTCAATACGTTATTGATATTTTTTATCTCAACTAAATTACCCGCTCAAACGGTAAACAAAGATTCAATTGAGAATATAGCGGTTAAAGATGTTAAAAATCTTTTTAAGTTAAAAAATCCTCAATTACACAATTTTAGAAAGTATAGGTATACCAGTAGCTCAGATTATTTTAAACCTAATGAGTTAAACGTGAGCAATGTTTCCTTATTAAAAGATTCAGTATACATAAATACCTATAGAACTGCGGCTTATTACCAAACGAAAAGAGACGCACGGCTGCTCATTACATTGTTTTAGGAGCAGGAACTATAGTCGTGGCATCAACAGTTGTAATTTTTGCACTGTTAGCAAAAACGACTAAATAAAAAAGCGCCCCGATGTGAAATCGAGACGCTTTTTTATTTAGTTGTGAAGTACTTAATCTTTCTTTTTATCTAACGCATTTTCGATACGGTCTGTTAAATCTAACAAATGGTATTTGCTTAGAGAATCTGCTTGTGAAGAGGCAGCAGATTTAGTACTAAAATATAATTCGCGTAATTGACCTTTTACAACTGACATCACATCGCTTTGTGAAGATGTTAAACCGCTTGGAGCACCTCCTCTACCTACCAAAATGGCATTAGTAGCTGTTGGTGCTGGAGCTGGGTTTACAATTGAAATTAATTTTTCTACGTATGCCTTTTGTAAGTTACGACGATATACATCAATTGCAGCACTTGATTTTAACTCTGTGAAAATCGAACTATTTAAATCTGTAAATAAATCTGTGATTTTATACGCTGTTGCACCATCTGCAGCTTCTGCAGCTACTAATTTACTTAAGGTGCTAGTGCTTAATAAACGGTTTAATGTATTTCCTTGTAATCTAGCAACTACTTCTAATGGGTTTTGATCGATATTATCTAAAATAGACTGATTTAATAACCATTTTGGTGTGGTAAACAATTGCCTGTTTAAGAAATCCATTGCTTCCTTTTGCGTTGCTGCTGGTGTGCGTTCGTAAACTAAACCAGCTTGCTCTACCATTTTAGGGTTTTCGTAAACGCCACCCACGTTTTTAGCTACGTGACCCATATAACGACCGAATTGGGTTGTTAATTGACCATACATATTTGCTAAATTATCGTATCCTTCATTTGCTTCTTTTGTCCATGCTGGTAAGTTTGGCAAAATCACTTTTAGGTTTTTAATACCATAATCACTCGCTTTCATGGCGTTATCACTTAAATCTTCGTTTTGCGAATGTGGATCATCTGGATTAGATTCTGTACCAAACCATAAACGTCTGTTTTTAGCAGATTCGATTACTGCTTTATTTAATCTTTCTACTTCATCTCCAGGAGTTTTTGTATCTGCATAGTATTTATATCCCCATTCAATTGCCCATCTATCGTAATCGCCAATGCGAGGATATAATCCTTTTGCACTAATATTATCTTCTGGTTGCGCAACATAGTTGAAACGAGCATAATCCATAATAGATGGTGTATGTCCATTTTCTTCTACCCATTTTTTATTACGTAAGTTTTCTACTGGTACAGTTGAACTTGAACCGTAATTGTGCAATAAGCCTAAGGTATGGCCAACTTCGTGTGAAGAAACGAAACGAATTAAATCGCCCATTAATTCATCACTAAATACCATTTTACGAGCTCTTGGATCAACTGCAGCTGTTTGAATCATGTACCAATCGTGTACTAATGACTGCACATTGTGGAACCAGTTAATGTGACTTTCCATAATTTCTCCACTACGAGGATCTGAAATACTTGGTCCGCTGGCATTAGCAATTTCTGAAGGTTTGTACACAATTGCCGAGTGACGAGCATCATCTATACTCCACGTTGAATCTTGTGCAAATGTAGGTGCTTCTTTAGCTATTACTGCATTTTTGAAACCCGCTTTTTCGAATGCTTTTGCCCAATCGTTAACCCCTGCAATTAAATATGGAACCCATTTTTTTGGAGTTGCTGGATCGATATAATAAACAATTTGTTTTTGTGGCTCTACTAATTCTCCACGTTTGTATTTTGCTAAATCTTGTGGTTTAGGTTCTAATCTCCAACGCTTAATTAAGTCGATTTCTTTTACACCTTGTGGATTTAAATCAAAGTCGGTGTACCCCACTGTGAAATAACCAACACGAGGATCAGCGTATCTTGCTTTCATAGGTACTTTTGGCAAAATAACTAATGATGTGTTTAATTCTATAGTTGCAGAACCTGCAGAAGCGCCCCCGCCTCCACCTGTTGGCGCTGCTGGACCAAATGGTGATGCCGCAGCTGTTAGGCTATACGTTTTCGTGGTACTTATTTCTACGTTAAGTGGAAAACTACGCATGTTTTGGATATAGCTACGATCTGATAATTGTGCACCTAATCTAAATCTAGTTTTAGATGCTGGTGAACTGAAATAGAAAATATCATTATCACTATTAATGTAGTCAGTAACATCGATTACGCTTGCAGTTTTATCTGGACTATATGCAGCAATGTTAAAAGATGCTGCAATGGCTTGGATGTTTGAGTTTTTTAATGACTGATACATTGAAGCAGTACTATCTGGACTGTAAGTTTTAAAACTTACTTTACGCATAAAAATGCGATTATTTGGTCCTTTCTCAAAACGGATAACTGTACTTCCAATCACATCTCCAGCATAACCTTGTGCAGCTCTTACATCTGCACCAGATTTAGCAATACGGCTTACTACTAAAATATCTCTACCTAAAGTAGTATCAGCAATTTCAAAAAAGAATTTATCTTCTAATTTGTGGGTAGTAATCATCCCTCTGCGGGTAAGTGTTTTATCGGTGATTACTTGTGCGTAAGGTTTTGGTTGTGCTCTTACGTTAGAACCTAGGGCAGCCCCCGGACCTCTACGTGTGGTATCAGCCGCACCACTTGGCGGTCTAACTTGTGCTTGTGCGAAAGTAATAGCACTCACAGTTAATAAAATGGTTAGTAAATTTCTTTTCATGTAAATAAGTTAATTTAAAGTAAATATAGTGGGCAATGTCTCAATAGCAGGAGGAGCGATATAACTTTCTAGTTACAAATTACAAATACTTATAAATGTCGAATGTTAAATTGCTTTATTATTGGAGGTTGAAAAGTGGTACTGTTTTTAATTCTTAAGTTTACACCGATTAATGAATCATTTTAAAAAGCATTTCTTTTAGTAATTCGCCATCAGTAGTATTGCCTGTACTATCTAGTCCTTTACTTTTAAGATCATATTCTCTTAATAAACTAATGATATCGAATGTTTTTGCATCATTAAATGTTCTTGCAGCGGCTTCATAATCTTTAATAAAATACGGACTTACGCCTAACTCTTTAGCGGCATCGTTTTTATTGGGTAAGTAATGGTATTTTAAAATCTTAGTAAAGTAGGCGTTCAAGTTTGCCATTACCATTACCATTGGGTTTGCTTTAGGGTTATCTGCAAAGTAATTCACAATTTGATTGCATTTTAACACATTTCTTGCTGCTAATGCTTTTTGCAATTCGAATACATTATACTCTTTACTGATCCCAATGTTTCGTTGAATATGATCTGTTTGGATAATGGTATCCTTACTAATATTTAAACACAGTTTTTCAACTTCGTTAGCAATTTTAGAAAGGTCAGTCCCCAAATATTCTGCCATCAGCGCTGCTGCTTGTGGCGCAATTTGATAGCCTTTTTCTTTAATGTGCTCTTCTATCCAAGGCATTAATTTGTAATCGCGAACTGGATCTGATTGAAAGACAATGCCATTAGTATTTATGGCTTTGTAAATCTTTTTGCGCTTATCAAAGTTGGCATATTTATAAGCCAGTACTAGAATTGTACTTTGCAAAGGCTTTTCGAAATAATTAAGTACTACTTCTGCTTCTTTCCCGCTTCCTTCGGTTTCTTTTGCCCATTTTAGATCTTGTGCTTCTTTTACAATAATGAGTTGGTATTCAGACATCATCGGATACCGTTTTGCAGCATTTAAAATGGTTGCCATATCGGTGTCTTTGCCGTACAAAACCGTTTGGTTAAAACCTCTTTCTCCATCACTTAACACGTTATTCTCCATGTAATCAACTACCTGATCAATGTAATAAGGTTCTTCGCCCTGCAATAAATACAAGGGTTTAAATTTTCTGGCTTTTAAGTCTTTTATAATTTCTATGGCACTCATTTGCGGTAAATTTACAATTTACCATTTACGATTTACGATTTTGAGGCAATAGTTTATTCACAAATATTAACTTTGGACAATGCCGATATTTAACCCAACTCCACTTAATCTTCCACATCATCCTTTTAAAATTACCCAAAGGGATGATGTGTACTTTATTTTTGATGAGATACGGAAAAAGCATTTGGTTTTAACTCCTGAGGAATGGGTTAGGCAACATTTTATCCATTATTTAATTAAAGAGAAAAACTTTCCTGCTGCTTTACTACAAATTGAAGGCGGATTAAGCTTAAATCAAACCAGAAAACGAAGTGATATTTTGGTGTACGATAATTTGGGTGAAAAAATAATGGTGATTGAATGTAAAGCGCCATCGGTTGCTATTACTCAAGCTACATTTGATCAAGCTGCTCGGTATAATTCTGTTTATAAAGCTAGATGGTTGGTGGTTACTAATGGTTTACAACATTATTATGCGCAGATAGACCATACTAAAGGGAAGTTTTTATTTGTGGAGGAATTGCCGGATTATAAGAGTTTGTAAATCGCTTTGTCATTCTGACGAAGGAAGAATCTCTTGCTATTTAATATAGATTCTTCCCTGCGCTCCGAATGACAAATATATTCTGAATGACTATTATATTTTGAATAACAAGTTTGTTCTTGCTTTTATCTTCGGACTTTTCTGACTTTCCCGACTCTCTTCTAAGAATACACCGCCTTCCAAAACTGGGTTTTTGAGCTATAAATTGCTTCGTTGCACATGGCTACGCAAATTGCTGCCTGTGTACCCGTGTTTATGTTAGAAACAGGTGTTCTGTTTTCTGTAATGGCTTTATAAAATTCTTCTAAAGCGTAAATAGTTCCGTCTTTTGTGGGTTTATCTAAAATTGGGATACCACCATCTGTATTTACTACAATTTTTGTAGCACCAGTTACACCATCTACAATGCCCAATTGTTTAGCTGTTTCCTTTTCAGGGTAAAAAATTCCAGTATTAGGTAATAAATTAACAGCCCCTTTTGTGCCTTTTATTTTAAATAGATATCCATCGTGTGCATTGCCACAGGTTGCGCCAAAATTTCCAATCATGCCAGCTTTTTGATAGCGTAATGTAGCTTGAATGTTATCGTAGGTTTCTCTGCCATCTTTAAAAATATCAATTCCACCAGTGCCTATAATTTCATCTGGCTGCGTTTCGAAAGCCCAATTGATAAAATCTATTTGATGCGACAATAATTCTGCTGCGAGTCCACCAGAATATTCTTTGTACATCCGCCAGTTAATTTGTCTTTCCAATGCAGAATTTGGTACTGGCCTACGCCAATTCCCATTCCTATCCCAACGACAATCTATCTGAGAAACTTTACCCAAATATCCACTTTGTATCATTTCCTTAACTTTAAAATACAAAGGAGAATAACGGTATTGATAACCCACCTGAAAAACCTGTTTAGGGTATTGCTTCACTAACTTACGAAGTGCCAAAGCTTGCTCTATGTTGTAGGTCATTGTTTTTTCTACATACACATGTTTGCCAGCTAAAACAGCATCTTTCGCAATTTTAAAATGTTCGCTTAAGGGTGTTGCAATAAATACAGCATCAATCTTTTTATCGTCTAAAATTTTCTTGTACTCTTTTATGGCAATGGCCGATGAAGGCACATACTTTTTAGCTTCTTCTAGTCTAAAATCAAGTACATCGCAAAATGCAACGATGTTAAATTTATCACCCATTGCTTTAATTACCGATAAAACGCCTTTGCCTCTATCCCCGCAGCCAATCATAGCTACATTAATAGGCGCTAAAGTCATGCTGGCAAAAATATTTTCGGCTAGTAGCATACTCGAACCAAGCAAAGCTGATTTTTTAACAAAAGAACGACGTAGCATTATAAAGTTTTAATTTTTATAGTTCTAAAACTCACTTTATTTCCATGATCTTGCAATAGCAAATGACCTTTTGCAGCTTCGCCAAAGTTTTTCCAATCTTTATATTTACTAATAGCTACTAATTTTTTGAACTCTTCAGAGCCTCTAGTGTATTCTAAAACTTTAACTCCATTTAAATAATGTTCAACTTTATTGTTTGGATAAACTACCAATCTTCCATTATTCCAACTACCGATTGGTCTTAAATAGCGAACTTCTTTTTTTGCAGTAAGTAAATCATATAATGATGCTAAGGTTCTGTTTCCATCACGACCTAATTTTGCATCTGGGTGTCTTTCATCATCTAATACCTGATATTCTAAACCAATTGCAGAACCTGTATTTTTCTCAGCCAATGTTACGAAGTATTTCACTCCACTATTTGCACCTTCGCTTAATTTAAATTCGAACGATAAATCGAATGCCGCATACTGCTCTTTGGTTACAATATCTCCACCATTCGTAGATTCTGCGCCATTTGATGGCAATACTGTTAATTGCCCATTGGCAATATCCCATCCTTTTGCTGGAAATATAGTTTTATAGGCACCAACCCAACCTTCATTTGTTTTCCCATCAAACAATAGTTTATACCCATTAGACTTCTCGTATGCAGATAAGGTATTTGGAGTTAAGTTAACAGTATAAATGCCTTTTGGAAAAGCTTGTGGTTTTAAATTTTCTGTTTGAATGTTGATGTTTTTAAAATATACTTTTTTTCCATCCAATTTAAGATTTGCGCCAATTCCATGCACTTGCAAGCCAATAAAACCTGTTTTATCTAAAGTATCAATTACATAGGCAACAGGAATTCCATTCACCCAAGTTTTGGTTTCATTACCAATGCATTCTATTTTGTAATGGTTAAATTCTTCCGATTTATATGCAGATTTTGCAGCTGTATTCAATTCCAAAGGATATAGCCATAGTCTTCTTGCTTCATCATACACTCCGCCAGTCCATGCTCTAGCAGTTGGGTCTATTTCAACTTGTCTACCAAATACTATTCCTTTGCCTTTATTCCCAGCGGCATCATAATGACTACGCGTTTGTATGCCAGAATTGGTTTCAGTTCCTTCTAATTTCACATCTAGTTCCAAGATAAAATCACCGTATTCCTTTTCTGTAACTAAAAATGAGTTTGGAGATCCTTTAGTCATTGTTCCCACAATTGCGCCATTTTCTATGGCATAAGGCGCTGAGCCTACAATAGCTTTCCATCCTTTTAAAGTTTTCCCATCAAATAAGGGTTTACTTTTTTGGGCATGAACAACTGAAAAAATACTTACAAATGAGAGAGTTAAAAGACACGATTTTTTAAGGTAACTGAACATATTTATGTAGTTGATTTTCTAATTTTTTATTCGCCGTCATTGTGAGACAAGAATCAATTTTACAACTAAAGCAATTAGTTATGGCTTTAAGATTACTTCGTTCCTCGCAATGACGAATTACTTATTAATATTTAAAGATTTTCCCGCCAGCCATTACTTCCTGTAGCTTTTCATCAAAAGTGGCTTTTGCACCAGTATGAACTGCGGCGTTTGTCATAATATTTGCAATCGAATGTGCGTATCCTGCTTCTACTGGAGCATTAGGTGTTTTTCTACTTCGTACACATTCCATCCAATTACGCATGTGACCAGAGGTTAGCGCATCACCACCCATATTCGCAGCAGTTTCAACTTTAACTACCTTTTTGGAAAGATCAAATGGTTCTAATAGATTCGGTTTCATGCCCATTGCAGCTGCTTCTCTTACGCCTAACCCGCCTTTTGGCGATACTTTATTGGTAATTAAATTTAGTTCGCCACCATTAGAATAATAAACTTCACCAACATCTCCTACACTGTTTTGCATTCGTGAGGTAAAAGTAACTTGAAAACCATCATTTCCATTTGGTTGGCCATAATCAAACACGGCTACCATCGAATCCCAATTTTTACGACCGTCTTTCCAAGTGTAAATTCCGCCGTTAGCTACTACACTTCGTGGATGATTTAATTTAGTAAACCAATGTACTGTGTCAATTTGATGCGACATCCATTGTCCTGGCATACCTGAAGAATAGGGCCAAAACAATCTATATTCTAAATATTTTCTTGGATCAAAAGTATCTGCTGGGCGATTTAACAAAAATCGCTTCCAATCGATATCTTCTTGTTTAAGTTTAGCAACTAAATCTGGTCTACGCCATCTACCTGGCTGGTTCACATTCCAAACTAAATCTACCGCAGTAATTGCACCAAATTTACCTTCTTGAATATACTGAGCTGCATTTGCATAATTTTCTCCACTTCTGCGTTGCGAACCAATTTGAACAATTTTATTGCTTTCTTTAACTGCTTTTAAAGCTGCTTTTGCATCAGCCATTGTTTCTGCAAATGGTTTTTCAATATACGCATCACATCCAGCCTTTACTGCTTCAATAGTATGTAACGCATGTTGAAAATCGGCTGTACTTACAATTACAGCATCCAAATCTTTCATAGCATACAACTCATCATTGTTTCTACATGCTTTAATGTCATGACCCATTTTTTCTTTAATATGGGCAATACCTAAGTCTCTACGATAGCTCCATAAATCAGAAAGACCTACAACATCAAAATTGAGCTCTTTATTATGATTTTGGAAACATGGAAAAAGTGTGTCTTTAAATCGGTCGGAAAAACCAACTACACCTACCCTAACTCTATCGTTAGCACCAATAATTCTGCTGTAACTTTTTGCGCTGCTAGTTAATGTACCAGCATAAGTAGCCGCTGCAAGCAATGCCGACTGCTTTATAAATGTTCTTCTAGTATTACCCATTCTAGAACTGCAATTAAATGACGTGAAAGATTTATTATTTGGTTAGATTAAAATGATTTAACCCAAATCAATAATATGATTTTTTAATCAGAAAGTAATTGCGTTTAACTTAATATTTTTGCGCAAACGTTTTAGAATAGGTTTAAAGTACATTAATTTTTATCGTTAAAAAATGCTCTCTTATTTATATTGGCACCTATTAATAACAAAAAAATTAAATTCCTTTAGTCTGAATATTCCAGAAAGTATATTTCCCTAGAGTATAAATTGGTGTTTCGGCACCATGAAAGAACTTCACATCTGCTCGCTTCCCTTGTTTGAATAGCATTCCTTTTAAGGTATACTTTTTATCAATTGTTAAACCAGCAGCTTGATCAGCTGGCATAATGGCTCTAATTTCTAACTCCAAATTATTGAGTAGTGATTCTTTTGGTCTTGCTTCATCTTTAAAACTTTTAAATACGCCCATCTTTACAGCCTGATCGCTTACTATTGTATCTGTTATTGCGGTAAGTTGTAATGGAAAATCTGTTAAAAAGCTAGGTTCATTACTAAGATTAATCATTTTATGCTTAAACTTTTCGGTAGCATCAGCTTCTGTATTTACATTTTTTGTCCATTCAGGATTAAGTTTGATAAAGTCGCTAACTTCTTTTTCAAGAAAAATCTTAGAATCAAATCCTTTCGGGCTTTCAGAACAGGCGAATAAAGCTATCGCCATTAACACATACAATAATTTTCTCATTAGATTAAGGAATTATAAATTCAAGTTAGCCATTTTTTCTGTAGAAGAAACAGGTTTTAATTTTTTAACCTGCATAGGGTAAACGCCTAAAACATAAATAGAACCATTGGTTTTTTTATAATAATTTACATCTGCACGTTTGCCTTGTTTATAAATTAATGCCTTTAGGTAATATTTACCACCCAATACCAAGCCTTTTGCTTCATCATCAAATTGGAAAATGCCATTTATTCTTAATTTCATTTGGTTCAGCAAAGAACCTTTATTACGAAGTAAATCTGTATACGTTTCAAAAGTAGCAATCTTAAAACTTTTCGTTCCCATTACGGTATCACGAATGTTTGTTGCCTGCAAAGGAAAATCTACCAAAAAATCTATATGGTTACTCAAACCCTTAATTTCTCTTTGAAACTTATCAAGCGCCTCAGCATAAACAACACTGTCTTCACTATTTAACTCTGGATTTTTATTTATATAGTCGATTAAACTTTGTTCTATAAAAATCTTCGATTGATAAGTGATTTTAGCATCGGTTTTTTGTTCATTAGTACATCCTAAAAGAACAACAAAAAGTGCAATAACTAATACAAATCCTTTTGATTTCATTTAAATTATCCTTCTAACGTTTCTAAACTTTCAGTTATGATTTTAATTTTCGATTCTGCATCGGCCTTTTTATTGCGTTCGTTTGCAATAATCTCTGGTTTTGCATTTTGCACAAAACGCTCATTACTTAATTTCGCATCAACCGATTTCAAGAAACCTTGTAAATATTCCAATTCTTTCGATAATCGTTCTTTCTCTGCGTCTAAATCTACATTTTCATTTAAAACGATGAAGAATTCATCATTTCCTACCATAAAACTAGCTGCACCAGCAATTTTATCGTTCACTAACTCTACCTCATTAATATTTGCCAATTTAAATACATTGTTAATCCATTTTTCGTAATCTAAACCTGAATTTACTTTTATACTTAATGGCAACGCATCTTTAGGCGAAATTTGACGTGTATTTCTCACATTTCTAATTTCAGAAATCAATTCTTTAATTAGTTCTGCTTCTTTTAATAACGTTTCATCAGCTTTGCCAATTGTTGGGTAATTTGCAACTATACAACAGTCCATTTCTGCACGCACACCAAACAACTCATCATGGTACAGTTCTTCAGTTAAGAATGGCATAAATGGATGTAATAATTTCAAAATTTCTTCAAAATATTGGATAGTGATTTTCTTAGTTGCTGCATCAATTGGATGTTGATATGCAGGTTTTACCATTTCTAAATACCATGCGCAGAAATCATCCCATACCAGTTTATAAGTTGCCATTAAAGCTTCAGATAAACGGTATTGTTTAAAGTTGGATTCGATCTCTGTTAATGCTTCGTTAAAGCGATTTTCGAACCAATTAATTGCTTGTTGATTAGGGTTTTCTAAATTTTCATCAACTTCCCAACCTTTAACCAAACGAAAAGCATTCCATATTTTATTGGCAAAGTTTCTTCCTTGTTCGCAATAGGTTTCATCAAACATTAAATCGTTACCAGCAGGAGATGACATTAACATACCAACTCTCACACCATCTGCTCCGTATTTTTCAATTAACCCAATTGGATCGGGAGAATTTCCTAACGATTTAGACATTTTTCTACCTAATTTATCTCGGACAATACCTGTTAAATACACATTTGTAAATGGTTTTTTGCCCATAAACTCATGTCCAGCCATAATCATTCTAGCCACCCAGAAAAACAAAATTTCTGGTGCCGTTACTAAGTCATTGGTTGGATAGTAGTAATTAATGTCTTTATTGTCAGGATTTTTAAACCCATCAAAAACAGATATCGGCCATAACCAAGAAGAGAACCAGGTATCCATTACATCATCATCCTGTTTTAAAAATGGCTCCAATTGTTTTTTAAATCCAGCTTTATCAGCCGCTGCATCCACTAGGTTTTTCTTTTTCCAGAACTCTTCTAATGCTTCATCTTTGGTTTTTGCAACTACCCAATCTCCTTTATCATCATACCAAGCTGGAATGCGTTGTCCCCACCATAATTGACGAGAAATATTCCAATCACGCACATTTTCCATCCAATGACGATACGTATTTTCGAACTTATTAGGAATTAAGTTTACATCTCCATTCAACACATCATCTAAAGCTGGTTGCGCCATCTCTTTCATTTTCACAAACCATTGCATAGAAAGTTTTGGTTCTATAGCTGCATCTGTACGTTCAGAGAAACCAACTTGTGACTTATAATCTTCAATCTTCTCTAGATGACCCGCTTCTTCAAGCATTTTGGCAATCTTTTTACGAGCTACAAATCTATCTTCACCTACCAAAATAACGGCTAACTCATTTAAAGTTCCATCGTCATTTAAAATATCTATAACTGGCAATTTGTGTTTTACACCTAACTCGTAATCGTTCAAATCATGCGCTGGAGTAACTTTTAAACAACCTGTCCCAAATTCAATATCTACATATTCATCTTCAATAACTGGAATTTCGTGATTAACCAAAGGCACGAAGACCTTTTTGCCTTTTAGATGTGTAAAACGTTCATCGTTAGGGTTAATACAAATCGCTGCATCGGCCATAATCGTTTCAGGCCGAGTGGTCGCAATGGTTAAAAATTGATCAGTAGTTCCAGCAATTAAATAGTTGATGTAATATAATTTCTGATTTACTTCTTTACGAATCACTTCTTCATCAGAAACTGCAGTTTTTCCTGCCGGGTCCCAGTTTACCATGCGTATACCACGATAAATCCAACCTTTTTTGTACAAATGGATAAAAGAACCAATTACCGCTTCCGAAAGATCTTCTTCCATGGTAAAACGTGTTCTATCCCAATCGCAACTAGCACCTAATTTTTTTAACTGTTCTAAAATGATACCACCATACTTCTCCTTCCACTCCCACGCATATTTTAAAAATTCTTCACGAGAAATATCTTTTTTATTAATTCCTCTTTCCTTCAGCATCGCTACAACCTTAGCTTCTGTTGCAATTGAGGCGTGGTCAGTTCCAGGAACCCAACATGCATTTTTACCTTGCATACGAGCTTTCCGAATCAATACATCCTGAATGGTATTGTTTAACATATGCCCCATGTGCAATACGCCAGTAACATTTGGTGGTGGAATTACAATGGTGTAAGGCTCACGTTCATCAGGTTCTGAATGAAAAAACTTTTTATCAAGCCAATAGCTATACCATTTATCTTCTGTTTCTGTAGGATTGTATTTAGTAGATATGCTCATTTATATGTTGGTGTCGAATTTAGCTGGTAAAAATACATTTTTAGGCGGAAAAGACCAAAGCAGAAAAGGGTCACTTTGCCTAGAAAGTCATTATACCACTAATTTAGAGACAGACAGTAAAGATTTCTATTTTAAATTTCAGCAATTAAAATTTCATTTTTTGAATTCGAATTGCATTTAAAATTGCCAAAAATGCAACACCAACATCGGCAAAAACTGCCTCCCACATGGTGGCTAAACCACCAGCTCCTAAAATTAAAACCACAGCTTTTACTACAAAAGCAAGTGTAATATTTTGATACACTACACTTTTTGTTGCTTTACCAATTTTAATAGCAGTTACAATTCTACTCGGCTGATCATTTTGTATAACAACATCAGCAGATTCAATGGCCACATCGCTACCCATTGCCCCCATTGCCATCCCTAAATCGCTTAATGCTAAAACTGGCGCATCATTAATTCCGTCACCTACAAAAGCAACTACGCGAGTTTTATCCTTCTTTAGTTCTTCTAATCGAGCAACTTTATCTTCGGGTAGTAAATCTCCATGCGCAACGTCAATTCCTAATGTTGCAGCAATTTTTTGAGTAATCGAATCTTTATCGCCACTTAGCATTACAATTTGACTAACACCATTTTTATGCAATTCTTGAATAGCTTGTTTTGCATCTGATTTTAATTCATCAGTGATAGTTACATAACCAGCGTATGTATCATCAACAGCTAATAAAACTATGGTTTCGACTTCTTCATCAACATCTGCTGGATACTTTAATTTAAACTTTTTAAATAGTTTAGTATTTCCAGCAACTATCTTTTGATTTTCAATTTCAGCAGTTAAACCATGACCCGAAATTTCTTTTACATCATTTACTTTAAGTAGCTTTTTATCACCATGATGCGCTACAATGGCCTTTGCAATTGGATGGGTAGATTGACTTTCTATTGAAGCTAACAACGTCATAAACTTCGCTTCATCAATTTCAGCTTTTATTGCCGAAACCTTAAAAACACCATGTGTTAACGTTCCTGTTTTATCTAATACTACAGTGTTAATTTGAGTAATTACATCTAAAAAGTTAGATCCTTTAAATAAAATTCCATTGGCAGATGCTGCTCCAATCCCTCCAAAATATCCTAATGGAATGGAAATTACTAAGGCACAAGGACAGGAAATAACCAAAAATACTAATGCACGGTATAACCAAGTTTGAAATTGATAATCTGAGACAATAAAATAAGGCAACACCACTAGTGCAAGGGCTAAAAAGAAAACGATTGGTGTATAAATTTTAGCAAATTTTCGAATAAACAACTCTGTTTTTGCTTTACGTGAAGTTGCCGATTGTACCATTTCTAAAATTCGAGATAAAGCACTGTCTGCAAATTTCTTTGTTACTTTCAGTGTTATAACTTGATCAAGGTTTAGCATTCCAGCTAAAACAGTTTCACCTTTTCTAAAAGTTTTCGGTGTACTTTCACCAGTTAAAGCAGCGGTATTAAAACTCGAACTATCACTTATCAATTCACCATCTAATGGAGCTTTCTCTCCTGCCTTTAATTGAATAGTTTCTCCAATTGCTACCGTTTCTGGTTTTACGCTTTCAAATTTTTCATTTCTAAAAACATTCGCTGTATCTGGCCTAACATCTAATAATGCTTTTATATTTTTTTTAGCACCAGCAACTGCAGCTCCTTGAAATAATTCTCCAACAGTATAAAATAGCATTACTGCAACGGCTTCTGGATATTCGCCAAGAGCTAATGCGCCAATAGTTGCTAATGCCATTAATAGAAATTCTGTAAAAACTTCTCCACTTAATATGGTTTGGACTGCTTCTTTAATAACTGGATAAGAAACTGGTATATAAGCCACTATATACCATGCAATACGAATGTAATTAGTGAAAAAATCTACTTTAAAATAATCAAATGCAATGGCAACTATTAATAGAGCTAAACTAAAAATTGCTGGCAAATAGGTTTTAAAAGAAGAAGCATCTCCATGGTCGTGATCGTGTTCATCACCATCTTCATGATGATGACCGTGATCGTGGCTGCAGCACGCATCGGTTTGTTTATTATGTAAATGCTTTTCTTTTTCCATTTTATTTAGAATAATTCAAAATTACGTAATTAATTAACCACAAGGCACATTTTTATATTGATTTTTCTGTGCTGCACAATAAAAAGTGTTAAAATATGTTAATATACTATAACCGCAAAGACATGAAATCGTTTAGATTATCAATATTTAACAGCGAAATTTTCCGCAAAATTGGTTTAAGCAGAATCTATTACTGGTTTAACAAGTAATATTTCTATTAACTTCATACGAGTTCGATAGGTATTTCTTAATTTTCAACTTTAACTATTTATTAAAGCATGAAAATTCAACAACTCAAAAATTATTTTACAGTTTTAGGAATTTTGGCAGGCAGTTTATCCGCCTATGCACAAAATATCCCCAAAAAATTGATTGATCCAGCTAATATGGATCTAAGTGTTAAACCTGGCGATGATTTTTATCAATATGCTAGTGGAACTTGGATTAAAAACAATCCTGTACCAGCTAAAGAAACACGATGGGGTTCTTTTAATGAACTTCGTGAATTTAATGCACAAGCCGTTAGAAGTTTAGTAGAAGCTGCTGCTGCTGATAAAAAAGCACCTGCTGGTTCTGTTACCAAACGTGTTGGCGATTTCTATGCCGCTGCCATGGATAGTTTAACCATAGAAAAATTAGGTTATACTCCTATCAAAGCAGATTTAGCAAAAATTAAGCAAATTAAAGATCTTCAAGGTCTTTTAGATCATATTGCCTACATGAGAACATCAGGTATTGGTGGTCCAATGTTTGGTTTTGGAGTTGGTCAGGATAGAAAAAATGTTACCAAATATGTTGTGAATATTTCGCAAGGTGGAACAACATTAGGAGATCGTGATTACTATTTAAAAGATGATCCGCAAAGTCAACGAATTAGAGCGGCGTACAATACCTATATGGTAAAATTATTTACACTAACAGGTAGTAGCGAAACTGAAGCTAAACAAAAAGCAACCACTGTATTTAATATAGAGAAAGCGTTGGCTGAAATTCAGATGAGCCGTATCGAAATGCGTGACCAATATAAAACGTATAATAAATTAACCGTTGTAGAATTTAATAAGATTACTCCAAACATTAACTGGACTACTTTAATGCCTAAACTTAAGGTTGTTGGACAAGATACAGTGTTAGTTAATTCGACTTCCTTCTTTAAAAACTTAAATGATATGTTAACGAGTGTACCATTGGCAGATTGGAAAACGTATTTGGAGTGGAATATTCTAAAAGGAGCTGCTAATAATTTAAGTTCGCCGTTTGTTAATGCATCATTTGCATTTACGCAAGCTCAAACTGGTCAGAAGGTGCAAACCCCACGTTGGCAAACAATGTCGTCATTAACAGATCGTACGATTGGCGAATTATTAGGTCAATTGTATGTGGCCAAATATTTTAAGCCTGATGCAAAAGTACGTATGGATCAAATGATCGTAAACTTGCGTAAAGCTTTTGAGATTAGAATTAATGGTTTGGAATGGATGAGTGCGGCCACCAAACAAAAAGCATTAGAAAAGCTACATGCTTTTACACCAAAAGTTGGTTACACTACTAAATGGCAAACATATGATGGTTTAGAAATTAATCGAGCTACTTATTTCCAAAATTTACGTAATGCAGGTATTTGGGGATATAACGAAAACATTAACAGATTAGGAAAACCTGTTGATAGAACTCGTTTTGGCATGACACCTCCAACAGTTAATGCTTCTTACAGTCCAACGATGAATGAAATTGTTTTCCCTGCTGGGATTTTACAATTCCCTTTCTTTGCTCCAAATGCAGATGATGCTGTAAATTATGGTGGTATTGGCGCTGTGATTGGTCATGAAATGAGCCATGGTTTTGACGATACTGGAAGTCAATATGATAAAGATGGAAATCTTAGAAACTGGTGGACTGATGAAGATCGCACAAAATTCAATGAAAAAACAAAAGCTTTAGGAGATCAGTTTAGTGCATACACTGTAGTGGATACCATTCACGTACTGGGTAAGTTGACTATGGGCGAAAACATTGGAGATTTAGGTGGATTAAACGCTGCCTATACTGCTTTTAAAATGACTAAACAAGGTCAGAGTAATGAGAAAATTGATGGTTTTACACCAGATCAACGTTTCTTCTTATCATGGGCACAAGTTTGGCGAGGTAACATTTTACCAGAAGCAGCAGCACAGTTAATTAAAACAGATCCACATTCACCAGGTCCATACAGAACAATAGGTGCACCTGTAAATATGGATGCGTGGTATGAAGCATTTGATGTAAAACCAGGAGATAAATTGTATAAAAAACCAGAAGATAGAATTAGGTTGTGGTAAAGTTTTTAGCTACTAGATAAAAAAACGCCATTTCGTTGCTTTCGAAATGGCGTTTTTTTATTTATACTTTTCCTGAACTTTCTTGGGAAGCTTACTCAATACCAAAGACCTAGAAGTAGCAACACGTTTTTTCAATTCCGTATCATTCAATACCTCTAAATTATCTATTTGCACCCATTGCTTTTTAGCCATATGCGAAGCTTGACGAATACCATCACGAGCCGCTAACTCTTCGAATTCTTCTGGTGTACATTTTGTCGAAAAGCTATTTCCTTCATCAATGGCAATAATTACAAAAATTTTATCTTCAATCATAAAACAAAGATGTTCCCATTTTATACCCTCTGTAGTACCTGGGAAGCTTAAACAGTATTCTCTAAAAGTTTCTATATCCATAAATTGAAAGATTAAAGCTGAAAGACCAAAGATAAAAAACCAATGCTAAAGCAAAATACTAAATTTGCAACCTAATCCTGAAAATCCTAAAATCATTTTAATCCTGATCTGACGATGAATATCCTTACCCAAACCGCTGATGGCTCTAATACGTTATTTAATGAAACCATCGGTGAACATTACCACTCTGCTCATGGTGCACTGCAAGAAAGTAAACATGTTTTTTTAGATGCTGGATTAAAACATACCATCTCCCAAAAAGAAGAAAAGGAAATTAGTGTATTAGAAGTAGGTTTTGGAACAGGCTTAAATTTCATTTTAAGTTTTGCACATTGCGAAGAAAACAACATTAAATTAAATTATACT
Source organism: Pedobacter sp. UC225_61 (assembly GCF_044452285.1). Classification (NCBI taxonomy): domain Bacteria; kingdom Pseudomonadati; phylum Bacteroidota; class Sphingobacteriia; order Sphingobacteriales; family Sphingobacteriaceae; genus Pedobacter; species Pedobacter sp. UC225_61. The sequence continues at coordinate 3,606,879 of NZ_JBIOAL010000001.1, forward strand.
GGCATTGAAGCTTTTCCACTTTCAAAAGAAGTGATTGAAAAAACAGGCTATGAGCAATATGTTACTCAAGAGGTTTGGCAAAAATTCATTACTCACTACGAAGCAAGCTTAATTCAAAAACAACCTTTATCATCGCTTTGTGGATTAGAAATTGCCCACACAAAACTAACTGATTTTAAAGCTCCGAAACAATTTGATGTATTATATTACGATGCGTTTTCGGTACAACATCAACCCGAAATGTGGACAAATGAAATGATTGCACATGCTTGTAGTTTCCTTAATGTTGGTGGTGTTTTCGTAAGCTACGCCATTACCGGAAATTTAAAACGAGCAGTTAAAAGCTGTGGTTTTACCATCGAAAAATTGCCTGGCGCTCCTGGAAAAAGAGAAATGCTCAGAGCGGTTAAAGTAGAGTAGTTCTTTCTATTTCGCAATAAACACAATTAACAATAGAGCAATTCTAAAGCAATCTTTTATCTTTATTAAAAATTATCGCCATGAAAGAAATCTCCTTGCCTTTTATTGCCAAGTTAGCCTTAGTGCTTTTATGCATCCTAATGCTAGGTTATTTAGCCATTTTAGGCAAAAGCTTATTGGCACCCTTGTTATTTTCGTTGTTAATGGCTTTTTTACTCTTGCCGCTTGCCAATTTTTTAGAACGAAAATTAAAATTTAAAAGAAGCTTGGCAGCAATAACGTCGGTAATTTTAATGATTGCTATTCTTTATGGCATTCTTTATTTTTTAGGCAATCAATTAACAGAACTTTGGGCAGATTGGCCTTTATTGGTACAACAAGTAACTACGGCTTTTCACGACATACAAAGTTGGGTAGCCAAAACATTTCATATTAATGAATACAAACAAAAATCATATTTAACCGATGGTATAGAAAAATCATTAGCTACGAGTGCCGTTGTTATCGGAACTACGCTTTTAACCCTTTCGTCTAGCTTATTATTTTTAGCATTCACTCTATTATTCACCTTCTTTATTTTAAACTACCGTAGATTATTATTTACGTTTTTATCAACCGTTTTTGCCGAAGAACATAAAGCAAAAGTGAATGATATTGTAAGAGAAATACAAAGGATTATTAGGCGATATGTCACCGGTTTATTTCTTCAAATGTTAATTGTTTCACTATTAATGATTATCACTTTATCGCTGCTAGGGGTAAAATATGCTATCCTTTTAGGTCTTATTGCAGGTATTTTTAATATTATTCCATATTTAGGAATTCTTACCGCATTATTAATAAGTGCTTTAATTACGTTCGCCACGGCTGGAGCATCTTCTGCATTATTTGTCATTTTTGCTTTTATTGGAGTTCATACAATCGACGGAAATATTTTAATGCCATTAGTAGTAGGTTCCAAAGTAAAAATCAATGCATTATTTGCTTTCATTGGTATTATTGTAGGCGAAATGATTTGGGGCATTTCTGGAATGTTTTTATGTATCCCTTATTTAGCGATGTTGAAAATAATTTTTGAAAAAACGGATGGATTAAAACCTTGGAGTATTTTATTAGGTGAAGAACAAAAAGCTACACCAAGAAAACGTAAAGTATATCGAATTACCAAAAAAATAAAGCTTGAAGAAGCAGAATAATGAAACCTGAAAAAGAAAATAGGTCACCACATATTTTAACTACATCTGCCAATTTATTAGGCTTTTGTTTTATTGTTTTAACATCAGTTAAGATTTCCAAATTAACAGAATCCACCTTTATTGATGAAGGTGCAGCTTTAGCAATTATCGTATTTATGAGCAGTTGCTTGTTATCTTTTCTTGGCATGCGAAGTACAACTGCTCGTGCACTAAAAATGGAGCGAAGTGCAGATATTTTGTTCTTATTTGGTTTAATAGTTCTTTTCATTACTACTATACTTATTGCCTTTAATATCATTAAATAATTATGCCTGCAAATATTCCACCTCCAGCTACATCAAGTCCAGATACTGCTTTTTTAAGATTGCTAAATGTGTTAGACACACTTCGCACACAATGCCCATGGGATAAAAAACAGACCATGGAAACGCTAAGACATTTAACCATCGAAGAGACCTATGAGCTTTCTGATGCTATTTTAGAAGGTGATACACAAGAAATTAAAAAAGAACTAGGCGATTTAATGATGCACTTGGTGTTTTATGCTCGTATTGCAAGTGAAACAAATGATTTCAACATTACTGATGTGTTAAACGGGGTGTGTGATAAATTAATTAATCGCCACCCACACATTTACGGCGATGTTGAGGTGAAAAATGAGGAAGATGTAAAGCGAAATTGGGAACAGATTAAACTAAAAGAAGGAAATAAATCCGTTTTAGGTGGGGTTCCTGCTGGATTACCCGCTTTAGTAAAAGCGAGTAGAATTCAAGAAAAAGCTAGAGGCGTAGGTTTCGATTGGGAAGAAAAAGAACAAGTTTGGGCTAAAGTTGAAGAAGAATTACAAGAATTTAAGGATGAATTTAACATCGCAAAAAACGAAAACATTGATAAAGAAAAAGCAGAAGGCGAATTTGGAGATTTACTGTTCTCATTAGTGAATTATGCTCGATTTATAGATATTAATCCGGAAAACGCTTTAGAAAAAACCAATAAGAAATTCATTAAACGCTTTCAGTTTTTAGAAAGTAAAGCAAAAGAAAGTGGCAAAGCTTTACAAGATATGACATTGGCAGAAATGGATGTGTATTGGAATGAAGCGAAGAAATTGTAGAACTTTTAAAGGCATGTCCTATGTTTATTGTAAGAATGAGATTGCCGCAGTCGGCGAAGAACCTCCTTCGCAAAGACGACAAGTTAGGCTAACATCACGTTCGTCATTGCGAGCGTAGCGTGGCAATCTCCTATTTGTAATTTATTATCTTAAATATTCAGTCCCGATAACAAATTAAAACTTATGAAACCTCAATCCATAACTTTTAAAAAACCTTTTAGGCTAATCCAACTTTTTAGGAACATTAACACCTATGGAAAAGAAGAGAAATCTTTTGAGGATAGGAAGGCTAAAATAGATTGGAAGTCCATTCAATCAACTTCTGGCATAGTTAACAATGAGGTAGTTTCCTTGCCTCAATCTATTTTGCAGCAACCCAATTTTGAAAACTGCGATTTGCTACTAATGATTGATGATAATTTTCAACAACAGCAAAATGTGGTGTACACCGAAGAAAAAAATCTGTGCTTTAAACGAAACAGCTTAAATAAGTTTGATTTTTTACAAGTAAAACTAGATGATAAAATTGAATTGTATCTAAAACCAGGTTATTTCGAAGTTGGCGATCCTCCTAGAAGCGAATTTAAACTATGTGAATTAGAAAAGGACAAACCAATTTCCATTAAAATTAACGGAAAACGAGATTTTTCCTTAACGGGAAGAAGAGCTCGAACATTTGTAGAGCAAGAATACATTTTTCATTACCTGGGTGATTTTAAAGAATGTAGTATTATAAATGATCCATTTCCTATTACGGTTAAAACTACTCCTTCACTTGTTAAAACCATCGACTTAACTAAAAGCCTTTATTAACAACAAATAACCTTAGTTCAATTTATAAGTCGTTTTATTAGAATTTCCGTCATTGCGAGCAAAGCGAAGCAATCTTAAAGGATGGGTTACATTTATGCTCACGTTGTAGGTTGCTTAGTGCCTCGCAATAACGATTATCAAATTTAATCTGCGCATCTGTGGCCTTTAATATTTCATATATTTGCCATTACATACATACACAAATGAAAAAAATCTACACACTTTTACTTCTTTGCCTTTTTACTTTAACAGCTACCGCACAAACTGACATCACTCCTAGCAGTAAAAAACTGACTAAAACAGAAACTGAAGAATTCTTTACTCCTACTTTCAAGAAAAAGAACCTCATCAATTTTCCAATTTTTAGGGCATATACTTACCAGGATAAAAGCGGAACCTATTATGTCGCATTATCTGAAAGTGCAGACACCGTAAACAAAGAAAAAGATACTGTAAACTATTCTCTTAAGGCATTTAATTTTAAAGTTGATAAAACAATAAGCGTTAAAAAATGGGAGATTAACGATTTTAAAACGCCTAACTTAAAAGGCGAAGAAAAGGAAAGTTCAATTTGGTTTTGGACAAAATACTGTGAGTTTAATGATTTAGATGCAGATGGTTTAATAGAACCAATTATTGTTTATGGTACTTTTGGTGCAAATGGTTACGACGATGGTAGAGCTAAAATTTTAATCTATTATAAAGGTCAGAAAGTTGCAATTAGACACCAAAACGGTGTATTAGATCATGAACGCAAAACACAAGTAGATGTAACATTTTATAGTTTGCCTACCCAAATTCAAACACACATAAAAGAATTGATGGAAAAAATGGTTAAAAACAAGCATGCCATTTTCCCTACTGCTTATGCAGAAAAGATGGATAAAAAAGCTGTTGCTATTAGTAATGAATAAGTTCAAAATAGATTAAATTTAATTACTATTCATTAACTTTAAATACAATTAAATACAAAAAAATGAAACGCCTCTCCATTTTACTCTTAATTACTTTCCTATTTGCAAGTTGCAGAAGTAAAGATTCTAAAACAGTTAAATATCCTTATGCTGTTAAAAAGGCTTACAATTGGGATATGAACGCTGATCCTAAGAATATGATTATTGCTATGAATGCCCTTAAAGCTTTTGAGAGTAGAGACACGGCAGCTTTAAAAACATTTATGAGTGATAGCGTTTACCTTTCAGTTGATGGTTATGAACTAAATGGAACCAGAGCCGAATTCTTAAAGGCAGCACAACAAGAAATGGATAAATACAACAGTATTACCATTAATATGGATGATATGGAATCTGTAGTTAGCGAAGATAAAAGTGAAGAATGGGTTAGCTTGTGGTATAAACAATACGGAGAAAGTAAAGACGGCAAAAGAAGCAGCATGAGCATGTTTAATGATATAAAAATTGAGAATGGAAAAGTAGCAAGATGGACGGAATATGTCCGTCATCCTATGGAAAGATAAAATTAAAGTCTCGATGAAAATCGGGACTTTTTTATGAATTCAATTATAATAACAAACTCGTCTTTGCGAAGGAGGTTCTTCACCGAAGCGACAATCTCATTCATGCTATAGGGTGATTAATTAAAAAGGAGATTGCTTCGTGCCTCGCAAAGACGGCAATAGTGGTGAGCTGAAAGAAAGAGCCTTAGCGGCGGCGAGCCAGAAAACCCTTCGACAAGCTCAGGATGACAAGCATGGAGTAAATAAATTGGAAAAGATTAGCTTCGCTGAGCACTTCGTGGTTCTCCACTACGGTCGAAATGACGAAAAATAAAATTAACCGTGTTTCTTCTTCTTATTCATAATCGCTTTCTGACCAATACCATAATTAGTGGTCTTCGCATTGCTCTCTTTTCGTTTATGAAATGCAGCGTCGCGGTATTCTTCTTCCTCTTCTTGTTCTTTAGCCAATTTACTTTTCTGTGCAGAAGCTTTGCCCATATCCTCCACCAACAAATCTTCAGGTAAATCTGCAACCTCTATCTTTTTACCAATAGCTTGTTCTATTTTGCGTACTTGAGGCAATTCTAAATCTGTAGTAAAGGTAATGGCCATTACATCTTCATCGCCTTGCTTTACAATTCTGGTTAAATACGTTTCTTTTTGTACCGGTAATTCAAAGTGGAAAATAAACGGAATACCTTCTAAATCTAGTGTAGGTAAACCTTCATTCGCTATAATCAATACTCGAGCTTCATCAACCGCTTTAAAATCTTCAATGTCATCAAAGCCTGCTTCATCAAAAAATAAAGGTTTGTATACAAAAACGTCATCGGCCTTGCCATCAAATAAATCTTTGGCTAAAGTTTGAGCAGTTAAACGAGTATTTACAAAAACTACCACTTTATCAAATACCTCTGCATCCTTCAATAACAGATTTAACAAGTTCAATTTGGTTCTAAAATTTGGCACATGATACAAAAGCTGTGTATGTGTTTCCGTTTCACTATCACCTAAGTCCTCTACCTCAATGGTAGTTGGTAATTTCATAAAAGGTTCAATCATTATAGCTAACCGATCATGCATTACTTCTGTAAATATTAAATGCTGACATTTCTGAATACTGTTTGCCAACTCGTTAATTGGTAATTGCATACCTAATTTCACCATATCTGCAGCATCATCTACAATAAGCATTTGAATTTTGTTAGTGTTCAATCCTAGCTTCAAATAAACTGCTCTCGCTCTCGAAGGAACTGCCACAACAATATCTACTCCATCCGTTAATTCATTTATTTGTGCTTCCATACTGCCATCTGCATGAAGTCCAACAATACGAATGGTTTGATTTCTATTTAAAAGTTCAAACTGCGCCATCACTTCTAACACCTTTTCTTTAGTTGGCACTAAAATCAACGCTCGTGGTGCTTCTTCAAAGCCATATTTTAAGCGCATTAAAACACCAAGAATATAGGTTGTTGTTTTCCCTGCTCCTTCTGGCCCAATGGCAATAATATCTTGTCCGCCTAAAATACGTGACATGGTTTTAGCCTGAATTTCTTTTGGACTTAGGTATCCTGCTGCTGTCATAGCAGATACTAAAGGTTTGCTTAATTTTAATTGTTCTAAAGACACTTTTTGCTTTGTAAATTGATGAGGGAACAAATTTACAGAAAATATAAAGGACTATCAGAAATCAGCGTTTAATAGTAGGAGATTTATTTTAATTTCGCTGTCGCGTTTTATAGCTTATCCGCGTATAGGTTATCAAAACAAACATAAACATGAAGAAACTAATTTTTATTTCGTTACTAGCCGCTACACTATTAGCCTGCGAAAAAGACAAAAACGCTAAAGATTTTAAGGGAACCTATACTGGTACTTTTAGAACAAAACAAGATGGGAAGATGGTGATGATTGATACAGAACTAACCTTATTAAATGGAAACTTTGAAGTTAAAAAGGGTCCAAAATTAGGCAATGGCTCTTTTAAACTAGAGGACAAGAGAACTGTTACTTTTTCTGATAAAAATGTTTGGACTGCTGACTTTGATTGGAATTTAATTTTAAATGGTACGTATACCTATCAGGCATTGGCAGATAGTTTAATTTTAACGAGAGTTTTATATGCTACAACCCCAATCGACAATAACTATTACCAATATAGATTAAAGCAGTTGAATTAATTAATGCTTAAGCCTCAGCTATCAAATCTTGATGATTTAATTCGTAACTGTAAAACCGGTAATCTGCAGTATCAAGAAATGTTGTATAAACATTTTTATGGCTACGCATTGGGTATTTGTTTACGGTATTTAATAAATAGAGACGATGCACTTGAAGCTGCTAACGATGCATTTATTAAGGCTTTTAAGTATTTAAACACGTTTAAAGAAGGTGCAGATTTTAAGCCTTGGTTTAGAAAGATCTTAGTGAACACCTCATTGGATTACAAACGCAAAAACATGCGTTTTAGTCAGGCGATAGAGATGACAGATACCGCAGCACAAACTACCTATTCATCGGCGATAGACCAACTTTCGATGAAAGATATTTTGAGTTTAATGAAGAATTTAAATGAGACACAGCATATCGTTTTTAACCTATACGAAATAGATGGTTATACACATAAAGAAATTGGAGAGTTGTTAAATATTCCTGAAAGTTCATCGCGAACGTATTTAAGCAGGGCGAAACAAGCACTCCAAAATTTATTGATTACTCATTCAATTTATACGAAATGAAAAATATGGATGAAGAACTAGTTTTACGGATAAAATCTGTTTTTGAAGACGCAGATGACGGGGGTAGCGAAAACGGCTGGTTGGCATTGCGTGAAAAATATCCAGAGCAAAGTAAGAAATTACCTATTTGGTGGATAACAGGCATTGCTGCGTCTATTTTAGTTGTTTTTGGTTTGTTCTTATGGGTTAATAAATCGCCAAAAGAAATAGAACACACTACACAAACCGTTCAAACAAAAACAGATGTAAAACCAACGACTGGTAGTAAACAGCAAGAACAACCTATCATTTTAAAACAGGATAAAGTGGTAACATCTCCTATTGAAAAAGTTGGGCAACCACTAGTTTTAGCTCAAGAAGATACATTTATAAAAGCTGTTGAACCTAAAGTTATAGAGAAGAAAGTAAAAATTAATCCTATTGAAAATAGTGCTGCAGTAAACGCAATAGCCCAAGCTGGTGTTGCTCATAAGATTGATACGGTTAAGGAGAAGATCCAACAAAATTCAGTTATTGCTAACAATCCTGTTGTCATTCCAAGTGAAACTATAAACACCAAAAAAACGACAGAAGAGTTTTTGAAGGAGCAAACGAAGCTATTAGCTAAAAGCTCCACCAAAGTGGAAGAAAAAAGCAAGGCCATTAAAAACTCTATTGATGTGTTTACCGGTACTTTTTTAAACTACTATGCAGATAATGCTGTGAAATTAAATGCTGGCTTTGGGGTGAATGCAAATGTGAAGGTTACCAAAGGTATATTCTTAAGTTTTGGTGCAGGGGTAAGTCAAAATAAAATTGATTACAAAAACAGTGTTCCGGTAGCGGCCGTTGCAAGTTCAGATGCATTAAACTCTTATGTTGCTAAAGGGGGTATGGTCGTAAGTACATCGAGCATTAGTGATGTGAAAATCAATGCCCAATTATTGAATTTAGATTTACCAGTTACCTTAAAGTTTTATCCTACAAAAAAACAAAACTTCTATGTAGCAGCAGGTGTCAATTCAAACTCATATTTAAATCAAAAGTATACGTATGGGTATAATGTAAATACAGTTTCTAGTTTAGGGTATACTTCAGAACCAAAAGAAGAAGTAGAGAAAACAAAACTAAAGGGTTTCGATTTTGCCAACAGTGCTATTTTCGCCATTGGTATCAATCAGAACATTGGCAAAAGCAACTCCATAATTTTCGAACCTTATTTTAAACCTGCCATTGGTAGTATGGGCGAAAAAATCTTAAAATAAACACAGTAGGATTAAATTTAAAATTCAGTTTTACGCCTAGTCAAAAGAAATAACTAATTAGTTTATTCTTCGGCTAAGTACAGGCGAAAATCTCTTTTATAATCAATGCGTCATTGCGAGGTACAAAGACAACCGAACATAGTGAGTTCACGAATACAATTAAAATAACAACTAATTATGAGTAATCTTACAACTATGGGTATTGTATATCGCTTTAAGATTGCTTCGTACCTCGCAATGACGGAATGGAATTAGCAATGGCGAACATTAAGGCTAAAGAAAACAGCTTATCATTTTTTTGATACAAACAGACTGATCTCTGCAATATTTTGTAAGTTTATCTATTGGAAAATTTAAACTAACGAAATGAAAAAAATCATCCTCAACCTCTTCCTAATCGCCATTAGTGGAAGTGTTTTTGCACAAGATGCCATTAACTATCAACTGCCGCCAAAGGCGATTGCAGATTTATTATTGGCAAAACCAACACCTAGCGTAAGCATTGATAGTAAAGCTGAATGGATGTTGTTTAGCGAACGTAATTCTTTCCCATCTGTAGAAGAATTAGCCATGCCCGAGTACCGTATTGCGGGTATGCGTATTAATCCAAATAACTACTCGGCAAGTCGCCAAACGTTTATTAATAATTTCAGTTTAAAAAATATAAAAACCGACAAAACAGTAGCAGTTACTGGTTTGCCAAGTCCATTGTATGCAAGTAGCGTAAACTGGAACCCAAGCGAAACTAAAATTGCCTTTACACAAACTACTCAAAACAGAGTTGATTTATACGTGATAGATGTAGCCACAGGCAAGGCAATGAAAGTGAACAAACAACCTTTAAATGCCATTATGGGTGGCGGTGCAACATGGGTTGATGATAATACCTTATTGTATAGAGTAGCTGTAAAAGCGGCTAACTTAGCACCAACTCGTCCTTTGGCACCTAAAGGCCCAACCATTCAGCAAAACTTAGGCAAAGCTGCTCCTAACCCAACCTTACAAGATTTAATTAAATCTCCTTTTGACGAACAATTGTTCGAGTTCTTTGCAACTTCGCAATTGATACAAAACAAAGCAGGTGTAGAAACTCCAATTGGCAAACCAGCCATTTACAGTGGCATTTCTATTTCGCCAGATAAAAATTACATGATTTTGCGTACCATCAAAAAACCATTCTCTTATTTAGTATCTGCTGGCGGTTTTCCATCGGTAGTAAACATTACAGATAGAACTGGAAAATTGGTTAAACAACTAGCAGATTTGCCATCAAGTGAAGAAAGACCTTCAGGTTACGATAACGTACAAAACGTACCAAGAGGTTTCGATTGGCGTGATGATGAGCCTGCAACAATTGTATGGGCTAAACCTTTAGATAGTGGTTTGATTAAGAAAAACGTAGAATTTCATGACGTTGTGTTAGAATTATCTGCTCCGTTTACAAGCACACCTAAAGAACTCTTTAAAACTAAAATGAGATTTGGTGGCATTAGCTGGGGTAATGCTACATTAGCCTTGGTAAGAGAAAATTCTAGAACCAAACAAACGTCTAAATTAAGTCGTTACAACCCAACCACAGGTGCAGTAGAAACTTTATACGAGTTGAGTACAAATGATGCCTATAACAATCCTGGGTTTCCAGTAACCGAAAAAAATAAATATGGTCGACAAGTAGTATTAACCACAGACGGTGGCACTAAGTTATTGTTAAACAATACCACAGGTGCATCTGCCAAAGGCGATTTACCTTTCTTAGCGAAGTTTGATTTAAACACTAAAAAATCAGAAATCTTATGGCGCAGTCAACCAGGCAGCTTCGAAATGGTAACCGATGTGTTAGATCCACAGAAATTAGTGTTATTAACACGTAGAGAAAGCCAAAAAGATGCACCAAACTATTTCATCAAAAACTTAGTGTTACGTGTAGCAGATAGAAAGATCACCAACTTCACCAATCCATACACACAATTAGAAGGAGTAACTAAAGAAAAGATTTCTTACAAACGTGCTGACGGCATTGATTTAACAGGTGATTTATATTTACCTAAAGGATACAACAAAGAGAAAGATGGTCCATTGCCAGTTTTAATATGGGCGTACCCTCGCGAGTTTAACTCTGCAACAGATGCTGCACAAATTAGAGGTTCGCAAGATAAGTTTACCACCATCAGTTCTGGCGGCCCATTGTTTTTTGTAACCCAAGGCTATGCCGTATTAGACAATGCAGAAATGCCAATTGTAGCTAAAGATGGCAAAAAACCGAACGATACGTTTGTAGATCAGTTAAAACTAAATGCGGAAGCGGCTATTAATAAATTAAGTGACATGGGTGTGGGTGATAGAAATAGAATGGCAGTGGGTGGACATAGTTACGGTGCATTTATGACGGCCAACTTATTAGCACACACTAATTTATTTAAAGCTGGTATTGCCCGCAGCGGTGCATACAACAGAACCCTTACTCCTTTTGGTTTCCAAAATGAAGACCGTACCTATTGGGATGCTCCTCAATTGTATTATGAAATGAGTCCGTTTAGCTACGCGAACAAAATTAAAACGCCAATCTTGTTAATTCACGGAGAAATGGATGATAATCCGGGTACTTTCCCTATTAACAGCGAACGTTTATTTAACGCAATTAAAGGCTTTGGTGGCACCACTCGTTTTGTGTATTTACCGTATGAAGCTCACGGCTACAGAGGAAAAGAAAATATCTTGCACATGCTATGGGAAATGAATACTTGGTTAGATACGTATGTAAAGAACGCTAAACCAACAGTATCAAAATAATTGGTTGAACCACATAGGAACATAGCTAACATAGACTAAACGTATAACTATGTGTACTAGGTTTCTATGTGGTTTTTAGTTTAAAAAATTAAACAGTAAGAAGTTAAGACGTAATGTTACTTCATTCCCTAATGGTAAAAAAATCGCCATGTTAAAAAAGACGAGCCTCCTCCTAATAATTGCCCTAGCCGTTACTGTCAATGTCCAAGCGCAAAAAACAAAAAAGTTCAACGTTATTGCCTTTTACACAGGCATAAATGACCAAGCTCATGTAAGTTATGTACACGATGCCAATACCTGGTTCCCAAAGATGGCAGAGAAATACAACTTTAGCTATGATTCTACCTCGAACTGGAGTAACCTGAATGCAACATTCTTAGCTAAGTATCAAGTTGTGCTGTTTTTAGATACTCGACCAGAAAAACCTGAACAACGGTTAGCATTTGAAACCTACATGAAGAATGGTGGAGCATGGATGGGTTTCCACTTTTCGGCTTTTGCTTTAACCCCGTCTACTTACCCACAAAATTGGGATTGGTACCACAACGAGTTCTTAGGTTCTGGACAATACGGCAGTAATACCTGGCGACCTACTTCTGCAATTTTAAGAACAAACAGCAATCATCCAGTCACTAAAAACTTGCCCCAAACCTTTAAATCTCAACCTAACGAATGGTATAGATGGGAGAAAGATTTACGCAAAAACCCAAACATAGCTATTTTATTAACTGTCGACTCTACCAGCTTCCCTTTGGGCACTGGACCTAAAGCACATGAGATTTGGCAAAGTGGTTTTTATCCTGTCGCGTGGAGCAATAAAAACTACCACATGATTTACGTAAACATGGGACATAACGACATGGATTACGAACACAAGTATGGAAAAACCACCACATCTCTATCGCATACCTTTGAGAACGAAACACAAAATCAATTTATCATCAATAGCCTGTTATGGTTAGGAAATGGTAAACAACCAATAGGAAAAGAAACACGATTTAAATTAAAAGAAAAGTTTTGAAAAATATAGAAATTAGTACCGCAGCAAGAAACAAACTATTAAGTTTTTTATCAGATTTAACTACAGATGAATTAAACTATATCCCGACAGGATTTAACAATAATTTAGCTTGGCAAATGGGACATTTAGTCGTAAGTCAGCAATTGTTGTGTTACCGTTTATCGGGTAATGAATTGGTAATTGAAAAAGAACTGGTTGATTTATATAAAAATGGATCTAAACCAGAACGATACATTAGTGCAGCAGAAATTGAACAAATGAAAGGCTATTTATTGAGTACCATCGATCAATTAGCAGTCGACTTAGCACAAAACAAATTCGATAACTACACACCCTACACCATTTCAACCTTCCCGGGCTTAACCTTAACCAGCATAGACGATGCAATGGCATTTATTGCCTGTCATGATGGTTTACATTATGGCTGTTGTTTAGGGTTAAAGAAGTTAGTGAAGATGCAGGGGTAAGGACCTATTAGGTGCACTAAGCACCACCCCCCAACCCCCGCCAGCGGGGGACATGCATAATGCAAAAAAGCATGACTTATAACCCTGCAATAATAAACTAGACAAGTAAGCATCATGTCTCTCCCGCTGGCGGGAGAATTAAAGAGGGTGGCATCAACCAAAAATAATTTCATAAACCAACCCCCGCCCACAGGGGGCATGCATAATACCCAAAAAGCATGACTTATAACCCTGTAATAATAAACTAGACAAGTAAGCATCACGTGCCTCCCGCTGGCGGGAGAATTAAAGAGGGTGGCATCAACCAAAAATAATTTCGTAAACCAACCCCCGCCCACAGGGGCATGCATAATACCCGAAAAGCATGATTTATAACCCTGTAATAATAAACTAGACAAGTAAGCATCATGTCTCTCCCGCTGGCGGGAGAATTAAAGAGGGTGGCATCAACCAAAAATAATTTCGTAAACCAACCCCCGCCCACAGGGGCATGCATAATACCCGAAAAGCATGACTTATAACCCTGTAATAATAAACTAGACAAGTAAGCATCATGTCTCTCCCGCTGGCGGGAGAATTAAAGAGGGTGGCATCAACCAAAAATAATTTCGTAAACCAACCCCCGCCCACAGGGGCATGCATAATACCCGAAAAGCATGACTTATAACCCTGTAATAATAAACTAGACAAGTAAGCATCATGTCTCTCCCGCTGGCGGGAGAATTAAAGAGGGTGGCATCAACCAAAAATAATTTCGTAAACCAACCCCCGCCCACAGGGGCATGCATAATACCCGAAAAGCATGATTTATAACCCTGTAATAATAAACTAGACAAGTAAGCATCATGTCTCTCCCGCTGGCGGGAGAATTAAAGAGGGTGGCATCAACCAAAAATAATTTCGTAAACCAACCCCCGCCCACAGGGGCATGCATAATACCCGAAAAGCATGACTTATAACCCTATAATAATAAACTAGACAAGTAAGCATCACGTGTCTCCCGCTGGCGGGAGAATTAAAGAGGGTGGTACATTCATCTTCTTCTTATAAAATCAACATTTGAAACCTTACCTTTGCTAGCTAAAGCCCATTCTTTTGAGATACTTCTTCCATATCGGTTACAACGGCCATACGTATAGTGGTTGGCAAAGACAGCCAAAAGTAAACAGTGTACAAGAAGTTATTGAAGATAAGCTGAGTCAGATTTTTAAAACACCGTTAACCATCAATGGTTGCGGCAGAACCGATTTAGGTGTACATGCCAGTCAGTTCTTTTTCCATGCAGATATTGAACAAGAATGGGACTTTGATTTAGTCTTCAGACTGAATAAAGTACTACCACACAATATTGCCATTTTCGATATCATCCCTTTAGCAGGAAAACCACATGCTAGGTTCGATGCCGTTCAGCGTCAGTACGATTATTACATTCACACCTATAAAAATCCTTTTCTAAGTCAGCTAAGTTCATATTATGAGTTTGACAAGCTAGATTTAACAGAGATGAAGAAGGCAACTGCTTTATTAGCGCAGTATAAAGATTACCGAGCTTTTTGTACCACGCCCGATAAAAACGAACATACCATTTGCAATGTGATGGAAGCCAATTTATACACCGCTGCAAACGGCGATCACATTCGATTTCACATTGCTTCCAATCGTTTTTTAGGAAAGATGATTCGCATTATTACAGGGAAGCTCTTAAAAATAGGAACTGGCAACATGAGTGTTGATGAGTTTGAAAACCTACTCATTACCAAAGAAACACCAGCCCTCCTAGAAATTGCACATCCTACAGGTTTATATTTATCTAAAGTAACGTATCCTTATTTAAACTTACCTCCAAGAACAGAGTTTGCCGG
This sequence comes from Pedobacter sp. UC225_61, assembly GCF_044452285.1. Taxonomy (NCBI): domain Bacteria; kingdom Pseudomonadati; phylum Bacteroidota; class Sphingobacteriia; order Sphingobacteriales; family Sphingobacteriaceae; genus Pedobacter; species Pedobacter sp. UC225_61. The sequence continues at coordinate 3,622,006 of NZ_JBIOAL010000001.1, forward strand.
CTTACAACAGAAAGATTGGGTTGAGGTTTAGGTAATTTTACATGAAAGTTTTGTGTGCAATTAGCCACCCCCTGCCCCCGCCATCGGGGGACATGCATAACGGCAACCAAGCATAATGCAAAGAAAATAGCAAAGTTTACAAGTAATAAATTATTACAAGTAGGCACTTAGTGTCCCCCGCAGGCGGGGGAATTAAAGGGGGTGGTAGCCAGACCAAGAAACCACCCCTGCCCCGCCATCGGGGGACATGCATAACGCCAAACAAGCATAATGCAAAGAAATAGCAAAGTTTACAAGTAATAAATTATTACAAGTAGGCACTTAGTGTCCCCCCGCAGACCGGGGAATTAAAGGGGGTGGTAGCCAGACCAAGAAACCACCCTTTGCCCCCGCCAGCGGGGGACATGCATAACGCCAAACAAGCATAATGCAAAGAAAATAGCAAAGTTTACAAGTAATAAGTTATACAAGTAGGCACTTAGTGTCCCCCCGCAGGCGGGGGGAATTAAAGGGGGTGGTTCGTATCCCTAGCCTCAAACTCTTCAATGAAAAACAACAACGTTCTTTCAACATTTGCAATATCATTTAAAACTTCATCATCATCAAACCTGATTACTGAAAATCCTATTTGTTTTAATTCATTCTCTCTTATCGTATCTTTTTCAGCCACATGTTCCCATTGATGTGTGATACCATCCACCTCTATAATTAGCATTAATTCCTTGCACATGAAGTCGGCGATATAATTTAAAATTGGACGTTGTCTTCTGAATTGATACCCTTTTAATTTTCTACCACCTAATATAAATTTCCAAATACACGCTTCTGCTTTAGTCATGCTTTTTCTATTCTGATTGGCAAAGGTTTTAAGTCTTTTATTATAATGCCATAAATTATCTGAATTCGCATTATCCATAGGTGTAAAAAATAAAATGATTATAACTGATATAGTGTCCACCACCCCCCAACCCCCGCCAGCGGGGGACATGTATTGCACCAAAAAGTATGATGCAAAAGAAATAGTGAAATCTTGTAAATAGCAAACTATATATGCAAGTAATTAGTATCACTATCAAGTGAACAACCATATCCCCCCGCTGGCGGGGGAAGCAAAGGGGGTGGTACGCCAATTCAAAACACCCCCCAACCCCCGCCTGCGGGGGACAAGTATAGCGCAGCATGATGTTAAATTAAAATATAAACCAGCTATAACAATCCTACAATAGCAAACCATACAAGTGAACTACCAATATCCCCCGCCTGCGAGGGAAGTAAAGAGAGTAGTACACCAATTCAAAACACCACCCCCAGCCCCCGCCAGCAGGGGACAAGTATAGCGCAGCATGATGCTACATCAAATACAAACCCACTATAGCAGCTCTCTAATAAAAAACATACAGGTAAACTACCAATATCCCCTGCTGGCGGGGGAAGTGAAGGGGGTGGTATTGCCAAACTAAAACACCACCCCCAACCCCCGCCTGCGGGGGACAAGTATAGCGCCAAACAAGCATAATGTTAAATTAAAATATAAACCAGCTATAACAATCCTACAATAGCAAAACATACAGGTAAACTACCAATATCCCCTGCTGGCGGGGGAAGTGAAGGGGGTGGCATTGCCAAACCATAACACCACCCCCAACCCCCGCCTGCGGGGGACAAGTATAGCGCCAAACAAGCATAATGTTAAATTAAAATATAAACCAGCTATAACAATCCTACAATAGCAAACCATACAGGTAAACTACCAATATCCCCCGCTGGCGGGGGAAGTGAAGGGGGTTGTATTGCCAATCCAAAACACCACCCCACCCCCCGCCAGCGGGGGACAAGTATAGCGCCAAAAGAATAGGATAGCCATAAATTACTGCACCATCCTCGTTAACACATTGGTGGTTCCCTCTTGCCCACGTGTACCAATAGCTACCACACGACCGTAAATGCGCTTACCACTTGGCAAATTATCAAACGTATATTCACGTTTAGATGAACCTTTAGATACCCAACTGCTCTCTATGGTTAACGGCTCTTCTGTATATTCAAAAATGTAAGATTTTGCATTTTCTACCGCTTTAATCACAAACTTAATCTCCCCTGGTTTCATTCCATCTTGTAAAGAAAACTCTTGAGGAGCCGATAAACTAGATGCACTTTCGGTTTCATTCGCCAAATCGAAGCCCGAGCTAATTAACTTCGAACGGTTGCCCTCTGCCATAGCTTCAATGGCTTGCGCCAACAAACGTAAGCTACTTAAGAGTGCTTCACGGGCATCATTCTTTAACGACACCGCTACTCGATCTCTCGATGACGCTGCTGTTAATGCAGTAGCAAAATGTCGTGACTAGTAATGGCAAGTTTTGACTAAAAATGAGTAGTAATTGGTGGTTTTGGTAAATTTTAACAAAAAATGGTGGTTTTTATGGTGTGGCTTCACCAAGCTTTTCACCTCATCCATTATCCCTCCTATCTTTTAGCTTACAGTTAATTTCTTTGCGTATGCTACAGTAAAGGCACATTTCTTCTAGTTCAAAAGGCAAATGGTTGGCTAAATGGGGTTAATGATTTTACATTTTGTAACGCAGATGTTGGTCATTGTATGGCATACAATGACCAACATCTGCGTTACAATGACCAATGTATAGCATACAATGCCCATTGTATAGCATACAATGAAACAAAGCCGACATACAATGGCCTTTGTATGCTAAATGTAAGCCAATGTATCGCATACAATGCTCATTGTCTTCCATACAAAAGTTAATTTATGTTAAACTTTGGCTATTTTTTAGCAGGTACGCCTAAAACATTTTCACTCTTACAACTTTTCGCTATATTTAACTATCATCCCATTAGTTAAAGTTTAACATTTAAAATTAATATAGGATGAGTGTACATAATGAAATTTTCGTCTGCGCTAAAAACATTAAGCTGTTAAAGAATTGTTGCGAAACTACTAGCTACCGTAAACTAAAAGAAATTAAGCTTGCGTATGGCATTACAGGTACTAAAGAAGTAACCGTAGATCATGTTTGCCTTTTCTTTGGCATCACACTAGAGCAATATAGAGAAAGTCAAAAGATAACAAAGAAGGAGGATAAATGAAGTGTACACCCTAACCTATTGATGCATTTGGTTTTACAATTGCTTAATTTACATTAGATTTTAGTTTTTAACGCTAACCCAAACTAAGCTAGTTTAGTGTTAAGATTAGGGAAAATCCAGTATCTAAAAATGAATAAAGAGAAAGCTAAATTATTTAGAAAAGTAAATACCACGGCGCATAATGTTCATCATAATTTTGGTGGAGATTTTAAAAATACGAGAAACAGCAGGAAGGAAACACTTGAACAAACTCAAGGTAAAATGTTTGGAAAAAAAGAAAGAGGTTTAGATTACACGCCTCTTTATAGATTTCTCTTATCAAAAGTAGGTTCCAATTGGGATGAGGTTTTTAGTGAAGCTAAAGCTAGGCTAGATAAAACTGATCCTATATTTTGGATCGTTGCCCTAAATGGCGACGAAAAGAAAGACTTTGTAAGAGTTGGTGAAACTTCGTATTTCTCTGGTTTATATGTTGATGATCATAACATCCTACAATTGTCTAACCCAAATTTGAAAGCAAGCGATATGGAACCGTATTGTAGTTGTTGTACACATACATTTAACGGTAAATTATTCGGCACTGAATAGAAACTAACAGGCATAGGCTAGTGTATTAATTGCATTTGGTTTTACGAATTGCTTCAGGTATCTTTAATAATTAACGCTACTCTCTATTCATATGATGACCTCACTTTTGGAGGTTACGGTTTCCCGTATAGTTAAGAAAAATAGAAAGTTTAGTTTAGAGTTAGGGTAAGAGGATTAGAATTTATTTCCGTGTATAAACGTTTATACACGGATATTAGCGCAACGGTTAAAGCTTGACTATTATGCTTTAAACAAAATTTTAGATAATAATAATTACGCAAAGCTAGAGGTTAGCTGCAAGGCTTAAAGAAAAAAATGACAAATAATAAATGACATGGCAAAACCAAGAGTTTTTTTAAGTTCAACTTACTTTGACCTCAAACATGTAAGGAGACACGTAGAGGCATTTATTAAACAAATGGGATATGAATCTGTTCTTTTCGAAAGTGGAGACATTCCTTTCCATCATGACCAAGCATTGGATGAATCATGCTATGCAGAAATTGATACATGTCATATATTAATTCTCATTATTGGCGGTAGATATGGAAGTTCAGCAACAAATGATGCAACTCAACAGGAAAAAGAACAGAAAGAGAAAGAAATTTCATTCTATAATTCAATAACAAAAAAGGAATATGAGAAGGCTAGAGAAAAGGGAATTCCAATTTTTATTTTTGTTGAAAAGGGAGTGTACGGAGAATATGACACCTTCAAAAAAAATAGAACTAATAAAACAATATCGTTTGCCCATGTTGACAGTGTAAACATTTTTAGATTACTTGACGAAATAATAGCGCAAAGAACTAACAATTTCGTTAAAGGTTTTGAAAATTTTGATGATATTACAACTTGGCTTAAAGAGCAATGGGCAGGTATATTTGCAGATTTTTTAAGCAGGCGAACAACTGACACAAAGATAAAGAATCTACAAGAACAAATAGAAGAACTGAAAGAAATATCAGGAGCCTTAAAAGTGTATAATGAAGCAATACTGGTTTCGACAAAAGCCAAAGATGGTACGAAATTAATAAAACAAGAAGAGTTAAAGTTAAGGATTAGAAAAGCTTCTAGATTTAAAAGAGAACCATTAATTGATTATATAATTAAAGCTGGTAATAAAGAAATAAATACCTTGAGATTATATGAATATTTCACCATAACAAAAACTCTTGAAGAATTTGCAGAAAAAATAATCTTTGATAAGGGTTTTATTAATTCATTCAGTAGAAGGGCCCATGAAGAATATAAGAAAATTAGAAATGTTTATTTAGATGAAAATAATCCAGTAGACCATAAAGAAATTGAAGGTTTTGACGAACCTACCGAAGATACAAATTAGTCAAGCAGCTAACAAAACATCTTACAATAGACGAGGTTTTCTACTTCCCTCCAAGACTAGCCTATGTACATGGCATGTGATGTTGTCAATAATAGTAAAATTCAATAAAAAATTGCTATAATTATATAATATCACTTTTGATTCGACAAGAAAATGAATAATTCAAATGAAATTTCAAGAATAGAATTGAATCAATTAGATCTCTTCGGGCCTGTACCAAAATCTATTGTAATTGATAATAAAATAAATATTAGAGAATACTTTCTACCTTTTAATGAAATTAGTATTCAATATTTCGATGGTAACTTAAGAGACCAATGGACGAAATCTCATAATCATATAACTTATTTACCCGTAGGAATTGTAAATAATATTAGTAGTTTAGTTTTATTTCATTACACTTCAATGGAAAATTTTAAAAGCATTATTTCTTCTAAAGAATTATGGGCTTCTAAAATAGGGTTAATGAATGACCATAGTGAAATAAAATACACTAGAGATCTTTTTATAAATCAATTATATAATTTACTAGAAAATAATAGTGAAAAGATTGAAATCATAAGCAGAGTTGTGAAAATTTACAATGAACAAATCTGTAAGAATATATATTCAATATCTTTTTCTAAAAGAGCAAATTTACTAAGTCAATGGAATAGATATGCTGGGCAAAATGGAGTATCAATAGGTTTTAATACTATTCTTTTAGAAGAAGCCTGTCAATATCAAAGTAATTTTAAATTGATTGAAGTTGAATATGAGACTAAAAACCAAGTATTAATTTTAAAAAAAATTGCAGAGAGCTTTTTTGAAAATTATGATTTTAGTTTATCCGATGAAGATTTTACTTCATTTTTTATCAAAAATTTTAAAGATGATTTAGATGATTTGACTTGCAAATTTAAACATAGTGGATTTAGAGAAGAAGAAGAAATAAGATTAGTCATTAAACAAGAACTAGTTGATAAAAAACATTTTCAGTTTAACTATAATGAAATTTATAAAAGGACTAAAAAATTAGATATGGATTTTGAATATATTTTTTCTGCTCCTAATGAAAATCCAAAAGAAAAAATGAATGAAATATACAAAGTACTTTTTGATGCAAAAATGAAATTCTTAAGCATAATAGACTCTGGAATCCCTTATAAATGGAATTAATATAAAATTGCTCTAAACATGGAATTTGCTTAAGACTAACAAATAAAAATTTGTCAAAGGGCAATTGTGATGAAATTATGCAGAAAGTTAACAGTGTAGCATGAAAACTGGAACTTGCAAGCAAAAACTTAAAAATAGAAAAACTTAAATAATAAGATAAATAACCCAAAAACTTAAGAGGAAAAATTGGTGAAATTCGCCGTATCTTTTTATATTACGAGCAACAAATATTTACCAATACCATAACAAAATGAGAAACCTAATTTTTTTCATGCACTCTTCCCTTGATGGTTTTGCAGCAGGACCTAACGGAGAAATGAATTGGATCCATGTAGACGAAGAACTCTTTGACTTTGTTGCTAAACTAACAGATAAAGCCGACACTGCATTGTATGGACGCGTAACCTATGACATGATGCAAAGTTATTGGCCAACTGCTGGTGATGAACCAAATGCATCTAAACACGACAAAGAACATTCAGTATGGTACAAAAATGTTTCAAAAGTGGTGTTATCCAGAACCATCAGTGGAGAAGGTTTAGAAAACACCACCGTAATTAGCGATCAGTTAGAAGACAACATCAATAGCATCAAAAACCAAGACGGAAAAAACATTTTAATCTTTGGCAGTCCTTCAGCTTCTCATTCCTTATTAGCACATAATTTAATAGATGAGTTTTGGTTATTTGTCAATCCGGTTTTAATAGGAGAAGGAATTCCGCTATTTAAGAATATCACAGCACTCACCAAACTGAACCTAATCGAAACGAAAACATTTACAAGTGGAGTAATTGCCCTTCACTACGAAAAGAAACGATAAGAAAGTTTACTCATGGCAGCAAAGGAATTAGCGCATTACGATGCCCAGGCAAGCTGAGCATGACGGGTTTGGGCTAATAACCTTCCATCTTGCGAAGCATTCTATCATATTACCCACTGTCCCAAAGAGCGTAGGGCAGACAGGAACGGCGGGCCATGCGCAAGCCTAGAGCGTGGAAGCATCGTTCCTGACTTGATGTTATTCATTAGCTTTTATGTTTTTATCGGTATTCATGCTCTCGCAAGCTCGGGATGGTTACTTTTTCATCAAGGAGATACTGCGAAGTATTCTTGAGGACAAAAGAAAATATATACTACCGAAAAACAGGAGCCCCATCGGCGGCGGCGAGCCGAGGCAAGACAGTGCGTTGGCAAAAAAAAAACAACAATGAGATTGCCACAGTCGGTGAAGAACCTCCTTCGCAAAGACGGTGAGGATACATACTACCACTGTCCCAAAGAGCGTGAGGCAGACAGGAACGGCGGGCCATGCGTAAGCCTAAAGCGTGGAAGCATCGTTCCTGACTTGATTTTTGTTAAACTTTTCATCAAGGAAAAGTTTAGAGCCCCATCGGCGGCGGGGAGCCGAGGCAAGCCAGTGCGTTGGCACAAAACAGAAATGAGATTGCCACAGTCGGCGGAAACCTCCTTCGCAAAGACGGGTAGGTCTGCTAGTTATGAGCCGGAGTAAGCTAAGCATGACGAGTTGTAAGACCAGTGAACAACTGAACTAATAGACAACTGAACTAGTGAACCAATTATTTAAACCGTATCGCTTTCAACGGACTAATCCTACTCACTAATAGTGAAGGAATTAACAACACCAAAGCACAAATCACAATTGTTGCAACATTTAACAACAACACATCTATAAAATGTATTTCTATAGGCACGTACGACAAGTAATAATTAGTTTGCTCTAGTTTAAACACATGCGAATACTGCTGAAAATACGCTAAACCTAAACCTAATATATTCCCTAATACTAAACCAATGCCTACCAAGTAAATGGCATTGTACAAAAAGATCTTCATCACACTGAAATCAGAAATTCCCATGGCTTTCAACAAGCCAATCATGGTGGTCCGTTCTAAGATCATAATCAGTAAGGCAGTCACCATATTAATGACCCCAACAATCATCATTAAAAAAAGTAACACTTTGGTATTTACATCTAACAAAGAAAGCCAAGTAAAAATTTCTGGCGTACTTTCCTTTACAGATCTCGACCGTAGTTTAAGTTCGAGATTGGCATACACATCATCGGCCACAGGTTTTAGTTGAGTAAAGTCTTTAATCCGTACCTCTATCCCACCCATTTGGTTAGGCTGCCATTTATTTACACTTCTAATGATATTGATATCGCCAATGGCAAAGTTTTTATCAATGTTTTCGATCCCTACACTATACACACCTACAATTTTAAACTTTCTTATTTTAGGAGGGTTTTGTACAAAATGCATTAAAAAGCTATCTCCTGTTTTAAGCTTTAACCGATTTGCCGTATACTCGGATATTAAGATTTGATTTGCCGAGCTATCGGCAAAATTAATTACCCTTCCACTAATTAAGTGCTTTTTAATAAAGCGCCAATCGTAAGTCCGATCAATTCCTTTAAAGTTTACCCCTTCTACTTCGCCATTGGCTGAAATAATAGCAGGCTTGGTAGCAAAAGGATAATAAGATTGTAAGTTGGGATTATTTTTTAAATACTGTAGCGTGGTATCATTCGGTACAAAAGGAGATTTCTCGAAAGAGCCGTTTAAATCGAAGCGGTAAATCTGTACATCGCCAATAAAGCCTCTTACTTTATCTTGTATTTCGGTTTTAAATCCTTTAATAATGGCAACAGAAAGAATCATCACCGCCAAGCTCAGCATTACACCAGCTATTGCTATGCGTACAATTAACTTACTAAACGTACGTTCAGATTTTATGGCGATTCGCCTCGCTATGAAATATTCTATATTCAAATTTTGCAATAAATTGTAACTTAGCAAAAGTGCTAATTCGAATTCGATTTAGCGTATACTTCTTTAAAAAATCTAGAAATGAAAAAAATTACTGTCCTTTTTACGTCGTTACTTACTGTTTTTGCCTTTGCCGCTTGCGGACAAGGAGTAAATGTTAAGCTGAATTCTAATGTGCCTAACCCTTACAAAGTAAAGGCCGAAAATATTGATAAGCCTAAGGATGGGAAAAAATTTATGACCGGTGCTGAGCAAACAGAAAAGTATTTGCCTTTATTAAAAGGTAAAAGAGTGGGTATGGTGGTTAATCCAACATCTATTATTGGCAACGTAACCGTAGTAGATAGTATATTGAAACGCGGAGTAAACATTGTTAAAATATTTGGTCCAGAACATGGATTTAGAGGTGATGCCAGTGCAGGGGTAAGTGTAGATGATGCGGTTGATGCGAAAACTGGTATTAAAGCTATTTCCTTATATGGCAAACACAGTACACCAACTAAAGAAGATTTAGCAGATGTAGACATTATGATTTTTGACATTCAGGATGTAGGCGTTCGCTTTTATACCTATATGAATACCTTGCAACATGTAATGGAAGCTTGTGCTCGTGATGGGAAAGAAGTGATGATTTTAGATCGTCCAAATCCGAATGGTTTTTACATTGATGGACCTGTTTTAGATCCTAAATACAAATCGGGCATTGGTTTACAACCTATTCCAATTGTGCATGGCTTAACCTTAGGCGAATATGCACATATGTTAAACGGCGAAGGTTGGTTAAAAGACAAAGTGAAATGTAAAATTACGGTGATTAAAAATGCAAACTACACACACGATATGCCGTATGTGTTGCCTGTAAAACCATCTCCAAATTTAAATACACAACAATCTATATTATTGTATCCAACAACTTGTTTATTTGAAGGAACCTATTTAAATCATGGTCGTGGTACACTATCTCCATTTACTATTGTGGGCGCTCCGTACCTAAAAGGAAAATATGAGTTCTCTTTTACGCCAAAAAGTATTAAAGGCATGAGCGAAACGCCATTGTTTATGAATGAGGTTTGTTACGGATTAGATTTAAGAAAGTACGATGTTTCAAACTTTAGAAAAACTAAACAGATTAACTTAAGCTGGATCATGGAATTGTATAAAGCATCGCCACGTAAAGCAGATTTCTTTAACAATAAATTAAGTGCTGAAGTAGGTACCATTGAAGCGAGAATTGGTGTTGGCAATTTTAGACAACAAATTATTGACGGTGTTTCTGAAAAAGAGATTAGAGCAAGTTGGGAACCAGGATTAAGTCAGTATAAACAAATGCGTAAAAAGTATTTGTTGTATCCTTAGTAATTGAAAATCGCGTCATTGCGAGGCACGAAGCTAAAGAATTGCGACCTAAGCAACATTAAAGCACCCTGCCGTCATTGCGAGGCACGAAGCAATCTTAAAGCGATATAAAACACACCCATAGTTGTAAGATTGCTTCGTTCCTCGCAAGGACGAAGCTAAAAAATGAGACCGAAGCAATCCTAAAGCACCCTGCCGTCATTGCGAGGCACGAAGCAATCCTAAAGCGACATAAAACACACCTATAGTTGTAAGATTGCTTCGTTCCTCGCAAGGACGAAGCTAAAGAATTGCGACCGAAGTAATCTTAAAGCGTTTTACCTAACCGCCATAGTTGTAAGATACTCAGTTCCTCGCAATAACGATTAACCGATTAAGTTCTATTTAGCCAAACAAGCTTGATTGGCGTTTGTTATGATACTGATAAGATTTAATCTATTATCTTTCAATTCACATTCACACTCCAAAAGCTATGAACAACGAGAAAACAAAGAAAAGCGAAAAGGTATCGAGTAACTTTTTAGAACCGCAGCCTAAAGGTAAAGTAGATAAAGGCAATAAAGTGGTTAAAAAGACAGAAGATAAAATTTATACCAAAGAACCTGCACTAGCAAAGACTAAAAATCCTGCTCAACAAAAGGAGAACAGTGAACAACCTGTTCATTCGATAAAAAAATAAACACACATGTTATTCCCAACTCGATCCGACAACTATCGGATGGTGTCTCGCCTTCCGATAAATTAAATAATTCAAAAACTCCTTTAGAAATGACTCATAAAACAAAGATTGTAATTGCTGGTATTGGAGGAGTTGGAGGTTATTTTGGCGGATTGCTAGCAAGGGCTTATGCGGGGAATGAGAATATTGAGGTGCATTTTATTGCCAGAGGAGCACACTTAAAAGAAATTCAAAATCACGGGTTAACCGTTATCAAAGGAGACATTGACTTTATTGGAAAACCTTTTTTAGCGACTGACAATGCAACTGAGATTGGCATTGCCGATTATGTCATTATATGTACTAAAAGTTATGATTTAGCCGAAATGCTAAACCAATTAATGCCTTGCATTGGTGCAGAAACCGTATTACTTCCTTTATTAAACGGAGTTGAAGCCGTAGAGAAAATAAGAGACCAATTTCCAAATCAGTTGGTACCTGCAGGTTGTGCGTACATCGTTTCTGCACTAAAAGAACCTGGTATAGTAGAAAACATGGGCAACAGGCAAGAAATTTATTTTGGTTTGGACAATGCCACAGACCAGAGGTTAACTGCATTAGAAGATCTATTAAAGGCTGCGGGTGTAGAGGCTACTCTATCTAACAACATTTCCAAACTCATTTGGGAAAAATTTATTTTCTTATCGTGTATAGCAACAGCAACATCATTTTATAACAAACCCATTGGCGAGTTATTGAAAGAAAACAGAACTGCACTTCAAGATTTCATTAGTGAATCTGCTGCTATAGCTACAGCAAAAAATATTGAGGTTGAGCCAAACACAGTTGGTAAGGCAATGAAACATTACATATCTCTTCCTTTTGCTACAACGTCATCTATGCAAAGAGATTTTCAATTTAACAGCAAAAAGACAGAGTTAGAATCTATCACTGGCTATGTGGTAAAACAAGGAAAAAGATTAGGTATACCAACACCATACTTTGAAGTTGCCTACCAAGCGCTATTAAAACGGTAATTATTTTTTAGTTGCTGCTTTAGCTTGTTTCAGAAACTGCAATAATACTTTCTCGTCGTTTTCCATTGCCGTTTTGCTATCGGGCTTTACTGTATTAATTTTCTTTAAGTATTTCTGCAAGCCTTCGTTTTCAAAAGTTTCTAATAGCAATGGATACACATAAGAACTTTTGCAAACCGCTCGGGTGTTGCCCAATTTACTAGCTACACAATCTAACACTTCTACAATAGCTTTCTTTTTAGGTAAATCGGGTTTGTTAACTGTACAACTTGCCAATTGTCGTAAGGCTTCCAATGTTCCACCCCATGTTCTAAAATCTTTAGCCGTAAAATCGCTTCCGGTAATTTCTCTAATGTAATTGTTTATCATTCCAGAATCTACCGACTTATGCGCTTTACCTTTGGTATAAAACTGAAATAACTCTTGCCCAGGAATATCTTTGCATTTTTTTACCAATTGCGCTAAGGTTTTATCATTCAATAGCACCTCTTGCTTTACACCTTTTTTACCCACAAAGCTCAACGTCGATTTACTACCATTTTCTTTAAAATGATTATCCTTTAAAGTACTTAGTCCATAACTACCATACGCCTTTTTATAACTTTCGTTACCAATCCTAATTAAGGTTTTCTGCATTACCTGCAAGCAAATGGCCAATACTTTACGCTCGTCAAAATCTTTTCTTCTTAAATCTTTGGCAATTTTCTTACGTGCATCCGTTAAGGTTTTTCCAAATTCTAACAACCTAAAATACTTATGGTCAGACCTTCTAGATGTCCAGTCGCTATGGTAACGGTATTGCTTTCTGCCCGCAGCGTCTATACCTATGGCTTGTAAATACCCATTCTTTTTTGGCGAAATCCAAACCTCTGTCCATGCGGGAGGAAGTACCAATTTCTTTATTCGTTCTAAATCAGCTTCATTTTTTATTCGCTCACCATTTTTATCTACATAATAAAACTGTCCAGGTTTTCCTTTCCTATAAATACCTGGTTGCGCCGGATGAACATAGACTAAGCTGCTAGAATCAATAATTTCGGAAGTTGGAACCATAGCGTAGTAAAAAATATGAGTGAAATTTTTAGTTATTTTGTAGTATTAAAACAACCATTGAACAAAATAAAATGAGAATAGTTTTTATGGGTACGCCCGATTTTGCCGTTGCTTCTTTAAGTGCTTTACAACAAGCCGGTTTCACTATTGTTGGTGTAGTTACCGCTGCGGATAAACCTGCGGGTCGTGGACAAAAATTAAACGAGAGCGCTGTAAAAAAGTATGCCCTAGCAAACGACTTAAGAGTTTTACAACCTTTAAAATTAAAAGACCCTTTGTTTATTGAGGAGTTAAAATCGTTAAATGCCGATTTGTTTGTTGTGGTTGCGTTTAGAATGTTGCCAGAAGTTGTTTGGAATATGCCGCCAAAAGGCACCATCAACTTACACGGATCTTTATTACCACAATACCGTGGAGCGGCACCAATTAATCATGTTATTATAAATGGTGAGAAAGAAAGCGGGGTAACGACTTTCTTTTTAAAACAAGAAATTGATACTGGCGATATTATTTTTTCTGATGCAGTAGAAATTACAGACGATGAAACTGCTGGAAGTTTACACGATAAGTTAATGGTGGTTGGCGCAAACTTACTGGTTAAAACAGTTAAAGCTATTGAGGCTGATGACTATAACGAAGTACCACAGCCGCAAAGCGATGACTTAAAAGCTGCACCCAAAATATTTAAAGATTTTTGCAAAGTAGATTGGAACCAATCCAATCAAACTGTGTACAATCACATTCGTGGATTAAGCCCTTACCCTACCGCTTTTACCACTTTAAATGATAAAATAGTAAAGATTTTTAAAGCAATCCTAGAAGATAAAGAACCTGGCATTTCTACAGGTGCTTTTTTAACAGATGGAAAAACGTATTTAAAATTTGCGACGAAAGATGGTTTTATCTCTCTAACGGATGTGCAATACGAGGGTAAAAAGCGAATGTTGATTGATGAGTTTTTAAGAGGAATGCGGTTGTAACTTCACCTAAACCTCTCTGAAAAGGAGAGGGAATTCATGATGGAAATTAAAGGTGTAGATTTGAACCTCCTTCACAAAGACATTAAGGGTAGTAGCATCATGTTCGTCATTGCGAGGCACGAAGTAATCTCCCATTTATTATTTATAGCATAAAGGAGATTGCCACGGCTTGAGAAGAACAAGCCTCGCAAAGACGTCCGCTTTACAACCTTTACCAAACTTTAATCTTTTTATCAAGAGAAAAGAAAGAGCCTTACCGGCGGTGAGCTAGAAACTAAAGTAGAAAGGTCTCTCCGCTACGGTCGAGATGACGCGACCGACTTATATCAATGCATTTAACTTTGCACTAAGCGCTTTCGCAACTTCATTAAAATAACGCTTTTTGCCATACCCCATCACCCATCTAATTCCGCCACTTGCATTCGTTACAAAAACCTCTTCAGCTTCGTTTAAAATTTCTGGATTAATTTGAGCTTCAATAAGTGGTAAACCATGAGTTTTGGCCAATTGTAAAACTACACTTCGCATTACTCCTGCCACACACCCTTCTGATAGTGCGGGTGTATAAATTTGTTTTTGGTAAACTACAAATACATTAGAGCTTGTGCTTTCACACAAAAAACCATTTTGATTTAAAATCAAAGCTTCATCTAAACGGTGTTGCTTTTGAAATAAACCAGCCATTACATACAACAGTGCATTACTGGTTTTATAATTAGATAGTTTGTTAATTGATTTAGTGATTTCATCGTACACATCTATAATTAAACCCTTTTTGTTTAATTCATACTGTGCTTGCTCTAATGGAATGGCTTCTAGTACATAGCCCGCTTTATTAATTGAGGGTGTATACAATCCTTCTCCATCTCTATAAATAGTGAGCCGAAAACGAACGTTGCCATTAAATTTGTTTTTTTTAAGAAGCTCTGCCGTTTTTTGTCGTAGAAAATATTCATCTAATAAAGCGTATCCCTCCATCTTCAACGCTTTCATGCCGGCCCGTAACCGATCTGCGTGTTGCTCGGCAAATTGTAATTTACCATTACACATCCGCATAGATTCGAATAGACCATCACCAAATTTAAACCCACGATTACTAGACTTTATAATTGCATGATCTGCAGCAACAAATTCATCGTTAAATAAAATATAATGCGACATACATTATTGTGGTTGTAGTGAGTAATTTCGCCATTTAAGTAAAACAGCTTTAAAATCTGCAGGCAAAGGCGCTTCAAACTCCATGTATTTTTTTGTAGTTGGATGAATAAAACCCAAGGTTTGTGCATGTAAAGCTTGGCGAGGCATAATTTCAAAACAATTGTTTACAAATTGTTTGTATTTAGTAAACGTAGTCCCCTTTAAAATCTTATCACCACCATAATTTGCATCACTAAACAATGGATGTCCAATGTGTTTCATATGGGCTCTAATTTGATGCGTACGACCTGTTTCTAACTGGCAACTTACTAAAGTAACATAGCCTAAGCGCTCTAAAACCGAATAATTAGTCACCGACCATTTGCCTTTTTCTTCATCATCGTACACATCCATTACTATGCGGTTTTTTAAACTACGACCAATGTAACCTTCTATTCTGCCCTCTTTTTCTATATCGCCCCAAGCTAATGCAATGTATTTACGGGTAATGCTGTGATCAAAAAATTGCTTAGCCAATTTGGTCATGGTAATTTCGTTCTTGCTAATTAGCAGCAAACCAGATGTATCTTTATCTATACGGTGTACTAAACCTGGCCGACCATCATTTCCTGGCAATGTTGGTAATTGTTCAAAATGATACGCTAAGGCATTAACCAATGTCCCTGTGTAGTTGTTAAAACCTGGATGGACCACCATACCTGCAGGTTTATTTACGACCAATAAATCGGCATCTTCATAAACAATATCTATTGGGATGTTTTCTGGATAAACTTCTGTATCGCGTGGTGGGTGTGCAAACACAATAGAAATTTCATCTAATGGTTTTACTTTATAACTGGATTTAACAGTTTTCTTATTAACGAGTACATTACCTGCATCAATTGCATTCTGAATTCTATTTCTTGACGCATTTTCTAGACGGTGCATCAAAAACTTGTCAATTCTTAGCAAAGACTGTCCTTTATCGACAACAATATTAAAATGCTCAAATAAATCTTGTTCTTCCTCTTGCTCTATAATATTGTTTTCCATGCTGCAAAAATAGGATTAACAATTTGATAATTGTAAAAAAAATAGATTGGCTTGTTTTTTGTTAAGCAGAATGTAATAAACTATTTGCCTATGAAAGCTTTTACTGAAAATGTTAGAATAGTACTTAATTTTTTTCCTTATCTGATGAGAAAGATTTACTTTCGTGATTGAAAATCAAACAGATAAACAAAATGAAAAAAAAATTAACGGCGCTTAAATCTTTATTGATTATAGGCGCTTTTTTATTGCCCTTAAATTTAATGGCTCAAGAAGATGTAGGAGACTTATTTAAAGCTAGTCCTGCAGATGCTACAAAACTAATAGATGCATACATCAATCCTCTTTTTAAAGGCTTGGGTGTTGGCTTAAATTCTGGATGGAATACATCTGCTAAAACTAAAGGTTTTTTACGATTCGATTTACGAATTACAGGTACGTTAGCATTTGTGCCTAAATCAGACCAAACTTACAACACTAATGGCTTAGGCTTACAAAACGTTAGTCCTGCTACAGGCTCAAATGGAATTGGCCCAACTGCTTTTGGTGATGACAATGAAGGTGCTTTAATGAAATTTAATGCTGACCCTACTAAAACATTTAGATTACCACAAGGAACAGGAATTCATTTCGTTCCTTCTCCACAAGTACAACTAACTGTAGGCTTACCAAAAAATATTGACGTATCGTTACGTTTAGTTCCTAATGTTAAACTAGGTGAAGATGCTGGAACAATCAATATGTTCGGTATCGGTGCTAAAGTAGAAGTGTTACCATTACTTATGGGTAAAAAAGATAAGTTATTGCCTTTTGATTTAGCAGTTGCTTTAGGATTAACTAGATTAAATTATAACTTACCATTAGATATTAATAATGGTAAATATGCTAACCAAAAGGTAGACATTAAAATAAACGGCTTTAGTGCTGATGCAATTATATCTAAAAGCCTATTGTTCTTCACGCCTTTTGCTAGTGTAGGTTTCAATACTTCTAAATCTAATTTAAGTGCATTAGGCACCTATGATTTTGATGCACCAACGATTGCAAATCCTAATGGAACGCAAACCTATACTGATCCAGTAGCAATTAAGAACAATGATATTAGTGGCTTAAAAGCGTCACTTGGCTTTCAGTTAAAGTTATCATTCTTTAAAATATATGCTTCTTATACTCAAGCACAATATAGCTATGTAAATGGTGGTATTGGCTTCGGTTTTGGTAAATAAAATTTTAAATCATCAACATAAAAGCTTCTCTTTGGGGAAGCTTTTTTTATTTAATGCAAATTTACAGTCCAGTACAACAGCTCCATTTTCAATCATTAACCTCAGTTTACGTAAAACGAGACGATTTAATTGATCCGTATATTTCGGGAAATAAATGGCGTAAGCTCAAGTACATTTTACAAGATGTAGCATTAAAAGGCAAGAAGCATCTAGTTACATTTGGCGGCGCTTACTCTAATCATTTAGTGGCTACTGCAGCAGCTGCAGCAAGGGCCAATTTAAAAGCAACTGCATTTGTGCGTGGGGAGCAAGTTGAAAATGAACTATTATTACTTTGCCACTTATTTGGAATGCAACTCATTTTTACCGATCGTGAAAGTTATAAGAGTAAACAACATCTTTTTACTTCTCATTTTGGTGATGATAATGATGCTTATTTTATAGATGAAGGTGGCACAAGCGAGGAAGCTGTAAAAGGTTGTGCTGAAATTATAACAGAACTTACAAAACCTTTCGATTATATATTTTGTGCCGCTGGTACTGGAACTACAGCCGCTGGATTATTAAGAGGTATTAACCAAGAAAACCTAACAGCTCAACTCCATGTAATTCCTGTATTAAAAGGTGGAGATTTTATAGCCAAAGAAATTAGTCATTATGAAAATGATGTAAGCAAATTATACTTACATACTGACTATCACTTTGGTGGTTACGCTAAAACAACTACAGAATTATTACAGTTCATAAAAACTTTTAGTGCTGAAACAGGAATGCTGATAGATCCTGTTTACACAAGTAAACTATTTTATGCTATTTATGATTTAGCTGGTAAAAACTATTTCAAAAAAGACGCAAAAATAGTAGCCCTACACACTGGAGGTCTGCTAGGTATTTTAGGAATGAAAGAAAAACTATTTCAGGTTTAGAGATAAGAATTGTTAAGAAGGCTTAACGTTAATTGCTCTCATTTTATGATTTTCCGTTATTACTTCGAAAGCTACCTCATCTAAAATTTCAACTTCATGTGGGCAATCGGTTTTAGTAAACCCATATTCTATATTTGTACTGCTATCTTTTATATTGCCAATTCCTTTACTAGAATTAAAACTAATTACCACTCCATATCTCATAACTCTTCTCTTTAAATGTAGGGTAAGGTAGGCATTATTTATTAAGGAAAATTTTAAATAATATTCTCCAATTTTTGGACCTATTAGGAAGAAATTAGATGTAATTGTCTCTTAGTATTTTTCCACAATTTATAAAAGCAAAACATTTTTTTAACAAAAACTAACTTTAAATCATTTAAACCTAGTTTTTGCCTTTTAAGTTCAAATAGTGCTTAAATTTGATAATTTGGCACATTTTATTACTTTTGAACATACCAAAACTATAAATTTTATGTATCAACTTAGTGTAGCACCAGATCAAGTAAATCAAACTTTGCAACAACATATTTTAGCGGATGGTTTCGACTTGACCTATGATATGGAAAAAAGTAATGGCGCTTATATTTACGACTCTAAATACAACCGCAGATTATTAGATTTCTTTACTTGCTTTGCTTCAGTGCCGTTGGGCTACAACCACCCAAAAATGATTAACGACGAAGCTTTTAAACACAGTTTGTTATTGGCAGCAATGGCTAATCCATCTAATTCTGATGTTTATACACAACAATATGCGCAATTTGTAAAAACCTTTGGAGAAGTTGGTATTCCAGATTATTTGCCACATGCTTTTTTTATTGCTGGCGGAGGTTTAGCTGTAGAAAATGCACTTAAAGTGGCAATGGATTGGAAAGTTCAAAAAAACTTTGCTAAAGGATACAAAGAAGAAAAAGGATTTAAAGTATTACACTTCGAGAAAGCGTTTCACGGTCGTACAGGCTATACCTTAAGTTTAACAAATACACTACCAGATAAAACGAAATGGTTTGCTAAGTTCGATTGGCCAAGAGTATCCGTTCCACAAGTAAAATTCCCTTTGGTTGATGGAAACTTAGCTACTGCAATAGAATCAGAAGAGGCTTCTATTGTTCAAATTAAACAGGCTTTTGCTACTCATAAGGATGATATTTGTGCAATTATTGTAGAGCCAATTCAATCAGAAGGTGGTGATAATCATTTACGTGAAGAGTTTTTAATTCAGCTTCGCCAACTGGCAGATGAAAATGAAGCATTTTTAATTTACGATGAAGTGCAAACTGGTGTAGGATTAACAGGTAAGTTTTGGTGTCACGAACATTTTAGTGAACAAGCTCGTCCAGATATTGTTGCATTTGGCAAAAAGATGCAAGTTTGTGGTATTTTGGTGGGTAAGAAAGTAGAAGAAGTAGAAGGCAATGTATTTAATGTACCCTCTCGTATCAACTCTACGTGGGGAGGTAATTTAGTAGATATGGTTCGCTCAACGCAGATTTTAAATATTGTACAGGAAGATCAGCTTTGTCAAAATGCCACAGAAGTAGGGCAATATTTGATTGAAAACCTAAGTAAATTAGCACAAAAACACGATAAAATGAGTAATGTTCGTGGGCGAGGATTATTAGCCGCTTTCGATTTCCCAACAAAAGATATGCGTAATGCTTTTATTCAAAAAGGAATTGAAAATAACGTTATGTTTTTAGGTTGTGGCAATCAAACTATTCGTTTCCGTCCTGCTTTATGTATTGAGAAAAAACATATTGACGAAGGAATGGAAGTAATGGAGAAGATTTTACCTAATCTTTAAGTAAAAAAATATTCTTTAAATAGACCTGCTTAACCAAAATTAAGCAGGTTTAATTTTTTAAATGCTTTTATAACTTAAGTCAGACTTATAAATTGATTGATACTTTTATCTTGCAACCATAAATTTTGACGAATGAAAAATAAAAAGCAAAGCATATTTTGATAGCCATAGTTTTAATTGTTTTAATATGGATTTTAAAGGACACCTTCTCGCAGTCTAGCATCGAAGATTTAAAAGGTGGTTTTAAAGAGGTGGTTTCTTATAGAAATGAAAATAATACTGGCCCAATTCAACGTATCTATGCAGTTACAGTAAAAGATACAACCAAAGCTCAGCTAATTGATTATGGAAACTTTAAACCACATACAAAATATGGCAATACAAAGGTTTATTTCTTTATAGAAGGAAGTGACGTTCCATCAACACTAAATCCAGGTGATGTAAATTTTGATGCTAAGTACAACTCATCTTGCTTTGCACTATACGAAAAAAGCGCAATGGGAAACGTTGGTTTAATAAAAAAACCTTTCAAATAACTCTATAAACGTTTATCAAAAGGAATACTGTTATATACTATTTAAGATCAAATAGATTATCTACACCCAAAAGTTTTCTACACGTAAAACCTTCTCCATACTTAGCGCCAATATTTTTACCAAATTCCATTGCTCTACCAAATACTGCTTCTAAAAATTCTGGTGAAGAAATATAAGTTTGTGGAGCATGTTTATCTGAGCTATCAAATTGTGTTTTAAAAGCTCTAATTGCTTTTTCTTTTTGCTCCATAAACTCAGTAATATCAACAATAATATCGGGTTTAATGTATCGATCTTGTATGTATTGCAAGATTAATCTAGGGCGCCAAGCTTCTTGCACAACCCCATCAAGTGTAGTTTCAATTTTAATTAATCCTGATAAAAAGATAGCATCATTTGTTAAATCTCCTGCTCTACCATGGTCTGGGTGACGATCATGCAAAGCATTGGTTAAAATGATTTCTGGTTGATATTTGCGCACCATTTTTATGATTTCAAGCTGATGCTCTTCGTCATTCTTGAAAAAACCATCTCTAAATTTCAGGTTTTCACGAGCATGCAATCCTAAAATTTTTGCAGAGTTTGCTGCTTCTTCATCACGTGTTTCTGCAGTACCTCTTGTACCTAATTCACCACGTGTAAAATCAACAATTCCTACTTTTTTACCTAAGGCAATATGCTTTAAAATAGTTCCAGAACACCCTAATTCCGCATCATCAGGATGTACAGCAAAAACAAGTATATCTAACTTCATTTTATTTATTTTCATCCAGTAGGTACTGAATTTTCTTTTTAACTTTTGAAGAATTTGGCTTTGTGAACGAATAAAAATAATCTACAACTTCGCCATTTTTATTAATTAAATATTTATGAAAGTTCCATTTTGGAGAAGAGTTAATATGTCCATTTAGTTTCTTTTCACTTAAAAACTTAAACAACGGGTGAGCTTGACTTCCTCTTACCATTATCTTTTCAAAAACTGGAAACTTAACTCCGTAATTTACCTCGCAAAACTCATTAATAGCTGCACCATCTAAAGGTTCTTGTCTACCGAAATCGTTTGATGGAAAACCTAAAATTTCAAATCCTTGGTCTGCATATTTATCTCTAAGTTCTTGTAATTCTTTTAATTGAGGAGTAAAGCTACAACCAGAAGCCGTATTCACAACTAGTAACACTTTGCCTTTATAATCAGACAAGGTTTTTTCCTTTCCACTTAATAATTTTGCTTTAAATGGATAGATGGTTTGAGTTGAATTCATTTTAATTATTGATAATAACCAGAATTGACAATGATGGATTCAATGTCTCTATCTTGAACAGGATCGTAGGTGTTTTTTAAATTATGTCCAACTACCCTAGCTACTAGTTGGTAGGAAAACGCAGCAAAGCCACCTTTTGTTTGCTTAACAATGTCATAAGTTGTACGTCCAAGCTCACGATCTATCAGTTTGGTTAAAATCTGACCTTGAGTAATGGTCAGCTCTTTTATTTCGGTATTAAACATGTTTTTAATTTCATTATCACATTCTTTTACCAATTTCTTTTGATCTTTTTTATCTGGTACCGTTGCTAAATCGATTTCTAACTTTTCGTATCTTCTTTTAGCATATAATGCATAAGGCATTACTTTTAACACATTATATCTTAACCTATTAAAAGCAGCTTGTTCTTCTGCAGAATGCCAAATTCGCTTACCATTTATAACAACTTCATTTAAGCCAATCCACGGTATCATGTAGCCATTATCATTTGTAGCTGCCACTCGGATAGTATCGTTTTTTCCAAGTACAGGCCAAATTGCACCTGCATTACTTTCTTGTGCTTTTACCGCATTTGAAGCAATGATGACAATAAACAGAATAAAGAGACGATAATATTTCATAAATTTATGCCTATACAAAGTTAAAGCTAATTTTATATATTCGTTTTATCTACAATCGAATATAATCTTTTATAGCTTAAATTACTACAATTTTACCTAGAAAATACAAATGAAGAGCACTTTAGTGATTGATATTGAGGCGGAAAAGCAAGAAATTTTAAAAAGGTATCGGGCCCTTTTGCGTGCTTCTAAATCTACATTACAAAAAGGAGATAAGAAAGAAATCAGGAAAGCTTTCGAAATGGCATTGGAAAGCCATAAGGATATGCGTCGGAAATCAGGTGAACCTTATATCTATCATCCTATAGCCGTTGCCCAAATTGCTGCAGAAGAAATTGGGTTGGGAACAACATCCATTGTATGTGCTTTATTGCATGATGTTGTTGAGGATACAGATATTACATTAGATGATATAGAACGTGAGTTTGGTAAAAAAACTGCTAAAATTATAGATGGGTTAACTAAAATATCTGGCGTTTTCGATTACAACAGTTCATTGCAGGCAGAGAATTTTAGAAAAATGCTCTTAACCTTAGCGGATGACGTTCGTGTAATCTTAATTAAACTAGCTGATCGCCTGCACAACATGCGTACCATGGATTTTATGCCAAGACAAAAGCAGCTTAAAATCGCTTCAGAAACTATTTATTTATACGCCCCTCTTGCGCACCGATTAGGCTTGTACGCGATTAAATCTGAATTGGAAGATTTATCGATGAAGTATCTTGAACCTGATACCTACAAATACATAGCTACTCAGTTAAACGAAAAAAAGGCAGAGCGAAATTTATTCATTAAAACCTTCGTAGAACCTGTTAGTGAAATTTTAGCCGAGCAAGGATTGGTAGCAAATATTTATGGTAGGCCAAAGTCTATCCATTCGATATGGAATAAAATGAAAAAGAAAAATATTCCTTTTGAAGAGGTATATGATCTTTTCGCTATCCGAATTATTTTAGACAGTGCACCTGAACATGAAAAAGCAGATTGTTGGAAGGCTTATTCAATTGTAACCGATTTATATCGTCCAAATCCAGATCGTTTACGCGATTGGGTTTCATCCCCAAAAGGAAATGGTTATGAATCATTACATACAACTGTAATGGGTCCAAAAGGACAATGGGTTGAAGTACAAATTCGTACACAACGGATGAATGAAATTGCAGAAAAAGGTTTTGCTGCACATTGGAAATATAAAGAATCGAGTAACGATAATGGATTAGATCAGTGGATTCAAAAAGTTAGAGAAATGCTAAGTAATCCGGAAGCTAATGCACTTGATTTTCTAGATGATTTTAAAATGAATCTCTTTTCTGATGAGATTTTCATTTTTACCCCAAAAGGAGCTTTACTACAATTGCCATTAGGCGCAACCGCTTTAGATTTTGCTTTTGAAATTCATACAGATGTAGGCGCAAGATGTATTGGAGCTAAAGTGAATCACAAATTAGTACCACTTTCTCATAAATTACAAAATGGCGATCAGGTAGAAATTATTACTTCAAGCAAGCAAGTTCCTAAAGAAGATTGGCTAAATATCGTTGTTACTGCGAAAGCTAAATCAAAAATCAAGTCCTCTCTAAAAGAAGAGAAAAGGAAAATTGCGGAGAATGGAAAAGAAACTTTAGAGCGTAAACTGAAATCTTTAAAAATCACCTACAATACAGATAACTTAAATAAACTCACGTATTTCTTCAAACTTCAGTCTACGCAAGATCTTTTTATCGCGATAGCTAATGGAAAAATTGAATTGAAAGACTTGAAGGATTATCTATCGAGTGAAAAGGAGATTGAGAACCGTGGTAATGATTATAAAAACGATGGTAAACAGGTTGAAGCTTTACTAAACAAAGTTAAAGGACCAGAATCTGATATTTTGTTAATAGGCGAAGATTTACAAAAGATAGATTATACACTTGCGGCCTGTTGTAATCCAATTCCTGGGGATGATGTTTTTGGATTTGTAACGGTAAATGAAGGTATTAAAATTCACCGTACTAATTGTCCTAATGCCGCACAGCTGATGGCAAATTATGGGTATAGAGTTGTAAAAGCTAAATGGAACGGTCAGCAAGAACTTACATTTTTAACTGGCTTGCATATTATTGGAATTGACGATGTTGGGTTAATTAACAACATTACAAAAGTTATTTCTAACGATTTTAAGGTAAATATGCGATCGATTACGGTTGATACAAATGATGGTATTTTTGATGGATCAATTATGATTTTCGTAAACGACAAAGAGCATTTAGATAATTTAATTAAGAACTTATTAGAAGTAAAAGGTGTAACTGGAGTAACACGATTTGATGCACAGTAACTTGAATTTACCAATTGGCAAAATGTATTAACAATCTTTACACTTTGTTAATTATTAATCGGTAAAATCATTTTAATCGGTGTAATCATTTACCTACCTTTGGAGAGGAGTTTAAAACTATGTCTGAACAGAATACTAGTGAGTTGGTTAGAAAAATATTTGAAGCCTATCTCGAAAATAAAAACTTAAGAAAAACCCCTGAGCGTTTCGCCATTTTAGAAGAAATTTATTCTAGAAATGATCATTTCGATGTAGAAACACTTTATATCCACATGAAAAACCAAAAGTATCGTGTAAGTAGAGCTACGGTTTACAATACACTAGAATTATTGGTATCATGCGATTTGGTGACCAAACACCAGTTTGGGAAAAACATGGCGCAGTTCGAAAAATCTTATGGGTATCATCAACACGATCATGTTATTTGCATTGATTGTGGTAAAGTAGTAGAATTCTGCGATCCACGTATTCATCAAATTCAAAGCATGGTTGGTGATTTACTGAAATTTGACATTAAACATCATTCTTTAAATATGTACGGAGTTTGTTTTGATTGCAGCGCTGCTGCAACAATTAAAAATACCGCTACACAAAAATTAAATGCAACTAACTAATTCAATCATAATAATTTCTATTTTTTAATTTAAAATAATGACGCAAGTAGACGTACTACTAGGCCTACAATGGGGCGACGAGGGTAAAGGAAAAATTGTTGATGTTTTAAGTCCACAATACGATATGATAGCCCGTTTTCAAGGCGGTCCAAATGCTGGTCACACATTAGAGTTCGACGGTAAAAAATTTGTACTAAACACTATTCCTTCTGGAATTTTTAACGAAGGTATCATGAACCTTATTGGTAATGGTGTAGTGATTGACCCAATTATTTTAAAAAGAGAATTAGATAATCTAAAAAAAGCTGGGCACGACCCAGTGGCTAGTGGTAAATTAGTAATTGCCCGTAAAGCACATTTAATTTTGCCTACTCATCAATTATTAGATGCAGCAAATGAGCAAAAGATGGGTGCCGGTAAAATTGGATCAACTTTAAAAGGTATTGGCCCAACATATATGGATAAAACTGGCCGTAATGGTTTACGTGTTGGCGATACGACACTACCTGATTTTAAAGCTCGTTACAATAAACTAGTTGAAAAACACAAAGAAATTCTTTCCCATTACGAATTTGCGTATGACCTAGCAGAAAAAGAAGCTGCATTTTTTGAGGCGATCGAATTCATCAAAAATATACCACATGTTGATAGTGAGCATTTTGTTAATCAATATTTAAAAGAAGGTAAAAAAGTTTTAGCAGAAGGTGCACAAGGAACCTTGCTTGATGTTGATTTCGGCTCCTACCCTTTCGTAACCTCATCAAATACAACTACGGCAGGTGCCTGTACTGGTTTAGGGATTGCTCCTAATAAGGTTGGCGATGTTTTTGGAATTTTTAAAGCGTACTGTACTCGTGTAGGTGGAGGTCCATTTCCTACCGAATTAGATAATGAAGTTGGCGAAAATTTACGTCAAATTGGTCATGAATTTGGTGCAACTACAGGCAGAGCTCGCCGATGCGGATGGATTGACTTACCAGCCTTAAAATATGCCATTATGTTAAATGGAGTAACTGAGTTGATTATGATGAAAGCAGATGTTTTAGATAGTTTTGATACTATTTATGCATGTACTCATTATGAACATAATGGGGAGACAATAGATTATATGCCGTATGACATTATTTCTATTCAACCAAAACCAGTTTTAAAAGCTATAGAAGGTTGGAAAACAGATTTAACAAAGATCACTTCACTTGATCAAGTTCCTAGTCAACTGGCTGATTATATCGCATTTTTAGAAAAAGAACTAGAAGTACCAATTAAATATCTTTCTGTTGGACCAGATAGAACACAAACGCTAACATTGAGATAACAATAAAATTCTTTCACGAGGAATCCCATTGAATCAAAACTCAATGGGATTTTTTTTTGTTATAACTGGAATATAAATCTCATTTATATATATTTAACATATTATCTATTATATTTATTTTTTTGCAGTCAAAACCTAAACTAAATTAATGCGATTTTTCTCAAGCCTGAATACTTATTATCGCTTGCTCATGCTGATAATAAGCACAACAGCTTTATTTTTCTTGCTTTTTATATTTTTATATTCGTATACTAAAAAACAAGAAAAAGAAGTTTATAAATCTGCTTATAAAGAGTATCAAAATGAAGCTAATTCCATTTTTGAGTTAAATTCTAAAACACATATTGCTGCAATTATAGATGTTACTTTTTGGGATGAGTTAGTGGACTTTACGAAAACCAAAAATGAAAAATGGTATAAGGATTATATTGAAAAAGAGTTCCCGACTTACGAAGTAGATTACATAGGCATTTTTGGTTTAAACCAAGAATTGCTAAATAAAACTACATCTTCTAAGCTAAAAACAATAGATTTTATTCCAAAGCAAATTATGCCAACTCTTTATAAATCGAAGTTGGTTCGATTTTATATGAAAGTACCTGAAGGAGTTGTTGAAATCTTTGGAGCTACCATACATCCATCAAATGATCCTAAAAAGAATAAATCAAAACCATCAGGTTATTTCTTTATGGCTCGACTTTTAAATCAAAAATTCGTTCAGAATCTAGGGAAAATATCTAGCTCCACAATTAAAATAACTGATACAAATTATCACGTTCCAACTGATGAAAATTCTATAGAAGTAAGTTTAAATTTAAATGACTGGAAGAATGATACCATCGCTAATGTAAACTTTGAAAGACCATTTAATTTAAATTTTTATAACACAAAAAAAATCCTCTTCATTATAATTATTGCTACTATTTTAAACTTCTTAATTTACTTTTATTACTACAGAAGGTGGATTTATAAACCTTTAAAACTCATCACCAATACGTTAGAAAAAGAAAATGAAAATTCTATAACAGGCTTAAAAAATGCACATGGAGAGTTTAAACATATTGGAAATCTCTTTGAGGAAAATAACAAGCAAAGAAAACAATTAGAAATAGCCAAAGAAAAGGCAGAAGAAAGTGACATGCTAAAATCATCATTCTTAGCAAATTTATCCCATGAAATTAGAACACCGATGAATGCCATTATGGGTTTTAGTGACCTACTTCATGATACTAATTTGAGCGAAAAGGATAAAACGGATTACTTAAAAATAATTAGAAATAACGGAAAGAACTTGATTTCAATTATTGAAGATTTAATAGAAATGTCTAAGATTGATTCAAAGCAAATCGCTCCAAATTATCAATCTTTAGATTTAGATAAATGTATTTCTGAATTACATCGTGCCATTAAAATAACTATTCCAGAAGAAAAAAGAATTGAATTTTTAATTCATCAAAGTACATCACCTTTAAAACAAAAAATTCTTACAGATGAAATTAAGCTAACCCAGATTTTAACAAATTTGATTACAAATGCAATCAAGTTTACCAAAAAAGGATATGTATCTATCGGTTATAAAGTAAATGAAGATGACAAAATTTTAGAAATATGGGTAGAGGATTCAGGTTTGGGTATTGATGAAAAAAATGTAAAAATCATATTTGATAGATTTAGACGAGTTGAAGATGAATTCTCTATAGAAATATCAGGATTAGGTTTAGGATTATCAATTACAAAAGCTTATGTAGAATTATTAGGTGGATCTATTAATGTGAAGTCAACACCAGGAATTGGTTCAACATTTTCTATTTCCATTCCATTAATATATGAAGAAACATTAATAGATGTAGATTTCGTACAAGACACTTACAAATTAAGCAAAGCTGAGAATGAAACAATTCTGATTGCTGAAGATGATGATATTAACTTTTTATTGATTCAAAAAATACTTCAATCCAAAAATTATAAAATTTTAAGAGCAGTAAATGGGAAAGAAGCTGTTGAAATTTGTAAAAATAATACCAATATTAATCTAATCTTTATGGATATTAAAATGCCTATTATGAATGGTTTTGAAGCCTTAGAATTAATAAGGCAGTTTAATAAGAATCTACCAATAATTGCAAATACCGCTTATTCTTCATTCGAAGATAAAGAGAAAATTATAAATGCAGGATTTACAAATTACATTTCCAAACCGCTAAACAAGAACGAAATATTTTATTTATTAAATTCGATTTTCAGCTAAATATTACTCATCATCTAACAAGCTCACACATTTTTCTGATAACACTAATCGAGCTTCCATTGAGGTGAGGCTTTGTGTATCCTTTATAAATTTATAAAAACTGGTAATAATCGCTAAAGTTTCATCATCTGGTTCGCAAGCCTGATATTTTTCTAAATGTGGGATCGACTTTAACATCACCAACTTGTATTCCTCTCGGGCTTTGGCATAAGCAACTGCATCTTTTGCTTGGTTTGCAGCTCTCATTTGGTCAGCAAAAACTCTCGACTTGTTTAAATAAATAAAGCCTAATGCTCTATACGGAACAAAATAATTAGGTTCTCCTTTTAACGATTGCTCATAGTATACAATTGCTTCATTAGGATTTTCTGTTTCCTCATACATTTTTCCTAAATGATAAGCCAAACTAGTTATTTGCTTTGTAGTTAATTCATCAGTTCTTTTATATAATGTCAATGTTTTCGCAATAATTTTCGCTGTAACTGGGTTTGTTCTATTAACGGTAAAATCTGAATATGCTTCTTTGATTGATTTAGATTGAGCAAACAAAGAGAAATAACTGATACATAATAAACAAAATACTAGGTAGACTTTTTTCATAGAATTAAAAATTGATAAATATATAAATGCATTTGTAAGATATAAAAAATAAACATTTAATTAACTTTACACCTAATAAATGAACAACGCTGAGATTAATGCATTTAAACAAAAAGCCTTGCAATGGGCAGCTTCATTTGAAGTGTGTTGTTGTTTAGATTCTAATAAATATAGCGACCCTTATACGCAATACGACTGCTTAATTGCTATTGGAAGTGAACAAACTTTAGAAGTAAACGCTGGAAATGCTTTTGATAAACTTCATTCTTTTTATGAAGAACATAAAGATTGGATGTTCGGGTTATTGAGCTATGAACTTAAAAATGAAGTTGAAGATTTAAGCTCTCGACACACAGATCAGTTAAATTTCCCAGATTTATTTTTCTTTATACCCACCTATATAATCGCTTTGCAAGGTGAGCAAATTAAAGTAATCAAAGGAAATCCTTCAATTATTGAAACAATTGATCAGATTGAGCTTAATCATTCAACAACAAAACCCAACTTAAAAATCGAAAGTAAATTCGATAAAGAAGCATATATCAACACAGTAGAAAAATTAAAAACTCACATTAAACGAGGTGATATTTACGAAGTCAATTTTTGTCAGGAGTTTTTTGCAAACCATGCAGAAATAATTGCACTTGAAGTTTACAATGAATTGAATATATTATCTCCTACTCCATTTGCAGGGTTTTTCAAAATTAATCATCAATATATTTTATCGGCAACACCAGAACGTTTTTTATGCAAACGTAATAATCGTTTAATTTCTCAACCTATAAAAGGCACTGCAAAAAGAAGCAAAAATCCTGTTCAAGATGAACAGATTAAAATTGCTTTAAAATCAAGCATTAAAGAGCAATCTGAAAATGTAATGATTGTAGATTTAGTCCGTAATGATTTAACCAAAAGTGCTGTTGCTGGAAGCGTTAAAGTTGATGAACTATTTGGCATTTACACTTTCCCTCAAGTTCATCAAATGATATCTACTATTAGCTGCGAAATTAACCCAACCATTCATTTTATTGATGCCATTAAAAATACATTCCCAATGGGATCAATGACAGGTGCTCCAAAAATAAAAGCGATGGAGTTAATAGATGTTTATGAAAAAAGCAAAAGAGGTGCTTTCTCAGGATCTTTTGGTTGCATTAGTCCAACCGGGGATTTTGATTTTAATGTTATTATCCGCAGCATTTTATACAATCAAAAAGAGCACTATCTATCATTTCAAGTTGGCGGAGCTATAACTTACGCAGCAGATTCGGAAGCTGAATATGAAGAGTGTTTGTTAAAAGCTTCAGCTATTTTGAAAGTATTAGGGCGATAAAAAAGGAGAAATTTCTTTCTCCTTTTAACCTATGTCCTTTTTTAATTTTATCTTCCTTTATAGTATTTCATTGCTTCTGGTAAATCTCTTTGAATTTGTGCAATTCGAGACTCATCAGTTGGGTGAGTACTTAAAAATACTGGTGGTTTTGCTCCATTTGAACTAGCTTGAGACATTCTTTGCCAAAAACCTACTGCTGTAGAAGGATTATATCCAGCCATTGCCATAAATGATAAGCCCATTTTATCTGCCTCTAATTCCTGGTTTCTACCATATTTTAAGATAGTTAATTGACCACCAATTCCGTATAATTGATTCACTACTGCTTGTGTTGTTTCAGATTTATTTGATGTAGCAACACCAACTGCCGCACCACCAACTTGTGCCAATGCCATTTGTGAAGCTCTTTCTGCAGAGTGTTGCGCTATAGCATGAGCAATTTCATGACCCATTACGGTAGCTAAACCAGCCTCATCTTTAGTGATTGGCAAAATACCTGTATAAACAGCAACTTTTCCACCTGGCATACACCATGCATTAATTTCTTTACTTTCAATTAAATTAAACTCCCATTTATAATTTTTAATCTGCTCTCCATATCCATTCTGATTCATATATTGTGTTACCGCAGCAGCAATTTTTGCCCCAACTCTCTTTACCATTTGGGTTTGAGAAGAATTTGTGGAAACAACTTTTGTACTCGGATCACTTAATAATTGAGCATATCCAATAGCTGCTTGTTGTTGCAACTGAGAAGTCATCTATTAAACTTAATCTACTTCTACCAGTTAAAGGAACAGTAGAACAAGAAGATATTGCCAACAAACCTGTAGCAAGACCTATAATCATTAATTTTTTCATAGTAAATGGTTAAATTTTTGAGCGTATTAAAGGTTAATTCTTTAAGTATTTCCTTTCTAACAATTATCTTGATAGATAGTTTGAAAATTTTTTAACCCTGCTTCTTTTTAAAGAGATAAACTTTGGATTCTTTGCCTTTAAGTAGTCTTTCCAAATTCTTTTGATGAGTCACTAAAATAAGCAAGCAAACGCACATTCCGTACAGTACTTCAGACTTTACAGAGGACTGAAAAACAAATACTACACTTATGGGGAAAGTAAAGCCTGCACATATCGAACTTAACGATACATACTTTGTTGTTAATAAAATTGTCACAAAAACAATAACACATAACATTGCTGCAGCTGGATTAACTGCCAAAACCATCCCAAATAATGTAGCAACTCCCTTTCCTCCTCTAAAACCAGCAAAAACAGGAAATAAATGTCCCATTACTGCAATTACACCAAGTGCTAATTGATAATTTACAAATTGAGTAGAGTTGTGTGGACCTGTTACGGATAAACCAATAAGATGTGCAAGATTAGTAGCAGTATACCCCTTAAAAATATCGATAAACATTACGGCTATACCTGCTTTTTTTCCCAAGACACGAAAAGTATTTGTAGCACCAGCATTTCCACTGCCATATTCCCTTACGTCAACGCCATAAAAAGCCTGACCTAACCAAACTGCTGTTGGTATAGAACCGAGTAAATAGGCTGCAATTAACGCTGAAATTGAATAGATCGAAATCATGGCCTACAATTATACTAAAAAAATAAGATTCAAGATGGTAGAATTTATAGGGTTAGACTGCTTTTAAACTTAAATCTAAACTTTTTACAGAATGAGTTAACGCACCCATCGAGATATAATCAACACCACAAGCTGCATATTGCGCTACATTCTCTTCTACTATCCCTCCAGAAGCTTCCGTAATAAATCTGCCATCGATTAAATCAATTGCTTCTTTTAACAAAGGCAATTCGAAGTTATCAAGCATTATACGATTAACATTTCCCTCAGCTAAAACTTGATTTAATTCATCTAAGTTTCTAACCTCAATTTCTATCGTTAATTTTTTATGTGTCTGTTTTAAATATTTGTTTGCCGCAATGATGGCATTTGCAATTCCACCAGCATAATCAACATGATTATCTTTAATCAAAATCATGTCGTATAAACCAATGCGATGATTTACACCCCCACCAATTTTAACTGCCCATTTTTCTAAATAGCGTAAACCAGGTGTCGTTTTGCGTGTATCTAAAACTTGTGTTTTGTAAGGCTTTAATAATTCAACAATGCGATTAGTTTTAGTAGCAATGCCACTCATACGCTGCATACAGTTCAGCACTAATCTTTCTGCTAATAAAATTGCATGTGTACTACCTTCTACTGTAAAAGCGATATCGCCATACTTTACAGCAGCGCCATCTTGTAGCATAACATCAACTTTTAAAGAAGAATCTATTTGATTAAAAATTTCTAAAGCCAGTTCAACACCAGCCAAAATTCCATCTTCTTTTACAATTAATTTAGCTTTGCCCTGTACATTTGCAGGAATAGTAGAAAGTGAAGTATGGTCGCCATCACCTACATCTTCGGCAATAGCATTCTTGATAAATTGATCAACTAATTTCTTATCCAAAACAGTAAATTTTAATTCAAAATTAGCAATTAACTGTATAAAATACTATTCTTTATCAGGTTCAATCCTTAATTCGGTGATTAAGAAAACGTTAGCTGGGTTTTTCTTTAAGGTAATTGTTACCCTGAATTTCCCAGTTTTGGCAGCTACAGAGAATATGCCTAAACGATAGTTTGGATTGGTACTTAAGCGATGTATGATAGCGCTTTTATTTGGTGGATTTTTTACAAAAAAATCTTTTAAAATCTGTTCGGCCTGTGCTTTACTGTATACATCTTCTTGATCAATGATGATTAATTCTACAGATGGAGCAAAGTTTTTAGCAATTTCTTTGGAGTTTCCTAATTTAAATTGCACAGACAAATCGTCAATAATATCTGCTTGTAGCGTATTATTTGATGGAAAATGCAGGAGTAAGAGCAACAACGCAAGTAACGGTTTCATCATGTGTGTTATAAAACTACCAATTCTTTAGCTAAAATTATGCCATTTATTCAATCATAATGTTTAAAAACTTTCATTAAAGCGCTAATAGGTTTATATTTGTAATGATAAATAATTAATCGCAAATCAAAGTTATTGCTTGTTTATCCGATACAAAAAATTAAAAATGAAAGCTAAAAAACTCGTACTGTTAATTCTTGATGGCTGGGGCTACGGGAAAAAAGATAAATCTGATGCTGCTTATATAGCTAATACTCCTTTTTTGATTCTATTTTAAAAAAATACCCTAACTCTAAATTAGAAGCATCTGGCGAAGCGGTTGGTTTACCTGCAGGGCAAATGGGCAATTCGGAAGTTGGCCACATGAATTTAGGTGCTGGCAGAGTGGTTTATCAAGAATTAGGTAGGATTAACAAAGCAATTACCGATAGAACTTTGCATAGTAATGAGACTGTAGTAAATGCCTTTAACTATGCAAAAGAAAATAATAAAGCAGTTCATTTTATAGGCTTGGTATCTGATGGAGGTGTACATGCCCACATCAATCATTTAAAGGCATTGTGTGATGCAGCCAAGGAAAAAGGATTAAAAGATGTTTTTATTCATGCTTTTTTAGATGGAAGAGATACAGATCCAAACTCTGGTTTAGGTTTTATTAGAGATTTAGATAATCATTTGAAGACTGCAACAGGTAAAATTGCTAGCTTAATTGGTCGTTATTACGCAATGGATAGAGACAACCGTTGGGAGCGAGTGAAATTGGCCTATGATGTAATGGTAAATGGAGTTGGCGAGAAAGCTAGTAATGCTGAAGAGGCTATCCTAAAATCATATAATGAAGGTATTACTGATGAGTTTACTAAACCAATAGTACTAACCAACTCAGATGGAACACCAACTGCCACTATTAAAGCAGATGATGTTGTGATTTGCTTTAATTACAGAACAGATAGAGGTCGCGAAATTACTTCGGTATTAAGCCAAAAAGATTATCCAGATTTTGGAATGAAAAAATTGCCACTGTATTATGTAACTATGACTACATACGACGAAAGTTTTCAAAACGTAAAGGTTGTATTTACAAAAGATGATCTTTCTAATACCTTAGGCGAAGTGTTGGAAGCACATCATAAAAATCAAATTCGCATTGCGGAAACAGAGAAATATCCTCACGTTACATTTTTCTTTTCTGGTGGAAGAGAAAAGGAATTTGAAAATGAAAAACGAATTTTAGTTCCTTCACCAAAAGTAGCTACTTACGATTTACAACCAGAAATGAGTGCAGCAGGAATTACTTTAGCTATAAATAAAGAATTAGAAAGCGGTTGGCCAGATTTTGTTTGTTTAAACTTTGCTAACCCAGATATGGTTGGACATACAGGCGTTTTTGATGCTGTTGTTAAAGCGGTAGAAACTGCAGATAATTGTGCAGAACAAGTCGTGACAACTGGTGTGGCAAACGGATATTCATTTATTATTTTGGCAGATCATGGCAATTCAGAGTTTATGATTAACAATGATGGTTCTGTAAATACAGCACATACAACCAATTTGGTCCCGTGTATTTTAATTGATGAAGACTACAAAAGCATAGCCGATGGAAAACTAGGTGATATCGCTCCCACTGTTTTAAAAGTTATGGGTATTGATATTCCTGAAATCATGACTGGAAATTGTTTAGTGTAATGAAGAAACTCATTTTTGCTTGCTGTGTCATTTTTTGTAGTGCTTGTACGTTAAAAGAACAAGATAAAACACAAGCTAAAACCTATTTTGATTTAGAGACCTATTTTAAACAAGAAGCAACTCGTTTAACAAAATCGAATCAACCTATATACAAAACTGTTTTGGTAAATGGCAAAGCCGAAGAAAAAAAGCTACTTATCAAAAACTGGGAAAAGGAATTTAGCTCCTTTATTGATGCAGATATAAATAAAACATCTTGGAGAGGTTCTTTTAAATTAACTAAAACAGATAGCTTAACCACATATACATCCGACAGTAAAAAAATTCCTGTTAAGAAACTAGAAATAGCGTATAAAAACAATAAAGTGATGGCTATTAAAATTTTCGTCACTAACACAAATGATTTATATACTTCACAAGATAGCTTGAGTTATTATCCAGATAGTTTGTATCAGATAAAAAAGATACAGCACATTAAACTGATGGATGAAAAGAATTATCAGATTACTGGAAAGTTTAAATAGCAAAAGCCACTTTAAGAGTGGTTTTTTTTATTATTGCTCGTCTTTTCGACGCAAGAATCTATCTGCTACTTGCACGTTTTTTGCTTAAATAATTTCTTAGTATGAATATCAACAAGAGTAATCTTCAGAGTAATTGTCATACAACAATTACTCATCTTCCAACAATTCATTAACAACAGCATTAACAAAAATTAAAAAAAATTTGCGTAGTTAAATAGCTACATATATATTTGTAGTCATATAACTACATAAAATGAATTTAAGAAGAGATGTATTTCAAGCTATAGCAGATCCAACAAGAAGGGCTATCTTGATATTGGTTGCTTCACAATCTATGACAGCAGGTGCAATCGCATCTAACTTTGACACGGCAAGACCAACCGTTTCTAAGCATTTGCAAATACTTACTGAGTGCGAATTGTTGCATCAAGAACAAAATGGAAGAGAGATTTCTTATCACATCAATGCAAAGAAAATGAAAGAAGTATCTGATTTTATTGAACCCTTCCGCAACATGTGGGACGACAGATTTAATAAACTAGAAAGTATCATGAAAACCTATCAAAATAAAAAATAGTATCTCATGGAACGAAAAACAAAAATTAATGCCGAGGATGGCAAACAGGAATTACAAATTACACGAGAGTTTGATTTGCCGTTGGACTTACTTTTTAAAGCTTATGTAGAACCAGAAATTTTAGAGCAATGGATGGGAACAAAAGTATTAAAGCTGGAAAGTAAAAATCACGGCAGTTATCAATTTGAAACGACAGACCCAAAGGGAAATAAACATTTGTTTAATGGTGTAATTCACGAATTTGTTCCTAATCAGAAAATTACAAGAACCTTCGAAATGGAAAATACCCAATTTGGCATCCAACTTGAATTTTTAACCTTTGAAAAACTAACCAACGACACCTGCAAACTAACCATGCATGTGATATATAAATCTGTAGAACTGAGAAATCAAATTCTTGCTTTACCTTTTGCAAAAGGTATAAATATGGCGCATAACAGAATACAAGATATCTTAAGTGAATTTAGTAATTATCGCAAAAAATAATATCCTTATGACCACAAAAACAACTAAAATTATTTTTTGGATTGCTACAGCTTGGCTTTTCTTAGGTATGTTATCTACTGGAATAGTACAAACATTAAAAGTAAAAGATGAAGTAATTATGTTTACACATTTAGGCTATCCAGCTTATTTACTTACCATACTTGGAGTATGGAAAATTTTGGGAGTTATATTTATACTTATCCCTAAATTTCCAGTAGTAAAAGAATGGGCCTATGCTGGTTTCTTTTTTACCATGTCGGGAGCTATTTTTTCTCATTTAGCCATTGGCGATGGCGCAAAAGAATTTTTTGGACCAACATTATTACTTATTCTGACCATAATATCTTGGTATTTTAGACCTACAAACAGAAAAATCGCTAGATTTAATAACTAAAAACATGAATCCTAAAGTTGATTTTTATTTTAATAAAGCTGCAAAATGGCAGGATGAATTATTACAACTAAGAACAATTGCACTAGATTGTGGATTGACTGAAGAGTTGAAATGGGGTGTTCCATGCTATACATTTCAAAATAATAACATCGTTTTAATTCACGATTTTAAAGAGTATTGTGCGTATTTATTTTTTAAGGGTATATTGCTAAAAGATCCTAATGGCATACTTATTCAACAAACTGAAAATGTACAAGTAGCTCGTCAAATACGATTTACCAATATTCGAGAGATAATTAATAGCAAAGCTATTTTGAAAGCTTACATTTTTGAAGCTATAGAAATCGAAAAAGCCGGAATAAAAGCCGAATTTAAAAAGACTACTGAATTTCTTGTTGTGAAAGAATTTCAACATAAGTTGGATGAAATTCCAGCGCTTAAAACTGCTTTTAATGCCTTAACACCGGGTCGACAAAGAGCATATTTATTATATTTTTCAGCACCTAAACAAGCTAAAACTCGTGAAACAAGAGTTGAAAAAAGTATCCCTCCTATTTTTGAGGGAAAAGGATTGAATGATTAAATTACCTACAAAACATGTAACACATGAATAGTTCAAAAAGAGAATTATCGTCAGAACAACAAGCAGAACTACTTGGCATCTTAAAAAGTCGCTTTGAAAAAAATATGAACCGACATAAAGGTGTCGAATGGGCCAAAGTGCAAGAAAAACTAGAAGCAAATAGTGAGAAAATATGGTCGCTAAATGAAATGGAAATGACAGGTGGCGAACCAGATATTGTTGTCCCGATAGCTATCGGGAACGGTAAAAAAACAGATGAATATGTTTTTTGCGATTGTTCAGCAGAAAGTCCGAAAGGCCGCAGAAGTATTTGTTACGACCATCATGCATTAAATGCAAGAAAAGAGCATAAACCAGAAAATAGCGCAGTAGAAATGGCAGCTGATATTGGAATTACGATTCTAACAGAGGAACAATACCGAGAATTACAACAACTAGGAAATTTCGACACAAAAACATCAAGCTGGGTGATTA
The DNA here is from genome assembly GCF_044452285.1 of Pedobacter sp. UC225_61. Taxonomy (NCBI): domain Bacteria; kingdom Pseudomonadati; phylum Bacteroidota; class Sphingobacteriia; order Sphingobacteriales; family Sphingobacteriaceae; genus Pedobacter; species Pedobacter sp. UC225_61. The sequence continues at coordinate 3,660,738 of NZ_JBIOAL010000001.1, forward strand.
CACCAGAACCTATCAGAAAATTAGGAGGTGCATTATTTTGTGATCGTCGTTATAACACAGTATTCCTATACCACAATGGTGCAGAATCGTATTATGCAGCTAGAGGTTTCCGAGGATGGTTAAAAGTTTAAATCTTCAAAATTATACTTAACAAAAAAGCCCTCGAGAATTTCGAGGGCTTTTCTATTATATATTTCTACTATTACTTCAAGCTCGTAATTTGTGCTTTTACGTAATCGATTAAAGAAATAATATCTTTTCTTAAAGGTTGTATTGTTAATACTTTCTGAAAATCAGCAATTGAATTATTAAATATCGTTAACACAGCAGCTTTTTCTGTTGCTTTTTTAATCTTGTACGATTTGAAAATAGCGTAGTCTTTATAAGCAATACCCCTATTTTGTAAAATTTGAGTATCTTCTTCACCGTTTATTTCAATTGCTTTCGAAAAATCTTTTATTGCAGATGTATAAAAGTTTTCTCTTAGCTGGTTAAGCGCTTCCTTAGGCAAATTCGCAATGTTTAATCTTGCTTTGCCTCTATAGTAATATGCAGAGTAATCACTTGGTTTTAAAACAATTAAGCGACTATATGCAGTAATTGCCTTTTCAAAATCTCCACATTGGAAATTTGAATAGGCTAACATTCTTAACACATTTACATTATTTGGGTCAGAGTTATCTGCTTTCTCAAGCTGAGTTACTGCGGTTTTATAATCGCCTTTCATCCACGCTTGTGTACCCATTTTCTCATAATTACCTTGGGCATAAGAAGAACCGGCAGCAGAAACTATAAATAATAATAAAAATGTTTTTTTTAGATAATCCATTAAGCGTTTTATTTAGTTAAAATTACAAAATCCCTATCAAAGGAGCAATAAATACAAGTTCACATTTAGGATACTTACGCTATTGCAACTATCATACCATTTGCAAATATTAAGGTAAACGCTAAATTAGCTTAAATATGATACACGCAAACAATATTTTTTAGGCTGACTTTTTAACAGGCACATTACATGTTTTCTTTTTTGGCATAAGAGTTGAAAATATAGCTAATCATACACAATTAATACTTTTTTTACGACAACGCTGTCAGTTTGTCGTTTTATACTATTTTTAAAAGGCCAATAAATGAGCAAACAAGATCAATTTGATTTTAGTCACGCACTACCCATAATAAATGAAGATACCGAGTTCTTCCCTTTAATGTCTCAACAAGATGAAGATGAGATGAATAATGAAGAAACACCAGAAATATTGGCTATCCTGCCACTAAGAAATACAGTTTTATTTCCAGGCGTAGTAATACCAATTACTGTTGGAAGAGATAAATCTATTAAACTGATAAAGGAAGCCTACAAAGGAGATAAAATTATTGGTGTGGTTTCGCAACGGGATGTATCTATAGAAGATCCAACTTTTGAGCAATTAAATAGCGTTGGTACTGTAGCACAAATCATTAAAATGCTGCAAATGCCTGATGGTAATACAACCGTTATTATTCAGGGTAAACAACGTTTTCAATTAGTAGAAGAAGTTCAATCTGAACCTTATATTAAAGCAATCATTGCAAAATTTGCCGAATCAAAGCATAAAGCGGATAAAGAATTTAAAAATTTAGTGGCATCCATTAAAGAAATGTCATCTCAAATTATTCAGCTTTCTCCAAATATTCCGAGTGAAGCTGGAATTGCATTAAAAAATATAGAAAGCACTTCTTTCTTGATCAATTTCATCTCTTCGAACATGAATGCAGATGTTGCTGATAAACAAAAAATGCTTGAAATGGGCAATTTGCGCAAACGTGCCGAAATGGTAATGGAACTTTTAACAACTGAATTGCAGATGTTAGAGCTTAAAAACCAAATTCAATCTAAAGTACGTACCGATTTAGATAAGCAACAACGCGATTATTTTTTAAATGCACAATTAAAAACCATTCAAGAAGAATTGGGTGGAAATTCATCTGATTTAGAATACGATGCCTTACAAGTTCGTGGTAAAAAGAAAAAATGGGCAAAACCTGTCGCAGATCATTTTGCTAAAGAATTAGAAAAATTAGGCAGAATGAATCCTCAAGCACCAGATTATTCTATTCAAATGAATTATTTGGAGTTATTGCTCGATTTACCTTGGGGAGATTTCACTAAAGATAATTTCGATTTAAAACGTGCTCAGCGCATTTTAGATAAAGATCACTTTGGTTTAGAAAAAGTAAAACAACGCATTATAGAATATCTAGCTGTGCTGAAATTAAAAAGAGACATGAAAGCCCCTATTTTGTGTTTGGTAGGTCCTCCAGGAGTTGGTAAAACGTCTTTAGGTAAATCTATTGCCAAAGCGATTAACCGTAAATATGTACGTATGGCTTTGGGTGGAATTAGGGATGAAGCCGAAATTCGTGGTCATAGAAAAACATATATTGGCGCCATGCCAGGTCGAATTATTCAATCTATTAAAAAAGCTGGTGCAGCAAACCCAGTTTTTGTATTGGATGAAATTGATAAAGTAGGTTCAGATTTTAGAGGTGATCCTTCATCGGCCTTACTAGAAGTTTTAGACCCAGAACAAAACAATGCTTTTAACGATCATTACGTAGAAGCAGATTATGATTTATCAAACGTATTATTTATTGCAACTGCAAATTCATTAAGTACCATACAACCTGCACTTTTAGATCGTATGGAAATTATTGAGGTGAATGGGTATACAATCGAAGAAAAAATAGAGATTGCTAAAAAATATCTATTACCAAAACAAAAAGAAATACACGGTTTAAAAGCTAAAGATATTTTGCTTAAATCTTCATTAATTGAAAAAGTGATTGAAGATTATACACGTGAAAGTGGTGTACGTGGTTTAGAAAAGAAGATTGGCTCATTAGTGCGTGGGATTGCAACCAAAATTGCAATGGAAGAAACCTATGAACCTGCTTTGAATTTAGACGACGTGGAACGCATTTTAGGCGCTCCTATTTACGATAAGGATGCCTATGAAGGGAATGAAGTTGCGGGCGTAGTAACTGGTTTAGCATGGACATCAGTTGGTGGCGATATTCTTTTTATTGAAGCGAGTTTAAGTCCTGGAAAAGGAAAATTAACATTGACCGGTAATTTAGGTGATGTGATGAAGGAATCAGCTGTTATTGCTTTAGCTTACATTAGAGCACATGCAGGTTTATTTGGTATTGACAATGCATTGTTTGATCAGTTTGATATACATGTTCACGTACCCGCAGGTGCTACACCAAAAGATGGCCCATCAGCAGGGATTACCATGCTTACTGCATTAACATCGGCATTTACACAACGTAAAGTAAAATCTAATTTAGCCATGACAGGCGAAATCACACTTCGTGGAAAAGTATTGCCAGTTGGAGGAATTAAGGAAAAAATATTAGCTGCTAAACGAGCGAATATTAAGGAAATCATTTTATGTAAGTCAAATCGAAAAGATATTTTAGAAATTAAAGAAGATTACATAAAAGATCTTAAATTTCATTATGTTAGTGAAATGAGAGAGGTAATTGAATTAGCTCTGACGAAAGACAAAGTGAAAAATGCACAAGATTTAAGTATAAAAAAACCAGTTGTAATTAATTAAGCCAATGCGATTAAAACTCTCTTTATTTTTTGCTGTATTATTTTTAGCAGGCATAAGTAGTTTTGCTCAAACTTTTAAAAATGAGTTTGGTTTTAAAAGCGATAATGATGCTTATCTTTTTTACGGACAAGATCGGTATTACACAAATGGCTTATTTATTTATTTTCGTCATGCTATGGATCAACAAAAACTAGGTGAAAAATTAGAAAAAGTAACCTATGAGATTTCTGCTGGACAAAAAATGTACAATCCTATTTCGGGATATGTTCCAGATCCAAATAAGCAAGACCGTCCGTTTGCAGGTTATTTATACGCTGGCGGAAATGTAAATTTCTTTTATAAAAATGAGCGAATTTTAAAAGCTGGATTAGAAGTTGGAACTGTTGGACCAAATGCATTAGGAGAAGATGCACAAAAATTACTACATGATATTGTTGGTTTTTACACCATTGATGGCTGGCAGTATCAAATTAAAAACGAATTAGCAGTTAATCTTTCTGCTCAATACATGCAGTTATTACATCGTTCTGCAAAAAATAATTTAGATTTCTCCTTAGAAGGATATGCCAACGCAGGTACAACTTTTAGTGGTGCAGGAGTTGGTGTTTTGTTTAGAGCCGGAGACATTAATCAGTTATTTAACTCTTCATACACAAATAGTTCAATTAGCAATAATGCAAAAACAGCTAAATTGGTAAAAAAAGAACTATTCTTTTATGCCAAACCGCAGCTTAATGTAGTTGCTTACGATGCCACAATTCAAGGAAGTATGTTTAACAATAATAGTCCCATAACTTTTGAGCCAAAACGAATTGTATTTGCACAGCAATTAGGTTTCAATTACAGCACACCTCGTTTCACATTCGATTATGGTGTATTATTTAAATCTAAAGAAATAAAAAGTACAGCAAAAGCGCATCAATACGGTACAATTTCTATGTTGTATAGATTTAATTAAAGATTTCTAGAATAATTTAAAAGCCCTGACTAATCTAGTCCGGGCTTTTTTCTATTTTCTTTTTTTGAAGAAGTAATTGATTTAGTTGTTAATCTCTTCTCAATAACAGCTTTCGGAATTTTAGTTGGCTTACGTTTTTTCTGCACTTGCAGTGATTTCGTCAATAAATTCATCAACTTAATCACCGTTCGCTGTTTATTTAAAAGCTGGCTCCTATCCTCCTGAGAAACAATATGTAAATTACCTTCTGTATCTAATCTGTTTGCCAATTTTTCTTGCAACAATTTTTTTTCTTCGTCAGATAAAAAAGAGGCATTCGAAACGTTAAAAATAAGTTCCACTTTACTCGAAACTTTATTTACATTTTGCCCACCTTTCCCTCCGCTTCGCGATGTTTTAAAAATTACTTCCTTAATTAGCTCTTCTTTAACCAGTATCATACTACAAATGTAGCCTTAAGATCCTAATTATTCAGCTCCACCTACCTCTTTTGTTTCGCTTACTTTTTTCCTTAAACTTACAATATCCTTATCCAATTGGTAAACTCCACCTCTATCATTGCCAACCAATTCTAATTTTTCAAGTATAGTTTTAGCCATTTTTTCTTCTTCCAATTGTTCGTCTAAATACCATTGCAAGAACTTAAATGTGAGATAATCTTTCTCATTTAATGCAAGTTCCACCAAATCATTAATAGATTGAGATACTTCTAGCTCATTCTTCAAAAAATCTCTAAACACATCAATAACTTGCGAATAAATATTTTGTGGCATTGCTAAAGCTGGTATAATAGCATGTCCATCTCTATCATTGATATAATGTATAAATTTTAACATGTGATGACGTTCTTCATCGCTTTGCTTATAAAAAAACTCTGTATAACCCTCTAATCCTGGCTGAGTTTCTAACCATGAAGCTACTGCCAAATAAATTTGAGAAGATTGCGCTTCTATTTTAACTTGCTCGTTTAAAGCATTTAACATTCTTTCAGATAATAACATTGTGTTCAGTTTAAAATGAGTTAGTATAACAAATTGAATACCTTAAAAGTTCTATAAAGCTTTCAATCATTGATAAATAACTTTCTATAAATTAATTCAAAATACTACTTTTGCAATCATGAGAAAAAATCTAGTTGTAGCAATTGATGGCTATTCTTCTTGCGGAAAAAGTACGTTAGCAAAAGCCCTAGCTAAAAAATTAGATTTCATTTACATCGATAGCGGTGCAATGTATAGAGCGGTAACTTTATTTTTTATCCGCAACAAAGTTGATGTTAACAACGAACAAGCCGTAAAAGATGCTTTACAGCACATTGAATTAAATTTTCATGCTCGAGATTACGAATCTCATATCACGTTAAATGGCGAAGAAGTTTCTGAAGAAATTAGACAAATGCCAGTTTCTGAAAGTGTAAGTGAGGTTTCTGCCAATAAATTAGTGCGGCATGATATGGTAAAACAGCAACAGCGCATGGGAAAATCTAAAAACATTGTGATGGATGGCCGCGATATTGGCACTGCAGTATTTGAAGATGCTCAGGTCAAATTCTTTATGACTGCCGATCCAAAAATCAGAGCAGAACGTAGATATAAAGAATTAATGGCCAAAGGCGATACTAAAATAACATTAGAAGAAGTTTTCGAAAATTTGGCGCATCGCGATTACGCTGATACTACAAGAGCAGAAAGTCCTTTGGTAAGAGCAGAAGATGCCATTATTTTGGATAATACAGATATTACTGAAGAAGAACAACTTGATTTTGCTTTAGAAAGAGTTAAACCTTTTTTAGAAAAAATTTAGTTCTCCTAAGCATTTCTCAAGTTAGGATATTAAAATAAATTGGTATTTTACAGGCAAATTAAAATGCCGTATGAAATTCAATTACTTCCTAAAATCAATTGCTTTAATTGCTTTATTACTTTGCAATGGCACTTTACAAGCTCAACAAAAAGGCTGGATTAATTTATTTAATGGAAAAGATCTTAAAGATTGGACCGTAAAAATTGCTAAACATGAGGTTGGTGATAACTTTGCAAATACCTTTCGAGTAGAAAATGGATTAATGAAAGTGAGCTATGATGGCTACAAAGAATTTAATCAACAATACGGACATATTTTTTACAAAAAACCATTTTCTTATTACTTATTAAAGGTAGAATATCGCTTTGTGGGTGAACAAGTTAAAGGCGGTGAAGGTTGGGCGTTGAGAAACAGCGGAGCAATGTTACATTGTCAAGATCCAAAAACCATGTTAAAAGATCAAGACTTCCCTATTTCTATTGAAGGTCAATTATTAGGTGGTGATGGGAAGCATGAGCGTCATACCAGCAATGTTTGTACACCTGGCACAACAATTTACATGGATGATAAATTAACAGTAGCGCATTGTTTAGAATCAAATTCAAAAACTTTTCATGGCGAACAATGGGTTACGGCAGAATTTTTAGTTCTAGGAGATTCGGTCATTAAACATTTTGTGAACAAAGAATTGGTTTTAACCTATACAAAACCGCAAATTGGTGGAGGAAACGTTGCAAATTATGACCCAAAAGTTAAGGAAGATGGAAAAAGACTAACTGAAGGTTTTATTTCTTTGCAAAGCGAAAGCCATCCTATTGAGTTTAGAAAAGTTGCTTTATTTGATTTAGCGCCTTATGAAAAGGACAAAGTAAAATTGGATAAAGTGATTGATGAGTTGCTTAAATAATTTAATACATTTTCTAAATGGATATTAAATACAGCTTCGAAAAACGACCTAATGCTGATGCAATTATAGAATTATATGATAATGCAGGTTTACCAAGACCAACGCATGATAAAGAAAGGATTCAGAAAATGTTCGATAATTCCAATTTAATTGTAACCGCTTGGGATGGCGATTTATTAATTGGCGTTTCTCGTTGTATTACAGACTGGGTTTGGAGTTGCTATTTAGCTGATCTTGCTATTAGAAAAGAATATCAAAAAGATGGAATTGGCAAAAAATTAATTAATCTAACCAAAGAAAAAGTTGGGGAACAATCTATGGTTCTACTTCTATCAGTTCCAACAGCATTAGAATACTATCCAAAAGTTGGATTCAAAAAACAGGAAAGTAGTTTTATTATTAATAGAGAGGAATAAAGTGTAACTCAAAAATTCTAAAACCTTTACTATCAGCAATTGTTACCTTTAGATTAGTAAAAATTAAGATTTCTATAGTATTACTCCGATATTAGCAGAATTTTGATAAATACACAAACTATCTACAGTATGACTAAAAACTTTTTCCTTTCTATTATTCTACTTTTTATTTCGTTGAACTTAAATGCCCAAGATCTATATAAAGTTAAGGCTGATAAATTAAATGTTAGAGAAACAAGCGATCCAAGTAGTAAAATAATTGGGTTTATTCCACAAAATGAAAATGTTGCGGTTTTAGATTCTTCAAATACAAAATACTTTAAAGTTAAAGTAACCAATGGCGAGGGTTATGTAAGTAGCGAATACCTCACAAAAATTGCGTCGGCTCCAACTAAGCAAACACCTATCGCAAAACCAATAGTTGAAAAAAAAGCTGTTAAAGACAATTCAAGCATCATTTTTTTAAGTTTAGTTGCTGTTGTACTTCTTATTATGTTATTTTTAATTTTTAAGTTTTTAATGAATAACAAACTTTTAATGGTGATTTCTGCTGTGATTGTTATAATTATAGGCTATTTCTGTTATGTAGGTTTTGTCGTAAAAAAGAATATTACTGGTAAATTTACCAGCGAAAGCGATTCGCAATATTTATCATTTGACTTTAAATCCAAAGATTCAGTAACAATTCAAGATACCTATGTTGATACTTTATTTACTGCTCCTTATGTTATTGAAGACAATATGATAAAAACAAAACAGCAAGAAAACACAATTTTATTGATGATTTTGGATGAAAAAACATTAATTGGTGAAGGATTTACTAAAGCTGTTTATCATAAGAAATAAAGTTTTTTTAACATAGTGTGATGTCGCTTTTAGTACATGTTGTTGTATAAACCCTATTGTAGCAAACATGAAACGCAGCGAGTAATCGAAAAGCGAGGCTAACTTAAATTGAAATACAAATAGTGCCTTCCTAAAAATTATTAATTCAGTAATACTTAATTAACGTAAATTATATTATTACCTACCAGCAATTACTATATCCTTAATTATCAGTAACATTAATTAAAAAATTCTTTTCTATTAAAAAATAAATTTCTACCTTTGCAGTCCCTAAATAGGGAACAAAGGAGATTATTAATTAATGGCTAAAAAACAAGTAGCAGAAAAAGAACTAGAGGCTAAAACAGCCGAACTACAAGGTGCAGACGCTCGTCTAACCGAGAAAGAAACAATTGAGTCAGAAGCTGATTCGGTTTCTATCGAACAAATCAAATCATCATTAGCAACACCAGATCAAGATTTTGATTGGGATGCAGATGATAAAGTATTTGGTAACTACAGTGACGCAGACCGTAAAAAGTTTGAAGATATGTACACAGATACTTTCAACCAAATCACTCAAGGCGAAATCATTAGTGGTATCGTTGTATCAATCAACAACAAAGACGTAGTATTAAATGTTGGGTTTAAATCTGACGGTTTAGTTTCTACTTCTGAGTTCCGTGATACACCTGATTTGAAAATTGGCGATTCAGTGGATGTTTTCGTAGAAGCTCCAGAAGATGCGAATGGTCAGTTGATTTTATCTCGCAAGAGAGCAAAAACACAACGTTCTTGGGAAACCATCAACGCTGCGCTTGACAATGATACCATTATCAATGGTTTCGTGAAAAGCCGTACTAAAGGTGGTTTAATTGTTGACATCATGGGTGTAGAAGCATTCTTACCAGGATCACAAATCGACATTAAACCTATCCGTGATTACGATGTTTACGTTGGTAAAACAATGGAATTCAAGGTTGTAAAAATCAACCACGAATTTAAAAACGTTGTAGTTTCACACAAAATCTTAATTGAAGACGATTTAGAAAGCCAAAAAGTTGAAATCGTTTCTAAATTAGAAAAAGGTCAAGTATTAGAAGGTACTGTTAAAAACATTACTGATTTCGGTGTGTTCATCGATTTAGGTGGTGTTGACGGTTTATTGCACATTACTGATATTTCTTGGGGCCGCATAGAGCATCCAAAAGAAGTATTGTCATTAGACGAAAAAATCAACGTTGTTGTTTTAGACTTTGATGATGAGAAAAAACGTATTGCTTTAGGTTTAAAACAATTAACTCCTCACCCTTGGGAAAATTTAGATGCTAACTTAGCTGTTGGTTCTAAAGTTAAAGGTAAAATTGTTACTGTTGCTGACTACGGTGCTTTCTTAGAAATCATCCCAGGTGTTGAAGGTTTGATCCACGTTTCAGAAATGAGCTGGTCGCAAAACCTACGTTCACCACAAGAATTCTTGAAAGTTGGCGATGAGATCGAAGCTGAAGTTTTAACTTTAGACAGAGATGAGCGCAAAATGAGCTTAGGTATTAAACAATTAACTCAAGATCCTTGGGGTAATGTTGCTGAGAGATATCCAATTGGAAGCAAACACAAAGCTGTTGTTAAAAACATGACTAACTTCGGTGTATTTGTTGAAATTGAAGAAGGAATTGACGGATTAATTCACATTTCTGACTTATCTTGGAGCAAAAAAGTTAACCACCCTAACGAATTCACTAAAGTTGGTGATACATTAGATGTTGTAGTTTTAGAACTTGATGTTGAAAACCGCAAATTATCTTTAGGTCATAAACAATTAGAAGAAAACCCTTGGGATACTTTCGAAACTATCTTTACCCTTGATTCAGTTCATACAGGTACAGTAGTTAAAGTAACTGATAAAGGTGCTGTTATTGCTTTACCATATGGTGTTGAAGGTTTCGTACCTACTAAACACATGGCTAAAGAAGACGGTTCTGTAATCAAAGCTGAAGAAACTAATGATTTCAAAATCATTGAGTTTAACAAAGATGCTAAACGTATTGTTGTATCTCACGCCCGTATCTGGGAAGAGGCTAAAGCTGAAGTTGCTGCTGAAGAAAGAGCTACTAAAAAGAAAGAAGCTAAAGCTTCTGTAAGTGCAGTTAAAAAAGTGAAAGATTCTGTAGAGAAATCTACTTTAGGCGATCTTAGCGTTCTTGCTCAATTAAAAGAGCAAATGGAAGGCGAAGAAAGCAAAAAGAAATCTAAGTAGTTTTAACTAGCTAATATATTAAAAGCTCTCGATTAAAATCGGGAGCTTTTTTTGTTTTAAACCAATATAATTTCATTTAAACTTTGACTTATATTTCTTAAATGCCCTAAGATTAATCAGATTTTCTATTTTTGAACATCAAATCCAATACAAATGAAAAAAATCGTCTTTGCTTTTCTACTTTTCGCTTTCAACTCTAATATTTATTCACAAGAAATCAATATTATCCCTAAACCTGTATCGATAGGTATTAGTAAAATTAGCACTGAAAAAAGACCTTTTATAATAGATCAAAACACCATCATTGCAGTTTCAGAAAAGGTCGATCAAAATGTTGCGGAATATTTAAAAAATTACATCGAAACTTATTATAATCTCAAACTTAGAATTGTTTATCAAAAAATAATTAAGAACAAAGCAAATTCTATTATCCTAATAAACGCTGAAGATCATGGGAAGCCAGGTCAATATAAGCTTATTGCATCTGCTAATAATGTTACCGCATCAGGTGCAACTAATGAAAGTTTATTTTATGCTGTTCAAACAATCATTCAGCTCTTGTCTCCAACAAGTCAATTAAACAAGCTTTTAGTTCCTGATGTTGAGATTATTGACTATCCTCGCTTCGCATACCGCGGAATGCACTTGGATGTGAGTAGGCATTTTTTTGATGTTGCTTTTATAAAAAAATATATTGATTATCTCGCCCTGCATAAAATGAATTATTTTCATTGGCATCTAACAGATGATCATGGATGGAGAATTGAAATTAAAAAATATCCAAAGCTAACTGAAATTGGTGCTTGGAGAAATGGCAGTATTATTGGCTTATGGCCTGGAAAAGGAAATGAAAGTATTAAATATGAAGTTTTACCTACAGAAATTAAAATTACGCCAAAAGACGCTATCATTAAAACCGACAATATTCGTCATGGAGGTTTTTATACACAAGAAGAAATTAAAGATGTAATTGCTTATGCCGCAAAGCGATACATTACTATTATCCCAGAAATTGAAATGCCTGCACACAGTATGGCATTGTTAGCTGCCTATCCTGAATTAGGAACAGAGCCTAACAAAAAGTACACTGTCGCAGAAACTTGGGGCATGATGAACAAATACAATAATGTTTTACAACCAACAGAAAAGACATTCAAATTTTTAGAGGATGTATTGACCGAAGTAATGGCTTTATTTCCTTCTCCATATATTCATATTGGTGGAGATGAAGGCTCGAAAGTTTGGTGGAAAAGTTCATCTGTTGCTCAACAAATTATGAAGGATAATAATTTAAAAGATGAAAGTGCCTTGCAAAGTTATTTCATTCACAGAATAGAGAAATTCGTAAATAGCAAAGGAAAAACTATTATTGGTTGGGATGAAATTTTAGATGGCGGTTTAGCCCCAAATGCAATTGTGATGAGCTGGAGAGGCGAAAAAGGTGGCATCGCGGCAGCAAAAGAAAAGCATAGAGTTATAATGACACCTGAAAACATGATGTATTTTAATCATAAGCAATTTTTACAAGATGATAGCTTAGCAGCGGCAAAATATTCACCATTAGAAAATGTGTATAAATATGATCCTATTCCTGCTGAATTAGATGCTGAACAGGCAAAATATGTTTGGGGTGGACAAGGAAATTTATGGTCAGAATATATCGCTAATCCCGCGAAGGCAGAATATCAACTATTCCCAAGACTGGATGCTTTGAGTGAGATTTTATGGAGTTCAAAAGAGAATAGAAACTATCCTGATTTTTTAAGAAGATTAAAAACTCAATTTACACGCTACGATTTAATGAATATAAATTATAGCAAGAGGTATCTAACTGAAAAACCTTAATTCATGCGAAAAACACTAGCCATTATCGTTTCGTTACTTACTTTATTCGCTATTAAAGAAGGCTTTCATATCTTAAATGCAACAGATAAAGATATTGTCAATCAAAGATCAATACTTATTGTAATTGCTTTAAGTATTGTTATACCACTTATTTTATTATCATTATGGCTTTGGAGTCCACGAAAGAATAGACCAGAAAATTAGTCTAAAAACTTCTCTTTTAATTCTAGAGTTGGCATCCAACAACTTTCTTGTTTCCCAAACCATTTATAGCGGTTTTTAGCGATGTAATTATAAACTGCATCTCTAATAAAACGAGGAATGATTATAAAACCATATAACAAAGGCCACAGCCCATTTAATTTTCTAACAACTCGTAATGCTGCAGTTGAGCGTTGATAAACTTTACCATTTTCTAACAGAATAAAACTATCTAAATTTTCTGGAGCGATATTAAATAAAGCGATTTTTTCAGTAGCATATTCGCTTTGTAAGGATGCAAAATGGAAAATATTTTTATGATCTCTTTTAATTGTAAACTGCACTGCCCCATTACAGAGATTACAAATTCCATCAAAAAATATAATCGGATGCATATACAAAGATAGCCGATTTTATTTGGCAAATAATTGAATTATATTCGTTAGTGGATATGAAAATTATTACTTGGAATTGTAATATGGCTTTTAGAAAAAAGGCCAAACTTATTTTGTCTCATCAACCTGATATACTTGTTATTCCAGAATGTGAGCACCCAGATAAGATTAATTTCGATATAGATTTTCCAAAACCTAAAAGTATGTTATGGTTTGGAAAAAATCAAAATAAGGGCTTAGGAATATTTTCATACAATGATTTTGAGCTAACAGTATTAGACAATCATAACGAAAATTTAAGGATGATTGCCCCAATAAGAGTTAATAAAGGCGATATCGGTTTTAATTTATTCGCTATTTGGGCAAATAATCCAGAAGATAAAGATGGACAATATGTCGAGCAAGTTTGGAAGGCAATTCATCATTATGATTTTTTAATTAGTCAAACAAATACTATCCTGATAGGAGATTTTAATAGCAATACAATCTGGGATAATCCCCGAAGAATTGGCAACCATTCTGCCGTTGTAAAACGATTAGAAGATAAAGGAATTTATAGTGTTTATCATTCACATTACAAACAAATACAAGGTTTAGAAGCTCATCCAACACTTTATTTGTATAGACATCAAGATAAAAGGTATCATTTGGACTATTGCTTTGTTTCTGAGGATTTCTTACAAAACCTGCAGGCTGTAGAAATTGGAGAATACGAATACTGGACAAAATACAGTGATCATGTCCCTATTATTGTAACTTTTAAATCTTAATGTTTTTTGCACTTCTGTTCAACCTAAACCTGATTGCAGCGAACACGAAGTAAAGGGGAAAGCAGGGCTGCCTTTCCGATGAAAACTGAACCTTGCTTTTCAAATCAATTTTCAACCTTTTTCAACTTTAAAACATTTCAACTTTCCAACATAAAAACATTTGTCTATATTTGCCCAATCCTTGTTCCATGCAAAAGAGAACCCTGCTAAACGGTCAGAAATTTCAAATCACAATTAAGCGACTTTGTCATCAGTTAATTGAGAACCACACCGATTTTACCAATACTGTATTAATTGGCATTCAGCCTAGAGGAACTTACTTTGCAGATCGTGTACATCAAGAACTTTCTGAAATTTTAAAAACAAAATCCATTAAAAAAGGAAATTTAGATATTACTTTTTTTAGGGATGATTTTAGAAGAAAAGATGGATTAGTTACCGCAAGCAGCAATACCATAGACTTTATTATTGAAGGAAAACAAGTCATTTTAATTGATGATGTATTATGGACTGGCAGAACAATTCGTGCTGCTATGGATGCATTATTAGCTTATGGTAGACCAGAAAAAGTAGAATTAATGGTTTTGATTGACAGAAGATTTTCTAGGCACTTACCTATCGAACCAAATTATATTGGACAACAGGTAGATTGTGTTGACTCACAAAAAGTTAAGGTGAGTTGGAAAGAGAATGAGGGTGAAGATAAAGTGATTTTATTATCAGATAAAAAGCAATAACATAAAATGGCAGCAGACAAACTATCAACACGACATCTTTTAGGCATTAAAGATATTAACCTGAATGATATTGAATTGATTTTTGAAACCGCTGATAATTTTAAAGATGTCATCAATCGTCCTATTAAAAAGGTTCCTTCCTTACGGGACATCACTATTGCCAATATATTTTTCGAAAACTCTACTCGCACCAAACTTTCATTTGAATTAGCCGAAAAAAGACTTTCTGCAGACGTGGTAAACTTTGCTGCCTCTTCGTCATCAGTTAGTAAAGGCGAAACTCTAATAGATACAGTAAACAACATATTAGCCATGAAAGTTGATATGGTGGTGATGCGTCATCCATATGCAGGGGCTGGAGTTTTCTTAAGCAAACACATTAAAGCACAAATTGTTAATGCGGGCGATGGCGCACATGAACATCCAACACAAGCTTTATTAGACGCCTACTCTATCCACCAGAAATTAGGAGACGTGAGAGGCAAAAAAGTAGTAATTGTAGGTGATATTTTGCATTCGAGAGTTGCTATTTCAAATATACTTTGTCTACAAATGTTAGGTGCAGAAGTGATGGTTTGTGGACCAACAACTTTAATTCCGAAACACATTGCATCGCTAGGCGTTAAAGTAGAACACGATTTAAAGAAAGCTTTGAATTGGTGCGATGTGGCAAACATGTTGCGCATCCAATTAGAAAGACAAGACATTAAATATTTCCCATCACAACGTGAATACGCCATGATGTATGGCCTTAACAAACAGATCCTAGATAATCTTGATAAAGAAATTGTAGTCATGCATCCAGGCCCAATTAACCGTGGTGTAGAGATTACTAGCGATGTTGCTGACAGCAAACAATCGATTATTTTAGAGCAAGTAGAAAATGGAGTAGCAGTTAGAATGGCTGTGCTTTATTTACTGGCAAGTCAAAACGATTAAAAGCACTTACTATAAAGCATTTAGTACTTTAACACCCATTTTCTGGCTTCCAAACTTCTCACACTTTGGAACTCATCTATACCAATTTCCAAATCTATTCGTTAAACCTGTGTTATCAACAGATGTTAATTACTTATGTTGATAAGCTTTGATACTATTTATAATTTAGTACCAACCATATTTGAAACCTATGCATAAGAAATACCTCTTAGTTCCCTTCTTTTTAGTTGGCGGTATTGGCGCCAGTTTTGCCCAAGTAAGTCCATTAGTGAATCTTAATAAAAATTACCAGACTGGTTTAGAATTGCTACAAAATGAAAAATATGTAGCAGCTGCCCAACAATTTAAATTGGTAGAACAAATAAGAAGCAAAGCAAGTACACAACAAGAAAGCAATGCCGAATTATCTTTATTGAAAGAAAATGCTAAGTTTTATGCAGCTGTTTGTGCGTTAGAATTAGGAAATGAAGATGCTGAAACATTGTTTCAGGAATTTATTAGAGAATATCCACTAAATCCTAATACGAAGTTGGCATATTTCCATGTTGGAAAATCTTATTTCGCACAAAAGAACTATGCCAAAGCATTAGAATGGTTCGAAAAAACAGAACCTAGTTCACTTTCGCAAAAACAACGAGTTGAATATCAATTTAAACAGGGTTATGCGTATTTCGAGTTGAAGAATTATGAAAAAGCCGAACCATTATTTGAAACTGTTAAAAAAGAAGATTCTCAATTTAAAGAAAGTGCAACGTATTATTTTGCCTACATCAACTACCTAAATAAAGAATATAAAACTGCCTTAGCCAATTTCGAAAAGTTAAAAGGTTCTCCTACTTACGAAGCGAGTTATCCGTATTACATTACTTCTATGTATTATTTGGATGAACGTTACGATGATGTAATCGACTATGCAATTCCTGCAATGGCAAAAACGAAACAACAGTTTGAACCTGAAATGTTAAGTTTAGTTGCAGCCTCTTATTTCGCTAAATCGGAATTTAAAAATGCAGAAAAATACTTCGCAGAATTTTATGCAAAAGATAAAAGCCAAAGCAAAAACAATCTTTTTATTTATCAATATGGATACGCTTTATCCCAAAACGGAAAGTTTAAAGAATCAATTCCAATATTAGAGAAATTAACTACAGATGATATTTACCTACAAAATGGAATGTTTACGTTAGGTAAATCAGCACTTAAATTAAATAATAAAGAAAAAGCGAGAAGTGCATTTTTCAGAGCATCAAGGTTAGATTTCGACAAAAACATACAAGAAGAAGCATGGATTAATTATGCAAAATTGAGCTACGAGTTAGAATTCAATTCACAAGCATTAGAATCAACGCAGAGTTTTTTAAAGCAATTTCCTAGCTCAAAAAGAATAAATGAAGCAAAAACCTTATTGGGAGAGATTTTATTAAGCAGTAAAAATTATCAAGCTGCTATTGATATTTTAGAACCTATTCAAAATAAAACTCCTGAAGCAAAAGAAGCGTATCAAAAAGTAACCTATTTCCGAGGATTAGAATTTTATAACGAAAGAGCTTTCCCTAACGCTTTATCTATGTTTTTACGTTCTGGTAATTTTCCAGAGGATAAAGAGATTTATGCATTAAGTGTATACTGGATGGCAGAATCGATGTACGAATTGCGCAAATTTGGTGAGACTGTTAAAACTTTTGAAAAATTCTTAGCTATTCCAGCTGCGGAGAAAACAGAAGTATACAATTTCGCTAACTATGCATTAGGTTATGCTGCCTTTGAAGACGAAAAATATGCTAAAGCGGCTACATATTTCGAACGTTTTCTAAAAGGAGATGATAAAGATCCAAAAACAGTAAATGATGCAACCATACGTTTGGCAGATTCATACTTCGTCAATAAAAATTATAACGAAGCCATGTTAAACTATAATAAAATCATCAATGGTAAATTAACTGGAGAAGATTATGCATTATTTCAACGTGGTATGATCCAAGGTTTGCAAAAACAAGACGATGCAAAAATTGCGACCATGCAAAGTTTATTAAGTAAATTCCCTACATCAAATTACGCTGATGATGCTGGCTTTGAAACTGCATATACATACTTTAATAAAGGAGAATTTGATAAGTCTAAATCCGATTTAATTGATTTAGTCGCAAAATATCCACGTAGTAGTTACATTCCTCGTGCTCTAGTAACCATTGGTTTAGTGCAGTACAATCAAGACCAAGATGATGCAGCGTTAGAATCATTCAAAAAAGTAATTAGAGATTATGCAAGTGCACCAGAAGCTAAACAAGCATTAGAATCGATAAAAAATATTTATGTAGATAAAGGCGATGCCAATGGTTTTATCAGCTATGCAGCCACTACCCCATTGGGAAATTATTCAATGAGCGAACAAGATAATATCATTTTCCAAGCGGCCAACAATAGATATTTAAAAGGCGATGCACAAGGAACCTACGAAGCTGTAAATGCATATTTCGATAAATTCCCTAAGGCCATTCACGATAAGGAAGCGAAATTTATCAGAGCAGAATCTTTAGTAAAGTTAGGCCGCTCTGCAGAAGCAATTGCAGATTACGATTACATCCTTAACGATTGGACAAGTGATTATACCGAACGTTCATTAATCAGTGTCTCGAAAGTATTAATGGATGAGAAAAAATACAATGAAGCGATCGTTTACTTAAAAAGGCTAGAAACTACAGCGGATTATAAAGTGCATTATACATATGCAATTAATAACTTATTAAAAGCATACAATGCCTTAAATATGCCTGATGATATGCTTAAATATGCAGATCTAATCAAAAACTCTGATAAAGCATCAGAAGAAGAAAAAAACAGTTCAGACTTATACCTAGGTAAAGCCTATTTATTAAAAGCTGATACCGTTCAGGCAGTAAAATCATTTAATAATGTAGTTGCTAAAACCAAAACTCTAGCTGCCGCAGAAGCAAAATACAATTTGGCCGTTTTACAATATGCCAAAGGCGATTACAAAACTTCGCAGAAAACCTGTTTCGATTTGATTAACAACATGCCTTCTTACGATTACTGGGTGGCTAAATCTTTCATTTTATTATCTGATAATTATTTAGCATTGAAAGATAAATTACAGGCAAAAAGCACCTTATTAAGTATCATAGACAATTACGAAGGCAAGGATGATATTATTCCAACCGCCAAAGAGAAATTAGCAAAACTAAACTAGACGATGAAGATGAGATTAAATAAAACCCTATATACGACTTTATTCTTTTTAACTGCAGGTACTTTTATAGCAAAAGCACAAGATGTTAAACCTCCAGAAAAAGCTGTTACCGAGGAAGTTGAAATCATTAGACCTTATAAACCTGTGTTAGCAGAAGCGGTTAAATTGAGAAGAAGCCCAGATTTAGACAATATCAAAACATATAAAGCTAAGTTTAACTACACACTTACCGATCGAAAATTAGAGCTTAACTCTGATATCCAAAAATTACAAGCGCAGCAATTGGCAGATGAACGTGCTGCCGAATTGGTAAACAATTATGTAAAAGGTGGAATTGGTTCTTTGTCTACAATTTTGGGTGAAGCATATGTAAACATTGGTCGTGATGAAGCATTGCAAGCTGGTGCATTTTTCAGACACTTTAGTCAAGAAGGAAAACTCAATAAACAAAATGAAAACACACAACAGTTAAGTGTTTTTGGCAGAAGTATTGGGAATAAAGCTACTTTAAATGGCCGTTTGAATTACGAAAGACATGGTTTATATTTTTATGGAATAGATGATTTGAAACCAACATTAAATCCAAACCCAGAAAGGCAAGTGCTAAACTTTTTCGAATTAGAAGGAGAAGCAGTAAACAAATATACTGGCGATGAAAATGCATTAAGTTATGCTGCGAAAATTAACGCTTATATGTTCAACGATAAATTTGATGCGAAAGAACAAGCATTAACACTAACAGGATACTTGAACAAAAGAATTAGCAGTTTTAATGTAGGATTAGCAGCAGCAGCTGAAATTGGAAATACAAAAGATTTTAGCACAAGCGTATCTAATAACTTGTTACGCTTAAATCCTTATGTAAAATTACAAGCAAAAGGAGTTAAAATTACCGCAGGAATAAACTTTGTACAAGAGTTTGGAGATTTTTCAGACACTAGAATTTTCCCTACCATTACAGCAGATTTTACCTTAATTCCAGATTTCTTACAAATATTTGGGGAAGTAAAAGGTGATGTTAATCGCAATACATTAAAAAACTTTACCGACGAAAACCCTTTCTTAAATAGCAACATCGCTATCCAAAACAGTGTAGAAAAAATAAGCATTAGCGGAGGTATAAAAGGAACAGGTGGCCCAGGTTTTGGTTACAAAGCTAGATTTTATAGCAAGAAAATAACCGACATGCCTTTATTCGTTAACAATTTTAACGACTTCAATAAATTTGATGTGATTTATGATTTCGGAACGATGAAATTATTAGGCTTGGAAGGAGAAATTTCGGTACAAGTAAGTAACAATTTAAAATGGACTGGAAAATTAAACATCGAAGATTATAAAGCTGCTGCTGAACAAGAAAGTAATTATAAACCACAATTGCGCATCGGTTCTAATCTTTCGTATACGTATAATAAAAAGCTAAATTTCAATGCTAGTGTGGCAATACAAGGGGACAGTAATGCTAAATTATATACTGCGGATCCAATAACAGCTACTGGCACCTATCCTCCTGTTCCCGATTTCACAAAAGAAAGTATTGTAAACGTAAAAGGCTTTGTAGATTTAGGCATTGGTGCAGATTATAAAATCAACAATAAATTCTCAGTCTTTGCTAAAGCCAATAATTTACTCAATACAAAATATAGCAAGTATTTGTACTATCGTGTAAATGGTTTAAATATTTTTGGTGGCTTAACCTATTCATTTTAACAGGTTAAGAAATTAAGTATTGATTGATACCGAATTAAAATTTATTTTTACCAGAATGGATATATTATTATACCTAACAGAGCTTTTACAAACCCGCAAAACAGTGGGCATTGTTGGCTTGGGTACGTTATATAAAAAAAAATCACCTGGTAAATACGATGCAGATAAACATGCATTTGTTCCACCTCGCTATACTTTAGCATTTACTACTGAGCTAAAAGAACAAGAAGAATTAGCCAATTTTATTAGTAGCAAAAGAAATATCACTACAGATTCTGCCAATTACTATATTGGAGAATTCGCTGAAAAAATACACGCAGAGTTAGCAGATAAATACGAAGCTAATTTAGAACCAATAGGTAAGTTAAAATTAGTTAACGATGAACTAACTTTTATACCAGAACAAGAAAGCAATTTTGGTTTCGAATTTTTTGGGTTACCAACCTTAACTGAAATTAATTCAGAAACTGAAGAAAAAGAAAATGTAATTCCAGCTGAGGAAATCGACGAGCATACTATTGAAGAAATAGAAGAAGAAAATAAGCTAGAAGAAGAAAATCCTGGTCAGGAAACCACCGATAATTTAGATGAACAACCAGTTTATGATGAAATAGCTGAATTAGAAGCTCCAATTTTAGTTCATCCCACTCATAATCCTCCAATAATCGAAACTACTGAAGAGGAAGAAAAAGAAGAGGATTTAGATGAAGTTTCATCTCAAGACTTTATTGAAGAAGAAACTGAACCTAAAAAAGGACTGCCTTTCTTCATGAAATTTCTAATTGTACTCCTTATTATTATAGCCGCTGGTGCAATCGCTTATTTTATAAATCCTCCATTTTTTGATAAATACATCAGAAATAACTTTGAGGGAAAACAAGATAAGAATGTACCAACAGTGCCAAATGATTCGTTAACAAATAAAGCTGATTCTTCACAAATTGATAGTCTTGCAAAAAATAACAATTTGGTTAATCTAGCTACAGATTCTGCCACATCAACTATTGATAGCAGTAAAGTAATGATTTATGAAGTATTGGTAAGTGCAGTTGCCACAGAAAAAAAAGCAAACAAAATTATTGCAAATTTGGCATCCCAAGGTGTGAATGCTAAAAAAATTAAGCTTTCTAAAACCATGATTAATATTAGTGCTGGTTCTTTTTTAACAAATGGAGAAGCATTGAAATATAGAGATAGCTTAAGAATAAAATTGAGAAACCAAGGGATTTACATCCAACCAATTAAACCAAAAACACACACAAAATAAATATGATTACATTGTTAATGGCTGCTGTAGATACAGCAAATAGCGTTATAGATTCCGCAAATAGAATTGCTGCTCCAACAACACCCGCTCAACCAGAATTACACTTTATAGATTTATTATTTAAAGGAGGTTGGGTAATGCTACCACTAGCATTATTAGCATTTTTAGGGTTAGTAATTTTTACAGAACGTTATTTAACTATTCGTAAATCATCAAAAGACGAATCAAATTTAATGTTCCAAATCAGACAAAATATTCACGAAGGAAGATTAGATAGCGCTATTGCTTTATGTAAAAACACAAAATCACCTTTGGCTAGAATGTTAGAAAAAGGGTTAAAAAGAATTGGTAGACCAATTAAAGACATTGAAGGAGCCATTGAAAATACTGGAAAACTCGAAGTTTCTAAACTAGAAAAAAACATTGGCATATTAGGTATTATTGCAGGTATTGCACCAATGCTAGGTTTCGTGGGTACAATTATCGGAGTAATCACTATTTTCCATGATGTATCAATTAAAGGCGCAATTGAAATTGGAACTATTTCTGGTGGTTTATATACCAAAATGATTACTTCTGCAACAGGATTAATTATTGGAATTATAGCCTATGTTTTATACCACATTTTAAATATGATGGTAGAAAAAATCATCCTTAAAATGGAAACCGATGCAATTGAATTTATAGATTTATTAGAAGAGCCAGGCAAATAATGAATTTACGCAAAGGAAAAAAAGGTACAGTTGAGGTTCACACCTCTGCACTGAATGATATCATGTTCTTCTTGCTGCTGTTTTTTCTATTGGCATCTGCAGTAGTCAATCCAACAGTGGTTAAATTGTTAGTACCACAATCTTCAAGTGGACAACAATCTACCGCTAAAAAAGCAGTAACGGTAACTATAGATGATAATTTAAAATATACCATCAATAAAAAACCAGTTACCCTAACAGAATTACAAACAGAATTAGAGCGATATCAAAAAATCGAACCAGATTTAACTGTAATTCTATACGTAGCACGTAATGTGACTTATCAGGACGGATTTCAGGTATCTGATATCGCAAACAAAATGAAATTAAAGCTTGTTGTAGCTGTAGAGCCCAAAAAATAATGATGACCACGAGCGAAGAAAATAATTATCCGAAAGCAATTGCAATATCTGCAGGGCTAATGGCTCTATTTATTGCGTTGAGTTTTATTTGGGTAATTGGTGCATTTAAACCAGAAGAACCACCAGGCATGGGTGGAATGGTGGTTAATTATGGTACATCTGCAACAGGAATTGGCAACGATTATACCAGTATTGAAGAACCATCAATGGATCCGAATGCCAACAATAAATTACCAGATAAAGTTACACCAGAGCAAAAAGTTACTCCTACAACTTCATCTCAAGTTGATAAGAAGGACGTACTTACTCAAAATTCAGAAGACGCCGTTGCAATCAATACAAAAGCAACTAAAAATAATAATGCACCCACTAGTGCAACAGAAAACAAAACTGCACAGCCTACTATTAATCCAAATGCATTATATAAAGGCAATAAAAATAATGGTAAAGGACAAGGTGATGGCACAGGAACAACACCTGGTAATCAGGGAAGCATAAATGGAGATCCGTTAGCACCAAACTATGGAGAAGGTGGTTCTGGAAATGGAAATTCGCCAATTCCTTTAAGCAAATTTAATAACCTAATTACGCCTAAAGACGATGGGCAACAAACTGGAAAAATTTCCATTAAGGCCTTTTACAATAAAGAAGGAAGAATAACAAATGCACAAGTATATTTAAGGACATCTACACTAACAGATCCAGAATTGCAAAAAAAATGCTTGCAAGCAGTACTCAACTCATCGCTATCAAAAAATGAAATCGGCGGAACTGACAGAAGCGGAATTGTTACTTTCTATTTTAAAGTAAACTAATTTTTATAGGCACAAAACCTAAGCTCATCGTCATGCTGAGTTTATTTCAGCATCTTTCATGCTATAAAAACCCTGAAATAAACTAATTCTTATGGCGTTTTATATAAACGGTCGTCATGCTGAGCGCAGTCGAAGCATCTTTTTAGCAGGAAAGACCTGAAAAGCTAAGCATTTCGCTATTTTTAACTAACTCAAGACAGAACCATAAATATATCTCTGAAATCAATGTTTTAAAACACTGTCATTGTGTTTAGCATTTAAATTTTACACCAAAATATACTAACCTTTACTACTTTTGTGGTCTGTAAATAACTCCATGACCTACCAACAAACACTTGATTATCTATACAGCAAACTCCCCATGTTTACACGTGTTGGAGCTGTTGCTTTAAAAAAAGATTTACATAACACACTAGCCATGTGTGCTAAGCTAGGTGATCCTCAAAAAAAGTTCAAAAGCATTCATGTAGGTGGCACCAATGGCAAAGGATCAACATCGCACATGTTAGCAGCTATTTTACAACAAGCTGGCTATAAAACAGGTTTATATACCTCTCCACACCTCAAAGATTTTAGAGAACGTATTCGCATCAATGGTAAAATGGTTGCTAAACAATTTGTGAAGGATTTTGTGGCAAGCCAACAAGAAATTATTCAAGAAATTGAACCCTCTTTTTTTGAAGTTACAGTTGCCATGGCATTCGATTATTTTGCAAAAGAAAAAGTAGATGTTGCCATAATCGAAGTCGGATTAGGTGGTCGATTAGATTCTACCAACATCATCACTCCAGAACTTTCTGTAATCACTAATATCAGCTTAGATCATACTAACATTCTTGGAGATACCTTGCCAGAAATTGCAGTTGAAAAAGCAGGTATTATAAAAAAAAATATCCCTGTTGTTGTAGGAGAAAAACAAGCAGAAACTGAATCCGTTTTTATCAATAAAGCTAAAGCAGAAAATTCATCCATCAGTTTTGCAGGTTCTTCTTTGCACATCGAAAATGCACATCAAAAAAACGCACATCTAATTGTCGATATTTACAAAAACAATCAATTAATCTACCCTAATCTTTCCTTAGACTTAACAGGAAGTTATCAATTAAAAAACATACTCACAGTAATCGAATCCATTCTTAAATTAAAAGAAATAGGATATAACGTACCTGATGAAACGATATATACAGCATTAAAAAATATTAAAAAGATAACTGGTTTACAAGGCAGATGGCAAACTTTAAGTAAAAATCCATTAATAATTTGCGATACTGGCCACAATAAAGCAGGCATTACAGAAGTAATGCAGAACATTAAAAACACCCCACACCAAAATTTACACGTAGTAATTGGAATGGTCAAAGACAAAGATATCTCAGGCGTACTAGCTTTATTTCCAAAAAATGCTACCTATTACTTTTGTCAACCAAATTTAGAAAGAGCATTACCAGTAAACGAGCTAGTCAGTCAAGCAGCCACATTTGGTCTAAAAGGAAAAAATTTCACTACCGTGCAAGCCGCATTTCAAAAAGCAAAAAGCAAAGCAATAGCAAAAGACTTAATTTTTGTCGGTGGCAGTACCTTTGTTGTAGCAGAAATTTTATAATAAATTATAAAGAATTCACATTTACTTCACAATCAGATTGTTATTTTTACCGACAGTTAAACCAATTTATAATGAGATTCAAATACCTATTTTTTCTGTTCCTTTTAGGTTTATTTAGCCCAAGTTTTGCGCAAAAGTGGACCAAATCTACAACAACAAGCACTAGCACAAATTATCCTGAAACTGTTGCTCGACCAAAATTAGTAGTAGGTATGGTAATAGACCAAATGCGTTGGGATTATCTATACCGTTTTTATAACCGCTATTCAAAAGGAGGTTTTAAACGCCTAATTAACGAAGGTTTCTCAGTCGAAAACACATTTATACCTTATTTACCTACCCAAACAGCATGTGGGCATTCATCAATTTATACTGGCTCCGTTCCAGCCTTAAATGGTATAATTGCCAATTCATGGTACGACCCAACATTAGGTAGAGATATGTATTGTACAGAAGATAAAGAAGAAAAAACAGTTGGCAGCACATCAAATGCAGGTCAAATGTCTCCAAAAAATCTAAAAGTTACTACAATTACCGACGAGCTTCGCTTAGCAACCAATTTCCAAGGAAAAGTAATAAGTATTTCCTTAAAAGATCGAGGCTCAATCTTACCAGGAGGTCATTCCGCTAATGCCGCATATTGGCACGATGGTCTAACAGGCAATTGGATAACAAGCACCCATTATATGAAAAACTTACCAAACTGGGTAAATGATTACAATGCGCAAAAAGTATCAGATAAATTCTTCAATCAAGATTGGAACACACTCTATCCAATAAACACCTATACAAATAGCGACTCAGATAACGTAACCTATGAAGGTAAATTCACTGGCGAAACCTCTTCATCATTCCCACATTTAACCAAACAATACGTTGGTAAAAATTACGAAATGATTAAAAGCTTACCCTATGGAAACACAATGACCATAGATTTCGCAAAACTAGCTGTACAAAACGAAAATTTAGGCAAAGATGCAATTACAGATTTTTTAGCAATTAGCTGCTCTGCAACAGATTATGTAGGGCATCAATTCGGACCAAATTCTATAGAATTAGAAGACACTTATTTAAGATTAGATAAAGACCTAGAAGAACTATTTACCTATCTAGATAAAACCGTTGGTAAAGGAAATTATCTATTCTTCCTTTCCGCAGATCACGGAGTTGCTCATGCACCAGAATTTTTAAATAAAAATAATATTCCAGCCGAAAGATACACCACAAGAGCAGTGGTAAAAGGATTGGACTCACTATTACAACAAAAATTTCAGCTTAATAAAGCTATTATCAATATCATGAATGATCAAGTAATTTTCAATCGTAAAGTTATAGATAATAGCACAGCAGATTTTACTGCAGTTAAATCAACAGTTATCAACTACTTAAAAAAACAAAGAGGGGTAAGCAACGCAATAGACTTAAATAATTTGCAAAACACAACATTACCTGCCACATTAAAAACCAGATTAGAAAATGGATACAATCCAAAATTAAGTGGCGATATTCAAATTATTGGCAACGCAGGCTGGTATAATTCCAGTTCTTCATCAGGCATTGGTCATGGTGGTTGGTATCCTTACGATTCTCACATTCCATTAGTATTTATGGGATGGAAAGTAAAACCAGGCAAAACAAACGAAACACATTACATGACAGATATTGCTGCAACATTAGCTGCCATGTTACACATTCAAATGCCAAGTGGAAGCATTGGTACACCAATAACAGAGCTTACACATCAATAAAAAATAGTCTTTATCGAAAAGCAAAAGCAGGGCAACAAACAACGTTAGCCCTGCTTTCGTTTATAGTCCTCATTTCACTTCGTTACACTCAGGGCTATCCACTCAATCAGGTTTATAAAACAAAAATCCGTGCAATAACATCCTCATCCCTTAACCTATTAACTGCACCACTTAAACTAGCAACCGCAATGCTTAAAATGATCCTATCAATTAGTATCCCCCCAACCAAAAATCACTAAAAAATTAAAAGGCTTAAGCATTGAGCAATAAACTACACCGTTAAATAACAATCTACATATCATTAATCCACAACTAACAGACTAATCCCCACTTTTTGCTAACTTTGCATACCAAATACAAAAACCTTCATGGAACAAATTCAAGTATATAAACCAAAAAATAAAATTCGTTTTGTTACTGCTGCCGCCCTTTTCGATGGACACGATGCAACCATTAATATTATGCGTCGAATCTTACAATCATCAGGAGCAGAAGTAATTCACTTGGGTCATAACCGTTCAGTAGAAGAAGTAGTAAATTGTGCCATACAAGAAGATGTACAAGGCATCGCTATGACATCTTATCAAGGTGGCCATATCGAATATTTTAAATACATGTATGATTTGCTACAAGAAAAAGGCGCAAAACATGTTAAAATATTTGCAGGCGGAGGTGGTGTAATCCTTCCATCAGAAATAAAAGAATTACAAGCCTACGGTATTACACGAATTTATTCACCAGATGATGGTCGTAAAATGGGATTACAAGGCATGATTAACAATATGCTAGAGCAAACCGATTTTATTACAACCAAAGCAATTACAACAGAGCTTCAAAATATACCAAATAAAGAAGTCAAAAGCATAGCATCAGCAATTACAGTTGCAGAAAATGATCCAGAAGGTGCGCAGAAATTTGTAAATGAACTAAAAAAACTAACACTAAAAAATCAAGCACCTGTTTTAGGTATAACCGGTACAGGCGGTTCTGGTAAATCATCTCTTGTCGATGAATTAGTGAGAAGATTTTTAATCGAAGTAAAAGATAAAACCTTAGCAATTATTTCAGTAGATCCTTCTAAAAGGAAAACTGGCGGTGCATTATTAGGTGATAGAATTCGAATGAATGCAATAAATAACCCAAGAGTTTATATGCGTTCATTAGCTACCCGCCAAGCCAATTTGGCACTTTCTAAAAACGTTCAAGAGAGTATAGATATTTGCAAAGCCGCAGGTTACGACTTAATCATCGTCGAAACCTCTGGTATCGGACAATCTGATACAGAAATCACAGAACATTGCGATATTTCTTTATACGTAATGACCCCTGAATTTGGAGCTGCTACACAACTAGAAAAGATCGATATGCTCGATTTTGCTGATTTAGTAGCCATCAATAAATTCGATAAACGCGGTGCTTTAGATGCACTTCGTGATGTACGTAAACAATATAAACGCAATCACAATCTTTTCGATGCCAAGGATGAAGAAATTCCAGTATATGGAACAATGGCATCACAGTTTAACGATCCTGGAATGAATAATCTTTTTGTTGCTTTACTAAAAGGCATAAAAGAGAAAACTAAAGTAGATTTTATATCAGAAATGGAAATGACTGCCAGTCAATCAGAAAAAATCTACATCATTCCACCAGATCGCATTCGATATCTATCAGAAATTGCAGAAGCCAGCGAAACCTATAATGAATGGGTAGATAAACAATGTAAAATTGCCAGAAAACTATATCAACTTCAAGGAGTAATTGATTTTTCTACAGAATTTAAAAACTTTGGCAAAGGATTAAAAGAAGCCTATACTTTTCTAGAAGAACAATTAGATGGTGAATGCAAACGCCTACTTCGCCAATGGCCAGCTACAAAACAAAAATATAAAGAAGAATTTTTTGTGTATAAAGTACGTGATAAAGAGATTAAACAACCGCTTTATTACGAATCCTTATCGAAATTACAAATCCCTAAAGTATCGCTACCTAGATATGAAGATTGGGGAGATATTTTACGTTGGTTACTAACAGAAAATGTACCAGGAGAATTTCCATATGCAGCTGGTGTCTTTCCATTAAAACGAGAAGGAGAAGATCCAACACGAATGTTTGCAGGAGAAGGAGGCCCAGAACGAACCAATAAACGTTTCCATTACGTATCATTAGGTCAACCAGCGCATCGTTTATCTACAGCATTTGACTCCGTTACCTTATATGGAGAAGATCCGCATATTCGTCCAGATATTTATGGAAAAATTGGTAACTCTGGTGTAAGCATTGCCACTTTAGACGATGCGAAAAAACTATATTCTGGTTTTGATTTATGCGCACCATCTACCTCAGTTTCCATGACCATTAATGGACCTGCTCCTATGTTATTGGGCTTTTTTATGAATGCTGCTATTGATCAGCAATGTGAAAAATATATCATAGAAAATGGATTAGAGAAAGAAATAGAAGCTAAGATCAAACAAATTTATAAAGCTAAAAATATAGAGCGTCCATCTTATCAAGGAGAATTACCCCAAGGTAATAATAGTTTAGGCTTAATGCTATTAGGAGTAACTGGAGATGAGGTTTTACCAAAAGATGTATATGCCAAAATAAAAGCATATGCGATAAGTTCTGTTCGTGGTACTGTTCAAGCAGATATTTTAAAAGAAGATCAAGCACAGAACACCTGCATTTTCTCAACAGAATTTGCCTTAAGAATGATGGGCGACATTCAGAAATATTTTATAGATGAAAAAGTTCGCAACTTTTATTCAGTTTCTATCTCCGGATATCATATTGCAGAAGCAGGTGCTAATCCTATATCTCAATTAGCTTTCACATTAAGTAACGGATTTACTTTTGTAGAATACTATCTAAGCCGTGGTATGAATATTGATGATTTTGCTCCAAATTTGTCTTTCTTTTTCAGCAACGGTATTGATCCAGAATACTCAGTAATTGGTCGTGTAGCACGTAGAATTTGGGCTAAAGCGATTAAAAATAAATACAAGGGAAATGATCGTTCACAAAAATTAAAATATCATATTCAAACTTCTGGTCGTTCTTTACATGCGCAAGAAATTGATTTTAACGATATAAGAACTACGTTACAAGCATTATATGCAATCTACGACAACTGTAATTCATTACATACCAATGCGTACGATGAAGCAATTACAACACCTACAGAAGAATCGGTGCGCAGAGCGATGGCAATTCAATTGATCATTAACCGTGAATTGGGATTAGCAAAAAATGAAAACCCATTACAAGGCGCTTTTATTATTGAAGATTTAACAGATTTAGTTGAGGAAGCTGTTTTAGCTGAATTTAAACGAATTAATGATAGAGGTGGTGTTTTAGGAGCTATGGAAACCATGTATCAAAGAGGAAAAATTCAAGAAGAAAGCTTGTATTATGAAACCTTAAAACATACTGGAGAATTTCCGATTGTTGGTGTAAACACATTCCTTAACAAAAATGGTTCACCTACAATTGTACCTGGTGAAGTAATTAGAGCTACAGAAGAAGAAAAACAATACCAAATAACTACGCTTAAAGCTTTTCAAGATAGAAATGCTACTAAAACAGCACAAGTGTTAAAGGATTTACAAAAATCAGCTATTGCTGGAGAGAATATCTTCGAACAATTAATGGAAGTTTGTAAAATTTGTTCACTAGGACAAATTAGTAAAGCACTTTATGAAGTTGGGGGTCAATACCGTAGAAATATGTAATCAAGAAATATCAAACAAAAAAGGGCTAGATAATTAATCCAGCCCTTTTTTGTTATATTCTTATAAGAGTTAAGCATGAAATCCAGCTAAACTTATAATCCATTGTAGGATTCTTCATTCTTTCAGCAACACGTAATAAACGGTCTGGTAAATTCATTATATAATCTCTAGCTTTCTCACCTGCTTCATTTAACTCTTTCACGCTATCTATTTTCCATTCTTCAATTAGTTGCTGCATAATTTCTACATAATCTACAGCTGTATAAACCCCTAAGCGTTGAGCTGCATCAGTAAAATGACCGAAAGTTTGTCCTATTTTCAATCCCATCTCACGTAAAAAGTGGGCAGGCATTACAATTTTCTTACGCATCATATCTTCAAAAGCGATCATCGCTTCATTTGGATCAACTTCAAAAATCTTTGACATAAAATCTTTATAGGCTTTTGCATGACGTAATTCATCAGCTGCTATTACACCACACATTTTTGACAATAGCACATCACCATCTTTTTTAGCTAAAGATGCTACTCTTCTATGTGAAATATTTGTAGCTAATTCTTGAAAACTAGTGTAAACAAAATTACGATAAGGATCATGTCCAGTTCCTATGTCGAATCCATCAGCAATTAAATATTGCGTAGAAATTTCCATTTGACGCATGTCAACTCTACCAGAAAGATATAAGTATTTATTTAATAGATCCCCATGACGATTTTCTTCTGCTGTCCAGTTTCGGTTCCATCTCACCCAACCACCTTCTTCATCACGAGATATATCATCCATGGTCATTAACCACGATTCATAAGTAGGTAATGCTTCTTCAGTTATAGTATCACCTATTAATACAGCAACCAAATCATAAGAAAGATCTTTGGCATTCTCTTTTAATATTTTAATATCCTGATAAAAAGATTCACTTGTAGAATCTGGCAAAAAATCAGAAGGTTGCCAATTGGTATCTATAGGTTTCAAATAGGTAGGCATCATTTTAAGCATGTATTTTTCAACATGCGA
The DNA here is from genome assembly GCF_044452285.1 of Pedobacter sp. UC225_61. NCBI lineage: Bacteria > Pseudomonadati > Bacteroidota > Sphingobacteriia > Sphingobacteriales > Sphingobacteriaceae > Pedobacter > Pedobacter sp. UC225_61. Next base: position 3,692,610 of record NZ_JBIOAL010000001.1, read on the forward strand.
TAATACTTCCTTTCTTGATCCAAAATTGATTTTCATCGTTTTCTAATTAAGGTACAAAGATACGCATTAACCCTTGTTTAGCCTTAGTTTATTTGTAATAAAAGCGTTTGTATAGTTTAAAAGTACCATTATTAGCTAAAAAAGGAGCTTTATA